>NZ_CP010535.1:352500-2752500 GCF_001430825.1 Sediminicola sp. YIK13 | reverse complement strand
TGAGCAAAAAACAACTATTAATCAACCTAAATAATTATGAAAACACTAAAGAAAACCATTTTAACTACCGTACTAATTCTATTGTTGCCCTTGGCAGGTATTGCACAAGAAAGCAGTATGAAGTCTTTTTGGGTACACGAAGATGTGGTAAAACCATCTATGGTCATGGAATATGAGACCGTATGCAAAGAACTAGTTTCCAATATGAAAAAGTATAATATCACAGAAGCTAATTTTATAGTTTCAACTATATCTGGATCCCGCTATCTTTATGTAGGCGGCATCTCCAACATGGCCGACTTGGATAAAAAGGTCTTCAGTACCCTTGCGGAAAAAATGGGGGGCGATGCGATGTCGGACCTCTTTAAGAGGATGGATAAGTGTTATGATATTGAGCATGACTATGTTATTCACTTAGACTCTGATCTGTCCTATATGCCAAGTGGCATGACCCAAACTCCAGAAGGAAAAAATTATCGAAAATTCCATTATTTATACATAACACCCGAAAATCGCGATTTGGTCAAAGAAAAAATGAAAGCGATAAAGGCACTCTGGGCCAGTAAAAATTCCAAGGTGGACTACAGGGTATATAAGAGCGGTTTTGGAACCAAAGGAGAGTTTTATATGGTCGCTGTTGCAGCCAAAGATGCGGTGGATTATGCCATTAGTGCAAAGGAAAACCAAGACCTTTTGGGGCAAGAGGGAGAAAAAATAATGGGAGAGCTCTATAAAAACCTATTGCGATATGAGGAACATGTCGGAGAAATGAGACCTGATATGGCCTATTCCCCTTCAAACTAAATTAACAGATGCAAAAAAATAAAATATCATGAAAAAAATAATCACTATTGGGATCATAGCCATCCTTTTTATCACATGCCAGAGTAAAGGGCCCGAACGATATTCGACCACAGGATCCGAAATAGACCTGGTCAAGGAACTAATTCAAAAATATGAAGCTGGGGACTGGGATAATTGGATCACCCATTATGCAGATACCGCAAAGATACACCATAATACTTGGGAAGAAATTTCTACCTCCCCAAAAGAAACCATGGAAAATCTTAAAGCAAACCTCTCTAATCTCTCGTCCTATCAATTTGATGATGACCCAATTTACTATGAAAAAGTGCTCACGGATGAAGGCAAGACATGGGTTAATTTTTGGGGCAAATGGAGGGGAGTTATAGCAGCCAACGGAAAAGAGATTACAATCCCGGTACATTTGAGCATCAATATAGAAGATGGAAAAATACAAGAAGAGTTTGGAATGTACGACCTGACCACCCTTACCATGGAAATGAATGCGCTGAACAATATGACCGCCGATGAAAAAACAGTGTTATCCTCCATTCAAAAAGTGGTTGAAGCTTGGAATAAAAATGACAAAGCACTTTTTGGATCCATTTCGGTCAAAGATTTCATAAGGAATGGGAACGGACTTCGCGTAGCGAATAATCCCGAGGAATACGGAGCTTTTATGGATCTCTACCATAATGCTTTCCCAGATTTTAAAGTCGTAGCAGACAACACCGTCATTATGGGAAATACGGCCTATATAAATTGGACCGTAACCGGAACCAATACAGGAGAATTTATGGACAATCCCGGAACGAATAAAAAAATAAAAGCACATGGGTTAAGCGTCTGGACTTTTAACCCAGAAGGTAAAGTTGTCCAAGAAAATGCATTCTCGGATAATTTAGAAGTATATAGACAATTGGGTTATACAATGCCGACACCCCAATAAAGAATTAAAATAAACCTAACGGAGATTCTATTTTGATTTGTATTCGGGGGGAAAAAATCAGAAAGTTCGTTAGGTTTTTTAACGTATTTGCAAACATGAGTATCACAGCCGTGACAGACCCCCATTGATGTTGCGAAAGAGTATCCCCAGCATTAACCCTTAAAAACAAAGCTATGGAAACCAGCACAAAGACTACAATAAGCCCCTCTAGAATCATAGAAACCGGAATGGGGTTTTGGGCATCAAAAACGCTTTTGACAGCAGTTAATCTTGGGCTGTTTACACATTTGGCCAAGGGGGCGCTAACCGCAAAGGAAATAAAGGAACAATTGGAATTGAACGGAAGAAGCCTTTATGACTTTTTGGATGCCTTGGTGGCCCTTGGGTTCTTACATAGAAAAGGATTGGAGCAGACTGCAGTATACAGTAATACCGCGGAGACCGACCTATATCTTGACAAGAGCAAAGCCACGTATATAGGGGGCATGTTGGAAATGGGGAACAACAGACTTTATCCTTTTTGGAATAATCTGGAGGATGCCTTAAAAACGGGACTGCCCCAAAATGAGGTAAAAAATGGAAATATGCCATTTTTTGAGGTCTTGTATTCCAATGAAAAAAGACTGCGACAGTTTATAAGTGCAATGGGGGGGTTTCAGATGGGAAATTTTATCTCTTTTGCCAAAACTTTTGATTTTTCAAATTATAAAACACTTTGTGATATTGGGGGGGCAGGATGCGAATTATCTATGCAGGTTTCTACCCACCACCCCCATATGGAATGTATTTCTTTTGACTTGCCCAAGGTATCGGAAATTGCACAAGAGAAATTAGAGGAGATGGACTATTCCCCAAGAATAAAGATAGTTTCCGGCAACTTTTTTAATGAAGATTTTCCAAGTGTTGATGTGATCACCATGGGAAACATTCTTCATGACTGGGGAACTAGGGATAAAAAACTATTGATTTCCAAAGCGTACCAAGCCCTGCCCAAAGGAGGGGCATTGGTGGTATTGGAGAACCTAATCGACGATGAGAGGAAAGAAAATGTATTTGGACTTTTAATGTCTTTGAACATGCTCATTGAAACTTATGAGGGATATGATTTTACTGCAACCAAATTTAAAAGATGGGCCAAGGATGCCGGCTTTCAAAAAACCGAGGTAATACCCTTAAACGGTCCTACAAGCGCTGCTATTGCATATAAATAACCATTAAATATAGAAACAAATGAGAAAACTAATTTTTACGATGTTACTAATACCGTTATTGGTAGTATCACAGAGCACCATGGAATATCCCGTTATTGAAAATGGGATGATTACCGCAAACCCGACAAAAGTCAAAGAATTTGAAAAAGGGGTGGCTGCCCATAACAAAAAGTACCATGCAGAGGGTGCTTATGGGGCAAGAGTCTATTGGATTTCCAATGGCACCAATGTGGGTAAATACATGTGGGTAATGGGGCCATTGACCTGGAGTGCTATGGACACAAGACCGGCCAAGGAAGGTCATGACGAGGATTGGAATACCAACATTTTGCCCTATACCATGGCAGAAGGTGATCAAACGTATTGGAGATTCCATCCGGACCTCTCCAACTTTCCAAAAGATTTCAATTTGAAATATTTAAGAGTAATGATGTTGGATATGATGTCTTTTAAAGAGCAACAGTTTTTAGAACAGCTCGATAAAGTAGCCGCAGTGATGAAAGCAAAATATCCCACCGAACCTTATGGTATGTATACCAACGAAATGCCAAGTAGTAAGGACGGCAGGGATTTTGCCTTTGTTGATTTTTTTGATAAAATGAGCTTTTTGGGAAGGGAAGACACCTTTCCAAAAGATTTTGCTGCTGTACATGGAGAGGGAAGCTGGGAGTCCTTTTTAAATGTAATGGCCGAAACCACTACTGGCATGCAATCTGAACTATGGATGTTTCGGGAAGATCTAAGTGGACTTGGCCCAAAAGTAATTGCCATGGAACGACAATAGATCCTGGAATTTAGGAGTATAATAACTATTAGATAAGCACCAATGATGAAACCCGGTTAATTCTGGGTTTTATTTATTAAGGTCATTATCTTTTGCTGATTTTGTTCCCCGAGATCGCCTTTTGACGGGAACACTTGAACCTGCTAATCTCAGGATTACGCTTCTTGAGATGCTTCTGGCTCACCCCGCTATTGACCCTCTTCCGCCAGCGCTTAAAACTTCCTTCCTTAAGATTGGTACGCATCAATTTTATGACTTCCTTTTCTGGAATTTCAAATTGAAATTCGATAGCCTCAAAGGGCGTGCGGTCTTCCCATGCCATTTCTATGATCCTATCTAATTCCCTTTCGTTAAACGTTGTTCTCATCTTGTTTTTTTATTTTCTTGAACCAAGTTGATTTTCTCCCACATTTGCTCTGCATTCAGCCTAAAACTGCCCACATAATCAAAATTACATTCGTGAGGAGCAATTACGGATAAAAAAGGTTCTTCCTTCTTATCCCTATATAAATGATATGTTTCACCCACTACGGGCTCAAAATTAAACCGGGCCCCATAAATTAAATTATTATACTCAAACTGCTCCATCATCTCATCATATGCCGCCTTTAGCTCAACATATTTGGTGTTGATTTGATGGTTGACCTTGTGAATGTTCTTATTTTTCCAAGCTACAGTGTCCGTGGCGGTAATCTTAGGGGCCCCCACTCCTGTGGCATAAGGTTTTAAAGCAGCATCATAGCGCTGGTCTTCCTTGTTAAAAACAATTTGATCTGGTTTTTTAGTAGTGCCCATAATTTTTGTAAACCTACTTCCGATAATTACTTTAAAAAATCGATGATTTTTGAACTCATAGGGTCTACGGATGATTCAAATGTTTCCAATAGCCTACCTCTTTCATCCAACAGGTATTTTTGAAAATTCCATTTAACCGTGGAACTTTTCTTTCCGTTCCTATCTTTTCTAGTCAACCATTGGTATAGCTGGTGTTGTTGCTTTCCTTTGACCTCCAACTTCTCCGTCATTAAGAAATCCACTCCATAATTCAGTTCACAAAACTTTTGAATCTGCTCAGCGTTTCCCGGCTCCTGCGAGCCAAATTGGTTACAGGGACACCCGATGACCACTAGTTGATCTTTATATGTATCCTGAAGTTTTTGCAGTGGTCTATATTGTTTGGTATACCCGCATTTGGAGGCCACATTTACAAGGAGCACCTTTTTTCCCTTAAAATTTTCCAAATGAATGGGATTGCCATTAAGGGCGTTTAATTTAACCGTATACACAGAGGGAGACTCCTTTGGTATATTGATATCCATTGGAGATGTATTCATTACCAATTTCTTGGCCAAAGATTTTAAGGGGTGCATGACCGAATTTTTATGCTGACAAATTTCCTTTTAGCCGCTTTTCAATTTTTTGTTTAATAAGGGTAAGTCGTTTCATGAGATCCATGATTCTACTGTCATTTTTTTCCTTATAAACCTCATTAAGACCAAGAATAAGTTCTTTCACCTCTCTTGAGGCAACAATACGGTCGTTAGTAGATTTGAATGAAGTTTTGCGTTGTTCAAACTCCAAAGCTCTATCCATTATATCCATAGAAGAATTATTTAATAGTTGTGTTGACATCAATCTAATTGTTCCAATTGCTTCATAATTTCTTCGGCCTCAAATACTTTTTCATCACTTTGCTTTCGGTTAGTGGTGGAAAGGGCATGTGCCTCCTTCATTAGTTTTTGATATTTTTCCTGAAGAACTTCTTTTTCTGATTTTTTTTTGAATAATCCGAACATAGCAATTTATGTATTAAATTTTGGAGTACATACTTTCTTAAGTCGATATTAACATGTACTTGGTAAATTTACAAAATGTTTATCTATTTTTATATTTTGTTAAACAATATAACATGCTTTTAACCTTTTAACCCTCCAAATTTTAGCTAAAAGTCAAATTATCGACTTCTACATACTTGAAGATACACTTAATTTCCAGGGTATTTTTTATCTTTAGGACTGTTTTTATTTAATTTCGGACCCCCTAGAAATTCTTTTTTAGAATTTGTTTTTCGGTATCGGGATATTAGTAACTTTTCCACCACAATAAACCAACCAAAATGAAAAGACGTAATTTCTTTTTGCTTTCCTTGGCCGGACTTGCAACTGTGGCCGTTCCGTCTTACTGTGTATGGAAAAAAAGCAACAAAAAGAAAAACCCACTTTACGAGCCTAGAATTCTGACCACTATTTTAGAGCCCTCTGATATTGTAGAAATGGGCAAGATGTACTGTAATCAGTTTCCCGACAATGGCCTGGAAGAGAAATTACAAGGTTTCCTTACTGAAAACATAAATAAAGATACCAGCGATCTCGCATCTATTTTGGAACAAGAGGTTAAAAAGGATTACGAAACTGGAAATACTGTCGTTTTAGATGGGTGGATCCTTTCAGAAACAGAAGCCGTACAGTGTGCCCTTTTCTCCATTTCAGAATCAAATCTCATCTAATATGCATATAGATGCTCGTGAATTGGACGCCAATACGACCATAGAAGGTGACATCTGCATCATAGGAGCAGGTGCTGCTGGTATTAGTATAGCCCTGGATTGGATCAATTCTCCATTTAAGGTGATCCTATTGGAGGGTGGAGGATTTTCATATGAAGATGAAGTCCAAAATTCCTATGCTGGAGAGACTTCTGGCCAGAAATATTATCCTTTAAAATCAAGTAGGTTACATTATTTTGGAGGCACAACAGGGCATTGGGCGGGAATGTGCTCACCTTTTGACAACATAGACTTTATGGAACGCAACTGGGTACCCCATAGTGGTTGGCCCATTACCAAAAAAGATCTTGATCCCTTTTATAAAAAGGCACATGAAACGTTGCAACTAGGCCCTTACAATTACGATTTTGAATATTGGCGCAGTGTTCTTCCGAACTTAAATCCCTTTCCTTTGGACAAAAATGTGGTTTGGAATAAAATGTGGCAATACAGCCAGGCCAGATTTGGAAAAATATATAAGGATACCCTTCTAGATGCCAAAAAAATACAACTTTATACCTATGCCAGTGTTACAGAAATAAATGCCAATTCCAATGGCAACCATATTGGGGAAGCGACCATAAAAACCCTTGCGGGCAAATCCCATACCGTGAAGGCAAAATATTTTATAATGGCCTGCGGTGCCATACAAAATGCGCGACTCCTTTTGGCTTCCAAGTCCATTTCCAAAAATGGTTTGGGCAATGACAATGACCTTGTGGGACGTTATTTTATGGAGCATTTGGAGGTCCCTTCTGCAGAACTTTGGCTGTCCAAACCTTTTCCTACAGACCTTTATTCCTGGACCTTTGGGAAGACCAAGGCCAGTGCGGAATTGGCTATTTCCGAACAAATGCAAAAAGAACATCGTATTTTGAACGGCACAGCGTCTCTGGTCCCCTTAACTATTGGAAGGCTTCAAAAATCCAAATTGGAAACATGGACCAATGGGAATCCTAAAAAAGCCATGAAAAATATGATGAAGGATTGGGATTTGGCCGCTGAAAAAGCAAAAAAAGACAACAAGGGTGCCATTTCCAAGGCTTATCAGCTCAACACCCGTATAGAACAGGCACCCAATCCCAATTCCAGAATAACCCTAGGTTCGGAGCTAGATGCCCTTGGTGTCCCCAGGGCACACCTTCATTGGGAACTTACGGCCTTGGATAAAAGAAGTATCCGGAAGATATACGAGCTTATCGGGCAACAAATGGGGATATCAAATTTGGGAAGAGTACGCCTATTAGAGTTCCTTCAAGATCCAAACGACGACAGTTTTCCGGACACTGTAAACGGAGGATGGCATCATATGGGGACCACTAGAATGGCCAATAGTCCCAAACAAGGAGTGGTAGACGCCAATTGCAAGGTACACGGGATCGCAAACCTTTATGTGGCAGGTTCAGGGTGTTATACCACCTCTGGTGCCCCTAATCCAACCCTAACCCTGGTAGCACTTTCCCTTCGTCTATCCGAACATTTAAAAGAAAAATTAAAAGAACCCATTCTCTAATAACTCATGTAGCTTACTCTTACTAACCGAATAAAAATTAGTTAACCTATGGACCAGTATATTGAAGAGGAATCTTTTAAGGGCGTCAATTTTCTTGAATCCCCTTTACAAAAAGGGTCCTATGAAAATTGTTCCTTCAACAACTGTGTTTTTTCTAATTGCTACCTATCCCAAATTATATTTGAAGAGTGCACTTTTAGCGATTGTAATTTTAGTATGGCGCATCTAAAAAATGCTTCTTTCAGGGATGTGGTATTTGAGGATTGTAAACTGATGGGGCTGCGTTTTGATGAAATGGATGACTTTTTATTTCAGGTAAGTTTTTTTGGGTGCAACTTGAAATTATCAAACTTTTATCAGAAAAATATTCCTGAAACGAAATTTGTACATTGTAATCTGGAAGGGGCCGATTTTTCAGAGGTGAACTTATTGGGGGCTACCTTTGACCAATGTAACCTTAGAAATGTCATTTTTGATAGAACAAATTTGGAAAAGGTAGACTTTTCCACTTCCAATCATATTCAAATGGACCCGGATAAGAATAAATTAAAAAATGCCAAATTCTCCACCGATGGGGCACTGGGGCTATTGGCCAAATACCAAATAAAAATTGACTATTAAAAGGATATTATATCTGGGTCTTATAAGTGTAGTGACCTTGGTTGCCTGCAAGGAAAACACTCAATCCAAGCCCCAAAAAAAACAGGAACCTGTTAATGGATCCCCTATTAAAAACAAAGTTTCCCTGATCATTTTGGGAACTGTCCAGGACGCGGGCTCACCTCATATTGGATGTACCAAAACTTGTTGTGAAAATCTATTTTTAGAACCCAGTGAAGAAAGAAGGGTAGTCTCCTTGGGCGTAGTGGATTCTGATCACAAAAAGAAATATCTCTTTGAGGCCACACCAGATATTTCCAAACAACTAAAAGCACTAAAAAACTACGACACGTCCATAAAAGAAGAAATGCCCGATGGGATATTCCTTACCCATGCACATATAGGACACTATACTGGTCTTATGTATCTGGGAAAGGAAGCGATGAGTTCAAAGGCTGTTCCTGTATTTACCATGCCCAAAATGAAATCATTCTTAGAAGAGAACGGGCCTTGGAGCCAGCTGGTGAACAATAATAATATTGCCCTGAAGGAGCTATCAGAGCCGGGAGAGCTTAGGCTTACCCCCCATCTTAGCGTTTCCCCAATTATAGTACCGCACAGGGACGAGTATTCCGAAACCGTTGGGTTTACCATATTTGGCCCCCATAAAAAAGTGCTATTTATACCTGATATTGACAAGTGGCACAAATGGGACAACAGTATCATTGCGTCTATTTCCAAAGTAGATCTAGCCTTTATTGATGCTACCTTCTACGATGGGGAAGAATTGGACAATAGGGATATAACCCAGATACCACATCCATTTGTAATAGAGAGTATGGCCCTTTTTAAAGACCTATCGCCCAAAGAAAAATCCAAGATCTATTTCATCCATTTAAACCATACCAACCCCTTGTTGGACAAAAATAGCAGTGCCTATAAAAAAGTATTGGAAAATGGGTTTAATGTGGCCCATATTAAAGATGTGTTTCCCTTATAGCGCAGTTATTTTTTGATGAGGGCATTATTATCAAAAGATATACCCTCCCATCCCGTTTGCATAAAATTCCTAATGTTCTGATGATTTTCCCCATTGAGGTTTTTTAAAACATCTTGGCGATAATAGTCTCCAAAACAAACTAGGGCTTCTGCTTTGTTCAAATTATGGAGCTTAGCAAAAAAAAGCAATTTACAAGATCCTGAATTCTGCCCAGCCTCGTTTACCAGCCTTCCATTGGTAAACCTTACGGGCTCAAATAAATAATGGTCCTCAATAACGGCTATGGTTTCCTTGAACGATATTTCTTGTGGATCATTTCTCAATTTTTCAACAAAGGCAGATACGGTCATTGATCACTGATTTTATAGTTTGATAGTACAAATATATACCAAGTAAAATGGCTGTCTAAAATTAGAATACCGTGCTATCTTCGTTCATTGTTTATAAAATAGATTTTTTTCGACTTAAATGCTTGAGATTAGTAAATCATCTTTATTCGTTAAAATACTGTTAATCAAATCTTTAAATTGGTATTTTAATAATTTTATAGTATCTTTTGAGGTATGATACATGAAGAAAAGCTAGAAAACCAAGAATTTTTAAAGAAATCTATAAGCCATTTAGAATCCAGAGGCTTTGAATCCATTAAAGCAGATTTGGAGGGATTCGAACATCCTAAATCGTATCTTAAAAAGAGTAGCGGAATGAGGGTTACTCCGGATATAGTGGCTATTAAAAATGGTAGAAAATATTTTTTCGATATCAGCCTTAAATCAGAAAAACACTCCCTGCTTAAATCAAAATGGTTGTTCTTGGATACCTTGAGCAGAATGAAAAGTAATCGTTTCAAGATCATCACTACCAAAGGGCATTATAAATTTACCAATACCCTAATGGAAGATCTCAATATGGACGGCGATCACTTGATGAAAGTATAAAATATATTTCTTTGTGAAATTATAAAAGGAGGCCAAAGCCTCCTTTATTTATGTCTAGTCATTCCTATATGGGGAATCCCATCTTCCAGATATTCTTCTCCTACCTCCTTAAATCCCAGTGAATTATAGAATTTAATTAAATAACACTGTGCAGAGAGATGAATAGTGCTTTCCTTAAAATATTCTTCAACTGCGGCAATAGATGCTTTCATAATATCAACACCAAAACCAAATTTCCTTTCTGAAGATTTTACAACTACCCTGCCTATACTGGCCTCTTTAAAATAATCCCCACTTTTGAAAATTCGGGTATACGCTACTACCTCATTTTCCTTATACCCTATGATATGTAGGGCTTTTTGATCCTTCCCATCCAAGTCTTGGTATACACAGTCTTGTTCCACTACAAAAACCTCACTTCTTAGCTGAAGAATGTCATACAACTGGCTGGTTGTCAGTTCTTGGAAGTTTTTTATTTCTACCCTCATGGTATCCATTAATAAAAGGAGTTGTACTTGTTATAATAACAACAATTCATCTTCTAGGGACGGTGATGTATTACGAACAGGCTATTTTTTCAATCCTTCTTTCGTGTCTTCCTCCTTCAAATTTGGTTTCCAAGAAAGTTTTTACCATTTCCAATGCCTGGGGCAATGAAATGTATCTTGCAGGCAAACTGAGAATGTTGGCATCGTTGTGTTGCCGTGCCAAGGATACAATCTCCTTATTCCAACAAAGTGCACAACGTACCTTTTGATGTTTATTGGCAGTCATGGAGGCCCCGTTGCCACTACCACATATAATGATACCGAAATCAACATCGCCATTTTCTACATCATTGGCAACCGGATGCACAAAATCAGGATAGTCCACACTATCCGTCCCATCGGTACCATAGTTCTGTACCTCAATTTTCATTGATTTTAGGAGTCCAATAACGGCCAATTTATACTCTGTTCCCGCGTGGTCATTTCCAATAGCTATTTTCATAACATTATCATATTAATCCTATACAAATGTACAACAACCTATGGTTTTACAACAAAATAGGGGTTGTTAACAACATAAATTTCAAGTTTCACCAAACTAGCTGTAATTATGCATCTTAGGTTTTATTGTTAATTGTTAATAACAACCTCATAAAAAGTAACGACTAAATTTTTATTTCCATCCTTTAAATTCAATTAGAAAATTAATTGGATCTAGCATCATTTACTTCTGATTAAATAGGAAAAAGATATTAAACGTTTCTTCTCCGAAGTTAACATTATCCGCAGGTCAAACTATTAAGAAAATCATGTTGATAACGGTTATGAATAATCGTTAATGAAATTTATAATAACTTGATTTTTAAGATAAAATTAAGAATATAAGTGGTGTATAAAATGTCAACAAGTTTTCATTTCCATACAATACAATCTTTTGTCCACTTTTTTATATCTACTATTAACAGCCTATTATAACCACCATTGATTTTTTAAATTAATAAAAGAAAAAGAATATTATAGTATATATGTTTATAACATCATATGTTTTTTCTTAGGATTAAGTTAAGATGATTGTCAGAACAAGCTTCAATGGATTATAATTTGTAATTTTCCAGAAATAAATGAAATTAATGTCAAAGAAGAATAAAAGGTCAAAAAGCCAGAAGAGAAACGAGATTACCAAAGGCATTTTTACCGTGTTGGAAAATGGAGAAGGCAAAAGCTTTAATTATAAACAAATAGCCGCTAAACTTAATATAACTGAAGGTAACGGTAGAAATGAACTTATAAAAAAGTTGGTTGAACTGAAAGAGAAAAAAAGGATACTGGAAGAAGGTACCGGCCAATACAAAGCAATACCAAGTACAAAAACGTACCATACAGGTCGTGTAGATATTACGGGAAGAGGAAATGCCTATATCATTGTGGAAGGTTTGGATGATGATGTATTTATTCCTTTCAATAAATTAAAGAAGGCTTTTCATGGAGATACCGTAGATGTGTATATCTATCCAAGAAGAAGAGGAAGAAAATTGGAAGGTGAGATTACCAAAGTTATTGAGAGGAAAAAATCAACTTTTGTTGGGATCGTAGATCTTCAAAAGACGTTTGCCTTTATACGACCATCTGATCATAGAATGTATACCGATATTTTTGTTCCCTTGGATAAAATTGGCAAAGCTAATGATGGGGATAAGGTTATTGTTAAAATAGTTGATTGGCCAGATGACCGGGATTCTCCTATGGGAGAGATTACAGAGGTTCTTGGAAAACCAGGAGAACACAATACAGAAATACATTCCATACTGGCTGAATACGGTTTGCCTTATGAATTTCCTTTGGAGGTGGAACATTTTGCAGACAAACTGGATACTTCTATTAAAGAGGAGGAAATTGCTAAAAGAAGGGATATGCGTGACGTATTGACTTTTACAATTGATCCCAAGGATGCAAAGGATTTTGATGATGCCCTTTCGTTTCAAAAATTGGAAAATGGAAATTATGAAATAGGCGTACATATTGCAGATGTTTCGCATTACCTAAAGACGGATACTATATTGGATGACGAAGCTTATGAAAGGGCTACGTCCGTATACCTTGTGGACAGGGTGGTCCCGATGTTACCAGAAGTCTTATCCAACAACGCTTGTTCTCTTAGGCCAAATGAAGAGAAATATACTTTTTCTGCTATTTTTGAATTGGATGACAAGGCCATTTTACAAAATCAATGGTTTGGAAGAACTGTTATAAATTCCAATGAAAGATTTGCCTACGAAGAAGCCCAATATATTATAGAAAGTGGTTCAGGGAATATTCCTGATGATGTTTCTATTCGAGGAAATTCTTATTCCGTGGATGATGAGGTGGTTAGTGCTACTTTGACCTTTGATAGGTTGGCAAAAATTCTCAGAGAAAAACGTATGAAGGCCGGAGCTATTTCCTTTGATAAGGTAGAAGTGAGGTTTAATTTAAATGAGAATAGTGAACCAGAAGGAGTATACTTTAAAGAAAGTAAGGATGCCAATAAATTAATTGAAGAATTTATGTTATTGGCCAACCGTAAGGTTGCGGAGTTTATAGGAAAACAAAAGCCTGTAAAAACTTTCGTCTATAGAATACACGATGAGCCCAACGAAGAGAAATTAATGGCTTTAAATGGTATAATTTCCCGTTTTGGACATAGTCTTAACTTTAAAAGCAAAAAAGAGATAAGCGACTCTTTAAATAAGCTTTTGGAGGATGTGAAAGGTAAGAAAGAACAAAATTTAGTGGATACCCTGGCTATACGCAGTATGAGCAAGGCTATTTATACCACCGATAATATAGGTCATTATGGATTGGCCTTTGATTATTACAGTCATTTCACTTCCCCAATCAGGAGATATCCGGATGTTATGGTCCACCGTTTGTTACAGCATTATCTGGACGGGGGCAATTCGGCCAAAGCTGATATATACGAGGAAAAATGTAAGCACTCTTCTAATATGGAATCTTTAGCGGCCAATGCCGAACGGGACTCTATTAAATACATGCAGATCAAATTCATGGACGATCACAAGGACCAAGAGTTTGTCGGGGTAATTACAGGGGTGACAGAATGGGGAATCTATGTAGAGATAATTGAGAATAAATGTGAGGGTATGGTTCGTATCAGGGATATAAAGGATGATTATTATACCTTTGATGAAAAAGAATATGCCATTGTGGGCGATAAGACCAAAAAAACTTATCAATTAGGGGATGAAGTTGTAGTTATGGTCAAGAATACAGACCTTATGAAACGTCATTTGGATTTTTCACTACTTGGCAAAGCATAGAAATTGTGCTTTGGAATAGTATTTGTACAAATAGCTGTTCTTTTAAAAAATGATAGGAATGAAACATTTATTTTGGATATTCTTTATTTGTTTTGGGACTCATATATCGAGTGGTCAAAATGAAAAGATTACCCAAGAATTACAAATATTTAAGGAGATAAAGGCATTTGATGGTATTTCTGTAAACCTGATCAGATCCTCTGTGAACAAGGCGGTTATTACAGGTGCAAATACCAAAAAAGTAGCTATTGTAAACAATGAGGGAATACTGAAGATCCGCATGGAAGTAGGTAAGATATTTAGTGGGTACAGGACCTTTATTGATGTATATTATACTGAGAATTTACGGGTAATAGATGGGAATGAAGATGCCAGGATTACTTCCGATGATGTTATAAAACAAGAGATTTTGGAATTAAAGGCCCAGGAGGGTGCCGAGCTTATTATTAAGGCACAAGTGGAGCAATTATTGGTTAAAACTGTTACTGGGGGGGTGATCAAAGCTTCTGGAACATCGGATAATCAGGATGTTCTTATAAATACGGGAGGTGTCTATGATGGAAAGGAATTTAAAACAAAATTTAGTACCGTTAATGTAAATGCCGGATCAAGGGCCTCCATTAATGCCAGTAGTTATGTAAAAGCTGTAGTTAAAGCGGGTGGAGAGGTATTAGTTTATGGAAACCCAACAAAAATTGAAGAAAAAACGATATTTGGCGGTACCATTAGGAAAATGTAGAATTGTATGTTAGAAGATATTCAGGCAGCTATACCCTTAGGTTTTTTTCTAAGTTTCATGATAGGTCCTGTTTTTTTTGTGTTATTGGAAACCAGTGCACTTCGAGGTTTTAGAGCCGCAATGTGTTTTGATTTTGGAGTCATAATTGCCGATATCATTTTTCTTATTGTTGCTTATTTCAGTAGTTTTCAGCTGTTGGAAAATTTAAGCAACCAGCCTGGTTTGTTCGTCTTTGGAGGAGCCATCTTATTAGTGTACGGGATTGTTATTGTTTTAAAGAAAGGTGTGAAGCATAAGGAACCAAAGCTCAAGGCTACCAAAGGAGATTATCTCGGTCTTTTTGTAAAAGGTTTTTTACTTAATTTCATTAATATAGGGGTCTTGGTATTCTGGTTGGGAGTTCTAATCGTTGTAGGACCAAGTTTGGATAACGATCCAAAAAGGCTTATAGTTTTCTTTTCTTCTATGTTAGGGGCATATGTGGTCACTGATCTCTTTAAAATATTATTGGCCAAGCAGCTACGGAAAAAATTAACCCCTCCTAGAATTTATCGTATAAAAAAAGGTTTGGGATTTATTCTAATTATATGTGGAATGGTGTTGATTGTAAAAGGTTTTTTACCCAAGGATAAATTGAATATCGAAAAGGGAATAGAGTTGATCAGAGAATAAAAAAAAAGCCCAACCGCACTCAGTTGGGCTTTTTTTGGTTTTGGAGTGTTTATTTCTTGTATTTCGCATTTAAGATGTCCAACACTTCTTTGGTTACATCTTTGGCCTCGTCCCCATAGAGTACGCTACCCCCTTCACCTCCACCAAGGATAAATGTGTAACCTTTATCTTTTCCGAAGGCTTTTATTTCTTTTTTAACGGTACTTATGATACTGTCCATTTCTGTTTGACTGATGGATTGTAGCTCCTGTTCTTGCTGTTGCAATTGTTGGCCGATCATTTGACCTCTTTGCTGTAGCATTCCGTATTCTTTTTGTGCCTGATCTGCAGACATTTTTTCTGCCTTACCTTGAAAGGCCTGTGCTTCCATTTGAAAGGCTTGGGAAATACTATCCCTTTTTCTGTTCAGAGCTTCTGCTTTGGTTTTGAATTTGGATTCCATATCTAATTTTTCCTGATATTCATCCATTAATTTAACATTGTCAACAAATGCTATTTTATTTTGTTGGCATCCAATGATGGTAAATAAAAAAGTTGCAAATATTAATTTCTTCATTTCTTTAATTTTATGTGGGCTAAAATAGAAAAGCTTTTTCAATTTCATATCAATCGCCGTAAAGTTTTATATGGAACAATTTTTAAGAAACTCAGGCATTATAAGGTTTGGCTATATTATAACTGATTACTATTGTTTATTCTTATAAATTTTGGATAAATTAGGAGATGCATAGGGATGTTTTGAGTAATTAATATATAATGGCCCCACTGGACCTATAAAATCATTGTGGAGCTCCTTAAAATGAGAATTAGGTCTTTTTTAGGACGTATATGATGGAGGAAGGTTCTTTATTGAAGAAGCCTTGGATATTTGAGATGGTGGCCACCATAAAAGCTCTAATATAGTTAGGCTTGCCAGTCTTGTATTTTTCTGATAATAATGAGACGTAAAAAGCATCGAAAAGCATGGGTTTGGTTCTGATCAATTCAAACTTATGTTTAGAAAAAATTCTATCTATTGCTTTTCTTGAAAAGTGATACAGGTGCCTTGGGACATCATAGGCGGCCCAAAATTCTTTGTAATATTTTGCGTCGTAGCTTTTGAAATTGGGAATGGCAATGATCAACGTACCATTAGGTTTAAGCAAATTATGCAATTTGCTAATTTGAGTTTCTAAATTGGGCAAATGTTCGAGTACATGCCACAAGGTTATTACATCGTATAGGGGTTCCGTTATTTCCTCTAAAGAAGAGGATAGGTTTATATTTTTCTTTTCTGCCAGATCTCTGGCTTTTGGATTTGGTTCCACCCCTGCGATTGTCCATCCATTAAGTTGGGCCTGTTTTAAAAAGTCACCTGTACCTGCTCCTACGTCCAATACACTTTTGGAGTTGGTGGTGTATTGGTTTATTAAAGTGATTTTATTTCTGAGATTTATTTTTTTGACAGATTGATATAGTTTATCCTGTAAGGACTGGGTTGAATCTGTATGTGAAATATAGCTATCACTTTCATAATAGAGATCAAGATTTTTCGGAACAGGAGTTGTAATATAATAGTCTAATTCTTTATTATGGATTAAGGTAAATTCTTCTTGGCTTACACTGTGATCTTTTACGATGAAATTCTTGTTCATGGAATTAATGGAGCTATACTTCAAAAATCAAAGATACTTGGTTCTTACTAATGTAAAAACAAATTTTTAAAAATACTAAAGGCTCACTAAGGGTAATGTTCCACGTGGAACATGTTTGATAAAACGCTTTGATTACAAATTGTCATGATTAAACTATAGAGTAATTTCGAGTTAGGGGAAAAAATAAAAAAGGATTGTTCCACGTGGAACAATCCTTTTTTATATTCTTTATGGCTGGTTGATTACCTACCCATAAACACTAACAGGACGCTTATGTCGCTTGGAGAAACACCACTGATACGAGATGCCTGGGAAATCGTTACAGGTCGTATCGCATTTAGTTTTTCTCTAGCCTCAAAGGAAAGTGATTTTAATTTGGAGTAATCAAAATTCTCAGGAATTTTGATGTTTTCCAAACGTTGTAGTTTGTCGGCATTGTTCTTCTCTTTTGCGATATAGCCAGAATATTTTACTTGAATCTCCGCCTGTTCCAATACGTTCCTATCAAAGTTCTCTTCATGAACAAAATTAGAAACGGTTTCTAGTTGTAACATGTGGTCCATGGTAATATTGGGTCTGGAAAAAACTTTAAACATCTTCCCCGATTGGTTTACAGGTGCTGAACCAACGCTCTCTAGAATTGGATTGATGTCTTCAGCTTTTACACTGGTCTCTCTAAAGAATTCAATAAATTTATTGGAGTTGGTTTCTTTTTCTTCCATTCTCCTTAATCGATCTTCGTCTGCTAGTCCAATAGCATAACTTTTTGGCGTCAGTCTTAAATCTGCGTTGTCTTGTCTCAAAAGAGTTCTGTACTCTGCTCTTGAAGTAAACATACGATAGGGCTCCTCCGTTCCTTTAGTAATTAAATCATCGACCAGGACACCGATATATGCTTCGTCCCTATTTAGAATAAATGGGTCCTTTTCGTTGATTTTTAGATGGGCGTTAATTCCTGCCATTAAACCTTGGGAAGCGGCTTCTTCGTATCCGGTAGTTCCATTTATTTGTCCGGCAAAATACAGGTTGTTTATCAGTTTGGTTTCTAGGGTGTGCTTTAGTTGAGTAGGCTGAAAGTAATCGTATTCTATCGCATACCCAGGTCTAAAGAATTTTACGTTTTCAAAACCGACAACAGATTTTAGCGCTTTGTATTGTACGTCTTCTGGCAAGGAGGTGGAAAATCCGTTCACATATACTTCTACAGTGTTCCATCCTTCTGGCTCAACAAAAAGCTGATGGCTGTCCTTATCTGCAAAGCGATTTATCTTGTCTTCAATGGACGGACAGTATCTTGGTCCCAAACTTTTGATTCTTCCATTAAACATTGGGGACCGGTCAAACCCTTCTTTGAGTAGATCATGAACCAATTGACTGGTATGGGTCATGTGACAGTCCCTTTGAATCTTTAAAGGTGAAGTGGGGGTATATGAAAATTTTTCTGGGATAGCATCTCCAGGTTGTAGGATCATTTTGGAATAGTCCAATGATCTACCATCTACTCTAGGAGGGGTTCCCGTTTTCATACGGCCGCTTTCAAAACCAAGGGACACCAATTGTTCTGTAATACCAGTGGAGGCTTTTTCTCCTGATCGTCCTCCTCCAAATTGTTTGTCACCAATATGGATCAAACCGTTTAAGAAGGTTCCGTTGGTGAGTACTACTGCCCTACTTCGTATTTCCAAGCCTAAGGAGGTTTTTACCCCTACTACCTTGGTGCCTTCTACTAAAAGCCCCGATACCATTTCTTGATAGAAATCAACATTAGGGGTGTTCTCCAGTGCTATTCTCCATTCTTCCGCAAAACGCATTCTGTCGTTCTGTGTTCTAGGACTCCACATTGCAGGTCCTTTGGATTTGTTGAGCATTTTAAATTGTATGGCGGATTTGTCACTGACAATACCGCTATAGCCACCTAAGGCATCTATTTCTCTTACAATCTGGCCTTTTGCAATACCACCCATGGCAGGGTTGCAGGACATTTGTCCAATTGTTTGAAGGTTCATGGTTACCAAAAGAGTTTTGGAGCCCAGGTTCGCAGCTGCTGCTGCGGCCTCTGCTCCTGCATGCCCAGCGCCAACTACAATAACATCGTATTCTTTATCAAACATATATTTGGCTTATTGTTCCACGTGGAACATATTGATACATTCATTTTCTTTTTTCCTCATCAGATCTGAATCTTCTTGAGATTTATCTTTGTAGCCTAAAAGGTGTAACACTCCATGAGACATCACACGCAACAATTCATCATTAAAATCTTCTTTGAATTTGGAGGCGTTTTCTTTCAACCTATCTACAGATATAAAGATATCTCCCCCTATTACTTTGTCTTCGGTATAATCGAAAGTGATAATATCTGTGTAGGTGTCGTGGTCCAGATATTTTTGATTGATATCCAACAGATACTCATCATCACAAAAGATATAGTCGATCTGTGAATGCTTTCGATTGTGGCTGGTTATTATTCTAGTTACCCAATCGGAATACTTGGCTGTGTCCTCAAGCTCAAAGTCGGTTTCAAAGTGGAAATCAATCATTCTTTTTAAAATAGGTTTTTACCTTCTCTTTGTAAATTTGCCGCAAAGGTAATGCTTGTCTATTTAAAATTTCGATATCGTTCCTATAATTCTCTAGCCCTGAAGGTTTGGTCGTAATAGGAGTCGAAAAATTACGATTACTGGTGTTGCTTTCCCTCTCAGATTTTTGACCTTGCTTTAAAACTGCGTTTTCCAGTTTCATTAATTCGTGTTGGATGTTGTTGATCTTCTCTATGCCGCGTTTGGTGATGCCATTTTCCAATAAATCGTTCTCAAAATCCTCCATTTGTTGGAGCAACTTTTTGGTTAAATCCCGGTCTTCTCTATTGATCATGTCCAACAATTGTTGGGCAAGTTGTTCCCTTAGCAATTGTTGTTCCTTGTAAATTTGATAAATTTCCTGTAATTCTTTTTCGTTGCCTTCCCCGTTTTGTCCGCCACTAGATCCGTTTCTACCGCCCTTTCCATCTTTGCCCTCTCCCTGTTGGCCATCTTTTCCCTGACCGCCTTCACCTCCTTTTTGGCCCTCGCCCTTTTCGGTGCCTTTGCCTTCTGCTTCTGCTTCTCCTTTATCGGATGGACTTTTGCCTCCTTTTCCCATTTGGCCCATCTTATCCTTTAATTCGCCCTGACCTTTTATTATATCCGGTAATTGGAATCCCTGCTCCCCGTCTCCGGAACTGGATCCTTTTCCAGATTGCATACTTTGTTGCATATTGTTCAGGATATTGGCGAGAAGGTCTGCAAGCGTATTGGATGCCGTCAACACATATTGCTGGGAAGAAAGGGATTGGTAGGTTCTGCTCTCAGCTAAATTATCCAAGGCCTTGTCCACATTGTAATAGACCTCTGTGATCTGTTCGTTTACAATCTCTGTAAGGTCAACCAGTCTTAAGGAGAGCGCAAACAAACTATCATCAACATGCTCAAATAGATTCTTGAGCTCTTGTTGGTCTCTAATAATTTGGGAGTTTTGAGACACATCTTCGTCCACCTTTGCTAATTTGTCATACAGCTTTTCTTGCTTAAAGGAAAAAACAAGGAGGTTGTCCAAAATTTGTCTTAGCATTTCCGCGTCCTCTGTTATAGTAGAACCGCCATCACTTGAAGAGGCAGATTGTTGTAATGCTTCGCTCATCTGCTGTATTTTATCAGATGCGGACTTTTGTTTCTTTGCTGCTTTATTGGCTGAATTTTCTTTTTGTTCCTCTTCTGAGGATTGAGAATCACCAGTTTCTTTTTTTAACTCCTCCAAAGCCTCGTTTTGATCTTTTTTGATCTGCTCTTTTTTGTTGGAGTCTATATCCAGAGACATCGGCTTTTTCAGTCCTTTATTATCCTTTTGTAATTCTTCCAACTCTTTAGCCAATTCCTTAAATTCTTTATTTAAAAAGTCCTGGGGTTCTGGAGATAAGTCCTCTTTTGGCTCTTTAGAAAGCGCTTCTTGCCTTTTGGCCAGATTCTCGAGGTCCTTGGCCAATTGAGACGCTTTTTCTTGGACGTAATACCGCTTTGTTAATTCCAACAATTGCTCTAGATTACGTTCGCTATTTTGTTGTTTCTTAGCAATTTGCTCCAAACGTTCGGCCAATTCTTCCTTGTCTATCTTATCGGCGATTTTATTTAGTTCCTCTAATAATTTTTCATTCTTTTTGGCCTCAATTTCCTGGCGCTCCAAACGTTCCTGAAGCAATTTGTTCATCTCTTTATCCTGACCGGTTTTTTCTAAATTATCATTTAATTGTTTGCTGAACTTTTGCATCAACTTTTCCTGTTGTTGTTGCTTCTGCAAGAAATCTGAAATTTGGTTTTTATCATTAAAATTCAGATTACTTTTTTCTTTTTGCTCCTTATTGATCTCCTCTAGTTTTTCTCTTTGGCTTTTAAATTTGGTCAAGGATTTATCCATGTTTTTAATAATATCCTGTTGATTTTCCAGCTCCTTTTTGTTTAGCTGAACTGCGTTCAGAACGGTAGTACTAAAAACTTTGCTCTTGGTAGATTTACCTTTGTGGATACCATCATTGTCTGTCACTTCGAAGTAGAAATCATAGTTCTGTCCCGGTTCTAAGTTTAGACCACTTGGAAAGGTATAATAGAACTGGTCAAAATTGGACTTAGAGGTGGGCAGCTTTAATACCTGTTTTTTATCCCCATTGTTTTGGGGATAACAGACCAGGGTAATTTGGGAAATACTATAATCGTCCGAGGCTTCACCTATGTAATAGGAGATGTTGGGATTTAATGAATCTTTTACTTCTTCTACGGCTATGGATGGATAAGCGTCCCTAATGACGGTTAAATTATAATCCAAGGCTTCGTAGTTGCTTACATGTGAGTTGGAGGTAGATAGCGTATAGGCAAAATCTTGATATATTCTTTTGCTCAAGGCGTGGTCATTTCCCTTATTTTCAAATTGAAAGGACGTATCCTTTGTTTTCATTAAGATTGTATTAATGTCCTCCCCCACAATACGCCAATTGATCTTTGTTCCTTCTGGTATCGTTGCATTTCCGCCACTTCTAACCAATTCATTGGGTTTATTTAGGTATTGTGGATATTCCAACAGCATGTTAAAGGACTGTATAACAGGTGTTTTTAGGGCTTTAAGGCTGTAGACATGAGATTTTATACCGTTTGATATAAAATATAGGTTTGATGAATTTAAAGGAGCGCTTAGGTTGTAGCTATGGACTCCATTTTGCGTTTTTAATAGGATTTCTTTCCCATCCATCACCATGTAAACTTCCAGAGGCTTAATCTTACCCTCTGTAATGACTTGTATATTCAAAGGTTCACTCTCCAAAACTGTAAGGGAGTTGTTGAGTAGTTTAAAGGTAAACGGAGCCGGTGGTTCATAAGCCATTTTATAGTTGACAACTCGATCGTATGATCCAAAAAAAGAATTTAGGTTCCCTGTTAGCCACAGGGCACCCAACAGTATCAGGGGAATGAGAAGGTATTTGCCATAGACCAAGCCATCTTTATAGTTGATAGCTTTGGTAAAGGGAATGCTCTTCAGGTTTTCCGACCTCTGTTCAATACTGGCCAAAAGAAGTTCCGATTGTGCGGGATCATCCGCTAATTCCAATAAATTGTACAATTTATCCCCGACTTCGGGAAAGTGTTTGCCAATAAGTACCGAAGCCTTTTTGTTGCTGAGACCTTTTTTTAAGCGGAAGAGATAAAACAAAGGTGTCAGGATGTACTTGTACAGTAAAAAGGATTCAATGGCAATAAATAGCACCAGAAGCATCAATCGCCCATTGGAGCCTAGCCATAGAAGGTATTCCACCCCTAAAATTATTAACATAAAAATAAGGCCCAGGGATAAAAAAAGGAGTGTTCCTCTGAGAAGTACCCTGGTATAATACCGCTTCGTAAAACGGTTCAGTTTGTCAATAATCGCACTAAAACTACCCAAAATCAGCTGTATTTTATACCAAGATACCCGATTCCTGAAAAATAGGGATTAAAAATCTGTTAAAAAGCACCGCTAGGGAATTGCTGTATTTTAAGAAAGCGCCTTATTCTTTTTGAGATGATTATCAGAATAAGACTCAAATCGGGATAAATTAATATCCACTAAAGTAATTCAAGCAATTGATCATTCACTTAAGCCATAGAAAAGGAACGGTTTTGTTTGGTAAATGTTGGGTTACATTCGGAGAAAATAGAGGGGTCACACTGTTCTTATCTCCTGGACTAAAATATTTTTTCTTGCCGTTACAAGCCCTATCTTTGTGACTTTAAATTATACTTATGACCAAAAGAGTACGCGTGCGTTTTGCACCTAGTCCAACCGGAGGATTACATATCGGAGGCGTCAGAACAGCGCTTTTCAATTATTTATTTGCCAAGAAGCATAAGGGAGATTTTGTGCTTCGAATAGAAGACACAGATCAGAACAGATATGTAGAAGGAGCGGAAAAATATATTGTGGACGCCCTTAATTGGTGTAATATACCCTTTGATGAAGGCCCAGGGAAAGAGGGCAATTTTGGACCTTATAGGCAAAGTGAAAGGAAACATATTTACAAGAAGTATGCGGATCAATTGGTGGCCAGTGGCCATGCCTACTATGCTTTTGATACTACGGAAGAATTGGATGCCCACAGAAAGGACCATGAAGAGAAGGGCAAAACTTTTATTTACAATTGGCACAATAGGGAAAAACTAAATAATTCCCTTGCCATGTCCAAAGAGGAAGTGGATAAAAAATTAAGTTCGGGGATGGACTATGTAATCCGTTTTAAATCACCCCAAGATCAAAAGTTGTCATTGCAAGACATTATAAGGGGATCCATAGAAATTGACACCAATGTGTTGGATGATAAGGTTTTGTTTAAGAGTGATGGTATGCCCACCTATCATTTGGCAAATATAGTGGATGACCACCTGATGGAAATTACCCATGTAATCCGTGGGGAAGAATGGCTTCCCTCCTTGGCGCTACACCAACAATTGTACGATGCATTCGGATGGGAGGCACCAGAATTTGCGCATTTACCTTTGATCATGAAGCCAGTCGGAAAAGGAAAGCTGAGTAAGCGTGATGGAGAAAAGTTAGGGTTTCCGGTATTTCCATTATCATGGAATGAATCCAACGGGTATAGGGAGGAAGGATATTTTCCGGAAGCTGTAATAAATTTCCTTGCGTTGTTGGGATGGAATCCAGGTACGGAACAGGAGATCTTTAGCTTGGAAGAACTTACCGAGGCCTTCACTTTGGAACGGGTTCATAAATCTGGAGCTCGATTTGACCCCGAAAAAACCAAATGGTACAATCATCAATACCTTCAGGAGAAGAGCGATGAGGAACTAGCGGTATTATTTAAGGATATACTGAACGAGACCCACCCTAAGGTATTAGATAAAAAGAATTTAAATGATATTATCAAAATAATTGCTTTAATAAAAGAAAGGGCCACATTTGTAAAGGAATTCTGGGAATTGGGTGATTATTTCTTCGAGGCGCCCACCTCTTACGAACAAAAGGCAGTAAAAAAACAGTGGAAGGAAAAAACACCAGAAATATTAAATCAACTGATAACCGTATTGGTTGGAATAGATGATTTTTCTTCAGAAAATGTGGAGACCATAGTAAAGGAGTGGATAGCCAAGGAGGAACTTTCTTTTGGAAAGGTCATGCCACCTCTGCGCTTGGTACTCGTTGGGGAGATGAAGGGCGCCCATGTTTTTGATATTTTAGGGATAATTGGCAAAGAAGAGGCAATTAAACGTATTGAGAATGCCATAAACAATATCTCATAAGTTGAGATGCACTGAAAAATAAAATCTCCTATTCCTAGGGGTTTTTTTTGGATTAAAAAGCATCATTTTGATAACCAAATAGTATTTCGATCACCACTGTAACAATTACCGAATTTTTGCGACAGATATAGCGATGTATTAGGCACATCTATTAAACTAATTTAAAACTTTTAAACATGGGCAGTTTCTTATTAATTCCGGTAATTCTCATCGGTTTGGTTATACTTTTTTCTTCTTTTTTTACTGTAAAGCAACAGACAGCAGTCATCATAGAGCGATTTGGAAAATTTCAGAGTATAAGAACCTCCGGACTACAGATGAAAATACCACTGATTGACCGGATTGCAGCAAGGCTAGGTCTAAAAATTCAACAATTGGATGTGATTGTGGAGACCAAAACATTGGACGATGTTTTTGTGAAACTCAAGATATCTGTGCAATACGTGGTCCTAAAAGAAAAAGTGTACGAGGCTTTCTATCAGTTAGAGTACCCGCATGATCAGATTACTTCTTATGTCTTTGACGTGGTTCGTGCAGAGGTTCCAAAAATGAAACTTGACGATGTGTTTGTAAAGAAAGATGATATTGCCATTGCAGTAAAAACTGAATTGCAGGATGCTATGCTGGATTACGGGTATGACATAATAAAGACCCTGGTAACGGATATAGATCCGGATGCCCAGGTAAAAGAGGCGATGAATAGAATTAATGCTTCTGAGAGGGAAAAGATTGCAGCGCAATTTGAAGGGGATGCAGCGCGTATTCTTATTGTTGAAAAGGCAAAGGCCGAAGCTGAGAGCAAAAGGCTACAGGGACAGGGTATTGCTGATCAAAGACGTGAAATAGCCCGTGGACTGGAGGAGTCAGTAGAAGTATTAAACAAGGTAGGGATCAACTCCCAGGAAGCTTCTGCATTAATCGTGGTTACACAACACTATGACACCTTGCAGTCAATAGGGGAAGCTACGAATACGAACCTAATCCTATTGCCTAATTCGCCCCAAGCAGGAAGTGATATGCTGAACAATATGGTGGCATCCTTTACGGCTAGCAATATGATTGGAGAATCTATGAAAAATAAAATTGTGGCTCCAAAAGAAATTAAAAAGCCCAGAAAATCATAAACGGAACTAGGGTAAATAAAAACCCATCCTTGCTCTTTTTATGGAGCGAGGATGGGTTTTTTATTAGATCTTCACCAAAGGTTACTCAGGTAAACTTCTTAAGGATTTTTTTAAGAATAAAACCTAGAATAACTTTTTGGAACACGCCGCTAAATTCTCCCAGCACATGTGTTGGATAAAAAGTTTCCTTGGATTTTTTAAGATTGTATTTTAAAGATTCCCTGCTGATATTTTTTTGCAATCTTAAGATTTTCAATCTGTCGTCTATCTCCTGAAAGGAGCTGTATTTCTTGTCGGCGATCATATATCATCAAAATAAAATTCAGAAAACTTCTCCAATAACGGTTTATTTAATTTATCCTTTAATAGATAAATCACGATACCTATCAGTATATAAAATAACCCTACACATAAAAATCCATAAGAGGTATTTTCCAAGGCCTGGCCAATTCCGAATCCCGCTGCAATAGAGAGCATAAGAAGGGCCAAGAGCGCAATTGCACCCAATAATAGCATTTTAATCAAGGAAGTAACCCCTCTCATTAAAACCTTGAAGGTCTTGAGCTGGTAATACTCCGCACTTTGTTCTATAAAGGCCCTAACGTTTGTGTCCGCTTCGGAAAGATTTTCTTTTAATTCTTCAAAAGCCATAGGCGCTTATTTCTGAAGTTGGGCATTTTTCTGCCTTAACTCTTCCAATTTCTTTTCTAAAGTTACGATAATATCATCTGCCTTATAGCTCATGCTCGAAATGGTTTTCTCCAATCGTTTTTCAAAGTCTACTTTTTTGGCATCCGCAGTTTTGGATAACTCCTCAGAAAGATTTGCTATGCGATCTGTCACATCCTGTGTGGTATCCATCGCTTTTTTCTTTATTTTCTTTCTCGTTTTCTCGCCTTTGTCCGGTGCGTAAAGTATTCCCACACCAATTCCGATGGCTGCTCCTGTTAGTAGGGCTAAAAATGTAGTTCCTGTATTGTCTGACATATATTTAAATTTAATAATTAATGTTTGATTTATGCAAAAGGTACAATCAAATTGTAACAATCCTTGTTAACGTTCGGTTAAATCGAAATTTATCGATATTGATAAGGTGATAAAATCAATAACCTACCTGGAAAGTAAAAATAATATAGATGGGTAAGAATGATTGATGCCATCCATGAAATTTTTGACTGTATGCTAACGAAATGCTATTTTAAGCCCACAAGGGGAGGGCTGGCAAGAATTAACATCAGTGCAATCGTTTGCACCTCAAAAATCGATAAAAACGGCTTAAAACCAATGGTTTTCAATAGAAAAAAACCATTGGTATGTTAATAGTAATAGCTATTGACTATTTTATTCTTTTTCTTGGATTTTACCCCAGGTATCCCTTAAACCAACTGTGCGATTGAAAATCAGTTTTTCTGGAGTAGCGTCTTTTTCGATGTTAAAATATCCCAAACGTTGGAATTGAAAAATATCGCCAACCTTTGCTTCCTTTAAACTAGGCTCAACATACCCGATAATAACTTCCAAGGAGTTTGGATTTACGAAATCCATAAAGTCCTGGTCTTTATGTGCGTCTGGTGTAGCATCGTTAAATAATCGGTCATACAACCTTACCTCAGCCGGAACGGCATGGGCAACAGAGACCCAGTGTAGCGTCCCTTTTACCTTTCTAAGACTTTCTTCCGTACCACTACCACTCTTACTTTTTGGATCATAGGTGCACTGTATTTCGGTAATATTTCCATGGATATCCTTAGTGCAACTCTCGGCCTTAATGATATAGCCATTTTTGAGGCGCACTTCTCCGCCTAATTTCAATCTAAAAAACTTGCGATTGGCTTCTTCCTTAAAGTCATCCTGCTCAATATAAAGCTCTCTCGAAAATGGTACCGATCGGTTACCAGCCGATTCATCTTCCGGATTGTTTTCTGCTTCAAGCCATTCTACCTCCCCTTCCGGATAATTGGTAATGACCAATTTAACAGGATCCAAGACCGCCATAACGCGGGGTGCTATTTTGTTAAGGTGCTCCCTTACGCAAAATTCCAACAGAGAAACATCAACCACATTCTCCCTTTTGGCAATACCAATGGTATCTACAAAATTGCGGATGGATTCCGGGGTATAACCCCTTCTTCTCATCCCTGATATGGTGGGCATTCTGGGGTCGTCCCATCCGGACACCACGTTTTTTTCCACCAATTGCAGTAATTTACGCTTGCTTACAACAGTATGGCTAAGGTTCCTTCTGGCAAATTCCCTTTGTTTTGGGCGTACCTTTCCTTCCACTACCACCTGATTTAGGAACCAGTCATAAAGCTCACGGTGCATCGCAAACTCTAAAGTACACAAGGAATGTGATACTTGTTCGATATAATCACTCTCCCCGTGCGTCCAATCGTACATCGGATAAATACACCAATCGGTATTTGTTCGATGGTGCGCCCTGTGTAGTATTCTGTAAAGAATAGGATCCCTCATTAACATATTGGAGGAGGACATGTCTATTTTAGCACGCAGTACATGTTGACCTTCTTTGAAATCCCCATTTTTCATGGCTTCAAAGAGTTCAAGGCTCTCTTCTATTGATCTCTCCCTAAAGGGACTATTGCTGCCCGCTTCGGTTGGAGTGCCTTTTTGCTTGGCAATTTCCTCCGAAGACTGACTGTCCACATAGGCTTTCCCTTCCTTTATGAGCATCACGGCCCAGTCGTATAGTTGCTGAAAGTAATCGGATGCATAACATTCGGTATCCCATTCAAAACCAAGCCATTGCACATCTTTTTTTATGGCGTCTACAAACTCCTGTTCTTCCTTAGCCGGATTGGTATCATCGAACCTCAGATTAACGGGTGCACCATAGCGCAATCCCAGTCCGAAGTTCAAACAAATTGAGCTGGCGTGCCCGATGTGCAGATAGCCATTTGGCTCCGGTGGAAATCGGAATCGAAGTTTTTCTTTAGGAAAGCCATTGGCTAAATCCTCATCAATAATGTGCTCTATGAAATTTAGAGACCTAGATGTTTCGCTCATGTATTTGTATTAAGAGCACAAATGTAGCAAAATTGCGGTGATCCTGTAGTAGAAAAGGAGATGACCATGTAATAAAAGGGTTTCACAACAGAATTAATCCCTAAGACAACATTAAATTCTCGGGGCTATAATTAAATATAATATTTGTTGTTATATAGTATAGAGCTTTAAGGTTATCAAGATTTTATCAACAATTTAAAATCTCTTCTACGTCAATCGAGCAAAGGATTCCCTGTCAGGTTCTATGAATACGCCCAAATTATGAGATCAAAAGCAAATAGCAGGCCCTACATTATATTAATTGCCCTATTATTACTGGGATGGTCACATACCATTGCACAGACACTCAACAAACCTATTCCTGCCGACAACCCCAATATTGCGGGGAATAGTCCATGGACAGCTGTTTGTGCCTCGGCGGATTTTAATGAATACTTTGTAAAATTTACATGGAACACCCCCTTGGTAAATGGTGATAACTCTTTTATTTTGGAATTGTCCGATGCGAACGGAAGTTTTGCAACCCCTACCCAACTGGCGTCAGATAATACCAAGAATACTAATTTTAATTTCGATTTTAAGTTTTCCTTGCCCACTACCGCAAGAGGTGAAGGATATAAAATGCGGGTTAGAAGCACTAGCCCGGCAAAGACAAGTCCGGCTTCAGATGCCTTTTCCATGTATTATATAGATTTTAAATCCTCCTTGTTGATCAGTCCAAACGGTAATGGCAACATTCCTTCCGGTGGAAGTATTGAACTTTGCGATGGGAATAGTGCAACCTTGGCTGTTCATAATGTTGCCAATGCAGAAACCTATCGGTATAATTGGTATAGAAGTGGAACGCCGCTTGAGGAGAAAAGTAATTCTATAACGATCTCTCAAGCAGGTATATATATGGTAGAAGTAGATTATGGATCTATTTGTTCAGGTTCGGCCAATACCTTATCCAACGATATAGAGATATCCACGGGTGCCAGTTTGGGGATTGCGATTAACGATCCTTCCAAAACAGCCTTGTGTAGTGGAGAAACAGAAACATTGGAAGCAAATATCATGGGCCAAGGACTCACCTACACTTGGTTCAAAAATGGAGCAGCCATTACAGGACCTGTCGTTGATGCACATACATACATTGTAGATGCATCTGTTCCCGGCTTTGAAGGCGATTATGCAGTTGAAATTGATGGGGACGGTACATGTTTGGAACGTTCTGCTGCTGTGAGCATTACCAATGCAGGCGATTTTACCGTTACCAGAGGCAATGACCCTAATATTGTTCTGTTGCCAAGTCAAACAAAAACACTTTCGGTGTCCACCACTGCCTCCTCTCCAGTATACCAATGGTATAAGGATGGGGTAATCGTGCCAGGTGAAATAACCAGTACTTTGATTATAGACCAACAAGGGGAATATTTTGCCAGGGTTTCACAAAGTGGTGGCGCTTGTGCCGCAACCGCGATAGATTCTGAGTCCACTACAGCAGTGGTGCCAGCTTCCTTTGAAATTTCTGTGGCCTATGCAACGGAATATGAGGATTGTAACAACACTAGCATAGTATTGGAAATTGATGCTATCAACGCCTTGGATGACCAAGGAACCAAAACTGATGTTACCGCTGATCTAATAGGCAATTTCACATACCAGTGGAAAAAGGATGGTGTAGTTGTTAATGGCGCCACAGCCAGGTCAATCAGTTTAACGGATATCTCCGAAAACGGAGTGTATGAACTGGATGCCGTTTTAGAAAGCTATACCCCAACATCCAACTCCCTAAATGTTTTGCTTTTAGTGAACGAGGACCTTAACATAACTGCCAGTAGTTTGGTAAGTTGTAATGATTCCGAATCCATTACCATAAGTACCACAACAGATTTATCATCAGCCACTTTTGATTGGATGAAGGATGGCGTTGATCTAAACATAGCAACGGAGACATTGAATGTTTCCGAAACAGGAAAATACCAATTGGTTGTCTATAGGAATGGTTGTCCATTGCCCTCTAACGAAGTTACCATTGCCCCATTGGACGATTCACTGATCACCTTGAATTCCCCTGAAACAGTTGTATTTCCATCCGGAGGGTCTAAGACCGTTACGGCAAGTGGAGGAACTTCCTACCAATGGTTGGACATGAACAACGCCCTCTTGAGTGATTCCCCTTCTGTGACCTTTACGGAAGAAGGAAGTTATTTACTGGTTGCCAATATAGAGAATTGCGAAATAACCAAACAAATAACCGTTGTGTTGCAAGACACCTTTAAGGTGCCCAATGTAATAACGGTCAATGGTGATGGGATCAATGATCAATGGATCATTCCCAATACCTATTCAAGGAATAAAGATATTAATGTATTGATCTATAATGCCAAAGGAGAGGTCATATTAAACGTCGTTGATTATCAGAACAACTGGCCAGAATCCACAACGGCTTTTTCGAAACAGAACATGGTTTTTTATTATAAAATAAAGACCAGTAAAGAAGTATTAAAACAAGGTACCATAACCATCATACGTTAACTGAGATGCTTAAGCAACCCATACTATATATGCTATTGTTCATCATGGTTCTGACCAAGGTCGGAGCACAGGAGGAGAACCCTTTTGTGGCCTATGATGTTCCTGCACAGAACTTACTGAAGTTTAATCGATTCCTTATCAATCCTACCTTTTCAACGGTTAGGGAAGATAAATCTTATGTTAATCTTTTACACAGAAACCAATCAGTATCTTTTGATGACAACAACCAAACCTACTTTTTGAGTTATAGTGGGCGAATAGATGATAGATCGGGGTTGGGGCTAAGCCTTTATACCCAAAGGGAAGGTATTATTAGCAACTATGGGATTTTGGCGAATTACGCCTATGGGATAAAATTAAGTGATAAAAGCAACTTTACCTTTGGGGCCAATGTATCTTATTACAACAGTGGCTTTGATCAGAACAGGGCGAATCCCATTGAGGAAGATCCGTTATTGAATGGTTTTCAGGATAGCTCACTTTTGTCAGTACAACCTGGATTTAATATCTCCTATGGCCAATTTGATTTTGGTCTGTTTGCAGAAAACCTGTTTGATTATAATATGAAGAGCAGTCAGTCTGTAACCCAGTTCAACGAAAAAACATTTTCAGGACACCTTCAATATACCCATCAGTTTAAAAATGAAACCGGTATTATGGAAGCGGGTCGTTTAATGCCTATGGCCAGAGTACGGAAGGTAGGCGAAAATGAGGTGGTATTGGGCGGGAGCCTTATTTTGGATATTCCCAAGTTAGGATGGTTGCAAGCAGGGTACGACGATTTCTACGGTGCCGCAGCCGGGATAGGTTTTAATTTGAACAAACGCCTGTCCTTAGGATATACCATGGAAAAGGGCCTATCTAATAATTTTGACAATTTTGGGGTGACCCATGAGATCTCCTTTGCCTATTCCTTCACCCCAAACCTTACAGAGGACAGGGTAATGCTGGAAGACCAAGAAGATGAGTTGGCCAATTTGGAAGAGGAAATCAACAAGGACGAGGTAGTTACGTCAAAAGACGAAGAAATACAAAAACTTAAATTGGCTTTGGCCGAAAACAACGAAATACTGGCAGAGCTAATGTTCCGTCAGGATTCCTTGGAGGAAAATAGAAAGACCGACTTGGAAAAGCGATTTGAAATGGTCATGCGCATGGTCCGTAATGAGACCCAGGGCAAGCGACCAGATTTGGAAGAGAAGGCAAAAAAGATGTATTTCTTAAACAATGATAACGCACTTGCCGGGAATGCTAAAAATGAGAACGTTGTTGAAGAACCTTCTGTAAGGGACGATTTTAAAAAGGAAATCACTCTCACAAAGGAAAACCAACCAAAAGGTATAAAGCCACGGGAAAAGGTTAGGGATGCGGTGGTTGCCACCAAAACCAGTGAAGAGGATGAGTTTACCCAGGTGACCAAACAAAACAATATAAAAAGTAGAAAGTTCCGCAATCTGGATGGGGTAAAGGATGGTTATTATGTTGTGGCCAATGTTTACAAAGGCGAACATTACCTAAATAAATTTGTTTCCGATCTCAATACGAAGGGACTAGAAGCGGATTACTTTACCAATAACAACAATGGACTAAAGTATGTGTATTTAAAGCGTTATGATACCTGGCAGGAGGCTGTTGCAGCTCATAAGTCCAACGTAGATGGCACCTATGCCGGAGACAAATGGATCATGAACGTTGACAACACCAAATATACCGATACGGATAAGGCCTATGTGGACAATGTAACCAAGATCAAGCAACAATCTACCAAATATGGGGTGGATGTGCTTCAAAAAAATATTGTTGAAAAGGACAAGGTGGCCTCGAATATGCCATCAACCCAGAGCTTTAAAATTAATGGGGTAGATGGCGGGTACTATATTATTGCCAATGTATTCTCCAACCCAAACAATGCCAATCGCTTTGTAAAGATGTTAAATGCCCAAGGTTTAAATGCAAGTTATTTTATCAATCCAAAAAATAACTACCGTTACGTGTATCTAAAAAAGCACGGTTCATGGAATAATGCACTGGTATCTTATTACTCTAAAATCAATCAGTCTTATGACCAGAAGATGTGGATCATGAAAGTCACGCCTAATTTAATTGCTTAAAAATGAAATACTAAATGAATATGAAACAAGTAGGAATACTTTTTTAGTATATAAAATTGCAAAATCAGAACAACAACCCAGATTGATTTTTATACCTAATACTTCATTTTCCATACATTCCAATTCTACATAGATTTTTCTCAGTGGTTAAAATTTCAACAGCTGCTCCTATATAATTGATTAAATAGGCCGAATAATTTTGGCTTTTATATCAGCGCAATTGCTTTTTGGTCATTGCCGATAAAGCGCTTGTCAATTCACCGATATTTCATGTAACCCGTCGAAATCGCCCTTTTTGTCCCTTTTAGAGAAAAAGTACTCACACCATGGGTACAATGCGTTTCACAACATAAATATACACCCCTACAACAATAACTTCATAGCGTCAGTAGAATAGACAATATTTGTTATTGAATGCTAGGCTTTTGGAAGTTCCCTCCACGGTTTTCTTGCTAGAAAATCGATTCTATCCAACATCCAGCAATTCAAAATAACAAAAACGCATGTCCTCTAGACATGGATAATGTGGGTTTTACCAAACGAATTAGCCAAATGAAAGTAACTTTATTTTCAAAAACAGTCCTGGTATTTGTGACCCTTTTGGGCTATGCTGGATTTTCTCAGGAGTTTAATAATTTTCAGGTACGGTACCAAGATAATATCAAGGGTGACCTCACCTTTATAGCGAACAATATTGTTAACCGTGACGGAGGTTCGGGTACAACAAGGCCCAACAACGCTTATAACAACCTAAGCACTAATGGCAATGGGAATGCAGAGACCGGAGGTGCCAACAACTACAACGACTCCAAAAACATGCAATATATTGATGTTGATGGGGACGCATCTACCTTCAGTTCCAGTAGCGCCATTTTAAATTACCCTTCACCAGACTGTAACCAGATACGGTATGCAGGGCTTTATTGGTCGGCTACCTATCCAAGTGCACAGGGTGGGCAGAGTGTTGGTACCGGAAGGCAAACAGATTTTAATAGGGTAAAATTAAAGGTGCCGGGAGGTACCTATGTTGATATTACGGCGAACGAGGTATTATATGACGGTTTTACCAGTACCGATGCATCCATGAGGGCAAATAGCCCTTATGCCTGTTATGCTGATGTGACCGCAATATTGTCTGGTCTCGCTAATCCGCAAGGGACTTATACTATTGCGAATGTAAGATCAATAATTGGAAACGGTGTTTCGGGCGGAGCTGCCGCTGGCTGGACCTTGGTCGTTGCATATGAAAATCCTACGGTTACTGGAAAATTGATAACAACCTTTGATGGCTTTGCAAGAGTAAATGGTGCTAATCCAACTGTAAATGTAAACTATACTGGTTTTGAAACAATCCCGGCAGGTCCTGTAAAGGCAAATATTGGTGTAGCAGCCCTTGAGGGGGATTATAGAATTGGCGGGGACCAACTAAGTATTAAAGCGGCTAGCAAAGCAACCTTTACACAGTTGAGCAATGCCACCAATCCGGCGGACAATTTTTTTAACAGTAATATAACGCTGAACGGAGTAGCGGTAAACGACAGAAACCCTAATAGCGCAAATACATTAGGGTACGATACCGATTTCTTTTTCTTGGACAATCCGGCAAATGCCACATTGCCCAATTCAGAGAATGCTGCCACCTTTAGGTTTACATCAACCGGGGATCAATATTATCCTTTCTTCAATTCATTTAATGTAGAAATAATTGAACCGGAAATAGATGTCACTAAAAATGTGGAGGATGTCATGGGTAATGATATTGCGAACGCGGACGTAACCTTGGGTCAGGAAATGTTCTACATTCTGAAGTTTCAAAATATAGGAAATGATGATGCGGTAAATTTTACGTTAAAGGACGCGCTGCCCACCAATGTGGATTTTCTACCTAGTGGTCTAGTCTTGCCCCCTCCTATTAATGGACAGGCAATCACCTATGTCTATGATGATGTCAGTCATGAGATTGTTTTTACAGTGCCCAACGAATTTGTACAAAAGGGAGACCCGCAATACACCATTAAATTAAAGGTAAGGGTGGTTCCTGATTGTTACAGACTAAGGGACGCCTGCTCCAACATCATACAAAACACTGCATATGCCACATATAGCGGTGCTTTTAACAATAATGTAATTACGGATGATCCAAGTGTCTCCAGATTTGATAACTGTGGATATGCAGTCCCTGGAGCAACAAACTTTTTGGTCAATCTGGGTGATTGTGATTTCAATAGGGATCAATATTTATGTGGAAGCTCGGCGACGTTAAGTGCAGGTACGGGCTTTGATACCTATGAATGGAGAGATCAAAATGGTACAGTCGTAGGAAACACCCAAAGCATAGTGGTTACCCAACTAGGAACGTATACTGTGACAAAAACAGTGCCCGCACCTTGTTTGAGTTTTGATGAGGTCATTAATGTGGTTCCGTTTACCAACAATGTTTCAAACCCTATAATACCTTACGCCGATGAAGTGGCCACTTGTCCCAATGACGGTTCTGCCCTTCCAAAGATATTTTTATGCGGTGCCAATGATGAGCGTTTAATAGAAACGACGTTTACCGATGCCATTTCCTATGCTTGGCAGAAATTGGACGAGGGAAGTTGCTCGGCCACTGCATCAGATAATTGTGTGACCACCAGCGCTTCTTGTGTGTGGACCACTGTTGCAACTACAGAAGATTTTACGGCTACTGAGGCGGGTACATTCCGTTTTGTGGTGAACTATGAAAATGGGTGCTCCAATAGGTTCAACTTTAAGGTTTATGAAAACATATTGTCTCCCGAGGTCCTTAAAAAGGATATCATGTGCGGACAACCAGGAAATATTACCATTACCAATGTCCCTGGGAGTTATGAGTATAGCCTTGATCAAAATGATTGGAGCTCATCAAACACTACGGGTGTATTTGATATTGCAACTCCTGGTTCATATAATGTATACATCAGACAACAGAATGTACCTACCAACCCATGTATCTTTGTTGTCAATAGTATAGACATATTCCAAAGAAACTTCTCCGTAAATGTTACAAAGACAGACCCATTATGTATTAACGATAAGGGTAGTATCAGCATTTCGGTAAATGACGTTGACCCACAATATTATTATGAACTAAGACAGGGCGGGTCACTAGTGGACTCATTTGGTCCTTCAGATGATAACAATTACACGTTTACCTCCGTAAATATTGGAGACTATACTGTTGTTGCCACTACAGATGATGGTTGTTCCTATACCCAGGATGTTTCTATTGCTTCCAGTTCTACCATGAGCGCTTCGGCAGTTGTTTCCCAAAATGTAAGTTGTAAGGAAGGAAACATACAAGTAAAAGGAGCAGGTGGTTCTGGAGTGTATTATTATGCCATATGGAGTTACATAGATGAAAGTGGGGCAGGAGGACCACTCTACAGCGAAATTAACGATATACCAGCCTCTGCATATCAAACCAGTGTCATATTTGATGTCAAGATAGGGGAGCAGGGCACGTATCAATACGTTGTTTTGGATGGAAATAATTGTGCTGCCATTTCTAATCCAGTTACCATCACTTTGGAGGAAGAGGCTGAATACACGGTCAATTCAACAGATGAAACCTGTTTTAATGCCAATGATGGAACGATAAGTGTAAACCTGATAGATGATAATGGTTATAACCTGGAATATAGCATCAATAATATAGATTTTTTTCCAAGTAGTAATTTCTATGATTTGTCTCCTGGCGATTATATGCTTTATGTGAGATTAAAAAGAGGGAACCGTGACTGTGATTATTTTTACCCTATTACCATACAGCCAGCGGCAGAAATAACAGCCACTGCTACCTTGACCCAAAATTATACCTGTGTTCAGAATGGGATTATTTCTTTTTCTGGTGCTACAGGTGGTTCTGGTAGTTATCAATACAGCCTGGACGGGGTAACTTTTGGTGCTGCAACAACATATTCCAACCTAACAGATGGCACCTATTCCCCTGCCATTAGGGATACCAATAACCCAACTTGTGTTATTTCATTGCCAGAAATTATTATTGAGCCGTTAAGCGCACCTACAGATTTATCTTTTAGTGCCACTCAAATTACATGTACAACCCCTACCTCCGACGTTACACTCAGCACTTCAGGAGGCTCAGGGATATTGACGTACAGAATGACCAGTCCGTCCGTTGGAAGCCCAGACACTACAGATGGTGTTACGGCAACCTTCAATGGCTTGGCTGTTGGCACCTATACCTTTGAGGTGACCGATGAGAACAACTGTGTTTATACAGAGAACTATACCATAAATGATATCACCTATATAGCGGTTAACGGTTCCCTTCAGAGCGATGTAAGTTGTTTTGGCGGTAACGATGGTGCTATTGATTTTAGTGTGGCCGGTTTTGGCACCACCTACCAATATACTATTAATGGGGGAACTGCCATTACAGGACAGACTTCTCCTACCATTAACCTCACAGCCCTTGTTGCTGGGGATTATACTATTGTGGTAACAGATGAAGCCACAGCTTGTACGGATTCAGAGACTATTACTGTCAATGAACCCTCCGCGGCATTAGGATTTACGTTCAATGTGACCCCTTTGACCTGTGCGGCCAATGGTTCAGTAAGCATCAGTGCTTCCAATGGTTGGGGGGGATATACTTATCAACTGACGCAGCCAGATGGAAGTGATCTTGGGCCACAAGCAAGCAATGTGTTTTCTGGACTTACCCAGACTGGAAACTATACCATAAGCGTATCCGATGCTGGTGGCTGTATCATAACAAATACATTTACTATTACGGCCCCGGTAAATCCTACTGTAACGTTGGATCCTACTACGGACTTGTGTTATTCGCCTGCAACGGGTGTAAGCCTAACTGCTTCAGCTTCTGGTGGTGTTGCCCCATATGTTTATAGCCTCAATGGAGCTCCGAACCAAAACAGTAATAGTTTTAATAATCTGGCACCAGGATCTTATACTGTAGTGGTTAGGGATGCTTATGGATGTACTGCAACTTCCAACACGGTAGTTGTAGAACCACAATTGACTGCGGCTTCGGTATTGACCAAGGAATTGGATTGTAGCGCCTCACCAGATGCAATTATGGATATCACTATTAGTGGTGGATATGCTCCGTATACCTATCAACTCAATGGAGGCGCGACCACAGCAGTAATTGGAAATTCAATATCTTATACCACCCCAACAGACGGAACTTTTGTCTTTACTATTACAGATGCTGAAGGGTGTACTGCCCAGACAACGGTAATTGTAGATCCTATTACCACCCCTGTTGCAACGCATAACGCAATTGATCCAGATTGTGACGGCGCAACCAACGGTAGTGTGGAAATCATCATAGACAGTAATTTTGGAACTCCGGCATATCAGATAGATTTTAATGGAATGGGTCTTTCTTCCCAGACCTTATATACTGGCTTGGGTGCGGGAACCTACACTTATATTGTGGAGGATAGCAAAGGGTGTACCTATACGGATACCGTAACATTAACAACCCCCAACCCAATTGCCGCCGATGCCGTATTGACACAACCATATACTTGTTTGCAAAACGGAACGATTCAAGCACAGAATGTTGTGGGTGGAACCTCCCCATATTCCTATAGTATTGATGGCGTTTCCTTTGGAGGATCGGATACTTTTACCAATTTAACAAATGGCACATACACCATTACCGTAAGGGATGCAAGTGGGTGTACATTTGTTACCAATAGTGTGGTTATACCTGCCTTAGACCCACCTACAGATATTGCCTTTAGTGCAACAGCACCAAATTGCCCTGTGCAAACATCGGATGTAACGCTCGTCGTTACTGGTGGTACAGGAGCAATCAACTATGAAATAATAGCCCCTGCAGGATTTGACAACGGGAATAACAATGTGTTTTCTGGATTGGCTCCAGATACATATACATTTTTGGTCACCGATGCCAATGGCTGTACATATACAGAAAACTTTACCATAACACCTGTTGCCCCGATAAATATTGCAGGTACGTTGGTTAGCAATGTAACCTGTTTGGGAGATGCCGATGGCGTTATCTCTTTTGATACTTCTGGTTTTTCGGCTACGTACCAATATACAATCAACGGTGGAACGCCAGTGACAAACCAGTCGGCCCCTACAACAACCATTAATGGCTTGGTAGCTGGGGATTATATTATTGTTGTTACGGATGAAACCACCATGTGTTCCGACACTACCACTATAACGGTAAGCGAACCTGCCACACCATTGGCAATAAATACTATTTCCGTAACCGATCCTACCTGTTCTCCAAGTGGAACGGTGTCCGGTTCTGTTTCCATTACCGCTTCTGGTGGTTGGGGAGGATATACGTATGAAATTACGGATCCTAGCGGAACCGTAACTTCCAATACCTCAGGAACTTTTGGCAATTTGTTGGATACTTCGGCACCTTATGCTGTTACTGTTACCGATTTAAATGGGTGTATTATTACCGATACTTTTTCAATCAATCCGATCATTGCACCCGACTTAAACGTTAGTGCAAATAGTTTATGTTATGATGCGTCTTCTGGGCTTACCATTACTGCAACCGTAGTTACAGGTGGAGAGGCTCCATTCCAGTACAGAATTAATGGAGGTGCCTACCAATCAGCTAATGTGTTCAATGGTTTGGCCCCTGGAACCTACACGTTGGATGTTATCGATAGTAAAAACTGTACCGATACGGAGACTATAACCGTTAACCCTACTCTTTCTGTTAATGCTGTTTTGGATAAGGATATGGATTGTAGCGCTTCCCCAGACGCACAGATTACCATTTCCATTACGGGGGGAACCAGTCCATTTAACTATGAGGTTATTTTGGATGGAACTACATTCCAAGCCAGTACTCCTGTTCCGGCAATACCTTTTACCTACTCAACAGGAACCGCAGGTTCTTATGAGTTTATCATAAGTGATGGTTCTGGTTGTACCATTACCTCTAATACAATTATAGTTAGCAGTAACACCCCACCAACGGCAACACCAGTGGTAACAGACCCACGTTGTGCGGGCTCTGCCGATGGTTCTGTGAATTTGGGTGTTTCAGGAGGTACCCCTCCATACCAAATTGTTTTCAATGGCAGTGTTCCTTCTACCCAAACCGTATACTCTGGTTTGGCGGCAGGAAATTATAATTATACCATTACGGATTCCAAAGGGTGTCAGATTACGGGAACTGTTACCTTAACAGACCCACCAGCCTTGACTATCGCAACAGCCGTTTCTCAGGATTATACCTGTACCTCGGGTTCTGCGACCATAGATGTTACAAGTTTTGGCGGAGGAACCGCCCCTTATGCCTATAGTATCGATGGTGTAAATTTTGGCCCTGGAACCTCTTTTTCTGGTTTAATGGCCGGAACTTATACCATTACTATAAGAGATGCCAATAATTGTACGGCCACAAGTACACAAACCATTGATCCATTAAACGCACCAACAGACCTTTCATTCGCGCCTTCTGCAATGACCTGTCCTGCAGTGGTTAGTAATGTTACCGTTAGTGTAACCGATGGGAATGGGCCTTTCCAATATGAATTGATTGCGCCGATCCTTAGTTATAGGGATAATGGCAGCGATGATACATTTATAGGGTTAACTCCAGGAACCTATACCTTTAGAGTAACCGATGCAAAAGGATGTACACTACAGAAATCCTATACTATAAATACGATCCCCCAGGTAAGTGTTTTGTACCAATTGGTAAAAAACGTGACCTGTAAAGGGGATTCGGATGGGGAGTTTGCCTTCACGGTGAGCGACTTTGTTGCTACCTACAGCTATACGGTTACGAACAGTTCGGGTACAATTGTGCAGAATGAAAACGGTATTAATAGGACTACTCCTATCGCTGTTCCAGGCCTTGACGCCGACTCCTATATTGTCACCGTTACTGACGATACTACGACTTGTGAGGCAATAGCACCTGCGTTAATCAGTGAACCTACATTTGCATTGGATTTTACAGCTTCTAATACAGATGTAACCTGTTTGAACAACGCCACCATTACGGTAGTAGCCTCTGGAGGGTGGAATTCTTACCAATACCAATTGATGGATGCTACAAGTACGGTAACTGTAGTTCCTTATCAAGGGAATAGGGTGTTCAGTAATATTCCTGCTGGCGATTACACCGTTTATGTAATGGATGCCAATGGGTGTGAGGTCAATAAACCTATCTCTATTGCTCCTGCTCCAACGCCAGACCTTGCCTTGGATCCAAGCTCCGATCTTTGTTTTGATGACAATGGCGCTGTAGTAATTTTAACAGCCAGTGGTGGACAAGCCCCATATAGGTACAGGGTAAATGGGGGACCATATCAATTGAGCAATACGTTCAATGGGATCATCCCAGGTGCCTATGCCTTTGAAGCTACAGATGCTTATGGCTGTGATGCGGCCACCTTTAATATCGTTGTGCCCGAGAGGTTGATTATTGCAAGTGCAGTAGTTACAAAGGACCTAACCTGTTCCGCACCAACGGATGCAGTAATTGATATTACTGTGGATGGAGGCTACCCTCCCTATGACCGTTATGAAGTTAGTACTGATGGAGGTACCACCTTTAATCCTGGAGCTGCCCTGACAGGAGCAAGCTTTAGTTTTAATACAAATGTCTCGGGAACCTATATTTTTAGGGTATTTGATGATTATGGCTGTAGCGCTTTGTCCAACCCAATAAACGTTAATGCAACTACTAATCCTGAGGCAAATCATACTGCTATCGATCCTAGTTGTAATGGTGGCTCAGATGGTATTGTTGAAATCATACCGATTTCAGGGACAGGCCTATTGCCTTATGAGTACAGTTTCGACGGAAGTCCATTTTCTGCCCAAAGGACCTATTCAGGTCTATCGGCAGGGGTACCTTATACATATACCATTAGAGACAGTAAAGGATGTTTTACAACATACACCGTTACATTAAATGATCCCGCTGTTTTTGATGCCAATGTTTCTGTAACTGATGTTTCTTGTGGTGGTGTAGGTGTTGGAGATTTGCCCGGAAGTATTACTATTGATATTACAAGTGGAGGAGTTCCAGATTATACCTATACGCTATATGATCAATCCAATAATATTGTGGCAGTATTGGGGCCAACACCTAATCCAGTAACAACCTCAAGTACATCTGTAACTTTTGATGGATTGGCTTTTGGGGATTATTATATTAGAGTGATTAATGCAAACGGATGTGAATATTATGAAGATCCTGTAAGAGTATTAGCTAGTCCATTTCTGTCATTAAATTCAGCACCCGCAATTGCCGATTGTGCTACTGGCGGGACAGTTGAATTGTCTGCGGATGGTGGATCTGGAAGTTATACATTTTCTATTTATGGTACGGCAATTGGACCTAATTCAACTGGCACATCAGGAACTGCTGTTATTGCAACTTTTACAGGTTTAAATGCTGGTCAAACCTATGTTTTTCAGGCTATTGATGATGCCACTGGCTGTTCTAGTTATGTAGAGGAAACTATTCCAACACTTTCAAATATTGATGTGGTAGCTTCCCCAAGTGTAACCAATGTTAGTTGTTTTGGAGAAACCAATGGGTCCTTGGAATTTCAAATTGAAGGGTTTGATCCTAGTGTAACAGTAATCAACTACAATATACTAAACGCTCTTACCAATTCTCCATTAGGGGCAGCTTATTCTGGTAGTGTAACACAGGCAGCTGGAGGTCCAACACCTACCCCATTAGTGATGGTAAACAATATACCACCTGGGGATTATGTATTATATTTTGAGGAGGATACAAGCCCGTTTTGTTCTAATACCTATGGTTTTAGAGTTTTGGAACCTACTCCTGTGCAGTTAAGTTTGGTTAATAAGTCCAATGCTAATTGTAATGATGGTTCATTTGTTACCGTTAAAGCAACAGGTGGTTCTGGTTCATACTCATTTGCCTATGTGCCTACAGGAGATCCTGTTCCAGGGACTTTTCCAAATTCTAGTACTTTTCAAATAATATCAGCCACATATCCAGTTGACTATGATATATATGTTCAGGATCTAAATGGCTGTGTTGCTCCACCAATTACTGTAACTCTCGAAAAGGACCCGGAGTCTGCTATTTCTATAGATGTAGCCGATAATTGTGTATCTCCAGATGGCACTTTTCAAATTATTGTAACAATGAATAACGCGGGGATAGGTCCTCATTATATTAGTGTAGACGGAGGTGTATTTGAGCCAGTGGCGTTAAATAATCCGGGGGAAACTGTTACCATATCGTCTCTTTCTTCTGGAACCCATACTATAGAAGTTGTAGATTCCAGTGGCTGTGGTGAAGCGGCAGAATCCATTACCATATACCCTCCATTAATGGCCCAAGCAACAATTACCCAAGAAGAGTTTTGTAACCCTTCCAATAATGCTGAGGTTGCCATTTCTACTAGCGGAGGCTCAGGAGATTTCAATTATGTACAAACAAGCCCTGCAGGACCAACACAGGTCAATGATCCAGTGTTTACAGGATTGACCAGTGGCACCTATGATTTTGATGTTATAGATAATATAACAGGATGTAGCAGGAGCGTTACTGTCACCATTGAAGCGCCAATCAACCCTACTTTTAGCTTATCTGCTACAGACGTGAGCTGTTTTGGAGGTGGCGATGGTACCATTACAGTTGCGTTGGATGCAGGAAACTTGGATACCCCTTACCTATACAGTTTGGATGGGGGTACTACAACACAAAATTCAAATGTATTTGTCGGACTTTTAGAGGGTACATATACAGTAACTGTTATTTCTGGTAAAGGATGTACACACGATGAGACCATTACAGTTAATGAGCCATCACAGTTGGCTATCACTGCCCTTGCCTCAGATTATACTTGTGATGATAATGCAAGCACGGTAACGGTTACCATAGATGATGATACTTCTGGGAATCCTTCGGGGACAGGACCTTATCTGTATAGCTTTAATGGCAGTTCGTTCCAAGGAGATAATACGTATATGATTGCCTATGGTTCCCCAGATGTTACTGTTATTGTCAAGGATGATAATGGTTGTACGGTTTCTGCTTCGGTGGTCATTCCGGCAGAACAAAAGGTAACGGCTAACATCAATCAATTACAGGCAATAAATTGTAGCAATGGTCAAGAGATCATAGAAATAATTCCAGCTAACGGTTCTGGTAACTATAGCTACACAGAATTACCAAGCGGGAACGTAGTTGCAGACCCATTAAATATTGTTTTGACAGCACCTGGGAACTATGTGTACGAGGTATTGGATACGACTACCAATTGTTCCGTAATTGTAGAGCATAATGTGGCGCCTTACGACCTCATCATGGTTACCGCTTCTTTGGTTTCAGATGCCACTTGTAGCGATAGCAGTGATGGGCAGATGCAACTTAATATTACCGGCTATGTAGGTACTTTTGATTATCAAGTTTTTGACAATATTGGTAATCCTGTTGCAGGAGCAGCAGGAAGTTCTGATGCTATTTCAGATCCTTTTAATTATGTTATTCCACAAACCTTACCTGCAGGGATCTATACCGTTGAGGTTACAGAGACTCAGGACCCTTTCTGTTCGGAAGTTTCCAATTCAGTGACCATAGATGCGCCAGAAGAAGTTATTGTTGTTGAGGTAAGCAATACCCCTGACAACTGTAATGAGGATGCCATTGTGGTGGTACAAGCAAGTGGAGGAACAGGTCCATATACCTATGCGGTAGTATTGGACGGAGCAGCTACGCCAGGAACATTCCCGGAAAATGAAACTTTACATCTGGATTATGCTTTAGGGGCCAATTGGGATGTCTATGCCCAAGATGCCAATGGTTGTATTTCCCAAGTTTTGGATATTACCATTACCGAGGACACGAGACCCGATATTACATTAGCGATTGTTGATGAGTGTGAGGAGGACGGGAGCTTTTCAATAAACGTAAGTTTAGATGCCGTAAATACAGGCGTTGCCCCGTATAGAATTAGAATAGTTGGCAATTCATTCCAAAATATTACAACGTTCCCATATACCTTTAGTAACCTATCTTCAGGATCATATGATATAGAAGTGGTGGATGCCAATGGTTGTGGGGAAATTGAATCCATTACCATTAGTCCTGAGTTGGAATTTACCGCTATGGTCAATACCCAGCCTACTTGTAATAGCAATGACGGAATAATAGATTTTAACGTAGTAGGCGGTTCAGGTGGCAGCACCGTTGAACTTTTCCAAGCGGATGGTATTACTCCAACCGGAATTGCTCCGGTAGCTAACCAATTTACAGGCGTGGCTTTTGGAACCTATATTGTTCGTGTTACGGACAATACCCTTGGAAATCCTGCCAATTGTACCAAGGAAATACAAGTTACTTTGGAAGAGCCGACACCGGTAACCCTACAGGCTACCCAAAAAACAGATATTAGTTGTTTTGGTGCAGCGGATGGAACCATAAATGTGAGAATAGTGAACCCTGGTGCTGGTGTAAATGACAACCCACCTTATACATTTACCATAGATAATGGAACAGATCCTGCAATTACCCAAAGCACCGGATTCTTCTCAGGATTGAATCCAGGAATATATGATATTACTGTTACCTCTAACCGTAACTGTATTGTTACAGATCAGGTGACCATAACAGAACCACAACAGTTGGTGGCCTCTATAAGCAATGTAATCGATTTTGCTTGTGATGCCAACAATACGGCTCAAACAGCTTCTTTTGATATTACAGCCGATCCTACTACAGGAACGGGACCTTACTTTTTCAGTATCAATGGTGGGGCTTATTTTGAAGGGACTGGACCAGCTAGGAATCAATACACTTATATAACTGCCAATGCAGGCACATTTACTGTAGATGTAAAGGACAATAATGGGTGTTCCATTGTTGCTCCATTGTCCCAGACGATAGATCCATTACCTGTAATCACCAATGTGGCTTTTTCACAGCAAGCGGCCATTACATGTGACAATGATGAGGTAGTTCGTTTGACGGTTACCGGAGGTTCGGGAGATTTCACATTCGACCTATTGCCAATGGGTACAGCCACTATTGCTCCTGGATCAGGTTTCAATACTGTTGACTTTACATTAACCACCGTTGGAGATTATACCTTTAGGGTTACCGATAATGTAACAGGATGTTATTTTACAACAGCACCTTATACCATTGCTCCATATGACCTTATAGAGGTTGTTGCCTCTCCAACAGCACCAGTAACTTGTTTTGGTGACACCGATGGTGCTATGGAGATCAGTGTGACCGGTTATACGGGGAATTACAACTATGTAGTTTACAATAGTGATGGCAGTCTTGCAGGCATCAGTGGTTCTGGGGTTGCCCCGGGGACCCTGAGTATTGCAAATATGCCTGCAGGTAATTTTTACGTCGGAGTTGAGGCATTAAACACTCCATTCTGTGATGATATCACAAATACGGTAACCATTACATCGCCAAGTGCAGCGCTAAGCCTCTTGGAGATAAGCAATATAAACGCCAACTGTACTGTTGGGGCACAAGTGAGTGTAAGGGCCAGCGGAGGAAATGGAGGATATACCTATGCCTTTGTACCAGATGCGACCTCACCTACTGGCCTTTATGGCGCAAGTGCTTCCGCTACTTTAGATCCGGCTACCAGTTTGGATTGGGATGTTTGGGTAATGGATACTCAGGGATGTACCACTATGATAGATGTGGTAATTGCTGTTGATCCCTTGCCTACGGTAACGGCCCCTGCATTTGCGACGGACCAGTGTACTTCTACAGGGACTTCATATAGCTTTACAGTAGCAGGTTCTACAGGGGTAGGTCCGTTATCTTACAGTATCGGTTCAGGATTCCAGAGTAGTGGTACCTTCACGGTTTCCGCACCGGGAACCTATACTATTACCGTTCGTGACGGCAATGGTTGTACCGCTATGGATACTTTGGTTATTTATCCGGCATTGGGGGCAACCCCAACGGTAACGACACAAGTGTCGTGTGATGTGGACAATGGGGAGATTACGGTTACCGCACAGGGTGGAACCGGTAATTATGAGTATGAGCTGCAGGACAGCATAGGGAACACCATTGCAGGCAACCAGGTTTCCAACCTATTTACGGGACTGGCCTTTGGGGACTATATTGTGGTATTGCACGATACCACAACGGGATGTAGTATACCGGCAACTGTTACTTTGGAAGCCCCAACCCCAGTTGTGTTCACCACTTCCAAGGAAGATGTTTCCTGTAACGGTGGAGCTGATGGTTCCATACTGGTTAATTTGGACGCATCCAATAACAACCAGCCTTATACCTTTACAATTTCTGATGGGATAACTTCTACCAGTCAAGCCGGTAATTTGTTTACGGACTTAGCTGCAGGAACATATGATATTACGGTGACTTCAGATAGAAACTGTGTAGATACTCAAACCGTAACTATTACAGAACCTTCTCCTGTTTCCGTTAGCGCAACCCATACAGAATTTGCCTGTAACCCCAATAATTCAGTGACCCAGGCAACTATTACAGCCATTGGGGCAAATGGAACGGCACCTTACACGTATAGTATCAATGGCGGTAACTTCCGCTCTTCGAATATATTTACTATTACAGACACCGGGTTGTCACAAGATATTACGATTACCGTAATGGATGACAACGGATGTACCGATACGACCTTGTTTACTGTAAATCCATTACCAAAGATTACAGCGGTTAATTTCACAGAGCTAACAGCAATTACTTGTAGTAATGATGAAACAGTGCGCCTATCGGTAACAGGAGGATCAGGGGATTTCAGTTTTGATCTTTTACCTATGGGAACCGCCACAGTGACTCCGGGAGCAGGAAATCAGTCAGCAGACTTTACATTAACGAGTGTAGGGGACTACGTATTCAGGGTAACAGATAATGTAACGGGTTGTTACTTTACAACAGCGCCTTATACCGTGGAGCCTTACGATATTATTGAAGTGGTGGCATCTCCAATAAATTCGGTAACCTGTTTTGGAGATACCGATGGGTCAATGTCCCTCCAGGTCAACAATTACGACGGTAATTATAATTATCAGGTATTTTGGTCTGATGGCACCGCGTTTACCGGTGTGGTCGCTTCAAATACAACAACGAACCCAATCAGTATTAATGGGTTGCCCGCAGGAAACTTTTATGTGAATGTTGTTGCGACAGGCACACCTTTCTGTGATGATCTATCAAATACCATCACCATAAAATCACCAAGCAGTCCGTTGCAATTAAATACAGACATCTCTATAGCGATAAGTTGTACAGATCCAGGACAGATAACTGCCAATGCATTTGGAGGTTGGGGCACATATACCTATGCCATTGCTCAAGGAACACCTCCAGCGGTAGGAGCTTTTACCACAAACAATGTTTTTGGTGGACTAACCGCAGGAACCTATGAAGTATATGTTAGGGATTTAAATGGTTGTGAGGTCTTCTCAACAGAAACCTTGGTGCAACCCACCCAAATCACCGCAACAGCTGTGGCTTCATCTACAATCTTGTGCGAAGGCGATTTCGGAGGGCAAATAACGGCTACGGTTACAGGTGGAGGAAGACCCGCCTTGGATGCTACTGCCAGCTATAACTACATCCTTAACTATTTGGACGAAGGGCTGGTCAGTGGGCCGCAGACATCGAATATATTTACCGATCTCCCAGCAGGAAATTATTCAGTGACTGTAACGGATAGTTGGAACTGTGATTTTACAACTCCGGCTGTATTAATAGACGAACCGTCGCAAGTAACGGCTTCTTTGGCCATAACAGCATTGAATACTTGTACTGTTGGTGCCGATCTTAGGCTAACAGCTACTGGAGGTACTGCCCCATACAGCTACAGCACATCAGTTTCTGGAGTGTTTACTCCTATGGTTGGAAGCACAGTTGACCTGACCAATGTGGCGGTAGGCCCATACCAGTATTTTATTAGGGATGCGAACGGTTGTATATCAACAGTGTCCAATACTGTTACTGTAGATGCCATTCCAGAACTACAAATTATAGCTGATGCCTTGGTTGATGTAGGTTGTTTTGAGGAAGCTACAGGACTGATCAGAGTGAAGGCCATTGGCGGTCTTGGAGGATATTCCTATTCCCTATTGGCACAGGATCAGATTACTGTTCTTAGAGGACCTCAAACAAGTACGACCTTTAATAATTTAACAGCAGGCACCTACTATATTCAAGTGGACAGCCAAGACTGTATGGACAGGGAACAGGTCGTCATTACCGAGGGTAATGAGCTGATAGCCAATACGCCAATTGTAAACAACCCGTTATGTGCCGATGATTTTGGTAGCATAGAAGTTGGTTTGGTAGGCGGTACTGGTATCTATCAGTATGCTATATCCCCTAACCTGAACCAGTTCAGCGACGAAAATGTATTTACAGATTTGTTGCCTGGAACGTATACTATTATTGCGCAAGACTCCAATGGTTGTTTGCCATTCATATTCGATCTTGAGATTGTGGCACCACTTCCTGTTGAAGTGACCACAACCATGGTTCAATCGGAAATATGTGCGGGTAGTGAAGATGGTTCTATTACTGTAGACATAACAGGAGGAACAGCACCATACAGTACTGCGTTCAACTCCAATAATCCGTCAGATTTTGTACAGGGACAAACATCCTTTACCGATTTGGCCGCAGGAACGTATGTAATTTTTGTAAAGGATAGTCAAGGATGTGAGACCAATATCATTGTTGAGATAGAGGAAGGCGTTAACCTAAACGCTGAAATAACACCTGTATATGAATGTACGGGAGCTGTTCCAGAAGCCTCAATCATCCTTACCTTGGAAGACGCATCGGTTTCAAATGATGTATTATATGCTTTGGATTCTACGGATCCAGCGGATATGGTTTTGGATCCCAACTTTACAAATATAGCCCCAGGGCAACATTATATAACGGTATCCCACGCCAATGGTTGTATAAGAACCATCGATTTTGAGATTGAACAATATGAGCCTTTGACGCTGGTATTGGAACAAAACAACATTAATGAGATAACCGCGGTTGCCACGGGAGGTAGACAAAATTACACCTTCTTCCTAGGGGATAGGGACAGAGGAAATGAGACGACGTTCTTTATCAATAGGACCGATACGTATACTGTAACCGTTGTGGATGAGAATGGTTGTGAGGTTTCCCAACAGATATTTATAGAATTTATAGATATTGAGATACCTAACTTCTTTACGCCTGATGGGGACGGACAAAACGACTTCTGGAAGCCGAGGAATGAAGAATCATGGCCCAACATACTAACCATCATATTTGACCGTTATGGTAGAGAGGTGGCCAGATTGCGACTAAATGATAAAGGATGGGATGGTTTATACAAAGAAGCCGAATTGCCAACCGGAGATTATTGGTACATCCTCAAATTACAGGGAGAAGAAGATGCCAGAGAATTTGTTGGTCACTTTACCCTTTATAGATAACCGACTTAACCTAAATAGAATTATGCGAAATACGGTGTTAACCCTAGTGTTGCTTTTTGTTGCACTGACCTCCAAAGGACAGGAGTTGACCCTACCCCAGCTTTCCCAATATTTGGCTGATAACCCATTTGTAATATCACCTACCTATTCAGGGATTGGGGATCATATCAAGATAAGGATCAATGGGCTTACCCAATGGGTAGGTATCAAGGATGCCCCGGATACCCAATCTTTGGCGGCGGATGCCAGGGTAGGGGAAAAATCGGGTATAGGAATGCTCTTGTACAATGACAGCAACGGGGAGACCAAACAAAGGGGAGCGAGACTTTCTTTTGCACACCATTTGACCTTGGACCGTTATGATGATGAGTTTTTATCTTTCGGTATTTCCTATAATTTCAATCAGTTTCGAATAGATATTGAAAATTTTAGGGACAACAATGATGCATCTGTTACCGACGATAGGTCAACCACGAATCATAACTTCGATGTAGGTCTTCTTTACCGTAAAGATAAATTTTACCTAAGTGCAAATGCCTCTAACCTGCTAGATAAGGATTTAACCAAGTTCAACCCTGTTTTTGAACCCAATAGGCTAAGGAATTATTACATATACACAGGCTACAGATATAAGAAGAGCAAGAACAGTGATATGGAAATAGAACCTTCTGTTTTCTATCAATACTTTGAAAGTGATGGGCGTTCCGTAACAGATTTGAACGTGAAATTCAGATGGTACGATTTTGAGGATTACTATTATGCCGGAGTAAACTATCGATTCTTGAACGATCAGATAGGAAACCCGCTCTACATTGCCCCTATTTTTGGGCTTAAAAAGAATAATTTCTATTTTGGATATTCCTATCAGGTAATCCTTAATGAAATTATAGGCTTTAGTTCAGGTACCCATGTGGTCACCTTGGGGGTAGATCTATTTCAAGGCCTTAGTAATTGTAGGTGTATGTACTAATATTTCCATCCAATTGGATTAAATTTGTAGAAATTTAAAACCGTTGTGGGGAAAGTAAAATTAAGTAACATCAAAGCTTATGCACACCATGGCTGCCTCGAAGAAGAAGCAATCATAGGAAGCGATTACCGAGTGGATCTTGAAGTGAAAACCGATCTGACCAAAGCTTCACAATCAGACAATTTAGTGGATACCGTAGATTATGTGCACCTCAACCGCATTGTAAAGGAGGAGATGAAGGTAAGGTCCAAGTTATTGGAACATGTGGCAAAACGGATTATAGATCGCGTTTTTTCAGAACTGCCAACGGTAGAAGAGGTGGAAATTTCTGTTTCCAAAATTAATCCGCCAATAGGTGGGGATGTGGAAATGGTATCGATAAACTTGCAAAGAACTCGTTGAAAAACGAAGGTTCAGTTTTTTTGAGCTAGAAAATAAATTACTTTTACAGGACTAATTGGCATTGTGGTCGAAATGGAGAGACGGGGTCCCGCAAGGACCTTTATAGTGGTTCGAGTCCACTCGATGCCTCAAACAAGAACGGTCTTAATTTTTAAGACCGTTTTCAATTGGCTCACAGACCAATACTCCTATGCGTTAATTGAACCGAGAACCACAACAAATAGGGCAGGGGTTCGTTTTAAATAAAACTACGCTAAAATTAATTTTTCTTAGAATTAATTTTTGTAGATTTGCAATCCAAAATTGGCATCGTGGCCGAGTGGCTAGGCAGAGCTCTGCAAAAGCTTGTACAGCAGTTCGAATCTGCTCGATGCCTCAAAAAAAAAACCGTCCCAACAGGACGGTTTTTTTCGTTTGTGAAGATTTGAAAAGGTATTTTTAATACGCCTGTAACAGGAATACCAAAAAGATGGCAGGGATAAAATAGACCGCTATGGTCTTTGCCCCTTCGTAGTCTTTGGCCATTCGCTGTCCGAACAATAACATTAATAGGGCAACACAGGAAACAATGGCACTATAAAATGCAAGCTGACTTTCTCCAGCTGTAACAATTTGGAATAATCCAACGGCAGAAAGGATCCCAGCTATCATTTCCGTGATCACCACGATGCCCAACAACATAGGAACCATATTTTTCAAAGGCGATTCAGCAAAATGACCGGTCAACCAGGATAAGTTGCCCTTCCAATCTACGAGCTTGTCAATTCCACTTTGTAAAAAGGTGATCAACAAGAAAAATAGTAAAAGAATTTCAGTGGCGTTGTTGGTAATGTTTTCCATAAGAGTAATAAGTTTTATAAATTGGTTTTATTGAGTTTATGCGGCCTTTTTATGAAGTAATCGCGTAAGTTTTATAGATAGATCTGTCAGTATTATTTTAGAGTTTCCGTTGCGCTCTATATGATAGATGGCATCTTCCAGTTCCTGGGTAATCTGTAGAATATTGTTTTCATGAATAAAAGGGGCAAATTTTGCCAATTGGAAGCCCTCCACATGGATTTTCATAAAGGTAAGGTCAGATACACTGTAATTGGTAAGCATGGCCTGTCTCATCACCGCTAGGCAGTACAACAAAAATTTCTTTTGTGTTTCCCTACCAGTTTTGGCCACCTCCTCGCTCCATAGGATAAGGTCATGTATAGCAGCCTTGTTACCTTTGGCCTTAAAAGCACTCCTCACCCACTGAACAAACCATCTTTCAAACACCAGATCTTCTGAATCTTTGTTCATCAAATCCAATGCCTTGTTAAAATTCCCATTCGATTCATGAGAAATCCGCAAGGCTTCTTCCTTGGTAAGCCCCTTTTCCACCAGTCCTTGGGCAATAACCTCTTCGGCCAAGGGAGGAAAGTGAAGCACCTGGCATCTGGAACGTATGGTCTGGATAATTTGCTCCTCCTCTTCTGTAATCAGAATAAAAACGGTCTTTGCAGGGGGTTCTTCAATTAGTTTCAACAGTTTATTGGCCGCTGAATTGTTCATTCTATCGGCCATCCAAATAATCATGACCTTATAACCGCCTTCATAAGATTTTAGGGCGAGTTTTTTTACCACTTCCTGTGCCTCGTCCACCCCTATCATGCCCTGTTTTTTTTCTATGCCTATTAGTCGGTACCAATCGAAGAGGTTGCCATAGGGCTGTTCGTTTAGAAACTCCCGCCACTCCTCCATATAATGGTTGCTAACGGCATGACTCTTTACCTTATCGCTGTTGGATACAGGAAAAGCAAAATGAACATCGGGATGGGAAATGGAATTACATTTTGCGTTACAGGCTGCATTTTCCCCTATGTTCTCCCCTTGTGTATTGGCACAGATGACGTATTGCGCATACGCTATGGCCATGGGCAATGTTCCACAGCCTTCCTTGCCTACAAATAACTGTGCATGCGGAATGCGGCCCGCATCGGCACTGAGGGTCAAATGTTTTTTGATATGGGATAATCCTAAAATGTCATTAAAAAGCATGGGTCAAATATAGTTCATTTGCTTGTTCTTCCATAATAGCAAAGCTTCCGTCATTTACAATGGACCAAGAGCATTTTTATAAGAATTGTGTGCCAATTGGTTATAAAGTAAACAACAATAGGTTGTTTTTTGCCTGAACCCTAAAGAATATGACTCCCTGGTTTAAACATACTAGAGAAATCTTTACATTTGTTTTTCTCAAAAAATCCTTGTGAAGATGAAAACTATAAACGATTTTAATTTTAAAGATAAAAAAGCCCTAATCCGTGTTGATTTCAATGTCCCGTTGGATACAGATTTTAATGTAACGGATTCCAATAGGATAGAAGCAGCAAAACCTACGATCATCAAAGTTTTGGAAGATGGCGGTAGTGCTGTTTTAATGAGCCATTATGGAAGACCAAATGGAAAGCCAAATGCTGATATGTCCTTGGGTCATATTTTGGATAAGGTTTCTGAAATTATTGGCGTTAAGGTAAAATTTGTCAGTGATTGTATTGGTGAGGAAGCCGAGAAAGCAGTTGCCGAACTTAAAAATGGGGAAGTATTACTGTTGGAAAATCTTCGTTTTCATGCCGAAGAGGAAAAAGGGGATCGTGATTTTGCAGAAAAGCTTTCGAAATTAGGTGACATCTACGTGAACGATGCCTTTGGAACAGCTCACAGGGCACATGCCTCTACAACAGTTGTTGCTCAATTTTTTAAAGGGGAGAAATGTTTTGGGAGTTTAATGGCCAAAGAAATTGAAGCGATAGAAAAAGTGATGCGTACAGGAGAGAAGCCAGTAACCGCCATTTTAGGAGGTTCCAAAGTTTCTTCCAAAATTACAATCATAGAAAACATCTTGAGCAAGGTAGACCATTTGATTATTGGTGGTGGTATGACCTATACTTTTGTTAAAGCAAAAGGTGGGAAAGTAGGGGATTCCATTTGTGAGGATGATAAGATGGATCTGGCTTTGGATATTTTAAAGCAGGCCGAAGCAAAAGGCGTAAAAGTACATATCCCGGTTGATGTTTTGGCGGCTGACAGTTTTAGCAACGATGCCAACACTAAAATTGTGGATGTAGAGACAATCCCCGAAGGATGGCAAGGCTTGGACGCAGGTCCAAAAACGTTGGCCAACTTTAAAGAGGTTGTTTTGAACAGTAAGACCATTTTATGGAATGGGCCTATAGGGGTTTTTGAGATGGAAAGTTTTGCCAAAGGAACCATAGCAATAGGTAATTATATAGATGAGGCCACCAGTAAAGGTGCATTTTCCTTAGTAGGGGGTGGAGATTCTGTTGCGGCCGTAAAGCAATTTGGATTTGAGCAAAAAGTAAGTTATGTTTCTACCGGTGGTGGTGCAATGTTGGAAAGTTTGGAAGGGAAGGTTTTGCCTGGAATTGCAGCAATATTGGAGGACTAAAAACGTTATGAATGGTACACACAAATTTAGTTTATCAATACTTTAAGAGGGTATTTTTTAATGTTTGCTAAATTTGAGCGATTTTCGTTGCTCCCCATATTAATCTGAAGAAAGCTTATGATGAAATTAAAACAATTAGGACTTGTACTTTGTTGTCTTTTTGTAGTGTCCGCTATGGCACAACAAAAGGAAGGTACGCGCAAAAAACAGCGAAAGAATAAGGTTGTTGTGGAAGTCCCCTTAGATACCCTGGCCATGGATATGGAAGGGGTGGAACAAATGGAACTTATGGAGTCTCCCGGACAATTGGAAGATTCCCCTGCCATTTTGGTAAAAGTTAAGAACACGTATAATTTGTCTGATCGTTCGGACGTTTTAAAGTATGATAAATTGTGGTTGAAGGAACTACATGAAAACCAAAGCTATTTTGATTCCATTCATAAGACAGTGACCAATCTGGAAGTGGACTCCATTTACAATTACGATCTGGATACGGAGACACTAAAGGCCAGATTAAAAATATTAGATCAAAAGACTCCTTTCAATATCGCATATAACCCATCGCTTGAAAATGTTATCAAGACATTTTTGACCAGAAAAAGGGGGTTGATGCAACGTATGCTCAAGGTAAGTCAGTTTTACTTTCCCATGTTCGAACAGGAACTGGATAACTACAATGTCCCGTTAGAATTGAAGTATTTGGCTATTATTGAGTCGGCTTTAAATCCAAGGGCAAGATCCCGGGTGGGAGCTACTGGTTTGTGGCAATTTATGTACAGCACAGGAAAGATGTATGACTTGGATGTGAGCAGTTATGTGGATGAACGTAGTGATCCCATTGCCTCAACTAAAGCGGCAGCAAAATATCTATCTAGACTTCATGGTATTTTTAATGATTGGGACTTGGCCTTGGCTGCCTATAATTCGGGCCCGGGGAATGTCAATAAGGCCATCAGAAGGTCTGGGGGGTACACCAATTATTGGAATATCAGAAGAAACCTTCCTAGGGAGACCGCAGGATATGTCCCAGCATTTTTAGCGGCAATGTATATTTTTGAATATGCGGAGGAGCACGGATTTCAACGCGAAAAAATTGAGAGACCTCTATTTGACACAGATACGGTACATGTAAAAAACTTGATTACGTTTAACCAAATTTCAGAGTTGGTAGACGTTTCAGTGGAAGAATTACAAATTCTTAATCCATCTTACAAATTGGATATTATACCCTATGTTGAAGGCAAGAACTATGTGCTTCGATTGCCAAGAGAGGCTATGGGAAAATTCGTGACCAATGAATCGGCTATCTATGCACATGTAAAATCGGAACTGGAAACGGAGGAAAAGCCATTGCCAGAATTGATAAAGGCACAGGATAAGATTGTTTACAGGGTTAGAAGTGGCGATTATTTAGGCAGGATCGCCGAAAGACATGGGGTTGGAGTAAGCCAAATAAAACAATGGAACGGCCTCAGGGGCAATACTCTTAGAATAGGACAGCGCCTCACGATCTATGCAAAAAACCCAGTTGCTTCAAGTACTTCTAGAACCTCCTCTTCATCATCAAATAGTTCAACAAAAGCAGCAATAGCAAGCGGTACAAAGGTACATACCGTAAAGAGTGGAGATTCTCTTTGGACCATATCCAAAAAATATCCTGGAATTACCATTGAAAATTTACGAGAATGGAACGGTATTAGAGGGAATGATATTAAAATTGGCGCAAAAATAAAATTGTGCAATTGTTAACCCTTAAATATCAAACCAAAATGAAAAAATTAGGCACGGTTCTTCTCATTCTTTTAATTACAGTTACTTCCTGTAAGGACCAAAAGAAAATAGAGTACAAACCAGAATCTATTGGGGCCATAAATTCTGTGGCTGTGGTCATGGACAATGAGCTTTGGAAGGGACCGGTAGGAGACAAGGTCAGAGAATACTTTGCTGCACCTGTTTTGGGACTTTCATGGGAAGAGCCTTTGTTCACCATTAACCACATGGGTGCCAACGTTTTTACCGGGACTATTAGAAATACCAGATCCGTATTGTTCGTTGATAAAGATTCACTTGATTTAGGGCATATCAAAACGGATATGTACGCAAAACCACAAAAAATTGCTGTCATAAAGGGAAGGACAGATGAAGAAATTATTAAAAATTTAGAGGAGAACGCCGCAAAAATAATTGAGGCTTTTAAGTCGGTAGAAATCACAGAAGCCCAAAAGAGATTCCTGAGATCCTTGAATAAGGAAAAAGTCCTTGAGGATAAATTTGGAATAACCCTTTCCATGCCATCTGTCTATAAGGTAGGGAAGCAAGAGGATAATTTTGTTTGGATAGACCGTCAGATTCCAAAAGGAGTCATGAATGTTATTGTATATTCAATGCCAGGCGATAGTTTTCAGAACGACTCAACCTTTATCAAAGATATTGTTGCGATGCGTGATTCTATAGGTCAAAAATATATCCCAGGTCCGGATGTTCCTGATAAGGTGACCTATATGATGACGGAAAAGGCTTTTTCGCCTTATGTGTTTCCAGCTGAAATTGCGGGAAAAAAGGCCGTTGAGGTAAAAGGCATTTGGGAGATCAACGGTTATCCAATGGCAGGGCCATTCTTGACTTATATAATCAATGATGAGGCCAACGACAGAAAACTGGTCATAGAAGGCTTTACGTTTGCCCCATCTACGGAAAAAAGGGATTATATGTTTGAACTGGAAGCTATATTGAAATCAATAAAATTTAAGAAGCCCAAGAAATAGAAATCATTGATTTATAGTCACAAAAAGAGCGACCTAAACAGGTCGCTTTTCTGTTTTATGGAGATACCGTACAGGCAATGGTCAAGAAAGCTATGTAAGGTCTGCGTGGGAGTGTTTTGTGCAGAAGGGCAAAAGACGTTGTTAAGTTGTGTTGGAAGGGTTGTTACATTAAAAAAGGATCGCATTGCGACCCTTTTTTTCTTAATCCAAAAACAGATGCGTGACCATTTTTTGTGGAAAAATAGTATTGTAAAGGCGTTGCTATTTAATCAAATGCAAAGCCTGTGATCAATCTAAAAACAAAGGCATAAACCACTACGGCAAACAACCCAAAGCAAAACCATGAGAGTGCCTTAAAATAGTTAGTGATAATTAAATGTCCTAGGTTTTTAAAAGCTTCTAGGTATATTTCTTTAACAAGTAGTAGTTTGCTCATAATCGTATTTTTTCGGGTTAATACTACTTTAAAGGTAGGTAGGTTGTTCGCTCATTTATAATTTATTGGCTAAATGGGAGAAATACTAGGCGTAGGAATCCTCCTATTTAAATTTATCTATGAACTGTTTTTTTTGTGGGATAAACGGGCTACGAGAATGATGGTAGCCAGATAGTTAGGAACTTAAGACATTGGCTAGTAACAAGATATGTATCCTGCATGATAGGGAATTAGACAGGACCAATGAGAAGAAGATAAATGAAGGTTAATCTTTAAACAGGATGGGTTAGGGATTATTTAGGATAAAAAAAAACCCCTATGGCTGTCTCCAAAGGGGTTTGATGTCATATTGATGGGCTTTAGTCTAATCCCACACAAATCCTGTAGACATTCTAAATACCAATGCATACATGGCAACGAGAATTAAGGAAAAACACACCCAAGAAAATACCTTTAGGTAGTTCTTGATGATGAAATGCCCTAGGTTTCTAAAGCCTTCTAAATAAATTTCTTTGATAAGTAATAGTTTTGTCATACCCCACAATTTTAGATTAAGTTATCACAAAGTACGGGGTATTAAGGGAGTGCATGAAAAATACTAGGTCAAACGGATGCTTCTAAGGGTGAAATCACCTTTATTTTAGACTAGGGGCTGAAGTGTTATTTTATTCGATAAACTACCAAGATAAAGGGATTGAAAAATCGGATAAAAGGGAAAAGGGCCTGTTTAAGAAGTTTTTGAGAGGAACTGATCGGTAAAGGACCAATTGTGAATTCGAAAACTTGAAAGTAGGGGATGCTTGTTAGAAAGCAAAATGCCCCAACAAGAAACTTATGATTAATTGTTGGAACATTAGGTGATAGTATCGTTTTTAATATGTTTTTTTACATATTCACTATAATGATTTCAGAGCGTCTGTTCAATTCGTGCTTAGTTCCAGAACAACGAACTCCATTTTTACATTCGTTGATCAGTTGTTCTTCCCCGTATCCGGTAGCACTTTCTATTCGTGCAGCATTAATACCCTTTGAAATAATATAATCCCTGGTGGACTTGGCTCTTCTATCGGACAGGTACTTATTATAAACATCATTACCTCTAGAATCGGTATGGGATTCAATCTTAATGACCATATCCGGATACTCCTTCATAACATTGACCACTTTGTCCAATTCTAAACTTGCATCGGTCCTGATATTGAACTTATCAAAGTCAAAATAGATAATATCGGTTTTAAGCTTCCTTATACCGTTCTCTATAGCGATTAGGTCTTTTAGTTTTTTAATGGAAATATCCATGTTTACCAACTCATTATCTTTGGTAGTTACAGGTATCTCTTGATCAAAATAAGAGTCTTGGGTAACTTTTAGGGTGTATTTGGTATTGCCCTCCAAATCTTCAAAAATAAAGCTTCCGTCATCTCCTGTGACTACCTCTTTTAACTTAATATTGTTTTCATCCAAGAGCGTAATCAAACTTTGTGGCATAACCTCACCAGTAACCAGTTCTGTGACCACCCCGGCTATTGCATTTTGGTTGGGCGCTACCTCTTCCACAAGCAAGCGCTTAAAGGAATATATATCATCATCTCCCTTACCACCTTTTCTGTTGGAGGCAAAATATCCTTTTTGATTTTCTTCATTCACTATATAGGAAAAGTCGTCCTTATTACTGTTAATGGGCTGCCCCATATTTTTAACTTCCTGGAATCCATCCTCATCATAAGCAACTTCGTAAACATCCAATCCACCTAGGCCTACGTGTCCGTTTGATGCGAAGTATAATTTTTTGTCATTGATAAAAGGAAACATCTCCTTTTGTTCCGTGTTTATACCTGGCCCAAGATTTTTAGGGGCGGAAAACTGTCCACCTTCCAAAACATCCACCACAAAAATGTCTGTCTCACCTATACTACCTGGCATATCGGACACAAAGTATAGTTTTTTCCCATCCGGGCTCAAGGCTGGATGGCCAGTAGAATAATCATCACTGTTAAAGGGTACTTCAGAAGCTTCAGTCCATTCGCCATTAACCTTAACTGATCGGTATATTTTAAGATTGTTAATTCCGTTTTGATCCCTTTTCAACTTTCTCCCATAATTGTTCCTGGTAAAATACATGGTAAGATTGTCGGGCGAAAACGTAACCGATGCTTCATGATACTTGGTATTGATTTTTTTGGAAAATTTAAGGGCGCTTTTTAAATCCTGTGATTCCAAATTAATCTTGGAAACGTAGAGATCCAAATAAGGTTGGTTGTTCCATTTATACCGTCTGGTTTTTAAAAACGAAGAATCTTTTGCAGATGCAAAGACTATCTCATCTCCATTATGGAACATGGGTGAAAATTCAGAATACTTAGTGTTAATGGCCAAGTTCTTAATCCCAAAGTCTTGTCCTTTGCTCAAAATATTATCTAAGACAGCTTCTTTCTTTTCTGCATTTAGGCCCAATTTGGAATTACCTGACTTGCCTTTTTTCATTTCCTGGTCATAAAGTCGCATCAAACGCTTTGATCTACCGTACTTGCCGGTACCTTTTAATGTATGTGCATATTTGAAAAGTTGGTCTGGAGATAAATCCTTCTCATAGCGCTCAAATAAGATATTGTACCAATAATAGGCTTTGGGCATATCTGTATTGTAATAATAGGCATCCCCTGCTTTTTGAAGGATATCAAAGGAATAATTTTTACTGTCCTTTTTTAAGGCTTCCTCATATAGTTCCGCAGCTTCGGCATACCACATTTTGTTGAAATACTCATCTGCTTTTTGGATAAGTCTACTGCCATTTGGGCTATCTTTTTCTTTGGAATAGGAAATTGCTCGTCTTAATGGTCGCCTATTTCTTGTCTTATCATCGCTTTCCTCTTTAACTGCATTGAGCATATCATAGGTAACTTCGTCTATGGAAAGTTCCTGATCACTATTGGTCTCTTGTGGGGGAATGCTAGTCTTAGAATCATCTGTATCTGATGGTAATGGAGAAACTGATTTGTCCTTCGGATCAATTTTATTGGCTTTCCCTCCATTGTCCACGTTCATTAACCAGAAAGGTTCGGTATAGGAGCCATTCAATTGGGAATTGCAAGAATTAATTGCTTTGTCCAAAGAATCGTATTGTGCCAAGTACACATAATTTAGGCCATTGCTGGGATTATTGATAAATCCGGCTTTAAAACCTTTGCTTTTTAGTTTTTGCACTAATTTTCTAGCATTGCTCAAATCGGAAAACACACCAGAAACGATATAATACCCTTCATCTGCACCTTTTAGGTTATAGAAAGTTCTACTCTTGATATTATTTTTAGTGGCCGTTCTTTTAAATGCTTCCCCAGAAACTCTCTTGCTAGGTATCGTTGAATAGATGTTTCGTCTTTTGGTATTGTGCGTAACTGAGGCATAATCGCCATTACTAGCCATATAATGCTTCTCTATACCCTGGGCGCTGCATAACATAGCGAGAAGGAATATATAGGTGGTAAGAAGGTTTTTCATCGGTGCAGCTATTAATTGGGAACTTGTCTTAAAATCGTTAACTGATAACGTAAAAAGGGACTCATTTATTGAGTTGTTATACCGATCTGATTTTCAGCAAGTTTAAATCCTTATTGTCTTTAAACTACGAATTTAGCGGATGAAGTGCCATTCAATTACTTTTTGTTGTGAAAGTGATGCATTTTGTCGTAAACAAGGGATTTATGGCTAAGTGTTGGATTTTGAAAATGCAGAATTCCAAAAAAAATAGAAAGATTAAGATGATGCTAGGGGTAAAATATCAGAATGAATTTGGAAGATAACTGTTAATTAAAATGTAGAGAAGACTAGGTATTAAAACAAAAAAACACCCACTAGGGGTGTTTTAACTCTTAATGTATAAGATTATTTTTTTTCTTCAATTTTGTCGCTAGGAGTATCATCTTCTTTCGAAGCGTCTTTAAATTCTTTAATTCCGCTCCCAAGTCCACGCATTAATTCTGGAATTTTCTTTCCGCCGAACAATAAGAGAATGACCAAAACCACGATAACTATTTGCCAAGGGCCAACTGCTAAAAAAATGTTTGATGATATCATTTTAGATGATTTAAATAGACCACAAAGGTACTAAAAAAGTAATAAGTAATCAGTTATTATTACAAAGGAAATAGTAATTTAACTTTGTAAACCAAATCCCACTTATCAGCGTATACATTTTAACTGTCAATCTGTTGCAAGGGGTAGAATTATCAAAACTCCTCTGAATTATTCGACAGTAACATTATATTTGTAAACTATGGCCAAGAAAGGAGAAAAAAGGAAAGAAATCAAAAAGAAGCTTTTGCATAAGTATCGCTTGGTGATACTTAACGAAAATACTTTTGAAGAGAAGATTTCCTTTAAATTAAGCCGGTTGAATGTTTTTGTTACGGGTTCTCTTTTGATTTTTGCCCTGATTGCCTTTACAACCGTACTTATCGCCTTTACACCCTTGAGGGAATATATCCCAGGATATTCTTCAACAAAACTTAAAAGGCAAGCCACTGAACTGACCTATAAAACGGATTCTCTGGTGACCGTTTTAAATTATACCAATAAGTATCTTGATAATATCAGAATGGTACTGAATGGTGATATCGCCAATAATCAGGTCAATAGGGATTCATTGTTCGAGCAGTTCAAACTGGATCCGTCTTCTATAGACCTTACGCCAATCAGGGAAGATTCCTTACTGCGGGAACAGGTGGCCATGGAGGACAAGTACAGTTTGTTTGAAAGGGATATCAAAGATGTCAACTTGGTTCTATTTCCTCCAGTAGGGGGAACCATTACACAAGAATATAACCCTCAAAAGAAACACTACGCCGTGGATGTTGTTGCAGTAACCAATACTCCGGTAAAGGCAGTGGCAGACGGAATGGTGATTTTTTCGGAGTGGACGGCTGAAACAGGTTATGTGATTATTCTGGAACATAAGGACGGATTACTGTCGGTTTACAAACACAATGGTTCTCTAAATAAGCACCAAGGGGAAATGGTTAGGGCCGGAGAGGTCATTGCTTCTGTTGGGAATACAGGAGAACTGACCACTGGGCCGCATCTACATTTTGAACTTTGGAACAATGGTGGTCCGGTAAACCCGTTGGATTACATCGATTTTAAATAAAAAACCTATGTCAATAAAGTCGTTTGCAGCACGGATTTTTGCGAGGCGAATTGCAAAGAAAAATGCCAAATGGATCAATGATCCCCTTAAGGCACAGGAAAAGGTGTTTTTAAAGTTGATTAAAGAAGGATCGCGGACGAAGTTTGGTCAAGACCATAATTTTGACAGCATTAAAACATATTCGGATTTTTCCAAAAATGTCCCCATTCGGGATTATGAGGAGTTAAAACCTTACGTGGAAGAAGTTATAAAGGGTAAGGAGAATATCCTTTGGCCGGGAAAACCGGCCTATTTTGCCAAAACCTCGGGCACAACGTCTGGCGCCAAATATATTCCTATTACCGATGAATCCATCAAATACCAAATAGAGGCCTCTAGAAATGCTATCCTGAATTATATTGATGAAACTGGGAATGCTGATTTTGTGACCGGTAAAATGATATTCCTTCAGGGTAGTCCAGAACTGCAAGAGAAAAACGGAATTAAATTGGGACGGTTATCTGGAATATCGGCCCACTATGTTCCCAATTACCTTCAAAAAAATCGCTTACCATCCTGGGAAACAAACTGTATTGAAGATTGGGAAACCAAGGTCAATGAGATTGTAAAGGAAACCGAAAATGAGGATATGACGGTTATTGCTGGGATCCCTTCCTGGGTGCAGATGTACTTTGAAAAACTGAATCAAAAGTCAGGGAAAAAGGTGGGAGAATTGTTTAAGAACTTCCAGCTCTTTATCTATGGGGGTGTAAATTTTGAGCCTTACCGCGCGAAATTTGAAAGTTTGATGGGTAAAAGGGTAGACAGTATAGAACTGTTTCCGGCAAGTGAAGGTTTCTTCGCCTATCAAAATTCCCAAAAGGAAAAGGGCATGCTCCTTCTGTTGGATTCCGGTATTTTTTATGAGTTTGTCAAATCAGATGAATTTTTTGAAGAGGACCCTAAACGTCTAACGTTGAAAGAAGTTGAACTCGGGGTCAATTACGTCATGATCATTTCCACGAATGCTGGTTTATGGGCGTATAATCTAGGGGATACCGTTCAGTTTATTTCTTTAAAACCCTATAAAATAATAGTATCAGGGAGGATCAAGCATTTTATATCCGCCTTTGGGGAACATGTGATTGGAAAGGAAGTGGAAGAGGCCATGCGAAAAGCAATCTCTGCAACCGACGCCAGGATCAATGAATTTACAGTGGCTCCCCAGATTGCTCCGGAAGGCGATCAATTGCCTTATCACGAATGGTTGATCGAGTTTGAAAAAGAACCTACAGATTATCAAACGTTTATTGAAGTGCTTGATACCGAATTACAAAAGCAAAATAGTTATTATCTTGACTTGAAAGTAGGTAAGGTACTTCAAACGTTAAAGATAACTCCAATCAGACAAGGGGGTTTTAACGACTACATGAAATCTCTTGGAAAGCTGGGAGGTCAGAATAAGGTTCAGCGTCTGTCCAACGATAGGAAGGTTGCTGATGCTCTAAAAAGGTATGCAACAGAGTAATATAGACCTATTTATAGTTAGGTTTTAGAAAATAAGCGCACGTATGGGTTATCCTAAATAATAAGTGTAATTTTGCAGGCAGAATTATGAATAAATTGAAACATACAACGCGGGCTCAAGAATCTACCAATGCCATTGAGCGGTTATATATTACAATGCGCCACCTTTTCAATAGGGGGTTTTATAAGCCAATGGGCATTTCAGGGGAAACCTTGAGAAATGCCTTATTGCAATTACGACCAGAGATTTATGGGTCCATTGCGGAGGAAAAAACTGAATTAAACGGTTTAATCTATGTTTTGGAGCGCTTGCCTGAAGGAATAGAACAATGTAGGTTTATCAACCTTACCTCGGACGAAGGTTATGGGAAATCGCACTTCAAACCAATTATTCCCCCAAAAAGAAGGAGAAACTGCTACCGTATAGACGATGAGCAGATGAACATTGAGATTACCAGGGGCCGTTCCGATATATATGACATTCTTACCCACCTTACTTTCTTATTCATAGAATCCCAGAAAATAGCCAAAAGGGTCTTGATAGAAGATACGGATAGGACCATTAGGGACTGGGTGAAATTGGAGGAGGCCATCGCAAAGAACAAACTGACCCAGACCGAAAGGGAGGTGGCGTTGATCCATACTGCCAATATCTTGGGAAGATCCTTTACAGAGGCCATTGAAATTCACAAAAAATTCGCAACCAAATCAGAACCGGAGCGATTTCTTAAGATTGTTTACTGGCTGGGGAAGTTGGCCATTGAAGAAGAGACCACTGGCAATAAGAGGGCCATTACTTTTACTCCACTATTAAGGGAGCGTTTGGGTCACCACATTCATGGAGAACGATGGGCAAATGATATAAAGGAAACATTAAAAGCACATGGTCTCTTGGAAAGACCCATTCATATCATTAGTGCCAATATGCATAGTGTCATGAATTCATTGTTCGCCAAAAAGGCGTTGTCCAAGGAATATGGCAAAACAGCTTCATTAGAGATTTATGAGGCCCTTAGTTCACCTGAAAACGGAGCCTTGAGAAATAAGGTAATATCCGTGGCAAAGAAGAACGGGATGATTTCTTTGGACGATACCTCGGGCACCAATATAGATGTGCAAATATTTGATACCGCCAAATTGGGCAAGGATGCCTGTTGTTTTGAATTAAATGAAAATATTCCCGATGATAAAAAGCCCGTCATTTTTGTGATGGACTATGCATTCGGGGAACAGGCCTATGAAACTATTGATGAGTTTTTAAAGCCATATAAGAAGAAAAAACACCAAGAGGTGTTTTTAGATGTGGCTTCTATTTCCATAATGGGAAAAGCGGGTATACTGGAAGGTGGCAAAGGGGATTTGATGATCCCAACCTCCCATATTTTTGAGGGAACGGCGGATAATTATCCATTTAAGAATGAGTTCACCGCTAAAGATTTTGAAGGGAACGGGCTCAAGGTATTGGAAGGCGCCATGATAACGGTTCTGGGAACCTCCTTACAGAATAAAGACATTTTAAAATTCTTCCATGAATCCACCTGGAACGTGATAGGTTTGGAAATGGAAGGAGTACATTACCAAAAGGCGATTCAAGCAGCTTCCAAGGTACGCAAGAGCATCAGGGAAGATGTAAAAGTGCGATATGCCTATTATGCCTCTGACAACCCCTTGGAAACAGGGAGTACTTTGGCTTCAGGTGGTTTAGGCACCACAGGGGTTAAACCCACCTATTTGATCACTGATAAAATACTAACACAAATATTTAATTCATAATTTATGTCTAACCAGCAACCTTTAAACAACAATTCATCTTCCGAGGAAGTAGATTTAGGACAATTGTTCCAAATGATTGGAGACGGTTTCAAGAAACTTTTCAATTTTATAGGGAGTATTTTCAAGGGTATTTTTAATATCATTATACACTTTTTACTATTCATTCAAAAGCACTTTGTAAAGTTAGCGATTGCAGGGGTTGTAGGATTGGCAATAGGGGTGTATGTGGATATTGTGAAAGAGCCCAAATACCTATCAACCATGGTGGTAGAGCCTAATTTTAACAGTGTACAACAGTTGTACAACAACGTACATTTTTATAATGAATTGGCGGAAGCAGAGGATTCCACGGCCCTGGCAGAAGCGTTGGACATTACCAGAAAAGAAGCTGCCTTTATTAAAGAATTCACTGTCGAGTCCTATTCGGATGAAAACCAAAAAGTGCAGTTGTTTGATAAGTTTGTACGAAGCTTGGATACGACCACCCAGAAGGCCATTGACATGGAAAAGTATCTTAACAATTTCAATTCTTTTGATGCGCGCTTTCATACCGTTTCGGTAACAGCAACAAACAACACCATAGCAAAGAAGATACAGCCATCTATCATCAATTCCATTTCAAGAAACGAATATTTTAATTTACAAAAGTCGATTAGTGATATTAATATAGAGCTTCAGGACAGTTTGTATAGTAAGCAGATCGCTGAAATTGATTCCTTGCAGATGTTGTATAAGCGGGTAATGATAAAGGAAGCTGACAAGCTTATGCAGGGTACAAACATCAGCCTGGGAGAAAATGGCGGAAAGGAAAATAAGGAACTTGCTTTGATCAATAAGGTGGAAGAGTTAAAAACAAGTTTGGTGCTTTTGAATGAAGAACGTGCCAATAAATCCAGTATCATTAACGTTATTTCAGCTTTCCCTAGAAGGGGAGTAAAAGTAAAAGGGGTTTGGAATAGTTATAAGTTTTGGATCCCTGTTGGTCTTATTGGACTAATATTGGTAGTACTTAGTATTCTTGAACTTAATACCTATTTGAAAAATTATAAAAAGGAATAGGCTATGAATATATTGGTCACGGGGGGAGCGGGTTTTATTGGTAGCAATTTTATTAACTATCTCTTGAAGACCGACCTACATTCTAACGTAATCAATTTGGATGCCTTAACCTATGCTGGAAACTTGCATAACACGGCTCAATTTAAAAATAACATTCGGTATACATTAGTTAAAGGTGATATTTGTGATACAGAGCTGGTAGACCAAATATTTATGGAACATAGTATTAATGCAGTAGTGCATTTTGCGGCTGAATCACATGTCGATAATTCCATTTCGGGTCCTTTAGCCTTTATTAAAACAAACATAGAAGGGACATTTGTACTTTTGGAAGCCGCACGAAAGCATTGGACAAATGGACCATTTATTTTAAAAGAAGGATTTGAAAAGGCAAGATTTCATCATATATCAACAGATGAGGTATATGGTAGTCTTGGACCAAAGGGATATTTCAAAGAAAGTACGCCTTATGCTCCAAACAGTCCTTACAGTGCATCAAAGGCGTCATCTGATTTTTTAGTTCGAAGTTATCACCACACCTATGGCTTAAATGTGGTCACTACCAACTGTTCTAATAATTATGGTCCCCATCAACATGATGAAAAGTTGATTCCCACCATAATAAGAAATGCTATTAAAGGAAGAGCAATCCCTATTTATGGAGATGGGAAAAATATAAGGGATTGGTTATTTGTAACTGACCATTGTAAAGGAATATGGGAGGTTTTTAAAAAAGGTAATTCAGGAGAAACGTATCTTTTTGGAGGAGGAGTAGAAAGGACAAATTTACAGATAGCGAATAGTTTGTGCAGTATTTTAGATGCTATAGCCCCTAAAAAGGAAGGAAGTTATGTGGACCAAATTATCCTCGTTAAGGATAGGCCAGGCCACGATTATCGTTACGCAATTGATTATTCTAAGGTTGAGAAGGAAATAGGTTGGCGACCACAAGAGAATTTTGAAACAGGTTTGGAAAGGACAGTTGATTGGTATATAAAAAAATATAACTAATATGAAAGGCATTATTTTGGCAGGTGGTTCAGGTTCAAGACTTTATCCCATTACCATCGCGATGAGCAAGCAACTGATGCCAATTTATGATAAGCCGATGATTTATTATCCGCTGGCCACATTAATGTCGGCTGGAATTAAGGAAATACTTATTATAACAACACCTGAGGACACTGTCTTATTCAAGAAGCTATTAGGTGATGGTAGCCAATTAGGATGTAAATTTACTTATGCTAAACAGGAAAATCCGAATGGTTTAGCAGAAGCCTTTATCATTGGAGAAAAATTCATAGGAAAGGACAACGTGGCATTGATATTAGGTGATAACATATTCTATGGCACTGGGTTATCTACTTTATTGCAGGAGAATAATGACCCTGAAGGTGGTATTATATACGGCTACCACGTCCAAGACCCAGAAAGGTATGGAGTGGTAGAGTTTGATGATGATGGTAATGCTATTAGCATAGAAGAAAAGCCTAAAAATCCTAAATCGAAGTATGCTGTACCAGGGATTTATTTTTATGATAATGACGTGGTGAGAATTGCAAAGGAGATAAAACCAAGCAAAAGGGGAGAGTTGGAGATAACTGATATTAATAGAGCCTATTTGGCAGAGGGAAGACTAAAAGTGAGCATTTTGGATAGGGGTACAGCATGGTTGGACACTGGAACATTTCAGTCTTTAATGCAAGCCTCCCAATTTGTGGAAGTAATAGAGGAGCGGCAGGGGCTTAAGATAGGTGCTATAGAGGAGGTTGCGTACATCATGGGATATATTTCCAAAGCTCAACTCCATAAGTTGGCAGAGCCCCTTTTAAAAAGCGGGTATGGGACCTATCTAATGAATTTAACGTAATCGTATTCAGATATAAGAAGTTGCCATGAAAGTTATTGAAAGCCCATTAAAAGGTTGTTATATTTTGGAGCCGATCACATATGAGGATGAAAGGGGGCTTTTTTATGAATCGTACCATAAAGATAGGTTTGATAAGAGTATTGGGGAAAATGTGGATTTTGTTCAAGACAATGTTTCTATTTCTAAAAAAGGAGTTCTACGAGGCTTACATTATCAAAAAGGAGATAGCGCCCAAGCAAAATTGGTACATGTAGTGAAGGGTGAGGTATTGGATGTGATAGTGGATTTAAGAAAAGGTAGTCCATCCTTCGGGAAACATTTTAAAATGAGGCTCTCTGATGAGAATAGAACTTCTATTTTTATACCAAAAGGGATGGCCCATGGTTTTTTGGCATTAACAGATGATGTCATCTTTTCATATAAATGTGATGCGTTATACAATCCCAAATCAGAGGCAGGTATCTTATATAGTGATCCAGCCCTGGATATCAATTGGGAAATGGCAGAGGAAGAATTAATACTTTCTAAAAAGGACCTAAAGCTACCTTTGTTAAAAGAGCTGGAATTATGAAGCGGGTCTTAGTCACTGGAGCTTCAGGGCAATTGGGAATGAGCCTTAAGGATATACACAAGGACTTCCAAGAGCTGGAATTTGTCTTTAAAGACAGAAGTGAGCTGGACATTATCAGTAGGGATCAAGTCAAGGATATTTTTAGTTCCGGAAATTTTGACTTTTGTATCAATTGTGCCGCTTATACGGATGTGGAACAAGCAGAAAAAACTCCAGCAATCGCGTATAAAATTAATGCTGAGGGAGTCAAAAATATGGCTTTGGCTTGTAAAGAATACAATGTAGTATTTATCCATATTTCAACCGATTATGTTTTCGATGGGGAAAAGGGCCTTCCATACACAGTTGATGACCTTCCAAACCCCATTAATGAATATGGGAAGTCCAAAAGGGAAGGAGAAAGACACATTCAAGAAATACTAAAACAATATTATATAGTTCGAACCTCTTGGTTGTACCATAAGGAACATGGCAAGAATTTCTATAAAACTATTCTGAAAAAGGCTGAAAAAGGGGAAACTATATATGTTACCGATGAACAAGTTGGTTGCCCTACTAATGCGGCTAACTTAGCACAATTTATTTTAGGCTTAATTAGCCTTGAAGATTCTAATTATGGAATTATCCATTATACTGACGGTGAGGCTATGACATGGTATGATTTTTCAAAGAAGATAATCGCAGAAAACAATTTTAGTAGTGTGGCCACAGTTGTCAGAGATAATAATTATCGTAGTTTTGCTGCTAGGCCAAAAAATTCAGTTTTGTCCTTACAATAAATTTAAAAATTAGGCTAATGATTTTATCACACAGGGGTTGGTGGGAAATTGAATCTGAAAAAAATACCATAGCATCCTTCGTAAGATCTTTTTCATCTGGATTTGGAACGGAAACAGATATAAGAGATTTTAAAGGTAAACTTGTAATATCTCATGATATTGCCAATGATCATAGTATGTTGGTTGAAGATTTTTTTCAATTATATAATCAGTATGATAATAACCTGCCATTAGCTCTGAACATTAAGGCAGATGGATTGCAGCAGCAACTTGAGGAGTTAATTATTAAATTTGGTATAAGTAATTATTTTGTTTTTGACATGTCAATTCCTGACACCGTAGGTTACATGAAAAGAGGATTGAATTTTTTCACAAGAGAAAGTGAATATGAAGTCAAGCCGTCTTTTTACGATCAAGCCAATGGTGTTTGGTTGGATGAGTTTAAGAAAAACTGGATAAGTGCTAGAATAATTCAAAATCATCTTAAAAATAACAAGCAAGTTTGTATTGTTTCTCCTGAATTACATAAAAGAAGTTGGGATAAGGAATGGAGTCTTTATAGAAAGAATTTCAATATTAATAATAGTTTAAATATTCATATCTGCACAGATATGCCTTTAAAAGCAAAAAAATATTTTCATGAATAAAATTAAAGCCGTTATTTTTGATATGGATGGCGTTTTGATAGACGCAAAGGAGTGGCATTATGAAGCTTTGAATAAAGCATTAGCTCTTTTTGGATTGGAAATTAGCAGATACGATCATTTGGTGACCTATGATGGATTGCCCACTAAAAAAAAACTAGAAATGCTCTCTGTAGAAAATGGATTACCAAAGAAACTTCATGATTTTATAAATAATATGAAGCAATCATATACAATGGAAATCGTACATGCTCAATGCAAACCAGTTTTTTACCATGAGTATGCTTTGGCAAAACTTAAATCTGAAAACTATAAAATGGCTGTTTGTTCCAATTCTGTTAGGAATACTGTAAAAGTTATGATGGAAAGAGCTTCTTTGAATCAATATCTAGAATTTTTTATATCCAACCAAGATGTGCTTAATGGAAAACCAGACCCTGAAATGTATATCAAGGCTATTTCTAGATTAAAATTAAAGCCTGAGGAATGTTTGATTGTTGAAGATAATGAAAATGGAATTAAGGCGGCAAAAGCAAGTGGAGCACATGTTATGCAAGTGGAAACTGTAGAAGATGTCTATTTTATGAATATTAAAAAGCACATAATACAAATTGAGAATGAGCAAAATTGATATATTAATACCATTGGCGGGAAAAAGTCTGTTTTTTGATGATAAGAGTTATCCATTTCCTAAACCTTTGATTGATGTGGATTCCACACCTATGATTCAATTGGTTATAGAAAGACTTTTGAAACTTACTCATATAAACAAGTTTATCTTCATTGTTAACAATGAAGACTGTAAAAAGTACCATATAGACAATGTATTAAGACTTTTAACAGAAGATAATTGTGAAATAGTGAAATTGGACAATGAAACGAAAGGGGCAGCATGTAGTGCTTTAATGGCGATTGATTATCTTGATAAAGACAGGCAGCTAATTATTTGTAATGGTGATCAGGTAATCGAGGAAAATTATAATGATATTATTGATTTTTTTCAAAACAACATATTTGACTGTGGTGTAGCTACATTTGAATCAGTCCATCCACGATGGTCTTATGTTCGCTTGGATGAAAATGACAATATCATAGAAACCGCAGAAAAGAGACCAATTAGCAAATCTGCGATTGCAGGATTTTATTATTTTAAAGATGGATATCTTTTTATAGAATCAGCTATGAGAATGATAGAAAAGGATGCTAATGTTAATGGATTATACTATATAGCTCCTTGTCTTAACGAACTTGTTTTACAAAACAAAAAATTAGGCGCATATAAAATAGATAACGATCGATATTTTTCTTTTTACTCCCCACAAAAAATAAAAACCTATGAATCTAGATAATCTGAAGAACTTAACCGAGGAATACATACAGGCATTTGATAATAAAGACATTAATTCATTAAAAGCTTTGTTAACCGAAGGGTTTATCCTAGAGGACCCTGTAGTCCAAAAAGTGGTAGGAAGGGATAATGCACTAATAAAAATATTGGAAATTTTTAATGGATCGGAAAATTTATCTTTTAAAGCCAAGAACATTTTTCAAGAAAGAAACACAACTATAATCGAATTTGTACTCACTTTAGATGACGTAATATTAAAAGGTGTTGATATTTTGGACTGGGAGCAATATAAAATTAAACAATTACGAGCATATCTAGATATACCGAAGTAGCTTAATATGACAAAGAGAAATTTAAATTCAATGGTAAAAGGATGGTTTGTTGGGAATTTTGAGCCCACCGTTTACCAAACTTCTGAAGTGGAAGTAGGTGTCAAAGAATATAAACAAGGTGATTATGAAGAAACACATTATCACAAAATAGCAACTGAAATTACCACAATTATTTCTGGTAAGGTTTTAATGAATAATATTGAATATAACAAAGGGGATATTATTGTTATTCAGCCCAATGAGTCAACTGATTTCAAAGTATTGGAAGATACTGTTACCACTGTTGTTAAAATACCAGGAGTTAATAATGATAAATATTTAGGAAAATATGAGCATTAATATTGTAATTCCCATGGCAGGTGCGGGTAGCAGATTTTCAAAGCAGGGCTACCTGAAGCCAAAGCCGTTTATAGATGTTATGGGCAAGCCCATGATTGTCCGTGTAATGGAAAATTTAGCCTTTAAGAATGCTAAATTTATTTTGATCTTAAGGAAGGAACATTTAGAAATGGAATCTACTTTGATTAATGATATTAAAGAAAAATTTAATGTTGTTTTTATCCCAATTGAGAAATTAACAGAAGGAGCAGCCTGCACAATACTTTATGCAAGAAAACACATTAATAATGATCAACCATTGTTACTAGCCAACTCAGATCAAATAGTTCAATTTAGTTTAGAAAATTATATTACTGAATGCGACAAGAAAGAGGCAAACGGCTCTATTTTAACTTTTATTGATAAAGAGAGGGATCCAAAATGGTCTTTTGCACAGCTTGATACAGAAGGATATGTTACTAAGGTAAAAGAAAAAGAAGCCATTTCGGAATATGCAACTGTAGGCTTATATTATTTCAAAAAAGGACGGGATTATGTGAATTATGCAATTGATATGATTATTGAAAATGATAGATCCAACAATGAATTTTATACCTGTCCTGTTTATAATTATGCCATTAAAGATGGAAAAAAAATTGTTGTACATAATATAGACCATGAGTATATGCATGGCATCGGTACACCAGAGGATTTAAACAAGTTCTTACATAGTAACCCTTTAAATTATTAGGTGGTGAGAATTGCACTATGTTATCATGGAATAGCTAAAGGTGAAAACTTCAAAGATGGTGGTTTAGAGGTTGGTTATCGTCAAGAGTTCGATTTGATAAAAAGAAATCTCATAGAACATAATCCCAATTGCAAATTTGATATTTTTCTACATAGCTGGTCCTACGAATTCCAAGAAGAAATAGTATCGTATATGAAACCAAAAGGATACTCGTTTGAAGTTTCAAAGGACATAAAAAACGTATCATTTTATACGCTCATTAAGGAAAGTGTCAAAAAACTTATAGGGAAAACTTTTGAATACAAAAGAATGAATAATATCTATTCTAGATGGTATAGTTTTCAAAAAGCCTGTAACCTTGTAAAACAATCAGGGATAAACTATGATTTAATAATTATCACAAGATTCGATATGGCACTACTTAGTCCATTTGACGTATTTCAACTAGATTCATCAAGTTTTTATTCAGGGGATTGGTTAGGTCTTCGTTTTAAAAACAGAACTTTAGAAGGATTTGAATATAAGGAATTCAATAATAAGGAAGGGGTTAGTCAAATTAAAATAGGGTATCCATACGACAAAGAAGGGCTTCAGGACTTCTTTTTCATTGGCTCAAGTGAATATATGTTAAATAGTTTTGGTAATATTTTTGATGAACTACCTTCTTTATTGAAAAAATATGGACACAGTAATCACTATATTGCCTTGGGTAAATTGAAAGAGGATGATATAGTTAATAAGCATCAAAGAATTTTAACATACGGTAAAGATTACTTTCTTACAAGATGGCTATAAAAGTGGATTTTATAACTAAAGAGATTTTTGTAAAGATTATCACAACCTTTATGGTTTTATTTAGAGCAGCCTATCTGCTTTATTTTTTTGAAACTAAGGAAATATTGGATGATTTCTTCTTTGCCAAATCCATAATTGGAGTTGTAGCAATAGTGAGTATTTTATTTGAAATTGTATATTCATCCGAAATTAACAAGTTCAAGGATAATTTATCTTTCGTTAAGCGCTTTAACATACTATTAACTAAATTAGCCATTATTCTTTCATCAGCCGTAATTACTATAGGTTACTTTTCCTTTGGCTTTGGATCTATCTTTATTCACTTGTGCATTTTGTCTTTATGGGCAATAATGAATATTAATTCGAATTATTTTTTACTAATATTTAGATATAATTCTAAAAATACCAGGGTACTATTATATTATTTGCTTATATCAATCTTCGATATTTTATTACTTATTTCCTTTATCGAGTGGATTCCTAATTTATCATTGAACTCTTTTATAGCTATTTCCCTATCCATTTTAATTTCTGAAACTATTGTTTTTTTCGCAATATTCTCTAAATTTTTTTTGAAGACATTTAGAATAGGCAGGGTACACTATTTCAATGAAAAATTATCATTTCAAATGTTCTTTAAGGTGTTTATTATTTTATTGATCATTGCATTAATAGATATAACGGATAAATATTTTTTGTCACTATTAGGTGATGGTAGCATTACATATTACGTGTATGGACTGAAAGCTCCCCTTATTATAAGACAATCTTTAGATATCAAATCCAACTTTTTTGTGCAAATCAATAAATTAAATAGCGTAAAAAAAATAAACAAGATATTCCTTTCAACAATAAAAAAGCTTACACCTTTTTTTATTTTGGCAACTATATTATTGGTAATAACAGTACAACTATTTGAGAAAAATATAGTTAAACTTTTCAATATCGAGGACTATAATTTGTTAAAGCAAATCATCTATATAGGAATTATTATCGTCCCATTTTATATGATTTGGGATCTTTTTTATAGGTTCTACTATAGAAAAAATATGGTAAATAAACTCTTGATTATTGCTCTTTTTGGATTTATAGCAAATATTATATTTAATTATTTATTTTCTTTCGTGTTTCCTTTTGGTATAATTGGTATTTTAATTTCTACATTATTAGTGTTTCTATTCTACAATATAATAAGCTATAGGAATTTCTTTTAAGAAATATGATTTTTAATTCTCAACAAAAAAAAATGAAAAAGCGGATAATGCATATTACAGTAAGAGCAGACTACGGTGGTGCTCCAAATTATATGGATTTAATGATAAACAATATTTCCAATAATTTTGAAGTTCATATAGCTTGTCCAGAAGATAAGCCATATTACCAAAAATGGAAGGACAATATAAGAGTAAATGGTATTTTGTTACTACCACATCGTAAATTCTCCCCAAGAGCACTATTAAATCTAGTTAGATATCTAAAAAAAAATAAAATTGAATTAGTTCAGGCAAATGGAAAGGGGGCAGGACTGTATGGTAGACTCGTTAAATTATTTTGTCCACAAATAACTATAGTGTTTGCTTATAGAGGATTTCATATTTTCAAGTATAATTTTATTCAAAAACGGATGTATTTTTTGTATGAAAGATTAATGTTAACACTTACGGATAAGGTTATAAACGTTTCTATAGGCGAGCAAAATAATTGTTTGTCAAATGGTGTTTTGACAAAGGAAAAATCTATTCATATCTATAATGGGATAAGTTCAATGTCCAAAAATGAAGATTCAAAATTAAAGGAACTTTATGGAAATCAATTTATAATTGTTACGTTATCACGATTTGATGTGTCCAAAAACATGGATTCAATGTACAAGATTGCATATATTTTGAAGGATATTTCAGATTTTAAATTTATTTGGATTGGAGATGGTGAGGATAAAGAGCGATTGAATCAAAAGGCAACAGAAGAGGGTTTGACTAATATTGATTTTGTGGGCTTTAAAAGTCATATTGATATTCAAAGATATTTTTCAATTAGCAAATTATATCTTTCTACATCTAGGTGGGAAGGCTTACCTTTTGCATTGATTGAAGCGTGCTCTGTTGGTTTACCAATTGTAGCAACCGATGTTGTCGGAAACAATGAGGTGTGTATAGATGGTTTAAATGGATTTGTTTTCCCTTCAAACGATGAAGAATTAGCAGCCAAGGCTATCAAGGAAATTTACATTAATGAAGATTTAAGAGAAATTTTCGGAAGGAAATCCTTAGAATTATTTGAAGATCGTTTTACTGTTGAAAAAATGATTACCAATCATGAATTTTTATACGAATCCCTTTTGTAATGTATAAATGGCTATTATCACTTTTAATAAGTATACCTTTTTTCTTCAAAATTGAATTATTCGAAGGTTTCAGGATTTTACCTCAAGAGCCATTTATCTTGTTGTTAGTGATATTTATATCTGTTGATAATATAAAAAAGAAAACTCCGTTATATTCCCTCCCTTATATTTGCCTTAACTTATCATTATTTGTAATTGTTTTAAGTAGCTTAATTTCTTTATTTTTTGTTTTTGACATTATAGGGCTAATTAAAACGTTTAAATATTTATTATATGCATATAGTATATTTTTATTACTAACGTCTGATTTAATTAAAGAAATTGTTTTTTTTAAAATCTTGGTAATAGGTAAATGGGTTATATGTATTTCTTTAATCTTGTATGCCTATTGGTTTTCTATATTGGGAATGTCTTGGCAGGAATTTGTTTCATTTACGACTTGGCATGCAGAATATATGCCCACGGGATTGGGGAATATAGTTTTTGACATATCCACGGGTAATTTTTATCGATCTGGCGGAAATCACGGTATTTATGGTACTTATCTAGTATTGTTATTCATCCTTTCGGTATATCAATTAAAAAAATCTTTTTATAAAAAGGGAAAGTTTTTGATTGTATTAATTTTGGTTAATATTTCTTTTTTAACCTCAAGAGAAACAATATTACTATTATTTGTGACTATTGCTTTTACGGCAATGTACAGTTTAACTAAATTGAAAGTAAATAGAAAGGCCTTCTATTTATTTGTTGGATTACTCGGAGTAATTTCAGTCGTTTTGATTGTATGGCAGCCAGAATTTGTTTTGCTAAACAAAATTGAACATATGTTAAATTCACTTTCTGAAAGAGGGAAGGTTGACAACAATGTTTCATATCGCTTCAATACATGGACCCTTTACTTTGGATATGCTTTCACACATATCTCCTCACTTATTTTTGGTATAGGATACAACAGAACAAGGTTTGAAAATATATTATCTACCCAAGAGACAATTATGGGATCAGAATTAAGTCATGTGAGTGTACCGGAAAGTTTTTATATAACAACACTGGCCTATGGTGGAATATTATCTTTTATTTTAGGGCTACTATTTTTTTGCTTTACTATCTATTTTCTTTCTAAAAAAAATTTTTTGGGACCATTATTTTTGTTTTATGTAATAGGATTGATGATTACAAATGGAACTGGCTCGTCAATATTAGCTGAACTCATGATATCACAATTAGGGCTAGTTTATGTTCTAACGCAGAAATTTACTAACCTTGAAGTTAACTAATTTATTCCCTGTCCTTTTAGGTATAACACTTAATGTTTCATTACTGGACATTAAATTAGGGGGATATGCCCTTGGCTTACTGTTTATATATTCCGTTATTGTCATCATTCAAAAAAGAAAAGTAGACTTTAATCATTTTTATGATTGTTTTCCTTTTGTGTTATACGTTATTATTTACCTATTTTTCTTTATTCTTTCAGAAGACTATAGCCAATCCATCAAACAACTTGAAAAGCAAATCATGGTGTTGGTATTACCTATACTTATATTCATTTTTGTATATAATGTAAAGCAATTTAAGACTCTAATTAATGTTTATTTGATTGGTTTGATTCTAATTAGTATCGTTTCCTGTTTGATGCTAGAACACTTTTACTATAGCAATATGAAATTCATTTCCACGATGGATTCTAATTATCTCCAATGGAAATATCCACATTTAATGGAAATTCATCCCTCATATTGGAGTTATTATTTAGTTGTGGGCAATATTCTTCTTCTTTCCAACCTAAGTAATCTTAAATATAAAATTAATATCATATTCCAAATAGTTTTTAATCTTAATTTATTTTACTTGGCAGGGAGGTCTTCTCTTGTAATTAATATTTTAATTTATTTATTTTTTATTTCGTATTTCTGTTTTAAAAGTTTAAAACTTTCCAAAATTAAAATTTTAATAATTTCTTTGATTCTAACAATGGTAATGGCTTTAACTTTTTATCAATCACCTTACTTGAAGTCTAAGCTTTATAACTTGAAAAATAATTCTGACGAGCGATTTTTTTTATGGAAAAGTGCTTATGAAATAATTGAGGATAATTATTTTGTGTTTGGAGAAGGAATTACGAATGGCGAAAAGAGTTTGAAAATATATCTCGATACCAATTATGAGAAAGACCCACGGTTAAAATATAATAAATTTGATATTCATAATCAATATCTTAAGGAATACCTGGATTTTGGCCTTATTGGGCTAATATCAATTTTACTAATTATTCTCTATCCTTTAAGATTAATTAAAAAGTTGAATTATGTTAATTTAGCCTTAATATGCTTTAGTTTGTTGGTGTTCTTGAGCCAGTTTGTTGAATCCGTTTTCTCTAGATTTCAGGGGAAAATATTAATCACGACAATATTTTCAATATTAATTTTAGCAGTAAGGGCTAATAACCTCAAAAATAAAGATAAATAACTCACGAATTATATGTTAATTTATTAATGAGTGAAATGGTAATAATATTGGTTAAACCCTAGTTAATTCTGAAAGAATTTTTTAGGGTCAATACGAACAAAAAAATTGTCAATTAAATACTTTGCTGCAATTTAAAGAACTACTTGGATTTATGACTATTATGAATAGTGAAAAACTTGAATTCACAGCGTTTTATTAAAGACATTAAATTAAAGAATATAAAATTGTGTAGGGTAGTTAGTATCTTTAACAAACTAATATAATTCTCCATTATAGAGATTGTGTTAATTAATAAAATATTGTCTCTTCTTATAGAATAAATCTAAAAAAATGAAAAAAGCATTGGTGCATGATTGGTATTATACAAACGGAGGAGCAGAAAAGGTCATACAATCTTTTAACGATATATGGCCAGACTTCGAACATTATGCATTAGTAGATTTTTTATCGGTAAAAGACAGGGCTAATATTTTGAATGGGCAAAAGGTCAAAACTAGTTTTATTCAAGAATTACCAACAGCAAAATCCAATCACCGAAAGTTTCTTCAAATATTCCCTTATGCTATTGAACAATTTAATTTGGAGGAATATGAATTTATTTTAAGTTCCTCTTCTTCCATTGCAAAAGGCGTTATTACACATCATGATCAATTGCATATTTGTTATTGCCATTCACCTATGAGGTATTCTTGGGATTTATATCATCAATATTTAAATGAGGCAGGGTTAAATAGAGGATTCAAAGGGATGTATGCCAAGTATGTTCTACATAAGATGCGTAATTGGGATATAATTAGTTCAAATCGAGTTGATCATTTTGTGGCAAACTCTGAATTTATTGCAAGAAGAATATTTAAGGTATATCGCAGAAAGGCAAAGGTGATTTATCCGCCAGTGGACACAGAATCTTTTAAGCTAGAAAGAAATAAAGAAGATTTCTATTTTACTGCTTCTAGAATGGTTCCGTATAAGAAAATTGATCTAATTGTAAAAGCTTTTAATGAAATGCCGGATAAAAAATTGGTGGTTGCTGGGAAAGGTCCTGATTTTGAGAAAATAAAAAAAATTGCAAAAGACAATATTGAATTTTTGGGTTTTGTTTCAGATGAAATACTAAAGCGCTACATGCAATCAGCCAAGGCATTTGTTTTTGCAGCGGAGGAAGATTTTGGAATTGTCCCTGTGGAAGCACAGGCATGCGGAACTCCAGTGATTGGATTTGGGAAAGGGGGGCTATTGGAGACTGTTAAGCATGGAATTTCAGGCGTTCATTTTGGTCGGCAATCTGTCAATTCTATAAAAGAAGCAGTAATATATTTTGAAAGTTTAAATTTTGAACCCGAAGTAATTCGAGAAAGTGTTGAGAAATTTTCAAAGAAACGGTTTGAACTAGAAATGAAAAATTATGTGGAATTAGAATATTCCAAATTTAAAAAGCTTAAATAAGGAATTTTGTTAGGCTATAATTTATCATTTTTATAATATTATATTTGCGTTTAGAATAAATTTCCAATCCATATAATGTTTTCCAACCAACATCGCTATTCAGGTTTTATTAATCCCATATCCTATGCGGTGGATTTGTTGGTCATCAATCTGTTTGCCTATTATCTGCCTATTAATTTTTTAACACCAATTCTTTTCCACACCTACATTTCCATAATCTGGGTGATCATTTCATTTAAAAATGAATTTTATGAGGTGTATAGGTATACCAAGGTAACCTACATTCTAAAATTGTTATTTTCTCAATTTTTATTCTTTTTCTTAACCCTTTATGCTTTTATAGGATTTTTTAAACAACCCAACATCAGTCGGTTTGTTTTGGGCCAATATTTTTTACTTGTAGGTTTATCAATCTCAGCTTTAAAGTTTTTGAACTATGTGCTATTAATGAAATATAGGGAACGCGTAAAAGGAAATCTTAGGAATGTTGTGGTCATTGGAAAAAACAAAAAAACGGAACAACTAATAGATGTATTCAACAATAGGGCAGAATTTGGGTATCATTTTGTAAAGCAGTTTTGCCCAAAGGACAGGGGTTTTGATATCCAAAAAACGTTTGATTATATCCTAATTAAACAAATCGATGAAATCTATTGCTCTATTTCGGAATTAAAGAACAGTGAAATAAATGAGTTTATCAATTTTGCGGATAACAATTTAAAGACCTTAAAATTTATTCCGGACAACAAGAACATCTTCGCGAAGAAATTGAAGTTTGAATATTATGATTATATCCCTGTTTTATCGTTAAGGGATATACCCCTTCATAACCCCATTAACTCATTTGTAAAACGTTCGTTCGATATTATTTTTGCTATAATTGTGATCCTTGGCTTGTTGTCGTGGCTGACACCATTATTGGCCATCATTATATCGCTTGAATCTAAAGGCCCTATTTTCTTTAGGCAAAAAAGAAACGGAATAGACAACAAGGAGTTCTATTGTTATAAATTTCGATCTATGGCCCCTAACCAAGATGCGGATCGTTTTCAGGCCAGTAAAAATGATATGCGGATAACAAAAGTAGGGCGCTTCATAAGACGAACCAGCATTGATGAATTACCACAGTTTTATAATGTGTTCTTTGGCACAATGTCGGTTGTAGGCCCAAGGCCCCATATGGTAAAACATACTAATGAGTATGCCAACAAGGTAGATAAGTATATGTTGAGGCATTTTGTGAAGCCCGGTATAACAGGATTGGCGCAAATTCGCGGTTATAGAGGAGAAATAGAGGCCGAGGCGGATATTTTAAACCGGATTAAATTTGACATCTTCTATATAGAAAACTGGTCCCTCTTCCTGGATATTAAAATAGTATTCCAAACCGTGTTAAATGCCATCAAAGGGGAGGAGAAGGCATATTAATACAAGTAATCCTTTATTTTGGCTGTTAATCTTGTATAATCCCACCATGAAGTTTATTATAGTATTTTCGAAACTTTTATAGGAGTAAGCAAAAACATAAAGAATGAAAAGAGTTTTAATTACAGGGGCAGCAGGGTTTCTAGGTTCACACTTATGTGATCGTTTTATCAAAGAGGGCTTTCATGTCATCGCCATGGATAACCTCATTACGGGAGATCTTAAAAACATTGACCATCTCTTTCATTTGGAACAATTTGAGTTTTATCATCATGATGTAACCAAGTTTGTTCATGTTCCCGGAAAACTGGATTATATTCTTCATTTTGCATCGCCCGCAAGTCCGATCGATTATTTGAAAATTCCAATCCAAACCTTAAAAGTAGGGGCTTTGGGAACACACAACTTATTGGGGCTTGCAAAGGATAAAGGGGCCAGAATCCTTATTGCTTCCACTTCGGAGATTTATGGAGACCCATTGGTACATCCACAGACCGAAGAATACTACGGCAATGTCAACACCATAGGGCCAAGAGGGGTCTACGATGAAGCCAAACGCTTTCAGGAGTCGATTACAATGGCCTACCACCGCTTCCACGGAGTAGATACCCGTATCGTGCGAATCTTCAATACTTATGGGCCTAGAATGCGACTTAATGACGGGCGTGTTATTCCAGCTTTTATGGGACAAGCCTTACGTGGGGAGGATCTTACGGTCTTTGGGGACGGTTCTCAGACTAGATCATTTTGTTATGTCGATGACGAGGTTGAAGGTATCTATCGTTTGCTAATGAGTGATTATACAGATCCGGTAAATATTGGAAATCCCCATGAAATAACCATTAGAGACTTTGCTGAAGAGATCATAAAATTAACCGGAACAGATCAAAAGGTTATTTACAAACCGTTGCCAAAGGATGACCCTATGCAAAGACAACCGGATATTTCCAAAGCCAAGGAGATTTTGGGATGGGAACCCAAGGTAGGTAGAGCAGAGGGGATGAAGAAAACCTATGATTATTTTAAGTCCCTTTCTCAAGAGGAATTGGTAAAAACGGAACACCGCGACTTTGCGGATAGAAATAAAAATTAGAAAGAGTTTAATAAAATTCAATTTGTTATTATTTCAAGGAATAACATGATTTTCAACCTCAATCTGTATTTTTGCCCAAAACTATAGAAAATGAACATCCTGATCCTTGGTGCTGGTGGTCGTGAGCATACCTTAGCATGGAAATTAAAGCAAAGTCCTAAACTAGATCAACTTTATGTTGCGCCAGGAAATGCTGGTACAGCGTCCATTGCCGAAAATTTATCCATTGGGGTGAATGATTTCGAAGCCATAAAAAAGGCGGTTATATCCAATAATATAAACATGGTAGTTGTAGGACCCGAAGATCCTTTGGTAAACGGCATTCATGACTTCTTTTTAAACGATTCCGAAATACAACATATTCCCGTCATTGGTCCACAAAAAGCAGCTGCTACCTTAGAAGGAAGTAAGGATTTTGCCAAAGAATTTATGATACGCCACAATATTCCTACTGCGGCATACCAAAGCTTTACAAGTGATACCTTGGAAAAAGGCTTTGCTTTTCTGGAAACCCTGAAACCCCCTTATGTGCTTAAGGCCGATGGCCTGGCGGCGGGGAAAGGAGTGGTAATTCTAAATGACATAGCCGAGGCAAAAAAGGAACTGCAGAGCATGTTGGTAGATGCCAAATTTGGAAATGCAAGCGCTACAGTGGTCATTGAAGAATTCCTTTCTGGTATTGAACTAAGTGTTTTTGTATTGACCGATGGGAAAAACTACAAGGTTTTACCAACAGCCAAGGATTATAAACGCATAGGAGAAGGAGACACTGGTTTGAATACAGGCGGTATGGGTGCCATTTCGCCCGTTCCATTCGCCAATAAGGCATTTATGGACAAGATACACGAACGAGTGGTGAAACCTACCGTAGAGGGTCTTAAAAAGGATAACCTGCCATATAAGGGATTTATCTTCATCGGCTTGATCAAGGTTGGGGAGGAACCTAAAGTGATCGAATACAATGTCCGTTTGGGAGATCCGGAAACCGAAGTGGTATTACCAAGAATTCAGAACGACTTAGTTGCCGTTTTTGAGGCCGTGGCCAATCAAACCCTGGATCAAATTGATTTAAGAATAGATGATAGGACCGCTACAACCGTGATGACCGTTGCAGGAGGTTATCCGGAAGCCTATGACAAGGGAAAAGAAATAACAGGATATGACACTATCTCTGATTCTTTGGTGTTCCATGCCGGTACTACCCTAAAAGATGGTAAAGTAGTTACCAACGGTGGAAGAGTCATGGCGATTACGTCTTTCGGAGAAAATTTCAAAGAAGCTTTAGCAATATCCTACCGAAATTTAGATAAACTTCATTTTGACGGGATGTACTACCGTAAGGATCTTGGATTTGATTTGAAATAGAGGGAAATGTATGGAATAGAAAATCCGCATCGAATATAGATTTCTATATCCAATGCGGATTTTGTTTTTATTTTAAATCCTTTTAGATGTAGGAATGAGCCGTTGCGTCCTTGCTCTCTTCTCCGCTATCGTTGAACTTTTTCAATTGTAACATCCAGTATACCATTGCAGCCGTGCAGATGATCATAAAGATCCAATTTAAAAAATTGGCCGCCCACCAATTTTCCATAAAACGCAATTGGTCAAATGGCCAAAACAAGTAGTTTACAAATAAATCCGCTATGCCTTCAAAAAATGCTGTCATCTTATTTATCTTTACCTTGCAAAAGTATAAAAACCTAGGATGATTTCAAGCATTTTTGGAAAAACAAAACCCATTAACTACATTATTTTGTTGGTGTTTTTGTTTTTGTTCTATTGGTTTGCCCATTTGTTCCTTTTTGTACAGACGGAGCTTTCTGACGAACTTCTATATAAAATGGGATTTTTGATCCTTTTAATGTTCAGCATATTCTTGGTTGACTTTATTGTAAAGCGGAACAAACTCACCAAAACAAATTCCTTTGCCATCTTGTTTTTTACCATGTTAATGGTGGTTTTCCCCGAAGTGCTTACAGATAAAAATGCCATTTGGTGCAATCTCTTCCTTTTGTTGGCCGCTAGGAGATTGCTGAGCATAAAATCATTAAAAAATATTAAAGTAAAGATATTCGATGCTTCACTTTGGATCGTAGTGGCCAGTCTGTTTTATGACTGGGCCATCGTATATATTGTTCTTGTCTATATAGCTATTTACCTGTATGACCCTAAAAATGGGAGGAACTGGTTGATACCTTTTATCGGCTTTTTTACGGTGGCCATGATTTCCTATGCCGTTCTTTTAATAGTTGACAATCCAACTTTTTTAAAAAAACACTATCAATTCGATTATCAATTCAATGTGGCTTATTTTACACATATTGGGAACAGTATTAAATTGGTCATCTATATCCTATTGACCACTATAGCCGGGATAGTGGCATTTGTTAAACTCCGTACTTCTGGCTCTGGAAAGATTATTGCGATGCGACTGATAGCCCTGTACTTTTTTATTTCCGTGATTTCCGTCGTACTCATATCTGCCGATGATTCGTACCCTGTATTGATGACTTTCTTCCCAGCAGTTATTTTCTTTACCCATTATATAGAATCAATAAAGAGGTCAAATGTGAAGGAGATAGCACTGATAGCTGCTGTGCTTATTCCCTTCCTTATCTTCTTCGGGGATATCTTGAATAAATAAAAAGTATCTTTGCCCTAAAATACGCGTAAAAATGTTCAGTGAATTTGCCTATTTCATTTTTGAAGAAAGTATACAGAAGTATCACGTTAAGGATGATGTTTATCAAGAATTTTCAAATCCTTATAAAAAGGACGATATCGCCCATTTGTTATATCGAAAAAACTGGATCGATACGGTGCAATGGCATTATGAAGACATCATAAGGGATCCTAATATTGAGCCAGGTGCAGCATTGGTTTTAAAACGTAAGATTGATGCCAGTAATCAGGATAGAACGGATTTGGTGGAGTATATCGACAGTTATTTTCTAAAAAAATACCAATCGGTTGTAAAAAAGGCAGATGCCACCATCAACACTGAAAGTCCAGCCTGGGCGATAGACCGACTCTCAATCTTGGCCTTGAAGGTATACCATATGAAAGAAGAGGCAGAAAGGACAGATGCTTCGGAAGAACACGTATTAAAGTGTCAACAAAAGTTGAACATCCTCTTAGAACAAAAGAAGGATCTATCATTGGCAATTGACCAATTACTTACAGATATAGAAGCTGGCAATAAGTACATGAAGGTCTACAAACAGATGAAAATGTACAACGACGAGGAATTAAACCCAATTCTTCGTGGCCAAAAAGGGTAACATTTCTTTAAAATCAAAAGATAGCACTCACATTTTGGTGATCAGGTTGTCTGCTATGGGAGATGTGGCCATGACGGTCCCGGTGCTGTCGGGCTTGGTAAGTCAATATCCAAATGTCCAGATCACCGTTTTAACCAGAAGCTTTTTTACCCCTTTATTTCAAGGAATTCCTAACGTTACTGTCTATGCTGCTGACGTAAAGGGGAAACATAAGGGTGTAGTCGGACTCTATAGTCTTTTTAAGGAACTTAAAGGCCTTGGCATAGATGCAGTCGCAGATCTTCACAATGTGCTGCGAAGCTCCATCTTAAAAGCTTTTTTTAGACTGACCAACATTCCCTTTGTGCAACTAGATAAGGGTCGCGTTGAAAAAAAGGCCCTCACTGCAGGTTCCCAAAAAATATTCAAACCATTAAAATCCTCTCACCAGCGATATGCTGATGTTTTTGCCATATTAGGATTCCCTGTTAATTTAGAATTGGTCAGCCCTGCTCCAAAAAGAGAAATGTCTGCAACCATCCAAAAGGTTATAGGGCCAAAGACTGAAAAATGGATCGGTATAGCACCATTCGCAGCATTTGAGGTAAAAATGTACCCATTACTACAAATGCATAAGGTGGTTAAGGCGCTTAATGAAAGTGCCAATCATAAAATACTATTGTTTGGAGGCGGTAAGAAGGAAGAAGAACAGTTGGAATCCTGGGCAACAGAGTTCAGTAATTGCGTGAATATGGCGGGAAAGATTTCTTTCGAAGAGGAATTGACCGTTATTTCCCACCTAGACCTTATGCTGGCCATGGATAGCGGAAACGCTCATTTGGCCGCGATCTTTGGAATACCCACTATAACTATTTGGGGCGTAACCCATCCTTATGCCGGGTTTTATCCATTTGGACAAGATATTGATCAGGCATTATTGGCAGATAGGGACCTATATCCATTGATTCCTACTTCCGTATATGGTAATAAATTCCCCAAGGGTTATGAAAACGTTATGGATACCATAACCCCTGAGGCTATCATTGCTAAAGTAAATTCGGTTTCGAATAAAGAGTAGTTTTCCTCCTTAGGCCACAGCTTTTTGGGAAATCAACTTGAAGTAGTTTTTCAATTGTTGTACATACTTATAGCGTAACATTTTTGAATTTCCTTCTACCATTAAAGTGCGCACCCCTATATAAGATGAGATCACATAAGTGGCAACGGCCTCACTGTCTACATGTCTGTCTACATATCCATCTGTTTTTCCTTTTTGCAAGGTCGTAATCAGATTAACCTCCCATACTTTTATTATATCCATGAGATATTTCATGATTTCAGGATTCCTTCCATTGAATTCTGTGATAAAGTTGCTTAACACAAAACCAAAATCCATTGTATTGTGCTCTGCCGTTTCAAGGGCGTCTTCTATGGACTTGGAAATAACGCTTAAAGGGTCTTCCTGACCTTCAATGGGCTCCACAAGCATACTGTATACTTTTTGGAACAAAAGGTTCTGTACAATACTAATAAAGAAATCTTCCTTGGATTGAAAGTGGTAGTAAAACGCTCCTTTCGAAAGGGACAGCTTTTTTAAGATGTCATCTATACTGGTATTATAATATCCCTGTTGATAAAACAATTCTAGTCCAGTACGTTGCATACGATGCATGGTGGCCATGCGTTTTAGGTTCTTTTCCATGAGATTTGGGTTTTGGGGTAAAACAGACCCGAGAGTCTTTAACAAAGAACAGACAGATATAGGATTTGGTAAATATTAAAAGACGTATCGCACGATAAAATCGTTATAACGGCTATTTTCTACAAAAAAGGGTCATTTTTAAAAAATAAACCGACCAATCAGTTGGTAATTGGTCGGTTTTAATCTCGGATAAAGTGTATTTACACCTTATTTTACCTTACAAGAATGGCCTAATTTAGGCTACTGTACCCTGACAACTGCTCCCTGCACCTGCGGTACAGCCATAACAATGTTGTGATATAATGATGTTCCTATCATTAAGGATATCCTCATTGTAGTCCTTTATATGTTTCACCTTACTGGCCACTTTTAGGTCCAGCATTTGATTGAAGTCGCAATCATATAACCACCCGTCCCAGCTTATAGAAATGGTATTGGTGCACATTACGTTTGCTACCGCGGAAGGATTGTAGGCCTCCACTAGGGCATACATATAATCTTCGTAGTTCTCTGATGCTATCAAATAGTCCAAAAAGCGGGCAATGGGCAAATTGGTAATCGCAAAGAGATTATGAAAGTCTATGTCGAAATCTTCTTTTAATGCCTTTTTAAAATCGCGCTCCATGGCGGCCTGATCTCCTGGGAGGTAGGCACCTGAAGGATTGTAAACCAAATCCAATCGCAGATCACTATTTGGCATGCCATATCCAACAGCGTTCAATTCCTGAAGTGCTTTAATGGATTTATCAAAAACTCCGTCACCCCGTTGCTTGTCCGTTTTACCTCTAGTGTAATGGGGCATGGACGAGATGACATGCACGTTGTGTTTTTTGAAAAATTCTGGAAGATCGTAGTATTTTTTATTGGCCCTGATGATGGTCAGGTTAGATCGAACAATAAAATCCTGGATCCCCGCCTTGGATGCTTCTTCTACGAACCAACGAAAATCGGGATTCATTTCTGGGGCACCACCTGTAAGATCCAGGGTGTGGGCACCCGTATTACGGATGACCTCTAAACACTGTTCCATCGTATCACGCGTCATGATCTCTTTCCTGTCCGGACCTGCATCTACATGACAGTGCTCACAGACCTGGTTGCACATATAGCCCACATTGATCTGCAATATTTCCAACTTCTTAGGTCGAAGTGGGAAATGACCTATTTGGGCAATTTTATCCTTAAAGTAGGGGAGTTCCCCATCTTCGAAGATGCCACCGTTCAGGATTTCCAATTGTTTGTTACCGATCACAAGATCATCATGTCTTGCTTTTAAAGATTTTGTAGCCATTTTTTTTGTATTCAGTATTTAGTTCGCAGAACCATGAAAAGATTACAGAATAAAGAGGTTTTCCTATTCTTTTAAACTCAATGGTACTGCAGTAACAATAATTTAATTTACATGGACAGTTTATCGTACTTTTTCATCATTTGTACACCATGTACCAGGGTTGCGCCACTTTCTATGGCTGCCCCTACATGGACCGCTTCCATCATTTCTTCTTTGGTAATTCCCTTTTGTAAGCCATCCTTGGTATAAGAATCGATGCAATAAGGGCACTTTACCACATGTGATACCGCTAAGGCGATGAGTGACTTCTCACGGGCCGTTAAGGCTCCCTCTTGGAATACTTTTCCGTAATAGTCGAAAAACTTTGTTCCCAATTCCTCACTCCATTCGGTAATCTTGCCAAACTTTCTTAAATCTGCTGGATCATAATATGAATCTGCCATTTTTTTATTTTTTTTAGTTGTTGTTTCTTCTGTTTGGTCCTCGGTGGGATTAAAATTATAAGATTTTCCCTGTAATTGCCTTTCAGCTGCGGGAAGAATTTCCATATTGTCCCAAAATCCAGTTAAGAGCGTGTCCGCATAGGCTTCGGGTAAATGGTTTTTTATCATCAGCTGGTTAGCGGTGGTATGGTCATATTCAAAATATTGATGTGAAACTTGTACTTCCCCATTAATTTCTTCTAGGATCATATACCAGACTCTTGTTTTTCCCTCATTGGCGGGCATCCCAATAACTCCCGGGTTTATCCACTGGCGATTTGCCAATTTTTGATGAAATGGAAGTCCACAATGACCGGCTATGATGATATCACTTTGGGTTTGTTCAAAATTTTCAAGCTTTATATGATCTGGGGTAGATTCAAATATAAACTCAGAAATATTGCTGTAAGACCCATGGACCACCATCACCTGTTTCCCACCATAGGTAAAGGTTAAATGGTTGGGCAACTGGCCCATCCATTCAATGGAATCCTCGGATAATTTCATTTGGGAGTAGGGGTACCATAGTTTTGAAAATCCATCGCATCTGCTGCCTTCGGTGAAGTCACAACCACAATCCTCCGCACCTTCAAATAATTGCTGCTCAACATTGCCCGAAATACTCTTTGCCCCCCATTGTCTAAATAGAGCGACCGTTTCCTCCGGTTGTGCACAGTAGCCCACAATGTCCCCGGTACAGATGCAATTTTCAGGGGATATCCCTTCTTCTTTGGCAATTTCTACAAGACGCTCCAAGGCCTGAAGGTTGCTATAAACACCCCCAAATAATATGAGCTTGCCCGATAGGGTTCCCAGATGTGTTATTTTTTTATCCATTTGGGTATAAAATATAATAAGATGCAGGAAAATATCCCCCAAAAATTAATCCAAAGTAAATCGGCATATTTGCCCTTTGTGAAGATCAGGCTCTGTGGGAAAACTTCCAAAAGCAATAAAAATCCAAATAATATTCCACAAAACACACTTAAAAAGAAACTGATTTTAGGCGTTTCACTTTTCCAAAATAGAAATACAGGGGTCAAACCAATGACCATAGTACCACTAATGGTGGTGGCCGATAAGATTTCTGCATTTAAAAAAACGGGAATTGTACCTAAAATAGCAATAATGGCCATTGACCATCGTCCAAATTTCAAGGTATTCCCCAACTTAAGATCTACGGATAGTAATTTGGAAAAGGAGGAAAAGGTTGAATCCAATGTTGATGCTGCGGAAGTGATCATTATAAAATTGATGACCAATAGTATGGCCACACCAAAAGCTTTTCCTACTTCAACGGCTGCTTGTCCCTGTAGTCCTGCATGCTTCGCATAGACTCCTATAATACTGAACAGTATAATGCTTATGGCACCCACTAAACTTGCCCATAAAAAGCTTTTTCTTGTCACTTTAGGGCTACTGATAAAACCCCTATCGGTCAACACGGGATCATGAAAGGGATAGCTGAAGGACTGTAAAAGGGCCGCCAAAAGCAAATTGACACCCATTTCAAAACTCCACACCCCGGTTGTAATGGCTTTAGAAGGAGAGAAAGAGGCATCTACATGGAATACATTCCAAAGTATGATGAACAAAAGAATGGAAAATAGTGCCATTTGGATCGCGTCTGTAAATATGGAGCTACTAAGTCCGCCTTTTAGGGTGTAGGCCAAGGTAAGTGCCGTAAAAACTAAAATAGACCAAAAATATGGGGATGATCCAGTTTCCCCAAAGTAGGTGCCAATGACCATGGTATTGCTCCATACTTCGTTAAATAGTCGTATGGCTATGAGAATAGAAAATACCGCAACTGCACCCTTTCCATATCTTGAGGTTAAGAAATGGTGTATGCTGAGGAATTTACCTTGCATGCGCATTTGATAAATGATAAGTCCTGCCACCGCAAAGGAAGCATAATAAGCAGCATAGGCTACCCCTCCAACAATTCCATAGTCAAGCCCTAAATTTGCGGCGTTGGTTATGCTCTTCGCAAATATCCAAGAGATCACCAAACTCCCCATTAACATAAAGGTATTGGGGGCTTTCTTTTTATGCACAGCTTTAAAAAACTGATTGGTATTTTTAGCAAGAGGAGAAAGCACAAATAGTAGTATACTAGAAGTGATAATCAAACCCCATTGCCAATACTGTTCCATAACTATTTTTTATCTCTTACTTATTTTTTCCACCGCTCAAACCAAAGTTTAAAACCCAACCATGAAATGAATTATTCGTCCCACCAAACTTTAACATTGATGCTGTTACCATCTGTTGCTGTAGCAGCAGTTGTATAGTTTTTATTGTTCAAAGCCTCTTCCTCTGCGGGATAGGGCATTCTGACCGGGATAAGGTCGTTGTTCAGACTCGCTGAAATGGTTTTTAGTTGCGGAAAGCCTGTACGCCTGTATTCAATCCACCCTTCATACCCATTGATCATATTGGCTATCCATTTTTGGGTAATAATCTGTTCTAAAGGTTCCGTGCCAGATAGATCATAAGCGGCATCTATGGTTAGGTAGGTAGACGGTAATGGTACCTGCCAGTATTCAAAAGCCTGGGTAACCCCTAATTCGTACAATTCTTTTGCACTTGCGGTGATAAATCCTTTTTCGGCCGCCTCTGCCAATAAGAATTGGGTCTCCCAACTGCTCATAAAATTCGCATCCAATAGCCCGGTATTTTCCCGGAAAATTGTTCCTGTCAAGGAATAATCGGCTAGTGCTATTGACGTTTGTGAGGCATCAATCCCGTTTAATAGCCCATTGAATTCTTCATTGGTGCTATTGGCGAAAGGACGGAACAATCGCTCTATCCTATCATCATTTAGATTTACCAAGATTTCCTCCATGGTTTCGGAAAGGACAAAATTATTGAAATCCCCAACACGCAAACGGGCCAATCTAAAATTATTGGGCTCCCCATCGGTGAAATCAAAAACAGCATTTTGTGAATTATTATCAATGTAGTCCCCATTATCATAAATGGCCTGCAATTCCACGGCAACATCCATTTTATTAGAGATTCGTATCAAGGATTTTATTTTTAGGGAATTCGCAAAACGAATCCAACCCTGTAAGTCTCCTTCAAACAAAATATCCCCTTCCAAGGCAATGGTTCCCGAGTAGTTTTGAATGGCCGCTATTCCTTTGTTGAGGTTGTCCAAAATCCCCCCATCTTCCAAATAGATATTTTCTTGGGCGTCATACCCCGGAGTAACGGTTTCACTTTTCCCCCTAAAGGCCTCAGAGTAGGGAACATCCCCAAAGATATCTGTCAAGGCCGCTGTCATATAAGCCTTTAAAATAAGGGCGGGGCCTTCATATACTGCAAAGGTTTCTACAGTCCTGGCCTGATCCAAAATAAGTTCATTGTCACGGAGATTTTTATAAAAAATTGGCCATGGATTTCCTCCCAGCTGGGGAGATTTTAAATTGTGCCTATCAAAAAGGTTAAAATCCAGGGCGGTGGTATATTGTCCGAGAAGGTTTCCCGCCGTAAAACCCTCATAGGACATTTGTTCCCCATAATCATAGATCACTTGGCGTAACAGTAAACTAGGTTGTACGCTCACGGGTGCATTAGGATTGGTATTGATCTCCTCAAAGTCATTGTTGCATGAAGTAATAACGGCCAAAGCCATTATGGATCCCAAAAATTTTATATGTAAATTACTCTTCATCTTTCTTTATTAAAAATTAAACCCGGCTTTTAGGCCAATACTTCTAGTGGTTGCATAGGACATATCTTCTACACCGCTTACAAAACCTTGGCCCTGTACGGCTAGTTGTTCGGGATCGAAATGTGGATTTTCAGTGATAGCAAACAAATTCCTCCCAATGAGTGATATACGAAGATTTGCATCGGTTTTGAATACATTAAAACTATCAAAAGTATATCCAATAGCTACCTGTCTCAACTTTAGAAAAGAAGCATCGTAGGTATTGTTCTCCTCGTGGTTTCTGTCGTAGAATTGTCGGTAATAACTTTCTGCAGTTAGGGCAACGGTATTGGGTTGGTATACCGGAGCATTTTGGGTGCCAACATTTACTACCCCTTCTGGCACAATGCCTGCTTCTGGTCTAAAAGAGGTTTCGGCCAACTGTCCACCTACATTCCCTAAGGCCCTTGTCCGTGAAACAATGATGCCACCTTTTCTCCAATCTAAAAGCACCCCTAAATCCCAATTTTTATATTGAAATTGGTTGGTAAAGCCCAGCATAAAATCTGGATTGTAGTTTCCTAATTTCTGTAAATTGTTGTCGGCAATATACCGCCCTTGATCGGTTAGTATAAAATCCCCATTCTCATTTTTTAGGTAGCCCGTGCCATAAAGGTCACCAACCCTACCGCCTTCTTCTACCTGTAAAAATACCGTTTGGTTTTGACTGTCATATATTCTGGAATAAGCTAGGGTGAGCCTACCATCATCTTGAGGTAGATCTTCAACAGTAGCCCTATTTGTACTAAAATTGAAGGTGCTTCTCCAAGTAAAATCAAGAGTAGTAATCGGGGTTATTCCCGCAATGATCTCCACTCCGGTTGATCTTACCGATCCTCCATTGACCACTTGTTGCGTGTATCCGGATGATACCCCAATAGGAAGGGAGATAATTTGATCTTTGGTCACCGCATTGTAATAACTGATATCAAAATTTAATCGGTCTCTGAAAAAGCGTATATCCGCTCCCACTTCGAAAGCACTTGTAGTTTCGGGCCTAAGATTGGGATTGGCGATGGTATTTTGATCACTAAAAGTGGGCTGTCCGTTAAAAGGGGTTTGGGCCACAAAGGCACCGGTTGTCTGATAAGGATTTGTGTCATTACCTACTTGGGCGTAACTAGCGCGTAGTTTTGCAAAAGAAATAAAATCTGGAAGACTGGTAACCTCCGATAGAATAAAGCTGCCAGAGAACGAAGGATAAAAGAACGAAGTGTTGTCCACTGAAAAAGGTGTGGCCAGAGAGCTCGACCAATCATTACGACCGGTGATGTCCAAGAACAAGTAATTTTTATAGCCGAATTTGGCCAAGCCATAGAAACTATTGATACGTTTTTCAGCTTCAAATTCGAACACTTCAATCGGGGAAGCAGCATTTGATAGTTTAAAAATACCTGGCTGCGCCAGACTAGTGGTTTGGGATTGATTGGTTGCTGCCCTTTGATCCATTCTGTTGCCACCAAAGGAAATATCAACCTTAAAATCACCAAACCTATTGGTATAATTTAAAAGAAAATCCGTATTAATCTCGCGAAAGAACACATCGTGCTCCGCGTACCCGCCATTTCTAAAGCGGTTGGAGCTGAATGCCCTTTTCAATTGGCGTAATTCATTGGAATAGTCCATTCCAGTGCGAACCGTAGCACTCAGATGATCTGTTATTTCGTACTTGGCTGATATATTCCCAAAAACCCTATCCCTGTTAAAGGAGTTGGTGTTTTCCTTGAGGATAAAATAGGGGTTATCAAAAAAGGTGTAATTATAGGAGTATTGTTGCAGGCCCTCCAGACCTGGCTGCCAATAATCTTTCAGGTTGTTGATGTTCAGAGACCGAGGTCCCCAAGCAACCAATGAGTAATTCACGTTTTCTGAGCCATAGCCATTAGAGGGCCTGTTATCACTCTGGGAATTCACGTAATTGATGGATGAATTTATTTTTAATTTATCCGTTGGTGAAAACCCAAGGCGGGCGCTTATCGTTTGGCGATCTAAATTTACCCCAGGAATAATGGATTCACTGCGTAAATCTGTAAAGGATAATCTATAGTTGCCTTTATCAAAGCCGGAAGCAATGGAAAGGTTATTGATCGTAGTGGTCCCTGTTTTATAAAAGTCCTTTAAGTTATCTGGGTTGGAAACAAAAGGTGTGGGTGTAATGGCGATACCATCATATAGTGAGGTATCTCCACCACGTACTGTACGTCCGTCAGGTAAAATTACCGGACTATCAAACTGAGGCACCAAAATCCCTTGATCTAATCGAGGACCCCAGCTGTAGGTAATATTATCATTGGTACCCCCTCCTAAACCGTCTACAAAAGCAAACTGGCCAGAATTTCCTTGTCCGTATTCGTTTTGAAACTCGGGTAGTTTAAAGGCAGAATCCACAAAAAAGCTAGAATTGTAACTGATTCCAAGCCCTTTACTTTTAGAACCATTTTTTGTTTCTATAACTATGACACCATTGGACGCTCTGGTTCCGTATAAGGCTGCGGCACTTGGCCCTTTTAGAACCGACACCTCAGCAATATCATCTGGGTTGACCTCCATGGCTCCGTTACCAAAATCTATCGCCTGAAACCCTGCGGCCGCCTCATTGGTAAAATTGAAAACTGAGTTGTTGTTGATCGGTACGCCATCAACCACAAAAAGTGGATTGTTGTTGGAAAAGGAAGCTTCACCCCTAATGGTTATTTTAGAGGAAGATCCTACTCCCGTAGCACCTTGGTTTATGGTTACGCCTGCCAATTTTCCAGACAGGTTGTCCAAAAAGTTGACCGATTGGACTTCTGTTACACCTTGTGCATCTAAACTCTGAACTACATAGCCTAATTCCTTGCTCTCCCTTTTAAGTCCAAAGGCGGTGAGTACTACTTCATCCAACTCTTGGCTGGATTCCCGCAATGCTATGTTGATCATGTCTCTGTTGCGAATGGAGACAATTTGGGTTTCGAAGCCAAGGGTGGAAAATTCCAAGGAACCAGAAGTGTCTGGTATATTTATGGCATATTCCCCTAAGTTGTTGGTGGTAGCACCTTTATTGGTTCCCACATATATAATGTTAACACCAGATAGCGCCTCCCCGGATTCAGAGGTCACCTTGCCCGAAATAATAGTTTGTGATGATCCCAATGCAAAAAAGCATAGGGCCGTTAGTAAAACGAACTGCTTCATTCTAAATGTAATAATTGGTATGAATAGAATTGGTTTGATGCATCAAGAATATCATGCATGTCTCATGGCTAAATAAGGGCAACTAGAGGAGACCCCTTATTATAAAAGCTCTTGCCAAAATCTTTGGAAAAATAGATTTGTTCGTATATAACTTGGAGGCTGTTGACACTCAGAATGGAACGCATTTGTTCCATTATCGCATTAGGAATGCTATGAAACAAATTCAGTAATTGCTTTAAGTCTGAAATGCAATCCACATCCGTCAGAATTTCAAGTCTTACAACTTTAGGATTCGTTTCCTGTATAAGTCCTAGTAAGGTAGTAGCAGTCCTATTAGTTTGCCAGGGTAAATTTTTAAATTTTGTGGCATTGAACTGAGTTCTTTGAATACCCATTAGGTAAAATCCGCCATCAGTAGAAGGCCCTAAAACAAATTCCTGTTTATTTAAATGCAGGGAAGCACTTTTAATATGAGATGCTTTTAGTTGGGGACTATCATTGCCAATGGTAATGACATTGTCAAAACCATGGTCAAAAACAGCCTGAATGGCATTTGTGAACCGTTCACCAAAACTGAAGCCTGTTTGTTCGTGCTCTGTAAAATGAAAATAGGGGAGCCCAGATTTCTCAACCGTTTGTATCACTTGCCCCGTTAGCTCATGATATAAGTTCTCAGCATTGTGTATGGGCTTGTGAAGCGTTTCCGCCGAAGGGGAGTTGGCAAATACCAATACAGCGGTGGTCATATTCAATTTTTGGGGCATGGAAACAAAAACTTTGATGTACCTACGTTAAATAGGTGTTAAGGGTTTGGTCGAACCCCTAACTTTTAAATTACAATATCTTAAAAATTTAACAGATGGTGATTTTTTCGATCATTGACAAAAATAAATGATGCACTAAAAAGGGATGAAACTTATATAGTTTTGTTAAAGGCTTTATGTATTGAATGAACTAACATTTTGTGGCTATCTTAGTATTACAAGTTATTTCCAATTGATTATGGAGCATATTTAAGAAAGAATTGAAAGAAATTTTATTGAACTAAATATAAAATGAAATTATGAGCAAGACAATATTACTCGACAACAGACCTGAAGGAATGCCAAAAGTGTCCGACTTTAAAATTATAGATGAAACAACTCCGGAAATTAAATCAGGGGAAATCCTTTTAAAGACCAACTATATCTCGGTAGATCCCTACCTAAGGGGGCGTATGCGGGATGTTAAATCCTACATTCCACCCTTTGAACTACAACAACCTATTGTTTCAGGAATTGTTGCTGAGGTCCTGGAAACCAAAAACAGCAATTTCGATAAGGGGGATTTTGTTACTGGGAATTTACCCTGGAAAGAACAACAAGTCACCAAAGGAGACGGTTTAATGAAGGTAGATGCCAAAAAAGCGCCATTATCCGCATATTTGGGAATATTGGGGATGACCGGACTAACCGCATATTTAGGCCTCACTGAAATTGGTAAGCCTAAAGAGGGTGAAACTTTGCTGGTTTCAGGTGCCGCTGGTGCTGTTGGGAGTGTAGTGGGACAAATAGGAAAGATTTTAGGACTGAGAGTTGTTGGGATTGCTGGCACCGATGAAAAGGTGGCCCTATTAAAATCGGAATTTGGCTTTGACGATGCCATCAACTACAATTCCACTGAGAACATGGTAAAGGCTATAGCAGAAACTTGTCCGAATGGAGTGGACGTTTATTTTGACAATGTGGGGGGTAATATTTCCGATGCTGTATTGTTTAACATCAATAAAAAAGCACGACTCGTCATCTGCGGTGCTATATCTGTCTATAATGAGACTGAATTGCCCAAAAGTATCAGTGTACAACCTTTTTTGATAAAAAACAGCGCTCTTATGCAGGGCTTTATTGTTTTTGACTATGCGGATAAGTACACAGATGCCATGAACCAATTGGGACAGTGGTTGGGAGAAGGTAAACTAACCTATAAGGAGACCATTGTTGAAGGATTTGAAGCAACACCCCAAGCCTTTATAGATCTTTTTAAAGGAAAGAACAAAGGAAAGATGATTGTAAAGGTTTAAGTCGAACTTTTTAACCGTAAATCATTTGTCATACTCAGTAAGAGAAATGACACATATGAAGGCCTGTTTTCCATTAAGGGGAACAGGTTTTTTGTTTCTTGAAATAAAAACAGCGAATAGTATTGATAATTTTAGAAATTGGAAGAATATTTGATGTAAGATAATAAACCGACTTAGTAGTCAGTTATATTCGTGCCCAATAAACGGTCGTTTTGAAATATGTAGGGTTCGATGAGCGGTTTTTACCGCTAAAGTGCTCAAATTCTTTTGATTTGGGCAGTTTTGGAGCTAATAACAGACCAAACGGTTTGTTATTTCTTTCTCCTTAACAAACCTAAATCAGTGTTTTAAAGGGTTGGAATAGGTATTTTTAGTGATTAGTAAGGTAAATTTTTGTTTGAAGTAATCGCATTAAGAAAATAGGTAGTGTAATGGAATTAGAGGAGTTACAATCGAAATCAATTGGTTTGGTATTATCTGGAGGCGGGGTAAAAGGCATTGCCCACATTGGCATGCTCAAAGCTCTGGATGAATACGGGATCGGCGCAAATGTCGTCGCAGGGACCAGTGTGGGAGCTTTGGTAGGGGCACTTTACGCCAATGGGAATTCCGTTACGGACATGCTTTATTTTTTTAAGGAGACCCCCTTGTTCCGTTATAATTTCATGACCATTTTAAAGCCAGGTCTTCTAGATACGGAGCGCTACTTCGATTTATTCAAGGCCTATTTTCCAGAGGACTCCTTCTCCAAGTTGCACCGCAAACTCCATGTGGTGGCTACGGATCTTCAAATGGGAGATCAAAAGGTGTTTTCTGAAGGAGAATTAATCAGGCCTTTATTGGCTTCGGCAGCATTGCCCCCACTTTTTAGTCCAGTCAGTATACAGGGGAATTTATATGCAGACGGCGGTATCATGAACAATTTTCCATATAACGAGATAAACGAAACTTCAGATTTTATTATAGGAAGCAATGTTTCAAGTGTAAAAGAAATCGGGAAAGATGGTATTAGCACGTCTTTTCAGCTCGCCAGTAGGACCACGGCCTTAATGATCTATGCCATCAATAAGGAAAAGATTCAAAAATGTGATTTGGTCTTTGAGCCCAAAGAACTGGAACTAATCGGAATCTTGGATAAAAAAGGGATAGAAAAGGCTTATGCCATTGGCTATGAGCACGCTGCTAGGAAATTGGAAGAAGTTTTGGGAAAAGTTAAAGTGGTAAAATAAAAAACACCACTGAGGAAGTGGTGTTTTAAGGCTTTTATAGTTCTATATATGAGTTATACATCGTCGTAATCTACCTTTAGTGTTGGCGTAATAGGATGCGCCTGACAAGTTAAAATTAAACCTTCAGCGATTTCCCCATCGGTCAAAATCTGGTTTTTTGCCATTTCGGCCTTTCCTTCGGTCACCCTCGCAATACAACTACTGCACACCCCACCCTGGCAGGAATAGGGAGCATCGATATTTTCTTTTAGAACGGCATCCAACACCAGCGCCTTTTTGTCCATGGAAAAGGTAAATTCCTCATCATCCAGGATTATCGTAATTTGGGACTGACCTTCAATGTGAGTTGGCAGCTCATCCATTATTTCGGTTGAAGTAAACAACTCAAAGTGAATCTTATCTTCAGAAACGCCATCTTCTTTTAAAGTATCGGTCACCAAATTAATCATGGCTTCCGGCCCACAAAGGTAATAATCATCAAATATGATGTCCTTGTGCCTGTTTTTTAGCGCATAATTTACGGTCGAGACATCTATACGACCAAAAAGGGAATCCGCTTCCTGCTCCTGGCTGCAGATAAAGTGAACAAAAAACCGATTGGCATATTCCAATTGAAGTTTTACCAATTCAGTATAAAACATGGTCTCTTTGTACGATTTGTTCCCATAGACCAGCATGAATTTGTTCTTCGGGTTACTCGCCAAAACAGTGCGGGCAATACTAATGATTGGGGTTATTCCACTACCGGCTGCAAAAGCGGCTATGTTTTTCACCTTATCGGAAGGCTTAAAGGTAAACCTTCCTTCAGGGGGCATTACTTCCAATACATCACCTGCGGAAATTTTGGAATTGGCATAATCCGAAAAACCACCCTTATCCACTTTCTTCACCCCTATGGTGATATTCCCACAAGTTGGAGAAGAACTGATGGAATAGGCTCTGCGCAATTCCTTGCCCTTGATCTCTTTTTTTATAGTGATATACTGACCAGAAGTAAATAAAAAAGTCTGGTTAAGTTCTTTGGGAATGGTAAAAGTAATCGCAACGGAATCTGGTGTAAGAGGTTTTACATTGTGAACCGTGAGGGAATGAAAATCTGCCATAGTTAAAATTTCCTGCAAAATTAAGCAAAGACTGCTTGATACGAAATTGGAAACTAAAAAAAATATACCTAAAATCCTTATGTATATGAAAATTAACTATATTTGAGTCTATAGTCGCGTATATGGGAAATGCCAAATTGTATAAGGGAAGTTTAAACACCATCATTTTAAAATTGCTGGAAAAGCAGGGTAAAATGTACGGATACGAGATTACCCAAAAAGTCAAGGAATTGACCAAAGGGGAGCTTCAGATCACGGAAGGGGCACTTTATCCTGCCTTGCACAAACTGGAGGCAGAAGGGTTATTGGATGTTGAGGTGGCCAAAGTGGACAACCGCTTGCGCAAGTACTATAAGCTAACAGAGGCCGGGGTAAAAGAAACCAAGAATAGATTGGCGGAGCTGGAAGAATTTATTAGGAGCATGCAACACTTGGTGAATCCTAATTGGAGCATTAATTAAGCGTTTGATTATGAAATTAAACCGAGAAGAAATCGCTTTTATAGACACCTATCTCAAAAATTCCGAGATTGAGTACGTGGATGTGCGCATGGAAATGGTAGATCATGTGGCCTCTGAACTTGAAATAAAAATGTCAGAAGATGGGTCCTCGTTCTATGAGGCATTTAAAAGCTATATGGTGCGCCATAAAAAGGAACTTCAAAAATCAAACAGTAAGTTTAAGTGGACCACGGACAAAAGGGTTTTTAGGATTTTGGTTGCTCAACTTATAAAGGGTGGTAGTTTGGTTATTTTTATTACTTCCTTTTTGCTATTGAAATTACTAGCTCTTTCATTGGATATAACCACATCTTTGCGCTTCATGCCTTTGACTATAATTTTTGGATTACTTCTTATTTATTTTGTGATTTATCAACGTAAAAAACAACGCTTTTCTGGGTTGGAACGTATTGGCACTTATCTCGTTATTTTCCTTCAGCTACTACAATTATTTTTTAATCCATCTTATCAAAAGAAATTCTTTGTGGATTATATGAATTTAAATATGGCTTTTGTTGCTATTATGCTTGTATTGGCCTTTGCTTATGTTAGAACCATCTTGAAATTAAAAAATGAATATGAAGCCTACACTAATGTACATTTAGTATGAATTTAACCCAAGACCAAATACAGGAACTCTATACCTTCACTAGAAAGCACTTTGTAGAACACTATGACCTGCAAACGGAGTTGGTAGATCACCTGGCCAACGGGATAGAACAGCAATGGAAAGAATCCCCTACCCTTACCTTTCGTGAGGCATTAAATAGGGAATTCAAGAAGTTTGGGATATTTGGGTTCCAGGATGTTATCAGCGAACGTATGAAAGCCATGGAAAAGAAATACAGGGCCATTATCTGGAGATACTATAAGGAGTATTTTAAACTACCGAAAATACTTTTAATTTTAAGTTTAACTGTAGGTTATTTTTATCTTTTAGGATTATTGAATTTAGAGGACGGTTATAATTTTTTCCTAGGAACTTTGCTTATTGCATTGATGATTTTATTTTTTATGAGTTTTAGGTATCGAAAAAAAATGAATTCAAAAAAACGGAAATGGATGTTGGAGGAGATGCTTTTTAATCAAATGGGGTATTTCAACCTAGGCTTGTTTCCAATCTATGCACTTAAAATGACTTTTCTTTCACCTAGACTTTTTTCTAATGACTTGTATACACTAAGTTTATCCCTCTTTGTTGTCTGCTATATCATGTTGATTTATGTAATGATTATGGTTATTCCTCCAAAAGCGGAAGAGTTGCTTTCCCAAACTTATCCAGAATATAAAATGGTCTAAAACTGTAACATTCTTATCCTTAGAAACACTAACCAACTAGAAAAACAAACCAACCCTTATGTTTAAGCACTTTATCAACCTCCAATGGAAATCGTTCATCAGGTCTGCTTCCTTCAAGACCAATGTGGCCTTTAAAATTCTTATGGCCTTTGGAGCCCTCTACTTTATTGCGATATTTTTATTTTTGGGGGTAGGAGTATTTTATATCATCGAAAAAGCAGAAATAGGAGATCCGTTGGTTATCGTAAACAAATATATGATCTACTATTTGGGGATGGATCTTTTTATCAGGTATATGATGCAAAAAATGCCCATTATCAATATAAAACCTTTGTTGTATCTGCCTTTTAAAAAACAACAAGTGGTAAATTATTCCTTGGGAAAGGCAGTGGTTTCCTTTTTCAATATAGCGCATGCTTTTTTCTTTATACCTTTTTCCATTGTGCTTTTGATCGAAGGGTATAATCCTATTGGGGTTATCGGTTGGCATTTGGGAATGTTGGCCCTCATTTACAGTAATAACTTCATCAATATTTTAGCCAACAATAAGGATAGCGTTTTCTATCCAGCAGCCACTATTTTGGCAGTTTTGGGAGGATGCCAGTATTTTAACCTTTTTGACATAACGGTTTTTACCGCTCCCTTTTTTGATGCCCTGTACAACCTGCCGTGGATGGCCCTTCTTCCTTGGGCATTGTTAATAGGTCTTTATATGGCGGCCTACACTTATTTTAAAAAACATATGTACTTGGATGCAGGTCTGGCCATTAAACAGGCCGAAGCCAAGACCGAGGATCTGAACTGGCTGAACCGTTTCGGAAATTTAGGGACATTTTTGAAAAACGATATCAAACTGATCAAGCGCAACAAGCGTTCAAGAACCTCGGTGATCATGAGCTTTTTCTTTATTTTTTACGGCTTCCTTTTCTTTACGGGATCTTTAGAGATGTATGAAAACCCAGTTTGGAAGATTTTTGCAGGAATTTTTATTTCAGGGGGCTTCCTATTTAGTTTTGGGCAGTTTGTACCCAGTTGGGACAGTTCCTATTATCCCCTGATGATGAGCCAAAACATACAATATCGTGAATACCTAGATTCTAAATGGTATCTTATAGTCATTGCGACGCTTATAAGCACGGTTATAGCATCCTTTTACCTCTATTTTGGCTTAGATGCCTACCTAGCGGTTTTGGTAGGGGCCGTATACAACATTGGCGTAAATTCTTATCTGGTACTTTGGGGTGGGGCCTATATAAAAACGCCCATTGATCTCACCTCCAACAAAAAAGCTTTTGGGGACAAACAGGCGTTCAATGCCAAAACACTCTTGTTGACGCTGCCTAAATTATTGTTGCCTTTGGGATTTTATGCTTTGGGCCATTATACGATCAACCCTACGGCTGGCTATATTTTTGTAGCCCTAGCCGGGATTTTGGGATATGCCTTTAAAAACCCTGTGTTTAAAATGATAGAGGGTATCTATAAAAAGGAAAAATACAAGACCCTTTTGGCCTACAAACAAACCAACTAACCCATCTTTATTTTAATCAAAATTATACTATGATAACAGTACAACAACTTACAAAAACATACGGTTCAGCTACCGTTTTGAATATACCACATTTAGAAATCTCTAAAGGCCAGAGTTTTGGCCTTGTAGGAAATAACGGAGCAGGGAAAACTACCCTTTTCAGCTTGTTATTGGACCTCATACAACCCACAACAGGTCAGATTGTAAATCACGAGGTTCAGGTGGATAAGAGCGAAGCATGGAAGCCCTTTACCTCCGCATTTATCGACGAAACCTTTTTAATTGGGTATCTGACCCCAGAAGAATACTTTTATTTCATTGGGGAATTGAGAGGGCAGAACAAAGCCGATGTCAATGCCCTTTTAACCGGGTTCGAGGACTTTTTCCATGGAGAAATATTGGGTCAAAAGAAGTACCTAAGAGATTTGAGCAAAGGGAACCAAAAAAAGGTAGGTATTGTGGCCACATTTATCGGCAATCCAGAAGTCATCATCTTGGACGAACCTTTTGCCAACTTGGATCCTACCACACAGATCCGCCTAAAAGGAATCATTAAAGAACTGACTGCAAATAGAGACGTTACCGTTTTGATATCTAGTCATGATCTTATTCATGTTACCGAAGTTGCAGAACGTATCGTAGTACTTCACAAAGGGGAAATCGTCAACGATATTAAAACCTCCACGGAAACTTTAAAGGAGTTGGAAACCTTCTTCGCGGGGTAGGCACCAAACTTAGAATCGGAGGCGTAAAGGTGATTTAGTTGTGAGGTATTTTCCTCTATTTAAAAATAAAGGTATTTTTACCGACCAACGGTATAATAAACGGGTTATTTTTTAGTTTAGGATACGTACGAATACCACTTATTTTGAAGCTTCGTTTTAAACTTATATTGGGTGTTGCCTTTGGTGGACTGCTATTTAACGCATGTTCCACTAAAAAGGATGCCTTTATCAATCGCAATTGGCATGCCCTAAACACCAAGTACAATGTCCTGTACAATGGGAACATTGCCTTTGAAGAAGGCAGGGAAGAGCTCAATTCAACGTATCAGGATAATTATTGGGAAGTGCTGCCAGTGGAACGTTTAAAGGTAACCGATGACATAAAACTAGATTCCGAAGACAATAATCCTAACTTTTTGCTGGCCGAGGAAAAGGCGTCAAAAGCAATTCAAAAACACAGCATGGATATCAAAGATGAGGAGCGCAATCCGGAAACGGACGAGGCTTTTCTTCTTCTTGGTAAATCGAGATATTTCGACCAGCGGTATATCCCTGCCCTAGAAGCTTTCAATTACATCCTGAACAAGTACACCGAGAGCGATAAGCTCAATGAAGCTACCATCTGGAGGGAGAAGGTGCATATCCGGCTGGAAAACGATGATCTCGCCCTTAAAAATTTAAAACGACTTTTAAAATACGAACGGTTAAAAGATCAGGAATATGCTGATGCCAGGGCCATGATGGCGCAGGCTTATATCAATCTAAAGGCTCCTGATACCGCCATTCAACAATTGAAAATTGCTTCTGCCTACACCAAGAAAAACCAGGAAAAAGGCAGGTACTATTTTATCGTTGGCCAACTTTACAATCAATTGGGATACAGGGACAGTGCCAATTATGCTTTTGATAAGGTAATTGCACTGAACAGAAAATCGCCCAGGGTATATATGATCAATGCCCATCTTCAAAAAATAAAAAACACCGAAGTCACGCCTAAGAACAAACAGATCTTGTTCGAATATCTAACGGAACTTGAAGAAAATAGGGAGAACAGGCCCTTTTTGGACAAAATATACCGTCAAATAGCGGAGTATCACCTGGAAAACCAATCGGACAGTTTGGCCTTGGCCTATTTTAATAAATCCATAAAGGCCACTAGGAACGAACCTCGCTTGAATGCCTTGAACTACGAAAATCTGGCAGAATATAATTTTGACAAAAACGCGTATAAGGCCTCAGGAGCCTACTATGACAGTACCCTGACCAACCTAGTTGTAGATTCCAAGAAATATCGCTCCATAAAAAAGAAGCTGGACAATCTGGAAGATGTTATTGCTTACGAGGATGTAGTGCAATATGCAGATAGTGTCATTACCATTTATAAGATGCCAAAAGAGAAACAACTGGCTTATTTTGAAGGGTATATAGCTGACCTGAAGGCCAAAGAGGAAGCGGACATTAAGAATGAAAAGGAAAAGATCACGGCTGGCTTTGCGGCCTTTGTAGATTCCAAAGGGGGCAAAGAGAACAAAGGAAAATTTTATTTCTACAATATCACCAGTTTGGGTTACGGCAAGGCCGACTTCAAAAATAAATGGGGAGATCGCGAGCTGGAAGACAACTGGAGATGGTCCAGTAAAAATATCGCACAACAGACCGGGCAGACCAATGCGGACCTAGTAGATGCCGGGACTGTGGAGGCACCAGAAATCACCGGGGAGCAAAAATATTCTACGGAATATTATATGGGCCAGATTCCCACTAATCCTAAAGTTATAGATAGCCTGGTGACCGAAAGAAATTTTGCCAATTACCAATTAGGGGTCATCTACAAAGAGAAGTTTAAAGAAAACCTATTGGCAGCCAATAAGTTCAATGATGTCTTAAAGTCTAATCCAGAGGAGCGTTTGGTCCTTCCATCCAAATATAATCTGTATAAAATCTACCAGGAAACAGGAAGCCCTTTGGCCAATGGCATGAAGCAGGATATTATTGAAAACCATGCAGATTCTCGCTATGCTGTCATATTGTTAAATCCCGAAGCTGTTTTGGCTGATGCTTCGGATAGTCCCGATGCACGGTATATGGCTTTGTACAGACAGTACGAAAACCAAAATTACTTACAGGTTATAGCTGGAGCGGAAGAAAATATAAACAGATATACAGGGGATGAAATTGTTCCGAAATTTGAAATCCTAAAGGCAAATGCCATAGGAAGGATTGAAGGTTTTGAGGCATTTAAGGAGGCCTTGAACTATGTGGCCCTTAATTACCCCAATAATCCCGAGGGGAAGAAGGCACAGGCCATGGTGGAAGAACAGCTGCCAAAATTGGAGCCCAAAGAATTTTCGCAAGAAACAGAAACTGTTGGTACAGGAAATTGGAAACTGGTATTTCCTTTTAAGATTCGAGACAACGAGAAGGCCCTTCAGCTCAAGGAGAAATTAGAGAAATCCATCGAAGATCTAAAGTACCGAAATGTAGTTTCCAAGGATATCTATAATTTGGAAGATCAGTTTGTGATCGTCCATGGTTTCAGATCCAAGGATTTTGCACTTGGCTATGCCGAGCTTCTCAAAAACAATAAGGAGTACCGAATTGCTAATCAGAATTTTGTAATTTTATCCCACAATTATAAAATCATTCAGGTGCACAAAAACCTGGAGGAATATAAAAAATTGAAATTAACCCCAAAACCCTAGAACGATGTTTTCAGACAACAAAAAGACCCGTGTAGTAACGGAAGTCGGCGGACAGCCCAACCGAATTGAAAAAAATACAAAGATCAAAGGCGATATCGTCTCTGAAGCCGATTTTAGAATAGACGGGAAACTGGACGGCAACGTTAAAACCTCTGGTAAAGTAGTAATTGGCAAGGATGGGTATATCCACGGGAAAGTGGAATGCGTCAATGCCGATATAGAGGGGAATTTCAATGGAGAGCTTTTGGTGGATGACCTACTGACCCTAAAGGCATCAGCTGTCATAGAAGGGACCGTTGTGGTATCTAAACTGGCAGTTGAGCCAGGAGCTACTTTCAATGCCGCCTGTACCATGAAAGGGAAAGGTAGTGCTGCGGCGATAAACAAGACCACCACAGCCAATGGATCAGCCAAAGCCTCCTAAGAAAAAGAATACAGGCCTTCAGAATGCAGCAAAACTATCCGGTGTTGGCATTCAAATGGGCCTGACCATATATTTAGGAAATCTTTTGGGCTCCTGGTTGGACGGAAAGTTTGAGACCACATATTTAGAAATTTCAATTACGTTAGCGGCAATTTTTTTATCCATGTATTCCATGATTCGCCAAGTTAACAACCTTAATAAATAGAAAAATTGTTAAAAAAGGTTCTCTTCCAAGTCCTCCTTTTTGGGTTTTTATTTTGTAGCGGATTTTACACCCATCGTTTCATTTTAGAGTCAAATGAAATTTTGATTCAACTTCCGCTGTTCCAGATATATCTTTTTCACGGCATTTTTTCGCTGATAATTTGTGCTTCCTTTCAGATATTATCCTCTTACGAAAAGTTCGCTTCCCAGCTTGGCTTTATTTATTTGGGAACCTTCCTTTTAAAGCTGTTGCTCTTCGCAATTATTTTTAACGGATTATTGTTTAACAATGAGGCTAACTCCCTAACAAATAAGATTTCACTATTGGCCCCAGTGTTCATATTTCTCCTTTTTGAGGTGATTATAATCGCTAAAATATTGGGTAAGGCCGAATACGAGAATAAATAATTTGAAAAAAGTTTGATTATTATTTTTAATAACTACCTTTGCGCAAATTTTAAGGGAGCCAAATTTTTGAAAATTTCATAATGAAGATAGTATCCAAATACTTTAGCAATATTGCCTTATTATTCATTTTTTTAACCACTTTTAATGGTTACTCTACTTCTGAGCCTGCCCAAGAAGGGGAAGTCAATGGGGAAGAGGAGGTTTCAGAATACATCTTACACCACATCAAAGATGCTCACGACTTTCATTTGTTTTCATATACGAATAGTGAAGGGGCGCGTAAACATGTTGGGTTTCCGCTTCCGGTAATCGTATGGTCTAGCAATGGTTTGGTGACATTTATGTCATCGGAGTTTCACCACGATGATAATGGGGAAGTCCTTGTAGAAAGAAACGGACTTAAATTTGCAAAAGTTCACAGTAAAATATATGAGTTGCCAGCAAGTGCTGAGGCAGCCGAATTTGATGAGGAGCACCATATAGAAAATGGAGCAAAGGTGCTGGACTTGTCGATCACAAAAAGTGTTGTAGGAATATTGCTCGTTGGATTGTTGATGCTTTTAGGTTTTTCTGCCCTGGCGAGACAGTACAAGAACAAAAACATTCCTACCGGACTTGGTCGTGTTTTGGAGCCCTTGGTGATCTATGTTAGGGATGAGATTGCAAGGCCAAACATTGGTGAAAAAAAATACAGGAAATTTACAGGATATCTCTTGACCGTATTTTTCTTCATTTGGATATTGAACCTTTTGGGCTTAACCCCATTTGGATTTAATGTAACCGGTCAGCTAGCCGTAACAGCTGCGCTAGCCATCTTTACTTTAATCATTTATACAGTTAGCGGTAACAAGGATTACTGGCAACATATTTTATGGATGCCTGGTGTTCCTGTTCTAATTAGACCAGTATTGGCTATTATTGAATTGGCAGGGGCATTTTTGATCAAGCCTTTTTCACTGTTGGTTCGACTTTTTGCGAATATATCAGCGGGCCATATCGTGGTAATGAGTTTGATAGCGATTATGTTTACCCTGAAAAATAGTTTAGGGGTTGTAGGTGCAACAGGACTTTCTTTGGTGTTATCATTTTTTATAACATTGATAGAAGTATTGGTAGCGTTTTTACAGGCCTATATTTTCACTATGCTTTCCGCCTTGTTTATAGGTATGGCGGTAGCAGAACACGATCATGATCATGCACATGAAGATCACGGTCACGAAATTCCAGATGCTTAAGATGTCAGAGAGAATTTCATTTAATAAGAGTTTGTTTAATTTAATATAAATCAATTACTATGTACAATTTAATTGGAGCAGGTTTAATCGTAATCGGAGCAGGAATTGGATTAGGTCAAATCGGTGGAAAAGCAATGGAAGGTATTGCTCGTCAGCCAGAGGCAACTAACAAGATTCAAACAGCAATGATTATTATTGCCGCACTTTTGGAAGGTTTGGCATTCGGAGCATTATTCTTAGGAAAATAATTCGAACAAAAACAGTAAAACATGTTTCTGCAACGGTTGGTTGCAGAACATGTTTTCAAAATTAAACAAAAAAGAAAATTTAATTTTTCAGGATAATGGATACTTTATTAAACGATTTTTCACCGGGATTATTTATCGTTCAGACAATCTTATTGTTGGGATTGATTTTTCTAATGGTAAAATTTGCATGGAAGCCTATTCTTAATTCTTTAAATGAAAGAGAAGAAGGTATTTCTGATGCACTTGCTGCTGCTGAAGCCGCAAAAAAAGAAATGCAGAACGTAACTGCAGATAGCGAACGACTTTTGAAAGAAGCACGTGTAGAGCGTGAATCCATGATCAAAGAAGCTCGTGAGATGAAAGAGAAAATTGTTGCTGATGCGAGGGAATTGGCCCAAGCGGAAGGTGATAAAATGATCAAACAGGCACAAGCGGCCATTGAAAGCGAAAAGAAAGCGGCAGTTGCCGATATAAAGAATCAAGTAGCTACTCTTTCTGTTGAGATAGCAGAAAAAGTGATCAAAGGTCAATTGTCCAACGATAACAAGCAATTACAACTTGTTGAGGATATGGTTGGTGATATTAAGCTTAACTAATTAAAGGATATGAACGAATCTAGAGCAGCGATACGTTACGCCAAAGCTATTTTGGACTTGGCAGTGGACAATAAAGCCACTGACGCCGTAGAAAAAGATATGCGTTCTGTATTGCACACACTTCGCGACAGTAAAGAATTGCATCAAATGATGGCAAGTCCTGTGGTGAATAGTGAGGCTAAAAAGAGCGTTCTTTTAGAAATTTTCAAGGGTAGTAATGCTATCACCACAGGGTTGATAGATATCCTTGTGTCTAACAAGCGTATAGGCCTTTTGAACGATGTTGCAGAAAAGTACATCATTCTAAACGAACAGTTGAAAGGTGAAGGGGTTGCTTTTGTAACCACTGCAGTGCCTTTAAGCGCTGATTTGGAGAAGAAGATATTGGGGAAGATCTCAGGATTGACACCAAATAAAGTTGTTGTTCAAAATTTCGTGGATGAAAGCATCATAGGTGGTTTTGTGCTTCGAATGGGAGATATGCAATTCGATTCAAGTATTGCAACCAAACTGAGCAATTTAAAGAGAGAGTTTACAAATAGTTTATAATATTAAAATGGTCAAGGCAATTAAATGTCTTGCGTCTTATATCTAATAACATGGCAGGAGTAAAAGCCGCTGAAGTATCAGCAATATTGAAAAAACAGTTATCAGGATTCGAAGCCTCAGCTTCATTGGATGAAGTAGGTACCGTATTACAGATTGGTGATGGTATCGCAAGGGTTTACGGTCTTTCCAATGTCCAATACGGAGAATTGGTAGAGTTTGAAGGAGGCCTTCAAGGAATCGTTCTTAACTTGGAAGAAGACAATGTTGGTGTGGTTTTGTTAAGTCCATCCAGAGACATTAAAGAAGGATCTGTTGTTAAACGTACGCAAACAATTGCCTCTATCAATGTGGGTGAAGGTATTGTTGGTCGTGTAGTAAACACCTTAGGTGCTCCTATTGATGGGAAGGGACCAATTGCTGGCGAAACTTATAAAATGCCATTGGAGCGTAAGGCACCAGGGGTAATTTTCCGTCAGCCGGTAAACGAGCCGTTACAAACAGGGATCAAGGCAATCGATGCCATGATTCCAGTAGGTAGAGGTCAGCGTGAATTGGTTATTGGTGACCGTCAGACTGGAAAGACTACGGTTTGTATTGATACCATTCTAAACCAAAAAGAATTTTACGATGCAGGGGAGCCTGTATATTGTATATATGTAGCTATTGGCCAAAAGGCTTCAACAGTTGCAAACATCGCAAAAACACTAGAGGATAAAGGGGCTTTGGCCTATACCACTATTGTTGCTGCAAACGCATCAGATCCTGCTCCTATGCAGGTGTATGCGCCATTTGCAGGAGCTGCAATTGGAGAGTACTTTAGAGATACCGGTCGTCCAGCTTTGATTATCTATGATGATTTGTCAAAACAGGCTGTGGCTTACCGTGAGATTTCCCTATTGTTGAGACGCCCACCGGGACGTGAGGCATATCCTGGGGATGTATTCTACCTTCACTCCAGATTATTGGAGCGTGCTGCAAAAGTTATTGCTGATGACAAGATTGCCAGTGAGATGAATGATCTTCCTGAGGTCTTAAAACCAATGGTTAAAGGTGGTGGATCATTAACTGCATTACCAATCATTGAAACACAAGCAGGTGACGTTTCCGCTTATATCCCTACCAACGTAATTTCTATTACAGATGGACAGATATTCTTGGAGCAAGATTTGTTCAACCAAGGGGTTCGTCCGGCAATTAACGTGGGTATTTCTGTATCACGTGTTGGAGGTAACGCACAGATAAAGTCAATGAAAAAGGTAGCAGGTACCTTGAAACTGGATCAGGCACAATTCCGTGAATTGGAAGCGTTTGCTAAATTTGGTTCGGATCTGGATGCCGCAACATTGAACGTAATTGAAAAAGGACGTAGAAACGTTGAGATATTGAAACAAGCCCAAAATGATCCTTTTACTGTAGAAGATCAGGTAGCTATCATTTACGCAGGTTCAAAAAACTTGTTGAGAAATGTTCCTGTAGAAAAGGTAAAAGAATTTGAAAGGGATTATATCGATTTCTTGAATGCTAAGCATAGAGATGTATTGGATTTATTAAAAGCAGGGAAATTGACAGATGAGGTTGTTGATACTTTGACCGTTGTTTCCAAAGATCTTTCTGCTAAATACGTAAAATAATATAAGAATTGAAGTTGGGTGATGAGAATTGCCCAACTTTATATTCCATGAGGTCAAACATTTAGATAAGTAAGGATTTTTAAGACAGGCTTAAACCTCTTTGCTCAACACTAAAATACAAATGGCAAACTTAAAAGAAATACGTAATAGAATAGGTTCCGTTTCCTCAACGATGCAGATCACCAGCGCCATGAAAATGGTTTCTGCTGCAAAATTGAAGAAGGCCCAGGATGCCATCACGGCAATGAGGCCTTATTCGGATAAGTTGACTGAGCTATTACAAAGTCTAAGTGCAAGCTTGGATGCTGATTCTGGTAGTAAATTTTCTGAGAACCGTGAGGTGAATAAGGTATTGATTGTGGCCATTACCTCCAATAGGGGGCTTTGTGGAGCTTTCAACACCAACATTATCAAGAAAAGTACGCTTTTGGCCAAAGAAACCTATGCTGGGAAACAGGTAGAGTTTATGGCAATTGGTAAAAAGGCAAATGATATCCTTGCCAAGAAATTTAAAGTCGTTTCAAACCATAGTAAGGTTTATGACGATCTAAATTTTGACAATGTGGCTGTAATTGCCGAAGATCTAATGAAGCTTTTTGTCGATGGGTCTTATGATAAGATCGATATTGTTTACAACAAATTTAAGAACGCTGCCACACAGATCGTGATGACGGAGCAGTTTCTTCCAATTATACCTGTAGAAGGGGAGGCGCCTAATAATGCAGATTATATTTTTGAGCCTTCAAAATTGGAGATCGTTGAGGAGCTAATTCCTAAGTCGCTAAAAACGCAACTGTACAAAGGAATACGTGATTCTTTTGCCAGCGAGCACGGTGCCCGTATGACAGCTATGCACAAGGCTACCGATAATGCCACTGAATTGAGAGACCAATTGAAACTAACGTACAACAAGGCGAGACAAGCGGCCATTACCAATGAGATCCTAGAGATTGTTGGTGGGGCTGAGGCTTTGAACAACTAAAGATTAAATCTAGTCCCTTCTAAGAGGATTATTGCAATATAGACCCCACTTATCAAGTGGGGTTTTTTTATGCTCGTTAGCGCAGAAGACTATATATTGAATCTTGGCATTACTTTTGGTTTAATACTATTAAACACTTGAAAACTGTATTATGAAATCTATCTATACCCACATTTTAAACGTATTAATACTGAGTATTGGTCTCACCTCCTGTTCTTCCCAAAAGAAACTGCAGACCGAGGTTCCTTTTGAGATCGGTACGGCTACCGTACAAGAGTGGATGGGTGGAAAAGAAGAAAGTGGAACGGGATATTTGGTTTCGGTTTCTGTTTTGAACATTACAAAAGATGTGAGATTCCAAGAAATGTTCTATCATGGACAGGTAGTGCAGGTTACCACTGAATCCCATGGACACGGTTTAATGGTGAAGGGAAATTTCACCCTGGCTCCCCAAAAGCCTGATATTATAATGCATGCCGATCCTAGAAAAGAAGTGGGCAACCAGCCCCCATCAATGCAGAAGGGATACACAAAGGATTTGCCTTTTGATTTGGAACCACAGGAAGCTGTGCTTAGTTATATGATCAAGAATCGGGTAAAATATGTAAAAATTTCTGGGATGAAGGAGAAGGCGCCTCTCATTTATTCAACGAAACCAAAGAACTAACTTTGTATTGAGGGTTTTAATAACTACTTTTAAACCCTAACTTTAGCACATTTGAATCCGTTAAAAAAACTTTTTAAACAGACCTTTATTTATGGTTTGGCTACGGTATTGCCCAGAATGCTATCGTTTCTTTTAACACCCTTGTATGTTACAGTTCTGGCGACAGATGGATATGGCGAAGTTTCAATAATTTTTGCTTGGTTTGCCATTTTTAATGTGCTACTTGCCTACGGCATGGAAACGGCCTTTTTTCGTTTTTATCACGACGCCGGGCTCAACAAAAAAACAGTTGTTACCACATCATTGTTATCCATAGGGGGATCGTCCTTACTATTTATGCTCCTTGCTTTTATATTTAAGGGAGCCGTTTCATCCTTCAGTGATATAGAACCACAATTTATTACCTACGCCATTTGGATCCTAGTATTGGATGCCTTGGTGATCATTCCGTTTTCTTGGTTAAGGGCAAACGAGAAGCCGATGCGATATGCCTTGGTGAAAATCACCAATGTGGTGATCAACCTCGGTTTGAATTGCTTTTTCCTTATCGCACTTCCTATAATAGCTGAAAAGAGCCCAGATTCGTTTTTAGGCGGTCTTTACAGGCCTAACTTTGAAATCTCCTACATATTCATTTCCATGCTTATGGCAAGCGCTACAACCCTGCTTTTGATGTTGCGCTTGTATCTTAGGAGGCCTTACGTCTTCGATCGGGTAATATGGAGCAGTATGATAAAATATGCGGCTCCAGTATTGATTGCCGGTATTGCCTTTACGATCAATGAGGTGTTCGATCGAATTTTGTTGGATTGGCTTTTGCCAGATGATATTGCCGAGAGTGAGATTGGGAAATATTCGGCTTGTTATAAGCTCACCTTATTTATGACGCTATTTGCAACCGCTTTTAGGATGGGCATAGAGCCTTTCTTTTTTAGTCATTCCAAAAGTGAAAACCCACAAAAGGCCTATGCACAGATTACCAATTATTTTGTGATTTTGGGAAGTGTCATTTTACTCTCTGTGGTGGTCTTTGCAGATGTCCTCAAACTGATTATCGTACCCAATCCGGATTATTGGGAGGCCATGTCTGTAGTGCCCATTATTCTATTGGCCAGTTTTTGTTTGGGTATCTATCACAATCTATCCGTTTGGTACAAGGTCACGGACCGCACTAAAATAGGCGCCTATATTTCTATTGTGGGCGCGATCCTGACCATTGTTATCAATTATGTGTTTATCCCCTATTTTGGTTATAAGGCCTCAGCTGTGGCTACCCTTGTTGCCTATGGCACCATGATGGTCATGTCCTTCTATTTTGGCAAAATGTATTATCCCATCCCTTATAATTTCCGTAAAATTGTATTCTATTTGCTAATATCCACTACTTTTTCTGTCCTGTCATTTTATCTTTTTGATAGAAATCTGTTCGTAGGAATTGTACTTTTGTTGCTGTTCCTTGCTATGGTCATGAAATTGGAGAAAGAACAACTTAAAAAAATATTTCTAAAAAAATGAATATCAAGATAATCAATAGTTCCAACCATCCTTTGCCTCATTATGAGACGTTGGCTTCTGCCGGGATGGATTTGCGCGCCAATATCACTGAATCTATAACTCTTAAGCCATTGGAACGTGCTATCATACCAACTGGTCTATTTATTGAATTGCCCATAGGGTGTGAAGCCCAGGTTAGGCCCAGAAGTGGGTTGGCTGCCAAGAAAGGGGTAACGGTATTAAATGCCCCTGGGACAGTGGATGCAGACTATAGGGGAGAAATAGGCGTTATTTTGGTAAACTTGTCCAACATACCTTTCACCGTGGAGAACGGAGAGCGAATCGCACAGTTGGTGGTCGCAAAACATGAACGGGCAGAATGGACCGAAGTGGAGAAATTGTCAGAAACCGCAAGAGGCGAGGGAGGCTTTGGCAGCACCGGGGTAAAATAGTATTAAATAGATTTATGTGCTGGCTAGGCCTTAAATCCAACATTAATGAAGAACATAATTCCCAGTTTGGGAATATCGATAAACAAAGTTAGACTATGAAGATCATTGTACCAATGGCGGGCAGGGGATCCCGTTTAAGACCACATACCTTAACCGTGCCCAAACCTTTGATACCCGTGGCCGGTAAACCTATTGTACACCGTTTGGTGAGTGACATCGCCAAGGTGCTTGGAGAGGAGATAGAGGAGGTTGCCTTTATTTTGGGTGATCCAGCATTTTTTGGAGAGGATGTTGTGGAGAGTTTGAAGGAATTGGCCCAAAGTCTTGGCGCAAAAGCTTCTATTTATAGACAAGATCAACCCCTCGGTACAGGGCATGCTATAATGGCGGCCAAGGAATCCCTGAGTGGTCCAGCGGTAATTGCCTATGCAGATACGTTGATCAGAGCCGACTTTGATCTGGACAAATCTGCCGACAGTGTTATTTGGGTAAAACAGGTAGATCAACCTGAAGCCTATGGAGTAGTAAAATTAAATGAAAACGGGAATATTTTGGAGCTGGTAGAAAAGCCGGCGACATTTGTTTCTGATTTGGCAGTGATAGGGATCTATTATTTTAAGGATGTTGCCGTCCTTAAAAAGGAGCTTCAATATGTGCTGGATAATAATATTGTGCACGGAGGGGAATATCAGATCAATGATGGTATCAAACGCATGATGGAAAAGGGCATGAAATTTGCTCCAGGTAAGGTAGAAGAGTGGATGGATTGTGGTAATAAAAATGTTACCGTGGAAACCAACAGACGAATGTTGGGCTTTTTGGAAAAGGATGGGGAAAAATTGGTGTCTGATACGGTCACCTTAGAGAATGCCCAAATCATAGAGCCTTGTTTTATCGGGGAACATGTAGTCTTGAAAAATACCACTGTGGGCCCTTATGTGTCTGTTGGAGATCATACGGTAATTGAAAACTCTACCATAAAGAACAGTCTGATACAAAACAGGAATAAGATTAGCAATGCCAACTTGGACAATGCCATGGTGGGCAATCATGTAATCTTCAATGGAAATTTTGAGACCATTAGTATTGGAGATTATTCCGTAATGGAATAGAGATTTCTCAAAAGGGAAATAGGTTATGAAAAAAAGACTGCGTTTTCTATTGCTTCTTATAGCGGTTTTTATGACCGTAGGGCAAGGTATTGCCCAAGAACCCGAAGAAAGTGCAGAAGTAACCTTGGAAACGGTTTCAGATGAATTTCAAGAGAAGTTTTTTGAAGCCTTAAAGCAAAAGGGAATCGAAAACTATGATCGCGCCATCAATCTATTTTTAGAATGCAAGAAGATGGATGAAGATAATCCGGTCATTGATCATGAGCTTGCTAAATGCTATGTTTTGAACAGGGATTATATCAATGCTCAGACTTATGTACAGGTGGCCATAAACAAGGCTCCTGAAAATTTCTGGTACCTCCATACCCTTGTCGAGATAGTAGAAAAGCAGGGGAATTCCTTTGATGCTGTGAGGGCGGCTATACCTTACAATAACCAGACGTTAAGAGAGAATCTGGCCCAGATCTATTATGATCACCAAAACTATGACAATGCCCTGTTTGTACTGGAAGGACTAAAAAAGACAACTGCAATTGACAAATTGAGGATGAAATTGGCCGATGCCAAAGGGGAGGGAAACGTCAGTACCGGGGAAGAGGAGGTAGAACAGCCTGCTGCAGAGGAAGAGAACCCTTTAGCGTTGTACACAAAGCGAATTGCACAATTGATAGAAAATAAGGATTTTGCCCAGGTGGGAGATATTTCAAAAGAAGCCCTTGAGTCATTTCCGCTGCAACCTTATTTCTATTACACCAGGGGGTTGGCATTGAATCAATTAAGCAAATTTAAAGAGGCAATTGCCATAATGGAAGAGGGATTGGATTACCTGTTGGATGATCAGGAACTCGCAAATAAATTTCACAAAGAATTGGCAAACGCTTATAAAGCATTGGGAAATTCTTCAAAGGCAAATATGTATCTTAGTAAAATAAAAACAGGGTCCTAAATAGAATGAAAATGAGCTTTTTAAAGATACCAAAATTGATGGCTTATAGCCTTTTTGCGTTGTTGGTATTTTCCTGTAAATCCAATAAGGTGTTAACCGATGGCACTTTGGATACAAATTTGTCCGCAAAAACAATTATTAAAAACCACTATAACAATCAGCTCAATTTTAAAACCTTGAGCGGGAAGGTGAAAATTGATTATTCCGATGGGGAATCTTCCCAAGGGGTGAGTGTAAGTCTGCGTATGGAAAAGGATAAGGCCATATGGTTCAGTGCCCCATTAGGGGTGGTAAAGGCCTATATTACCCCAGAGCGGGTCAGTTTTTACAATAAACTCGACAATGAGTTTTTCGATGGGGACTTTTTATATCTCAGCAATTTGTTAGGGGTGGAACTCAATTTTGAAAAGGTACAAAATATGTTGTTGGGGGAGGCGATATTTGACTTAAAGGATGGGAAATATGATACCTCTATCAGCGAAAACAACTACCAGTTAAAGCCCAGGAAATCGTTGGAGCTTTTTAAGACCTTGTTCGAAATAGAGCCCAAGAATTTCAAAATGGCAGCCCAACAGGTGGCACAGCCTTTAGAGAAAAGGATATTGGAGATACAATATAAGAATTATCAAAAGATTGATAAACGTGTGCTGCCTAACGAAATTGGAATATTTGCCATTAACGGGGACCACACCAATACTATTTCCATAGAATATCGGAATATGGAATTTAATAGAGCAGTAAACTTTCCATATAGAATACCAAATGGTTTTAAAGAGATAGTACTGAAGTAATATGAACGTTAAAAGCTTGATTCGTATATATCTCACCTGGTGTTTAGTTCTTTTTATTGGGACCGGAGCAATAGCGCAAACCAATGAGCAAAAGGCACTGGAAGCTAAGCGGGAACAGCTTCAAAAGGAAATCAAAAGCATCAATAGATTGTTATTTGCCGAGAAAAAGGAAAAGGGCAATGTTTTAGAGCAAATGGAGGCGTTGGAACAAAAAATAAACGTGCGCCAACAGTTGATCAATGTGACCAACCAGCAATCCAATCTACTTAACAGACAGATCAACACCAATATCAGAAATATCTCGAAGCTTAGGGATGATTTGGAAACCCTCAAGGATGATTATGCCACCATGATCCAAAAGTCATATCAAAACAAATCCCAGCAAAGCAGACTGATGTTTTTATTGTCCTCTGAAAATTTCTTTCAGGCCTTTAAAAGATTGCAGTACCTAAAGCAATATACCCAATATAGAAAAGAACAGGGCGAACAGATTGTGGTCAAAACAGACGAATTGACCCAATTGAACAGAGATCTCACCGATCAGCGTAAGGTAAAGGACCAATTGATTGCTGAGAATTTAGTGGCCAAAAATGAGTTGCAAAAAGAGCGGGCGGACCAACAGGTTCTCTTAGCTAGTATTCGCAAGAACGAAAATAAGTATACCGCAGCCATTGAAAAGAAAAGGCAGGAAGCACGAAAAATTGATCAGCAGATAGATGCGCTGATCCGCAGTGCGATTGCTGCCAGTAATAAAAAGGCTGGAGGGAGCACTAACAGCAGTAAGTTTGTTTTAACGCCTGAGGCAACCATTGTTGCCAATAATTTCTCGGCCAATAAGGGCAAATTGGACTGGCCCGTGGAGAGGGGAATTGTCAGCCGTGGATTTGGAGTGTATAACGATGCGGTCTATCCTGGCATAAAGCACCAAAACAATGGTGTCATCATCGCTACGGACGAAGGGTCCAAAGCGCGTTCCATTTTTGAAGGGGAGGTTATTGGTATAATGGCAGTACCAGGAGGAAATATGGGGGTGCAGATCAAACATGGTAATTACATCAGCACCTATTATAACCTATCCAAACTGTACGTTAAGAAGGGGGATAGGGTCACGCGAAAAGAAGAACTGGGCGAGATTTATACCAATCGGTCCAATGGACAGACCCAGCTTAAGTTCTATCTGTATCAAGATGCCAATAGATTAAATCCGGAAGACTGGATCTATCGCTTGTAGTAATCCGGAACTAAAATTTCAATTACCCCAATACTACTCTTCCATGAACAGCGCACGGAGCTCTGTGGCTTCTTTAGGCTTCATTTTGCCTGCGAGTACAAGGCTTAGCTGTTTTCTGCGTAAAGCTGCAGCAAAACGCTGCTTTTCAAGGTCAGTTTCAGCATTGAGCTTTGGTACTGTGGTTGGGATACCGGTATCATCCACAGCAACAAACGTATAAATTGCCTCATTGGCCTTGGTGCGTTCACCACTGAAGCGGTCTTCCATCCAAACATCTATAAAGACCTCCATAGAAGTTGAGAATGCCCTGGAAACAGCGGCTTCCACAGTTACTACACTACCCAGAGGCACAGCCCTGTTAAAGGCAACGTGATTGACAGAAGCGGTTACCACAATTCTTCGGCTATGTCTGCGTGCGGCGATACTCGCTGCTCTGTCCATACGGGCCAGAAGTTCACCTCCAAATAAATTGTTTAGTGGGTTGGTCTCGCTAGGGAGTACCAAATCGGTCATAATAGTCCTTGAATCACTAGGAGTCTTAGCCTGCATACTTAAATTTTTTTGCAAAGATACACCTATATTGCGGCGCATAAAGAAGAAGTACGATTATTCTTGGAACAACCAGGCGTCGCTGGATTCCGTGCGTTTTATCTGTCTCAGGTACTGTAACGCTTCGTCCACATTGGTGAAGGTACCGTAGGCTACAAGGTGCAGACCGTGTTTGTTCACTCCTAAATTGGTGGCTTCAAATCCTTTTTCTGCTAACTGGGACACCTTTTTATCGGCATTTTCTTTGGCCCTAAAGCCGCCTGCAACAATATGGTAGTGAACCTGGTCTTTTTTAGTGATCTCCAGATTTAAAGCGGGCAGTTCTAAAGGAGCCGTATTGAAAAATGTGGCTTCCTGTATATTTCTTGCTACTTGCTCTTGGGCTTCTTCCTGAACTAATTGTTGGTCATTTATGGTTTTGTTATAAAAACGCATACCAGTGAGACCAGTGGCGAAAGCTAATAGAATTACAGCTGCATATTTTAAATAAGGCCTAAAACTTTTTGATTGCTGCCTAACCTCAGGAGTAATTATAAATGGAATTTTATCTTCCATTTCCACCACCTCTTCCTTTAAGGTTTCTCTTACCACCGGGGCGGTAACAAAAGAGGAAAGTCCAAATGAGGTAGTCAAGTAATTCACTTGGTTGGAAGGTTGAAATTGTATTTTATGGTCTTTGTTTTCCCATAACTCGCCAACATTGGGCAAAGTTAAACGCTTGCCATCTTTTAAGGTCTGTTTCCAAGCACTGGATTCTTTTTCAATGCGGTGCAACATTTCTTCATAGGAAATTTTCTCAGATTCCGCCATATAGGATACCAATAATCCATCGTTGGAAGAAAGTTGTCCGTTAAAAGATATCACTTTTGATGGTGGGGAAAAGGAATGGGAATTACTGTGAATTACGGCAGATTTCATCTGCGTTAAAAAGCCTCCAAATCCGGGCATAATTACGCAATTGTAGCGATATAGTAGCTCTGCTATGTATTGTTCAGTTCCCATGACGGCAAATATTGTTATAAATTTAACCTTTTCAAAACCTATCACCTAACTTTTTATTAACATTTTATTTTCTGTATTTTTAGAAAAATTAGAACCGACCACAAATGACTAGTGATGAATTGATTGCAGTTTTAAGGCTTCAGAGTATTCCGAATATTGGCGATGTCACTGCTAAAAAATTAATATCACATTGTGGAAGTGCCGCCGAGGTTTTCAGTCAAAAGGCGCACCAATTGTTAAAAATCGATGGTATTGGCACCCACGCCCTTCGGAATTTACAAGACAAAGTACATCTGGAAGCGGCAATTGCCGAACTGGAGTTCATCCAAAGCCAAAACATTGCGTATACCTATTTCAAGGATGAAGATTATCCTACCTACCTTAAACATTGCGTAGATGGCCCTATCTTGCTATTCAAGAAAGGTGCAATCCAACTTCAGGAAAGAAAGATTATCAGTGTTGTGGGAACAAGGAACATTACCAGTTATGGAACTGCTTTTTGTGAGCGTTTTATAGAGGAAATAGCGCCATTAAATCCAATTATAGTAAGTGGATTTGCATACGGGGTGGATATTTGTATCCATAGGGCAGCAATAAAGCATGGGCTTCAGACCATAGGTTGTCTAGCACATGGTCTCAATCAAATTTATCCTAAATCACATGGTAGGTTCACTTCGGAAATAGAACAAAATGGGGGGTTTTACACCGAGTTTTGGAGCAATAGCAGTCCCGAAAGGGAAAACTTTTTGAGGCGTAATAGGATCATAGCCGGATTGAGTGAGGCCACTATTGTGGTTGAATCGGCCGAGAAGGGCGGGAGCCTCGTCACTGCGGATATTGCCCACAGTTATAATCGGGATGTATTTGCAGTACCGGGGAGGGTGCAGGATAAATACAGTATAGGCTGTAACAACCTCATTAAACAACAAAAGGCACATATGCTCACTTCTGCTGCGGATCTGATCTATCTTCTTGGATGGGAAGTAAAGGACGTGCCATCTAAATCGGTGCAAAAGCAATTGTTTGTTCAGATGGATGAACTGGAGCATAGTATTCATTCTTATTTACAGAAAGAAGGGAAACAAGTGCTGGATGACATTGCCTTGGAATGCCAGATTCCAATTTTTAGAGTTTCTGCAACACTTTTCAATATGGAAATGAAAGGGGTTATAAGACCTTTGCCAGGAAAATTGTTCGAGGCTATTTAGGTGTTGAAAACACCCGGCCTTTTGATACAAAAGATTGGTTTAATGACCAATAAATGGAACCAGGGTACACTTCTAGTTTTTTGAATCACAGACTGTCTGGTCTGTAACAGTGGTAGGGATATACTTGGTTTGGCACAAAATCACACTTGATCGATAAATTCAAATCACATATCGCCTGAAAAAAACTATTCATAGAAAAGGAGATGCCCCATAAACCGACCAGCTGGTCGGTTTATGGGGCATCTTTATTTTTTTTGGTTTTATACGTACTATTCCTAGTAACCTACTTTATTTCTCACTTTTGCCAAGACACCGTCCGCCACTATTTTTGCTTTTTCAGCCCCCAAAGATAAAGCTTCGTCTACTTCTTCCAAGTGGTTCATGTAGTAATCGAACTTTTCACGGGCCTCGCCAAATTTGTCAACTATAACCTCGTACAAGGCCTGTTTGGCATGTCCGTATCCATAATTGCCGTTGATGTAATTGGATCTCATTTCCGCCACTTGCTCGGCAGAGGCCAATATTTTGTAAAGGGCAAAAACATTGTCTGTATCTGGATCTTTAGGGTCTTCCATAGGTGTACTATCTGTTTGGATCCCCATGATCTGCTTGCGTAATTTTTTATCGGTTTGAAATAAATCAATTAGATTGCCCTTGCTCTTACTCATCTTGGCACCGTCGGTTCCGGGGACATACATTGTTTCTTCCTGTACCTTGGCTTCGGGCATTACAAAGGTTTCCCCTAATTGGGCGTGAAAACGTGACGCTACATCACGGGTCATCTCTATATGTTGTAATTGATCCTTGCCCACAGGGACAATGTTAGCATCGTACAGTAAAATATCCGCTGCCATTAACATGGGATAAGTAAAAAGACCAGCATTTATATCCTCTAATCGGTCGGCCTTATCCTTAAAAGAATGTGCAAGGGTCAGACGTTGGTAAGGAAAAAAACAGCTTAGGTACCAGCTCAATTCGGTCACCTGTGGAATATCACTTTGTCTGTAAAATACAGTTTTGTCAATATCCAGACCAAAGGCCAACCAGGTCGCGGCAGTAGCGTAGGTATTGTGCCTTAAGGTTTTTCCATCTTTTATTTGCGTCAGCGAATGCATATCCGCAATAAATAAAAATGAATCGTTTTTTGGGTCCTGTGCCATTTTTATGGCTGGCATTATAGCTCCTAAAATATTCCCTAAGTGCGGGGTTCCCGTACTTTGTATACCCGTTAAAATTCTTGACATTTGCTTTGTTTCAAAGAACCGCAAAGGTAAAATAAATACTAAAACACAATTCAAATTGTTACTTTTGATTTCATGCTTTCAATTCTGAGAAAATTTGGTCATATTTTATACCGCATTTGGTTCTATATTTTGGTGGCCTTGCCTATCCTTATCTTTTTCCCTTTTTTGATATTTTTTTCCCTTTCGGAAAAATGGTATCCCCAATTTTTTTGGATGGCCCGTAATATTTGGGCGAATACCATTTTATATGGTATGGGATGTGTCCCCAGAATATGTTATGATGAAAAATTGGAGCGCGGAAAGAGCTTAATGTTGGTGGCCAACCATACCAGTATGCTAGATATTATGATGATGCTCAGGGTAAGTAGCACCCCCTTTGTGTTTGTTGGAAAAAAGGAATTGGTAAACATCCCCTTGTTCGGATTCTTTTATAAAAGAGTTTGTATCATGGTAGACAGAGAAGATGCGCGTAGCAGGACTGGGGTATATAGAAGAGCTCAAAAAAGATTGAACCAAGGGCTTAGCATTTGTATATTTCCCGAAGGCGGAGTGCCTGAGGAGCATGTCCTATTGGATTCTTTTAAGGACGGGGCATTTAAAATGGCCATAGCCCATAATATTCCAGTAGTGCCTATCACCTTTTATGATAATAAAGACCGTTTTTCTTTTACATTTTTTAGCGGAGGACCTGGCAGGACCAGAGGGAAAGTACATAGGTTTATTGAAACCAAAGAATTAGGAGAGGTTGATAAAAAAAAGCTACGCGATGAAGTAAGGGCTGTTATCTTGGCCGATCTCGAAAAGGATTTGGACAAAAAGAAATGCAAATAAAAACCCCAAGAACAATCGTTCTTGGGGTTTTTTGTTCATATCGCTGTATGAATAAAACGATCTAAATTCATTAGAATTTAAAGTTGAAGCCACTATATATCCCTACAGAAAAAGGTTTGAAATCTCCGGCCGAATTGGAAAAAGTGTTCAGCTGATATTTAAATACCGGCTCAATATTCAATTTTATTTTGGGCGTAAACTTATAATTTAGGCCAAACCCAATATTGGAACTAAAATTGATGTCGTTTATATTATTTGCTTCGCCAATTTCTGTATTTAGGCCATCCGCTTCTAGAAGCACGGCATTATTGGTTAAAAATAAAGAGCTAAAGCCCCCTACAAGGCTGATGCCGAAATCTTTGTCCAACAGGGCATAATTAAGTTCCAATGGAATCTCCAAATACCCGAACTGTTGAATCATGCTACCGTTTTTTGATGGAGTTTTACCCGAAACTTCCCCTTGAATGTTGGCAGAAGGTTTGACATTGTTAGTGCTTACTACAATCAAATTGTTGGCATTGTCCGCATAATCTATGTTGGCCAAACTGCTTTTGCCAGTGGTGGCAAAGGAGGAAGTGAAATTAACATCGTTGGTGTTGTAACCATAGTCAACCTTATGTACCCCTGAGCGCACACTTAATTTTTTGCTCACCTCATAGGATACAAAGACCCCGTAACTCAAATTGACATTTCCTGATTTTGAGTTGGATGAAAATTCAGGATGAATAGGGGAACCCGATCCAAAACCATTAAAATATACTGGCGCTACACTTGGTTCCAAAGACCATTTCTTTGATTCGGTATCCGCAATAATATTCTCTTTTTCCTGTGTATTTATTTCGTCATAGATCGACTTTTTGGCAATTGGAGTTTTAGGTTCTTGATTTGCTATTTTGGTGGCTTGCGAACTTAAAAAATTAGGATCCATTGTATTTTTCTTTGCATCCATCTTCAAAAGATAGTCAGGAGAAATATTTTCCTTTTGAGTGTCACTGATTGCTAAAATCGAATTGTTTTTTTTCTTCTGCCCAAGTGCATTGGAAGGTTCTTTTGGATTTGAGGAGGCGATAGTTACTCCTTTATTGTTTTCTTTGGCAGGGTTAGTAATATTAGAAGATGCACTCCCATTCAATTTTGAAGGGGCTTTCGGGTTAGAGGACGAAGCGGCCCAGGAATTTTCTTGTTGTCTGGTCTCTAGATTGCCTGAATTCGCAGTATTCTGATCTTTTTCAGGTGCTTCACTAGCGGTTAAGGCTTCCTCTTGGGACTCCATATCCCTTTTATTTTCAACACTACCAACTGGAGTTGCTAGAATCTTCTTCTCAGTATCCGTTATAATGGAATTGCTGTTTAAATCAGTAGTACCGGGTTGAGCCACATAAAAGAGAATTGCCAGTAAAGCGGCTACACCTCCCAAGGTCCACCAAAGTGGCAGTACGCGTCTCGATTTTTTGTTTTTGTCCAAAGAGGCCTCAATGGACTTCCAAACATTCTCGTTTGGCAGTTCATGTATATCGTTGAGTTTCTCTTGAAACAAGTTGTCCAAATTCTTTTTCATCAGTATGTATGCTGTTGCTTATAAAGCGATATTTATTATTTCTTTTTCAATTTTTTCTTTCAAGATCATACGTGCCCTTGCCAAATTGGATTTGGAGGTACCTACTGAGGTACCTAATAATGCTGCAATTTCCTTATGACTGAAACCGTCCAAAACATAAAGGTTGAAGGTCAATCGGTATTTATTTGGCAATTCCTGTATGTATTTGAGTAGAACAGGGAGTTCCACTTCCACATACCCGGTCTCTATTGTCACTTCCTCTTCAGTATTATCCGTTATCACAGATAAATATTCTTCCTTCCTGTATTTTTGTAGCACGGTATTTACCGTAATCCTTTTTAACCAACCTTCAAATGAGCCTTTAAATTTGTATTGGTCAATTTTCTGAAAAATGGTTATGAAACTGTCGTGCAAGTTGTCTTCCGCCTCGGTTTTATTTCGTGAATATTTTAAACAAACCCCAAATAATTTTCCAGCATACTGTTTATACAGTTGCTCCTGCGCTATTCTATTGCCTTTTTTGCAATTATGTACGAGCTCTTTTAAACTCAAAGTGCGGGTTGGATTGTTTGTGTTTTACATTCCTTTTTTATTCTGTGGTTACTGGAACTTCTATTTCCAAATATTCCGATTCACCATTTTCATTTTCACCAGTCCAAAACCTAAAGACGTAAGTGTCAGTGTAAAGTACCAAAAAATTAAATGATACGTTTATTTCTTCCGAAATTTCTGCACAGTTGCCATCACCAGAAAATGTAGATCCCACTACTACAACGTCCCTCACGGTTGTGTCCAGTTTAGCCACATCGAAGCCCTCAAAAAAAGTACAGTCATTAGGACGCTTATAGGTAACGTTAATTTGATAGGTCTTATTGACCTCAAAAGATTCTGGCAGTTCTACACTCTCAATAGGGAGGGAAACATAATAAAAGTCAGAATTATCGTCAACGTCACATGAACTGAAAGTGATGGTGGTTAAAACGATTAAAAAAAAGCACAATGCCCGTGTCATAATATACTATTGTTTTAACCGAAGATGGGGGGGTACTACAAAGGTTGCGTATAAAACGACAAAATCCCGATTAAATCGGGATTCTGTATTATTTTTTAACTGCCTTGATGGCCTCAGTAATCTTGCCTTCCAGTTCTTCCAGTAATTCTGGATTGTCGTTCAGGAGATTTTTAACAGCATCCCTTCCCTGTCCAAGTTTGGTGTCCCCATAACTGAACCAAGAGCCGCTTTTCTTTACTATTTCATATTCTACACCCAGATCCACTATTTCTCCAACCTTGGAAATTCCTTCGCCATACATGATGTCGAATTCAGTGGTTCTAAAAGGAGGTGCAACTTTGTTCTTAACTACTTTCACCCTGGTCTTGTTCCCTTGAACATCACCATCTGTATCCTTTATTTGGGTAGACCTTCTAATGTCCAAACGAACAGAAGCATAAAATTTTAGAGCATTTCCACCTGTGGTTGTTTCGGGATTACCGAACATGACCCCTATTTTTTCCCTTAACTGGTTAATAAAGATAACCGTACACTTTGTTTTACTAATTGATCCTGTCAGTTTACGAAGAGCCTGTGACATCAACCTCGCGTGAAGACCCATTTTTGAGTCGCCCATTTCTCCTTCTATTTCACTTTTGGGAGTAAGTGCCGCAACAGAATCTATAACGACAATATCAATAGCTCCAGAACGGATCAGGTTGTCCGCAATTTCTAGGGCCTGCTCCCCATGATCGGGTTGGGATATAATAAGGTTGTCTATATCTACCCCTAATTTTTGTGCATAAAAACGGTCAAAAGCATGCTCTGCATCAATAAAGGCAGCAATACCTCCCAATTTTTGAGCTTCTGCCATTGCGTGAAGGGTCAACGTGGTCTTACCTGAAGATTCCGGACCATATATTTCAATGACCCTACCTCTTGGGTAACCGCCCACACCCAAAGCGATATCCAAACCTAAAGAACCGGAAGGAATGACTTCCACATCTTGGACAACACTGTCTCCCATCTTCATCACAGCCCCTTTTCCATAGGTCTTGTCCAGCTTATCCAGTGTAAGTTTTAGTGCTTTTAATTTCGCGTCTTTTTCAGTGCTCATGTGTCTTTTTATTAGGAGCGCTAAATTACCATTTCTTTTTTCATATTACAATGGAGAAGCAACCTTTTTGGAAAAGCTGCATCCTTATAGGAACTAACTCAATTTAATGGTCCCTATTTTATGTTCGGGCCATATAAGTCGACCTCTTGAAAAGTCTATTGAAAGAGAAAACACAGTCAGTGGTTGACTATAAAAGGGCCCAGGAAGTATCCGGGGCCCTTTTTATTTGTTCTAAAAATTAGAATGCCTATTTTTGCACTTTCCCGAGTATTTCGGGACTATTCTTTAACTTAAATATTGGTATAGCATGCAACTGTACAATACATTAAGCGCAAAAGAAAGGGAAATTCTTATTGAGGAGGCTGGGAAAGACCGGCTTACCATTTCTTTCTATAAGTATGCGCATATTGGGAACCCCGAAATTTTTAGGAACCACCTGTTTATCAACTGGGATGCCTTGGGGGTATTGGGCAGGATCTATGTTGCCAAAGAGGGAATCAACGCCCAATTGTCCGTGCCCGCAGAAAACTTCGAAGCCTTTAAGAACCATTTAGATACCATTACCTTTTTAGAAAATGTGCGGCTAAATATTGCCATTGAGCACGACAATAAATCCTTTTTAAAATTAAAGGTGAAGGTGCGGAATCAAATTGTGGCCGACGGCTTGAATGAAGGCACTTTTGATGTGACCAATAAAGGGGTGCATGTGGATGCGGAAATGTTCAATCAGTTGATTGAAGACCCCGATACCGTTTTGGTGGACATGCGAAACCATTATGAAAGTGAGATAGGGCATTTTAAAAATGCAATTACTCCAGATGTTGACACCTTTAGGGATTCCTTGGATATTATTGAAAAGGATTTGGCAGACCATAAGGAGGACAAAAAGTTGGTGATGTACTGCACTGGGGGTATTCGCTGTGAAAAGGCAAGTGCGTATTATAAGCACAAAGGATTCAAGCAAGTGTACCAACTTGAAGGGGGAATCATCGAATATACAAGGCAGGTTGGAGACAAAAACCTGGAGAATAAATTTCTGGGAAAAAACTTTGTATTTGACCATCGCAGGGGAGAACGTATTTCGGATGATGTGATCGCCAATTGCCATCAATGTGGCAATCCTTGTGACACCCATGTCAACTGTGCCAATGAGGCCTGTCACTTGTTGTTTATTCAATGTGAGGAATGCGCCAAAAACATGGACAATTGTTGTTCGGACGATTGCAAAGAAATTCACGCGCTTCCTTTCGAAGAGCAAAAAGAACGTAGAAAAGGGAAAGTAGTCAGCAATAAAATTTTCAAAAAAGGAAGGTCTGAGGTCTTGAAATTCAAAAAATAGGCTCCCCGAAGCTTAGTGGTAGTAATTTCTTGCAATTCAAATGTGCCAAACACGGCATGTTTTATACTTGGAATATGAATAATTTGAGCAGTATGCCGCTAAGGTTGAGGTGAGTACTCAATTCTAGGGTTTATTTCGCTCCTGCCACAAATTATACTATCTTTACATTTAAGTAATTATTTATGAACCTTTTTTAGTAATAGCCTTGGTTAATTACTAAATCAATATATAAAATATGGGTTGTAGCAGTTGTTCAACTGGTAAAGACGGACAGCCGCGTGGATGCAAGAACAATGGTACTTGTGGAACCGATGGTTGTAATAAACTGACAGTTTTTGATTGGCTTTCTAATATGTCGCTTCCTAACGGGCAAAAACCGTTTGATTGTGTGGAAGTGCGTTTTAAAAACAGCAGGAAAGAATTTTTTAGGAATACGGATAATATCACACTTTCTATAGGAGATATCATTGCCACTCAGGCCAAAACAGGGCATGATATTGGCATGGTCACCCTTACCGGGGAATTGGTAAAGGTGCAGATGAAAAAGAAAAAAGAAGATTACAACGATAAAGATCTTCCAAAAATCTACCGTAAGGCATCACAAAAAGACATAGATATCTGGCAGAAATGCAGGGACCGGGAAGAGGAAATCAAAAAACGAGCCCGTGAAATTGCTATTACACTCAATCTTCAGATGAAAATCTCCGATGTGGAGTTTCAAGGCGATGGATCCAAAGCAACATTCTACTATACTGCTGAAGAGCGCGTAGATTTTAGACAGTTGATAAAGGATATGGCCAAGGCCTTTTCCATACGCATTGAAATGAGACAAATTGGATACCGACAAGAGGCACAACGCCTTGGGGGTATTGGGTCTTGTGGGCGGGAACTATGCTGTTCTACATGGCTGACAGATTTTAGGTCCGTCAGCACCGCCGCAGCCCGCTACCAGCAATTGTCCCTTAATCCACAGAAATTGGCAGGTCAATGCGGTAAGCTTAAGTGTTGCTTAAACTATGAGTTGGATGTATACCTAGATGCCTTAAAGGACTTTCCTTCCCAAGAAACTAGGATCTCTACAGGAAAAGGGATCGCTTTTTGTCAAAAAGTAGACATTTTTAAGAGTATGCTGTGGTTTTCCTATAGGGATGAGCCCGCTAACTGGCATGCTTTGACCAAGGATCAGGTCAATGAAATACTTCAAAAAAATAAGAATAACGAGAAAATCGCCAGCTTAGAGGAGTATGCCGCAGACAATGAAGTGGTAGGCGTCGAAAAGGAAAAAGTTTTCGAAAATGTCGTGGGACAAGATAGCCTTACCCGATTTGATAAGCCTAAGCAGAAAAGAAATAGAAACAAAGGCAAAAACCAAAACAACAAGCGTAGAAACAACAAAAAACGACCCGCTAACAATGCTTAAGAATATCTTGCCGATTCTTGTACTCATGGTGCTGGCTTCCTGTGAAACCAATACTGTGCGTTCGGAATATAAAGCTACAAACGATGGGTATTGGAACAAGGACAATATCGTATCCTTTAAGTTTACAGAACAGGATACCATCTCCAAACACAATATCTTTATCAATATCAGAAATGACGAGACCTATTCCTATAGCAATCTATTTTTGATCGCAGAACTTAATTTTCCTACTGGGGAGACCATCAAGGACACTTTGGAATATGAGATGTCCAAACCGGACGGGGAATGGCTCGGCACGGGACACGGAAGTCTCAAAGAGAATAAATTATGGTATAAGGAAAACGTCGTTTTTCCTACGAAGGGCGAATATACTTTAGAAATTTCACATGCCATGAGAAAAAATGGCAGTGTGGAAGGGATCATGGATCTTAAAGGAATAACAGACGTTGGTTTTCAAATAGAAAAAAGTAAGTAATGGCAGCGGCTCCGAAGAAAAAAAAGAACACAAATTTTTACAAGTACATCAAATGGTTTTGGATCATATTTGCCTCTGGAATTGGGGCAGTTGGACTCCTATTTTTATTGGCCTCTTGGGGCGTCTTCGGGGAACTCCCCTCCTTTGACCGTTTGGAAAACCCACAGACCAATTTGGCAACCGAAATAATTTCCTCGGATGGAAAAACATTGGGGAAATTGTATTTGGATGACAACCGGACACCCATTGTTTATTCAGATTTGCCACAGAATTTGGTGGATGCCTTGGTCGCCACGGAAGATGCCAGATATTATGAGCATTCAGGGATAGATGCCAGGGGAACATTAAGGGCAGTGGCCTATATGGGATCCAAGGGTGGTGCCAGTACAATTACACAACAGTTAGCAAGGCAGTTGTTTGTTGGGGTACGTTCCAAAAACCTTTTTGAAACCATTACCCAAAAAATAAAAGAGTGGGTTATTGCCATTCGATTGGAACGGCAGTATACCAAGGAAGAAATCATAGCCATGTACATGAATATCTATGATTTCAATTATAATGCAGATGGTATCCTTTCTGCCTCTAAAATCTATTTTGGCAAAGAACCCAAGGACCTAAAAATTGAAGAATCTGCCGTATTGGTAGGCATGTTGAAAAACTCCTCTTTCTACAATCCTATTCGTAGGGAAGAATTGGTCTTCAACAGGAGAAATACCGTATTGGAGCAGATGGCCAAATACGACTATATCACGGAAGAGGTGAGCGATTCTTTGCAGGCCACAAAAATGGATATCAATTTCAACCCAGAATCACATCGGGAAGGACTGGCAACCTACTTCAGGATGTACATTCAAGGCTTTATGAACAAATGGGTAAGGGATAACCCTAAACCTGACGGTGAAAAATACAATATTTACCTGGATGGCCTAAAGGTCTATACGACCATTGATTCCCGTATGCAACAAAATGCTGAAGAGGCTGTACAGGAGCATATGAAAAAGCTTCAGGCAGAATTCTTTCACCAGAATACCCCTGATAGAAATAAAACCGCTCCTTTCTTGGATATTACGCCCGAAGAGGTTAATACCATTATGGAAAGGGCCTTAAAATCCTCGGATAGATGGAGGATCATGAGGAATGAGGGGAAATCCGAAAAGGAGATTAGAGCTTCTTTCAAGGTGCCTACGGAAATGACCGTTTTTGACTGGAACAGTCCCACCAAAGAAAAAGATACGACACTTACCCCATTGGATTCCATCCGGTACTATAAATCCTTTTTAAGAACTGCTATGATGTCCATGGAACCGCAAACAGGACATGTAAAGGCCTGGGTAGGAGGTTTAAATTATAAGCATTTTCAGTACGATAACGTGATACAGGGTGCCCGTCAGGTTGGTTCTACCTTTAAGCCTATCGTTTATGCCGCAGCCATAGACCAGTTGCGTTTATCTCCTTGTGATGTGCTATCAGATATCCAATATTGTATCGAAGCACACAAACATGGCAATATGGAAGCGTGGTGTCCTTCCAATTCAAATGGCAAATATTCCGGGGAGAATATGACCCTTAAATACGCACTGGCCAATTCCGTAAATACCATTACGGCCCAATTGATGGACCGTATAGGCCCAAAATCTGTGGTGACCATTGCAAAGAATTTAGGAATCACCTCCAATATTCCAGAAGTGCCATCCATTGCCTTGGGAACACCCGATATCAATGTGTATGAAATGGTAGGAGCCTATGGTACCTTCGCAAACCAAGGGGTTTATGTGAAGCCCGTAATGCTCACCAGAATAGAAGATAAAAACGGAACCGTGCTTTATGAATATATTCCTGAAACTAGGGACGTATTAAGCAAGGATGTGGCCTATGCCATGGTGAATTTAATGGAAGGCGTTACACAAGGGGGCTCTGGGACGCGCTTAAGAACTACTGGAGCAAAAGACCAGTCGGTCTATAAAGAAGTGATTACTGGATATCCTTATGAATTTAAAAACCCAATAGCCGGTAAAACGGGAACCACACAAAACCAGAGTGATGGTTGGTTTATGGGGATGGTCCCTAATTTGGTGACCGGAGTATGGGTTGGGGGAGAAGAACGGGCCACCCATTTTAAAAGTATTCTATATGGGCAAGGAGCTTCTATGGCACTTCCTATTTGGGGGCTTTATATGAAGAAAAATTACTCCGATAAAGATTTGGGAATATCATTGAAAGAATTTGAAAAGCCAGAGGAATTGAGCATCAATGTGGATTGTAACAAAATTGATGAAGCGGCTCCTGGACCGAAAAAACCTACTGATGATCTGGATGATCTGGACTTCTAGCCTACTAATTCTAGAAGTATCCCAATTTCATATCCACGGCCAAACCTAATGCACATTTACGTTACGTCTTAGGGATGTTTTTTGTAAATTACCTATACTAAACTTCATTATATGATATCTAAAACTGTAGGATCTGTAGAAGAAGCCTTGAAAGGCGTAAAGGACGGAATGACCTTTATGTTAGGAGGCTTTGGACTCTGTGGAATCCCGGAAAATGCAATAAATGAGCTTGTACGCATAGGAATAAAGGATCTGACCTGTATTTCCAACAACGCTGGTGTAGATGATTTTGGACTTGGCCTGCTATTGCACAAGCATCAAGTAAAAAAAATGATTTCTTCTTATGTAGGTGAGAACGATGAATTTGAACGCCAAATGTTGAGCGGGGAACTCGATGTAGAATTAACGCCCCAAGGTACTTTAGCTGAAAAATGCAGGGCCGCCCAAGCTGGTTTCCCAGCCTTTTATACTCCTGCCGGTTATGGTACGGAAGTGGCCGAAGGAAAGGAGACCCGTGAGTTTAATGGTAAAATGTATGTACTAGAGGAAGCTTTTAAGGCCGATTTTGCCTTTGTAAAGGCATGGAAAGGGGATGAAGCCGGGAATCTTATTTTTAAGGGGACAGCAAGAAATTTCAATCCCTGCATGTGTGGGGCGGCAAAAATAACGGTAGCTGAGGTAGAGGAACTTTTGCCGGCCGGTGCCTTGGATCCGAACGAGATACATGTGCCCGGAATCTTTGTAAATAAAATATTTCAAGGGAAGGCCTACGAGAAAAGAATAGAGCAACGAACCGTAAGACAAAGATCATAGTTATGTTGGATAAAAACGGAATAGCAAAGCGAATTGCCAAGGAAGTTAAGGACGGATATTACGTTAATCTCGGGATTGGCATACCAACCTTGGTAGCCAATTTTGTAAGGGAAGACATAAGCGTAGAATTCCAAAGTGAGAACGGGGTATTGGGGATGGGCCCTTTTCCGTTTGAAGGAGAGGAAGATGCGGATATAATCAATGCAGGTAAACAGACCATAACCACCTTGCCGGGAGCCTCTTTTTTTGATTCTGCAACAAGTTTTGGAATGATCAGGGGGCAACATGTGGACCTGACTATTCTGGGCGCCATGGAAGTTTCTGAGAATGGGGATATCGCCAATTGGAAAATACCCGGAAAAATGGTAAAGGGTATGGGAGGAGCCATGGATCTGGTAGCTTCAGCGGAAAATATTATTGTTGCCATGATGCATACCAATAAGGCCGGGAAATCCAAATTGCTAAGAAAATGTTCCCTTCCATTAACTGGTGTGGGCTGTGTAAAAAAAATAGTGACCAATTTGGCGGTAATGGAAGTGACACCAAAAGGATTTAAATTATTGGAAACGGCACCGGGTATTAGTGTGGAAGATGTTAAAAAGGCAACCGAAGGCACCTTGATCATCGAAGGAGATATTCCGGAAATGGTGCTTTAAACCAATTCATGTAGGTAGTTCATCGGACAGACCTATTTTTTTATTTTTTTTGCCACATTTAGGATGATGTTCACAACAATAATTTTGATAATTCCATAAATCGAAATATATTTAGGGCGAACCTAAAAATTAAACCCCAAATTTAATTTTTGCCTAAATTTATCTTATGGACTTACAAATTAACCATTTGCCTGAAGAAGAAGTAATTTACATTGATCGTAGTGGTTTTTATAGAGGTGTACTAGCCTTGGTAAAAAAACTTTTCATGTTGTAAACTTCTTTTTAGAAAAAGATCAAAGAGCAATGTCCCTGACATTGCTCTTTTTTTATGCCTTATTTTCGTTATCTTCAATCCCCTTTTAAGCAATGCATTTTACCCAATGGAATTACGGCTTCAAAAATGTGATATGGATCAGTTGGACTTTCTTGTCAATCTATCGAGAAAGACCTTTATTGATGCGTTTGAAAAGGATAATAATCCAGAGGACTTTGAAAACTACCTCGATTTTGCCTTTAACCCCGATCGAATTGCCGATGAGGTTTTGAATGCGGATTCCGATTTTTATTTCGTGTATTTAAATAAAGAGGTGGTTGGGTATTTTAAATTGAATCAACTAGAAGCTCAAACCGATATAAAAGAGTTGAATTCGTTGGAGTTGGAACGCATTTATGTATTGAGTGAGTTTCAAGGAAAACAGATAGGTAGATGGATGCTGGAACAGGTGAAAGCTTTGGCAAAGGCTAAGAATAAGACCTTTGTTTGGTTAGGGGTTTGGGAACACAACACAAAAGCAATCGCCTTCTATGAAATTTACGGGTTCCGAAAATTTGGAACACACCCTTATTATATAGGAAAGGACAAGCAGACAGATTGGTTGATGCGCTGCGATATTGATCAATAATTACGAATTAAAAAGACAGAAAATATGAAAGGAGTGGTACTGGCGTTTATTTTTGGACTGATATATATATCAGTGAATGCCCAAGCATCTCACTATTTCCCATCTAAAAACAGTGTATGGGAGCAAAGAAGCCCAAAAGATTTCAAAATAAAAATTGAACTTTTAGAAGAGGCAGTCTCTTTTGCGCAGGCTAACGAATATAGCGGTTCAAAAGATTTACGTATCGCAATTCTTCAAGGGTTTAAAAGCGAACCATTCCACAAAATTTTGGGTCCAACCAAAAAACGTGGGGGACCGGTAGGTATGATCCTTAAAAACGGATATCTCATTAAGGGCTGGGGAGATACCAAAAGGGTAGATATGACCTTTAGTGTTACCAAAAGTTTTCTTTCTACAATGGCTGGCCTGGCCGTTGACAAGGGGTTAATCTCCCATGTGGATGATAAGGTTGGTGACTATATTTGGGATGGAACCTTTGACGGGCAGCACAATAGTAAAATTAGCTGGAGGCATTTGTTACAACAAAATTCTGACTGGTCTGGAGAACTTTGGGGAGGTAAGGATTGGGCAGATAGGCCGCCAAAAGAAGGGGGTCTTGACGATTGGAAATATAGAACCTTGCAGGAACCCGGTACGGTTATGGAATACAACGACGTACGTGTAAATGTACTGGCTTACGCCTTAACTCATGTTTGGCGGAAACCTTTGCCAATGGTGCTAAAAACGGAACTAATGGACAAGATAGATGCCAGTACCACATGGCGATGGTTTGGGTACGACCATGCGTGGACGGAAGTTGATGGAGTTCAAATGAAATCTGTCACTGGTGGCGGTCACTCGGGGGCGGGATTATTTATCAATACGGAAGATATGGCGCGGTTTGGTTTGCTGTTCCTGAACAATGGAAAATGGGGGAATGATCAGTTGATTAGTAAAAACTGGATCACGGATGCGATTACTCCTTCTGGCCCCAACCCAAATTATGGGTTTATGTGGTGGCTAAATACCAAGGGTGATAGGAATTGGAAACAGCTATCGGACAAAATCTACTATGCCGCAGGGTTTGGTGGTAATTTTATTGTAATTGATAAAAAGAACGATGTAGTTGTGGTGACGAGGTGGTTAGAACCCTCAATGATAGAAGAATTTATGGAAAAGGTGTATCTGGCATTAGATTAAATTTTAATAAGGATATCAATAGCTTTTAGTAGGGTATCATCTTTTTTGGCGAAACAGAATCGTAGCTGACGGTGGTCCGTTTGGTCCAAATTAAATCCTGATACAGGAATACTGGCTATTTTGTGGTCAATGGCGAGTCGCTTTGCAAAATCATCGTCTGGCTCATGGGTGATCTGACTATAGTCGAGCAACTGAAAGTAGGTTCCCTGGGCAGGGGAAAATGTAAATTTAGTTCCTTCCAACCCAGAAAGAAACAGATCTCTTTTTGCCTGGTAAAAGGCATTCAACTCTAAATAGTGCTCTGGATTTTTCAAATAGGAGGTCAATGCCTGCTGCAAAGGGTGGTTGGAACAAAAGACATTAAATTGGTGTACTTTTTGGAATTCGCGCATCAATTCCTCTGGGGCAACACAGTAACCCATCTTCCAACCCGTTATATGAAATGTTTTTCCAAAGGAAGCACAAACAAAGCTTCTAGAGGCCAAATCGGAAAAGGAACTTGCAGAATGGTGTCTCTTTCCATCAAAAATTATGTGTTCGTAAACTTCGTCACTCAAGAGAATGATAGCTGTGTTTTTCAAAATTTCCTGTAAAGTCAGCATGTCCTCTCTGGAGAAAACTTTTCCAGTGGGGTTATGGGGAGTATTGATGATGACCATCTTCGTGTTGGGAGTTATTTTTTTCCGGAAGTCTGACCAGTCCATTGTATAATCCTTGCCTTGTAGCTGCACGAAAACAGAAACACCTCCATTAACTTCAATAGCCGGCTCATAACAGTCATAGGCGGGTTTGATGACAATAACCTCGTCATTAGGGCGAATAAAGGCAGAGATAGCTGTATAAATGGCTTGTGTAGCTCCTGCGGTTACGGTAATCTCTGTTTCTGGATGATATTGGGCGCCATGAAGACTCTCGATTTTTTCAGCAATTACTTCCCTCAAGGGTAATATCCCTTGCATTGGTGCGTATTGGTTGTAATCGGCTTGCATTGCGTCGGCAGCCAATTTGATGAGTAGGGGATCTGGGGCAAAATTGGGGAACCCTTGTGAAAGGTTCAGAGCATTGTGCTCTGCTGCCAAATGGGACATGGTGGTGAAAATGGTTGTCCCCACCTTAGGTAGTTTGCTTGTAATGGTTGGCTTGAATGATTGCATAGGAATGGTTGTATTATAAAAGTAGGATAATTTGGCGATATCCTTGTGCTTAAGATTTGGGAAATTAGTATCCGCGATCTATGGATTTCAGATGTGAGATGACTCGTCCTAGGCATCCATCCAATTCTTTTTTAATTTCCTTTTCCCAGAACCTAAAGACTGTATAGCCCATGGTTTCCAAAGCGATATTTACTTCCCTATCCCGCTGTAGGTTGCGTTCTATTTTTGGAATCCAAAACTCCCTATTGGTCTTGATTTTATACTTTCGCTCTTCCCAATTGTAACCATGCCAGAATTCCCCGTCTATAAAGATGACAGTTTTGTATTTTTTAAGCACAATATCCGGCTTGCCTATGAGTTTTTTGTAATCTACCCGGTATCTGAATCCGGCAGCCCAAAGGGCCTTTCTAAATTGTAGTTCGGGCTTGGTATTTTTGCCCCGAATCTTGGCCATCATTTTAGAGCGTTCGGGAGTGGTGTAAAAACCGGATGCCTCGTTGAAACGAGGAACTATAATTCGTTCTTCATCATATATCTTGGACATGTTTAAAGATAAAGTATTTTTAAAACACAGGTACAAGAAAATATAAACCCCATCCCTTAAGAGGGATGGGGTTTGCTTCTGAAATAACAGAAAAATTTATTCTATAGGATTATCCTTTTATATTGGCACTTAGGTATTCCCTGTTCATCCTGGCGATGTTCTCCAGAGAAATTCCTTTTGGACATTCTACCTCACAGGCACCGGTGTTGGTGCAGTTACCAAAACCTTCCAGATCCATTTGGCGGACCATATTCTGAACCCTTTCTGTAGCTTCAACTTGTCCTTGAGGCAATAATGCAAACTGTGATACTTTTGCAGAGGTAAATAACATAGCACTTGCGTTTTTACAAGCAGCTACGCAGGCCCCACAACCAATACAGGCTGCAGCGTAAAAGGAGTCGTCTGCATTTTCTTTGTTGATAGGAATGGCATTGGCATCAACAGTGTTCCCTGAGGTGTTCACGGAAATGTATCCACCAGCTTGTTGTATCCTATCAAATGCGCTGCGATCTACGATCAAATCCTTAATCACAGGAAAAGCTTTGGCTCTGAACGGTTCAATAACAATAGTATCGCCGTCGTTGAATTTACGCATGTGCAATTGGCAGGTGGTCACCAAACGATCTGGACCATGTGGCTCTCCATTGATCTGCATGGAACAAGACCCACAAATACCTTCCCTACAATCATGGTCAAATTCTACAGGCTCTTCCCCTTTAGTAATAAGGTCTTCGTTCAGGATGTCCATCATTTCCAAGAAAGACATATCCCCATCGACACCATCGATAGGATAATCCTTAATTTGGCCTTTTGTGTTGGCATCTTTCTGACGCCATATTTTTAGATTCAGCTTCATAGCTTTTGCTTTGTTGTTAGTAGTTGGCAGTATAAACCACCATCAGCGGTAACCTATTTATAACTTCTAGTCTTCAATTCTATATTTTCGTATACCAAGTCTTCTTTGTGAAGAACAGCATCTTTTGGTTCGCCCTTGTATTCCCAGGCAGAAACAAACTTAAAGTTTTCATCGTCCCTTAGGGCTTCTCCTTCTGGAGTTTGATACTCTTCACGGAAGTGACCTCCACAGGACTCGTTTCTAGATAGGGCATCTTTTGCGAACAATTCTCCCAATTCCAAGAAATCTGCTACTCTACCAGCTTTTTCTAATTCCTGGTTTTTGGTTTCAGGACTTCCAGGGACACGCACATTTTCCCAGAAATCAGCTCTTAGGGCAGATATCTCGTCAATGGCCTCTTGAAGCTCTTTTGCGTTACGGGACATTCCACATTTGTTCCACATGATCTTACCTAATTTCTTGTGGTAATAATCAACAGAATGGGTACCCTTCCCTGCTTTTAATTTTGTTATTCTATCGCGCACTTCTTTCTCTGCTGCCTCAAATTCAGCAGAGTCGGTCGGAATTTTTCCAGTTCTAATATCTTTGGATAGGTAATCTCCGATTGTGTATGGCAATACAAAATATCCGTCTGCCAATCCTTGCATCAAGGCTGAAGCTCCTAATCTATTTGCTCCGTGATCGCTAAAGTTTGCCTCCCCGGCAGCATAACACCCTTCAATGGTAGTCTGTAGATTGTAATCAACCCAAAGTCCGCCCATAGTATAATGCACCGCAGGGTAAATTTTCATCGGTGTTTTGTATGGATTTTCATCCACAATCTTTTCGTACATCTGGAAAAGGTTACCGTATTTGGCCTCAACAACCTCTTCACCCAATTGACGGATGGTATTGTCATCGGCATCCTTTAATCCGGAAGTCAATGCTTTTTCCTTTCCATATCTCATGATTGCAGCAGCAAAATCCAAGTAAACGGCTTCTCCTGTTTTGTTCACACCAAAACCGGCGTCACAACGTTCTTTGGCTGCTCGTGAAGCCACATCGCGTGGAACAAGGTTACCAAAGGCCGGATATCTTCTTTCCAAGTAGTAATCCCTGTCTTCTTCCTTAAGTTCTATTGGTTTTAATTTTCCATTTCTAATGGCTTCGGCATCTTTCTTATGCTTTGGCACCCAGATACGCCCATCGTTACGCAATGATTCTGACATCAAGGTCAATTTTGACTGATGCTCTCCAGAAACCGGTATACAGGTAGGGTGGATTTGTGTGTAGCACGGGTTGGCAAAGAACGCTCCTCTTCGGTGTGCTCTCCATGCAGCCATTACGTTACTTCCCATAGCATTGGTGGAAAGGAAAAATACGTTCCCATATCCACCGGAGGCCAAAACTACTGCATGTGCAGAATGACGTTCAATTTCGCCGGTAACCAAGTTACGAGCAATAATTCCACGGGCCTTTCCATCGATCTTTACCAAATCCATCATTTCGTGACGGTTGAAAGATTGGATTTTTCCTCGGTTTATCTGTCTGTTCATTGCAGCATAAGCTCCAAGCAATAATTGTTGTCCGGTCTGCCCTTTGGCGTAAAAGGTACGTGACACCAGTACCCCACCAAAAGAACGGTTGTCCAACAGTCCACCATATTCGCGTGCAAAAGGAACCCCTTGTGCCACGCACTGATCAATTATATTTCCAGAAACTTCAGCCAATCGATAAACGTTGGCCTCACGGGAACGGTAATCTCCACCTTTTACAGTATCGTAAAACAAGCGGTAGTTACTATCACCATCTCCCTGATAGTTTTTTGCGGCATTAATACCTCCTTGGGCAGCAATGGAATGCGCTCTTCTTGGAGAATCCTGATAACAGAAAGTCTTTACGTTATAACCTAGCTCAGCCAAGGTTGCAGCGGCAGAGCCACCTGCAAGTCCTGTACCTACCACGATAACATCAATGTTCCGTTTGTTGGCAGGGTTGACAAGGTCAATTGCATTTTTATGTTTGGTCCATTTATCGGCCAAAGGGCCAGATGGAATTTTTGAATCCAATATTCCCATAATTAATGTGTAATTGGGTTAAAGTGATGGTATAAGGCGATGAAGGCAAACCCTAATGGGATTGCAATCGCATAGATCTTGGTGAACTTTTGAATGGCTGGAGTGTATTTGTTGTTTACCCCCATAGTTTGGAAGGAAGAGGCAAAGCCATGCAATAAATGTAATGCCAACAAACCGAAGGAAATCACATATAAAACCGTACGCCAAATCGGCTCGAATTTCTCTACCGTTTCCGCATAGTATCTCGTTGGGTCTTGGGGATTGCTCTCAATGTATTTGTAGGTCATTTCGTGTACCCAGAAATCATAAAAATGCAATGCTAAAAAGGCCAAGATAACAGCACCTGAAACAATCATATTTCGCGACACCCAAGGGGCGTTGGAGCTGCCGTTGTACTTTACGTACTTTACACCTCTTGCTCTGTTATTTTGGATTTCAAGAACAAAGCCCATAACAAAATGAACAATCACCCCGGCGATCAAGATCGGCTGAAGTAGATATTGCACCAGTGGATTGTAACCCATAAAGTGCGACCATTCGTTAAAAGTGTCGGGAGCAATTACCGAGGTAATGTTGATGGTAAAATGTTGCCCAAGAAATAAGACCAAAAAAAGGCCAGATAAAGCCATTACTACTTTTCTGGCGATAGATGATTTTGTCAAACCACTCATTAGTTATTAGTTTTAACGACAAATTTACAGTACAGGAGAGTTATTAACAAACTTTAGACGGTATTACTGCTATTATTTAGAACCAGTTTAAAGAACTTTTCAACAAGTTTAAGTTTTAGGGCGAAAACGATTTAGTTTTTTAAAAAATGTTGAACAAAAGCATAATTTAATTTTACATTTTTTTAACGATGTAGGAGTGGTTTTGTCGCTATCTTTTTTAAAAGATAATCCCATAACTTATGAACTAAACCTTGGGAAGACTTACTTTTGGAGATAGATTTAAGGCGCCAGGAAACAGTTCTGGTTATAGGATAAGGAAAAAGGATATGGAAATAGTTAAAGAAAATAAGGATATTGTAATAAAGGGGGAGCGCGTGGCTCCAGGACAACAGAAATTGTTACATATCAATATAGATCGACTCCCAACGGGAACGATGATCGACATCCCTATATACGTTTTCAATGGGAAAGAACCTGGACCAACCGTACTTATTCAGGCAGGGCTTCATGGAGATGAGATCAATGGAATTGAGATCGTGCGACGGATGTTGCACAAGAAATATTTCAAGGTGAAAAGAGGTGCAGTTTTAGTGGTACCTTTATTAAATGTCTTTGGATTTATACATTTTTCCCGTGATGTGCCGGACGGCAAGGATGTCAACAGAAGTTTTCCTGGAAGCAAAACGGGTTCTCTTGCCAGTAGGATAGCCCACCACTACACTTCAGAAATATTCCCACAAATCGATTATGGTATAGATCTTCACACCGGTGGTGCCCGCCATAACAACTTCCCTCAGGTACGGTATACGGAAGGAGACCAGGCCAGTAAGCAAATAGCGGATATCTTCAATGCCCCACTAACTTTTTCTTCCGAACTGATCAATAAATCTTTTCGAAAGGCCAGCTTTAGAAAGGGAATTCCAACGATTGTATATGAGGCAGGGGAAAGCATGCGTTTTGATGATTTTGCAATCAAACGGGGAATTCAAGGGATTCTAAACGTAATGATCAATTTTGAAATGATAGACAGGATCAATCCTTTGTTAAAAAAGCAAGAACGAAGCAAATATCTCTTATCCAAAAAATGGTTGCGGGCCCCAACGGCAGGGATGTTCATCCCAAAGGTGACCAATGGTTCTGAAATTTCAAAAGGACAGGTATTGGGCATCGTTGCCGATACCTTTGCCACTTATAACAAGGAAATAAAGGCACCCTACGATGGATTTGTATTTTGTATCAACAATCAGGCAGTGGTGAATCAAGGGGATGCCCTTTTTCATGTTGGGAGGTAAAACTTTAGAAGACTCTAATAATGTTATTGGAAGTAAGTGAAAACTGAAAATAAGTGGGAAAATGACAATTGTCTTGGACTAATCAATAATATTCTTTTCGTATTGGTTATGAATGGTTAAAATTACAAGGCCAAAAATGACTGCTGAGATGATCAAAATTGTATTTATAGCGCCATCAACCGAAAAGGAAAGCCGTATTAAAATGGTAGAAATGATAAATCCTGAATTTCGGATTACCTTGTGAAACCTGTCAGTGTAGAAGAAAGAAAACAGTAGTAAGATCACGTCTGTAATGATCAATATGGTGAAGAATTCATCAAAGAAAATGTTATTGATATTTTTGAAGGATATTGTGGGTTGTTCAATAGAATAGATAGTGCCATATGTCCAAAAGAAGAGGGTATACATTGCCACAGAAAGTAAAATGGGCACCAAAAAAACAGCAATCCATTTTTTCAGGTATATAAATCGATCAATATTTAAGGCCTGTCCTTCATCTTCCTCCCTAATGTATTTTTTCTTGCTTTGCACATAAAAAATATAAAGCAAATAAAAGAGTAATACGGAGGCCACAAGGTCATAGGTAAATTGAAGGTCACCTTTTATTTGGAACCAATCTGAAGAAAGTTCAAGGGTAGAAAGATCTTTGAAAAGTCGACGTATGATGATAAGGGTAATGATCTCATATTGTTTCCCTATGTACGTGGTAAAAGATCTGGGTAAATAATAGATTAGGAGATAAACTTCATAAATTAAAATAAACGAAAATGGGGTGTAGATTGCAGCAATGGGGTTTTTTAACAGATCGGAACCAGAAAAATTTTCGATCAGGCCAAAGTCTACCAAATAAATAATTGTCAAATGTACTAGAAAACTAAGTATTGCGATGGTGAGAATAACTTTTTCACTTCGCTCCTTGGTTCTGTCAGACAGCAATAGGTCGTATAGGCGTTTAAATGTAATTTTTCTTTCCATAAATTTTACCTATCTGAGCCAGATATTTTCTATAGTGCATAGATGTATTAAAGAAATAACTCTACCATTAACCATATTTGGGTAAGGTACGTTGCCAAATATTTTCCTTTTGAGAGCAATTTAAGATTTCAAAAATAAAGGGATCAAAAGAAATTTTAACTTCCTTTTGATCCCTATTTACCATAATTATTTGAGTTCAAAAGTCACCTTTTCCGTACTCCCGTTTCCAGAAACCTCTAGGGTGTATTTTCCTTTGGGCAGGTATGTCTTACCATTTCCTGCTTCTTTCAACTCCATTTTATTTTTCTTTAGAAATGCAGCTTTTCCAGCCTTGGAGAACGCCACGTCATAAGAGAGTACGTTAAAGCCTTTATCAGCTTGTATTTGAGCCTGACTCACCTCTATACCATCATCGGTCAAAACTTTGGACGTAAAATCACCAGATTTGGCTGTATAAAATGTAAGGTCTATTCCTGGGGTGCTGGGTTTGGACCATGAGCTCCAAGAGTTTCCCCATCTTTCGGAATGGTTGATATCCTCTACTTTGAAAACCACAAGATTTTTGTTCAGGTCACTTTCCTTCATCTGTTGTAAGTGCCCAATATCGGCCTTGTAAATACTTCGCCCATGGGTGCCAACCAACAAATGCTTCGCTTTTGCCTGTATTTTTAAATCGTGCACCGCGACCTTTGGAAGTCCTTCTGATAAAGCCTCCCAACTACCTCCTTGGTCAAAAGAGACATAAACTCCATTGTCGGTTCCTACATATAATATTTTTTCATTGGTCGGGTCTTCTATAATGACATTTACGGGAGACATCGGAATATTGTTTGCAATGTTTTTCCAAGTCTTCCCATAATCGTTGCTCATATAAACATAAGGGGTAAAGTCATCCCATCTGTATCCGTTCAGGGTGACATATGCCCTTTCCTTTTTGTGTTGTGAGGCAACCACTCTACTTACCCAAAGTTCAGCGGGTTTGTTGTTGCCGGTCGGATTTAAAAGCTCCCAGCTGTTGCCGCCATTTTGTGTTACTTGAACTAGTCCGTCGTCACTACCTGTATAGATCAATCCAAATTTAAAGGGAGATTCGGAAATGGTGGCTAAGGTACCGTAAGCTATGTTGCCTTTTTTGCCTCCATCGGTCAGGTCCCCAGAAATAGTTGCCCAATCATCGCCTTGGTTCATGGATCTGTGTAATTTGTTACCTCCCAGATATATGATATCCTGGTTATGTGGGGAAAGTAAAATTGGGGTCTGCCAATTAAAACGATAAGGGGTTTCCCCCAATTCGTGCTTGGGTTGAATATACGTTTGTTTGTCCTTTTCCAAATCCAATCTATAGTAGTTTCCAAACTGATATCCGGTATAGACTATGTTGTGGTTCCTGGAATCGATCTGCACCTGCATACCATCACCGCCCATAATCGATTTCCAAGGATATTGTCCATCTTGGTGCCACTCTGTGTTCTCTTGGGCATTATGGGCACCCACCCAAACGCCATTGTCCTGAAGTCCACCATATACGTTATACGGTTCTTCATTGTCCACATTGATATAGTAAAACTGCCCTACGAATGGGGTGTTGTTTTTGATCCAGTGAGCGCCATCGTCGTAAGAGATGTTTACACCTCCATCATTACCGTTCACAATATGTCCGGGCATATTTGGGTCGATCCAAATGGAGTGGTGGTCAGAATGCACGTTGTCCCCATTGATGGAAGTATATGTTTTTCCACCATCATCGGACTTTATAATAGGAACACCTGCCAAATACACCTTATCCTTATTGTTGGGATCAACGGCAATCTGTGCAAAATAATACCCGTAGCTATAAAATAGGTCGTCTATGTATTTTTCATTGCGCTTCTTCCAGGTTTTTCCTCCATCCTCACTTCTATAAACTTCGGCGCCTACCACAGGCGTATCAAACAACATGGAATTTGCATCCTCCAAATAATTGGCGATATCTATGGGTTTTACAGTACCGCTTTCTACCAATTGTTTAACGTTATTGGCACGGTATTTTTCTTGAAAACCATTGGTCTTTAAGAATTCATTCAATTTTTTGTCCTCCAATTTTAAGAAGGTTTCTACGCTCATGGTTTTAAAATCCTCTTTGCTCAGACCCTCGGATTTTTTTTCAGTTCCGTTGGTTTTATCACGTCTAAACTGACTGTCATGAACGGCGTAAACCGTGTTTTCATCAAAGACGGCCAAGCCTATTCTACCAACACCCTCGCCAGTCGGAAATCCGCTTTGGGGAGTGGAAATCTTGTTCCAAGTGGTTCCTCCATCTGTACTTTTATAAATTCCGGACCCATTGCCATTACCGATAAAATCCCATGCCTTCCTATCTTTTTCCCAGGAAGCTGCATATTGGATATTGAAATTATTCGGAGCCATGGCCACGTCTATGATCCCCGCATCCTTGGAAACAAAAAGGGTTTTGTTCCAGGTTTTGCCACCGTCCGTGGTTTTAAAAATTCCTCTGTCCTCGTTTGGCGAGTACAAATGTCCGGTAACACCAACCACTACTTCCTTTGGATTGGACGGGTTTAAGATTATTCTTCCGATATGGTGGGAATCCTCTAGGCCCATTTGTTGCCAGGACTTGCCCTTGTCGATGGACTTTAAAATTCCAATCCCGGCGTAGGATGATCTAGATGCATTATTTTCCCCGGTACCTACCCAAATAGTCCCGGTCTTCCAGTCAACAGCAATATCCCCCACATTTTGGGTCGGGCTATTGTCCATGATAGGGGTAAACGATGTGCCATTGTTATTGGTGTACCATAATCCACCAGATGCATATCCTACGTAAAATTCTGTTGGATTGCTAGGGTTGACATCAATATCAACCACGCGGCCACTCATAATGGAGGGGCCAATATTTTTGAAAGGAATGTTTTTCACCAATGAACTCGCGTCCATGGATTCCTTTTGCTGGAGGGCTTTTTGAATGTCAGCCTTTTGGGTTGGGGCTATTTGAGCGGTACCAATTACTGTGGATACCAAAATAAAGGATAAGAAGAAATTTTTCATTGATATAAAATGAGTTAGAGAATAGGGGGTAAGTTAAGCAATTTGTTCCATTGCCAAAAGTGTTTGTATGATAGGGTAATTTTGATGGGTCCAAAGCTGAGTATTGTATAAATAAAAGTTAAAGAAATTTAATTACAGGTCGCTTTTTTTTGATTGGATATTGATTTCGCTACTTTTGGGAAACTCGAAAAATTTGTGGAAATACCTAAAATAAAGAGGCTGTAAAAAGCACTTGTTTTTGAGAGTTCCATGTAACAAGAAATTAATCAAAATCAACAGATGAAATACGATCTAATTCCCAATTCATTATTTATTAAAAACCGCAAAAAGTTCATGGCCCAAATGAAGCCGAAGAGCATTGCTGTTTTCAATTCCAATGATGTATACCCTATAGGTGCAGATAGTACCTTGGCCTTTGAGCAACATCGTGATATTTTTTACCTAAGTGGTGCCGACCAGGAAGAAACCTTATTGCTTCTTTTTCCGGATGCCATGGACAAAAAGCACAGGGAAATATTATTTGTGACCGAGACCAATGACCATATCGCTGTGTGGGAGGGCGAAAAACTGACCAAGGAAAAAGCTACTGAAGTTTCGGGGATAGATACCGTGTATTGGTTGAGTGATTTCGACAAGATATTCTTTGACCTCATGACGGAGGCGGAAACGATTTATTTCAATACCAATGAGCATTACAGACAAGCTGTTGTTACCGAAACACGGGAAGACCGCTTCATTAAGAAATGTAAGGCAGATTTCCCAGCCCACCAATGGGCAAAGAGCAATCCTATTTTGCAGGAGATCAGAGGTATTAAGGAGCCAGAAGAACTGGATATAATGCAAACGGCCTGCAATATCACTGAGAAGGGCTTTAGGAGATTGTTGGGGTTTGTAAAACCTGGTGTCTGGGAATACGAGATTCAGGCGGAGTTGATGCACGAGTTTTTGAGGAATAAATCCAAGGGCTTTGCTTACACTCCTATCATCGCATCTGGGAACAATGCCAATGTGCTGCACTATGTGGTCAACAACCAACAGTGTAAGGATGGGGATTTGTTATTGATGGATGTTGCGGCGGAATATGCCAATTATTCCAGTGATCTAAGCAGGACCATCCCTGTGAATAGAAAGTTTACTGCACGTCAGAAAGCGGTTTATGAAGCTGTGCTCAGGGTAAAAAATGAGGCGACCAAAATGTTGGTGCCGGGCACGATCTGGGCAGAATACCACAAGGAGGTGGGGCAACTGATGACCTCGGAGCTTCTTGGTTTGGGCTTGTTGGACAAGGCCGATGTGCAAAATGAAAATAAGGACTGGCCGGCATACAAAAAGTATTTTATGCACGGTACCAGTCACCATATTGGGTTGAACACGCATGATTATGGATTATTAAAGACCCCAATGAAGGCAAACATGGTCTTTACGGTGGAACCCGGAATTTATATTCCTAAAGAAGGTTTTGGAATACGATTGGAAGATGATGTGGTGATCCAAGAAAAAGGTGAGCCTTTCAATTTAATGGGAAATATCCCGATTGAAGTTGAAGAAATTGAGTCGTTGATGAATCAATAATACCTTAGTGCCGAGAACTGTTCTCAAAAAGGCATTGAACAATATCTTAAAAAGAGGGGCTATTTAATGCCCCTCTTTTTTATATAATTTATTGATTCCCTTTTGTTTTTGTAGACTTTTGTTCAATAAGATTCGCAATTATAAAAGTTGCAAAGGCGGGCAATACCCATCCCAGGCTATAGTCGCTCAATGGGATAAAGGGGTTTATCTTTTCCATATAGCTCCCAAGGCTGATGCTGTTCATAAAATCGGGGATGCTAAAAATGGTGGTCATTAAAATTACTGCCCTAAAAACAAAGGCCGTCGCCCATTTCTCCCGAACGACGTTCAATAAGATCAGGACTATGGTAATTGGGTATATGAACATAAGGGCTGGTAAGGCCACGGCGATAATGTACGCTACATCAAACTGTCCCATAAGCACCCCCAGTAGACAACCGATAACGGCTGTGATGGTATAGGCCGACTGTGATTCTTTAAACCTCGATTTCATAAAGTCGGCCGTACCCGTTACGACGCCTACTGCAGTAGTAAAACAAGCCAAGCTAACCAAAAGGCTTAAAAACAAATTAGCTGTGCCGCCTAGGGTATTTGTGCTTATCCCGGTCAGTAATGCCACCCTGGTAATTTCAGGATCAAACCTATTAAACATGAGGGCGCCAGATAAGATAAGTCCAGCGTAGATTAGAAAAAGGGATAGCCCTCCCAACCACCCTGCTCGGCGGATAAGACTTTTTTTCTCAGCATAAGAACCTGTACTTTTTAAATTGATGGAGACAATGATCACTCCACCTACCACTACTGCGCCTATGGCATCAAAAGTCTGGTAACCTTCGAGGATGGCATCGGTAAAAGGACTTTTAAACTGGGAAACCCCAAAATTGAAATCTTCATAAAATAGGGTGGTGCCTATAATCAACAATAAGATCAAAATAATGGCCGGGGTCAGGATTTTGCCCAAAATGTCCAATAACTTGGACCTGTTGATCACAAAAAGAAAAACTAAGGCAAAGTATATAATACTGGTTAGGAGATAGGGGGTTTCAAAAAAAGGTTGAATGGCGATCTCATGGGTCACCGAGGCTGTCCTTGGCGATGGCAAACTAACGGAAATGGCGTATATAATAACAGAATAGACCAAGCTGAAGGTTGGGGACACTTTTTTGCCAAAATCGAAGATGGTTCCCTGTAGTTTTGCGTGTGCCAAAATTCCCATGATGGGGATGAGCACAGCGGAGATACAAAACCCAAGGGTCACCAACCACCATAGGTTTCCGGATTTAAATCCCAATAATGGCGGTAATATTAAATTTCCCGCACCAAAAAACAAGGAAAAAAGGGCAAAGGCGGTGATTAGGGTTTCTTTGGTCTTATTCATATTTGGTAAAAAAAATCGAGCGAAAGATAGTGGAAAATCACATACGGCAAAACGTGTATTTCATCGGGTTAAAATATGAAGGTTCGAGAAAAAAGGTTACGTTCATCGAAAAAAGTAAAAAAAAACATCCAATTCACCCAATATTAACGTATCTAATAGCGTTGTTAAATGAAAGCAGTTCAATGAGTTGCTATTACCCCGAAGAAACCTAGTCTAACTTTTGCATTTAAGGTCCCCAAACCGAACCAATGCGCACCTAAAAACCTACATTATGAAAAAAGTATTTTCTAACTACGGCACAAAGCTCAGCTCCTTTTGCTGCGGCATTTTTGGACATCACTACGCGGTATCAAAAAGAGTTACCTTCCACATTAAGGAGTACAAATGTATCCACTGTCAAAAGGAAGTGACCACAGATGTTAGTGGCAATCTTTCTAGATTGACCCCTGAACGACAGGATATCAATAATACCCTTGAACATTTATATCAGAAAAAACATAGGACTACCACGCAACAAGTTGCCTAGTTAGTCATTGGAAAAGGAGTTCCAGCCCTGAGCGGTTAAAGGAATTTTTGAATTATTCCTGGAGATTAAATGTGCCCCTTCGTTTTGATCTGTCATGTGCCCCACGACGGTTAAATTGGGATTGCCTTTTATTTTCAGGAATTCTTTTTGGTCTATGGTGAACAATAGCTCGTAGTCCTCGCCTCCGCTGAGCGCTACCAAAGTGCTGTCTATATTAAATTCTTCACAGGCGGCTATTACAGTTGGATCCAAAGGAATCTTGTCTTCGAACAAATTACACCCTACCCCACTCTGTTTGCATAGATGCAATATTTCCGATGATAGACCGTCACTGATGTCGATCATGGAAGTAGGCTTTACATCCAGTGTCTTCAAAAGTTCTATAATATCCCTTCTTGCTTCTGGTTTTAATTGACGCTCCACAATGTACGTATACATGGAAAGGTCCGGATTGCTGTTCGGGTTCACTTTAAAAACCTCCTTTTCACGCTCCAAGACCTGAAGTCCGCAATATGCGGCTCCCAAATCTCCAGAAACTACCAATAGGTCGTTGGGTTTTGCCCCATTTCTGTAGGCAATATCTTCTTCTATTACCTCCCCAATGGCGGTGATGCTGATCAACATCCCCTTGGTAGAGGAAGTAGTGTCCCCTCCCACAACATCTACGTTGTAGATTTCCGAGGCCAAGGCCACGCCGCTATAAAATTCTTCTAGGGCTTCTAAAGGGAAACGGTTGGAAACGGCAATAGAAACCGTAACCTGTGTCGCCTTGGCATTCATGGCATAAATATCGGATAGGTTTACCATCACGGATTTATAACCCAAATGCTTTAGCGGCATATAGCTGAGATCAAAATGGACCCCTTCAATCAATAAATCGGTGGAAATGACGGCCTTCTTTTCTTTAAAGTCCAAAACTGCGGCATCATCGCCGATGCCTTTAATGGAGGATTCATTTTTTAGGGTGAAATTTTTGGTCAGATGTTCTATCAAACCAAATTCCCCTAAAGACTCCAATGATGTGTTTTCTGTGTTTTTATTTTCAAGCATGCTGCAAAAATAAGAAGGATATGTCTGATTAATATAGAAATGGAATTTAATTTCCCAGATGCCGGACAATAATTGTACATTGCTCAATTCTAAAATCATAATACATATGAAAAAAGTAATTTTTGCGTTGGCTATATTGGCTTTCTCGACCTTGTCATTGGTTTCTTGTAGGGAGACCAAAGAAAAAACAATTGTTATTGAAAAAGAGGTAAAAGAAGAAGCAACAGAAGAAAAGGGCATCCTTGAAAGAGCAGGAGAAAAAGCGGACAAAGAAGTAAATGAAGAAATCGATAAAAAAATTGAAGAAATCGGTGACGACAACTAAGATAAGCTAGATTGCCCACGTGTAATTCCAAGTAAAAAACCAATAAATTGTTCTCGGAACTTTTTGTTGGTTTTTTTTGTTGTTTTGGGAAAAATTAATTTCTTTAAAATTCCTTGAACATAGGAAAATCCTATACTTAAATACGTTATATTAATGTTAGGACGTATGGGAAAACCCTACATATACCTTATATTTGTAAATTATTTAGAATAAATCCAATTAGATATGATTAAAGTATCGGAAACAGCCAAACATAGAGTGGTCTCCTTAATGACGGAGGGCGGCTATAATGCGGAAAAAGATTATGTCCGTGTGGGTGTAAAAAGCGGGGGTTGCAGTGGACTTTCATACGACCTTAGTTTTGACAATAAAATTGAGGAGTCAGATAAAATATTTGAGGATAACGCGGTAAAGATCATTGTGGACAAAAAGAGTTTTTTGTACCTAGTGGGCACTACCTTGGAATACTCAGGCGGACTAAACGGGAAAGGCTTTGTGTTCAATAACCCAAATGCGCAGAGGACCTGTGGGTGTGGTGAAAGCTTTTCATTGTAACAGGCTTAAAGAATAAAGGATAACATGTAAAATCCCTTTTGGGGAGTAAAGTTGCTAATATGGCATATACAGAGGAAGAATTAAAGAAGGAGCTGGAGACCAAAGAATATGAATACGGTTTTTACACGGATATAGAATCGGATACCTTTCCAAATGGTCTTAACGAAGACATCGTAATGGCTATTTCCAAAAAGAAGGAAGAGCCACAATGGATGACAGATTGGCGATTGGAAGCTTTTCGTGTCTGGAAGGAAATGACAGAGCCGGAATGGGCCAATGTACATTATACCAAACCAGATTTTCAGGCAATTTCCTATTATTCAGCACCAAATAAGAAGCCTAAGTACGATAGTATTGATGAGGTAGATCCAGAATTGTTGGAGACCTTTAAAAAGTTGGGGATCTCTTTGGATGAACAAAAGAAATTGGCAGGTGTAGCCGTGGATATCGTAATGGATTCGGTTTCTGTAGCTACAACTTTTAAAAAGACATTGGCGGAAAAAGGAATCATTTTCTGTTCTATTTCAGAAGCTATAAAAGAGCATCCTGAATTGGTGCGCAAGCATTTGGGGACTGTGGTACCTCAAAAAGATAATTTCTATGCTGCTTTAAATTCAGCGGTTTTTTCAGATGGATCTTTCTGTTACATTCCAAAAGGAGTTCGCTGCCCAATGGAACTTTCCACTTACTTTAGGATCAACCAAGCCGGTACCGGACAGTTCGAAAGGACTTTGGTAATTGCAGATGAAGGCAGTTATGTAAGTTATTTGGAAGGGTGTACCGCACCGTCCAGGGATGAAAATCAATTGCATGCAGCCGTGGTGGAACTTATTGCCCTGGATGATGCAGAAATAAAATATTCAACAGTACAGAACTGGTTCCCAGGAAACAAAGAAGGAAAAGGTGGCGTGTACAATTTTGTGACCAAAAGGGGTATTTGTGAAAAGAACGCCAAGATATCATGGACACAGGTTGAGACCGGTTCTGCAGTAACCTGGAAATATCCTTCCTGTATCCTTAAAGGAGATAATTCCATAGGTGAGTTTTATTCTATTGCTGTGACCAACAACCATCAGCAGGCAGATACAGGTACTAAAATGATACACTTGGGTAAAAATACAAGGAGTACCATTATCTCGAAGGGTATTTCTGCCGGAAAATCACAGAACAGTTACAGAGGGTTGGTACAGATAAATAGTAGGGCAGAAAATGCCAGAAATTTTTCACAGTGCGATTCCCTATTGATGGGCAACGAATGTGGAGCACATACGTTCCCATATATTGAAGTAAAAAATAAAACTGCGCAGATAGAACATGAGGCTACCACGAGTAAGATCGGGGAAGACCAGATTTTCTATTGCAACCAAAGGGGAATAAATACAGAAAAGGCTATTGCCCTGATTGTAAATGGCTTTAGCAAAGAGGTATTGAACAAGCTGCCGATGGAGTTCGCTGTGGAAGCACAAAAACTTTTGGAAATCAGTTTAGAGGGGTCTGTAGGATAACCGAGGACCATACACAATAAGAGTAAGTTACTATATATAAAAAATTGAACATGCTTAAAATCAACAACCTACATGCAAGTGTAGAAGACAAGGAGATACTTAATGGGATTAACCTAGAGGTAAAGGCAGGAGAGGTGCATGCCATCATGGGACCCAACGGTTCAGGGAAAAGTACTTTGGCTTCGGTGATTGCCGGAAAAGAAGAATTTGAAGTGACTGAGGGATCCGTGGAATTGGAAGGTGAGAATATGGAAGATATGTCACCGGAAGAAAGGGCCCATAAGGGGATTTTCCTTTCGTTCCAATATCCTGTGGAAATACCAGGGGTGTCCGTGACCAACTTTATGAAAACGGCCATCAATGAATCCCGCAAAGCTAAAGGACAAGCGGATATGCCTGCCAATCAAATGCTGAAGCTGATCCGTGAGAAATCAGAACTTTTGGAAATTGACCGTAAATTTTTATCCAGATCCTTGAATGAAGGGTTTTCTGGAGGGGAAAAGAAGCGAAATGAAATTTTTCAAATGGCCATGTTGGAGCCAAAATTGGCCATCTTGGACGAGACTGATTCCGGATTGGATATCGATGCCCTGCGTATCGTTGCCAATGGGGTGAACAAATTAAAAAGTAAGGACAACGCGGTAATCGTTATAACACACTATCAGCGTTTGTTGGACTATATAGTACCAGATTTTGTACATGTATTGCACAATGGTAAAATTGTAAAGTCCGGTGGCAAGGAATTGGCATTGGAGCTGGAAGAAAAAGGATACGACTGGTTGAAACCGGAAACTGCAGTATAATTGGAGTGAACAGCACAGGTTTGTGGGCATGACCAACAAAAATGGGTTGAGAACTGAAAATTGAAAAAAATGGATTTAAAAGAGAAATTGGTTTCTTCCTTTATGGCTTTTGAGAACAATGTAGATGTGGACCATCCGGTACACGACATCCGTTCTGAGGCCATCAAGAATTTTGAAACTAAAGGGTTCCCTACCAAAAAAGAGGAAGCTTGGAAATATACATCTTTGAACAGCCTGCTGAAGGTAGATTTCAGTGTGTTTCCTAAAAAAGAGACCTCTTTGGAATATAAGGATGTAAAAAGGTATTTTTTACATGAGATAGATAGTTATAAGATTGTTTTTATTGATGGGGTGTACAGTTCCTATCTTTCAGAGACAACCCACGATGGAGTGGATATCTGTTTGATGAGTTCTGCATTGAACAAACCTAGCTACAAAGCGGTAATTGATGTGTATTTTAATAAAATTGCCTCTAAAGATGAGTCTTTGACTACGTTGAACACCGCCTTTAGTAAAGAAGGGGCCTATATCTATATCCCAAAGAACAAGGTGCCCAAAAAACCGATAGAGATCATACACTTTTCTACAGGTAATGAAGCGGCAATGATGTTACAGCCCCGCAGCTTGATCGTAGCAGAGGAAAACGCAGAATTACAGGTTATTGAGCGTCACCAAAGCCTAACTACCAATGAGGTGTTTACAAACTCTGTGACCGAAATATTCGCTGCCAAAAGTGCTAATGTGGATTATTACAAGGTGCAGAACGATAGTGCATCGGCTTCTTTGATAGACAATACGTATATCGACCAGAAAGATAAAAGTGTGGTAAGGGTGCATACGTTCTCCTTTGGAGGAAAATTGACCCGTAACAACCTTAATTTTTACCAGAACGGGGAATATATAGATTCTATCATGAAAGGGGTAACCATTTTGGGAGAAAAACAACACGTGGACCACCATACCTTGGTGCACCATATTGAACCTAACTGTGAGAGTCACCAGGACTATAAGGGCATCTATGGCGATAATTCTACAGGGGTTTTCAATGGAAAGATCATTGTGAACAAAATAGCCCAAAAGACCAACGCATTTCAGCAGAACAACAATATTTTGGTCAGTGATAAGGCTACCATCAATACCAAACCACAATTGGAAATTTTTGCAGATGATGTAAAATGCTCCCACGGTTGTACCATTGGTCAGTTAGATGAAGACGCCTTGTTTTACTTGCAGTCTAGGGGTATCCCTTTTAAAGAGGCAAGGGCCTTGTTAATGTATGCTTTTGCCAATAATGTATTGGCCAGTGTACGTATTCCAGAGCTAAAAACAAGAATCAATAAGTTGATCGCCAATAAATTGGGGGTTAATTTAGGATTTGATCTATAACAAAGCATCACTTTGTATACTATTTAAAAAGGGGCATTCATTGCCCCTTTTTTATTGATATCCTCAATTTGTTTGCGATTTAAGGACACCCATATTTTTGGTATTTTTTAACGAATGTTCAACTTCGTTTAATCGTCATATAGTCAAATAGTTGTTACCTTTGTAACTATGGAATTAGCTATGATCGACGTATTAAAAATCCGAAAAGACTTCCCTATTCTACACCGGGAAGTGAATGGAAAACCCTTAGTGTATTTAGACAATGCTGCTACCTCACAAACTCCCCAGCAAGTGATAGATGTGATCGTGGATTACTACAGCAGGTACAATGCAAATATCCATAGAGGTGTACATACATTATCCCAAGAAGCAACGGATGCCTATGAGCAATCCAGACAAAAAATACAACAGCATTTTAATGCAGCCCATCCCTACGAAATCATATTTACCTCAGGCACTACCCATGCCATTAATTTAGTGGCCAATGGTTTTGCCTCCCTTCTTGCTAAAGGAGATGAAATTATGGTATCTGCTTTGGAGCACCACTCCAACATAGTGCCATGGCAGATGCTCTGTGAACGTACAGGAGCCATATTAAAGGTGATACCCATGGATCTCAATGGGGAGTTGATTATGGAGGAATATCATAACCTCCTAACAAAAAAGACAAAACTCGTCTTCTGTAACCACGTTTCAAACGCCTTGGGAACCGTAAATCCAATTGTTGAAATCATTGACGCTGCGCATGAAGTAGGTGCTGCGGTTCTTATTGATGGGGCTCAGGCGGCACCTCATATCAAGGCTAACGTTCAGGAGCTCGATGTAGATTTCTACGTGGTATCTGGGCATAAGCTTTGCGGACCTACAGGGGTTGGTGTGTTATATGGAAAAGAGGAATGGTTAAGAAAATTACCGCCATATCAAGGCGGAGGTGAAATGATTGCGGAGGTAAGCTTTGAAAAGACAACCTACGCAGATCTACCCCATAAATTTGAAGCGGGCACACCAAATATCTGTGGTGGAATAGCTTTAGGTGCGGCTTTGGATTATATGAACAAGATTGGTTTGGATGTTATTGCCGCCTATGAACATGAACTTTTAACATACGCCACGGAACAGCTATTGGCCATTGATGGGCTAAAGATCTATGGGGAGGCCAAAGAAAAGACCGCGGTGATTTCGTTTAATATAGAAGGAATCCACCCTTACGATATCGGTGCTATCCTGGACAAATTGGGTGTCGCCGTTAGAACTGGGCACCACTGTGCACAACCCATTATGGATTTTTTTAAAATTCCCGGAACGGTAAGGGCCAGCTTTAGCTTCTACAACACTAAAGAAGAAGTGGATATTTTGGTTGCAAGCGTGCAACGTGCCAAGTCCATGCTTTTATAATTTCAAAGCTTTTTTAAAAAAGTAGTCAGAGCCTCAAAAAAAATTTAATTTTTTTTGAGGCTTGTAGGTTTTGGACTACGCTGGGTTTATCGATGAAATGCATCGAAAAAATCGTTGTGATTTGTGACAATTATTTAACGCTATGCTAATATTATGTTAAATAATTATATATTAGGCATCGATAACCGAAAAAACCAATTTAAATTATGAAAAAAGTATGCTTAACCTTTGCGGCTCTCGCTATGGTACTTGTCTCTTGTGAGCAGGATCAAAATGATGCTAATCTCGACATCACTCAAGAAATTCAAGTGGACATGAGCGATTTTACCCTGCTGGTAGCGGATGATGATCTCGCAGGGAAATCTTCCAATGCCGCGGACAAATGCCACTCTATGAAAAACTTGGAGTACCGTCTACAAAAGAATCCTGGGCTCCAAAAGAAAATGTATGACATAGAATACCAGACCAGAAAGGCCATTGCCATGAAAGCTACGAATGGAAAAGGCAAGCCAGGCGGTGGTGGCGGTGGAGGTACCCCACCCCCAATTTATACCGGACCTGTTTCTATACCTGTAGTGGTAAATATTATTGAAAGAAGTGCTGGGAATGTTACACAAGCCCAGATCAATTCCCAAATAGCAATTCTTAACCAAGATTTTACCAACAACAACCCTAGGACGAGTAATGTGCCAAGTGAATTTGCAGGTTTGGTTGCCAATGCCGATATCACCTTTACTTTAGCCAATGTGGTACGTAAAGTAGACACCAGAACTTCTTGGGGCACCAATGATGCCATGAAACTTTCTACACAAGGAGGGATCGATGCTACGGACACATCCAACTTTTTAAACATTTGGGTATGTGAAATAGGAGGTGGAATCTTAGGTTATGCCCAATTTCCTGGTGGATCTGCCACTACAGACGGAGTGGTAATAGGAACAGATTTCTTTGGTGAAACTGCTGCCGGAGGAATTTATGGTAAGGGAAGGACAGCTACCCATGAAGTGGGTCACTGGTTGAACCTACGTCATATTTGGGGCGATGGAAGATGCAGGCAAGATGATTTTGTTGCCGATACGCCTACTTCTGATGGACCCAATTACAACTGTCCGTCCTACCCAACTGTAAATTGTCAATCAGCTGATATGACCATGAACTATATGGATTACGTGCAAGATGATTGTATGTATATGTTCTCCAATGGTCAAAACGATAGAATGAGAGCTTTGTTTGTCTCTGGAGGAGCAAGGGAAGGTCTTGTTAATTAGTCAACCAACCTTTAATTAAAAAGGCGCCCAATGTGGCGCCTTTTTTTGTAATATTAGGGGTTAATTTCAATAGCATGAAAGTATATATAGTATTACTGATATTAGTTCTTCCAACGATGGGATGTGCCCAAAGGACGGCAGATATCTCACAACTGAAATCCATCAATTATACCGCCAGTACCCGGGGATTTTATCTGAAGATAGAAATTAATGAAGAAAACATCTTGGTGGAACGAAATAGGGGTGGCGATACCTCCATAAGCAAGCAATTGAGTGATGAAAAATGGCAACATTTGGTCGCCCTGATGTCCGATTTTGATGTCCGAAAGTTGGATAAAATGGCATCCCCCTCCAAAAAGAGTCAAGTGGACGCCGCTGCAATAGCCAATCTGGAAATTGAAACCGAAAACCATCTGTATTCCTGTTCCTTTGATCATGGTAATCCTCCAGAGCCCTTAAAGCGGTTGATGGAGTACATGTTAACCTTGTCTGAAAGTATTGAATAGGTAGAAGAGTTATTGTACCTTTGAGCAAAATTTAGTTATGTCTATAAAAGAGATACAGGAAGAGATTGTAGATGAGTTCTCCATGTTCGAGGATTGGATGCAGCGCTATGAATATATGATAGAGCTTGGGAAATCCTTACCGATGATAGAGGAGCAATATAAGACCGATGACAATATCATCAAAGGCTGCCAGAGCAAAGTTTGGGTACATGCAGAACTGGAGGATGACAAATTAGTTTTTACAGCCGATAGTGATGCCATCATCACCAAAGGTATCATCGCTATTTTGATCCGCGTATTTAGCAATCAAAAGCCAAAGGATATTATGGGGGCAGACACCGAATTTATCGATGAGATTGGCCTTAAAGAGCATTTATCGCCCACTAGGGCCAACGGTTTGGTCAGTATGATCAAACAATTGAAAATGTATGCAATAGCTTACCAAACACAATTAAGTTAAGAGTTGCCTGAAATTATAGGGGAATCCTAAAAGGAAATAATAATGAGCGAAGAAACAACAATAGATACCCAAGAATTGGGTGAAAAAATAGTCAGAGTAATTAAGACCATATACGATCCGGAAATTCCTGTGGATATCTATGAATTGGGATTGATCTATGATGTCTTTGTCAATGAGGATAATGAGGTTAAAATATTAATGACCCTTACTTCTCCAAATTGCCCCGTGGCAGAATCCTTGCCTATGGAAGTTGAGGAGAAAGTAAAATCAATAGACGCAATAAAGGATGTAGAGGTAGAAATTACCTTCGATCCGCCTTGGACCCAAGACCTTATGAGCGAGGAAGCCAAGTTGGAGTTGGGAATGTTGTAGAAAAAGACCTTATTTAAAAGCTTACCAAATGTCTGAAATTGTAAACCGAGTGGCACAAAGTGCTTTGGTCACCTTTAATCTGGAAGATCACTACCCCAAAGGGGAGCGTATTCTTCTGGATATAAAGGACTGGTTGTTTGAGGGATTTATTTTAAGGGAAAAGGAATTCAGGGCAGCCATCAGTGGCCATAACTGGGCGCAGTATAAGGATGCCTATGTGGCCCTTACCTGTTCCACGGATGCCATTATTCCTGGGTGGGCCTACATGTTGATTGCCACCGAGCTGCAGCCACACGCAAAAAAAATGCTGATTGGTAACCTAGAGCAATTAGAAACCTCCCTCTATCAATCCATTATAGAAAAATTGGATCTGTCCGAGTATAAGGATAGACCTGTCATCATTAAGGGTTGCAGTAATAAACCCGTTCCCCCCAACGCTTATTTGTGGATCACTTCCAAAATGCAGACAGTAGCCAAAAGTGTTATGTACGGGGAAGCCTGTTCCTCAGTGCCCCTATACAAGAGGAGGTAGAATACAACTCGATATTTTTATTTATTTTATTTCTTAACTTTGGTTTTTAACAATAAACACCGAAAAGAATGAAAAAGATACTTATAATCCTTGTACTCCTCGCAGGGACGGTGGGGACCTACGCCCAAACCGTGGAAGAACTTAAAGCAGAAATGAAACCGAAAAAGGACTCCGTAGCTGCGATCCAGTCCAGAATAAAGTCTATCCAGAGCAAGATTGACGCGATGCCAGGTTGGAAAATAGGTGCCTTTGGAACGATTGGAGCAACCCTCTCTGAATTCAATAACTGGTATTCTAAGGGAATCCCAAATTCATCGGCAGGGAATATTGCCTTTACCGTTAATTCTTATGCGAATTTAAAGGAGGATAAATTCTTTTGGAGAAACGCTGCCAATGTCAATCTGAGTTGGGTGAAAATTGATGATACGGACGACCCTACAGATGATGATTCTTACAGACAAGCAAATGATGTCTTTAACATTACATCCCTTTATGGTCATAGGTTGAACAAGAAGTTTGCTATCTCTACCTTAGGGGAATATAGGACTACTATATTGAGCAACTTTAATGATCCAGGGTATTTGGATCTTGGTGTGGGTGCCACATGGACGCCTATTGAGGATCTTGTGGTAGTGGTACATCCTTTAAACTACAACTTCGTATTCAGTAAGGGGGACAATGTATTTGAGTCTTCCTTGGGAGCCAAGATTGTGGCCGATTATACCAGACAGCTAGGCGACATCAGCTTTAAAACGAACCTTTCCGCTTTCCAAAGTTATAAGAGTGCCGATTTTTCCAATTGGACCTGGACCAATTCCTTTGGATATACCTTGTGGAAAATGATTGGGGTAGGGTTCGATTTTGGCCTGCGCAAGAACAAACAAGAGGCATTAAACTACGCCCTTAATACACAGACCCTGCCAGATCCTACACCTACCTTTGACACGGTAGATAACAAACTGCAGACATACTGGATATTGGGATTGAATTATTCCTTTTAAAATCATTTATATATAAAAAAAGCCCTCTTAATGGAGGGCTTTTTTAGTTTTGTAGGGTTCGCAAACTTGGGGTTTGTCTTTGGTTAAGTACAGATTTGGGGAATCATGCACTTTATGATTAAGTATAGTTTTATTTGGGGTAGCTATCTCTTAATTACAATGTAAAGATATGGTGAAAGCACAGCATTCACTTAATTTATGTTGTAAAGGGAGTCTATGCTGTTGTGAAATAATAAACGGTTTATTTTCTCCGATGAAAGGTCCACTTTAATTAAAAAAAGGTAGGGTTTAATGCGTAAATGTAAGAATTACAATGTAGGACTATTTCAATAGTTGAAATGCCGACACAAATATTTGGTCCATAGGAACCATAAAAAAAAGCCCTCCGTAAAGGGCTTTTTTGATAGTCAAGTAGGTCTTGAAAAATTTAGTTTGGCTCCGATAAACTACCGGCATAATTCTTTACAAGTTCAAGTGCAGATTTGGGTAATCATAACACTTTATTGCTAAAGCGATGGTTTTATTTGGGGATAAACACTATCACTTAATTTTTAATACATCGTAAAGATATGGCTTAAGTTCTTTCTGCCTAAATTTTTGATGTGAACCTATTATAAAATGTGGTGTAATAATTAACTGTTGTTTTTTTTCGATGAACAGCACATTTATGCAATGGTAATTTCCGACATTTTAGTATTCGTCCAATTGCTCTGGATATAGAAAGTTATTATAAGGAAAACGGGTAACATGAATATCTCTTACCTCATCGTAAACCCTTTTTCTGAATTCGTCCAGGTTTTCTTTGTTGAGGGCAGAGATGAATATGGCCTTGTCCCCAACTTTTTGCATCCAGGTCTTTTCCCATTCTTCCAGGGTGAAGTGCTTCTGGGTTCTTTCGGTCATTAGATCATCATCATCTATGGTTTCGTGATGGTACTGATCTATTTTGTTAAAGACCATAATGGTCCTTTTATCAGCACTGTCTATTTCATCCAAAATCTTGTTCACAGATTCTATATGTTCTTCAAAGGTAGGGTGGGAGATATCCACCACATGAAGTAAGAGATCTGCTTCCCTAACCTCGTCCAGGGTGCTCTTAAAACTTTCTACCAATTGGGTTGGCAGTTTGCGAATGAATCCAACGGTATCTGTCAATAAAAAAGGCAAGTTGCCAATCACAACTTTACGAACGGTGGTGTCCAATGTTGCAAAAAGCTTGTCCTCTGCAAAGACCTCACTTTTACTGATCACATTCATAAGGGTAGATTTCCCCACGTTGGTATACCCAACCAAGGCCACTCTTACAAGTGCTCCTCTGTTGCCTCTTTGGGTTTCCATCTGCCGGTCAATTTTCAGCAGTTTCTTTTTTAGAAGGGCGATACGGTCCCGTACAATACGTCTATCCGTTTCTATCTCTGTTTCCCCTGGACCTCTCATACCAATACCCCCTTTTTGGCGCTCCAAGTGAGTCCAAAGTCCGGTCAGTCTAGGCAATAGATATTCGTATTGGGCAAGTTCTACCTGGGTGCGGGCGTAACTTGTCTGGGCGCGTTGTGCGAAAATATCCAATATGAGAGAGGTCCTATCCAAGATCTTACAGCGGAGTTCCCTTTCAATATTTCGTTGTTGACCAGGGGAGAGTTCATCATCAAAGACGACAGTACCTATGTCGTTTTCTGCAACGAAGGCCTCTACTTCCAATAGTTTACCGCTTCCTATATACGTTTTTGGATTTGGTACGTCTATACGTTGTACAAACCGCTTGGATACTTCCCCACCTGCGGTGTAGGTAAGAAATTCCAGTTCATCTAAATATTCCTTTACTTTTATTTCGTCCTGTTCCCTATGGATCACTCCAATAAGAACTACTTTTTCATATACAATTGTTTTCTTCTCTATCATAGGATTATATAAAGTACAAATCTAATGAATAGTTGCCAAGCGATTTTCGTATTTTTAGCCTAGAACACAAAAATGAATGCTTTTTACATCTTCCAGAACAAATACTAGTGAAAATCTGTACACGGTTGCCTTTTATAATTTGGAAAACCTGTTCGATATCAGAAGGGATGACCAGATTTTGGACGAAGATTTTACGCCCAACGGGATAAAAAGTTGGACGCCGAAAAGGTATGGGAAGAAGATTGTAAACCTAGGGAGGGCTATATCCAGGATAGGTGAAAAATTCAACGAACACCCCCCAGTATTGATAGGGTTGTCTGAGGTAGAGAATGAACATGTGCTTAACGATCTAATATCAACGGAAAGTTTGTCAAAATTCGGTTACGATATTGTTCATTTCAACTCCCCTGATGAGCGAGGCATAGATACAGCCTTACTATATAGAAAGAATTATTTTAAGGTGATCCAATCCGAGGCAATACCGCTAAAGGTGTATAGCTTGGACGGCATAGTGGATAGGACAAGAGATATTTTATATGTGTATGGTAGTTTAAATGGCGAAGAGGTACATCTCTTTATTAACCATTGGCCCTCCCGAAGAGACGGCGATATCGCAACAGCTTATAAAAGAATCGAAGCAGCCGAGACTATTAAGGAATATATGACGGAATTGGAGAAAACCCACGTGGATCCAAACTATATTGTCATGGGAGATTTTAATGACGATCCCAGTTCCGAGAGCATAAAAAAGTTGGTCTCTTCCAGGCAACTTTACAATCCTATGGAGAAAATGCTTACGCCTTTCCGGGGCAGTGCCCAGTACAAACGCAGGTGGAACCTGTTTGATCAGATCATAGTATCCCATAACTTTTTTAATTACGAAAAAGGGACCCATAGTTTTGCCCATGCCAATATTTTTGATGAGCATTTTTTAAAGGAAGGAAAAGGCAAATACAAGGGCAGTCCTTTGCGCACCTTTGTGGGGAACAAATACAAAGGAGGGTACAGTGACCATTTCCCGGTATACATCCAATTTAAACTCAATACCTAAGCTACTAGATTACATATGGGTGATATCCAATCCTTTTTTGCGTCTTTTTTGGACTACAAAAGTGAATTTTAGACTACAAAAACTCATCAATACGAAAACAATAGTGCATTTCATCGAAAAAAACATGTTTTTTATCGATTATATGATGTATTGTCCTACATTTATCATCCCAATCTTAATGAACCTACTTTTATGGATACTAATATTCCTACAAGTCTCCCAACTTGTAAGCGTATTGTTCTAACGCTTACGCTCCTTGCCTCCTTTCTGACTTTTGGTCAGAACAGGCAACAGGTGTTGCAAATCCAAGAGGAATATAGCGGTTCCGAAATTCAGTCTTTCACTTCCGAGCTTAAAAAGGATTTTACAACTTCAAGGTCAAAAATGTTGTCCATGGCGAAAGCCAATGGATGGAAAATTTCTGAAACCTTGGAAAACGGAAATTTTGTGGAACTACAGGATGTGGGTCCAGACGGCTCCCCAATTTACTATAGTACTTTTAGCGATAATGTAAGTCAGGTTTCAAGAGCCAGTGCCTTATATAGTAACGGTAGTTTGAATCTTGATCTTTCCGGAGAAGGAATGCAGGTTGGTGTATGGGATGGTGGTGTTGCATTAGCTTCCCACCAAGAGTTCGATACTAGAGCCAATATCGGTGATGCCGGTAATACAGTGAGTGCCCATGCTACCATGGTCATGGGAACCCTCATTGCTTCTGGTGTCAAAGAAAAGGCGAAAGGTGTAGCGTACAAGGCCAATGCCACCACACACGACTGGTCCAGGGATAAAATTGAAGTAGCCGAAGCGGCTGCGAATGGTCTTTTGTTATCTAACCATTCTTATGGGATAAAAAGTGATAGAGTTCCAGAGTGGTATTTTGGTTCTTATATCAAGGTATCCCAAGATTGGGATAAAATAATGTTCAACGCTCCTTATTATTTAATGGTTAGTGCTGCAGGAAATGCCCAGAGAATGGGTGACAACTCACAACCGATATATGGGAAGTCATCTGATGGCTTCGATTTGATGTTAGGTTTTGCGGCCTCTAAAAATGGAGTAACAGTTGCCGCTGCAGATACTAGAATCAATGCTGATGGTTCCTTGGCATCGGCCACGGTAGCCAATTACAGCAATTTTGGCCCTATGGACGATAGTCGTATTAAGCCGGATATCGCAGGGGGTGGAAATAATATCTATGCAGCCAATTCTTCAAGTGTTTCGAGTTATGATACGTCTTCAGGAACCTCCATGGCTACCCCGGGAATCACAGGTTCCATGTTATTGTTGCAAGAATATTATGAGCGTTTAAACGCTACCTTTATGAAAGCGGCCACCTTAAAAGGGATTGTATTGCATACTGCCGATGATGTTGATGCTCCGGGACCGGATTTTAAAATGGGATGGGGAGTGATGAATACCGCAAGTGCAGCTGAGTTGATTACCAATAAGGACTATACCTCTATCATTTCTGAAGAAACATTAAATGATGGGGAGACCTTCTCTATTACCGTTACAGCCGATGGAAAGAATCCTCTTAAAGCTTCTATCTCATGGACCGATCCTGCTGCCGAATATGTAAACAGAGGAATATTAAACGATGTTACTCCTGCCTTGGTAAACGATTTGGATATTAGGATCCTTAAAGATGGCAAGGAATTTTTGCCATGGAAACTAAGTGCTGCGAATGCTTCTGCCGCCGCTACCAAAGGTGACAATTACGTTGATCCTTTCGAAAGAGTGGAACTTGACAACGCCTCTGGAGAGTATACCATTATCGTAACCAACAAAGGAAGTCTGAAAGATCAGTTACAAAATTTTTCCATTCTGGTTTCCGGTATCAAAACCAATGATTGTGAGATCAACGTGCCAACAGGGCTTTCCCTTGATGAAGCAACCGAAGAGGCTGTAAATGTAACTTGGGATGCGCAGGTTGATGCCCTTTTCGAAATACAGTACAGAGAACTAGGTAAGGCCGATTGGACTGTTGATTATCAGTACGAGACTACCAATGCCTTAACAGGGTTGGTGAAAGGAAAGACGTATGAAGTAAGATTGAGAACGTTTTGTAGCGCGAATGTAATGTCTGAATATACCGCTGTAATGGAGTTTACTTTTGACGGAACAGCGACTCAAATAGAAGAAGAAATTGTGATGGAAGAGCTTTCCATTTCTGAGCCACTTAAGTTGGCCATCTATCCCAATCCTGCTGTGGAGCAAATCAGTATAGACAGTGCCGTTTCCCAAAATGCACGTTTCTCTATTGTTAACACTATGGGTTTAACAGTAAAGACCGGAGAGGCCAGTCAGAGGAAAATAGATGTGGCCAATCTTGCTGCCGGACTTTATATCCTTACGGTTCAAGATTTGGAAGGGGTAAAGTCTACCAAGTTCTACAAAAGCTAAACGCGGACAATATCGTCCGGGTCCAAAAGATCCTCATTTCTTAATCGCAGAAATACCTGTACCGTTGTGATCACGTCCAGTTCGCAATATTTAATGATTCTATCTATATCATTCTCCTTATAGTACACGTCCTTTACCATGCTCCCGTCTATGTCTTCTTTTGGGGAAGGAATGCCAAGGACATTTGCCATTAATTTTAGAGAGGTAAAATGCTTGTAATCGCCAAATTTCCACAACTCCATTGTATCTAAATGCGGAATTTCCCAGGGTTTTTTACCAAACAGATCCAGTTTTGCGGGCAAATCAATACCGTTGATGATCATTCTTCTGGCGATATAGGGAAAATCAAATTCCTTCCCGTTATGGCCACAGAGTAGATATTTGGGATGGTTGAAATAGGAATCCAAAAGATTTTTAAATTCCTTTAAGAGGCTTTCTTCCTCTCCGTGAAAACTGGTGACCCTTAGGGTTCTGGCCTCTCCCTTATGGGTGAAGTACCCTACAGAAATACATATGATCTTGCCAAACTCGGCCCAGATACCCGCTCTTTCATAAAATTCTTCAGCAGTAAAATCTTCTTTGCGCTGGTATTTTGATTTCAGTTCCCAAAGTTCCTGCTTTTCACCATCAAGTTGTGAGAAAGTTTCGTGTTCAGGCACCGTTTCAATGTCGAGGAACAAGATGTGTTCCAGATTTATTTTATGCAACATCTAGTATTTTTTTAAAAAAAGAAAGGCCTTGGTGGAGTTTATTGGATAGGAATATGCACTAAGCATCCGTAGTGCTAAAAGTATTTTCTTTAAAAGGTATAGGGTCATAGTTTAGCTATTTACCATTAAATATAAGTAAAATTAGGATAGTTGTTAATTTTTGGCAGTGCCTCCGATACTTCAAGAAAGAGTTGTTGGTATGTGTATGTTGAGCGCTAATGGGGTGTTATTTTTGGCTTATTAGCCTAGTGATGGGTGGATGAGTAAGGTTAAAATAAACTTGGTTGATGGCTTCGGAACAGGTTATTTATTATAAGGCAAAATCATCTGACTATGGGTTTCAGAATAAGCTATAGGTGGGTAATGGGTAGATAAGGCATTGAACATCGGGTGAAATCTGTTGAACGGTATACTGTTTAAAAATCAAGGAATTAATTTACCATGACCGACTAACGAATATGATTTTTTAAAAAAGGGATTGTTGTTTCGCCGGACTTTCGTGTTCCAACAGCCACTTTTTACGGTGCAATCCCCCCGCATAGCCGGTCAAGGACCCATCACTACCTATAACCCTATGACATGGGACAATGATCCATAATGGATTTTTGGCATTCGCGGCAGCAACTGCCCTTATGGCTTTAGGATCACCCATGGTTTTGGAGAGTTCCAAATAGGAAATCGTTTTCCCATAGGGAATTAGTTCAAGGGCCTCCCATACCTTTTTTTGGAAATCTGTTCCTTCGGGATTTAGTGTTAGGCTAAACTGTGTACGCTTGCCCTCAAAGTATTCATTGAGTTGGTAAACGGCATCCTCCAATTCTTCGGGAATGACATCTGTTAATTTCTCCTCGGAATCGAGTATGGTTACATTGGACAATCCGAATTCATCTCCTTCCAGTTTTGCAAATCCCAACGGAGTGTTTATGTACACGGTTTCCATTAATTATCTGCCTTAGTATTATCAATGATACCGGTGCGTAGTGCCCTATTTTGCCAATTTTTGCGAGCTAGTTGTTGTAAATTCTCAATATCATCACTTTCATCCATGATTTCAAGACCCAACAAAGTTTCTATGACATCCTCCATGGAGACTATGCCACTGACGGATCCATATTCATCTACCACTAAGGCTAAATGTGCTCTTTTTGCTATAAATTGTTCAAATAATTCGGGTATGGGTTTGTTTCTTTCGACAACCAAGATGTCCCTCTTTATTTCGGAAAGGGGAGTATCGCCATTTTCATTGATTATGGCTTCAAGGACCTCGTCTTTTAGAACAAAACCCGAAATATTATCCACTCTATCACTATATACGGGGATTCTAGAGAATCTGAGATGAGGATTTGCTTCAAAAAACTCTCTAATGCTCAATTTTTCAGAGGCCGTTTTCATAACTGTCCTTGGGGTCATGACATCTTTGGCCACAATTTGGTCAAATTTCAGAAGGTTTTTGATCACGGTAGATTCTGATTTTTCAAAGACGCCTTCCTCTTGGGCAATATCGGCCATTGCCGTAAAATCTTCCCTGCTTAGAATACTCCCATGATGACCTTTGCCACCAATGAGTTTGGTGAATAATTGCAACACCCATAATAAACCAGTCCACTTCAGACCCAAGACCATTATTTTCAAGGTCTTTGCACTGAAATTCGCCAATTTTTTCCAATAAGTTGCGCCAATGGTTTTGGGTATGATCTCCGAAGCCACTAAAATTAGTATGGTCATGATCGTAGAAACGATTCCGACCATAGCTTCTTCTGTGAAAGGGATTCCGAACAGACTTTTCTCACTGCTGCCATAGAGTTCCACATAGGCAACTTTTGCCTGCACCCCCACTAAGATGGCTCCAACAGTATGGGCAATCGTGTTAAGGGTCAAGATAGCTATTAAGGGTTGGTCAACATCCTTCTTTAGATCTTCAAGGATTATGGCGAAATTTTTTCCCTCCTTCTTTTTCACATTGATAAAGGTTGGAGTAATACTTAGAAGTACCGCCTCCAAGATGGAGCATACAAATGATACTAAGATGGAGATGATGGCAAATAAAATGAGTAGGCCCATATAGTTTTGAAAATTCTAAGGTAAGCATAATCTGAAAAAGACAATAGCCCTAGAGCATTAGATTGTAATTCTTTCCTAGTATTCAGGGTGGGTCATATGAGAAGTTCTATTGAAGAAGCGAGATGAATACTAAGAAATAAGTATCAATAATTTTGACTTTTTCCTGTACTTTCTAAACCTTTTGGTTTATTATGACAAATGGTATCATGAAATATTCGTTAATCTAAAACTCTATTTTAAAATAAAGATTTATAAAAATAGGTATAAGTAGTTTAATAAGAATAGTATAGCAATGATATAAAGAGTACGTATAAAAGAAAATGATAGATGATAATTGATTATTTCAAAGTGTCTAGGGGACAAGATTACCACCCAGTATATTTTGGGGGTTCAATGTTGTTGAGGTTAAGATAAACAATTAGTTGACCTCTGTGATGGGTCACATGGTCCTGCAATAAGTTCAATATTTGAAACTTTGTTTTTTCGCCGGCAAAAAAGTCCACCTTTGTTTTTAGGTCTTCAGGTGTTGCGTTTTTTATGGCCTGGCCAACAAGATCAAAGGCATTGGAGAGTTCTAAGATGGTCTGGGATTTTAAGTCCTTACTTTCCTCCGTTGTACCATCTGGTTTTATGAAATTGAAGTAGGTGCTTCCAAGCCATTCCATATTCTGTTGTATATGTTTTAACTGCTCTACAAAGGTCATTTCCCTGCTGGTAGGTTTGTAGTCGTATTGTTCAAGGGGCATTGCCTGTGCGACCTCTAAAAGATAGGTTTTGGAGTTCTCCCACTTTTCCAGAAAAGTAGGGATCGTAAGGTCCTGGGAGTAGGCTTGATTTAAAAAAAGACTCAAGAGTATAAAACTGATAATTTTCATTTTAATTGTAGTGTAGTGTTTATTATGAGGTTGTAATTTACTCAAAAAAAATGCCTTCACATGATTAATGTAAAGGCATTTATATGCGCTTAGGGAAGGCTATAGGCCTTATCCCATTAATTTAACGGCGTCTTTTGCAAAATAACTTGCAATAATGTTGGCACCTGCCCTTTTTATGGCCAAAAGTTGTTCCATCATCACGGCATCATGGTCCAGCCAACCTTTTTCGGCAGCTGCCTTTACCATGGCATATTCTCCGGATACCTGGTACACAGCTACCGGGACATCAACGGCATTTTTTATTTCCCGAACAATATCCAAATAACACAATCCTGGTTTTATCATGACAATATCCGCGCCTTCGTCAATATCCATTTCAGTTTCCTTAATAGCTTCAAATCGGTTAGCGGAATCCATCTGGTATGTTTTCTTATCGCCAAAACCAGGGGCAGAATCCAAAGCATCCCTAAATGGTCCATAAAAAGCACTGGCATATTTGGCACTATAACTCATGATGCCCGTATTTACCAGACCCTCTTCTTCCAAGGCTTCGCGTATGGTCAAGATTCTACCATCCATCATATCACTGGGAGCAACAAAATCTGCCCCTGCAAAGGCATGGGATATGCTCATTTCGGCCAAGACTTCAGCTGTTTCATCATTGATGATCTGTCCATTTTCAACGATCCCATCGTGCCCATAGGAAGAATAGGGATCCAGAGCAACATCGGTCATCACTAGCATGTCCGGACAGGCGTTTTTAATGGTCTTTATGGCCCGTTGCATCAAGCCATCTGGATTTAGGGCCTCTGTGCCCTTATTGTCCTTTAAATTGTCTGGTACCTTAACAAAGAGCAATACCGCGCCCAAGCCCATGCTCCATAGTTGTTGAACTTCTTTTTCCAGGTGGTCCAAACTTAACCTGAAGTAATTGGGCATAGAAGGAATCTCTTCTTTTACACCTTTGCCTTCAACTACAAAAAGGGGAACTAGAAAATCACTAGGGGTTATGATGGTTTCACGGACCAAAGTACGAATGGATTCGTTGGTTCGTAGTCTTCTGTTGCGTCTTAAAGGGTACATAGTTAATGTTATTTTATAACAGCAAAGATAAGGCAACGTTAAATGCTTACAATGGTCCTTTTCTTTAATGTCGATTAATATAGTTTCTATTTTTATTCCGCCAGGCCAACATACATCCAATGGCCATTTTCCCGTTCGAAGGCAGATTTTTCATGTAGGACCTCTACTTTACCGTCTTTGTAAAAATAGGCATTGAAGGTTACTGTCCCTGAACTATCTTTTCGGGAACCTTGTGTGGTCTCCACTATTTCCAGCCTTATCCAGTTCACGGATTTTGCCCAGTTTACTATGGCCTTCTTTTCTTTTATAGGTCTTGTGGAGGAATGATGGCTATCCATCAGGTAATCCCCATTGGCCAATACAAAGGCGGTATATCTGGATCGCATCAATTGTTCTGCCGTTACTGCATCTGAAATGTTTTGATGTGATATTTCACAACAATCGGTATATTTTTTATCGTTTCCACAAGGACAGTACATATATCGCAGTGATTAGACCCAATTTTTGGGTGATTTTAAAACTTCTAGTAAACGTTCTTCTTCACTACCTTTTTCTGGGTGGTGGTCATACACCCATTGCACATGTGGCGGAAGGCTCATCAATATACTTTCGATGCGACCATTGGTTTTTAGACCAAATAAGGTGCCCTTGTCATGTACCAAATTGAATTCTACATAGCGACCGCGACGTATCTCTTGCCAATCTCTTTGTTCTTTGGTAAATGGAAGGTCTTTTCTTTTTGTGACAATCGGCACATAAGCCTCCAAAAAGCTATTTCCCACCTCTGTAACAAAGTTGTACCAGTCTTCCATATTCATGTCGGCTGTGGTCTTGCAATAATCAAAAAAGAGTCCGCCTACCCCTCTGGCCTCACCTCTGTGCGCATTCCAGAAATAGTCATCGCACTTTTTCTTATAGGTGTCGTGGAAGTTGGGGTTGTGGACATCACAGGCCCTTTTGCATATGTCATGGAAATGTGCAGCATCCTCATCAAACAAATAATAGGGGGTAAGGTCCTGCCCTCCTCCAAACCATTGGTCAACGATATTCCCATCCTGGTCGTACATTTCAAAATACCGCCAATTGGCGTGAACTGTGGGGACCATCGGATTCTTGGGGTGAAGCACCAAACTCAGGCCACAGGCAAAAAAATTGGCGTCTTTAACACCAAAATAGTCCTGCATACTTTTTGGAAGTTCTCCGTGCACCCCTGAGATATTAACCCCGCCTTTTTCAAAAACATTGCCGTTTTCTATTACGCGGGTACGACCGCCACCGCCTTCGGGACGCTCCCAGATATCCTCCTTAAAAGACGCCAGACCATCTACTGCTGCCAGTTTTGAAGTGATGGTGTCCTGGAGCTGAAGTATATAGGCGTAAAATTTATCCTTCATTATTTAATTTTTTAAATGAACAAGACGATCGGTATAATTTCTCAAATCCTCTACGTCGTTTATCTTTCTTGATTGTGGAACCAGCTCCTTTAACAAGTCAATTCCTTTTTCAGTTGATGTATCACCGTGGACTTTAAACATATTTCTGCCCACTTGGTTATTGTGAAGGTCCATGGCCCTGGCCAGATCCTTGTTCGGCGAAAATTCCTCATGCCAGTCGGTGATCAATTCCGCCCATTGAATGGCTTTATGTTCTTCCCTGGTCCATTTCTTACATTCTACAACTATTAAATAGTTCCAAAGTGCATGTCTAAAAGCATTTGCCGCGTTATTGGTATGGTGTCTCTTCCCGAAATATTTGTTGGAGAGACGTATACACTTAAACGTGGCTTTAAGGGTGGGGTAGGCAAACAATGGGAAACTAAGAAGTAGTTTGAAAAGGCTCCAAACATCTCTGGGTTTCACAAGTTTTAAGATCCCCTATATATTCATTACACCTTATATTCCTTTACGGCATCTACAAAGGCCTTGGCATTTTCCAAAGGAATGTTCGGTAATATTCCATGGCCCAGGTTGGCAATATATCTATCCTTCCCGAACTCATTGATCATTTGCGTTACCATCTTTTTAATTTCCGCTGGGGGTGAAAATAATCTGGATGGGTCAAAATTACCTTGAAGGGTAATTTTTCCACCACTCAAATAGCGTGCGTTTTGAGGGGAACAGGTCCAGTCTACCCCTAAGGCCGATGCACCAGAAGTGGACATTTCCTTTAAAGCGAACCAACAACCTTTTCCAAAGGCGATGACCGGAATTTCATCCTTTAGGGCATCAATGATCTGCTGTATGTATTGCCAAGAAAATTCCTGGTAGTCGGTTGGTGACAACATACCTCCCCAAGAATCGAATACCTGTACCGCATTAACTCCTGCAGCCACTTTTGCCTTTAAATAGGCAATGGTGGTATCTGTTATTTTTTGCAAAAGGGCATGGGCAACAACCGGCTGGGTGAAACAAAGCTCTTTGGCTTTGTCAAAATTTTTGCTCCCTTGTCCCTGTACGCAATAACAAAGTATGGTCCATGGAGATCCCGCAAAACCGATCAATGGAATATCATCGTTCAGTTTTTCTTTGGTCATTTTAATGGCTTCCATGACATAACCCAAAGAATCTTGGATGTCTGGAACGATCACGCGATCCAAATCTTTTTGGGAGCGAATGGGATTTGGCAAATAAGGTCCAAAATTGGGCTTCATTTCCACATCAATATTCATGGCTTGAGGAATCACCAAAATATCCGAAAAGAGAATAGCGGCATCCATACCATACCTGCGTATGGGCTGAACCGTAATTTCAGAGGCCAATTCTGGAGTTTCACAACGAGTGAAGAAATCATATTTATCTTTCAGGGCCATAAATTCTGGCAAGTAGCGTCCTGCTTGGCGCATCATCCAAACCGGAGGCCTTTCTACTGTTTCTCCTTTTAAAGCTCTTAAGAATAAGTCGTTTTTTATGCTCATATATAAATGTTGTAACCCTAAGCGCTCTCCAAGGGCCTATTATTAAATGTTTTTATTACTTGTACCAACACGTTTTCTATGGTTGGTTTATTTGCTATGACTATTTTATCTGTCATTGCTTCTACCGCTGCTGCCGTTGTGGTGCCGATGCAAAAAGCTGTACTGTTTCCTATGGTATTTGCCGTCAGGTAACTTTCTACGCCAGACGGACTAAAAAATAATACCCCATCAAAATGACGGTCGAATTTTTTGGGGTTCAGTCTGGTGGCATAGGCCGTGATCTCTTTACAAGGGATATTGTTCTCACGCAAGCGATCTGGCAGCTCATCTCGCCTTAGATTGCCACAGAAAAATAAAAAAGATTCGTTTTTGTGCGTTTTGATCAGTTTTTCAGCCAATTCTACGCCATAATTGGCTATTTCAACCACGTTTAGCCCATTTTCTTCCAAAAGAGCTGCTGTTTTTTCACCCACACAATAGCACTTCAAAAGCGAGATATCCACATTTTTCTCCCTGCTGATGTTTTGTAGAAAGGGTATAACCGCATTCTGACTGGTGAAAATAAGATTTTGGAAACTGGTGTCCATGGAGAAATCAGCGAACTCTATGTTAATGGCATCATACGAGACCACGGCAATCCCAGCGTTCAGCAGACGTTCCTTTTGTGCAAGGGACAGGATTTTTGTGGAAAGTATTGTCTTCATAGTACGTTCAACTTGCAGCTTCCTTGAGAAGGAAACAGTTAGTTAGTCATCTCTTTCTTTATGGTAGCCATCAGTTGGGATCCCCCATTTTGCAATATATCCTGGGCACAGCTTTTTCCAAAATCAGCTACCTGTGCAAGGGGAATACTTTTTTCTATTTCTAATTTTTGAGACCCATCCAAAGAAAACAGGACCCCTTTAAAGTCTAGAACATCTTCCTTTATGGTCGCCAAGGCTCCAATTGGTGCCGTACAGCCGCCTTCGAGTGTTTTTAAAAACTCCCTTTCAACAGTGGTGCAGATTTCTGTTTGGGTGTGGTTAAGTTTGTCCAATGCCTCCCTGCAATAGGAATCTTTTTCCATGGAAGCCACTACCATGGCTCCTTGTGCCGGGGCTGGGACCATCCAATCCAATTTGAAAAAATGTTCTGGTAACAGGTTGATGCGCTCCAGTCCTGCCGCGGCAAAAATAGCGCCGTTCCAGGAACTGTTCGTTAGCTTTTGTAAACGGGTGTTCACATTGCCCCTGAGATCAACTACGTTATGGGATGGGTATTTATTGAGCCATTGCGCTTTACGCCTTAAGCTTCCTGTGGCAATTGTTCCTGTGGTCTCTAAAAAGTCGAGCCCCTTGTGCACCAAAATATCCTCGGTTCTGGCGCGTTCCAAAACTGCTGCCTGTACCATGCCCTTTGGGAGGGCGGTAGGCACATCCTTCATGGAGTGAACCGCAATATCTATAGTGCCATTGATCATGGCAATATCCAATGTCTTCGTAAAAATGCCGGTGATTCCCAATTCATATAAGGGTATGTCCAAAAGGATATCGCCCTGCGATTTTACGGGTAGGAGTACAGATTCATACCCTAAAGCGGTAAGTTTGTCCTTAACAGTATTTGCCTGCCATAGTGCCAATTCACTATCGCGCGTTCCAATGCGTATTACTTTACTCATTTGGACTCTATTTCTAATTGAAAGACCTTTTGGATCAGATCCAGGCTGATATCGGCATCGGTATCATCCCCTTTTAGGTGGTTGGCAAAACGGGTGGTGATTTTTTGAATGATTCGGTCAGATATGATCTCGGCCTGAATAGAATTATAATCGGAGAGTTTTTTGCTCTGGAAATCCAGTTCTTCCTCCTTCATTGTTTTTAATTTCTTTTTCAAGGCCTTGATGACCGGAGCAAATTTTCTGGTCTCCAACCATTTGATGAAATCATCCTTTGTTTCATCAATAATGTTTTCTGCCTGTGGGATAAACTGCTTTCTTCGTTCCAAGGTTTTATCCGTCATTTGGGATAGGTCATCCAAATGAACTACGGTAACATTGTCCAGGGCAGCAACATCGTCAGAAACATTCTTGGGAATGGAAAGGTCCAAGATCAACAACGGTTTTTTGGTGTAGATCAATTCCTTGGAAATGGTAGGTGATTGTGCCCCCGTGGCTACGACCAATACATCTGTATTGCGGATCTCTGTTTGTAGATCCCCATAATCCTTTACCAACAAATTGAACTTACCGGCAATTTTTTCGGCCTTGTTCTTGGTGCGGTTGATAAGGGTTATGTGGGTATTTTTTGTGTGTTTTATTAAGTTTTCACAGGTATTACGTCCAATTTTGCCCGTTCCGAAAAGTAAAATGTTCTTTTCTGAAACATTGGCCACATTGTTCATGATATACTGTACCGAAGCAAAGGCAACAGAGGTGGCGCCTGAAGAAATCTCTGTTTCGTTTTTGATACGCTTGCTGGCCTGAATGACCGAATTGCACAAACGTTCCAAAAACGGATTTGCAATCTCGAGACGCTTGGAGCGGTTAAAGCTTTGTTTTAATTGACTGATAATCTCAAAATCGCCCAAGATCTGACTATCCAAGCCTGTGCCCACTCGGAACAAATGGCTGATAGCATCATTGTTCTTATATACATAGGCAACCTCTTGGAACTCTTCCACGGTGCCATTGGTATTATCGCAAAGTAATTTGATCAATTGAAAAGGGTGCTGGGCAAAACCGTGTAGTTCCGTACGGTTACACGTAGACGTCACCAAAAGACCATCAATGTCCTGGTCCTTGGCCTGCCTCAATAAATTTTCCATGGCTTCCTCTTCCAAACTAAACTTCCCACGTACCTCGGCGTCCGCCTTTTTGTAGTTCAGGCCTATGGTATAAAAAGAGTTATGTTTGGAAATATGGTAATTCTTCATACAATCCTTTCAATCGACCACAAAAATAAATTCATAAAACCTATAAAAGTAACGCTGTAGGAACAATAAGTAACGATTCAAGTTTTTTAACGTCATTTTTAGGCCAAATTCACCCATATGTACTATTTTTGTTAGGGTTAGGGGGATTCTATAAAAAATAATTTAGAACGTTTCTAAATAGATTGCTCACATAGAAAAAGGTTTATGGAAACAAAAAATATCGCTGAAGGTTCTTTCGAGGAGGTTTTTATTGAAGATGGGTTTTATGTGCTTAAAATTCAGAATGATGCCCCTCATATTCAAAAGGTGACCCGACAGATTGATAGCTCTTTTATTCAGTTTCATTTCTGTTTAAAGGGGGGTGCCAAATTCATTTTCAATGATGGGCGCTATGCCCTGGACGTATCCGAGGAAAACTCCCTGTTGTTGTACAATACTCAGATGGACCTGCCTTTGAACCTGGAGCTCAACCCTAATTCCTGGTTGGTGTCTGTGGTGATGACCATTCGGAAATTCCATTCCCTTTTTTCCAAAGAGGCCAATTATATCCCCTTCCTGAGTGCGGAGAACAAGGATAAAAAATACTACACCCAGGAAGGCGTTACGCCTGCGATTGCCGTTATCCTCAGCCAGGTCATGAATTACCATTTGCACCCTTCCATAAAGGAGTTGTATATCAAAGGAAAGATCTACGAGCTTATTGCTCTATACTTTAACCGAAGTGAGGATGCGGACGTGGAGCAGTGTCCGTTTTTAGTGGATGAGGACAATATAAAACGGATTCGCAAGGCCAAGGAAATAATTATCACCCGGATGGCAGAACCCCCATCCCTTGCAGAACTCTCGGAAGAAATAGGACTCAGCCTTAAAAAATTAAAGGAAGGCTTCAAGCAGATCTATGGGGACAGCGTCTATAGCTTCTTGTTCGATTATAAAATGGAGTACTCCCGCAAGATGCTCGAATCTGGCATGCACAATGTCAATGAAGTGGGTCTCAAAGTAGGGTACAGTACTGCCAGCCACTTTATCGCTGCCTTTAAGAAAAAGTATGGCACCACGCCCAAGAAATACCTAATGTCCTTGGCCAACGGCTAGAGCGCTAACGCCTTCTGGGTTTGGGATTTGCAAAGTAGGGTAGGTAATTTCTCTTTTACTATGAGCAACTTGACATAGTTGTTCGTTTTTATTAATGCTTCTAGGTAATCAATTTCTATTTATCAATACCTGGAATACAGTGTAAAGAGGCTTTTTGATGCTTATTGGTCTCAAATAGGCAGTTTCTTGTATTTCTCTCACTATTTGATGGGGTTATTTTTTCAACTTAATAATGTAGCTTTCTTTTATGCTTTTCGGGAAGCGAACTGTCGTATTATTTTCTATATTGTCATCCAATGTAAATGGATAGGTGGGTAATACAGTTCACATTATTCAGGCATTGTAGGTAATTTGAAAAACTATAACGAAAAGAAAAGACTAATACGAATAGAAAAAACAATAACTAATGAAAAAAATAATTTTAGTATTAATTGGGATTTCGATAATAAGCTGTTCAAAGGAATCAGAAACAAAATATTCAACTGATTCTGAAAAAGTATTTTTAATTATTACTGAAAATACAACAGAAACTGAGTTATCGAATATTGCATCTGAATTTAAAGCTAAAAAGAACATAACTATTGACTTTTCAAAAACTGAATTTACAGAAAACGGGAAAATTAAAAACCTGAGTTTGGAAGTGGATTGTAACGATGGCTTTAAAGGAACCGCAACAAGTTCGAGAGTTATTTTAAAAGCTAAAAATTCTGGTTTTTCAAGAGATTATTCAGAAAACTCTAAAGTTCCATTTGTAATTGGAGCTATGTGATTTGAATAAAAAACAAAGCCAGTTCCATAATGACCAAAGCCCTTTCTTTCCTACTCCTCTTTTATATGATGGACAGCGCTTCCTAAAAGTTGCCCATTGTGAAAGTGGACATGGGTAGGTATTTGTGAATAAGTCCGTATATTTCTTGTACTAATCTGTGTACTATGAGAGCAGCCGTTTTTGAAAAGTTCCAAGGCCCAATCACCATACAAAATGTGTCAGATCCCACACCAAAAAATCATGGGGTAGTGATCCAGGTAAAAGCAACGGGTTTGTGCCGAAGCGACTGGCATGGGTGGATGGGGCACGACACAGATATTATTTTGCCCCATGTGCCTGGTCATGAATTGGCAGGAACTATTGCGGCTGTCGGCAAAGAAGTACTACATTTTAAGGTGGGGGATAAGGTAACCGTTCCCTTTGTTTGTGGCTGTGGCACTTGTGGCCAATGTATTTCTGGGAACCATCAGGTTTGTGACCATCAATCCCAACCAGGATTTACGCACTGGGGCTCCTTTGCCGAATATGTTGCTTTGGACTATGCCGATATAAACCTTGTGAAAATTCCCGAGGAGATCAATGACATCACCGCCGCAACCCTTGGTTGTAGGTTTATTACTTCCTTTAGGGCTGTTGTGGAACAAGGCAAGGTCACTGGAGGGCAGTACGTGGTTGTCCATGGCTGTGGCGGGGTTGGCCTTTCCGCCATTATGATCGCCAATGCTCTTGGGGCACAGGTAATAGCTGTGGACATTAATGACAGGACGTTGGAGTTTGCCATGGAAATGGGTGCCATTGCCACAGTCAATGCCACCAAAAATAAAGAGGTCGTAGAACAGATCAAAGCCTTGACCAAGGGTGGTGCCCATGTTTCATTGGATGCCCTTGGAAGCCAGACTACCTGTTTTAACTCCATTGCCAACCTAAGAAAAAGAGGGAAACACATACAGGTGGGATTGATGACAGGAGACCATAGGCATCCAAAAGTACCCATGGACAAAGTCCTGGCCAATGAACTGGAAATTATAGGGAGTCACGGCATGCAGGCTTTTAAATATCCTGAGATGTTGGACATGATCAAGAACGGAAAATTACATCCCGAAAAACTCATTGAAAGTACCATTACGCTTCAGGAAGCCGCCATTGCCCTACCTCATATGAACAAATTTGAACACAAAGGGGTCATGGTGATCAATTCGTTTTAAGAAGGTATTAAATTGTAGGTTCAATTAGCATTTTGAAGTTACTGTAGTACTAGATTCATCTAAGGAATATGAGCCGCGTCATGGAGCGGTGTTGCCCATGACCAAGTCAGAAGCGGCTGCTATATCCAAGAAATGGGGAAATACCAATGAACAGATTTAATACCTTACTTTTTTTGTTCAATCCCTCTCGTATTCAATACCCTAAATAAAGTTTCAGAAGTAATTTTATTGATATTTAATATTGATTCACAGTTATCATAAAATTGACTCATTTTTCGTTGATTTTTTGCTTTTTGGGGTGTATTTTTCAATTTCGCATTCAATTGCCATCCCAAGAGTATTAAAGATTTAAATTTGAATATGAACTCGGACGAATTTCGCAAACAAGCCCATCTTATGGTAGATTGGATGGCAGATTATTTGGAGCATGTGGAAGACTACCCCGTAAAATCACAGGTAGCGCCAAGAACAATCTATGACCAGATTAATTCAGCTATCCCAAAGCTAGGCGAGGACATGGAACATATTTTTAATGATTTCAAAGAGATCATAATACCTGGAATTACGCACTGGCAGAACCCCAACTTTTTCGCCTACTTTCAGGCCAATACGAGTCCGCCTTCCATCCTGGCAGAAATGTTGACCGCAACCTTGGGAGTCCAGGGGATGAAGTGGGAAACCTCCCCGGCAGCCACGGAATTGGAGGAGAGGATGATGGAATGGTTGGGAGACGGTATAGGGATACCCAAACTATGGGCGGGGGTGATCCAAGATTCTGCATCCATGGCGACATTATCTGCAATCCTTACAGCCAGAGAGCGACTTTCCAAATATCAGATCAATGAAAAGGGATTTGAGGGGTACACCAAATTACGGGTGTACTGCTCGGACCAGACCCATTCCTCCATAGAAAAGGGAGCTAAAATAGCCGGAGTAGGGAAAAGTAATGTGATCAAGATCCCCACCAACGACCAATTGGAAATGCGCTCCGATCTTCTAAGGCAACAAATAGAAAGTGATATCAAGCAGGGCTACCAACCCCTTTGTATTGTTGCTGCCTTAGGGACAACAGGTACCATGGCCATGGATCCCTTGGAAGAAATAGGAATGCTGGCTGAAAAGCACAACATTTGGTTGCACGTAGATGCGGCCTATGCCGGAGCCGCCTTTTTGCTCCCGGAACACCAGAGCCTGATGAAAGGGATTGAAAAAGCGGATAGTTTTGTTTTTAACCCACATAAATGGCTCTTTACCAATTATGATTGTACGGCCTTTTTTGTAAAGGACAAGAAGGGGCTCCTGAATACCTTTTCTATCTTGCCGGAATATTTGAAAACGGCTTCAGACGGACTGGTGAACAATTATTGCGATTGGGGCATTCCCCTGGGAAGGCGTTTCAGGTCTTTGAAATTATGGTTTGTGATGCGGCATTACGGGCTTGAGGGGCTACAAAAGATGCTGCGATTGCATATAGCATTAGCAGAATGGCTGGAGGCCGAGCTAAAAAAGAAGCCTACATTTGAAATGGTGGTGCCCCGTAGTATGAACCTGATCTGTTTTAGATACATGCCAGAGGGAGTAGAAGACCAAGAACAACTTAATACCATTAATGAGCAATTGCTGCAAAGTTTGAATGCCTCGGGCGAACTCTATCTGACACATACCAAGATTGATGGGAAATATACCCTTCGCATGTCCATTGGGCAGACCAATGTGACGCAAACCCATTTGGAAAATGCTTGGAAAAACATTCAAGAATTGGCTCATGGTATAGTAATTAATGAGTGATAAAGATCAATAGTAATAATGAACATAGCAAAACAGAATTTAATTGAGGCAGAACGCAAGGCGGAAGTTCTTTTTGCCGAAATAGAGAATAGGAGCCTCATGATGGCCGGTAAAACTGAAAGAGAGTTAAATAAGGATATTTTCAATCTTGCTTTTGAACTCTACGGAATAGATAAGTATTGGCATAAGAGAATTGTGAGGGCCGGGAAGAACACCCTAAAACCCTATGATGAAAACCCCGAAGACCTTACCTTACAAGAGGATGATATCCTTTTTATTGATTTTGGGCCCATTTTTGACGAATGGGAGGCCGATTTTGGACGAACGTATGTTTTGGGCAATGACCCTGATAAGCATAGGATAAAAAATGATACGGCTAAGGCTTGGGCAGAATGTAAGGCCTATTTTGATGCACAAACAGAAATTACAGGGGCTGAATTTTACACTTATGTAGTGCACGTTGCCCATCAATACGGATGGGAATTTGGAGGGGAAATAGCCGGACATTTAATAGGCCATTTTCCACATGAAAAATTAGAGAAGGAGATAAAAACCAACTATGTACACCCTAATAACCATCAGAATATGCTGTCCCCAGATACTAAGGGCAACAAAAGGGAATGGATCTTAGAAATCCATTTTGTGGACAGGGAGAAAGGGATAGGTAGTTTTTATGAGCAGTTACTCACTTAATTTTCAGAATGAGAAATGATATTATTCCAAAAATCACTTGGTTAAATGAGAAATAACCCCCTAGAATCACCCATGTCGGAAAAACACCGACTTAATGAAATAGCAGCCCTGTTTTTTAAATTAGGGAGTATATCTTTTGGTGGACCAGCAGCCCATATCGCCATGATGGAAGATGAGGTGGTCAAAAAAAGGGGATGGATGACCCAACAACATTTTCTGGATGTGATGGGGGCTACCAATATTATCCCGGGACCCAACTCCACCGAGATGACCATGCACTGCGGATACGAACGTGCAGGTTGGAAAGGCTTGTTGGTAGCTGGCTTCTGCTTTATTTTTCCGGCAGTGTTGATAACGGGTATTTTTGCCTGGCTGTATCAGAAATATGGTCAATTGCCAGAAGTGGAACCCTTTATCTACGGTATAAAACCAGCAGTTATCGCTATAATTGTAATGGCAGCCTATCGTCTTGGAAGAAAAGCTTTTAAAACAACCGAACTATGGATTTTGGGGGTGGCCACGCTTGTGGCCTGTTTGTTGGGGGTAAATGAGATCTTGGCGCTTTTTGGTTGTGGGGCCATGGGCTTGATTCTTTATTTTTTAAAAAGACCAGCAGATACCCTCTATGGTATTTTGCCACTATTGTTTTTGCAGGGCATCAATATGGGGAAAATGGACACTTTGCATATCTTCCTGACCTTCTTAAAAATAGGGGCCATTTTGTATGGCAGTGGCTATGTGTTGTTTGCCTTTTTAGATGCGGAATTGGTGACCCATGGATGGCTTACCCGCCAGGCGCTAATAGATGCCGTGGCGGTGGGACAGTTTACTCCTGGCCCGGTACTTTCAACAGCCACCTTTATTGGATGGCAAATGAATGGGCTATGGGGTGCCCTAGCGGCAACTTTAGGGATCTTTTTGCCTTCCTTCATCTTAGTGGCCATTCTAAACCCGTTGATCCCTAAAATGCGGGCATCCAAAATAATGGGGGCTTTTTTGGATGCGGTGAATGTAGCGGCTGTAGCGGTAATTATGGCGGTGTGTATTGTCATGGGAAAAGAAACCTTGACGGATTGGCGTACCGTGATTATAGCCTTGGCCAGTTTGGTGCTGGTCTTTGTGTTAAAAAAATTAAATAGTGCCTTTATCGTTTTGGGAGGGGCAGCCCTGGGCTATTCACTTACCCTTTTATAGGAATTAATCATTAATAAAAAGAACAAGATAAAATGAAGCATATACATTTTAATAAGCTGAACCGGTTTCAATCCATCATACTTTTATTGATTGGGTTGGTCCTTATCCTGATCGGGTTTTATAAAGATTTTCTGGGGCAGGGAAACCTTTGGACCTCCACTTCCTCTGTCATAGGATACATATTTTTTAGCCTTCATTTCAGCAAGATGTTCTGGTATAAGAATTATGTGGAATGGAACAAGAAGGGGGTGGTCTATAGGATCAAAACCCGCTTCGGAAAAACACTTCGTTTCAATCAAGTTGGGAATGTGGTCCTTAAGAACGATGTACTGTTCGTCACTTTAAATGACGGTTCCAAAACTGAGATCGATTTGCACGAAGTGTTTCCAGAAGATCAGAAAAAACTGCAGGAGATTTTTATAAAAAAAGTACAGTAGTTGTAAATGAGGCAATATCAGCTAAACCGACCGCTTGGTTGGTTTTCGGGTTCCAACAAGAGTATGTAGAAGGCAAGGGCAAGGGATATAAAAGGACAGAGTATCGCTGAAATACCGCTTTTTGAGCTGGTTAGGCATAAAATCTACCCATAACAAACCGGGTGGTCTGTAAAAATGGCCAACTAAAGGCTGTTATGAATTCATATTGGTAGCTTAAAGCTAGAGAGGTTTTCCTTTTTAAAGGGGTCTGGCCACCATGATTCCGGTATTGCTTTTAATCTTTTTAAGATAATCTACCAGTGGCAGTTCTGAGACCTCTACCTGCATAGAACCAGTAGAGGCGTGCAATAAATGGATGCGGCCATCAGATTCCCTAGTGGCAAAACCGGTATGGGTAATATCCAATCCCTTAATGGAAGTGGTCAAGGCAATGATATCCCCGGATTGGATGAGGTGCTCATTGGCGGCAATCTGGTCTTGTGGCAGGATGCAGAGTTCTTGTCCGTTAAGGTCCTTTTCGGTTTGCCGGATCTTTTCAAAATTTTGATTGTTCTTTAAAAAGGGATATAACTCCCTATGGGTGCCCATAAAATTGATTTCTTTATCAATGGCTATTCCGCCTATATCTGCGGTTATATCCTTTACCAGGCCTTTCTTTTCATTGTCCTTTATCCATTGGGAGAAATAGTGGAGTCGGGATGCATACCCATCCAATTTGCCATTTTCATATCGGATTTGTTCCAAGGCATTGGTGTATGCCGTAAAATCGGTATTATAGTTTCGCAACATAGACCCAAAGGCCATTACATTTTCCACATAGGTGGTGCAGTCCAACCCCTGCAGGTTGACCACTAAAGATTCTGTTGTTCCAATTTCTAACGTTTTTGCAATATAGGGCACGCCAAAGAAGGTCTTGCCCACTGCAATTAAATTTTCCCCATAGTTGGCCTGCCGTTTTAGTTTTTGTAGTTCCGCAACCTTTTTCTCAAAAGCTGCCTTGTCTATTTGGGAACAAACAATTTCCTGGGCAAGGATTTCTTGGGCCAAAAGGGCTAGGAAAAAAAATATCGAAACCGTTTTCATCATACGAGCTCTATTAAAAACCAAACTGATTAAAGGTACTAAATTGATAGGGCCTGTAAACTATGGCACGTTGCCTATCTTTCAATAGGAACTCTTCGGTAACCCATTCTATGAGTTCCTTATCGGTGTCCGTATCCTCAATACGGATGCCTTGACTCTTGAAAAAGGGCTTGGTCTGAAGGTCACCAGTATTTTCATATACCACTAGGTACATTTTAAATCCGTCATCATAGTCTTGATTGTTTCGCAATTTAAAATAATAACCGGTATATTCCTTGTCTCTATGTTTTATAGGTCTTTCAGCGATAAATTGTATGTTGTTCTGTGATTCGTCATATTCCTCCTGATCAAATAATGAAGCTTCGGCCAATTGTTTTTGTGTGCTGTATTGCACTGGAAAAAGTGAAAGTTTGTCTATCTGTTTTAGCCTATTGAACAACAGGGCCCTACTGTTGATATTGGCAGCTAAGGATGCCACCATGCCAAATGGTATATTCTTATTATCCTGGGACATTAGGCCGACGTAAGTAGTTTGTATTTTAGGGTCTTTACTAAGTAAGAGACGATCAAAAAACTGTTGCACTTCCTTGTCTTTAATAAATGGGTAGAGCAATATTTCATAGTCTTCCAAGATGCTTGTGTTCTGTAACTGGGTATTGCTAAAAAATCGCTTTTGGCTATCAGAAGAAATATACTGCCCCAAATGTCTTTTTAGCTGTAATTTTGCATCGTTTAAAATTTGCTTGCTATACTTCTTATAACTCTTAGGTTTTATCAAACCTTCTGTCAATAAATCGGCCAGAATGGAAAAGATAGGACTATTATATTCTTCAATGGTGCTATAGTCCAAAATATGTGGATATAGTTTTTTGGCAAGCTCCAGGTTATCCATATAGGGCTTAAAGATGGCATGGATTTCCAGTTTGTTGGAAATAAGCGGCAAGTCCTTCGACATTAGTTCCAAAAGGAGCTCGGTAGAATAATCATCGGCCTTTTTAGAGATTGCCTGTAATATCTTGGTCTGGGCGTTGGAGTTGTTGTAAGAGTTGACATAAAGGGTTCTAAAGAACGGAAAAACTGCCGGATCGTCAATTTCTCCCATTTTTTGAATAAGGTTGGCCTGTATATTTTTTTGATCTTCCCTAAAGTTAAATTCAGAAATATAATAGGTCAGGGAATCTAAATGTTTTTTTGAAAATAACAGAAAACGTATGCCATCTGTACTGATGCTATCCCTTTCACGTAAGGCCCTGAAAAAATCAGGGACCTTGTCCTCCATTAGGTTTCTACCGATAAGGGTATCCGAGGGTTGAAAATTGGAATAAAATTCTGTGATGTATCGGCTTGGTGGCCTAAGGGTGTCAATATTGGTCTTGAGCTCATAGAGGAGTCCGCCCTTGGAAATGTTCTTCACCAAAATTCTGGTGGAACTGGCCGGATCTCCTAAGCTTAGGTTCAATTCATGATATCCCTTGGGGGAAACGGTTCTTTTTTCATCATAAATTGTAAACTTCTTATTTGAATATAGCTTTTTTCGTAGGGCCCAAACCGAATCTATACTCGGAAACATTAAATAATCATGGCTCTTGCTTACTTCTACATGAATAGCTTCATTGTTCTTGTTGATGTAAATCGATTTTTTTACATAGGGGCTGTAGGGTTTTGGCCTATTCTTGCCGGTGTAGTAATTGTTGCTGTTCTCCACAAATTTAGGGGGAGCAATATTGCTAACCGTGGTGAAGTAGAGGGCGGTATCCTTTATTTTTTCAAAAGGTTCCCGATAAACGGGCTTTTTTATAGTGAAGGAATTAAAGTAAGTGATAGCTTCCTCATCATTTTGGGTAAGGGCGCCCATAAGGTAGTAATCGCCTCCATTGATAACTGTTTTGAGGTGTAATTTATGCGTTTGGTTAAATGGTGCTTCCGAGGCGAGGGACTTATCTTTTGTTGCTTTATACGAGGCTTCCAATTCCAAGTCCCCATAAAAACGTTTTTGTATTTGCTTCAGTTCAAAGCTGTCCTCTTCAATAAAATTGAAATCGTTCAAGGTCGCCCTTTTAAGAAAAAAATAGCCGTCCGTCTCTTTGTCGTATCCTTCAATGGATCGGGTGCCATTTCTGAACTGATTCGGGAAGGTGTAAAAGGAAGGCATTTCAATCTCGAATTCGTTAAAAGCGGAAGTGACCTTTTCTTTTTCCGTTGAGAGTTTCTTAAAGTTGATGCTATTAAAAATAGTGTCCGAGTATTGAGTGACATAGTCGCCCTGTCCCCCCATTTTGAATATTAGAATTTCCAATGGGGTAATGTAGATTTGGTATCGTTGGCGGTCCCTATTTTTCAATTCGTTTTTTACGTCCAGTCCGTAATACCCATCTTTGTACAGCTCTGTTTTATCGATGATTTTTCCTGGAATATTCTCGAAAAGAAACTTGTCAATATCCTCAATGGCAAAGTGGGCATCTTTCTTTAAAAAAGAGTAAGTGGGTATGCGATTGACCATTAAGTAGCTCCCATTGGCCAAGTCGGGAGCAATATACGTGGTATTGGTCATCTCCGAGACGGGATATAGTTTGCTTGGCAGTAAAATGGAAAATAAACCATCCTCTGGCTGGGTTTCAATGTAGGTGTTCACCTTGACCTGCTTTTCCAATCGCTCCTTTATGCGCCTTCTTCTACTGCTTATTTTTGAGGTTAGGGGCTCTACCACATACCCCTTACTGCGCAATAATGAGATTACACCATTAATACCCGGTAAATGGGACGCTCCAATACCAGTGAAGACTTTGCCTGTCTTCATAATGGAATCTAATCGTTGCACCATTCGCTGGTTGCGGACATATAGCATGTTTTTTAAGTAATGCCCGGTGTATATGCCTTGGTTTATACTGTCAATTAAATTAATGTTCCTTGCCCTATAGGCATCTTGCATTAAGGTAGTAGGATCTTGCTGCTGAATGGTTTTTTGGAGCCATTCATCGGGCTTGGCCTTTAGGGCATTTAAATTGGCCCTTCCCACCAGGGCGGAAGACTCCGCAATATCCTCCAAGGCAATTATAGGTTTGTTGAATTTCTTCCCGGCCTGATAAATGAACATATCCAGATAGGTTTCTTCCTCAAAGTTGCCGGAATAGCCATCTGAACGGTATAAAATGGTATTGATCATCCTATCCTCAAAGGCCAAATAAGCTGCTATATCTTCCTTTTTAGGATTTTTTACGAGAAATGGATAGATGTAAAAGCCCTTTGCAGTAAAATTAGAACTTTGGCTATAGCCAAAATTGCCTAGGCTATCCTCGTCATCCAACCAAGTATCAGGATCGGTTTCCAAGGCGATAATATCACTTTTTTCCAAGGCCTCATAAAAGACATCATCCAAACGGAAGGCAATTTTCTTGCTCACATGCATGGTGCCATATAGGTATGAACTCTGCTCCAAACCGTTTCCGGAAATCTCCCAGAGCAGGCTGTTTTTTTCTTGGGCAGCAGTGCCTGTGATAATGAATGTGATGGCCAAGGCCAATATGAAGCGCATAGAGATCTCTTAATTAGGATTAAAAATGCCTCAAAAAACTATAGAAATAAAAAGATATTGGATAATTAACGTTTTCTTGGCCCTGAAGGTATCCTGCAGCAACTTATTTTTTGCTTTTTTCTTCTTTCCCGTCCTTTGATTCGTCCATGTTTTTAATGTAAAGGCGGGTGTGGGGCAAACTCTCAGGGTAATGCTCCTGTAGGTAGGTAATCAGTTTTTCCCGGACCAGTACTCTTAGATCCCAGGCGGTAGGGGAATCCGAAGCGCTCATCAGGGCACGGATCTCCACGCTTCTCTCCTTGGCATCGGTCACCTGCAGCACATTTACCTTCCCGTCCCATAGATCTGTACCCTCTAAAATTCGGGTAAGCTCCTCCCTTAATTTATCAAAGGGCACACGATAATCAGTATGAATAAAAACGGTCCCCATAATATCTGCAGAGCTCTTGGTCCAGTTCTGGAACGGCTTTTCTATAAAATAGGGTGTGGGTACAATAAGTCGCCTTTTATCCCAAATGGCGATGACCACATAAGTGAGGGTAATCTCCTCAATTCGGCCCCATTCCCCCTCAACGATTACCACATCGTCAATTTTTATAGGTTGGGTAATGGCAATCTGAATCCCTGCCAGAATAGTTCCAATCATTTTCTGGGCAGAAAACCCAACAATGATTCCTGCCACCCCGGCTGAGGCAAATAGGCTTATCCCGACCTCCCGGATGCTTTCAAAACTCATCAAGGCCGCGGCAATGGCCAGAAGTACGACGAGGACAATAAAAATACGTTCTAGGATATTAAATTGTGTGTATATTTTTCTTGCCTTTAAATTATCAGTGGCCTGTACATCATAATTTTGGATGACCAGTTTTTTGGTGACCTTAAGTGCTACTAAAATCAGCCAGGTAATACAACCAATGATCAATAGGGTGCTGGTTTTGCGAATGACATAGGAAAAATCCTCCACCCCAAGAATAGTCTGTAGGGATTGGGAACGTATCCAGAATGCAAAAAATAATAGGAACAAGGGGACCCCTACTTTTTTTATGGAATCCTTGGGAATAAGATATTTGGGATTGGCACCCAATTTTCGTAGGGTATAAGTGGTAACGATATACAGAATGGACAGCAGGAGAAAGGATCCTAAAGCGTAAACGGTGGTCTGAATTTCAGAATTATTCAAGAATTTATCCATAAGGTGTAAGCCCGTTTTTTCTATTAAGGCATTAACTTACAAAAAACAGTGCGTCTATGGCTATTTTCTGGCTTAAAATTAGATTTCTCTATACGTGTATCAATAAAGTAATTAGAGCTTTTAAATTATAGTTCCCCTACATGTGTTATTTTTGTTTTGAAAAAGAAAATTTAAAGAGTTCGATAGATGAAAGGAGTTTTGTTTGTAAACCTAGGGTCGCCAGATAGTCCAACCGCAAAGGATGTTAAGCCGTATTTGGACGAGTTTTTAATGGATGAAAGGGTGATTGATGTCCCAAATATATTGAGGAACATTCTTGTGAGGGGAATAATTTTGCAGACAAGGCCAAAAAAATCGGCTAAGGCCTACAAGAAAATATGGTGGGAGGAAGGCTCCCCATTAATTGTAATTTCCGAAAGGTTTACGGAAAAGGTAAAAAAACAAACCAAGATGCCCGTGGCTTTGGGAATGCGCTACGGTTCCATGACCACAAAAAAAGCCCTACAGGAACTTAAGGACCAAGGTGTGGACGATGTGCTACTTGTACCCTTGTACCCACATTATGCCATGTCCTCCTATGAAACTGTGGTGGTTAAAGTGATGGAAGATCAAAAAAAATATTTTCCTGAAATGAAATTGACCACCCTTCCGGCCTTCTACAAAAATCCGGATTATATCAAGGTGCTTTCCGATAGTATTGCAGAAGGTTTGAAGGATTTTGAATACGATCAACTTTTGTTTTCCTACCATGGGATACCAGAAAGACACATCCGAAAATCAGATCCAACAAAATTTCACTGTAAAATAGATGGCAGTTGCTGTCAGATCAATTCCGTTGCACACCATACCTGCTACCGTCACCAGTGTTATGAGATGACCAAGTTGGTCAGGGAGCACATGGGCCTACCTGAGAACAAGGTGAGCGTTTCCTTTCAATCACGATTGGCGGGTGATCCTTGGTTGAAGCCTTATACCGACTATGAATTTGAGCGTTTTCCCAAAGAGGGTAAAAAGCGTTTGGCCGTAATTACGCCAGCCTTTGTTGCTGATTGTTTGGAGACCTTGGAGGAAATTGCCATGGAAGGGAAGGAACAGTTCGAAGAAGGTGGGGGAGAACATTACAAGCATATCTCTTGTCTTAATGATAGCCCGGATTGGGTGAACCTCATGGCCCAGTGGGTAAATGAATGGGAGGCTACTGAAACTCTGCCCATATAATGGCAAAGGTGTCTTCGGAACAGTTGGGTTCTGAACCTATAGGAAAGCTGCTCATCAAGCAGGCCCTACCGGCATCCATTGGTATTTTGGTGATGTCGCTGAATGTTCTTGTAGACTCTATTTTCGTTGGTAATTGGATCGGTTCCATTGCCATCGCAGCAATAAATGTGGTATTGCCCGTTTCTTTTTTTATAGGCGCCCTAGGGATGTCCATAGGTATAGGGGGTTCTAGCATCATTTCACGTGCCTTGGGCGCAAATGACAAGGAAAAAGCCCTCAAAGTATTTGGGAACCAGATCACATTATCCCTTTTGGTCACTATTGCCATGGTGTTTTTAGGGCTGTATTTTATTGATACACTTATTCCCGCTTTTGGTGGAAAGGGTGCTATTTTTGGTCCCGCAAAAATCTACTATACCATCGTCCTGTATGGAGTGCCTTTTTTGGCACTCTGTATGATGGGAAATACAGTGATCAGGGCCGAAGGAAAGCCAAAATTTGCCATGATCGCCATGATCATTCCGTCAGTGGGAAACCTACTGATGGACTATATTTTTATTTACCTTTTTGATTGGGGCATGGAAGGGGCTGCTTGGGCTACCACTATAGGTTATTTCCTATGTTTTAGTTATGTCTTTTATTTCTTTCTTTCCAAAAATTCAGAGTTAAAGATCTCCTGGAACCATTTTGGCCTGGATGGCAAAATTCTGAAGGAAATAGGTGCATTGGGCTTTGTGACCATGGCCAGACAGGCTGTTGTGAGTATTATATACCTAATAATGAACAATGTGTTGTTCAATTTGGGGGGAGAGGCCATGGTGGCCGTATATGCCATTATCGGTAGGATGCTGATGTTCGCCCTTTTCCCCGTATTTGGAGTGACACAAGGATTTCTGCCCATCGCCGGATTCAACTATGGAGCTGAAAAATACGATAGGGTAAGGGAAACCATAAATACAGCCGTAAAATATGCCGCCATTTTGGCAAGTATAGTCTTTGTGGGACTTATGATCTTTCCGGCGGAAATAGCCTCCTTGTTTTTGAGTGATAAACCTGGGATGACCCCTTCCGAATTGGCTATGAATGCGTTTGTGCTGGAAAATACGCCTGGCGCGATGAGATGGGTGTTTGCCGCTACCCCGATAATAGCCCTTCAACTTATAGGAGCGGCTTATTTCCAAGCTGTGGGCAAAGCCGTGCCTGCACTGCTGCTTACCCTGAGCAGGCAAGGGTTCTTTTTTATCCCCCTAGTGCTTATTTTGCCACAATATCTAGGTGAATTGGGGGTTTGGATATCATTCCCTATTGCAGATGTACTGGCAACTATGGTCACAGGTTTTTTTCTACGTAAAGAAATTCGTACTAATTTAATCACAAAGATTTCGTCATAAATAGTTTTTATCCCTATTTTTAGAGGGACTAATTCTAATACAACTTTAAATGAAATCTTTCCTTTTGAAGATTGGCATGATCATGCTGGTCGTCTTTCTATTGCCTTTCAACACAAACGCACAAAAAAAGAAGAATTCCTCAAGTTCGGATACCCAGTATCCAGAAGAACTGTATTCCAGTTTGGAGTATCGATTGATAGGTCCGTTCCGCGGCGGACGTTCCGCAGCCGTAACCGGTGTTCCGGGAGAACCAAACTTATTTTATTTTGGCGCTGCCGGTGGTGGTGTCTGGAAAACTGAAAATGGTGGCCGAGAATGGGAGAATATTTCCGATGGCTTTTTTGGAGGAAGTATCGGTGCTATTGAAGTAGCAAAGAGCGACCCCAATGTCATCTACGTTGGAGGAGGTGAAAAAACCTTGAGAGGAAATGTTTCTTCGGGATATGGAATATGGAAATCTGAAGATGCAGGGAAAACATGGGCTTCCGCCGGATTAAAGGACAGCAGGCATGTGCCCAGAATACGAATCCATCCTACCAATGCCGATGTGGTATACGCAGCAGTTTTGGGGAATATATATAAACCAACCCAAGAAAGAGGTATTTATAAAAGTACCGACGGAGGAAAAACTTGGATCAAAAAACTATTTGTAAACGATCAGGCAGGAGCAGTAGATCTAACTTTTGATCCCAATAACCCAAGAATACTATATGCCTCCACATGGCGCGCCCAAAGGACCCCTTACAGCCTCAGCAGTGGGGGAGAAGGCTCTGCCCTTTGGAAAAGCACCGATAGTGGGGAAACGTGGAAAGAAATTTCTAAAAACGAAGGGTTTCCAAAGGATACCTTAGGGATTATCGGGGTTACCGTTTCCCCTAAAAACAGTGAGCGCGTTTGGGCCATAGTTGAGAACAAGGAAAAAGGAGGACTTTACCGCAGTGATGACGGGGGTAACAAATGGACCCAAGTTAATGATGAACGTAAATTACGTCAGAGAGCATGGTACTATACCAGACTTTATGCCGATACCGAAGATGAAGATATCGTTTATGTCCTGAACGTTAATTACCATAAATCTTCGGATGGAGGTAAAACCTTTAGCACCTTCAATGCCCCTCATGGGGATCACCATGATCTTTGGATCGCTCCGGAAGATTCCAATAGAATGATCATCGGAGATGACGGAGGGGCCCAGATATCTTATGATGCCGGGGAAACTTGGAGCACCTATTACAACCAACCTACGGCCCAGTTTTATAGGGTGACAACGGACAATTCGTTCCCGTACCGTATTTATGTGGCACAACAAGATAATTCCACCATCCGAATTAACCACAGAAGCGATGGTTCCAGTATAAATGAAAATGACTGGGAAGAGACCGCAGGAGGGGAATCGGCCCATATTGCAGTGGATCCTACAAACAATGATATCGTTTATGGGGGTAGTTATGACGGATTCTTGACCCGTGTGAACCATGAGACAGGAACCGTGAGAGGAATCAATGTATGGCCAGATAACCCTATGGGTCATGGTGCAGAAGGTATGAAATACCGCTTTCAGTGGAATTTCCCCATTATCTTCAGCAAGCATAACCCTAAGAAACTATATACGTTTTCCAATCATGTACATGTAACAGAAAATGAAGGGCAGAGCTGGACATTATTAAGTGGGGATCTAACTAGGAACGATCCTACAAAATTAGTTTCCAGTGGGGGACCTATAACCCAAGATAATACTAGTGTAGAATACTACTGCACCATTTTTGCTGCAAACGAAAGCCCTTTGAAAGAAGGATTACTTTGGGTGGGGAGTGATGATGGCCTAATTCATGTTTCCAAGGACGGCGGACAGAATTGGGAAAATGTGACCCCGTCAGGGATGCCAGAATGGTCCATGGTGAACAGTATTGAGCCATCTGCTTTTGATGAAGGCACGTGTTATGTTGCTGCCACCCGCTATAAATTGGGAGATTTTCAACCCTATTTGTACAAAACGACCGATTATGGCAAAACATGGACAAAAATCACCAATGGGATCGCTAACGAGCATTTTACCAGAGTGGTAAGGGAAGATCCCAAACGTAAAGGTTTGCTTTACGCAGGTACAGAAACAGGAATGTATGTCTCTTTCAATGATGGGGCCAATTGGAAACCCTTCCAATTGAACCTGCCTATCGTCCCTATTACAGATTTGACCATAAAAGACAACAACCTTATTGTGGCTACCCAAGGGCGAAGCCTTTGGATCATAGATGACCTATCTGTTCTCCACCAGTTGAACGAAGCAAAGAAGAATACAAATACAATTTTATACAAACCTAAAGATTCCTATAGGACCAAAGGAAGAGCGGCCAGAACACCATCAAAGACTTCTGGGATGAACCATCCGAATGGTGTCATCACGCATTTTTATCTAAAGGATATTAAAGACGAGGATAAAATTGCATTGACCTTCACCACTATGGCAGGAGATACCTTGAAATCTTACAACACCAGTGCCAAGGAAAAGGACAATAAACTGACCGTAAAAAAGGGTGGAAACACCTTTGTATGGGACACCCAGGGAAAAGGTGCAGAAAAATTGGACGGAATGATCCTTTGGTGGGCAAATCTGGAAGGTGCCAAGGCAGTACCAGGGAATTATAAGGTACATTTAAATGTCAATGGGACAAATACATCAGAGACCTTTACCATTTTACCTGATCCTAGGGCTGAGGTTGGCGTGGCAGACATGCAAAAGCAATTTGATTTTGTGGAAGATGTAAATGCCACTGTGGACAGGGCGCACCAATCTATTAAAAAGATCCGTAAGATCAGTACACAATTGGATGCCTTTACCAAGCAGTATAAGGATAATGAAGCTACCAAGGACTTGGTCGAAAAGGCCAAAAAGATGAAAGCTGATTTTGAGAGCATAGAAAAGGCCCTGTACCAAACCCAAAACAGAAGCGGTCAGGATCCCCTTAACTTTCCAATCAGGCTTACCAATAAATTGGGCCATTTGAACAGTCTGGTGACCATGGACGATTTTCCACCAACTGACCAGGATATTGTTGTTAAAAATGAGCTGACAGCTGAGATAAACAAAGAATTGGAGACATTTGACACCCTTGTGGATACTGAGATCAAAGCCTTCAACGAAGCCTTTAATAATTTAAAGCTCAATTATTTGTTTTTAGAATAAACACACATTAAAAAGTCCCAGAAATTAATTTCTTGGGACTTTTTTCTTTAAGTACCATTTAACCGATCTATACCTTATGAAAAAACAGCTCTTACTTTTTGTTTGCTTGTTGCCTTTGACCATGGTTTTTGCTCAAACTGCGGAAACATATTTTTCACCTTTGAAATATCGTAATATCGGCCCCTTTCGCGGAGGACGCTCGGTTGCGGCTACGGGGGTGGTCGGTGATCCCCTTACCTATTATATGGGTACAACCGGTGGCGGACTGTGGAAAACTGCTGATGCAGGACAACGATGGGAAAATATTTCTGATGGCTTTTTTGAATTGGGGTCGGTAGGTGCCGTGGCAGTCTCCACTTCCAATCCAAATATTATTTTTTGCGGAATGGGGGAGCATGCCCCAAGAGGGGTCATGACCTCCTATGGAGATGGAGTCTATAAATCTACCGATGCAGGTAAAACCTGGAAGAAAATGGGGTTGGAAAACACCCAGCACATTTCTAGAATTGTGGTACATCCCACAAACCCCGATGTGCTGTGGGTTGCCGCTCAAGGCGCCCTTTACGGTCCAACAAAGGAGCGGGGCATCTATAAATCCATTGATGGAGGACTTACCTGGAAGAATGTCCTTTTTGTAAATGAGCTGACCGGAGGAGTAGAACTCTCCATAGATGCCAACTACCCAGAAGTGCTATATGCCGCTATGTGGCACCACCAACGTAAACCAAATATGGTGATCAGCGGTGGAGAAGGCAGTGGCCTTTATAAGTCGGTCGACGGGGGAGAATCTTGGTTTAAAATCCATAAGGGCCTACCTGAAGAAAAGGGTAAAATGGCCATTGCCGTGAGTCCGGCAAATTCCAATAAAGTATATGCTTTGGTAGAAAGTGATTCGGATAATGATCAGGGCGGACTTTTTGTTTCCGAAGATGCAGGAAAATCATGGAATATGGTAAGTGGCGATAATCGACTTGTCCAAAGGGCCTGGTACTACATTGAGGTCTTTGCGGATCCCAATGATGAAAATACGGTTTATGTGCTTAGTGCGCCTGCCCTGCGTTCCCTGGATGGTGGGAAAACCTGGGAAACCCTCTCGGGGCCACATGGGGATTATCACGATCTTTGGATCAACCCGCACAATTCTAAAAATATGGTCATAGCCGATGACGGTGGTGCCGGTATCAGTTTTAATTTTGGAAAAACATGGTCAACTCAGCGCAATATGCCTACGGCGCAGTTCTATCGGATCAGTACGGATAACCTTTTCCCCTATAATATCTATGGTGGCCAACAGGACAATACCGCAGTTAAAATAGCAAGCCTGTCTACGGGTAGAAGCGGTATTACCGAACAGGATTGGACTTATACCGCAGGTGGAGAAAGTGCTTTTTTGGCCTTTGATCCCAATAATCCAAGGTACGTAATGGGTGGGAGTTATCTGGGGACCATAGAGCTATTGGATATGGATTCCAAAGCTTCCACACAGATCATGGCAGCCCCTATTCAATATTTGGGACGTGCGGCCAGGGATATGAAATATCTCTACAATTGGAATGCGCCTATCATAAAGTCCCAACATGAATCCGATACATACTACCATTGCGCACAATTAGTGCTCAGAACACGTGATAAGGGGGTGACGTGGGAAGAAATATCCCCTGACCTTACACGGAATATGGACGACAAGCAAGGCAAAGGTGGCGGACCGTATACCAATGAAGCGGTGGGGGCCGAAAACTACGGAACCATTGCCTATATGATAGAATCTCCTCACGAAAAAGGTGTTTTCTGGACAGGCAGTGATGATGGATTGGTCCATATCACCAAAAATGGAGGCCAAAGTTGGGAAAATGTGACACCAAAGGGACTTCAGGAATGCCTGGTAAATGCCATAGAGGTGTCCCCCCACGAGCCTGGGACTGCCTATATCGCCACTACTAGATACAAATTCAATGACTATACCCCTGCGCTGTACAAGACCACTGATTATGGAAAAAGCTGGACCAGCATAAGTGCAGGGATACCCTATGGAAGCTTTACAAGAGTAGTTCGCGAAGATGCAACTAGAAAAGACTTGTTGTATGCCGGCACGGAAAAGGGAGTATATATTTCATGGAATGGCGGAAAAAATTGGGAAAGCTTCCAGTTGAACCTTCCCAAAACCCCGATTACAGACTTAAAGGTCCATAACGATAATTTAATTGTGGCCACTTCAGGCCGTTCTTTTTGGATTCTCGATGATCTTACCGCATTATCGCAATATATGCCCGGTAAAAATGGGGTCAAGATTTTAAAACCAAGTGCTACATATAATGGCTCTTGGGGAAGTCCTTTGAGTGGTAATTCGGAGGATTTTAATGGGACAGATGCTTTTAATGGGATCAATCCCGCGAATGGGATGGTAATTTATTATGAATTGCCAAAAATGTCCGATTCAACTAGCATCTCCCTAGAAATCCATGATGCCAAAGGGAATTTGGTGCGGAGCATCAGTTCTGAAAAGGACCCTAAATATGTGAAGAACAACGGAGGTGGACCGCCTCCTGCTCCGATTCTTTCAAAAAAGGAGGGACTCAACCGTTTTGTATGGGATATGAAATATCCCATAATGACCGGTATTCCCAATGTTTATATAGAGGCAGATTTTCGGGGCCATACGGTGTCCCCTGGAGACTATACCCTTACTTTGAGGACTTCAAAAGAAACTGTAGAAACCACGGGTACCATCATGGAAATTCCCACCTATCAAACAAGTCCGGGGCAATATGAAACCTATAATACCCGGATGTTGGCAATGGAGGAAAATGTGTCTGATATGCATCAAAAAGTTAACCTTTTGTATGCGGTTCAACAGCAGCTAAAGGACATTGTATCGGTATTGAAAGCGTCACCCGTGAAAACAAAGGGGGAAAATCTAATTGCACAACTCCAGACATGGGACGAAGAAATGGTACAACGGAAGTCCCAAGCGTATGACGATGTGGAGAATTTTCCCAATAAATTTACTGCCGAATACCTGTTTTTGATCAATCAGACCAGTAGTGGTATCCCCAGGGTAAACCAATCGTCTGTGGATAGGAAAAAGGAGTTGGATACCCAATGGAAGATGCTGAACCAGAGAGCTATAAAGTTTTTAGAAACAGATATTCCCTCGTTTAATAAGGAGTTGTGGAATGCAGGGATCGGCGCCATTAGACTAGCGGAATAAGGTTTGGAAATGGATAGTTGTTCAACACCCAATGGAATATTTCCATTTGTTACTGAATATATATTCCCGAAATTTGTGAGCTCATAGGAGAACAAAATGCAAGACTATTATAATTATATAAAATCACTACATCTCATCTTTGTGATCACCTGGTTCGCTGGATTGTTCTATATCCCCAGGTTGTTCATCTATCATATTGAGGCCTCACAGAAGGGTTCCCCGGAAAAGGAAATCCTCACCGAGCAGTTGAAACTTATGACCAAAAGACTGTGGTACATCATTACATGGCCATCTGCGATCCTGGCAACCATCTTTGCTATTTGGTTGCTGGTCTTAATGCCAGTATGGCTGCAACAGCCTTGGATGCATATAAAATTGGGTTTTGTGCTCCTGTTGATCCTATACCATCTAAAAAACCATCAAATATTCCGACAATTGCAGCGGGATGAGGTTCGTTATACCTCCAATTTTATGCGACTATGGAACGAAGGGGCTACCTTGATTCTTTTCGCTGTGGTATTCTTGGTCATCCTAAAGAATACCTTTAATTGGATTTTTGGGGTTGTGGGCATCATTGCCCTTGGCGTACTCTTAATGCTAGGAATTAAGTTGTATAAAAGTATCCGCAGGAAAAACCCGAATGCTTAATATGGCTCTTTTTGGGGCAGTTGCATAAGGCACCCTCCATTTGGCTTGATAATTGCTATATTTAGCACAAAATAGGACATTCTTGTTGACAAAACTATCGTTACGATCCCGGATATTTATCACAATGATCTTATTGGTGCTCATTGCATCCGTATTGATCGCAGGGGTAACTATTTATCAATACCGAGAACAATCCAAAGATTACCATGCAGATCGTCTGGAGCGAAAGGAAGAACAGATCAAACAAAGTATCGTTTATACCATCCAAAAGACCACCTATCCGGTTACTACCGAGAATTTGGAATTTATCTTTATGGATGAGATATATCAGATTGCCGATGTGCAAAATGTGAATTTCAACATTTATGATCTAGAAGGCCAATTGATAAAGAGCTCAAGACCCACTTTCGAAAGGGACTCCATCTCTACTTGTCTTTCTGCTGAGGTATTGAATAATTTGGCGGCCAGCATCGATGAGCGCTATGTAGAGGAGAAGAGTACGGCCGGGGATAAATACCAGGCGTCCTATACCTATATAACGGACACAAAATTTAAACCGATTGGGATCCTTAATCTGCCCTACTTTGAGGATAATTCATTTAACAACAAGGAATTAAAGGAATTTTTGATGCGTTTGGGAGGGGTATATCTATTGATGTTGTTGATAGCTATCGCACTCGCTTATTTTATATCCAAGTATATTACGAGGTCCTTACAAACCGTATCCGATAAATTGAACCAGACCAATTTTGAAAAGCGGAATGAGAAAATCTTAGTGGACAATCCCAGTCAGGAAATAGGCAAGCTGATAGAAGCTTATAATGCCATGATCGACGAGTTGGAGCTAAGTGCTGTGAAATTGGCACGAAGCGAGCGGGAACAGGCATGGCGGGAGATGGCCAAACAAGTGGCCCATGAGATAAAAAATCCTTTGACACCCATGCGCCTTAGTGTCCAGAGTTTTGAGCGTAAATTTGACCCTAAAGACCCCAACATTGATCAGAAGGTAGATGAGTATTCCAAAACCCTAATCCAGCAGATAGATACCTTAAGTAATATTGCCTCGGCATTTTCCAATTTTGCAGAAATGCCCGCACAACAGAACGAGACTCTGAATGTTGTGAAAATTGTAAAATTGGCGTTGGATATATTTCAGGAAGACTACATACATTTTGTTTGCGAGGAGGATGAGATAATTGCCAAGCTAGACCGTACCCAACTGATACGGGTGATCACCAATTTGATTAAGAACGCCATTCAGGCCGTGCCAACGGTGGAATCTCCTCGTATTTTGGTTTCTGTGGCTTCGGAAGGAACCCAAGTAAAAATAATGGTTGCTGACAATGGAGTTGGGATCGGAGATGAGTTTAGGGATAAGGTATTTGAACCAAAATTCACAACAAAGTCGAGCGGTATGGGCCTTGGTTTGGGGATGGTAAAGAATATTGTGGAAACTTACAAAGGGACCATAGATTTTACTACTCAAGAAGGAAAGGGAACGGTATTTACCGTAAGGTTCCCTAAAGAATAGTAGTTCGTTATATAAGGAGTCTAACCTATCGTAGGGGCCCCAATTGAATAAATTACAACTGATAAAAAAATAGAACAATGAGTTACGAGAACATATTGGTAGAACAGAAAAACGCAAGAGCAATTATTACCATCAATAGGCCAACAAAATTGAATGCCTTGAACAAGGCCACTATAAAAGATCTGCATGACGCTTTTAAAGCATTGGATAAGGACCAGACCGTCAAGGCCATCATCATCACCGGAAGTGGGGAAAAAGCTTTTGTTGCCGGTGCCGACATTTCTGAATTTGCACATTTCAGTGAGAGAAAAGGACATAAATTGTCTGAAAAAGGGCAAGAACAGCTTTTTAGTTTTGTAGAAAACCTTTCTACCCCTGTCATTGCAGCAGTGAACGGCTTTGCGCTAGGGGGTGGTTTGGAATTGGCCATGGCCTGTCATTTTAGGGTGGCAAGTGATAATGCCAAAATGGGACTCCCAGAAGTCTCCCTTGGGGTGATTCCAGGTTATGGGGGTACACAGCGCTTACCACAGTTAGTGGGTAAAGGAATTGCCATGGAAATGATTATGACAGCAGGGATGATGGATGCTCAAAAAGCATTGTCCCATGGTTTGGTGAATTATGTGGTCACCCAAGATGAATTAATGCCCTTATGTGAGAAATTGGCAAGCAAGATATCGAATAATTCATCTGTGGCCATTGGTTATGCAATAAAAGCCGTAAATGCGGGTTTTAAAAATGATGTGGACGGATATAAAGCTGAAATAAAAGCGTTTGGAAAATGTTTTGGTACCGCTGATTTTAAAGAAGGTACCTCGGCATTTTTGGAAAAACGCAAAGCTGAATTCCCCGGGTCATAACCAATCTTAAACCTACTATTTCTATGAAAACCAAGCTTATTATATTCTTTCTGTTGGTGGCCACCACGGTTTCCCATGCTCAAAAAATGCCGGTTAGTTATGATTTTGGGGAACGGTACAGTGACCGTTACAAATATTCGAATCTACTGACCATTGCGGATGATGGGGAGGGAGGTTCAATCTTGGTAAGATCTTATTTTACCGGACTTATCCTTAGACCAAAAGGATTCTATATTGAACACTATAATAAGGATCTGGAATTGGTTTCAGAATTTAACTATAAGATTACCGATATCGATTATGTGGATGGCTATATCAAGAATGGCCATTTACATCTCCTATTATTAAGATATAATCAAGGCACGGCATCCTATGAATACGTTATTCATTCTTCTCCTTTGTCGATGATGAATTTTAAAGAGAATGTTATTCTCTCCATTGAATCGGTGGAGGTAGAGAACGCGTTGGACAAGAATTACTACAATAGAAATTTTAGTTCTGGATTTACCACATCGGTATTGTTCAATGAAGATAAATCGGCCTTTGCAATTACCACCCATTTTAAAAAACGAAAGGATAACCAGCACTACATCTATTTGTTCGATACCACTGGGACCAAGTTGATGGAGTATGATTTTTCCGCGGAGATTGAAGAGAAAAATTATGCTTTTGAAGATATCGCGATTTCCAAGGATTTAAAAAAAGTATATCTTATAGGGAAAGCGTATTACAAGAAAAAGCGATTTGCGGCAACAGAAAGGAAGTTTCAGTATGAGTTATTGCTCATAGATGAAAATGGGGGCAAGACCCAAACATTTGATGATCCCGGTAAATTTTCAGAAGCTCTAAAGCCCATACTCATTGATAACAAGTTGGTATTTGTAGGTTTTTATGCCGATAGAAAGGACAATCGTTATAATGGGTTGGTCTATTTTGAAATGGATCCTAATTCCTTGGAGCTCCTCCAGAAAAAATACCATCCTTTTTCCCAGCAATTTATGCTGGATAAATTTGGGAAAGGGGAAGAAAGAGAGATTAATAACCTTATTTTTAAAGACGTTAGTGTTACCGAAGAAAAGGATATCCTCTTTAATGCGGAAGAGTATTTCGTGACCAAGAGCGTCCAACAGGATGCAAGTGGTGCCCGATTGCACATTGATAGATACCATTATAATGATATGGTAAGTGCCAAACTAAATGTAGCGGGAGATTTGATCTGGACCAGAAACATCAATAAGTCGGAGGTGACCCAGAATGATGCGGCCTACGCTTCATATAGTTCCTACACCTTGGGCAACGATACTTACTTTTTTATCAGTACTGCCAGCGAGAACCCACAACAGTTGAGCAACGAGCGTATAATCTTTAGACAGGGATACAGCAGAAACAGAAATGTATTTATGATCAAATTGGATGCCCAAGGGAATATGAGCTACGAAAAGTTTATTGATGATAAGGACGCCAGACTTCCATTAATGGTTTCTTTGCCCTATACCAATAAACAAGATAATAGTATGCTCTTTTATGCCAAAAGGGGATCTAAAAAGCAATTGGTAAAAGTAACGTTTAAATAAATTTTCAATATTGGAAATATTCCATATTTTTGGAATAAATCCATATTTTGAAATCAAACGAATATCTCAAAGGGCGTGGTGCCCAGCATAATAGCCATAATCGGTTTCTTAAGGATATTCACGAACAGCGAGATGATTTCTTGGAGTTCTGTCGTTTAGATGGGGAAGAGGCAGATAAGAATAAGACCAAATACCTTCCCATTTTTCCCAAAACCATTGTCAACAAAGTGACAAGTCCCGATGTTGGGATGCATTATTCCATGAACCCCTACCAAGGCTGTGAACATGGATGTATTTATTGTTACGCCCGCAATTCCCATGAATTCTGGGGTTATAGTGCCGGTTTGGATTTTGAAAGGCAGATTCTTATCAAGAAAGATGCACCTCGTTTATTGGAAGAAAAAATAAAATCTAAAAGTTGGAAAGCGGATACCATTGTTCTTTCGGGCAATACGGATTGTTACCAACCTGCGGAAAGGGAATTTAAAATTACCAGGGCCTGTCTGGAGGTATTTCTAAAATACAAACATCCAGTAGGGATCATTACCAAAAACGCCCTGCTATTAAGGGATTTGGACCTCTTAAAGGAATTGGCCAAGGATAATTTAATAGGGGTCAATATTTCCGTCACCTCCCTTTCAGAAGATACGAGGCGTATTTTGGAACCGAGAACCACAACCATTAAAAAACGACTGGAAAGCATACGGATATTATCGGAAAACAACATTCCCGTCAATGCCATGTTGGCACCCATCATTCCGGGAATCAACAGCCATGAAATACTGGATCTGGCCAAAGTGGCCTCAGATCATGGAGCTGTTTCCATGGCTTTTACCCTTGTGCGGCTCAATGGGGCCATAGGTCAAATTTTTACAGATTGGATACATAAGACCTTACCGGATAGGGCAGAAAAGGTGCTGCATCAAATTGCGGCCTGCCATGGAGGTTCCTTGAACGATAGCAGGTTTGGAGTTAGAGGAAAGGGCGATGGGAAAATAGCAGAACACATTCACGCCATGGTCCATTTGGCAAAGGCCAAATATTTTAAGGATAAAACGTTTCCAAAGCTCAATACTGGGCTTCATGAAAGATATAAAGTTGGACAGTTATCGTTGTTCCAATAATTTTAAAAGCATAAAAAAAGCCCACTTAACAAGGTTAAAGTGGGCCGTATAATGTAAAATAGAATTAGCTGAGTTCCCAACCTGGTCTATAATCGCGCTTCACCCATTCGTTGGCCTTTTCATAATTGGTAACTTTCATGTTCTTGCCATCCCACAGCAATTTACGCCTTCCAGGATAGTTGAAAGGATCCCAATCACCTGCTTTCTTGCCTTCCTTGAATTCCTTGTATTGGTAGGCTTTAATGGCCAAGTTCCCCATAAGCACAGCTTCCGTCAATGGTCCTGACCTTGAAAAATCAGAGGAAGTACCGGTTCCGTTCATACAGCCTTCCACCCAATTGCTGGCGTGTGTGCCCGTAATCCTAGGAAGATATGGCTCTGGAGCATTAAATAGCTTCATGGTCTCTGAAGGTAATAATCTTGGATTTCTGGAATAGGTATCACACACCAAAATTCCTTTGGTGCCGTAAAAGATACTTCCCCCACCACCATCACCTATGGTTTCATCGTTCTTTAATTCATCCGGTAAATCTGGTTTAAGACCGCCATCATACCAATTTAGGGCAATGTCCCCATGTTCCTCAGTATTGAATTTGAGGCGTACTATGGAAGATGGAGGACAGGAAGAACTGTAATCTGCTTCAACAAAATCCCCTACCCATACGGTGGTGCAACTTGCCTCCGCTTCCGTGGGGTAGCCCAAGTCCAAGGTGCTGAAAGGAGTTTCCATGATATGGCAGCCCATATCGCCAAGGGCTCCAGTTCCAAAATCCCACCAGCCTCTCCATTTGAAAGGAAGGTAGGCGGGGTTATAGTCCCTCATTGCTGCAGGTCCAAGCCAAAGGTCCCAATCCAATTCTTTAGGGACCTGTTCGTTGCCAACAGGTATTTTTACACCTTGTGGCCATACAGGACGGTTGGTCCAACAATCAACTTTTTCTATTTTTCCTATGATACCTGATTTGATCCATTCTTTGGCCTGTCGGCTACCATCACTGGAGGCCCCTTGGTTTCCCATTTGTGTGACAATTCCGTTTTCTTTGGCCACTTCGGTCATTAAACGGGTCTCATAAATATTGTGGGCAAGAGGTTTTTCTACATAGGCGTGTTTTTTGGCACGCATATAGGGCAATGCAATGGTTGCATGGTTATGGTCTGGAGTTGCCACCATAATGGCATCTATTTCTTTTAAATGTTTGTCGTAAACCTTTCTAAAGTCCTTGTACATTTTGGCATTTGGATGTAGGGCCTGACTTTCGGCGACCATGCGCTTGTCCACATCGCAGAACGATACAAATTTTACTTTTCCGGTTGCTGTTAATTCCCGTATAACGCCGCCGCCACGTCCTCCAACACCAAATGCAGAAACATAAAGGGTATCACTGGGTGGAACATGGTTTTTCCCAAGCACAAAACTGGGGACTATAGAAAAGGCCGCCGAGGTGGCCGCCACATTTTTGATGAATTTTCTTCTTTGCATTTTGGTCGGATTCTAGTTTTCAGTTTGAAGATACAAAAAAATGAAAACTACAACCCCCGTTTTTGTACAACAGGCACGGATTCCTTTAGCGTTGTATATGGCTCTTTAAGAGGTTCCATTCCATTCCATAAAGAAATGCTCCAAATAATCCAACATGACCTGATGTCTTTGTGCTGCTATTTTCTTACCACTTTCAGTGTTCATCTTATCTTTTAACAACAACAACTTTTCGTAGAAATGGTTGATCGTAGGGGCAGTGGATTTTTTGTATTCCTCTTTGGACATATTTAGGTTGGGAGCAATATCCGGGTTGTAAAGCTCCCTATTTTTAAAGCCACCGTAATTAAAGGCCCTTGCAATACCTATGGCGCCAATGGCATCTAAACGGTCGGCATCTTGGACTACAGCTAATTCTAGAGATTTAAATTTATCTTTCCCAGGTTCTAAACTGGATTTATAGGATATATTTTCAATAATTTTTACGACATGGTCAATAACTCCTGGGTCAACTTCAAGGGAGGTTAAAAATTCTGTGGCGAGTTTGGGACCGACGGATTCGTCACCACCATGAAATTTTGCGTCGGCAATATCATGTAATAGGGCCCCAAGGCTAACCACTAAGATATTTACCTGCTCATCCTTTGCTATCAGCAGGGTGTTTTTAAATACACGTTGAATATGGAACCAATCATGTCCGCCTTCAGCACCTTTAAGGGTTTCCTTGACAAAGGCAATGGTTTCTTCTACTATTTGGGTGTCTGTCATGCAAATGAAGTTATTCCAGAAGTGATCTGTTGTTCTACTTTGGCAATGAGCGCATCTTTATCTTCACTGATTTCGAGAGGTTGGTGCACATCTAGCGTGATATGGTTCCCCAAGGCATTAGGGAATTTACCGTAGCGCAACATTTTCCAAGAATTATTGATGCTTATGGGTACGATCAAAGCCGAAGGGGCATTTTTCATTAATATTTTCAGCCCCATGGTCTGGAACTTTTTGGGATGCCCGGTTTTACTTCTTGTGCCCTCAGGAAAGATTACGGCACTGCGGTTATGGGCTTCTATATATTTTCCAAGTTTTGCAATTTCAGTCAAAGCTTGCCTGCTATCCTTTCGGTCGATCAGCACGGATCCCCCATGCCTTAAATTATAGGATACGCTGGGGATACCTTTTCCGAGTTCCTGTTTGCTCACAAATTTTGGATGATGTTTCCTCATATACCAAACGATGGGCGAAATATCATGCATGCTCTGATGGTTGGCAACAATGATCAAAGGCCGGTCAGTTGGGATGTCGTACGGGTTGTTAAAGGTATATGTGGTTCCAAGAACGTTGGAGCATCGTAGTAGGCAAAAATTTAAAATACTGACAGTTCTCTTTAAAGCAGGGTATCCAAATACATTAAAGGCGAACCATTGGATGGGATGGAATACCAACAAGGTAAGGCCAAATAAAATCTGGTAAACGATTGAGAAGGGGTAGGCCAATATTTTTTGCATGACACAAAAATAAAAAGAGAAACCATGACTAGCACGGTTTCTCTTTTTATTTTTTACTCTGTTATTCCCAGCACCTTAAAAAAGCCAGGGAAATGTAAACTAACAGAATTCGTTATAGGCTTCCATCAGGTTCTCAGCAATCATTTCTGCTGGTCTTCCTTCAATATGGTGACGCTCAATCATGTGAACCAAATCGCCATTTTTGAACAAGGCCATACTTGGAGAAGATGGAGGAAAAGGAACCATAAGTCCCCTTGCAGCATTTACCGCTTCCGTATCAACCCCGGCAAATACCGTTACCAAATGGTCTGGTTTTTTACTGTTCTTAAGGCTCATTTTGGCGGCAGGTCTTGCATTGGCTGCAGCACAACCACAAACAGAGTTCACCACTACTAATGTAATACCTTCTTGATTGATGGCCTTCTCAACAGCTTCGGCCGTATATAATTCTTCAAATCCGGCAGATGCCAGATCTTGTCTCATTGGTTTAACTAATTCTGCAGGATACATAGTCTAATTTTTAATGATTTAGATATCTGACAAAGGTAACCATTTTGTATCATTTACTGCATGTGCCTTAACTTTTCATTAGGGGTTCTTTTCTCTCGTAATATTATATCTTTGAAAAAATTTTATAGGATGATAAAATGGTTTGCCGCCATCTTGGGGTATTATGTGTTTAGGTTTCCAGGTGCCATAGTAGGTTTTTTGATTGGTAGTTATATTGATAGTCTTAGGAACCGTGGTTCAGGTGGCGGATCAGTTTTTGGAGGGGGCCAGAGTCAAAGCGTGTCGCCTGCAGATTTTGAATTAAACCTTCTTTCCTTATGTTCTGTTGTCATCAAGGCCGATGGCAATGTTACCCAGAGGGAGCTGGATTATGTGAGGCAGTATTTCTTGAGTACCTATGGCAAGGATAAGGCAAATGCAATTTTCAGGACTTTTAACGAGGTAATTAAAAAGAGAGAGATCTCTGCTGCCAGAATTTGTGCCTATCTCAATCAACGCACACGGTATGAGGTGCGACTCCAATTACTGCACTTTTTGTTCGGAATTGCGCAATCCGACGGAAGTATAAGCCCTCTAGAGATTGAAAAAATAAAGGAAATTGCCGGGTATTTGAATGTGGGTATGATCGATTTTGAAAGCATAAAGGCCATGTTCGTAAAATCTGCGGATACAGCGTACAAGATTTTGGAAATTGAAAGATCTGTATCCGATGAAGAAGTGAAAAAAGCATATAGGACCATGGCTAAAAAATACCATCCGGATAGGGTGAATACAGAAAATGAGGCTATAAAAAAGGGTGCGGAAGAAAAGTTTAAAGAGGTTCAAAAAGCTTACGAGACCATTCAAATGGAACGAGGTTTGTAATATTTGAGGTTTTTTTAGACATTTATTAATAATCAACGATAACTAAACCAATTATGGAAAATTTCTGGTTCTACCTTCAGATGGGTCTGGATCATGTTTTAGACCTTAACGCATACGATCATATTCTTTTTCTTTCGGCCTTGGCAATACCGTTTACTTTCAAGGATTGGAAAAAGGTATTGTTATTGGCGACAGTCTTTACAGTGGCCCATTGTCTTTCTTTGGCAATGTCGGTCTATGATTTGGTTATCATGGATGTCGCCTTGATTGAATTCTTAATTCCTATTACCATTTTGTTCACGGCCCTATTCAATTTATGGTATGCCATTAACTCCCTTGAAAACAAGAATACCGGTATACATTTGTTTGCAACGGCATTTTTTGGGCTGATCCATGGTTTTGGCTTTTCCAATTATTTTAAAATGTTAATGGCAGAAGAGGAGCAAAAGCTCATGCCTCTGCTTGGTTTTGCCACCGGAATAGAACTTTCCCAGGTGTTTATCATCCTATTTGTTTTGCTAATATCTTACCTGATTCAATCAATGGCAAAGGTAAGGGTGCCCCTCTTTATAGGGGTTGCCTCTATATTGATTATCGCAATTGTCATCCCCATGTTGGTAGAAACTTACCCTTGGTAGATTTTCACTAAATATTAACCTTAATAGGTTGTTGGAATATTACAAAGAGGGTATATTAGTGTACCTTTGAAGTTGTAATGGGTCATGGTGAGATGAAAGGTCTATCGCGATCCATGGTGATTTAAAGTATTGATGGAGAACAAGAAACAAAGAAAATACGATACCGCTTATTTGAGGATGGCAAGAGAATGGGGCAAATTGTCTTATTGCAAGCGCAAGCAGGTAGGTGCCATTATCGTAAAGGACAGGATGATAATATCCGATGGTTACAACGGAACTCCCACCGGCTTCGAGAATAGCTGCGAGGACGGTGAAGGGTATACCAAATGGTATGTGCTCCACGCAGAAGCCAATGCCATTTCAAAAGTGGCGTCCTCTACTCAATCCTGTGAGGGTTCTACTTTATATATCACCCTTTCACCTTGTAAGGAATGTAGTAAGCTGATCCATCAATCTGGCATAAAACGTGTGGTATATCAGCGAGCGTACAAAGATGATTCGGGATTGCAATTTTTAGAGAAGGCCGGGGTGGAAATCACTTATATGCCTATTGAGGAATTCAGTTCATAAAAAGTAACTTATGAAAAGCAAATACAGTTATATATGGCCTACAGTAATTGCATTGGCACTTGCCATAGGCATCTTAATTGGCGGAAAGTTACATTTTAATGATTCTCCGGAGAAACTGTTCACCACCAATTCAAAAAAGGATAAGCTCAATAGGCTTATAGATTATATTGATTATGAGTATGTGGACGATATAAATACCGATAGTATCGTTGATGTTACGGTAAATAATATCTTGGACAAACTGGATCCCCATTCCGTTTATATCCCAAAAGAGGAAATGAAAAAGGTTACTGAGAACATGAAAGGTGATTTTGTGGGCATCGGTGTAAATTTTTACATGTACAAGGATACCATAGCGGTTATCCGTACCGTGGAGAATGGACCTAGTTACCTAAAGGGGCTTCAGGCAGGGGATCGAATTTTGGTTGCAGATACAGATACACTTTTTGGAAAGAACATGCCCAACAGTTCCATAGTAGAAAAGCTGAAAGGAAAAGAAGGCTCCAAGGTTAACTTGAATATCTTTCGGAAAAAGGACAACAGGAAATTCAACGTGAGCATAAAGAGGGATTTAATTCCCATAAAAAGTGTGGAGGCCTTCTACATGTTAACCCCTGATATGGGATATATTAAGTTGAATCGTTTTGCGGAATCATCTTACAAAGAGTTTAAAGCCGCATTAAATACGTTACAAAATCAGGGCGCAAGGAAGTTGACCTTGGACCTTAGGGATAACCCAGGAGGGTATTTAGGGATTGCGGAGGAGATAGCGGATGAGTTTTTGCCAGATAAAAAGCTAATTCTGTTCACAAAAAACAAAAACGGAAAAATAAACAAATCGTTCGCCACCAAGAAAGGTGATTTTGAGGACAAACCGGTATATGTGCTCATCAATGAAAGATCGGCATCAGCGAGTGAGATTATTGCTGGCTCCTTGCAGGATAATGATATAGGAACCATTATAGGACGTCGTTCATTTGGGAAAGGCCTTGTGCAACGTGAAATGGATCTTGGTGATGGGTCTGCCGTTCGTCTAACTATTTCCAGATACTACACACCTACGGGAAGGTCTATCCAAAAGGATTATAAAAACGGAAACAAGGACTATTACGAAAAGTTTACGAATAGATACCACAATGGGGAGCTGCTTTCTGTAGACAGTATTAAGGTGGCAGATTCCCTAAAGTTTACTACCCCAAAAGGTAAAGTAGTCTATGGGGGCGGTGGAATTATTCCGGATGTTTTTGTGCCCATAGGTTCCAATGAAATGGAGACTATAGAATCTATAGAGAGTTTGGGATTAATATCCCGCTTTGTATTTGAGCATTTGGATGAGGATAGAAATAGGTATTCTTATTTGTCTAAAAACGAATTCATTTATGATTTTAAAGTAGATGACATCTTATTTGAGAAATTCATCAAGTACGCCGAAGGTATTAAAGTCATTAGAAACTTAAATTTGGCATATTACGATTTCGAAGATAAGATCAAATTATATATAAAAGCCTCCTTGGCAGAACAGTTGTATGATCCAAACATCTATGCAAAGATCAAAAATGAGGGCGATGCCATGCTGCAAAAGGTCATGGAGCTGGACAATCCCAAAATCCACAAAAGGACTAATGAGTAATAAAAACTAGGTTCTAGTTTTCATCTACCTTATTCTGAATTTTTTTTGAAGCTATAAAAATCAGCAACAGGACTATGGCACAAAGGGAGGCCACGATTCCTATAATGGCAATGATACTGTCTCCTTCCAGAGGATTTTCAAAATTGATTAATATCACATTGTAGGCGATTAAAGCAATTGCCAAGGTGATCAGGATAATGCTTAGAATTCTGTTCATAATTTTTATTCTTAAATGACATGACCCTCTAAAACTTACGGGGCATATGCAAATTTAAAACAATTCGTTGATGTTGCTGGCAAATAACTTCACCGCAATGGCCAGTAAAATTACGCCGAAAACTTTTCTGATCACACCAAGGCCATTTTTGCCCAATACCTTTTCTATTTTCTTGGAGGACTTCAGGACCAGATAAACAAAAATAATATTTACGATTACCGCAACAATAATATTTTCCACGAGGAATTCAGATCGCAAAGAGAGTAGCGTTGTAATGGTACCTGCTCCCGCAATCAAAGGGAAGGCTATTGGAACAATGGAGGCGGTCTCGGGAATATCGTCTTTATATAAGGAGATTCCCAATATCATTTCGATGGCCAAAAAGAAAAGTATAAAGGATCCTGCCACGGCAAAGGAATTGACATCTATCCCTATTAACTTTAAAATTTCTTCCCCAATGAACAAAAAGGCGATCATGATGCATGCCGCAACAATAGAGGCACGGCCCGAATGAAGATGGCCCACCTTGTTGCGAAGGGATATTATAATAGGAATACTGCCTACAATATCAATTACGGCGAACAAAATCATGCTGGCAGTAAATATTTCCTTGAAATTGAAATTAAATTGCATGTCGATCTTTTTTTAATCCTGCAAAACTACGTTTTATAAACTCCTTACAGATATCCTAATGGAAATTATTCTACCTCATTTTAGGACGAAAGAAGTATCTTTGCGCCTTATTTACGAATTATGTTCCAATTAGGTAAAACCTTGGTGTCCGAGGAAATTATAGAGAAAGATTTTGTGTGCAATCTGAATGCCTGCAAGGGAGGTTGTTGTATTGATGGGGAGGCAGGGGCGCCCTTGGAGGATAAAGAGACTGAATTGTTGGTGAACATATACAGTGATGTTAAGCCATTTTTGAGACCTGAGGGCATTGCTGCCATTGAAGAGCAGGGCGCTTTTGTAAAGGGAGAAGACGGAGAATGGGAAACTCCTTTGGTGAACGGTAGTGAGTGTGCCTATGTTATTTTTTCGGATGATGGTATTACCAAATGCGGTCTGGAAGAGGCTTATAATCAGGGTGCTACAAAATGGAAAAAACCCGTTTCGTGTCATTTGTACCCCGTTCGCATAAAGGAATACACAGAATTTACTGCTGTAAATTACCATAAATGGGAAATTTGTGACCCGGCATGTGCCTTGGGAGCAGAACTCCAAGTTCCGATCTATAAATTTGTAAAGGAGGCACTCATTAGAAAATTTGGCAAAAAATGGTATGGTGAGCTAGAGGAAGTGGCCAATGAACACGCTAAATAGTAGGAATTTTAAGACTTATTTTAGTGCCACAAGGACGTTTTTGATCGTCATATAAATCCAAAATATCCACCGTGAAGGAGTTTTGGTAGTCCTTAGAAAAATTTGCCAAACGTTCTTTGGTAATATTGATACCTACTGATTTTCGTTTGATGACCCTATTTTTTTTATTTTTTTCAGAGGTCTCCCTTCCTATACCATTGTCAGTAATGGTAATATTTGTGAAATACTTGTTTTCTTTGCTTATTCGCAATTCTATGCTCTTCTGACCTTCTTTAGCTGAAAGCCCATGCCACAGTGAGTTTTCCAAAAAAGGTTGTAGGATTAACGAGGGTATTTTAATGGTATGTATATCTACATTTTCATCGATCACCATGTCAAAATCGATCTCCTCGTTAAATCTAATGTTCTCAATATTCATATAAAGTTGGACTGTTTCCAGTTCATCGGCCAATGATATTTCCCGTACAGAGGAAGCTTCCAAAATTTTACGTATCAATTTTGAGAATTTATTGAGGTAATGTACAGCATTCTTCTTCTCATTATTGATAATGTATAGCTTGATGGAATTCAATGAATTGAATAAGAAATGCGGATTCATTTGACTACGGAGCATGGTTGCTTCTAATGTCAAAAGTTGTTTTTCATTCTTCAATTGTCGCTGATAGAAAAGGATATATAGAATACTGGACAATAGGGCCAGTGCAAACCCACTGATCAGCAGTGTAGTTTGATTTTTGCGCAATTTTAGTTTGACAATCTCATTTTCTTTGGCCAACACTTCCAGTTGACTATTCATTTTTTCTGTTTCCGAGCGATTGATGAGATCTGCAACATAACGTCGGTTTCTGTCATTTATGGTACGTCTTTCTATTCCCCTCGCTTTTTTGTAATACTCCATGGACGTTTTGTATTCGCCCTTTTTAGCACTTAAATCGGATAGAAACACATAGGCTTCCTCCATTTCGCTGTCAAGTTTGTAGTTTTGGGCAATTTCGAAGCCCTTAAGGAGGTTTTCCTCGGCTTTATCATATTGAACGAGTTGCAAGAATGTCCAACCCGTGTTGATGTAGATCTCTGAAATCAGTTCCATATTCCCCAATTCAATTGCAGGTGCAAGGAGTGATTCCAAAATACGGAGCCCTTCTTCTAGTTTATCCTGGTGTACATAAATATGGGCGACTCCCAAGTTAGATTTTAAATTAATGCTCGGTAGGCCCACTTTTTCATTATATGCCAAAGCGGTAAGATAACTGCTCAATGCCTCTTTAAGTTTTCCCTGTGCCTCCAGACTTTCGCCTATATCTTGATGATTAATTGCGAGGCCCAGATTATTGCCTAATTTCTTCTCCAGCGCTATGGCTTCCTTAAATCTTGGAATGGCCAAATCCCACTGCTCCAAGTTTTTGTAAATGTTGCCTATTCTATTTAAGGATACGTTTTTACTCCTTTTAATTTCATCAGAAGGGTTTTCCAGCCCAGCTACCAAGTCAAGGGCAGATTGGGCATTGTCCAGGGCGGATTGTATGGCATTTTTTCTCAAGTAGGCCAAACTCAACATATTCAAGCTATGAATTTTAAGTTCAGGGCTATCCGCCAAATCGGCTTTGGATAAACCATCTTGGTGAAGGGATATGGCCTTGTCAAAAAGGGATAGGTTTTGATAAATTGTGCCTAATTGGTTTAAAGCAAACGCTTCACCTAAATAGTATTTTTTATTTCTGGAAGCATTGAGGAAATAATTGAGCAGGATGGTGTCTTGTTGCGCAGATTTTAAGGCTGATTCAAGTTCCTTATTGGTTCTTGGTTGTTTTTGTAAAATTTCTGCAATGGTATTTTTTTGCTTATCTGAAATTTCTTGTGCATGGCTGATGGCCAGTAGTGAAAGTGCAACAATCAAGAACAAGAAGGGCTTCCTTAAAAAGTAATATGAATCTTTGTTGGATGTGCTTTTTTTCAACATGGGGAATCCTGACTAATTCTTATAACATATCTAGGAAATCAGATCTTTTCTGGCGAGAAACAGGGATTTTATGATCGGATGACAATACCACGTATCCATCTGTTTTTAGAAATTCCTTTATTTTATTAAGGTTGATAATGTACGAGTTGTGGACTCGAAAGAAACAATCTTTCGGCAACATTTCATTGACTTCCTTTAATTTTTTGGTGAGCAGAATTTTTTGTCCGTCAGTTAGAAATAGGGTGGTGTAATTGCCATCGGATTCTGCATAAAGGACTTCGCTGTTCTCAAGAAAAAGTAGTTTGCCGTCTGTGTTGATCGTTATTTTCTTTTGAATAGCATTATTGTTGAAATTCATTAATATTTTTTCCAACTTATCGGCACTGTAATGTTTCTGATTGAATTTTTTGATCTTGGTTATAGTCTCGCTGAGGTCATCACTGTCTATTGGTTTTAAAAGGTAGTCTATGGCTTCATTTTTCAATGCCTTTATTGCGTATTGGTTGTATGCAGTAGTGATGACCACTGGGAAATTCTTGTTGGCGATCTTTTGTATAAACTGAAAGCCATCCATAGCGGGCATTTCAATATCTAAAAAAAGACAATCAGGAGTGTTCTTTTCCAGATATTCCAAGGCTTCATAAGGATTGGTAAAAGACGCAACAACCTTTATCTCATTGCTAAAGTTGGTAAGCTCCCATGATAGTCCTTGTATCGCTTTTATTTCATCGTCTACTATTACTGTTTCTAACATTTCAAATGGATAAAGATTAACTAAATACCAATTAATAAATCGAGCCCATTTCGAAATGGAGATAAGGTCAAGGGGCCATTAGTGAATAAATGATTCAATAAAGTTTAAAAGTAGTCATTAATTGAAATCAAAGCCAATAATATAGGTGATTTTTCCTTCTATGTTTTCAATTTTTAATAAAAAAAATGAATGGTTGATTGGAGTTGCAAATTATACAAAATTGCGTACCACTTATACATATGGATGCCTTAGAGTACTGTTTATCTGTTATATTCGTTGTCCGTAATAGTTTAGACGGTCCTTTTTTAGAAAAGGTAGAATGAGCAGCTTCTTGCTTTACAGTGGGTGAGATGCCTGAAGGATTTGATTGCAATAGGAAGCAATAGAATGTAAATACTTGAATCATGCAGAAGTGTTTAATTTTATTTTCAATACTGATAGTCTTGTTAATTTTTGCTAGTGTAACAGACAATAATGAAGTAATGGAGGAGCGCAAAACGGTCATTGTAGATAATGACAGCATTGATGGTCTTCTTAAAAAAGATGTAAAAGGGATTGACATAATCTTGGCCAATAAATAAAAGTTAAGAGCTTTTTGACCGAGAATACAGAAAAGTAATAGAATTAGTTATTAAGTTAATGAAACTGTCAGGCCACATGTACGACCCAATGCAGTTTGTTTTTAATTAAACATTCGCATGTACGGTAAAGCCTTACTCAATGGAAATACAACCTATTGGAAAACCTAACCAACGTGTTGGTTTTGGAAATCTGCTTGGTTATTAGGTTTCGGGGGAACTACCTAAATCCGCAGATCCATTTATGGTAATATTGAATATACTATCTATTGAAGGGTCGTAAGGTTTGGCAGTATCATTTAAGAATTAGTTTAAGGAGCAACTTGAAAAAGTTGCTCCTTTTGTTTTGAAGTAAACCGAAAGGTCTAATTTTTAATACTTTTTGGTTTATTTTCTACAAACCATTTTCGTTTAATTTTCCATAGATCCTATTCCAAATCTGTCCTATTCCACAAATGCAACAAACATCGCTGGCGAGCCTAGATTTCAACATAGAGTGTTAAAAACTTTGTAATTTAAATGATAAAACAACCTTCGTTTATTGCTTACATTTTTCAATCTTTGTTACTCCCAGAGTAGGGGATATTATCGCCCCAATACACAAAATACTTAAATCAGAACATATGTCAACAGCAGTAGAGCCCATTTTACAGGAAAATAAGGATAGATTTGTAATCTTCCCCATTCAACACCACGATTTGTGGGAATGGTACAAAAAGTGTGAAGCCTGTTTTTGGACTGCTGAGGAAATTGACCTTCACCAGGATCCGATTGATTGGAAAAATAAGCTCAATGATGATGAGCGCTATTTCATAAAACACATATTGGCATTTTTTGCAGCCTCCGATGGGATTGTAAATGAAAATTTAGCCGAGAACTTTGTAAGTGAAGTGCAGTATTCGGAAGCTAAGTTTTTCTATGGCTTTCAAATCATGATGGAGAATATCCATTCGGAAACCTACTCCCTTTTGATCGATACCTATGTGAAGGACGAGAAAGAGAAAAATCTGCTTTTCAATGCCATTGACAATTTTCCTGCCATTAAGAAAAAGGCAGATTGGGCCCTTAAATGGATAGAGTCTCCAAGTTTTGCCGAAAGATTGATCGCATTTGCAGCTGTTGAGGGGATTTTCTTTTCCGGTGCCTTCTGTTCCATTTTTTGGTTAAAGAAAAGAGGACTAATGCCAGGACTTACCTTCTCCAATGAGCTTATATCCAGGGACGAAGGAATGCATTGTGATTATGCCGTGCATTTGCACAATCACCACTTGGTGAATAAAGTGCCCAAGGAAAGAATTACGGCCATCCTTGTAGATGCCCTTAACATAGAACGTGAATTTATTACAGAATCATTACCGGCAAGCTTAATTGGGATGAATGCCAAGTTGATGACGCAATATCTGGAATTCGTAACGGATAGGTTGTTGGTAGAATTGGAATGTGATAGGGTATACAATTCATCCAACCCATTCGATTTTATGGATATGATATCCCTACAGGGCAAAACAAACTTTTTTGAAAAAAGAGTATCTGAATATCAAAAAGCCGGAGTTCTGAACAAAGAAAAGGAAGCAGACAATAAGAAATTAAGTTTCGACGCTGATTTCTAATCCAAAAGAAATAAAACCCCCTTGCAAAAGGGGTTTTTAAGCCTTTGGATTAAAATGTTAAAGAAAACCAAAAATTATATATATCGACTTTTTTGGTCATTGGAAGTCGGTCTCATCACTCCTTATAGCTAAACAATTTTTATTGTTTTTACTACTAAAGGACGGCATAAAAGGACCAGTAAATAATCGTTTCATTTAAAAATTGTAGCACATGTTTGTAGTAAAAAGAGATGGCAGAAAAGAGCCGATGATGTTCGATAAGATCACGGCACGAGTTAGAAAATTATGTTATGGCCTAAATACCCTGGTAGATCCTGTAAAGGTTGCCATGAGGGTAATCGAGGGCTTGTACGACGGGGTCACGACCTCAGAATTGGATAACCTAGCTGCGGAAATAGCCGCAACCATGACCACAACACATCCAGACTACGCTAAGTTGGCCGCCCGTATCTCTATCTCCAACCTACATAAGAACACCAAAAAGTCATTCTCTGAAACGATGAAGGACCTGTATGTGTATGTTAATCCAAGAAATGGGAAAAAGGCTCCTTTGTTATCGGATGAGGTATACAAAGTGATTGAGGAAAATGCAGAAACACTGGATTCCACCATAATTTATAACCGCGATTTTGGCTACGATTATTTCGGTTTTAAAACATTGGAACGCTCATACCTTTTAAAGCTTAATGGGAAAATTGCTGAACGCCCACAACATATGTTGATGCGTGTGTCCATAGGTATCCACTTAAATGATTTGGAAGCAGCCATGGAAACCTATGAGCTAATGTCCAAAAAGTACTTCACACATGCAACGCCAACCTTGTTCAATGCAGGGATGCCAAAGCCACAAATGTCCTCATGCTTTTTATTGGCAATGAAGGATGATAGTATTGACGGAATTTATGACACCTTAAAACAAACTGCAAAAATATCCCAGTCTGCTGGAGGTATTGGGCTATCTATACATAATGTAAGGGCCACAGGATCCTATATCGCAGGGACCAATGGAACCTCTAATGGAATTGTCCCCATGCTACAAGTATTCAATGATACTGCTAGATATGTAGATCAGGGTGGAGGAAAGCGTAAAGGTAGTTTTGCCATTTACGTAGAACCATGGCATGCTGATATCTTCGAATTCTTGGACCTAAAAAAGAATCACGGGAAGGAAGAAATGCGTGCAAGGGATCTTTTCTATGCCATGTGGATTCCGGATTTGTTCATGAAAAGGGTAGAGGCCAATGAAGAATGGACCTTGATGTGTCCTAATGAGTGTCCAAACCTGTTCAATATCCATAGTGAAGAATTTGAAACCCTTTATCTTAAATATGAGGCTGAAGGCAAGGGCAGAAAAACTATTAAGGCGCGTGAGCTTTGGGAGAAAATTTTAGAATCTCAAATAGAAACTGGAACACCTTATATGTTGTATAAGGATGCTGCCAATAGAAAGAGCAACCAGAAAAATTTGGGAACCATTCGTTCATCCAATTTATGCACTGAGATTATGGAATACACCTCTCCAGACGAGGTGGCTGTATGTAACCTAGCATCTATTGCTTTACCAATGTTTGTGAAAAATGGAGAGTTCGATCACAAGGAACTTTTCCGTGTTACGAAAAGGGTGACCAAAAACCTAAATAGAGTAATAGACAGAAATTACTATCCTGTAAAAGAGGCGGAAAATTCCAATATGCGCCATAGGCCCGTAGGTTTAGGGGTGCAGGGTCTTGCAGATGCCTTTATCATGCTACGTTTGCCATTCACCAGTGAGGAGGCTAAAAAGCTGAACCAAGAGATCTTTGAGACACTATACTTTGCAGCGGTAACTGCATCTATGGAGCAAGCCAAGGAAGAAGGTCCATATTCAACTTATGAAGGATCTCCAATTTCAAAAGGTGAATTCCAATATAATTTGTGGGGTATTAAAGATGAAGAATTATCTGGCAGATGGGATTGGGCAAAACTTAGAAAAGAGGTGAAGAAAAATGGAGTTCGTAACTCTTTGTTGGTGGCTCCAATGCCAACAGCTTCCACTTCCCAAATACTGGGTAACAATGAGTGCTTTGAGCCATATACATCCAATATTTACACCCGTAGAGTATTGTCCGGGGAGTTTATTGTGGTAAACAAGCACCTTTTGGAGGACTTGGTAGGTCTTGGTCTTTGGAACGAGAATTTGAAACAGGAATTGATGAGAGCCAATGGCTCAGTTCAGGATATCGATGGTATTCCGGAGGATATTAAGGAATTGTACAAGACCGTATGGGAGTTGAGTATGAAGGACATCATTGATATGTCCAGACATAGAGGATACTTTATAGATCAGAGTCAGTCCTTGAATCTGTTCTTGGAAAACGCCAATTATGCTAAACTAACCTCCATGCATTTTTACGCCTGGAAAAGTGGACTTAAAACTGGGATGTACTATTTGAGAACCAAAGCGGCTGTAGATGCCATTAAATTTACGTTGGACAATAGTAAGAAACAGGAAGTGCCAACTGCTGACGTTGTTGAGTCAGAGGTTTTAGCTACAGCGAACACAAAGCCAGAAGGGAAAACTGCAGTTGAAGTAGCTGCTATCCCGGTACAACAAGATGTAGAAGTTAAGCCTATGAGCGCAGCTGAAATGAAGGCTTTGATAGCTCAGGCAAAGGCAAGTGAAGGTGATGATGATTGCTTAATGTGCGGATCTTAATGTTTCCAAGTTAGGCTGAATCAGTTCTAACTGAGAGTTATCATATATAAAATACCTCGAAGTAAGTGACCAAGATTGGTCCTTCTCGAGGTATTTTTTTGGTCTATCCTGGTCATATAATAAATATGGGGGAACTATTTATTTTTTAGAAAGCTGTGATAAACCAGTTTGGCGCCTACGAACAATATGGCGTAAACCCCAAGTATGAATATATAATTCTCCATTGACATTTAGACGTTCGCAGATGGGCGAAACTTACTAAACGAAATGTTAAATATCTAAAATGCAGCATTATAGCAAATCTTAATTGCAATTTTTCCCATTATTATGCAATTAGAAAACCACTAAAAACTAAAAGCCCTTCCATATCTATGGAAGGGCTTTTACCATAAAAGGATCTTTTCTTTTTAGTAGAAATTCTTCTTTAGATAGACCATGCCTTACCCCCAGTGAGTTCTTGAACATCACCGCAACCAATATATTCCCCTGGAACAGGCAAATAGGCCAAAACCTCTTCGCCAACGTATTCTGAGGTCTTATAGGCCCAAATGGTCATACCTCTTAAGTTGTTTGCAAATGCGAACCTGCTGACTCCTTCATCCAATTCTGCCGATTCCTGGTTTTCAATTGCTTCTTGATAAGAAGTAATGACTTTAAAGTTTTCTATTTCTTCTTCCTTGGTAATTTTTAGGGCTTTGGACAAGATTGGTTCCAAGTCCTCTGCCGTCAAGTCGGCCAAAGTTTCCTTGCCGGAATCCTTTAAAGCTTTATCCAAGAATTTCCCCATAGACATTTTAAAGAATTCTTGTTGTTTTGGCTCCATGACCTCATTGGCAAATTTATCTATAAACATATGAACGTTTACTTCCGATGCCGATGGGGTGTCAGTTTTTGGAAGGATGATATCCACCAAATTTATTAAGGCAGCCCCTTGATCCTTACTTAAGAAGTCTGGGTTCCATTCCATTGCTGGTTTGTCCTTACAACTTTGAACAAGACTTACCAAAGTGGGTACCGCAACTACGTAACCCAAAGAAAGGCCTATATTTTTGAGTGCTATTCTTCTATCCATTATATGTTTCCTTTTTTAAGTTCTTGGGCGGCATGGTTGGCAGCTCTTGCCGTAAACGCCATATAGGTTAAAGATGGGTTGACACAGCTCGCCGAGGTCATAAACGCACCATCTGTTACATAAACATTGGGGACAGCGTGTATCTGGTTGTACCCGTTTAATACTGATGTTTTTGGATCCCTGCCCATTCTGGCAGTTCCCATTTCGTGGATTCCCAAACCAAGGGCACCAGGATTGTCAAATCCCTTTACATCCCTAAGACCTGCTTTTTCCAACATTTCAATGGCTTGGTTCTTCATGTCCTCGCGCATTTTCCATTCATTTTCCTTAAACTCGGCGTCGAAGGTTATCGTGGGCAGACCCCAGCCATCTAAGTTGTCGTAATCTAAGGTCATCCTATTCTCTTGGTACGGAAGTACCTCGCCAAATCCACCTATACCAAAAGTCCAGCCCCCTGGTTTTAAAATATTTTCTTTAAGCTCTTTTCCGTACGACATTTCAGAAATAGTTTCTTCCCAATTCTCCCTACTGGCTCCACCTTGGTAGCCGTAGCCGCGGATAAAATCTTTTTGGTCGCTGGAACCACCTAAATTTCTAAATCGTGGGATATAGACGCCATTTGGTTTTCTTCCCTTGTAATATTTATCTTCAAAGCCATCAAATTTACCTGAAGCACCAACGCCCAGATGGTGGTCCATGATATTTCTACCCAGTTGATCGGAGTCATTCCCCATTCCATTTGGAAAACGCTCAGATTTTGATTGCATCAAAATAGAGGTAGAAGCCATGGAAGAAGCACAAAGGAAAATTACTTTGGCATTGAATACCAATTCTTCTTTAGTAAGTCTATCGATTACCTTTACTCCTGAGGCCTTGCCCGTTTTTGGATCATAGATCACCTCAGAAACAATGGAGTCTGGCCTCAAGGTTAAATTTCCTGTTCTTTCAGCTGCTGGCAATGTAGATGAGTTGCTACTGAAATAGGCTCCAAAAGGACACCCTCTTATACAGCGGTTCCTAAATTGGCATTTACTTCTGCCTTCAAATTCCTTATTGCCTGTAATGTGGGCCACCCTACCAGCGGTCACTACACGGCCATCAAAATTTTCTGATACTTTTGATCTGAAAACCTGTTCCACACAATTCAATTCCATCATGGGCAAAAACTGTCCATCGGGCAATTGCTTTAAACCAAGGTTCTCTCCACTTACCCCAATATAGGATTCCACCTTGTCGTACCAAGGTGCGATATCTTTATACCTAACGGGCCAATCAACGGCAATCCCGTCTCTTTTATTGGCTTCAAAATCAATATCACTCCAACGGTAACTGTGACGTCCCCACATTATGGAGCGGCCACCTACATGATACCCGCGCATCCAATCGAATCGCTTAGTTTCATTATATGGATGTTCCAGGTCATTTACAAACCACTCGTTGTGCTGTGCTTTGGTCGTGTAGCCGGTTCTTGCTTGTTTCAATTGTTTGGCTTGCTCCTCTCTTGTAAGATTTCCGTTGTTTGGGAAATCCCAATCGTCCATATTCGCGGTTTTGTAGTCCGTGATATGCGTGACCATCCTCCCGCGTTCGAGAATCAATGTTTTGAGTCCGTTCTCACATAACTCCTTAGCAGCCCATCCACCACTAATCCCAGTTCCCACAACTATGGCATCGTAGGCTTCCTGTTCTTCGTTGTAATAAAATTTACCCATCTATTGAATTGTTTATTTCCTAAATTTATTAAATATAAAATTAATTTTCTACATTTAAACGCCAATTTTATTGGCATACTCGCACTATAACGTTATAGTGGGCGCTAATCCTGATAACAAGAAAATCAACTAAACTGATGAAAAGAAGCACCTTAAAAGTTGCAATCCTTACAGGATTGGCATTCTTCCTTACCGGAATATACTCTTGTAAAGACACCAAAAAAGTCGAAACAGAAGCTACAGAAATGTCTTCGGAGATGGAAAAAGAGGTGGAACCTTTTTTTCAGCTCTCTTTAGCACAATGGTCCATGCATAAAATGGTTTTTGATGAAGGAGTGGATCCTTACTCTTTTGCCGAAAAAGCAAAGGGATGGGGTTTTACTGGTTTGGAGTATGTAAGTGGGCTGTATTATAAAGAGTTGGAAAAGTCTAATTTTTCCGAAGAAGCAATGGCTGCTTTTGTGGAAAAAAACAACGCAGAAAGCACAAAGCATGGAATGAAAAATGTCCTTATCATGATAGATGGCCAAGGAGATTTGGCAACTACTGATGCAGCGGAACGTAAAAAGGCAGTTGAAAACCATTATAAATGGGTAGATGCCGCTGCTGGGATGGGATGTCATTCTATAAGAGTCAATTTGGCCGGAAGCCAAAATCCTGAAGAGTGGCTTTCCAATGCTGTTGACGGTTTAAAGCAATTGGCAACTTATGCCAAGGAAAAAAATGTGAACATAATAGTAGAGAACCACGGAGGACTTTCTTCAAATGCCGCTAAATTAGCGGAGGTCATGAAAGCTGTAAACATGGAAAACTGTGGGACACTTCCCGATTTTGGAAACTTTTGTGTAAAAAGAAAAGACGGTTCCTATTATAATGGTGAATGTGAAGAGCAGTACGATATGTACCAGGGAGTAATGGAGCTAATGCCATATGCCAAAGGGGTAAGTGCAAAATCCTATAACTTTGACGAAGAAGGAAACGAAACAAAAATAGACTACTCCAAAATGCTGAAGATTGTAAAAAATTCCGGCTATACAGGTTTTATAGGGGTAGAATATGAAGGGAACGAATTAAGCGAGGAAGCTGGTATCATGGCTACCAAGGAATTATTGTTGAATGCATCGAATAATCTGGAATAATCCAATACTAAAACATGCAAAGTCTATTTAATCAATTTTTTGATTATAATTTTTATTGCAACAAGAAAATAATCGAGGAGTGCAATAAGATGGAAAAAATTCCGCAAAGGAGTTTGGAGCTGTTTAGCCATATTCTGGATGCCCATCATATATGGAACCATAGGATATTGAAAAAATCACCGGAATACGGAGTGATGCAAATACATCCCTTAAAGGATTGGACAGATATCCATTATGAGAATCAAAGGAGTTCTTTTGAAATTATTACCAATACTGATGATTTTGAATTGCGATTGGATTATGAAAATTCGGAAGGCCGACTTTTCACCAATAACATAAAGGATATGCTGTTCCATATCATTAACCATTCTACGCATCACCGGGCACAGATTTCTGTAGATTTTAGAAACAACGAGATTGATCCTATCAAATTGGATTATATATTTTATAAACGATAAACACACCAAACCACTTATGAACACAAAAATTAAAATACAACTATCCATAATGATGTTCCTGGAATTTTTTATCTGGGGTGGATGGTTTGTAACCCTTGGCACCTATTTAGGAAATAATTTAAATGCAACGGGTGCAGAGTCGGCAATGGCCTTTTCTACCCAGTCATGGGGCGCAATAATTGCACCTTTTATCATCGGGCTTATTGCAGATAGGTATTTCAATGCTGAAAAAATATTAGGGATTTTGCATCTGGCCGGGGCCGTGCTCATGTACCAGATGTACATGTCAACGGACTTTGACGGATTTTATCCCTATGTTCTTGGATATATGGTCCTTTACATGCCTACCTTGGCTTTGGTAAACTCCATTTCCTTTAATCAGATGAAAAATCCGGCCAAGGAATTTTCATTTGTACGTGTTTTTGGGACCATTGGGTGGATTGCCGCAGGCCTAATCATTAGCTATGTGTTCCTTTGGGATTCCGTGGAAGGAAGACAGGCAGGGTTGTTGAAGAATACCTTTTTAATGGTATCCATAGCTTCAGCGTGTTTGGGTGTTTTTAGTTTTATGCTGCCCAAAACACCTCCTAAGGTTGGGAAAGATGAAAAAATAAGTATCTCCGCAATTTTGGGCTTGGATGCTTTAAAATTATTGAAGGACAGAAATTTCTTGATCTTCTTTATTTCGTCTATATTAATCTGTATTCCTTTGGCATTTTACTACCAAAACGCAAATCCATTTTTATCTGAAATAGGAATGGATAACCCCACTGGAAAAATGACTATTGGGCAGGCATCGGAAGTATTGTTCATGTTGTTGCTCCCTTATTTCTTTAAGAAGTTTGGGTTTAAGAAAACACTTATTGCAGGGATGTTGGCCTGGACCGTAAGATATCTCTTGTTCGCCTACGGCAACGCCGGGGATCTTGCCTTTATGCTTATCATTGGAATAGCACTTCATGGAATTTGTTACGATTTCTTTTTTGTGTCCGGACAGATATATACCGATAGTAAGGCAGGGATAAAATATAAAAGTGCCGCGCAAGGTTTGATCACCTTGGCCACCTACGGGGTAGGGATGCTAATAGGATTTAAAATAGCAGGAATAATAACGGATACCTATATGACTGCCGATGGGTTACATGCTTGGGACAACATTTGGACATTCCCCGCAATATTTGCTTTTGGGGTAATGATATTGTTCGTGATATTTTTTAAAAACGAAGAAGTAGAATACAAGGAATAGATATAAATAAGTAGAAGATTGATTATGAGTACGAAAATAAAACTTGGTATTTTAGGTGGTGGTGGAGATTCACTAATAGGAGTGTTGCATAGGATTGCCTCCTTTATGAATGATAATTATGAAATTGTTGGTGCGGTCTTTAATCCGGACCACAATGATAGCTTAGCCTTTGCTAAGGAGATAGGGATTCCTACGAATAGGGTTTATAAGGACTTTGACACCTTGGTGGAAGAGGAATTAAAACTTCCTGAAGGGGAACGCATTCAAGTATGTTCCATATTGACCCCTAATTTTTTACATTTCCCAATGGCCAAGAAACTGTTGGAAAATGGTTTCAATGTCATTTGTGAAAAACCGATGACCACAACCTATGAAGAGGCCAAGATTTTACAGGCAGCCTTGGAAAAGGCAAAAACCGTGTTTGCGGTAACACACACCTATACGGGGTATCCAATGGTACGTCAAATGCGGGAAATGGTAAAGGCAGGTGACCTGGGGAAAGTACAAAAGGTAGATGTTCAATATTATCAGGGTTGGATAAACCCTATTATTCACGATAAGGAAAAACGATCCACGACCTGGCGTTTGAACCCGGAAAAGGCAGGGATCAGTTGTTGTATGGGTGATATTGGAGTGCACGCTTTCAATATGGTGGAATATACCACCGGACTTCAAGTAGATACCATTTTGGCCGATCTGAATTACCTGTATGAAGACAATAAGATGGATATTGATGGTACCGTGCTGATACGTTTAAAAGGCGGTGTTAAGGGTGTAATTCGTTCCAGCCAAATCGCAACGGGAGAAGAAAATAGGTTAACAGTCGCTATTTATGGCGATAAAGGCGGACTTAGATGGGAACAGGAAAACCCTAATCTCTTGTATGTTCTTTCTGATGATAAGCCGTTGCAGGTCTTTAAACCAGGCCATGCCTACAATTCTAAATTATCATTGGACGGCACCAAGTTACCTCCAGGGCATCCAGAAGGGATATTTGATGCCATGGCCAATATATACCTTGGGGTTGCAAAGGCCATTCGCGGGGAAGCATATAATTCAGGGGAATTCCCAACCATGATGGATGGGGTTAGAGGACTTAATTTTATTGAGAGCACTGTAGCTTCACATCAACAGGGGAATACTTGGATAACTTTGAAATAGAGTTCTTTTTATTTTAAATATGTCGAAAAAGAGCCGCTACTATCGGCTCTTTTTTATTAAAATACTTTTTCAAAATATTCACAGACTACAATCATGCTATCATTTGGTTTGCGTTCAAATACTGCCAATTCCCTTTGGAACAATTCCCAGTATTCCTTTTTCCATGCCTCCAAACTTCCATCACCAAGGCCTTCCAATTTAGCGTGTTCGGCCGTGATACTAAAGTAGGGCATCATTCTTACGGAAGTAGTTCTCACAATACATTTGCCTTTGCCGTTCCAATCTGTCAAAACAGTAAAATCGCCTCTTTTTGGCAATTCCTTTTTCTGTAGTTGAAGTCCCAATAGGGAATGCGATGCTGCCTTTTTTACTCCGGCAAGAACAAGATCTACATTATGGTTTGCATCTTTTTCGTTGTCGGAAAAATGATAAACCTTAGGCGTGTGCTCAAAAGCAAATTCTAGATGGGCGCTTAAAAAATCGCCCCACATATTTTCAGCAGAATGGTTCTTCATTGTTGATTTTCATTATTTAACCTCAGGCTTGAGAGCTTATTGTTGACCACTAAAAACACCGGTCAATTATTTCTGATGGCATTACGTATAGTTTTTCTTTTCAAATGGTATAGGAGCATGTCAATACCCCAATGTTTTGGCAATTAAGTGACACTAAGATTAAATTCTGTGTCTATAACGTTCGCGACCCTCACCACAGTATGATTCACTATTAAATTTTCTTTTAATTCTATTGTAATCCCTATATTTATAATCTGCCCTGGAATTATAAAGGAGGATGATTTCAACTCTAAATATAGGCTTTAATTCTCAAAATTTCCGAGGTGGGGTAAAATAGGGATGGTAACACACATTAGATCATAAAAATGAAGACAATTAAAGGACCGGCAGTTTTTCTTGCCCAGTTTGTAGATAGCAAAGCCCCATTCAATACATTGGATGGAATGTGTAAGTGGGCAGCGGATTTGGGCTATAAAGGAATTCAAATCCCTACTTGGGAGCACTTTTTGATAGATTTGGACAAGGCGGCCGAAAGCCAGACCTATTGTGATGAATTAAAGGGAAAAATAAATTCCTATGGGTTGGAAATAACTGAGTTGTCCACCCATTTACAGGGGCAGCTAGTAGCTGTTAATCCTGCGTACGACCTCATGTTTGATAATTTTGCACCCGAAAAGGTAAAGAATAATCCTAAAGCAAGAACTGAATGGGCCGTCGATACCGTTAAAAAAGCGGCGACTGCCAGCCGAAGATTGGGCCTTAATGCCCACGCTACATTTTCAGGTGCCCTATTGTGGCATACCATGCACCCTTGGCCACAAAGACCGGCCGGACTAGTGGAAATGGGTTTTGAGGAGCTTGCAAAAAGATGGTTGCCCATCTTAAATCATTTTGATAAGGAAGGGGTAGATGTATGTTATGAAATACATCCTGGGGAAGACTTGCACGATGGAGATACCTTTGAGCGTTTTCTCGCAGCCACAGGAAATCATAAAAGAGTGAACATCCTATATGATCCAAGTCATTTTGTCTTACAACAATTAGATTATATCGCTTATATAGATCATTACCATGAATTCATAAAATCTTTTCATGTTAAGGATTCCGAATTTAATCCAACAGGCAAGAAAGGTGCCTTTGGAGGCTACAACGATTGGGGCGATAGGGCCGGTAGATACCGCTCCTTGGGCGATGGTCAAATTGATTTCAAAACAATATTCTCCAAATTAACCCAATATGGATGTGATGTTTGGGCGGTAATGGAATGGGAATGTTGTATCAAAAGCCCGGAACAAGGGGCTAGAGAAGGCGCGAAATTTATACAGGACCACATTATTGAGGCTACTGAGAAAACTTTTGATGATTTTGCCGGGGCAGAAATAGATAAGGGGACGCTCAAAAAAATACTTGGAATCTAACTAAAACTTATACCATGAAGCAACTACTTTTTATTGGCCTAACGGCCTTAATGATATTTGGCTGCAAAGAGAAAGCCAAAGAATCAAATGAAGAAATGAACACAGCTACTATGGCAGATACACAAATGGAAGCCAATGACCAAGATGAATGGATGGTACTTTTTGACGGCTCTTCTTTTGAAGGTTGGCATGGCTATCTGAAAGAGGATATGCCCCAGGAATGGAAATTGGAGGAAGGTGCCATGGTATTTTATCCACCAAAAGACCGACCTAAAGGAGCGAGTTACAATCTGGTTACCGATAAGGAATTCACCGATTTTGTGCTCTCAGTAGATTGGAAAATATCAGAAGGCGGGAATAGTGGCATTTTCTGGGGGGTTAAAGAAGATCCCAGCTTGCCTGAAGCTTATCAATCCGGACCAGAGATACAGGTATTGGACAATGAGAGACACCCTGATGCTAAAGCAGGAACTACACATCAAGCAGGAGCCCTATATGATATGGTGGCGCCCAATCACGAAATGGCGAAACCTGCTGGGGAGTGGAATACCTGTGTGTTGACCGTAAACCATAAAACCAATGAAGGACGTGTGGACCTCAATGGGATGACAGTAGTCACTTTTCCGGTGAATGATCCTGAATGGAGCGCCATGGTCGCTAAATCCAAATTTGCGGATTGGGAACATTTTGGAAAATACAAAACTGGAAAAATTGGATTACAGGATCATGGGGACATGGTTTCCTATAAGAATATAAAAATCAAACAACTTTAAAATGAAATATATACTCACAGCAGTTTTGGCACTAGCCCTATTTTCTTGCAAGGAAAAAGTAGAAGTGGCCCCATTGGAAGAAACGGACAATTCGCCCCAGGAAATAATATATGAGGAGTATACTGGTGTAGAACCCACAAAACCAGAGGAGACTGAAATTTATGAACCTGTGCCCCCTACGGTTCAGCCTTTTGCGCAGAACGGAGCTCCCAGTGATGCCCTAATCCTATTTGATGGAAGTAATTTGGACCAATGGATTAGTGCGAAGGACAGTACTGCCGCTCCATGGATTTTGAACAAAGACGGCAGCATGACCGTAAAGGATAAAGCAGGCGATATACAGACGAAGCAGAACTTTGGGAGTGTGCAATTACATGTTGAATGGAAATCACCCTCAGAAGTGCAAAGGGAAGGTCAAAATAGGGCCAACAGTGGCGTTTTCCTTCAAGGGATATACGAAGTTCAAATATTGGACAACAACGATAATGACACCTACGTCAATGGCCAGGTAGGTTCTATCTACAAACAACACGTACCTTTGGCGAAAGCTTCGGTTCCTTCAGGGGAGTGGAACTCGTATGATATTATATATCACGAACCGGTTTTTAATGAAGAGGGAAAGAAAATACGATCGGGCACCATTACGGTCCTGCACAATGGTATTTTAATACAAGATCACGTAGAAATAAAAGGAACAACCCCTTACATAGGTTGGCCTAAGAACGAGGCTCACGGAAAGGGACCTATAAAGCTACAAGATCACGGAGATAACAGCAGGGTTAGTTATAGAAATATTTGGGTTAGAGAATTAAACTAATGCTCTGGGAGTATTTAATAGCTATTTGCATCACTCCAATGTTGCTGGTGGCCTTTGGGTATTATTGGCAGTTGCGACCTCCCAAGAAAATAAATTGGTTTTACGGGTATCGTACCAGGCGGAGCATGGCCAACCAACAGATTTGGGATTTTGCCAATAAGGTAGGTGCAGAAATGCTCATAAGGGTTGGAATCGTTACACTGGCAATAAGCATCTTATGTTATTTCCTGTTACCGGAATCTGCAGGAATTGTCATCTCTTTCTTTATTTTCATAATCGGAATTGGAGTAGGGATGTATTGGTGTGAAACCAAAATCAATAGGTATTTTGATAAAAATGGTAACCCAAAATAGAAAAACTGAATTTTAATTACCTTTGCCAAAATTTAAAATCATTTTATGATCCAATCCATGACAGGGTTTGGGAAGTACGTAGTTCAACTTCCTTCAAAGAAAATTACCATTGAAATAAAATCATTGAACAGTAAAAGTCTCGATTTAAATGCCCGTATCCCATCAGCCTACAGGGAGAAGGAATTGGATTTGAGAAAAATAATTGCCAGTTCTTTGGAAAGAGGGAAGGTAGATTTTGGGCTGTATATGGAGTCTACAGGGGATGAAACATCTTCTGTTATCAATGAAGTGGTTGTAAAAAGCTATATGAAACAGCTTAGGGCAATTGCAGAAGGTGACGATGTTAAATTATTGGAAATGGCGGTACGCCTACCCGATGCTTTGAAGACCGAGAGGGATAATATAGACGAAATGGAGTACGAAGCCATTTTGGAAGCCCTTAAAAATGCGTTGAAAGAGATCAATATCTTTAGATCAGAGGAAGGCCATGTTTTAGAAAAGGATTTCTTGGAAAGAATTGCCACCCTGAACCGTTTATTGGATGAGGTTAAGGCTATGGACACAGACCGGCTTTCTATGGTGAGAGAACGCTTGGAAAAGGCTGTGGCTGATCTTAAAACTGATTTGGATTCAAACAGATTTGAACAGGAATTGATCTATTATCTGGAGAAATACGATATTACCGAAGAGAAGGTACGCTTGGCCAATCACCTGGATTATTTCGCAACAGCACTTAAATCTGATGATTCCAATGGTAAAAAACTAGGCTTTATTAGTCAGGAAATTGGCAGGGAAATAAACACAATAGGCTCTAAGGCCAATTATGCCCCAATGCAACAACTCGTGGTACAAATGAAGGATGAGTTGGAAAAAATTAAAGAGCAAATGTTAAACGTACTGTAATGGAGGGAGGAAAACTCATCATTTTTTCGGCACCGTCGGGAAGTGGAAAAACTACAATTACCAAATATCTTTTAGAGCAACCAGAATTAAATTTGGCCTTTTCTGTTTCAGCTACCTCAAGACCACGTAGAGGAAAGGAAAAGCATGGGGAACATTATTATTTCATGTCCAAATCTGAGTTTAAAAACCATATTAAAAATGATGATTTTTTAGAATGGGAAGAAGTTTACCGAGATAATTTTTACGGCACCCTTAAAAGTGAAGTAGAAAGATTATGGGCCTTGGGGAAAAACGTCATCTTCGATATTGATGTTGTAGGCGGACTTAGAATAAAGAAAAAATATCCAGAAAATACATTGGCGGTATTTGTAAAGCCACCGAGTGTTGACGAACTAAAAATAAGACTTAAAAAGCGCAGTACAGAAAGTGATGATAAGATCAACATGCGTATAGCCAAAGCTTCAGTTGAACTCGCTACCGCCCCACAATTTGACAAGATCATCAAGAATTACGAATTGGAAATTGCGCTAAAAGAAGCCTATCAGCTTGTTGCTGATTTTGTTGGGGTAAAACAAGAAAAGTAAGGGCATAGACTAATTATTACAAATGAAAAAGGTAGGTCTTTATTTTGGTACGTTTAATCCAATTCATATTGGCCACTTGGTGATTGCCAACCACATGGCAGAATTTTCTGATCTAGATGAAGTCTGGTTGGTGATTACCCCCCATAGCCCTTTCAAGAAAAAGAAGACCTTATTGGATAACAATCATAGGTACGAAATGGTCTATGAGGCCACCAAAGATTATCCAAAATTACGCCCAAGTAAGATAGAATTTGAACTTCCCCAGCCAAACTACACGGTAAATACGTTGATTCATTTGGTCGAAAAGCACGGAACAGATTATGAGTTTTCATTAATGATGGGTGAAGACAATCTTAAGGGATTGCATAAATGGAAAAACTTCGAGGCCATCTTGGAACATCATCAAATTTATGTATATCCTAGAATTTCCGAAGGGGAAACAGACCATAGTTTTAAGGGTCACCCCAAAATTATACATATCGACGCACCCATTATGGAAATTTCATCCACTTTCATTCGAAAACAGCATAAAGCAGGTAAAAATATCAGACCCCTATTGCCTGAAAATGTTTGGAAGTATTTGGACGAGATGAACTTTTATAGATAGTTGCCTTTTTCGTCCAATTTAACCTTTAGGGTCTTTTTTCTTTTCTGTAATTTAATTTTAAAAGTTCTATTTACCCCTTTCTGATGGTTATAGTCTATTAGGTAAACGTCGTCAACAATTTTCCAACCGGGATATTTTTTTTCAAGGGATTGCAATACCACTTCTGGAAGATCCAGATTTTTAAACCTTTCAATAGTCCTTAGAATTTTGCCTTCTTCGTCATATACAGCTACAATCTTACCCTCGGGAATGTAAAAGGAAACGGTGTAAAACGGATATTCATCTTCAAAAATATCATCTTTTTTTATCTTATAACTTGCAACTTTGCGCTCTAGTAATTTAACAGGGGTAGGTGTCATTTTAGAATCAATACTGCTTAGATATTTATAGTTGACAGCGGTTACAACGACCTCCGATAATTCTTCGGTTTTAGGATCTTGGGCCCATAAATTGGTATTCAGGATAAGAACAAAAAGAAGGGCGACTGCTATTTTCATGTGCATTTTTTAGTGTTTAAAAGTAGCTTTATACCGTAACAAAAGCTATGAGCAATGTCATTTTTAAGACAGGTTAGTTCCCTTATTCTTTAGATAGTATATCTGTTCCAAGGTAGCCATTGTCCTTGTTATAGTACCAGGCCCTTGTTTTTGGCATCTTAATGTTATTTATTGTTTCTTCCCCTGATAAAAGGATGTATTCGCCATCATTTTTAGATTCATCATGAAAAAATTGGTAGATCTCCATGGCATAGGTTAATGGGTCAAAATAGAAATACCAGGAATCCCCTCCCACATCTTCTGAATAGTTAACTTTCAGAACCAAGTACTCTTTGTTTTTAAATTTTCTGCGATTTACCTTGGGGTCTATGATTGTTCCAGGATCTTTTAATTTCATGGGTAGCCCATAGAGGTAGGTGTAATAATTTTTCATCATCAGGGCTCTATCACAATTGAGATTAAATGTTTTTTTTTGTGTCTCAGAAATTTCTTCAGCACCATTTAATCGTAATTTACAGTCTTTGCCTTTCAAGATGTATTCAAGTGAAACTTCTTCTTGGTTCACAGTTAAGCTAAATACTTGTTCTGGGAGGTTGATCTTTACCTTGCTCTTTCTTTCGCTTTTCTTAGGTGTTTCCATGGTCACCATAAACACCCAGTTAAATGTTGGCCAATTATTATTTGGATCATGATACGCAATTGCATTTTGTAACAGCTGATCACCAGTTAAACCTTGGGATTGGCCCAAGAAATGAATCGAAGAAATAAATACAATAAAAATTATTCTCAACATAGTATATGGTGTTTTAGAGATGTAAAAGATACCTATTTTTTACATTTGAACTATTTTTTTGGATGATGTGGCACACAATAAAAGCCTAAATATTTGACTTTATTTTGTTAATGTTCCTTAAAAAGTCGGGATTAGCTTCTGAATAGTTATATTTTAGGAGAAAGATAATATAATTACCCCCGCATGAAAAGATTAATACCGTTTCTACTATTGCCTTTGTTTCTTCTATCATTGACAGTAAAAGGCCAAAGACCATCAAAAAATGAAGATGCTGCAGTTCCCAAAAATTTCAATGATGCGACAAAATCAAAAGATAAAAATGGCATCAAAAACTATAGTGATGTCATAACTAAAGATGCAATTACGGATGCCGGCCTTTTTGCCGTGCATAAAATTAAGGAGGAGTATTTTTATGAAATACCCTTCGATAAATTAAAGAAGGAAATGTTATGGGTGAGTAGGATATCCCAACTTCCCCAAGGATTGGGAGGAGGTTACTTCAATGCCGGTTCTAAGACCAACGAACAAGTAGTACAATGGACGCGCTTCCAGGATAAAATACTACTCAAAGTCAAGTCCTATACAAATGTAGCCGATAGCACCAAAGCTATCCATAATTCAGTGGTGGTCAATAACTACGAGCCCACCCTTTTCGCTTTTGATATAAAAGCATTTAATACGGACTCTACTGCCGTTGTTATAAATGTGACTTCTTTGTTTAATACAGATGTGATGGCTATTAGCGGTCTTTCGGCAAGAATGCGAAAGGAGTACAAAGTAAAGAAATTGGAATCTTCCCTAAGTTTTATAAATGGGATCAAAAGTTTTCCCGAGAACATAGAGGTAAAGCAGGATCTCACTTACAGTGCCTCGGAACCACCATCCTTTTCTGATTTGGAATCCATTAGTCTTCAGATGAACCAGTCTATGATATTACTGCCCAAAGAACCTATGAGACCAAGAACCTTTGATCCAAGAGTGGGGTTCTTTTCCGTTAGTCAATATGATTATGGGAGCAAGGAATTGAAGGCGGACGAAAAAACCTACATCAGAAGGTGGCGCTTGGAGCCGAAAGATCCAGAGGCATATGCCAGGGGAGAATTGGTAGAGCCCGTTAAGCCTATAGTTTATTATTTGGATCCGGGAACGCCCGAAAACTTGCGGGAGTATATCAAACAAGGAATAGAGGAGTGGCAAAAACCCTTTGAAACAGCAGGTTTTAAAAACGCAATTTTGGCGAAGGACGCCCCTACTGCGGAGGAAGATCCAGAATTTAGTCCAGAGGATGTACGCTATTCTGTGGTAAGATATGTGGCCAGTACCACAAGAAATGCAACCGGTCCCAGTGTTTCTGATCCTAGAAGTGGAGAGATTATTGAAAGCGATATCATTTGGTACCATAATCATTTGAGGAGTTACAGAAATAGGTATTTGTTGGAAACAGGTGCGGCAAATCCCTCTGCAAGGACACTGAATACCCCGGAAGGCGAAATAGGGGAGATGATGCGTATGGTAATTGCACATGAAGTAGGACATGCACTAGGTTTTCCCCATAATATGGCTGCAAGCTATGCCTACCCTGTTGATTCTTTGCGAAATGGAGCATTTACCCAAGAAAACGGAATAGCGGCGAGTATTATGGATTATGCGCGATATAATTATGTGGCACAACCAGAGGATGAGAATATCAGGTTCATTCGTCAAATTGGCCCTTACGATCACTATGCCACCAATTGGGGTTATAGGGTAATTCCAAGTGCTACATCCAAAGAAATGGAAAAAGACACTTTGAATGAGTGGATTCGTAAACACGAAATGGATCCCAAATTCAAGTTTGGTAGACAATCCAGTAGATTTGATCCACAATCACAGACAGAAAGCATTGGAAATGATCCAATCAAAGCTGGGGATTACGGGCTGAAGAATTTACAGTACGTTGCACAGAACCTTAAAAGTTGGACCTCGGACCAGACCAATGATTACAGTGACTTGGAAGAACTATACGGCGAATTGTTGAGCGTTTATAGTAGGTACGTAGGGCATGTGGTCACCAATATTGGAGGTGTTTATGAAAATCTTAAAACTCCAGATCAGGAAGGGTATGTTTTTATGCATGTTTCACCAGAAGTACAGAAGTCATCCATGGTCTGGTTACAGTTGAATATATTTTCAACTCCATCTTGGCTCATAGATAAGAATATACTATTGAATATAGACCATGCGGGATATTTCGAGGGACTAAGAAAAGTGCAGGAAAGACATATTAACAATCTGCTAAGTTTTGATAGGATTGGGAGAATGATGGACGCAGAAACCACTGAGGTAAGTATGTACAGTGCTTTAGATATGTTAAAGGATCTCAGGACCGGGCTGTGGAGTGAAATGGGGAGAGGCTCCAATGTGGATATTTTCCGCAGAAACCTGCAACGCACGTATTTGGATAGGATGGCCTATTTGATGACAGATAAAGGACCGGAGAAAAGAAACAATCGCTCCGACTTTGAAAGTGCCTTTGTTTTTGACGTGAGCACTTCAGATGTTCATTCTTTGGTTAGGGGGGAGCTCAAAACGTTGAGAAGTAGGTTGCAGTCGGCAAAAAACGGATCGGTAAATACGATTACTAGGTATCATTACGAGGATGCTATCGCAAGAATAGATCAGCTATTGGAGCCTGGTAAATAATGGCAAGAAGTAGAAAATAACTAAAGCCCGGCTTACAATGCCGGGCCATATCCTATTTAAATCTTGTGCTTTTTAAAGAAAAGTTCCTGTTTCATCAATTTTCACCCTCATTCGTTCGTCACCATTCTTTAATTTCAATTTGTAGGTTTTTTTGGCTCCTTTATCATCACTATAGCTCACTAAATATACATCGGATTCAACTATCCAATTAGGAAACCTTTCCATAACGGCTTTATTTACTGTTTCGGGAAGTTTCACATTTTTGAACTTCTCAATGGTCCTAGTGATCTGGCCGTCTGCATTGTAAACTGCAACTATTTTCCCGTCTGGAATAAAAAAGGAAACGGTATAATAATCATATTCATCACTATACAATTCAGATTCCTTGATGTTATAGGCCGCGGCCTGACGTTCCAGCATTTTTACCGGAAGGGCTTCCTCCTCATTGGTAGTGGCATTTAGGTATTTATAATTCACTGCTGTAACCACCACCTCTGATAATTCTTCAGTCTTTACAATTTGAGAAAACCCTTGGCTGGTGAGACCAAAAACAAATAAACCCAATAATATATTTTTCATAATAAGTGTTTTAATAGATTATAGTTAAACTTAATTCCATCTCAAAAATATCTTAAAGGGATATGTTTTACTATGACCTGAGTCAGTTACAAAAACGTAACTGTTTTAGACCAAATTAAAGTGATGTGCTCCAAGAATAAAAAAGGTCTAGTGAAACGGGGTTTCACTAGACCTTTAATAAAAACTAAATTAATTCTATTACTTGGTATCCAACTTGGCGGGTATCACAGAACTGTCGTGCTCCTTATAATACAACTCCAATAAGTTGGTGGTAGCTGCAATAATATCTTTTGTTTCCAATAGCAACGTAAAGTATAAAGTGGTGTTTTTAGGACTGGATTCCTCAGTACGCGTCCTCTCCACTTGCTTTTCAATCTTTTGGGACACCATATCCAGTAATTCTTGTTTGCTTGATAGGATCTCTCCTATTTGCTCAAAAGAACGAGAATCAAAAACTTCCTTGGTTGCACTAAAAAGTTCATCGATTTTAATGTCTATTTCTTTAAGCTCCTTTATCTGATTATACTTTAATTTCTTATGGTTATTATGGATATGCTTGTGGCTAATTTTGGTCAAGTATTCCAAGGATTGGGCTAAATCCTGCAAATAACCCAAAATGTTGATATAGAAATTACTTGCTCCGACACTGGCCTCGTCAAGGTTTTTAATGAAGTAAAAGATATGATCCCTTAATTCATCAACTTCGGCAGACAGCTTATTCACCCCTTTTTTGTTCTTTTTGAGGAGCTCAAGGTCTTGTTTTGCAAGTCCGTTGATCGTATTGGTGTAAATTTTGTTCCCTCTTTTAACGACGTTGGCAATATTATTGGCACTTTCCTCAATAACGCCTTGTATAGAACTACTTTCTGCTTTTCTGAGACTATCCTCCGCCTTTATCTCCTTAGATTTTTGGCTATGGGAAATATAGTTCCGTACCAATAGGAAGATGGCGATCAACAGAAGGATAGCTACCATGGAAGGTACGTGGATATTGATAAGGTAAACAATTACGGCTGCAGATATAAATGCGATAAAGGCGGTAAAGAACCATCCTCCTATAACATTCAAAACCCCAGCTACTCTATATACCGCGCTTTCTGCCCCCCAGGCCCTATCGGCCAAGGAAGAACCCATGGCTACCATAAAGGTAACATAGGTGGTTGATAATGGTAATTTGTAGGATGTGGCGATGGAGATCAATACCCCGGCAACCATTAGGTTCACAGCGGCACGGACCATATCAAATGCGGGCATTTCGTAAGTTTTGTCCTTGGAAAGGGCAATGACCGGTTTTTCAAAATTTGCGTCTATCCTTTTTTGCACAGTTTTGGGCAAGAGGGAATTTGAAAATTGAGAAGCCAACATAGCGGCCCTAACAATTCCCCTTGAAAGAAAGTTGGGCTGAAAACGTTCCTTGGACTCCCCTTCCCGTGAGAGGTTGATTTCGGTTTGGGTCACATAACGAGCTTTTTTGGAAAACCAAAGTGTCAAGACCATGACCATACCTGCCCCAAAGAGCAAGAAGGTAGGCGTAGGAACCTTTTCCGCAAGAACATCCATACTAAACTCGGTAGCGGGAATACCCGAGGCTTGCCAAGCTTCAAAAGACTGCCATGCGGCAATAGGGACCCCAATGAAATTCACTAGGTCATTCCCTGCAAATGCGAGGGCGAGGGCAAACGTACCTACGATTATGATTAGTTTATAAACATCAAACTTTAGAATGATAGTGATCAAATAAGAGACCACGGTCCAAAGAACAAGGCTTCCCAATATGATAAGTATGGTATTGTTCTTAATAAATGCGAGCAGATCCTCGCTCACAAAAGTGGCTCCTTTTAGGCCTTTTATCAGTATAAAATAGGTAATGGCAGTTAAAGCGATACCCCCAAAAAGGGCAACGGTCCACTTCGCTTTCTTTCTAAAATCGAAAGAGAGTAATAATCTGGAGAAATACTGCACTATGGCACCTATAGAAAAGGCTATGACTACCGATAAGAGTATCCCTACGATAATTTCAGTAGCTTTAGAGGTGTTGATATGGGTATATACATCTACATAATTACCTGTATCGGCGGCTACTTTAATAAAGGCCATGGCAACCGCAGCACCTAAAAGCTCAAATACAATGGAAACGGTCGTGGAGGTGGGCATCCCCACGGTGTTAAAGAAATCCAGCAAGAGAATATCGGTGATCATCACGGCCATGAAGATGATCATGATCTCACTGAACATAAATTCACTTGGATTAAAAATTCCCTTTCTCGCAACTTCCATCATCCCGCTAGAGAAAATGGCTCCAATAGCTATTCCCAAACTGGCAACGATCATGATGGTCCTAAAGGAAATGGCTTTTGATCCTATGGCAGAATTTAAGAAATTCACCGCATCATTACTGACACCAACTACCAAATCGGCCACGGCCAGAAAGGCAAGGGCAATAATCATTAGCAAGTAAATATTATCCATAATTAATGTGTTATAAGCGAACCTTGCAAACCTACTTAAAACTTAACAATGTATAATATTAAAATATTAATTTTTTACCCAAAATCCCTAGTCCAATGGAGGTTGGAGTAGGGATAGAGTTAAATATTTATTTTTTTCTTTTGTGTTTTAGGACCTCGGCATCGATGTAAAAAATTACTTCTTCGGCAATATTTTTCATCAAATCACCCACGCGTTCCAGTTTTTTGACTACTGAGAATAAGATCAGGGACTGTCTGATCACCTTGCTGTCCTTCCTGATCTCTTCCTCAATAATAGAAAAGGACTCCCTATTGATCTGATCCAAGATCTTATCTTTTTTAAAGACTTTTCTGGCCGCTTTTACATCTTTCTCCTCGTATGCCGTGGTAATATGCTCAAACATAGTGGAGATGGTGGCGTACATTTTTTCAAATTCTAATTTTTCAAAAAGATGGGGCTCAATGGGTTCGTCCAGATCCACCACGTACTTGGAGATACTATAGGCGTGATCAGCAATTCTTTCCAAATCAAAATTGATTTTTCTCACGGCCATAATAAACCGCAAGTCAATGGCCACCGGATTGTAGAGAGCTAAGAATTTTTCACAATCCTCTTCAATTTTTAGATCCAGGGCATTCACCCTGTTCTCCGTATTAATGACCTCTTCCGCCAAATCACTATCGTGCTCCCTAAAAGCCACCTTGGCTTTTTCAAGTTGACTTTTGCACAGCGTTAGCATTTTGGAGCCCGACTGGTTTATGATTTCCCTTTGGTAAATAGCATTTGCCATATTACTATGTTTTATCCGAACCTACCGGTAATGTAGTTTTCGGTTTGTTGTTTTTCTGGGTTAGTAAAGATGTTTTTAGTCTTATTGTACTCAATAAGTTCACCAAGATAGAAAAAAGCAGTATAATCACTGATCCTACCGGCTTGTTGCATGTTATGGGTTACGATGATAATCGTGTATTTTTCCTTTAACTGAAAAATAAGTTCCTCGATTTTTGCCGTGGAAATTGGATCAAGGGCAGAAGTGGGCTCATCCATTAAAATGATGGATGGCTCTACTGCCAAAGTTCGCGCAATGCATAGCCTTTGTTGCTGTCCACCGGAAAGAGCGAGACCGGATTTTTTTAAATCATCCTTTACCTCTTCCCAAAGTCCAACTTGCTGCAAGGAGGAAACAACGCGCTCTTGTATAAATTTCTTATCTGTGATGCCCTGTATCCTTAAACCATAGGCTACATTGTCGAAAATAGATTTTGGAAAGGGGTTTGGTTTTTGGAAAACCATTCCTACTTCCTTACGCAGTTCCTCAACATTTACATTTTTCTTGTAGATGTTGTTGCCGTTGATCTTTATTTTTCCTTCCATACTGAAGCCATCCACATAATCGTTCATTCTGTTGAACAAACGCAAAAAGGTAGATTTACCGCAGCCAGATGGACCTATGAATGCAGTTACAGTATTTGGCTTGATGGTCATATCAATGCCTTTTATAGCATTGAAATCATCATACCAAACTTTTATTTTCTTGGCTTCAATCTTAGGTATCTTTTTTAAAGATGGGTCTATAACGCTATCTAATACCATATTCTCTTTTATAGGATTTTCCATACTTATTTCCATTTCTTCTGCCATTTGTTTCTAAAGTACACCGCAATACCATTCATGATAAAAGTGATGCCCAATAATATAATGATAGCCGCAGCGGCGTTTTCTATAAACCCGGATTGAGGTCGAGATATCCAATTGAATATTTGAATCGGCATCACAGAAAACTCATCCATCGGACTACTGGGTGCGAAGGGTACATATGCCAGGGCCCCAACCACGATGAGTGGCGCTGTTTCCCCAACTGCTCTGGATAGTGCTAAGATAACCCCCGTGAGGATGCCCCCGCCTGAAGCTGGTAAAATTTGGTGCCAAATAGTTTGCCATTTAGACGCTCCCAAAGCATAAGAAGCATCTTTAATGGATTTTGGGACCGCTTTAATTGCTTCTCTGGTGGCCACAATTACAATGGGAAGGATCAGTAGGGACAGTGTTAAACTTCCTGCTAGTACACTGGCGCCAAGGTTCATGATGCGCACAAAGACCTCTAGGCCCAGAAGACCGTATATTATGGAAGGTACACCCGCCAGGTTGGATATATTGATCTCCAAAAGACCTGCCAACTTATTGTTTTTGGCATATTCTTCCAAATATATACCAGCAGCCACCCCAATTGGAAAGGCTATTATGGTAGTTAAAACTAAAATCCAAATACTTCCCATAAGGGCTGTGTAGATACCAGAATTCTCTGCCTTTCTGGAAGGAAGGTCTGTGATGAAGCCCCAATCGATCCTACGGATTCCATCGATAAGAATATCCCCGATGAAAACGGCCAACAAGACCAGACCAATAATGGTGCAAAAAATACCCCAATATTTGAAAGCTTGGTCTTTCCACCTGTTTTTCTGAATATTATTCATATTTCTCCTGGTATTTTTTTCTAATTCTATAACTCAATGTATTTAACAAAAATGTAAATACAAACAGAGTGATTCCTGCGGCAAAGATGGTTCTGTATTCCAAGGAACCATGTTGCACATCTCCCAAACTGACCTGAACAATATAGGCGGTAATAGTTTCCACAGGAACTGTCGGGTCTAAGGTCAATCGAGGTTGCTGACCTGCGGCAATGGCAACAATCATTGTTTCCCCAATCGCCCTGGAAATGGCCAAGATTATAGAAACGATTATACCCGAGGATGCCGCGGGCACAATTACCTTAAATGCCGTTTGTAGTTTGGTGGCCCCCATGCCGTATGATGCCTCCCTCAAGGAAGCCGGTACTGCGTGTAACGCATCCTCACTAATGGAGGAGATATAGGGTATAATCATTATTCCCATTACAATTCCCGCAGAAAGGGAATTGAAGCCTGCAAGATTGGGGATAAATTCCTGTAAAAAAGGAGTCACCACAATTAAGGCAAAAAAACCGTAAACCACAGTTGGTATCGAAGCCAAAAGTTCTAATAAGGGCTTTACAGTTTTCCTGAAATTCCTTGGGGCGTATTCGCTTAGGTAGATACTTATAGTAAGCCCAATGGGCAAAGCCACCGCAATGGCAATAAAAGATGTTAACAAGGTTCCCGAGAGAAGAGGAAGAATTCCAAAGTGTTTTTCCGTAAACAAAGGGGTCCATTGTGTATCCGTGAAAAAATCAAAGAGAGACACCTCGCTAAAGAATTGCACTGCTTCAATGGAAAGAACCAAAATGATACCTATGGTAACGGCAATCGTAATCAAGGCGCTTGTTAAAAGCGATTTCTCAATTATAAGTTCTTTAATCTTACGCATGTATGATGATTTTACATAGTAAAAATCAGGCACCTAAAAGCGCCTGATTTTTTGAAACCAAAGTATTGATTTATTGATTGCTTTCCACAAAAGCTTTAAAGCTTTCTTTTTGCTTTGCATAGAGATCTGCAGGCAATGGAATATATCCCACATCTGTAGCCAGTTCACCGGCATTTTCTAAATAGAAGTTCACGAATTCAACCACTTCTGGAGATTTAACCGAAGTACTGTTTACATAAATAAATAACGGTCTTGATAATGGGCTATAGGTACCATTCTTTACGGTTTCTAAAGAAGGTTTTACCACCTCTGTACCATTATTAACCCCAATCAGTGTTAGCTTATCCTTATTTTCAGCATAATAGGCCAATCCAAAAAATCCTAAAGAGAATTTATCTCCTGCGATTCCCTGAACCAAAACATGGTCATCTTCACTGGCCGTAAAGTCACCTCTACTGGAACCACTCTTCCCAACAACTGCTTCTGTGAAATAATCATAGGTACCAGAGGCAACACCAGGTCCGTATAAATGTATCTCTTCATTAGGCCATTCTGGACGAATCTGACTCCATTTCATTATGGTTCCCTGTGCTGCGGGCTCCCATATTTTCTTTAATTCTTCAACAGTAAAGCTATCTACCCAAGTGTTCTCTGGATGAACTAAAACAGCCAGGCCGTCATAGGCCACTTCCAACTCAATGTAGTTAATGTTGTTTTCTTCACAAATTGCTTTTTCTTGGTCTTTGATTGGACGTGAAGCATTGGAAATATTGGTTTCTCCCCTTGAAAATTTATTGAAACCACCACCCGTTCCTGAAACACCAATGGTAACCTTTACATCTGGTTGTTCACTTCTGAATTCTTCAGCAACAGCTTCTGTGATAGGAAACACGGTGCTGGAACCATCTACTTTAATTGTTCCAGATAAGGATGCGGTTCCATCATTTTTTTCCTTTTTTTCACCGCAGGCAGCCAATACTAAGGCCAAGGATACTAAGCATACAAGTTTTTTCATTTGAAATATACTTTTAAAAGTTGCTAAATTTATTAATTAATAAAATATGAAAGGTTAATTCAATGTAAAGAATTAATTTGGTCAAATCCCTGAAAGTCAATATTCTGGGTTCTAAAAGTGAACATCCATTTGTAAGCGGTACATTACTTCATCTGTTCCACCGTCCACATTCAAATAACTAATATCAGTTTGCACTTTTAATTTATGACCGAGGATATATCTGGACAATCCTAAGGTGTACTGGTCTTCAGGAGATCTTCCAGTTATATTTTCATCTAGTGTAATATTTGTGTAACGCCCAGATACTTCCCAGTCATTTTTAAGTAGATATCCCATTTGCAAGTTAAGACCGTCACCTACCTGCACTATGTCGCCGGTTAGAGTACCGTCCGAATTTTTTGCCAATGGATCGTTTGCATCCCTATATGCATATTCCCCCATAAATGAAAATCCGTTGTATTTGAACATGGCATCAACAAACAAAGTATTAATAGTGGTCTCGTAGAAACCGGTGCCATTGTCAATTTCCATGTAGGAACCTAGATTACTTCTGTTTCTAACAGCATCATGGTTGATATCATAGGTAGCAGCTAGCATCAATTTTGGACTAGTTTCCCTTTCTAAATCAGCTCCAGTATAATCCCCTTTAAATTCTCCGAAAGGCAATAATTCCAAACGTGAGGTATACTGATAGCCTCCTAAATTGTCTCCCGTTACATTTCTTCCTTCACCTTGAGAGATAGCAAATTTTTCACGCATCACAACATTACCAAATAGGTTTGTTTTGTGTCTTAATTGGATCCCCATATCACGGTCTATGTTAAAGCGGCTGTTCACAAGGGAACGATCTACCATTTGGAGGTTTCCAGATGATACAACCCGCTCAACGTTACCGGGAAGTTTGGTCTGCCCTACCCAAAGTTCAAAATTCTCGTAAAAGTTCCACATCACTACTGCATCCAATATATATCTCGGTGAGTTGCTTGTGAATTCAGATGCCCCAGAAATATCCCTATTGGATAATCCCAACTCTAATTTGTACTCTAACTTGGGAGAGTATACAAAACCATCAAATTTTAAACGGGCCCTACGCACCAAATAATTGGATTCAGGATTGATCAATCCACCGCCTTCTTCCTTTTGCCATGAGGCAACTCCTAATAATTGCATTCTAGTTGCAATTTTCATGGTAAAGGTGCTGTCTTTCCCTACTAAGTTGAATAGACCTTTTCCAAAAGCAGGTGCTTCTGTTACCTGTGAGAAACTTGATGTAAGTGCCAACAAGAATAAGCTTGTTGTAAGAATTCTTAATTTCATTGTTATTAGTTTTTGTCGCCGCAAAGAACCAATACCAATGTTAAGTTAACATTAACTGTGGATTAACAATAAAATATTTCTGCCGTCCTCTTTCTATAGAAAAAAAGCCGCCCTGATCAGAGGCAGCCTTTCGATTTCTACAGAAAGTTGACAAAAACTAATATATGATGAAATCTAAAACCTGTCTTAAGACAGAGCCAAATTCGGACTTTATTTACATTTTTAGGTAAATTTTAGATTAAGTAATTATTAAGATTATAATCGTGACCTTTTGATTGAGGAGGTAATAAATAGGGTAACATCAGTTTTAACTCTTGGCTATTTGGATGTCGAATGCATTAAAATGTATCTTGCGTCTTCAAACAAAGTACTATGAATTGGGAACAGCTACTATCCCTCAGAAGGCAGGGAGATACCCACAAAAGATTACGAAAAGAACAAGATGAGACCCGTTTGGGGTTTGAGGTAGATTATGATAGAATAATTTTTTCTGCTGCTTTTAGGAGCCTTCAAGATAAAACACAGGTGATTCCCTTATCAAAAACCGACTTTGTACATACCAGACTTACGCATAGTTTGGAGGTTTCTGTGGTTGGAAGGAGTTTGGGAAGGATCGCTGGAAAAAAAATATTGGAGAAACATCCCTATTTAAAAGAGGTACATGGTTATCATTTTAATGATTTTGGTGCTATAGTTGCCGCAGCTGCATTGGCCCATGATATTGGAAACCCACCATTTGGTCATAGCGGTGAAAAGGCCATAGGAGAATATTTTAAAACTGGGAACGGACAACATTACCGTTCAGAATTGTCCGAAAAAGAATATCAGGATATTATTGATTTTGAGGGAAACTCCAATGGTTTAAAACTTTTGACGGAAACTAGGGAGGGAGTTCAAGGTGGACTGCGACTGAGTTATGCTACCCTAGGTGCTTTTATGAAATACCCAAAGGAATCTTTACCCAAAAAACCAACTGCACATATTGCTGACAAGAAGTTTGGGTTTTTTCAAACAGAACGACATTTCTTTGAAGAAGTGGCAAAAGAACTTGGATTAAACCAGACAAGGCAAGGCAAGGATAGTTCCTTTTCCAGGCATCCCTTGACCTATTTGGTAGAGGCCGCAGATGATATTTGTTATACAATTATCGATTTTGAAGATGGGATTAATTTGGGACTGATCCCAGAAGATTTTGCGCTGGAATATCTTATCAAATTGGTAAAGGATTCGATCAACACAAAGAAATACAACGAAATGGTCTACATGGAGGATCGACTTAGCTATTTACGTGCTTTGGCGATCAGCACCTTGATTACTGATGTGATACAAGTTTTTGTAGAAAATGAAGAGGCTATTTTAGATGGCACTTTTGGGGTATCATTATTGGATAAAAGCAAATACAAGGCACAGATATCCGATATCATCCAACTTAGTGTCGAAAAGGTTTATCAATCCCAAGAAGTAATAGAAAAGGAAATAGCCGGGTACAGGATTATTTCGGACATCTTGGACGTTTATACAAGCGCCCTGGTACAGAAAACCAAAGGACAGGCTTCAAATTACGATAGGTTAGTGGTAAAGACTTTACCGGCTTTTTACCAGCGTACAGAGGATCTTAGTATTTATCAAATTCTATTGAACACCTGTTGTTATGTGGCCAGTCTGTCGGATGGTGCAGCGGTACACATCCATAATAAAATAATGGGAAGGCACCTTTAAAAGGAATAGGCCACACCTACCCCTAATATTTGTTTGAATTGGATTCTGGGTCCCCCGGAATCCACAATAGTGCCATCCTCGTTCCGGAGTTCTTCAAACTTAATATCATCATCATATATGATTTGGGTACCAATATTGGTTTGGATGTATTTATTGACTACGAGCTTTATATTGAGCTCCCAATCCACATCAATATTCCCAAACCTCCTCAGATAATCGGTATAGAGATTTATCCTATGATCTAAATAAACATTTTCGAAAATTTGTTTTTGCCACGTATTGGTAATGAGAAAACCAAATTCCATGAAAACCTTTTTGCCCGGTGTGATGAGATTCCCGTCTGCATCAAAAACCGCCTTTTTAACCCCAAAAGCGCCTTGATTGGCCAAGGTTTGATCTTGGACATAGGTCATTTTTTGGGTGATGGGAGAAATATAAAGATTGAAGCTTTTTCCATCTGGGATATAGGAGGTACCAGCTCCTAAAAATAGATATCCAGGAGCCATAAATCTAGAAACGGGGGTAGATCTGTCCGGGTATTTGTACCCATTTGAAAATTGGGTGTTAAAATTGGCCTTTACGGAATAATACCAATTGCTAAGGGTGTCCCTTCTATAGCCGAAGGTGGAGCTTAGTCTAATTAGATCCTCTGTTTTTCTTATTTTGCGCCCCTCTTGGGCATTGAGACCATATCTAAATTCCAGGTCATTATCCCACTGTATGTACCTAAATTTATAATTTTTAATAAATTTCAGGTTCCCGGCTGCGGCAATGGAATTGTCACCTCCGGCCTTCCAGTTGACAAAGGCCGCCTCGTTAAGATTAATTTTAAGGATATTTTCATTCTGCCAGAAGGAGGGTACTTTAAACTTGTTGAATGCCTTGGTTCTAGCTTTTGTTTTTTTGAAGGAAACAATGGGGTTGGTCAGGTTTACACTGCGGGGAATATTTCTGATTTTGGTCTGCACTGCGCGGATCACAATGGTGTCAACTGTTATTGTGTCTACGGCCGTGGTATCTATCGGTTGTCTTGTGGGAATAGTATCCTGTGCGGTAACAGCGAAAAAATTTAAGAAGAGCAAAAGTATGATGGCCAACCTTCTGACTTGCCTAAATAGGTACTCAATAAATCTCATTTATATACTTTTTAAGCGATAATACGTCTACGTTGCACAAGGCCTGTAATTCTTCCAAAGTACCGTGTTCTATAAAGCTATCGTCTATACCAAATATTTTTATCTTTTTATGGGACCCTATTCTGTTTGCAAATTCCAAAACTGCACTTCCCATTCCCCCAATTTTGGAACCATCCTCTATGGTAATGATGTGTTCGTACTTTTCAAGGATCATTTTTAGCATAACGTCATCCAAGGGTTTTACAAAACCAATATTGTAATGTCCTATCTTTTTGGAACTATCAATTTCTTTTAATAGTTCGCTAACATTGTTTCCTATGTGTCCAAGCGAAAGCACTGCAATTGTTGTGCCTTTTTGTAATTCTACAGCAGTTCCTATAGTTATTTTTTCAAAAGGTAGCCTCCAGTTTTTCAACACCCCTCTACCCCTAGGGTAACGGATGGCTATGGGCCCTTCTAATCCCAATTGGGCGGTGAACATAATATTTCTAAGTTCCACCTCGTTCATCGGCGCAAAGATGATCATATTGGGGATACATCTTAGATAGGCGATATCGAAGACTCCGTGGTGGGTGGCGCCATCTTGCCCAACCAATCCTGCCCTGTCCAAACAGAAGATCACAGGCAATTTCTGTAGGGCCACATCGTGAATGACCTGATCGTAGGCACGCTGTAAAAAGGTGGAATAAATATTACAAAAAGGAACCAATCCCTCTGTGGCCATCCCGGCGGCCATGGTAACTGCGTGTTGCTCTGCAATACCTACATCAAACGCCCTTTCAGGGATTTGTTCCATCATATATTTAAGGGAACTTCCGGTGGGCATTGCAGGGGTAATGCCTATAATATGCTTATTGTTCAGTGCCAGCTCAACGATGCTGTGCCCAAAAACATCTTGATATTTGGGAGGGCCTTCCTGTGTCGGTTTTGGAATTAGGTCCCCTGTCAATTTATCAAATTTTCCTGGGGCATGATACGTTACTTGATCGGTTTCTGCCTGCAGGAGTCCCTTGCCCTTGGTCGTAATAATATGTAGTAATTTGGGACCCTTAACGGCTTTTAAGCGCTGCAGCTCTGCTATTAAAACAGGTAGATCATGACCATCTACAGGTCCTGAATAATCAAAATTCAGGCATTCAAAAATATTTTCTTCTTTGGCGGTACCCTTTTTTACGTTGGTCAAGTATTTTTTAAGTGCACCAACACTGGGATCTATACCAATGGCATTATCATTTAGGATTATCAGGACGTTTGTGTCTGTAACCCCTGCATGGTTCAGTCCTTCAAAGGCCATACCACTCGCGATAGAGGCATCACCGATCACCGCAATATGGTGCCGTTTTGTATCCCCTTTAATTTTTGATGCTAGGGCCATTCCCAAAATAGCGGAGATAGAGGTTGAGCTATGTCCAGTTCCAAAATCATCATATTCGCTCTCACTGCGATTGGGAAAGCCACTGATACCCCCCATTTGGCGGTTGGTCTCAAATAGATTTTTTCTTCCCGTAAGTATTTTGTGAACATAAGCCTGATGGCCTACATCCCAAATTAATTTATCTAATGGAGTGTTGTATACGTAATGAAGGGCGATGGTAAGTTCCACTACGCCTAGGCTGGCGCCCAAATGCCCTTCCTTGGTGGCAACAATATCTATTATAAAGGCCCTTATTTCTTTGGCAAGCTGGGGGAGATCCAAGGTTTTTAGCTGTCTAAGATCTGCGGGAAAGTTTATTTTTTCTAGATGTTTCATGGCTTCAGGCAAATGTACATTAAATTCATTTTTTGATAGAGCTAGATCATAGGTTAAAATTGTAATTTTGAGGTATGGATTTAGAAATGGACGATGCCTATTTTATGAAAAGAGCCCTTCAAGAGGCTGAATCTGCCTTTGAAAAGGGCGAGGTCCCTGTAGGGGCTATTATTGTAATACAAAACAGGATTATTGCTCGTGCCCATAATTTAACAGAACAGTTAAATGATGTTACGGCACATGCAGAAATGCAGGCTATAACTTCCGCTGCCAACTACTTAGGAGGTAAATATTTGCATAATTGTACTCTTTATGTGACTCTAGAGCCTTGTCAAATGTGCGCTGGAGCTTTATATTGGAGTCAAATTAGCAATATAGTCTATGGGGCAACTGATATTGAAAGAGGATGTGGTGTAATGGGATCTACCCTCCACCCCAAAACTAAAATTAGGGGAGGACTTTTGGAAAACGAAGCTTCCGACCTATTGAAAAAATTTTTTATTCAGAGAAGAAACCTCAATTAACAGTAAAAACGTCTTAAGCCTGAAAATTAAAGACGCCCTCCATTTGGAGGGCGTCTTTGTTTCTAATCAAAATAAAATATGCTATCCAATTACTTGCACTTGTCCTGCAACCACTCCCTTTCTGCCTTCTTCTTCTTGGTATTCTACTTTGTCGCCTTCGTTTAACTCAACTCCGTTCAATCCTGTAGCATGTACAAAAATGTCTTGTCCGGTGTCGTCATTGGTAATGAATCCGTAACCTTTGGAAACATTGAAAAATTTAATAGTTCCAGTCATTCAATAAAAGATTTAAAATAAACAAATAGTTTCAACTACTAAGTTATATTTTTTTTGGAGAAAGTGAGAAAATTGGAATGCAAAATTATTGATTATCAGGCTTTTCCTCTTTTTTAGCTTGCATCTTCTTAATATTTTCTTCAGTCAACATGTAATCTTTTACTTTTTTGCCTTTGCTCTCTTTTATCAGAAAAAGAGGCATTGCGATCAGGAATATACCCACGGTTCCAAAACCAATATATTTGTTGGCAATCACGGGATTAGTCTCCATAATACTAAAGCCATAAATTATACTGCCCAAGGAGGCCAGAAGTATAACGATGATGATGTATTTAATTTTCATGACGTTTGTTATTTTGTAAAATTGATCAATTTTCTTCGGTAAGCAGTCAATAATTTTGACTTGGATATGAAGCCGTGATATTTTCCATCCTTTATGACCGGTAGGTTCCAAGCTCCGCTATCCTGAAATTTTTTCATTACTTTCTGCATGGTATCTTTTTCATAAAAGATGTATTCCGGAGCACTGTGCATAATAGAACCTACCTCCGTGGTATCATATAGTGAGCTATCGAACATAATTTCCCGAATATCATCCAAAAGGATAATCCCTACCAAACGGTCTTCTTCATCCAAAACAGGGAAGATATTCCTTGTTGATTTTGATACCGATTTGTGGAGCATTTCCCCAAGGGTCATTGTTGAGGTCACCGTTTTGAAATTTTGTTCTATCACATCATCCAAATGCATGAGGGTAAGGACCGTTTGGTCCTTATTATGGGTTAATAAAGCACCTTGTTGCGCCAATTCTTTTGTATAAATAGAATGGTCTATGGCATTTTTGGTGATTAGATACGAAATGGATGAAGTAATCATTAGGGGAACAAAAAGTTCATATCCTCCAGTAATCTCGGCAATTAAAAATATAGCTGTTAGGGGGGCATGCAAAACCCCTGCAATGAGTCCAGCCATTCCTATAAGGGTGAAATTACTTTCGGAAACCACCAGACCCAATCCTGAATTATTGATGACCTTGGCAACGACATTTCCCAAGGCACTTCCCATGACCATTGTGGGAATAAAGATTCCACCCGACCCACCTGCTGCGATGGTTGTTGTCATTGCAATCGCCTTAAAAATGGTGATTCCAAATAAAAGACCTATAACAACCCAAATGTTACTCGTGTATTCATCGAAGGGTGTTTTCCCCAAAGCTTTTAAATGGTCTCCATCCAATAGATTGTTGATCAGGCCAAACCCTTCCCCGTATAAGGGCGGGATGAAATAGAGCATGATTCCTATGGTAATACCACCAACCAATAATTTGTATTTGGGACTCTTGAATCGCTTAAAAAAGGTCAGGATAGAAAAATACATTTTGGTGAAGTAGATAGAGGCGAATGCGGTTCCAACTCCAAGTAAAACAAAGAAAAAGGTGTCTTTTATTTCAAACTTATCCGTTATGGTAAAATTAAAAAGCACCTCATTGCCCAAAAAGAAATAAGATGTTAGCACTCCTGAAATAGAGGCCAATAATAAGGGCAGTAAGGAGAGCATGGTTAGGTCAAGGCTAAATACTTCCACGGCAAAAATGATGGCAGCAATTGGCGATTGAAAAATGGAGGCTATGGCTCCTGCTGAGGCACACGCAATCAATAAGGACCGTGTTTTGGCATTGATGTGAAATAATTTTCCCAGATTGGAACTTATTGCAGCTCCCGAAGCCACAGCAGGACCCAACAATCCTACCGAACCCCCAAACCCTACAGTTAATGGGGCGGTTATCAAGGGAGTATAAATTTGAATGGGTTTAATTAGCCCTTTTTTTTTGGAAAGCGTAAACAAAATGGACGAAACAGCGTGCTCCAACGGTTTTTTCAAAACAAATTTCACATATAGAAACACTAAAAAGAGCCCTATTACCGGTAGAATGAAGTACAATTGGTTATTGGAAAAAATGATTCCCTGTTCCAAAAATGCTTCAATAAAATAGGTGGTGTTCTTCAGAGTAACTGCGGCCAAACCAGCTAAAAAACCAACAATGACACTGAGGATATGTACAAAGGTTTTGTTGGAGATATGTTTGTACCTCCAAATTAAAAAGCGGGTAAAGATATTTTTCTTTCGGATTGGCATTTCCTTGGTTCCCTAATTATTATTTAAAAAAAATCCCGCTTTAAAACGGGATCTTTTAGTTATGATTGAATATCTAATTTAAGATTTAATTCTTTTAATTGTGCATCATCAATAAAGGCAGGGGCATCTATCATCACATCCCGACCACTATTATTTTTTGGGAATGCTATAAAATCCCTGATTGTTTCCTGTCCGCCCAAAATGGCAACCAACCTATCCAACCCAAATGCTAGTCCACCATGGGGAGGGGCACCGTATTGAAAGGCATCCATCAAGAATCCAAATTGTGCTTTTGCCTCTTCTTCGGTGAAGCCCAAATGCCTGAACATCGTTGCTTGTGTTTCCTTATCGTGGATACGAATAGATCCACCTCCAATTTCATTTCCATTCAATACCAAGTCGTAGGCGTTTGCTTTGACAGCGCCCGGATCAGTATCTAATAATTCCATCTGTCCAGGTTTTGGGGAAGTAAAAGGATGGTGCATGGCGTGGTAGTTTCCAGTTTCCTCATCCAGTTCCAACAATGGAAAATCTACTACCCATAAAGGTGCAAATTCTTCTTTGTTCCGCAATCCTAATCGTTGTGCCAATTCCATGCGCAAAGCGCTCAGCTGGGTCCTTGTCTTGAGAGGCTCGCCTGATAGTACACAGATTAGATCACCTGGTTTGGCATTGGTTGCTTCGGCCCATTGAGCAAGATCTTTTTCATCGAAGAATTTATCAACGGAAGATTTAAAACTGCCGTCCTCGTTATATTTGGCGTAGACCATACCTTTGGCACCTACTTGGGGCCTTCTTACCCAGTCAACAAGGGCATCTATTTCTTTTCTCGTGTATGCCGCTCCTCCGGGTACCGCTATCCCTACCACGAGTTCGGCATCATTGAATATGGCAAAATCTTTGTGTTGGGCCACAGTGTTTAATTCGCCAAACTCCATCCCAAAGCGAATGTCTGGCTTATCGTTCCCATATTTTTGCATGGCATCATCATAGGTCATTCGGGGGAAATTGCCAATCTCTATGCCTTTGATTTCTTTCAGAAGATGTCTCGTCAGCCCTTCGAAGACATTTAATATATCTTCTTGTTCCACAAAGGCCATTTCACAGTCGATCTGGGTAAACTCAGGCTGTCGGTCTGCCCTAAGGTCTTCGTCCCTGAAACATTTTACAATCTGGAAATATTTATCCATGCCACCTACCATTAGCAACTGCTTAAAGGTTTGGGGAGACTGGGGAAGGGCGTAAAACTGACCTTCGTTCATTCTACTTGGAACCACAAAATCCCTGGCACCTTCCGGGGTAGATTTAATTAAATAGGGGGTTTCTACTTCAATAAAGGCTTGGTCAGATAAGTATTTCCTAACCTCCATGGTCACCTTATGCCTAAAAATAAGATTGTTTTTAACTGGATTCCTTCGGATATCCAAGTACCGGTATTTCATACGTATGTCTTCACCACCGTCTGTCTGGTCTTCTATGGTAAATGGTGGAAGCAGCGATTTGTTTAAAATAACTAGGTTGGAAACCAATATTTCGATATCCCCAGTGGGTATATTAGGATTTTTGGAAGATCTTTCTATCACCTTGCCATGAATTTGGATTACAAATTCCCTACCCAAGGATTTGGCTTGATCCATAATTTCAGTAGAGGTTCGCTCCTCATCAAATATTAACTGGGTAAGGCCATAACGATCTCTAAGATCGACCCAAATCATAAATCCTTTATCTCTTACTTTTTGAACCCATCCAGAGAGGACTACTTCTTTATTGATATCTGACGACCTTAATTGGCCACAGGTTTGACTTCTATACATTTGCAATAGCTTAATTGATTGGCAAATGTAAGAAGTATCGGGATAAGGAGAAACATTAAGCTTGTATGTAATCCATATTTTTATAAAAGATTTTTGAATTCTTGTTGATGGGTATGCCCAACTGAATCGTAGTACATCCTGTTCGAGGGCTTAATATTAATTCGATTCAATGTTAATTTAATGTAAATTTATAGTTAACTCATTGTTGCCTCGAATTGAATTTATTGTATATTTAGGATATAATTAGAAATTAAAAATCGTTTTTAACCCTGAAACAATATGAAAATCAACCTGATATTAATAGCATTTTTATTGGCTTTTGCCTCGCATGCACAGGCACCTGACCCAACCTTTGTCAAAGACGGGGATTTAATAAAAGGCACCTATTTCCATGAAAATGGAAACATAGCCCAAACGGGTCATTTTTTGGAAGGCAAACTACATGGGGAGTGGATCATGTATAATGAAGAAGGTGATAAAACTGCATTAGGTTCCTATGTTAACGGAAAGAAGGTAGGTAAATGGTTTTTCTGGAAATCTGAGGGACTAAACGAAGTAGACTTCAAAGACAGTAGGATTGCCAGTGTTACCCAATGGAACTCTGCGGGAACTTTGGTGGTCAACAAATAACGATACAAATACCCAACCCTAAGCTAGAAGGCCCGATGTATGTATCGGACCTTTTTTATTAAACCGTTTTACAGTGGTGTAAAATAGATATCGGGCAGTATATCTTTCAAAGATGGTACTGCCCGATATCTTATACTTTTACTATTTTCCTTCTAACTTTTACGTATTCCCCTCAATTTTATTTTGAGCCTGTAGGTTATAAAGAATAGTACAGGAACGATAATCAAAGTAAGGAAGGTAGCTACAATTAAACCATAGATCACGGTCCAAGCCAAGGGCCCCCAGAATATAACATTGTCACCGCCTATGTATATATTGGGATTGAATTCCGAAAACAGGGAAAAGAAATCTATATTCAGCCCTATCGCCAATGGAATAAGTCCCAAAACGGTAGTAATAGCAGTTAGAATTACTGGACGCAATCTCGCCTTTCCACCTTTTATTATGGATTCTCTAGCATCATCCCTGGTTAAAAGGTCTCTATCATCCATATCTAACTTCACCTTTTTTCGATCAATAAGAATTTGGGTATAGTCCAAAAGCACCACTCCGTTGTTTACCACAATACCGGCCAAGGAAATAATTCCCATCATGGTCATCATGATAACGAATGGTTTTCCGGTTATAATAAGCCCTCCAAAAACCCCTATAAAACTTAAGAATATGGCGATCATAATAATCGAAGGTTTGGAAATTCCGCCAAACTGAAAGATCAAAATAAGCATTATGAGCCCCAAACCGGTAAAGAATGCCCCGACCAAAAATTGCATTTGCTTGTTCTGTTCCTCTATCTGCCCCGTATAGTCTATACGAACATTTTGAGGCAAGGTCTTATAACTTTCCATCTCCTTTTGTATTTCACTTACAATGGCGGCGGCATCGGTGAAACCGGGCTTTAAACCAGAATAAACGGTTACCACCCTTATATTGTCCCTATGTTTGATGGCGCTAAAGGAAGAAGTGTTTCTTTGAGAAGCTACAGCTGAAACAGGAATTTCTTTGATCTGTCCGTTCGCAGGATCCCTAAAAATGATGTTTTGGTTAAAAAGGGCACTTTTATCATATCTGTTCTCTTCATTAAAACGGACGTTGATGTTGTAGTCCTCTCCATCCTTTTTGTAGATACCGGCCTTTTCACCAAACAAGGATCTTCTTAGCTGATTTCCAACCTGTCCTACAGCAACTCCCAACTCTCCTGCTTTTTCGCGGTCCACGACCACCTGCATGGAAGGTTTTCCTTTGTTAACGTCAATCTTCAATTCCTCAATCCCAGCAATATTTTTCGTATTGATGAAATTGCGCATGTCCTCTGCGGTACTGATCAACTCATCGTAATCTTTCCCTTGCAACTCTATGTTGATGGGGTAACCGGCTGGAGGACCCGCTGCATCTTTTTCAATGGAAATTGCTACCCCGGGATAAATTCCCTTTAGAGATTCTTGAATGTTTTTCCTGAGCTCCTCTGTATCCAGTCCGTTCCTGTATTTAAACTCGCGCATAGAGACAGTAAGCTTTCCACGATGGGGCATTTCTGCCGCAGAGCCCCCATCGGTCTGCGGGTTCCCCGCGCCTTCCCCAACTTGTGATACCGCCGATTCAACCAGATAGTTGTTTGCGCCATTGGCATCGGTGTATTTATCGCTATTAATGATTCCATAGACCCTTTTTTCAATATCCTGGGTCAGTTCATTGGTCTTTTCAATGGAGGTTCCCTGGGGGTATTCTATATAAACATAGATCTCATTCGGAATGGTATCCGGAAAAAATTCTATTTTAGTTCTCTGGGTGCTAATGGAGACTCCAAAGAGCATAAAGGCACCAATAAGCATTGCCACCGTTCCCCCGAAATACCAATACACATTATTTCCCCTCAGGGCATGCATCAATCGTCTTTCGTACCAATTTTCAAAGCGTACCATAGTATTCTTTTGAAAATTGATTGCCCATCTTTTCAGGAAGTATTTGTAGATCCAGAACATGGCCGCTGTTAGGATTAAAACACTGCCCAAACCTCTGACAGTACCACCAAATATCAGGATGAAGATTCCAAGTCCCCCCATAATGATGCTCAGTCGCACCAGTTGTTTAACAGTCAGTTCCTTCTCTCCAGTATCCATAAAATTGGAGACCAACATGGAATTCATAAATATGGCCACAAACAGTGAAGATCCCAGCACCACCGATAGTGTAATAGGGAAGTAAATCATGAACTGTCCGAAGATTCCAGGCCATAATCCCAAGGGTACAAAAGCGGCAACAGTGGTGGCCGTAGAAATAATAATCGGAAAGGCAATTTCGCCAATTCCTTTTTTTGCGGCCTCGATACGGGGCATCCCTTCATCCATGAGTCGGTATACATTTTCTACCACCACAATTCCATTATCCACCAGCATCCCCAAACCCATGATCATTCCAAAGAGTATCATGGTATTTAAGGTGTATCCCAGCCATGAAAGGATCATAAACGACATGAACATGGACATAGGTATTGCGAAACCTACAAAGAGTGCATTTCTAAATCCTAGAAAGAACATGAGCACAGTAACCACCAAAATAATTCCGAAAATAATGTTGTTCACCAAGTCATCCACTTGATTTAGAGTCCTGCCGGAAGAGTCATTTGCTATTGAAATCCCCAAATCAGTAGGGTAGTAGTTGGCTTTAGCATCTTTGACCATTGCCTTGATCTTATCGGAGGCTTCGATCATATTCTTGCCTGCCCTTTTCTTTATGTCCAACATCACCACACTTTCGCCAAACTCACGGGCAAATGTGGTTTTTTCCTCTTCTGAAAAGGTAACCTGGGCAATATCCTTTAAATAAACAGCATTCCCATTTTCCGATTTTACTACGAAGTCATACAAGTCTTTTGGGTCTTCTATCTCTCCCAAGATTCTAATGGTTCGTCTTTGACCGCTGGTCTTTAAATTTCCTGCGGACATGGTAATGTTACCATTTCTGATGGTATTCAGAACATCATCAAAACTAACCTTGGCGGCCATCATTTTATAGACATCCACCGCAATTTCAACCTCCTTGTCCTGAGCACCCCTTATATCCACTTGCTTTATCTCAGGCAGGTCTTCGATTTCATCCTGCATGTGCTCCGCGAATTCCTTTAGCTTTTCTACGGGGTAATCCCCCGTAAAGTTAATGTTCATTATGGGGAACTGCTCTGAAAGGTTTAAGTCAAAAACATTGGGATCTACTTTGGCATTATTGAAAATGGGCCAGTCTTCCGTTGCTTTTTCACTATCTACTTCATCCTTTACCTTTTGTTTTGCCGCCTCAACCGTGATTTCTTCATCAAATTCAACGGTGATAATGGAATAATCTTCCTGAGAGGTAGAGGTTATCTCCACCAAATTGCTGATATTCTTAAGCTTATCCTCCAAGGGATCTGTGATCAAACGCTCGATGTCTTCCGCTGTATTGCCGGGGTACAGGGTGCTAATGTAAATTTTGGTTTCCTTAATTTCCGGGAAATCCTCTCTTGGCATACCAAAATAGGAAGACAGCCCTATCCATAGGAAGAGTCCAATCATAACATAGATTACACTAGGGTTATCTATGGCCCAGGACGATAATCCAAATTCCTTATCGGCGTTTTTTTTCTGCTTGCTCATGGGCTTTTAGTTTATGATTTTTACTTTTTGACCATCTTTAACGCTTCTGGCTCCTTCTTTGATCACCTGGTTTCCATCTTCTATCCCGGAAAGCACTTCAATGAATGCCCCTTGGGTCTTCCCGGTTGTAATAATTATTTTCTTTGCTATGGCCTCATTATCCGCATTTGGCTCCATGGCTATGTAAGCGTATTGCTCCCCTTCGGCATTTTCCGAAATAATACTCTGTGGGATTAAAATAGCTTTTTCACTGGTGTAATCGTTGATACGCACTTTGGCCGTTAAATTTGGTTTTATAGTTCCATTTTTGTTAGGGACGGGAATCTCTACACTAAAAGATCTGTTACTTGGATTGATGAAATTTCCGGTCTGACGGATTTTTGTGATTGTACTATCCCCCAATACAGGAAAAAATACTTTCGCCTCTTTTCCTATGGTGACGCTACCCAAATATGTTTCCGGTACTTCCACATCAATATACATATCAGAAAGGTTCACAATACGGAATACCTCAGACCCCGGTCCTGGTGAAACCACGGTGCCCTGGTCTTTGATCACATTGTCGATGATTCCTGAAAAAGGAGCCCTTATGGAAGATTTACCCAATTGACTTTGAAATTGTTTCACGGCATTTTGCTGTGCTTCATAATTGGATTTTGCTTGAAGATATTGTATTTCAGAACCTATTTTTTGGTCCCATAGACGCTTTTGACGTTCGAAAGTAGTTTTTGCCAATTCTGCCTGTGTTTTTAGTTGTGCCAATTGACTTCCCATACCCCCATCGTCGATGGTGGCCAAAAGCTGTCCTTTGCTTACCTGCTGACCTTTTTGAACATATACCTTTTGCAACGTTCCTGCCATTTCCGGATAGATCAACACATTTTGTTTGGTCATTACGTCGCCTTGTAATTCTAAAAAGTGGTCAAATTTTTGTTCCTCTGCCTTAACCGTAGTGACCAACGGTAATTTTTCGTCCAGGTTAAAGTTCGCGATCACTGAATCTAGAAGCTTTATTTCTTGATCCGTAATTTTTAATTGCTCCGAAAGTTCACTCTTTTTAGCTCTCATGGCTTCAACATCGCCAGCTTCTATAAGGCTGTCCACGGACTGCTCTCCGTTATTTCCGCAAGCAGTAAGAATAAGTGTGGCTACAAATATGTAATAGATATTTTTCATTTTGAATTGTATTATAAATAGGTATTTTTTGATTGATTTATTAGTTGTTGATAATGGTTTCCAGTTCGGTTTTCTTATTGATAACCCCTACCATGGATTGCAGATATTCCTGCTGGGCTGTATACAATTGTGTTTGGGCCTGTCTAAGTTCAAAACTCGAGGCCAACCCCTCAAAGTATTTGATCTGGTTTTTTTGTTCTATGCGTTCTGCCAGGGCCAAATTTGCTTTAGAAGTGTCATACTGTTCAATGGAAAAAAGATATTCACTTTTGGCATTTTCCAGTTGAAGGCGGATATTTTCTTTGGACTCTTCTAACTGGTTTTTGGCCTTATCAAGGGCAATTTTTGCCCTCGCAGTAGAAGCATTTCTTTTAAAGGAACTGAAAATGGGAATGCTAAGATCAAACCCTAGAATCGACGAATCGAACCATTGTTGTTCCCCATTAAAAAAATCAAAGTTCTCACTAAATGCTGTGGAGCCATAATTTATGAAAGCATTCAGGGTGGGCAAAGTTCTACTTTTTGCCAACTTCAGCTCAAAAAAGCGTTGCTCGTTCAGGTTATAGGCCAACTTATAATCTACATTGTTTTCCATGGTCAACTCTTCATCCAATAACCTTAGGTCCATTTCTCTTTGGGTAAGTTTATCAAGATCTTCCTTTAAAACAGTAGGTGTTGATATGTCCAGACCCATCACCAGATTCAACATTTGAAGGGTCAATTTCTCTAAACGTTGGGCATTGCGCAGTTGGTTCTCTACGGATGAAAGGGTGATCTGTAATTGGTCTACGCTCTCCTCGTCTCCCAGGCCATTTTCATATATTTTTTTCGTTTCGTAAAGGTTTTTGCTAAGTGTTTCTCTGTTTTTTTCGAAGATAAGAACACTTTCTCTGGCGAGTAGTACATTGCCGTAAGCCTCTACCACGGCCTTGCGAACTTCAAGATCTGTTTTTTCCTTATTGTTGGCACTGTAACTGATAAATGCTTTTGAAGCCTGTACCCCGACGATATAGGACCCGTCAAAAATCTGTTGTTTTAACGTGGCTGTGGCACTTGCCGTTTGTGCTTGGCCAAAGGTAATGGGAGTGAATGTACCAGGTTCTCCACCAAAAAACTCAGCTGGAATAAGGGATACGGGTTGCTTTAACAGATTTTGGTAACTTACTGCGCCTTCTATTTGAGGAAGTCCCCCAGCAATGGTCTCCCATTTCTGTTTTTGCGCATCTATAATGTCTTTGTTGGCATTAATCGCCTTGTAATTATTTTCCAAGGCATAGGCCACTGCTTCCTCAAGTGAAAAGCTTGGGGTTGCCTGCTCTTGTGCAAATGAAGCGAAGCTTAGGCCTATGGTAAAGGCCGTTAGTATAAACTGTTTCATTTATTCGTAATTTGAATTGATTAAAGCATTTAGTATTTTCCTTCCCTTAGGGGTGACAATCCCCCGAAGGTGGTATTCCAAAAAATCGTCCATTAGAAGGTTAATAGGAAATTGGTCTGACGGAAATATTTCCTGGTCTTTTAGACTGGTAACACCAGAAAAGTATACCCTACCTATAAAGTCCACGTTGATGTTTTCACGGTAAATCCCTTCTCCAACTCCTTTTTTTATGTTGTCAACAATGCAATCTTCCATGATCTGGAATTGCTTTTTTCTTAGGGCAATAAAAATTTTTGGGTAGTACTTCTGTAACTGATATTCTGTAGAGCCCCTTTCGTCATGCAAATGCACCATGACCATTTTTTTGATCTCGTAAAGTTCTTCAATGGGATTTTTTTTAAGATCCCTAATGCAGTTGATATTTTCTGCTATTTTATGGAAAATGTACATGGTACATTCCTCGACCAAATTGGTCTTGTTGTTGAAATGGATGTATATAGTCTTTTTGGAAATTCCCATTTCATGGGCAATATCATCCATGGTGACGCTCTTGAATCCTAGTTTCAAGAACAGTTCAGACGATTTTTCTAAGATAGTTCCTCTCATAATTGGCTGCAAATATAGTGGTGGAAACTTTAAAAACAAAAAAAGTTTCCAAAGTTTCACGTGAAATTATAGAAAACGATAGAAAGGCACTCTTCTTAATCGCCCTTAAGTATGTGTCAATTTATTGTTTTGGCGTATTTTTGGAGAAAAATTGCATTAATGCTCACCATAGATCAATACCGTTCAGAATTCATCAATCATTTAGAGGCTAAAACTACTACCAGAGAACCTGAAAATTTATATGCTCCTATCAGCTATATTTTAGGCTTGGGGGGTAAGCGTTTGCGACCTATCCTGACATTGATGACAGCAGATATTTTTGGGAAAGATTACAAGGAAGCCATGGATGCAGCCTTGGCGGTGGAGGTTTTTCATAATTTTTCATTGGTTCATGACGATATCATGGACGATGCCCCGTTGCGAAGAGGAAAAATTACAGTTCATGAAAAGTGGGATATAAACACGGGGATCCTTTCTGGAGATGCAATGCTCATCAGTGCCATCCAATATTTTGAACGTTATGAAGGACAGGTTTACAAAGACCTTTTAAAATTGTTCAGTAAAACGGCATTGGAGGTTTGTGAGGGACAACAGTATGATGTAGATTTTGAGGATAGGGAAGATGTGACGATCCCTGAATATATTAAAATGATTGAATATAAAACAGCGGTACTGGTTGCTGCTGCCATGAAAATGGGCGCCATTATTGCAGGAGCTTCCTTGGAATCCCAGTATGCTATATATGAATTCGGAAGGTATTTGGGAATCGCATTTCAGTTACAAGATGATTATTTGGACGCTTTTGGTGATCCCAAGGCATTTGGGAAACAGGTAGGGGGTGATATTATAGAAAATAAAAAAACATTCTTGTACCTCAAGTCCTTGGAAATGGTAACGCCTCAACAGGCCCAAGAATTGGCGCATTTGTTTTCGATTAAGCCAAAGGATGCAACAGCAAAGATCACTACCGTAAAAGATATATTTTTGGAAAGTACTGCTGCCCAACAGACCAAGGATGAAATTGAAAAATACACCAATAATGCATTTTCTATTTTGGATAAATTAGATATTTCTCCAGAAAAGAAAGAAATTCTCCACCGTTTTGGAGAAAGCCTCATGAAGCGAAAAGTATAGAGGTATAAATTAATTTAATCGCTTCAACTCTTTTTCATGACGCTTTTGGTCATATCAAAAGCAAGGGCAATATAGGTCTTGTCGTTGTATTCAAATTCATCTACTATCTGCCATCCTAATTTTTGGGTATGTGCCCTTTCAGAAATTGCGTTTATTTTATTGATAAAAGTGATACTGATCGGATATTTCTCAACAAAGACGAGACGCATGGCTTCAAAAATCCGATTGATAATCCCTTGGCCACGATAGTCCTTATGAATGCATATAGGGCCGTATTGAAAACTGTTTGCAGTGGTAACTGGAACATTGCCAAAGCGAAGGTTGGGAAATCTCGAGGTCATAACATTGAATATTTCCCACTGTGAAAAATAGTCCCAACTCCCGGCAAAAACATAGGCTACCACCGTTCCTTGTTCATTAAGACATACAAATAGTCCTTTTTGCTCAATGATTTTCTCAATTTGATCTTTGGTAAAAGGGGTGGTCACAAACCCATTTATTAATTCTTCGTCGGACAGATATTTGTATAGATTCTGTCCTTGAAGTTCAAGGACCCCTGAAATATCAGAGGAATTCCCCAATCGTGTTTGTACCATAGGTTGATAAGATTTTAATTGGCCCTCCTTAAAACAACCTTCTTAATAGGGCTTTGGTAAAGTCGGGAATGGGGCATGCCGTAATAATTTTTAGTTCCTCCCATAAGGTTGTTTCTTCATCAAGAAATTTAAAAATTAGTTGTGGAGATCTATTTTTAAAAAGCTGTCCGAAAATTAATTCTCCTTTGCTATTGTCATTAGCTAGGATATCCAGTAAAAGCAGGTCATAATACCAAAATCTATCCTTCTTTGTGAATTTATATAGTGGTCTGTCCTCTTTTAAGAAGGAAACCAAGAGCTTGGTCTTTTTCCAGGCGTATCTAAATGTGTACCCAGAACTGGGTTTTGCCCATCCACCGGCCATGCCTATATGGAGAAGGTTCTTGCTGTTAAAGACATTAAAATCGAAACAGGTCATTGGTATGTTTCCTTTTTCTTTTTCTATAATTGAATACGTTCCACATTGTAATTTTTCCTTTAAATAGGAAGCAATGGCCTCCTCATATTCGGCTTCAGGAAGCAATTTTTCGGAAAATAGGGTATACTCCACCAAGGCTTCGGTTTCTGAAAACGGTAAAACGTACATAAAGCGGGTATTCCCTTTTTGGGGAATGGAGAAATCCATAAAGGTAGCCTGGTCCAAATCAAAAACGGGTTTTTCCGTTTTTACGAACCAGCCAATAAAGTGCTGCTGTAATAAAGGGTATTTGGTCTGTGTTTTCAAGACCTTGTAATCCAAGATACTGTTAAATACCTTTTTCGCAGAATAAGTGCTATTTTCAGTCTTAACCAAAACTTCCCTATTCAAGTCTTCAATGTGCAGCACCCTATCCGTTTTGAAGGTTATATTGGGATGAGCAGCTATTTTGGCCTTATAAGAGGAGTAAAAATCAATACCCCTGATCATTTTATAGGAATATGGAGCAATGTTTAATTTTGCGTCATAGGTTGGGCCACCAAAATAGATGTGGTTCCATGTTTTGTGCAGGATGGTATCAAAATCTCCTGTGCCGTTCTCCCAAAAGCACCAAGTCCTGTCATTATTGTTTTTGGAGTCTTTATCCAACAATAAGATGGATTTTTCTTTAAAAAATGGATCCTTCCCCAATGCTTCGGCAAGCATTAATCCGCCTGCTCCGGCCCCAATAATAATGTAGTCATATGTTGCCATGGAAGGGGTTGTTATCGACACGGTATTAGCTAGGTTTTATATTGATCGTATATCCTTATTACAGGTCACCCTCAAAAGTACAAATTCTAATGTTAGAAGTTGCATTTCCTTGGATTACAAAAATTATGAACCCTCTAAGGCTATTTTTCTAGGATAGACAACAATTGTTCTGCATCCAAATATTGAAAGTAGCGAGCTTGTGCAGTAAATGACGAGTCCATGACTACTAGGGCAGGCAGGGAAAATGGGGCATCTTTCCTGCTGGCCAAAAGAAGCGGGATGTCATGTACGGGATTGCGTCTCTTTACCCTTTTGTTGGTAAAGCGTTGTTGGCCAAAAACAATTGTATCCGTGGTTTCTACGTCCATTTTTACGGCGTAGTAGTCCTTGTTAAGTTTGAGAATGACCCTTTGGTCCTTAAAAGTTTCCTCATCCATTTTTAAGCAAGGGGTGCACCAATCTGCATAAAAATCGATGAACACTTTTTTTGGGTGTACGCTGAGTGAATCATATAACTGCTCAAAGCCGATCCATTGAATTTCATCCTTACTTTGGCTATAGGTAGTGCCCGATGTAAGTGTAAAAAGAGAAATGACTACCAAGAACGTAAATTGCTTTCCCATGATTATAAGGATTTAAATCTAACTCCAAGAAACAAGGTCCTAGGTGCTCCTGGTCCGTATACGTAATTACTATCCCTGTTTTTTCCGATATCGAAATCGTCCTGATAGGCATTGGTCAAATTTTTCACCCCACCAAATACCTCTATGCCCGTCTTGGTTTTTTCGAATTCAAAATCGTACCCCAGTCTTAGGCTCAATTCCGTAAAAGAAGGAGACCTGGTGTATTCATCAATGGTCTGTCCTGTTCCTTCCCCACCAAAATGGATCAACTCCATGGGCCCGGTATATACTAAGTTGGCGCTGGCGCTGAATGCTTTTGTAGGGGTGTAGGTAAGGGTGGCGTAACCATAATTATTTGGGGTTCTTAGGAACTCTCTTTTTGCTTCCAAACCTTCAATGTTTTCTACCGCATCGTCAAATCGACTCGATTGAAGGGTAAGCCCTGTTTCAATCTGTAACAAATAATCAAAATTAGCCCTTGTTTCCAAAGTGATGCCCTTCACCGTGGCACCGCTTCCATTTCTTTTTTCGAATCGTTCCCCAAATTGATCTTCCCCCAAGGGAAAAAGATAAAAGGCATCTCTTAAATGGGTGTAGAACCCTTCTAAGGTAAAACCTATAATAAAATGTTCATTGGCCTTATCGTAATTGACGGATGCCGTATAGCTATTGGAGCGTTCCTCCTCTAGGGTCTCGGCAAGGGATATTCGCGAAATACCGCCACCTGCAAAGGCAATGTGCAAATCGGTGTCAAAGGCTTGGGGTGCCCTAAAGCCGGTGCCCCATCCCAATCTAAATTGGGTCTCCTTGTTCCATTTGTACAATAAAGAGAGTCTTGGACTTATTATGGTCCTATCAACTAGGTTGTGTTGGTCTATTCTAAATCCGGAGAGAAAATTCAATTCTGGTGTAACTTCCCAATCATTCTGTACAAAACCACTAAGGTTTCTCGTTGTCTGGTCTATTTTGTAATTATAGGCTTCAATAATATCCAGAACATCATCATAAACAAATTCGCTGCCCATGGTAACTACGGTTGTTCCTCCAAGAAATTCATTGAACCTATGGTTAAATTGGGCACCACCCTGGTGGGTGGTTACGTCGGAAATGCCATAAGGCGGATTAGCCATAAATTGGCTCAACTCAGGTTCGTCATCTGGGATTATGCCCGTGTAATGATCTCTGTTTGTGTGTTGCCCCCCATAGTATAATATGAGGGCACTTTTCTCTTCGTTAAAATTAATTTGATAATCAAGACTTCCCATTATTACATTATGCGTCCTTTCTTCTGACTGTTGCGCCAGATGGGCGGCTTTGTCGACCATTTCCCCTCCGTACCTATATTCGTTAATGCTGCTTATACTAGCTTCTAGTTTCTGGTTCTTTTGAGGAAGGTAAAAAAAGTTGGCGCCAAAAGAATTGTTTTTCAGCTGAGGTAATTCTGAAAAATTATCACCATTATGATCATAGGTGTCACGGTCCCTTTTGCTGAGGAAAAAGGTGGCCCCGGCATTCCTTTCTGTGTTTACGACCGTTGTATTTCCTACGAGAAGATGGTCGTTAGAGTTGTTGCCCGGATTTTGATAGGTATATGTAATGCTATAATCGTTTTCTCTGGGAATCTTTGTAATTACGTTAACGGTCCCTCCAATAGCACTGGACCCATAAAGTGCTGAGACACCACCACGGACTATTTCAATGCGTTCTATCATATTGGTAGGGATTTGTTCCATGCCGTATAAACCGGTTAAAGGGCTAAAGATGGGCCGCCCATTGATTAGTATTTGCGAATAACCTCCTTGGAGTCCATTGATACGGAGCTGTGTATAATTGCAGGTTTGGCAATCGGTTTCTACCCGAAGTCCAGGCTGAAATCGAAGGCCTTCTGAGAGATTGGTTGCCACTACGTTGTCCAGGGTTTTACTATTGATTAAATTAACGATCACAGGGGAGTCTGTTCTCCTTTTGTCTGTTTTAGTACCCGTAACAACAACCTGTTCCAGACCCATTACATCTTCCTTTAGTTGAAAGTTCAAGGTCACTGTCATGGGATTCGTAATGGTGACCTCTTTTGTTATGGACTTGTATCCTATACTTTGGCATACCACGGAATATGTGCCGTATGGTACTTTTAGGTTATATCTGCCCAATTCATCTGTAGTTGTACCAATCTGGGAGTTTTTGAGCTGTATAGTTGCCCATGGCAATGCCTCTCCATCCGACATCACCTTACCCTCCAATGTTCCAGTTTGAGCAAAAAGAGAATAAAGAGAAAGGAAAAGACAGGTAAAAAAAATATTTTTCATTTAGAAAAAATTAAATTTAGGCAAATCTAAAAATTTGTTTCTATTAATAAAAATGTATTTTTGTTTAAATTAATATTTGATGACGCATTCGGAAGAGAACCATATTAAGGCCATTTTTCATTTGGGGAATAAGGGCACAGTTGCCGTATCTACAAACGCTATAGCCGAACTGATGGAAACCAAGCCTTCTTCGGTCACTGACATGGTAAAGAAATTGGCCGAAAAGGACTTGGTGCATTATAAGAAATATCAAGGAGTCACCTTATCGGAATTTGGTGTAAAATTGGCATTGGGAATAATCCGAAAACATAGGCTATGGGAGGTGTTCTTGGTTGAAAAACTTGACTTTTCATGGGATGAGGTTCATGAGATTGCCGAACAATTAGAACATATAAAAAGTGAAAAGCTAATCGATAAGTTGGATACCTTCCTTAATCATCCAAAATTTGATCCACATGGTGATCCTATTCCAGACAAAAACGGAATATTTCAGCCAGCCGATCGAAAACTGCTCAGTGAAGTGCCCGTTAATTCTAATGGGGTTTGTGTAGGGGTAAAAGATTCTTCTTCGGCTTTTTTAAAATTTTTGGACAAAAACAAAATTGCCTTGGGAGATGTAATCACGGTTTTAGAAAAAGAAGAGTTCGACAAATCATTTTATATTAAAATAGGGGATCGAAGGGAACATATATCAAATCAAATAGCTTCTAATTTATATATCAAAATTTCATGATGTCAAGGCAAAGGAAAATAGGTATTTCTATAGTTTTTATATTGGCCATGATGGGGTCTACTTTAAGCTTGCAAGCTCAACAGGATAATGCCGGTCCAGGCACCATTGTAACGGATAGGCCAGATGCAACGGAAGCGCCAACATTGGTGCCCAAAGGTTTTTTACAAGTAGAAACAGGAGGTTTTTATGAATCTTTGGACGATAATAATGTTAAGACGGAAAGGACGGTTTACAATACTACCCTGTTGCGATACGGTCTCCTGGATAATATGGAGCTCCGTGTTGGTTGGAACTTGGAGACAAGGCAAACAACAATCGGCGGCTTAGGTACTGTAGGAGAACTCAATGGATTTTCTCCCCTCTTATTGGGGGTTAAAGTGGGTATTGCAGAAGAGAAAAACGGGGCCCCGGAAATTGGCCTTATAGGGCACTTGTTTTTGCCCTTTACCGCAAGTGACGATTTTAAGCCACAAACCACTGGGGCCGACTTCAGGTTCGCATTTTCGCATACCTTATCAGATAAATCCAACCTTTCGTACAACGTAGGTGCCCAATGGGGCGATGATTCGCCCGAACTGGCTTATATCTACACCGTTGCCTTCGGTCATAGTATTACCAAAAAATTTGGATTCTACGTTGAACTTTATGGGGATTTTCCCGAAAATACAACAGCCAACCATTTCTTCGATACAGGGATCACGTATCTGTTGCAGCCGAATATTCAATTGGATGCTACAATAGGGAAAGGAATAACGGATGATCAGGATATTTTATTAAGCGCAGGTGTCAGTTTTAGGGTGCCAAATTAAAAAATAGAAAATGAAAAGATATTTAATATTAGTTGCCTTGTTGGCTGTTGTGGCCTGCAAAAATAAATCGGAAAAGGAGGCCAACGGCAAGCTTAAAGTGGTAACAACGACAACCATGATCACCGATATGGTAAAAAACATCGGTGGAGACGTTGTGGAAATCCAAGGACTCATGGGAAGTGGAGTGGATCCTCATTTGTATAAGGCAAGTGAAGGGGATGTCAGCAAACTGTTTAATGCAGATTTGGTCATTTATGGAGGTCTACACCTTGAAGGTAAATTGGTGGAGATATTTGAAAAAATGGAAAGCCGAGGTAAAAAGACCATTGCAGTTGCAGATGCAATAGACACAAGTGAGCTAATTGGTTCGGAATATTTTGCTTCTAATTACGATCCCCATATTTGGTTTAATATTGGTTTTTGGAAGAAAATTACACAATACACTACGGAAAAATTGAAGGAACAGGATCCAGAGCATGCAGCTCTTTTTGATCAGAACAGCGCGGCGTATATTCAAAAATTGGAAGCCTTGGAAAAGGAAATAAAACAAATTATTGAAACCTTGCCTCCAGAAAAGAGAATCTTGGTAACTGCCCATGACGCGTTCAATTATTTTGGGAATGCCTACGGGTTTGAGGTTGTTGGATTACAAGGAATTTCAACAGCTACAGAGGCCGGGGTTCAGGATGTTCAGGAACTCTCTAATTTTATTATCGAAAAAAAGATTAAAGCCATTTTTGTAGAATCTTCAGTTCCCAGAAGAACTATTGAAGCCCTGCAGTCTTCGGTTAAATCCAAGGGGCATGATGTGGCTATTGGCGGTAGTTTATACTCAGATGCTCTTGGGAACAAAGGCACTGTGGAGGGAACGTATATAGGTATGTTCTTATTCAATGTGAATACCATCGTAAATGCCCTTAAATAGGGTAAAATAGAAAACCATGGAAAAGAACAATAAAATTGCCATCCAAATAGATGACCTTACTGTTGCTTATAATTATAAGCCAGTATTGTGGGATATTGATCTTGCCATTCCCGAAGGGGTGCTCATGGCGATTGTGGGTCCTAATGGTGCGGGAAAATCAACTTTGATAAAGGCGGTCTTGGGTATCATCAAACCTATCGCCGGAACCGTCACTGTATTCGGAGAACCCTATAAAAAACAATACCAACTGGTGGCTTATGTGCCCCAGAAGGGGAGCGTGGACTGGGATTTCCCTACCACAGCTCTGGATGTAGTTTTAATGGGCACCTATGGCAGCCTGGGGTGGATAAAAAGACCTGGACAGAAACAAAAGAAGGAAGCCTTGGAAGCTTTGGAGAAAGTGGGAATGCTGGAATTTAAAAATAGACAGATCAGTCAATTGAGCGGTGGCCAACAGCAACGAATTTTCTTGGCCAGGGCCTTGGTACAAAATGCCAGTATTTATCTTATGGACGAACCCTTCCAAGGGGTCGACGCCACTACCGAACGCGCCATTGTGAACATCCTCAAAGAATTGCGTAAGTCGGGTAAAACTGTGGTTGTAGTGCACCATGATCTACAGACCGTACCGGAATATTTTGATTGGGTTACCTTTTTGAATGTTAAAAAAATTGCCACGGGTTCCGTTAAGGATATTTTTAACGATGATAACCTCACAAAAACCTACGGTATTAATTATAAGGTTAGCGTTCTAAATTAATTTTAAAGAAAATAAATGTCACTTCAAGAGTATTTTTCACTGGTAGTTAGCGATTACACCTTGCGGACCATTACCTTGGGGACCGCGGTACTTGGTTTAGTCTGTGGCCTACTTGGTAGTTTTGCTGTTTTGAGGAAGCAAAGCCTTTTGGGAGATGCCATTTCACATGCCGCCTTGCCTGGAATTGTTATTGCCTTTCTCATTACTGGGGCAAAAACTAGTAATACCCTCCTAATTGGGGCTTTGATCAGTGGCTTGATAGGAACTTTCTGGATCCGTGGAATTGTAAAGAAGACCCATTTGAAATCAGATACGGCATTGGGGTTGATCCTATCCCTATTTTTTGGATTTGGAATGCTCTTGCTCACTTTTGTACAAAAAATGCCCAACGCACAACAGGCCGGCTTGGATAAATATCTTTTTGGACAGGCAGCCACTTTGGTAGAGAGTGATGTTTGGTTAATGACCATCGTTATGATTATTAGCCTTTTGGTCCTGGCTGTTTTTTGGAAGGAATTTAAGGTGCTTCATTTTGATGCTGATTATACTAAATCCTTGGGATTTAATACCCAGATTTTGGATGTGCTCATTACTTCCCTTATCGTACTTGCTATAGTAATTGGATTGCAAACAGTGGGTGTTGTCCTTATGAGTGCCATGTTGTTGGCGCCGGCAGCAGCTGCCAGGCAATGGACAAATAAATTGGGAGTAATGGTATTTTTGGCCGCCATGTTCGGGGCATTTTCTGGTATTCTGGGAACTGCGGTAAGCGCTAGCTCCAACAATCTTTCAACGGGACCAGTTATTGTTTTGATAGCGGCTGGGTTTGTGGTGGTGTCCTTTATCTTTTCCCCAGGACGTGGACTACTGTTCAAGGAAATCAGGCATTGGAAAAATAGGAACGATCTGCAATTGCATAAAACCCTTGCTTTTATGTATGACATCGCCAAAAACCATGAAAACGTATCACATCCACACGAAGTGAAAATCCTGAATAATTTTCAGGGGTACACCAAAAGTTCCCTTAAAAAGTTGGCAGATAGGGAGTACATAACCATAGACGGATCCACGTGGTCCCTGACCCCAAAAGGTTTTGATAAGGCCATCAATTTATATAACCGACAAGAAAATTTGTATGAGTAGCGCACAATTGGAAATACAGTTAATAGCATGTATTGTGGCCATAGCCTGTGCCATCCCTGGTACCTTTCTGGTCTTACGGAAAATGGCCATGATCAGTGATGCTATAAGCCATTCCATCCTTCCCGGTATTGTCGTGGGCTTTTTTCTTACGGAGGACCTTAATTCTCCATGGCTGATTTTATTGGCAGCCTTCAGTGGTATTCTTACCGTGGTTTTAGTGGAGTACATTCAAAAAACAGGATTGGTAAAGGAGGATACCGCAATTGGACTTGTCTTTCCTGCCCTGTTCAGTATTGGAGTCATACTCATTGCCAAAAATGCCGGGGATGTCCATTTGGATATTGATGCCGTTCTCTTGGGGGAATTGGCGTTTGCCCCTTTTGATCGTCTGATGATCAATGGAACGGACATAGGTCCTAAATCACTTTACGTTATTGGCACCATCTTACTGATCACCTTGGGCTTATTGATAGCCTTTTTCAAAGAACTAAAATTGAGCACCTTTGATACGCAGTTGGCGGCTACGTTGGGTTTTTCCCCTGTAATTATGCACTACGGACTTATGACTGTGGCATCGGTAACGACCGTTGGTGCTTTTGATGCCGTAGGCGCTATTTTGGTAGTGGCCCTAATGATAGCTCCTGCCGCTATGGCCTATTTATTGACCAAGGATTTAAAGAAGATGTTATGGTTGTCCGTTTTATTTGGGATGATAGCCGCAATTCTCGGATATTGGGTGGCACATTGGTTGGATGCATCCATCGCAGGCTCCATTACAACAGTATTGGGCGTGTTGTTTCTTGCGGTTTATATGTTTGCCCCGAATACTGGATTGATATCTGTACTGTACCGTCAAAAACGCCAGCAGATAGAGGTTCACCTTCTAACCTTTTTGCTTCATTTGCAGAATCATGAGGAAGTTGCTGAGCGACATATCAAACATCTAAACGAGCACATCAATTGGCATGAGGTCACGGCAAAGTCGGTCTTGGACTTGGCTGTTAAAAACAATATGATAGTTGTTGAGGATCAAATCATTTCCCTTACACCAAAAGGAGAAGTGTTTACTGCTGAAGCCATTAATTACATTATCACCAATAAAAGCGCAGCCATTGAGGAAATGAAAGATAGGTTCTTCCTTTTCAGGGGATAGGTGGTTTATGTCCCTTGTATTAGTGTTGAGGATTGATTAAGTTTAATCACATCAAAAAAATCTTGGAACATGCAAAAAAAGTCACCGCTGTTATTTACCTTTTTGATCCCCTATTTATTTCATTCAACACCTCTCAGCGTTTCTTTGACCTATGGGGATATCTTTGATTTGGAATATATTTCGATCTCAAAATAACCCTCAAAGGTGATGATTGGAACGGACGATTGTAGGAAGCAACCCAAGGAGGTAATGGAATTGTATTACGTTGTTGAAGTGAAAGAAAAAAGAAAAGATTTTAGTGGAGATTACAGAAGCTGGCAATAGGATGCCAATAGGCCAGGTAAATGGCAATAAAAAATAGCACTTGCTTTGGCTCGGTTGGATACGAGTAAAATAATAAAAGACGAATAATGGGAAGAAAAAACAATAAACGACCTTGGATGCTTAACATGTTGATTGTGGTGACCATAATTGTAGTATTCCTAGTGTTTACGGCTCATTATAAAAACTGGATCAGAGCTGAAAATGATTCCATGGAAATCTTATCGGGCATCTATTACAAGGAATTAAGGTATGCTGACATTGATAGCGTGGTGATGGTTCAAAAGATTCCTTCTTTGGAGAGGATCAATGGATTTTCTGCTATGGAAAGGGAAAAGGGACTTTTTAAGGATAGTATCCATAAAACAGAGGTTTACATGTACGTTGATAGACTATCACAGCCCAAAATAAGGGTAGTCTATCAAGACTCATTAAACTTGTTCCTCAACCTTATCGATAGTACCGCTACCCAACAGATGTTCCAATTTTTAACGGATAAGATAAAACCCAATCAAGAATAATAGACTATTAAAGAAATAGCGTTTAAATTTGTGCCAACTTTTAGATCCAAATAAAACTGTGAGACACCTTCTTTTAATTATACTTTTTCCGATCATAGGCTTTTCCCAAAATAATCTTTCAATAGACGTAGAAGGTGTGGCTTCTTCAGAAGGACGTATCAGTGTTGCTGTTTACAATAGCTCAACTGGATTTTTGAAGTTCGAAACGGTTTACAGGAGCGATAGTACGTCGGCTAAAAAAAAGAAAACCAATCTGGTTATAACCAACCTTCCAAATGGAACCTATGCCTTGGCCGTTTTTCACGATAAAAACGGAAACAATAAGTTGGATACCAACTGGTTGGGGATACCCAAAGAGGCAATTGGATTTTCCAACGCCAAGATGAAAATGTTCGGACCCCCTAGCTTTGAGGACTGCGCTTTTAACCTCAAAGGTGATGCACAAATACATTTAGAACTCAATTAAATTCTTCTGAACTATTGGTGTCCACAATATCGGGGAAAACAAAATGTGGCATTTAGCATAATTTTCATTTTAGAAATCAAGCTATATAATTTCTATCTTTAAAAAAAATAAAAATGATATTACTGGTACCTTTTATTGGGGCTTTATATGGAATGCTGGCGGTGATTTTTGGTGCTTTTGGTGCCCATGCCCTAAAAAAGACATTTTCGGAAGAACAACGTAAGAGTTTTGAAACAGGGGTGAAGTATCAGATGTACCACGCTATACTATTGGTGGTGCTAGGCTTTAACTTTGGTTTTAATTCTCCTTTGGAAACTTATATTGTTTATTGTTTTATTATAGGGACTTTTTTATTCTCCTTTAGTATCTACGGCTTGTGCCTAAGCGCTGCCAAAGGAAAAAAATTACGGTTTTTAGGGCCAATTACACCCATAGGCGGCTTGATTCTTGTAATAGGTTGGGGCCTTTTATTATATTCGTTTGTTGCCGAGGTAATTTAGTCTATACCTGATACTTCATCCTTGGAGGTGAATTCCTTTATCGCCCTATTGGGTTCAATGATGGCATACCCCTTCCAAAACTCAGGATCGTATTTAGGCATATAGGTAGGCAGTACAGTATTGTTCTCCCTAAAAGCTTCGAATTGTGCACTAGTGGCATCTTGGGTGTCGAACACTACTATTTCAAATTTATTGGTGCTGGAAATTGCCAGATCCATGTCCAATGAAAGTTCATTTTGCTTTCTTCTGCCCTTTACATTTTTATTTTTTTCAATTATTTTTAATGGCCGTTTGATACCCGCAACATTGCCATTTTCCTTTTCCAAGTATCGTAGGTTGTATTTATCGTCTTCTCCCTTATAAAAGATCATTTTTCCCTTGGAGAGGTGCTGATTCAAAGAAATCCCTAACAATTTGAAGCTGCGGACCGGCTTTACATTTTCATAATCTATCCTGGCTATGGCAAAGTCATCGGCATTTATATAAAGGGTTCCCCGATAATCCTCGGAACCTTTTGGTTCAAAAGTAATGACATAAACGGGGTCGCTCCCCAAATAGGTGAAATCTTCGAGTTTGAAATTGTACCTGCGCTGCTTCCAAAGGAAATTAAGATTGGAATCCTCCATAAAAAAAAGTTGTTCCATAAGCTTGGAAATGGTGATTTTCCTGTATTTAGCAAAATTTTTCTTGCGCTCTGTGGCATTCTTTTTTTCTTCTTCCAATTTCTTGTTCAAGGCGGCCACATCACTAGAGTCCACATCGGTTGCAAAGAGTTCATCGGCATCCATTTTTGTGCCGAAAAAGCCTGATTTTATTTTAAAATAGGAATCTGACTTTACATTTTGCTTTATAATGTTATTGAACTTAGCTTCCAAGGCCTCAAGGTCTAGAGCGCTATTTTTGTCAAATAGTTCAGAGGCTTTAATAAGATCAATTTTTTGTTTTTCCTTGTCAAAATTCCCATAAAGATCACAGAGCACCTCGGTATATCGCGCATCAACTTTTGGCACTGTTTGTATCACGCTGTCCAAAAAGGATTTGTTGAAGGCGTCTATGGTAGATTCTAAATCTGAATACTCAGATCTGTACAGGTGCTGGTAGTAATATTCCCTAAAAAATAATCTTCTTTTGGTCAGGTCGCGGTTGTAATTTCTATCGAGATTCGATTTTACCAGATCAAGGATATCATCTGCACTGTATTTTTTGTTGGAGACGATAACTGAATTAAGGGCTATAGGTTTAGGTGTCAAATAAACTACAGTGTCTTTGAATTGGCCAATGGTCCTTCCCAAGGATTCATATCCCATACAGGAAATGAACAAAGAATCGGTATTCTTCGCGGTTTGGTCCAGCAAAAGATTAAACTGGCCTTCCTCATTGGAGATAACACCCCTGTTATTGCCCATTTGAATCGTAGCATAAGGAATTGCTTGTAGGGTGGTGGAATCCAATAGCTTCCCAGATACTACCTGTGCCTGAATAAATTTAATTCCTAAGAGAAACAAAAGAGTTGAGAAAAGTAAATTCTTTAAGGCCATGGACTAGTTTCAGTTAAAGTTTTACAAATCAATGAATAGAAATTTAGCTAACCTCCGTATTTGGCATTTTGTTATGACCTATTTATGTTTTTTTAACATAAAAAGGAAGTTAAATAAGTATGTGTTTTTAAAAAGAGGAAGGTGATAATAATACTATCTGTTTTCTCAATGGCAGCCGCAATTGCCATCTCCGCAATTTTTGGCCCCTTTTTTTTTGGAGGCAAAAACGGTACTGGGCAAGAAGAATTTTTTGACGATATAACCCACGGCCAAGATCAAAGTGATGTATACCAATATGTTTTGAAAGAGTTCCATTTTACTTTAAGATTTGATAGGCGATCAATGCTACAATGTACGCAAAAATGCTCATAAATACAAGCTGTGCGGCCGGCCACTTCCAGGTGTTGGTCTCCCTTTTTACCACGGCAAGGGTACTCATGCATTGCATGGCAAAGGCATAAAATAACAAGAGGGAGATTCCAGATGCCATGTTGAACAATGGTTTCTTGGTGAATGTATTAACTTCTGCGGACATTCTATTTTTTATGGTCTCTTCTTCGTCACTGCCAACGCTATAGATTGTGGCCAAGGTGCCAACAAAAACTTCCCTTGCGGCAAAGGATGTCAATACAGCTATTCCTATCTTCCAATCGTACCCCAAGGGCTTTACAATGGGTTCAATTGCCTTCCCCATGTAGCCCATGTAAGAATTCTCCAATTTATAGCTCGAAATTTCTTGGTTTAAGGCTCTTTCATTTAAAAGCTGTCTTTTCACTACAACAGAATCTTTTACAGCATTGAGCGAAAGTTGGTTTTCCTGCAATGCTATCTGGTACGAGGCCAAGGTGTTATCCATGTTGGATGTGTTGTAATCCGTAAAACCTTTCTTTGCAATGCGCTCCTTAACAAGGTCTTCTGCATTTTCAAATTCGCTGGAAAAACCGTTGGAACCTAAAAACCAAAGAATAATTGAAATCGCCAAAATGATCTTTCCTGCACCGAAAACAAAGCTTTTGGTTTTTTCCAAAACGGTATAGGCCACATTCTTAAGAAGTGGGAGTTTGTAATTGGGCATTTCAACCACAAAAAAGGATTTGTTCTTGATCTTCAGGATCTTATTAAGGATCATGGCAGAAAAAATGGCCGCTCCAAAACCTATTAGGTATAACAACATTAAGGTCAGGGCTTGGTAACTTAGCCCTAGAAAACGGCCTTCTGGAATCACCAAGGCAATGATAATAAGATAAACAGGCAATCTGGCCGAACAGGTCGTAAAGGGGGTTACCAAAATGGTAATCAATCGCTCCTTCCAATTTTCTATAGTCCTAGTGGCCATGACTGCTGGAATGGCGCAGGCAGTTCCTGAAATTAGAGGAACGATGCTTTTTCCACTTAATCCAAACGGTCTCATTAAACGATCCATCAAAAAGACCACCCTGCTCATATAACCGGTTTCTTCCAATAAGGAGATGAACAAGAACAAAAAGGCAATTTGGGGGATAAAAATGACAATTCCGCCAATACCGGTAAGAATACCCTCAGCAATTAGATTGGTGAACTGGCCAGGGGGGAGGGTAGCTTTTACCCATTCACTTCCGAAGACAAAAAATTCATCAATAAAATCCATGGGGTAGCTGCTCCAGTCATAGATCGCCTGAAAGATGGTCAACAGGATCAAAAAGAAAATGAGATACCCAAAAACTTTATGGGTAAGGATTTTGTCCAACGTGGCCCTAAATCCTTTTGCGGCATTCACATCAACCTTGTAGGCTTGCTTTAAGACTCCATTTATGAATTGGTAGCGCAAGATGGTTTCCTTTTGCTGCAACCTTTTTAATTCTGATTTGGTTTTTGTGACAAAGGAAGAGGTGTTCTTGGTCAGTATTTTTTCAATGGGGGTAAAGTTCACATCCTGTGTAATGACCAACCATAGTTTGTAGAGGTCTTCCTTTGGAAAAGTCTCTTTTAAGCGCTCAAAATACTCAGGCGCAATGATTTTTGTATCCACATTGGGCGTGGTGGACAAGTTTTTATAATCGGCAATAAGTTCTTTGATGCGTTCCACCCCTGTACCATTACGGGTACTAACCAAGGCTATTTTTGTATTTAATTGCTCCTCCAATAAAGGAATATCCAGAGAAATTCCTTTGCGGGACATCCTGTCTGCCATGTTAATGACGAGAATGGAAGGGATTCTTAAATCTTTTATTTGGGTGAATAATAGCAGGTTTCGCTTTAAATTTTCCACATCCGTAATCACAACGGCCACATCGGGAAAATCCTTATCATTTTTATTAAGCAAAAGTTCCACTACCACACTCTCATCCAATGATGTGGTATTGAGGCTATAGGTACCGGGCAAATCTAGAATATGGGCCTTAACTCCGCGGGGCAGTTTGCAAATGCCTTCCTTCTTTTCGACAGTGATTCCGGGATAATTACCAACTTTTTGTTTTAGTCCTGTAAGTTGATTAAATACTGAAGTTTTACCTGTATTGGGATTGCCTATGAGGGCTACATTGATGCTTTTGCTCATAAAACTGCATTATCAACAATTATCTCCAACTCAATTTGAAGGGCAACTTCCCTTCTTATGGCAATATGGGAACCGTTTACATTGATATAGATAGGATCATTCAGGGGCGCCACTTGTACCATTTCTACCTCATTGCCAGGAAGGCAGCCAAGTTCCAATAGTTTTATGGGTAGGATGTCATCTGCAAATTCCTTGATGATCCCCTTCTGTCCTCTCTTTAAATGTGCGACGGTCGTAATCAATTTTTATTTAGATTGATTTTAATTAAGAGCAAAAATAAGGGAAAAATATCGATTTAAAGTCTAATAATATATTAAAAGTAGAAAGGTTTTACTGTACGTAGGACGCTTTGAGAATTTTCAAATCCTCTAAAAGTTTTTCTATTTCCTCCTTTTTGGTACCGTCATAAAAACCTCTTATTCGTCTTTGCTTATCCACTAGGATAAAATTTTCGGTATGGATCATGTCATAAGGGCCGCCATCCCCATCGGTTTTTACTGCCAAGTAGGATTTTCTGGCGAGGTCATATATTTCCTTTTTGTCGCCGGTCACCAAATTCCATTTTGTGTCGTTCACCCCTTTTTCCAAGGCGTATTTTTTTAGTTGGGGTACGGAATCAATCACAGGGGTTACCGAGTGGGAGAGTAAAAGTACATCCGGATCATCCATGACCTTTTCTTGGATCTCTGCCATATTTTTGGTCATTATTGGGCAAATGGTAGGGCAGGTGGTAAAGAAGAAATCGGCAACATATATTTTGTCCTTGTAATTGTCTTGGGTAATGATATTACCGTTTTGGTTGGTCAAGGAGAAATCTGCTATGGTATGGTATTTTTTTACATGTTGTAATGTGCTGTCCACCAATTCGCCATTTACCATGGACGGTTGATAAACGGGAAGGTTCTCCTGGGGTTGGAGGGCATTGTAAAACAAATAAATGATGATGGCCGAAAGTCCCAGCATCACCATAAAAAAAAGCTTGTACTTGGCGAAAAAGGAACGCATGTTTTTTTTTCAAAGGTACGGTAGTTACCAAAATCAGTCAAAGAAATGAATCCCCTTTCGTGCTAAATCTTTCTTAAAATAAAAAATGGTCAAAATTGTTTCTTTTTTAAGACCCCCTAAAAGTGTATTTTTGTGCGTTTTAATTTTAGATAAATATAGATGAGTCCAATATTGGTTCAAACCATACAGTTTTTTTTAAGTCTTTCCTTGTTGATCGTCCTACACGAAATGGGGCATTTTATTCCAGCGAAATTATTTAAGACCAAGGTGGAGAAATTCTACCTCTTTTTCGATATCAAATTCTCACTTTTTAAAAAGAAAATAGGAGGAACCGAGTATGGTATCGGTTGGTTGCCCTTGGGTGGCTACGTGAAGATTGCCGGAATGATTGATGAGAGCATGGACACTGAAGCTATGAAAGAGGAGCCGAAACCTTGGGAGTTCAGAAGTAAGCCGGCTTGGCAACGTTTGATCATTATGCTCGGTGGTGTTACGGTGAACTTCTTATTGGCTGTGGTCATTTATATAGGGATGGCCTATTCCTATGGAGACCAGTATATTCCTATGGACAGTTTAGAAGGTGGAATTCTGGTGACCGAAAAGGAAATTGGGGATAAATTGGGAGTACAGACCGGGGATAAGATCCTTGCTGTGGATGGTGATAAGGTAGAGAACTTTGGTGCCTTGTTTTTGGAAATTGTAAACGGGAACAGTATTACCATTGAAAGAGACGGTAGGGTTTTTGAGCAGGCTATCCCTGTGGATTTTATTGCTACTTTAATCGAAGATGAGGATAAGGCAAGATTTATTAGCATCCGTCAGCCCTTTATAATAAAGGAAATATCCAAGGATTCACATAACAAAGGGGTAGACCTTAAGGAAAGGGATAGGGTGATTGCCATTGGTAGTGAAGAGATTGCTTATTTTGACCAAGCTGCACCTTTGTTGGAAAAATATGCAGGACAAAATATTGACCTTAAAGTAGAAAGTGGTGATGGCGCCCTTAAAACTGTAAATGTTAAGGTGTCTCAGGATGGTAAGCTGGGTGTAGCAGTAGGAGCCTTGACCATGCAAGAATATTCTGATATGGGCGCTTTTAAGATCGAAACCCAAAAGTATACCTTTTTGGAGGCGATTCCTGCAGGGATAGATAAAGGGGTGAATACGCTTACCGGTTATGTGAAGCAATTGAAAAAAATATTCAATCCGGAAACCGGAGCCTACAAAGGCGTTGGTGGTTTTGCAGCCATTGGCAGTATGTTCCCGGATACCTGGAATTGGGAGATATTTTGGGGGACGACTGCCCTAATATCCATCATTCTGGCCTTTATGAACATCTTGCCCATCCCAGCATTGGATGGGGGTCATGTCATGTTTTTGTTATATGAAATGATATCGGGTAGAAAGCCAAGTGACAAATTTTTGGAGTACGCCCAAATGGTCGGATTCTTCTTATTGATAGGGTTATTGCTGTTCGCGAATGGTAATGATATCTACAAATGGCTTTTTAAATAAAAAAACACTATTTATTTGTTTGGTACATTTGAAAAAACATATATATTTGCACCCGCCTAAGCAATAGTTTAGGTGTGAAACTCCTCCTTAGCTCAGTTGGTTAGAGCATCTGACTGTTAATCAGAGGGTCCTTGGTTCGAGCCCAAGAGGGGGAGCAAAATACAGAGCTGCACGCAAGTGCGGCTCTTTTTTGTTTGGGTCTATTCCCAAAATCTTGCTATCCCATCATAATACACTAAAGTAAACGCCCACCTAGGTATCGGAAGATGGTCACGGTTCAATGCCCGTCTATTAATAGCGCTTTTTAGATTTCACTCCTGGATTTATATCTATTATTATTTGTAACTTAATTCAATGGTTTGGATAGATCAGAAAAGAGAGCCCAAGGTAGGGGTTGGGGTCATAGTCGTCAACGAAAGCGGTCGCGTCCTTGTAGGTCAGCGTAGGGGAGGTCATGCTCCTTATTACTCCATCCCAGGGGGACATTTGGAGCTTGGGGAGTCATTTGAGTCGGCTGCCATAAGGGAAGTAAAAGAAGAAACTGATCTGACCATTGAAAAGCCCAAGGTTATTGCCGTGACCAATAATCTGGAAACCTTTTCCCTGGAAGGAATACATTATATATCCGTTATTCTGTTGGCCAATTCATACTCCGGTATTCTGCATTTAATGGAGCCCGATAAATGTGTGGAATGGCTTTGGGTTGATCCCCATAATTTGCCCACTCCCCATTTTGATGCCAGTAGAATGGGCATTCATTGTTATTTGGAGGGCATTTTTTATATCCCAACCCTGGAAAATGAAAATCAGGAAACCAATTTGGAAGAATAAAAAAAGGAGCCATAACTGAATATGGCTCCTTTTTAAAACAAGTTTGATTTTTATTTAATCTATACCCTGGCCCAAGATATACGGGGCGCCAAGATTTTGGAGCTCCTTTTCCAGTTGTGGAATGGTGCCATTGGCAATAGGTTTAATCTCCTCCATCAATTGGGAGGCCATAACAGATGCAGTTTCCAAATTTTCTTGGTGCATTGGGGTAGGGCCGTACGTTGTGGACAACCCTCTTCTGGCCGTGCCCAAATAGGAATTGATGCTCGGTGGATTCCGTTCCCCTATTTCATCCTTGGATTTGTTTCCTTCCAATTTTTCTTCAAATTCATAAAGTTGTTGCTTTACATCGTGCAATTTTTTGGTCAGTGCCCCCGGTGCAACATTGGCCTTGGTCAATGCCAGTTGCATAGCCTTTATCTTATCCATGCTTTGGTTAAGAATATCTGAAACCATAGAGCTCTTGGTCTGAACCTCATTATAAGTCTTGGTATACGCCTGGTACTCATCATAAGAGATTCCTTTAAGCGTGCTTTCCCTTAAGGGCACCACTTCAAAACTTTTGGGCCCGTCCAATAAGGTTACAACACCATCTACTTGCTTGGAAAGCGTTGCGGTATAGGTTCCGGGCATCGCCAATGGGCCGGTGTTCCATCTCCCTCCAGCGTCTTCCGTTTGTCCAGGTCTAATGGGTCTAGTACTTGGGTGTCTTAAATCCCAAGCAACCCTATTGATCCCTTTTTTGGAGGTTCCCTCTACATTCCGCACCACATTTCCTGCCTGATCTTTAATGGTGAGCCATATTTTTGCATCTTCCTGTCTGCGTTCTTCTTCCAAACTATCCCAACCGGCAAAAGGGATATTCAGATTTTTCTTTTCCAGGTCTTTCTCTGTGTCCTTTCGGGCTTTTTCAAGATCTGTAATTTCATTGGCAAGGTGATAGGTGAAAACAGCACCAAAATCGGGGTTTTTAGCGAAATAGAAGTCGGCCCCAGTATTTCCAATCACACTTTTTGGGACGTACCAAAGGGCATCCCTTGTAGGGAACAAGGTCCCTTCTTTCTTAATGCTTTCAGGTGTTATTTCCCTAAGAGCGCTATAATCGTCCAAGACAAAAAATCCCCTTCCAAAAGAAGCACCAACCAAATCGTTATGGGTTCTTTGTATGGTGACATCCCTAAATGGGATTGTGGGCGATCCAGGAAGTTTTTGCCATGTATTACCAGCGTTCATAGAGGTGTAAATTCCATTTTCCGTGGCCGCAAACAGCAAATTTTTGTTGACATGATCTTGTACCAATCGCCATACCAAGGTGTTGTCAGGAATATTTCCTTTGATGGACTGCCAAGTTTCACCCTTATTGGTGCTTTTGAACAAATACGTGGAGAAATCTCCTTCCTTATGATTGTCCAAAGCAACATATACTGTATTTTCATCGAATAGATCTGCTTTGATATCATTGACAAAAGATCGACTGGGAATACCGAGATTGGTCACGGGAATACGCTTCCAATTTTGTCCCCCGTCAGAACTCACTTGTATAAAACCATCGTCCGTACCCGCATAGATCAACCCTTCTTTTAAAGGGGATTCTGCCAAGGAAGTGATAGTGTTGTAGTTAGACATGGCACCAACATCCCATGGATTGTCCCAACTCTGCTGTTTGCCCATGATAGGTAGGGTGATCCGTTCCTCGTTTCGGGTAAGGTCACCAGAGATGGGTGTCCAGCTATTCCCTCTATTCTCTGATTTCCATACTCTGTGTGAGGCAAAATATAGTCTTGATGCCTTATGCGGACTTACCAATATAGGTGCATCCCAATTAAAGCGTTCAAAACCCTCTCCAGCTCTCGCCTGTGGTTGAATAAAGACTTCTTCGCCGGAGTTTAGGTCAATTCGGTGCAAGCCACCTTGTTGCGTCTCTGCATAGATGATGTTATTGAATTCTGGGTCGGTGGCAGACTGGTGTCCGTCTGCTCCCAAGGTCTTGTACCAATGTCCGTTGTGGATTCCTTCCTCCTCATCTGTTCTGGAAGGTCCTCCGGCAGACCCGTTGTCTTGGGTCCCGCCAAAAATATGGTAAAATGGCTTTTGGTCATTGACCGCTACCTTGTAGAATTGGGTCAAGGGTAAATTTTTGATATACCGCCATGTTTTGGCATTGTCGAAACTTTCGTAGATACCAGCATCAGTTCCTACCAATAGATAGTCAGGGTCATCGGCCCTGAAGGCCAGGGAGTGGTTATCTGAATGTTTGTCTTCTTCCTGTAGCTGAACAAAGGTCTTTCCTCCATCGCCAGAGGTCAGGATACGAACGTTCATCAAATACAGACGGTCAAATTCATGTGGACTCGCATATAATTCCTGATAGTAGTGTGGACCAGTTCCCCCAGAAACGGTATTCGACATTTTATTCCACGAAGCTCCACGGTCTTCAGATTTGTAAACGGCACCTTTGGTTCTGTCCAATTCTATGGCCGCATACAGAACATCGGGCTGTTGGGGCGAAATGGCAATCCCTATTTTACCCATATTAGATTTGGGAAGACCACTGCTCAGTTTTTCCCAGGTCTCTCCCCCATCTTCGGACCGGTGAAGTCCAGAATCTGGTCCACCGCCCATTAAGGCAGCAACGGTCCTATGTCTTTGCCATGTTGCCGCGTAAATTCTATCTGGATTTCTAGGGTCCAACTGTATATCCGTTACCCCTGTCCATTCGTTTCCTTTGAGTACATGATTCCAGGTTTTACCCCCGTCTGTAGTTTTGTAAAGACCTCGTTCTCCTCCTTTGTTCCAAAGGGGGCCCTGTGCCGCTACCCAAACAATATTAGGATCGGAAGGATGCACGATAATTTCTGAAATATGCTGGGAAGCCTTAAGGCCCATGTTTTCCCAACTGTTCCCTCCATCATTACTTCTGTAAACACCGTCACCGTAGCCTACATGACGACCGCCGACATTTTCCCCTGTGCCCACCCATATGGTAGAAGGGTTATTTGGGTCTATCGTAATACAACCCGTTGAATATGAAGCTTCTTTATCGAATAAAGGGGTCCAGGTGGTTCCGGAATTTTCAGTTTTCCAAACGCCTCCGGAGCCAACGGCCACGTACCAGACATTTTGATCGTTGGGATGAACGGCAATATCCGCTATCCTTCCGGACAGGAATGCCGGACCTACATTCCGTAATTTCATTCCTTCCAAAGAAATCTCTTCTGTATTTGTTTTCTCCGAAGTACTACGTTTCTTTTGGGCATTTACTAGGAAGCCGCAACACAAGAATATAAGTGTGCTTAGGTGTAAAATTTTTTTCATAAATCGATATTTGACTTTAAACAATGATAAGCTAGCGTAATTTACTTAAAATTTAATTCAGATAAAGGATCAATTTTTAAAACCTCTTTTAGGGGGTTACAGTTTCCCACCAATTTTAAGGTAGTTGTTTCTAAATTTGGAGAAGAAAGTATCATACTGGAATGATATCCCTAAAAATTGGTTGTCATTTATTAGGGCAATGGGAAAAGGGTCTAGAAATTTGACCAATAACACCATTAATTGCATCCATTGTTCGAACTTTGCCTTTTCAAAGCATTGATATTTGGCAAGTAGGAGGGAAACAATTGTGGTATGGGGAAAGACTGATGTGGGTAGGGCCATATTTTTTATGCTCCTGAGCACCTTGGGTTTTACACTTATGAATGTATTTGTAAAATATTTGGTCCATTTCAATGCCTATGAATTGGTTTTTTTTAGGTCCTTGGGCTCTCTTTTTTTTACGATGGGTTTCCTCTGGCAACAGCGAATTCCTTTTTGGGGAAATCAAAGGAAACTATTGGTGTTGCGTGGGTTGGCCGGGGTAACGTCCATGACTCTTTTTTTTATGTCCATAAAATATTTGCCTGTGGGCACCTCAGTTTCCATACGCTATATTGCACCGATTTTTGCTGCCATTTTCGCTGTTGTTCTATTGAAGGAGCGTATCAAGGGCTGGCAATGGATATTCTTTTTGATGTCTTTCATAGGGGTTATCGTCCTTAAGGGTTTTGACGGGCAGGTCAGTTTTGTTGGACTCTCTTTGGCTATGGGAGCAGCAATTGCCAGTGGTCTGGTTTTTATCATCATCAGTAAGATTGGACAAGGTGATCATCCTGTGGTCGTCGTAAATTATTTTATGTTGATTGCCACTTTAGTGGGAGGTGTCTTAGCCATTCCATATTGGGTAACGCCCCAAGGATTTGAATGGCTCTTTTTACTTTCCTTAGGGGTCTTCGGATTTTTTGGACAGTTGTACATGACAAAAGCCTTTCAAGGAGCCAAGACCAATCTTGTTGCTCCCTTCAAATACATGGAGGTCTTATTTACGGGGGTAATAGGATTCTTTTGGTTCGATGAAATATATGGACTGTGGAGCCTATTGGGAATTTTTCTGATTGTGGGTGGTTTAGTCCTCAATGTTTGGTATAAATCGAGACAAGTACCCTCAACCACATAAGAGACAGTGCTGACCAAAAGTAGAAGTAATCAGGTCTTTTCTATAGTGACTACAACCGATTTGCTAATGGGGGTATAACTCTTATCAGCATAATGGTTATATGGCACCAAAACATTGGTCTCAGGGTAGTAGGAGGCAAGGTTGCCTTCTGGAATGTCGTAGGGTATTACAAGAAATTTGAGGGCTTTGCGTTCCTTTTGATCATAGGTACTGATGAGGTTTACCACATCCAGTTTATTTAATTTTAATTTTTCCATGTCCCTTGGATTCATAAAAACCACCCGTCTTTCGTTATGAACACCCCTATATCTATCATTAAGGCCATAGATAGTGGTATTGAATTGGTCATGGGATCTAATGGTCATCAATATAAATTCACCTGGGGATAGTTTATGCTCAGGAAGGCCACAAATGCTGAATTGTGCTTTCTGGTTTGGGAGTTTGCTAAAGTCTAATTCCCTGACATTATTGGGCAAATAAAACCCACCTCCTTTAGATTTATCGTTCACATTTTTAAACCCTGTCAGGACCGCACCCATTTTTTCACGAAGCAACTCGTAATCCGCACTTAGATTTTTCCAATCTACAGGGTGGTTGCCATTAAAATAGGCATTGGCTATACCACCCACGATCTCAGGTTCGCTCTTCAGGTTATCAGATGCCGGGGGCAGTACGCCTTTGGAGCGGTGTACCTTTCCCATGCTGTTCTCAACGGTAAAGAACCTGGGGTTGCCGTCTTTTAAATCCATATCGGACCTACCCAAGGTTGGTAGCAATAAAGCTGTTTTCCCAGTAACCAAATGGGTGCGGTTTAGTTTGGTACTAATATTTACTGTAAGATCACAGTTTTGCAACGCTTCTGCTGTATACTCGGTATCGGATACTGCCGAAGCGAAATTTCCTCCAAGACCAATAAAGACCTTTGCCTTGCCATCGTGCATGGCTTTTACGGCGCGAACCGTATCAAATCCTTCCTTGGTCGGGGCTTTGAAACCAAATGTTCTTTCGATGGCCTGGTTGAGCTCTTCTGATACAAAATGCATAATACCAACAGAGCGGTCACCCTGTACATTACTATGTCCCCTAACCGGACAGGTGCCTGCACCAGGTTTTCCCAAACTCCCTTTTAAGAGTAAGAGATTAACGCATTCCTTGATGTTCTCCACGCCATTTTTGTGTTGGGTAAGACCCATGGCCCAACAGATGATAATTTTCTTCTTTTCGGCCAAAAGAGCTACAGCCTCATCAATGGCGCTTTCCAAAACCCCGGATTGTTCTAAAAGATCTGATCCTGAATAGTTATTCAAATCTTGCAATAGGGCTTCATATCCCTCGGTATAGGTATTTATAAATTCGTGATCAAAAACGTTTTCACTTCCCTTATCCAGCGCAGCCAATTTTTTAATGATCAATTTCAACAAAGGGACATCCTGATTGATCTTCACCTGCAAATGGATATCTGTAATGGTTTCTCCAGAGCCCAAAACACCTTTTATTTCTTGTGGATTTTTAAAGCGTTTCAAACCAGCTTCTTCGAGGGGATTTATGGTTATCACCTTCCCGCCGTTTACCTTACATTTCTCTAGTGCAGAGAGCATGCGTGGGTGGTTTGTCCCCGGATTTTGCCCTATGACCATCACCACCTCGGCTTCATAAAAATCTTCTAGTTTAACAGAACCTTTTCCTATTCCCAAGGTTTCCCCAAGGGCCACTCCACTGGATTCATGGCACATATTGGAACAATCTGGCATATTGTTGGTGCCGTAAGCGCGTGAAAAAAGGCCATATAAAAAAGCGGCCTCGTTACTGGATCTTCCCGAAGTATAAAAAATAGCTTCATCAGGAGAATCCAAATCCTGTAAATATTTTGCTATAAGTTCAAAGGATTCACCCCAAGAAATCGGTTCATAATGCACGCTGCCAGGTTTAAGAACCATGGGTTCGGTAAGGCGCCCACTTTTGCCAATATGGTAATCGGACCATAGGGAGAGCTCTTCCACAGAATGAGCTTCGAAGAAAGATTTGTCCACCCTTTTTGTTGTGGCTTCCTCGGATAAAGCTTTGGCCCCGTTCTCACAATATTCCCCTAATTTGGAAGGCTTTTCTGGATCTGGCCAGGCACAACCGGGACAATCAAACCCTTCTTTTTGGTTCATATGGGACAATGTGCTCAATGCCCTATAAATCCCCATTTCCTTGAATGTATGTTCAAGGGTCACTTTAACAGCCTTTATACCGGCAGCATAGGAAGCAGGTTCCGATAATCTTATGCCCGTAAATTCGGTTGAACCTTGGGTGGAAATATTTCTATTATGGGAATTTTTCATTTAGGATCTTAATTAAGGGTGCTGTTGAAAAGGGCTCTATGCAAGTTATAATTTTAGCATAAGCTTTGGTAGTTCAAAATTGATATTTAACTTATTTTTTGATTTTGAGGACCCTCTTGATCCCTCCTTTCTTTATAGCTTTGCCTACAGATTGTAAAAGTTAACTTTAAGGAAAAGAAGTAGATGGACCTAAACGAGATCATAAGAAATAGACGTTCCGTAATGCCTGTTCAATACAATAACGAACCCATTACCAAAGAACAGATCAATCAGTTGTTGGAGGCGGCCAATTGGGCCCCTACCCATAAAAAAACAGAGCCATGGCGGTTTAAAGTGTTACATGGAGAATCTCAAGGAAAATTGGGTGCTTTTCTAGCGGACAAATACAAGCAGACGGACGCAAAATTTTCTGCTTTTAAATATAATAAGCTTAAGGAAAATCCAAAAAAAGCGGGAGCCATAATTGCGGTCTGCATGCAGCGAGATCCCAATGAAAGTATTCCTGAATGGGAGGAGGTGGCAGCTGTTGCCATGGCAGTTCAGAATATGTGGCTAACAGCAACGGATATGGGAATTGGATCGTATTGGAGCTCCCCTGGATTGATAAAATATATGGATGAATTTTTTGATTTGGAATTGGGGGAAAAGTGTTTGGGATTCTTTTATTTGGGAAATTTTGATGTTCCTATAGACGATCGGGTTCCTGGCCCAATCTCTGACAAAACGGTATGGATATAATTTTTACAAAAGAATGTAAAAGATTGCTAAATTCGCGGAATTTTAAAAATTATCATATGGCTCTAAGGATTAGTTCAAGGGCTATAGAAAAAGGGAATTTATAACAAATCATATGTCTGAACGAATTAGATTAAATTATGCCTTTTGTATACATAATTAAATCGATAAAAGACGATAGTTTTTATATTGGTAAAACATTTGATTTGGAACAGCGCTTAATGTACCACAATACAGTAGAGCTTAATGAAGGGTCTAGCAAATCTGGCATCCCTTGGGAGTATTATTTTACCATGGAAGTAAAAAGTTATTTCTTAGCAGGGAAATTGGAAAAGCACCTTAAGGAAGTATATAGTGAGCAATACTGCTCGGATTTGGTAAAATATCCGGAGATAAGTCAAAAACTTATCGAAAAGTATTCCTAAATTTGCAGCTCTGAAAAGCAGCCTCATAGTTCAACGGATAGTCCCGATAGCTATCGGGAAGAGTTTCCTCCCCGTTTCATTTTTTCAATAATTATAGAGGATACATGCCCTATGTATACATCATAAAATCAACCAAAACTAATGCCTTTTATACCGGCAAGACTTATGATCTTGAGCAAAGATTAACGTTTCACAACACCCCAGAACTTAATAATGGGAACAGTAAATCGGGTATTCCCTGGGAATATTTTTTCACCCTGGAGGTGCCTACTTAAATGTTGGCGGGTAAATTAGAAATGCACATAAAGCGAATGAAGAGTAGGGAGTACTGCAAGAATTTGGTAAAATATCCGGAGATAAGTCAAAAACTTATCGAAAAGTATTCCTAAATTTGCAGCTCTGAAAAGCAGCCTCATAGTTCAACGGATAGAATAAGAGTTTCCTAAACTTTAGATCCAAGTTCGATTCTTGGTGAGGCTACATTTTAAGATACAGATTGATTCAATATAGTACAAAACATATTGATTATCAGTATTTTATATTTTTTTTACTTTTAATTGATTTCAATTAAAAGCATATATTAGAGTTCACAGATCGTCAACATTTTATTCAAATGTTTTCGTATTTTGTAATTGTTTATTTTAAGTCTGTTAATAAACGATTTGTAGGTGATTTGACTTTCGTCCTTAATTAAGTTTAATTTAAAGACGTTTGTTATGCGCACTACTTCCACATTTTCAATTTTATTTTGGTTATACGCCAAAAGAATTAAGAACAATCAAGCTCCTCTTTATGCCAGAATAACTATAGACGGCAAAAAGCTCAACATTAGCCTCAAAAGAAGAATCGACACAAAGCTTTGGTGTCCTGAAAAGCAGCGAGCGAAAGGTTCAGGTACAAATACTAAGGGTATAAACCTATACCTTAATGAAGTACATTCAAAGTTATTTCAGTGCTATCAGGAATTAAGGGCAGCTGATAAGCGCATTACTACACAAACTATTAAATCTAAATTTTTAGGCGACGATAAGACAAAGGAATTTACCCTTACTGATATCATTACCTACCATAATGATAAAATGTTTCACAAATTACATAGAAATACTTCAAGGCTATATTTAATTAGTCAAAAATACATCCTACTCTATTTAAAAGAGGAATATAAGCTCGATGACATAGAATTATCTCTTCTTGATTACAAATTTATCCTGGGTTTTGAAAATTTTTTAAGAGGCCATAAACCAAGGCATTATCAGAAACAGATTGGGAATAACGCAGTAATGAAACATATACAGCGTTTGAGGAGAATGGTGACTTTAGCTTTTGATATTGAATGGATCGGACAAGACCCCTTTCGTAAATTCAAACAAAAACTAATTCCCACACACCGCGGTCATCTAACAGGCAAAGAATTGGAACTTTTAGAGGAGGTATCATTGAGCTCTTTGAGATTAAGAACCGTAAAGGACCTATTTGTATTCAGCTGTTTTACAGGTATTAGCTATATAGATATGATGCAACTCAAGGAACAGAGTGTAATTATGGGTCTGGATAAAAGGTGGTGGATTGTAACAAAAAGGCAAAAAACTAGGAACCCTGTGAAAGTACCCTTGTTATCCAAAGCTTTTAAAATCATCGAGAATTTCAGAGAAGACGAAAGGTGTAAGATTTATGGGACATTGTTCCCTAGAATATCAAATCAAAAAGTGAATGCCTATTTGAAGGAAATTGCAATAGCAGCTGGCATTAAAAAAAACCTCACCTTTCATATGGCTAGACATACTTTTGCAACAACGGTTACAATGACTAACGGAGTACCAATAGAAACTATTTCTAAAATGTTAGGGCACAGAAAGCTAACAACCACACAAATTTATGCCAAAGTAATTGAGCAAAAGGTATGTGAGGATATGACAATACTTCGTGAAAAACTTGAAATAAATACAGCGTCATATAATACTGATAATACCAAGAGAATTCATTAGGTCACCTGTTCAATTAAGTCAAAATGAAAATATTAATTTTGATTGAAACTTGAATGATTGGGTTTGGAGAACTTTTGGAGAAACCGAATTAAAAAAGACCTTTTTGTGGCCCTGAATTTAGCGGTAGATAGATTTCAATTGTTGATAACCCATAATTACATTCTAATTCACAAACATCACTAAGATTTAAAATGGTGCCGTTCGGTATCATACGGGACCAAATAAAATTTGCGCCTTCCAAATATTATTTTATTTCTTCCATATTGACGCAATATACTGTATATCAATTATTTGTGGATAACTCCTTACATCGCTCCATAGGGCTGTTCGCCTATTTTCATACATTTATCCAATAGCAATATTGAAAGAAAACAAAAGCGCTTTTGTTCATTTCACATCCTTAAAAAGAAATAAAATGGACACTATTTTAATACTCGAACTGCTGGACCGTTTGGAAAAACTTTTGATGGCGAAGAAAGAGGTACTGACCTTTGAGGAGACCTGCGATTATACAGGGATATCCAGAAGCTACCTGTACAAACTTACCGCTGCGGGGACCGTTCCGCACTCCAAGCCCAACGGAAAACTTATTTTTTTCGAAAGGAAGAAAATTGAGGGTTGGCTGCTCCAGAACGAACGAGAACCCATAGAGGAAATCGAAACGATAGCGAAGCCTGTTCGTTAGGCGATCGCATTTCCAAACTTTTCAAATTTCATTACGCCTTGGGAATCCCCTAGGTGTTCAAAACCCTATACTATGAAAAAAGTACCTTACTTACGGGTTGGGACTTCGTACTATAAACTGGTGCAGGCACCGACCATCGCAGGCCATTTCAACGAGATCTTGGTCCATTGGAACATCGAGACCATCCGCCAGGACCATGGAAAGGATTACCTGAGCAAGGTTCCCAAGTATGATGGCTTCACCTGTATCCCCAGCCACGTCGATTTTAAACAGGAGTACAAAGGGTTTTATAATACCTATTCCCCATTGCCCGCAATCCCCAAAGAAGGGGATTGTAGTACGTCATTAAGTTTCCTTGAACACATTTTCGGCCAGCACTATGAACTGGGATTGGACTACCTTCAACTGTTATATACGAAACCGGTCCAGGTACTGCCAATTCTATGCTTGGTCTCCAAGGAACGTTCCACGGGCAAGAGCACCTTTTTGAAATGGCTGAAGGCCATCTTCGACAACAACATGACCTATCTGACCAATGACAGCTTCAGCAGCCAGTTCAATGCGGACTGGGCGAACAAGCTGCTCATCTGTATAGATGAGGTTCTGTTCAACAAAGAGGAACTGACCGAACGCATCAAGTACCTGAGCACGACCAATATCAACAAGTTGGAGGCCAAGGGAAAGGACAAACGGGAAGTGGAGTTCTTTGGCAAGTTCATCCTGTGCAGCAACAACGAGGACAATTTTATCAAGATCGACGGGAACGAGACCCGTTTTTGGGTACTGAAAATACCGGTGCTTAAAAAGGAGGAGACCGATTTCCTGTATCACCTGAAATCGGAGATACCGGCTTTTCTGCATTTCATGCAACAGCGGCAGCTATCGAGCGAGCACAGCACTAGAATGTGGTTCACCCCAAAACAGATTAGAACAGCAGCGTTAAAAAGGTTGGTGCAGAACAATAGGAACCGGGTGGAGAAGGAACTTGCAAGTATCCTGTTCAGTGTCATGGAAAAGTTCGAACTGGAGGAAATACATCTCTGTCCCATCGATGCGCTGCACCTGTTGAACAAGACCCGCGTCAAGACCGACCTGACACAGTTACGGAAATTGCTGAAGAACGATTGGAAACTTGTCAACCAGGACAACTCCAACAAATACCAAAAAGTGACTATTTGGAGCGATGGGGATATAAACCTGACCGATGCCAAGGGAAGGTACTTTACGGTGGCAAAAGACTTTTTGGACAAAAATTTTGATGATACGATGACGGAATAGGGCGGGACCAATGTTTACGGGGCCTAGGCTGTCATCAAACTGTCATCATTCTGTCATCAAAAAAAATAATGATGACGGAAAACACTTGGAAAAAACGAAGAACGATGATGTGATGACAAAACGATGACATGGGAAACCTAACACTGTAGGGGCCTTAGAGGGTGTTGTCATCATATCATCAAAAAAACAGCTAAAAGCATTTGGCTTATGAAAGAAAAAAGAACAACAGGATTATCGTGTGAAAGAGCCCGAGCTTTTCCCATCGAAAAAGCGCTGGCAAAACTAGGGCACTTTCCGACCAAAACGAACGATAAAGAAGCTTGGTTCCTGAGCCCTTTCCGCTCAGAGGCCCAAGCCTCTTTCAAGGTGTCCAAGACACTCAATAGATGGTACGACCATGGGGAAGGAACCGGCGGTAATGTAATAGACCTGGTCTGTAAAATGAGACAATGCACCGTAAAAGAAGCTTTACGAATAATCGGAGAGGATAAGAACTCTTTTTTATTTCAACAGCAGTCCGGTTTTAAAGTGGAACAACAGGATAAAATCTTTGTAAAAGAAGTCAAGGAACTTACCCATTATGCTTTGCGAGGTTATTTAAGTTCCAGATCTATTTCAACCACAACCGTGAAGAAATACATTAGTGAGGTCCATTATAGTTTTAAGAATAAGAACTACTTCGCCATCGGTTTTAAAAACGATTCCGGGGGATGGGAACTTCGTAACAAATATTATAAGAACTGTAGCTCACCGAAGGACATCACCCATATCAAAAACGGAAACGGAAAACTGATCGTTACCGAAGGGATGTTCGACCTGTTGTCGATTTTGGAGGGTACCGAAGAATCAAATTTGGAATATGATTTTCTGGTGTTGAACTCTGCGGCATTTGTAAAGAAAGCAATGGACGTTATTGAAAGGTATAACCAAATCGACCTGTATTTGGACAATGATTCAACCGGTAAGGTAACTACCCGAAAATTGATAAAACATTCCAATAACTGCCTGGACAGATCAAGTCTATACCAGGGGTTTAAGGACGTCAACGAATGGTTGATTGGAAATGCTAGAAAGGGACTTGGTCAGGAAGCGCGAGATGTGTCTTTGTTGCCACAAAAACAAACTCGCTCTGCTCCCGATGGTCGCAAAGTAAAAAAGAAATGAAACGTACGTACATCAAATTCCGTTGCTCCATCTACGAGAAAAAACTGCTCCGGAAAAGGGCGGAACGGGCAGGACTTTCCCTCTCCGAATATTGCCGCAGCTCCGCTTTCGGCAATACCGTCATCGAGCGGTTGACCGAGGAACAATTGGCCCATTATAAAATGCTGGTGAAGTACAAGAGCAACTTTACCCGGATCGGCAATATGTTCAAGAAGCACAATCCAAGACTGGCCAGCGAGGTTGAGCAATTGGCGGAGGAAATACGGACACACCTTTATAATTTCAAAAGAACAAAGTAATGATAGGCAAGGGAACGTCCATAGCGCATACGGGTACAAGTATCGATTACGGTTGGAACCAGGAGAAGGATGCGGAAATCGTATTCAGCCAACATTTGGCTGGCAACAGTCCCCAAGAGATCACCGAGGAGTTCAGGTTGATACAAGAAGAGAATATCCGCTGCCAAAAGAATACCCTTAGCTTTATACTCAGTCCGACACAGGAAGACGGCAGAAACCTTTCCAAGGAACAATTAGGGGAACTGACACAAAGGTTCGTCAAGCAAATGCAGCTGAAGGAACGGCAGGCCATCGCCTTTGTCCATAGGGACAAGGCACATACCCATGTCCATTTATACGTGAACCGGATCGGTTTCGATGGAAAGGCCTACAACGATAGTTTTATCGGGAAACGAAGCCAGCTTGCAGCCGAAAATGTTGCCAAGGAAATGGGACTGACCACGGTCAAGGAAGTACAACGGGAAAAGGAACTGGATACCATAAAGGTCCGGCTAGAAATAAAGGACATCCATCAAAGAGTAATGGAAAGCGAAAGGCCAAAAACATTGGACAGTTATATCCAGATCATGAAAGAAAGAAAAGTGCAAGTCATCCCGACCATTAATAAAGCGAACAGGTTACAGGGATTCAGGTTCCAATATGAAGGCCATAACTTCAAGGCCAGTGAGGTAGACCGCTCCATGTCCGGAGGAAGGATCATGGCACAACTTTCCAAGAACAAAGGGATTGCAAAACCAAAAGAGGTCGGCAAATCGGTCCAGCTACTAGGGAAAACTGTGGAAATGAGCACCAATTTGGCCACAAGCATCGCCAAGAACATCATCAAAAAAACGATCAAAAGGGCCATCGAAACCGGAATAGGTTATTAAAAACAGTAAGCTATGGGATATAAAAAATTGGACGAGGTAATGGAACTTCTAAACGACGAGTTGGACGGTTTTAACCAATCCATCGGTAGACTGGAACGGTTGACCCAAAATACGGACAATATCAAAGTAATGCCCGATACCACCGAATTTGAAAGATTGCTTAGAGAACATCTAAACTACGAGAAAGTCAAAATTTCCAAGCTTCAGCAATCTGTTGAGGAAATAAGGAGTCAGATTTCAAAAGCAAGATTGGTTCCAAAGATACAGTTGTGGATTCACTATTGGATTTGGTTCGTTTCTTTGGTCATTATAGGTTATCTTACGTTTAAAGTTTCACAAATAGATGATGTTCGGGAACGTGTATTCAATAAAGGTGAGCAAGAAGTAATCTCAGACATGAGAGAATATTTTGACCAATATCCACAACACTACAAATCCTACCAAAAATGGGTAAAGGAAAAAGATAGCGTTCCAAATCAAAAGTAGTGTGCGCCCTATGGAATTTTTGCTTGACACTTATCTTCCGGAACGCTACAAAAATTCCACAGGATCCATGCGCAGGCAAGTTATGGTAAGATTTAGGGAATTGTTTGATTCAAAGTAACCTTGGAAAAAAGAAACGAACTCTTACTACCCTAAACAGCAAAAAAAAGAAAGCAAGCCCAAAAGAGCCTGCTACAAAGGATAGTAACTTGATAGAACAGGTTACTTCCTAAATTATCGTATAAAAAACTTGTTTTATAATGGTTCGGCTATGATTCCGTTGCGGATAATTTCCAACGGAAATTGTACGTCTGGAATCGGGCCGTTTTAAAGTTAGTGTTTTTCATTTTTAGTTAAAATGCAGCAATGGATTATAGGTATTGTTACCTACTGTATTTTCTCCGTTGTTAAATGATTATAAATTAGTCGAAGCAACATTCTACGATACTCAATTTTTTGAAATTCCTTATCCGGAATCACATCTATAAGTTGGTCAATCAATTCGTAATTATAGGTGTCCATAAGTAATTTCTCCCCAATTTTATTCATCTTATATCGAAAGTCGTTTTCGTCCACCAGTTTTTCCAGTTGTACTAAAGCAGAAAAACATCCCAAGTCCAGATAGATTGTATCAATGGTCCTTTTCTCCTGTTCGCTTCCAATTTTTAAGTCCTGGACGATAGTTTTTTTGGCATCTTCAGTTTTAATTTTAGAAAACAGTTCTTTATACGATTTCTTATCAATTTTGTTTAAAGTCCGACTGAGCAAAAGTCCGTTTTCAATTCCCGACAAAAAATTTCCATAAATGAAAAGACTGTCCGCTGGGACAGCCATGAATCTATTCCTTTGTTCCGCTTTCGCTCTGTAACACAAGTCCAATTTTTGGTCAAATGCAATATTCTCTTGTGCACTTTTACAAGAGCAGACGAAAATAATTAATATGACTAACGCTTTTTTCAATATAGTAGGTAACGCTTGGTGTATGAGCTGTGGCATGGGTTCGTTACGGAACATTCCAGACCGATACTTGCCAGAGGAAAATCCGCAGGATTTTCCAAGTGTACGAGGACAAGCCATGGCTTATGCACAGTGTTGCCACACGTTTTTATTTTTCTTTTCTGTATGTCAAAATATTGCCTTTCGGAAAATACTTTAGATTTAAAAATTCTTTATTGTATCCAAGTATTTCATAATTCAGAGTGTCTGATTTGTTTGTTAATATTAAGAACTTTCCAGCCTTTAATTTCGTATTAGTATATTTAGGTAATTCGTTAGTTATAGTAAATTCATAAATATCCGTTGGGTCTATTTCTTGTCCTTTATAAAACATTATCCAATTTCCGCCTTTTATTTCAATTCCAACAAGAGAATCCTTTTCGTTAATCCAAATTCCTTGTCTAAAATATGACGTTTTACTTTCGATGGAGTTTTCGGTTTTTATGTCGAATTCGTTATTAGCATTAACAATTTGCATATAAATGAAGAAAAATGTTACGGGAATCAAGCCGATAACTATTTGCCAAATTTTGTAATGTTTTAATTTTTTGGTCGGTCGGTTTAATAGCAAAAGAATTATTCCAATAACTATCGAAATGAAGAACAAGAAAGTTGGCCACATTTGTTCTGTGAACATTCTAATATTCATTACGATTCCATAAATAATATATGCAATTCCAAATAATATTAATGGCTCTTTGAGGTTTTTCATTTTAAATGTGTGGCAACGCCTAGGCTATGATTAGTGCGGGGCGGAAATCAAACGGATTTCCAGCTAAGCGCTAAGCTAAAGCCTTTGGTTTTGATTTGTTTATTGTTTTATCCAAAGCTAAATCCAAAAGATTTAGCGACATCATAAATATAAATAGACCTTGCATATTTGAAACAAGGCCGCATTAATTATAGGCATTGTTGGCAGGCGTAATTATTTGTTTTTCCATGCTTGTTCCGTTCTTGTCAAATGTGTATAAATATATTTCTTGTTTCTCATCTATAGGTAGTTCAGTTTTCTTTCCTGATTTCAATATGGTTGTAAAATATGGAACCTTATTAAGATAGTCATATTGGTATTCGATTTCATTGCCATAAAACAACGCTACTTGTACATCATTTTTTGTATTGTTTCTATATGGATATTTTGTGTGGTTTTCTATTTGATTGTTCGGATTGTTATTTAGAACCAAATAATCTACAGACGATAATCTTTCATTTTCGAAAAAGTTGCTTTTAATTATTCCATAATCTGAATTAATTTGATTTCTATATGGATTCAAGTGAGTTTGACTTATTGTAAGTGGGTCAATATTATATTTATTCTTGAAAAAGGTCGCCATCCATTCTTTCCCACTACTTTCCGGTTTTTCAAGTATATGGTCAATACCCGCTAGGACCACAACTTTGGAGTTAGGGTTAACTTTAAAGGTTTTGTTATATAAATTTTCCGCTTGACCAATTTCCCTATTTTTATGGTCCTCTGAGCTTTCATATGCTATAAATTCAAATCCAAGTTCTTTCGCTTTTCTAATTAGGTTGGCAAAGTTTTGTTCACTTGTGTAAAAACCTGTTTCAAGTGTGGGATAGGTATTTGGTAGATTTAATAGACTGTCTTGATTTGTGTTTAGTGCTTCTAATGCTAAATAATTATATCCTATTTCTTTTAGTTTTGGCAACAAATTGGATACCAATATTCTGTGGTTAGGAAAGAAATGGTTTTCATTTATCATTAAAATTTTATGATTTTTTGCTTCTTTAATAATCGTTGCTATGACATTTGAATTATATACGGATTTTGCTCTTATTATTTCGGATATTGTATCGTTCGGTTTATGTTTCGATTCAAGTTTTCTTATGTAATCTTCATAGAATTCGTTTTTTCCGAGAAATGAGGAAAAAGTTAGTTCCATTTGCAGTTTCGACCATTCCTCTTGTTGGTCATAGGTTGGAAACTGGCTAATCTCATTTAGTGCAGCATAAAATTTATTGGAAGTGTAATATTTTTGTACAACGTCATATACCGTATTGATTTGTTTTCGATATGAAGAGTCTAATTCTATACTTTTAAACATACTTTTCAAATCAAATTCTAAGGCTACTTTTGAGTTATGAGATAATGAATTTCCTATAAACCGTATCGTTTGATTATTGATTAATGTATCTAAAACAACAAGTTCTTTTGGGTAATTATGGGTATTTTTTTTAGAAATAGTAACAAAATATTCATACGCTGGATCATCAGTTTTCCCATAAACTAAAACACTATCTACTAGATTAAATTTTGCATTACGAATAACTTTCTTTAATTTTTTTCTGTCCGTTATATAAGTTATGTCTGCTGGTGTTTTAAAATACAGTTGTAATGAGTCATTTATTACATGAATATTGAAATTTTGGATATATCTATTTTGCTCAAAATGTTCATTTATTTTTGGTGAACATCCCAGCAAGGCAAAAAAAATTGTTATGATTGTTAGTTTTTTCATTATGACTGCCAACGCTTCAGCTATGAGTAGTGCGGAGGCAAGGAAACCTTTTTGTTTCCGTCTTCGCACGTAGCAAAAGCTTTTTGTTTTGATTTATATTTTTTCGCCAGAGCAAAATCCAAAAGATTTTGCGGACATAGTAAATATACGCAAACCATTGAATTAAACACCAAACCCCGCATTACTTATAGGTATTGTTGGCACCAGTTATTTTATCAGTTTTATTATGTTAGGATATAAATTTTCTGTTTTTCCTTTATTAGTTTTAATAGCAAAAATTATCGGTAATATTACATTCATAGCGTAAAGTCCAATGAATAGGTAAAATAGAATTGGATAATATTTAAAGTTCAATATTTTTAATAAAGCAAATCCGGTAATAGATAGAAACGCTATAATTGACCAAATGATTTGAAAATTCAATAGGTTAGCTCCTACTTTTTTAAGTCCAATTACTCGATCTTTTTTATTCATCCACAAAATCAAAGGAAGAATTATATTTCCGACAGGAATCGCTAAAAAAGATATAACAGAAAGATGAAAAATGATCAAATAACTTTTGTCAGTTTGTTTTCCGTAATCTAAAATATCTTCGGCATTTATATCGAGTACTTCACATATTAAATTAAGTGTTTTTCCTCGAGGCTCACTTTCGTTGTTTTCGATTCGCTGTATTGTTCTTAAATTGATTTTTGCGGATTCTGCTAATTCCTCTTGAGAAAGTCCTTTTTTCTTTCTTATTTCTCGAATTTTATTTCCGATTTCGTTCATAATTAATTCTGTTTTTTGTTTTTACAAAACTGCATATGAATCAATGGTTTTGATATCGGTTTGTTTGCGACATTTTTACGGCACTCTTGTCAATCTGTTAGATTTGTTGTTTTTTTAATTGGTGCCAACGCTTCAGCTATGAGTAGTGCGGAGGCAAGGAAACCTTTTCGTTTCCGTCTTCGCACGTAGCAAAAGCTTTTTGTTTTGGTTTATATTTTTGTTGCCAGAGCAAAATCCAAAAGATTTTGCGGACATAGTAAATATACGCTTACTTTAGATTAAACACCAAACCCCGCATTACTTATAGGTATTGTTGTCATTAGTTTTTTATTCTTTTATCCTATTTGTCAATACATCGTTTTGAATTATAATAAACCAAGAAAAGGACATATTCACATAACTATTTTGAAAATCGGTGTATGCGGGCTCTATTTCGGGAAGCGAACTAAGGGCGTCATAACTGATTTTCTCAAGTAATGGATTACTCGTTTTATTTTTTAATATTGATGTTGAACCATCATATTTAACTAGAATTTCAACCTGAAGGGTATCATTTATCAAAGACACTTTTCTTTTTTTAGCTTCTTCAAGTATTATGTCACTTATTGTATTTTGTAAACATGATAGAGTAGGGTCTGATTCACAATTTTCAATAAGAGGTACCATATTCTTGTTAGAGAATTCGCGTTTTAATTCAACTTGATCATTCGATTTCTCATCATTTTTTTTCTCTTTACAAGAGGCTAACAGGAAGATTGCTGCCATTGTGGTATATAGCAGCAAATATTTGAATTTCATATTCCTTTAAAATTAATGACAACGGTTTAGCTATGCGTAGTGCGGAGGCAAGGAAACTTTTCGTTTCCGTCTGAGCACGAAGCTAAAGCTTATTGTTTTGATTTATTTTTTTATTCTAAAGCTAAATCCATAAGATTTAGCGACTTTATAAATATACACAGACCTTTCGGTTTAGCTATAACGTCCGCATTACGTATAGGTTTTGTTGGCAAATCGTTTTTATTTTTTCCATCCCTTATAGGTAATAACTAGCCCAAAAAGTCCCAATAAAATCCCGTACAAGAAGTCATTCGATTCTTCATATTCATTTAGAAAAATTAGTTTGTCCATCTGCGCATTCGTTAGCACGTTTACCTCCTTTTTCCCGTAAATTGTTTTGCAAATTAGTCTATTGCCCTTTTTTACGAATACTTGCCCATTATATTGTAATTTATAATATCCGCCTCTCCGTCCGAGATTATCACAGTCCATTGGCGTTTCAAGCACTTTAGCTGAAACAACATTATTCTCCTCGGTTATTCTCTTTTTAACAATTCCATTATTCAATATGATAACAGTAATTATGAGCATAAATAGTCCGCCGATAACAAGTCCTTTGGTTAAAATAAATGTTAGGATTTTTGATTTCAATTTAAAAGTTCTAAATGTTTGCCAACGTTTAGGCTATGATTCCGTTGTTGAGATTTGATGTCAATCAAATCGAGCTTGGGATCATGCCGGTCTAATGTACGAAAACTTTTGATTTGTAGTAAATACGCTAAACAATGGATTATAGGCCTTGTTAGCGCCTTTGGTGTTGCCCGGGCCATAGTGAAGGCGTTATAACAACTTAACGCACTTAAACCTTTTATAAATTGCCTTTTTAGGGTCAAACTAGGGCGTGAGTGCGTTCTGCTTGCGTACAGATTGGTAAGGCAATTTAAAAAGGATCAGCTTTGCCCGAGCCGTGGTTTACTCTTTTATTCAGCGTTACACTCCGTACTGCTTTGTTTTTTATTGCACCATTGGCGCTAACGTTTGGTGTATGGTTAGTTGCGTGGTTCGCAACTAATGTAGTAAACAAATACTTGCCAGAGGAAATTCCGAAGGAATTTTCGTGAGAAGCACTAGCCAAAGCAATTAATTATACACGCTGTTAGCAACAGTTATTTTTAGTTCGTCCAAGGTTCTTTGTCCTTGGCATTCATGATTTTTTGTCCATCAAAAATGCATAGTCCTTGCCAGCTTCCAAACCAAACTTGTCTTTTTTTGTCCTCGAGAATACTTTGTGTGACATTAGATGTTAAGCCATCTTCGGTTGTGAATTGTTTGAAATTATTGCCATCATATCGGTAAACACCATAACCTTCAGCCGTAAACCAAATATTCCCTTGGCTGTCTTCATAAAAATTGTAAGTTTCTTCACCTGCAATAATTCCATCCTTAGTGAAGTTCGTGTACGTTTTACCATCAAACTTGCTCACACCACCATAAAAAGTTCCAATCCAAATATTTCCTTGACTGTCTTCTAAAATATCAGCTGTATTATTATCGACAAGTCCGTTTTTGGTTGTTAAATGAGTAAACTTCCCGTTGTTATATTTGAATATTCCATTTCCATCAGTAGCAAACCACATATTTCCATTTTTGTCTTCTATGATTTTAAAAACCAATTTGTCAGATAGCATAGGTTTTGCATTTTCGGCTATTGAATTTGGCAACGAAAAAGGTATAAACTTCTCTCCGTCAAATTGATTAACACCTCCTGTCGAACCAACCCAAATAAGTCCGCTTTTATCAATTGTTAAACCCCAAATTTCTTCATTCTGCAATCCTTCTTTTTTTGAAAATGTTGTATACTCTTTACCATCATATTTTATGAGTCCTTCGGATGTTCCAAACCATAAATTACCTGCTTTGTCTTCTACAATCTCTAAAACCCTAAAACGTGGGTTGATTCCTGCAATAGTGATTTTTTCAAGTATTTGTCCATCATAGCGTATAATCCCATCACCATTTGTTCCAAACCAATAATTCTCTTTTTTGTCTTGATGCATTGTCCTTACAAACTCTCTAACCATTCCATGTAAGTTGGTGTGAATTTGAGGAAATGTCGTGCTTTGATTCAAAATGAGTGGTTGGGTGTTTACTTCATTTTCTTTTATTTTAGTAACAGATTTTTCTTTCACTTGTCCTGTGCACGAAGTGATTTGAATTGTCAGAAGAACTAAAATTAAGTTCTTTGCATTTAATATCATCTTATCACTAATTTTTACCATAATGTCGGTTTTATAATTGTTGCTAACGGTGCAGCTATGAGTAGTGCGGAGGCAAGGAATCATTTTCGATTCCGTCTACGCGCGTAGCAAAAGCTTTATGTTTTATTTTAATTTTTTTTTCGTCAAAGCAAAATCCTGCAGATTTTGCGGACACTTTAAATATACACTTAGTTTTGAATAAACACCTAACTCCGTATTACTTATAGGTGTTGTTGTAAGTAGTTTTTGTTAGATAGCCTAACTCAACTAATTCGCTTTTGTCTTTGATTTCTTTTAAATACCCATTTTGCAAATACAAAATATTATCCGCTAAATTGATTACATTTTTATAATCGTGGTCCGTAATAATATATCCTTTATTCAACTTCATTTTCTTAATGTATTCAATGATATAATCCCGGACAATGGGGCTTACTCCGTTGAAAGGTTCATCAAGTAAAATGTACTTTGAATCAGAATGAATGATTAGTAATATTTCCACTATTCTTTTTTCTCCGCCAGATAAGTCTTGATTTTGTTTGTTTAACAATGGAATTACATGCTCGTTCTTAAATAGAATATCCGAATTTTCTTTTGAAAGAAATAGCTTTATTAATGTGCTTATTTTTACATTATTTGGTAAGAAATTGTCTTGTGGCAAATAGTTAATTAGATTTCTACCATCTGAAATATTTTTAATTATTTTTTCGCCTATTCGTACAAATTTGGATTCAGCCTTTTCAGTCCCAAATACTATTTTTAAAAGAGTAGATTTTCCAGAACCATTTCTGCCAATTAAACCCGTAATCTTGCCTTTTTCGCACGAGAGGAATATATCACTTAGTATTACTTTATTATTGTATTTTTTGGTTAAACTGTCGATATGTAGTCCATTCATATTACAGATAATATCAACAGATTAATTAAAGCTATTATGAAGGTAGAAGCCCATAGTTCAAGATTACCTAATCCTAAATTAAAGTAGTAGTAATATTCGTTTTTATATTTTATTTCATAGACATAATATTGAATTATTGGAGCAATTAAAATGAAACAAAATCCAATAGTAGAAAGTTTGCCGCCAAGTAATATTCCAATGACAATTGAAATAATATACGAGATAAAAAATATCTTTTTTTGGAACAGTAATATGTTTTTTAATATTCTCAGAGGTATATTTTTAAATTACTTACAACGTTTAGGCTATGATTCCGTTGTTGAGATTTGATGTTAATCAAATCGAGCTTGGAATCATGCCGGTCTAAAGTACGAAAACTTTTGAATTGTAGTAAATATGCTAAACAATGGATTATAGGCATTGTTACCCACAGTATTTTAAGTCGATTTAATTGAAATCCATAATTCTATTGAAAAAAAGAACAACACTAGTAATTCAATCAAATTCAATAACCACTTGTTTTTAATAAGTTTTGTCAAAACGAAATCAAGTATAAGTCCAGCCAAACCCAAAGAAATCAGACCGATCATTCCAACTACACCCCAACCTTCCTCATATGACAATGTTGACCATTTAACCATTGTGAAGAGTAAACATCCCAAAATGAATAGAAGGCTAAAGCCTTTTAAAACAGTAAATTTCATCATATTGTGGGTAACGGTTAGTATATGAAAAGTAGGCGATTTCGAAGCACCAAACTTTTAGTTAAGCACAAACTTTGATACGAGCTACAACCCTTGAATTTAGTGCTATTTCGCCTATTTTTTATATACATTGTTACCTGCTGGCTTTATTCTTTTAGTTGTTTTAATCGGTCAATTGCGTTTTGATTTTCATGGTTTAATTCCAAAGACTTTTTGTAATTCAAAATTGCATTTTGGTAGTCCTCATTATAAAAATATGCTTCGGCTAAACTATCATATAAATTTGCCGATTTTGGATTTAGATGTAATGCTAATAAAAGGACATTATATCCTTGCCCTTTCTTCTCAGAATTAAACGATAATCGCAGTCCTAAAGTGTTTAACATTCCTTCTTGAAGTTCAAGATTTGGATGATTGACCATTGTTTTCTCATATAGTGGAATTAAATCTTGATAGTCTTGTTTGAATGCTAAATCATTGAAATCTTTATATGTAAACTCTTTTTCGATAGCTTTTTTCGTTTGTTTAGAAATCAAACTATCGGAAAATCCGTTTGCAACAGGCTTATTTTCAATGAAAGCAATCGCGTTTTTCTCATTTTTTAGTGTCGCATTTAAGAACTGCAAAGTATGTTGACAAAGCAAATTGTAGGAAGCCATAATCTTATCATCACTTTTATCTTGCCTTTTATCTCTGTTAGCGAATAAGACACCGAAAGAACTAAAATAAGAATGGGTTAGATCGTGAAATCTATATCTGTTAATGTTGCTGTATTCCAAAGAGTCGTATAATTGAAATTTGTAGTTCAACTCTTCAGGAATTTTCTCCGTGGTTAGAACTTCTTTCGGAATCTCTTTTTGAGCGAAATGGATATAAGGAATGGAAAACTTATCTAAATTGAAATAGGGTGATTTTTCCAAAACAGGATAATTGTACCTTTCGGTTCCATCCAAACTAACAATTGCTTTTATAGTCTTGTTTTTCATAACAGTTATAGCGTTTGACAACCCACCAAAACTAAATCCCATTAATGCGACTTTTTCCAAATCAATATTCTCATAGGTGCTAATTTCTTTTAGAAGAAATTCAACATCTCTCGATTGTGTTTCCATATCTCTTGTAGTTCCACCTTCTAACCAACGCGTATCTGTTCCTCTTGAAGGACTTGATATAACTACAAAACCATTACTGGCTAAATACTCGAATAACCCAAAGTTTTCAATTGACGAGGCTTGATAACTTGGGGCATAAACTACCACCGGAAATTTTCCGTCTAAAAGTGTTGGATTAGAAAAAGCATTTGTCTTTTCAGAAAGATGAGCTTTATTTTCTGGCGTGTTCCATAAATACGGAAACCAGTCCAACAGAAAGTTATTCGGTAAATTTTTCCATTCTTCCTCTTCTTTTAAAATCTCTAAATAGTTTAAGACTGTTAATTGCTCAGAATTACTATTCTCTATTTTCGCAGGATACCAAATGCTTATTGGAATAGGTCTCTTGATGAGTTGGTTGTTAAACTCATTATGAATTCGATAGGTTCTTGTGCTGTCACTAACTGTATAGTGTTTAAATCCCACTTTATGTTTTCCAGCTTTAAGTCCGATTTCTTTTAAGGATGTCTGTCCGTAAGATATTGTTGATAGTAATAAACCTGTAATGAATATTATTAATCGAACGGTTTTTGAGTTAGTGTCCATAAGAAAGATGTCTTATTTTGATTTTTGTTACATGTCTTTTTTCAGCTTGCAGGTAACGCCTAGGCTATGATTTCGTTGTGGGAAACGTCGTAGACTTTTCCACTTATGAAATCAGGCCGGTTGATGGTTTCTATTATTGTTTTTTGCATACTGCCACAATGAATTATAGCCGTTGTTACCACACGTTTTTAATTCGTTTCTTTTTCCGATATATACTCTTTTAGTCGTGAAATAAATCCACTAATTTTTGTGTATTCATTCGACCATTTTGCTTTATATCTTTTATTGTTTTTGTTATAATCGTGTTGAAGTTCTCCTACTAAATCAGTTAAATAAATATTTAAATCCATTTTTAATGATTCAAGAGCGGGAACAAGTTCGGTATTATCCGATATAATTGTTTTTACAATTTCTAAAAGTTGATTTCCTACTCTTTCTAACGAGTATATACTCGGTTGTTTTAAGAGACTCTCATCAAAAATTTCTTTTCTTATTGCCTTGGATTTTACTTCAAAATCTTTAACAGTCATATTTATTAGTTAGTTTTAATTAAGAGTCCAATTATAATTATGGGCGGTAATATAATTAGAACATGATAAATTAATCTTGTTTTAATATAATAGTCAGTTTTTATTTTAAAAACACCTATTTTACTTAATTCGTGATAATCTGCTTTAGATGCTCTAAACATATTATGGTCAATTGGTTGGTGATTTTCGTGTCTCTCTAAAATCCGTTCATATTTGTCGGACAATGTTTCAGCAAATTCTTTTTTATCACTCAATTTAGGCTTTTCATTCAGAGTTTTAAAAATTCTTAAATCATTATATATTTTTGATAATTCAAGTCCACATGTATGAAATTGTTTTGCTTTTGTACTGAAATCTTTTGCATTCTCTATTTGCCCAAATACCAATAATATTATGGAAAGACAAGTAATGGAATAAGCAATTAAGTTTTCATCAATCGCATCAGTGGAATATATATTATAAACAGATAATAGCCCAACTGCTATTAAATATACAGACAACATACTTAAACATAAATTTGACAAGTCAGCTACTTTCAAAAGTCTCTTATTTGCATTAAATCTACTGCCTTTAGTAGACCAAATTTTATAATTCAGTTCCTCAAGAAATGTTTTATCTAAATAATCTTTATATGATTTCTCTTTCTCCAATTTTCATGTTTTACTTAAATGTGTGGTAACGCCTAGGCTATGATTTCGTTGTGGTGAACGTCGAAGACTTCTCCACTTATGAAATCAGGCCGTTTGGTGGTTAATGTTATTGTTTTTTGCATGATGCCACAATGAATTATAGCCCCTGTTGGCAACAGTTTATTATTTAATTTTCCGTTTTTTTGGATTTGGTATACGCCTCCCAAAGGCCATCCACATTACTTATTGTAAATTCTACATCGCCGCAAGAGCAACAAATTTGAGCGATTAACTCACCCTGCTCAAACTTATTAAAAAATACATTGTCTGTTTTTTGAATATAAACTGATAGATTTTTTTTGACATTCCCATGTCCATAATCTACAACTCGCGCTCCTTTAATGATCTTATTCGAGCCACATTTGTTACAGGTCATTCTTAATTATTATATTTCATTATCCAATTGTTGCCAACGCCTAGGCTATGATTTCGTTGTGGGGAACGTCGTAGACTTCTCCACTTATGAAATCAGGCCGTTTGATGGTTTCTATTATTGTTTTTTGCATACTGCCACAATGAATTATAGCCCTTGTTGTACAACGTTTTTTATTTCATTTATTAATTCAGTTGAGTTTTCAGAACTCAAGACATATTTTTTATTGTCAGTTATAATTTGAAACATTTGTTTTCTGTCCTTAACAAAGCTAATCGAATCGTCCATTGTATTTCCAATAAACCCAAAAACCCCTCTACTTCCGTAAGTCATTGATAGATTAGAATATTCCAGTTTTTTAATTTCTTTTATTTCCGAAAACGGAATAGTAATTTGTCCAAAAGTCTTTTTTAAAATGACCTTATCTTTTTCCAGGATTACTCTGTTCAGAGAGTTCGCAAAGAAGTAAAGTATGGTTCCAATTGTCAACAAACTCAAAACTGTTCCTCCAATCAGTCCGTAATCTTTGTTAGTAATTAACAGAGTCAGAGCAACAAATGACAGTAAAATCATTGCAATCACGGTAATTATTTTAACAAAAAAGGAGCTTTTACTTCTGTAGATATTCACTTTCGTCTTGTTTAGTTAAATGTTGTACAACGTCTCGGCTATGATTAGTGTGGGGCGGTGATTTACAATTCCTAAACCGCCACAGCTCGTAGCCAAATCTTTTCGTTTTGTTTTAATTTTTCTTGTCCAAAGCAAAATCCCAAAGATTTTGCGACCTTATAAATATACACAGACCTTGACTTTAAAACCCAAACCCCACATTAATTATAGCCATTGTTGTACACAGGTTTTTATTCGGTTTCTTTTCTAAAATATGTTTTATACTTTTTGTCGGTCCAAAACCCTTTTAGCTTTCTCAAATCCAAAGTCCCATCTTCGTTAATTCGATATAGTCTCTTTTTTTTCCAATATAGTTGACTAGGAGGTTTTACTCTATTTTGTCCACCACCAGATATTGAAGATATTGCATAATCACTAAACCCAACTCGATTAGAAACTTTGTCTGGAGATAAAACTAAAGAATCTTTCAACTTTTTTTGTCCACTTTCCCCAAGTACAAGAGTGTCCATTATCAGCTTGGTTTGAAGTGATATTTTGCCATTCTTAAATTTCCACTTCCCAGTAGTCCAACTTGATGCGAGGTCAAATTTGTAATTGTGAGTAAATGTTGAGTCTGCTTTTAGTTCAATACTTTCCGAAAATCGGTCGTTATAAACTCCAACAATTCTAGCTTGTCCAAAACATATTTGGGATATTAATAATGTTAAAAGGAATTCGGTTATTCGCATTTTGACAACTTGTGTACAACGGTTCGGCTATGATTCCGTTGTTGAGATTTGATGTCAATCAAATCGAGCTTGGGATCATGCCGGTCTAAAGTACGAAAACTTTTGAATTGTAGTAAATATGCTAAACAATGGATTATAGCCCTTGTTGTGCTCAGTTTTTATTTCCACAATTCCCACCATCTATTGTGTACAGCCTTCTCATTAAATGCATCGGCGTAACCATTATGATTCAGTACCATTTTTGCGTGGTGTGCTACCAGGTCATACTTGTGGTTTACAAACAGTTCAATTCGACAGTTAATTCTCGGACTGTCAAATTTTATTAAATCAAGAAAAATTCCACCTTGGATAGCGTAGATGAATTCCAATTTTTCAAATTCCTCAAAAGCGATTTTTTCCATTTCAGGATCGCCCATTTTTAAGTTGTTGATTAATCCAGCCCAAATGATTCTTTCAAATGGGGAATTCTTTAGTTCAAGTCGTTTTAGTAAAGTAGAAAGGGAATTTACTGATTCCATTTTGACCAATGTTTGTCCAATAAGAAGGTCGGCTTTTTTATCCAGCATTTGGATAAGTCTTATTTCAACGGCCTTATGTTCCTCCGAAGTCAATGCTGAAATTATCTCGTCATTGGTAAATCCTTCCCGTTCCTCACGAGAGTCAGGAGGTATGATTTTACTTATTAAATTCTCGATATTCTGCATTATAGAAATTGAGCACAACGTTCCGGCTATGGCAAGTAGGGCAGGCAAGGAAACTTTTCGTTTCCGCCTGGGCTCTTAGCCAAAGCTTTTTGTTTTGTTTTTATCTTTTTCATTTTAAAAGCCAAATCCGAAAGATTTGGCGGACTTAGTAAATAAACCCAAGCCATTAAATTTAGCTCTTTTTGCCCTATTTGCTATAGGTATTGTTAGCTGCTGGTTTTTATTAGTTTTTTTCATTTTTTCGACTAGTTTGTATTGCATCTTCAATTCCCTTTTCAACTTGTTCTTTTGTACGATAATCTAGAGGAAAGGGCATATATGTAGACAATTGAAACATATTAATATTCAAGTCCATCTTTTTATTAAGATTTTTGAATTCAGTTATATTATTTAGATACTGGATTTCATTTCCAGAATCCATTGTCAAAACATATCCGTATGGAGGATAGGCTATTTCAGTACAATTTATTGAAGTACCTGTTGCAAAGTTGCCATGTACCACATGATGCATATATCTGATGTTTTCAGCCCGTGTTAAATAGCAAAAAACTTTGAAACGGGCAGGTAATTCTTTTGAATCTTTTGAGGCGACAAAATCTGATAATTCGGGATATGATTTTAAATACCATTCTCCATTAATTGCCAAAAACATAGAGACAATTTGCTTTAATATTTTTTGCGGTTCTATTTCCTTGATTAAATATGTATGTAATTCAAATTCTTTATTTTGCAATATTTGAAATCCACCAGTTACCCATCTTTGATATGCTGGGACATATTCCGAACCCAAGAAGTTGTTACAATACTTACAAAAAGAGTTATATCCAATTCCACCCTGTTTTGTTTTTCCTTTAGGAGTATTTTTTAATGGGTTTTCGGTTTTTACATAATCCTCAAAAGCTATTGATGAATATTTTGTGTTTTTATTGAAGGTGCTTCTTGGAGGAACATGTTCAAAAGACAACATTGAATTTAGACCACATAAGTGACAAATACCAGAGGTCATTTTATGTCGTCCCATTTTCGTCTTTTTTTAACTTGCAGCTAACGTTTAGGCTATGATTCCGTTGTTGAGATTTGATGTTAATCAAATCGAGCTGGGATCATGCCGGTCTAAAGTACGAAAAGTTTTGAATTGTAGTAAATATGCTAAACAATGGATTATAGCCCTTGTTACCACATGTTTTTATTACATTTAAACCTGCCGGTTACAATAAAATAATTTACATCTTTATTCCATGACCATTTAAAATCAGTAGTGTGCTTTACTTTTAAATAATAATCTGCAACCAATTCCTGTCCCTCTGTTTTAAAAGGGTCGATATTCAAATTGATTCCACTTTCCACCACCTTATATTTTTCAGTTCTATCATTATGGATTACGTCAATCCATTCGTTATAGCTTACCTCAGAAATATTCAACATTTTATTTATTTTAAAGTTGATTGTCCTTCCTTCAAATAGGCTACTTTCAATATTTGTAAAGCGCAGTTCATTTTCGTCCAACTCCAATTCGGTGAAATTTCCAAATGGATTTTCCTCCGTTCTTTTTTCACATGTGAAATTATGATGTTCTCGAGCATTTATCTCTTGTCGGGCATTACTTATTTTAGCAGTTCCGTAGTCAATAGATTCCTTTTCTCCGTTTGTATTACAGGCAAGACAAATGGTGAAGAAAAATAAAGGGATTAATGATTTATGATGCGTCATTAAATATGTGGTAACGCCTAGGCTATGATTTCGTTGTGGGGAACGTCGTAGACTTTCCCACTTATGAAATCAGGCCGTTTGGTGGTTAATATTTTTGTTTTTTGCATGATGCCACAATGAATTATAGCCATTGTTGTAGCTAGTTTTTATATTCCTTCAATTTTAAATAATTCAGTTGAGCTAGTCAGCTTTTCATTCAATCTACAGGTAGATATAATTCGTCCATTAAATACACTTTCAAACTCCATGGTTATATCCTCGTTTTCAATGACACAAATAATATCTCCGGATTTAACAATATCTCCAGATTTATAAAACCATTTTGATAAGGTCAGACCTTTTTGATTTCCTAATTCTGGTGTGAAAATGGTTTGAACTTCTCCCTTATCCAATTTAAAATCGGATACACTATTAGAGTTCGGTCCATTTTTGTCGATTTCATCCTTAGATCGGAAATTTGGATTGCTTTTAAGGTCGTTCATAATTTCCATTCGTTTTTTTTCTGAAAGGAGGAGTCGACTTATCAATGTTTTAATCATTTTGATCAAATTAGCTACAACGCTTCAGCTATGAGTAGTGCGGAGGCAAGGAAACGTTTTTGTTTCCGTCTTCGCACGTAGCAAAAGCTTTTTGTTTTGATTTATATTTTTTCGACAGAGCAAAATCGAAAAGATTTTGCGGACATAGTAAATATACGCTTACTTTAAAATTAAACACCAAATTCCGCATTACTTATAGCTATTGTTGGCACACGTTTTTATTTTTTCATTACATATTATGGTTAATCAAAACCACTAGTCTTTTGTCAGGTACAATTAAATAGAAATTCGTACTTTCACCGTCATCATATGAATAAAAGGACCCTGGGTGATTTGCAATTTGTCTTATAAAATCTTGTCGGTTAATTATTGCGCCTTTCCATCCACCATAAGTTGGTGTCGCGAATTCCAAAATTTCTTGTTCGCTTTCTTTAACTGGGGTTCTTGTCCACCTTATGTCAGCTAGTTCTTTTGTCGGAAAGTTCTCAAAAAATTCCTTGTCAGGATTCTTAAAATATTCAGCTGTCTCTTCACTAAACTTATATATGTCCAATGTGTAACCTTCTCCACGGACACTAATTTCTTCATAATCGAATTCTTCCCAACTCCAGAATTTTTTACCTGTTAATTTGGTTGTTCTGTCCTGTATGTAGAAATTTTTTGATAGCGGAAATATTTGAAGTTCCCAAGTCAAAAGAATCAGCAATACAGTCAAAATGGAAACTTGAATGGCAAAAGATTTTTTCTTCCCTTTTCTGTACACACTGAACAGTCGGACTATCCAAATAATCAGTCCGATAATTAGTCCAATCAGAAGTAAGAATAAGATTAGATAGATTTCCATTTTTCAAATGTGTGCCAACGTTTAGGCTATGATTCCGTTGTTGAGATTTGATGTTAATCAAATCGAGCTTGGGATCATGCCGGACTAAAGTACGAAAAGTTTTGAATTGTAGTAAATATGCTAAACAATGGATTATAGCCCTTGTTACCATACGTACTTTTTTAATTTTTAGGTAACACTTCTCTCCATTTTTCAGATTCAGCGAATTCCTTTATGGTTTCATTTCTTTTTAATAAAAGGTCGGTCATATATTGTTTTAAGAATAGCTTGTCAGCTAAACTGCCTAAAAACCCAAGCGGAGATTGATATTCAAATACGTCTATCAATTCAGTACCGTTCTCAAGATCGTTAAATTGGTGCACGTGCTTAAAGTTTTTAAAAGCTCCTTTCACCATTTCATCTGTAAACAACTTTGGTCGAGAAAATTCGGTCACTTTGGAGGTAAGGGTTTGATAAATTCCAAAATGCTTGGCCCTCCATGTAACGGTTTGATTTAATCCAATTAAGCCTTCGGTCACGCCATCAATGGCCTCTTCATTTGTATGTTCAGTCGATATTTTGTGTAAGTCGATACTCCTAGACAGGTCGAACACTATATTCTTGTCAGCTTTAATATACGTCCGTAATTCAATTCGAGGCATTTGATAGTATGTATGGTAACAATTGTATAATGAACATATGTTCATTATACACCACAATATAGGATATATAGAACATATGTTATATATATCTTTTATATTTTTTAAAAATCTAAAGGATTCTTTATTTCTTTAAAGGTAGTGGTAGCTACATGCGTATATATTTCGGTAGTCTTGCTAGAGCTATGTCCCAATAAGACCTGAATTTGTCTTAAGTCCACCCCTGCTTCTAACAAGTGCGTGGCAAAACTATGACGAAGCATATGGGGTGTCACAGGCGTTTTTATACCTGCCTTTGCTGCGGCATTAAGCACTATTTTCCCGATGCTTTGACCAGTATATTGTCTTCCGTACATACCTTCTATGATATATTTTTCCGGTTTCCATTGTTTGTAATATTCACGTAAATCTTTTAACAATGAATGGGAAAGTAATGTATAGCGATCCTTATTGCCTTTCGCCGCTTCAACTCGTATCAACATTCTTTTACTGTCTATATCTGTTATTTTTAAATTTACCAATTCGTTTCTCCGTATTCCTGAAGAATACAGAAGGCTAACAATACATTTATGTTTTAAGTTGTTCGTATGTTCAATAATATTGAGAACATCATCTTTGGAAAGTACCTTTGGTAATTTTTTCTCTTTTCTAGGCCTTTCTATCTCATAAAATCTATTGGGCATACCAAGAACGGATTCGTAGTAAAATTTGATACTGTTGATTGCAGAATTAATGTAAGAATTGGATTTGTCCTCTTGAACCAATTTTAAAATATACGTTCTTACGTCACCTTCATTTATAGCAACCAACTCTTTGTTATTGTAATAATTAATAAATGTCTCGAATGAAGATATATATGACTTTACCGTATTGTTTGCATATTTTTTTAATTCTAGTTTATCTAAATAGCTGTTCGGACAAACTCGATAGGTAGAAGGCAATTGCCTTTTTCTGAACCAGGTAATATCTAAAGGTTCATTGGTTTCTTTTACATTGCTTTTATCAAAAAAGTAGTTGCAATTAACCCAGACAGTTCTATTGAAGATCTCAAATATTTCATTTAGATTTTCTTTGGTGTTTGGAATATAGGCCATGTTGAAACTATTGCTCCATTTTACATCCGGCAGCTGTTTCACTAGGGCATGGATAACTTTATCCGTATTGAATTGGAGACCTATATATCTTTTCTCTTTAATCAAAAGATGTTTTAATGTAACACTTCTACCTCGTTCCATGTCTTTTTTTTGCAATCTAATGGATGTAATTAATTTAATCGTACCTTATACGAATAGGATACGTATAAAATATGATTAAAAGGTAATTATGAGGTTATATGATGATTGTTTGCATTGTAAAAAGGCATTAACAGGCAGGACAGACAAGAAGTTTTGTGATCCCCAATGCAAAAGTGCTTACCAATACCATAAGGAAAAGCAGAATCCGGATCGCTTTTATAATAAGGTAGACAATCAGCTTAAAATGAACAGGAAGATTTTAAAGGAGTATAACAAAGGGGGAAAGGTAACAATTAGAAGTAATGTATTATTGGAATTGGGATTTGACCCCAATTTTTTTACCCACTATTGGAAAAATCAGAAAGGAGAAATATATCTATTTACGTACGAATATGGATTTTTAAAAAAAACTGAGAACGGAAAGGAAAAATATGTATTGGTAACTTGGCAAGATTATATGGCCAAAAATTTTAATCCTACAAATAAACATTAGAACGGAACAGATAGGATCTCGATAACTTAAAATTATTTTGAATTTATCTTTTGAAATATATCCATATAATTTTAATTATATACATTTGGTATGACGGGATAATAATCACCAAAAAAGTTCACAAATCGTCAACATTATAATCAGCAATTATTCGCAAGCCTTTAAAAATAGGGTTTAAGCGAATATAGTTCGATTCTTGGTGAGGCTACAACAAAAAACCCTTTTAAATCATTAGATTTATTAGGGTTTTTTTATAAATCAATTTTTGCCAAGAACCTATAGCCAAAATCTGTGGAACATGGAGGAATCATCAAAATTAGAGAGAGCTTTTCAACTTTTTGACCAGGCCAACGAGCAGGATCCAAATAGGGAAATATTTCTTGGCAAGACTTATGCCAAAGAAGTTTTGTATGCCATTCGCATGACAGAGAAGCTCAGGGAATATGCCCCATATGCTTCCGAACCTTTAAAACTTACGGCCCGCTGCCAGCACATTTGTAGGTGGGAAATTCCCAGGGAATCTTATGAGATGAATAGGGTCGGGTATTTAAAATGGAGGCAAGACCTAAAAAAATTCCATGCCGAAAAAGCAAGTGGTATTTTAAGGGAGGCAGGGTATGATCAAAAAACAATCGATAAGGTTGGCTTTCTGTTACAAAAGAAACAACTCAAAAAAAACGAAGAGACCCAGACCTTGGAAGATGTCATTTGTTTGGTGTTCCTAGAATATTATTTTGAGGCGTTTATGGAAAAACATCCTGAAGAGAAGCTTATAGATATCATACAAAAAACATGGAATAAGATGTCGGCCAAAGGGCATTATATGGCATTAAAGATACCTTTTTCCAAGTCGTCATTCGAGCTGATTCAAAAGGCTCTTAACAACTAATTCTGTTATCTTTGTAACCTGTTTGTTATTCGGTTATAATTAAACTACCCGCATGCTGTATAATCAGAATTTCAAGATGTTTTAAGAAAGCCATTATGGAACGAAATGAGTTATACCCTGTTTTTCTAAAAGTATCACAATTGAATGTACTCATTGTGGGAGGGGGCAATGTGGGATTGGAAAAACTGACTTTTTTGTTGAAATCAAGTCCAAATGCACAGGTGGAAATGGTCTCCCTTGAATTTTTGGAGGACACCTTGGCTTTGGCGAAGAAGCACAATGTGAAAATCACCTACGATGCCTACCATGAAAAATATTTGGAAGGCAGACACATGGTAGTTGCTACCACAGATAAAGTGGAGGTTAATGAACAAGTGTACCATGATTGTAGGGCGCGAACCATTCTAGTGAATGTGGCCGATAATCCGCCTTTCTGTGATTTTTATATGGGTGGCATTGTAACTAAAGGAAATGTAAAGGTGGCAATATCCACCAATGGAAAATCCCCTACAACGGCCAAAAGGTTGCGTCAATTCTTTGAAGATGTTATCCCTGAAAATATAGACGATCTGGTTCAGAACCTAAATGAATATCGGAAGACTATTAAAGGCGATTTTGAGGAAAAAGTAGAAACCTTAAATGAATTTACCAAAGGGCTTGTCAGTAAAAAGGGTGATAATGAGCCCATTAAAAATGAAACTATATGGTCTCGGTTGAAGAAGCACTTCAGATAATTGCCAAAAACACGACTACTCTTCAAAGCGTTACCCTTCCCTTGTCCAAGGCCAGGGGTATGGTCACAGCACAAGATGTGCATGCTCCTATAGATCTGCCTCCTTTTGACCAATCGGCCATGGATGGTTATGCGATCAACATCCATCCCGTAAAGAAATATGCCATCATTGGAGAAGTAGCAGCCGGGGACGGAAAAGAGGTTCTACTAAAAGCGGGTGAGGCTGTGAGGATTTTTACAGGGGCCATGGTACCTGAGACAGCCAAAGCAGTTGTTATGCAAGAAAAAGTGATAAGGCTTGCAGATAGTATTACGCTTATGGAGGATGCTGTTGCTGGAAGCAATATAAGGCCACGTGGCGAGCAAATAACCAAGGGTGATCTGGCTTTGCGAAAAGGAACCGAGCTTACCCCACCGGCCATTGGATTTTTGGCAGGAATGGGAATTATGGAGGTTAATGTTTTTGATAAGCCTAGAGTTGGGATCGTAATCACTGGTAACGAGTTGGCGGAAGGAGGCGAAACGTTGAAACCCGGTCAAATTTATGAGGGCAATTCCAAAATGCTTTTGGCAGCCGTTGAAGGGTATGGAATAGATGGATGTAACACGTATCGGGTAGCGGATAATTTTATGGCTACTTGTGAGGTGCTTTCAAAAGCCTTTCAAGAAAACGATGTGGTTCTTGTGAATGGGGGCATTTCTGTAGGAGATCATGACTATGTATATAAAGCCTTAAAAGCATTGGAGGTAGAACCTTTGTTTTATAAGGTGAGGCAAAAACCAGGGAAACCCCTGTTTTTTGGAAAACGGGGAAATAAAATTGTCTTTGCCTTGCCAGGGAATCCGGCAGCGGCGCTGACTTGTTTTTATCTTTATGTATACCCTGCCCTTCAAAAAATAATGGGTCAATTGGGGAAAGGATTGGAGCGAAGAAAGCTAATGGTGTCCACTTCAGTTGCCAATACCTATAACAGGGCCTTGTTGCTAAAAGCTAGGATTCTGGAAAATGGGGAGGTGGAAATTCTGGAAGGACAAAGTTCGGCAATGTTGCACACCTATTCCCTTGCCAACGCCTTGGTGTATGTGCCAGAATCGGTATCTGAAATCCATCAGGGTAGTGGGGTTGAGGTATTGGTACTTCCTAATTAAAACTATGACGAGGTTAAACAGTGGATTCTAAGTATCTTTAAGAACTTTTTTGAATCAATAGAAAGAATATAATGGAAAAGAAAAAAGTAAAAAACGTATTCGTCTCTGGAGCAATTTCCCCCCAGTTTATTGGGGAATCCATAGCCAAGCACCAATCTAAAACTACCATTGGTGCCCATGATATTTTTTTGGGACAAGTCAGGGCTGATGTTATTGAAGGGAAAACGGTGGCCGCGATTGAATACACAGCCTATGAAGAAATGGCAAACAAGAAATTTCACGAGATTAGGGAGGCTGCTTTTGAAAAGTTCAACCTTAACTGCATGCATATTTATCACAGTTTAGGGACAGTAAAGGCTGGGGAATTATGTCTGTTTGTTTTTGTTTCCTCTCCCCACAGAAAAGAAGTTTTTGAAGCATTGCAACATATAGTGGAAGAAATAAAAGTACAGGTGCCTATTTTTGGGAAAGAGCTTTTTGAAGATGAGAGTTACCAATGGAAAGTGAATAGTTAGATATGGTAGATATTACACACAAAAACCTTACCCTCCGAATAGCAACAGCACAAGCTGTAGTTAAAGTAAGTTCAGAAGATACTATAAAAGCGATAAAGGAAAATAGGGTGCCTAAAGGAGATGTATTCTCCGCTAGTAAGGCTGCAGGTCTTTTGGGGGTAAAAAAAACGTCTGACCTTCTGCCGGATTGCCATCCCATGCCTATTGAATTTACAGGTATCGATTATGAGATCAACGGAATGGAAATTACCGTTTTGGTGACTGTAAAGACCATTTATAAAACAGGAGTAGAGGTAGAGGCCATGCACGGCGCAAGCATTGTTGCGCTGAACATGTATGATATGCTAAAACCCATAGATAAAGGGGTGGAAATCCATCATATCAAATTACTCGAAAAAAAAGGCGGTAAGTCGGACTACAAGGATAATTTCAAAGAGCCTCTGACCTTTGCGGTAGTTGTTTGCTCGGATACCATTGCCGAAGCGAAGAAGGAGGACAAGGCAGGAAAGGCCATTGTTGACAAGCTGAAAGCTTTGAATTATTCGGTCTCCAATTATATGATCATTCCAGACGAAAAGGAAGAAATTCAACTGAAGGCAAAGGAATTTGTCGCAGAAGAGATAGACGTGATAATTTATTGTGGGGGAACCGGACTTTCAGAAAGGGATATTACCCCGGAAGCATTGATTCCATTGTTGGATAGGCGTATTCCTGGAATTGAGGAAGCCATAAGGAGCTATGGGCAGGATAGAATGCCCTATGCCATGCTGTCCAGAAGTGTTGCTGGAACGATAGGGGCAACCTTGGTTTTGGCATTGCCCGGATCTACCAATGGAGCCAAGGAATCCATGGATGCCATTTTCCCTCATGTACTGCATAGCTTTAAGGTGCTAAAGGGCTGGAGGCATTAAACGTTATTTTCTTGGGGACCAAATTTCATGCAAAGCATCACCTTTGCTGCTTTTTCCCTTATGATGCCAGTCGCCATCTTTTAGGTCATAGCTAAATAACAAGGTGGCACCTGCCCTTGAATTATCTCTTGAAAAAAACTGGATGTGCTCGCTATAAGTTCCGTTTTCAGAACTAAATGCACCACCTCCAGACCCAAAGAATTCCATTGTTTCCGTATTGAACGCAATCCACTGAAAATGTCCGTTAAGGAGAAATTTCATGGTCTTACGGGGGCGTGTGGTATCCCTTCTGCTTTCACCTTCTTCATTGACCCTTCCGGCCATCAGCCATTTCCCGTCCAATTCTTGTGGATTATATGAGTCGGCCTTCATTTTGTTATTACTCCCATCAAATTCCAGATAAAGTTGATTGTTTTTATAGGTATAAGGAATGGTAATGGTATTGATACTGTCATTCTTGTAATTAGAATTGAATTCCAGATTCAAAATGATATGATTATCTTTTACTTCATAAAAGCCACCGACCGTTTTTTTAAAGTTTGGGGGATTCTCTGAATAAATTGTGTGTACCAAGTAATTCTTATCAAATAAAAATAGATGGGAGGTGGTGATGTCTTCATTTTTTGATTCAAATGTATAGGCATTTGAAGGTATTTGTGCGCTCACCATGTTTAGTGTAGCAAAGAATATTACAAACACAGAATAAGCTCTTATTTTTTTGTGTTTCATTAGAAAGATTTTGATAAGTTAGATTTTAATATAATAATTTGATAGTCAACATGTTAAAAGTTTAATTTAACAATGAACAAGCCCTTTTGTCGTGTATTTTCACAATTCGGGTAATTTTTTTTAAATCCCTTGTTTTTTCATTTTTTTTGTTTTCATTTGTCATAGCATTTTGCTTCATGTTATGAAACGTTTTTATGTATTCGGACCATTGGAAATTAGGAAGATTATTCCAATGATTGCCCATCAAATAAGCAGCCGAATTTTAAGTGTGACTTCCGCTATGTCCTCGATAGTTCTGGGTTGTTCCAACTATCTCTATTCCATCAAGTTTTGATGGGAAATTTCCATTTGGAAATAAAATTAAAAAATAAGAATCCATCTTTTTACAATAACACTTCATTTTTTTTTAAGTTTATAAAAAAACTATTTTAATGAATATTAAATATATTGATCTTATCCACCAAAGTTATTACTTCCCTCAAGAGGAATTTAACCTGGATGGAGAGAGCCTTCAATTTCATGGAATTCCCCTATTGGAACTGGTTGAAAAATATGGGAGTCCCCTAAAATTTACATATCTGCCCAAGATATCGGATAATATCAATAGGGCGAATAAATGGTTTGAGGCGGCCATCAAAAAGAACGATTATAAAGGAAAGTACCATTACTGCTACTGTACTAAAAGTTCCCATTTTGAGCCTGTACTGAACGAGGCGCTAAAGAACGATATCCATATAGAAACGTCTTCGGCTTTTGATATCAATATTGTGGAGAAATTGAAGAGAACGGGTAAGATCAAGGATGATACCTTTGTGATCTGCAATGGCTTTAAAAGGGATCAGTACATAACCAATATCGGTAGGCTGATCAATGAAGGGCATCAGAACTGTATTCCCATTATAGACAATTATGAAGAAATAGACTTGCTATCAGATGAGATAAAAGGAGATTTCAAGGTAGGTATCCGTATCGCTTCCGAAGAGGAGCCGAAATTTGAGTTTTATACGTCCCGATTGGGCATAGGTTATAAGAATATTGTTCCTTTTTTCGAGGATCAGATCAAGAACAACGACAGGGTGGAGCTTAAAATGCTGCATTTCTTTATCAATACAGGGATTCGCGATAACGCCTATTATTGGAACGAACTTGTCAAATGTTTGAAGGTATATGTGCGACTAAAGAAAATCTGTCCATCATTGGACAGCTTAAATATAGGGGGAGGATTTCCAATCAAAAATTCTTTGGCGTTTGATTATGATTATGAATATATGATCGATGAGATCGTAAACCAGATCAACATCACCTGTCAGGAAGCGGAAGTGCCCGTGCCCCATATTTTCACTGAATTTGGAAGTTTTACCGTTGGTGAAAGTGGTGGAGCTATTTATGAGGTATTGTATCAAAAGCAACAGAACGATCGTGAGAAATGGAATATGATCGATTCTTCTTTTATTACAACCTTACCAGACACTTGGGCCATTAGTAAGCGATTTATCATGTTACCAGTTAACCGTTGGGAGGACGAATACGAACGTGTGCTGCTGGGCGGACTCACTTGCGATAGTGATGATTATTACAACAGTGAGCAGAACATGAATGCCATTTATTTGCCCAAATACAGAAGGGAAAAGCCCTTGTACATCGGTTTTTTCAATACGGGTGCGTACCAAGAGAGTATCGGTGGATACGGCGGTCTCCAACACTGTTTAATTCCACATCCAAAACATGTATTAATAGACAGGGACGAAAAAGGAAACCTTTCTACAACCTTATTTAGTGAACAACAAAAAGCAGAGGATTTGCTTAAAATTTTAGGATATGAGCGCGAATAACAATTATGCTGGCATTCCAGATGAGTTTGCACAATTGGAAAAGGCAAAGGTAGTTTTGATACCTGTACCTTATGATGGAACAAGTACTTGGGGCAAGGGAGCTGATAAAGGGCCCGAGGCATTTTTGGATGCTTCCGCCAATATGGAGTTGTATGATATAGAAACGGGGACCGAGGTTTATCAGCAAGGAATATTTCTGGCTCCTACCATTACCGAAAACAGTTCTGCCGAAGCGGTGGTGAATGCGGTACATAGAAACACCAAAGAATATATAAAACGCAATAAGTTTGTGACCCTTTTTGGAGGGGAGCATTCCATCTCCATTGGTTCTATCCGTGCCTTTAATGAGTGTTTTGACAATCTTACCGTTTTACAAATAGATGCACATGCGGACCTTAGGGAGTCCTATGAGGGCACAAAATACAACCATGCCTGTGCGGTGCACGAGGCAAGTCAGACTACCAACCTATTACAGGTAGGCATCCGTAGTATGGATATTATAGAAAAGACGTTTATGGATGAAGAAAAGACCTTCTTTGCCCATGATATTGTGAATGATGAATATTGGATGGACAAGGTAATTTCCCAAATGACCGATAACGTATTTATTACGTTCGATTTGGATGCTTTAGATCCTTCCATTATGCCCTCCACGGGAACACCGGAACCTGGAGGATTGTTATGGTATGAAACCTTGGAGTTTTTAAAACAGGTTTTTGCCGAAAAGAATGTAGTAGGTTTTGATATTATGGAGCTTTGTCCAAATAAGGTGGATAAATCTTCTGATTTTGTGGCAGCAAAACTTTACTACAAAATGTTAAGCTATAAATTTATGGAAGAAGCTATCGAGGATGCTTATGACAACACCTACGATGTGGACGCCAAAGCCGGAATTACTAATAATTCAAGATTCGAAGATGACGAAGACTAAGGGAGCAATCTCCAATTTTATTGAAAAATATTATTTACACTTTAACTCTGCAGCATTGGTAGATGCCGCAAAGGGGTATGAGGACCAATTGAACAATGGGGCCAAAATGTTGGTTTCCTTGGCGGGGGCTATGAGTACCGCTGAGCTGGGAAAGATTTTTGCAGAAATGATCCGTCAGGATAAGGTGCAGATCATCTCCTGTACAGGTGCCAACCTAGAAGAGGATATTATGAACTTGGTGGCGCATTCCCACTATAAAAGAATACCCAATTACCGAGATTTGACCCCCCAGGAAGAATGGGATCTATTGGAAAAAGGATTGAACAGGGTAACGGATACCTGTATCCCTGAACATGAGGCGTTTAGACGTTTACAGGAGCATATCTATAAGATTTGGAAAGAAGCAGATGAGGCGGGTGAGCGTTATCTTCCGCATGAATATATGTACAAGATGTTGCTTTCGGGTGTTTTGGAGGAGTATTACGAGATAGACCTTAAAGATTCTTGGATGTATGCAGCAGCAGAGAAAAACCTACCTATCGTTTGCCCAGGATGGGAAGATAGTACCATGGGGAATATTTTTGCTTCCTATGTGTTAAAGGGTGATTTGAAAGCTACCACAATGAAATCCGGGATTGAGTATATGACCTTTTTGGCCGATTGGTATACCGATAATTCTAAAGACGGAATTGGATTTTTCCAAATTGGAGGTGGTATCGCAGGAGATTTCCCTATTTGTGTCGTACCTATGCTTTATCAGGATATGGAACGTACAGATACGCCATTTTGGAGTTATTTCTGTCAAATAAGTGATTCTACCACCAGTTATGGTTCTTATTCTGGAGCTGTGCCCAATGAAAAGATCACTTGGGGAAAACTAGATATCAATACCCCCAAGTTTATAATAGAGAGTGATGCAACCATTGTTGCCCCATTAATTTTTGCTTACCTATTAGACATGTAATTATGGACAATTTAAAGAGAGTAATTGTAGATTTTAAAAAGCTTACCCCGGAAGTCCTAAAGTTGTTGGTTGACAAATATCCTGACGGGTATGACGATCAGAATATCATCTCCTTTAAAAATGCACAGGGTGAACGTATAGAGGCCGTTGAAGTAACCACTGATGATACCAAGTATTTGGTGAAGATTAGTGCGAAACTTGAAAAGACCATGGCCAATTATGATGAAGATGATTATGAGGATTTTGACGATAATGATCCAGAAGCTATTCCGGACATCGAAATAGCGGAAGAGGACGAGGATAACGATGAGGACTAAGATCCATGTTTGAAGTTGTCGCATTCCAAATAGCAGCTTCCATAAATATTAGGCAAAGTAAAAATCTCTTGCCTTTGGAAATCCTGTTCTCTGACAGTGTTGAACTATTCTTTAAAAATGGGGACAAACGATTTGTCCACATTTCCCAATATGGACTGGTCTCTTTTTTCAATCATTCGGAAAAGGAAATCCAAGCCATCTTAAAGCAATTAAGTACATTGTCAAAGGATAGGGTTCCTTATCAACTTTCAGAAAAAATACAAGTAGAGGTTATTCCTGGGCAGCAAAAAGTGACCTTCAACAAAGTTATTCTTCCAAATTTTGATTCCGAATCCATTCGTTTGGTCATGTTGAACACCTCCCAATCGGTTGCGTTGGATCGGTATTTGGAGATTACAGAGCAGTTGTTGGAAGAGACCAATGTGCATACCAAACTTTTAGAGCGAAACGGAAAATTGAAGATTTCGGGTAACCACCTGAAAAGGTTTATCGGGAAGGTGCTGAACATTAAGAACGAAATTTCAGAAAATCTCTACATCTTTGATTCCCCGGACAGCACCTGGGAAAATGAAGATCTTAACCGTTTGGATATGGAACTCAAGCAGACCTTTGATCTAAAAGATAGATATCGATATATTTCTGAGCGCATTGGGATTATTAAGGAAGATTTGGAACTCTTCAAAGATATTATGGAGCATAGGGAGAGCAGCCGATTGGAATGGATCATCATCATACTGATTTTAGTGGAAGTGTTGGATTTGTTCGTATTTCGAGTACTTGGTTTGGGGTAAAGGAGGGTTGAAATTCTTAAGGTCTATCAGTCAAAAAAGTACTTTCCAAAAATTGCTGTTCATGTACAAAAGGTATCGTTTAGAATTTGTAATTTAGAATGGATTTCATTTTAAATTAATAGTCATGGAACATGCACCTTTTCATATGTCTTTGCCTTGTTATAGCATCTCAAAGACCAGAGCTTTTTATGCGGACGTCATTGGGGCGGAGATCGGAAGAAATTCTACCCGATGGCTAGATGTGAATTTATTCGGAAACCAGATTACTTTTACCAAATCTGGGGAATTTAACTTCGTTTTCAGGACCTATAAATTTGGGGACACAGTATTGCCCTCTTTTCATTTCGGGGTTATCGTAGATTCAGATACCTGGGAGCGCATGTACAAAAAATTGAATACCCCAGATTATGAATTGACCACAGAGGTCACCTTTTTAAAGGATAAGACCGGGGAACACCGTTCATTTTTTATTCAGGATCCAAGTGGGCACTCCTTAGAGTTTAAGACTTTCAATGACCAGAGTGAAATGTTTGCCGAGTAACATTTTTTACCTTACTATTGCCCTTTCTTAAAAAAAGGGTCAACAATTATAATAATTATGGAATTGAAAGATTTGTCTATTATTGGAAGTGAAGAGTGGTGTGTGTTTAAAGAAATGGGTATTCCGGCCATTAAGGCCAGGGTAGATTCCGGAGCAAGAACCTCTTCTATCCAAGCGACAAATGCCAAGGTATTTACCAAAGGGGTACAGGAGTGGGTAAAATTTGAGGTCAATCCCTTACAGGATAACCGTAGTTTTAACATGCTTTGTGAGGCAAGGCTCGTAGACCGAAGGACCGTAAAAAGCTCCTCGGGAATTGCAGAAGAACGTTTGGTGATCAAGACCCCAGTTACGATGGGCAATGTAACCTTTGACATAGAACTTACATTAGCCAATAGGGATACGATGGAGTTCCGCATGTTGTTGGGAAGAGAGGCCCTCAACGACAGGTATATGGTAAACCCAGCAGAAATGTACTGCCTGGGGGATATTTCCAATGAGGAGATCACCGTGAAATATGCTCCTTATGTAAAGGAGAAATCTGGACTTAGAATTGCCTTACTGGCCAGTAACCCCAACCTATACAGTAACAAGAGGATTATGGAAGCAGCAGAGGCGAGAGGGCACGAAATTGTTTTCTTGAATGTGGAGCATTCCTATATGAAATTGGACGCCAACTCTCCTGAAATTAGATACCGTGGAGGAAATATCCTAAAAGCTTATGATGCCATCATCCCTAGAATAAAACCAGCTGTTACTTTTTATGGCTGCGCCTTGATAAGGCAGTTTGATACCTTAGGAGTCTATTGTCAAAACAGTGCTGAAGCAATTACCCAATCCAGGGACAAACTGTTCGCATCACAACTCTTTTCTAAGAACGATATCCATATTCCAATTACGGGTTTTGCCAAATCACCTATGGATACCAAGGATTTGATCCGTATGGTCAATGGGGCACCATTGATCATTAAACTTTTGGAAAGCACCCAAGGAAAAGGAGTGGTTTTGGCCGAGACCAACAAAGCGGCGGAGAGTGTTATCAACGCCTTTAAAAGTGTTCAGACCAATATTTTGGTACAGGAGTTCATTAAGGAAGCAAACGGACAAGATATCCGTTGTTTCGTAGTGGATGGTAAAGTGGTGGCCTCCATTCAGCGACAGGCAGAAAAAGGTGAGTTTAGGGCAAATATTCACCAAGGAGGGAAAGCATCTATCATCAAGATCACCCCTGAGGAGAAAAAATTGGCACTCAAAGCTTCCAAAGTACTGAACCTGGCCGTAGCTGGGGTAGATATCATTAGATCCAATAAGGGGCCCTTGCTATTAGAGGTCAACTCTTCCCCTGGCCTGGAAGGTATTGAAAATGCCACTGGAAAGGACATTGCCAATATCATGATCATGGCCATTGAAAAAAAGCTGAAGTTTAGAAACTGATTATTTTGATAGGTTGTCCAACATTTCTTGGGTGGTCCTTTCCAAATCAAATTCAGCTTTCCATCCCCAATCTTTTTGGGCCACAGAATCATCAATACTGCTCGGCCAAGAATCGGCTATTTGCTGTCTGGAATCCGGAGCGTAGGACATTTTAAAGTCAGGAATGTGCTTTTTGATGTTTTCCGCCATTTCTTTTGGTGTAAAACTCATGGCTGCAAGATTGTAAGAGGAACGTACCTTAATTTTTTCAGGAGCACTTTCCATAATAGTGATAGTGGCCCTAATGGCATCGTCCATAAACATCATAGGCAGCTTGCTGTCTTCTCCTAGGAAACTGGTATATTCTTTATCCGATAGCGCCTTGTGATATATTTCTACAGCATAATCAGTGGTGCCACCTCCTGGAAGGGTTTTGTGGCTTATTAAACCGGGATAGCGTACACTACGGACATCCACTCCGTACTTTTTAAAATAATATTCACACCAGCGCTCGCCGGTCTGTTTGCTAATGCCGTAAACCGTACTAGGTTCCATGATGGTATTTTGAGCGGTTTTCTCCTTAGGGGTATTGGGTCCAAATACAGCAATACTGGAGGGCCAGAATATCTTACTTATTTTATTGTCTTTGGCAAGGTTGAGTACATTGAAAAGGGAATTCATATTCAAGTTCCATGCACGCATCGGAAATTTCTCAGCGGTGGCACTCAACATGGCTGCCATCAAGTATACTTCGTCTATTTCGTAATGCATCACCACATCTTCCAAAGCCCCATAATTAGTAGCGTCCAAAAGTTCAAAGGGACCAGAAGCCATAAGATCTTTATCCCCCTCCCTTATATCACTGGCAATAACTTGGTCATTGCCATATCTTTCACGTAATGTATACGTAAGTTCTGTTCCTATTTGTCCGCATGCTCCTAAAATGAGAATGGATTTTGGCATAAAAATGTAGTTAAATGAATTCGTGGGCAAAGATAGCTTTTATTAAAATTTGTACATTAGCCTTATGGGAAAAATATTCTTTTTTGGTGCTGTGTTCCTTCTTGTAATATCATGTAAAGAGGGCAATACGGGAGTGGATAAGGAACAAGCACAAGAGGTGATGTTCGACTTAAATAATCTTCCAAAAAAAACAGGGATCAATCCGGAGGCCAAGGTGATCTTAAGGGATTGGGTAGAATTCAATGCTTTGCAGACCAGTTTTGAGGCGCTTTACAAAGTGCAGGATAAGGAAGGGTTGACCTTGGTTGTAGAAGATTTGATTGAAAAACAAAAATTATTGGAGACCTCCGACTTTCCTGAGGAGTTTAATGTTCCTCAAATAAAGAGTAGGCTCAAGGTGATAAAGACTGCTATCCTTAAAACAAAATTTAGTTTGGAATATGGCGTGGATACCGAGGAACCAACAACGGCTTTGGCTGAGGCATACAATGCATTTAGAAACCAGTTCACGGTGATTGTCAATAGTCGTCTGGACACAACATTAATTATAAATGAAAATGATTAAGATTTTAGGCATACTGACGATTTCATTTCTTTCAGTTACGTTATATGCACAGGAGCAGGAAGAAAAGGAATCTATTACTACAGTTTTAGATGAATGGCACAAGGCTGCATCAGATGCAAATTTTGAGGCGTATTTTTCAAAGATGACAGATGATGGGGTGTTTATTGGAACTGATGCTATGGAAAATTGGCAGAATTCTGAATTTAAGGAATTTTCCAAACCTTATTTTGATAAGGGGAAGGCATGGAGTTTTACAGCGCTTCAGCGTAATATTTATGTTAACAAGGCCATGGATATGGCATGGTTCGATGAACTTTTGGATACTCAAATGAAGCTCTGTCGCGGTTCTGGGGTACTCATAAAAACCGATAATGGTTGGAAAATTGCACATTATGTGCTGTCGATCGCCATTCCCAATGAAAATGTGGATGTAGTAGTGTCCCTTAAAAAGGCGAAGGACAGTGTCATTACCCAAGAATTAAAGGCTAATTAGGAAATCCAATAATAAAAAAGGGGGCCAAACGGCCCCCTTTTTTATTATCCTCTAAGCTAAAACTATTGTTTTTTAGCCTTTGTTTTGTCTTTTTTTACCTCAGGTACTTCTTGGGGAGCCTCTGTTTTTTCCTTTCTTGATTCCAAAGCTTGTTTGCTAAGGCTTGCCAAATTAAAGTTTGGGGCAAGGGTCAGTGCTTCATCGATTAGTGCAAGGGAGGCATCAATATTAGTTTTATCTATGTTGTAAGCTATCAGCCCTTTCAAATGTAGAAAGGCAGCTTTTAAGGAAACCTCATAAGGTTGCTGTCTTTCATAAAAGGCATAGCTCATTTCATCTGTTGCATTGGCAATACCATATTCGATATTAGCGGATGCACCTGCGGCATCCCCAGTCTGAATTTTTAGGTCGGCAAGTTCGTAGGCCAAATAGGCATCTGGGGACCTTTTGAACAAAAGTTCAAATTGTTCCAAAGCACGTTTTGGTTGATTCAAGGCCTTTAGTGATATTGCCTTTACTTGTAGGGCCAAATCAGAATCAGCTTCATTTTTATCAATGCCTATTGTATTGAGTGCCTGTATGTGTTGGTTGTCATTGGCATAAACATACGCCAAGGTATCCCTGCGTTCAATGGTGGGTGACATTACATTCAAATGTGTGAGGGCATTGATAACACCACTAACATCACCCTGTAATTTCATTTCATTATAGAATGCTTCATAATGCTTCTGAAGTTCACTTTTGGTCTGTGCGCCGCCATAAAATCCAAAGGCGAAAATTAGCACTACTATTAATTTTTTCATTTTCTCAGGTATTAAGTGCGCCAAAACTATTAAATTATTTTTAGTATTCTGTTAAGTAAATCCTTAAAGGTTTGTAGTTCAGTAAAAAAGTGGTCCCAGCGCCAAATTATCAGGTCATCCAACTATAGGTTTTTGAAAACGATATTTTTTGTAGTGCATCAAATTAAAGGGAACTATCTTTTTCCCTTGGGTGTTCGTGGGTTCTGAATAAATAGGAGCTTGAAGTCCTCTCTTTTGAGCTTCATTTACATAGTATTCTTGTTTTGGGGGATGATGGGGATATACCCCGTTGAATATCTCGCCCCAATACCCCTCTTTCACTATGGTTTCTATAATGTGGATGCAGTCTTCCAGATGTATGAGATTCACTGGATGGTTACCGTTAGATAGGTCTTTTTTACCGGACAAGTACGTAACGGGATGCCTTTTGGGACCTATAAGCCCGCCAAAACGAATAATGGTAGTTTCCAGATCTGGGTCATTTTTAAATTTCTCTTCCACCGCCAACAATTGTTTCCCTGATTCCGTTTCTGGATGAGGAACCGAAGTTTCTGTAACATCTCCTTCTATATCTCCGTACACCGAAGTGCTACTAATAAAGATAATTCTAGCAACACTACTGCCTTTTAAAGAGGCATGTAAATGTTTCATTTTCACCTCATAATTTTCTTTGTTGGAGCCTCTAAGGTTTGGGGGAACATTAATTACCAGGACCTTCACGTTCTTTAAAAATGCTTCAATAGGTCCCTCTATCCCATTTTCTGAAAGAGAAATTTTAAAGGGGAGAATTCCCAAAGACTTTAGGTCCTGTAATTTTTCTGAGGAGGTGGTGCTTCCATGAACGGTAAAACCTTCCTTTATCAAATGTTGGGCCAGGGGAGTGCCCAGCCAACCACATCCCATGATTCCTATAATACTATTCAAAGCGTAATTTTTTAGTTGTTAAAATAGCATCGTTGAGTATAAACGGCATTGGGATACTCGTTTCTGGTCTTTCAGGAACGCTGAACAAAGGGTGGCTTAGAAGATCATTGGAAGCCTCGTAAACTTGAAGTTCCAAAACCTGCTCTTTTGGAAACAGGAGTTCCAAAGTTGTGGCGTCATTGTTGCTGATATAATGGGTCAGCAATTTGCTCCCATTTCTATCCTTGAGGTAATAAGGGGAAAGTTCTATTTCATTGACCTTAACGGAGGTTAGGGGAACGGTATTGGTAAAAACCTCTAAGCGGTTCACAGGTCGCTGCGGGGTTATAGTAAGTTTAACCAAACGGTTATCGCCAACAATGGTGTCAAGAGATTTCTCTACTTTAGGAGCTGCTATTTCTTTTAAAGGGGCATTGGCACTATGAGTGAAGCCTGAGCTATATTTACTGCTGATCACTTGGTAATTTTCCGTTTTTAAGGTGGACCCCTCCAAGTAGGGTTTGTTCCAATCGATCAGGACATGATCGTAGGACACCCATTGCGCACTATTGTCGTCCGTATTAAGCACATAGAGCAGACTGCTGGGCTTAGCTCGATCTTTTGTGAAACCGGCATTGAAGTGGGCTGCTATTATGAAGATCACAAATAGTAACTGGCCCAAGAATGCCAGTTTGCTTTTCGATTTATAAAACCCAAAAATAGGAAGTAAAAGATAGAAGGTCAGGGAAGTCAAAATTGTTGAAGCTACCATCATTTTGAGCCCTAATCCCACTGGAAACATTTTAATGAAAGGGGCATAGATCCAAAGGGCAGGTAAAGCCAAAAAGACTAAGAGATAAGGATTTGGATCTTTTTGGTTGATTAAGACCAAAAAACAGGCCAATAGCGCAAAAGTAGGGATGATGAAAAAACTGGCGCCAGGTAAATAGAGGGCCACGGCTCCACAAATGATGAGCCATAATACGATAGGGGCTACCAGTAGATTGGAAATACTTATATCTCGGTATTTATGATACGCCCAAAAGCAAATTGCTATACTTAAAAAGACAAATGCGGCAATATAGTAATAGCCATTATAGGTAAACCCGTGCAACATATCAAGATATTGTGGATATAGCCATTTTAGAAGGGTCCAACTATAAAATCCGATCACCCCGTTAATCAGGAGTGAAATTGCCATAGGCAAAAACCCTTTGAAAATTTCTTTCAGGTGAAGGCGTTGTTTTTTAAAACCATAGACCAAAAGGCAAATAAACAAGATCAGGGAAAGAACGAACATGGGCCAAATCCAATCAAAGGGATAGGAGACCAGTTTAAAGAAGGGAACGTTAAAATAAACATCATCATTCAAACTTTTAAGGTCGCCTAAATCGGCATTGCTAAAATGCACTAATAGTGGCATTAAATAACTGCCCTGGTGCGCCAAGGTATTCCGGTCCAATCGCTCATAATTATCCCGCATTGTATGGTAATCGTAGTGGTCATCAATAAATGCAAAATTGAGCCCCTCTATATCGCGATCCTCTCTAAAAACTGTTAAATCGGTATCGTTGGGAAGCATTTTGTAGATGCTGTAGACAAGGGAATTAGCTACAGGAAATTCGGCACCGGCAGCCGTAAACTCTTCAATTAGTCTGCTGTTGCCCCTATTGGTTTCAATCAACATATAACTGGGGCCGCCACTTCCACGGGCCTCAAAGTTCAGCACTAGGCCAACCTCCTCGGCCCATGGGTGTTTGTTTACAAAGAGATCTGCTCCGTTCAGTCCAAGCTCTTCGGCGTCGGAAATCAGGATTATTATATCATTCTTTGGGATCTTGTTTTCGGAAAGAAAAGCCCTTATTCCCTCCAAAATAGTAGCTACGCCACTTCCGGCATCACTGGCACCAAGGGAAGAATGGGGGTTGCTGTCATAATGGGACAGTAACAAAAGTGCCTTGCCCTGTTCCGAACCGGGAATACGGGCCAAGATATTGGTGGCCTTGCTTAAATTGGCCCAGTCTCCTGCGGTGTACCCTTCTTGTAGTGAGGTTTTAAGACCCATTTCTTGAAGTTCGGAGACTATGTAGTCCCTCACTTCTTCATGAGCAGGAAACCCAACCGAGTGTGGTGCTTGGGATATTTTTTTGACATGTGTTAGAGCACGGTCAGTAGAAAAACTGTTGAGCAGGATAGTATCACTTTGCTGATAGGAAGGCATGGAGGAGCTAAAACTCCAATATGTGGCAAGCCCCAATAAGAAAAGGGTAATACCAGTGGTAAATTTTTTCATTAGGTCGTAGTGTTCCCTAAATGTATAAAAATCCCATGGGAATTTCATTCTTTACAACACGATATGGTAATTTGAGCATATTTCTAAGCAGTAATATTTCTTAATCTATTGATAAATATTTACAGTAATGATTAAAAGTATGTATTTTATCTATTATATGTGTTAAAATATTGCATCATATGGCGTAAAGTTCTATATTTAAAATTAACCTAAAAATCAACCATATGGGAATCAAAAGTTTTCAAGGCGCACGGGAGACCGTAAAAAAAGAATATTCCACCCCAATAATGGTCGAGGATTATATGACCAAAAAACTGGTAACCTTCAAACCGGAGCAATCCATTCTCGAAGTAATGGAGTTGTTTACTAAATACAATATTTCTGGGGGTCCGGTAATGGATGACAATAACTTTTTGGTAGGTATTATTTCAGAGGCAGATTGTATGAAGACCATTTCTGAAAGTCGCTATTTCAATATGCCTATTTTGGATAAGAATGTAGAGAAATATATGACCAAAAATGTGGAGACCATACCTCATGATATCAGTATCTTTGATGCCGCAGGAATTTTTCACAAGAATAACCGTCGTAGATTACCTGTATTGAAAAATGGTATTCTAGTAGGCCAAATCAGTAGAAAAGATATTGTTATTGCAGCCTTAAAATTATCGGGTCAAAACTGGAAATAGCAGCTTGTAAATATAAAAATGGTGTCTTAGTTATACGCTATAGATTTCTTAGGTAAATTGATATATCCTCCTTTCGGAGGATTATTTTTTATTCCCTTTTTACAATCATATAAAAGTCATTGTCGAGCGGTAAATACCCTAAATCGTACACAAAAAAGTAAACTGTTCCTTTTTGCGTCGTATAGAGATGGGTAAAATATTCAAAATCGAATCCTTTGTCAAGCAATTTAGATTTATTGGTCTTGGTTTTGCCATCCTGTAGGCTAAAGCTCTCTAATACTCTGTAATTTTTACGCAGTCGGTTATTGATATTCCGGATGAGGTTTTTACTGTCTTTGTTCAACCTATTGTTGAAAGCATTGCGACAGTAATCGGAACAGAATTTCTTGTCTACCCGGCCTATGATTTTCTCCCCACATTCGGGACATTTTTTCTCCATATTCAACGAAGATTATAAAATTTTGAATTAAGATACTGAAATTCTGTCGAATATTCTCTTAATAGGTGTTGGTCATATGGCTATCCACACATATGATAAAATCAGCCAATCCGTTGTGTTCCGGCAATAGCTTGTCAATTGATTCCTGGGAAACGGTGGATATGGAGGCATAGAGATATGTGGGTGCCGATTGTTTCAAATACCATAATATACCTTCATAGTTGTTAGAGTGATAAGCCCCGTTAAAATGGAGGAGCCTAGTTCCGGAATTGTAGTTCTTTAGGATAAAGTGGGCCATGGTGGCATCCTTTATCGCTTGGGCCATGACCAACTGTGGTGTGCCATGATCCCCCATCATTTTTAAGATATTTTGATATCCAGGCAATTCTGGGACAAATGGGATGGGCAAAGGTGCTATCCAAGCTTTTTCATGGAGTGTAAGGGTATCCAAAAATTCGAACCCTTTTTTATAGACCATGGAGGCATAACGTCTGGGTATATTGGTGGCAATGAAAGGGAGTTGGCGTTCTTTTGCAAAATTCACCAAGGGGGCGTAATCGGTTTTATAATTGGGCCAGAGTCGAGCCAAGGTGTCAAATGCTTTTTGGTCTATGGCGCCCTTGAGATAATTGTTCAAAGGCTCTTGATTATCAGTTTCGAACATTTCTGCCCCTAGGACCAAGGGCTTTGAATTGGCCAATTCAGATGCAATTTCATACTGCAACCAATGTACAATGGCATTGTTGTGCAGTTCCCCAAAAAGGATAATATCCTTTGAAGTAAGTTCCTTGACCATTTTGGCATAGGAAACTTTTTTTCCTTTGCTATTGTAAATGGTATATGCGGGTTTGTGTTGCGACAGTGTAGTGGTGAATACGAATAAGAAGAGTATCGGAAAAAGTATTTTTTTCATACAGGGTCAATCTGATTTGGTGCTGTATTTATAATAAAATTATTTTTTATTATAAAGATTATCCTTTAAAGCTTATTTCATTGTGGGTCCCGTCGCAATACGGTTTGTTGTTGGAGGCACCGCATCTACAAAAAGCAGTGATTCTTTTTTTTATTTCTTCCTTACCATTTTTGTCTTCCACCTTTAGCGTTCCATGCACCAACAGCGGTCCATTTTCTTTTACTTCTACTTTTGTTTCCATGTTGTCATTTTCTTTCTCGATTACCTTCTTTTCTTCATCATTCATATAATAGCTCAAAGCACCTGATGGGCATTTGGCAATTTGATCTTTTAATTCTTGGGTGGTTGCGTTCTCTGGGGTAATCCAGGGTTTCTCCTTAGGTTTGTACACATTGGGCAAAGCATGTATACATTCCTCTGAATGGATACAGGCTTTTGGCTTCCATACTACGGTAAGTTCACCGTTGCTATATTCTTTGGTGATTTCTTTATCCATAATAACTGTAATTTTTCATTCTTCAATTTAGTGAATTTTATCCGAAATTTCACTTTGGTCGGTGTAGGTAACAAAAAACTTGGGGGTGATTATCAAAAGACAATCACCCCCAAGCTAAGCATCGTACCCTTGATCTTCTACGGATATAACAATACCGCTTTGTCATTTTCACAAGTTATGCCCCTTGGTTCGGCGGGAACGGAACAGTCGGACATTATTCCTTGTTCCTCGTTGTATTTCTTTTGGGCTGATTTATGCTCTTCAACAAGCTTTAGAAAAGCAATGGTATCAATTTTACTGGAGTAGGCAATATAGCCATATGGTCCTCCACAGGGCTTGCTTCCAAAGGATGTATACCTCCATTCATCCGCATTTACGCATTTTTCGCTATTGGCAATTTCATTTATGCGGGCAAGCATATTGGAGAGCTCTATGGCTTCCTCTTCCCCTGAATTAGTGTCTTGGGTAATAGAGCATGAAAGCATGGATAGACAAATACATGATATCATGGCAAAATATGATTTTTTAATCATGGCGAAATATTTTTATTTAGGTGTAAAAAAACAAAAAAGGTTGCGTTTTGATCTATATTTTCGAGTGTGGATCCGGATTTTTAGTAAAATTTTATTTATCTAGATTTGTTGGAAACGCGTGACGGTATGAGTCAACAATTTATCCGATTGAAATTTTATTCTTTTTTACTTTAGCGGTACAACCATAAATGAAATTATTATGAGAAGTCTTCTTTGGCTAGTAGCCGTTATTTGTATCGTTATTTGGCTTTTGGGTTTATTAGGTGTAATCCCTGGATTAGCAACCGGCAGTTTAGTTCATATTCTTCTGGTAATCGCAGTTGTTGTGGTCTTATACAATATTATTTCGGGACGTAAACCCCTTTAAATTATTGGACTAAGTTTTGGTTGTCAAGGATGGGGAATGATTGAATGACGGTAATTCTTGGCTTACACGAAGCATGTAAAAAGGGTGACAATGGACTTCTTGGCCATTGTCACCCTTATTGGTTGAACTATTTTCGGAAGCCCATATTTAAGCAAGCAATGCTGTTAATACTTGTTTGTAAACATCCACTGGTTGCGCTCCTGTTAAAGCACTTTTATTGTTGAATACCATGGTAGGTACGGATGAGACCCCAACACCTTGCCAATAGGCTTCTTTGGTTTTGACTTCATAACGCGCATCATCGTTATCCAATCTTGCCAAGGCACCGTCCGTATTTAAACCGACGCTTTTTAGTTCTTGTAAAAGTATATCCCTATCTGAAACGTCCTTGCGTTCACTGAAATATGCTGAGACCAATCGCATTTTGAGTTCTGTTTGCTTCCCTTGTTCTTTGGCAAAATCCAATAAAACATGAGCGTCTCTGGTATTGACAATTTTCATGTCATCAAAATAATCAAAGGTAAAACCTAGTTCGGCGCCAACTTCGGCCATATGATCTTTTGAACGTTTCCAGTCTTCTGGTGAGGACCCATATTTATTTGCAATATGTTCCTGCACATTTTCGCCTTCCGGAGGCATATTTGGATTTAATTCAAAAGGTTGCCATTCCAGCTCAATCCGGTCTTGAACCCCCATTTCGTGGATTGCCTTTTCTAAGCGTTTGTAGCCGATGGTGCACCAAGGGCAAACAACGTCTGAAATGACATCTATTTTTATTTTAGACACCATAACTGTATTTTACGATCTCACTGATTTGAATTTCACCTTTAACATTGGTGTAGTTGGGTACATCGGCAGCAAACTTTTTTGCATTGGGTCCGAAAGTTGCCTGAAAAGACTCCAGGGAATCAAATGTCAAATGTGCCATGGCGATGTAAGGAGCAGATTCGGAAGGAGTTTTTCCTCCCAATCCAAGATTGAACTCCAACCCTTTAAGGGCGTCTCCCAAAGATTGCGCAATCATGGGCAGATGGGTGCTTTTATAATAGTCTGTGTCAAATTTTGCCCCTGGACTATTCGGATACATTACGGATACTTTTATCATATCATAAATTTTGAAAAAATTAAACTAGATAATTTAATATAAACTACGTTTTCCATGGGTACTGTACAAAACGCGTTTATTCTTAACTTCAATGAGACCTGTAAATCATTATTTTTTCCAAGCGAATTTCTCAAAGGCTTTGTCTACAGGTGTTTCTGCAATGTGGTTTACATAATTGCTAAGTACTTTTTGGGATAGCCCCAATATAATTTCCAAAAGTTGTCTTTGGCTGTAGCCTGCTGCATAAAAGGTCTCTAATTCTGCATCGGTTACATTGCCACGATTACGAACAATGGATAAAGTGGTTTCATGTAAAGTTTGTAATTTTTGGTTTGGCATTGCAGTCTGGTTCCTCAAGGCATCCGTGATTTCTCCATCTACTTTCATCATATGCGCAATTCCCGTATGGGCGGGGACACAATAATGGCATCCGTGCTCAACATTTATGGTCTGCCATACAACGGTTAATTCATCATTGTTGAAAGAAGAATTTTCAAATAAACCGTGTAACATTTGATATGCTTCCAGAATACCTGGAGACTCTGCCAAAACACCGTGGAGGTTTGGAATCATTCCGAACGATTTCAGGGAATTTTCCAATAGGGGTTTGCTATTTTCGGGTGCTGATTCGATGGTGTGAACTTTTAGTGTACTCATAATCTTATAGATTTAAATTAGTAAAATATTTATCTAAGCGACTGCTTAGCATGACGATAAAAAAATGTCACAGGTTTTTGAACGCTGTTTCAATAGCGTCCTCCAACTGCTTTTTATTGAAAATTTTTGAAGCTACGGATATGCCCAAGATAGCGGTCATTAAATAGTTGGACTCACTTTCTATGGTTTCCATATCTTTTTTGGAATCCTGTTTTAGGTTCTTTTTAAAGAGCTGTTTAATGTCATTTGCAAATTTTGTCAATTCAGTCATTAGCATTGGATCTGCATTCTGACCCAATTCATTTACCGTATTGGTAATCAGGCATCCTTTACAAACGTTATTTTCTTCTGAAAACTCCAGAAAGTCATAAAAGTATTGTTTGATACCCGCAACCCCATTTTGAGATTTTTCCAATCTATCGGTAATGCAGTGTATTTTTTTTTTGTAGGTATTGATACTTTCTAGAAATACACCTTGTTTACTTCCAAAACTTGCATAGATAGAGAATTGGTTTATCCCCATTTCCTTTTCCAACATACGTACGGATGTGTTTTCATACCCATTTCGCCAGAACAGGGACATTGCCTTTTCTAAAACCTCTTGTTCTATATATTGTTTTTTTCTGGCCATGACTTCTTAACTACATATCAAAACTAAGCAATTGCTTAGAAATAGAAAAACATTTAAGAGGACTTTAGTATTAGGCAGATGGGAGGGTGGAAACCCGCGAAATACTTATACTATCTTTTATTCCACAATTCCCTTCCACCATAAAGATGATTTGTCAGTAGTTCTTCTAACACCTTATTTTTATTGTCACCGTTCAGGAAAACAACAAATCCGTTTTTCGACTTTGGAAAAAATACGGCAAGGGTGCTTACACCGGGATCTTTACCGCTATGTAGCAGTAAGGTTTCATCGTTGCTGAATCCGGTGAGAATTTCCCATCCAAGACCAAAATAATTATTTTCCCCAACCATAACCTGATGCTCTTGCATTTCAAGAAATAGTTCATTTGAAAGTCCAGCCCCATTACTAGTATAGGCTATGAACTTAGCGTAATCTTCCACTGTGGTGAGGAGGTTGGCAGCCGCATTGGCTTCGTAATATTTGTTTGTGGTAATCTGCTCGCCATTTTCATCAAAATTCCTGGCATACCTAGTTTCGTCCACGGATTGATCCCACCAAAACCTAGTGTCCGTCATCCCGATTGGATCGAAGAGAAATTCTTTTGTCAGTTCTTCTAAACTTTTGCCAAGCTTAACTTCTAGAGCTCTCCTTAGATATTCAAAACCTTCCCCTGAGTACTGATACTGCGAACCGGGATCGAACTCAAAAGTTAGGTTGTCTTTATCCGAGAGGTATCTCCAGTTCGGAAATCCGGTTTGGTGGGATAGTATAAGTCTAGGAGTTAATTTTTTTGTTCTGGGATCATCTTTAACATCGGGATCTACCCAATAGGGATACAAAGGCTCATCTAATTCCAGTAATCCCTTATCCACAAGTTTTAAGGTGGTCATGGCGACGATAGGCTTGGTCAGGGAGGCTACCTTAAAGATGGTATTATAGGGGGCTTTCGTTTTTTTGTCCAAGGTCCCATACACCTGAATTCTTGTAAGCTTCCCATTTTCTATGATACCCAGTCCCAAGGCAGGTACTTTATTGTCTATCAGTAATTGCTCCATCCCACCGGCTTGTCCATCTTCGGGTTGTGGGTCTTGGTGATCATAGCTCAAGGCTTCACTTAGTTTCCAAACACCTTGTTCCAAGATCCAAACGTGGGTGAATTTCGCTGTACTTGTGGGTAAACCTACTTTTCTGTTTTCCCGAATATAGAAATGATGGCTGCCCTTTTGAATAACGCCATACAGTTTGCCATTGTTATAAAGAGGAAACAGTTCCAAACTTGTTTCATCTACCTTTCTGATGGGTTTCTTATCTGGACTGGAACAAATGTTTTTCTTAATATTTTCGAAAAATACCTTCCGATCCTGGAATCCGCCTTGATCGTGATAAAATTTTAAATCTTTGGCTATATGTGCTTCCAGATAGATCAGGTCACATTGGTTAAACCCTTTTTCAAAGAAATCACTGTCTTGCTTTTTTAGTTCGATAAATAAAGGAGAATTCCTGTCAACTTGTCCTTTAACTCCGAAAGTACCAAATATGAGAATAAGTGCGGTTAAGATTTTCGTCCCTGCCATGAAATGTAGATTTTAAGACAAAAATTAGAAATCCGCAGGAATTTTTATCAAAGCAGCCCCGCCAATATACCGCCAAATGAGCGACAGTCTCAAATAAAACTAAAGTTCAGCCTAAAGTATAATTGCTTGGTCTTATCAATGGCCGCGGTATTTCTGATAATAACGAATATATTGGCAAGGACCAATAGAACCATAACCATCAAGGTGAACTCATTCCCCAGGGCAAGCCAATTTTTAAGGAATGCACTCGTCATAAAAATGATAAAAGATAGTATGGTCATTAATATTTGAACAGATACAATCTGTTTGGCCAAGGGATTAAATTGCTTTTTAGCAAACATGATCAATAAGGGGAGCAAAATATTTGCAGGGGGAAAAATAGTGCCCAGCAAAGAAGAAAGGTTAATGAGCTTCAACAAGGTGTAGTTCAACTCCCCTGTACCTTCATTTTTTTTAAGTAAATCATTTTCAGAAATGCCCAAGGTGGTAGCCAAAACCTTAAGGGTATGGCCTTTTGGTTCTGTCCCAGCCTCAATGCGCTGAATAGTTCTCACCGAGATACCGGATTTTTCAAATAACTCCTTCTGGGTCAGGTTTAAGCTTTCTCGAATCTCTTGCAATCTGGACATTGATCAAGGGTCAATTAAAATCTTCCAACTGGTAGACGAGGTTAAAAATAGTAATTAATTTTTAGTTACCTGAATTGAGTTTGATAGGTTTTAGGTTCCTCCATGAGCAGAGAAGAAATATATTTCCCTTAGTTCAAAATTTCTTCTGGACCACCCTGTGTGGCTTCAGGGATGTACTGATAACAATCTCAAAATCGATTACCCCCAAGACCAGTTCTTCTTCAGTGATGACTGCAACTTTCCATAGTCCAGATTTAACATTGTTCTTGTAGGTATAGCCACGGTATCCGTCATCCCTTCCTCCTTTAATATCATAGCCAATGTCCTCCATTATTTCCCATTCGCCTGTGGTCTCGTTGTACCATTGCCACCTATGCATTATTGATTTTTCCAAAGCTGTTGGGGCAAATATGGAAGAGAAGACATACACATTCTCATCAGGATGGTGAATAAACTTGAGCCTGTGACTTCTCCAAAACACATACCATTCATCGGTCTCATAACTGACGATATATTTATTGTTTTCCATTTTTATATCATGTGCAACAATGCCTGTATCCATGGCAAGAGGTACTGGGGGAATGAGTTTTAAAAAGTAAAATGCATTGATCAGCATATAGACAGATAATATAATGCCAACTAGTTTAACAATACTTATTTCTGATCGTGTACTGGGACTTAGGCTATAAATTAAAAATATTAAGACCAGGGTGCATCCCAAACTGACGAACCCCGAAAAAATAAAAATCAGAGTGTTCATTTCACTTATGAAAACAGGGATGATAAAGCTGAAAAAGGTGAAGCTTATAAAAAAATACACGCTAAATTGTAAGTACTTGTTGGAAATCCTTTTTTTAAGCAACTCATTGGCGAAAAATAACATGAGCAAGATGATGAAAAAGGAAATGGTCTTGGACAAGGAAACACTTCTGGAGAAATAGATTACATAGGCGCTGGAAAGTCCCCCAAAGAAAAACTGTATGGCTAAGGGAAGGTATAGTTCATATCGTTCTAGGAGCGTATCTTTCCATCTACCGTCGTCAACCAAATTATAGAGATACAAGGTTACGGTCAGTGCGGTCATGTACAGACACAGGACAATAAGGTCGTACAAGCGATCTATACGGCCAAGTGTCAGGGTGTCAAAAATAAACCCCGCAATGAAAAACAGTAAAGGGGCATATTTCTGATGTTTCTTGGTAAAACGGTGAAATGCACTATTTCTAAACCTGGCCAATGCTCTTTTCATATCTTATCCTCAACAAAATTAGTACCTAAATTCCATGGGATTGATTGCTCCTTTTGGAATGGAAACATGGCTGACCAAAATTAGGGTAAACCTTCAATATAATTAACCTTAAACATTTTATTTATGCTTGTAATAAAAAGTATTGTGATTGTGAAGAACAGAACTTGGATCAGAACTGACCTTTAGGAAGGTGTTCCATGTTATTGAAGCACAGGTATAGGGTGCTTGTGCGTCTTTTTTTTGCCTTTTTTGAAGAGGAAAAATATTGGTTAATTACGTGTTTTTGTAAAGTCTTATACTGTTGGGAAATTTTCAATAATGGAGGGATTTTTGTTGGCCAAAACTAGTTTTGAAACCCTTTTTTTTGGAAACCTTCCTTCCTACTGTGTTTGGCTCCAAAGATCATAATGGAAAAGGCTTTTTTTTAGAAAAGGAGGGGTGTATCTAGCCACTGAGACCGGATCCATTGCTGCTATAATCTTATGAATTGAGGGCCTCATTTTCCTTCTCTGTCAAAAGCCTGGAATGAATAATAAATCGCAGTCCAAGTGGAATTTCGAGGGAAAAACTGGAACCACGTCCTTTGGTAATGTCAATGGTTAAATGTGTATGTTTCCAATATTCGAATTGATCTTGGTTCATATAAAAATTTACACCTTCCAGGGTGCCCAATAAGATGTCGCTTTCATCTAGGTACATGTCGCCCTCTTCAAATATCATAGGGGACGAACCATCACAACAACCGCCACTTTGATGAAAAATAAGTGGGCCATGTTGTTCCTTCAATTGGTTCACAATCTTTGCTGCGTTATCTGTAATCGCTATTCTCTCCATTTGTATATTTAATAAGAAAGGCTGATTTTTTTAATCAGCCTTTCTTTATGCATTGAACATTAAAAGAATCCTAATTTATTCTTATCATAAGAAATGAGCATGTTTTTGGTTTGACGGTAGTAATTGAGCATCATTACATGATTTTCTCGTCCAAATCCTGATTTTTTGTATCCCCCAAAAGGTGCGTGTGCAGGATAGGCATGGTAACAATTTACCCAAACGCGTCCAGCTTTAATTGCCCTGGGTATTTGGTACAATTGATGGGCATCCCTTGTCCAAACCCCTGCGCCAAGTCCATAAAGGGTGTCGTTTGCTATTTCTATAGCTTCCGCTTCATCTTTAAATTTGGTGACACATACGACTGGTCCGAAGATCTCTTCTTGGAAAACCCGCATCTTGTTGTGTCCCTCCAAAATAGTTGGTTTTATATAAAAGCCTTCCGCTAAGTTGCCATCAAGTTTATTGGCATCTCCACCGGCCAGAACTTTTGCCCCTTCTTCTTTACCTATTTTCAAATACGATTGTATTTTTTCGTATTGATCATTGGAAGCTTGGGCCCCGAGCATGGTATTCACGTCATAAGGATCGCCTTGGATGATCGCATTGGTTCTTGAAACAACCCGCTCCATGAAAGCGTCGTAAATATCTTCCTGAACCAACAATCTGGATGGGCAGGTACATACCTCTCCTTGATTAAAAGCAAATAATACGGCTCCTTCTATAGCTTTGTCTAAAAACGCATCGTCTTCATCCATCACACTATTGAAGAACACATTGGGGGATTTGCCGCCAAGCTCCATGGTAACGGGATTTAGATTTTTTGAGGCATACTGCATTATGAGTTGTCCTGTGGTTGTTTCACCTGTAAAGGCCACCTTATCAACACGAGAACTGGAAGCTAAAGGCTTACCAGCCTCGGGGCCAAAGCCATGGATGATATTGACAACGCCCGGGGGAAAGACGTCGGCAATTTTTTCCATGAGAAGAGTGGCCGTAGATGGTGTCTGTTCGGCGGGTTTTAAGACGACGCAATTCCCGGTGACCAAGGCAGGAGGTAATTTCCATGAAAGCATTAAAAGGGGGAAATTCCATGGGATGATCTGGGCTACCACTCCAAGAGGTTCTTTTATATTCATGGATAAGGTGTTGGCGTCCAACTCAGATGCCGACCCTTCCTCTGAACGAATACAAGCAGCAAAATAACGCCAATGGTCTATGGCCAAGGGAATATCGGCATTAAGCGTTTCGCGGATGGGTTTTCCATTGTCACAGGTTTCCACTAGGGCAAACTCCTCTAAATGCTCTTCTATTATATCGGCAACCCTATATAACAGGTTGGAGCGTTCCGTTGCAGAGGTGTTCCCCCAGGCTTCTTTTGCTGCATTGGCGGCGTCCAAGGCCAGTTCAACGTCTTCTTTTTGGGAACGCGGATATTTTGCAATTAAACTATTGTCTATCGGGGATGTGTTTTCAAAGTACTCCCCACCAACTGGAGGCTGAAACTTGCCGTTGATGAAGTTGGAATATTTTTCTTTAAATTTAGGTTTAGAATAAGACATATCTTTATATTAATTGTGAACAACACATTATTTGCATTAAATAATTACATATTACTTAATATTTATAAAGTTAAAATATCAAATTCTAATTTTATTGAACGTATTTATTATATTTTTGAACATAACTATTATAGCGACGTTTTCAACGTACTATTTCGTACTATTTACTATGAGCCAGTTATTGAACCATCACAAGAGTACCCGAAAGCTCACCACATTAGTGGAGAATAAAACGACCTATAATGCCGCATATGCCGAACTTAATGTCTATGAAACCCATGCCTTTGCAGAGCAAGTTTCCCTAGAATTCGATTTTCCTATTATAGCCAGCATGCTCACCGGAAAAAAAGTGATGCATTTAAATGGTTTGGATCCTTTTGGTTTTTTCCCTGGGGAATCGGTAGTTATGCCCGCGAATCAAAAGATGGTGATCGATTTTCCCATTGCTTCCGAAACGTCGCCAACACAATGCTTGGCATTGGGAATAGACGCTTCTAAAATTGAGGAAGTGGCAGAAAAATTCAACCACCAGGTGGCCATTGAAAATGAAAATAACCACTGGGAATTAGACAATTCGGCTTCCCATTTGATCAATAACACCGATGTCAATTTATTAATAGAGCGTTTGACTTATACCTTTACAAATAATAATAAGTCTAAGGATGTATTATTGGACCTAATGATTCAGGAACTCATCGTGAGATTATTACAAACCAAGGCAAAGTCGCTTATTTTGAGCAATACGAATCAATTATTTAATGACACTCGGATGGGTATGGTCATAAAATTTATAAAAGAAAATCTGACCAATAAGGATATTACGGTAGACCTTCTGGCTAAAAAAGCACACATGAGTGCCTCCCACTTTCATAAAAAGTTTAAAAATACCTTGGGGATATCGCCCATTGATTATATCAATTCTGAAAAAATTAAGTTTTCCAAAAAATTGATCAAAGAAGGAAGAGATTTCAGATTGTCTGAAATAGCATTTAAATCTGGATTTAACAATACCAGTTATTTCAATAGACAATTTAAAAAGCATGAATTGATCACCCCCACAAAATTTATGCAATCTATATCGTCTACCTAATTAGATTCAATATCGAATTTAATTCTACGAGAACTGTCCTATAGAGGTCAGGTGTCCGACGATATAGCACCCCTAGGCTTTGGCACTTTGGCATTTTTCAATAGGCTGCTTGTTATTCAAATCGTTTATTTTAAGATATAATCTGTACGTTTGTTTTACAGTTTCTATGGCGTACCTATGATTTTATGGGTAGCATAGACTAAAAGAGTGTACATGGACAAGAAAGAACATGGGATCAAAGGAATAAAGAAACCATGGCCCACCAAAAAAGCTATGGCACAGGTTTATGAGTTGAATCTTTGGGGAGGTGGCAAGTCTAACTTTTATTCGGGGGCAGGGTCGCATCATCCCGAGATAGTAAACCCATATATAGAGGTGCTAACATCATTCTTGACGTCTTTTAAAAATCCACTCGTGGTATGCGACTTAGGCTGCGGAGATTTTAATGTAGGAAAAGAATTGGTAAGGCATACTAAGAAGTATGTTGCGGTAGATATAGTACCAGGCCTAATAGCGCATAATAAAGAGAAATATCAAGAAAAAAATCTGGAATTCCATTGTTTGGATATTGCGGTGGATGATTTGCCAACCGGAGATTGTGCCTTAGTACGACAGGTACTACAACATTTATCTAATGCAGAAGTACAACGTATAGTGGGTAAGTTGACTAAATTTAAATATGTTGTATTAACTGAACATGTACCTGCAGGAGATTTTATACCCAATAAAGAGATTATTTCAGGCCAAGGGATTAGACTAAAGAAACAAAGTGGGTTAAACGTATTGGCCCCGCCATTTAACTTTAAGGTAAAAGAGGAAAAACAATTAGTAGCTGTGAATTTAAGTGATGGTGAAGGGGTTATCGCAACAACACTTTATACGGTATTTTAGACGATATCAATTTATAAATAATCAATGTTCCCAGTCACCAAGGTTCGCAACATACGGTACACTCATCCTGCATCAATTTAGTTATCAGTCCAACTATTCTGGAAGATAAATTTTTAAATAACAAATGCTGCCCAAATTGGGCAGGATTTGTTATGTATCACCACCTTATGCTGTTTAAAAGTTCAATTGTGCCTGCAGCCTCAATAAATTTCCTTCCTGCACATTGATAGGTTTCAAAAAATCCTCGTATCTCCTTTTTGAAATGGTATAATTGGCTACTAATTCAAAATTCTTAAGCGGTTGCCATTCAAATCCTATTTCAAAATCATTGACCTTGTAACTTCTCGCATCTCTTTCGTACTTTTTCCCTCCATCATAATACTGATATCTTGCAAAAGGAATCAATGTCTGTTCGTTGAAATCCAATTTATACATGAATTGGGCGTATCCACCTTCCAAACTTGAATTTTCAATTGTTGAGGTGGTGGGATTAAATTCTGGTCCTTTCCCTATATTATACTCCGTTTGAAAACCAAAGGGTTTGGGGTAAATAATAAAAGAAGCGGCTATTCTTTGATCCAAATAATTTAAATCCTCATTGGCATTTAGGACACCTGTGCTCAAATTGGATTTTAAAAGAACATACTGGCCTGTATACCCTTGTATTCCTGCTTCAATGATTTGGTTCTTCACTTTAAAGGGATAGGTAGCCCTTGCTACAACATGTAGATCGTTATTTGCTTCCGGATTGTTTGCACCCTGCCCATTGTAAGCACCAAAACCAACTATGCCATAATCCCCGCTACCTTTTAATCCAGACTTAACAAGTTCAGAAAATAATTCTCTATATTTTTTAGGGGCCCAATAGAAGAAAACGCCCAGATCCCTTTCGTTGGCCACGGCACTGTTTAAAGCATCATTTCTATCCAAAGGAATCCTATTCTGACTTGATTGCATATTCTCAAATCCGTATGGGATTTTGCTTTGCCCGATTCTGAACCTATATTCATTGTCTTTGTCCAAGCCAATATCAAAATAGGCGTCCCTTAATTGGGCAAAATGTAACCGGTCCGAGCTTGCGCTACTGGCAAGGTCTGGTTGAACATAAAAATAAACTTGTTTACTAACTTGTCCGTATAAAATGACCCGCATACGTCTAAGGAAAAATCCGCCATCCTTCCCCCAGGATCTATCGCACTGTTCACAACCTAAGTTTTCGTTTGTTTCCAATAATCTGTTATATCGTACTTGGGTGTAGCCTCTTATGCCAATGTTGTCATACCATTTTTTATCTATTTTGGCGGGTATACTTTTATTTTCAGTTGTGGTTTTCACAGTATCTATTTGTGCATTTGATTTTAATGCCATTAAGACTATTATGAGAGCAGTAATTTGATATTTAGAATTCATGATTTTTATCTTTTAGAAATTGGGCGAATGTAGTACACAATTTGAAGTTTCAATATTAAGTAATTGTTATGTTTTAACTTGCCTTACTACAGGCAGATAGCGGCCAATTTACACCTGATTTCAGAACCTTTTTTGCTCTAATTGGGACTGACTCTTGTTATTTTATACGAGCCGGACTGACGATTGTCATTGTTGTCTCTTTATAAAAAAAATATATTTCTGTTCACAGATTTCAATATTCTTAATTATGAAACGAAGAATACTTTGTCCTACAGATTTCTCAAACAATGCTCAAAACGCAATTGATTACGCGATTGAACTATTTAAGGACGAAACCTGTGTATTTTATATTCTCAATACCTATAGGGTAGGAGGCTATACGCTGGAGATGGGTACTGGTAGAGAATTGGAGGAATCTCATAAAAAATCGATCGGGGGCTTAAAACTTACCCTTGAACAGATTTCAGATGGTAGTAATGCCAAAAACCATAAATTCCACAAAATCTCTGAATGCGGTACCCTTATTGAAACCATGAAGAACATTATTGATAAACAGGATATAGATTTGGTAGTCATGGGGACCAAGGGAGCAACCGATTCCCGATTGGAAATCTATGGAGGCCAAACCGTACTTGCCATGGAAGAAATCAGAAACTGTCCGGTACTCGCTATACCGGCAATGACTAAATATAAAGAAATAAAGGAAATTGTATATCCAACGAACTACAGGTCAAGTATCAAAAGACGGCAATTTCAGTACTTGGCAGACATAGCAAAAATCTCCAATGCTTCAATCGCCATAGTAAATGTCATTAAAAAAGATGAAGGTCTGGATGAAGAACAAATAAATCATCAAAATCTATTGAAAGATTATTTTGAAGGATTGGACTACTCTTTTCATACCATAAAAGATAAAAATGTACAAAAAGGAATTAACTCATTCATACAAAGTAGAGGGAGTGATATGATTGCCTTTAGGAATAAAAAACACAGTTTCTTTGGAATGATTTTATCGCGACCCATGGTGAAAAACCTTGGCTATCATAGCACTATTCCCATACTGGCGCTTCATGAATTTAGAAGTTGATGTCAATAAATTTTTAAAGGCCTTCAAGGTATTATGGTGCCTCTATCCAGTAAAACGAGCAAAATGGGATTGATGTATTATTTCCATTCCCATTCGTGTTTGTTCTATGATGGATGTCATAGGATACAAATGAACAGTAGGATATTTTTAAGTATCGAACCTAAAAACAGTCTACTATGAGAATTTTAATACCAACAGATTTATCCGAATTATCAAAGGTAGCCATCCGGTATGTGGTAGATTTTAGTAAGGATACGGAGGTGACCCTTATTTTACTTCACATAATAGACATCAATGCCCCTGGAATGGCCAGAATAGGTTCCAAAAAACTTGGGGAGGCCATAAAAAACAGTTCCGAGGAGGGAATGAAAGATCTTGTGGCATCTATTAAAATGGAAAATAGCAATAAGATAGATATAAGTTATAAAATTATTCACAGCTCTTCCATACAGAAAGCAGTGGAAATAGCCGCATTGGAAAATAAGATCGATTTGATCTGTATAGGAACTAAAGGGGCTAGTGGCCTAAAAAAGATGCTCTTTGGCAGTAATGCCGCTGGCATCATTGAAAATAGTAGCATACCTGTCCTGACCATTCCCGAATTTGCGGAATATAAACGCCTAGGGCATATGGTGTATTCTACCGATCTTCAGCATGTTAATGAAGAAATTGCTTCCGTTATCCCTTTTGCGAAATTAATGGATTCATGGATACATGTCCTCCATATCAATAGGGGCAAGGAGGGTTTTGAAGGAGATTTGGAAGAGGAGGAAGAGCGACTTAGAAAGGAATTTTCCTATCAAAAAATAAAGTTCAGGGAATTTAAAAGCAGCTCTATCATAGAAGGGATCAATAAATTTATTTCCGTTGTGGAGGCCGATATGGTTGTGATGTTCACCCACCATACCAACTTTTTAGAAAAAGTATTTCAAAAGAGTGTCACGCAAAATACGGCATTCCAAACCAGAATACCGCTGCTAACGTTTCAAAAGGAGTAATACATCTTTTAAGCGTGGAATGAAAGCGGTGCGCGTATCAGGTTTTTCCACCCAGAGACATAAATATTCATGTACTCCTTAAGAATGCGATAGCAAAAAACAGGGTGTTCCAGATCCGTGGATTTCTAAGATCTAAGACACTACGATGCCATAATTAAAGTCCAACCGGTTAAAAAACTAACGTGCATTACCTAAGCGAAAGCCACATTTTACTTTTTCTAGTGCAAATCCTTGTTCTCTTGGGGTTGGCAAGGACACTGGGTGTATTCTGTGAGTCCGTGAAGATTCCTGCCATCGCAGGTGAGATTCTGGCTGGGGTCATTTTGGGCCCTACATTGCTCGGTCGGGTAGCTCCAGAATTACAAAACATGCTATTTCCCCATAACGAGCCCCAGTACATCATGTTGGAAACGGTTTCTTGGCTGGGAGTTTTCTTTTTATTGCTCTCATCGGGCTTTCATGTAAATGTACAGCAAGCGCTACGCAGTGGTCGTGCCGCCATCCTTATCGGTATCGTTGGGGTATTGTTTCCCATCGCCGTTGGTTATCCTGTGTTCAGCACTTTGGATCCTGTCTATTGGGGAGACGCGGCAACATCAATCTCGTTCCCTCTTTTTTTGTCCGTGGCAGGATCAATAACAGCCATAACCGTGGTGGCCAGGGCCTTAGGGGATCTTGGTATAAACAAAACGCCCGAGGCCTCCCTTGCGCTTTCGGCCTGCGCCATCAATGATATATTTGGATGGCTATTGTTTACTATGGTGATGTCCTTGGTAACGGCCCATTCCATGAGTATTATTGATCTGGGTGGCCAGGCATTATTGGTAATAGGCTTTATTGCCCTAAGCATTGCCATTGGGGCCAAAATATTGAATTTTGCCATAAGGCGTGTCCAAGCTACATCATTGCCACAGCCCGCAGCGGCACAGACGCTTATCGTGAGTGTTGGTTTGCTTTGTGGGGCCATCACACAATGGATGGGAATCCATGCCATTCTGGGATTCTTCCTGGCCGGTACCATGGCGGGAAGTGCAAAAAGGGTCACTGAGGATCTTCGCAACAGTGTGTCGGACACCTTGCACGCCATTTTTGTGCCTCTTTTTTTTGCCACCCTAGGCCTTAAGATAGATTTCTTGGTCGGTTTGGAATTGTGGCCTACGGTACTCTTTTGTGCCGTGGCTATTTTGGGGAAATTTGCGGGGGCCTGGTTAGGCGCAAAATTGGGAAAACAGTCCCAGAAAACTTCTGTTTTAATGGGCTTGATCTTTATTCCCGGAGGGGCCATGGAGATTGTGGTGGCCACCCTTGCCATTGAATTGCAACTTATAGGGCAGGCAATTTTTGTGGCCATCGTTTTTTCGGCCCTCCTATCTTCCATTCTCGCTGGGCCACTGATCGGGATTCAGGCACGTCGTTTAGGGTTAGGGAAACTTAAAGGAAATGTGGGGACCAAAATAATAGATGTGTAGTGGATCTGCTAAACTATGGATTTTAGCCAATGTTGTACAAGGGTATGGCTATGGCGCGTATTGATGTAGTCTAGTTTGTGTTGATGCTTGTGTTTTTTCTGAAGACAAAGGATATAAGTCTTGGTATTTCCTTTTCAGAAGTATCGTCAAACCACTCTGTCAATTCAATCAATTCAAAACCGTTATTTTTTGCTTCATCAATATATTCCGAAATGTGGTGCATATAAACTTCTAACTCCTGGGTTCCATTTTCGGGTTGGTATTTTGCTTTGCTCCCAGAATATTGCTTGAAGGGATGCAGTTCGCTTATGAAGAAAACACCTCCATTCTTTAATTTCTGATTTGCCTGATTAAAAATATGGTTCAAATCATCAATGTGTTCAAGCGTAAGGCTTGACGTTACCAGGTCTGCAAATTGATTTTCGATTTCCCACTCTTGGTTGAGATCAGCTCTTTTAAATATAGCTCTATTATCAGTAATTTTCTCCTTGGCAATAGTCAACATCTCCTGGGAGAAATCTAGGCCGATCACCCGCTCAGCTTTACTCAAGAGCCAGCCAGTATTTTTTCCTGTTCCGCACCCTAGTTCCAATACATGTTTAAACTTGTATTTCGATAAAGTCTCAATAGTTGCTTTTATGTCTAAATCACGGGTCTTATTCGCGTTGGTATCGTACTGCCCGGCCCAAGAGTTATATGCTTTTTCAATACTCATTTCTATTTCTTCTCAATTATGCGAACAATCCCATGTATGAGGTGTTGTCCGTTAAGTAACTAATGTAGCAAATAAGAACCGAAATATATCCCAAAGCATTGGTATTCATGAGTATCCAATAGCTGTCAATTAATTATCCAGGATGTTGGGATTTTTTCTATGGGCATATTTCTTGCGATTTGTAAATATGATGATTCCAGTGGTGACTAGTAGAAGCGCACAAAATACCCAAATTGGATATTTATTGCCCAAAATAAAAACAGGGAATATGGGAAAAGCCTGTCCGAATCCATTGAGTAATTGATGATGCACATGAACATAAAATAGACTTTTCCTTGTTTTAATGTAGATCCAACCCAGAATAAATGTTTGAGCTATGACGATACAAGTAAATTCAACTAATCCGTACCCAGCTTGATGCCCGTCAGGGAATAAGAAAAGGGGTATATGGAATAGCCACCAAATGGGAATAAGTAATAAACAAGATTTTACAAATTCATATTTTTCTAAAAAGCGATCGAATACAATTCCCCGCCAAACCAGTTCTTCTGTGTTAATGACCAGGTACATTGAAAATATGATGAGGCCGTTGCTCGTTATATTGCCTAATGTGAAAGCCTCAGGCCAATCTGTGTTGGACAACTTAAGCCCTATTAAGGAGCTAAACAAGCTCAGGATAATTGGAAAAAAAATTGCGAATAAAACAATGAAGAGTGAAGCTTTTATTTGAAATAATCTTGAAAAAAAGGATTTTAACCCTGTCTTTCCTTGGGCTTTGTAAATGAATAGAATTGCACCTAACATTGGGCCGAGGGTCATCAATAGATCTACACTCTCTAGAAATTTAGGAATTTTTATCCCATATGCTTTAAGAAGTTGCGGCAATACCCCAATCCAGGAAATGGTGAATACGGTAATTAGTAGACCTTTGAGATTAATGTTTTTCACAATTTTTAAATAGTTAGGGTTACATTTTATCCGAATAATTTAATAATTGTGGTTTATACCAATGCAATTATAGTAAACTAATTTAGGTCTTTTTGGGGAGCGTAGGATTAGTTTGGGATCAATGAGGAAATTATCTTCCATTGAAGGCCAACTACGCCATATATTCAAGTGGCGTTTAAAAAAGGGATTGACCACTCAGATTAAAGTAGGGATAAATTGGTAGTTTTTTTGGAAATTGGATCTGTAAATTAATGTTCTGATATCAGGTTTCTGCTCAAGTTGTACTCCTGGAATTTAAGCTTGGCATGGGCAGAATTGTCTTCCCAGGTTTATTAGTGCTCTCAGAATAGGCAATACGCTATATATCTTCCAGTACCAGGGCCATGATATGGGTTAGGTCTTCCAGGTTAAATGGCTTTTTCATTAAATAATCAATTCCAGATTTATAAAATTTAACTTTATCTGCGTTTGATACGTTAGCGGAGCAACCAATGATTTTTATTTGTTTGTTCCTCTGTCTTATTTGTGAAACCAGTTCACAACCATCCAATTTTGGCATATACCAATCAGATAGCAGTAGATTGAAATTTCCCTTATTGAATTTGTCCAATGCTTCTTCTCCATCCACGGCTAATTCATAATTGGTAATACCAATATTCTCGAACATGGCTTTATAGACCATGGTAATAAAATTGTCATCTTCTGCTACTAAAATGTTCAGTTTGGAATAGTCTAAACCTGTTAAATCAATTTTTTCTGTATCCTCATCCTTGAGTTGATCATCGGAGACTTTTTGGGCTTGTATGGTAAAGTAGAATGAGGTGCCTTGGTTGATCTTACTTTCCAACCAGATTTCGCCCCCCATTAACTCTATTAGCCGCTTATTCAATGCCAGACCCAAACCAGTTCCCTTAACTTGGTCATCTTTGGTTGATTGTTCAAAGGGTTGAAATATCTTGAAGAAATGCTTTTCGTCAATACCACGTCCGTCATCTTTTACGCAAAACAAGAGATTCCCCTTTTTATTGGTGGTATTATCACCAACCGAGATTTCTACGTGTCCACCGCTTTCTGTGTATTTGATACTGTTTGAGACCAGATTTATTAGAATTTGAGATAATCTGATTTTATCTATTTCATAGGCATTGGTGGTCAAGGTATTATCCACACTCATTTTTAATCCTAGAATTTCGGTTTCACCCTTGAAGGAGGTCTCAATATCCTTTAATACTTTATTTATTAAATATGGGGATTCATTTAGTTCGATGGAGAACATATCAATTTTTTGATAATCCAACAAGTTGTCAATCAAATGCTTTAAATGGTCCAAGGAGTATTTTGTGATATCTAGCAATGAAGACATTTCCGGATATGCCTTTTTCTTGTTTTCAAATAAACTAAATGCTGCAATTATGCTGGTTAGGGGCGTTCTGAGCTCGTGGCTCATCATTGAAAAAAAGAGTTCTTTTGACTTTTTGGACTGGATTGCTTTTATTGTTGCTTCCTTCTCCCTGGTTATATCTGTATGCGTACCCGTAAAACGGATAACATTTCCTTCCGAATCCCTCTTCATTATACGTCCCCTATCAAGGATGTAAAGCCATTGTCCATTTTTATGCTTCATCCTATGGATGTTCTCATAAAAATCTGCTTCCCCAGCTATATGGCTTTGAATATCCTTAAAACACTGTTCAATATCATCGGGGTGAACTCTTGAAGACCATTCACTCAGTTCGTTTTTTATTTCCCCAAAGGTATAACCTAGCATCGCACACCACTGTTCATCAAATACCACTGCGTTGGTCATAGGGTTCCAGTCCCACATACCCAACCTGGTCCCTTCAAGCACCATTTTAAATCGCTCCCTTTCTTCTATTAATTTGTCATACTCTTGCCTTTTTATTTCTATCATTCCTTGTAACTTGCTCATGAGGATTCACAATTTATTTTGTAAAATAGTGATAAATTGTTTATTTGTAAAAATAGGTTCTATTTATAATTTAAGGGCGACATGGATTTCTGTGTGGATTTAATGTGTCTGGCAAGGGCAGTTCTGTAGATCAGTGAATTTGTTTTGGTCTTCACCAAGAACTGTTATTTAACCAAAAGACGTACAAAATGGAAATTGACAGTGCTTTAGCACTGATTTTTTTCACAAGAAACAACAGAAAAGGTTTTACTAAACTGGCTATCTATGCCAGAAGAACGGTCAAATGGCCAAACTACTAAAACAGTCCAATAAAAAGACCATTTTGTTGGGCTTGATAATTGTAGAGGATATCAGCAATATTTAAAATTTGGTAAAGGTTGGCAGACAAGAAAAAGAACAAAATCTTCCCATCCGATCATGAATACATTAAGGAGAAAATTGAATTAGTTTTTAGGTTCGTAGTTAAATATTGCACTTCTTTTTTAGAAAAAGCAGACCACCTTTTAGGTTAACGCAAGACCTTAAAATGATCTAATTGAATATCGTCCAACCCTTTATCGTCGAAAGGATATTCTAGATCATCCTGAATATTATAAAGTGAAATTAGTATGAATTCGGTTAGAATCACTACAAAATATACCGCAAAGGGATTATAGGTTTCACCGATATTGAATATAATTGTCGGGGCATAAATCAGCGGAAAGATATAAATAAATACCTTGCAATAGGCTTTGAGACTCATGGGTGTTCTATGCATATGAATCCCGTTCAAATTATCAATGGCCTCGTGAAGGTCACACATATATTTGAATAATTTATCCTTTAAACTTTTAGATATAGTTTTCCTTCTGGAATGAATAAATTCGAAAACTTTTTCAACTTCTTCATCCAGATCTTTAATACTGCCTTCACGACTTTTTAGATGCAATATTGTTTTATCCTCAATATTTTCCAATAGTAGTTTTAAACTAGCCTCCTCCTTGTCCAACAATGTACTGGTCGTAATAAAATACTGAAGTGTTTTCATGGCACTACGGTATTTGCTTAAATGTTCCAATGCCTTTTCCCTTCTTCTAAAAGAACCCCTTATAGTAAATACTAGCGGGAAAATTATGGCAATACTCAATAAAGTTAAATCAACATTGAAATTTATATTGTAATAATAGCAGAAAGATACAGAGGCCATGGAAATGGCCATTACTATCAACGTTTTATAATTTAGAGAAGTAAGGTATAGTTTAATAGCTTTATTTTTAATACTTTAAAGGTAAAGTTAAGGTTAAATGGGAAAGATACAAACTAATCTGAGACTACTTGTCATCTGTTTTTTTATACCCTTATGCTGTATTGGTCAAGTTGAGGATTCCAGTAAAAAATTGGGTAAGGTTTCAAAACTGTTCAAAACGTCAAAAATACTACCAGTACAAATGGAGTACAGTAATCGTGACCTTAAAAAACTAACCAATGATAGTACCTATATAAATACATTACTAACGTATAGGGATGCCGAAACACTTGACACATTACCGCTAAGGATTAGGGCTAGGGGTAATTATAGGCGTAAGAACTGTTATTTTTCTCCGGTTAAAATGAAAATAAAAAAGGACGATGCCAAAAAGACATTGTTCAAAGGAAATAAGGAATTGAAATTAGTACTACCCTGTTTAAAAGTGAGAGATGCCAATGATGACGTTATCAAAGAGTTATTGGCCTATAAACTTTACGAAGTAGTATCCCCATATCATTTTAAAACTAGGCTTTTGGATTTTACACTCAGCGAATCAAAAGGGAAGAAGATAGAAAAACATAGAATAAAGGCTTTTTTTATTGAAGATATGGATGAGCTGGAAGACCGATTTGGCGGCAAGACCATGAAAAGAAATGTACATCCGTTACAACAAGACTCCTTAAGCTCTATCCGCAATTCTTTTTTTCAATACATGATCGGTAACACAGATTTCTCTACAGGCTATCAGCATAATCAAAAACTTTTGTTCCTAAACGGTTTTTCAATACCTATTCCCTATGATTTTGATATGTCTGGTTTATGTGATACAAGCTATTCCGTAGTATCTCAGATAGATGGGTTGGTATTGCCGCTTGAGTCTGTTACAGATAGATTGTATCGAGGCTTTAAAAGATCGAACGCTACCATGTTCTCCATCCGGGATGAGTTTTTGCAAAATCGATCAAACATGATGGCAATACTAGAGGATCATAAGACCTATTTTGAAAATCCGGACGAATATCAGAAATCTAAAAAATACATTTTAGGATTCTTTGATATTCTCGCAGATTCCGACAAGTTCAAATCAGAAATATTGGATAACCGTCGAGATAAATAACATTATTCAAAAAGTTCTGACAATGGTTTTCCCTGTGAGGAACTGGGTAGAGAAATATTAAGTAACATCGATAGACTAGGAGCTATATCTACAGGGTGTACAGGCCTTACAGATTCCCCTTTGGTAATGCCTTTTCCAATCCAAATCAAAGGAACTTGGGTATCGTACGAATATCCAGATCCATGTACCGTACCATTCACATCGTCAACGTCAATATTGGGATTGGGATGTATAATGGTGCCGGAGGTATAGGTTATTAAAATATCTCCTGACCTTTGTACATGATATCCATTTTGAATGGTATTACGAATTCCTTCTTCGTATACCTGTGTTTGAAGGTCATCCGCAGTCAAGGCAAGGGAAACCCCAGGTAAGGTCATTAAAAAATTTGCTGCGTCTTTCTGAATGATGGGGAAGGATAATTTTTTTTCGTCAACGGTAGTTTTATTTAAATACAGGTTATTTCCATTTACAGTAGTAATCCAAGATGCATTTCCATATTTAGCATCCAGAAATGCCTCTAATTTTCGCCCATCGTCAGTAATTCTAGCAATAGCGGCATCTTGCTGGTTATCTTTCAAAAAGGATACATTCTCTATGGCTCCATGGTCGGAAGTTAGGAATAGGGTATAGTTTTCCTTTCCTATATCGGTGTCCAACGCTTTAAAAAGTGTAGCAATATCCTTGTCCAAGCGCAGATAAATATCCTCCATTTCAACTGATTGAGGACCAAAAGTATGTCCAATAACATCTGGTACGGAATAGCTCACGTTCAGAAAATCGGTGTGGTCATCCTTACCCAATTTTTCTTCCTGCATGGCGGTGATCGCAAATTCGGTCAATAAGGTGTTTCCTTTAGGGGAAATCCACAATAATTGAAATTCAGTGCCATTTTCCCGATACTTTTCCCTCATGGTTTTAAAATCATAGGGAAATGTTGGGCTGGGTTTTTCCCCTAATGAGGGCTCATAACTATTGTCATCCGGTGCGCTCAAGCCATAAGTTTCAATGGGATAAAGGGTATTCCAAGTTTCATTTAAATAGGTATCGGATTTTTCTTGTTTGTTGAATTTGGTCACCCAATTGGGAACGTCCTTCATATAATAACTACTACTCACAAAATAACCTGGACTAGATTCCCAGTCATGCCAATAAACACCGTCGGCAGATTTTCCACCGGGCAAAACAGCACCTCTATCTTTAATTGATATACTTATTACCTTAGATTTGAAGTTGCTCCCCTTTTTTAATTCATCTGTGATGGTAGAGGCTAGAAGGTTTTTTGGAGAGGTCCCATAAGGGTTTTCCACAACCGAGCCTATTATTTTTTCTTGATTGTCCTGGACATTACCTATAACACTTTTGGTGTTCCTATCAAACCATGAATTCCCAATGATCCCATGATAAGAGGGCGTTGTACCCGTGTAAATGGATGCGTGACCGGGTGCAGTTTCGGATGGGATATAATTGACATTTGTATTTTTAAAATTAAAACCTTCACGTAATAAACGCTTAAAACCGTCTTCGCCATATCTTTCCTGGTACTTATAGAGATAATCTGCCCTCATTTGATCAATAATTACCCCGACCACAAGCTTTGGAGATTCGTTTTGCTGTGCTAAAGCTGAAGTAGAAAAGAAAGCAATTGAAATTAATATTAATGTAAAACAGTATAGCTCAAAGATGTTGCGCATGGGTATCTCTTTAAATATTTTATCATTTCATCTCAAATGTACATTAACTAGGTGCAACATCTTCCATGATTGCCTCAACAATTTAAATGGAATTTGTTGTATGTAATATCGATATATTCCCAGTGATTTCAAAAACTAGAGCTTTTACTCATGATAATTTAACCACCAATGAATCAAGCGTTTAACCATTCGATAAAGCCGGAAGCCAGTTTTGTTTATAGCTGTTATCGTGGTTCCGTTATTTTTTTTCTTTCGTTATTAAATTTTGTAGCTCTTCAATTGTCCTAATACCATTCTTAATTTTATTGATTCCAGAGGCATAATTGTCACGATGTAATTTTAAGATATTTCGTTCTTTTGACGGTTTTAGCAAAACGCTATAATCTTTTAGTTCAATCGATTTTTTAAATTCAAATTCAACTGTTTCTTCAAATAAGATAGGGATCCAGTGTTCATTAAAAGCTAGTTCGATATCGTTTGTTGATTTAATCATTCTCAAGGCCTCATCGTCATAATACTTCCCTAGTAAAAATCGTAATTGTTTATTTGAAATTCTATCCAATCCATTCGATTTTAGTACCTCATAAGCATTGGTTAGAGGTTGAAACCTATCAAACTGAATTACTGAACCAAGCCAAATTTTAATACTATCCTCAGTTTTTTGGGATTCCTCTGCAATTAATATTTTATTGGAAGCGGAGATGGCTTTATCGAAATTTAATTCAATTTTTTTCAAGACCAACAAATCGCCTTTTAAATTTTCCTGAACCTGATTAAGAATTTCCTTTTCAAATATGTCATTTTTTTTATTTTCGTTTAGATTGTTTAATTGAAGCGCAATTAAAATCCCTATAACCACAAGGATAATTTCACCGATTGCATAGAGCAGGTATTTGCTAAATTTATTTTCAGACAACAATTGTTGTCTAATATGTCTGAAGAACTTTATCATATTATTTGTTTTTTTGGCTAGAACACCGTCTGGCTCTGTATTATTAAAGGTCTGTCGTACCTATATTTTCGGCACCTTAAATAATTTTTAATTGGTATGCCATTCGTTATTTTTTTAAAAATTCTAAGTTCCTAATGCTTAAACTTTGTTGGCCATTAAGAAATACGAAACTTGTGACAACAAATAAATCCTTTAAATCAGCGGTTTTAAATTTTGAAAGCGGAATCTCGTAAGTTTTCCATTCGTTTGATAGCGTTAAGAAAACCCTGCTTTCTGAACCATCATCTGCATCATTTGAATCTTTTAAAGCTATGAATACGGTTTCCCCACCAGTAGCACCTTTTAGTTCTAATTTGAGTGATCTATAATCTGAATAGTCTTTTGATGGTCTTTCTATCATTGCATTAGATGGATGCCTAAAATAAGCAACCGACCATTCTGTATCAGGCACATGAAAATCCATTTTGTTTATTTCAGGAATCATAATTACAGGTTCGCCATTAAAAGAAGCATATCCGCTATCAAAAAAACCTGTTGGAGCTCCATTGGAAACTATTTGAGAATAGCCTTTTGTGCTTTTAGGGTTAAATATGTTATCCAAATTTTTTAATGCCACGGAATCAAGTGAATTGATGTTGTTTTCAATCATTCGTACAATTTCGGCACCGATAATACTGAGATTGTCGTATTTTATTACTAATTCAGGTCCTCTGTCATAAGTTTGATTGTACAATGATATTGCGGAGGGATGAAACAGCATTTCTTTTAAATAGGGCTGCAGTTCAATTAATTCATTTTGATCACCTATGTAATCCGGATAGTTTAAATAAATTAGTTTTTCAAAGCCCTGTCTAGAAAGATCACTATAAGAATTCTTAAGAATTTCATTAAAATCTTTTTCTTTGGTATTTATTTCTTGAACCAGATTGTAATATTTGTAAATAAGATTTTCTATATCCTTACCTTTTAATTTACTTAAATATCCAGAATTTTTAATGGATTCGAATCCACTTAAATCTGCATTGAAATACTCGAAATTGGATAATATGGATAATGCTTCAGATCCAAATTTGACATCTTTTCTTTCTAAAAAATCGGAATTTGTTAGTGCAAAAGTCAAATGTGGAATTCGTGCAATAATATTTTTTCTAGTGGTTTTTAAGTATTCTAAATTTTTAATATCAACTTTGATATTTTGAGATATACTGGTTAAATATGCCGATAAGGAATTTTGTTCTAGTTTGTTCTGATTCCAATTATTTATTTGAAGTGCAATAAGTATACCGATGACAACTAATACTATCTCGCCAATTGCGTAAAGTAAATATTTACTGAATCGGCTTTGGGCCAACAGTCTTTTACGGATTTTTCTAAAAAATTTTATCATTGGATTTTACCTTGCTTATTTCTTTGTTTCCTTTTCAATTAATTCAATGATTAGATCTGTGTCATTAATCAGGTTCTTGAGTTTATTGATAGCGTCTTTATTTATCCAATAGTGCACTGCGGCATTGTTGATATACTCATCTTTTTTATCTTTCAAATGATTCGCCAAATCGGATTGATTTTGCTCTCCAAAAAGAAAAGCCGATTCAGGTTCAAATCTCATAATGCTATTGTTGTAGGTGAATGGTGCATCATTCGGTAAAGCCCATTCCGTTCCAATACTGATCCACTCCGCTATTTGTTTATGTTTTGCATAATGTTTAACCAGTTCATTGCGCAAATCTGCATTGCGTATGTCCTTTAAGTTTCCTGTACTGGATAGGTCCTCAAAAGTTGAAGTTGAAGAAGAAAATATAGGATAGATGCTTCCGTATCCAAAATAATTATTGGCAGCATCAACGAGCTCCTGGTCTTTAGGTTTAGTTGAGTTTAATGCCAGGGATAGCTGTTCTATTGTTTCAATTCCTTTTTCTAAATCTGCAATATTATTTTTGAAAGTATTAATGTCATCTTTATTTTCAGAAAGCAGACGATTTAGGTATAAAGTTTCTTGTTCAGCCGACTTGCGGTTTTCATTTGCATTGTTTATTTGTAATGCAATCAATATCCCTATGACAACAAGTATTATCTCGCCGATTGCGTACAATATGTATTTGCTGATCTTATTTTCGGTCAACAGATTTTGTCGAATATTTCTAAAGAATTTTATCATTTTTCAGCTTTTTGATCTATCCCAATAGCAATCGGGACGGCATGAAGCGTAGCAACCCAATGGGAACTTTGATTTCTTTTACATTATCGGCAATAGTTATTTTAAATTTTTTTATTTCATTTGTCCCTCAAAGTAGTGCGACTTATATCATAATTCGAATTTATTCCGAAAGATTAAGTTGCCATGAAATGCCATATTTGTCCTCACACCATCCGAATTTTTTACCAAAGCCGTAATCGCCAGAACCCTCATAATTGTCGAGGGGGACCATAATCTGGCCGCCATTTGAAGAAAGTTCTTCGAATAAGGTTTGTATCTCACTTTCAGAGTTGCATGTAACGAAAAGGGATACCCCTGGTGTAAAAGTCCATGGGTGGTCATAATTACTTTCGGAAACCATGTACTCTGTACCATTTAATATAAAAACACCATACTTAATAAGTTCCGGGGTCCCGCCAGCTTCTCCTTCTGCGTATTTGATTATGCTTTTGATTTTCGAATTTGGAAATACAGAAGTGTAGAAATTTATGGCTTCTGCTGCCTTTCCGCATTGATCACCCACAAATGTTAGAAATGTTGCTATTTTCATTTTTTTGAAATTTTGTTAAAATGAAATTTATCGTATGTAATTACTGCCAACAATTGAACAAGGCCGTGATATTCAGGCATATCCATTAGTGTTCTCTAAATATAGAAAATAATAGGCCACAATAGGTTGGGTTGCCAATAATTATAAAAGGACTACAAACGACTACAAACGTTTGTAAACGAAAGTAACTATTTCCAAACCGAGTGCAGCGCAAAAGGGGTGGTAGGTTTGTACCGTCGAAACATAGGAACTCGATAGTATGAACTGTAAAACCATTAAAATTAAAATTATGAACGCACTTAGAAACAGAGTACAGTTGATTGGAAACTTGGGGAACGACCCAGAAATTGTGAACATGGAAAGCGGTAGTAAACTCGCTAAATTTTCCATAGCCACCAACGAGACGTACAAAAACACAAAAGGGGAGAAGGTAACGGACACCCAATGGCATAACGTCGTTGCCTGGGGCAAGACGGCCGAAATCATTGAAAAATACCTCGTCAAAGGGAATGAGGTGGCCATAGACGGGAAGCTTACGTCCCGCTCCTATGAGACCAAAGAAGGGGAAAAGCGGTATGTGACGGAAATTAAATGCAATGAACTGTTGATGTTGGGCAAGTAGTCCTCAAAACAAATAAAAGCCCCACAATGGATCTTCTCCTTGTGGGGCTTTTTTATTGGTAGTTGTCAGTGGTTATTCGTTTTTTCCTCCGTCACGATTTGGTGATCTCATTGAAGGCCATTCTCTTTGTTCCCCAGTTCTTGGATTGGTATGCAGTACCGCCTTTTCCCTAGAAGTCCTATCAGGGTCCTCACTGGCCATATAGGCCAAGATGGCGGTCAATATGGCATTGTTCCTCACATCGTCAAACACAATTTTATCATAGGTATCCAAATTGGTATGCCAGGTATAATCAAAATAGCTCCAATTCAATGAGCTCAAAGAAAATGCAGGGGCACCGGCAGCCACAAAAGAGGCGTAATCAGAACCTCCTCCTGCGGGAGTACCTGGAAAGGTAGTTTCAATTTGTTTTGTGATGGACTCCGGTGCAGCTTCCAACCAACGGCCCATATAATCATAAGAATTTAAAAAGCCTTGGCCAGAAATTCGAACCACCCTTCCCGTTCCATTGTCCTGGTTGAACAAGGCCTGCAATCCTTCAACGATTTCGGGATGGTCTTCCACAAAGGCACGGGACCCGTTCAACCCTTGTTCCTCACTGCCCCAATGCCCTACAATAATGGTGCGTTTTGGGTTGGGATAGATTTTTTTAAGGATACGGGCTGCTTCCATCATGGTAATGGTCCCTGTACCATTGTCCGTAGCCCCAGTAGCTCCGTCCCAAGAATCGAAATGGGCAGAAAGGATGATGTACTCATTGGGTAATTCCGTCCCTGGGATGGTAGCAATGGTATTAAAGGTGGGCACGGTCCCCAATTCCTTGGACTCGGCCATCACTTTAATCATGGGTTGTTCGCCATGTTCCACCATTCGGTACAAAAGGCCGTAATCTTCCAGGGAAAGATCCACAACCGGAATCTTCTTGGTGTTCGCACCGAATATTTTATTGGCGCCAAAACCTTCTGACCAACGGGATTGGAGGATTCCAATTGCCCCAGCAGCCTCCAAGGCCTCATTGATGTTTCTAGTGGTATATCCTGTTTTTTTATAGCGTTCTCTCCATGCTTCGTTCAGGGAATTCCTGTCTTGCTTCATTTTTTCAAAAGACTCCTCAGTAGCATACTCTTTCCAATTATAATCGGGCCTACCGGTAGGCTCCATCATGGAGACCATTACAAATTTTCCCTTCACATTGGGCAACCATTTTTGAAAGGCCAACGAGTCGGCTACATCAGGAATAATCATCATGCCTGCAGTAAGGCCTTTCTTTGGGGTACTTGGACTCCAGGCCAATTGCATGCCACTTAGGCTCACTACCCTTGGGGAAACAAGATCTACATGGGTAATACCGCGTTCCCATCCGCGCCATTGCCCCCATTTTTCATTTTCGGCGGCAATGCCCCATTGGGCGTATTTTTGAACTGCCCAATCATGGGCTTTTTTCATTTGTGGGGTACCCACCAAACGAGGGCCGATGACATCCATAAGTTCATGGGCCAAAGGCTCCAATTGAGAATTTTCATTGGCCTCTTTTACTATTTTATCGACAATTTCTTGTGTGGTCTGGGCAAAGGCGATGATGCCCTGTAGCATAAAAAGCACTACTAGGAATGGTAAACTTTTTTTCATGGATATTGGTTTGTTAAAAGTTGAATTCACTAAGATAGTAATTTAGTTATCTAGTTAAAAAAGATAAATCGCTATGGTTTTTTCAAGTAGGGTTTTTTCTTTGTTGGTTGTTATTCTAATAGAAGCACAATATTAATAAAGAAGAATTTTAATTTTTTGATATGAAACAGATACAGACGTTATTGGCCATAGGATTGTTCATAGGTTCATTTTCCACCTTTGCGCAGCAAGGAGAAGTAAATGAGGAACAAAAATTGTCCTATTATGAGCAAAGGGCTCAACAGGATGCCCAGTATGAACAAGAATTGAGAGCGGAGAATGAAGAAGAGGCGGAAGAATTTTGGGAAGACCAACAGGCCTATGAGAAAGGATTAAAGAAAAGGGATAAAAAGGCCTATAAGGCCTATATGAAAGGCAAAAGGGATGCCTATGAAGAGCATGCCGAGCATTGCCACCACCATCACCATAGTGCACACTTCTACTATTATGCCGACCATTACTATAGTTCCCCGAGGTATTATAGGAGTTCCCCCAGAAGGAGTACTATTAGCACAGGAGTTAGGGTTGGTGCACCCAGGGTCCGATTGGGAATTGGATTGTAAAGAAAAAGAAAAGAAGAAAAAACACCGTCAATTGGCGGTGTTTTTGTTTTTATGCCGCCCGTTCTTTTATTAAATCAAAACAGGGGCAGCGCTTACATCTTTTGTCCTCTGACTTTTTATATTTTTCGCAACATTTGGTTTTGCAACCTTTTGGTGCCAAAGCTTTAAGAAGGGCTTTTTGCTCTTTTTTTAGCGCTTTCTTTCGTTTTTTTTCTTCCTTTTCGGTCTTGCTTTTTCCCAATCTGTTTTGCTTGATCAATGAAAGACAAAATTACTTATTTTGAATCAATCCAAATAAGGAGTAGTGTTAAAATTTGCCTTAAAAGCGTAGGGTAACGCCCATTGTTCCTGGACCAAAATTAAGGTCCCAACTGATATCCTTTGTTTGGTCGTTGTATTTTTCATCATATTTGGAGTCTAAATAGCGGTCTATGGATTCTACCGTAAAAATACTGATGGCCACACTTACGGCTACATCACTAAGCCAATGTTGTCCGTCCCAGATTCTGGAGATTCCAGGGATAAGTCCTACGGAATATATTCCTGCCTTAATCCAAGGGCTCTTAAATTGCTTGGCAATGGCATAGGCATTGGTAAAGGCCAGCATGGTGTGTCCTGAAGGGAAAGAATGGAAATTTCTACTAGAGTTAAATGGGTCAAAGGTATCCTTGCCCAAGTCGGCTACAGGACGTGCTCTCCCTACTACAGATTTTAATACCTGTTGCAATAGCCCTGAAGAGGATGCCGAAGCAATCAGTAAAACCCCTGTTCTTCTCAGCTTTTCATTTTTCAGCGCCAATCCTGTAAGATAAACTCCCGCTGTGGCCATATAATTGTTTTCTGGATTGCCGTAGAATTCGCCATATTCCCTTAAGAATTTGGGAACATCTTGCTGGCGATCCCTAAAAAATCTTGAGGTATCGTCATCAATAAGGTACAATGCTCCCGTTCCTCCAACTACACTACCAAAGGTAAGCCACTGTCTTCCTTCCCAATGTAGTGGTCTAGAATAAGAATGCCCTATTCCTTTAATGATAGTGCCCATATCATAGGTGAACATGTTCCATCTCCTTTCTTCGGAAGAGGTATCCATCTCTTGTCCGATCAGATGCAAGGAGGACAGAAATAAGGTCAAAATAAAAATATTCTTCATACTCAAAAGCTTCTTTTTAGTTTAAAAGTACAGTTCTTTTGCCACACGAAAAGTGTTCGCATGGGCTTCAAGGATAATTTTAAGGTCGGGAGAATACCCACCCCCCATGGAACACTGAACAGCAATCTGATTTTTTTTACAGGTTTCTAAAACAAAAAGGTCCCGTTTTTTACATCCTTCCAAAGTAAGTGCCAAGGTGCCCAATTTGTCCGTTTCAAGAATATCAACCCCGCATAGGTAAAAGATAAAATCGGGCTTAACATCTTTGATCAATTTGGGTAGGATGTCCTTCAATAGGGATAAATATTCTTTGTCCTTTATACCTTTCTTCAGGGCGATATCCAAGTCGGATTTTTCTTTGCGAAAAGGATAATTTCCTTCCCCGTGCATGGAAAAGGTAAAGACAGATGGGTCATCCTTGAAAATTTCTGCGGTTCCATTCCCTTGGTGCACGTCCAAGTCCACAATCAATATTTTTTTTGCCAGGCCCTTGGCCTGTAGATAGCGGGCACCGATAGCCTGATCGTTGAGCATACAAAATGCTTCTCCGCGATCCGTATAGGCGTGATGCGTTCCTCCGGCAATATTCATGGCAATACCATGCGCTAAGGCATACTCACTTCCCTTCATGGTTCCGTCTGCTATGATCTGCTCCCGTAACACAAGGTCTTCATTCACCGGAAACCCTATTTTCCTGGCTTCCCTTGGGGGGATTTTCATATTGAGCAGGTCATAAAAATAATCTGGATCATGAACAGCCACTATATATTTGTCATTGGGAATATCGGGTTCAAAGAAATCTGAGGGGGAACAGGTGCCTTCCAGAATCAATTGTTGGGGCAGAAGTTCATATTTCTCCATAGGGAACCGATGTCCTTTTGGAAGGGGATGGGTATAAATTGGATGATGTGCTATTTTAAACATATGGTAAAACGAAGGAATACTATAATAGTTATTTGTGCAATGCCAATTGTATTCTTTTACGGGCAACATCCACCTCCAATACCTTAACGATAACCTGTTGGTGTAGACTTACGTGTTCGTTGACATCTTTCACAAAAGTATCGGATAAGTTGGAGATATGGATAAGGCCGCTTTCTTTGATTCCTACATCCACGAAGCACCCAAAATTAGTTATGTTATTTACGATTCCAGGTAACAACTGTCCTTCCCTTACATCGGTTATGGTTTTTATATTCTGGTTGAAGGTGAATACCTTGGCCTTTTCACGCAGGTCCAATCCAGGCTTTTCGAGTTCTTGGATGATGTCTTTAAGTGTGGGCAAGCCTATGGTGTCGGTTGTGTAGGCATTTAAGTCAATGGTCTGTAGTTCTTTTTTGTTACCGATGAGGTCCGATATGGCCACCCCCTTGTCCTTGGTCATTTGTTGCACGATGGCGTAACTCTCTGGGTGCACGGCCGAATCATCCAACGGATTTTTTGCGTTTTTGATGCGCAGAAAGGCGGCTCCCTGTTCAAAGGCCTTTTCCCCTAATCGCGGCACCTTTTTTATGGCGGCCCTGCTCGGGAACGGTCCATTTTCATTTCTGTAGGCGACAATATTTTCTGCGAGTTTTGGTCCAATCCCGGATACATAGCTCAACAAGGAAATACTGGCGGTATTGATGTTCACCCCCACAAAATTCACGCAGCTTTCCACAACGGTATCCAGGGAATTTTTAAGTTTGGTCTGGTCCACATCGTGCTGGTACTGCCCCACGCCTATTGATTTGGCATCTATCTTTACCAGTTCGGCCAAAGGATCTGCCAAGCGCCTCCCTATGGAGACTGCGCCCCTAACGGTCACATCGTAGTTGGGAAATTCATCCCGGGCAATTTTGGAAGCCGAATAGATAGAAGCTCCCGCTTCACTGACCACAAAGACTTCTATGGGATTTTTAAATTGGATGCGTTTGATGAGCTGCTCCGTTTCTCTGGAGGCCGTTCCATTGCCAATGGCAATAGCCTCGATTTTATAAGCATCCGTTAATGAACTGATCTTTTTAATGGCCCCAGAGGTGTCATTTTGAGGGGCATGGGGGTAGATGGTCTCATTGTGCTCCAGATCTCCCTGGGCACTTAGGCAAACCACTTTGCAGCCTGTTCTAAATCCAGGGTCGATGGCCAAGATCCTCTTTTCCCCTAGGGGTGAGCCCAACAATAATTGCTTTAGGTTTTTGGAGAAAACACCAATGGCCGCTTCGTCTGCTTTTTCTTTGGCCAATTTTAGGGTTTCATTGGATAGGGAAGGCAAAAGAAGTCGCTTGTAAGCATCTTGTACCGCCAATTTAATTTGTTCCGAACAGGAATTGTTGGTTTTAATGATTCGGTCCTCTATTTTAGAGATGGCCTTGTCGTCATCAATTTCAATTTTCACCCTGATAAACCCCTCGTTTTCGGCCCTTAGAATGGCCAAAAGTCGATGTGAGGGACATCTGCTTAGGGATTCGCTCCAATCAAAATAATCCCGAAACTTCTGCGCCTTTTCATCCTCTTTCTTTGTGCCGATCACTTTGGTGGTGATCTGCGCAAATTTCTCCAGCTGATTTCTGATTTGGTTTCTTATGTCCAGACGCTCATTGATCCACTCAGAGATGATGTGTCTTGCACCTTCAAGTGCGTCATCCTCGTTTGGGACATCCTTGCTTACATATTGGGAGGCGATATATTCTACTTCCGCTGCGTTTTGGGCCATGATAATTTTTGCCAACGGCTCCAAGCCATTTTTCCTCGCGGTTTCTGCTTTGGTCTTTCTACTCTTTTTAAAGGGCAGGTAGATGTCCTCCAAGGTCACAAGGTCATCTGTGGCCTCAATGGTTTTTTTGAGTTCAGGGGTCAACACTTCCTGCTCCTCCAAGGCTTTCAGAATGGCCTTTTTACGTTTTTCCAACGCTTCATATTGTGCCTTGAACGTAACAATATCCCCAATCTGTACCTCGTCCAGGTTTCCGGTACGTTCCTTTCGGTAGCGGGATATAAAAGGCACGGTGCAGTCCTCATTTAAGAGGGCAACCGTGTTTTCTATACTTTTTATAGGCAGTTGGGTGTGTTTGGCAATGTAGGGGATCAGTAGCATACTATTTTAATTTGTCGGTTCGAGCGCAGTCGTGACCTTTTCGCTATAAAGACCTCTCGACTGCGCTCGAGGGGACGTATGTTTTATATTAAGCAGCAAGATAATAAGTGATGTTTGAAAAATGTGAATGTTGGCAAAAATTTACGAGCTTCTTTTTTGATTGGCCTATGGGTTGTGCTTTACATCCTCTCTTAAACAGGGACTTGATTTAGTTTTGTCAGGTCGAGCGCAGTCGAGACCTCCTGAATACCTCTCGACTGCGCTCGAGGGGACATCCTCAACTTTTAATGCTTTAAGCTTTGTCGAGTCAAGCCTTTTTGCCATAACAAAACTGGACTTCATTTGGTTTTGTCAGGTAGAGCGGAGTTGAGACCTTGATTTTGCTCATCTGGGTTGTAATCGGAATGGGTAGCATTTCTGGATTCAGCTAAAATTTGTAACAAATCAAATTCTCCAGATGCCAATGCCAATTTCTTTTTTGCGCTCCATTTCTTTATTTTTTTCTCAAAATGAATGGCTTGTTCAACCTTATTGAATTCTTGTTGAAAAATTAATCTAACGGGTCTTCGTTTAAAAGTAAAACTGAAATTGTTCATTCCATTTTCATGTTCCATTATTCTTCTCGCCAAATCATTTGTGATTCCGGTATAGGTTAACCCATCTGAACATAGCAAAATGTAGACAAAATAGAGTTTCATGTATTTGAATTAAGAGTAACCGATAGACCTCTCGACTGCGCTCGAGGGGACATCCCCAACTTTTTATGCTTTAAGGTTTGTCAAGTCAAGCCTTTTTGCCATAACAAAACTGGACTTCATTTAGTTTTGTCAGGTCAAGCACAGTCGACACCTCCTGAATACCTCTCGACTGCGCTCGAGGAGACAAAAAATACTAATTGATAGTCTCTCCATTACTGACACCATCAGTGTCTGGGTTAACGAAAACAAGTTTTCCATCTGTATTTTCGGTCATCAGGATCATGCCCTCACTATCCACACCTCTAAGGGCTCTTGGGGCCAAATTAACCAAAACGGTTACTTTTTTTCCTATGATCTCCTCAGGGGTAAAGCTTTCGGCTATTCCTGAAACAATGGTACGCACGTCCAAGCCGGTATCCACTTTCAATACCAATAATTTCTTGGCCTTCGGCATTTTTTCTGCTTCTATGATGGTGCCCACACGCATATCCAATTTTGTAAAATCGTCAAAGGTGATCGTGTCTTTTTGTGGTGTCGCTTCCTTGTTCATCTGCTCGTTCGCTTTTTTTGTAGCTTCCAATTTGTCCAATTGCTTTTGTATGGTTTCGTCCTCTATTTTACTGAACAATAGTTCCCCTTTGTTGATTTGGTGACCGCCCGGTAAAAGATCTTCTTTGGTCCCTACATCCTTCCACTCCAAATCTGTATCAATGGCCAACATATTTTTTAGCTTTTTGGCCGTAAAAGGCAAGAACGGTTCACTTAGAATAGCCAAGGCAGATGCAATCTGAAGGGCAACGTACATAATGGTCTGAACCCTTTCTTCATCTTGTTTGATTACTTTCCAAGGCTCTTCATCTGCCAGGTACTTATTCCCTAAACGCGCCAGGTTCATTAGTTCCTGACTGGCTTCACGGAAACGGTAGCGTTCAATGGAACTCGACAGGATGGATGGATATTTTTGCAGTTCGGCCAAAGTTTCCTTATCCACATCTGTAAAAGTTGATGGATTGGGAACCACCCCTTCATAATATTTATTGGTCAAAACCACAACGCGGTTGATGAAATTACCAAATATGGCAACCAGTTCATTATTGTTTTTGGCCTGAAGGTCTTTCCAGGTAAAATCGTTGTCCTTGGTCTCTGGTGCATTGGCGGTAAGGGTATAGCGCAATACGTCCTGCATATCTGGGAAATCTACCAGATACTCATGTAACCAGACGGCCCAGTTTTTAGAGGTGGATAACTTGTTGCCCTCCAAATTCAAAAACTCGTTGGCAGGGACATTTTCCGGCAGGATGTAATCTCCGTGTGCCTTTAACATGGAAGGGAAAATGATGCAATGGAAAACTATATTGTCCTTTCCTATAAAATGAACCATTTTGGTATCCTTTGCCTTCCAATATGGCTCCCAGTCCTTTCCTTCCCTTGCGGCCCATTCCTTGGTGGATGAAATATAGCCGATAGGGGCATCGAACCAGACATAAAGCACCTTGCCTTCACCACCTTCCACGGGAACTGGAATCCCCCAATCCAGATCTCGGGTTACGGCTCTTGGTTTCAAGCCATCGTCGATCCAGGATTTACATTGCCCATAAACATTGGGTTTCCAATCACCTTTATGATCCTCCAAAATCCATTCCTTTAGGAAGTCCTCATACCTGTCCAAAGGCAAAAACCAGTGTTTGGTTTCTTTCATGGTGGGCACTCCCCCAGATATCGTGGATTTGGGATTGATAAGATCTGTAGCATTCAAGGTAGATCCACAGTTCTCACATTGGTCACCATAGGCCTCTTCATGCCCACATTTGGGACAGGTTCCGGTTACAAAGCGGTCCGCCAAAAATTGTTTGGCTTCGGCATCGTACAATTGTTCGGTAACCTCTTCGATAAAATCCCCTTTTTTGTAGAGAGTCTGAAAGAATTCCGATGCGGTATCGTGATGTACTTTTGCAGATGTCCTCGAGTAATTATCAAAGGAGATCCCAAAATCTTCGAAAGATTGTTTGATGATCCCGTGATATTTATCAATAATTTCCTGAGGGGTAACCCCTTCTTTTTTCGCCTTCATGGAAATGGCCACCCCATGCTCGTCACTTCCACAAACAAAGGCTATGTCCTTTCCTGTTAAACGGAGGTAGCGGGAATATATATCCGCAGGCACATAAACCCCAGCCAAATGGCCGATATGAATGGGGCCGTTGGTATAGGGTAGGGCTGCGGTAATGGTATATCTAGATGGACTTTCTTGATTCTGAGACATCAAATATGAATTTGGGCACAAAAATAAAGATTTTTGTCAGGCCGTAACCTACAATAGTTCAAAAAAGAAAGGCCTTCTGCCTGCTATCACGTTCTATCACGAAATTACATTTGGCAAAAGGCCTTTTTCATAAGTAGGGGTAGTTTATACGACCATGACAGATTTACTCATCTTTTGGTCCTGTACTTGTATTCTGTAAATGTATTTACCAGCTGCCAAAGATAGGGACATACGTTCTCTAATATTTATTTCGGTAGACCCTTCAAACATCATTTCATTGAATACAGTACCTAGGTTCTGGCCAAGGATATTGTACAATTGGATGTCCACATGGGCACTAAAAGGCATTTCCAAATAGATATGTGGGGCCTCTTTGGTAGGATAAAAAGGTTTGTGAACAATAGCGTTCAGCAATTCTGGGGTTGGATCTTCTCCAACGGGTGTTGGTAGTGTTGGTTCACCATCACTATAAACGACGTCCGGGAATTCCACTCCGCTACAATTAAAACCAAGGTTTACCGGGGCATAGGGGTGGTTCAACAAGTGCTGTTCCACCAAAGGAATGGGGACACAAAGCCATTCTGCCAAAACAGTGGCATATAGGTCCCTAAAGTCCATCGTATATTCCAAATTCCCCCGCCCATCTGGATTGTCCAGGGTAGGGTGGTCACCAACAAAGGCACTGCCATTTAGTCCAGACCCAAAAAATAGGGTAGGAGCTGCCTTGCCATGATCGGTTCCATTGGAACCATTTTCAAAGATCCTTCTTCCGAACTCTGAGAAGGTCATACTCAATACTTTATCGTCTTGTTGGGTGAAGCCCAAATCATCGTAGAAATTATCAATCGCAACGGATAGGTTGGTCATTAACCTTTCATGTGCCAAAGGCTGGTTTCCGTGGGTATCAAATCCACCCATGGAGATCATATATACTTTGGTGCCCAAATTTCCCTTTATCAAGCGGGCCAAAAGGGCCAATTGACGGGCAAAGCCATTGTTTTGGTATTCTACCTGATTTTGTCCCCTTTCATAGGCTGCATGGATTTTACCTGAATATTCATAGGTGGTATTTGCTACTCCCCTAAGGAATTTCAGTTGGTCTCCATACATACAGTCATTAAATAGGGTATCATCCAGGCTGTATTGTTGTCCTGTTTCCGCAATTTGCTCCAATTGATCAATGTTATTGGTGACAAAGGCGTAGTTGGTCTCTTCCCCTTGGAATACCAAACTACCAAACTGACCAATTTGTATGGCCGCTGGGGATTCTGGTGGGTTGACCAGATAATCTGGATAGATGTTTTCAAAATGACGACCCATCCATCCCGTATTCAGCCCACTAAAACCAGTGGTGGTCAAATCGGTATTGGCAAAGATATCGGAGCCTGTAAAATGGGAGAGACTCTGTCCTTCATATCCTACCCCGTGAACAGCCTTAAACTGTCCGTCTGCCCACATTGGCTGCAAGGACCTCATATAGGAAGGCACACCAAATTCATCAGTAAGCTTTAAAATCTTGCTTTCAGGAATGTAGATATTCGGCCTTGCATTCGCATAGGCATCGTATTGTTCAATGGGGATGACTGTACTTAGTCCATCGTTTCCACCAGATAGTCTAATAAGGATAAGAATATTGTCCGTTTCCGCCATATTTATGGCCGCCGTCAACGGCGAAGGGGCAGAGGCCGTAAGAAAATTACTTCCCAACATCATAGAACCCGATCCTGCAATTCCCAGGGCCTGCATAAAGGAACGTCTACTCCAAAATTTGTGTTCATGGTCGTGACCGTCTTTATCGTTATGGTGATTTATAGGGATATGTATATTATTGCACATGGTCGTAGGTTTTATTTTAATTGGAATTCTGGTTGTCTGGCTAGGTGTTGTAACAGAAGATAAACTTGGTAGGGTACCTCCGGGCTGATGTCCAACATCCAAAGACCTAAACCTCCTTCTATATAATCTGAACCGTAGTATTCTTGTGGAACATCCTCTATTGTAAATGCAGAAAGGGCATTGTTGAAATCTGCCTCGGTCAATAAACCTTTTGGGGTCAGTTTGTTCACGATGGCCTCCACCACAATCCTGGGATTACTGGTGCCGCTATTACCTGGGCCTACAGCGGCCACGGCAAAAGCACGGAACTGTTCCGCATTGTAACCATAAAAGCCATCAAACATAAATTCTAGTGAGAGCCATCTCCCGATCATGAAATTAGTATTGATCCACGATCTGTCCCTTTGCCAACCGGCAACATCCACCGGGTCAAAAAGCTCTTGACTCAACATTCTGGTCGTTTCAATAATTTGGCTCATGACACTATCATCATAGAAGAAACCTGTTTCTTTTAGCAAATTCAAGAACAGATCATAAGGGCTTTTTATTATTACCCCAATGGCTTCATCGTCAAAAAAATGCTGGCTTTTGAAAAGTTGTGATAGTACTGGAGCAATCTCAAAGTTACTTGAGACCATTGTAGTTGCCATGCCATCTATAATAGTTTGCGCATTTCCCGCATCATCATTAGAATCTGGGTGCACAAAGAACTCATATAGTTTGGTGCAAATATAACGGGCTATTTCATTGGGTCTTTCTTGGAAGAGAATATTGATCACATCATCATATCCCCAGTTTCCGGTCTGCCCCAAAATGGTCTTACTCCCTGTATCGTGTTTGGTGGGGTCGAAGGTCACTGGGGTGCACCCAATCTCACCTCTTTCCACATATCCGGTCAACGCTCTGGCGGTTTCAATAATATCCTGTTCCGAATAGCCATTGCCTTCCCCTAATGAAAAAAGTTCATAGAGTTCACGGGCATAGTTCTCATTGGGTCGGTTACTATTATTATAAGCTCCATCCAAGTAGAACAACATGGCATTGGTAAGACCAATTTCATGCACAAAGGTCTTAAAGTTACCAATAGCGTTTCGCTGTAGACAGTCGGTATAATAATACAAAAATGAATTACAGTCGTACACATCCAATTCCGTAACAAAATGGTTGCTCCAGAAAAAACTGAGACGGTCTCTAAGGTTGTTGTCGATTAGGCCATTGGCATAGGCCAATTTCCATTCTCCAATTTGTGAATTTCGAAGGGCACGACGCGCATCGTCATCCTCGGGATAGTTACTATTGTTCCAATCTGCCCAAGTTGGTGCGGTCAAAGGTGTCATGTTTACAGCCTCATTGATCAAACTGTCCACTAAGGCTGTTGCAGATTGTCCTACCGCCTGATCTATGGTCTGAAAAGAAGCGCTAAACCCCAGTCTTCTGTACAAATGCGCAGCTTTCATCTTATCCAAAGGTGCAGTATAAGTAGCTAAACTGGAGGTATTACAATTAATAAAGAATTCCATGGTGTTTGTGGCGTTGTTATCTAGGTTCATAGTTTTGGGGATACTAATAAACGTTTAAAAGCTATTGTATAGTATTAGTAATCAGCTAAATTCGTTGAATCGGCATTTAAATTACGTGCATAAAAATTATTTAGACGGTGAAGTGCGTATATTTTCGACCAACTGCACTTAATTTTAGCATATATAGAATTTATTATGGGGAAACATAACGAATTTGGAAAGGTAGGCGAGCAAATTGCAACCGATTATTTGATAGCCAAGGGCTATACCATTAAATACCGCAATTACAGATATTTAAAAGCCGAAATTGATATTGTAGCCTTGAAAGGCTCCGATTTGGCAATCATTGAGGTCAAATCCAGAAGCACCAATTTTATCGCCAATATTGCGGAAACGGTAACTACAAAAAAGAAGCAATTGCTGGTTATGGCCGCTGACCACTATGTGATGGAAAATGATCTGGATGTTTCAGTACGTTTCGACATCATTACCATTTTTAAACAACAAGGCACCTTTAATTTGGAGCATCTTGAGGATGCTTTTTATCATTTTTAATCTATTAGTTACGGGGTGTTTGAGATGGTTATACCTTGATAGGAAATGGTTGCTTTTAAGTATTGATATTCCTACTATTGGAAAAACCTTTAAGTCTAGGAATTTCACAATTATTGACCCTATATTTTGCGCATTAATTTGCGAACGGACGATTTCGACTGTAATTTATTCAAAACGACGACTTTATGTGAAATTGAAATTGTTTTATTTGTAACAAATTGTTATATTTGCAGGCACAACCAAACCATTGCATTAAAATGAAAACAATTTCATCTGTCGTAGAGGAGTATATCAAAAAGAAGCCCTTCCTTCAAAGTGCCCTCGCCCAAGGAATCATCAATCTCACCTCCCTTTCTAGGCTTGTTAGGCCGGAAATAGAAGAAGAATTGGGAAAGGATATCAGGAATGGTGCTATTGTTATGGCTTTAAAAAGGCTTTCTGATGATTTGGAATTTAGGGCAACCCATAAAATAATCAAGGTACTTAAGAATATTGGAGAAATCACCGTGCGTTCTTCCCTCACCGATTTTACTTTTTTGGTTTCAGAATCAATTCTAGACAACCAGACACAATTAATAAAGGAAGTCAACAAAAATAAGGATGTTTTTTACACTTCCTCACGGGGCGTCAATGAAATGAACATTGTGGTCAGCAACCTGTTGGACGATACCGTACAGGAGCTGTTCAAAAATGAAAAATGTACCCAAAAGGCAACCAATCTTTCTTCCATTACCGTTAAATTGCCGGCGGAGAACGTATCCGTACCCGGTATCTATTACTTTATTTTCCAGCGCTTGGCTTGGGAAGGGATTGTATTGTTCGAGGTCATTTCCACCACTAATGAATTTACTATTATAGTGAATGATGAGCAGGTTGATACAGCCTTTAAGACGATTAAGGATTTAAAAGCCCTTTAGTAGCATCAATCCGCTCCTATTTTTTTAAAAAGGATAGTAATTCGTCCAAATCAGAAGGTTTGGCCACTATTCTTTTTTGGGCGTCCAAAACAAAATAGGTAGGGGTTTGATGCACATTATAAAGATAAACATATTCATTTTCCCATTTTCCCAAGCCAAGGACATGGGTAAAGCCGGTCAATTTTGCAGATTCGGCCTTCCATGATATGTCGTCATCCTCCAAGCCTAAGGCCAACACTTGTGCTTTTTTAGAATCCTTCAATTCCGTATATAACTCAGGGACCTCCTTTAAGCAATGGGAACAGGTGCTGCTCCAAAATAGCACCACGTAGTTCTGCGCTCCAGAAAGGTCACTCAGTTTTCTGTCTGTTCCCTTATCTTTCCAACGAATTTCCGGTGCCATGGCTCCTATTCTCAGACGATTGTCGAGCTCAATTTTATCTGTTATGTCCCGTATTTCTTTTTGCGCATTGGTTTTGGATAAAGGAAGCAGATAGTTGTTGTAGATAAGATCAGAACTAGTACCCATTTTTAATTTGGTGGTCTCCAACCATAATTTTTCAAAAAGTCTTGCTTTAAATAAGGCATCTACACCTATAATTTTAGTATTTAAAATTTTGAGATTTTCCTGTACTTCTTCCTCCTGCGCAAATTCCGTTAAATTTGATGATGCCGATGAAAAAACAAAGGTTCCTGCCTTGTCCATTAAAAAACCTGAACTTTGCAGGATTGGGTTATTAAAATCCAATTCATCAAAAAAGTGTTCTTTTTTCGATAGTTCATATTGTTCGGGGGATTCCTGTTGTAATGGAATGTATGGCCTATTGGCTTTGATAAAGTTGTGGGCGATCATCCCTTCGGATTTAGTTTCAAAGGAATATTGTGTTTGTTCTAAATCATTTACGATCGCATTAAATTTTGCCTTTTCTTTTTGTCCATTGGCATAATAATCAGCCAATTTTTTTTCTGCCGCATTTATCTCCTTAAGATAGGCCAGATAGGTGCCATTTTCTTCGGAGGATGTAAAGGACACTCCATTGGAGGTATTAAACGCAAGTTGGATATCTTCCTTCCCGCTATAGATCACATCAAAATAAAATTCATCAGTAGGTATGGCATAGACCATTCTATACAAACCTGCTTCGGCCGTTTTTGGCATTACCAACTCCAAATTTCCATTTTTTACGGGACCTGCTGTCACATATTCTTGGCTGCTAGGTTTTAATTGATAGGCCATTACCCATTTAAAATCTGCAGAAGGTGAAAATGGACCGGAAATGGTATGTTGGGCACATAAGCTTGTACCTGCGATTAAAAAGAAAAATAGAAGTGATTTATACATATATTGTAATGTTCAAAAACTGTTCCAAGAAATAGGTGTTATATATCAACATTCTTCGATGTTTTTAGGAAACAGGTTCCGGTGTTTTTGCAAAAGGTTGAAATGCTTTTAATGCTTTGTCCAAGGACTTTATATTTTCAAAAACCAACAATAGACGAAGACCGCCACGGGTTTGTTTTTCCTTTATTTTGCACAAATGGGCATTTGTCTGCACAAATTGAAGTACTTGGGTAAAGGAGGTGCTTCGGTAAAAGGCCGACTGCTGGTCAGAAATAAAATACCCGATCATCTTGCCCTGTTTTAGGACCACTTTTTCAAGGCCTATACTATTGGCAATCCATTTGATACGTACGGAGTTCAAAAGGTCTTCGGCCTGTGAGGGCAACTCCCCAAAACGGTCTACAAGTTCAGTTTCGAATTTATGGAGTCCAGCTTCATCTTTTATTTCGTTTAGCTCCGTGTATAGATTTAAACGTTCAGTTACGTTATTGATATAGTCATCTGGAAAAAGAAGCTCAAAATCGGCATCTATCTGGGTGTCTTTCACAAAGACTTTTTCCCTGGCGTTTCCACCGATTTCTTCATACAAATCCTTAAACTCGTTTTCTTTCAGCTCCTCAATGGCTTCGTTCAGGATTTTTTGGTAAGCATCAAATCCAATATCATTGATAAATCCACTTTGTTCCCCTCCCAAAAGGTCTCCGGCACCCCTGATCTCCAAATCTTTCATGGCAATATTAAAACCACTGCCCAGATCGGTGAATTGTTCCAACGCCTGGATGCGCTTACGGGCATCATTTGTCATCACATCATAAGGAGGGGTAATGAAATAACAAAAGGCCTTTTTATTGCTTCGGCCCACACGTCCTCGCATTTGATGCAGGTCGCTCAAACCAAAATTATTGGCGTTATTAATGAAGATGGTATTCGCATTGGATACATCCAACCCACTTTCTACAATGGTTGTGGAAACAAGTACATCAAATTCATTGTTCATAAAGGCCAGCATAAGTGATTCCAACTTTTTACCGTCCAATTGCCCATGGCCAATACCAATTTTGGCATCTGGGACCAGACGTTGTATCATACCAGCTACTTCCTTGATGTTCTCTATTCGGTTATGAATGAAAAATACTTGTCCGCCTCGTTGTATCTCATAACTGATCGCATCCCTAATCGTTTCTTCATTAAAGCGGATGACCTCACTTTCTATTGGATATCTGTTGGGTGGAGCCGTATTTATGACCGAGAGATCCCTGGCCGCCATCAAACTGAACTGTAGGGTCCTAGGGATAGGTGTGGCTGTAAGGGTAAGCACATCCACATTTTCCTTGATGGACTTAAGCTTGTCCTTTACGGCAACTCCAAATTTTTGTTCTTCATCAACTATTAATAGACCCAGATCTTTAAACTGTACCTTTTTGTTTACCAATTGGTGGGTGCCTATGATAATATCCACTTTCCCTTCCCCCAACCGTTCCAGGGTGTCTTTCTTTTCTTTTGCCGTTCGGAACCTGTTCAGATATTCTACAGTTACTGGCATTTCCTTTAATCGTTCATTAAAGGTCTTAAAATGTTGAAATGCCAGAATGGTGGTAGGAACCAGTACAGCGACCTGTTTGCCATTGTCCACCGCTTTAAAGGCGGCACGTATGGCCACTTCTGTTTTGCCAAACCCTACATCTCCGCATACCAAGCGGTCCATTGGACGTTCGCTTTCCATATCTCTTTTAATATCCTCTGTAGATTTGCTCTGATCAGGGGTGTCCTCGTAAATAAACGAGGCTTCCAATTCGTGCTGTAGATAACTGTCCGGGGCATATTGAAATCCTTTTTCCAGCCTTCGCTTTGCATAAATTTTAATGAGGTTGAAGGCGATTTGTTTTACGCGTGATTTTGCCTTTTCCTTTACCTTCTTCCAGGCCCCAGATCCCAATTTGTAAATTTTGGGTTCCTTGCCGTCTTTGCCATTGAACTTTGAAATTTTGTGAAGGGAATGGATACTCACATAAAGGATATCCCGCTCTCCGTAAACCAGTTTAATGGCCTCTTGCTTTTTGCCTTCAACATCAATTTTCTGTAGGCCTCCGAATTTCCCAATACCATGGTCTATATGGGTTACGTAATCCCCAATTTCCAATTTGTTGAGATCCTTGAGGGTAATGGCCTGTTTTTTGGCATAACCATTTTTAAGGTGGAACTTTAGATATCTTTCAAATATTTGGTGGTCCGTATAGATCACTATTTTTAAATCATCGTCTATAAAACCTTGGTACAATGGGAATACCACTGTCTGGTAGTGCACCTGTTTGCCTACTTCATCAAAAATGTCGTGGAAGCGCTTGGCCTGTTGGTCCGTGGCACAAAAGATATAGTTGTTATATCCCTTGTCATTATTATCGTTGAGGTTTTCAATCAACAGATCAAATTTCTTGTTGAAAGAGGGTTGTGGTTTGGTATTAAATGTGATTATTTCAGGTGGACTTGATCTCAGGTTCTTGTTAAATTGGGTGCCAACCTCAATTAAACTGTAATCATTCAATTGTTCTTTTAGAAAGGAGGAACTTACGAATAATTCCTTTGGTTCCCCATGTTTGATATCTTCCGAAAGTGTTTTAAAAGCTTCTTCTGCCTTGGCAAAAAGGGAGTCCATACGGTCGAATAGAAGGTCCAAGTTTTTAGCAAAGACCACCGTATTGGCGGATATATATTTTAGGAAACTTTCCCTGGACTCGTCCAGAAACTTGTTTTCTACATTGGGGATGATGGTGATTTTTTTGACCTTAAGCGTAGATAGCTGCGTCTCCACATCAAAGGTTCTAATACTGTCTACCTCATCACCAAAAAATTCAATGCGGTAGGGCTCGTCATGGGAAAAGGAAAAGACATCCACAATACCACCCCTTACCGAAAATTCCCCAGGTTCGGTTACAAAATCGACCCTTTTGAACTTGTACTCAAAGAGCACTTCGTTCAGGAAATCCAATGATAGGGTGTCCTCTAATTTTATTTTAAGGGTATTCTTGTCGAGCTCCTTTCGGGTGACCACCTTTTCAAACAGGGCGTCAGGATAGGTGACAATAATTGCGGGCTTTTTTCTGGAATTGATACGGTTGAGAACTTCAGCACGTAGCAACACATTGGCATTGTCCGTTTCCTCTATCTGATAGGGTCTTCTATAGCTTCCAGGATAAAATAGCACATCCGATTCTCCTACCAGTTGCTCGAGGTCATTGAGATGGTAGGCAGCTTCTTCCTTGTCGTTTAAGATCAATAGAAAGGGAGCCCCGGCATCGTGGAATGCCTCTTTAACCGCAAAGGAAAGGGCAGATCCGGTAAGGCCTTTTAATCTGATATGTATTTGGGGATCGGCAATAGATTTTCGCAGTTTCTGGAGTTGCAGAGACTGTGAAAAAAGTTGAGGTGCAATTTTTTTACTCAAGAGTAAAATTTTTTATGCAAATATAGGCACTCTTGCGCTATCATGAAAAGGATATGTTTAGAAGGGGTTAAAACAGGAGAGGAACTTATCAAAATCTTCTTTCTGATTGTAAACATTGGGCGAAACCCTAATAGCTTTCCCACGGTAGGATACAAAAATGTTGTGCTCGTGTAACCGTTGTTTTATGTTTCGCACTTCCCTTTCCCTTTCCTTGGGTAGGTAAACCCCAAAGAGGTGCTGGCCCCTAAAGTCATTCTCTTCGATAAAACAGTTTTGCTCACGTAATTTATCCAAAGCATCTTCTGAAATAAACCGACAATATTTCTGGATTCTTACTGGCTGCCATTGTATGAGTTGTTCCAAGGCATTGATGAGCATGGGGACCATAATAAAATTGCTGGATTCCCCAACTGAATACCGTCCCGCATGGGGTTGATATTCGTCGTGATATTGGGTCAATTGGGTGAAATCTTCGCAGTGCAGTTTGTTCATCCAATTATCCTCCAAGGGTTTCCCATCGTTAAAGACATCACTATAATAGGCAACACCCAAGGAGTAAGGTCCCATTAGCCATTTGTAACCTCCACAGATCAAGGCGTCTGGTTGCAATTCTTTTACCGAAAAAGGGAGGGCGCCAATGCTTTGGGTGCCATCAATGATAAGGAGCGCACCCACTGTTCGCGTTTTCTCCCGCACCGATTTAAGGTCAAATTTAGTGCCGTCTGCCCAATGTACATGGGCCATGGCCACAAGTGCTGTTTTATGGGTAATGGCATTTAGGATGGCTTCATTCCAAAGTCTCCCGCGATCCTTAAATCCGCGGGGAGGCTGAATAATTTTTATATGGGCCCCATAGGTTTCTGCCAGGCGTCTCCACGTATATACATTACTGGGAAACTCTTCGTCCACCAAAATTATCTCATCCCCGGCCTTTAACGTTATATTATTGGCAACGGTAGCTGTACCATAGGAAACAGAAGGAATAATGGCGATATTTTGATAGTTGGGAGCTTCAATTAGTGCCGCAAAACGCTTTTTTAGGACTACCCTTTGTGTGAAAAAATCGGCTGGACTAATGGAGTAGGGTCGGCTTTTCTTTTTGAGGTTGGCCATGCCGATTTCCTCTGTGCTTTTTAATTGGGGAGACATATAGGCACCGTTTAAATAGGTGATATTGTCTTCGAGACTGAACAAATGTTTTTGGCTGGTAAGCATCTCTAATGGTTTGCCACTAAAATAACCTCATTTTTTGTAATGGCGTACACTTCGTCCTCTTTAGTAGGTGTTAAAATATGCGTGCCGGTAAATTCTCCAAAGGCCGGAAGTATCATTTGGTTTTCCCTCTTAAAAAAACAGGGTAATTTAAGTCGTTGTCGGCCCAGTCCTTTTAGTTTGACAGCGGGATGGATGTGCCCCGAGAAATTAAAAAAACCATCTCTTTCTTCTGGGTGGTGGGTGAGCAAAAAAGGAGGGAGTAAAATTTCCTGTATGGTTTCTATGCCGATCCCTTCATATTTTAAGGGGGAGATAATGTCGTGATTGCCCATCACCAAAATAATTTTTGATGTTTGTTCACCTATCCAGGCCTCAAATAGCTGCCATTCGCTATTTAAATGGGAATGGAATAGATCCCCCAAAAAACAAATGGTCATTGGCTTAAATTTCACCACAATTTCCGTGAGCAATTCAAAGTTCTTTTCTATAGCCTTTTGGGGTATGGCCGCTCCATGTTTTCTAAAGTGGGAGACCTTTCCCAAATGCACATCACTTACCAAAAGCATATCTTGTTCCTGCCAAAAAAGAGCTCCCGTGCTATGGAGTGTAATATGCTGATCCTGAATTTGAATATGTTGTGTCATGGAATGTTTGATACCTACAAAACTACTACTAAAAGGAAAATAAACCTCCTCTTTCACCTGATTTACGTCGGAATTTATTCTCCTACTTGAACAAGGAGGAGAGCCTTTTTATTCCTGTCTTCCTAAGGGAATGCCTAAAGGGCCAAGGGGTCATTTCTTCATTAACTTGGCCGTCATTTTTTTGATCCTATCAGCTAGCTTTTCGCTAGATAGTTTTTCCCTAAGTCGGTCTGTTATAATAGGGAAGGAGAAGGGGGTAGGCTTTTCGCAATCTTTCCAAATTATCTTTTGATCTTCTATACGTTCCAATGCCAATCTCAAGCGACCTTCCTCCAATTGGTGCTCAAAAGTCTCGGTGAATGCCTGTTGGAACAGTAAGTTGTCTGCCTCATAATCCCTGAAAACATCAAATAGAAGTTGGGAACTACTTTGAAGGTGCTTCATTTTAATACCCTTATCGGGATATCCTGTGAATACCATACCACTGATCACGGCAATATCCCTAAATTTTCTCCTTGCCATTTCCGTGGCGTTCAGACTTTTTTGCAAATCGTCCAAAAGGAAATCAGCACTGAAAAGATCGTTGTCCAAGACCTGCTGCATATCGATCTCTTGGTCCGATAGTAGCTCAAATCCATAATCGTTAAAGGCTATGGAAAAGGTTGCCGGGGACAAAAGACTGATGCGATAGGCCAAGAGGCTGCCCATAGCTTCATGGACGAACCGACCCTCAAAAGGATAAAAAATATGGTGGTACCCATCTCTTGTCTTGAAGGTTTCGATAAGAAATTCATCTGGTTTGGGAACCATGCTCTCCAAGTTTTGCCGCTCAAAAATAGTCTCCAGGGCTTTCATTTCTTTGGAGAGTTTGGCAGTTGGTACATTGGCAGTGTATAACTCTTCTCTTAGGAGTTCTGACATCTGGGCGGAAAAACTCATTCTTCCCCCCATCCAACTAGGGACTTTTTTGGTTTTTTTGGACGAATTGCGCACATGTACCTGCATATCCTTTATGCGGATAAATTCCAGGTTTCTTCCTGCAAAGGTAAATACGTCACCTTGGGTGAGCTTGGAGATAAAAAACTCTTCTATGGAGCCTATATATCCCCCTTTTTGATACTTGACAATTAAATTGGCATCTCCCACAATGGTTCCAATTTGAAAACGATGCCGCATGGCAACGGCTCTGCTATTTACCTTGAATCTGCCATCCTCTTCAATCTCCACTTTTTTATACTCGTCATAGGTTTGAAGGCTTTGGCTTCCGAGTACAATAAAGTTCAACAACCATTGCCACTGTTCTTTGGAAATGGCCTGAAAACAAAAGGTCTCACTAATTTCCTTGTAGATCTCATCGGGAAAAAACCCATCAGAAACTGCCAAGGTAGTGAGGTATTGCACCAAGACGTCATAACTATTGAGATAGGGCAAACGATCTTCCACTACCTGCTCTTTTACCGCCCTTTGCAGTGCCGAAGCTTCTATGAGTTCCATGGCGTGGGTGGGTAAAAAATAGATAACACTTTCTTCCCCAGGTCTATGGCCACTGCGCCCTGCCCGTTGTAAAAATCGGGCAACCCCTTTTGGCCCTCCTATCTGGATCACTGTTTCTACGGGGGCAAAATCCACACCTAGGTCCAGGCTAGATGTGCATACCACAGCTTTAAGGCTTTCATTTCGGATGGCTTGCTCAACCCACAGACGGGTCTCCTTATTGATGCTCCCATGGTGCATTGCTATTTCGCCGGCATATTCCGGATGCAGATGTAGGATTTTTTGGAACCAAATTTCACATTGGCTTCGGGTATTGGTAAACAGCAAGGTGGTTTTACTCGCATTGATGATGGGTACCACTTCCTCCAATAAATGCAGTCCCAAATGTCCCCGCCACGGAAACGTTTCCATTGTTTTGGGAATAATGCTTTTCACCGTTATTTTTTTGTTCAGCTTCGCCTTGATCAGAACTGAATTTCCCTGAATCTCTTCATTGGTGCCCAAAAGCACCTCCCTTGCCTGTTCCAAATTCCCTATGGTGGCCGAAATACCCCAAATTCGAATTTTTTTGGAGACCGTTCTTAATCTGGAGAGTGCCAGTTCCATTTGAACCCCTCTTTTGGTGCCCAACAGTTCGTGCCACTCATCCACAACAATGGCAGAACAGTTCTTGAACATCTTGTCATAGCCCTTGGAGGCCAGTAATAGTTGTAAACTTTCAGGGGTAGTAATAAGGAGGTCCGGCATGTTTTTTTTCTGCTGCACCCTCTCCTTGTTTGAGGTATCCCCAGAACGAATGCCCACCGTAAAATTCGTCCCCAAGTCCTTGGATACCCGTTCCGCTGATTGGAGGATCTCTTGGGATAGCGCCCTGAGCGGTGTTATCCAAATGGCTTTAAGGCCTTTTTTGTGTTGGGTCTGGTAATCTGGATTGTTTTTAATGTAATTGAGGACAATGGGGAACCATAGGGCATAGGTTTTTCCACTGCCCGTGGGAGCATTGAGGAGGCCATGTTTGCCTTGTAAAAAGGCCTTCCAGGTGTCTTTTTGGAATTTAAAAGGAGTCCAGCCTTGTTGTGAAAACCATTCCTCGGCTATGTTGTAAAGTTGCTCTCTAGTCATGGTTACTTATTGGGCCTGGAATTAATGCCTTTAAATCTACGAGTGTGTTGGCCTCTTCTATTTTTTTGTCTTTTCGCCACCTTAAAATACGGGGGAATCTCGTTGCAACCCCACTTTTATGTCTTTTGGAAATGGCAATACCCTCAAAGGCTATTTCAAAAACCTGATGCGGTGTTACGCTGCGCACAGGCCCAAAGCGTTCCAGGGTATTTTTTTTGATCCATGCGTCTATCTTTCTGAATTCTGCATCGGTAAGTCCGGAGTAGGCCTTGGCAAAGGTGACCAGTTCCTTTTCGCCTTTTTCATTTTGATCCCAAAGCGCAAAGGTATAATCGGTAAAGAGGTTGCTTCGTCTACCATGGCCTCGCATGGCGTAGGTTAGCACGGCATCTATGGTTAGCGGGTCTACTTTCCATTTCCACCAATCGCCCTTTTTTCGCCCAACTAGGTAAGGGGACTCTTTGCGTTTGAGCATTAAACCTTCACTTTTAACTTCTCTGGAGCGTTCCCTTTCTTGGGCTAGCTCATCCCAATGGGAGAACTCCATCGTCTCCGATAATTGGAGGGGTAGGTCTGTATTTTCTACAAGGGGCCGCACCAGGGCCTCTAAAATTCTTCTCCTTTCGGAAAAGGGTATTTTTCTAATATCCTCTCCTTCCCATTCCAATATATCGTATACTTTTATAATGACGGGTGTTTTTTTGAGCAACGCCTTGGAAATAGTCTTTCTGCCTATCCTGGTCTGGAGATCATTAAAAGTCCCGATATCGCCATTTGGGAAAGGTAGGATCTCACCATCCATAACGGTTCCATTGGGTATTTCTCCAACGAAGGAATGGAACTCGGGATATTTGTCGGTTACCAATTCTTCTCCGCGGCTCCAGACAAATAGTTCATCATTTCTAACAATGACCTGAGATCGGATGCCATCCCATTTATGCTCCACGTACCAGTTTTCAATAGCACCTAAATTATGAGGGGTATCTTCTAGGGCATATGCCAGGTAGAAGGGGAAGGGTTTGGATAGATAATCGCTTTTGTTTTCTTCCAAAACCAATTTTTGAAAGGAGATGGTACTGGGGTCCCAGTTCCCCATTAATTTGTAAGCCAAAATATCCTCGTCCAGTTCAGTGGCCTTGGCAAGTGCCTTGGTCATTAATTTCTGACTGACCCCAATGCGGAATCCGCCGGTGATCAATTTGGTAAATACAAAACGTTCATAATAGTCCATTGTCTTCCAATTCTGAAAGAGATAGGCCTTTTTTTCCGATTCGGACTTTGCTTTTAGCGCTAACATTTCCTCAAGGAACTGGGTTAGGCTTTTGTCAGTTTTAATAGAGGAGGAAGGGATGACCAGTGCGATGGTTTCGGCCAGATCCCCTACAATATGATAGCTTTCCTCGAAGAGCCACAACGGGATATTGGAAAGCTCAGAGGCCCATTGACGTAGCAGGGTAGTGTTCACCGGCCTAGGGGGCCTGCGATGGGATAGGATGGCGATGGTCCACACCTTGTCCCTATCCTGTGCCTCTTCAAAATAGGCTGTTAATGCAGCCACTTTAAGGTTGGTCTTGTTGGTGCTGTCCAGGGTTTTTATAAGTTGGGCAAATTTCTTCATTAGCTAAATACCTGTCTGACTCTATTCTTTTACCGCAAGTTGTTTCAGGTTTCCTTCCTCTACCTCTTGATAATTAAGCTCTGACAATTCGCCTTCATATTGGGTTTGTTCAGTACGCGCGTCATACCCCAACTCTCTTAAATATCTAGAAAATAGGTCTGTGTAACCATGGGTGCATATGATTTTTTCAGCCCCGGTGGACTTAATGCTATCCAATAATTGCTGAAAATCGCAATGGTCACTTAACACAAAACCCCTATCTATGGCCCTTCTTCTTCGGGCCCCTCTAAATGCCATCCATCCACTGGCGGAGCCTGTGACAAAAGGCACCATTTTTCTGATCCATGGGCTGCCATGCACGCTAGGTGGGGCCAAAACTATATTTCCGGCCAGTTCGTCCTTTTTGGTGTCCTTGGTTATTAGAGTAGTGGGAGGGAAATGGACCAAAGGTCTTAGGACCTCCGTCATGTTTTCTATGGCTCCATGGGTGTATATCTTTCCTATATCCGTATCCAAGTATTTTAAGAGTCGTTGTGCTTTTCCAAGACTGTAGCCAAAAAGCACCGAGGTTTTTCCGTCGGCCCTGTTTAATGCCCACCAATTGTTGATGTCCTTAAAGACTTCTTGTTGTGGCGTCCATTTAAAAGCAGGAAGGCCAAAAGTGCATTCGGTAATAAAAGTATCGCATTTTACTACTTCATAAGGAGTGGAGATCCCATCATCCTCAGTCTTATAGTCGCCAGTAAAGACCCAAACTTCTCCTTGGTGTTCTACCCGGATTTGGGAAGACCCAATAATATGCCCAGCGGGATGTAGGCTAAATTTGACATTATTGATTAGGAAGGTTTCTCCCCACTCTTTTCCGGCAACGGTAATGTCCCCCAACCGGTGTTTAATGATAGGGACATTATGGTGGTGTGTAATGTATTTTTTATGGCCGTACCTGCTGTGATCTGCATGTCCATGAGAAATAATGGCATGGTCCACAGGCTTCCAAGGATCAAGGTATACCTTGGCAGCACTGCAATAGATACCCTTACCCGTAAATTGTAGAAGAGGTTTATTCATAGCAACGGAAAGTTACGAATTTCTTTTGTTTCTTCTTCTCGTTTTAAGCAATTGCTTGCCAGGTTGATCGAGTGGGCTAAAAAGCGATTTTAGCGGGGATCTGTTAAAATAATTGTGCCATTTTTAAACCGATGATTTTTAAAAAATATATCTTTGTTCTTACTAAAAAAAGTAAAGTATGTCTTTTGTAGATTTATATGATAATAGCGAGCATAGGAAGAATCTAGCTCATTTTGCAGCAATTGCCTCATTGGCCGCTATAGATGGGGAGATCAACCCAGAAGAAGTTGAGTTGTTGAACCGTTTTGCCCTAAAATTGGACGTAACCGAGTTGGAATATGAGGAGGTCATGAATAAACCTACCATATATCCTATTGATCCTCCAACCTCTTCCGAAAGGCGTTTGGAGCGCTTGTTCGACCTTTTTAGGATGATTTTTGTGGATCATATGATTGATGAAGATGAGCTTGCCTTAATTAAAAAATATGCCATTGGTCTGGGGTACAACACCGAAACTGCCAATAAAATAATAGCTAGGTCAATTGATATCTTCCAAGGTAAAATATCTTATGAAGACTATGTTTATCTACTTAAAAAGTAGAATAGGAGTATAATTTAAAAGGGGGCAAATGCCCCCTTTTTTTTATGGTTTTAATGCCATAAACTCTTCTGCTTTCTCTACCATTTTACGGCTTCCACAGAAAAAGGGCACCCGTTCGTGCAATTCTGTTGGTTCAATTTCCATTATTCGTCTATACCCATCACTGGCCTTACCGTTGGCCTGTTCTGCCAAATATGCCATAGGGTTGCATTCGTAGAGCAAACGCAATTTTCCATTTTGGGCCACGCTGCTTTTGGGATACATATAAATACCACCTTTGATCATGTTTCTATGGAAATCCGATACAAGGGAACCAATATATCTGGAAGTATAAGGCCGGTCATCCTCCTCTTTTTGACAATATTTGATGTAATCTTTTACCCCTTGTGGAAAATGGATGTAATTTCCTTCATTAACGGAATAGATCTTCCCGGTTTCAGGAAACTCCATGTTGGGGTGCGACAGGTAAAAGGTCCCAATAGCGGGGTTCAAAGTAAAGCCATTTACCCCATTACCCGTTGTGTAAACGAGCATAGTGGATGTTCCATAAACAATATACCCTGCTGCTACCTGGTTTTTTCCAGGTTGTAAAAAATCTTCTATGGTCACAGGAGTTCCCACGGGAGTAATTCTTCGATAGATAGAAAAAATTGTCCCCACCGATACGTTCACGTCTATATTGGAAGAACCGTCCAAGGGGTCTATAAGTACTACATATTTATTTTGATTCTGTTTGTCATTGCTATTGACCCTGATAAAGTCGTCCTCTTCCTCAGAGGCAATCCCACAAACAATCTCCCTGTTCTTTAGGGCCTGAATAAATTTTTCATTGGCTAAGACGTCCAATTTTTGTTGATCTTCACCTTGGATATTGGTGTCACCTGCTGCTCCTAAAATATCTACTAAACCGGCTTTGTTCACTTCATGGTTCACTACTTTGGCGGCAAGTCGTATAGCATTAATAAGCTTGGAAAGTTCCCCGGATGAATACTGAAAGGCCGATTGGTGCTCTATAATAAACTCCCCAAGAGTCTTATTCTTTTTGTCCATGTAAAAAGGTTGTGTTATTTGGGTACAAATATCGAACATTTTGTGAAACTACAACGATTTCGCTAAGGTTTAGTTTTTTAAATTTATAACTTTGTGTTTTATTTGTAACAATTATGAGCGACTTCAAAATTAGGAATGCGAAAGCAGATGATATGGGTAGGGTTTTACAACTTATTAATGAGTTGGCGAAATTCGAAAAAGAGGAAAATGCAGTAGAGGTAACAGATGAAGATTTGATCAGGGATGGTTTTGGTGAGAAAAAGTTGTTCCATTGTTTTGTAGCAGAATCCAACGGGAAGATTGAGGGAATGGCTTTGGTTTATCCGAGGTATTCTACTTGGAAGGGGCCAACCGTACATTTAGAGGATCTTATTGTGACCGAAAAAATGAGGGGTAGTGGTCTTGGTACTGCTCTTTTAAACGAGGTAGTTTCTTACGGTCATCAGTTAGGTGTAAAACGCATCAACTGGGAGGTTTTGGATTGGAACGAGCCCGCCATTAATTTTTACGAAGCCAAAGGGGCAGATGTGAAACGAGATTGGGATGTGGTACATTTGGATGAGCAGGGAATACGCAATTACATAAATAATATAAAATAGGTCTATAACTGGATATTAAAGTTGAAAAGTTAAGGTATGAGGATTTTCAAATTTGGAGGAGCATCGGTTAAGGATGCAGATGGCGTAAAAAATGTGGTTAATGTCCTAAAGGAGGTAGGGCATGAAAACACTTTACTGGTTATTTCGGCAATGGGGAAGAGCACCAATGCCATGGAAGACGTGGTCAATGCCTATTTTAAGGATAAGGCTGCTTTGTCTTCGGCAATTCATGAAGTGGTAAAGTACCATAACGATATCATAATGGATCTGTTTGAAAACGAAAACCACCCAATATACGGGAAGGTTAAAGCGCTTTTTGAAGAGGTACAGGGATTTTTGGCGTGGAACAAATCCCCAAAATACAGCTTCGTCTATGATCAAGTCGTGGGGTATGGAGAAATAGTTTCCAGTACCATTGTGAGTGCTTATTTCAATGAGGTGGGGATTACCAATAATTGGTTGGACGTTAGAGATTTTATAAAAACCGATGATAATTATAGAGATGCCACAGTAAACTGGGAAGGAACCCAGAAAAAGGTAACCGAGGGTATCGATAGATCGAGGCTAAACATTACCCAGGGGTTTTTGGGAAGTGATGAAAACAATTTTACTACCACCTTGGGGAGGGAAGGATCCGATTATACGGCGGCTATCTTGGCGTATTGCATAAATGCCACAGAGGTTACCATTTGGAAGGATGTTCCCGGAGTGCTCAATGCAGATCCGCGATATTTTGAAAATGCACGATTATTGAACAACATTTCCTACAGGGAGGCCATAGAACTCGCTTTTTACGGAGCGTCGGTCATTCACCCCAAGACCTTACAGCCATTGCAGAGAAAGGAAATCCCCCTAAAGGTTAAATCCTTTTTAAATCCCAAAGATCCAGGGACAACGGTAGGCAAAGGAATTGGTATTGAGCCAGAGGTGCCTTGTTTTATCGTCAAGAAAAATCAGGTGTTGATGAAATTATCATCCTTGGATTTTTCCTTTATCGTAGAGGACAGTATCAGTGAGCTTTTTAAACTTTTGCATGACCATAGAATGAAGGTGGACCTTATACAAAACTCGGCCATTAGCTTTTCTGTCTGTGTGGACAACAAGTTCGGAAGGTTACAGGACCTTTTGGATTTACTAAAAAGTAGGTTCAAGGTCGTCTATCACGAAGGAGTCTCCTTGTACACCATTAGACATTTTGATGCAGAATCTATTTTATCCCTTCAAAATGGGAAGGAAATCTTGTTGGAACAAAGGGGAAAAGAGACGGTGCAATTGGTAGTAAAGTAATGGGATAGAAGGTTGGGGCGAGGATTTTGTAAGGTGTTTCAGCTTGCTTTTCCCTATATTTACAGTGACCAATTTTTAAATAAACTATGGGCCTTGTAACCGCAAAGGAGGTAGCGAAAGCTATTCGTATTGATAAATATGGCGTTTTAGGTACTTTCATGGGATGGTTCCTAATGAAAGTCACCAGACTATCTAGCATCAATGAATTTTATAAAGACCACAAACATTTAGAGGGCACCGCCTTTCTGGATGCCATTCTGGAACATTATCAGATCAAATTTGAGATACCCGAGGAAGATTATAAACGTCTGCCCAAGGATGGGGCATATATTACCATCAGCAACCATCCCTTAGGGGGTATTGATGGGGTGCTGTTATTGAAATTATTGTTGCAGCACCGTGAGGATTTTAAGATTATCGCTAATTTTTTATTGTACCGTATAGAGCCAATGGCGCCTTATATCATGCCGGTCAATCCTTTTGAAAACCACAAAGATGCCAAAAGCAGTATTGCCGGATTTAAAAGTGCCATGGGCCATTTACGGGATGGGCATCCCTTGGGGATATTTCCGGCAGGGGAAGTCTCCACGTATAGGGATGGTAAGTTAATTGTGGATAAGCCGTGGGAGGAGGCTGCCTTAAAACTCATCAGAAAGGCTGGAGTACCAGTAGTTCCCATATATTTTCATGCCAAAAATAGTAGGATGTTCTATCACTTGTCCAGAATCAGTGACATTTTTAGAACTGCAAAACTACCTTCGGAGGTAACCACACAAAGAAATAGGGTGATCAAAGTAAGAATAGGGCACCCCATTTCCGTTGCAACCCAAAACGAACAAGAGAGCCTTGAAGAATTTACCGATCTCTTGAGAAGAAAGACCTATATCCTTTCCAATGCTTATGAAAGGGAGAGTCTATTGGATAAAGTACCCACTACATTGAAGATCCCAAAGGCTCCTAAAAAGATTGCCACCGCAGTGCGTACCGAGGTCATACAAGAGGAAATAGAACGCCTAAGGGAAAAGGACTGCAGGTTGTTGCAGAGTAAGAATTACGAGGTATTTCTGGCAACTGCCAAGGACATGCCCTTTATTTTACAAGAAATAGGAAGACAAAGGGAAGTGACCTTTAGGGCCATAGGGGAAGGGACCAATAAATCTATTGACCTGGATAGTTTTGATGAATATTACCACCACCTATTTTTATGGGACGATGAAGAAAAGGCCATAGTCGGGGCCTATAGGATGGGGATGGGCTCTGAAATTTTTGATAAGTACGGGATCAATGGGTTTTATTTACAGGATCTATTCCGTTTAGAACCTGAGCTTTATGAGATGATGCGGCAGTCCATTGAAATGGGTCGCGCGTACATCACTAAGGAATACCAACAAAAACCAATGCCCTTGTTCTTGTTATGGAAGGGTATTGTGCATACTACCCTGCGCTATCCAGAACACAAGTATCTTATAGGAGGGGTAAGCATTAGCAACCAATTTTCTAATTTCTCCAAATCCCTGATGATAGAGTTTATGAAATCTAACTATTGGGATCCTTATGTGGCCCAATATATTAGGCCTAAAAAGGAATTTAAGGTGAAACTGAACGATGCCGATAAGGAATTTGTTTTTGATGAAACCCAGGCAGATTTAAATAAATTCGACCGACTGATTGATGAGGTAGAGCCAGGAGCATTACGCTTGCCGGTGCTGATAAAAAAATACATCAAACAAAATGCCAAGGTGATCGCCTTTAATGTAGATCCCTTGTTCAACAATTCTGTGGACGGCTTAATGTATATCAAGATTGCCGATCTCCCGGAGAGTACCGTAAAACCTGTTATGGAAGAGTTTCAAGCAGAATTGGAACGAAAATTGGCAGAATCCCAACAAAATGGAGATATCTCTTTGGATTGAGTAAAAAAATAGGATAAGGAAAAGCCCAAGTAGATCTACTTGGGCTTTTCTTTTTAAACACCTACTTTATTACTTCGTCTCTCAAATAAGACGTTGTCTTTCCAAACACCATATAGCTGTGCTACCCTTTCCCTATGACCTATTTTTCTAAATCCCAGTTTCTCATGTAGGATAATACTTCCTTTATTATCTGGAAATATGCCCGATTGTAGGGTCCAATATCCAGCTGCCTCGCTTTCAAGGATCAGGTGTTGCAATAATAACTTCCCAACACCAAGGCCCCTACTTTTAGACCCCACGTAAACACTTACCTCTGCCACACCACCATATACACAGCGGCCCGATACAGGGGAAAGGGCCGCCCAACCCACTATTTTCTGGTCATGAACGGCAACCAACCTGCAAGTGGTCAGATGATTTTTGTCCCAATGTTCATAAGTGGGCACCTCAGTTTCAAAGGTCGCGTACCCCGTGGCTATTCCCTCGGCATAGATAGATGCTACTTCCGGCCAATCTGAAGGGATCATTTTTCTGATCTCCATTGTATATGTATTAGCAGCAACCGCTTCCTGGGGCACAGGAATTGGTGGTATGTTCTGACACAGACACTTCAGGGACGCCACAGGTTTCTTTTGCCTTACAGTCGGTCTTTTCTACACCCAAATGCAGGAGCAGTGTATCAGCTTCGACGGAATGGTCATTGACGAACAATTGGGCGGTATGGAATTGAGAATTGCTATATTCAAATTTTACCTCCGCGTCCTTTACCATGGGCTTAATACGGTCTACCTTGGAGAGAATGCCCATGGCTTTGTATGCCGACATATACTCCGTCTTGTCTTTTTCGGTCGGACTCTCCCAGAGTTGTATGATGGTTTCTTTCCAATAATCTGTTCCGGCACCGCAATCCACAGAATCTATAGTGATATTCTTTATTTCGGTGATGTGATAATTGGCTCCAACGTTCTTGCCTGGTTGATATTCAAATACAAGGCTCTTGTTGGGATGTTCCCTAAGAAGGGATAGGAATTCTGAAGTTTTCATAAGCTTAAGGATTAACAGCAGTTGGCCTGCGTGGTATTAAAAAAACTGTTTAGTTGTGATTGGATTTCGTTCCATTTGTTCAAATCGATGCAGTAGCATACCGTTTTCCCCTCTACTTCCCCCTTTAATAGCCCGATGCTCTTAAGCTCCTTAAGGTGTTGGGAAATGGTGGGTTGTGCCAAACCAATTTCTTCCACAATATCATTACAGATACATGATTGTTGTCGGCTGATATATTGAATAATGGCTATACGTGCCGGGTTGGACAATACTTTAAAAATAGTGGCCAACTCATTTTGAGCCGTAGTGAATATCTGAGTCTTTGTTGTACCCATAACATATTTATATATTGCAATATTACGATAATAAAATTAATTAAAAAAGTCGAGATGTGATTTCTCGACTTTTTTCTTGTTTTTAAAACCAGGGTTTACGGCCTACTTGGTAGGTGTTATAGAAATCTTCATCTGTCTTTGTCAGGTAGATAATTCCTTCTATGATTCCAACTATCCACGTTGCCAAAATTATAAAACTTCCGAAGAACAAGCATGTTGTTGCATATCCAAATATCGAAATCACCAAAAGAATAATTCCTTCTTTTTGATATCCTAAAATGAATTTATGAATACCTAAATGACCAAAAATAATAGCTAAAATACCTGCCAATATTTTTTTATTCTCCCCTCCGGCACTCTTTAGGCCCTCGGAAAATTCGTGGGCAGTTTTTTTGGCCCCTTCCTTAAATTCATGTGTGCTTTCCTTTGCCTCTTCTTTGAAATCCTCAGCAGACTTTTTGGCCTCCTCAAAAGTCTCTTTAGCACCCTGCTTAAATTCCTTTGCTGTTTCCTTGGCTTCCTTTTTTACGTCCTCGGCCTTTTTTTTGGCATCGTCAAAAGCTTCCTTCGCCTCTTCCTTTATCTTGGAAGTCTTTTTTTCTGCTTTGGCTCCAGTGGCCTTAGCTGTTTTTTTAGCGGCATCGGCAGATTTTGTTGTTTTGCTTTTAGCTTTTGTTACTTTCTTTTTAGCTGTTTCTCCAGTTTTTTTGGCAGCCTTTTTGGCATCCTCCATGGATTTTTTGGCCTTATCCCCTAGATCTTGGTTTTCTTCTGACATGTTTAGTTAGTATTGATTTTTGGTCTTCTAAATGTAGTAATTATTTCATTATCAAAGAAATGCTTTATCTACGGGCTCCCATAGTTCCAATTTATTGCCTTCCGGGTCTAGGATCCACCCGAACTTACCATATTCATATTCTTCTATTTCACCTACAATGGTGACCCCCTCCTTTTTCAAGACCTCCAATAGCTCTACGAGATTTTCTACCCTAAAATTCATCATAAATTGTTTTTTGCTGGGCTCGAAATATTTGGTGTCCTCCTTCATCGGACTCCACTGGGTAGAACAATCTTTCCCTTTCTTATCCTTCCACCAAAAGGTACATCCATATTGATCCGTATTTAGGCCCAAATGGGTGTTGTACCATTTTTTGATGCCATCTGGATCTTTAGTTTTAAAGAAAAAGCCTCCTAGACCTGTAACTCTTTTTTTCATGGGTGTTGATTTAAATTAGATTGTCTTTTCTATATAATTGCACGCCTAGGGAAACCATGTTACTCAATTCATTTATCAATGCATCATCCATCTTTTTGAAGTGAAAGCAACTTTTTCCTTTAAGGCATTTTTGCATGGCCTGCGAAAGTGTTTCAAATTGCTTGGGATGTGTATATATGGGAAAAAAATAGAAGCGTATGTCTTTGGGTTTGGGTACTACACTCGCAAAGTAAAAACCATCCACCTTTTGTTTCCCCTGCATGACCGGCTTTGTACCGCATACCTCAAACATTTCATGAGATTCCTTGCGCACTCGAAGAGGAGGCACAAAGGATTTTAAAAGGAGGTGCAGTTTTTGTTGTATTTCCTGTAATTCCATTCCTTTATGACAATGGTCTTTTTCTATTTTAGAGATTGAATCAGTTTTTCGTTCAGCCTTACATAATCCATGTTTTTTCCAATTCGTGCCAATTCCATGGATTTCTCAGCGGTCTCTATGGCGCTTTTTTTGTCACCCATCTTTGCCAATATTTTGGCTTTCACATGGTATACCCAATACTGCTCTTCCTCGCTTCCATCAATGGCCTTGTCTATCCATTGTAGGGCCAGTTTTGGGTCTCTGTCCGTGTCGTAATAATAGGAGGCTCCATAAAAGTAGCTCACTGTATTTTCTGGGATGCCATCTATTAATTGGGTTCTGATATCTTCCATGACCTTGCCTTCAACATCCGATTCTATGCTGAACATAGCTTTGGTGTGTTCCCATTTCAGATTGAGGTTCGCCGAATTGGTGGTGAAGTCCGAAAAGCTTATGGTAAAGGTTTCGTAGTGGCTGCTGGGATGTTTTACAGGTACCTCAAATCGAAGTTGGTCTTCTTTGGGATCATAGCCCAGGGCTCCCCACCAGCTGAGGTTCTTACTTAATATTATCGTTGCTGTCTCTTCTGTGAAAATGGTGTACAAGGCATATTCCCCTGCAGGTACAGCATTGCCATTGAGTTTTACATCTTCACTGAAACTTATTTTGGTGGAAGCATTGGCACCCGTTCGCCAGACTTCGTTATAGGGGATAAGGTTTCCCGCTACTTGTCTTCCTTTGGCACTAGGTCTGGAATAAACCACCTTCACCTCAGAAAAGCCGACCGGACCTTTTATTTCAAAGGTTGGGCTGGGGGCAGGCATCGCAATTTGTCCAATAGTTCCCAGATGCCAAAATGAGATTAGGATTAAAAGCCCAACACTTTTTAGTTTGTTGATTTTTATGAATTGTGATTTCATTTCCTTGGTTTTGGTTCGTTGGTATTAAATTTACACGAAATTTTTCGAACCAAGGAATCAGTCTAGCTAAATTGTTTCTTTATCTTATCTACTATGGTTTGAGCCAGTTTTTCCTTGCTTTCTACTGTCCAACCAGCAACATGGGGGCTCAGCAAAACATTTTCGGCCTTGATAAGGTATTCAAAGGCTGCCGGCATATCCTTGGTAAAGAGCTGTTCAAAGGACGATTTCTCATATTCAAGGACATCTAGACCTGCTCCTAGTATTTTTCCGGATTTGAGTGCAGCGACCAAATCTTGTGTAACGACACTTTTACCCCTGGCCGTATTCAAAAACCAAATAGGCTTATAGAACCCATTGATAAACTCCGAGTTGATCATGCCCATGGTCAATGGTGTTTGAGGCGTATGCAAACTTATTATATCAGCTCGCTGACGCAGTTCCATAATCCCCACCTGCCTGGCATTTTTATCTCCCACGCCTCCTAGAATATCGTAACAGATGACCTCCACATCAAAGCCAGAGAGTTTTTTGGCAAAAGCCTTTCCCATATTTCCATAACCAACGATGCCCACAGTTTTACCATCCAATTCAACACCTCGGTTACCCTCCCTGTCCCAAATGCCTTTACGGACTTCCAAATCGGCCTTATTTAATTTGTTGAAAAGCGCCAACAGCATACCCAAGGTATGTTCGCCAACAGCATTCTTATTTCCCTCGGGGGCGGAGGCAAGATAGATCTCTTTATGTTTGGCATATTCCACATCTATATTTTCCAAGCCTGCTCCAACGCGACCTATAAATTTTAAATTGGTGGCCTTATCTAAAAAGGTTTGGTCAATGGTAAACCTACTCCTTATGATAATGCCATCATAGGAACTTATTTTTGCCTCTATCTCCTCCTTGCTGGAGGTGTAGTCGGTTTCGTTTGAGTACCCTAATTCTTCTAGGCCTTTCGCCAAAATCTCGTGGTTGCTATCTAAATGGAGAACTTTCATATGCTGTTTTAAATCTTTGGATAATCTGTTTGTGTCTTTTCGTGTGTTACATTCCCGGTATGCGCTGTGGTGGCTTTCTCGAAAAGAAGTACTTGTACCTCCTCATTGTCTTTGGTCATAGGGTTGTGTTCCACTCCCTTTGGGACCACAATGATTTCCCCTTCCCTGACCACTTCTGTTCTATCTCTAAATTGCACATACAAGGTGCCTTTGAGTACTTGGAACAGTTCGTCTTCCTTTTCATGCGCATGCCAAACAAACTCACCTTGTAGCTTGGCCAAAAGTACTTGCATATCATCTACCATGGCAATCTGATGAGGATGCCATTGTTTGGTGAATTCTGCGTGTTTTTTCAGTAGATTGATAGGTTTCATGCTTGTTCTATATCTTAAGGTTGGCCATAAATGCACTAGGGATTGGAGCTAGCTACCATGTAGCGCGCAAAGCCCGTCACCAACATGGTTGGTGTAGTGCCCTAAAAATTTAAAAGCACCTTGGCGATGGAAAAATAGATAAGTATTCCCAAAACGTCGTTGCTGGTTGTGATAAACGGTCCCGTTGCAATGGCGGGGTCTATCCCTCTTTTATTTAGAAATATGGGAATAAACGTACCGATTAAGGCAGCATTGACGATTACAGTGACCAGGGCAATGCCCACGGTAAAGGATACCATATAAGAGGTGTTGAACCCAAAATGACTGATCAGTAAAAATATAAATGCCAATGCCAGGCCGTTGACCAAGCCCAATATCAATTCTTTTAAGAGACGCCCCCAAATTTCTCCTTTTATGGAATCGTTGGCGAGACCTTGGACTACGATAGCTGAGGATTGAACTCCCACATTACCTGCAGTTGCCTGCATTAGGGGAATAAAGGCCAATAAAATGGGAAATTTTATAAAAGCACCCTGAAATACGTTAATGATACTGGCTGCGCCAATACCGCCCATCATACCAATGAATAACCATGGCAAGCGTGCTTTTGTGAGTTCCCAAATACTGTCATCTGCCTCCACATCTTGGGAGATACCTGCAGCCATTTGGTAATCTTTTTCAGCCTCTTCCTTGATAACATCCACAATATCATCAATGGTGATCCGACCAACGAGTCGTCCTATTTCGTCCACTACAGGAATTGCCTCCAAATCGTATTTGGACATGATCTTGGCGACCTCTTCAGGTTTCTCATTGACGTTGACATAATCGACCTTTGGAATATATATATCTTTAATATGGGTCTTGGTTGACGTGGTCAAAAGATCTTTAAGGGAAAGTCTGCCTTTTAGTTTTTCTTCATCGTCCACCACGTAAATGGAGTGGACCCTGGTGACGTTTTCCGCCTGTGCCCGCATTTCCTTCACGCAGGTAAGAACGTTCCAGTTTTCGTTGACCTTGACCAATTCCTTAGCCATAAGTCCCCCAGCTGAATTCTCATCATAGCGTAATAGGTCTACAATGTCCTTGGCGTGTTCCTTGTCCTCCAGTTCAGAAATCACCCTTTGGACCATATCCTTGGGAAGTTCCCCAACAATATCCGCGGCATCATCCGTATCCAATTCATCGAGTTCTTCGGCAATTTCCTTGGCAGAAAGATTGCCTAAAATTGCCTCACGGATATCCTCGTCCAATTCTGTTAGAATGTCTGAGGTCTTATCACTGTCCAGCAATTTGATCAGGTAGGTGGCCTCATCATCATTAAGCTCGTTGATGATCTCAGCAATATCCGCATAATGGATATCCTCCAAAAGGGATGAAAGTTGAGTATCCTTCTGGTCTTCGATCAGCTGTTCTATCTCAGCTATAAGGTCATCGGTTAGCTTAAATGGTATCATGCTCTATCTTCTTTGTCAACGCAATAAAATCGGCCACAGCCAACTGTTCCGGTCTTTTGTCAAATATAGCATCTTCTTTTAGAATATCTGATAGCTCAAAGGTTTTTAAACTATTGCGAAGGGTCTTTCTACGTTGGTTGAAGGCGGTTTTTACCACTTTGTATAAAAGCTTTTCGTCACAATCCAGGTTCAGATCTTTTTTTCTGGTAAGTCTTAGTACTCCCGATTGTACTTTTGGTGGGGGATCGAAAACCTGTGGATGCACTGTAAACAAATATTCTGCATCGTAGTACGCCTGTGCCAGAACCGATAGGATACCATAGGCCTTACTTCCTTCTTTTTCACAGATCCGTTGGGCCACCTCTTTTTGGAACATTCCAGAAAACTCGGGAATCTGTTCCTTCATTTCCAGCATTTTAAAGACAATCTGGGTAGATATGTTGTAGGGGAAATTGCCCGTAATAGCGAATTGCTCTTTTCCAAAAATTGTGGAGAGGTCGTACTTGAGGAAATCGGCCTCCAATACCTTAAAACTGCGTTTTCGCTGCATCACCTTGTTGTGTTCTAAGGGAAAACTGTGATTGAGGTAGATGATGGATTCCTCATCCAGGTCCATGGCCACCAGATCAATATCTTTCTGAAGTAAGTACTTCGTTAGTACCCCGGTACCGGGACCAATTTCAATTACGTTTGTATACCCTTCGAAAGAAAGGGTATCCGCAATATCTTGGGCTATCTTTTCATCTTTAAGAAAGTGTTGCCCTAGATGTTTTTTCGCTTTTACAGGTCCCGTGTCCTTTTGGGAATCCTTTTTGTGGTTGGTAAAGTTAGGACTGTATTTTTTTCCTTTTTTTTTGGACATGGGACTGATTTGATTCGTAATTAAATGGAATTTTCCACATAAACCCAAGCTTTTTTGCCGGATGCTAAGGTAACCAATATTCTTTTGTAGGCTTCCCCTTCATAGGTGTCTGTATCTAAAAGTTCTTGAAATGTCAAGGTATAGCAAACACCATCTAAGCGGTCTTCAGGGGCACCTGTTTCATGGATGACCTTGTATCTGCCCATGATTTTTTTGTCGGACAATCTGTAACCATTTAAGCTGTCAGGCTCCCCAGATAGCTCTCTTCCAAATAGTTCCAATTGAATGTCGAGCTCCTGCAAGGTGCCATATGTAAATAGTAGGATAGTATCTTTCAAGAACTGTAATACCTAAAATTCACCTATAATTTCAAGCTCTGTGCGAAAAGCCACCATTTTATCGGCAAAAAGCTGTAATGATTTTTGTCGCATTACAGGGGCATCTTCTGTGTAGTATTTTGTCAATGTATTCTTGCTGTCCGTGGTATATTGAACGGAATAGGTGGAACCTCCCATTTGCTCTTCTACCAAGACCCTGCACATTTTTGCTTGGGTAAATTTTCCTGTGGCCAACATTTCAGGGATATGTGTTTTTTGCATCCAGGAAACCCATTGGTCGTGTACGGAGTCCTCAATATTGGTGGTAACATTATAAATATACATACATTAATTTTTTGAGTTAGTTTATGGCATCACCGCGGAGTATTCGATAATTTTTCCGTGCCAGCGGAAAGTAATAACTGTCCTGATAATCATAAATGATCTTTTCGTAATGCTCCTTCGCCTTTTCAGGTTCAAGGAGTTCGTTTTTATATAATTCGGCAAGGGCAAAATAGGCGTCATCTGCTAAAATGCCGTTACTGTAGAAGGTGATAATTTTTTGGTAATTGAATTTGGCCGCTTCATAATCCTTAAGGCCCTCCAGTAATTGCCCTTGCTTGAAAAGGGCTTCGTCCTCAATTTTTTCGCCTTTATGGTTTTCAAGGATGTCGTTCAATTCTGTAATGGCTTCCCTGGTTTTTTTTTGATAGGCCAATAGATCGGCTCTGGCGTATTTTTTTAGTGCAGTTTGGGTGGAATCTTCCAAGGAATTGTCTGAAATCAGAAGGCTAAGTTGCATGGCATCATTGGCAATAAGCTGGGAAGTGGAACTGCGCAATACCTTTAATTGGGTAAGGGCCCAATCAAAATCGCCCTTGTAAAAACTGGTCTGCGCCACCTTAAAACGTGCATCCTGGGCAAGCACGTCATTTTTAAGGTCCTTCTGAACTTGTGAGAAGTTTATCAGCGCTTCATTAAATTTTTGATTATATACCAGGATGTCCCCTAAGGCCATTTTTATATAGGCTGTTCCATATTTGTTCAACGGGAGTTCCAGGCATTTTTTGAGAATTGTAATGGCATCATCGGGCTGGTCCAATTTAAAGGTAAGGAAATTGGAATAGGCTATCTGTAATTGAAGAGACTGGCCATTATAGCCATAAGCTTCCATTAATTTTTGAAAGTTTTTATCGATAACCTCCAACTTTTTATCATCAGCTTCAATGAGGTCTATTTCTATAAGACTCAGCTCCGCGTTTAATTTAATACTACCCTCGTACCCATTACCCACGATATATTCAAATATGGTTTTGGCATCTTCCAGAGCTTGGTCTTCCATGGCCAGGGTCCCAAGACTCGCCAGGCGCTGTAAAGTGCCTCCGGGATCTCTTTTGTATATTGCTTTTTCCTGATTAAAGGCACTATTGTATTGTTTTTGCTGCACGAATAGCCAGCTTAAAAGTTCGTTCCAAAGGATGTCTGGATTTTTTTGGGCATTTTGGAGGAGGATGCGTTTTAGTTTTATGTTGTTTTCATTGGAGGGATCAGAAGAAATAAAATCATCTATATTTCTTAGGATATTGCTTTTGCTGGTACTTCCATTGCTGATAAGGGTTAAGTAGGATGCGTACATTTTTTCAATATCGCCCTGCTCGCCGTAGATCCGTGCCATTTGAAAGTTATAGTCCAATTTGGGATTCAGGGACATGGCTTTTGTAAATGCTTTTAGGGCATTGTCCAATAAAACATACTGTTGGAATTTGGAACCGATGACATAACCAAAATTGGGGTTTTCGTCAATTCGCTCCAAGGCCCTTTCATATTGTTCCGAGGCTAATTCAGAAAGCCCTTGTAAGTCATAATTATGGCCCAGTTCAATAAGGAGGGTAGGGTAGGTATTGCCTTTTTGCATACTTTGAAGCAAGTATTTCTCGGCTTCTTCATAGCGTTCCAATTGCTGGTAGGACGCAATAAGCCCTTCCAGAAAATCTGGACGTCTCGGATTTTTCTCCGCCAGTTTTTGATAATAGATCAGTGCCTTTTCAAAACTACCATCATTGAAATACTGCTTCGCCAAGAAATCATCCTGGGAATAGGAGTTCTGAAGGAAGAAAAGAGCAATTATTAGTAGAACCGGTCGCACTGTGGATTTTTATTCAAATATACCATAGAATATGGAAAGTTGGTGTTAAGGGGTTCTAAAACAAAAGCCCGAACTTATTGTACGGGCTTTTGTTTGATTGGCTCTCTAATGTTAATCTATCCTATCAAAACCAGTATAGGGACGAAGTACTTCTGGAATCATTATGCCTTCCGGGGTCTGGTAGTTCTCCAATATGCCCGCCAAGACGCGGGGAAGCGCCAAAGAGCTACCGTTGAGAGTGTGTGCGAACTGACTCTTTCCAGTTTCATCCTTAAATCGCAATTTCAATCGGTTTGCCTGATAGGTCTCAAAATTGGAAACAGAACTTATTTCCAACCATCTGTCCTGTGCCGTGGAAAACACCTCAAAGTCATAAGTCAATGCAGCTGTAAATCCTAAATCCCCACCACAAAGTCGTAAGATCCTATAGGGTAGTTTCAGATCTCTCAAAATATTTTTCACGTGTTCTACCATCCCGTCCAGCGCCTCATAAGATTTGCTGGGATGTTCTACCCTAACAATTTCCACCTTGTCAAATTGGTGCAAGCGGTTCAAGCCACGAACATGGGCACCATAACTTCCAGCTTCCCTTCTAAAGCAAGGGGTATAACCTGTATATCGGATTGGGAATTCACTTTCATTTAATATGACATCCCTAAAAATATTGGTAACCGGTACTTCTGCGGTCGGAATCAAATAAAGATCATCTTCTCCCACATGGTACATTTGCCCTTCTTTATCGGGTAATTGGCCTGTACCAAAACCAGAGGCTTCGTTAACCAAATGGGGCACCTGAATTTCTGTGTAACCCGCCTCGGTATTCTTGTCCAAAAAATAGGCAATCAATGCTCGTTGTAGTCTGGCTCCCTTGCCTTTGTACACCGGGAATCCTGCTCCAGCTATTTTTACGCCCAGTTCAAAATCTATGATATCATATTTTTTGGCAAGCTCCCAATGGGGCAAAGCTTCAGTGGATAATACAGGTACATCCCCTTCCTTGAAGATTTCCTCATTGTGCTCTTCCGAACTACCAGCAGGAACCGAATCATGGGGTACATTGGGTATTTGGTACAGCAACGTCTGAAGCTCCTCTGCCGTCGTGGTCAAATCCTCGGAAAATTGTTTGGAGTTCTCCTTTAAGGTTGCAGTTTGTTCTTTAAGGGCATTGGCTTCCTGTGCCTTGCCACTTTTAAATAGCATCCCGATCTCTTTGGACAGTTTGTTGGACTCTGCCAGAGTGTTATCTAATTTGGTTTGCAGGGCTCTCCTCTTTTCATCCAATTGGATAATGTTGTCTAAAAGCGGGGCCGCATCTATATTTCTTTTTTTAAGGGCGGTAACAATTCCGGCCGTATTCTCACGTATAGCTTGTAGCTGTAACATTGATTATTATTTTGATGGCACAAATTTAATGGATTACTCTTAATTACTTTCAGAGTTTTAGGCTTAAGTTTTCTGAAGGTTAAAATAAGCTCCCCTTTAGTTTGAAAGTTGCTTGGGAGCGGGCATAATCCAGCTATGATGGGAAAAATGATGCCATGGCTCAGCAGCCATATCTACCTTGGGGTCTATAAATGTTCTGAGCGATTTTCCATTGATGCTAACTCTAGAGGTAATATATATAGAAACTTCCTTCCCGTTTTCCGCAGCTTCTTTTTTTAGATGTTGGGCAAATTGCCAAATAAAATCTGGATATGCCGCAATTTTACGCTGTTGGGATCTAGAAAGGTAATCATCCAAGCTGGCAATTTTAAAGCTTCCATCTGCTTTGTTGACCACCTTAAAACTAATGGTCCCTGTTCTGGATCTAAGCATCATCCTCCAGCTCATCCGATGGCCCTCCTCGGTCCATAGCACATCTTCCTTGATAAAATGGTGCCTAATTGGTAGTGCCAATTGTATCAGAAAATAAATCCCAATAACTGAAAGGAGCAGCATCCTATTTTGGGGAATTTGAATTTCATCGGTTTGAAGGGGTCTTCTTTTTTTAAAGAATATGCGCCTAATGGTCTCCTCTTCAAAGAAAAATACCATAAAAGCAATGGACAGATAGGGGAAAATACCGATCTGAAAAACTATGGAATTGAAGAGATGGAAGAAAATGGCAGCAACGAAGGCCACTTTCCTCGTTGGTTTCCATAAAAGGGCCGGTACGATCAATAAATCGAAGAGAATACCTACACTTCCAATAATAACATGAACCCAATGTTGTTGTAGCAGGCCACCGATTATAGCATAATCGGCTTTAGGGGCCATCAGCACCTTGATAAAACCAAAGTCTAACCAATCCCCGTACATTTTCGCGATGGCGGCAAAGGTATACACTATAAAAAGTTGAAATACAATGACCCATTTTACATAAGCTGCCATGGTTTGGGTGCGCTTGACGGGGTCTTTTTTAGCATCCAAAGCGTAGTCCGCATTTGCCGGTAAAAAAATCATGATCGCAGAAATCAAAATCAACAAATAGTAATGATTGTTGTAAGATGTCTTCTGCATTAGGTAAACGGCAGTCCACAATAGGGTAAAGGAGATGATGCTAAATCTGTACCTATAGCCTAGGGCAATAAAAATCCCCAAGGTACCCATGGCAAAAAAATATACGTACATGCCAAGACCCGGTAAGGGTTGCAACCATTCAAATCCTATGAAAGTAAAGGTAAATTGTGGATCTATTAGTGTTCTTTTGACCCATCCAGTGATGATGGCTCCGTAACATTCCAAACTGATTAGGACACCAAAAAATATACGGAAGATGAGTAAGGGGCTATTGTCTATTCTTTTGAAAAGAAATTTATCCCACATCTATTTTGATATTATGGCCAGGGACGTTTGTTTATCAATCTGCAGCTGGGCCTTTAGTTCCTCTAAAGTATCAAATTTATGTTCATCCCGGATGCGCTCCAGGACATCAATCTGTAATTTTTTGTCGTACAAATCGTTTTCAAAATCGAAAAAGTGGATTTCAATACTTTTTTCTGTGCCCGAGACCGTAGGGTTGTACCCTATGTTCATCATGCCGTAAACGGTTCGCCCAGCAATGGTACTCTTTACTACATAAACCCCTTTTTTTGGAATCAGTTTGTACTCTTCGGGAATATGAAGATTGGCCGTAGGGAAATTTATTTGTCTTCCCAACCCTTTACCTTTGGAGACGGTCCCGGTTAACATATAGGGATAGCCTAAATAGATGTTGGCAGTTTCAATATCTCCCTCCAAAAGGGCATTTCTGATTTTTGTGGAGCTGACGGATACATCTTCTATTTCTTGAGCCGGGATTTCCTCTACATCAAAATCCATCGTTTTGCCAAATTCGATCAAATCCGTGATATTGGCATTTCTATTTCTTCCAAAGCGATGGTCGTATCCAATGATGATCTTTTTGGTGCCAAGGGCATCGACCAAAATATCCTGAACGAATTCTGTGGCCGATAGCCTGGAAAATTCTTTGGTAAAGGGATGGATAATGAGATTGTCAAGGCCGGTTTCCTTTAAAATTTTAGTTTTTTCCTCTATGGTATTCAACAGTTTTATATCGGCATGTTGCTGCAATACCATCCTAGGGTGTGGGAAAAAAGTAAGTACCGTGGATTTTAAATTTAATAATTTGGCATTATTTATGAGACGTTCCAGTATCTTACGGTGACCAATGTGAACTCCATCGAAAGTACCTATGGTTATGGCCGTAGGATGTTTTTTGTCGTATTTGGAAATGCTTTGAACTGTATTCACGAATAATAAATAATAAAAAGGCTTATTTTTGAAACTATAACTGACCCTCTTGATGAATACAAAATTACATCTTGTTTTTTCAATTACCATATTATTTCTTTCCTTTTACGGTTCGGCACAGACCAACTACTGGGAAAGGGAGACTTCAAGAGCACCAGTTTCTGCAAAATCGTTGCCTCAACTGGATATGGGGAAGGCAGCAATGTTTTCTTTGAGGGAAACCGAATTTAACAAGGAACTTCCGACTGCAAAGCAAGGTGCACCCTCAAAAATTCTGTATTTCCCAAATGAAAAGGGGGAATTGGAAGGTTTTAAGGTGGTGGAAAGGTCAATAATGTCCCCAGAATTGGCCGCCAAATATCCACAGATTAAATCTTTTGTGGGCCAAGGTCTTTCACATCCAGAAGATAGGATCCGTTTTAGTGTATCCCATAAAGGGGTGCAGAGTATGATTGTCCATGGCGATAGCGACAGGACCACTTTTATGCAAAAAGCATCGGTAGATGGAAATGACTATGTGGTTTATTCCAATGAAATGAACGCAGCATCCAAAGCGGAGTTTATTTGTAATACTACGGCTATTCTAGAAAAAAATGGTTCGGGAGTCACTCAAAAGTTGGTTGATGATCAACAATTGCGAAAATATAGATTGGCCATTTCAGCTACAGGGGAATATACGGTGTACCATGGGGGAACAAAGACGGATGCGCTAGCGGCAATAAACGCTACCGTCACAAGGATCAATGAGGTGATGGAGACCGATTTGGGAGTAACTTTGGAACTGATAGCCAATAATGATTTGGTAATCTATACCGATGCAGCTACAGATCCCTATAATGGTAATTTAAACAATCAGGTACAGAATACGCTGACCACTAATATAGGTGAAGCCAATTACGATGTGGGACATCTATTCCACAAAGATTCAAATAGTGGTAATGCTGGTTTTATTGGGGCCGTATGCCAAAATAATAAAAAAGGAAGTGGATATTCTTCAGCTGTAAATCCGGAAGGAGACTTATTCGACCTTGATTTCGTGGCCCATGAATTGGGACATCAATTTGGAGCGAACCACACTTGGTCTTTTGAGTCCGAAGGTACGGGAGTACAGGCAGAACCTGGGAGTGGATCCACAATAATGGGGTATGCCGGAATTGCCGAAGCCAACAATGTTGCCTCCAATGGGGATGACTACTACCACTATTACAGTATTTTTCAGATCGTAGAATACTTGAAGACCACGAGTTGTGCCGAAATTATTCCACTGACAAATGCGACTCCGACAATAGCGCCCGTCGGGAATTTTGTGATTCCTAAATCCACGGCTTTTGTGCTTACTGGTTCAGCAACGGATGCGGATGTGGCCGATGTCCTTACCTATACTTGGGAGCAAATAGATGATGGCGTGGTGACCAATGTGACCTTTGGTCCGACCAATCCGAGCGGGGCCAATTTTAGGTCTTTAAAGCCCTCAACAGACCCAACACGTTATTTTCCAAAGCTGTCAAGAGTCATACAGGGAAGCCTCACACAGGTGAACCCAACAATTAATTCAGCTTGGGAAACGGTTTCTGACGTTGCGAGGGAATTGAACTTCGCATTTACCGTCAGAGATAATGCCGTGGGTGGCGGACAAGTAAATGCCGACCTGGTAAAGGTTGAGGTGATCAATAGTGCGGGTCCTTTTATTTTGACATCACAGGCCTCAAATGAGGTTTATGACGCCGGGTCTGTACAGGATATAACTTGGGATGTGGCCAATACCAATTCAGCACCTGTTAATGCCAATACAGTGGATATCTTATTGTCCACTGATGGCGGACTCACATTTCCCATTGTCTTGGCAAGCGATGTCCCCAATGATGGCCTACATCCTATTCTTTTGCCTGGTAATGCCACATCGAGCGCCAGAATAATGGTAAAAGCCCATGACAACATATTTTTTGCAGTCAACAGCTCCAATTTTACCATACAGGAATCGCCTATTGTTTTGGAATTTGGACAACTTGAATTCACAACCTGTCAGCCCCTTGACTGGGTGATCCCATTTACCTATAGGACCTATTTAGGATTTAATGAGGAAGTGACATTTAGCACATCGGGTGTACCTGTGGTATTGAATACAAATTTTTCACCTACTACGGCGACCGCCGACAATACATCTGTTACACTAACCCTGAGCAATACGGGAAACCTCCCGGAAGGTAGTTATCCCATTGAAGTCATTGCGACCTCTTCGGGTGGTACATCTAGACAAGTGCAGCTCCTTTTAAAGGTGTACGATGCTACTTTCCCTGATGTAACTTTAACGGCTCCTGCAGATGGACTTGTTGGTGTGAGTTTGGCACCACAATTGACCTGGCAGAATGATGATGCCTATGATTCTTATGACATAGAGGTGGCAAGGGATGCATCCTTTGTAGATATAGTAGATTCTAGGACTGTTATTTTTAATAGTTACATACCCGCTGCCCTGGAGCAGGATACCACTTATTATTGGAGGGTAAAGCCGCGCAATAGTTGTGGTGAAGGTACGTTTGGGGCTGCATTCAGCTTTACGACCAAACAGATCAATTGCCAGAGTTTTGAGGCAAATGACCTGCCAATATCAATCACTTCTGTTGGAACCCCCGTAGTAACATCCAAAATAACTTTTTTTGAGGACCTTCCAATAGCGGATGTCAATGTCAATTTGAACATAACCCACACCTATTTGGAGGATCTGGTCATTAGTTTAATATCACCGGCAGGAACCAAAGTAGTTCTGACTTCCAGTTCTTGTGGTTCGCTAAGAAATATAAACGCCACTTTTGATGATGATGGATCGCCCTTCACCTGTTCGAACAATCCGGCAATTAGTGGGGTAGTGAGGCCATTGGGGTCGCTTTCTTCTTTTAATGGAGAATCGTTGTTCGGGGAATGGACCTTGGAAATCAGGGACAATGCCCCATCTGATGGAGGGTCCTTGAACGCATTTTCGTTGGATATTTGTGTGGAAGGAACCTTTAGGCCTGATGCCGATGAAGATGGAGTCTTTGATGATGGAGACGATCTTTGCCTTGGTACACCAAAAGGGCTAGAAGTTGATGTCAATGGATGTGCTATTTATAGATTGCCCAAAGATAACTTCTTGGTAGAAATACAGAGTGAGTCATGTAGAAACAATAATGACGGGGCCATAAATATAACGGCTGACCAAACATTGGATTATGCTATAACCATAGTAGGTAATGGAATAAATGAAGCAGATAATTTTACAACTACTTACGGTTTAGCCACATTGCCTTCAGGAACATTCCAAGTTTGCATTGTAGGTGCTTCGGAAACTGTAACCTATGAAGAGTATTGCTTTGAAGTAGTGGTGGCAGAACCAGATCCCCTCAGTGTCTATTCCAAAATATCTGCTGATGGGAAACGGGTAACCTTGGATTTGGAAGGGTCGGCGCTTTATTCTATTGAATTGAACGGTGTGGTGCAGCAGACCTCAAAATCGGAAGTAACCCTAGATCTGAAAAACGGAACCAATATCCTTAAGGTGTACACCAATATTCCATGTCAGGGAGTGTATGAGGAGGAGTTATTTGTGGCCGCTAACGCTGTTTTATATCCTAACCCAGTGGTAGATCGGGCTACCTTGTTTTTTGGTGCTGTAATGGAGCGTGCCACTATAAGGATATATAGCTTGGATGGAACCTTGGTGCGGTCTATGGATCAGGTGGTAACGGGAAGGGAAATGCAAATTGATCTCAGTGGACTGGCATCTGGGATTTATATCTTAACCTATGACACAGAGAAGAGCAAAGGAACCTATAAAGTAATTAAAAAATGAAAAATTTAATCCTATTGATGATGGTACTGTTCCTGTTTGGCTGTGGGGGAAAGGATGCTCCGAGAGCCCCTGAAAGTAGTATGTTGGTATTCCCATTAAAGGATTCTGAATGTACCACGGGAGTAAGCCTTTCCAGTGCTACCAGCGAAGTGGAATTTCAATGGCAAGCGTCGGATTTTACGGAAACATACCAGATAAGGGTGACAAATTTGGTCACAAATGTCAGTCAGAATATGAATACCAGTGCTACTTCTATGAAGTTGCCATTGGAAAAAGGAGCTCCATATTCTTGGTTTATAACCTCTAAAAATACCAATGTAACGGAAACTGCAACAAGTGAGATTTGGCGTTTTTATAATGCGGGATTTCAAACCACTTACGCTCCTTTTCCCGCGGAAATAATCGCCCCCAAATCTGGGGCTTCAGTTTTAAGGAGTGCCAATAACGAAGTGGTATTAAATTGGTCCGGTGCCGATGTAGATAATGATATTATAAGCTATGAGGTTTATTTTTCTATCAATAATCCGCCTGAAACGCTAGTGTTTTCACCATTTGCAAATGATACGGACGTCAACGTTACAGTTGCGGCAGATACGGTATATTATTGGAGTGTTAAAACGTTGGATAGCGAAGGGAACACCTCGGAATCTGGGGTATACCAATTTAAATCCCTCTAAAAAACCCTTCCTAAGAATTATTGAATTGGTTCATGGTTCGGTTAATTCCCGATAGAACAAATGATTTGATCAATTCTGTGGCCTTGGTGAAGCGTTCCGGAAGCGCCTTTTGCTCGTCTTCATTCCATTCTCCCAAAACATAATCGACTTGTTTGCCTTGACCGAAATTGGCCCCGACTCCAAACCTAAAGCGATTGTAATTGGTGGTTTCCAAACTGGTCTGTGTATCCTTTAATCCATTATGGCCGCCATCGCTACCCTTCGTTTTTACTCGGATGGTTCCAAAAGGAAGGTTGATGTCATCAGTGATGACCAAAAGGTTTTCCAACGGAATTTTCTCCTTCTCCATCCAGTATCTTATAGCTTTGCCACTGCGATTCATATAGGTAGATGGTTTTAAAAGAAGAATGCTTCTACCTTTTACTTTTAGGGTTGTTACGTCACCCAACTTTTGGGTCTCAAACGTAAGCCCTTCTGCTTTGGCGGTTTCGTCCAAAATTTTGAAGCCAATATTGTGTCTGGTATTTGCGTATTCATCCCCAATATTTCCCAATCCGACAACTAAAAATTTTTTCATAGTATCTACTTCCTCTAATAGGGTCTTATTTTTGGTAAAAAAAGATTTAAACAATCCAAACATAGCAAGGACATGTAAATTTGGTGTAAAAATATAAAAGCATCCCAATTTCTTAGGATGCTTTCATGTATTGTGTATGAGATACTATTCTTTAGCCTCAGTAGATGCTTCAGCAGCTTCTGCTCCTTCAGCAGCTTCTGCTCCTTCTGCTCCTTCTTCTTCATCCTCATCAATAAGAACGGCGTTACGTGCAGATTTAACCTGTACAACCAAAGTTGAGTCTGGGTGTAAAATGGTAAAATCGTCATTTAAAAGGGAAGCAACAGTAATGTAACCACCAATTTTCAATGTAGAGATATCCACATTAAAGAAATCTGGAAGGTTGTCCGGAAGTGCCTTAATGGCAAGTTTCCTTTTTCTCCATAACAATCTACCACCGTTTCTTACCCCTGGAGAATTTCCTACCAAGTTTACAGGGATGTTCATAGTAACTAGTTTGTCACTGAACAACTGGTAAAAATCTACGTGTAAAATTTTATCGGTTACAGGGTGAAATTGGATATCCTGCAATACCGCGTTTAATTTTTTTCCACCCAAATCAATCACAGCTGTGTGTGCATTAGGGGTGTACACTATTTCCTTGAATGACAACTCATCTGCTGTAAAGTGTAATGGTTTATCCCCTCCGTATAACACGCAAGGAACCTTTCCAGCATTACGTAGAGCCTTACTAGCCTTCTTGCCCACGCTTTCTCTTTCTGATCCTTTAATTGTAATTGACTTCATTATATATATTAATTATTAATTAAATACGCTTTCTTAACCCAGGTGTTTCCTAGGGTTACATTAAAAATTTTGAACTTATGGAAGTGTTCTGGTGCACGCGCTGCATCACATCCGAGAACAATTCTGCACAACTAAGCACATTTACTTTGTTGCTTTCCTTTTTTAGGGGAATAGAGTCGGTTACTATAAGTTCTAATAGTTGCGAGCTCTCTATTTTTTCATAAGCATCTCCCGAAAGAAGTGCATGGGTGGTAATTGCCCTTACGCTTAAGGCACCACGTTCCATCATTAAATCTGCTGCTTTTGTCAAGGTACCTGCAGTATCTACCATATCATCCACTAGCACAACATTTTTTCCTTTTACCTCCCCGATAAGTTCCATATGGGAAATTACGTTTGCCTTTTCCCTTTGTTTGTAACAGATGACCACATCACATTCCAAGGCTTTGGAATAGGCATAGGCTCTTTTTGATCCGCCCATATCTGGAGAAGCTATAGTCAGATTGTCCAAATTTAGGTTTCTGAGATAGGGCAAAAACAAGGTGGAAGCGAACAAATGATCTACCGGCTTTTCAAAAAATCCTTGGATCTGATCGGCGTGAAGGTCCATGGTTATGATCCTCGTTGCACCGGCAACTTCCAGCATTTTAGCCACTAATTTTGCTGCAATCGGCACTCTTGGCTTGTCTTTTCTGTCTTGTCTGGCCCAACCAAAATAAGGCATTACCGCAGTAATATGTCTTGCTGAGGCACGCTTGGCCGCATCCAACATCAACAGCATTTCCATTAAGTTTTCAGAACTTGGATTCGTAGAGCCTACAATAAATACCCTAGCCCCTCGTACCGATTCTTCAAACGATGGTTGGAACTCTCCATCACTATATCTGGAAAAGATCACTTTTCCCAAATCGGATCCAAATGATTTTGCAATCCTTTCCGCAAGGTTTGTACTTTGGGTACAAGCAAAAATTTTAGGTTCAGGTACTTGATAGGACATGCTTAAAGTGTTTATTTTCAACGTTTTTATCAAACGAGGTGCAAATTTAGAAATTAATTGGGTTGAGCAGATATAAATATTGATTTTTTTTGTGTGAAAATGAAAATAATTTCTATTTTTGCAGTCCAAAATTAGCCTTGGTGGCGGAATTGGTAGACGCGCTGGATTCAAAATCCAGTGTCTTTGACGTGTGGGTTCGATTCCCACCCAAGGTACAAAGCCTCACAGAAATGTGGGGCTTTTTTGTTTAAAGGCTTTTCATTCTTTCTAAAAGGAGTCTTATTATCGGCATCAACGATGATATCTTAAGACAATTTTAATAGTCATTATAAGGACTGGAGCTTATTTTTGTTCCTAAAATTAGTCATGGAAAAAAATACTGTTCTTCATAAAGCCAATACAAGGGGTCATGCCAATCACGGGTGGTTGGATAGCCACCATACCTTCAGTTTTGCCAATTATTTCGATAGGGAACGTATGAATTTCGGTGTTCTACGCGTTCTAAATGACGATATAGTGGACGGCGGAATGGGTTTTGGAACCCATCCCCATAGTAATATGGAAATCATCTCCATTCCGTTGGAAGGGGATTTACAGCATAAGGATAGTATGGGGAATGTGGCGGTCATTAGCCAGGGTGATGTGCAGGTCTTGAGTGCCGGTACTGGTATTTCCCATTCCGAGCAAAACAAGAACAGGGATCGTGCCGTGAAATTTTTGCAGATCTGGGTGATGCCCAACAAACAAAATGTCACCCCTAGGTATGATCAAATTTCCATTGGTGACCTTGAAAAAAAGAATCAATTGTATCAAGTGTTATCTCCTAATCCTGAAGATGCCGGAGTTTGGATCCATCAGGATGCTTGGTTTTTCATGGGAAATCTGGAGGGCGGGGTGTCCCAGGAATACAAAATTCACAAGACGGGAAATGGGGTCTATGTTTTTATCCTGGAAGGAGACGTCACCGTTAATGGGCAGGCCTTGAACAAACGGGATGGTTTTGGTATTTGGGATGTGGACGGGATTCAGCTCAAAGCGGATTCGGATACCAAGGTTTTGGTTATGGAAGTGCCCATGCAATTGCCCTAAAAAATGGATGCCTACTGAAAGATTTTTAAAGCTGTGTTGCTGTACAGGAGAAGGACTAAAATATGATTTCCGCTGTTTTAATGGTCGTACAAAATTCTTAGAGCTGTGATAGGAGATAATAATACTCCATTTCACTTAAATGTTCTGATTATTATGTAACTTATTTCATGTAAGCGACTTAATAAATGGGATCATGAGTAAAACACTTGCCTCAGCTAAAGCCAATTTTGGGACACTCCCGGTATTTTTAACGGCAATCTCAACTATTTTGGGGGCAGTGATGTTCTTGAGATTCGGCTTTGCCGTGGGCTCTGTCGGTTTCGCAGGCACTTTAATGATCATCCTTATTGGTCATATGGTAACGATCCCTACGGCCATGGCCCTTGCAGAAATTGCAACCAATCAAAAAGTGGAAGGGGGAGGTGAATATTTTATCATTTCACGATCTTTTGGGGTAAATATTGGTGCGGCCATTGGAATTGCCCTCTATTTGTCACAGGCCATAAGTGTTGCATTTTATGTCATTGCCTTTGCCGAGGCTTTTGAGGCCATTAAACCATGGGTGATAAGCGAGTTTGGTTATGAGCTATATGATAATAGACTGTTTAGTATTCCCGCATTGCTGGTACTGATTTGGCTCATGGTAACCAAGGGTGCCACTTTGGGGATGAAGGCGCTTTATGTGGTCGCAGCCATCCTCGCCATTTCCCTGATCCTGTTTTTTATGGGTTCTACCGCGTATTCCGATGTTTTTGATAGCTCTTTGATCTTTAAAGGGGTCACTTCCGATAAAAGTTTCTTCTATGTATTTGCCATTATTTTTCCCGCATTTACGGGAATGACCGCAGGGGTTGGTCTGTCCGGGGATTTGAGGGATCCTAAAAAATCCATTCCCTTGGGAACCCTTGCTGCAACTATTATTGGGATGGTGGTCTATGTGTTCATCGCCTATAAATTGGCCAGTTCGGCTAGTCCGGCAGATCTTGTCAACGATCAATTGGTCATGGGTAAAATAGCCCTTTGGGGTCCTATAATTCCCATAGGTCTTGCGGCAGCTACCATTTCCTCTGCCCTGGGATCTTTTATGGTGGCCCCTAGGACCTTGCAGGCCATAGGGGGGGATAAGGTTTTTCATAACAGGTATGTTAATTTTTGGGTGTCTAAAGGGGTCAAGAAAACGAACGAGCCTAGGAATGCCACCATACTTACAAGTGGGATTGCCTTGATATTTGTTTTAATGGGTGATGTCAATGCCGTGGCAGAAATTATTTCCATGTTTTTTATGGTGACCTATGGGTCGCTCTGCCTAATTTCCTTTATGCAGCATTTTGCGGCTGATCCGTCCTATAGGCCATCCTTTAAATCAAAATGGTACCTATCCCTATTAGGGGCCATCATGTGTGTTTATTTAATGTTCAAGATCAATACACCGTATGCCTTTGCAGCCATACTTTTAATGGTGGCTCTTTATTTTTACATTTCCTTAAAGAGTGATACCGAAAAGGGAATGGCCAGTATCTTTCAAGGAGTCATCCATCAGTTCAGTAGAACAATACAGGTATTCCTTCAAAAATCTGAAAAGGTCAAGGAAGAAGAAGATTGGCGCCCCGCGGTGCTTTGTTTGTCCAAGGACAGTTTTGAAAGATATAGCGCCCTGGAAATGATGAAATGGATATCCCATCGATATGGCTTTGGTACCTATATCCATTTTGAAAAGGCCTATTTTTCAAAAGAGTCCAAATTGAAGGCTGAGGAAAAATTGAAAAAACTGATCACCATAGCTTCCAACAGTAAATCCAACGTTTATTTGGAGACCCTGATATCCCCTTCCAATACCGGGGCAATTATACAGGCCATACAGCAACCAGGAATTTCTGGGCAGCCCAACAATATGATGCTCTTTGAGTATAAAAAAGGCGAAATTGATTGGCTTTCCATTATTGTGGATAATTACAGTGTCCTAAAAACGGCCAAATATGATCTGTGCATATTGGCGAGTTCGGATAAGGGATTTGGGTACAAAAAGGATATCCATGTTTGGATCAGGAGAGCCGATTACGAGAATGCAAATCTTATGATATTGCTGTCCTATATTATTTTGGGCCATCCAGATTGGAAAAAGGGGGAGATAAAAATATTTGCCACTTTTCCGAAGGAGAAATTAAAGGAAGAAGAGGAAAATCTCATTCAGCTCACCTCCAGTGGTCGATTGCCCATTTCCGCAAAGAACATTCGGGTCATTGCTATGGAGGAAGGTGTAAATATAAAGCAATTGGTAAATGATATTTCCATCGATGCGGACTTAACCCTCATAGGCTTTCACGAGGGTATGATAAAATCTGACCAAGGAATTGAAATGTTTGAAGGCTATGATAAGGTGGGTAATATTCTTTTCGTGAATACCTTGACCTCAAAGTTCATTGTCTAGCGATTAATTTTTTCAATTGGATCCCATAAGAACCTTTTTTTCAAATATACTTGGCGATATTTGCATTTTTTGTGACAGGGATGGATGTAAAGAGCAAACAGCGGATTACGTTAAGTATTTATTTTTTTCTATCGGGCTTCTGCTTTGCAACTTGGGCTTCCCGAATCCCCACCATCAAGACCATTTTTAATTTTAATGAAGCGGAATTGGGAAGTCTTTTACTGGCCATGCCCATAAGCTCATTAGTAGGTCTGCCCATTTCTGGATGGCTGGTATCTAGATTTGATAGCAGGATTCCCTTATTGGTCTCTTTCTTCTTTTTTAGTCTGGGACTTACCGCTATTGGAGTTGCTAAAACGCCGTTAATGTTAGTAGTCGCGATATGTTTGTTCTCCTTTAGTATGCGCATCCTGAATATCGCAATGAATACCCAGGCCATTACCTTACAAAAGCTGTTCAATAGAAAAATTAACGGTAGTTTTCATGGTATTTGGAGTACAGGGGGAATAGCTGGGGTTGGTGTCTCTTCTCTTTTAGTGAAACTACAAGTATCCATGGCGGTCCATTTAATGGCTGTTTCCCTGGTAGTCTTGTTGGTGGCCATCATGGCCTTTAAGCTGTTATTGAGAAACGATAGATCCCCACATGGCAATAAATTGATCATAGGGAAACCCGATCCGTTTATTCTGAATTTGGGTATCCTTATTTTTTTGGCGGCATTGTGTGAAGGCGGCATGTACGATTGGAGCGGGGTATATTTCAAAGAAGTCATAGGAGTGAAGGTGTTCACCTTGGGCTACTTAGTTTTTATGATTTTCATGGCACTTTCCAGATTTCTTTCAGATTTTATAATAGATCGTATAGGGGTAGAGAAAACCTATTTGCTCAGTGCATTAATGATAGCTTCTGGAGTTTTAATGATCATCGTGTTTCCTTTCTTTTGGCCTGCTATGATTGGCTTCTGTGTCGTAGGGTTTGGGGCGGCATCTATTTTCCCAATGACTATGACCTTAGCGGGAACCTCCAAGAAATATTCTGCAGGGATGGTGATTTCCATCATTGGGACATATGGGATATTGGGCATGTTCATTGGTCCACCACTAATCGGGTACCTGGCCCATGCCTTTGACCTGAGGATATCTTTTATATTGTTTATTTTTGCAGGCTTGATGCTTATCCCCGTATCCCAATTGCTTTTTCGGTACCAAAAAAAACAGGAATAGGGGGGTGTAGATTAAAGTAGGCGTTGGTTAAGGCGGATAGGTGAAGGATTATGCCTTCCACTTGCCTAAAAAATTGTAATTTTCCACAAAGAATTTGATATACATGCGTAAGTATGGAATTTTATGTCTTCTGTGTATCTTAACCGCTTGCGACTGGTTTCCTTCCAAGGAGGTCAGAACCAAAAGACTGGTGGATCAGGAAATGCAAACCATTGATTGGAATGGGGTGGACCAGTACCCGCTTTTTGATAATTGTGATGAGGTAGCAAGCATCACAGGTCAGAAACAGTGTTTTGAAGCCACATTGCTAAGACATTTTTCCGCAACCTTGAATGAATTTGAATATCAGTTGGAAGGCGATGTACACGATACGGTTCATGTGGATTTCAAGATTGATAAAATGGGGGCCATTTCGTTGTTGCATATGGACAAGAATGCCCGGGTTGAGGATCAAATCCCAGAATTTGAAATAATCATTACCAGAAGTTTGATGACCCTGCCGCCTGTGGCACCTGCATTAAAAAGAGGTATTCCTGTAAGCACAAAGTTTAGGATACCCATTGTATTGAACACAAAATAAAATTTTGGCGAACGAGAAAATTATATTGGGAATAGACCCTGGGACCACCATTATGGGTTTTGGCCTGATCAAGGTGGTGAACAAGAAAATGGAGTTTTTGCAGATGAACGAACTGTTGCTTCAAAAGTATGACGACCCCTACATTAAACTAAAACTAATTTTTGAACGCACCATAGAACTCATCGATACGTACCATCCCGATGAAATTGCCATCGAGGCACCCTTTTTTGGTAAAAACGTACAATCCATGCTCAAATTGGGAAGGGCCCAGGGAGTGGCCATGGCAGCCGGACTTTCCAGACAGATTCCCATCACAGAATACCTCCCCAAAAAAATTAAAATGGCAATCACCGGAAACGGGAACGCCAGTAAGGAGCAAGTTGCCCGGATGCTGCAAAGTACCTTGGGGTTGAAATCCCTCCCGAAAAATTTAGATAGTACGGACGGCCTCGCTGCTGCCGTATGCCATTTCTATAATGAGGGAAGAATAGAGATTGGGAAAAGTTATTCGGGGTGGGATGCTTTTGTAAAACAAAACGAGAAACGGGTTAAAAAATAAATCTTATCACCAAAGCGTCTCGAAGCTACAATCGAATGAAATGAGCGGAATATATATCCATATCCCTTTTTGTAAACAAGCATGCCATTATTGCGATTTCCATTTTTCCACAAGTTTGGGAAAAAAGGAAGCCATGATCAAGGCCTTGCAGAAAGAACTGGAGCTGCGTAAGGACGAGTTTAAAGGAGAAACAGTAGGCACTATTTATTTTGGCGGAGGCACACCATCCGTCTTAAACACGCCTGAGATCAATACAATCATAAAAACTGTATACGATTATTATAAGGTAATTGAAAACCCGGAGATTACCTTGGAGGCCAATCCGGATGACCTTGACAGTTCAAAAATAAAAGAACTGGCAGATTCCCCTATCAATAGGCTGAGTATTGGGATCCAATCTTTTTTTGAGGCCGATTTAAAGCTGATGAATAGGGCACATAATGCCGCTGAGGCGGAGGACTGTATTAAGGAAGCTTCTAAATATTTCGATAATATCTCTATAGATCTCATTTATGGAGTTCCCCAAATGTCCAATGAACGATGGCTAGAGAATATCAAAAAGGCATTATCGTTCAACATTCCCCATATCTCTAGTTATGCCTTAACGGTAGAACCCAAAACGGCCCTAAAAAAGTTTATAGAGCAAGGGGTTGTTCCACCAATCGATGATGAAAAGGCACAGGAACATTATACCATCTTGACCGATACGCTTGCCAATGCTGGCTTTGATAATTATGAGATCTCAAATTTTGGGAAACCTGGGTATTATTCCAAAAATAATACGGCTTATTGGCAAGGTAAAAAATATATGGGTATTGGTCCGTCTGCACACTCCTTTGATGGGCAACGCCGGGGATGGAATATTGCCAACAACCCTAAATATATAAAATCGATACAAGAGGAAGTGCTGCCCATGGAGGTAGAGGTTTTAAGCACGACCGATACTTACAATGAATATGTAATGACAGGCCTGCGTACCATTTGGGGAGTGTCCTTGAATCGCATCAAAACCGAATTTGGGGAGGGTTATCATGATTATATCCTCCAACAAGCGGAAAAGCACATACAGGAAAAGTTGTTGTTCCTGGAAGGGGATACCCTCTTGGTATCCAAAAAAGGCAAGTTTTTAAGCGATGGAATTGCCAGTGACCTGTTTCTTATTAATTTAGAACAATAAAAAAATAAACACTTGACAGCTAAAATTACATACAATACTAAAAATTACAATATTGATCTATTGAATCCATTGGATATTTCCATACCAATACGTGGGAATGCTACCAATGTTAATGCTTGGTATGTAGGACCGCCAAAAATTGTTCCCCATACCGAAGGTGAATTCATTGGAAAGATTACGGAAGGCGCCTCAACCAATTTCAATGACATTTCCTTTAACCCCCACGCACATGGAACACATACCGAGTGTGTAGGGCATATTACAGAAGAGTTTCATTCCTTGAACAAAAAGTTTGATCAATTTTTCTTTATGGCGGAAGTGATCACTATTGCACCAGAAAAGCAAAAAGGGGATTTTATTATTTCCAAGAAACAACTAAAGTACGCCCTAGGGAATAAAAGGAGGCAGGCCGTTATTATCAGGACCCTGCCAAATTTATCGGATAAGCTTTCCAGGCAATATTCCAATACCAATCCACCCTACCTGCAGGAAGAGGCAGCCGAATTTCTCGTGGAAAGCGGGGTTGAGCATTTACTTGTAGATCTGCCATCCGTGGATAAGGAAAAGGATAATGGGGAACTCTTGGCACACAAGGCTTTTTGGAATGTTAAGGGTGCAATAAGGCATAAGGCTACGATCACAGAATTTATTTTTGTGGCGAATACGATACAGGATGGAAAATATTTTCTGAACTTACAGGTAGCACCCTTCGAAAATGATGCCAGTCCCAGTAGACCAGTGCTCTATAAAATATTGGACAAGGAGGGGTGAAGTAAGGATTAGTGGTCTTGCAATATATACCGAGGTAGTAATCCAATAGAGAGTAACAATAGCATATATGGATGATATTTTAGAAATATTTTTTGGTCTGGTTTTGGGAACCATAGCAACTTATTGGGTGTTTTCTTATTTCCGGAAGAAGAGCAGAAAAGATCTTACAGAGCATCAGTCCATAGTGCTTTTAGACAAGATCAAAAGTGTTTGTAGACTGGTTTCCGTAGAAGGGGAATTTGCCGAAATCTATAGGTATGAAAATACCAAAGGAGGCTTTAAAAGTCTATGGAGCGGTAAAAAGAAAGCCTTGATCGTAATAAATGCAAAAGCCCATATTGGGTACGATCTTAAAAAGGTGAAAATGCACGCAGACACGCAAAAGAAAAAGATCATATTGATCAATTTTCCACAACCTGAAATATTGTCCATAGAGCCCGATCTGCAATTTTATGATATTAAAAATGGACTGTTCAATTCCTTTTCTCCAGATGACCTGACCACTTTGAACAAAGAGGCGAAAAAACATATCAGGGAGAAAATCCCAGAAAGTGGATTAATGGATTCTGCGAGAAAGGAAGCATTGGAGGCTGTTCTCTTGATAGAGAAAATTGTGGAAACAATTGGCTGGTCCTTGGATTATTCCGCATTGCAGATGAGTGATAGGGAAAAACAGATAATAGAAAGTAAAGAAAAATAATATGCGAAAAATAATATTGTTGTTGGGCTTTGTATTGGTCAGTATGGTAGGTAAGGCCCAGGAAAATGGAATTGTACAAGATTTTGATCCCAACTATGTGCACACTGTTTTCTTTTGGATGAAAGACCCTGCAAATGAGGTTGCCAATAAAAAGTTTGAGGTTTCTCTCAGAAAATTTTTGGATAGCTCCAAATATGCCAAGACCCAATTCATTGGAAGGCCACCCAAGGCGACCCGAGATGTAGTTGATGATTCTTTTACTTATTCCTTGGTCCTGAGTTTTGAATCGGCAGAAGCCCAAGAAAACTATCAAAAGGAAGAAGCTCATTTAATATTTATAGAGGAATCCCAAGATCTTTGGGACAAGGTGGTTGTTTATGATGCCATGGGAATATAGCAATAATTGTCTAGAGAATTAATTCATCCGGTCAGTCAGGGCCACTTATTTATAGGATATGGATATTGAAGCGTTTAGAGCCTATTGCATTGCCAAAAAAGGAGTGACAGAGGAATTCCCTTTTGATGCGGATACTTTGGTGTTCAAAGTCATGGGAAAAATGTTTGCATTGGCTCCCCTTGAAAGGATCCCTTCCCAAGTTAACTTAAAGTGCGATCCTGAAAGGGCCATTGAACTTAGGGAGATTCATGATGGTATTATCATGCCCGGGTACCACATGAGTAAAACGCATTGGAATACTATTTATATTGAAAATTATTTGCCTGCTTCCCTGATCATGGAGATGATAGATGATTCGTATGATCTTGTGGTTGCAGGTCTTACCAAAAAGTTAAAGGCAGAATTGGATGCCCTGTAAGCATCTTAAATATGGGTATATTTGCCGTCTTAGAGAACAGTAAACTTCAAATCCCAGAATGGAAAACCTAATTGCCTTTTACAGGAATTTAATTTCAACACATACTGCAGAATTATCCCATATAAAGAAGCTGTTGTTGGCTTCAAGTATATTGCGTCTGCTTGTATTCTTAGGAGCATTGACAGGGATATATTTATTTTTGGGAAATAACAAGGCAGTAATAGCAATAGTGCTTGTAACTATTATGGTATTTGTATACCTGGTCTCCCGTCATGCCGATTTAGCAAATAAAAAGGATAAGATTTTAGCCTTAATTAAGATCAACGAAACGGAGTTAAAAGTCCTAAACAGGGATTACAAAGGGATGCCGGATGGAAGCAGGTTTGCGGACCCAATGCACCATTTCAGTCAGGATATCGATTTGTTCGGGAAAGGTTCTTTTTTTCAGTATACCAATAGGACTGCATTGGAACAGGGATCCGAGAAATTGGCACAATTGTTCACTGAAAATAGTATTGATGGCATCGCAGAAAATCAGGAGGGCATCAAAGAATTGTCACAGATGGCGGAATGGCGTCAACAATATGCTGCCGAAGCTTCTTTAGTAAAAACTGAAATAGCGGCAAAGACAATTAGCAGTTGGCTGAATGCCTATACCTTTTTTGTTCCCAAGGTGATGAAATATGTCCCGATGGTATTTTCCGCGCTGTCAATTTTGGTGGCGGTTCTCTATTTTATGGATATCGTGTCAGGATATATGTTGGCTTTTTGGTTTTTTATGGGCTTGGGGATTTCCGGGTCTTTTTTGGGTAAGATCAATACTTTGGCAGCACAAACAGGAAAGGTCCAAACCGTTTTTCAACAATATCAAAAGCTAATTTCAGAAATTGAAAGAACAGAGTTTACCTCAGAACTTTTAAGAAACAAAAAAGCCATGGTGTCCAGGGAGGATCGAAAAACTTCTTTGGTATTGAATGATTTTGCACGGGTGCTGGGGGCCTTGGATCAGCGCAACAATATGTTCTTTGGTGTTGTAGGGAATGGATTTTTGTTGTGGGACCTGAAACAAGCATTTAAAATAGAGCAATGGATCAAGACCTATGGGCAGGAGGTGGGCCAGTGGTTCGATACAATTGCATTTTTTGATGCCTATAACAGTTTGGGGAATTTTGCCTTTAACCATCCCAAGTATTCATTTCCTCAATTGACCGATGATGCTGTGGTTCTGAAAGCTGCTGATGCCGCACACCCATTATTGGATCCCAAAAAGAGTGTAACCAATGATTTTCTAATTGAAAAAGAGCAGTTTTTGATTATTACAGGGGCCAATATGGCAGGAAAGAGTACCTTTCTAAGAACAGTTTCCCTTCAAATAGTAATGTCCAATATGGGATTACCTGTTTGTGCCAGTAAGGCAACCTATTCCCCTATAAAATTGATTACCAGCATGAGGACCTCTGATTCATTGACGGATGATGAATCCTATTTTTTCTCTGAGTTAAAGCGACTCAAATTTATTGTGGATCAAATCCAAACCGATCGTTACTTTATTGTTTTGGATGAAATTTTAAAGGGGACCAATAGTACGGACAAGGCCATTGGATCCAGAAAATTTGTAGAAAAATTGATAGGCTCCAAAGCAACTGGTATTATTGCTACACATGATTTAAGCCTATGCGAGGCATCCAAAACCTTACCCCAAGTGGAAAACCACTATTTTGATGCCGAAATCTTGGACGGGGAGCTTCATTTTGATTATAAGTTCAAAGAGGGGGTATGCCAGAATATGAATGCTTCCTTTCTATTGAAAAAAATGCAAATTGTAGATTGATCTAACAATCATTATTTTTTATGGATTCCCTGTTTTTATATATGAAAGGAGAATGCCTTACTATTGAACTTTCCGCTCCTTTGTGTAACCGAAAGTATTTAACGGTCTCAACGCTTAGATTATTTTCTAACACTTATCGGGACATTAGAAAATAATACACATCTGTAAGGGTCTAAACCATCATAGTAGAAGAAATTACTTACATTTGTAGAGTTGTCAATGTTATTAGGAACACTACGCCAAACGGTTTGCCCTTATATTTTTTATATAGGACATTCTATAGATTGGCTTTGTCAAGTAGAGTTGAGGTTGAATTTTAGAGGAAATTCAGAGAAATAGACTTCCTTCTTGTGTTAAGAAATGAAAATGAAAGAAGTACCACATCTAAATTATATTAGGGAATTGTCCGGAGGAGATGAGGTGCTCGAGAAAAAGTTCATTGCGCTGATCAAGAATGAGTTCCCCATAGAAAAAGAAATTTACCTGGAAAACCTTGAGGATAAAAAGTACAAGGATACGAGGCAAATGGTGCAGAAATTAAAACCTAAACTTAACTTCTTGGGGCTGCAGGAAGGATATCGATTGGCCCTCCGTTATGAAGAAGACCTGCAATACGAGGACCCAAAACTACAAAAGGAGTTTTTAGAGATTCTGGAACGTATAGAATCATATATCAATACGCTATAATACACCAGCAAAAATTGGTCCTTTCGGGAGTTTGCCCCTACAATGTTAATTCTCTTGCTTGAGGTAAGTCCATACGAAGCCAAGACTTTTTATTGGACGCGTCCAAATACACATACCTATATTCCACATCATCTGACCGGTTCACATTTTTAAAAGCCCCTTTTTCAATACTTATTTTTGGTCATCTTGAAATTCAACGAGATACGCTTGGTGGATAATTTTCAATGTTAATACTTTGGAAATATTCCATTAATTTGGAAATATTCCATAATTTAGCATACCCTTTTTTGGTATGCAATGGATAAGACGATACTTCATTTAGATTTAGACACGTTTTTTGTGTCCGTAGAACGACTGCAGGACAGTAGGTTAAAGCACCGTCCCTTATTGGTGGGAGGCACCAGTGACAGGGGGGTCGTGGCCGCGTGCAGTTATGAGACCAGAGGGTTTGGGGTACACTCCGGAATGCCCATGAAAATGGCCAAGCAGTTGTGCCCGGAAGCAGTGGTCATCAAGGGCAATGCAGGGACCTATAGCAAGCACTCGGATATGGTTACCGATATCATTAAAGAGCAGGTGCCCCTTTTTGAAAAATCGAGTATCGATGAGTTTTATGCAGACCTTACCGGGATGGATCGTTTTTTTGGTTGCTATCATTATGCCTCCGAACTTCGAAATAGGATTATCAAAGAAACTGGTCTCCCCATTTCTTTCGGATTATCGGGCAATAAGGTGGTTTCCAAAGTGGCTACCAATGAGGCAAAACCCAATAATCAATTAAAGATAGATCTGGGTTATGAGAAGCCTTTTCTGGCCCCTTTGTCCATTAAAAAAATACCCATGGTGGGTGATAAGACCTATCAGGTACTCCGGAACTTGGGATTGCGGCAGGTAAAGACCATCCAGGAAATGCCCATGGATATGATGCAACGGGTATTGGGTGCCAATGGGGGCGTTATTTGGAAACGGGCCAACGGGATAGACAATACCCCTGTTATCCCTTTTTCGGAACGCAAATCCATTTCCACCGAACGTACTTTTGACAAGGATACCATAGATGTCATTAAACTTCGGGGAATCCTTGTCGCCATGACCGAGAACCTCGCCTTCCAACTGCGGAGGGGTGATAAATTAACGGCCTGCATTGCGGTCAAGATTCGCTACTCCGATTTTAACACCTATTCCAAGCAATTGAAAATCCCCTTTACCAGTGCAGACCATATCCTGATTCCCAAAATTTTGGAACTATTCAACACCCTTTATAACAAAAGATTATTGGTGCGGCTCATCGGGATCAGGTTCAGCCATTTGGTACAGGGGAATTATCAGATCAATTTGTTCGACGATACCGAGGAGGCACTGAACCTATATGCCGCTTTGGATAAGATCAGGGAGCGTTTTGGAGACAAAAGTGTGCTTAGGGCCTCTGGATTGGGGGCAAAGACCATTGGGAGGATGCAGAATCCATTTAACGGACAGCCGCCCATCATCCTGGCACATCGAAAGCAGTAGGAAGACTTCCGTACCGTTAGCCTCAAATATTGAAATTCTTTGATTGAAAAACAAACACAATGTACATCAACTGCCACACCTACTACAGCATGCGTTTCGGAACCCTTTCCGAGCTGGAGCTCTTGCAATTGGCGCAAGAGAACCATGTGGGACAGTTGGTGCTCACAGATATCAACAATACCTCGGCCTGCCTTAATTTTGTGCGGAAGGCACCAGATTATGGGGTGCGGCCCATTTTGGGGATCGATTTTAGAAATGGGGTGGACCAGTGTTTTGTGGGTATCGCCAAAAATAATGAAGGATATCAGGAATTGAACACCTTTTTGTCCGACCACCTCCATCAGGAAAAAAAGTTTGCGCCAAGGGCTCCTTCCTTTAAAAATGCCTATTTGGTCTACCCGTTCGAAAAAGTGTTGCTACACGAACAAAAGACTTTTTTGGAACATGAGTTCATAGGTATTTCTATCGCAGATCTAAGGCGATTGCCCTTTTCTAAAATCATAGAGTTAAAGGATAGGTTGGTGGTACAGCAGCCGGTTACGTTTCGGAACAAACGCGATTTCAATGCCCACCGATTGTTACGCGCCATTGATAATAATGTACTGCTGAGCAAACTGCCACAGACCGAGGAGGCCAGACCAGAGGAAAAGATGTTCCCGGTACAAAATTTGGCAGCGGCTTTTTCCGAATACAGTTTTATTTTAGAAAACACGGAACGGCTACTGCGTTCCTGTAGTATCCATTTCGATTTTTCAGAGGGGCGAAAGCCACAGAATCTGGAAACCTATTTGGGGGATACAGATGCCGATGAGGCCCTGTTGGAACAATTGTGCAGGGAAGGCCTGCCCTATAGGTATGCAGAAGCCAATGAGGTGGTCTTGGGGCGCTTGCAGAAAGAACTGGGCCTGATCAAGAAAATGGGGTTTGTGTCCTACTTTCTCATCAATTGGGATATTGTTTCCCATGCACGTAAACAAGGGTTCTTTTATGTGGGGCGGGGCAGTGGCGCCAATAGTATTGTGGCCTACCTGCTTAGGATCACCGATGTGGATCCCATTGAACTCGACCTTTATTTTGAGCGCTTCATCAACCTGTACCGGGTAAATCCGCCCGATTTTGATATAGACTTCTCTTGGAAGGACCGGGAAGCCATGACCCAATATATTTTTGGGCGTTTTCCCCATGTTTCCCTTTTGGGAACCTATGTCACCTTTCAGGTCAAGGGGGTGATCCGGGAATTGGGAAAGGTGTTCGGCCTTCCCAAAGAAGAGATAGACGTGCTCTGTGACGGGAAATACAATCCATCACAATTGGACGAGATGTCCCTTTTGGTCCTGAAATATGGGGAGCTGATCAAGGGCATGCCCAATTACCTGAGTATCCATGCCGGGGGGATTTTGATCACGGAAAGGCCCATCCATTATTTTTCCGCTACCCATCTCCCACCCAAGGGATATCCTACCACCCAGTTCGATATGGTAATTGCCGAGGATGTGGGACTTTTTAAATTCGATATCCTTTCACAGCGAGGCTTGGCAAAAATGAAGGAGACCATGGAAATTTTGGCCTACAACCAACCCGAACAGATAGAGACGTTCGATATCCATGATATCAAACGGTTCAAGACAGACCCTGTAGTGAACGCTTTGGTGAAAAGTGCCCAATGTATGGGCTGTTTTTATGTGGAGTCCCCTGCCATGCGAATGCTATTGAAAAAGTTGGAGGTAGACACTTATTTGGGACTCGTCGCGGCAAGTTCCATCATTCGGCCCGGAGTATCCAAAAGCGGGATGATGCGCGAATATATCTTAAGGCACCGGGAGAAGGGCAGGGCACAGGAAAAGGCACACCCCGTGATGTTGCAGATCATGCCGGAGACCTATGGCGTTATGGTCTACCAAGAAGATGTCATTAAAGTGGCACATTATTTTGCAGATTTGGACTTGGGAGAGGCAGACGTACTGAGGAGGGGCATGAGCGGGAAGTTCCGCTCCCGGGAGGAGTTCCAAAAGGTAAAGGACAAGTTTGTGGACAATTGCCGAAAAAAGGGGTATACCGATGCCCTGATCTTTGAAATATGGGACCAGGTGGCCAGCTTTGCAGGGTATGCCTTTGCCAAAGGACATTCTGCTTCCTATGCCGTGGAAAGCTATCAGACGCTTTTTCTAAAGGCCTATTTTCCATTGGAATATATGGTTGCCGTACTCAACAATGGAGGTGGGTTCTACAGCCCCGAATTCTATATCCACGAGGCCCAGATGCTGGGGGCCACCATACACCCGCCCTGCATCAACAAAAGTGTTGCCGTAAATTGTATTTATGGGAAAGAGCTCTATTTGGGGTATATGTACCTCAGGGAATTGGAGGCCAGGGTCATGGAACGCCTTTTAAAGGAACGAAAGGCGAACGGTCCCTTTTTGTCCTTGGCCGATTTTGTGGACCGGGTGCCTATTTCCATAGAGCAATTGAGCATCCTGATCCGGATAGATGCTTTTAGGTTTACCAGAGTGAACAAACATGAACTCTTGTGGGAAGCCCACTTGTCCCTCTCTAAAAATACGAAATTGGAACACCCCAAACTGTTTCCCGCCAAGCCGCAGCATTTTACCATCCCCAAACTACACACCACCGATCTGGAAATGGCCTTTACCCAATTGGAGCTCTTGGGTTTTAGCCTCTGCAGTCCGTTCGATATCTTGGCCGAACCTCCCAAGAATACCAACGGTAAGCGAGACTTGGAGGCTTATCTGGATAAATACATAGATATCTACGGCTATTTGGTAACGGTCAAAAATACCAAGACCCACAAGGGTACCCGTATGAACTTTGCCACCTTGGTGGATCAATATGGAGAGGTGTTCGATACGGTGCTGTTCCCGCCCATAGCTGCCCAGTACCCATTCCGGGGGAGGGGAATCTATAGGTTTTACGGAAAGGTGGTGAGCGAATTTGGCTTTTTGAGCATAGAGGTCCTAAAAATGCAAAAACAGGATTACATCCAGGACCCGCGTTATGCGGACATGAAAACCTCCAAGAAATTAGGTACGCCAGTAAAATAAATATTTCTGCAGAAAACCTCGTATAATAGAAATTTTACTACATTTATGGGAGTGCCGGAGGTGTTATTACTAAAACGGGTGCTGCGAAGTACGTATATATGAGTAAAACCAGAATCTTAGGTATTGGACTATTAGTCATAGGTATTTGCCTATTTTATGCTTTTAACAGCACCAATTGGAGTTTGCTGGGAGCGGCAATGATAGGATTTGGTGTAGGAATTATTCTCATCGGGAAAATAGGGTCTTTTAAAAAATAGCCTTCCAAACGACCCGGAAATAGTGCGCAAAGTAGTATTTATTACATGATGACCAATTGTAGTTTAAAAATGGCATTGCCTGATAATCCAAGTTTAAGTACAAAATTATTTAAGGAGCTTACCTTAAAAAAAAATAGAAGGCAATAAATTGGATCTTTACATTCCATATGTGTTTTAGGTTTGGAAAATTAAGTAACTTTAAGAGGTAATGGCATACCCATTAAATTAAGAACCAAACCAATTCCAAGTTATACATATGAGAATCCTTTCATTTCTTTTAATTACACTCCTCTTTTTTTCATGTACTTCCTCTGATCAGGATAAATTAATTGTTCCAGGTCTCAAAGAACCCGTAGAATTGGTCAGGGATGAATGGGGTATCAATCACATTTATGCCAAAAACCAGCACGATCTGTTTTTTGCCCAAGGGTATGCTGCAGCCAAAGACCGTCTTTTTCAATTTGAGATTTGGAGACGACAAGCCACAGGGACCGTTGCAGAAATATTGGGCGAGAGGGAATTGAAACGAGATATTGGGACCCGCCTCTTCAAATATCGTGGGGATATGACCCAAGAAATGAACCATTATCACAACGATGGGACAGAAATTATTACCGCCTATACCAATGGGGTGAATGCCTACATTGAAGAAATACTAAAAACACCAGAGCAATTGCCTTTGGAATTTAAAATTCTAAATTTAAGACCCGGGAAATGGACTCCAGATGTCGTAATTTCTAGACATCAAGGCCTTTTGGGTAATATTGAAGAAGAGTTGCAGATTGGGCGCGCCGTAGCCAAACTAGGGTCGGCCACAGTAAAGGATCTTTCTTGGTTCCACCCCAAGGATCCACTTATAGATTTGGATCCCGCCGTGGATGAGGAACTCCTTTTTCAAGATATTCTGGAACTCTACAAAGCTTACAGAAAACCTGTTGCCTTTCAAGAAAGTGATGTACAAGAGGCTTATAAAAGTAAGGCTTATGAAACGGCAATGCTGAACCCAAAAATGGAAAAAGAAGATCCACGTTCCTTTGGGAGCAACAATTGGGTAGTGAGCGGAAAGTTAATGGCGGACGGAAACACCTATATGGCCAATGACCCCCATAGGACCATCGCAGTGCCTTCATTGAGGTATATGACCCATTTGGTCGCACCAGGGTGGAATGTAATTGGAGGGGGAGAGCCCGAAATTCCAGGGATTTCCATAGGACACAATGAGTATGGCTCATGGGGCCTTACGGTTTTTGAAACCGATGGAGAGGACCTGTACGTCTATGAACTAAATCCTGAAAACCCCAACCAGTACAGATACCAAGGTCAATGGGAGGACATGACCATTATTTCGGAGATCATTAAAGTGAAGGGACAAAAAGAAGTAGAAATCGAACTAAAATATACCAGGCACGGGCCAGTAGTTTTTTCTGATGAAAATAAAAATACGGCCTATGCGGTACGCTGTGCATGGCTGGAGCCTGGAGGGTCACCTTATTTGGCTTCCTTGCGAATGGACCAGGCCAAAACATGGGAGGAATTTAAGGAAGCCTGTAATTATAGCCATATTCCAGGAGAGAACATGATCTGGGCCGACAAAAAAGGAAATATAGGGTGGCAGGTCGTGGGAATAGCTCCAATTCGAAATAATTTTAGTGGCATGGTACCTGTACCTGGGGATGGTCGTTATGAATGGGATGGATATTTGCCCATCGTTCAAAAACCAAATGCCCTAAATCCAGCCAACGGTTTTATCGCAACAGCCAACCAAAGTGTTACGCCCGATACTTATGAACATTGGAATGCCATAGGTTTTTCTTGGGCCGATCCTTACAGGGGGGATAGGGTAAATGAAGTGTTGGCATCGGGAACCAATATGACCATGGAGGATATGAAGAACTTGCAGGTAGACTACCTTTCTATCCCAGCCAGAACCTTAGTGCCCTTGCTGGCCGTATTGCCTATAGGAGGGAAGGCCAAGGAAGCAAGGGATAAACTTATACAGTGGGATTACAGGTTGGAAGCCTCGTCTGTCGCAGCTGCCATTTATGTGGCCTTCGAAAACGAACTTAGAAAACTTGCCAATGAATCCTTTATTCCCATGGGAGGGGAAGGACTGATTGATAATATTCAAATGAAAAAGGTAGTCGATTGGGTGGTGAACCCGGATAGCAGGTTTGGTGCCAATCCCATGATAGGTAGAAATTTATTTCTCCTAAAGGCCCTTAACGAAGGAATTGCTTATTTGGAGTCGACCTTAGGGGATGATATGACGCAATGGCAATATGGACAGGAAAAATTTAAACATACATATATGGCTCATGCCTTAGGCGGTGTGGTCAATGAAGAAATAAAAGCAAAGTTAGATCTAGGTCCCCTGCCAAGAGGGGGCAATTCGTTTACCCCCGGATCTACCGGGGCAAATAATAGGCAGAGTAGTGGTGCTTCCTTTAGGATGATTGTTAATACTGGAGATTGGGATGCAGCCATTGGCACCAACGGTCCTGGTCAATCGGGTGATCCTGAAAGCCCTTTCTATCGAAATTTGTTCGAACCATGGGCCAAGGATCAGTATTTCCCTGTTCTTTATTCACGGAGTAAGATTGATTCCGTTTCCGTAGGCAAAACGATTTTGGAGCCTTTTGTTGAATAAGGGTTTCAAGACAAATATTCAAAATTAAATTGCGTAGTATTTTTCAGGAGCTACTAATTAATAAAGGATCTCTTTCGTTAATTTCCTATATTTATAAGTAGTATTACCTGTAATTCAAATTAATGTTATAATCAGGTTTTATCAGAAAAGGACCAAATGGAGACGATCAATAAAATTTTGGAATTTGAATTATTTACCATTGGGGATTTCACCGTAAAAGTTTCCAAACTGGTCACTATTTTTTTGATCTTGGTAATTGCGAGACTAATCCTTTGGGTTATTAAAAAAGGACTCGCTCGAAAATCCAAGTTGAATAAATTGGATTATGGGAGCAGTTATGCCCTGTACCAGATGATGAAATATATCATTTGGATCATAGCAATAGCCTTTATGCTGGAAAACATTGGTGTAAAGGTGACCATTCTGTTGGCGGGCTCCGCTGCCTTGCTAGTTGGTATTGGACTGGGATTACAGCAAACTTTTAATGATATTTTGTCGGGTATTATTCTGCTCTCCGAACGCTCCATTAAAGTTGATGATGTTTTGGAGGTAGATGGGGATGTTGTTATGATTCAAAGTATTGGGTTGCGAACTTCAAAGGCCCTGAATAGGGATGATATTTCCATTATCCTGCCTAATTCCCTGATCACGAACAGTAAGGTGATCAATTGGAGCCATCAATCTGATAAGTCCAGATTCAGAATTGATGTTGGGGTGGCCTACGGAAGCGATGTGGATCTGGTGATAAAAATATTGGAAGAAAGTGCTTTTGAGCACCCTGATGTGTATGCCAGGGAATTGGTAGAGGCAAGATTGATGAATTTTGGGAACTCTTCCTTGGATTTCCAATTGTTGTTTTTTAGCCAGAGTATATTTAGAATAGGGAAGGCCAAGAGCGATATTCGCAGAATTATCAATAGAAAGTTTCACGAGAATAATATTACGATCCCCTTTCCTCAAATGGATGTATACCTTAAATCCAACCCCCCAGTTTCTTCAGGGTTGGACCAAGGATAAATAAACAAATTAATATTAAAAAAGTAAGGATATGAAAAAGTTGACAAAAGCGGATATCAATCAAGAGGTCTTTGATCTGTACGATGATTACGCCCATAATAAAATTGAAAGAAGGCAGTTTATGGAGAAGCTTTCACTTTATGCAGTAGGCGGAATAACTATTCCTTCCCTTCTCAGTTTTATGATGCCCAATTATATCGATTCTATATTGGTAAAGCCAAATGACCCAAGAATACAGTCGGACTATATCACCTATACTTCACCAAAAGGCGGGGGAGATATTAAAGGGTTGTTATCCAAGCCCACAGATTCAAAAGAAAAATTACCGGGGATTATCGTTGTTCATGAAAATAGGGGCCTCAACCCTTATATAGAAGATGTAGGACGAAGGGCAGCTTTGGAGGGATTCATCACCTTGGCTCCGGATGCCTTGTCACCCTTGGGAGGTTATCCTGGCAATGATGATGAAGGCAGGGCAATGCAGAGGGAGCGGGACAGATATGAGATGTTGGAGGACTTTATTGCAGCCTATGAGTATTTAATTTCCCGGGATGACTGCAATGGCAAAGTTGGGGTGGTCGGGTTTTGTTTTGGAGGGTGGATCGCCAATATGATGGCAGTAAAAGTTCCTTCCCTTTCGGCTGCAGTCCCTTTTTATGGAGGACAACCTTCCAATGAAGAGGCTGCAATGATAAGCGCTCCATTGATGCTTCAATATGCAGGATTGGACGAAAGGGTCAATGCCGGATGGCCTGCTTATGAGAAAGTGTTGAAGGAAAACAACATTGAACACGTCGCCTATTTCTATCCCGAGGTGAACCATGGGTTCCACAATAATACGACCCCAAGGTATGATGAGGCGGCTGCCAAATTGGCTTGGGAAAGAACCATTAAATTTTTCAAGGACAAACTCAAATAAGCTAGTGGAGTTATGGGAAGATTAGGATAGCCCTATCCCGAAAAGCTATTTCCAGAGTGTCAACGATGGTAGTACTTACAGATAGATATATGATACACGCGTTAATAGTTATAGTTCAATTGTTTATGATAACCCCAATTGTAATTTTTGATTTCAATACTAAAAGTAACCTTTCCCAATGGACCGTTTTGGATGATGTAGTCATGGGTGGACGGTCTTCAAGTAAAATTTATCTCAATTCAGATGGTCATGGTGTTTTTGAAGGTCATGTTTCACTGGAAAATAATGGCGGATTCTCCTCGGTACGCTATCTAATGAAACCTATAAGTGTTAAGGGTTATTCCAAATGTGTGATCCGCCTTAAAGGAGACGGAAAGAATTATCAGTTTAGAATCAAATCCAAGAGCGAGGACTACTATAGTTACATTGCCAAATTCAGCACCACGGGCCAATGGCAGACCATGGAAATAACTATGGAGGATATGTCGCCATGGTTCAGGGGCAGAAGGCTAGATATGCCAAATTATCCAGCAATTACCATAGAATCCATCAGTTTTCTTATCGGTAATAAAAAAGAAGAAGATTTTAAGTTGTTAATAGATTCTATAGAAGTACGATAAAAAGATTTTCCATTAAAAAAGGGCCTTGATCTTAATGACAAAGGCCCTTTTACGAGAACACTATATGAAAATGAAAAAATTAACTCTTTAACCAATACATAGTAAATATATTTCCATCTTTCGAAGTAGGGAAATTATAGTTGTGAAGTACGTTAGTTTTGTGGTGTCCCAGTACAATTTTGTTATTTGCGATCATTTTCATATCCTATACTAGAATAATCACGATATTTAACAGTCAAAATTTATTTTCCATCCTGATGGAGTAAATCAATGCACAATTCATAATACAGTAGTTATGCCAAAATTGGAAAGAATAGAAGAGTTTAGGAAATCGGTCAATAACAAATTCAATGTATACAACAGTCTATTTCTTAGTTTGCCCTATAGAAATATAGAAAACGTGGGAATGTTGATTCCTTTGTTGATGCACCAGGCAGATGAGGGACTTAAATCGGGTAAAAATCCATTGGAGATACTGGATGCCTTTTTTCAGAACTATGCAAATATAGAATCGGAAAAGGACAGGATCGACTTTATGTTCAGTATTATTCAATATGTGGAACGCCAAGTGGTTTTATACGACAGTGTGGAAGATGCCGCTTTTCCAAAGCTCCAGGAGCATAGTAATTCGTTGACGATAAAGGATTACGCCCAAATGGTGGAAAAAAATAAAAGTTGGGACGAAATATCTGAAAAATTGTCAACCTTTAGTGCGCGAATTGTATTGACTGCCCACCCTACACAGTTTTATACCCCTGCAGTACTGGATATCATGGACAACCTAAGGGCATTGATCGTGGATAATAAGATCAATGAGATAGATGTTACCCTGCAACAGTTGGGACTTACTTCCTTAATAAATGCCCAAAAGCCTACTCCTTTGGTAGAGGCCAAAAATATCATCCATATTTTAAGGAATGTGTATTACAATGCTATTGGCGAACTATATTCCTATATAAAGGAACATATACAAAAGGAGGACTTTGATAACCATAATATTATGAAGTTGGGGTTCTGGCCCGGTGGGGATAGGGACGGTAATCCTTTTGTAACGGCTTCGATGACCAACCAGGTAGCTGATGAACTTAGGACAACCTTAATGAAGTGCTATTACCATGATATAAAGTCACTGCAACAAAAATTGAGTTTCACAGATTTGCAGGAGTTGATCAATGGGTTAAGGAATAAGCTTTATGTTACCATGTTCAATGAGAAAAAGATCATGGGGTATGAAGAAATCATTGGTCCGCTTTTACAGATTCGGGAAATATTGATTAGGGAATACAATTCATTGTACCTAAAAGATTTGGATCAGCTTATCGATAAGGTCAAAATATTCAAAACACATTTCGCGACCTTGGACATAAGACAGGACCATAGCGTGCACAGGAATACCGTGGAAGCTATTTTGAAGCAACAAGGAGTCATCACGGAAAGTCTGGAGGAGTTGAGTGAAGCTGAACTTATAGATAACCTGTTGCACAAAAAATTTAAACTGCAACACGAAAATTTTGAGGATGATCTTGTGCGGGATACCATAGAGAACATAGCCCAATTAAAAAATATTCAAAGTAAAAATGGGGAGGAAGGTTGTAACAGGTACGCTATAAGCAATTCCGAAGATATCTTTTCCGTACTTTTCGTTTATGGCCTATTAAGATGGTGCGGAGATTGGGAAGAAGGTAAAATACCTTTCGATATTGTGCCTTTGTTTGAGACCATGAATGGAATGGCGACCTCAGAAAATACCATGAACGGGGTCTTCGATTTACCTGAATATAGAGCCCATGTTAGATTTAGGGATAATAAACAGACCATCATGCTGGGCTTTTCTGATGGTACCAAAGATGGAGGCTATGTAAAGGCCAACTGGTCTATCTTTAAAACCAAAGAAAATCTATCAGCCGTATGCGGACAAAGGGATATTAAAGCTATATTTTTTGACGGTCGTGGTGGACCACCGGCACGTGGAGGTGGGAAAACGCATCGTTTTTATGCTGCACAGACCAAGAATATAGCCAATAATGAAATACAGCTCACCATTCAAGGCCAGACCATTACCAGTAACTATGGGACAAAGGACTTGTTTATGCACAACTGTCAGCAATTGCTAACCGCAGGTCTGTCCAATGATCTGTTTGGGAAAGAAAACTCGATATCCAAGGAGATGCGCCAATTGATAGAGGAATTGTCGGAACTTAGTTTTGCCAAGTATGACGCCCTCAAACACCATGACAAGTTTATGCCCTACTTGGAGGAAAAAAGCACCTTAAAGTATTATAACAAAGCTAACATAGGGAGTAGACCTGGCAAAAGAGGAAACAAGGCGAAACTGGAACTTACAGATCTTAGAGCCATATCCTTTGTGGGCTCATGGAGCCAATTAAAACAAAATGTACCGGGCTATTTTGGAATAGGAACTGCTATCAAAACCTTAAAGGATAGGGGGCAACTTAATGAGATGAAAAGACTCTTTCAGGAAGTTCCTTTTTTCAAGGCGCTTATGCTGAACAGTATGATGGCCCTTTCAAAATGTTATTTTGAGCTGACCAGTTATATGAAGGATGATAAGGAATATGGCGAATTTTGGAATATCTTATATGATGAGTATTTGCTGTCAAAAGAAATGCTTCTTTTGATTTCTGATTTCAAGATATTAATGGAAGAAGAGGCCGTATCTAGGGAGTCAATAAAAATTAGGGAAGCTATCGTGCTGCCATTATTGGTAATTCAACAGTATGCACTACAAAAAATTGGTCAGGGATCAGACCATTTGGAGTTATACGAAAAGATAGTGACAAGGTCCCTATACGGAAACATCAATGCGAGTAGAAACTCGGCCTAATAGAATAGCATAAATTACTGAGCGTTGTTCAATAAAAGTGGGGGAAGGAAAACAATAGTTTCTCTTTTCTCACTTTTTCTATATCCAGTACATTTAAAAGTAGCACAATTCACGATTAAGTACTGGGTTATAATAGTTTGATTGTAGGAAAGATAGGAATTCTTCTGACATACAAATATGTGTATTTGACAACAAAACTCTTATAATTTACAATATTTAGTGTGTAATTGAAGTTTAATGCGTTATGTTTATGTAATCAATTACTTACAGACGGTTTTAGTTTTAGTTACAAAAATAATATTAGCAATGATTTTTTACCCTTAGTTCCCCCTAATAGTAGTAAAATATGTCATTTAAATTTTCGAAGAAAGAATTAATATATCCCCTTTTGGTTTTCATGACCCTGATGGTTGTTGTCGTAGCTTTATGGAATAAAACCTTAAAGACACAAGAATCATTATTGAAAAATGAAATTCAAACTTCAGGTCATCTTAGATCACAAGAATTTTATCATTCCATAGAGAACAATATAAAGGCGTTGGAGAATCTTAAGCAGCGTATTGAAATCACCAATGGTGATTATTTTCAGTATTGGGAAGAGGATGCACAACTAATTTTAGATCAAAACCCTTCATTTAAATTCGTGGAATGGATAGATAGTTCCATGGTCATTAGAAAGATTACCCCATTAAAAGGGAATGAAGCAGTTGTGGGACTGGACATTTCAAAATTATACAGGGCAGATGAATGGAGGGAACATAGCGAGAACAGCAAAACCAATGTTACTTCGTGGGTCAGATTGACCCAGGGCGGGAATGCATTTTTGGTAGATGTACCCGTTTATTTTGAAGGAAGACTTCAAGGAACCATTACCGCTGGAATGGATTTTACCAATCCGTTCAATCAATTGGCTGCCGATTTGGACTCCTACGCTGTTGAAATCAAAGATGAGACGGGAACGACGTTTTATGCTTATAATAATCCCAGAACATCAGACTTCGATGAAGAATACCTGTACACCACCTCCTTTTTGGTAGATTCCCTGGATGAACAAAAATGGAGTTTCTTTCTTATGCCCAAGCAAATTAACATTTTGGCGGACAGAAAGGAAACTATGTTCGTAGCGTTCATCTTTGGTATGTTATTGTCTATACTAACTAGTTCCCTTATGTATTTTTACAGGGCATCCAGGACCGAAAATAAACGGTACAAAGAGTCCATTTTGAAACTTAGGGAATTAAACAGAGATCTAAAAAGGGAGCAATTAAAGGCCCATAAAGCCAATAGGGCGAAAACGGAATTTGTGTCGAATATGAGCCATGAGATCAGGACACCTTTAAATGCTATTTTAGGTTTCATAGAAGTGTTAAAAGCGTCCAACATTCAGAAATCTCTAAAGGAATACCTCTCCCTAATGGATATATCATCTAAAAAATTGTTGCTTTTGGTTGATGATATTTTGGAGATAGACAAGATTGAATCCGGGAAAAGCACGTTTAAAAGTGAACCTTTTTCACCTTCCAAGGAAATTGCAAATATCATCAGCATCTATAAACCAAGTATAGAGCAAAAAGGACTCTATCTGTATTTGGATGCCCCAGAAAGTAGTATTTGTGGAATTGGTGATATGGGGAAATTTGGACAGATCATTACCAACCTCTTAAGGAATTCTTTAAAATTTACAGAAAATGGCGGTATCCATGTTGGATACCGGGAACGAGTCTCTGAAAACCATCTTTTGGTAGATCTGGTGATCAGGGATACAGGAATTGGGATACCTAAAAATAAAATGAAGACCATTTTTGATCGATTCACCCAGGTAGACTCGGGCATCACCAAGAAACATGAAGGTAGTGGACTTGGACTTTATATTACCTATCATTTGGTTAAATTGATGGGAGGTCAAATTGAAGTGGAAAGTTCAAGGGAAAACGGTACGGAGTTTCAAGTTAGGCTAAAATTCTCCTTAGTGCAATGCAAACAGGAAGAGCAAAAGGTAATAGACCTAACCTCTGAAAAGAATGTAGATTTAGGGAGTGCCTCAGTTTTGATAGTAGATGACAATAAGATCAACATCATTGTTCTTAAAAAGGCATTGGAAACGATGGGAATAAAAGCCCAATGGGTTTCCGATGGGAAACAGGCCGTGGAAGAGGTTCATAAAAACAGGTACGACTTGGTGTTTATGGATATTCACATGCCCGTAATGGATGGTTTGGAGGCTACCAAGGTAATAAGAGAGACCAACAAGGATCTGGTGATCATGGGCTGTTCTGCCGATGTTACACGCGAGACCATAGAAGCAGCCTTGGAAGTAGGTATGAACGATTATTTTACCAAGCCTATCTGCATGGACAAATTGCGTCAAAATTTATCCACTTATCTGGTCAACTCAAAAGTATCCTAATAATTACTGAAAGGCCTGAATTCCTGTTATGTCCGCTCCGGTAATAAGAAGATGTATGTCGTGTGTGCCCTCATAAGTGATTACACTTTCCAGGTTCATCATATGTCTCATAATGCTGTATTCGCCGGAAATTCCCATCCCCCCCAATATCTGTCTTGCTTCGCGGGCTATTTTTATGGCCATTTCCACATTATTGCGCTTGGCCATCGAAATTTGAGCAGTGGTAGCTTTTCCTTGATTTTTCAATTGCCCCAATCTAAAGGCCAATAATTGGGCCTTGGTAATTTCAGTGATCATCTCAGCCAATTTCTTCTGCTGTAGTTGTGTGGCTGCAATGGGCTTACCAAATTGAATACGCTCTTTGGCATATCTAAGGGCCGTATCATAACAGTCCATGGCGGCTCCGATGGCGCCCCAAGCAATTCCATAACGTGCAGAATCCAAACATCCAAGGGGAGCTCCAAGACCGTTTTTGCCAGGTAATAGATTCTCTTTTGGAACTTTAACATTGTCAAAAATAAGCTCTCCGGTTGCCGAAGCCCTTAAAGACCATTTGTTATGGGTTTCAGGAGTAGTAAAACCTTCCATACCACGTTCAACGATTAGACCGTGGATACGTCCTTCTTCATTTTTGGCCCATACCACTGCAATATCCGCAAAGGGAGAATTGGAGATCCATAACTTGGCGCCGTTTAAAAGATAATGGTCGCCCATATCCTTAAATCTGGTTTCCATACCTCCAGGGTTAGAACCGTGATTGGGCTCGGTAAGACCAAAACAGCCCATAAACTCACCAGTTGCTAATTTAGGTAAGTATTTTTTTCGCTGTGCCTCAGTTCCATAGGTATAAATAGGATACATTACCAGGGATGATTGTACGGAAGCGGTAGATCTAACACCGCTATCTCCTCTTTCAATCTCCTGCATGATAAGTCCGTAGCTAATTTGATCCAGACCTGCGCCTCCATATTCATGAGGAATATATGGGCCAAAAGCACCAATTTCTGCCAATCCACCAATGATCTGTTTTGGGAACTCCGCTTTTTGTGCGTATTCTTCTATTATTGGGGATACATCTCGCTTTACCCATTGTCGGGCAGCATCACGCACCAATTTATGTTCTTCTGATAATAGATCATCTAGATTGTAATAATCGGGAGCTTCAAACAAATCTGGCTTCATACGGGCTTTTATTTGTCTCAAAGATAATTAAAAGGAATATAACATAACAAGACTCCTGTGTTACATTATTGGCTAACCTTTGTTTATTTTGGAACCTTATTTTTGACCATTTATAAAACGAGCCAAAAGACGGTGAAAATGATGTACGCCTTTTTCCCTTGTTGGGGAAAAACGTCCTGCTTTATAGAACTTTGAGCGGACTCCCTTCTGAACGCTTTCTACCACCTCCTCATCTTCCAATTCTACCTTGTCCAACCCAGAACCTGCCCCTCTGTCCAATTTACTATCGTCATGGACATAAGAGTAAAAAGAAACTTTGGTGCTCTTAAGGTCCAATGGGCGTACAATGTTTACCGAGAGACCCCAAGGATAGAAATTGAACATCATATTGGGGAATACCCAGAAGTAATAGGCCGCTATTTTTTTTTCATGGTCGATATGATTTTCAGGGAATTCAAAAATTTCCTCCGATCCTTGGGCATAACCGATCTGAAGGCTCATATGATCAAAAAGGAGGGTCTCGTAATTGCCATAATCCAATACCTCGTTTAGGTCATTATGGACAAAAGGAATGTGAAAGCCTTCCAAATAATTATCGCAATAGAGTGCCCAATGGGCATGGACCATATATTCTGTAGAACGACTTTCATCCAATTTAAAATCATGTAAGGGCAAAAAGCCAATACGCTCATTCATGATTTCCAGAACGGGATTGATATCAAAGGTTGGGCTAAGACCCATAAACAAAAACGGACCCCAATGGCGCAATGGAAATTTATAAAGGTTATCGCACGGTTTGGGAAAATCCTGGGCCTCTTTAAATTCGGGCATATGTTCCATGGTACCGTCCAATTGAAATTTTCTTCCGTGATACCCACAGATCAATTTTTTTGTATTGGAATTTTGGGCCACCACTAAATTCCCCCTATGCGTGCATACGTTGGATAGACAATGAATGCGATTCCCCTCGTCCCTTGTCAAGACTACAGGTTCTGTCAAAAAACCATCCAAAAGGGTAAAAGGATATTGTTGATGAGGCAATTCCACTAAATTTTCGTGCCCTACCCACTGCCAAGATTTATAAAAAATATCGTTCTTAATTGACTCAAAAACTTCGGGGTCTCTGTAAAATGAGGCGGGCAAAGTAGATGCTTTTGTGATATCCGAATCTATATAAAAGTTCTTAATCATATTATATTGTAACTTGGCAAAGGATTTCTTCCCAAATTTAATTAATTTATAATGAGATCTTACACTAATCTATTTTTATGGCCGAACCTGTTGAAGTAAAAAAAATAGGACTATGGACGAGTACTTCCTTGGTAATTGGAAATATGATTGGTGCAGGTGTATTTCTTATGCCAGCAGCATTGGCATCTTTTGGTGGTATCAGTACCATTGGATGGCTTTTTTCTGCTTTTGGAGCACTTTTACTTGCTAGCGTATTTAGTAAACTGAGTGTTCTTGTGGCCAACAAAAGTGGAGGTCCCTACGCTTTCACTAAAGCTGCCTTTGGTGATTTTGCTGGGTTTTTAGTGGCCTGGGGCTATTGGATATCGGTATGGACAAGTAACGCGGCCATCGCTATAGCATTTGTTAGTGCTTTAAGCGTTTTTTTTCCTATTTTGGACCAAAGCCCAATAATAGCGGTATTGGTTGGTTTAAGTGCCATTTGGGGGCTTACGGCATTAAACTCGAGAGGTGTAAGGGCTTCTGGAAAAATGCAATTGATTACGACCATTTTAAAATTATCCCCTCTATTTATTGTTATCCTTGGTGGGTTTTTCTTTTTCAATCCTGAAAATTTTTATCCTTTCAATATCAGTGGTAAATCAAATTTTAGTGCCATCGCCATTACTGCGACCATGACCCTATACGCCTTTTTAGGGATAGAAAGTGCTACGGTACCCTCTGGGAATGTTAAGAATCCGGAAAAAACTATTCCTAAGGCGACAATGATAGGTACTATTATTACAACAGTGGTATATCTTTTAGGGACCGTTGTGGTTATGGGAATGATCCCTGCCAATATCCTATCCGAGTCACCCGCTCCTTTTGCAGATGCCATGGAAATTATGAGTGGTGATTGGGGACGTGATTTGGTGGGTGCAGGTGCCGTAATTGCCGCTTTTGGGGCCTTAAACGGATGGATACTGGTACAAGGGCAAGTGGCCATGGCTACTGCAAAGGACGACTTGTTTCCACGCATATTTAAAAGGGAAAATAAACATGGAGCCCCGGTATTGGGAATGGTTATTGGAAGTTTTTTAACTTCTGTCATCATGCTTTTAAACTTTACTGATGGTCTAGTAGAGCAATTTAAATTTATAGTTTTACTGGCTACTTTATGTTGTTTAATTCCTTATTTATTTTCTACTGCAGCTTATGTTCTTCTTGTCTTGCAAGAAAAATTAGCTTTTAAGAATACCGTTAGTGTCGTTTCTTTAGGGGGAATGGCCTTTCTGTTTTCACTCTGGGCCATATTTGGAGCAGGGGAGCCTGCTGTTTTCTATGGTTTTATACTGTTAATGTCCGGAATTCCATTTTATGTATTGATGAAAACAAGGAATAAGGATAAGGATTAACAACTGTTGTATGGAATATACGTGTCATTCGGAATATCATGAACTTGATATGGTGTTGATCAATTCAATATCAAATGCATTTGTTGATGAGCATAAACTGGAAAGGGAATGGAAATCACTTAATTATCTCTCCAAACCAGATTATCTAAAGGCAGAAGTTGAGTTTTCCAATTTTGAAGGCCTTATAAAGTCTACTTGTGCAACCGTACTGTTACAGCCTGGAGATTCTGATGTTTCCATGGATGCTATTTATACTCGGGATGCGGCCATAGTTACTAATTTTGGGATGATCCTTTGTCGAATGGGAAAGGAAAGAAGAATTTACGAACCCAAAGTACAAGAAGCGACCTACCAAAAAAATAATATCCAAATTTTAGGAAAAATCGAAGCTCCTGGCACTCTAGAGGGAGGTGATGTGGCTTGGCTAGATGAGTCCACCTTGGCAGTGGGCCACTCCTACCGTACCAATGAAGAGGGCATCCAACAGTTAAAAAAACTACTATCCCCTTTTTCGATCAAGGTTTTGGTAGTGGAGCTTCCTCATTATAAGGGGCCATCGGATGTTTTTCATTTGATGTCGATCTTTAGCCCCGTTGATAAGGATTTGGCCGTTGTCTATTCTCCTTTGCTTCCTATTCATTTTAGAAAGGAACTACTCAATCGTGGTTTTGAATTGTTGGAAGTCCCTGAATTGGAATTCGATTCTATGGGATGCAATGTATTGGCCATTAGCCCAAGAAATTGTGTTATGGTTGCTGGCAATGCAAAAACCGAAGCCCTGCTAATAAATGCTGGTTGTAAGGTAAATACGTATGTTGGGGAGGAAATAAGTGTTAAAGGGGGCGGCGGACCTACCTGTTTGACAAGACCACTCCGCAGACGCTTTTAAATTACATTTTAAGGTAAAAATCTTTGGTGAGCCCAATATATTCATCAGTGTACTCATGGCGTGCTTTTTCTATGGTCAATTCGCCTATGTCCATTTGATTTTCAGAGAAACTAAATTCCAATAGACTGCGTTTTATTTCCGCGGTTGGGTTTCCTTTTACCCGCGTGACCCTATTAGGGTAAAGATTAAAACTTGAGGCCATTTTTATGAAGGTCTCCTCTTCTTTAAATGGAATGATCGTGGAGAACAGCCCTTCATCTTCCAGTAATTTACTGACGCCATCCAGTAATTCTTCAAAGGGTAAAGAGCTGTTTTGGCGGGCCATATCACGGGCCTCATTGCCACTCGGAACCTCTTCACTATAAAAAGGAGGGTTGGAAATGATCAGATCATACTTTTCATCCAATTCATCTACAAATTCATCCAAACCTGCGTGATAACAATAAAGTCGATCTGCCCAGGGAGAACGTTCAAAGTTCTCTACACTCTGTTCATAGGCGTCCCCGTCTATTTCAATGGCATCAATCATATCGGCATCGCTGCGTTGGGCCATCATTAAAGCAATAAGTCCAGTGCCGGAACCTATATCCAAAATGGCAAAAGGCCTTTTATCAATAGTGCTCCATGCCCCAAGAAGTACGCCATCTGTGCCTATTTTCATGGCACATTGATCTTGGTGTACAGAGAATTGTTTAAACTGAAAGGGTTTACTCATATTAGTGGTCCTTGCCCTAGCCTAAAAGTGCTTCTTTTAATGCTTGGAATGGTGATATTCTGATTTAAAGAGGGAACTATTTAAGCTGGTTTTCACCGCAAAGATAAGCAACAGTGCCGTGCTAAAACGTGATAATCGTCGCTCTTTCAAAGTAAGTTTTGTGCTGTTTCCTAATCCAAAATGATTCGAAGGTGTTTGATGCTTAAGGTGCTACAGCTATAAATGGTTTTACTTTGAAATCATTTCCCGTTGTAGTAGTTATTTTTAATGGAGTCCATTTGAATTTTACCATTGGCAATCGCTGTTACTTTCGTCCATAGCTTGGGCGTAATCAGGGGTCGCAAAGGTTGATCAATGATTGGGATCTTATGGAAGACCTCAATTAGTTTTTTGTCCCACGTCTTATGGTATCTCAAGAGATCGTCTGGGTAGACTATCTTTCTTTCGGTGCCCTCGTCCGCTGCCTCAAATGGTTCAGGAATGTTCAGATACCCATAATCATCCGTCAGCTGTTCCCCTGCATGAATATCCCTTATAGCGACCTCAAAATCATATGCGGTGGTAAGGCAATTGGAATTAAAACTATGGTTCACATAACGGGCATTGTCCCAACACAAAATATATTTCCCTTGGTTGTCCCTAAAAGTATAGGTGTCCAATATGGATTGATATAAGGGGTCCATATCGGTCAACTGATCTTGGGTGAATTCCCTATCCAATTTATCCAGAACCCAAGTAATGGTGCCCGCTGGAATAAATTCAGTGGCTACTACGCCATAACCGATTTCATTATTGATGAACCTGAGTTCTGTTTTAGGATGAATCATTAGTTGATAACAATTAGCCCATTAAAGGTAGTATAAAAGTAGTAGGTTTTCGCTATTATTTTACAAGTACAAATGTTACCGTTGCAAAAATATTTGAAAGTGAAAGGAAGGGTTTTTAACTTAAATAAAGATCCACCAAGCCCTCTGGGGTAGTCACATGGATGGTTTTTGTGTCTCGGTCCACCTTGGTGATGATCTCGTCATTAATGGGAATGAGCAGTTCTTTGTTGCCTTTTTTCGCAATGAACAAAGCTTGGGAGGTAGAATCGTTCACCCCTTGTATGATCCCTATGTCCCCATGAACATGATCCTCTAAACGAAATCCAATAATGTCGTGGTAATAAAATTTATTTCCGGTTAGTTTGGGAAGGAATTTTAAAGGAAGGTAAAGTTCGGACCCCATGATATTATCTGCTGCGGACTCATCCTGAACTTCTTCAAACCGGATACGGAGAAGGCTGGATTTGTGGAGTACGCATTTGTCAATAAAAAATGGAACCAGATTGTTTCCTAAAGAAACGAATACTGATTCCATATTTTCGTAAATTTCGGGTTCATCAGCATCAATTTTCACCAATACCTCACCCTTGTAGCTATATTTTGAAACGATTTTACCTAGGTAGAAACACTCTTCCTTTGTCATCGTTCTATCTTTAGCTTATTTTTCTTCCGTAGCAGCTTCGTCAGAAGCAGGAGCAGCAGTTTCTTCTGCAGCTGGTTCAGTAGCTTCTTCTTCAGCAACTTCTTCAACTTCTGGAGCAAGTGCAGCAGCAGCTTCAGCAGCACGCTTATCACTTACAGCTTTTTCAGCTTCCAAAGCCTTAGCCTTAGCTTCTTCTTTAGCTTTATCCAAGCCACCTACTTTGTTTGTAACGATTTCTTCTTTTTGAGCCAACCAAGCGTTGAATTTTTCTTCAGCTTGTTCTTCTGTCAATGCACCTTTACGAACACCACCAGCCAAATGATTTTTTAGGAGAGCTCCTTTGTAAGAAAGGATTCTACCAGCTGTCTCAGTTGGTTGTGCGCCATTCTGTAACCAGGTTACAGCGCTGTCTACATTAAGTTCAATTGTTGCAGGGTTGGTGTTTGGGTTATAGATTCCCAATTTTTCCAAATACTTACCATCTCTCTTCGCGCGAGAATCCGCAGCTACTACCCAATAGAATGGTTTTCCTTTTTTACCGTGTCTTTGTAATCTAATTTTTACTGGCATATCACATTAATTTGTAGGGTGCCCGACCCTTGATTATTAATTCTTTTGTTCGCTAGGTCTGTCCTAAGCGGGTGCAAATATAATATTTCTTTTTATGTGGTTATCAAGAAATTGAACTAAAATTCAATTTTAGGGACAAAACTCTTAACATGCTTTAAGAAATCTTGTTAAAGTTGGGCTAAACCTATGACTTTACTTGGATAAGAGTCTTTATCTTTTAACTTGAGAGGAGTGTCAGTGAAAGACATTGACATAAATAATTGACTTAAAATGAAGAGAGATAATATGAAGTATTCAGAAAAAATTTCAAACAGATTAAATGATTTATTGGAAAAGACATACGATGCCGAGAAGGGATTTAAGTTGGCCCAAGATAAAATTGATAATGTAACCACCAAGAAATTTCTCAATGACCGGGCCGAGCAGCGTGCAGCATTTGGGCACGAATTAAAGAAAGAAATATTACAGTATGGAGAATTGCCAAACAAAGAAGGCAGTATCTCAGGAAACCTTCACAGGGCATGGATGGATCTAAGATCTGCAATTTCCTCAAACGAAAATGAAAAGCTGTTGGAAGAAATTGAGCGAGGAGAAAGGGCTAGTCTAGAGGAATATAATGAAATTATTAAAGATAAAGATATGGGGTTACCACCCTCCACTGAAAGTATGTTGATGCGTCAAAGGGATGCCATTGAATCGTCCTTAACTGTGGCCAATATCCATGAACATATGGCATAGGAACAAAACATAGATCTTAACCAGTAAAAAAACCAGATGGCAACATCTGTTTTTTTTGTGATTTGTACCGTTGATAACTACTAATAAATGGGCTTCATAACTAGGTTGTATTTTCTTAAATTTACCACTTCAATGCCCATGAGATAAACCCGCACTATGTACCTGATTTTTGATACGGAAACCACCGGATTGCCCAAGCGATGGAACGCTCCAATAACCGATACGGATAACTGGCCGCGTTGCATACAGATAGCTTGGCAATTGCATGATGAGATGGGGAACCTGGTGGAGCATCAGGATTATTTGGTTCGGCCAGATGGGTTCAATATACCTTATGATGCCGAACAGATACATGGGATATCCACGGAATTGGCGCAGGAAAAAGGCATTTCTTTGGCGGAAGTATTGGGGAAATTCAATGTGGCCATGTCCAAAACAAAGTTTATTGTAGGACAAAATGTAGGTTTTGACCTGAACATCATGGGGGCAGAATTTCATAGGTTACAGGTGGAAAACCCATTACAGGAACTGCCGGTCCTAGATACTTGTACCGAACATACGGCCAAATTATGTCAGATTCCTGGAGGTAGGGGAGGAAAATTTAAGCTGCCCACCCTCACAGAACTTCATCAGTATCTTTTTGGGGAGCCTTTTGGAGAAGCCCATAATGCCACCGCGGATGTGGAAGCTACCACCCGTTGTTTTTTGGAGTTGGTCCGCAGGCAGGAGTACACCGTGGAGCAATTGGATGTGCCCGCCAATTATTTTAAAAATTTCTCAGAGGCGAACCCTAAGGAGATACAACTTATAGGCCTAAATCATATCAACCTCAAAAAAGCCTCCAAGAAAATTGCGGACCAATTGGGCCTCAATGAAACGGTGGAGATTTCCAAGGAGGAAATAAAAGAAAACATTGCGGTCCTTTCGGACACCGAATTTGTGCATCTGCACAACCATTCCCAGTTCTCGGTCCTTCAATCCACCATCTCCATTGCCGATCTAGTGCGATCTGCCGCAGACAACAATATGCCTGCTGTGGCCCTTACGGATCATGCCAATATGATGGGGGCCTTTCATTTTGTAAAGGAGGTAAAGGCCCAAAATACCAAAGCTAAGGCCAAGAATGCTGAAGCCTTGGAAAATGGGGAGCCGGCGCTGGAAAGGGAAATGAAGCCTATTTTGGGGTGTGAATTTTTTGTTTGTGAGGATCATAATAATAAAAATGTAAAAGACTACGGATACCAGATCGTGCTCTTGGCGAAAAACAAGAACGGCTACCACAATCTGTCAAAAATGTCGTCCATCGCTTATACCGATGGGTTCTATTACGTGCCCCGTATCGATAAAAAGGTCATAGAACAGTACAAAGAAGATATCATTGTGCTAACCGGTAACTTGTACGGAGAAGTTCCCTCCAAGGTATTGAACGTTGGTGAGAACCAGGCAGAAGAAGCTTTGGTATGGTGGAAGGAGCAATTTGGGGATGATCTGTATATGGAAATCATGCGCCATGGCCAAGAAGATGAGGATAGGGTGAACCAAGTATTGGTAGAGCTGGCCAGAAAACATCAGGTCAAAATGGTAGCTACCAACAACACCTATTATTGCGCCAAAGAAGATGCTGATGCCCATGATGTTCTGTTGTGCGTAAAAGACGGAGAAAAACAGGCAACACCTATAGGTCGCGGTAGGGGCTATAGATACGGACTCCCTAATCAGGAGTACTATTTTAAGTCGTCCGACGAAATGAAGGAAATCTTCAAGGATCTGCCGGAGACCATTTTGAACATACAGGAAGTAGTCAATAAAATAGAATCCTATGAATTGGCAAGGGATGTTCTTTTGCCCAAGTTCAGTATTCCTGACGAATTTAAAGTAGCTGAGGACGAGGCCGATGGGGGCAATAGGGGTGAAAATGCCTATTTGCGTCATATCACCTATGAAGGGGCCAAAAAAAGATACCCGGAAATAACGGATGTCATTCGGGAAAGGATAGATTTTGAGTTGCAGACCATAGAGAATTCTGGGTATCCGGGATATTTCCTGATTACGGAAGATTTTATCCGTGAGGCAAGAAATATGGATGTATCCGTAGGGCCCGGTCGTGGATCTGCAGCAGGATCTGTAGTGGCCTACTGCCTGACCATTACCAATATTGACCCATTAAAGTACGATCTGCTTTTTGAGCGGTTCCTAAATCCAGACAGGGTGTCCATGCCCGATATTGATATCGATTTTGATGATGAGGGTCGTGGGCGAGTAATGGACTATGTAATCAATAAATATGGCGCCAACCAAGTGGCCCAGATCATCACCTATGGTACCATGGCGGCAAAGTCCTCTATCCGTGATACCGCAAGGGTGCTGGATCTGCCATTGATGGATGCCGATAGGATAGCAAAGCTCATACCTACGATGTCTAAGTTGAGCAAGATATTCGGGGTGAGCGAGGCTGATCTGAAAAAGAAATTTAGGGCAGAAGAACTGGAGAAGGTCCATGAGCTCTTGAACATTGCCGAAGGGGATGATCTGGAGGCACAGACCCTGAAAATGGCCCGTATTTTGGAAGGATCTGTCCGGAATACCGGAATCCATGCCTGTGGGGTAATCATTACCCCTGATGATATTACAAAGTTCGTTCCTGTGGCCACCGCAAAAGACTCGGATCTTTATGTGACGCAATTTGACAACTCTGTGGTAGAAAGCGCAGGGTTGTTGAAGATGGATTTCTTGGGACTGAAGACCTTGACCCTGATCAAGGATACCGTAAAAATTGTCAAGGCCAAGCATGGGATAACGTTGGTCCCGGATGATTTTCCCTTGGATGATGAGAAGACCTATGAGCTTTTCCAGAGAGGGGATACGGTAGGGGTTTTCCAGTATGAATCTGTGGGAATGCAGAAACATATGAAAGACCTAAAGCCAACGGTTTTTGATGACCTTATTGCCATGAACGCCCTGTACAGACCGGGGCCGATGGAATATATCCCCAGTTTTATTGCCCGTAAGCACGGACGGGAAGAGATCACCTATGATCTGGCCGATATGGAGGAATACCTAAAGGAAACTTACGGTATTACTGTTTACCAGGAGCAGGTGATGTTGTTGTCTCAAAAATTGGCAGGTTTCTCTAAAGGTGATGCAGATGTACTGAGAAAAGCAATGGGTAAAAAGATCTTTGCCTTACTTGAAAAGTTGAAACCACAGTTTTTGGACGGTGGTGAAAAGAAAGGCCATCCAAGGGATGTTCTTGAAAAAATTTGGAAAGATTGGGAGGCATTTGCTTCTTATGCGTTTAACAAGAGTCACTCTACTTGTTATGCCTATATAGCCTATCAAACGGCCTATTTAAAGGCGCATTACCCTGCAGAATATATGGCGGCGGTACTGTCCAACAACATGAACGACATTAAGCAGGTGACCTTCTTTATGGAGGAGTGTAAACGAATGGGCTTGGAAGTATTGGGCCCAGATGTGAACGAATCCTACTACAAGTTTGCCGTGAACGACCAAAATGCAGTGCGTTTTGGGATGGGTGCTATCAAAGGTGTGGGCCGTGGTGCTGTTGAAACCATCGTGGAGAACAGAAAAGAGGAAGGCAGGTTTAAGTCGGTCTTCGACCTGACCAAACGAATAGATCTAAGGGCGGCAAATAAAAAAGCTTTTGAGAACCTAACACTCGCAGGGGGATTTGATTCTTTTGGGGACACCCATCGTGCTCAATACTTTCACGATGACGGGGACGGAATTACCTTTTTGGAGAAGGTCATAAAATATGGTGCCAAATTTCAAGAAAGCGAGAATTCCTCCCAAGTCAGTCTTTTTGGAGAGGCCAGTGAGGTACAGATACCTGAACCCGTGGTTCCACCCTGTGAGGAATGGGGAACCATGGAAAAGCTGAGACGGGAAAAAGAGGTGGTCGGGATCTATATCTCCGGACACCCCTTGGACGATTTTAGGACCGAAATGAATTCGTTTTGCAATGCCACCATCTCCAATATACATCAAATGGAAGCCTTTGTGGGTAGGGAACTTGCCCTGGCAGGGGTGATATCGGATGTGCAGCACAGGATCTCTAAAAATGGAAAGGGCTGGGCCTCCTTTATACTGGAGGATTATACAGATTCCTATGAGTTTCGAATATTCGGGGAGGAATACCTTAAGTACAGGCACTTTTTAATGATCAATTCCTTTGCTTTTTTTAAGTTGTATGTTAAGGAAGGTTGGACCAATAGGGATACCGGGAAGAAAGGTGATCCTCGTTTGCAGTACAACACGGTAATGATGCTTCAGGATGTTATGGAAACTTATGCCCGTAAGCTGACCATTAAACTGGATATAGGAAAACTCAAGGAGCAGCAGATCTATGAATTGAAGGATACTTTGGTATCCCACCAGGGAAGTCATCCTTTGAGTTTTGTAGTATATGAAATGGAAGAGGAGATCAAAGTGAGTTTAAATTGTAGAAAGCAAAAAGTACAGATATCAACGGAACTATTGCTGGAATTGGAAAGTAAGGATGTGCATTTCAGGTTGAATTAATAGCATTTGGGATATTTTATCACATAAACTTTACTTATCTTACAATAGGTAAAACGAATATAACGTTAGTAAGGAAAACGTTGAATAATTGACTAAATTTGCATAATTAAAAAATAAAACAAACATGGCATTAGAAATAACAGATGCTACTTTTGATGAGGTAGTTTTAAAAAGTGACAAACCAGTTGTTGTAGATTTCTGGGCAGCATGGTGCGGACCTTGTAGAATGGTCGGTCCAATTATCGATGAAGTAAGCGCTGAATACGAGGGAAAGGCTGTAGTAGGTAAGGTAGATGTTGATGCAAATCAAGAGTTTGCGGCAAAATATGGGGTACGTAACATCCCAACGGTTTTGGTTTTCAAAAACGGTGAAATTGTTAACAGACAAGTAGGAGTTTCTCCTAAGAAGGTGTATACCGATGCTATTGAAGCAGCATTATAAACTAATAGTATAAGATTAAAAAAGGCTTGACTCACGTCAGGCCTTTTTTAATTTAATAGGATTTCAAGACAACTTAATTTTTTGGCCCAACGGATGTTTGTTATCTTAGGGTATCCATAACGATATGAATCTACAATCCGAATTAAACAACGCTTCTTTGTTCCAGAATCTGGAACTTTTGGCCAATCAAGTAGTGGAAGGTTTTATCAGTGGTATCCATAAAAGTCCCTTTCATGGATTTTCGGCTGAATTTGCAGAACATAAAATTTATAACAACGGGGAAAGTACCAGGCATATAGATTGGAAACTTTTTGCCAAAACAGACAAACTGTATACCAAACGCTACGAAGAAGAAACCAATCTGAGATGTCATATGATCTTGGACAACTCGGCTTCCATGTACTATCCGGATGTTGACTATTTGAGTGTTGACAATTTAAACAAGATAGGTTTTGGTGTCTTGGCCATTGCGGCCCTAATGAATATCCTGAAGAGACAGAGAGATGCCGTAGGCCTCAGCGTGTATTCCGACGCCTACCAATACTATGCACCTGAAAAAGGTAGTGAGCGACATCATCAGATGCTTTTGGCCAAGTTGAATGAGATCAGTTTGGAATCCAAACCGGCCAAGGTAACGGATACCTATACCTACCTACATCAGATTGCCGAAAAAATAAAACGTAGAAGCCTTATATTTTTATTTACGGATATGTTTCAGAATAGTACGGACAACGACCAATTGTTTGATGCCTTGAGACATTTAAAATACAATAAACATGAAGTGGTATTGTTTCACTTGATGGATAAGGACAAGGAATTCCATTTCAATTTTGAGAATACCCCGAAGCGTTTTATCGATGTGGAAACAGGAGAGCATATCGATCTTTATGCAGAAGGGATCAAAGAATCATATGAAAAAGAGGTGGAGGCTTATTTTGAAATGTTAAAGTTGCGCTGTGCCCAATATAAAATCAAATATGTTGAGGTGGACATACATGCTGATTTCTCGAGAGTTATGAATACCTATTTGGTGGAACGTCAAAAATTTCTTTGAAGATGCGTATTTTTTAGGCTAAATTATTTGTGCAATTAAATAAGCGGTGTATATTTGCACTCGCTAAACGCCACGGTTCGGTAGTTCAGTTGGTTAGAATACCTGCCTGTCACGCAGGGGGTCGCGGGTTCGAGTCCCGTCCGGACCGCTTAAAGCCTTCAACGCAAGTTGGAGGCTTTTTTCGTTTATTTAAAAAGCATATTAGAATCTTCTCTTGCACTCGATAAAACATCCCTAAATATTAATTTGAGTCTATTTTAATATCAATTGAATTAATAAACGATGTTATATTATCCTACACTTGTAGTTAATCCCACAATTTTGAAGGTTGGACAGATTAATTTTGTTTGTGGAGCAAACCAACTTAATTTTAATTAAAAATGTAACTAGTTGAATTAGTAGGTTTTAGAGCTTATTTATTTATACTGGACCTTGTGCATTTAATATCTGATGATAAAATCTAGAATTCCAATGAAAAAAACAACTACCCTTTTGTGGATTGCCTTAGTGGTGGTCATTGTAGGCTTTGGGGTAGGAATATATCTTCAGGATTTAAAACATCAGGAAAGTACCGAAGCCGCCTGGAAGGCCAATAGGTTCAATATGGAACGGTTTTATAAAATACGCAGGTTCACAGGAGAAATCAATGAGACCAACTGGCACACCATGCGCGATAGTATTGGACTACAATTGGACAGCTTTATGATTTTAAGGTTCAGAAAGGAAATGGATAGCCTTAAGAAAAATAGAGCTTTGGGCGATCAGCTAAATAATTAATCCAAAAGGGAATTCAATACATATCCCATTCCCTAAAATACAGTTTCCTTCGATTAAATGTTTCATTTTTTGGCTTTAACGATGTTTCCATTCCGTTTAGCCAATCTTGCAAGAGGATAGCGAGCATTCCTGTAGGATTGCCTTCAAATAAACAGAAAAATCCCCCACAATATGAAAACATTATTACTCGTAAAAAATATTTATTTGGATGGCTTTAGGAATATTGGAAATATTATAGTGAGAAATTATTTTAAAGGTTTCGCCATCTTTAGCTTTATCATGTTTGCCATAGTAATGTATGCCTTTATCTTTAGGGTAGTCACCGGTTATGCGTTTGATTAACATAAACGTTTTATAATATTTAGTGCAATTTCCTGATTTTTAATCAGCATGAAATAGCCATAGCATTTGTAGACGCCTGGTAATTGGGAAGGGTGAATCTTTGCTCAAAAAAGCTATAATATAGACGTGGACAACCTTTTCATCTAGTTTGGCAACAAAAATAGTGACTGATATAGGAAAGGTTCTAGTTTTGTTTGGACATTATTTAAAGTCCAAACCCATGAAAAACAGAATTTTAGTATTCATTTGTTTATTTTTTGCCGTTGCCTCCTACGCACAGGAAGGATTAAAAGCAGGTATACAAGGCGGAATGCCCTTTGATGACTTCAATGATGACGTGTCTCTGACCCTTGGTTTGGATGTGGGTTATATGTGGGCGCTAGGTGAAGTTGTTGATGCCGGAATTACGATGGGATTTATTAATGGTTTTCCAGAAACCTTCCACTCAGATATAGTACGCGAAGATTTGCCTCATGTCCAATTTGTACCTCTTGCTGCCTCAGTAAGAATATGGGCGGGTAATTCCTTTTCTTTTGGTGTGGATGGCGGACAAGCTTTAGGCATAAATAAAGACAATGAAGGAGGTCTCTACTACCGTCCCCAAATTGGATACCTGGTCGACTCCAATGCCGAATTGAACCTTTCCTATACCGCCATTGAACTGGATGGGAAAACATGGACTACTATAAACATTGGATTGCTATATACCTTTACCTTTTAATCTACAATTAGCATATCCTTTCCCTAAACTTCACTTGCTTAAATTACTAGCCCTTTCAATTTATGGGATTCAATTCCTAGTTTCTAATTGAAATTTTATTAGGGATACAAACAGCTTACAGCCAGATTTTTATGGTGTAGGTTGAGGGAGGTGAATGAATTTCAAAACCGGAATAATTTAACATTTAGGTAACGTTTTATAATATACATTTACTCTGTGAAACGAGTGAAACACTTTGGCTTTTTAAGCCTTTTGCTTTTGATACTTTTTTGGGGTATCGGGAATGCGGTGTATGCATTGCCCCAAGCTTCTATTCCCCTGAATTCACCAGCTGGTAATCAGATTAAATTAAAAAAACTCTTAAATAAGCAAGGAGTTCTTTTTAATTTCCAGCAAAAAGAATTTGAAACTGTTCTACAACTTTCAGTCCTTGACAAACTAAATACGGAGTATTGGCTAGTTTCAAAAAGGACAGCCCCTACCGTATGTAATCTTAGTGGTTTTGATCTTCATTATATTATTTATTCCAATACCATAGAACCCGGGTTGGATTCGTTGACGATGATATTCCCTTTCCATACCTATATTTAAAATTGTTTGGTAAATCAAATCTTGTTTGGAGGAGCCCCGTTGTTTCTCTGAATTTTGATCGCACCTGTATTTGTCCCAAAACTGGCTTTTATTGCAGTGCACCATTAAAAAACACCAATCATTTTATTTCAACATTTAAAAATATATAGTCATGGAATTAGAATTAGTAATTATATCATTAGTACTAGTGGCAAGTGTTTTTGCCCCTTTTTTTATACTTGATTTCTCCGGTAAAAGTGGAATCGCACAAATGAAAAAGCTGTTTACATTGGAACTGGTCAAGAACAATTTAAAACTGACCGAGCAGGAAAATTGGGGCAATACTTTTATCGGTATTGACAGAGAACAGAAAAAAATGCTATTCATGAAGTTTTCGGAAGTAGACCCCAGAGTTCATATAATTGATTTAACTAAAATTCAAGCTTGTGAAATTGACAGCAAAATAGCTAGTGTAAAAACAAAAGTCAAAAAGGAGAATATTTTACAGCAACTAAATCTTAAAATAAGTCCCATAGATACTAGAAATCCTGAAGTAATCCTAAATTTCTACGATTGGGAAGGAATCTATGGCGAGGATTTTGAAATGGCCAGAGCTGAAAAATGGAAAACCATCATTAAGGCGCATATGAATACCATTGCCACGGGTAGGAAGGCAGCATAACTTTAGTAACCAATTAAAATCATAAACCAATGAAAGCAAAATTGAAAGGCGGGATGTGTATCAGTAATCTCCAGTGTAGCTAACCATGGAAATTACGATCATAGTTTTCGTTATTGGCTATTTTTTGATCGCCATGGAGCATGTTGTGAAGCTTGATAAGGCGGCAACAGCTCTTTTTACAGGAGTATTGTTGTGGGTGCTATTGGTTTTTAACCAAGCTGAACTTAGTGAAACAATAGTTCATCTCAAGGAGCACTTTGAGGAAATCTCAGAAATCCTCTTCTTCCTTTTAGGGGCCATGACCATTGTGGAACTTATAGATTCCCATGATGGGTTCAAGGTCATTCATAAGGTGATTAAGACAACGGATAAACGAGCGCTCTTATGGATTTTGACTATTTTGACGTTCTTCCTATCCGCTGTATTGGATAACCTTACTACCACCATCGTCATGATTGCCCTGCTGAAAAAGTTCATGGACACTAAAAATGACTTATGGTATTTTGCAGGGTTCATTGTGATTGCGGCAAATGCTGGTGGGGCATGGTCTCCAATTGGGGATGTTACAACCATTATGTTATGGAACGGAGGACAGGTCTCTACCCACTCCATTATTACGGAGGTCTTTTGGCCAAGTGTAGCCTGCTTACTGGCACCTCTAATTTTAGTGTCGTTCTTTCTAAAAGGTAAGGTACGAAGTGTGGTTTTGGAACATAAAACAAATCATGAACAGATCGGGGATGGCGAAAGTATGTTCGTACTCATTTTAGGGGTACTTTCTTTATTGTTCGTGCCTGTGTTTAAAACAATGACGCACCTGCCCCCATTTATGGGCATGTTGTTCAGTTTGTCAATACTTTGGATAGCCACGGAGATCATACACCGTAAAAAACCATTTGAGATAAAGCATCACTATTCGGTAGCCAACACCATTAGGCGCATAGACACCCCGAGCATCCTGTTTTTCATGGGTATTTTACTTGCTGTTGCGGCAATGCAGACCAATGGGGTACTGGGGGCTGTAGGGAAATCTTTGGACAACTCCTTTGATAGTTACTATGTCACCAATATTCTGTTGGGCCTATTGTCATCTGTTGTGGATAACGTGCCGTTAGTGGCCGGGGCAATGGGGATGTATTCCCTGGAACGTTTTCCGCAGGACCATGAATTTTGGAACTTTATGGCCTACTGTGCCGGTACGGGCGGTAGTGCCTTGATTATCGGTTCTGCTGCTGGTGTTGCGGCTATGGGTATTTTGAAGATAGATTTCATTTGGTACCTTAAACGCATAACATGGTTGGCCCTGCTTGGTTATTTTGCCGGGATAGTGGTGTTTATTTTAATGAAATAATGGCATAGAACGATAGTCCATTGCGCATTAATTTTGTGCTAAATTGGAAATATTTGGTTGTAAAAACCTGAACACAATCACCTTCAGCAATAATTGAAGGTGATCGTGTTTTTACTATTTATTGGATAAGTTTTTTGGCGACCATTTCCCGTATATAACTTACTTCGGATAGTGCTTTTTTACTGAAATCAAATAAACTAAGGCTCCTGTCTAAGTTTTGATCGGCATAGGAGACTTTGTAGTATTGATCATTGTTCAGGAAGTCCGTCAGAGCCCTTAGTCCGTGGATAAAGGGCATAAAGACTATTCCTAGGGGAAGCGATTTCAATTCCTCGGCGGTCAGGAAAGCAGAAAATGTTGCCAGTCCGTCCAAAAAGGATTCAAATAACGGTCTGTCGAAAGTAATTTTATGGTGGTCCTTTTCATCCTCCACAGCTGTGTTGGCAATGGTACGCACCAAATCCCCAAAATCATTATAAAAATAACCCTTCATTATGGTATCCAGGTCAATGAAGCACAAAGCTTTGTTGGTTTTTTTGGAGAATAGGATGTTGTTTAATTTCGTATCGTTATGACAGATGCGTACAGGCAATGTTGAACTGGAAAGGTCTAAAAGAAGGGGCAAGGTCTCCAATACAAAAGGAATTGTCAATTTGGCTTTATCCAGCCTTTCGTGGCTAGACTTGCTGAGGGCTTCTTGGAATTGCTCTTTCCGCAATTGCAAATCGTGGAAGTGGGGAATGGTATCCACAAATTGGTCTGATGAGGCGTTCTGTAATAGAGAATGGAACTTGCCCAGAATCTTGCCGGCCCCATATGCGATTTCGGCGTTTTTGGTACTATCGTAAGCAAGGCTGTTCGGGATATATTCCATAAGCCTCCAATACCCACGATTATTGAATTGACAATAGGACTGGCCGGTGATTGTTGGGACCAGTGCTACCAAACTATAATCTGTATCGGTTAAATACGATAGGGCCTTTGTCATATTGGCCATAACCCCAGGGACATCCGTAAAAACCTTATTGTTGATCCGTTGAAGTATATAAAAAGGGTGCCCATTTTTTAATACGAGATAGGTGTCGTTGATAAAGCCTTGGTCTATGCTATTAAAGGTATAGGTGCCTTGTTCAACCGAAAAGGTACCTAACAGTTTTTGAAGATCTAAATTAGTATTGGCACTATCCATATTTCTTAGTTTGTCTTGCCCCATAGTGGGGATGGATAAATTTGCTCATGGGTCATTTCAGCCAGTTCCATTACCGCCAGCTCCCGGTCATTGGCATAGGTGACCCCAAACCATTTTCCATTGGCCGGCAAAACTGCTACTGTGGTTTTTTGCTTTGCTATCAAATACTGAATAACAAAGGGGAGATAAACTTCACTGTTTTTTATCAATTCCTTGTCCTGAAGGAATTGAGAGAAATACGTTTCAATCTCCGAAAATAAGGACGGGTGGCACACCCAAAAGTTCATGCTTACCATTTCTTCCCCACTGAAATGTTTCCCAGAATCCAAGTCTACTATTTCTCCGTTTTCGGAAATGATCTTTAAGCGTTCCTCTACACTTAAGAGGTTCCCATTTTTTATGCTACATATTCCCCTGGAAACAGACCCATTTGGTGATAGTGTTTCTTTTAGGGTGTACCCTACCATAGCAAAAGGGGAGGTTGTTACTGGATTTTTTATAAATGACGCTGCTTCACCAAATGCAGCCCTTCCGTAATAATCATCGGCATTCAATACCACAAAAGGGGAGTTGATTTGGTTTCTGGCGGTCCAGACGGCGTGGGCCGTGCCCCAGGGTTTATTTCGTTCCACCAAAATCTCTGTTCCTGGCGGGAGCTCCTCCAATTCCTGAGAAAGGACATCCAGTTTTATGTTTTTTGGAATACGCGCCATTAAATGATCCTTAAGAAACGCAACATGGTCCCGTTGGGTGATGATGACAACATGGTCAAACCCTGCGTCAATGGCATCGTAAATACTGAACTCCATTAGGAATTCTTCTTTTGGACCCAAACCATCAAATTGTTTTAGTTTCCCATATCGGCTACCTTTTCCGGCGGCCATTAACAACAGTGTCATCCTTTTTTGCATCAGTAGTAAAAATAAGATTTTTGATAGGAATTCCATTTTTAAAAAGCAGAGGCTTCATATATAATTTCAAAATGTTTAATTTAATCCACCAATAACCAACTTATTTTAATTGATGACCACTAGAAGAAAGTTTATTAAAAAAACGAGTGTATTGGGAGCGGGAATTCTGGTGACACCAAGTATTTCTCTCAGGTTTTTTGGAAATTTTGAATCTCAAAAGTTAAATGTTGGACTTATAGGCGTAGGGGAGAGGGGAAATAACCATCTCAGTAATCTTCTTTTGCGCAAGGATGTAAATGTTACAGCCATCTGCGATATTGATGCCAGTAGGATTGAAGAAGCCAAGAAAAAGATGATCAAGGCGGGTAAAAAGGCACCTAAAACCTATGGGAGCAACGATCATGATTACCGGAACCTCTTGGAATTAAAAGAAGTGGATGCGGTTATTATAGCAACGCCATGGTTGTGGCATACGAGAATGACAGTTGACGCCATGGAAGCCGGTAAATATGCCGGGGTTGAGGTTTCTGCAGCGAATACTCTAGAGGAATGTTGGGACTTGGTAAATACCCACGAGCGCACTGGCACCCATATGATGATATTGGAAAATGTGAATTATAGAAGGGATGTAATGGCCATTCTTAATATGGTCCGGCAAAATATATTTGGGGAACTGGTACATTTTAGATGTGGGTATCAACACGATTTGAGGGAAGTGAAATTTAATAATGGGAGTCAGCCGTACGGAGGGGGAGTCGAGTTTGGTGAAAAGGGATATTCCGAAGCCCGTTGGCGAACAGAACATTCAGTAAAGCGAAATGCGGATGTATATCCCACCCACGGAGTTGGGCCCATTGCTGTTATGGCCGATATCAACAGGGGCAATAGGTTTGTTTCTATGACTTCAAGCTCCAGTAAAGGAATAGGCCTGCACAACCATATTGTAAAACAAGGTGGGGAAGACCATCCCAATGCCAAAGTTAAATTTAAGCAGGGTGATGTCATTACCTCTACGATTGAGACGGCTAATGGAGAAACCATCATTGTGACCCACGATTGTAACCTGCCAAGACCCTACTCTTTGGGATTTAGGGTACAAGGGGCTAACGGCCTCTGGGAGGTAGACGGAAATAGGATTTACATAGAAGGTAAATCGGAACCCCACAGATGGGATGTTGCCGATGCCTGGCTTAAGGAATACGATCATCCCCTTTGGAAGAAATATGGAGAATATGCGGAAGGATCTGGACATGGGGGAATGGATTTCTTTGTGCTGAATTCCTTTGTTGAATCGGCAAAATTAAATATAGCCCCGCCGCTGGACGCCTATGATGCGGCAGCTTGGAGTGCCATTACCCCCTTATCGGAAGTATCCATTGAAAATAATGGCGCACCACAAAATTTCCCAGATTTTACAAGGGGGTTATGGATCAAACGGCCGCCCTATAACTGGATAAAGGATACCTATTAGAGGTATGGGCGAACATCTGCCTTAAATATGATAGATATCATATATTCTTTCCGGTAGTGCCTTTACTTTTGAAACTAATTAAGTGCCAAATATGACAACATTAGTTCAGAAGTATAATATTGCAGGACCCAGATATACCAGTTATCCTACCGTTCCCTACTGGAATATGGACTCATTTTCAGGTAAAATATGGCAACAAACCTTAATCCAAAGTTTTGAAGAGAGCAATGTAGAGGAGGGGATAAGCCTGTACATTCATTTGCCCTTTTGCGAGCAGATGTGCACCTTTTGTGGATGTCATAAGCGAATAACCAAGCGACATGATAAGGAAGGTCCGTATATACAGGCAGTGCTTAAGGAATGGTGGTTGTATTGTAATTTGTTTTCTTCCAGACCTAGGATCAAAGAACTGCATTTGGGAGGGGGAACCCCCACTTTTTTTTCGCCTGAAAACCTCAAGATATTGATTGAAGGGATTTTTAAGACCGCAACCAAGGACGAAGGTTTTGAGTTCAGTTTTGAAGGTCATCCCAACAACACCACTAAAAAGCACTTGGAAACGCTATACCATCTTGGATTTAGAAGGGTAAGCTTTGGTGTTCAGGATTATAATGAAACGGTACAGAAGGCCATTAATAGGGTCCAGCCTTTTGAAAATGTAAAGCGGGTCACGGAATATGCCAGGGAAATAGGATATACTTCTGTAGGGCATGACATCATTTTCGGATTACCATTTCAGACCCTGGAGCATGTAGAACAGACCATTTTAAAGACCAAAGAATTGATGCCCGATCGTTTGGCATTCTATAGCTATGCACATGTTCCCTGGTTGAAAGGAAATGGACAACGTGGTTATAATGATGCAGATTTGCCTTCAGCTGATGATAAACGAGAACAATATGAAAAGGGGAAGCTGATGCTTTCAAAAGTAGGCTATAAAGAAATTGGAATGGATCATTTTGCGTTGCCTACCGATGCGCTCTTTAAGTCCATGGAATCTTCAGAGTTACATCGCAATTTCATGGGGTACACCGCATCCAAGACTCAATTGATGGTGGGGCTGGGAGTTTCAAGTATCAGTGATAGCTGGTATGGATTTGCACAAAATGTAAAGGGCTTGGAAGAGTATTATCATCTCATTGACAATAATATCATTCCCGTGTACAGAGGTCATATATTAACTGAAGAAGAACAAATAATAAGAAAACACATTTTAAATTTAATGTGTCGCTTTGAAACCTCATGGTATGGTCAGGAGGAATATTTCCCGGAACTTTTAGAGGTGTTGGAGCGATTGGAAGAAATGGAATCAGACGGGCTGGTGGAAATAGGGAGGAATGTTTTAAGAGTAACAGAAGAAGGCCGACCATTCATTAGAAATATTAGTATGGCCTTTGATATATTGTTGCACAGGAAGGCTCCTGATACACGTTTGTTTTCAATGACTATTTAATGATATTAATAAATCTCAAAATCTGAAATCATGAAAAAAATTATCGTACCTGTTGATTTTTCTGAACAATCGGAATATGCCCTGAAAGTAGCGGCGTCTATTGCTAAAAAATATGGATCTGAAATTTTCGCGGTTCATATGTTGGAACTTTCCACGGCAATTTTATCCACAACCGAAGGCATGCAGCAAGATCAGATGCTATTTTTAATTAAACTTTCAGAGAAGAGGTTTTCCGAATTTTTAGACAAACCCTATCTTCAAGATATTAAGGTAACCCCAATAATTAAGCGCTTTAAGGTATTCAGTGAATTAAATGAGGTTGCTGAGAAGCACCAGGCCGATTTAGTGGTTATGGGATCACATGGCGCTGATGGATTAAAAGAAATATTTATTGGTTCCAATGCCGAAAAGGTGGTAAGAAACTCAAATGTTCCTGTACTGGTCATTAAAGACGATATAAGTGATTTTAAGCTAGATCATTTTGTATTTGCTTGTGATTTTAAAGAAGATAATCTGCCAGCCTTAGAAAAGGCCAAGGATTTTGCAAATAAATTTTCTGCTGAGCTACATTTGGTGTATGTGAATACTCCGGGAGATGACTTTTTGAGCACGGCAGATATCTATGCACGGGTATCGCAGTTCTTGGCAAAGGCAAAAGTTGGTAAGGAGGTTGAAATTTATAATGACTACACCGTGGAAAAAGGAATATTGAACTACAGTAAGGATATCAATGCAGATATTCTGGGAATTCCTACCCATGGTCGCAAGGGTCTTACGCATTTCTTTATGGGAAGTATAGGGGAGGATGTTGCCAACCACTCCAAAATTCCGGTAGTGACCTTCAAACTCTAGAAGCCAATAAAAAGTCCAATTTTAGAAGTATTTTAGGGGTAGATATGCCCAATATACCCAATCTATACTAGATTTTGGTCATGCCAATTATTGTGTAAACTTCGGTCAATAGCCCATATGATTCCAATTTTAAAGTCAACTATGTTTTGATTCGGCCAGTTTTTTATTTTCAATAGGTTTAAACTCATATAAACTGCTGTTAAGCATTTTTTTGTATAATTCTTCATTGACAGAAACCTTTACATGTAAATGAGGAAACTTAAGCATGTAGTTGTTATCGTTCTTCCCTATTATGGATACTTGAGTTGTTTTTTTTTTCATAACGGTGACTTTGATTTTGGTTGTAAAAAATAATAAACTTGATAGTGCCAAAGTTCTAAAGTTTTCAAGATAATAATCCTGACCTAGGTCAGGGTGGGCTTTTTTTTAAAGAATTAATCAACACAATCAATGTTGCTGGAGACCAATTCTATAACCGGCTCTGGCGATATAAAGGGTATGCCCAGTCCCAAGCCACGAACAATAAAAAGAAGACCAATCACAATTACAAAGACCGGAATCAGTTTTTGTATCCTTTTACGTGCACTGCCTTTTAAAATGCCCGTTAAATAAATAGCTGAGGTCATCAACGGAATAGTGCCCAATCCAAAAAGTATCATATACAATGAACCGTGCCAAGGATTGCCCATGGCAATGGCAGCAAAAAGTGACATATAGACCAAACCGCAAGGAAGGAACCCGTTTAATAAACCGATGGTCAAGAACGTGTCCGCTGATTTTTTCTGGAGCTCTTTTCCCAACCGACTTTTTACTCTTGAAATCACCTTGAACCAGGGTTTGGATAAATTGTACTTTTGAAAGGCTCTATAGGGAAGCAGTACCACAAGTATCATAAGGATGCCAATAAAAATTGATAGTTTTTGCTGCATGCCAAAGACATAGAGTCCCTTGCCCAAAAAACCAAACACCAATCCCATGGTGCCATAGGCCAAGAGTCTTCCCAAATGATACATGAGGATTTGGGAGAATTTCTTATAGGAATTGCTTCTATCCACAGGCAACAGAAAGGCAATGGGCCCGCACATTCCTACACAGTGCAAGCTGCCCAAGAGTCCCAATATGACAGCAGATATCAGCATTTATTTGAAAAGGGTTTTTGCAATTTTGTTCATTAATTTTTAATATAGGTCAGGCTTTCCTTGTGTAAATAGTTTTTGTTTTCATATTCCAGGGAAATCGTAATGTCCCATCGACCATCCAACAAGCGTTTGTCGGGTATGAGCAAATTTGAATTGGATATATTGATAGGTAAATCAAAATCCAAGTGCTTATTAGATGGTCTGTATAAGGACACTGTTCCCATTAATTTTTGTGGTTCCATGGCTTCTGGAAAGCTTATTTCCCAACCTAAATCGGTCTTTTCAATGCTAATCTTTGTGCTTAAATTATTGGCATTGTGTTCGGCATCCATTTTTTTTTGAAAGCCCAGCTCTTCTTTATAATATCCTTCGGTCACCAGATCGTGATTGGAGTTACTATCCATCGTCATCCTGACCACAAAAAATAGGATAAAGCTTATAAAGGCAATGAAGGCTAAGACTACTGCTGTTCCCCAATTTATTTTCATGATAATAGTATTTTAATTTGAATCACTTTATTTATAACTTCTAGGTGCCAAGAATCTTGCGGTAGTTGATTCAATTAAATTTTTCCCGCTGTAGATCCCTATTTTTAATTTGTCCTTGTCCCCGTTCAACACGGAATTATTTATTTCAATAAATAAAGTGCCTTCTGATGATTGCTGTGCTGGAACACTAAAGTTCTGATTTCTTACCAACTTGATATTGCCTTTGTGCGACATGAGTTCAAAATGTACATCGGCTATGTCCAAAGTGGTCTTATTCAGTAATTTATAGGTATACACATTGCTGATGATATTTCCTTCCTTATGCTCGTAGAGTTGTCCTGGTAGTCTTAGGATATTGGCCTCTATGTCATTTCTTAAAAAAAGCATGCCGATCAGGACCCCAGTCAATATGACCAAAATGGCCGAATACCCTTTAAGTCTAGGGGTGAACTTAAATTTTTCTTTTTGTTCTATATTGTCTTCACTTGCATATCGTATAAGTCCTTTGGGAAGATTTACCTTTTCCATGATATGATCGCATTCATCTATACAGGCAGTGCAATTGACGCATTCCAATTGGGTGCCATTACGGATATCGATCCCAGTAGGACACACATTTACACATTGGAAACAATCAATACAGTCTCCATGGCCCAAAGCTTCCCTGTCTTCATTTTTTCTGAATTTCTTTCTTCCGTTTTCTCTTTCCCCCCTTTTATGGTCATAGGCGACAATAATGGATTTGTTGTCCAATAAAACGCCTTGCATACGTCCATAAGGGCAGGCTATGATACATACTTGTTCTCTGAACCAAGCAAATACAAAATAGAAAACCATTGTAAAAATGATCAGGGAAATAAGGGTGCTTACGTGTTGTAAGGGCCCATCAATGATGTATTGAAATAATTTATCGCTCCCTATCAGGTAAGCCAAAAATACATTGGCGATCAGAAAGGAAATAATCAGGAACACAGTCCATTTTAAAACCCTTTTTCTGATTTTCTCCGCATTCCACGATTGTTTGTCCAACTTTATCTGTGCTCCCCTGTCCCCGTCAATTAAAAACTCGATCCTGCGAAATACCATCTCCATAAAAATAGTTTGGGGGCATATCCAGCCACAGAAAATACGGCCGAAAGCAACCGTAAAGAGGGCGACAAAAATAACACCGGTGATCATGGAAATGACGAACAGATGAAAATCTTGTGGCCAAAATGGAAATCCAAAAATATTGAACCTGCGCTCTAAGACATTGAACATCAAGAACTGATTCCCATTTATTTTTATAAAGGGTGACGACAGCAGGAACAATAAAAGAACATAACTTACCCATTTCCGATAGGTATAGTACCTGCCACTAGGTTTTTTGGGAAAAATCCAAGAGCGCTTCCCTTCCTTATTAATGGTACCTATTGAATCCCTGAAATTATCGTCCATGCGTTTTTATTTCCCTTTGGATATGATTTATGCCTGAAAGATTTTCAGTTCATTGCAACGGTCACCGTATCTTTTACTTGTTCCTTGTTTTCGTCAAGAATGGCATTTTGTTTCTGCTTGGTTTCATCAATCCATAGTTCACCTTGGGCTTCTTTTGGATTGGCAGGTTCTTTTCCTTCCATGGTCAATACATAACTGGAAACCTGTGCCATCTCCAATGGTTTTAAGGTCTGCTTCCATGCAATCATCCCTTTGCCGTCCCTTCCTCCTTCAGAAATGGTTTGAAAGATATTTTTAATGCCGCCTCCCAATATCCAATAAGGGTCTGTTAGGTTGGGGCCAATTCCGCCTCCTCCATCGGCCATATGACAGGCTACACAATTGTTGTTGAAGATGGTTTTTCCAGCTTTAAGATCCGATGCATCAGCTAAAAACTCGACAGTATTAATATCCACGAGGTCTTTTGCATTCTTTTTATACTCGTCTATGGCCAATTGGGCCTCTGCCACTTCAATTTCATATTCCATGTTTTGTCCAACGCCATTGAAAACATGGTAACGGGCAAGGTAAATTACCCCGAACACAATGGTCGCGTAAAACATATATACCCACCAAGGTGGCATATCGTTATCCAGTTCTCTGATCCCATCATAATTATGGTCCAGGATAATCTCCCCCTCCTCTTCAATGGGTTTGTTACCCGTAAGCTTTTGGTACCATTTTTTAGCCCATGTCCATTCCCATGTTTTGGATGGGGTGGCCAGATAGCGCTCTTTTGCTTTTTCGGGAAGGGTATGGAACATTACATTCTCTATAGATTGTAAAATAAGTTCCATGGCTATCAAAATCATTAACACCAACAACAAAAATAGCTGTGTGATGGGATAGGCAATAATGGCTAGTTGATCTCCAGAATCTATAACATACTCCATCAATCCGAAGATGATAAAGAAAAACAGGGGGATGCGGATCCACCAAGGCGACATATTTTTCATAGTGTTTGTTTGTTTTGGTTGGTGTCTTCTTCTAAAGGTATTCTACTTACCTCTGTGATATGCTCTTTTGAGGCCGTAAATACCCACCAAAAAAGAATGGCAAAAAAGACAAAAAAGATGAGAAGTGATATCATGGGATAGGTGGCAACGCCATCTATGGTCTCCATATAGTTTTTTACAAATTTCAGCATGGTCTATTGGTTTTGTGAAATAACTTCATTGGTTTCTTTGATCTTAATATCGGTACCCAAACGTTGTAAATAAGCAATAAGGGCTACGATCTCTCGATCTCTCATGTTTACAAAATTCTCTCCGCTCTCCTTGGCAGAGGCCTTATCCGCTTCATAATTGGAAGCAAAATCAGGGTCGGAGTATAAGTTCTGTTCAATTTTTAATGCTTGAGCGTCCATATTCTCGTTGGCATTGGCAATATCCGCTTCGGTATAAGGGACGCCCAGGGCAACCATGGCCTTCAATTTGCCTGTAATGTCACTCCTATCCAGCTTATCCCTAACCAACCACTGATAGGCGGGCATAATTGAACCTGAAGAGGTGCTTTGGGGATCGTACATGTGGTTTAGGTGCCAATTGTCCGAGTATTTACCTCCTACCCGAAGTAAATCTGGGCCTGTTCTTTTACTGCCCCATAGAAAGGGGTGGTCATACACAAATTCCCCAGCTTTGGCATATTCCCCATAGCGCTCCACCTCACTTCTAAAAGGGCGGACCATTTGTGAGTGGCAACCGACACATCCCTCACGTATATATAGATCCCTACCCTCCAATTCTAAAGGCGTATATGGCTTTACACTTGTGATGGTAGGTATGTTGGATTTTACCAAGATGGTCGGAACAATTTGTATGACCCCACCAATTAAAATGGCCACTGTGGCAAGGAGGGTCAATTGTACAGGTTTACGCTCCAACCAGGTATGGAATGTCTCTCCCGCAATTCTCCTTTTCAATATTTTTGTCAGTGCCGGAGCTTCTGCCAATTCATCGGCTACTTCGGTACCTTTTCTTATGGTGGCAACCATGTTGTAGACCATTACAATTGCTCCTATGATATATAGACTGCCCCCTATTGCCCTCATCCAATACATGGGCATAATTTCAGTAACTGTTTCCAGGAAATTCCCATAGGCCAACGTTCCATCCGGATTAAATTCTTTCCACATTAAAGCTTGGGTAAACCCTGCCACATACATGGGAAGGGCATAAAGTATAATCCCCAAGGTTCCTATCCAGAAATGAAAATTTGCCAGACCCTTGGAATATAGACTGGTTTTGAACATTTTGGGAACCAACCAGTAGATCATACCAAAAGCTAAGAAACCATTCCAGGCCAATGCCCCTACATGGACATGGGCAATGATCCAATCACTGAAATGGGCAATGGCATTTACATTTTTTAGGGATAACATTGGTCCTTCAAAGGTGGCCATCCCATATCCGGTAATGGCAACTACCATGAATTTCAAGGTTGCATCCGTTCTCACTTTATCCCATGCTCCTCTTAGGGTCAACAACCCATTGATCATTCCGCCCCAGGAAGGTGCGATCAACATAATGGAGAAGGCAACTCCTAAATTCTGCGCCCATTCAGGTAATGTTGAGTATAACAAATGGTGGGGCCCCGCCCATATATAGATAAAGATCAGGGACCAAAAATGGACAATGGACAACCTATAGGAGTACACCGGCCTGTTCGCAGCCTTGGGGACAAAATAATACATAAGCCCTAAAAACGGGGTGGTCAGGAAAAAGGCCACGGCATTGTGTCCATACCACCACTGTACCAAGGCATCTTGGACTCCAGCGTAAACCGAATAGCTTTTTAAGGCACTAACTGGAAGTTCCAAGCTATTGAAGATATGAAGCACGGCAACAGTAACAAAAGTGGCGAGATAAAACCAAATGGCCACATACAGATGACGTTGTCTCCTTTTTATCATCGTCCCGATAAGGTTAGCGCCAAAAGCAACCCATACCAAGGCAATGGCAATATCTATGGGCCATTCCAATTCTGCGTATTCCTTGGAAGTGGAATAACCTAAAGGCAAGGTGATAGCAGCAGCAACAATAATGGCCTGCCAACCCCAAAAATTAAATTTGCTCAAGGCATCACTGTACATTCTCGCCTTTAATAACCTCTGGGTAGAGTAATACACTCCCGCAAAAATGGCGTTTCCAACGAAGGCAAAGATGACGGCATTGGTGTGTAAAGGTCTTAAACGACCAAAACTAAGCCAGGAGATACCATCGGTAACATTGGGAAAAATAAACATAAAGGCCAACAAGAGACCAACGGTCATTCCTATAATTCCCCAGAATAAGGTGGCATAAATGAAATTCTTTACGATTTTGTTATCGTAATAAAACTGTTGTACTTCCATAATTTTATTGATTATTCTCTTTTGGTTGATTCAATTTTTTGGATTCTGGTTCAGGTGCGGCTTTGACCAGTTCATCTTCGAAGAGCATGCGCACGGAAGGGGTATAGGTGTCATCATATTGACCATTTTTGACGGAAAAAATAAATGCGGTAAAAAAGACTACCGCAACTACGATACTAATTGTCAACAACACATATATAACACTCATACCTATTCCAATTTTGGCGTAAAACTAGGTCTGCCGCAAAGGACAAAAAATGACATTTATCAGGTTTTAGATTTTGGTTTTTCATATTGTTGGTTGCCAATGCCTTAGGATAATTTTTTTCCAATTATATGGGTTGCCACCGTTGTAAACGCTACGATGCTAATGGAACTCAAGGGCATTAAAATAGCAGCTATCACTGGTTCCAATTGTCCGGTAACGGCAAAAAACAATCCAATTACATTATAGAGCAGGGACAATACAAAACTCAACTTGATAACCTTCATGGCTTGCTTTGAAGCTAATATGTAGGAAGGTAATTGTGGTAATTTTGTGGCGTCCAAAATAGCATCACAGGCAGGTGAAAACACATTTATATTTTCTGAGATGGCAATGCCCACATCGCTTTGAGCCAGGGCGCCAGCATCATTGAGTCCGTCACCCACCATTAATACCCTTTTATGTTTTTGCTGTTGGGTGGCTATAAAGTCTAATTTATCTTCTGGTTTTTGATTGAAGTGTAGCGGAGTGCCCAAGGGTACCAATGCCTCCAAATTGGATTTTTCACCGGCATTGTCACCAGATAGAATGGCCAATTCCATATTACTTTGCATGCTATTAAATACATTAGAGATCCCTTCCCTATATTCATTATGAAATACAAAGCAACCTTTGTACTCATCGTTGGCACTGATATGTACAGCCGTATTTTGGTTGGCCAACCCGCTCTTATTGCCTACAAAGGTTGCAGACCCAATTTTTATTTGTCCGTCTTCCTTAGCACCTTGGATACCATGGCCTATATGTTCTTGATATTCATCCAGTGTGACTATATCATGCTCGGCCAATAAGTCGTAAAGTGCCCTACTCAAGGGATGGTTAGAGGCCCGAAGTGTATTTTTTAGGAGGGATTCTTCTGCTAATGTAAGGTCCATCCCTTGATAGCTAACCGTTTCTTTTTTTGTAGTGGTAATGGTTCCTGTTTTGTCAAATATGGCCATATTCACCCGCGCTAGCCGTTCAATGGTCTGACTGTCTTTGAGATAGAATTTTTTGTGTCCAAAAATACGAAGCATATTGCCCAAGGTAAAGGGAGCTGCCAAGGCGATGGCACAAGGACATGCAATAATAAGTACTGCAGTAAATACATTAATCAACCTACCACTGTCTATAAATAACCAAAATAGGGCCGCAGTGAATGCTATTGTAAGTACCCCTATGGTAAACCTTTTTCCAATACGATCTGTTAGGGTCCGAAAACTAGTGGTGCGATCTTTTTGGAAAATGGCATTTCCCCATAATCGGGTCAGATAACTTTGTGGGACAGATTTTAGAGCCTCCATTTCAAACGCTCCCGAAAGCTGTTTCCCCCCGGCATAAATTTTATCACCGGGTTCTTTGTAAACAGGGGCAGATTCCCCACTGACAAAACTATAATCGATCTTCGCATTGCCAAGTAGTAACAGTCCGTCCACAGGAATCAATTCTTCGTTTCTGATCAGAAGACGATCTCCTTTTTTGATATGGTGAAGTGGTACGGTATCTTCCGTGCCATCATTTAAAATCCGGGTGATGGCAACGGGAAAATAAGATTTATAGTCCCTCTCAAAGGAAAGAAAGGAATAGGTTTGCTGTTGGAAAAACTTTCCCAATAATAAAAAGAAAACCAATCCCGCCAAACTATCAAAAAATCCAGATCCCCAATCGAAAATAATTTCCAGAGAACTTCTAATAAAAAGGACAGATATTCCCAAAGCTATGGGGACATCTAGATTCAATAAATTGGAGCGGATACCTTTATAGGCTGATATAAAATAATCCCGGGCTGCGTAAAATACAACAGGAAGGGAAAAAAAGAACATAAGCCAGCGGAAAAGGGGCTTATACTGTTCTATCCAAAACTCTCCAACTTCAAAATATTCTGGAAAGGATAGGAACATTATATTGCCAAAGGCGAAACCCGCCACTCCCAATTGGTAGATCAGGGTATACTCTTTTTTATTTATTTTTTGGTCGTAATCCTCCAGGGAGATATTGGGCTCATATCCAATTCGGGTCAGTAAAAGAACCAGCTCTTTTAGACTGATGGTCTGCCAATTATAGCTTATTCTGATTCTTTTTTTTGGAAAATCTACCTGTGAGCTAAAAATGGATTTATGGAGTTTATTAAGGTTTTCCAAGATCCAAATACAGGAACTACAATGGATATGGGGAATATAGAGCGAAATGATCTGCATGTCGTCATCTTGGAACTCTACTAATTTGTCTGTGATCGCCTCTGACGAAAGAAAGTCATATTTGCATTCAGTAATTTTTGGAGAGGCTCCTGCAGCTGCTTGCAAGTCATAGTAATAGGTGAGGTCATTACTCGAAAATATCTCGTAAACCGTTCGGCAACCTTGGCAACAGAAGTTTTTTTGATCATATACAATGTTATCTTGAACGCAATTGTCCCCACAATGGTAACATGTGTCTGTACCCATATTTTTGTTCATTTTACCCGGTACAAAAGTGAAGTCCCATATACCTTTAAAATATGACATCTGTCAGTTTTCGTTAGATTAGGTAGCTTTTTCGAAACCTGATTAAAGTCATAGTTTCCATTTAGGTCTTCCTATAATTTTGACCTACCCGTTAATTAATGGGAGTTAGGGATCTTTATTTATAGTACTTTGAAGAAAATATTAATAGCTACCGATTTTTCTGAAGACGCTTGGAATGCGACTAAATATGCCATTGAAATGTACAAGGATTCGGATTGTATATTCTATTTATTAAATACATATACGCCTGCAAAAGCTTCAAGTAGTTTTATGGCCGAGGCTCTGGCAGGACATGATTTGGAAGATGTCATTAAAACGAATTCAGAGAATGCATTAAAAAAGGTGGTAAAGAAAATAGATGAAACTTGTAAGTATCCAAACCATAGGTATAAGACCATTTCCTCCTTTAACTTATTGGTTAATAAGATCAAGGCTATAGTCAATCAGGAAAAAATAGATCTAATAGTAACAGGGGCAAAGGGAGCAACTGGTTTGGAAGAGGTATTTATGGGAAGTAATACGGTCCGTATCATCAAAAGCATTAAAAATTGTCCGGTACTTGCCATTCCAAAGGATTTTCAGTTTTCTGCACTTTCTGAAATTGCCTTCGCTACAGATTTTAACCGGTTTTATACAATTTCGGAATTGCAACCCCTTTTAGAAATGGCAAAAGCTTTTAAAGCATCCATTCGTATCGTTCATGTGCAATATAAAAAAAAGGAACTGACGGAAATCCAACAGTTCAATTTAGATATGCTTTGTAAATATTTAAAGGGTGTGGAACACAGTATACATACTGTTTCAGAATTAAACTCTGTTTCTAAAACATTGGAGGCCTTTACGGACGAGATGGATATACATTTGTTGGCCATGCTCAATTACCAACACAGCCTTATAGAAAATCTAACAAAGGAACCCATTGTAAATCGTTTGGTTTTTCATTCACACGTACCATTACTCGTCATCCCTGAATTGGGGATGGGTGCCTCATCGGGATCCAAAAAACATTCGGAAATCCACTTTACCGGTTAGATTCCTTTCCTATGGGATGGTCCTCATAGAAGTCCTCAAATGTCTTATAGGTTTTATAGTCGTCCACCAATACCCTATACACCATGTATATCAGAAGGGCTTGGCCCAAAACGGTCAAATAGAATACCCAATTAAAGGGGTAATCTAGTGCTGCCATAATAGTTAAAAGTAGGAGGGCAATAGTGGTTATGGCTACCGTACCCATTGTAGAAACTTTCATTTTTATTGTTAAGTTACTACATATCATATATTTGAGGTGTTAACAAAGTGATAATTCTATTTGGATTTATTGGTTCCAGAACTTATCCTGCGACGGGATACTTTTATTTTTGCCTAATGCCAATGGACTAAATTCTAATTTGGCAAAAAGGTACCATACGCTTGAAGATATGGTTGAAGTAATATCCGCGTGGTCCCAAAGATCCTCTGATCCATATGTTGTCCCAAAATTGGAAGTATAGGGAATACCTTTGGCATTTACCAAAGTTGTACTTTTAATGAAGGTCTTCTCTAATTCCTCTAAAAGTACATTGGCCTCACTCTCCAATCCTGCATTTTGAAATGCCACTGCCATTTGCGCTGTTCCTTCCAGCCAAATCACATCTAGGTCTTCATCAAAACAATATCCAATTATTTCCTCCCCTGTTAATGTAGAGGTCTGTGTGTTTTTATACCGTTCGGCTTGGTATAAGACCGTAACAGGAAAGTTTTCAAGGGTATTGAAACCCAAGGTATGAAGGTCCAAAGCGTATTTGTAGGCAGGATTCTCTGGCCAGGCCACCAATAATTGCTCATTGGAATCCCAACGTTCGTTTTTTAGATAAAGAAGTATGTTCTTATGAAAATCGTCATACCCCTTCACAGCGTTAAAAGCGGTTACTATGCCTTCAGTTACTTTATGAATAGATGTTCCATCCTCATTTTGTCCTCCAAAGAGACCGCCATCCTCATCTTGTAAGGATCGTAACCATAATTCCAGTTCACTGGACAAACGATTGTATTTATTTGAACCCGTGGCCTGGTGGTAATTGTTCAGTGCAATTAGCAACCAAGCATTATCTCCCATCCAGATCCTGTCATGATGATCTCCCTGTTTGTTTCTGGTCGCGTAGAATCCGCCATTTCCTTTTAAAAGTTCATTCTCTATTTGTCCATCAAAATAGTCAAAGATGGCCTCTGCCTTATCGTATTTTTTCAAAGCCGTAAAAGCTATGGCAGACAGGGCATTATCGTATAAGGAAACAAAATCGCCATTTTCAGTACTTTCCAGTAAGCCATTGGACAGTTGCATTTTTCCCAACCAGTTGGACGTCTCTGTCCAAACTTCATTGGAGACCTCTTTGTTCTCTGGATTGACCACCGTAATTGTTTCGGTATCAAACTCTTCTAGTTGTAATTCTTCGTTAACTTCCAGGCTTTCACTGGAACAAGAAATAAGGGTTGTGATGAATAGGAAACAACACAAGACTGGGATTTGTATAAATTTTTGCATACTGTAGGTTTGTAGTATCAACCCTACAAATATATTGAGAATATATTCTTTTTTATTCAAGTTTACGACAAGCAGTCACAAATCCCGCTAAGTTACTTAACGCCGTTTTCTTAACTATTTTATGTGCTGTTCATCGGATTCATACACATACATAAATTGCCCAATTATAACTTCCTATCTGCTTAATATTCAGTAATTTTATCAAGAAATAGACATTATGAACCTTCCGGATATAGGTAAAAGGCGAATTGTAATCATAGGAGCCGGATTTGGAGGAATCTCCTTGGCCAAAAAACTTAAAAATTTGGATGTGCAGGTTGTGGTCATCGATAAGCACAATTACCATACTTTTCAACCTTTATTGTACCAAGTGTCCACAAGTGGTCTCGAGCCAGATTCTATAGCCTATCCCATCCGTAAAATTTTAAACCGTCTCAACAATTTTTATTTTCGATTGGCAACCGTACAAAAAATCAATGTGGAGGCCAAAGAGGTGGTGACTGATATAGGCAAGCTTACCTTTGATTACTTGGTAATTGCCACGGGCACCAAAACCAATTTTTTTGGGAATACCAGTATCCAAGAACACGCTATGCCCATGAAAAGTGTGCCTCAAGCGTTAAACATACGCAGTCTTATGCTACAGAATTTTGAAAAGGCAGATGATGCAGTAAGCCTGGAAGAACGAAAGATGTTGATGAACTTTTGCATTGTAGGAGGGGGGCCAACTGGAGTAGAGCTATCCGGAGCCTTTGCTGAACTCAAAAAAAATGTGTTCCCTAAGGATTACAAACATCTGAACGTCGATAACATGGAGATCCATTTGTTTGAAGGCGCCGATAGAATATTGCCTCCTATGAGTGAAAAAGCATCGGAGAAAGCAACCCAATTTTTAGAGGAATTGGGAGTGAGTATTCATTTAAAGACCATAGTGAAGGATTATGATGGGGAAAAAATGACTTTGGAAAACGGGGAGGTGATGAAAACCAAAAATTTCATTTGGGCGGCTGGAGTAACTGGTGCCTTATTGGAAGGATTTTCAAATAAAACTTTAGTAGATCGGTTAAATAGGTATAAGGTAAACGCCTTTAATCAAATAGAGGGCTATGATCATATTTTTGCTATTGGGGATATCGCTTCCATGAATTCCGATGAGTACCCTAAGGGCCACCCTCAAGTGGCACAGCCAGCCATTCAACAAGGGCAGCACTTGGCCAATAATTTCGAAAGGATTTTAGCTGGGAAAACCATGGAACCATTTTCCTACTTTGATAAGGGAAGCATGGCCACAGTGGGGCGCAACAGGGCGGTGGTGGATCTTCATAAATTACAGTTCGGAGGTTTCTTAGCCTGGTTCATTTGGATGTTTGTGCATCTTATGGCCTTGGTGGGCTTTAGAAACAAAGTGATCGTCTTTTTCAACTGGGCATATAATTATATCAATTATGACAAGGCGGCACGATTAATTGTAAGGCCATATTCCAATAAAAAGTAATGCTCTTTTCAAAATGGATATGAAAAATTGAAGGGAGGGGATGCAGTCATATTAATTTCCTTTACTATCTTTGCTTGGTTGTGTTGTGTCTCATTTGAGACCAAGGTTGTGGAAACCGAATTGTTGTTCGGTCCAACCAATGAAAGGCTTTCCTATATGGGAGGCTTTTTTTGTTTCTGGGATAGTACCCATTTCCAGTATTTGCAGTTCCTTTAATTATTATTCATTTGGGGATTAATATTTTACAAAATCTTTATTTTATCGTATTTTTACTGAGGATATAATAAAGAATAAATCACATGCCACTTTATCATAAATTAGGTAAACTACCTCATAAAAGGCACACCATTTTTAAGAAGGAAGATGGAACCTTGCATTATGAACAATTATTCGGAACCATAGGTTTTGATGGAATGTCATCCCTTATGTACCATTTGCACCGACCAACCATGGTCAAGGAAGTGGGCAAGAGTATTGATATGAGACCAAAAGCGGCTGTGGAACACAACATAAAATCCAGGCTGTTGAAAGGGTTCCAGGTAAAGCCGGAAAATGACTTTCTTGAGAGTAGAAAAATTGTGCTCTTCAACAACGATGTGCATGTGGGTCTTGCCGCTCCAAAAAAATCCATGACGGATTATTTTTATAAGAATACCGATGCCGATGAGATGCTTTTTATCCATAAGGGAACAGGCATTTTAAAGACCATGTTGGGAGAGATCCCTTTTGAATATGGCGATTATATTATTATCCCAAGGGGGATGATCTACCAGATTACATTTGATACTGAGGATAACCGATTGTTAATTGCGGAATCCTATCATCCTATATATACTCCAAAGCGATATAGAAACTGGTTTGGCCAACATTTGGAACATTCCCCTTTTTGTGAACGTGATTTTAAGTTGCCTAAAGATTTAAAAGCACATGACGAATGGGGCGATTTTGTGATCAAGGTTAAAAAACAAGGGCAATTACATCACTTAACGTATGCTTCCCATCCTTTTGATGTTGTTGGTTGGGATGGGTACAATTTCCCATATGCATTTTCCATTCATGATTTTGAACCAATAACCGGGAGGGTACACCAACCACCACCAGTACATCAGACTTTTGAAACAAGTGCCTTTGTGGTCTGCTCTTTCTGTCCGAGGATGTATGATTACCATCCGGAATCCATTCCGGCACCCTATAATCACAGTAATATAGATTCTGATGAGGTGCTATATTATGTGGATGGCGATTTTATGAGTAGAAATAATATTGACAAAGGATATATCTCCCTGCACCCCGCAGGCATTCCCCATGGGCCGCACCCCGGAGCCTATGAACGAAGTATTGGCCATACAAAAACCGAGGAATTGGCAGTAATGATAGATACATTTAAGCCCTTGCAAATTACCCAGACTGCACTGGACATTGACGATGGAACCTATTATCAGTCTTGGTTGGAGTAATCCAATCTATGCATTATAAAATGAATTAATCCCGCAGCCAATTTGGCTGTTTGATGATCTATGTCTAAGCTTGGATTTAGCTCAGCTATGTCCAAGCTTATTAATTTATCGGAGTCAATAATTATTTTCAAAACTTCCATAACGATGTCTGGAGCAAATCCCAATGGGGACGGAGCACTCACCCCTGGGGCATATGCCGATGAAAATCCGTCCAGATCTATGGTCGTATAGATTACGTCTACCTCTTTAATAAAATGCTGGATAATCTTAAGGTCATGGGCCAAATAGTGCATGCTAAAATGCTCGTTTTCCACAAAGGTGACTTCACGGTTTTCAGCAGTTTCAAAGAGGACCTTGCTATTGGCATCTTTTCTTATGCCCAGGCACATATAGCGGAAAGCTGTTCCTTCCACTTCACATTCTTCGGCAATCTGATAAAAAGGTGTGCCAGAATTAGCGCCATCTTCATTGGAGCGCAGATCAAAATGGGCATCAAAATTTATTATGCCTATAGTTTTGCTACCTCCTTGGGATTTCAAATGTTCCTTAATACCATTATAATGGGCATAGGCTATATCATGGCCACCCCCTAAAAGAATAGGAAATACATTCATTCCCAATAATGTTTTGACGGTTTGCGTTAATCGACGCTGTGTTTTTTTTAAATCGCCATCATTGCAATCAATTGTGCCAGCATCAAAAATAGATTGGGTCTCTGATAAATGTTCGGGTTGTTTTCCCAATTGCATTCTAATGGCATCCGGACCCATTCGTGCACCTTCCCTTCCCTTGTTCCTTTTTACCCCCTCATCGCAAGCGTAACCTAAAAAGACAATGTCCGATTTTTTGATCTGTGCTTGAGCCAAAGATTCAATGTCCAGGAATCTGATCTTTTGATGAAGATATAGGTTCTGGTCCGACTCACGTCCGGTCCAGTTTTCAGGTTTTGGTTTGGAATAGGCTTCCATTTATTCGTGTTTTGATTATTTGTTCAATATTAATTGCTCCTCAACTGAATTGACGGCTATTGTACCTCAGGTAATCTGGAACTGGTGTAAGCTCCTGCGATTCCAAATAGCGACAGGACTAGTATTATCCCCTCAACCGAAAATATGGATGCTAAAGCACTTATTCCTCCGGTGATCAAAAGTATGATCCCAATAAGTGTATTGCTAACGGCAACGTAGTCAGTTCTTTTGTTGCCCCCTGCCATATCTACAATATAGGTTTTTCTACCTAACCTAACCCCGCTATGAGCTATACCAAGCAAGAAAAAAGCTAAAGGATATAACCAGTAATTTTCTCTTAAACTGTCCATCCATGTTATGATAACAAAAATGGCAATACCCAGCAGGGCGGCAATTAAACCGCTCCTAACCATAACATTCTTACTGGATTTGTCCGCCATAGCTCCCCAGAATGGAGCACTAATGATGGAAGCTAGGCCGTTGGCAATGATAAAGAGACCCAAGAGGTAGCTTTCCTTCCCCAAATAGGTCTGCGCCAATAGCACATAATAAGGGGCTGTTAGGGCAGAGCAGAGCAAAAGGGATCTGGAGATAATGAAATTCCTGAAAGGTTTGTCCGTTTTAACCAAGCTCATTTTCGCCAGTGCCTCCTTCAAGCCATTTTTTCCGCCCGAGGTTTCTCCAGGAAATTCTTTGATATTGGCATAAACTAGGGCAGCCATCAACCATAGACTCCCTGCAAAGAAAATAATATAACTATAAAAGAGTACATCCTGATCCTCTTTGGATTTATAGATCATAAACAATCCTGCCAAAAGGACCAATACGCCAGATACAGAAGCGGTATAGCCCTTTAGTTTACCGCGTCTCGTTTTAGGAATGGTCTTGCCTAGAACATCCTTTGAAGCCACGGAACAAAGTCCACGGGAAAGACTAAATGCCACTAGACAAAGAACAATATACCAACCTGCCACCGCTCCTTCAAAATACATTGCGATCAATCCTATGGCCGAAATGGAAAAAAATTGAAGTACAGAGCCTATGACCCAAATCCATTTTCGAATTTCTTTTTTTCGAACATAACTCGCGATAACAATTTGGGGCAACATAGAGCCAGATTCGCGAATGGGTACAATAAAACTGATCAGGTAGACGGGGGCGTTTACATAGCTCATCAGCCAAGCCAGAACCGTTTTAGGGTTACTCAGCGTATCTCCCAAGGATGTGAGAGTGTTACTGATCAGAATAAGAAAATAGTTTTTAGGTGTTGATCTACATGCTGATTCCTCTATATCCTTACATATTCTAGCGTCTTCCTCATTATTGATGAAGTCGTAAATATTTTCAAGGTTTAGACTTTTATTTTTGGTATTCATGGGCCACTTACCGTATTAAATGGGAGGTGATTATAATAATTGAAATTTTATCCAACTCTAAAGATACATTATCTTATTTTTTAAATGGTAGGGATGCCTGAGGAAGGTCAAATTGGCAAATCAAAAGACGGAACCACTTAATGGAGATGAAACTCAACTTAGAGGTGATCCCCTTCCTCAATTAGATAACAATAGGCTAATTTTTATCGAATAATCCTTCCAATAAATTATCCTCCACTAGATTGGGAAGGGTGACTTTTAAATTAGGAGTCCTGTCCATCTCACGTTGTATTGCAAATAATGCCTCCTTGTTTCTGGCCCAACTTCTTCTAGAAATACCGTTGTTCACATCATAGAACAACATATTTTTTAGTTTCCTGGACGCTTCTTCAGAACCATCCAGTACCATGCCGAAGCCGCCATTGATAACTTCTCCCCATCCAACGCCGCCACCATTATGGATGGATACCCAGGTAGCTCCCCTAAAACTATCCCCTATTACATTATGGATGGCCATATCGGCCGTAAACTTACTGCCGTCATAAATATTACTGGTCTCCCTAAAGGGTGAATCGGTACCGCTAACATCATGGTGGTCCCTTCCCAGAACAATGGGGGCAGTAATTTCTTTTGATTTAATGGCTTGGTTGAATGCTTCTGCGATCTTGGCGCGGCCCTCGGCATCGGCATATAAAATTCTCGCTTGAGAACCTACGACCAGTTTATTGGATTCGGCTTCACGAATCCACTTTATGTTATCGGCCATCTGCTGTTGAATTTCTGATGGTGCATTGACTTTAATGCCCTCCATTACTCCTAAGGCAATAGCATCGGTCTTTCTTAAATCCGCTGCATCCCCTGAAGTACACACCCATCTAAAGGGTCCAAAGCCATAATCAAAACACATGGGCCCCAAAATATCTTGCACATAGGAAGGATATCTAAAGTCGATCTCATTTTCAGCCATTACATCTGCACCGGCTCGGGAAGCTTCTAGAAGAAAGGCGTTGCCATAATCAAAAAAATAGGTTCCATTAGCCGTATGCTTATTAATAGCAGTGACCTGTCTTCTCAATGATTCTTGTACCTTTTCTTTAAATGCTTCTGGTTGAGTACTCATGAGTTTATTGGATTCTTCAAAAGTCAATCCAACGGGGTAATATCCGCCAGACCAAGGATTGTGAAGGGAGGTTTGGTCCGATCCCAAATGGATAAATACTTCCTCCTCATAGAATTTTTCCCAAACATCCACAATGTTTCCAATAAAGGCAATGGACACTACCTCCTTTTGTTGGATGGCTTTTTGTACCCTTTTGGTCAATTGATCAAGGTCTTCCAAAAGTTCATCTACCCAGCCCTGTTCGTGTCTTTTCGTAGCTGCTGCCGGATTTATTTCTGCACAAACGGTTATGCATCCTGCTATATTTCCTGCTTTTGGTTGCGCTCCGCTCATACCACCGAGCCCCGCGGTCAAAAATATTTTTCCAGTGGAGTCCTCTTCTTTATTCAACACTTTTCTAAAAGCATTCATCACCGTAATGGCCGTGCCGTGCACAATTCCCTGCGGACCAATATACATATAAGAACCTGCTGTCATTTGACCGTACTGGGTAACACCCAAGGCATTATATTTTTCCCAATCATCTGGTTTGGAATAGTTTGGGATCATCATGCCGTTTGTAACCACCACGCGCGGTGCCTCCTTTGAAGAGGGAAACAACCCCATAGGATGCCCGGAATAGATATGTAAGGTCTGCTCTTCCGTCATGGTGGCCAAATATTTCATGGTCAATAGATACTGTGCCCAATTCTGAAAAACTGCCCCATTGCCCCCATAGGTAATCAGTTCCTCTGGATGTTGTGCCACAGCCGGATCCAGATTGTTCTGGATCATCAGCATGATAGCTGCTGCCTGGGATGTTTCGGCCGGGTATTCATGAATGGCTCTTGCCCTGAGTTCGTAGTCAGGTTTAAACCTGTACATGTAAATCCGCCCGTAGTCTTGCAGTTCCTGAGCAAATTCAACTGAAAGAACTTTGTGCCATGCCGCCAGGAAATACCGAAGGGCATTTCGTATCGCCAATTTTTTTTCTTCCAATGATAGGATTTCCTTTCTTTTTGGAGCCCTGTTCACGGTGGAAGGTATTTTTTTGGCTGCCGGCATTTCGGAGGGAATACCCTGAAGTATCTGTGCTTTAAAATCCATTTTAATCGTGCTTTTTGTCCATGACCAAGTTTCCTTTTTTCCAAACTCTGTTTGGTTTTAGGGATCCTTGCTGGTATAAGATTTCTTTGTAATCGTGGATGGGAAAAGTAACAAGATCGGCCAAATAGCCCACTTCCATTTTTCCCCTGTCTTTTAAGTTCAAGGCCAAAGCCGCCCTAAAAGTGATACCCGCCAATACCTCTGCATTGGAGAGTTTTTGGAAAGTTCCCAGAATGGCCGCTTGGGTCAATAAATCTCCCATTGGGGCAGAGCCGGGATTCCAATCACTGGCAATCGCTAGTGCCCCTCCTGCATCCAAAAGTTCACGGGCAGGGGTAAAGGCACATCCCAACCCTAAAGAGGCTCCAGGGAGGGCCGTGGCAATCACATTGCTATTCGCCAATGCTTCTATCTCTTTGGAAGTACTCGCTTCTAAATGGTCTGCACTAACCGCATCAAATGCTATGGCCACTGCGCTTCCAGAAGTAGAAAACTGGTCGGCATGAACCGTAATGTCATAGCCCATAGCTTTTGCTTTTGTAAAGTAGGGCACTATATCATCTTTGGTATAGGCACTTTCCTCAATAAAGGCATCTATTCTGTTACTTAGTTTTTCCTCCTTTAATTTGGGAAAAAGTTCGGTGCTGATTTCTTTCAAATAGTCACTCGATGTTCCCGAATAATCCTTAGGGACCATGTGTGCCGCCAAACAGGTGGCAATAAGATCTGCAGGTAATTTTTGATTCGCTTCCTTTATAGCATATAACATTTTGAGTTCTTCCTTTACAGAAAGGCCGTACCCACTTTTGACCTCTATCGTGGTGATCCCATTTTCCAGATGTTTATTGGCCCGTTGTATGATCAAATCAATCAATTCGGTTTGGGAAGCCTTTCTAGTCTGGGTTACCGTATCCCAAATTCCTCCACCGCTTTTGGCTATTTCCAAATAGGATTTCCCTGCATTGCGCATGGCATAATCATTGGCCCTTGTGCCTCCAAAGCAAATATGGGTATGTGCATCTACAAAACCTGGAAGGCAAACATCGGTACCGTCCAAGGTGATGATTTTTGCACCTAAATCTTTTGCCGTTGGGAGCATTTCCGTAAATTTTCCAAGGGCATATATTTTGTCGTTCTCTATAAGAATCCCACCATCTTCTATGATCAACAACGCTTCATCGGATATAGCTCCTTTGAGGTCTAAATGGGTCATTGGCAGGATCTGGGCAAAAGGCCCTATAAGTTGGTAGTTGTGCATATTAGTAGTTTTCAAATTCATTGGAATATTGGGTAGAAAGATCTAATTTCTCCCGTTTACTTACGCTGTCTATAACCTTTATGATGGTTTTGTCTTTGATCATGGCAATTCCGGCCTCTATATCATTGGCAAATACCCGGTCTTTATCTGCGAAAGCAACTTTAGTCCTTATTTTCTTATGGATTTCGTCCAAGAGGACGCCCGATTTCATGGGTTTACGAAATTCAAAGGCCTGGGCAGCCGTTAAAAGTTCTATGGCCAAAATCTTTTCAACATTTTCCAAAACTTGCAACGCTTTTCTGCCACTTATGGATCCCATGCTAACGTGGTCTTCCTGTCCCAAAGAAGTAGGGATACTATCCGCACTGGATGGGAAGCACAACCCTTTGTTTTCACTTGCCAAGGCAGCCGTAGTATATTGTAGGATCATATAACCCGAGTTGATCCCGGTGTCCTTCATCAATAATTTGGGTACTCCAGGGCTATTGCCTTCCAAGGCCAGATAAATCCTTCGATCCGAAATGTTCCCTATTTCTGAAGCGGCCAAACAAGCGTAATCCAAGGCCATTGCCAAGGGCTGACCATGAAAACTGCCCCCACTGATGGTCAGTTCTTCATCAATGATAATGGGATTGTCCGTTACTGAATTCAATTCAATTTCCAAGAGTTCCTTTAGATGGAGCCACGCATTTCTGGAGGCACCATGGACCTGTGGCATACAACGCAATGAGTAAGGATCTTGGACCCTCTCACAATCAATGTGATCCTCCATAATCTCTGAACCTTCCAAAAAGGATTTGATCCTTGTAGCCACATGAATATTGCCTTTATAAGGTCGTAGAGCATGCAGTTCGCTATAAAAGGGTTTTATCGAGCCCTGTAGTCCCTCTATCATCATAGTTCCTATGATATCAGCTTGGGAAAGACAGCTGTGCAGTTTTTCGACCACCTTTACGGCATGGGCGGCAATAAACTGTGTGCCGTTGATCAAGGCCAAGCCTTCTTTTGGGCCTAATTCCAAGGCTTTAAGGCCTGTTTTTTTATAAAGTTGTGCCGTGGTTATTTCTTCATTTTTATAGCTGACTTTACCCAGACCAATAAGGGGTAGGAATAAATGGGAAAGGGGAGCAAGGTCTCCAGAAGCTCCAACGGATCCTTGAGATGGAACTAGGGGAATGGCATCATTATCTATATGCCAAATAATTCGATCCAAGGTTGTTTCCGCAATTCCTGAATATCCCTTGGCGAGCGATTGGACCTTAAGGATCATCATTAATTTTACAATTTCAGAAGCAATAGGAGTGCCTACACCAACACTGTGGCTCTTAAGGATGTTGGTCTGTAATATTTTTGTCTCGGCCTTGGATATTTTGGTGGTACAAAGAGGGCCAAAACCAGTATTGATTCCATAAACAGCATGACCTTTATCAACGATATTTTCCACAATTGTGCGACTCCGGATTACCTTTTTTCTTGTATCGTGTGAAATGCTGCCCCTGGTTTTACCATTGGCAAGGGATAGTGCTATACTGGCAGAGAGTTGGTCTTCTCCGTACGAAAATGTCTTTGGTGCGGGAATCATAGATTACAATTTTAATACTATAAAATTATTGATTAAGTTTGATAATCACCAATACCAATTTTGTCAATATTCAATAGCTATGGGTTATCAATTAGAACTTAGACATTTTAAATATTTTTTAGCTGTCGCTGAGGAATTGCATTATCGAAAGGCGGCTGAAAAGCTTTGTATCTCCCAGCCTGGGTTGAGTAGGCAAATAAAACAAATGGAGGAGATTTTGGATACCCCTTTGTTCGTTCGAAGTAAAAAAAAGGTGTCCCTCACCCCTGCCGGGGCATATTTAAGAGCGGAGCTTCAATATATTCTCAATCACCTTGATCTGACCACCAAACATTTGGAACTTCTAAAAGATGGAGATTCTGGAGAGGTGCGTATTGGTTTTTTAGGTTCTGCCATGCAGAATGTAATTCCCGACCTTTTGATTGCATTAAAAGAGAAGTATCCCAAGGTGAGGACTAGTTTGGAAGAACTGTCTAACAGTGCCCAATTGGATGCCGTTATGAAAGATAAACTGGATATTGGATTTGTGCGATTGGCGAGGGTTCCTGAGGACATTCATATTCACCCTGTATTTGAGGATACCTTTTCTGTGGTACTCCCTGAGGCTTATCCGATTTTGTCAAGGGAGTTTGAAGGAGTACATCAGCTATCGGGTGAAAATTTTGTGCTCTTCGCCCAAGATTACAGTCCGTTGTATTATGATACCATCATGAGTATTTGCGAGGATGCCGGCTTTACACCCAAGGTGTCCCACAAATCGGTACATGCACAAACCATATTTAAATTGGTGGAGAACAATCTAGGGATTGCCATTGTGCCCACTTCCCTCCAGTATGGTTTTCATATGCGCGTAAAATTTTTGGAACTTAAGAATATTCCTCAGCGAGCCATTCTTTCGGTGATATGGAAGAAGGATAATAGGAATCCCGCTTTAAAACATTGCATGGATTTGTTGATGAGTCAAAAAAACATTAATTAAAAAATGGGAATAGCATGCTTTTGTATTCCCAGACCATGGATATAAAAAGTCCTAAATAAACCGCGGCCACCACGAACTTTATGAAGGTACCTGTCAAAAATCCAAGAAAAGAACCGAAGGCCGATTTCAATGCGGTTTTATGATCTGTCCTGTTGATCAGTTCTCCTACCAAGGCTCCAATAAAGGGCCATATAATGATACCAAATATACCCAGAATTGGAAATAACAGGGCTATCAAAAGCCCAACTGTGGTACCTATCATACCAGCTTTACTTCCCCCAAACCTTTTGGTCCCTATTACCGGGATAATGTAATCTAGGGCAACAACGAGAAGGGCAATACCTAAGGTGATCCCTAAAAACGCCCAGTCCATGGGAATAACCGAGGTAAGATGCAGTAGGAGTAAACCCACCCAGCTGATAGGCGTTCCCGGTAATACGGGGAGAAAACTACCTAGAATCCCCGTGAGCATTAATACAAACCCTAGAATGACCAAAAGAATATCCATGTTAGTACCTTATTATTCGCTCAAAGGCATATACACTTCTGCTTTCCAATTTAGTTCGTCACCGCCCAAATTGGGATTGTTATAAAAAATTTCAATGGGAAGTCCTGTCACATCAATATGATGTTTTTTGGCGTAATCCAAGAGGGCGTACCACGCTCGGTCCGAAGTTATATAGTTGCCATTGTAAATGGCCTTTAAGGCTTTGCTTTTTTTGCGAAAACCGTATTGAAGATCGGGATGGTTGGGTAAACTATCAGATTGTATCACAGGGTACCCAAAATTATATTCAATGCTATCCTTTTTCCTATCCCATTTGGTAATTTCAATAAATGGTTTCCCCTTGAGTTCAGCACCATTATTAACCAAATAAGGGTCGAGCAAAGGAAAGTTTCTCATCATGCCTTTGGCTTTGTCAAACTGTGAAGATTTAACGCTCACATATGCGTAATAGGTGGAGTCAATTTCGTCTTCACCAACAACTTTAACGCGTATTCGCTTAAGATGGTTATGTAGATTTTCATTAAAATCTGAGAGGGTCCTTATCGTGCGTTTTTCAAAATCCGTATCCGTGAATGGGACTAGGATCTTGTTCATTAGACTATTTTGACTATCCTTGGCGAAGATCTTTATTTTTGAAACCGAATCATTTTCTTCGCTTATCTCCCATGAATATATGTGAGTAGAGTCATTAAAACTCAAAGATTGGTCTAGATGGCGTAAATCTAGGTCACTTGTCAGTTTGGTGCTATCAAGCGTGGAATCCCAAAGTTTTATCGTCTGGTTGATCGTACCTGCATTGGCTTTAGCCTCAATGGTCACTAAATAATCATACGGATAGAAAAATAGATAACCGATGGCTCCCACAATAAAAAGGGTTGTGAGAATTAATAAGAACTTCTTCATAAAACTATTCCGTTGTTGCTAATTGGGATTCTTGTTTCATATTTAGGTTGTCCGTAACAAATTTTCCTAAATCTCTTCCTTGTTTTACCCCAACTTCTACCGCTGATCTATAATGTATACCGCCATACATTCTGCTTATAGCAGCTTCATCAGCAGCCTTTGCAAACGATGGAAATTTTCGTATTGGTAGGCCATATGGAATTTCCGTATCATCTTCGAAAGCAAAATTTTCCCCAAAAATACTGGTCAAGGCAGTAGAAGCAGCTCCAGAAACAACACTGTGTCCACTCGTGTATTCTGGAAATGGCGGTGTTTGAAGTACTGGCTTCCAATTTTCGTCAATATATTGGTTGATAAGGGTTTCAGGTCTAATTAGATTACTCCGGTATTTTTCATCCCAACAACTGATAAAGGCATCAGCCATGGCTATAGACGTTTTAGTATAGGCGTAAAGGGTTTTGTCAAAATCACTATCTGTTTTTTTGGCAGCAATTTTTGTAATGCCAATCCAATGTGCTCCCGGTGTTATTTTTTTTGTCGCGAACATTAAATGTCCATAAGTTACTGAGACATATGGGTTACAATCCCAAAATTTGGCCATAGCTATTTCTTCCGAAGTATCTCCCTTGGCTGTAATTTCCTTACTGATATCATATACTTCCTTTAGCTCTTTGTAAAATGGGGAATCAACATCCATTGAATAATCTGGGGGAGGTACTGGTTTAAATTGTTCGGAGGAGTCTATCACAAAAGGACGAATTTTACTCCAATGTGGCTCAATGCCATCCATATAAGAGGGTGGTGTAGGCTGCCAACGCGATTCTTCACCGGACATTACCGTAAATTTTGGCATGGTACGGGTTTGTTTGTAATTGTCCTCATTCATCCATGCACTAATATGCTCGGCCACTTCTAAACCATACTCTTTGGAAGCTTCAAATTCAGTTGGGTTTTGTGAAGACCATATATTGTAAAGACTATCCCTGAAAACAGTTAATTTTTCCTCGCTGAATATTAGCCTACGGCTCATATCCAAATGAGCGATAAGAGCTGATAAATGCACGTTTACAGAAGCATCAGTTTTTGGACTTGGAATAGGGGTCAAATCGGTAACTTGACCTACCAAGGATTTGTATTCCCCATTATTTACGGCAATGATCTCATAAGCCGCAATATTCGGATAAGCAAAAATCCTACTGGCTACAGGAGGCGAAAATATATCGTGAATCATTATTTCCGTAACCTTATCTATGGATTGATGTAGCAGGTTAGGAGAGATGATAATAGGTTCTTCTTTTTTCTGACAACTGCCTAGAACAACTATTAATACCAATAAGATTATCTTCTTCATCATTTGTCATTTTTGTTTATCAATTGATATACTTGGACCTTTTCATTATTGAAAGTCGCTATTAAATAAGGTCGGTTGTTAAAGTTTATAATATTCAGATGGCGAATAGATTTCTGTGAAAAATCCAATCCAATTTCATCACCCAAAATTACATTATTTTTCCCTTTTATCATAGCACCGGAGAAAGACCCCAAACGTCCATGATATGGTTTTACACCAAAATAGTTGCCTGCAGCAAGTACTTCTTCCGATCCGTCACCATCAAAATCATACTTCAGGAAAGTCATAATTGGTGCCACTTGCATGTCCACCGAGAAAGGTGTAAAACTGAATTTTCCGTCTTTGTTCTCAAGGTAACCCGAACTTAATTCGGTTACTTCAAATACCGTTGCCTTTTCCAGTTGTTCTTTTGAAAGTATACCCTCAATAGGCTTACCGGCAAAATCTTTATAGGCCGTAAATTTCTTTCTTAGACTTACTAATTGTTCGGATAGCCCTTTTAATCCTTCAATAGGATAATCTTGTCCATTCTTTTCAATGGTGACTATGGTTTCAGTACTGCCATTATCATCAAAATCGGCATAATACATTTTCATAGGGGTTTGCTCGGTGGCTTTAAACTTTGAATTTAAACCCCAATTGCCGAGCAAATAATCCGTATCACCGTCCTTATCGATATCAAAGGGAATGATGCTTTGCCATAAACCTTTGATGGAGGCTAGGTTAAAATCGTCCTTCTCCAATTTACCGTCCTTATTTTTGAAAAACACGGGATTCATCCATTCCCCAACTAGTATTAAGTCAGGCTTACCGTCTCCGTTGTAATCGTCCCAAATAGCGTCTGTGACCATGCCAATATGTAATAAGGACTTGTTTTCTACAATTTCAAAGGCACCATTCTTGTTCTCAAGAAGATAGGACTGTGGAATCTTGCCAAAATCATTGGTGATCATCTGATTGCCTACAAAGAGATCCATATCCCCATCGGAATCAAAGTCGGCCGAAGCCAGTACCGAGGCATTTTGATAAGTGGCTGGGAGTTTTCCCGGAATAAAAGTGGAATCCTTTTGAACGTAAAAACTATCGGAAAGTGGCGGCATTTGATTGAAAAAATCTGCACCTCCTGAGCCTATAAAAAGATCATTTTTTCCATCGCCATTAAAATCGGCTATTACTGCTTCTACATCTTCTTTTATGGAGTCTTTTTTGATTTCTGTTACCTTCTTTTCCCTAAAACCTTCAGAATGTTGGGTATAGACCTTGGAAGGAATAAACTTAGAGCCTCCAAAGAAAATATCCGAGCTCCCATTGTTGTCCAAATCCCCGATAGCCACGGCAGGACCTCGATCAGAGAATTCATACGGGATCAATTTCTGTCTATTGAAATCGAAATACGCATCTTCCTGATGTACAAAATCGATACCAAGATTACCTTCGACTTTATGGAAAATTTCTTTTTTCTTTTTGGTAAACAATGGATAGGTTACGGGAGTTTTATTTTCCGGTTCTATGGTCAGCGTTTGGTTAACGGCTATATTCGTTAGCAACTGGGTCGTTCTATCAGGCCAAATTATACGCAGTGAATCTATCTTGGTTTCCTTACCATAACCAAAATGGATCATGGGTTCTGAAGAGGACTGAAAACCCCTTACAGTGTACATTTCCTTGTATTGAAGAATGCCACTATGGTACGAAAGTACTTTGGCGCCAATGGCAAATGGATTCTTCCCTGGGGATTTTAAGTTAACCTTTAGGTAGTTCGCCTTTTTATCGGTTTTGTTTATATAAAGTGTAGCCGTATGGTTGATGTTATTGGTGACAATATCCAAATCCCCATCATTATCCAGATCGCCCATGGCCGTTGCACCTGAAATTAGGGTGTCCTGTAGGATCCAGTCTTTGGACCTATTTATGAACTGTAGGTCTTTTTTGCCTTCAAATACATAGTTGGGAATGTTACCAGAGGGCATCATATCCAGTGCCTGCTGGTCTACCAACTTGGTATTGTCTATTTTCTTTTTGATCTGGTCGTTAGAGGCAAAATTGATAAAATCCAGGTCGTTGGGACGTTTTGGAATCCCGTTGGAAATAAAAATATCCTGTTCTCCGTCCTGATTGTAATCGGCAAAAAGGGAGCTCCAACTCCAATCCGTTGCGGCAATACCACTTAAAAGGGCCGTTTCCTTAAATTTCCCGCCTTGCTGATTAATGTGAAGCATGTTCCGGGTAAATTGATAATGGTACCCATACTGTTCTATTCGAAGCTTTTGAATTTGTACGTCATCGTCTCCTTCAGAAGATTTGAGCACAGTTTCATCTTCGGGCAACATATCTAAAGAGAGGATATCTGGCCAACCGTCGTGGTTTATATCCGTAACATCATTACCCATGGAAAAGCGAGTGGTCTGTCCAAAGTAATCTTTCAGACTTTCATTGAATGTGCCATCCCCGTTATTTAGATAATAGTAATCGTCTTCATGAAAGTCGTTCCCAACATAAATATCGGGAAAGCCATCTTGGTTAAAATCACTGATGGCAACACCTAGGCCATAGCCATTGATACCACCATAAATACCGGCTTCCTCACTTACATCTACAAAGGTATTGCCGTCATTTCTGAGAAGGCGGTCCCCGGTTTGAAAGTCGCGTTGAAACCGAAGATCTGCCTTGCCAAAAGATTTCTGCGTATGAACCGCATGGTTAAGAAGGTATAGGTCCAGGTCACCATCCAGATCATAATCTAAAAATGCGGCATTAGAGCTGAAGGATTCAAAATCGAGCCCATATGTAGCAGCGCTCTCAGTAAAGGTTTCATTACCGTTATTGATAAATAACTCGTTGTGTCCGTTAAACCCGTTTATTCCCACTACTGCACAGACATAAATATCCAAAAGGCCATCGCCATTGACGTCGCCCATTACCGCTCCAGTATTCCAAGTGCTTTGGCCAGCTACCCCAGCCTTATCCGTGATATCCTCAAAAGTAAGGTTGCCTTTATTGATATATAGCTTATTCTTGACCTGGTTTCCAGAAAGATAAATGTCTGCAAGACCATCCCCGTTAATATCCCCAATGGCTACCCCTCCACCATTATAAAAATAGAGGTAGTCCAATATATTGAGGTCATTGGTTTCAGTTAGGGTATTGCTAAAGGTAATACCGGTTTCTTCAGGCGATGGGTTCATGAACAACCCACCCTCTTTCTTGCCACAACCTAATAGCAATAACGTAAAAATGGAAAGGACAATATTCTTATTCATTTAGCCTGTATATCTTGGGTTGAGTATTGTTTATTGCCGCAATTAAGTAGGTATTGCCATTGCGGTCCTTAAACTGTTTTAGGTGTTTAATTTCTTCCCTGATGAAAAAGCCACTTTTGTTATAATCTTGCCATGTAAAATTCAGGTCTTTGTTTCCTAATAATACATTGCCAAAATTGGCATCCTGTCTGGAGTATTGTGGTTTAAACTCAAAATTATTCCCACCCATGATAAGATCTAAGTAGCCGTCTTGGTTGATGTCTGCACAGGATATGCCGCACACGCAGGACAATTGCACCCTTGTAGGAAGTACTTTAATCGTAAATTTCCCACCTCCTTCATTAATTGCAATGACCGATTCGGCAATAGCCGATTGTTTCATTATAGAGTTATTAAATACTTCTTTAGGAAATAATTCATCAATGGTCTTCTTTGCGTATTCAGAAGCTTTTAGGTTTTTTTTCTTCAAGGAAACCATCTGATTGGTCAACTCCTTTTTCTGGTGTAATGGATAATCTTTTCCATTTTCCTGCAAGGTCACAATCTGCTCTATAGTGCCGTTGCCATCAAAATCATTGACCCACATTTTCATTGGATTATTGGGCGTGGGTCTATAATGTAAATTTGTTCCCTGATTACCCAGAACCAGATCATTGTCACCATCGTTATCCAAATCGGCTACTTCTACCACATTCCAAAGCCCATGAAGACTATCCAAGGTGGTGGGTAATTTGGATAAGCGCCTACCTGAATTTCTGTATATGTTTGGAGTTCCCCATTCTGATACTGTTATAAGGTCCTGTTTCTTGTCCCCATCCATATCTGCCCATACAGCATTGGTGATCATGCCGGCGTCTTTAAGGTCATAGGCCAGACGTTCCGTAGAATTCTTAAAGGTACCATCCCCGTTGTTCTCAAGGAACAAATGGTCGGGGTTCACCCCATAGGTGCCTACAACACTCCTGGAGCCAATGAACACATCTATATCACCATCTCCATCAAAATCATTTGGAGCAATGGTGGAAATATTTTTAAAGGTGGATGGGAGTGATTCTTTTGACCTTGTAAAGACCCCTTTACCGTTGTTGATATAGAGGCGGCTGCGGTAAGTCATTTCCTCTCCCACTTGATTGCCACCTGACCCTACTATAAGATCCAAATCCTTGTCGCCATCAACATCCAGAAAGGCAGCAGCGGTATCTTCATATTCTGCGTCTTCCTCAAAAACTCTTTGACTAACAGGTGTTATTTTCCCATTACCTGAATGTGTATAAATACTTGCGGCTTGTCCCTTGGCTCCACCCATAAAGATATCCTCATGACCATCTCCATTAATATCTCCAACAGCTAGAGCTGGACCTTCCTGGGACAATAGTTTGTAAATTAATCCTTCATACACGAAATCGTTATAACTGTTCTCCTTGTGTGCTATAAGAGAGTTGTTCTTTATTTCCTCCAGCATAGGTTTTATGGCCTTGGGATTGGGAACCTTATAGCGTGAAGTTGCTTGTTTATGATCAAAGGTAATGGTCTGGTCGGCAGAAATATTTTCCATCTTTTGGGTCATATCATCAGGCCAAATGATCCTAAGGGAGTCTATGGTTTTTGAACCACCCAAGCCCATTGTCATGGTGTAATCCATAGAGGACTGGAATCCCCTGGAGGGGATCAATTCCTGATAGACAACATTTCCAGCATGGTAAAGCGTTACCGATGTTCCTACAGCAAATCTATTGCTATCCGTTCCTTGGAACTTTAATTTTATATAGTGGTTGTTTGTAAGAGTATTGGCTTGGTTTTCATAAACAAAGGCTGGCATATTTACATTGTTCACCACCAGGTCCAGGTCACCATCGTTATCTAAATCCCCATAGGCTGCTCCGTTGGACATACTTGGTATTTCAAAACCCCATTCTTTGTTGGCGTTAGAGAAGGTAAGGTCCTTATTGTTTTTGTATGCGAAATTTGGCTGTGGTTTAATGGGCATTTTATTTATGATGGAGTCTATGGATTCTTTCCGGCCCGTAAGCGCCATTTTTTGAATGATCTCATTGGCGAAAAAGTCAACAAAATCAAGATCCGTCAGGTCATGGTTTATGCCGTTGGTAATATAAATATCCCTAAAACCGTCGTTGTCCATATCAAATAGTAAACCGGCCCAGCTCCAATCCGTGGCGTCAACACCACTGAAATAGGCTATCTCAGAAAAGGAACCGTTCCCATTATTTAGTTGAAGGGTATTTTGAATGTACTGCTGATAAAAATCTTTTTCCTGCTTGAGCTTAAATACATCGTACCCGTCAAATTCCATAACTGATTTTACTCTTTCATCGGCCTCGGGCAACATATCAGTTATAAATATCTCAACATTCCCATCATTATTGATGTCTGCCATATCCACACCCATAGCCGAAAGTGATAAATGGGAGGTCCATCCTTTTATGTCCTCTGTAAAAGTACCGTCTTGATTGTTGATGTATAGGTAATCCCTTTCGTAAAAGTCGTTGGAAACATATATGTCTGGATAAAGGTCTTTGTTGATATCGGTAATCATGACTCCCAATCCAAACCCAATAAGACTGCCATAAATGCCCGATTTTTCGCTAACATCAACAAACACGCCATTATCATTGCGCAAAAGCATATCTCCCACACCTTTAAATATGTCCGGAACGCCTTCCCAATCCTGGGCTCTTACATCGCGTTGTTCTGCATATCCCAAACTGCTTACCGGGATATTGCTGTTATTTAGGATATAGGCATCTAGGTCACCATCCTTGTCATAGTCGAAAAATGAGGCATGGGTAGAAAACCCTGTCTTGGCCAGATTGTATGTTGCCGCTTTTTCGGTGAAGGTTAGGTCTCCATTGTTGATGTATAGATCATTGTCATGGTTGTTGCCCTCCATGTTGCCAGCATTACTGACATATATATCTAAAAGCCCATCCTGATTGATATCTACCATTACGACCCCTGTGGACCAAGGTTTACTCCCTTCTACCCCAGCGGCAGCAGAAATATCCTCAAATTTCATATTTCCCTTATTGAGGTATAATTTGTTGGGGCCCATATTGGCGGTCATATAAATATCCACCAAGCCGTCGTTGTTTACATCTCCAATGGCAACACCACCTCCATTATAAAAGTTACGGTATTTGAAAATATTGAAGTTCTTTTTGTTTTCAATATGGTTGATAAAATCAATCCCCGTTTGCTCGGGATCGAGAAGTGTAAATAGAGTAGGTGTCTTATCGGCCTCCTTTGCCTTATCTTCCTTTTTGGAGGTACAACTTAAAGAAATTCCTAAAACCCCGATTAGGATTGCCAGTATAGTTTTATTGCTTCGTTTCATATCGATTACTTCCTGTTTTTGATCAAGAATACAGGAGACGCATTGTTCATTCCAACAATATAATGTTCCCTATTATTTATTATTATTTTTTGTATCGTTCTGGCGGGACCTGAAACATCGAAATCTTGATTTCGAGCCCAATAAAAGCCCCCTTTTTTATCATTTATCAAAACTAGGCCATGTGATGCATCCAACCTACCTAATTGAGTGCTTATTTCAAAGGTATTGCCAACGAATACCATGTCTTTATAGCCATCCAAATTTAAATCATCTATTAAAATGTCATGGGTCGTAGATGACTGGGCTATTAACGGTAATTCTTTGGGAGTAAAATTCCCTGAGCCATCATTTTCAAAATACATACTTTTCAATTCAAAGATTTGCATTTTTTGAGCATTTTCCAATTTTTGTTTGGTAAAAAGGTCCGTTAAAGTAGCTTTTGCAAATCGGTTATAGGACAAATATTCTTTGTTCAGAAATGGCATTTGTTTGACTAGTTCATCTTTTGAAGCGAAGGGTGTTTCTGTGTTACCTTCATAATAGGTTACTAGAGGTTCAATAGATCCATTCTCATCAAAATCTGATCTATATAACGTTAAGGGCTTTTCTTTTGAGGCTTTTAACCTGCTGTTTAATCCCCAATTGCCGGCCACAAGATCTATGTCGCCATCTTTGTCAAAATCCTCGGCTACAACAACGTTCCACCATCCGTTGGTCTTTTCCAATTGAGATGAATTAAAAGGAACATATCTGCCATTTACATTTTTCAATATAGATATAGGTGCCCAATAGCCAACACTTATAAGCTCTTCCTTTCCGTCGTTGTCAATATCGGCCCATATAAAATCCTTCACATTTGGTAGCTCCGTGAAACTCTTAAAATTATCCGATTTAGGTTGAGAAAAAGTGCCTTTACCGTTATTCAGAAAAATGAATTGACGTGCCGATTCACCAAATTTTAGGGGGATTTGATCTGAAGATATCAAGACATCTAGGTCGCCATCATGGTCTATATCTTTTGTCTTCACTTTGGAGGCATTGAACTCTACATCTTGAAATTGAAGAGTGTCTTTTATAAAGGTTCCTTTTTGGTTAAGGTAAAGTCTTGGGCGTAGCCTCGGGCCACTTTCAAATTCATTTCCGCCGCTTACAATAAGAAGGTCTGCCCAGGAATCTCCGTTTGCATCAAAGAAAACTTGGGAAATATCTTCACTACCGGCGTCTTGAAGAAACAGATCGTCCTGTACACTACTAAAGCCACCTTCCTTATTCTGAATAAATAATTGAGAGGCCTGTGTTTTGGCACCGCCGACAAAAATGTCCTGCCGATTGTCCTTATTGATGTCCCCAATTGATATTTCTGGCCCTTCATTAGTGTTGGCATAGGGAATGAGGGGGTCCCTATTGAATTCTAATGTTGAAGGATCTTTGTGAATAAAGGAAATCATATTTTCCGTATTGAAAAAATAGGAATTGGTGTTCTCGGAAGAAGCGTATTCGTAAGTGTTTGTTGCCTCCGACTCTATGAATGTTATTCTTTTGTTGGCTTTTATATCATAGAGCATTTGCGTTTTTCCTTGAGGCCAAATTACCCTAAGAGAATCAATGCTTGTGATACTTCCAAGACCCATATGCTGAATGTTAGGTACGGCAGATAGATAACCCCTGGTCACAAAGTGTTCCTGGTAGATGGTTCCGTTGGGAGTGTAGGCCATTAGTTTAGTGCCTATGCCAAATTTATTGTCAGATGCCCCTTGCAGGGTTACTTCCAAGTAATTGGATTGATCCTTGGCATGGGTTTGGTTTTCTAGTATAAACGCTTCTTCATCAATGTTGTTCACAATAATATCGAGATCGCCGTCATTGTCCAGGTCGGCATAAACACATCCGTTGCTGAAAGAAGGTTCTTTGTTAAACCAATCCAATGAAACGTCCTGAAATGATAGATCACCATTGTTCTTGAAAAAATAATTGGCAACCTTTTTTTGAGGGATGTCTTTGATGAACTCCATGTCAGCAGCGGACATTCCCTTGTCCAGTCTTTTCTGAATAGATTCATTTGCGATGAAACTAATGAAATCCATATCATTGGTCGCTTTTTTTATTCCATTGGAGATATAGGCGTCTTTAAAGGAATCATTGTCAAAATCTGCCAATAAAACGCCCCAAGACCATTCTGTTGCAGCTATTCCGGCCAAATGTCCAATCTCGCTAAATGTATTATTACCTAAATTTAGATGCATTGTATTCTGCATAAATTGAGGGGAATACCCATTTTTTAAATACGATTGGTAGGTAGGATAAGCATATTCCAGTCCAGACGTTTTATAAGTTTCCAAGTCTTCAGGCAGCATATCCAAAGACATAATATCTGTTAGACCGTCATTATTAATGTCAGCAATGTCATTCCCCATGGAGTAATGTGTAGTATGACCTAAACTTAAATTATTTTTAGTGATGAGTTCTTTAAAAGTGCCATCGGTCTGGTTGATGTATACGTAATCATTTTCAAAAAAATCGTTACCAACGTATATGTCCGGAAAGCCATCATTATTGAGATCACTGACACCCAGTCCCAATCCATAACCTATTCTGCCTTGAAAAATACCGACTTCTTCTGAAGCGTCTATAAAGCTGCCATTTTCATTCTTAAAGAAACGATCGCCTGATTTTGGATCCATAAATTCTCTTTGAGATCCCTTTCCGTAGGTGCTATTGGGATGTACAGAATGGTTCATTAGAAACATGTCAAGATCCCCATCTAGGTCGTAATCCAAAAAAGCGGCTTGGGTGGAAAATCCAACAAAATCAAGTCCATATTTGGCTGCATCTTCCTTGAACACGGGAATGCCTTCAGAGTTAACTCCTTGATTAACGTATAGTAGGTTTTTGCCTGTGATTCCATTAAAATCCCCTACTTTACACACGTAGATATCCAGTAGGCCGTCATTATTGATATCAACATGGGTTACCCCGGTAGTCCAATTCCCCTGATTTTTTATTTGGGAGATGGTAGTGGTGTTTTTGAATTTCATTTCACCAAGGTTCATATAGATTTGGTCTTCACCTTGATTGGCTGTAAAATAGAGGTCAATTAGGCCGTCATTATTAAAATCGGCCGCTGCTATTCCTGCTCCATTGTAAAAGTACAAGTAGTTCAGGATATTTAATTCCGGAGTCTCTTTTAGGGTATTAGTGAAATAAATACCTGTTTTGGAGGTGTCTAATTTAATAAACCTCTTAAGTTCATTTTTTTGGCATCCAGATAGTAGTATGGTAAATAAAATTAAATGCCCAAAAATCCTGTTCATTACTCTTCATATGAGGAGGACAAGATACTTAATCTGCTTTAAGCATGGAAGATGAATAGTATAATTTTTTTAACTAGTTTCTGTTAAAATAGTTATTTGTTGTCTGGGTTCTAAACAAAGAAATGGAGCGTATTCTGACTGAGTTCTAATTTATTGTAAATGTTAGCGTATAAAAAAACCCTGACTAAATTAGTCAGGGTTTTTAAACTTAGTATGTTATGTTGGATTAGTATCCAGGATTCTGAACCAAGTTAGGGTTAGCCAACAATTGAGTTGGAGGGATTGGGAACAAGTTACGAGCTGTGTTTCCAATTTCATTTGATTCTTTAAATAACCAGTCTCTGTTGAACTGTCCGAAACGGATCATATCGTTTCTTCTCCAAACTTCTTGGTAAAGCTCACGACCTCTTTCATCCAAAAGTTGTGACTCTCCTACGGATGTAAGTGGGTTTGCGCCTCTTAATGTACGAAGTTCGTTCACCATAGCAGTAGGATCTTGTCCACTACGTAGCATAGCTTCGGCCTTCATTAAGTGGGCATCTGAATAACGGAAGACAATTTCGTGACCTACAAAACCTCCACCGTATCTTACGTTGTATTTTTGAACACGTATTCCCGTTGTTTCATCATTGTTGATAAAACTTGGAGCACCGGTACCATCAACAAAATCTCTTTTGAAAGTCAATGGAGCACCAGCTCTGTCTTTTAAAGGGGTACCATCCAAAGCAAATTGTTGCCCTATCAAGTATCCAAATCCAACATTGGATCCATCTTCAAGACCACCATTGTCTGTAGTACCTGGTTCACCTGTAAATGGCTTACCTGCTGGAGGAACACCACCACGTCTTTCTTCTTGGCCATCCAATGGATTTCCGTTAACATCAACTCGGTTGCTGTTTGGATCTCCCTCATAAAGGTCGTAGAATTCTGCCAACGTACTGAAACCGTTCCAACCACCACCACCAATTGCTGTGGAGTTGTAGTGTAATCCGTTGAATATTCTGTTACCTGTGGCCAAAGATGTCAAGGACCAGATGGTCTCATTATCTGCCTCTTGTCTAAATAAGTCAAAGTACCCAGCTTGTAAAGCGAATCCATCTGCGGCAATCGCATCGACCAAAGAAATTACTTGGGCCATGTCTGCTGAATCAGGACTAGTACCAAGGTAGATGTGCTTATTTAAAAGAACTTTTGCCTTCAAATGACGAGCTGCAGCTTTGCTGGCTCTATTTAGTTCTGCACCTGTACCAGCTGATTTAGTTGGTAAGTTTGCAATGGCTTGATCAAGATCGGCCAAGATGATGTCCAAAGCGGCCTGTCCAGTCAATACTTCTGGCAAAGCCGATGATGGTAAGGATGTATCCCTAAAAGGAACCTGTCCGTAGTTGTCCAAGATAACCCACATGCTGTAGGCTCTCATAAAACTAGCATCACCGATATTATTGGCAGTTGGATTACTTCTTGAGTCCAATACTTGGGAAGCAATTAACTGGTTTGCATTGAACTGGTTCCAAACAGTACCGATAAAGGCATGTTCCCCGTTCCATGAATGGTTATGAAGTACCCTCCATAAACCATTATCACCCCAGTCAGTTCCTCTTGTAGGAACTAGAGCTGCGTCTGTTGTTACTTCTTGGAGTGCAAAGAAATTTGCTTGGTCTCCATATTGTCCACCAACGCGGTTGTAAAGTTCGTCAACCGTTGAAGTTGGATCTGCCAATCCTTGGAAACCTTCACTGATAATAGAGTCGGTTTCTTCAATTTCTAGGTTGGTACAGGCGGTGAGGCCTATCACAGACGCTATAGTTAGAAAATATATTTTGAATTGATTTCTTTTCATGATATTCAATTTTTTAATTAAAAGGATGCATTAAGTCCAAAGGTTATTGTTCTTGGATTTGGATACGCCGCCCAGTCGATTCCTCTAGTTGGTACACCAGAACCTAAATCACCAGTAGCCGTTGTAACTTCAGGATCAAGTCCGCTGTAATCAGTAATTAAGAATAAATTCTGTCCTGTTACGGATAAACGTAAACTCTTGAACAGGCCTTCACCTGTTAATGGCACATTATATCCTATGGACACATTCTGTAATCTTACAAAATCACCTTTTTCAAGGAATCTTGTTGAAACGTCTGCAGATGCTCCACCATCTTCGCCACTAGTAACAACGTTCTGAGTTACATTCCTAGCGTTGCCGATAGAACCTCCTGTGAAGAAACCGTTAGCTGTGTTGTTGTAAACCGAGAATCCGAACTGTCCTGAAAAATAAGTCGATGCATCCCAGTTTCCACTTCTAAAGTTTAAAGATAATCCAGAAGTAACATCCGGTAAGGCATCCTCACCAACAAATGTTTGATCTGCGATAGGATCTCCTGTTCCATTGCCATCTACATCTTGGTAGATTGGAAAGCCATTGCTGTCAAATCCTTCAAAGATCGCCATGTAATAAGAGAACAAAGATCTACCAGCTTCAAATCGCTGTGCAAAGGCTCCAGAAAGTCCTTGTCCATTAATCTCACCAGTATTTATTGCACTAGCGAAATCTTGTACTTCGTTTTGGTTGTATGCTATGTTAAAGTTAGCAGAGAACGTAGTATTTGCAGATTGAATAAAATCATATCCAAGTGAAAATTCAATACCCTGGTTTAAGATAGTAGCATCAACATTACCAAACTGGAATGGATCCACCGCAGGTGCTGCAGGAGGAGTTCTTAAAATAAGATCTGTTGTTTCACTACGGTAAACATCTAAACTACCTGATAGTCTGTCATTGTTAAATCCGAAATCCAACCCTACGTTAAAGTTTAAAGTTGATTCCCATTTCAAATCAGGAACGTCAGTGGCAACAATTGCCAGACCGTTTTGGTTCACTACGTTATCATTTTGGATACCTAGGTCTCCGAAACGTTGTCTTGCAACAAAGTTACCGTATCCTAATCCATCTTGGTTACCAGTGATACCACCACTTAGCCTTAGTTTTAAGGTAGAAACAGCATCTCCGACAAAATCTTCTTCACTCATCTTCCAAGCAAAAGCTCCAGAAGGGAAATATCCATATTGATTTTCTGGACCAAATCTAGAAGATCCATCAGCTCTAACAGTTCCAGTAAATAAGTACTTATTGGAAATCGTATAATTTAAACGAGCAAAGAATGACTGTAATTCATCTGTGTTGTTAAAAGTGTCTGCGGTCATTGCATCTACCAATCGGTTAAAACCTAGACCAACATTCTCTCCCGATACAACATTTGGCTGTAGTCTGTTTACAAGAAGACCGTTGGTATTTGTACCGTAGTAGTATTGTTGGTAAGAACCATCAATAATATTTGCAGCGCCATTAACAGTTTCTCTTAAATCTGCACCCATTTGATTTAAATCAGTGGTGGAGAATGTTCTAGCAGCTGAATTTCTACCGCTAACATTGAAATCCTGAAAGGAATAACCTACCAATGCATCAAAACTGGAATCTTCAAATTCTTTCTTGTAGTTCAGTGTGGCTTCCAATAAATGGTTTTCTCTATTAAGCGTATTGAACACTCCAAATCCTTGTCCTTCTATACCGGTAAAGTTTTGAACGTCTCCAGAAATAACTGAAGTATTCTCACCTTCCGATTTGTCATAACCCATGTTCAACTTACCTGAAAGTTCAGGAGTAAACTTGTAATCTATGGAACCGTTTACCAAAACTCTGTTGGTAAATGTTTCATTCTGGGTATAGGCCAAATAGTTAGCAGGTAATATCTGGGTACCTCCATCTGAGAAGTTAGGATCAGTACTCCATGTTGGGTTGGCCGAATAACCAGCACCTAAGATATCTCCACGGAAACCAGCGCCACCAGATAAAGGTGCCGTCTCGTCATTAACACGTGAGATACTGGTTTGAAGTCCTAAAGTTAATTTGTCATCCAAAAATCTTTGAGAAATATTCAATCTACCAGTAATACGTTCCAAGCTAGATTTTTCAACAACACCAAACTGTTTTCCATATCCAAAAGTAGCACGTATGTTACCACTACCGTAGTTGTTGGAATAGGATAAGTTTTGGTTTTGAGAAGCAGCAGTTCTTGTTAAGAATTCTTGCCAGTCTGTATTGTTGCCAAAATCAACTGAAGATGCATCACCACCAAATTGGGTAACCGCGCTCAAATATTCATCTCTGTCCAGTAAGTCATAACTATTAGCAGGTGTAGCGATACTTAGTGTGGAAGAGAATTCAAATTTTCCTCCTGCACTTCCTTTACCACTTTTAGTTGTAATGATAACAACACCATTCGCACCTCTAGAACCGTAGATCGCAGTTGCGGAAGCATCCTTAAGAATACTGATGCTTTCGATATCCGATGGGTTCAAGAAATTCAACGGGTTTTTCACAGCACTTCCGCCGCCTCCAGTATCACCTCCTGGAGAAGTATTACCTCCTGCCAATGGCACACCATCAACAACGAACAATGGGCTGTTGTCACCCCTTACAGAGTTGGAACCACGAATGTTCAATTGGATTCCTGCTCCTGGTTCACCACTAGTCTGCTGAATATTGACACCGGCAGTCTTACCTTGTATCAATTGTTCTGGAGAAGCAATGACACCGCCATTAAAGTCTTCCGCTGTAACAGATGTTACTGATCCTGTTGCATCTTTAACTGTAGTTGTACCATATCCAATAATAACAACTTCATCCAATGCCTGCGCATCTTCCTCAAGTGTTACAGAAATAGTAGTTCTGCTGTTCACAGCAACCTCTAATGGTTTGTAGCCGATATAGCTGAAAACCAATGTAGCTGTGCTTCCCACATTGTTCAATGTGTAATTACCATCAAAATCTGTCTGTGTACCGTTGGTAGTTCCCTTTACCAGTACACTGGCCCCAGGTAAAGGGCCGCTGGCATCAGAAACAGTACCTGATACCGTCTGAGCTTTCGCAAGTCCAAAGCATAAAAATGCCCCAACAAGCAATAAGCTTTTTAGTAGCGTAATCTTCATAAATAAGTAATTTTAGTTTAGTTAATTTCAATTCCAGGTTAAACTTATGTAAATTTTTTGTTAAAATGACTAAGAATACTGAATAGAATTTCACGAAAACGGTTTCGTGTTAATAACTTAGGTTAAAAAATTATACTCGTAAACTTAGTTGTACTAAATTATGCAATTCGCAATTTATTAATCAAAAGTTAGTTAAATGGCAAGGCATAACAAATATATGAATTTTTATTTAATCAAATATTTGTTAAAATTATCTTCCTGAAACCATGGATTAATTACTTTATGGTTGTTATTTGCAAAAAAAGCTTTCTTTTACAAATTGGGGCTATATTAATGCCTATTTTTCAACTCCGACAACAGCAGTTGCCTTAAATTATTGGTATATTTTGAAAAGAAAAATAACCCTTAAGCACATCGCCAGAGAATTAGAAGTATCCATTTCCACAGTTTCCAAGGCCTTGAAAAATAGCGAGGAAATTAGTAGGGATACAAAGGAAAGGATTCAGGCTTTCGCAAAACTCTACAATTACAAGCCCAACAATATAGCAATAAGCTTAAAGAACAAACGGACAAAAAACATCGGGGTCATTATTCCCAATATAGTCCACCATTTTTTTACGACGGTGGTTAGAGGTATAGAAAAGTATGCGAATGAAAGAGGCTATAATGTCATTGTTTGCCTCTCAGATGAATCGTTTGACAAGGAGGTGATCAACATGGAGATGCTGGCAAATGGCAGTATTGATGGCTTTATTATGTCGTTGTCCACGGAAACACAGGCCCGAAACGATTATAACCATATAAAGGAAGTGACCAGCCAGGGTATCCCTTTGGTCATGTTCGATAGGGTGACCGATGAAGTGGAATGTGATAAGGTCATCATTGATGATAGGGACAGTGCCTATAAAGCGGTTAAGAAGTTAATAGATAGCGGAAGGCGTAATATTGCTTTGATTAATACAGAAAATCTAAGTGTCAGCAAAGCTAGAACTGAGGGCTATTATCAAGCTTTAAAAGATGAAGGGATTCCCATACATAAGGATTTGGTGTTGACCCTTCCTTTTGAAAGCATAGATGAAGCAGCAATACAACATTTCTTTGACACGGTCACAATGGATGCGGTCCTATGTGTCAACGAAATATTTGCCATTTATGGAATGCGGGTGGTGCAAAAAAAAGGATTGAAGATTCCTGAAGATGTTTCTTTCATCGGTTTTACGGACGGACCCCTATCCAAATATGCCAATCCCAGTCTTAGCGCCGTAGCCCAACACGGGGAAAGCATGGGTGCCATTGCTGCAAAAATGTTGATCGATAAGGTTGAAAATGAGGAAGAGGAGGAGATATACCGAACCGAAATCTTAGATTCCACATTGATTGAAAGGGAGTCCACAATAAATTAGAGGGGTTTTATTAAAATGAATGACAGTGAATTTTAGTCAGATCAATTTTCAATAAGATTTATAAGGGGCCAAATAGAAATAGGTCGTTGGGCTCGTTTAGAAGCCAATGGTTGGAAATTAGAAGTAGAAAAAATTTATATATTTGTTAAGTTGTCAATAGTTGTTGCTACTTCTCATTTTATTTATTGATAACAAATCTCCACTATTATTGGAACTGCTAATCTTTAGTAGGTTTTTTTTATTCCGATAGTTTTGGAAATTAAAAGTCCATTGTTGGAGGTCGTTGTTTTAAATGATTTTCAGCAATCAATCAGCTCTGCGCTGTAACTTAAATTTATACATGGTGATTAAAGGATTCATATTTGATTTAGATGGTGTCATAGTCGATACGGCGAAATACCATTATTTGGCCTGGAAAAAATTGGCCAATGAATTGGGATTCGAATTTTCCGAAGAACAGAATGAGGCGTTCAAAGGGGTCAGTCGAAAAAGATGCTTACAAATTTTATTGGAACTTGGGGAAGTGGATGCCACAAAGGAACAGTTCGATAACTGGATGATCGAAAAAAATGAAGATTATTTGAGTTATATCGAGAAAATGGATGCGTCTGAGATTCTTCCCGATGTCCCAAAAATCCTAGATTTTCTTAAAGCCAATAATATTCCCATGGCCTTGGGCTCTGCCAGTAAAAATGCAATTCCCATATTAAAAAAGGTAGGTTTGCTCTCCTATTTCAAGGTTGTGGTAGACGGTAACAACGTTACAAAAGCAAAACCCGATCCTGAAGTATTCCTTTTGGCGGCCAAAGATATTGGAGTAGAACCAACAGATTGTGTGGTCTTTGAGGATGCCCTTGCGGGGATACAGGCGGCCAATTCTGCAGGGATGACCAGCATAGGCATTGGAGATAAAACAATATTGACGGAAGCTCAATATAATTTCAATGATTTTACGGAAATAAGTACAGATTTTATTAATCAATTAACCACTTTATAACATGAACCAGGATTATATTATACCAAATGTTTGGTCGATCATAGAAGAAGGATTTGATAAGGAGAAAGTTAAATCTTCTGAAAGCCTTTTCAGTATTGGAAACGGAGCCATGGGACAACGAGCCAATTTTGAAGAGCAGTATTCGGGACATACTTTTCAGGGAAGTTATATCGCTGGGGTTTATTACCCGGACAAGACTCGTGTTGGTTGGTGGAAAAATGGGTATCCGGAATATTTTGCCAAGGTCATAAATGCCCCTAATTGGATTGGGATAGATGTAGAGATCGATGGTGCCTCTTTGGATTTGAACACCTGTAAGAAAGTATCCCAGTACAAGAGGGAACTTAATATGAAGGAAGGATGGTACCAAAGAACCTTCGTTGCAACCCTGCCAAGCGATCAGGAAATTGAGGTAAAAGTAATCCGATTCTTGAGTTTGGACATTGATGAGGCAGGAGCCATTAAGTACGAGGTAAAAGCTTTAAGTGGAAATATGGAAGTTTCCTTTAGTCCGTATGTTGACAGTGGGATTACCAATGAAGATACCAACTGGGATGACAAATTTTGGAATACCACAAAAGTTTCTTCCCAAGGTCAGCAAGGTTTTATAGAAGCGCATACCATGAAGACGAATTTTGCGACCTGTACTTTTATGGAATCCAAAGTATTCCACAATGGGAAAGAGGTGGCTTTGAATAGCGACGCGCATATAGAAGAACACAAGGTACGTTTTACCTATAAAGTGACCCTGAACAAAGGAGAATCGGCCACCTTGCATAAATTTGGGGGGTATACAGTTTCCCGAAATCATGAAGCCACCGAACTTGTCAATGCCGCGAAGGCGGTCTTGAAAAAAGTGACCACTATGGGCTTCGACGCTTTATTGGATAAACAGAAGCAAGCTTGGGAAAAGATTTGGGAGATGAGCGATATTACCATTGAAGGGGATATTAAGGCCCAGCAAGGAATTCGTTTCAATATTTTTCAGTTGAACCAAACCTATTTAGGAAAGGATTCAAGATTGAATATAGGACCAAAAGGATTTACGGGAGAAAAATACGGAGGAAGTACCTATTGGGATACCGAAGCGTATTGTATACCATTTTATATGGCTACCAAAGATCAACTTGTTGCCAGGAATTTATTAAAATACAGGTATAACCATTTGGAAAAAGCTATCGAAAATGCCAAAAAACTTGGTTTTTCCAATGGAGCGGCATTATATCCAATGGTAACTATGAATGGGGAAGAATGTCATAACGAATGGGAAATCACCTTTGAGGAAATCCATCGTAATGGTGCAATCGCCTTCGCCATATATAATTATTACAGATTTACGGGAGATTACTCTTATATCCCTGAAATGGGTCTGGAAGTGCTGATTGCGATTTCTCGTTTTTGGCAGCAAAGAGCAACGTTCTCGAAGCAAAAAAACAAATTCGTCATCTTGGGTGTAACAGGACCCAACGAGTATGAAAACAATGTAAACAATAACTGGTATACCAATTATCTTGCAAAATGGTGTATCAACTATACGTTGGAACAAATTGGCAAAGTGAAAGACGGGTATTCCGATGATCATAAAAGAATCATAGGGATGACCAAATTAACGACTGCCGAAATGGAGTCTTGGAAGGAAGTCGCAGATAATATGTATTTCCCATTTTCAGAGGAGTTGGGCATTAATTTACAGCAAGATGGATTCTTGGATAAGGAATTGATCACCGTAGCCAATTTGGACAGAACCCAACGCCCTATCAACCAAAAATGGAGTTGGGATCGAATATTGAGATCTCCTTATATCAAACAAGCGGATACACTACAGGGCTTCTACCTGTTTGAGGATCACTTCTCCCTAGAGGAATTGGAGAAACATTTTGACTTCTATGAGCCTTTTACCGTTCATGAGTCCTCCCTGTCACCTTGTGTGCACAGCATTCAGGCAGCCAAGTTGAATAGGATGGATCAGGCATATACATTTTACTTACGTACCTCCCGTTTGGATTTGGACGATTATAACAAGGAAGTGGAAGAAGGATTGCACATTACTTCCATGGCAGGAACATGGATGAGTATTGTAGAAGGTTTTGGTGGAATGCGCGTGGTAGATGATAAGTTGTCCTTCACTCCTAGGATTCCAAAACAATGGAAGGCATATTCGTTTAAGGTAAATTTTAGAAATAGGATCCTTAAAGTAAAGGTAACAGAAGCAGGAGCCAGTTTTGATTTGGAAGGGACAGACGAAATGTCCATAAGGGTCAAAGGAAAGCGACTGGTACTTAAAGCGGGAGAAACTATATCTACTTCATCTTAATAAGATCAAAAACGATATAAATAATCCAAGATGCATGAAAGAAGTTTTCTTAATGGTATGCATGGTCTTGTTATGCGTTCCCATTATGGCACAAGTAGATAGGGTAGAGCCACCATTTTGGTGGATTGGCATGAATAATCCTCAGGTACAGGTCATGCTGTACGGTAAGGACATTGCACAGTACAGTCCTGAACTTAGTGGTGTGGAAATTTTGGACGTACATCGCACGGAGAATTCAAATTACCTATTCATCACCCTAAATACCGATGGTGTAAAGGCGGGAAAATTTGAAATCCAGCTGAAAGATGGAGATAATTTGAAACAGGCCATTCCCTATGAATTTAAGGAGCGCAGGCCTAATTCGGCAGACAGGGCAAGTTATGATGCTTCAGATTTGGTTTATTTACTGATGCCGGATCGTTTTGCCAACGGAAATCCGAAAATAGATTCCCATCCCGATGTTGTTGAGAAAGTCAATAGAAAATTGGATGGAGGCCGTCATGGTGGAGATATTCAAGGAATTATAGATCATTTGGATTATATAGAGGAATTGGGAGCAACCGCCATTTGGAGTACCCCCATGTGTGAGGATAATGATGAAAAATATTCTTACCATACCTATGCCCAGAGCGATGTCTATAAGATTGATCCGAGATTTGGTACCAATGAAGATTATAGGCGTTTGGCTTCTGAGCTTCACAAGAGGGATATGAAATTGATCTTTGATTATGTCACCAATCACTGGGGCATTACCCATTGGATGATGAAAGACCTGCCTACCTATGATTGGATCCATCAGTTTCCAGGTTACGGACAGACCAATTATAGGACAACCACTCAAATGGATCCTAATGTGTCACAATACGATTATAGGTACTGCATGGATGGTTGGTTTGTAAAGTCCATGCCCGATCTTAATCAAAAGAATCCTTTGGTGTTGAATTATCTTACCCAAAATGCAATTTGGTGGATAGAATATGCAGATTTGGATGGGTTCAGGGTAGATACCTATTCCTTTAATGATAAGGAGGGGATAGCAAAATGGACCAAGGCCATTACCGTTGAATATCCCAATTTCAATATTGTGGGAGAAGTTTGGATGCATGATCAGGCACAGATGGCCTATTGGCAAAAGGACAGTAAGATAGGGGCCATTCAGGGTTATAATTCCAACCTGCCCACAGTCATGGATTTTACGCTCCACGACGCTATTATGGAAGTTTTTAAGGTGGAAAACCCCACATGGAACACAGGGATCATCCAGTTGTACGAGAATTTTGTGAACGATTTCCTTTATCCCGATATCAACAATATTCTAATATTTGCAGAAAACCATGATACGCCTAGGATCAATGAACTGTATCCCAATTTTGAGGACTACCAATTGGCCATGACCCTGATCGCGACCGTAAGAGGTATTCCCCAAATTTATTATGGCAGCGAGATCGGAATGGGGGGAGATAAGGACAAAGGTGATGGGGATATCCGAAGGGATTTCCCTGGGGGTTGGCAAGGCGACTCCAGAACGGCTTTCACTGCCAAGGGAAGGAATGAGGTGCAGAACAAATATTTCAATTTCTCAAAAAAGCTGTTTAATTGGAGAAAAAACGCCAGTGTAATACATACGGGAAAAACTATACAATATGTGCCAGAACAGGAAGTGTATGCGTATTTTAGAATTACGGAAGAGGAAACAGTTATGGTTATCTTGAACAACAATAAGACATCAATAAAGCTACCCTTGGATAGGTTTGCCGAAAACTTAAAGGGTTTTCAACAAGGGAAGGAAGTGTTGACTGACACCACAATAAAATTGGGCAATGAACTCACCATTGGTCCCAAAAAAAGCATGATTCTTGAATTGGAAAATAATATTCATTAGCTTTCGATTTCAACATAAACGAGAGTTTGTTGGCCATTACAATATCTGAGCTATTACCCTATGAAGAAAATTACATTTATTATCTTTAGTATAATCAGCACATGCCTTTTAATGATGGGTTGTGGACAAGAGAAAAAAGAAAATTTAAAAATGAAAAAGGCGGAAGAACATAAAGAAGTGGTGTATCAGGTTTTTACCCGATTATTTGGGAATACAAATACGACCAATAAACCTTGGGGAACCCATGAGGAAAATGGGGTTGGAAAATTTGCCGATTTTACGGATGAGGCCCTGCAAGGGATCAAGGATCTTGGAGTCACCTACATCTGGTTTACAGGAATCCCACATCATGCCGTAATTAATGATTATACTGCTTATGGTATTTCCGAAGATGATCCTGATGTGGTGAAAGGTAGGGCTGGTTCTCCCTATGCGGTAAAGGATTATTACAACGTGAACCCTGATTTGGCCACAGATCCGGCCAGAAGGTTGGAAGAGTTTAAAGAGCTAGTAGACCGCACTCATAAAAACGGCCTAAAAGTGATCATCGATATCGTTCCTAACCATGTTGCCAGAAGATATGAAGGAAAGAGCAATCCGAAAGGGGTTGTTGATTTTGGTGCAGAGGACGATACTTCAGTAACCTATAAGCGCGATAATAATTTTTATTATAATCCCGGAAAGCCATTTATAGTGCCAAAATGGGAGCACGGGTATTTGCCTTTGGGTGGGGAAAAGGCAAAATTGGCAGATGGAAAATTTGATGAATTCCCTGCAAAATGGACAGGTAACGGGGCTCGTACCTCACAGCCAGGTTTCAATGACTGGTACGAAACCGTCAAAATCAACTATGGGATTACCCCAGATGGCGTGCACGAGTTTGATGCCCTGCCGGAAGGATTTGACAAAAAAGACTACAAGGCGCACTTCGAATTTTGGAAAGATAAGGATGTGCCCAACAGTTGGAAAAAATTTAGGGATATTGCCTTGTATTGGATTGATATGGGAGTGGATGGTTTCAGATATGATATGGCTGAAATAGTCCCCGTTGAATTTTGGAGTTTTATGAATTCCTCCGTTAAAATGAAGAATCCGGACGCCTTTTTGATGGCCGAAGTATATAGACCCAACTTGTACAGGGATTATATCCATAAGGGAAAAATGGACTACTTGTATGACAAGGTAGGGCTCTATGATTCCTTAGTGCCCATAATTCAAGGTCACGGGTGGACAGACCAGATCAATACAGTGCAAAATAGCATGATGGATATTGAACACCATATGCTGCATTTTTTGGAAAATCATGATGAACTAAGGCTTCCAAGTCCAGAATTTGCAGGAAATGCCGAGAAGGGCAAGCCGGCGATGGTTGTATCCACAACGATTAGTACGTCCCCCACCATGATCTATTTTGGACAGGAGGTGGGAGAGCCTGCGCTAGAAAAACCTGGATTTGGCAGTGTTGGGCGTACCTCTATTTTCGACTATATAGGGGTCCCCCATTTGCAACGATGGGTAAACAATAAAAAGTTTGATGGTGCCGCCTTAAGGCCTGAAGAAAAAGAATTAAGGGATTTTTATAAAAGGCTGTTGAACTTTTCCATTAAGAGTAGTGCTTTAATGGGGAACTATCAAGAGATACATTCCTTTAATAGGGAGCATACAGAATGGTACAATCATCGGGTATTTTCCTTTGCCAGATGGTCAGATTCGGAAAAATTAGTTGTGGTCTCCAATTTTGATGCCGATGACACCTTTGGTTTTAGCCTCGGACTTCCGCACGACCTTATTGAAAAATGGGAATTAAAGGATGGGGATTATTTGTTGACAGATCAGCTTTTTGGTGAAGCCACGGCTGTGCTAAAAGTCAAGAATGGCAATGCCAGAATGCGTGTAGATATTCAACCCTTGGAATCATTTATTTTTAGATTGGAAAAGTAAGAGAATAGGACTGGTTGTTGTACAGATAGAATTATCCAGAATCCCATTGTATAATATTTAAAAGAAAGAACTGGCGTAACCTATAATTACCCAGTTCTTTTTGTGTTTTTAGGCTGATGTTTTTTGATATACAAATCCAATTACGGCACCGACGATTCCATAAAAGAAGATGTCTATAATGGCCTCTACCAAGTGACCCGTCATATCCATTAGTTCAGAAGTTCCGTACCAAAGAAGTCCCATTCCCAAGCCTACAAAAATTCCAATCCAGATACCAAAGGCGAAGCCATTGGCGGCACCGTAGGCCCCTGCGGCCCATTTGCCATAAATGGTACTAATAGCGAAAGTACCTATCAAATTTCCCAAGGCTATAAAAAGCATATCAGGTGGGTTCTTCATGATGCTGTTGGTGGCATGGGCTTCAAAAAATTCGGCCGTGGCTATTCCCCAAATGGCATAGCCAAATAGGAACATTACCACAAATCCAATAATTGTGGCCAATACGTTTGCTTTTGAAAACATAGTTTATTGATTTAATTGGTTACGGTCATTTAAAGATAATTAATCTTGATTTCACTATCATCGAGAATTTAACATTATAGGCATTGAATATGATGATATATGATTAAATACTGAAGATATGCTAAATTGTGCCTAAAATTCAAGTAGTGTAAATTCCATTTCAAATTGTATTTTTGAAATCTCATTAAAACACATCAAAAATGAAAATAAACAGTTTTCTTTTAGGCTTGGCCTGTTTGCTAATCTTATCAAATTGTAAAAAAATGAACGAGACTTTGGTTATTGGACATAGAGGGGCCATGGGCCATGAAACAGAGAATACTTTGGCATCTGTTCAAAAAGCTTTGGATCTCGGAGTGGATATGATAGAGATTGATGTTTTTAAGGTGAATAGTGGGGAAATTGTTGTTTTTCATGACGAAACGTTGGAACGGCTATCAAATGCAGGAGGAAGAATTGAAGATTATAATATTTTCGATTTGAAACGGGTGACCTTGGATGGAAACCACAAAATACCCATGTTACAGGATGTATTGAAATTAATAGATCATAAAGTACCCTTGAATATTGAATTAAAAGGTGCGGGGACAGCGGATCGTGTAAACTTTATCATAGAGTATTATGTTAAGGAAAGAGGCTGGAAATTGGAAGATTTTTTGATTTCAAGTTTCAATTGGAAAGAACTGAGGGATATGCGAAACTTAAATAAAAATATCGCGATTGCAGTTCTTACCGATGGCAACCCCATAGAGGCCATTCCAGTGGCCAAGGAATTGGGAGCAGTAGCCATTAATCCGCATTATAAAATGCTTACGGAAGAAAACATAGAGGAAATTAAAGGCGAAGGGTTTAAAATCTACACCTATACCGTAAACGAACCTGAAGATATTGAAAAAATAAAAGATTTAGGGGTTGATGGTATATTTACGAACTTTCCGGAACGTATACGTTAATGGATGATGTTGTAATTATCGGGGGCGGAGCTGCTGGCTTTTTTGCGGCCATTCATATAGCCGAGGAAAACCCAAAATTAAAAGTGGTTCTTTTGGAACGCGGAAAGGAAGTGCTCACCAAGGTAAAAGTATCCGGGGGAGGAAGATGTAATGTTACCCATGCCGAGTTTGATCCCAGTGAATTGGTCCATCATTATCCCAGAGGGGAGAAAGAATTGTTGGGGCCTTTTCACAACTTCTGCAGTGGGGATACTATCGCCTTTTTTGAAGCTAGGGGAGTGCCACTCAAAATTGAGGAGGATGGCCGTATGTTTCCTGTCTCAAATTCTTCCCAAACTATCATCGATTGCTTTATGGGGGAGGTGGACAGATTGGGTATCACCGTTATAAAGAATAGCTCTGTCACAGGAATTAAAAAATCAGATAACGGCTTTATAGTCCAATCCATTAAAAGGGAATATCAAGCTAGAAAAATATTGATAGCGACGGGCAGTAATCCAAAAATATGGAAGATGCTGGAAGATATAGGTCATACCATTGTGTCTCCCGTTCCTTCACTTTTTACTTTTAACATTAAAGACGACCGTATTTCGGAGATACCGGGGGTAAGTACCCATGCATCGGTAGAAGTACTGCCGCAAACTCGCACTGATTCCAAGGTAAGCATAGCACTAAAGAGTAAGGGTTTGCAGCGACCCATCCTTGAATCAGAAGGACCTTTATTGATCACCCATTGGGGAATGAGCGGGCCGGCAATTTTAAAATTATCAGCATGGGGTGCCAGAGTATTGAGTGATTATAAGTACAAATTCAAAATCCAGGTAAATTGGTTGCCCGCCTATCATGAAGGTGGGGTTTTTCAACAATTATTGGAGATTAAGGAAATTGAGGCAAAAAAGACCATCTTACGCACCAATGCCTTTGATGTCCCCAAACGGTTATGGGTAAATTTGGTTAAGGCTGCAGGAATTTCTGACAGTACCAAATGGGCTGATGTTTCCAAGAATTCCTTACAAGAATTGACAGATCAGTTAACGCGTTCCGAATTCATGGTAGATGGGAAGAGTACTTTTAAAGAGGAATTTGTTACTGCTGGCGGTATTGATCTTAAGGAAATCAATTTTAAGACCTATGAAAGTAAAATTGTACCTAGGCTCTATTTTGCAGGGGAAGTCATGAATGTAGACGCCATAACTGGAGGCTTTAATTTTCAAAATGCCTGGACAGGCGCCTTCATAGCAGCGAAGGCAATAGCAGCGAATTGATCCAAATTATAAAAGAGCCTACAGGATTCTTACATGGTTTTGAAGTGTAAATAAATCCAAGGCAATCAAACAGGATTCATTTAATTTAATTCCCAGATCTTATAGTTCAATACCGTTGCAAAACATACCCACAGGAAATAAGGGATCATCAAATAGGCGGCCAATTTATGGACCACTTTGAACCATTTAATGGTCAATACAATCAATACCAATAAAGCCATAATAACAAATAGGGCCATCAAAGGGTTTTGAAATCCAAAGAAAACAATACTCCATAGGGCGTTGAGCAAGAGTTGAAAGCCAAAATGATAAAGGGCAGTTTTTACCCAAACATGATAGGATCCTCTCGCCCAGACCAACCCGGCTGCAATTCCCATCATTATGTACAGTGCGGTCCAAACAGGGGCAAAGATCCAATTAGGGGGATTAAAACTTGGTTTGTTCAAGGTTACATACCAATCGTCAATAGAAGATTGTGTGGCAAAACCGGATAGAAATCCAATTAGCAAACAAACTGCAACGGAGATGGTTATGTAGTAGATTCTTTTTTTCAAAATATGGCTGTAAGACTCTAAAGTAGTAATTTATTTTAATCGGGACCATTGTAAAACCCCTTAAAAACTATCTTTGCAAAAATATTTCACTAAATGACGGGAACAGACTTTGTGCCATTAGCATATTCAAATAATGTAGCGAATGGAAAGATCACTTGGAAATCGCCCAGTAATATTGCGCTGGTAAAGTATTGGGGAAAAAAGGAGAACCAGATTCCGGCTAATCCATCTGTAAGTTTTACGTTGGATACCTGCGCTACAACCACCACCGTATCATATCGCAAATTGGAAGAGGAGGGAAATGATTTCTCATTTGACCTGCTATTTGAGGGAAAACCAAAAGAATCCTTCAGGCCAAAAATTCTAACTTTTTTCAAGAGGGTAGAAAAGTACCTGCCATTTCTAAAATTATATCATTTTACCATAGAAACGTCTAATTCTTTCCCACACAGTAGTGGAATTGCTTCCTCCGCAAGTGGAATGAGTGCCCTATCCTTGTGTTTGATGAGTTTGGAGAAGGAACTGCATCCAGAAATGAGTGAGGAATATTTCAATAAAAAAGCATCTTTTCTCGCCCGTCTCGGATCGGGAAGTGCTTGTAGAAGTATAGAAGGGGATCTTATGGAATGGGGACTGCATGGTGATACAGAGGGAAGTTCAAATGAATATGCTATTAAGTATCCATATCCCGTACACGATGTCTTTAAGAATTATCAGGATACTATTTTACTTGTAGATAAAGGACAAAAGCAGGTCAGCAGTACAGTTGGACATGATTTGATGCATGGTCACCCCTTTGCGGAGCAACGTTTCTCACAGGCCCATACCAATCTCACAAAATTGCGATCGGTTTTTGCCAATGGGGATCTGGACGGATTTATTAAAATTGTGGAAAGTGAGGCGTTGACCCTACATGCAATGATGATGACCAGTTTGCCTTATTTTATATTGATGAAGCCCAATACCCTGGAGATCATTAATAAAATATGGAGCTTTCGGGAGCGTACTAATAGCCACGTTTGTTTTACCCTGGACGCAGGAGCCAATGTTCATGTGTTGTACCCTGAGGCTGAAAAGGATATAGTTTATCAATTTATTAAGAATGAGTTGGTTGCATATTGTGAAAACGGGCAGTATATTTGTGATGTAATTGGATATGGGGCCAAAAAGATGTAATTTAATATCATTATTGGCGAAATAAAGCGTTATTTGTATATCGCTTTTAGGATTCAATTTTAAAAAGGCTATGAAAGGACCATTATTTTACTCTAAAATTTTACTTTTTGGAGAATACGGGATTATTAAAGACTCTAAAGGTCTTTCTATACCCTATAATTTCTTCAAAGGTGCCCTGAAAACCAGCAAAAATCTTTCTGAAACTGCAAAGAAGTCCAACGAAAGCCTTAGGGCATTCGCTGTGTATTTGGAAAAAATGCAGCTTGAGAATCCTGAATTGGTGGCATTCGACTTTGAATCTTTAAAAAAGGACGTTGCCAATGGAATGTATTTTGATAGTTCCATACCGCAAGGTTATGGAGTAGGTAGTAGTGGTGCCCTAGTTGCGGCCATTTACGATAAATACGCCGTTGAAAAGATTACGGTCTTAGAGAATCTTACAAGGGAGAAATTACTTACTCTAAAGGCTATTTTTGGTGCTATGGAGTCCTTCTTTCACGGTAAATCATCTGGGTTGGATCCGTTGAACAGTTACTTAAGCCTACCTATTTTAATAAATTCAAAGGATAATATTGAGTCTACCAGCATCCCATCCCAAAATCTAGAGGGCACGGGAGCCGTGTTTTTATTGGATAGTGGCATCATCGGGGAAACTGCCCCAATGGTACAGATTTTCATGGAACAAATGAAGCAGGACGGTTTTAGAAACATGTTGAAAGACCAGTTTATAAAACATACCGATGCCTGTGTGGAAGATTTTATCAGTGGGAATGTGAAATCTCTTTTTGGGAATTTAAAACAACTTTCCAATGTAGTTTTGGATAATTTTAAGCCCATGATTCCTGCAGAATTTCACAAGCTTTGGAAAAATGGAATTGAAACCAATGATTATTATCTGAAGCTTTGCGGCTCAGGGGGTGGAGGTTATATTTTAGGTTTTACCGAAGACATCAATAAAGCAAAAAAAGCATTAAAAGGCTATAATTTAGAAGTGGTCTATAACTTCTAAAGCTTTGAGCCATGCTTAGTAGAAAGAACAAGCTCCTTTTATTAAAGTTCTTGAGCCTTGTTTCCGTCGTACGGGGTTACAATATTCTAATGATTGTATTGGCCCAATATTTAGCTTCTATATATATTTTGGCCCCAGATCTACCCCTTAGAAGGGTTATTCTCGATATCAATCTGTTTGTTTTGGTCACTGCTTCCGCCTTGGTTATTGCGGGTGGTTATATCATCAATAACTTTTATGATGCCGAAAAAGATCTGATCAACAAACCCAGAAAGACGATGCTGGATCGTTTGGTCAGCCAACGCACCAAATTATCAACCTATTTTGTCCTCAATTTCTTAGCGGTATTTTTGGCAAGTTATGTTTCATTTAAGGCAGTGGTCTTTTTTTCGGCATACATTTTTGGAATCTGGTTTTACTCTCATAAACTGAAGAAAGTGGCTTTTGTTGGTAATATAGTATCGGCCATTTTAGCCATTACCCCTTTCTTTATTGTTTTTGTCCACTACAAAAATTTTGAAGCACAAATATTCGTGCATGCCATTTTTCTATTTCTACTGATTCTTGCAAGGGAAATGATCAAGGATATGGAGAATATGGCGGGGGATTTGGCCCAAAACTATAAGACCATTCCTATTTTGTATGGTGAGGTTTTTTCCAAGACAGGAATCAGCTTATTGATAGCGCTTACTTTGGTGCCCTCCTTTTTATTGATCACCTCTTTTGACGTCGGTTATATGTATGTCTATTTTATATTGGCCATTGTGTTGCTCCTGCTCTTTCTAGTGCTGTTATGGAAATCGAAGAGCAAGAAGCACTATGTTTGGCTCCATAATATCCTTAAACTAATCATCATAGTGGGTGTTTTTAGTATTTTATTGATAGATGTTCAGTTGGTCTTAAATAGAATATTGTAGGCTCTGTCATGCAATCATAGAAATACGCGTCGGCATGACTTCAATGCCCTTTTTACACTCTTACGGCATAATTCTATAAGGGATTACTTCTCTTTCAATAGCGTGGTTTATTCTACTGCCCTCCCCTTAATCAACTATATAAAAGGTAATTGCTATAATCCTGAAATTCCTTTGTACCTTTGTGCAAATATTTTTGTAGATAATACGTATGGGAAGGTCAGATGACAATAGAGATGGGAAAGCTTCAGGAAGAGGAGAAGGTTTTAAGAAAAAGAGCTTTGCTAGGGGAAATGCACCTATAAAAAGAAAATCCGAAGGGGACAAGAAACCTTCTGATCCCAATGTAATTCGTTTAAACAAATACGTGGCCAATTCAGGGGTGTGTTCCAGAAGGGATGCTGATATTTATATAGCCTCAGGAAATGTTACCGTAAATGGAAAGCCGATTACTGAAATGGGCTATAAGGTAAAGCTTACCGACGTGGTAAAGTTTGATGGAAGATTGTTGAGCCCAGAGAAAAAGGAATATGTGCTTTTGAACAAGCCCAAAGACTTTGTGACCATAGCTACTGATTCAAGAGGGAGACGTTCAGCAATGCAATTGGTTTTGAATGCCTCTAAATCAAAAATATCACCTATCGGACGTTTGGATAAGGATGATACCGGTTTGATCCTTTTTACCAATGATGGTGAAATGGCAAAACGTTTGGCCCGCCCACAAAACGGGTTGAGGAAGATTTACCATGTGGTACTTGATAAAAATCTGAAGTTCGAGGACCTAAAGGCCATTGAAGAGGGAGTAACTATTGAGGAAAGTGTCATCAGGGTTGCTGAAATAAGTTACATAGAGAATGCCCCCAAACGCGAAGTAGGGATAGAGATACACAGTACCCGTAATAAGGCTGTTCAGAGAATATTTCAACACTTGGGTTATGAAGTGGAAAAGTTGGACCGTGTGGTCTATGCCGGACTTACTAAGAAAGATTTGCCCAGAGGACATTGGAGATACCTTACTGAGCAGGAAGTGATTAACTTGGGGATGATCAAATAGGTCATACATCATAAGAAATAGAAAAGGGGCCAAAAACATTAGTTTTTGGCCCCTTTTCGTTGATTCAAAAAATTTTACTTCATTTTATTTCTGATCTCCTCCAAACACAGATTGCCCAAACTTCCTTCATGGGTATGTTTAATATCTCGTTTAGGCGTAAAATTTCCTGCATTGATTTCCATTCCCATCTTCTTATAGGCATCCCTGAACGGCATTCCGCCCAATACCAGTTCGTTCAAGGTATCCACACTAAATAGGTAATCGTATTTTGGGTCCTCCAAAATGCCCTTGTTTACCTTAATTTCCTTTAAACTGAAAGTCAGTATTTCCAGACACGCTTTTAAATCCTGTATGGCGGGGACAATGACCTCTTTTACCAATTGTAGATCCCTATGGTACCCACTGGGTAAATTATTGGTGATTAAAATCAGTTGATTGGGTACAGCCTGAAGTTTATTGCATTTACCTCTTACCAATTCAAAAACATCTGGATTCTTTTTATGGGGCATTATGCTAGAACCTGTGGTAAGCTCATCGGGAAAGGAGATGAAATTAAAGTTCTGGCTCATATATAAACAGATGTCCATTGCCATTTTAGATAGCGTGGCGGCTATACTGCTCATCCCAAAAGCCGTCGCCTTTTCTACCTTTCCCCGTCCCATTTGGGCAGCAACTACGTTGTATTTCATAGTTCCAAATCCCATTTCCTCAGTAGTGAAACTTCTGTCTATGGGAAAGGAGCTTCCATAGCCTGCCGCGCTCCCTAAGGGGTTTTGGTCTGCTACCTTATAGGCAGCGTCAATGAAATATAGGTCGTCCACCAGACTCTCTGCATAGGCAGAAAACCATAGTCCGAACGAAGAAGGCATGGCTATCTGTAAATGGGTATATCCGGGGAGTAACACTTCCTTGTGCTGGTCGGCCAACTTTAAAAGTAGATCGAACAACGATTGTGTCATTTCTTTTATTTCAGAAAGCTCATTTTTTAAATAGAGGTGCATGGCCACCAAGACCTGATCATTTCTAGATCTGGCCGTGTGGATCTTTTTACCCGTATCTCCCAGCTTATCGGTAAGCACATATTCTATTTTGGAATGCATATCCTCAAAGGAGTCCTCTATAATAAATTTGCCCTCTTTTATGGATTTGGTAATTTGATCCAATTCGGCACACAAGGCCTGGGTTTCCTCCTTGGTCAACAATCCAATTTTGCCCAGCATTTTGGCATGTGCCTTAGATGCGATGACATCGTATTTAGCCAAAACCAAATCGAGTTCCCTATCATTCCCTACCGTGAAATGATCAATTTTTTTATCCGTGCTAAATCCTTTGTCCCAGAGTTTCATATGCTTTAATTTTCTAGTTCTAATTAATCTTAAACCAGCTGTTAGTATTGGTGCTGCATTATCAGTGCAGGAATCCGTCTACAATTTTAATATACAAATCTATGCCTTCCTCGATTTCCCTTACGTAAATATATTCATCTGCAGAATGGGATCTTGTACTGTCCCCAGGTCCTAATTTTAAGGACTGACAGCTCAATGCCGCCTGGTCCGAAAGGGTAGGGGAGCCATATGTGCTCCTTCCCAAATTGATCCCCGATTGCACCAAGGGGTGATTTTTGTCAATCGAAGATGAATTAAGTCTTAAAGATCGAGGTTTTATTTGGCAAGGGGCTTCCTTGGCCAAGATATCGGCGATCTCTTTGTTGCTATAACGGTCATTTACCCGCACATCCACAACCAGGTCTACCTTGGCGGGAACTACATTGTGTTGGCTGCCCGCGTTAATCTGGGTAACTGTTAGCTTCACCTCCCCCAGGGCTTCGGAAACCTTTTCAAAGGAAAAGGTCTGAAACCACTTCAGTACTTCAATGGTATTGTAAATTGAATTATCATTGTTCGGGTGTGCCGCATGGGAAGGGGTTCCTTTTACTTCGGCATCAAAAACTACCAATCCTTTTTCGGCAATGGCAAGGTTCATCAAGGTTGGTTCTCCTACAATGGCAACATCTATATGTGGCAAGATCAGGAGCATGCTGTTAAGGCCGTTAGGGCCAGAACTCTCTTCTTCAGCTGATGCAACTATAATAATGTTGTGGTTGAGGTCTTTGGCCTCATAAAAACTGGTAAAGGTAGCTATCAAGGATACCAAACAACCTCCTGCATCATTGCTTCCCAATCCATATAATTTTCCGTCTTCAATATGAGGGTGAAAGGGATCTTTGGTATAGGCCGAATTTGGCTTTACCGTATCGTGATGGGAGTTGAGCAATAATGTAGGCTTACTTTCGTCATAATATTTATTGAAAGCGTATACATTGTTCTTTTCCCTTTTAAAAGGAATATCAAACGACTCAAACCAAGCTTCAATGGCATCAGCGGTTTTATCCTCTTCCGAAGAAAAGGATTGTATGGAGATCAACTGCTTTAATAATGCAATTGCTTTTGTTGTAAGATGTTTTTGATCTAAGGTCATAAAGTAATGGTTGTATATAGGGCCTTTGTAGGTTGTAACATGGAAATATCCCCTATGCACACCTTGTGGACCTTTTTGTTTAATGCGTGAAAGCAATTCTCCAATTTCGGAAGCATGCCATCTGCAATTATGTTTTGATCTAAAAGCTCCTGGTACGATTGACTATTTATATGTTTGACGACGGAATTTTCTTCCGCAACATCCATCAAGACACCCTTTTTTTCAAAACAGTAGTACAAGGTTGTTTCATAGAGCCCACTCATGCCAATAGCTATTTCAGAAGCGATGGTATCTGCATTTGTGTTCAATAATTGTCCTTTCCCATTATGGGTAATAGCACAAAAAACAGGTACAAGTCCAGAGGTAAGAAGTGCATTTATAGTGGTGGCGTTAATACCGTCTACATCACCAGCATAGCCGTAATCTATGGTTTTAACCGGACGTTTATGGGCTTGAATGGTATTGCCATCGGCACCACTAAGTCCTATGGCATTGCAATTGTTGGCCTGTAATTGGGCCACAATATTCTTATTGGTCAGGCCGCCATATACCATGGTGATTACTTTTAAACTTTCTTCGTCCGTGATTCGTCTTCCGCCTACCAATTGCGACTGTATTCCAAGTTTTTCGGCCAATTGAGTGGCGAGCTTTCCGCCACCATGTACCAGGATTTTAAAACCCTCCATTTTAGAAAAAGAGCTGAGAAACTTGGCTAGCTGATTTTCATCTTCTATAACGTTGCCCCCTATTTTGATTATGGATAATTTTTGTTTCATGTATTTGGGTTAAGATAGGCTTTCCAATATTTTCTTTAGGGCTATTTGTGCCGCATAGGTTCTGTTGTTTGCCTGTTCAATGACCAAGGATTGGCTACTGTCCAACACCTCGTCTGCAACCACCACATTTCTACGTACGGGAAGACAATGCATAAATTTAGCCTGTCCCAATTTTTTTAAGGTGATGGTCCAGTTGGTATCCTTGTTGATTACTTGCCCATAATTGGTATAGCTGCTCCAGTTTTTTACATACACAAAATCGGCATTTTCCAGGGCTTTCTCCTGATCGTACTCAATAGTGCAACCTTTTGTGATATTTTCACTCAGCTCATACCCCTTAGGATGTGTGATCACAAAATCTGCCTCTTGGCGTTGCATCATTTCTACAAAGGAATTGGCCACCGCATGGGGCAGGGCCCTGGGATGAGGGGCCCAGGAAAGAACAATTTTTGGTTTGGACTTGGTATTGTTCTCCGCCAATGTTATGGCATCTGCCAGGGCCTGTAAAGGATGACCTACAGAGCTTTCCATATTTAGAATGGGTACTGTGGCATATTTTTTAAATGATTCCAGGACTAGTTCGGCTTCGTCTTCTTCTTTATCGGTAAGGGAGGCAAAAGCTCTTATCCCGATGATATCACAGTATTGGGAAATAACCTGGGCGGCTTCTTTAACATGTTCCGAGGAACCTTGGTCCATAATAGTACCATCTCCATATTCCAAAGCCCAACCTTCACTGCCAAAATTCATGACAATAACCTCCATTCCCAAATTCATAGCAGCTTTTTGTGTGCTCAAACGTGTCCTTAGGCTGTTATTGAAAAATAGTAACCCTAAGGTTTTATCTTTTCCCAAGCCTTTATGATGTTTTGGATTTGTTTTCAGGGATCTCGCTTCTTCTACCCAATTGGGCAAGGAATCAATATCTTTTAAGGATAGGTAATGTAACATGTCTTTTATTTTATTTTGGTAAAGTTGCTCTGGTTGTTCAGAGCATCTATTATGAAATTATCTTTTAGGCCATTAACGACCCATGTTTCTATTTTGGCCTCGTTGGCGATCGTGGCAGCTTCAATCTTTGACTGCATGCCACCTGTTCCCCTGGAGGATTTGGTGCCACTTACCTCCCATTGTAGTTCCTCAAGGTTATGTACCGTCTTTATCGTTTCAGGATTGTTGTTTTCTATGGACTCTTTTGTATAAATGCCATCTGTGTTTGTGGCTATAATGAGAAGGTCCACTTTTATGAGGGCAGCCGTTAGTGCTGCCAACTTATCATTATCACCAAACTGTATTTCGTCCGTGGCTACCGTATCATTTTCATTAATGATTGGGATAAAGTTGTTGGCCACTAGGACATTAATGGTATTGCATATATTTACCTTGGAGGCCTCCTTTTCAAAATCTGAATATGACAATAGGCATTGAGAGGTCAATAACCCCAATTCCCTAAAATTTTCCTGAAAAATACGCATCAAATGAGGTTGACCTATAGCGGCCAATGCCTGCTTTACATTGATTTCGGCCCCATTATGCTCCAATTTCACGAACTGTCTTGCAGCGGCAATGGCGCCAGAACTTACGATAATAAATTCGTATTTATCCTTTAACGTTGCAATCTGACGGGCAATATCCTCAATTTTTCCTCTGGAAATCTGGTCGGTTTCCTTGGTAAGGGTATTGGTGCCAACTTTTAGTAAGATGCGTTTTTTATTCATGTTGCTGTAACTGTACTCCAAAGCTGCGCTAGTTTAAAAAGGCAGTTCAGGGGAAACCTATTCCTATAATTCCGTTTGAAGGGCTTCAAAAAATAGATCGATATGTTTTTTAGTAATGTTCAAAGCAGGGAGAATTCTCAAAACACGTTTATCCTTAGCTCCTCCCGTAAATAAGTGTTGGTTGTAAATTAATTTCTTCCGCAGTTCGGAAACATCAAAATCGAACTCCAAGCCTATCATAAGGCCTCTTCCCTTTACCCGCCTTACTTCTGGTATTTTTGCTGCCTTGGAAATGAAATATTCATATAGTTTGTTGGCATTTTCAATGAGGAATTCCTGTTCAATAACTTCCAACACCGCCAATGCTGCCGCACAAGCCAAATGATTCCCTCCAAAGGTAGTGCCCAACAAGCCATAGGAAGCTTTGATGCTATCGTGTATCAAAACACCACCGATAGGAAAACCGTTGCCCATGCCTTTTGCAATTGTTATGATATCTGGATGGATGTCGTGATGCTGGAAGGCGAAGAACTTACCGCTTCTTCCATACCCCGACTGCACCTCATCTGCAATGAGCAGTGCATGGTGTTCCTTACAAAGTTTGGCGATTTCTTGGTAAAATTCAGTAGAGGGCTCGTCCAATCCCCCTACACCTTGAATGGCTTCCAAAATAACGGCGCATACGTCCCCTTTTTCAATTTCCTTGGTAAAGGCCTTTATGTCGTCAAAAGGAAGGAAAGTGACCTTCTGTTGTTGGTTGATTGGTGCATTGATTTTTAAGTCGTCCGTTGCTGCAACTGCAGCTGAGGTCCTCCCATGGAAGCTGTTTTGGAATGCTAATACCCTCGACTTTCCAGTTTGAAAGGAGGCTAATTTTAGGGCATTTTCATTGGCTTCAGCCCCAGAATTGCATAAAAATAGATTGTAATCCTCGCAATTTGAAAGTTTCCCTAATTTTTCGGCCAATTCACATTGCAGCGGATTTTGGATCGCATTGCTATAAAACCCAATTTGGTCCAATTGCTCCTTAATACGCCTAACATAGTGCGGATGGGAGTGGCCAATAGATATAACGGCGTGTCCTCCGTAAAAGTCAAGGTATTTCTGACCCTTATCATCGATGACAACAATACCTTTAGCGGAAACAGGGGTTACGTTATATAATGGGTATACATCAAATAGGTTCATTGTTATTCTTTTTTAATTTGATTGATCTTTTCATAGGAGGCCACGATACCCTGAATTAAGGAAGAGCTTAATCCTTGGTGTTCCATTTCATTCAATCCTTGGATGGTACATCCTCTTGGGGTGGTCACCTTATCAATTTCTTCTTCGGGATGATTGCCCGAGGCGATCAATAATTGGGCAGCCCCATTGCAGGTATGCATAGCCAGTTCCTGTGCTTCTTTGGCATCAAATCCAAGTTGAATGGCACCTTGGGTGGTAGCCCTGATAAGGCGCATCCAAAAGGCTATCCCACTGGCGCAAATGACCGTGGCTGCCTGCATTTGATTTTCCGGAATGATCATAGAATGGCCCATTTTATTGAAAATTGTCCTGGCCAGTTCAATTTTTCCCTGACCCTTTTCATTGGCGCAGATGCAGGTCATGGACTGGCCTACTGAAATTGCCGTATTGGGCATGCTTCGGATAATGTTGTTATTCTTTCCTATAACTTTTTCTATTCGTTCTATGCTAAATCCGGTAATCGTGGAAATAATGATATGGTTGTCCGCTAAATAGTCTTTTAGCTGTTCTAGAATGTTTTCAAAATGTACGGGTTGCACGGCAAAAATTAAAATATCCGAATTTTTAAGTGCTTCCTTGTTGTCCATGGTCACAGTGACATTGCCATACGACTCCAGAGCTTTTATCGGGCTTATATCTCTTTTGGTGAGGTATATGGAGGCGATCCCGTCATTTGTATTCAATAATCCTTTGGCTATGGACAAACCCAAGTTTCCCGCCCCTAGTATGGCTATTTTCATTTTGTTTTGTTTATTCGTTATTGTTCACAAAAAGGCAACGATCAATAATTTAAAATACTCCTGCTTTTAATTGTAGTCCTTCCGTTTCCTCAAACTTAAACATCAGGTTCATGTTTTGTACGGCCTGCCCTGACGCACCTTTTAATAAATTATCTATGGCAGAGGTGACCAACAACACTCCGTTGTGCTTGTGCAGATGGATATGGCAATGATTGGTGTTCACTATCTGTTTCAGACAAATTTCCTCGTCAGAGACTTGCGTAAATTTAGCATCGGCATAAAAGTCCTTAAACAGGCTTTTAGCGTCTTCTAAAGACCCATTATAGTTGGTGTAGGCTGTGGCAAAGATGCCGCGGGTGAAATTACCACGACTGGGCAAAAAGAATAGCTCCCCAGCATTGGATTGGAGGGAATGTAAACTTTCATTTATTTCTCCCAGATGTTGGTGGGTAAAGGGTTTGTACCAGGAAATGTTGTTGGTTCTCCAACTAAAATGAGAAGTCGCGGATAAAACAACACCTGCTCCAGTACTGCCCGTGACAGCATTGATGTGCACAGGATTGTCAAGGGCGCCAGCTTTCGCCAAAGGCAATAGTGCCAATTGTATGGCAGTTGCGAAACACCCTGGATTAGCAATATAATTTGCCTTTTTAATGGCTTCTTTGTTCAGTTCTGGTAGCCCATAGACAAAATCCTTGCCTTTGAATTGGGCATCTGCTGCTAGTCTGAAGTCATTACTCAGGTCAATAATTTTCGTATTGGCAGAAAACTGGTGTTCATTCAAAAAAGAGGTAGAATTACCATGGCCCAAACAAAGAAAGACCACATCCACCGTTAAGTTAACCTCATCGGTAAACTTTATATCCGTCACCCCCAATAGATCGGGATGTGCCGTTGATGCCTTTTTTCCTGCCCTGGTTGTACTGTATATAAAATCGATACTTACCTTGGAATGGTTCAGTAGAATTCGTATCAGTTCTCCCCCGGTATATCCTGAACCTCCAATTATTCCTGCTTTAATCATAACTATTGTTGACGTGATTATATATTTTTCCGGCGTTGGAAAGTATTTTGATGAACCCTTTTGCATCGTCCGCGGTCCAACCCTTGTTCATTTCCCCATAGCTCCCGAAAGAGGCATTCATCAGGTCGTGCTTGGAGTCAATTCCATTGAGTTGAAAACGGTAAGGGTGAAGGCTAACAAACACGTCACCAGAAACATTCTTCTGTGTATCGGTTAGAAACACCTCAATATTTCTCATTACCTCATCCAAATAATTTCCTTCGTGTAGGAGCATTCCATAGAAATTTCCTTGCTGTTCCTTCTGGAATTGCTGCCACTTGCTCAAGGTATGTTTTTCCAACAAGTGGTGGGCTTTTATTATGATAAGGGAAGCAGGGGCTTCAAACCCAACTCTTCCTTTGATACCTATGATGGTATCCCCTACGTGGATATCCCTTCCAATGGCATACTTAGAGGCCAAAGCGTCCAAGGCAATAATATTATTCACGGGAGTGTTCTCCTTGCCGTCGATGGCTATAAGTTCTCCTCTCTTAAAAGTGAGTTTAATAGCTGTCGGTTCTGTTTCTTGTAACTGACTGGGATAGGCAGTATCCGGTAGGGCCGAATGTGACGTTAAAGTTTCTTCGCCGCCTACAGAAGTGCCCCATAGGCCCCTATTGATGGAGTATTTGGCTTTTTCCCAAGAATAATCCACCCCATTTTCTTTAAGGTAGGCTATTTCAGCTTCCCTCGATAGTTTGTTGTCCCTGATGGGGGTGATGATCTCAATTTCCGGGGCAATGATCTGAAAAATCATATCAAATCTTACCTGATCATTTCCTGCTCCAGTACTACCATGGGCAATGTAAGCTGCGCCTACTTTTTTAGCATGGTTCACTATTTCTATGGCCTGAACAATACGCTCAGCGCTTACCGACAGGGGATAGGTATTATTTTTTAGGACATTGCCAAAGATCAAGTATTTGACCACTTTATCATAAAAGGTCTGCACGGCATCAATGGAGGTATAGGTTGAGGCTCCCAATTGTAATGCTTTTTCTTGGATGCTGGCTATTTCTTCCTGCGAGAATCCTCCTGTATTCACGCTCACCGCGTGCACTTCAAACCCTTTGTCCTTGGATAGATATTTTGCACAATAAGATGTGTCCAGTCCACCACTATAGGCTAATACTAATTTTTTCATTTTTCTTTCTTTTTAAGGAGCAAATGCTCCTTGATACTCTTTAATCTTGTAAATGCTTTTGTATTTAAATTGCTATTCTCCACTTTTTTCTTTGCGTGTGGATCATATAACATGCCCGTACACAAGCACATTTTTGTTTCCGTCCGGGTCAGAATATCAAAATTCTTGCAAGTTTGGCAGCCTTTCCAAAATTCTGGATCGTCAGTAAGTTCCGAAAATGTAACGGGCTTATAGCCCAGCTCGTAATTCATTTTCATTACGGCCAACCCAGTGGTAATACCGAATATTTTGGCTTCCGGAAACTTTTTTCTGGAAAGGTCAAAAACGGCTTTCTTGATCTGTTTGGCAAGGCCTTGCCCTCTGTAATCGGGATGGACGATTAATCCTGAATTGGCGACAAATTTTTCATGGCCCCATACTTCTATATAGCAGAAGCCGGCAAATTTGTCCCCGTCCAAGGCTAAAACGGCATTGCCATTTTTCAACCTCTTCTCAATATATTCCGTAGTTCGTTTTGCAATACCAGTGCCGCGCACTTTGGCGGACTCCTCTATGGTATCACAGATAATCTGGGAATATTTAAAATATGATTCGTTAGCAATAACAATCTTCATTGAATGTTGCTTTAGGATTAAATAAAATAATGATTTTTTTCGAGAGTTGGAAATGGACTCACCTATTTCCATGATAGAAGTGCACCCTTACGGGCGACGACGTGTAGGCGTAAATGAATAAACGGGAAAAGAAGCCCGATTATGAATAAGTATATGTGTTGTTACCTTCATTACAAAACAAATGTACCAATTAAAATGAATTAGGGGCAAAACATGATTAATTTTTACAAAATAACAGGTTTTTGTTATTTAGGGTCATCAATTCATAGATTAAGAAACCATATACTAGGATATATTCAATGCTGAGAATCAAAAGGTTCTCCTCAAATTGGCTATTGGAATAGGCCCAATAGCTTAATGTGACGGTAAAGGACCAAACTAGGGGAAACCTAAATTCTGTAAAAATCGCCAAAATGACCAAGAAGATGATGTACCATGGATGGACCGTTGTGGCCAAAAAATAATAGCAACTTAAAATCCATAACATAGAAACCATCAGACTGGATGTGTTTTTATTATTGCGTAAAAAAGTAAAAAGAAGGACCAATGCGATAATTATGAAGGGAATAATTTTCCCAAATGCCTTTATCATTTCGTAGGCAGGGATATCAAACTGTTGCCCAACGTATTTTATGATGTTATAAATACTTGCATTAAATTCAAAATTGGAGAACCAAAGCCCTATGGTTGCCGAATAATGGGCGATGAAATCCATTGTGAAAAAAGGAAACGTAAATACTAGTACGGTAATTCCAATGAGGGAATAAAAGGCCAAACTTTTTTTGATACCGTAATGTTTTAGGAATAGGGGAAGGAAGATAAGGGGTACAAGTTTTGTCAAAATGGCAAAAGCATAAAATACACCTCCCCATTGCCATTTTTTCTTTGCTGTAAAATAAAGGGCAACCATAAAGAAAAATAACATGACTCCTTCAAAATGAAGATTGCCTGTAAGTTCTATGATGACCAAAGGATTTAAAAAATACCAGAAAATCAAATAGGAAGATCTGTTGAGATGCTTCAATAACTTTATACCAAAGTATAGGATACCTAGATCAGCAAATATTATAATTGAGCGCATTACAATAATGCTACCTAGAATTGACTTCCCACCTAATGCAGCGGAAATTGCAAATAGCAGTTGGTTAAGAGGGGGGTAATTGGAAAAATGTTTTGCGCTTAATTCTCCCATTCCCATATGCAATTCTTGTGCATTGGCAATGACGAGATTCCCTTGTGACATTAAGTCGTTTGGTGTAAACAGATAGGGATTGAAGCCCTGTCTGACCAATTCCCCATCCCATATAAAACGAAAGAAATCTTGGGAAAGATTGGGTGAGACCATAAAAAAGACCAAACGAAAAAGAACGCCGGCAACCAATAGAAATTTAAAATTCCACTTCTCAAATTGTATGATTTTATAACACAAAAAAAATAACCCTAGGGATAGGGTTATTAGTTTTATAATATCTGACCGGTCCAGGTCATAAGCAAAACTCGCATAGAATCCGATGCTGATAAGCACCATAAGGATTGGAAATTTATGAAGTTTCCAATAGGAGGACATGCTTATGCTTTAGCAGTAAGTGAATTGAAAAATACAAATCCGAAACCTAGGAACAACATAAAATGGAATGGGAACAATCCAAAATCGTTCAATGGTATGGCACTGTACATCCCAAACAAGAAATAAATCATAAGCAATGCTTCCAATATCATGTTTGGTGATAATTTTTTAGCCAAGTATTTATTCCCTTTCCAACTATCCGTAAGGTTGTTAATGTTGAATTTTGGCGTTCTTACAAATTCACTTCTTTTTCCCATATGCCCTTCCAAGACTGCCATGGAATTGTGCAAAGAAAAACCTAAAGCTACCGAGAAGAAGGTGAAAAATATTTTTATGTAGTCCACAAAACTATCAAAACTACTGCCCTGTATGCTCTTATAGGTAAACCAATAGCATACGAACAAAATGATGGTACTTACAACAAAGAAGCTTGTTACTTCAAAAATCCACCCCAAATGTCCGTACATATTCTTGATATACAACATTGGTATACTCAAAAACGCTACGATAAAAACACATAGGAACATGGAACTGTTCAACAAGTGCATCACCCCATGGAATTTGGTTTTAAAAGAAATGTTCCTAGAAGTTACAACGCTCAAAACGGTTTTTCTAAAGTTTTCTGCACCTCCCTTGTTCCAACGAAATTGTTGGGAACGAGCTGCGCTGATCACTACAGGAAGTTCTGCAGGAGTTTCCACATCTTCCAAATATTTGAACTTCCAGTTTTTCAATTGTGCCCTATAGCTCAAATCCAAATCTTCAGTTAAGGTATCACCTTCCCAGTTACCGGCATCAAGGATACATTCCTTGCGCCAGATTCCTGCTGTACCATTAAAGTTGATGAAGTGTCCTTTTGCGTTTCTTCCTACTTGTTCCAAGGTAAAGTGGGCATCCAAGGCAAAGGCTTGTATTTTTGTCAAAGTGCTGTAATCCCTGTTGATATGTCCCCAACGGGTCTGTACAACACCAATTTCTTCATCTTTGAAATATATTACGGTTTTTTTCAACCAATCTGCATCGGGTAAAAAGTCGGCATCAAAGATTGCGATAAATTCACCTTTGGCAATTTTAAGACCTTCTTTCAATGCTCCGGCCTTATAACCAGATCTGTTTTCTCTTCTTATATGTGTGATGTCCAATCCAGTTTCCTGAAGAGCGGCAATTCTTCTGGCAGTGTCGTTTACAGAATCATCTGTAGAATCGTCAAGAACCTGAATTTCAAGCTTGCTTGATGGGTATTCAATTTTTGCAATATTCTCCAACAATCGCTCTACAACATACTCTTCATTGTAAATAGGCAATTGAATGGTGACAAATGGAATTTCTTTTGGATCAAGAAGATTGTATTTCGGCGCTTCTTGGTTCTGTCTTTTATACCAAAGATAATTTACAAGAAGGTTTAATTGAGCCAAACTGTAAAAGAAGATTAATACTAGCGCAATGCTGTAGATTGCAATGATAATGTAAGTGATGGTTAGTCCCATTTTAGTTGATAAAGAAAGGTGATTAAGTTGATTTTTATTTTAAACTATATTTAAAAATCCAGCCTAGGATTTTTATGCCTGCAAATATACTACCTTTTACCGTACCTGATACTTTAGATACCCCAATTCTTTTTTTGTAACGAACCGCTACTTCGGTGTATGTAAGTTTCTTACGTAACGCTTTTAGTTGCATTTCCACAGTCCAACCATAGGTCTTGTCCTCCATATCCAGTGCCAATAACTGGTCGTATTTTATGGCTCTGAAGGGTCCTAAATCTGTATATTTTGCCTTAAAAAGCATTTTCATTAGAAAAGTTGCCAGATTATTGCCGAAAATCTGTTGCGGTGTCATAGAACCTTGCTCCCTCAGCTCCTTAACACGCGCCCCGATGACAAAATCTATGTCCTTTTCTATAATAGGTTCAACTACTTTGGTAATTTCTTCCGGGTAATCGGAATAGTCACCGTCGATAAATACGATAATATCAGGTGTTTTGGATCTTTTTGCTATGTAATCCATTCCACATAGACAAGCGTACCCATATCCCCTTCTATTTTCACGTAGTACAGTGGCCCCTGCCTTCTCAGCGTTTATGGCGGTTTGGTCAGTGGAATTATTGTTCACGACAATTATTTCCGATATATATTGAGGTATCTCTTGAATTACTTTCGCAATAGAATCTTCTTCATTAAATGCTGGAATAATTACTATGATGTCTTTCATTATACTTATTTTGGACGGTAATCTGTCCTCCCTTCTATTACTGATTTAGTTTCCTCTATTGTGTAATCCAAATGGCATTGCTTATATTCAAAAAGCGGACAAAAGTAGATAACTTGTAGGCAATGGCAATACAAAAATTATAATGTTTTTTATTATTTCTGATTCACTAAATCCATTAGGTTTACGTCGTTGCCCAATAGGATTTCAGTAGGATTGATGCGTCCTTTTTCAGGTCCATTTTCCAGTTTTAATACCCCACGTGGACAAACGGCAGAACAAATCCCGCAACCTACACAACTAGACCTCACTATGTTTTCTCCCTTCTGTGCGTATGCCCTAACATCTATTCCCATTTCACAATAGGTAGAGCAGTTGCCGCAAGAAATACATTGTCCGCCATTGGTCGTGATTCTGAATCTTGAAAAAAGACGTTGTTGGAACCCAAGGATTGCTGCCATGGGACAACCAAACCTACACCATACCCTATTGCCGAAAATTGGGTAGAAGCCAGTTCCAATTACACCAGAGAAGATACTGCCTATCAAAAATCCGTAGGTTGTTCTTAAGGTTTCCGATTTAAAGAGAAAAACGTTCCCGTCCCCACTGAGGTAGTGAAATCCAATTAAGGCTACTATAATAGTAAAATAGCCTATGGCACCATAGCGGGCATCTTTTTGAAGTTCCTTTCTTTTAAAGAGCATTACCCACCCGAATACAAGGGTTAATATACCTGCCACCCCGAGTAAAAAGGTGTTTTTTGTCAACCAATATTTGCTACTGTCATTTCCTAGGTAAGAGTAAATTACGGCAGTGGTCATTAAGGTTACAAATACAACCACACTATGTACCACCCACCGCTCTATTTTCCAGGCTTTTTGTGTTTTGTCGCTCAAATGTCTAAAGGAATCCCCAGCTGTTTCGGCAAGGCCTCCACATCCACAGACCCATGAGCAATACCAACGTTTTCCATATTTGTAGGTGAGAATTGGGGTAATGACAAAGATGGATAGGATCCCAAAGATGAGCATGGCCAATCCTATATCTCCGGCATCTATCATGCTATTGACCCGGTAACGCTCAAAATTGTAATAGTTAAGGGGCCATATGTTTTTTAGGTCATAGTAGGGTAGTGAAAACGATTCACTGTTCAGTCTAGACATAAATTCAGGAATCAGAAAGGCGAAGGCTGTTTGAAAAAACATAACACTGGAGGTGCGTATCATTTCATACCTGTTGTGTCTGTATTTCCAAATAAACTTAATGCCAAAAGCCAAAATAGCTACCGTATAAAGGGTACCGTATACAAACCATTGACTGGCAGGATTACCACTGAGAAGTTTGCTCAAAGGATCAAAAAAAGCGATGACCCCTGTATTGTCGCCAGATTTTTGCAAACCTAGATATTGAGGATAGAAATAGAGAATTATATAAAAAGCAGTTAGGGCAATACCGGCCATCCAGGCCCAAACCCCTCTACTGGATATGGATTTAAACCAGACCCCATCATTTTTTATTCCTTTTTGGGTATGGGCATAAGCCGCAGCGGAAAACCAAACCACTCCAATAAAAATTGCCAATAGGGATGTGGTCAGCCAAAGTGCTTTATGAGGAAAATTTACATTGAATATGGCCAGTACCAGGATAGTTAGTCCGCCCATTCCCATCAATGTTGCTATTTTTTGGCCCAGGGTCAAGGCTTTTGGAGGTGTGCCGGTCAAGGCCATGTTTTTGTCGTACGTACTCATATGGGGCATAGGTTATGCGTTGAAAAATATTCTTTTTAAACTTTTCTTTTTTAAACCAATGGACGTATTAAACTGTTCATTGTATTTGGCTACGATAGAAGCTTCATAGGTGGTATAGAATTCAGGATCAAAATTAGCATCCCTTAAGTGGGCAATGACATGATTAATAGATTTGCCATCTGTTAACCATCTGTCCACTATTTCGTGTCTCATTCTAATTCCAAAGGTGTTGATCCCTAAAAATTCCTTGGTCTCTTTGTGAAAAGAAATAGTAACGCATGCCTTTTCATCATTATGTCTCCAATGGAAATGTTCCTCATAAGGTTTTCTATTTCGCTCACTAAACACCCACCCATAGGTTTGATATTCAATATCTAAAAATTTGGCAGAATTGAACCAGTGTCCAGGGTTATAAGGTGTAGGGTTGCCACATATTGTCTGGGCAATGGCTTCACCCATCATTCGGCCTGTATACCAAACAGCTTCTACAGGTCTTCTGTGGCCAATGGGTTGGTGTTGTTCTGCACAGTCCCCAATGGCATAGATGTCCTGAATGTTGGTTTCCAACATCCGGTTAACTTTAACCCCCTTGCCCAGGGTAATGCCTGAGTCTTTAAGAAAATCTATATTGGGGGTTACGCCTGCGGTAAGGCCTACAAGGTTGCACTCAATAGTTTCTCCTTTATCTGTAGTGACAGCTTTGGCATGGCCATTTTCATCGGATAGTATTTCTTTTAGGTTTGTGCCTAGTTGTAAATCTATGTGGTGCTCCAAAATATGTTCATTGATCATCTCTGATTCGCCTTGGGGCAGTACGCCGTTCCAAAAGCTATCTTCCCGAACCAAAAATGTAACGGGGATCTTTCTGCTTCGCAACATCTCCGCCAATTCTATTCCTATGAGTCCTCCGCCTACAATTACAGCTCGGGAGCACACCTCATTGTTGGGTGCGTGAACTTCCAGCGCATCGAGATCTTGTTTGGAGTACAATCCCTGTACCCCTTTCAAATCTTGTCCTGGCCATCCAAATTTATTGGGCTTGGAGCCGGTTGCGATGATCAATTTATCGTATGCTATGGATTTAGAACTGGCTAGTTCAATTTTTTTCGATGTATGGTCCACCTTGGTTACAAAGCCATTAACCAGGTCTATTCTATTTTTGGCCCAAAAGCCATCTTCATATGGTTTAATATGTTCAAACTGCATGTGTCCCATATACACATACATCAGGGCAGTACGGGCAAAGAAGTGGTCTGTTTCAGCAGAGACTATGGTTATTTTTTTGTCAGAAAGCTTGCGAATATGTCTGGCAGCGGTAATCCCTGCTATTCCATTGCCAATAATAACGATATGTTCCATATGAAGAATCGGTTGTTGTTGCTTAAGTCGTGCTTAAATATAAGAACTTAATGCGCGTACTTAATGTATAAGTAATTTAAATATTGGAAAACCCAAATTCATGTCGCAGGTTTATGTTAATGTATGCGATGTATTGTATGTCAAATCCTAATTTGGTGTATTTTAGTAACATGAAAAAATTGCTCCTCTTTATTTTATTCACCTTGCAACTGTCCTGTATAAGTCAGGATAAGAAAAAAATTAACGGCGTTAGTTTTGTGGCTTCGAGGGAACAGGCCTCCCAGGAACATGTGGAAGCCCTTTTGCGAATCAATGCAGAATCGGCAGCTGTAATGCCCTTTGGTTTTATAAGGGATGTAGCCTCCCCAGAGATTGTTTTTGACACAGAAAGGCAGTGGTTTGGGGAGACCAAGAGAGGAGCAAAACAATATATCGAGTTACTTCATAAAAATGGATTAAGGGTAATGGTCAAGCCCCAAATCTGGATATGGAAAGGGACCTTTACGGGAACCCTAAAAATGAATTCAGAAGAAGATTGGATGGCTTTGGAAGCCTCCTACACAAAATTCATCATGACTTATGCCGAATTGGCACAAGAAACAAAAACGGAATTCTTTTGTATTGGAACGGAATTGGAAAAGTTCATAGAGAACAGGCCGGAATATTGGAACAGCCTTGTTAGAAAAATACGTGCTGTGTATAAAGGTAAACTTACCTATGCGGCGAACTGGGATGAATATGAACGTACCCCATTTTGGGAAGATTTGGATTATATAGGGGTAGATGCTTATTTCCCTTTGTCCGATGAAAAGACCCCTTCAGTGGGACAATTGGTGAATGGTTGGAGGCCATATAAGGAGAAACTCATGACCCTATCCAAAAAATTAGAGAAACCCGTTCTGTTTACTGAATATGGCTATAGAAGTAATGATTATACGGCAAAACGCCCTTGGTTGGTGGATCATAGTAAGGATGACGTAAACCTTGAAGCGCAGGCAAATGCCACGAAGGCTATTTTTGAATCTTTTTGGGCAGAGGACTGGTTCCAAGGAGGCTTTGTTTGGAAATGGTTCATAGATCATAAATCTGCAGGAGGGGGAGGTGACAACAGATTTACCCCTCAGAATAAGCCTGCGGAGGAGATAATCAGATCCTTTTATAAAAATCATTGATCTATTTGAGTATTATAAGCATTCCTTTTTGGAAGTACACCTTATTTTTGATAATATTTGTGTAAAATTAGCATTGTGTACCCCAAAAAATGTAGCCTCTTACTATTGGTTCTGGTCTTATCATCCCTTTCCATTTATGCTCAAAACTCCGTAAAGACCGTAATTGCCGAAAAAGGGGATGGGATTTTTTCCATTCTTAGAAAACAAGGCATGGACCCCATAAAACATTATGGACATTTCGTGGCTTTAAATAAAGATAATCTTCGGGACAGCATTCAGCTCTACGAGGGCCGCAAATATGTGTTGCCACCCTTTGTTGAAGCTGAGGTAGTAGATACCATTCAGAATAAAGCAACAGAAATAAAGAGTATGGGCAAAGAGGCCGAATACTCCATTTTTGGGAAGAAATATGCGCTTGTTCCCAATATGAGTAAGGCCTTGGAAGGCGCTGTTTATTATTTGATTTCCGGTCATGGGGGTCCAGATCCGGGGGCCATTGAGAACTACGAAGGAAAAATTATTGCAGAAGATGAATATGCCTATGATATCACATTGCGTTTGGCGAGAGAATTAATGTCACAAGGAGCAAAGGTTTATATCATCATACGCGACCCCAATGACGGAATTAGGGATGAACGTATTCTGGAAATAGATAGGGATGAGGTTACCTATCCCAATCTCGAAATACCGCTAAATCAATTGGCCAGACTAAAGCAAAGGGTAGATGCTGTAAATATGTTATACGCGGAAAATAAGGGAAAATATCAGCGACTTATCGTTACACATGTGGATAGTCGCAGTAAGGGACAGAACATCGATGTTTTCTTTTATCACCATGAGAACAGTAAGAATGGTAAGAGATTTGCGGAGAACATACATACAACTTTTCAGAATAAGTATCAGAAATATCAACCCAATAGGGAGTATTCAGGAACTTTTGAGGATCGTACCAATCTGTACCTAGTTAAAAAGACACACCCGGCAATGGTATATATTGAAATTGGGAACATAAAAAATACCAAAGACCAAAGGAGGATATTAGATCCTGATAATAGACAAGCTTTGGCAAAATGGATTTCAGAAGGAGTTCTCTTGGATTATCAGACTAGAAACTAGTAAACTTAGGTCAATATGTTTTTTTTGTAATATCTGTAAAGACGCTCCGGACCGGCACCCATTAGTTTTATAAAATGGATGACGCCAAAATGATACTGCAACCTAATAGTGCCATTCTTATTATATTTTCTTGCTGAAGTTAGTACCGTTTGGGGCAATACTTTAAAGTCCCCTAATTTATATAAGCGACCTATAAACTCGGTGTCCTCATAAATTATATAGGATTCATTATATCCTTCGGACCTTTCCCATAATTTCTTGGTGATGAAAAGGGATTGGTCGCCACCACGACAAACTTTTATGTTGATCCGAGTAAGCCATCCTGAAGCTCTTAGGAGCCAGCTGTTAGAGTCGAATTTCATGCGAAAGCAACCAGCAGGATTCCCAAAGGCAACTGCATTGACAATATGGGTGTCAAAATCTTTAGGAGGAAAGGTGTCTGCGTGTAAAAAGTAAAATATGGATCCAGTTGCCTTTTTGGTTCCTTTGTTCATCTGTTTGGCCCGTCCTTTTTCAGAATGTACCAGGGTGGCACCAAATTCTTTTGCAATGGCTGGAGTGTTGTCTGTGCTGCCCCCATCAACTATAATGATTTCCTTAACGTGATCTTTATTGCAGATGTCATTTAGGTATTTCAATACGTGAGCAATATGTTCCGCTTCGTTGAGAACTGGTATTATGATACTTATCTTAAGGGAATCATTTTGATGCATTGAGGCTCCAATCGTAGTTGATAAATTCTATTCTGGTCTCCCTTGTTATTTTAATCTTTGAATATTGATTGATGTAGTCAGTCAATGAGACCTCATCAGTAAAGTCTTTTTTGTACCATTTAAAGATTTGGGACAACATGGCTTTCTCCTTCGTGATGACATTCCTTTTGGGATCGTTCACAAAGTTTCTTGCTGATTTTTCCAAAAGGTCTTCCAATTTTTCAACCGTAAACGCCTCGTTCAACAGTTTTGGACAGGAATAGGAAGCGCAATTAATGGCGAAATGGATCCTAGGTTCGTCCATTTTACGTAAAATATTGTGTTCAATATCCCCAAGGGAGAGCTGCTTGTTCCTTATGGTGACTACTTGCCTATTCCAAGGTCCTTTTAGATCCTTGATACTGCCCAATGGATAATTATCTAAAATTAATTTTACGGTAGCCGCATTGTACAAATTGATGTAGTACACTAATTTACTTTCCTTGGTGTCATATTCCGAGACAGGATTTTTGGTCTGTTGCTCTATATATGAATTTAGCAGTCCAATTTCCTTACGGAAGTTTTTGTAATCAACATTGCCCTGATCGTCAACATATTTTTTCAATAGTTTATCCCAGGTCGAGTAGTCAACTTTTTGAAGACTCAAAGGTCCCTCAACAATTGCTGTGGATTTGGCGTGGCCAAAGGCAATTCCAGTAAATACCAGTAGTAGGATGAAGATATGTTTCATGATAAGGTTCGTTTAAAGCTGCATTGGTTGATTAGTAGGTAATCACTGTTTAACCTTACTATTGTGAAGTAAGCTATATTATTTTATTACGGCTAGCAGCATCCACCCCCATTATAATGCCAGGTACTTTCGCTGATATGTATTTGATCATTGGCCTTGGCCAGAGCAGCGGCTGTCTTATCACAAACGGCCAAAGGTTGGTTTTGCATTAAAACATGTCCGTTTTTATCATCAAAATATTGCTCATCACCATAATAGATAGCAGTTTTACCTGTAAATACGCAAGGTCCATCTGCCGGCATGGGGTCTTTAATGGCAGCTATTTCAATGGACTCAATGTAAATCAGTTCCTCTGTGGGGTAGTGGTTGGGAGAAAGCACCCGATACGATTTACGCGCTCTTATCTCTATGGTTCCAAACCCTGCATCGGTCAATGCTTTTATATAATCTTTCATAGGGATACTGCCACTTAAACAAAGGGCCCGGAGCCTATCATCATTCCGTAATTCATCGTTCATGGGTTGCTCACAGATAGGGTCACTCATAACCAATCTACCGTGGGGTCTTAAAACACGGTACATTTCTGCAACTGCCTTTTGTAGATCTTCGGCCTTGAAGATATTGAACAGACAGTTTTGTGCGGCAACATCAATACTTCCGCTTGCAACGGGAAGGTTTAGGGCGTCTCCTTTCACAAGGTCTACAAACTCACTTTTGAACCACGTATTCTCTTCTTCTGCTATCTTGAAATTCTTTTTGGAGGCCTCCAACATCTCATCAACGACATCAACTCCTGTAACCCCACCTTTTTGCCTAGAAAAGTATGAAAATTGCAACAATTCCATTCCGCCACCAACACCAACATAAAGTACTTTAGGGTTATTGACCAAATCTTGGGCGGAAACCGTACTTCCACAACCATAGTTCATTTCCTGCATGATTTTGGGAATGGAAAGCCCGGGAAATTGCCAAACGGGATTGGTGGTGCAGCACAACCCTACATCAGGGGTTAATGCAGCTTCTTTGTATAGGTCGTTTGTGGCGTTTAAATAACTCATATCTCTTTTATTAATTCTTTAAATAATTTGATCATTTTTGGTTCTGTCTCACCTGCAATTGCGATAATTTCTGCAATATTCACCGGTTTCAGATTGTCCGGGTCACATTCGTCGGTGAGGACGGATACTGCCATGACGGGCAATCGTAGATGATTGGCGGCTATTACTTCTGGAACAGTGCTCATCCCTACGGCATCGGCGCCAATTAATTTTATCATTCTATATTCCGCTTTGGTTTCCAATTGTGGACCAACCACGGAGGCGTAAACCCCTTTTTTGAGCGATATGTTTTCTCTTTTTGCAATATCCTCTACCTTTTTACGCATTTTTAGGTCATATGGTTCACTCATGTCCACAAATCGGTCTCCAAATTCGGCTACGTTTTTAAAAGCCAAAGGCGATCCTCCCTGAAGATTAATGTGATCTTCAATCAACATAATATCCCCTTTATTAAAGTTGAGGTTGACGGCTCCGGCTGCATTGGAGATAAACAAATTCTTGATCCCCAGTTGGTGCATAACCCTTATAGGATAAGTAACATCAATTAAATCATATCCTTCGTACATATGAAAGCGACCCTGCATGACCACTACCTTTTTTCCTTCTAAAGTGCCATAGATCAGTTTTCCGGTATGGAACTCAACGGTCGCCAATGGAAAAAATGGGATATGGTTATAATGTGCTTCAATGGGATTTTCAATTTCCGCCACTAATTTTCCAAGTCCGGTTCCAAGTACGATGCCCAGTTCAGGGGCATCAAAACCTTTTTGCTTTAAATAGGCAGTAGACTCTTCTAATTGTTTTAATGTCATATTTATATGTTTTTTAAAAATGGTTGAAAAGCGTCAATATTTTGAATGTCCTCGTAAAGATCCACATCATTTTTTATTTTCAATAGCTTGACCGATTCATTTTTTAAATCATTTAGGGTCTCGTTGAGAACGGTATTTGTCCCCCAGGCCTTATTTTTAAAAAGAGAGGCCTTGATTTTGGACATTCCCAAAAGATAGTATCCGCCATCTTCTGCTGGCCCAATGACAAAGTCGGTTTTATGCAATTCCTCGAAAGCTGTATTTAGGTCATCAGACGAGAGATCGTACATGTCGCTCCCAATAACGATAATATTTTCATACCCCGCTTCAAAGCCATCATTAAAAGCGTTTAGCATTCGTTCTCCCAAGTCCTTGCCCTGTTGTATTTTTTTGTGATAAAGTGTATTTTCCCAGATATCATTTTCCCATATTTCTTCCGAATAATGCACTTCTCTGGTGGCTTTCACTTCTTTGGTAACGTTGTGGGTATGCTCCAATAAAAAGGTATATATTTTAAGAGCGGTGTGGTCGCCTACTTTAGCTGCCAATCTAGTTTTGCATTTACCCAATTCTGGATTTCTTGTAAAAATAAGAAGTAGGTTCTTTTGGTTTAGGGAATTGGAACTTGATGTCATAAACTATTTAATATACTTTTTCGCCTTTAGTCAGAAACTTACCCCAATGCTTACTAAAGGCATGTACTTTATGGGTCTCATTCCCTAGATGGTCAACAATGGGGTGACCTTGGTTTACCCATTCGAAAATTCCCCCATATAGGTTGTAAACATTGGTGTATCCTTGCTCTAATAATTTTTTGGCACTTTTTTCCGAGCGAACACCTATGGAGCAATAAACGATTATTGGTGCATTTTTATCTGGAGCCAAACTGGACATTTCTTCTAAATTTAATTTAGAGGTGCCTACGAAGGTTGCATTCTCAATATGGCTAACATCATATTCCTTCTGTCTTCTGGCATCCAAGAACAAATAGTCTTTATTGTCAATGGCTTCCCCAACCTTCAAATAGGGCACCTCGTGCGTATTATATTTTTGTAAGGCTTCATCTATTGTTTCCTGGGAATGGACATGGATAAAACTGAATAAGAGAAGAACTATGAAATACTTAATTTTCATTATTAGGTATTAAATTATGCTATACAAAGATACCATTTAGGAAGGTAAATATGGGATTTTAACAAAGCATTAGGCTTGTACGGTTGGGAATCGATTAAATGTTTATTTTTAGTAAATAATAGAATATTGCTGATATGGAGCCAAGAAATATATATATAGTGTTGATCAGTTTCGGATTGCTAATGTCATGTAAGGATAAACCTAAAGAAGCTTCTCAAATGGATGAATCGGCTGAAACAGCATATTACAAAGAGGCTTACAGGCCCCAGTTTCATTTTACCCCTGAGGAAAAGTGGATGAACGATCCCAATGGCTTAGTGTACCATAAAGGGGTGTACCATCTGTTTTATCAATATTATCCAGATGATACTGTATGGGGGCCAATGCACTGGGGGCATGCCGTAAGCAAGGATATGGTGCACTGGGAACACAAACCAATTGCCTTATTCCCGGATGAACATGGTTACATTTTTTCTGGGAGTGCCGTGGTAGATGAGTACAATACTTCGGGCTTTGGAAGTAAAGAAAATCCGGCTTTGGTGGCGATATACACCTATCATTTAATTGAAGGGGAAAAAGCGGGGAAAAATGATTTTCAGACCCAGGGGATTGCCTATAGCTTGGACAATGGGGATACCTGGAAAAAATATGAGGGTAATCCTGTTATTCCCAATAAAGGCGTAAAGGATTTTCGGGATCCAAAAGTTTTTTGGAACGATAAGGTCGATAAATGGACCATGCTCCTTGTGGCAGGAGATCACCTTCAAATATGGGAGTCTCCCAATCTGATAGATTGGGAATATAAAAGTGAATTTGGAAGAAATCAAGGTGCCCATGGAGGTGTTTGGGAGTGTCCCGATCTTTTTTCCCTAAAAGTAGAAGGCACCGATGAGGTTAAGTGGGTGTTGTTGATCAGCATCAATCCAGGTGCTCCCAATGGTGGTAGTGGCACCCAATATTTTGTAGGGGATTTTGACGGCACAACATTCTCTTCTGATCAAAAAGATGATCTGTGGATAGATCTGGGCAGGGATAATTATGCTGGAGTAACCTACAACAATGTGCCCAATAATGATAGAATTTTTATAGGGTGGATGAGTAATTGGGATTATGCTAGGGATACTCCAACAGAAAAATGGCGAAGTGCCATGACCTTACCAAGAAAGTTGAGTCTTCAAAAGACCGGAGATTCATATGAACTCTTCAATTATCCGTTGAAAGGTTTTGATGACCTATTGGAAAAAGAACCGGTAAGAAAGTTGACCGTTGATTCTCAAGGTGTGTCGGAAATTCCATTTGAAGATTATAGCCAATCGGATCTTCAATTCCTTACAGGTGCGGCTGTTTTTGAACTCATCTATAAAAATGGTCTTGATGAACAGGTTGTGGTAACTGTAGATAGGGCTGCTATGACGATGACACTGAATAGGGCAAATTCTGGAAAAACCGATTTTCATGAATCCTTTGCAGATCCACTACAAAAAATGAGGCTACCAAATTTGCCCGAAGGGGAAGTTTTGTTCAGGATTATCATGGACAGATCTTCCATTGAAATTTTCGTGAACGGCGGACAGTATGCTATGACCTCCCAGTTGTTTCCCAATCAAAATTATAGTGCTTTGGAAATTAAGAATATGGACCAAAAAGATATGGTAATTAATGATTTTCAATTGTCCAAAGTGAAATCCATCTGGAAGATTAAGGAGTGAAAAATTTTTCATCTTGCCAACTTTTTCACGACATTGCAGGGATTAATAAACACATGTTCAAATACTTGATATTTCAAACTGCCGTTCCACACAAAAAGTTGCCTTTACTACTGTTCATAGGGATGTTCTTTGTTACAATCACTACTGCAAAGGGACAGCTGGTCCAACAGGACAAGCTCATGCATTTTGGGGTTGGAACGGTCATCGGTGCCGGGACAACGGGAGTGGTATACGGCATCACCAAAAATAAAACGAAGGCGGTAATATGGGGGATAGGCCTGAGCACATTGGCGGGGATCACCAAGGAAATAATAGATCATAATGATTACGGCAAGGCAGATACCGGAGATATGGTCGCCACAACCCTGGGTGGTGTCTTTGGATCCTTCAGTGTGAAGATCATTTTGGACAAAAAGCGTAGGAGGAGGTAGATTTTTTCCACTGACTATAAACCATGGAAACTTCGTGTTTCATAAGATACTTGAAAAAATCCTTAACGAAGCACCTATTTTTTTGTGTTGCCTCCAGTCCCGAGACTTCGCGAGAACCAGGGGCTTCATTTTTTTTGAGGATGTTTCTAAAAACAAAAAATCCCTACCGAAGTAAGGATTTTATTGTGGTGCCTCCAGGAATCGAACCAGGGACACATGGATTTTCAGTCCATTGCTCTACCAACTGAGCTAAGGCACCATGCCGTTTAAGCGGTTGCAAATATAATTTCAATTTTGCGATATCCAAACAAAAATCAAAAAAAAGCAAATAGTTTTTTTTCAAATGATGATCTTTGTAGTATGAACTTGATAGTTGACGCTGGTAATACTTTTGTTAAACTCGCTGTCTTTGATGGAGATAGGATGCTATCTGATCAAAAAGTGGAGTTGGATGGATTCTGTAATAAAATCAAAGAATTTTTTGAGGAATACCCAGATATTGATCATTCTATCGTTTCTTCAGTGGGTTATTTGGATAAAAAGCATCTGGCGATGGTCGCTATTTTTAGTAAGGTCCATATTTTAAGCTCCAAAAGTTTGGTTCCATTTAAAAATTCTTATGCTTCGCCCCACACCCTGGGGGTGGATAGAATCGCATTGGCAACCGCCGCCTTTTATTATAATCCTAAAGGGAATACGCTTGTCATAGATGCAGGAACCTGTATCACATACGATATGATCAACGACATAGGAGAATACCTTGGGGGAGCCATATCCCCTGGGATTGCAATGAGGTATAAGGCCCTACACGAACAAACTTCCAAATTGCCGCTTCTTGAAACCAAAGATATATTGGATTTTATTGGTAATACTACCGCATCCTGCATCCACAGCGGAGTAGTCAACGGGGTTTGTAATGAAATAGACGGGGTAATTGAGCAATATAATGCCAGATTTATAAATTTAACAGTTATTTTAACGGGAGGGGATATGCAATTTTTGTCAAAACGATTAAAAAATACCATATTTGCGCATTCTAAATTTCTCCTAGAGGGGTTAAATTATTTGCTCGAATACAATAAACGATAAATGATCAAAAAATTTGTAATTGCAATTGTCTACTGTGCAACTTGTATTATCTATTCCCAAAACGGTACAGTATCCCCTTATTCATTTGGTATTGGCGATTTAAAAGCGGCAGGAACTGTTGAAAATCAGATGATGGGAGGTGTAGCTATTTATGCGGACAGTATCCATATCAACCTTAGAAACCCCGCGGCCTACAGTAAATTGTCACTGACCACTTATACAGCCGGACTTACCAGAAAAGAATCAAGATTAAAAACATTTGACGATCAGGAAAATGCTTCGGTATCCAATCTGGACTATTTGGCTATTGGTTTGCCAATAGGGAAAGGTTTTGGTTTAGGGTTTGGACTGATGCCATACTCTTCCGTAGGATATAACTCGGTAACACAGGGGGTCAATGCAGATGGTGCTGCCTTAACCTATTCAGCCGCTGGAGATGGGGGTCTGAACAGATTGTACACTTCTCTTGGATACGAGATTTTTAAGGATTTCAGTATCGGTGCCACCTTAAACTTTAATTTTGGAACTTTGAACAACGACAGGGTCCAGACCGTAGAAGGGGTGCAATTCGGTACCTTGGACAGGAGAGAATCAAGAGTAAACGGATTTGATTTCAATTATGCGGCCAATTATACGCCTAAAATTTCTGAAAAATATAGGCTTTATACCTCGGTAGGTGTTAATACACAAATGAATTTAGTTTCAGAAAATACACGTACTATTGGATCATTTTCCTTGTCAACAGGGGTCGATGTTGAGGTAATTAATGTAAATTTGCAAGCACAGGGTTTAAAGAATACCGAAATAAAGGTGCCCACAACCACTACTTTGGGTCTCGGAATTGGAGAGGACAAGAAATGGTTTGTTGGAGCTGAATATAGTTTACAAGGATTGTCTTCTTTTGAAAATGATTTTTTGAATAGGAACAATGTAGATTATAACGACGCCAGTACTTTTGGTTTTGGCGGATTTTTTGTTCCTGATTATTCTTCTTTCACAAGTTACTTTAAAAGAGTAACTTATAGGGCGGGAGCCAAGCTCACGAAATCAGGTTTGGTGATCAATGATAAGGAGATAAATAACTTTGGCATAACTTTTGGAGTTGGGTTACCATTGGGAGGAAGTTTCTCAAATCTCAACATCGGTTTCGAGTTGGGAAGAAGGGGGACAACCGATGCCGATTTAGTTGAAGAGAGTTACCTAAAGATGAATTTAGGACTTTCGTTAAATGATAGGTGGTTCCAAAAAAGAAAAATAAATTAATAAGAACATTAACCATTTAAACTCATAAGAAAATGAAAAAGATACTTTACATCGCTGTCTTTACAGTATTGGGGTATGGGAGTATAAATACTGCTCAAGCTCAGGCTCAAAATCCTGAATGTAGCAATAACCTTTCTATATATGTTGAGCATGCAAAAGTAAAAAATTACGATGCTGCTTATACACCATGGAAAATGGTATATGATAATTGTCCTGATCTAAACTGGGCCAATTTTCCATATGGTGAGCGTATTCTAGCCGATAGGGTGGAAAAAGCTACAGGAGCGGATAAGACTGCGGCCATTAACCAATTGGAGAAATTATATGATGACAGGCTAAAATATTTTCCTCAAAAAACCAATAAGGCCGAGACCATTATCGATAAAATCATTTTAAAATATGATAATAAGTTAGCCTCAAATAGTGAGATCTACGAGCAATTGCATAAAGCTTTTACAGAAGATCAGGATAACTTTACAAATCCAAAGGCTTTGTACCTTTATTTCTCAAGTCTAGTGGATTTGAATGCCGAAGGAAGTAAGGATCTAGATTTGGTATTCTCCACCTATGATGCTGTAATGGCCAAAATAGATGTTGAGAACGACAAGTATACGACCATAATCCAAAAATTACTTCCAAAGGAAGATGCAAATACGCTGACCTCTAAGGAAAAAAGCCAGATGAAGTCGGCCAATAGCTATTCTGAAACATATGGTAAAATATCTGAAAGTATCGATGGTAAATTAGGTGCCTTGGCAAATTGCGAAAACTTGATTCCATTATATGAGAAGAATTTTGAAGCTAAAAAGACAGATGTGAACTGGGTTAAAGGTGCCGTTGGTAGAATGTTCTCCAAGGAATGTACTGATGATCCTTTGTTCAAAAAATTATTCGAAGCCCAATTGGCTTTGGATCCTTCAGCAGAGGCTTATATGTACGGGGCAACCTTAAAGTTGAAGGCAGGTGATTCCAAAGGCGCTGTATCGGATTACAACAAAGCCCTTGAATTGGAAACCAATGCCAAAAAACGTTCAGACATTGCTTATAAAATTGCGACTACTTACGTAAGGTCTAGTAAATCCTCAGCCAGGAGTTATGCCCAAAAGGCATTGGATGCAAACCCTTCTAATGGTAAAGCTTATTTGTTGATTGCAAGTTTATATGCTAGTAGTGCCAACGATTGTGGAACTACAACTTTTGAAAAAAGAGCAATATATTGGAAAGCTGCCGATGTAGCAAGACAAGCCGGTAGAGTAGATCCTGCGTTAAGCGGTAGATCTGCACAGGCTGCAACTAGTTATGCGTCCAAGGCTCCTTCAAAAGAAGATATATTCAACTCTGGAATGGCAGGTAAAACGGTTTCTTTTAGCTGTTGGGTTGGAGGTAGCGTAACTGTGCCTAGTTTATAAGATGTACAATCTTTTTAAAAATAATTTCAAGAGCATTGCCGTAGTTTTTTCTATGGCAATGTTTTTTTTATCCTGTAAAGACAATTATAAAAGAGTGGGTAAAGAGGCAGCAGAATTGATTTACCCCCAAGGCGTAGCCCAAAATTTCACACTTACCTATACGGAAACAAAAAACGAGGTGGGCAGCGAAGGTGTTGAGTCCACTAAAATTATTGCCGTTTTATCCAGCCCCAGCACAGAAGATTTTGATAACCTTAGATTTAGGTATAGAACTTTTCCCGATGGGCTTAAGGTAGATTTTTATGATGACCAAAATAATAAAAGCATTATAAAGGCCGATTATGGGATTATTTATTCTGATACAAATTTGATAGATTTACAGGGTAATGTAGTGATCGAGACCCACGATGGTAAAATGCTTGAAACACCCCAACTATATTGGGATAGGGCAAATGAATGGATTTTCACCCAGGCAAAATTTAAGTATACCAATCCGGAAGACGGTACCGTAATGGACGGGGAGGGAATGGATTTTAATAAGGATTTTAGTTTTTTCAGCGCCCATAGGACCTATGGTTTTATGAGTATTAAAGAAGAGTAATATGATTAAAGTTTTAAGATATACCGAATACCTTTATTTAGTGGTTGCTATCATTTCGATTTATAAAATTGTAACTCTATGGGGCGTATCTCCTCAAGAGACCTACCTTTTTATATTCTTTGCAGTAGTATCTTTAGGCATGTTCTTTTTCCGAAGAAATTACAGAAAGAAATTCGAACAACGTAAAAAAGATAATCAGAAATAGTGGAAACGTCCATCATTGTAATTGTTGCAACACTTTTATTGTCCGCTTTTTTTTCTGGAATGGAAATAGCGTTTATTTCTGCGAATAAGATTCATATAGAAATAGAGAAAAAACAGGAAGGTATTCTAGCCAAAGTTCTCACTAGGCTCACTCGGAAACCATCCAAGTTTATCGCTTCCATGCTTATAGGCAATAACATTGCCTTGGTGGTCTATGGATTTTATATGGGGGATCTCCTCATGCAGTGGTTTCAAGGGTTGTATCCGTCGCCATATGGCTTGGTCAATATTATGTTGACCGATTTTAGTTTAGTGGCACAAACTATTATTTCTACCTTGGTCATTCTTTTTACGGCAGAGTTTTTACCCAAAGTGCTTTTCCAGATCTATTCCAATACCCTTCTTAAGTTATTGGCAGTCCCAGCCTATCTTTTTTACATACTTTTCTCTGTTATTTCTGAATTTGTTATTTGGGTGTCCGATTTTATTTTGAAGGCATTCTTTAAAACAGATGGGGATGAAGTGCAATTGGCTTTCAGTAAAATTGAGCTCGGAGATTACATCACGGAGCAAATGGAAACTGTGGAAGAAGAAGATGAGGTGGATTCTGAAATTCAGATCTTTCAGAATGCCCTGGAGTTTTCTGCGGTAAAAGCAAGGGAGGTAATGATACCTCGGACCGAGATCACGGCGGTAGAATTACATGAAAAACCAAAAAATTTAGTCAAGCTATTTACGGAGACAGGGTTTTCGAAAATTCTTATATACAAGGATACTGTGGACAATATCATTGGATATGTACATTCCTATGAGCTTTTTAAAAAGCCAAAGACCATTAAAAGTGTGCTGCTGCCTGTTGAATTTGTCCCTGAGACCATGATGATCAGTGACATCCTAAACGTCCTTATTAAAAAACGAAAGAGTATTGCTGTTGTTTTGGATGAATATGGGGGTACCTCGGGTATCATGACTGTGGAGGATATCGTGGAGGAGCTTTTTGGGGAGATTGAGGATGAACACGATTCTACAGATCTGCTTGAAGAAAAAATTGACGAAAACAATTATAAATTTTCTGCTAGGTTAGAGGTGGACTATATCAATGAAAATTATAAGTTGAACCTACCTGAGAGTGACGAGTATGAGACCCTGGGAGGGCTTATTGTCAATGAGACCGGAGAAATTCCAGAGCAAGATTCTCAAATTGTAATAGGGAATTTTATGTTTACGGTGTTGGAAGCTTCCAATACCAAGATCGATATGGTAAGTCTTCAAATTTCAGATAACGATTAAGTTGCCTTAAAAAGTTTCTATTGATTAATTGGAATCCCAAAAAAAAGGACTTGTAGAACATCGTTTATTCCAAAATTGCCACCTACTATTTTCACTTATTTCTGGTAATGGAACTACAATAGATTTAGAATCCATCAGTTATCCCATATTTTCTTTGCTATTTATAAAATAAAAATTTTAATACAAGAAAGAAAATGGTAATTTCGCCAACTGATTTAAAATAGTTTACATAATGGCAGTATTAGAGAAGATTAGAAAACGAACCACCGTATTGATTTTGATCATAGGGTTGGCTTTGTTTGCATTTGTGATTTCAGGTGTATTCAGCAGTGATGGCTTTTCTGGCGGGAAGGTTGGTTCTTCTGTGGCAGAAATAAATGGCGAAGAAATCTCTATAGATGAGTTTAGGCAAAAAGTAGAAGCGGCCTCAAGAAGATTTGGTCCACAGGCATCTTCCATGCAAATGGTGAATACTGTTTGGGAACAAGAAGTTCGCAATATGGTATTGGGTCAGCAATTTGAAGAGCTTGGCATCGATATTGAACAAGATCAGATCGTAAATTATATCAGCAGTAATCCTGCGTATAGCCAAAGTCCTCAGTTCTTAAATGAAGATGGGGTATTCGACGCCAATAAATTCCGTGGGTTTATTGCAGACCTTAAAACGAATAATCCAGCTCAGTATGAGATCTGGTTGCAGGAAGAAAAAGCCATTATACAAATGGCCAAAGAGCAGACCTATTTCAACCTTATAAGAGCAGGTGTTGGAGCAACGCTAAAAGAGGGAGAGTTCGAATACAAGTTGGCAAACGATAAGGTAGATCTAAGTTACGTACGCGTACCTTATACTTCAATTTCAGATAGTGCCATTCAGGTAAGTAAAAAAGAGATTGAAAATTATATTTCTGCCCATAAGAAAGATTTTAAACAAGATGAGGCTAGGGACATTCGTTTTGTTTATTTTGAAGAGAAAGCATCTTTGGAAGATGAAAATGCCGTCAAGGAAGAAATAGTTAAATTATTGGACGACACTGTTGAGTATAATGCATCTAAAGATGCCAACGATACTCTAGTTGGTTTTAGAAAGAGCACTGATTTGGCAGCTTTCTTGGATAGGAATTCAGATTTGAAGTATGATACCATCTACAAGGCTAAGAATGATCTACCAGCAAAATTTGCAGATTCTTTGATCAATTTGCCTATTGGTGGAATTTATGGTCCATACAGAGATGGAAATTTCTTCAAGTTTTCTAAAATGGTCGACAAAAAGCCGAATGGTTCTGTGAAAGCGAGCCACATCCTAATTTCTTTTGCAGGTGCTGAAAGAGCTAATCCGGAGGTTCAAAGAACTAAGGAAGAGGCTGAAAAAGAGGCTAAAGAACTTTTGGCAGAAGCTAAGAAGACTGGAGTTGTTTTTGCGGAATTGGCTAGGGATAAATCAGACGGACCTTCTGCTCCACGAGGAGGAGACCTTGGGTATTTCCAAGAAGGTGTGATGACCGAAAAGTTCAATGATGTTGCTTTCAATAACCCGGTAGGTTATATTGGACTTGTGGAAACAGAATTTGGATTTCACATTGTAAAGGTAGATGATAAACAAGATATTTATCGAATTGCTACTTTAGCAAGGGAAATAGAGCCTTCAGAGGAAACAACAAATAAATTGTTTACCGATGCCACTAAATTTGAGATGGAAACTGCAGATTCTAAAGAGAATTTTGCTGCATTGGCAAAATCCAAAGATTATGTGGTAAGACCTGTAAACAAAATAAAGGCTATGGATGAGAACCTTCCTGGGCTATCTGCTCAAAGACCTGTGGTTCAGTGGGCTTTTAACGAGGATACCAAGGTGGGTGATATCAAGCGTTTTAATATCAATAATGGCTATGCAGTGGTTCAATTGACAGCAACTTATAAAGAAGGTGTTATGTCTCCTGAAGATGCATCAGTGATTGTGCTTCCTAAAATTAGAAAGGACAAAAAAGCTGAACGTATAATAGAGGCCAACAAAGGAAAATCTATGGACGCTTTGGCCACGGACAACAACGTAAGCGTGGCAACGGCATCCGCATTAACCATGCAGGCACCAACCATTCCAGGTGCTGGAAGGGAACCATTGGTTGTAGGAAGGGCATTTGCGATTGACAAGGGGAATACTTCTGGATTGATCAAGGGTGAAACCGGTGTGTTTATGGTAAAGGTTATAAATAAGGAAGAAGCTCCTAAATTGGACAATTATAGTACATATGCCAATAACGTTAAGGCTGCTAATGAATCTAAGGTAAGTTCGGCAGTTTTTGCAGCTTTAAAAGAGGCAGCAGAGATTGAAGATAAAAGATCTATCTTCTACTAATAGAGTAGTTAGAAGTTAATTCATAAAAAAGCCTCCCATTGGGAGGCTTTTTTATGTTATAGAATCATTTCAGAATAGGGAATAACAGTTTTGAAACCCTTTTTGTTGAAGTAGTTTAGGGTTTCTTTTGTGCCTGTGGCCAAAATAAAATCACCTCCCCAGGCTCCTAAACTTTTAATACTTCCGGGAAAATCGGGAAACTGCTTCGCTTTAACGGTTTCCATTTGCAAATTATCTGCTATTAATCGCTCGTGTTTGTCAATCAGAGAATTGAATTCCTTTAAATCCTGACACTTTAGAAGATTCTTGGTGATTTCATTGACTGTGGAGATCAAATGGGGAAGATTAAACTCCTTTTCTCGATATTGGGCAATGCCATCCCGGCTGTTTTGTTTCTGATTAAGATGTATAAAATATAGTTGGTTTTTAAAAGGAGGATCAAAGCGTACTGCCTCTACTACTGGTATATCCTTTTTTAAATGGTATAGGATGGGTGTTTTGTGTTGTGCGCATGCAATATCATACCCACTGCCAGCAAATGAGTCCCAAAGCAATTTAAAGGCATCCACTTGAGCCCACTGGGCTATGTTGTTGATAAGGGTAGAGGAAGATCCCAATCCCCAATCCCTTGGAAAATTTAAATGTGTCTCCACCAGAAGTCCTTTGGTGTTATTAAGGAAATTGGAATTTAATTGATAGGCAGCATTCAAGATGCGCAGTAGGGTCTCCCTAACCGAAGCTTTTGCTATAGTTGAGGAGGTCCTTGATACAGGTACGTAATGAATAATATCAGCTAGTTCAAAAATGGTTTCGAACCATATTTCTTTTGTGTGGGTGTAACTCTTCCAAACAATGTATTCCCCTTCTTTTGGGGAAATATTTAGAGATTGTCCATACTTTGTAGGCAAGGCCAGACTGAGGGCGCCATCCAGTACAGCGTATTCACCTGTTACCAAAAGTTTGCCGTTGCTATAATAGTGTTTTTTCATTGCCCTTTTCGTAATACCTGCATTGCTTCTACCACAGCATTGTGAGTAACCGTATTCTTTTTAAAGTGGTGTACCAAGGTGTTTTTTTCTTCTTCAGTTGCCTGCATCTGGTTCAGGATATTCATCAAATGCATTTTCATATGCCCTTGTTGTATACCTGTGGTGACCAAGGATCTTACTGCTGCAAAATTCTGTGCCAAACCAGCAACTGCCACCAACTGCATTAATTCCTTTGCTGAGGGCCTATCCAATATATCCAAGGCCATTTTTGCCAAAGGATGTAAACTTGTCAATCCGCCTACGGTTCCCAAGGCCAAAGGTACTTCTATCCAGAATCTAAAGATGTCATCTTCTATAGAGGCATGGGTCAAACTAGTGTACCGTCCATTTTTGGATGCGTAGGCATGGATTCCAGCTTCCACTGCCCTGAAGTCGTTTCCGGTTGCCAGCACAACTGCATCGATCCCGTTCATGATGCCCTTGTTATGGGTAACCGCTCTAAATGGCTCTACTTTCGCTATGTCTACGGCACGCACCATTTTTTCTGCAAACTCCAAGGCTGAAACTTCATTTCCCTCTTTCAGGTCTTTAACTGGGCAGCTGACCTCTGCTCTTACCAAACAATTGGGAACATAATTGGAAAGGATGCTCATTACAATTTCAATATCCTTCTCTTCCTCGGTGAACCCCGAATATTTCAACGCTTCTTGTTTAAGTGTGAGTGCTAATTGTTCCAAACAGGAATTGATGAAATTGGCACCCATGGCATCCAATGTTTCAAAGGTGCAATGGAGTTGGTAATAGTTCTTAAGTTCGTTGCTCTTATTCCGTAAAAGGATGTTGGTGATGCCGCCACCCCTTTTGGTCATATTTTTAGTTATTGGAATCGTTTCCTCCAATAGTTTGGATTTTATGCCGTTAAAGAATGTCTCTAATTGTTGGCTGTCCCCTTTGTACATAAAATGTACTTGTCCAATTTTTTCTGTACCCAATACCTCGGTTTTAAATCCACCGCGATGGAGCCAAAATTTAGCAGCCTTACTTGCGGCAGCCACCACAGAGCTCTCCTCAATGGCCAGGGGTATGGCGAACAGTTTGTCATTTATTAAAAAGTTGGGTGCAATGCCCAGGGGTAGGTAAAAGTTGGTGATGGTGTTTTCTATGAACTCATCATGTAGCTTTTGGAGTTCTTTGTCTTCATTCCAATACCGTTTAATTGTCGCCGTGGTTTCCTTGGAGTTATCTGTGTATTTGGTAGAAATCCATTCTATTTTTTCTTCTTTGGTAAGCTTTGAGAATCCTTCTATAGGGGTCATCTTCATTTATTTAATCTGTACGCCAAAGATAGTGATAAACACAATAATTTGAAGGTCCTGATACCTAAGTGCCCACATATCCTAAAGTTGTGATTATTTAAGAACAAAGTTTATTTTTTTGTGAAATTATTAGTAAACTTGGACGTTTTAAACAATTTTTGAAAATTAATGAAAAAACTACACTTCTCACTCTTATTTATTTTAGGTTTTATAGTTGCCGTTACAGCCCAGGACAAGCAAATTCCTTTGGAGGAAATTTGGAATGGTGAATTCAGGACTGAGGGCATGGACGTACTGAGGTCTATGAACAGCGGAACAGAATATACCGTTCTGAACAGCTATCGGGATACGAAATCTTCCATGATCGACAAATTTGCCTATTCCACCCTGGAAAAGTTGGAGACTATAGTTTCTTCTGCTGACAGTAAAGAAATTCCATATTTTACTTCCTACGAATTTAGTCAGGATGAAAGTAAAATATTATTGGCAACTGAAATTGAGCCAATTTTTAGACGTTCTACATTAGGTGTTTTTTATTTGTACGACGTTGCTTCCAAATCCGTCATCAAAATAGCTGACAAAAAAATCCAGGAGCCAACATTATCTCCAGATGGGTCTAAGGTTGCCTATGTGCAAGACAATAATTTATTTGTTTTCAATGTAGTAGATAAAACTACCGTCCAAGTCACAATGGACGGTGTTAAAAACAAGATCATCAATGGGGTGACCGACTGGGTATATGAAGAAGAATTTGGATTTGTTCGCGCCTTTGAATGGAATTCCGTTGGAACCAAAATTGCGTTCATTCGCTTTGATGAATCAGAAGTACCCGAATTTTCAATGGACCTGTACGGGTCTGAATTATATCCAAGTAGACATGAGTTTAAATACCCAAAGGCGGGGGAGAACAACGCTGTTGTTTCTTTGCACCTATACGATGTTGCAAATGGCAAGGTCTCTATGGTAGACCTGGGAGATGCCTATTACATTCCACGGATCAAATGGATGAACAATGCCAATAATCTCAGTGTCCAAATATTGAACCGCCATCAGGATCTTTTAAAATTGATATCTGTAAATGCAATTAATAATCAGGTATCACTTCTTTTGGAAGAGAATGACAAGGCCTATGTAGATATTACGGACAACCTAACTTTCTTGGCTGATGATAGTTTTATCTGGAGTAGCGAAAAGGATGGCTACAATCATTTGTACCTATATGATTCCAAAGGAAAGTTAAAGAATCAGGTCACCAAAGGTTCTTGGGAAGTAACCAGTTATTATGGTTACGACAAGAAAACGGATAAGATCTATTACCAGTCTACAGAAAACGGATCTATCAATAGGGATGTCTACAGTATTGGCCGCAATGGGAAAAACAAAAAAAGGCTGACCGAGAAAACAGGACAGAATTATGCCTCTTTTAGTGCCGATTTCACCTATTTCATAAATACATTTTCCAGTGCTACTACGCCACCGGTGTATACCTTGCATAAGGCCCAAACTGGAAAGGAATTAAAGAAAATCAAGGATAACCAGGCCCTTCTTGAGAAATTGGAGGCGTATGCCATAAGTCCTAAAGAATTTTCTACAATTGCGATCAACGGCAACGACCTCAATATGTGGATGATCAAACCACAAGATTTCGATGCTACAAAGCAGTATCCTTTATTGATGTTCCAATACAGTGGCCCAGGCTCACAGTCCGTCGCCAATAGATGGATGTCCTCAAATGATTATTGGTACCAGATGTTGGCTGCCGAGGGATATATCATTGCTTGTGTAGACGGTAGGGGTACAGGATTGAAAGGAAGGGATTTTAAGAAGGTTACCCAATTGGAATTAGGAAAATACGAGGTTGAAGACCAAATTACCGCTGCTACTTCCTTGAGTGATCTTCCTTATATTGATGAAAATCGTACTGGAATATGGGGATGGAGCTATGGTGGCTTCATGTCCACTAATTGCTTGCTTAAAGGAAATGATGTGTTTGAAATGGCAATTGCCGTTGCTCCAGTAACTTCTTGGAGTTTCTACGATACTATTTACACGGAGCGATTTATGAAGACCCCAGCGGAAAACCCAAGTGGGTATGATGATAATTCCCCATTTAATTACCCGGAATTGCTGAAGGGTAAATATTTGTTGGTACATGGATCTGGCGATGATAACGTTCATGTACAAAATTCCATGCGCATGATTGAAGCCTTGGTACAAGCTAACAAACAGTTTGATTGGGCCATTTATCCCGATAAAAATCACGGAATATACGGGGGCAACACCAGACTGCACCTGTTTACCAAAATGACCAACTTTATTAAAGAGAACCTTTAACCAAAACAACTTATATGTCAAATACCATCAAACCAAGCGAACAGCAAGAACTTTTTGGACATCCCAAAGGATTGTTTTACCTCTTCTTCGCTGAACTATGGGAGCGTTTTAGCTTCTATGGTATGCGTGCCCTATTGACACTCTACATGGTAGAGGTTATTTTTGAGGCCTTGGCCGAACGGGATTTTGCTACGGCGGCCGTTTATGCTTCTTACGGATCTCTAGTGTATGCCTCAACAGTAATCGGCGGGCGTATTTCCGACCAAATTTTAGGGATGCGGAACTCTATTTTCCTGGGAGGGATTTTAATGTCCGTAGGTCATTTCGTATTGGCGATTGAAAACGATATTGCTTTTTACTTGGCGCTTTCCCTAATCATTGTGGGAAATGGGTTTTTTAAACCAAACATATCAACGTTCGTAGGGGCCTTGTATGAAGAAGGGGATGTGCGAAAGGATTCTGGTTTCACCATATTTTATATGGGAATCAATATCGGAGGATGGGTAGCCCCATTATTGTGTGGTTGGTTGGCGTACAGCTATGGCTGGCACTATGGTTTTGGCTTGGCAGGAATAGGGATGCTGACCGGACTGATCTTTTTTTGGAGCGGTATACGTAAGAATGTTTTTGGGGATAAGGGTATGCCCCCCAACCAAGAGGTGATGCAAAAGAAGGTATTGGGTATAAAACAAGGGATTCTCGTTCCTGTTTTGGCAGTTCTTTCTGCACCATTGATCGCCTATCTTTTGTCTGCTTATAAATCTTTGGGAGCTGAAGGCACCTTTTTTGATGATCAGAATATAGTCAATGTAATTTTTAAGGGTATTGGAGTGACTATTTTGGCTTACTTGGGCTATATCATGTACCAAGCCACTTTGGACGAACGAAAAAAGCTGTTCGTAGCTGTTCTTATCACCTTTTTTATGACCATTTTCTGGGGTTTTCATGAGCTATCTGGAAGTGTGATCACCTTGTTCGCTGCAAGAAATGTGGAGTTGGACTTTATGTCGGCAGCCCAGACCAATTCTTTAAATTCAATGTTCATAATCATCTTGGCTATTCCTATTTCTCTGATGTGGACTTTTCTTAATAAAAGAAACCTGAATCCAAGGACACCCTATAAATTTGGTCTGGGACTTTTGTTTGCAGGGGTCAGTTTTTATATTTTGGCAATAAGTGGCGCTAGTGCCAATGCCAATGGCTTGGTGCCATTTGCTTATTTGTTGTTGATGTACTTTTTAATATCTGTCGGGGAACTATTTATGTCCCCTGTTGGTCTATCCAAAATCACCGATCTCTCCCCAAAAAGGATAGTGGCATTTATGATGGGGGTTTGGTTTTTATCTTCTGCCTTTGCTTTTCAAGTGGTCGGCTTTATTGGTAAAAAATTAGCGATAGAGAGTACTGACAAAAATGTAGGTGGGTTTGAAACCCTTGCAGTCTATACGGACGGTTTCCAACTTATTGCGGAATATGCGATAGGTGCTGGAATATTAATTCTTATAGCCTCTCCTTTGATCAAAAAATTAATGGGCAACGTGCATTAGCATTAGTACTTTACATTAAAATAGAAAGCTCCCTTTTCACCAGTATAGTGAAAAGGGACTTTTTTTTGTTCGCAGGTCCGCTGCCAACGCAAAACATCACTTCTGTAATTACTACCGTCTGCAATAATTTGTTTTGGCTTTAAGGAATCTATAAATCGAGTTAGATTTAGCTTAGGGGATTGTGTTATCAAAATTAAATCTGTTTGGTATCCATTAGGGGGATATATTGCCAAACTATCCAAAATATATAAATGCTGACCTTGTATGTTATATGCATTTTGTAAAGGAACAAGGTTCACATTTTCAATGCGTTCTGCAGTACTATAATCTTCTTGTAATGTTGCTACTTGGGTATTATTCGTGGAGCTAATAGACAATTTGTTCCCTAGGCGATGAAAAAGAACCGTATTTTTTGCTTGGTGCAGTACTATGATTTCTTCCTTTCTCTGCCCAGCATAGTTGGCATAGAGTAGATACAATTGAAAACACATCACAAGTGCCAGGCTGATGAATAATCTTTTAGGGGAGCGTTTTGAAAAAAAGACCAATACACTTGCCAAGAGGGCATAACCCAATAATACTTGGGCCTGATCAAAAGAAATGTTTCTAAAAATAAAGCTTTCCTGCTTCCCTACCCATCCGACAATTAAGTTCATGCCGGAAATCATTTCATTATAGATAGCGGCAATAGAAGAAGGCAGGTTATCGGTCACGGCAAAAATAATAACTAAAATTCCAAGCCCTAGGATGATTCCCAGAAAAGGGATTATGGCCAAGTTTGAAATAAAGAACAGCCCTGGAAACTGATGAAAATAAAATAGGGCAATGGGAAGAACGCCTATTTGGGCTGCAATGCTTACACTGGTCAATTGCCAGGTTTTTTTAAGGAGTAGATTGTTGGGCGACCATAAATTCTGTAACATCGGATAGATCCAAAGAATGGCAAAAACGGCTGTGTAGCTCATTTGAAATCCCACCTGAAAGAGAAACATGGGCTCTATCAGGAGGATAAAAAATAAAGATAATGCCAAGATGTTAAAGGTGTTGGTGGGTCTGTTCAGGAACATCGCATACGCCAAAAAAGAAAACATGCTTACCGCCCTGACAATAGAAGCAGATAATCCGGCAAGAAAGGCATAGCTCCAAAGAAGGACAATGATTATTGCCAATTGTATGGTTTGGCCATGCTTTAATCGCCTTAAGGGTGCCAAAACATATTGAAGGATGAGTAATAGTATTCCGATATGCAGTCCGGATACAGCCAAGATGTGAATAGCGCCTGCGTTGACATAATTGGCATAGGTGTCCTTTGAAATATCGGTACGTTGCCCCAACAAAAGGGCCTGGATTATACTTAATTCCTCTTGGCCTATTTTTGCCTTTTTCAATTGTCCAATGATATTTTCCCGAATCTTGAATGCCCAGCCATAAGAAGTGGAAATCGAATTGTCTCCTATCTCATAAAGATGGGGCTCCAATTGTATGCGGTGGTAGACCCCCAAGGTATTTAGATATTGCTTGTAGCTGAACTGATGCGGGTTTAGGGGCTTGCTTATTTGAGCATACGATCCATAAAAAACTATTTGTTGATCTGGTATTAATTTTTTTCCTAATGAATCTGTTTTTGAGGATAAAAGGATCCTTCCGCCGCTTTTCTTTTGGTCAACTTCCAGTACCGAAGCGATATAGTTATCGGAGAAGGTGTTTGATTTTAGTACTTCTTTTATTTGTAGATGGTATAAGTGAGGGCCGGAACTTTTATTTTTGGAATAATGGTCTGCATGATTTTTGTGCTGGGCAAGGGTTACGGCCAGAAATCCTATGCTAAGGGTAGTGCATGCAACTAGGATCCCAAATGAGAAAGAATGGGATTTACCGGTCCTATAAAAAATTATGCCAAGAAGAATAATGGAAAAAATGGCGCACCTAAATGGAATGGCCGGAGTGGTATCCAAAAAGTACCCTAGAAGTATCCCGATAATCAGGAACAGAGAAAGTTTTACCGAGTTTTGCCTAAAGAACACGGGTTGCTTTTACAAAAGCGCTGTTCCAATAGCCCTCCCTTAAGGAAGAAACAATAACACCCCGAGAGGTGGAAGAATGAATAAATTTAATTTCATCCCCTTCTGTAGTGACTACCAAACCCACATGGTTTATTTTTCTATTTCGCCTACCCGTGCAGAAAAATAACAAGTCTCCTTTTGCAACTTCGTTCAACTTCACCTTTTTGCCTTCCTCCGCCATCTGAGAGGACGATCTTGGCAAGTTGTAGTTGTGCTCCCCAAAAGAGATCATCATTAAGCCAGAGCAGTCTAGTCCGTCTTTAGAAGTGCCTCCATATTTATAACGAACTCCAGAATATTCCAAGGCTGTGTTTATTATCCTATCTGCAAAATTAAAGGAAGCCTCTGATCTGGCATCGGCCATTTCAGTGCTGTTGCCTATTGAAATTTCGTCCCTATTATTGGGTACATTGACAGAATTTCTTGGAACATTGATCTTTCGGTCAACTTGGGTTACAGTTGTTGATTTGGATGAGCCACAACTGGCAATTAAAAAAAGGAAAGCTATAGAAGCGACTTTACGAATCATTCTGTTGGGTATTGGTTTTAACTTTCTGCCGGTTTCCTATCAAATTTAAGCATTTTCTACAATAAGCGTAGCGGTATTCTCGCTTGCTCCTATTCCGCCCAATTTATTTTCTAGATCCTCGTAAGCTTCAAAGATCATTTTTCGCTGCTTACTGTCCAATATTTTTAATAATTCCGATGTCAAATTCTTAGTATTCAGGTCGTCCTGTATCAATTCTTTCACCACTTCCTTCTTCATGATTAAATTCACCAGGGAAATGTAGTCCAAAGTGATGATTCTCTTGGCAATTTGATAGGAGATCCAATTTGCTTTGTAGCAAACCACCTGGGGAACTTTGAACAAGGCCGTTTCCAAAGTTGCAGTGCCACTGGTCACTAGGGCAGCATGGGACAGGCTCAACAGGTCATAGGTTCTATTGTTCACAAATCCCACTTGTGGGTCTTTTAGGAAAGGGTCATAAAATTCCATTTCCAAACTTGGGGCACCAGCGATAACAAATTGATACTCCGGAAAGGACTTGGCAACAGATAGCATTATAGATAGCATTTTCTGAACCTCTTGTTTTCTACTTCCTGGCAATAAGGCTATGATGGGTTTGGCGGGATCAAGTTGATTGACTTTCCTAAAATTATCTTCATCGGGTTTTTTTCTTTCCCCAATTGCATCGATCAGGGGATGGCCCACAAAATTTACAGGAAGGTTGTGTTTTTTTTCGTAGAACTCCTTTTCAAATGGTAAGATAACGTACATGGCATCTATATCCCTTTTAATTTTTTCAATTCTTCCCTCCCTGGAGGCCCATATCTGAGGTGCTATATAGTAATTTGTTTTAATGTTATTTTCTTTGGCCCATTTGGCAATCCTAAGATTAAATCCTGAATAGTCTATAAAAATAAGTTGATCGGGCTTAAACTGTAAGATATCTTCCTTACAAAACTTTATGTTCTTGAAAATGGTATTGATATTGCCCAGCACTTCTAGGAACCCCATAAAAGCCATTGCCTTGTAGTGTTTTACAAGGACTCCGCCCGCATTTTGCATTAGATCACCACCCCAACAACGAATGGCTGCGTCGGGATCCTTTTTTTTAAGGGCCTTGATAAGATTGGAGCCGTGTAGGTCTCCAGAAGCTTCACCGGCAATGATGTAGTATTTCATCTTAAGGTTCTGATTTTTTGTATTAAAACATTTTATAGTAAAGGATAACAAAAGCAGTCAAAAGGGTTGCTATTAGCACCCCTCTTGCCCTGTGGTCTCTATTTAATTTCAGAAAGCCAAAAAAGGCAATAAGGTTCAAGATGGCACCAAGGGCCAATAAACTACCAATATGCTCTTGTTCTATGGCAGCTGCAAAGGTCTCCGAGATATTCAAATCAGAAAACAGAACGATATAGGCCAAAGTACCGATGGTATTGGCAATTATACCTACCAAAAATCCGATGATGATTTCTTTTTTATTCATTTAAGTTCCAATTGTTAATGTTTTGTATGGCATGGTGTGCCGTGAGATCAAATTGTGTGGGTACGAGGGAAATATAGTCATTGGCCAAGGCCCACTCATCGGTGTCCTCCCCTTTGTCCAGCAATTCAAATTCCCCGGTAAGCCAATAGTATTCTTTGCCCATGGGGCTGATCCTCTTGTCAAATTTTTCCTTCCAATTGGCCCGGGCCTGTCTAGAAATTTTGATACCCCTGTATGCCTTGCCTTCCAACTTGGGGATATTTACATTTAAAACTACCCCTTGAGGCATTCCTTTTTCCAGCGCTTCCCTGACTATTCTCTTTATGGCATCCCCGGCCTTTTCAAAGTTGGCATCCCAAGAAAAGTCGCACAATGAAAATCCTATGGCGGGTATTCCTTCTATCCCGGCTTCAATAGCTGCGCTCATCGTACCGGAATAAATAACATTGATGGATGAATTGGATCCGTGATTGATGCCACTAACACAAATATCGGGCTTTCTATCCAACAGTTCCTGTAGCGCTAATTTCACACAATCCGCTGGAGTGCCACTGCAACTATATTCTTCCGTGCCTCCATTTTCTGTATCTATGGTGACCTTTTTTGAGTATAACGTATTGTCCAGTGTTATTGCATGTCCCATTCCCGATTGAGGGCTGTCCGGAGCCACAACGACCACATCTCCAATCTCTTTCATATACCTTACCAAGGCTCTTAATCCCGGTGCTGTTATACCGTCATCATTAGTGACAAGAATCAAAGGTTTTTCCATAGATTATAATTTATGGTGTAAAAATACGTTTTTCATTAGGAAAAGCCTTTGATGTCGTTTAACAAAAATTTAATGGATACAGAACAATGTGGCATGGTTTTTTCAGTATCTTAGAGGATTCCAGATAATGTCAGGTAGTGCATTTATAGTGGGCTAGTCCTGAATTATTTTGCAATCCGATATGGAATAATACATCAAAAAAAGAAAAAGAATATGAAAAAGAAATTGGCTTTTGCATTGTTGGTGATGCTGATTGCTGTAGCCTCCTGCAGTTTTACAAATAAATCTTTTGAGACCAGTGATAAGGACAAGTTATTATTGGATCTCATTACTTATGTTTTGGAAAAGGGACATTATCAACCCAAGGATATCAACGATGATTTTTCGGTCGAAGTCTTTGAGGATTTTATCAATGTGATAGATCCAACAAAGAGATATTTCTTGGAAAAGGATATCAATGAGTTCGAAAAGTATAAGTTTCAAATTGATGATCAAATTAAAAATACCGATATCAGCTTTTTTAATTTGGTACATGAAAGGTTGATACAACGTATGCAAGAAGCCAAAGGCATCTACAAGGATGTCCTTTCTGAGTCCTTTGATTATAATTCCGATGAAAAAATCAATATTGATTATGACAATCAACCTTTTGCAAGTTCAAAGGCAGAATTGAAGGAACGATGGAGAAAGCAATTGAAATATGCTACTCTGGGTACCTATGACTCTAAATTGACAGATGAAGAGCAAAAGAAGACCAAAGATGCTAGTTACAAGGCGAAATCAGTAAAAGAGATCGAATCGGAAGCTAGGGCTTCTACCGAAAATACCTTGGATGAATTCTATGACTTTGTAGATGAATTGGAGCGTAAGGACTGGTTTGTTCAATACATCAATACCATAGTGGACGAGTTTGATCCACATACCTATTATTTTGCACCGGAAGATAAAGAGAAGTTCGATGTGAGCATGTCAGGAAAGTTTGAAGGAATAGGTGCGCGTTTGCAAAAGCGTAAGGATGAGACCACCATTGTGGAAATTATATCCGGAGGTCCTGTTTGGAGAGACAAACGTCTGGAAGTAGGGGACGAAATATTAAAGGTTGGCCAGGAAGGTGAGCCACCAGTGGATATTGTTGGGATGAGACTCGACGATGCCATAAAATTCATCAAAGGTCCTAAAGGGACCGTAGTAAATCTTACTGTTAAGAAGGTTGACGGTTCTATAGAAATTATTTCTTTGACAAGAGATGTTGTGGAGCTCGAGGAATCTTATGCCAAATCCGCTACGGTCAAAAAAGGAGAGCAAAAATTTGGATTGATCAATCTGCCAAAGTTTTATGTTGATTTTGAAGACTATAATAATAGAAATGCCGCAACCGATGTTGCCAAAGAGGTAGAACGCTTAAAGGAAGAAGGTGCAGAAGGATTGATATTGGACCTTAGGGACAATGGTGGAGGTTCTTTAAAAACTGTTGTGGAGATGGCCGGATTATTTATCAAGGACGGACCCATTGTACAGGTTAGATCTTCAGGGCAGCGCAAAGAAGTATATGACGATAAGGATGAAAGAATCCAATGGGACGGACCCTTGGTGATCTTGGTAAACGAGTTATCGGCATCAGCTTCTGAAATTTTGGCTGCAGCGATGCAAGACTACAAAAGAGCTATTGTTATTGGTAGCAAACAGACTTTTGGAAAGGGAACAGTACAAAACGTTATTCCTTTGGACAACATTGTAAGAAGCAATGAGCATGGAGATCTTGGAGCTATTAAATTGACTACTCAGAAATTTTATAGAATAAACGGAGGATCCACCCAGTTGGAAGGAGTAAAGAGTGACGTGGTTGTTCCGGACAGATATAGCTATATTGATCTAGGAGAAAGAGATCAGCAAAACCCATTGCCATGGGACAAGATTTCAGCGGCTGATTACAAGCCTTGGGAAGGCTATATAGATTATGAGCAGACCATTGCCAACAGTGCTTCTAGAATGGCCCTTAATTCTCAGATTAAGTTGATCGAGGAAAATGCCAAATGGTTAAAACAACAACAAGATGAAAATGTAATATCCTTGAACTATAGCAGCTATAAAAGCGAAGAGGAAAGGATGAAGAAGAAATCCCAATATTTTAAGACGATTCAGGAATATGATTCGCATTTGTCCTTTGAATCCCTTAAGTATGAAAAGGAGCTGTTTACACAAGATGAGGTATTGAGAGAGAAAAGAGATCGCTGGCACCAGGATTTGGCCAAAGATGTCTACGTTGAGGAAGCCATAAATGTATTGCAAGATTTAAAATCGAACAATATTAAAGAAACCAAATTGGCAAGTGTAAAAGGATAATCACATTTAAATTTAATAGTAGTAAGGCCCGGTTTATCCCGGGCTTTTTATTTTTGTGCCAGGACCGTGACTTTTCTAATTAAAGGCCCATTATGAAAAAACGAAATATTTATACTCTTTTGACCTTACTTTTTATTGTAGCTTTTTGGCTTTTTGATAATTTTTATGAGACAAAAACATACGAGGACGATTATGATAGTGGAAACATGGGTAAAAATGTAAAATTGCTTTTTCCAACTTCCACCACAGGTGTCATCATAGACCATAATTACTATTCCCTGTCTTATAGCGAGCCATTTGAGCAGGCGGAGTGGGTGGCCTATGAGCTGAAGAAAGAATACATTACCTATGATGATAGGAAACGACCTTATTTTATAGAGGATCCAAGGGTGCGCACTAAATCTGCGGATTGGAAAAATTATAGGGGATCGGGCTACGATAGAGGTCATTTATGCCCTGCAGGAGATATGCGATTTTCAGAAGCGGCCTATAATCAAACCTTTTATACCAGTAATATAAGTCCACAGGAGAACGCTTTCAATGGCGGGATTTGGAATAGATTGGAACAAAAAGTGAGGTATTGGACCAAAACTTATGATAGTGTGTTTGTAGTAACAGGAGGGGTATTGGAAGAAGGACTACAGGAAATAGGGGAGGAGGATGTTGCGGTTCCCAAGTTATTCTATAAAATTATTGCTAAAGGTAATATAGACAATCTAGAGGTTTTGGGATTTCTTATGCCACATAAAGATAGTGCCCTTCCTTTGGAAAAGTTTTTGGTGCCCGTGGATAGTTTGGAAACGCTAACGGGAATTGATTTTTTTGAAAAGCTCCCCAATGATAGGGAAGAACGTTTGGAGAAAGAGGTACATATTAAAGGGTGGAAATTTTAATTCCACTCGTTCAACCTGTTCGAATCGAGTTTTAAAAAGATAAATAATAGGGCCGTAAAAAATAAAAGTCCAGATCCTCCATAGCTGAAAAATGGCAAAGGAATACCTATAGTTGGTAAAACGCCAATAACCATGCCTATATTGATGAAATAATGTATTAGGAGTATAGAGATGATGCCATAGCCATACATGCGGCTAAAACTGCTCTTTTGCCGTTCTGAGAGGTATACCAGCCGCAGAAAAAGCACAGTGAATAGGATGACCACCACAGAGGTTCCCAAAAAGCCCCATTCCTCCCCAACGGTGCTAAATATATAATCTGTATGTTGCTCTGGAACAAAATCACCTTTGGTTCTGGTGCCTTCCATAAAACCCTTTCCAAAGAAGCCTCCAGATTCAATCGCTTTCTCCGATTGATAGGTGTTGTATCCAATTGTCTTTTTTATTTCTTCTAGTTTGGCGGGATCTTTTTCCAGACGCAGCCAAAGACTAAAACGGTCCCTATGACGTTGTTCGAAAACGTTATTGAAAACGAAATTTACAGAGAGTGAAAATACGATGGCAACAACAAAAAATATAAGTATAGGTGCTACAGGTATTCTAAAGGTTTTCCTTTTCAACAAAAAGAATAAGGCTATAAATATGCCCAATATGATACCTACCCAAATGGTTCCGAACATTAAGGTGGAAATAAAGACCAAGATAACCAATAAGAGGATGCTTAAATAATAGAGAGGCAGTCCCTCACGGAATAGTACAAAAATTAAGGCGAAGAATACCAAGGCACTTCCAGGGTCTGGTTGCGGTATAACAAGTGCCGCGGGTATCAAAATGATCAAAAGGGCATATAATTGATCTTTTCCCCGTTTAATATCGGTCTGGATGTCGCATAAATATTTAGCTAGTGCCAAGGCTGTGGCCACTTTGGCCAATTCCGAGGGCTGTAGATTAAAGAAACCTAGATCATACCAAGAAGTGGCTCCTGCGATGGTCTTCCCGAAAAGAAATAGTCCAGCTAAAAGTACTAGGGAAAGAATGTAAATAATACTGGAAAAACGTTCATAAAAATCGGCCTCAATTCCAAGTATTACAATTATGGAAAACATGCTTATCAAGATAAAAAATAGCTGTTTTCCGTATAAGGTTCCAAAATCCAATAAAGCCTTGTCTTCCTCTGAGTAGGTGCTGGAGTAGATGTTGATCCACCCAATGCCCACCAACAAGAAGTAAATTAAAACGGTTAACCAGTCTATACGTTTTAAGATGCTTTTACCAGACACGCTCGTTGATTATAAAGGGTTGGCCGCTATGCGGTTTGGCATATTCTGCTTCCAAATTTTTCTCTAACATTCTCTTTTCTAAATCTGTTCTTGTAATTTCACCCTTGAGGTATTTTTCAATTAAAAGGGAAGCAATATGTCCGGCATATCTAGAGCCAAAATATCCGTGTTCAATATATACGGCTATGGCAATTTTTGGGTTTTCCACTGGGGCAAACGCGATAAAGACAGAATGGTCCGTAAGTTGGGTTTTTACACCGTCGATTCTAGTGAAATTCTCTACAGTTCCAGTTTTACCTGCAATTTCGATATCAGGTATTTGTAACCTGCTCGCTGTCCCCTGCTTGTAAACCATGGCCATTCCGTTAATAACCGGATCAAAGTATTTTTTGTCTATTGTAGTGTGCTTTGCTTTTATAAATTCTGGGATACTAATATCTTCATGGTCAATTTTCTTAAGCACGTGGGGAGTATAGTAAAAGCCCTTATTCGCAATTGCGGCCGTCATATTGGCCAATTGAATTGGGGTTGCAGAAACTTCACCCTGTCCAATGGAATTGGAAATTATATAAGAAGAAGACCACCGATTATCTCCATACCACTTATCATAGTACTCTTTGCTGGGAATTCTACCTCTTTTGCCCGTTGGAAGATCATATCCGAGAAAATCACCCAATCCAAAACTCTTCATGTGTTTTTCCCAAACATCCATACCTGCATCCGTGGTTGGAAATTGTTCGTAAATTTTCCTAAATGTGCCCGCAAAATAAGCATTACAGGAATTGTATATGCCAGAGGTCATATCTCTCATGCCTCCTCCACAGTGACATCCTCTTTTTGTACTACCTACATAAAAACCGTGATAGCACATAATTTTGGTGTCCGGGGTGATAGCTCCTTCCTGCAGGGCAACAAGGGCGTTCAGGATTTTAAATGGAGAACCTGGTGACGTTTCAGCCAAAAGGCTTCTATCATAGGTTGGTTTGGAAATGGAATCGTAATACAGTTTCGTGTAATTTTTAGATCGCTCTCTTCCTACCAATAAAGCTGGGTCATAGGTAGGGCCGGAGATGAGTGCCAAAATCTCTCCTGAATTAGGTTCAATGGCTACTATACCACCATGCTTTCCTTGCATTAAAAGCTCGCCGTATTCCTGTAGTTTCTTGTCTAAGGTGACATGTATTTCCTTTCCCTGTTCAGGTAAGGTGTCCAACGCCCCATTTTTATAGGGGCCAATATCCCTGTTAAAACGGTCTTTTTGAATGTATTTCACACCTTTCTTACCTCTTAAGATGTTTTCATATTCCTTTTCTATTCCCGTTTTTCCAAGTAACTCCCCTTGTTTGTAATAAGGGTTGTTCGCCAGGTCTCTTTCATTAACCTCGCTGATATATCCCAATACGTTGGCGCCACTATTGGTGGCATAATATCGCAATGATCTCTTTTGAATATAAAAACCATCGTATTTCCTCATTTTTTCTTGGAGACGGGCATAATCCTCCTTGGATAATTGATGCACTAGAACGGAGGGAAGTCTAGGGGAGTATATTTTGGCTTTATTTAAATTTTTAATGAATTGCTCTTTTTCCAGACCTAAAAGGATGCAGAATTCCAACGTGTCCAGGGGTTTTACATCCTTGGGAATGACCATGACATCATATGCCGGCTGATTGGCTACAAGAAGCTCCCCGTTTCTATCATAGATATAGCCCCTCTCTGGGTAATCATAAATGGCTTTAACCGCTACATCCTCAGATACTTTTTCCCCAACATTATTAAATACCTGTAAGTAGGAAAGCCTACCTATAAAGGTGATTCCTATGATGATAATGAAGGCGGAAAGAAGAAACTTATTCATTCTTTTTGGTGCTAACTAGTGAACTTATCAATAAACAGACCAACAAGGTCACTGCGCTTGTTGATGCTATTTTTTTCAAAATTATCAGTAAATTGGAGAAACTGAAAATTTCTAATGTAAAGTATGTAATATGATGTATTAATATTAATAACGCAATAAATGTAATTTGTTGTGCTTTAGTACTGTTAGACAGCTTAAAACTCTGAAATTCATAGTTTACCCCAAAGCAAAATCTCATAATACTTGGTCTTAGATAGGCTATGGTTATTGTTGCCGCAGTATGTATTGCCATGGTATCTGAAAATAAATCAACGGCAAGCCCCAATAAGAAACTTATCAAAAGAAATAGGGATCTGTTTTCTTTGATAGGATACCAGTATATAAAGAGAATATAAACCATTGGGTTTATATATCCAAAGAAATTAAGGTGATTGAATACGAGTACCTGAAATAATACAAGCAGCACAAAGCGAACGATATTTATAAAATAGTATTTACTGCCCATTTTCTATTTCAGATTCCAATTGTAATAATTCAGGTCTATCTATGTTGTTGATGATATACACGTTTTTAATGTTGGTCATATCATTGAACAAGTCGACATCTATACTATAATAACTTTTTGAGGTCGTTAGGTCAAAAGATTTAATCGTCCCTATGGGAATATTTTCTGGAAATATACTGGAACTTGCACCAGTAACTATGGTATCCCCAATCTTTAATGGTACTAATCTTGGAATGTCCACTAGTTGTACGACATTAAACTTTTTTGTGTTCCAAACCAGGGAGCCAAAACGATCCGTATTTTTGATTTTTGCGTTGATATTCGATTTGGTGTTCAAGATACTCTGAACAATTGCAAAATGCTCCGAGGTGCTTTCTATGATTCCCAAAATACCATTTGAGGTAATGACCCCCATATCTTGTTTCAGTCCGTCTGCCTTTCCCTTATTGATGGTGATATAGTTCCTGGGGTTTGCAAAACTGTTTTTGATCACCCTGGCTGAGGTAACCACATAGGTGGTCTTACTTGTATCCAACTCTATGGTTTCAGGAACTTTTAGGTTAAAAAGTATGCTCTTTAGCCTTTTATTCTCTTCCAATAGTTTTTGGTTTTCTGTCCCTAGCCCAAAATAAGAGGTGAAGTTGTTTGTTGTCTGATATATGCCTCCAGTAAAACTATTGGCAGAATTGAAAAACCTTGACTTATGATAGGAATGTGATTGAACGGTCAGAGTAAAGGCAACTGTTAACAACAAGACATAAAGCAAGGAGATTTTATATCTTATTATAAATCGAATAATCTGTTGCATTCACTTTAGCTATTTTGGGGGGTTATATAAATGACCATCCATATAGGTTGTGCCCAATGAAAAAAATGACCTTCCTACGCTGTATGCCTTTTTTATTTGATCAAGATACTTTTGTATCGTTCCAAGTTTTTCAAGGCAATTCCAGTTCCGCGTACTACTGCCCTCAATGGATCTTCAGCAATGTAAACCGGTAGATCTGTTTTTTGTGACAATCTTTTGTCCAATCCTCTTAACATAGAACCTCCACCGGCCAAGTATATCCCTGTGTTATAGATATCCGCGGCCAATTCTGGTGGCGTTTGTGATAGGGTCTCCATAACAGCGTCCTCTACTCTTAAAATGGACTTGTCCAATGCTTTCGCTATCTCTCTATACGAGACTTGTACCTGCTTTGGTTTTCCTGTCAATAAATCTCTTCCTTGCACCGACATGTCCTCTGGAGGGGTCTGAAGGTCTTCCGTAGCGGATCCAATGGTTATTTTTATATTTTCCGCGGTGCTTTCCCCTACATATAGGTTGTGCTGGGTACGCATGTAATAAATGATATCATTGGTGAATACGTCACCCGCAATTTTTACGGATTTGTCACAAACAATACCACCCAGGGCGATAACGGCAATTTCCGTAGTACCACCTCCTATATCCACAATCATGTTACCCTTGGGCTGCATGATATCTAATCCGATACCGATAGCTGCCGCCATAGGTTCATGGATAAGATAAACTTCCTTACCATTTACCCGTTCAGCAGATTCCTTAACAGCTCGCATCTCCACCTCAGTAATTCCTGAGGGAATACAAATGACCATACGCAACGCTGGTGGAAACCATTTTTTCTTTAAAGCAGGGATATTCTTGATGAACATATTGATCATCTTTTCCGAAGCGTCAAAATCTGCAATTACCCCATCTTTCAAGGGGCGTATGGTTTTGATGTTCTCATGGGTCTTTCCTTGCATCATATTGGCTTCTTTCCCAACTGCAATTATTTTACCAGTAATCCTATCTCTAGCTACTATAGATGGACTATCAACGACTACTTTGTCGTTATGAATAATAAGGGTGTTCGCCGTTCCTAAATCTATGGCTATCTCCTCGGTCAAGAAATCAAAAAATCCCATTTATACAAATTTGGTTGTCGGATTAAAAGTAAGTTTTATCGGTGAAAGTAACAAAATTAATGTTTAAAATGGCGAGTGCCTGTCATTACCATGGCAATTCCATTTTCATTACAATAATCTATGCTCAATTGATCCTTGATGGAACCTCCTGGTTGAATCACACTTTTTATGCCACTATTGCCAGCAATCTCAACACAATCGGGGAATGGGAAGAATGCATCACTTGCCATAACCGCACCTTGAAGGTCAAAATTGAAAGACTGGGCTTTGTGGATCGCTTGGTTTAAAGCATCCACCCTTGAGGTCTGTCCTGTACCACTTGCGAACAATTGTTTCCCTTTTGCCAAGACAATGGTATTGGATTTGGTGTGCTTGCATATTTTTGAGGCAAAGATCAAATCTTCAAGCTCGCCTTCAGATGGTTTATTGTCAGTGGCGTAAGTTAAACCTTCAATCGCATCCGTAATATTGTCCCTTCCTTGCACTAGAACACCATTTAAACAGGTGCGTACCATAGTTTCAGGTAGTTCAACATCGTTTTGGATCAAAATGATCCTGTTCTTTTTTCCTTTCAATATTTCAAGGGCATCAGAGGCATAGGAAGGTGCAATTACAACTTCACAGAACAACTGATGTATTTCTTCTGCTGTGGCTTTGTCTATTTCCTTATTGCTGATCAATACCCCGCCAAAGGCCGAAACAGGATCCCCGGCCAGGGCATCCACATACGCTTGGTGAAGGGTGTCCCTCATGGCAAGGCCACAGGCATTGTTATGTTTTAGGATGGCAAAGGTTGGGGCGTCATTTTTGAACTCGTTCATTAGATTAACCGCAGCATCTACGTCTAAAAGGTTATTGTAGGAAAGTTCCTTGCCGTGCACCTTATTGAACATGGCGTCAAAATCTCCAAAGAAGAACCCTTTCTGATGTGGGTTTTCTCCATAACGCAGGACCTGTCCATTAGGCTCGCTAATTTTTAATACTGCTTCTTCGTGGTTTTTATTAAAATAGTTGAAGATGGCGGTATCATAGTGGGAGGAAACGTTAAAGGATTTGGCCGCAAATCTCTTGCGATCCTCCAAAGTAGTACTTCCCTTGCCCTCTGTGATCAAATCCAAGACCTCACTGTAATCATCCATAGAGGACACACAAAGTACATCCTTAAAGTTTTTGGCAGCCGCCCTTATCAAAGAAATGCCCCCTATATCAATTTTTTCTATTATATCTTGTTCCGATGCTCCACTGGCAACTGTCTTTTCAAAAGGATATAGGTCAACAATGACAATGTCCAATTGTGGAATATCAAATTCCTTTAGTTGTTCCTGGTCACCAGTATGATCCTGTCTGTTTAATATCCCTCCAAAAACTTTTGGGTGCAAGGTCTTAACCCTACCGCCCAATATGGAAGGATAACTGGTCACATCCTCCACGGGAACCACATCTATTCCTAATTCTTTGATGAACTTTTCTGTTCCTCCGGTAGAGTAAATAGTGATTCCAAGTTCATTGAATTTTTGTACTAATGGCGCTAGACCATTTTTATGAAATACAGAAATTAGGGCCGATGTTGCTTTTTTTGTGGTGCTCATTTTTTGTGTGCTTATCTAAAGAAATTAATAAGGACACAAAAGTAGGTCTTTACCTTTAAAAAAGGAGGCAGGTTATCAACAAAACAACCAAAGTTTTAAAGAATTTTGGCCACTTCCTCATTTACAAATTCCAAAAACCGCTCGTCCTCAGGGGTAAATGGATCGGGAGTGTTGGAATCTATGTCTATTTGTCCCACATTTTCCCCATTTACGAACAAGGGAACCACTATTTCAGACTTTACCGTAATGCTGCAGGCAATATAGTTGTCCTGGGCCTTTACATCCGGGACCACAAAATTTTGATTGGAAACGGCCACTTGTCCACAAATACCTTTACCGAAAGGGATAATGGTATGGTCAGTAGGGGTACCGGCATAAGGGCCCAATTTTAACTCATTCTTATCACCATTTTTAAAATAAAATCCTACCCAGTCATAGTGGGTTACTTCTTCTTTTAAAAGGTCACAGATTTGTTGCAGTTTGGCGTCTACATCTGTAGTGTTATTGTCTAGTATAGATGAAATGTGTGGTCTTAAAGTAGCTAACATTAGGGTGATTTTTTGCAAAAATATTCAATTAGAATTTCTAGGTCGCATTTTTCTATGAAAATTACATGCCAGTGATACGTAAATTTAAGTTAATACTTATGCCAACTATATTGTGAACGGAGGTTTATTTTATATTTTTGATCCCATGAAATCAATATTTCAAAAAGTTTTTTCTATTGCAATGGCTTTGCTTCTCTTGGTCTCCACGGTCTCATGGACTATTGGAATGCATTATTGCGGAAAAGCCTTGGTTGATATTGCCTTTTTTGAACATGCCGAAAGGTGTGGTATGGACCCGTCCTCCAAAAAAAATTCTGAAAGCGCAGAATGGGGTGCCAATTCTTGTTGTGCCTATGAACTTGCCGTAATTGTTGGTCAGGACGACTTAACAACGTCACAAGTCGAATGCTCCATAGTACAGTACTACCTTTTTAGTCCATCAATAACCGATTATACCTTATTTGCTGGTTCAGATCCTAAGTTGGCAGATTTCGATAAATATGCACCACCCGTGCTGGTTAGGAACGTACAGCTCCTTGATCAGGTCTTTATAATTTAATTTTTTTAGATGATTAGGAATACTTTCCAATGAAGTTGGAGAGCAAAAAGGAATTTTTAACGCCTATGTCGTTAATTCTATATCATAATTATTTAAAAGATATTAAATGAAATACTATTTATTTATTTTATTGTTCTTGCCATTGATTTCGCTTTCCCAAGAAAAAGTGGAAGGTATGGTGATGGAGGCCAATGAAGATAACAGGCATATCGGTCTATCTGGGGCCAATGTCTATTGGTTGAACTCCCAAATTGGCACCATGACCAATGAGGAGGGTTCTTTTTCCATTCCCTACTCAAAAAAGTATAACCAATTGGTGATTAGTTATGTTGGTTTTAAAACCGATACTCTCACCGTCAACGGCCCAAAAATGCTGCATCACTCCCTGCAACCTTCAAATATGTTGAATGAGGTGGTGGTTGAGAAAAAGAGGGATGCCCTGCAAAAAACATTCTTTAGCGCACAAAATGTGGTTACCGTCAACAGTGCAGAACTTCTTAAGGCGGCATGTTGTAACCTTTCAGAAAGCTTTGAGACCAACCCGTCTATAGATGTAAATTTCACAGATGCTCTTACGGGGACCAAACAGATTCAGATGCTGGGTTTGACCAGTCCTTACTTACTCATTACGCAAGAGAATATACCCATGGTTCGAGGGGCATCCCAAGCATTTGGATTGACATTTACTCCGGGAACATGGGTGGAGAGTATTCAGATTACAAAAGGTGCGGGAAGTGTTGTCAATGGATACGAAAGTATATCCGGACAGATCAATACGGAATTAGTTAAGCCCCTTACGGATAGCGAGCTGTTTGTGAACGGATATGCCGCATTAAATGGCAGATATGAGCTCAACACCCATGTCAATAGAAAACTGACCGACAAATGGAGTTCAGGGCTTTATGTACATGGTAACTTGCGTGATGCTAACGTGGATGATAATGGAGATGGATTTTTGGATGTGCCTCTGGCGAACCAGATCAATGTGATGAACCGCTGGCAGTACCAAAATCCTGAAACGGGCTTTATCAGTTTTTTGAATGTTCGTTTTTTGAATGATGAGAAGCAGGTAGGGCAGACCGACTTTGATCCAGACCGTGATAAATTCACTACCAATGCATGGGGTGGGGAAATAGATACGCGTCGCTTTGATGCTTCCATTAAGTTAGGATATGTCTTTCCAGAACTACCGTTCCAAAGTTTGGGGTTTCAGGCTTCGTACAGCATGCACAAGCAGGAATCCTATTACGGATTCAACCAATACGATATTGACCATCACAGTCTTTATTCCAACGCGATCTTCAATTCAATCATAGGGAGTACACAACACCACTTTAAAACCGGGCTCACCTTTGCCTTGGATACCTATGATGAAATTGTAAATACTGAAGATTACGGGCGCACGGACAATTCTTTGGGTGCTTTTTTTGAGTACAGCTATGATAATCTGGAGACTTTGAGTTTGGTTGCTGGGCTACGCGTGGATACACACAATCGGCTGGGTACTTTTGTGACACCAAGATTACATGTGCGCTATACCCCATGGGAAAATGCCAGTTTAAGAGGGTCTTTCGGGAAAGGGAGAAGAGCAGCTAATATTTTTGCCGAAAACCAACAGCTTTTTGGTTCCTCAAGACAGATCAATATTCAAAACATGGGGGGTGAAATCTACGGATTGGATCCCGAAGTGGCCTGGAACTATGGTGTGAGCTTTTTACAGGGCTTTAATCTTTTCAATAGGAAAGGGAATTTCACGGTAGACTATTATCGCACAGACTTTGATAACCAAATCGTGGTAGATTGGGAGAATCCTCAGGAAATATCGTTCTATAATTTAGAAGGGAGCAGTTATGCGAACAGCTTTCAGGTAGAACTGGATTATGAGGTAGTAAAAAATGTGGAAATCCGTGCAGCGTACAAAAATTATGACGTGCAGACCGATTATAATTCGGGTAGCTTTCAAAAGCCCCTGCAGGCTAAAAACAGATTTTTTGCCAACATAGGATATGTGACCTTGCCCAAAGAAAATGGGGCGCAATGGCGTTTTGATTATACATTGCATGCCATTGGCGAACAACGCTTGCCCAACACTACTTCCAACCCATCGGAATATCGATTAGAGGCGACTGCTGCACCATACAGTTTAATGAATGGGCAAGTCACCAAGGTGTTTTCCAAACATTTCGAAATGTATGTAGGTGGGGAGAATTTGACTAATTTTATGCAGGATAAGGCGGTTTTGGGGGCAGATGACCCTTTTGGCCCTTATTTTGATACGAGTATTGTGTATGCGCCTATTATGGGCAGCATGTATTATACGGGATTTAGATATAAATTATAAGTTGTATTCCTTACCGTATGAGAATCTGAAGATTAACCTTAAAATTAAAAATATGAAAAAAGGATTTTTAGTAATAGCGATGTTATGTATTACCTTGGTGACCTACGCCCAGGATAAAAACAAGAAGTTGACCATGGAGGTCGATGGGAAATGTGAGATGTGCAAGATGCGTATAGAAAAGGCTGCCCTTGGGGTGCCAGGGGTAAAGTTTGCCAATTGGGATATCCCTACGCACCAATTGTCCTTGATCATGGACGAACGTAAGACCAATGCCATGGAAGTAAAGACAGCCTTAGTGGCAGTAGGGCACGATACCAAGGAACTAAAGGCCAGCAAAGAGGCTTATGAACAGGTGCATCCTTGTTGTAGATACCGTGAAGACAATACTGACGATAGTAAAAAACATTAGACAATAAAAAAACGCTCTGGTATCCAGAGCGTTTTTTTTATATTCAATTGATGCTTTGGGCAATTGCCTTTTACATCATTCCTGGCATACCGCCACCCATTGGTGGGCCTGCAGGAGTCTCTTCTTTAATGTCGACCAATGCACACTCGGTGGTCAAGATCATTCCAGCAACAGAAGCGGCATTTTCCAATGCAACCCTAGTTACTTTCTTAGGATCTATAATACCTGCTTTAAGCATGTCTACATAGGTTTCAGTTTTCGCATCGTAACCAAAATGGCCTTTGCCTTCTATAACTTTGGCAACAACAACAGAACCTTCTCCACCGGCATTTTCCACGATAGTCCTCAAAGGCGATTCAATGGCCCTTGCAACAATCTGTAATCCTGTTTCTTCGTCTGCGTTTTCTACCTTCACAGCAGCAAGAACTGCTTTGGCGCGTACCAGGGCAACTCCACCACCAGCAACAATACCTTCTTCTACTGCAGCTCTAGTGGCATGTAGGGCATCATCAACACGGTCTTTTTTCTCTTTCATTTCAACTTCAGAAGCAGCACCTACATAAAGTACAGCTACCCCACCGGCCAATTTGGCCAAACGTTCCTGAAGTTTTTCTTTATCGTAATCTGAGGTTGTACTTTCAATCTGAGACTTAATTTGGTTAACCCTTGTTTTGATGTCGTTTGCATTTCCGGCACCATTAACAATTGTTGTATTGTCTTTGTCGATGGTTACTTTTTCACAAGTACCCAACATATCCAAAGTGGCATTTTCCAAAGAGAATCCTCTTTCTTCAGAAATAACAGTACCACCGGTTAAGATAGCGATGTCTTCCAACATGGCTTTTCTTCTGTCTCCAAATCCTGGAGCCTTAACGGCTGCAATTTTTAAAGAACCTCTTAGTTTGTTCACTACCAAGGTAGCCAAAGCTTCTCCGTCAACATCTTCAGCAACAATCAAAAGCGGCTTACCTGATTGGGCTACCGGCTCCAAAACAGGAAGCAAATCCTTCATGGAAGATATTTTCTTGTCAAATAAAAGAATATACGGATTCTCTAAATTGGTCATCATCTTTTCAGAATCTGTCACAAAGTATGGAGATAGGTACCCTCTATCGAATTGCATACCTTCCACAACATCTACATACGTGTCTGTTCCTTTAGCTTCCTCAACAGTGATAACACCTTCTTTTCCTACTTTTCCAAAAGCCTGGGCAATAAGTTCCCCAATGGTATCATCGTTATTGGCTGAAATGGAGGCTATTTGTTTTATTTTTTCAGAAGAATCACCGACTTTTTTGGTTTGTTTGGCCAAATCGGTAACGATAGCCTCAACAGCTTTGTCTATACCTCTTTTAAGATCCATTGGATTTGCTCCAGCGGCAACGTTCTTTAATCCTTCTTTTACAATAGCTTGGGCCAATACGGTTGCAGTAGTTGTTCCGTCTCCAGCAAGATCGTTGGTTTTGGAGGCAACTTCTTTTACCATTTGAGCTCCCATATTTTCTAAGGGATCTGCCAATTCTATTTCTTTAGCAACGGTAACACCATCTTTGGTCACCATAGGGGCGCCAAAGGATTTGCTGATGATTACGTTTCTTCCTTTTGGTCCTAAGGTTACTTTTACCGCATTTGCCAAGGCATCAACGCCTCTTTTTAGGCCATCACGTGCTTCAATATCAAATTTTATATCTTTTGCCATTTTCTTAGTTGTTTTATTAATTAAATAATTGCAAAAATGTCACTTTCGCGCATGATAAGGTAATCCTTGCCTTCCAATTTTAACTCTGTACCGGTATACTTTCCGTAAAGGACAGTATCACCAATCTTTACTGTTATTTTATCGTCTTTAGTACCTGGACCAACGGCCACTACCTTACCTTGTTGCGGTTTTTCTTTTGCAGTCTCTGGAATGTAAATACCAGAGGCAGTTTTTGTTTCAGCAGCCATAGGCTCTATTAGGACCCTATCCGCTAATGGTTTGATGTTTACTTTAGACATATTTTTAGTTTTTAAATTTTAAAATTCTGGATTACTATACGTCAGAAATTATGCCAATGGTTTAAAACTGACATATTGTAAAACAAAAATGCCAGCTTGTCATTCAGGCTGGCATTTTATTGTATCATATAATATGTTTCTTACTCCTGATTTTCCACTGGAGCAGCTTCATCCGTTGTCGGTAAAGCTTCCGGTAAACTTTCAGGAACCGTAGTTTCTATGTCATCCCCTTGCAACAACTTGGAATCGTTAGTACCAAGGCTGCCTTTTATGGCCACATTGGATAATAGGATCAAAACGATCAATAAGGTTGCCAAAGTCCAGGTACTCTTATCCAAGAAGTCTCCCGTTTTTTTAACGCCACCAACTACTTGGTTGCCGCCTCCTCCAAATGAAGAAGATAATCCGCCACCTTTAGGGTTTTGTACCATAATAACCAACACCAATAGTAGGCAAACAACAATGATAAGAATCAGGAAAATTGAAAATGTACTCATTATATTATTAGTTTTCTTTTTGTATTTTCTCTACCGTTTTTATTCGGTCTGCAAAGAAACTACTTTTTTCTGGATATTTCAAACTTAAAATTTTGTAAGCCTGTATTGCTTTTTTATACTTTTTCTGTTCCAAATAAACTCTGGCCAAGGTCTCGGTCATTAGTTCGTTCTTGTCCATTTTCAGAGACTCCGAAATGTCTACCTTATCTATTTTCTCGCGAGGAACGATTTTTGGATTGTTTTCAATGAACTTGTCTATCAGGTCAAACTTTTTCTTCTTGGCCATTTCTTCATCATCGTCTACATCATCCAATGACAAATCCTTGCTGTCCTTTGCTAAGGGTTCCCTTTCAATAGGGGTAGCTGAGGTAAGCTGTAACCATTCGGTAAAGGAATATTTTTCTTTTTTGGTAAAGGGTAGGGGTTTGCCAATTTCCAATTCCTTTTCGGCCTCTTTTTTTGCCTTGGCAATGGCCTCGTCCATATGTGGATCCATCGACTTAAAAAGGGTTGGATCCAGAATTTGCTCTGCCTCCTTAACATTCTGGGGCAATGGTTTGTCCTCGGAGCTCTCATTGAGCAGTGTTTCAATCGGGGCATCTGCACCAACCTCCTCAGAAATAATTTCATGTTCATTAATGGAAAGGCTTCTGCCAGAGATGGAATCTGCAATGGCATTCTGGAGAAAATCCCGAGAAGTGATAAAATCAAAAAGCACATCCCTGTCCGTAGTATGGGCAGCAGTAATTTTAAGCGCGTTGTTGAATTTGAAACTGTTCAAATTTTTAAGTCCTTTTAAATGGACGGCCCGTGCTGCTTGAAAATAGGGGTATTCTTCAATGATATCCTCCAAATGCTTTGTCTGCACCGGTGAAACTACCTTGTTTGGATGTTGCAATAAAAATGTAAAATCCGATACGTTCATACCTATCTACCAATCTGCTAATGATGCATTAAAAATATCTTGGGTTATCCTTTCAAAAACAACTTCATGTGCTTCGCCTTTTACACTATCCAATAGCGTATTGGCATCGTAATCATAAAAGAACGAAAAATTCTTCTCAAAATCAGAATCTTCTTTGGTCTTATTGAAAAAGCGAACCTTTACCCCAATGGTCAATCGGTTTTGGGCGGCTGTCTGGTTAGAGGTGGCTGTCATGGGGGCAACCCTATATTCAATAATTTCCCCTTCGTAGATCAGATCCCCACCAGCGTTGACCAGGTCTAGACTGGTCTGGTTTAAAATTAGATCCTGTAAGGCCAAGGTGAAATCCCTGTCCAAATTGGGCTCGATGGTAGAGCCGGGACTTTGGGCAGCATAATTTTGAAAATAATTTACCTGGAAAGTCGTTGCTGTTCCAACGTTCCCTCCAGTGAAGTTGTATACACCACATCCTTGAAGGGTAAAAACAACTATGAGGAGCGTAATTATATTTTTTATTCTGATCATGCTATAGATTGTATTGTTTGATCTTGCGGTATAAGGTGCGTTCCGAAATACCTAATTCTGCGGCTGCTGCTTTTCTTTTGCCCTTGTTGCGTTCCAAAGATTTTTTGATCAATTCAATTTCCTTTTCGTGTAAAGATAGGGTTTCCTCTTCTTCTATTTCCTCGGCAAAATGATACTTGTCCTCTTGAGCGGGCTTAGGTAAGCTACTTTCGGTTTTTGATTCAGGGAGACTTAATACCTCAAGTTCACTGAGTTGTTCCTCCTCTTCGGTAAAATCATCCTCGTCACCTTCCTTACCATATATTTTTCGGATCAGGTTTTCGTTTTCTTCTTGAACCTTATCCGTGTCATTGTTTTTCAATAACTCCAAGGTTAGTTTTTTAAGGTCGTTTAAATCGCCTTTCATATCAAATAGCACCTTGTAGAGAATTTCTCGTTCATTGCTAAATTCACTCTCCTTTCGTTCTTGTTTAATAACAGCGGGCAAATTTGAACCGGCGGCATTGGGGAGATAACTATTTAAAGTGGAAAAAGAAATGGATCGCTGCTCTTCCAACACTGAAATTTGTTCGGCGATATTCCGCAACTGTCTAATGTTTCCGGGCCAATGATATTTAGATAAGGTTTCAATCGCGTCGTCCTCAAGGCGGATGGTTGGCATTTTGTATTTCTGGCCAAAGTCGGACGCGAATTTTCTAAAGAGTAGATGAATATCATCCTTTCTTTCCCTCAAGGGTGGAATATTGATTTCTACCGTGCTGAGCCTATAATAAAGGTCTTCCCTGAAACGCTCCTTTTTTATGGCCTCGAACATATTCACATTCGTGGCGGCCACGATTCGGACATCTGTTTTTTGTACCTGTGAGGAACCTACCTTTAAGAATTCACCATTTTCCAATACCCTTAAGAGGCGTACCTGTGTGGTAAGCGGTAGCTCACCAACTTCATCTAAAAAAATAGTCCCACCATCGGCAACTTCAAAATAACCGCTTCTGGTAGATGTAGCCCCAGTAAAAGCACCTTTTTCATGGCCAAAAAGTTCACTGTCTATGGTGCCTTCGGGAATGGCCCCGCAGTTGACGGCAATATATTTGGCGTGCTTTCTATGGGATAGTGCATGGATGATCTTGGGAATTGCTTCTTTTCCCACACCACTTTCTCCCGTGACCAAAACAGAAATATCGGTAGGTGCAACCTGAATAGCCTTTTCTATGGCCCTATTGAGCTTTACATCATTCCCGATGATTTCAAATCGTTGTTTTATGGCTTGTACCGAATCCATTTTTATACGTTCGTTAAGGATGTGCAACTAGATAGAAATTGATCTTATCCTCGGTTGCAGTTCTTGCCCTTGTTAATTGTTATCACTGTAGCCTACTGCTTCCCCTATAAGGGTGGCAGAAGTGCAATCGTTTATTTTTACGTTCACAAAATCACCAACTTTGTAATTTTCCTTGGGAAAAACCACCACTGTGCTTTGTGAATTCCTGCCCATCCATTGCGAATCAGATTTTTTTGATTCCCCTTCAATCAGGACCTCTTCTACTTTGCCTAAATGCTGTTTTGTTCTAAAGTGGCCATGCTCCCTTTGTAAAGCGATTATTTCGGCCAACCTTCTTTTTTTAACAGGCTCAGGTACATCATCTTCCATTTTGCGTTCTGCCAAAGTACCAGGTCTTTCCGAATAGGCGTACATATATCCAAAGTCGTATTTCACCTTTTCCAATAGAGAAAGGGTGTCTTGGTGGTCTTCTTCGGTTTCTGAAGGGAATCCTGCTATCATATCTTGTGAGATAGAACATTCAGGGATTATTTGTCTTATATTATCTATAAGCTCAAAATATTCCTCCCTGGTATGTAAACGGTTCATCGCCTTAAGGATCCTATTGCTTCCGCTCTGTACCGGTAAATGGATATAGTTGCAGATATTCCTGTGCTTTGCCATCACATGGATCACATCCAAGGTCATATCCTGAGGGTTGGAAGTAGAAAAACGGATTCTCAGTTTGGGCTGGGCATTGGCTACCATATCCAAAAGATTGGAGAAATTAACGGCCGTTGCCTTTTGCATCTCACTTGCGTTTTCAAAATCTTTTTTCAAGCCTCCACCGTACCAAAGGTAGCTGTCTACATTTTGTCCCAATAGGGTAACCTCTTTAAAGCCTTTGGCACAAAGGTCATTGACCTCCTCTAGGATAGACTGTGGGTCCCTACTGCGTTCGCGTCCTCTGGTAAAAGGGACAACGCAAAACGTGCACATATTATCGCAACCACGGGTAATGGAAACAAAGGCCGAAACCCCGTTGGATTGCAATCGTACAGGGGCAATATCCCCATAGGTCTCCTCTTTGGAAAGGATCACGTTTACGGCATTTCTACCTTCATCGATCTCCTGTATCAAATTGGGAAGGTCCTTATAGGCATCTGGCCCAACGACCATATCCACTATTTTTTCTTCTTCCAGTAATTTGGTTTTCAAACGCTCTGCCATACAGCCCAATACCCCCACCTTCATCTGTGGTCTGTGTTTTTTTACGGCATTGAATTTTTCCAATCGCTTGCGGACGGTAAGTTCTGCTTTTTCCCTTATCGAACAAGTGTTCACCAAAACAAGATCGGCCTCCTCCAATATATCGGTCGTATTGAACCCGTCATTGGCCAAGATGGAAGCTACAATTTCACTATCGGAAAAGTTCATGGCACAGCCATAACTTTCTATGTAAAGCTTGCGTTTGTTTTCTTGGTTTTTGCCTACGGATAGGGGTGTCCCTTGAACCGATTCGTCTATTATCTTCTCCATGGTATCGTAATTGCCTTTAACTCTAACAGGCCTGCAAAGATAGGATTAATTGAAGATTCGTGACAATTTGACAGTTAAATATTTATCAAAAATATGCGCAACTTATTGTTATTATGTACATCCAAAGATTAACAACCTTATTAAATACCCAAGAAGATGCCAAAAATAAAAATACTTTTGCTTCTTATCCTCTTTATAGGAATTGGTGCGTGCAATGATAAACAAGACGATGGTGACTATGCCGATTTTCTTGTGGCGAGGCCCATGACAATGCTGAAGACCGATTTTAGGAACAATGCTGAAATTTTGCCTCCCAAGTCGATTGAGGAATCTGGAAAACTTTATGCGTACCAGAATTTTATTTTTATCAATGATCTATATAAAGGAGTACATGTCATAGACAATAGCAATCCTAAAGCACCCCAAAAAATTGCATTTATTGAAATTGCAGGGAACGTGGATATTTCAATTAAGGATAGCTACCTCTATGCGGATAGCATAACTGATCTCCTTGTTTTTGATATTTCTGATATTTCCAATATCCGTCAGGTGAACAGATTGGAGAATGTGCTCAGGGACAATGTTGTCTTTCCTGCTGAGGCCGATTTTTTTGAATTTGATGGTATTGATTATTCCAATGAAATTATTGTCGGGTGGGAAGTGGTCACTGAGAGAAGATTGGTTGAGGAATTCCAGAACAGGTGGGGAACAGTAGATTTTGCAATGGCCGAAGCTATGAGTGACGGATCGGTAGGGGAGGGTGGCTCCATGGCTCGCTTTAAAATAGTGTCCGATTATTTATATGCCGTGGACAGTCATAACATCAATGTTTTTAAAATCGAAAACTTGGAGAATCCAGAAGCCCTGGAGCCCGTGTTTGCCGGTTTTGATATTGAGACGATCTTTAATAGGGGCAATAATTTATTTTTGGGTAGTAGGAGCGGGATGTATATATATGATATAACTTCTCCGGCTACTCCAGATTTTATTTCGGAATTCCAACATGGAACGGCTTGTGACCCTGTTGTTGTAGATGATCAATATGCCTATGTTACATTGAGAGGGGGAAATGAATGTGGGGCAACGGAAAGTGGGCTGTTCATTGTGGATATTGCGGATATTGCCAATCCCGTTTTGGCGAAAAGTTATAGCATGGACAGCCCCTATGGTCTTGGTATAAAGGATGATATGCTGTTTGTTTGCGATGGGGAGTCTGGGTTAAAGGTGTATGATAAAACCCAGATTGAGGATTTAAGATTATTGGATCATTTTAAGGATATTATCACCTTCGATGTTATTCCTTTGGAGCATCAATTACTGATGGTGGGGGATGATGTATTATACCAATACCGATATCAAGAAGGGGGGATAGAATTTCTAAGTTCCTTGAATTTAGATTGATAAATTGCTCCTCAAATACCTTAGGCACCCTCCATATAAAGGGTGCTTTTTTAATATGTGACGATGGGATAAAGCATTAAATAAAAAAATTGATATACTTTTGTGACAACAAAAAAGATTGAATGGCAAAGAATTTAGTAATTGTAGAGTCGCCTGCTAAAGCAAAAACGATAGAGAAATTTTTAGGGAAAGATTATAAGGTAGAGTCCAGTTTTGGGCATATTGCCGATCTGCCCTCTAAAGAGTTGGGAGTTGACGTGGAAAATGGTTTTAAACCAAAATATATAGTTGACAGCGATAAGAAGGCACTCGTAAAAAAACTAAAGGACCTTGCCCAAAAAGCAGACACCATCTGGTTGGCCAGTGATGAAGATAGGGAAGGAGAAGCCATATCATGGCATTTGGCAGAAGAACTGAATTTGGACAAGGCCAAGACCAAAAGAATTGTTTTTAACTCCATCACCAAAGCTGCAATTCAACGGGCTATTGAGAATCCACGTGAGATAAATTATAATCTGGTCAATGCCCAACAAGCCAGAAGGGTATTGGATAGGTTGGTAGGTTACGAACTTTCTCCTGTCCTTTGGAAAAAAATTAAGCCAGGGCTATCAGCGGGAAGGGTGCAATCTGTTGCCGTAAGATTGATCGTGGAACGAGAAAGGGATATTGAAGGCTTTTCTCCAGAAGCGTCCTTTAAGATCTCCGCAGTTTTTAAAACTAAAGAAGGTACCGCCTTTTCTGCGAAAATGAATAAGACATTTTCCTCTCAAGAAGAAGCAGAGGCATTTCTAAAACAAAATATCGGCGCCAATTTTTCTGTCGCCAACCTAGATAAAAAGCCTGCCAAAAAATCTCCGGCAGCTCCTTTTACAACATCTACTTTACAGCAGGAAGCTTCCAGGAAGATCTATTTTTCCGTAGGCAAGACCATGCAGGTAGCCCAACGTTTGTATGAGGCGGGATTGATTACCTATATGAGAACGGATAGTGTTAACCTTTCCAAAGAGGCTTTGAATGAAGCCAAGGACGCGATTATCAGTAATTATGGTAAGGAATACAGTACAGTAAGAAACTTTACGGGCAAGAGCAAAGGGGCACAAGAGGCCCATGAGGCCATTCGCCCAACCGATATGAAAATACAGTCGCCTTCCTTGGAGCGTGACCAATCAAAACTATATGATCTAATCTGGAAACGTACCTTGGCCTCCCAAATGAGTGATGCCCAATTGGAACGTACCAATGTAAAGATCAGTGCCAGTACCCATAAAGATGAGTTCAGTGCCAATGGAGAGGTGATTAAGTTCGATGGTTTCCTAAAAGTATACATGGAAGGCATTGATGATGAGGATATGGCGGAGGAGCAAGACGGAATGCTCCCGGCAATGAAAGAAGGGGAGGCGCTAAAAAATGTCAATATATCGGCTACGGAACGATTTTCCAGAGCCCCTTACAGGTACAGTGAAGCCTCCTTGGTTAAAAAGTTGGAAGAACTGGGAATCGGAAGACCATCTACCTATGCCCCAACGATATCCACGATACAAAATAGGGGGTATGTAGAAAAAGGTACTATTGAAGGCACGGAAAGGAACTACATGCAATTGATCCTTAAAGGGGATAAGTTAACTTCAAAAGAACTGACGGAAAAAGTAGGTTCGGATAAAGGGAAGTTAGTACCCACAGATATAGGAATGATTGTCACTGATTTCTTGGTGGACCATTTTGCCAATATTTTGGATTACAACTTTACCGCCAAGGTAGAAGAAGATTTTGATGAGATTGCATCTGGGGATGAGGATTGGCAAAAGGTGATGAACAATTTCTACAAGGATTTTCATCCCAATGTCATAGACGTTGAAGAAAATGCAGATCGTGCGAGCGGGGAACGCGTTTTAGGAAAGGATCCCAAATCGGGCAGGCAGGTATCCGTTCGCTTGGGAAGGTTTGGGCCTATGGTACAGATTGGAACCGTCGATGACGAAGAAAAGCCATTGTTTGCTAGTCTGTTGCCAGAGCATAGCCTGAATACCATTTCCTTTGAAGAGGCTATGGATCTCTTTAAGTTGCCAAGGAAATTAGGGGTGTATAAAGGGGAGGAAGTAGAAGCCAATGTAGGAAGATATGGCCCTTATGTGAGATTTGGAAAAACATTTGTGTCTATGGCAGCGGGAGAAAGCGCTTTGGATATCACTATGGAAAGGGCGGCAGAGCTTATTCAAGAAAAAGAACGTGCCGATGCTCCTATTGCCATGTATGAAGAAAAAGAGGTGACAAAAGGAACTGGACGCTTTGGGCCTTTTATAAAGTGGGACGGCATGTTCATCAATGTGAACAAGAAATATGATTTCGACAACCTTTCCAAAGAAGATATTGTTGAGTTGATAGAAGCCAAAAAGCAAAAAGAAATCGATAAAGTGGTCCAAGATTGGCCAGAAGAAGGAATACGCATTGAAAAGGCCAGATGGGGCAGACACAATATCTTGAAAGGAAAGATCAAAGTTGAACTTTCCAAAGATGTGGACGCTTCGAAAATGAAACTGGAAGAAGCCAAGGCATTGATTGAGAAGAAAACTCCCAAGAAAAAAACAAAAGCAAAAGCGAAACCTAAAGCGAAGAAATAAGTATGGCATTTGATTTTTTGGTTCCTATTGAGGATAAGGTTTTGGCCCACTGTGAATTACTTCCACCTCAGGCACTGGGCAAGAACATTTTTAAGCATACGGAACGCAAAGGTCTACCTGTTTTGGCAAACGCTACGATAGCCATCTTTGGGGTACATGAATCCAGAAATGCTTTTGAGAAAAAAATGGGGCGTCTGGATATATCAGGACTCCGCCTCCAATTGTATAAGCTCATGTTGGGCAATTGGAACTCTACCATCGTTGATTTGGGCGATTTGGAACAAGGGGAAGAAGTAGAGGATTCTTATTTTGTGGTGAAGGAAATTGTGGCAGGTCTGCTGGAAGAGAATATCATACCTATTATAATAGGTGCGACCCAAGATATAACCTATCCTACCTACAGGGCCTTTGACGGCCTTAAGAACATGATCAATCTAGTAGCGGTTGATAGTAAGTTCGATTTTGGTGATGCGGAAGAACTGATATCCTCCAATTCGTATATGAGCAAGATCATTACGGACAAGCCAAACAATCTTTTCAATTTTTCAAATATCGGGTATCAAAGTTATTTTAATGCCCAAGAGGAAATAGATCTTATGGAGCGTCTGCTTTTTGATGCCTATAGGTTAGGGGAGATTGCCTTTGATGTTTCCCTGGCGGAACCTGTATTGAGAAATGCTGATATTGTTAGCTTGGATGCACGAGCCATTAGAGCGTCCGATATTGGTATGTCCGATAATTTTTCCCCCAATGGATTTACTGGAAGGGAAATATGTGCCATTGCCCGATATGCGGGCATCAGTGATAAAGTATCCCTCTTTGGGCTTTATGAAATGGAAAACAGTATACAGTCGTTCCAATTGATGTCGCAAATAATATGGTACTTTATTGAAGGGGTCAATTTTAGAATAAAAGAATCCCCATACCTTGATAAAGACTCCTTTACCAAGTTTATAGTGCCTACGGATGACGAAGATTTAATATTCTACAAAAGCAATCTTACCGAAAGGTGGTGGGTAGAGGTCCCATCAATTTTAACTTCACATAATAAAACAAACACACCTGCGTTATTACCATGCACGGAAAAGGACTATTTGGAAGCATGTAATCAAAATATTCCCGAAAGGTGGTTTAAAGCTTATAAGAAAGGCTTTAATTAATCAAATTTTTTTTCAAGTATAAACTGTTTTAATACAATATTTTATTTAAAAAGCAGTTTTAGAAAGTAATAAAAGCGTTTGCAGTTTGCATTCTTAAATCGAAATTTAACCTAAAGTATGAAGAAGCTATTGTTGTTATCTATAGCATTTGTTTTTTTACTCACGAGTTGTGGGTCCAAAACAAAGGGGGAATTAGTTGGAGCCCAAGGTAAAAAGTGGTACCCGGAAAAACCATATGGAATGGAATTGATTCCAAGGGGCGCCTTTACCATGGGTAAGTCTGAAGAAGATATGGCCCAAACCCTAAATGCACCGACCAAGACCGTAACTGTAACCTCCTTTTACATGGATGATACGGAAATCACAAATAGTGAATATCGCCAGTTTGTGGATTGGGTGAAAGATTCCATTACCAGAACAAAGTTGGCCATCCTTGCAGATGAGTTGGGATTAGGTCCTGAAGACGGTGGAATCGGTGATTATGCATTTAAAGATGCAGATACTACTAGAATGTCAGCCTATGAAAAATACATGATGAACAATTATCAGGGTATGGGTGAAACAGGATATGAAGGTAGGGCCTTGAACAGGGATCAGGATTTGATATGGGATATCAATGATTATCCGGATGAATATTATACCGAGATTATGGTAGACTCCATGTATTTAAAAGAGGAGGAGTCATACAATGGTCAGCGTATCATAGATGTAAAAAAATTAAAATACAGTTACAAGTGGATAGATATAGAGGCTGCGGCCCGTTCCAAAACTGGTAACAGAAAGGATTTCATCAGACAGGAAATGCTGGAGATCTATCCAGATACCACAGTATGGATCAAGGATTTTGAATATTCCTATAACGAACCCATGCACAATGATTATTTCTGGCATGATGCATATAGCGATTATCCTGTAGTTGGTGTGTCATGGCAACAGGCAAAGGCCTTTTGTAATTGGAGGACCAAATTTAAAAACGATGATCAAAAAAGCAGGAACAAGCAATTTGTAAATCAATTTAGATTACCAACTGAGGCTGAATGGGAATATGCAGCAAGAGGAGGAATTGAAGGAGGTACCTATCCTTGGGGTGGACCTTATGTGATCAGTGATACCGGATGTTTTATGGCCAACTTTAAGCCCCAGAGAGGAGATTATGCCGCGGATACAGCATTATATACTGTAGAGGCAAAATCATTTGAGCCAAACGATTTTAACCTTTATAATATGGCAGGTAACGTTGCGGAATGGACAAATTCCAGTTATGATCCAAATTCATATGAATTTGTTTCTACAATGAATCCTAATGCCGTTTCTGCTCAAAACAGAAGAAAGGTGATCCGTGGGGGATCATGGAAAGATGTTGCTTATTTCTTGCAGGTAAGCACCAGGGATTACGAATATCAGGATTCTGCCCGTAGTTATATTGGTTTCAGGACCGTACAAGACTACATGGGAGAACAGGATTCGACCAACTAAATAAATTCACTAAGTGATTAACAATAAACCAAATTCTTATTATCTAACATTAAACTAAAATTAAATTTACTATTATGGCACAGTCAAAATCAACAAAAAAATTATTTAACATGGCCTACGGGCTTGGAGCATCTATCGTAATTATTGGTGCATTGTTTAAAATTCTACACTGGGAGTTCGGTCCCCTTACAGGTGGACTGTTATTGGCAGTTGGACTTATTACTGAAGCATTAATTTTCGCGATCAGTGCATTTGAACCTATCGAAGAAGAGTACGATTGGTCATTAGTTTATCCAGAATTGTCTGGTGGTGAATTGGCCGCAAGAAAAGCCAATGGATCTACCGAGACTAAGGATGCTGAAACTTCTTTGTCCAAAAAACTAGATGATCTATTGAAAGAAGCTGGCGTTGACGCTGAGTTAATGAACAGCTTGGGAAGTAGCATCAAAAATTTTGAAGGTGCAGCCAAAGGTATCGCCCCTACAGTGGATGCTATGGAATCTACCAAGAAATATTCTAATGAAATGTCACAGGCAGCAGCCCAAATGGAATCATTGAACAGTCTTTATAAGGTTCAATTGGATAGCGCAAGCAGACAAGCTTCTATGAACGAAGAAGTAATACAAAATTCAAGTGCCCTTAAGGAGCAAATGGCTTCATTGGCCACTAACCTTTCTTCTTTGAACGGAGTTTATGGTGGAATGCTTTCTGCAATGAGTAAAAACTAATTAGTGTACTTAGTTAACCCAAATCAAATTATTAATTAAAACCTAATTAGAAAACATGGCAGGAGGAAAACAATCACCGCGTCAAAAAATGGTAAACCTTATGTACTTAGTCTTCATATGTATGTTGGCTTTGAATATGAGTAAGGAAGTACTAGCCGCTTTCGGTCTTATGAACGAAAAGTTGGAGGCTTCCAATACCAAAACAACACAGAATAACCTAGCCTTCTTGAGCGGCTTGGAAACAAAAGCAGGCGAAAACGAAGAAAAATTCGGACCTCTTTTGCAAGATGCCAAGAAAATAAAGGCTTTGTCCCAGGAGTATTATGACTACTTGGAAAACCTTAAAAAGGACATGATGAAGGATGTAGAAGATCCTAAAGATTACCAGGTCATGGACAAAACAGATTACTTGGATCAAAAATTCTTTCAAGGCGATAATTTAGGAGCTGAAGGAAAAGAATTCATGAAAAGGATCACGGAATACCGTGCCAACGTTACCCAAGTTTTACCGGAAAGCATGCGAGAAGTCAAAGAGGCTGTAAAGTCAAGATTTGAAACTGGCGATGCCAATGGTAAGGTAGAGAACAGGGACGGGATCAAAGTAGATTGGTTGGCTTACCATTATGAAGGATTTCCTTTGGTAGCTTCTTTGACCAAATTAACTGCCCTTCAGTCCGATATCAAGGCTACAGAGCAAGATGCTCTAAAGGCAATGTTACAAGGACAGTTGACCACGGAGGTATCCATGACCAACTATACCACTTTGTTGGAGCAGGAGAAATCTGCTTACTACCAGGGAGAGAGGTTTACAGGAAATATTGTTTTGGGTCGTAAAGATGCCTCTACAAAACCTAATGAAGTAAATTTAACCTTAGATGGTAGAAAATTAAAAGAAGGTCCTGATTATACTATCGAAGAAGGTAAAGTGAAATTATTGGTGAGTGCCGGTAGCGCAGGAGATCATACACTTAAAGGTAACTTGGTCTTTATGCAGGATGGTGAGCGTACAGAAGTTCCTGTGAACTCTACTTTTGCAACCATTACAAAGCCAAATGCAGCTGTAATCTCTGCTGATAAGATGAATGTAGTTTACCGTGGAGTTGCCAATCCTATTACGATTTCCATTCCTGGAATTCCAGACAATAATGTAAATGCAAATGCACCTGGTCTTTCAAGATCTGGCGGAAGCAAGTATGTTATGAACCCTGGAACAGGTAGAACAGTGACTATCAACGCATCAGGTAAATTACCCGATGGTCAGGTGGTTGGTTCTAAAACAGAGTTCAGGATCAAGGATATCCCTAGACCAGAAGGTTCTATTAGAGGTGAAAGCGGTAGTGTGAAAATGCCAAGAAACAACTTGGAGATCTCTACTGTAGGTGCTATGTTGGATGATTTCGATTTCGATTTGAACCTTGCTGTTAGCGGATTTAAATTCAAAGTGCCAGGTCAGCCAACGGTTAGTGTAAATGGAAACAAGCTTGATGATAGAGCTAAATCTGCCCTAAAGAGAGCAGGTCGAGGAGATGCAATTCAAATATTTGATATTGAAGCTTATATTACCAACAACAGAAGTTACAAACTTAAGAAAGTTTCTCCTGTAGTTGTAGAGCTTACAAACTAGTAAACTAAAAAAAAGAGTCCGGTAGTGGTATGTTGTTAGTATATGTATAACAGTATACCACTAATGGACAAATTACATGTAAGGTGTAATAAATATATAAATAAGAAGAAATGAATTGGAAGAATGTATTATTAATCGGAGCTGTTGCGCTATTGCCAATCTCAATGATGGCCCAGGCAAATATTCTGAATGCCAAAATGCCCGATGAGGTAGGTAAGAAAACAGCTGCGCAAAAAGCGAATGATAATGATGCCCCATTGAAATATGGTTATGTGGACGATAGGGATATCCTTTGGTCCAAAACCGTTTGGGAAGTCATTGATTTGGATGAGCGTGTTAACTTTCCATTGTACTATCCATTGGATACTGTTGGTATAGGATCCGATAGAAGATCATTGTATGATGTTCTGATGAAGAACATTAAGAGTGGAAAGCTTAAGGATATTTACGCCGATGCATATTTCACTGAAAAAAGAACCCTTGATGATCTTAAGGCGACCCTTCAAAAAGTGGATACAACGGATTACGGATATGAGCAGTTGAATGCTGGGGAGCAAATTTCCCAGGAATATATCAATAGGAGAGATCTTACCGCAGCCGATCTTGAAGAATATCTTATTAAAGGAATTTGGTATTTTGACAAGCGTCAAGGGGAATTGAAATATCGTTTGTTGGGAATTGCACCTGTTGCGCCCGACGTTAACTTTATTGATGATGAGTCCATGGACCTTGCCGAAGCTAAAGTGCCTTTGTTTTGGGTATGGTATCCAAGTGCCAGAGAAATTCTTCACGAGGCAAAAGTATTCAACCAAAGAAATACGGCTCAGCCCATATCTTTTGATATGTTGCTCAATGCCCGTAGGTTCAATGCCACTATTTACAAAGAGGATAATGTTCACGGAGACCGTGAGATTAAAGATTACATAGCGGACAATGCTTTATTCCAAGTTCTGGAAGCCCAACGTATAAAAGAGGTGATAAGGGACAGGGAACAAGATATGTGGGCCTATTAGGTTCATAAATAAAACTCCAATTCAATACATATTAGAAAAACGCTGCATTTTACATGCGGCGTTTTTTTATTTTTGCAATATGGTAGATTACTTGGTGATAGGTTTAGGATTGGCGGGAATTTCGTTTTGTGAGGTGTTGGAACAGCACAATAAATACTTTAAGGTGATTTCAGATGATTCCCAGACTTCATCCAATGTGGCTGGAGGCTTGTACAATCCTGTTATCCTTAAACGATTTACCTTGGCATGGGATGCCAGGGCACAATTGGACGAGGCTATCCCTTTTTATGAAAAACTGGAGCAAAAGCTACACACCCAGTTAGATTACAAACTACCCGTATTAAGACGCTTCGCATCCATTGAGGAACAGAATATGTGGTTCGAAGCAGCGGATAAGCCACAGATGTCCCACTTTTTATCCACCAGGATCGTGGCTAACAAGAACAGCGCCATTGATGCTCCATTTGGATATGGGGAGGTATTGCATACGGGCCGAATAGCTACCAAAAAATTACTTCAAGTCTATAAAAACTACCTGGCGGAAAAAGATCTGATCTTGCAAGAAACCTTGTTATTTGATCAATTGGTTTTCGGAAAAAACCAGGTTAGTTATAAGGGAGTTATAGCCAAAAATGTTGTTTTTGCCACCGGTTATGGACAAAGCTCCAATCCCTTTTTCAATTATCTGCCCCTAAATGGGACCAAAGGGGAGTTGTTGACCATAAAAGCGCCACAATTAAAGGAGGATAAGGTCATTAAATCCTCAGTATTCATTATTCCTTTGGGCAATGATCTTTACCGGGTCGGGGCCACATACAAATGGAAGGATAAGACCAATTTGCCCACTGATGAGTCCAAATCGGAACTTTTGGAAAAGCTCAATACCTTTTTAAAATGCGATTATGAGGTAGTGGATCATGTTGCCGGAATAAGGCCGACCGTTGTAGACAGGAGGCCTTTGGTAGGTAGGCATCCGGAAAAAGAGGACTTATATGTGCTAAACGGGTTTGGATCTAGAGGAGTAATGACCGCGCCAAAATTGGCATGGGATCTTTTTAATTATATTGAAAATGGTATTTCCCTTGCCAAGGAGATCGATATAGACCGATTTACTAAAAAATATTATCTGGTTAATTCTTAACTGCGTTAGGATCATACTTCATAAATAGGTTGATCCAAATATTTCTGGACAATCTCATGATCACCGGCATAAAAACAATCATTGTGATCACAATAGCAATAAACGTATTGACGAGGGTGGTCCCAACGATTAAAAATGCAATGACAAATGCAGCTACCGCAAAGGCAATACCTACCCCATAACTTACATACATGGCCCCATAAAAAAAGGAGGGTTCAATTTTGTATTTGGTGTTACAATGCGAACAACGCTCGTTCATTTTAAGGAGATTACCCAAATGATAAGGATTTTGGTCCAAATACATGCTTTCTTCATGGCACTTAGGGCAAGTTCCTGTTAAAATGCTGTAGAGTTTGTTTCCTTTTTTTAACATTTGCATAAAATTTGTACAAAGGTACAATTTATTGATTTTCATAAAGTAACAAGAGTCACAAAACATGCTGAATATACATAATCTTTCTGTTTCATTTGCTGGGGAATTTTTGTTTGAAGAAATAGCTTTTAGATTAAATGCAGGAGATAGGGTAGGACTTATTGGAAAAAATGGAGCGGGTAAATCCACCATGCTAAAATTATTGTCCAAGGAATTGGAACCAGATACTGGTGTCATTGCTTCGGACAAAGATATCAGAATTGGATTTCTTAAACAGGATATAGATTTTGAACTGGGGAGGTCCGTCCTGGAGGAGGCCCAACAGGCCTTCAAGGAAATCAAGGATTTGGAACTTCAATTGGATACCATTAACCATCAGTTGGTGGAGCGTACCGATTATGAAAGTGAAGGGTACAACCAGTTGATCATAGACCTTAATGATATTACCCATCACTATGAGATCTTAGGAGGGTACAATTACCAAGGAGAGACAGAGAAAGTCCTCCAAGGTCTAGGTTTTAAAAGGGAGGATTTTAACAAGAAGACCGAAACCTTTTCAGGGGGGTGGCGTATGCGTATTGAGTTGGCCAAACTTTTGCTTCAAAACAACGATGTGCTGCTTCTGGATGAGCCTACCAACCACTTGGACATTGAGTCCATCATTTGGTTGGAACAGTTTTTAAGAAATTATACGGGTGCCGTGGTAATCGTTTCCCACGATAAGATGTTCTTGGATAATGTCACCAATAGGACCATTGAGATCTCTTTGGGACGTATCTATGATTACAGCAAACCCTATTCGGAATATTTGGTCTTGCGGAAAGAGATCAGCGACCAGCAGGTGAGTGCACAAAAGAACCAGGAAAAACAGATACAGCAGACCGAAAAGTTGATCGAAAAGTTTAGGGCCAAGGCCTCCAAGGCTTCCATGGCACAATCCCTCATCAAAAAATTGGACAAGATCGAGCGTATTGAGGTAGATGAGGATGATAATAGCGTAATGAAATTGCGTTTTCCGGTTTCCGTAACTCCTGGAAAAGTAGTTGTGGAAATAGAAAATTTATCCAAAAGCTACGGAAAGAACAATGTGCTGAAGGAGATAGACCTTTTGGTAGAAAGAGGGAGCAAAACAGCCTTTGTCGGTCAGAACGGACAAGGGAAATCTACCTTGGCAAAAATTATGGTCGGGGATTTGGATCATGAGGGACATTTAAAATTGGGTCACAATGTGCAGATCGGATATTTTGCCCAAAACCAAGCGGAGTATCTCGATGGGAGCAAAACCGTATTGGATACCATGATAGATGCCGCAAATGAGACCAATAGGAGCAAGGTTAGGGATATACTTGGATCCTTTTTATTCAGGGGGGATGAGGCAGATAAATTCGTTAGGGTATTGTCCGGAGGGGAACGCAACAGATTGGCGCTTGCCAAAATGTTATTACAGCCCTTTAATGTGCTCGTCATGGATGAGCCTACCAATCACTTGGATATTAAATCCAAGAATGTGCTCAAACAAGCACTTCAGAGTTTTGAGGGCACCCTTATTTTGGTTTCCCACGATAGGGATTTTTTACAGGGCTTAACGAGCAATGTGTATGAATTTAAAGATGGAAACATCAGGGAATACCTCGGAGATATCGATTTTTATCTGGAAGAACGAAAAGTTCAGGATTTTAGGGCTATTGAGAAAAAGCAACAGGCCGTAAAGACCAAAGAAAAAAATAAGGGTAATGAAGTGACCTTTGAGGACCAGAAAAAAATAAAGTCCCTTAAAAATAAATTGAGCAATGCCGAAAGCTCCATTGGAGTGCTCGAAAAAGAAATTGCCAACATCGACCATGAACTTCTCATGAACTATGATGCCACCATAGCCCAAAAAAACTTTTTTGATTCTTATGAGAATAAGAAAAAGGAACTTAAAAAGTTGATGGATGTCTGGGAAGAAATAACCATGGAATTGGAGGAAATGACAGAAAAGTCCTAATCCCCTACAAAAATTATAAAACTACACCACAACTTTTGGCACTTTCACAACAAATATCGATAGGGCACCTGTCCTACATCGATTATTTTTGTTGTTAGTCTTCTTTTGAACTTTATTTGTAAGATAATTCCTAGGAATGTTGAGCTACAACAGTTTGACGCACAATAAAGTAAAAACTACATGAAACAGGCATTTTTTGTTTTAATTGTAATTATGTTAACCGGGCCTTTAGTAAGGGCCGCTGTTAGTTCCCAAGAAAAAAAAGTTCTTATAGATTTATATACCAGTACAAAAGGAACTCAATGGAACGTAACATGGGATTTGAACAGCCCTGTTTCCGAGTGGTATGGAGTGCGTGTGGAAAATGGTAACATTGTTTCTTTGAATTTGTTCAACAACAACCTTCAAGGAGTCTTGCCAAATTCCCTGGGAAACTTACCTTTTCTTGAGGAGTTGAACTTGGCCTTTAATACCTTACAAGGACAAATACCTACAACCATCACTAAACTAAGAAAATTAAAGGTGCTCAGGTTAGGTAAAAACAAATTGGAAGGTGAGATTCCCGAGGATATTGGGAATCTGGATCGCTTAGCAATTATGGATATGTTCGATAACGGGCTTTCTGGCAATTTGCCCTCTAGTATTGGAAAGATGAAGGATTTAAAACTGCTCTATCTTTCTTACAATGCTTTTAGCGGTAAGATACCACTGGAACTGGGTAATTTAAAATCCCTTGAAAGATTGGAACTGGCAGATAATGAAATAGAAGGGGAGGTGCCCAGTGGGATGACCGAACTTATTAATTTGAAGGCAATGACCTTGGCAGAGAATAATTTGTCCGGTAATTTTCCAGAACGAATCTTTTCAATGCCCAAGCTGCAATTATTGCAGATGCAGAATAATAATTTTGAAGACGTAACTGCTACTGGAATTCGTCAGGGAAATACACAATTGGCCCTGTTGGATATTGATAAAAAGGCAGATACAGACAAAAGAAATAATTTTAAGGATTTGTTTATCCATAAGGCCACAGGTACCGCGGATACCAAGTTCGAAGATGATAGTAACTAAAACATTTAGATTATGATGTTAAAAAGTGAAATTTTCAGTTTAAAAAGTCTCCTGTTTTTGGGAATTTTTGCCATGGCTTCCCATTCGGTAGTCCTAGCAGAAGTTCGTCAAGATGATAGGGAAGCCTTGGTGGCGTTGTATAATAGCACCAATGGTGACGAATGGACCAAGACCTGGGACCTTAACCAACCAGTTTCTGAGTGGTACGGGGTAACGGTGGTCAATGACAAGGTCGTAGAAATCAATTTGTTCCGCAATAATTTGCAGGGAGTACTTCCTGAAAGTATTGGCAAACTAAGCGACTTGGTGCAATTAAATTTAGCTTTTAACGGGATTAGTGGTGAAATACCCAAAACTATGGTGCAGCTAAATGAACTAAAGGTGTTGCGCCTAGAAATGAACCGTATCAAGGGAGAACTTCCATTGGATATGGGAAAAATGACGAAATTGGAAGAACTTACGGTATTTAATAATTTTATTTCTGGGAGCATTCCTGTGAGTATAGGAGACATAACAAACCTTAAGGTATTGAACATTTCCAGTAACAATCTAAAAGGTGCTATCCCAACATCCTTGGGTAATTTGGCCAAATTGGAAGTGTTGGGCCTTTTCGAAAATACCTTGGACGGGTCTATTCCTTCAGAACTGGGTAACCTGATAAAGTTAAAAGAATTGGTTTTGGCCAACAATGAACTTGGTGGTGAAATACCTATGGAATTTGGTCAATTGGCCAGCCTTCAGATTTTACAGATACAGAACAATAGATTTAATTCCTTCAAAAATTTGGAAATGATGAATTCAAATGAATTTTTGGTTTTCGATTATGATAAGAGAGATCTTAACACCAAATTTAAAACTGTCGATTTCAATAATACGAGAATGGCCGATACAAAATTTGAAGACGAGAATGAATAGTTGATTATAATTTTAGTTAGTTTGGTTAAAAAGGATGCTTCAAGCATCCTTTTTTTATGCCCAAAAATTCAGCTTTTTAGGATATATTTAACTATGTACGCTTAAACTATAGGGTACTTTTGTTGTCTATACAACAATTATCTCATAGTCTTAACTTAATGGATACAAGAAAAATAGTGCTGTCTGTACTTGGATTACTTTTAATCGCAGTATCATTTTATGCAGCTTCAGTAATTATTGCCAATAAGAATACACAGAAACCAATTCCGAAAAAAGTGGTAAAAACGGTTTTTGTTCAAACCGTTGAAAATGGGGTAGTCCCCATTGTAATTTCTGCCAATGGTAACTTAATGGCCAAAAGAAGGGTAGAACTTTATTCTGAAGTCCAAGGGGTTTTTAAACCAGGGAGTGTTCTTTTTAAACCAGGACAAAAGTACAGTGCAGGACAGACCATCATAAGTATAGACGCCGAAGAGTATTATGCCAGTGTGCAATCGTCCAAAAGTAATCTGTATAATTTGATTACCTCAATCATGCCCGATCTTCGGTTAGATTATCCACAAGTTTTTCCTAAATGGGAAGCCTATCTTCAAAATTTTGATATCCAAAAAACTACACCTCCATTACCAAAAATGGATTCTGAAAAGGAACGCTATTTTATTTCCGGCAGAGGTATACTTACCAATTATTATAACGTAAAAAACCAAGAACAGCGACTTTCCAAATATAGAATTACGGCCCCCTTTAGCGGTGTAGTGACCGAAGCTCTGGTGACAGAAGGCACTTTGGTGCGTTCTGGACAGAAATTGGGAGAATTTATAGATACCAGTGTTTATGAATTGGAGGTTGCCGTAAGTAAAAGCTACAGTGATCTTTTAAAATTAGGTGAACAGGTAGAATTAGTGAACCTGGACAACAGTAAGAAATATATGGGAAAGGTAGCTAGGATCAATGGTAATATTGATCAGCTTTCCCAAACCATTCGGGCATTTATAGAAGTACGTGATGCCGATTTAAAGGAAGGGATGTACCTACAGGCAAATTTGAACACCAAGGAAGAGGCCCAGGCCATTGAAATAGATAGAGGTCTATTATTGGAAGGGGATAAAATCTTTGTGGTGAGGGACTCTATCTTGGATATGATAGATGTTAAGCCCGTATTCTTCAGTGATAAAAAAGTGGTATTGAAAGAAGTGCCCGATGGGACGGCCATTTTGTCCAAGCCTGTTATTGGGGCTTACGCAGGGATGTTGGTAAAAGTGTTGAATGACATGGCTAAAACAGAAGAATAATGAGGGGTGTTATAGCATATTTTATAAAGTACCATGTGGCGGTAAGCGTATTTATACTTGCTTTCGTGGTATTTGGAATCGCAGGGGCACTTTCTTTAAAGTCGTCCTTTTTTCCATTATCGGATTCCAAGAACATAGCCATTAATATAGCCTATCCCGGAGCTTCACCACAAGAAGTGGAGGAAGGAATCGTTCTAAAAATTGAGGATAACCTTAAAGGATTGGAAGGAGTAGACAGGGTAACCTCCACCTCCAGGGAAAACAGTGGTACTATTAATGTAGAGATAGAGAAGGGGAGGGATATTGATTTTATGCTGCTCGAGGTTAAAAATGCCGTGGATAGGGTGCCTTCATTCCCCACAGGTATGGAGCCTTTGGTCGTGTCCAAACTTGAATCCGTAAGGCAGACCATCAGTTTTTCTGTCAGTGGTGATAATGTACCATTGGCCACCTTAAAGCAAATTGGTAGGCAGATTGAGAACGATATCCGAACTATGGAGGGCATATCCCAGATCAATATTTCCGGATATCCACAAGAAGAGATTGAAATTGCGGTTAATGAGAACAGTCTTCTTGCCTACAACCTGTCGTTCAATGATGTTTCTCAAGCGGTTTCCAATGCCAATATTTTGGTAACAGGGGGTAATATTAAGACGGAAGCAGAAGAGTATCTTATAAGGGCCAATAATAGATCTTATTATGGAGACGAACTTTCCAATCTCATTGTTAGGGCAGATGCATCGGGTCAGACCGTAAGGTTAAAGGATGTCGCTATCATAAGGGACCGGTTCTCTGAAACACCCAATACGTCTTATTTCAATGGAAATCTGGCGGTAAATGTGAGTATTACCAGTACCAATACCGAAGATTTGATTTCTGCGGCTGAATTGGTAAAGGAATATGTTGAGGAATTCAACCATAAATACAATAACGTGCAAGCCAATGTTGTCAGTGACCAGTCGGTAACACTGACACAAAGGACAGAACTATTGACCGAAAATGCCATTATGGGGATGGTTTTGGTCCTTATTTTTCTTTCCTTGTTCTTGAATACAAGACTCGCTTTTTGGGTGGCATTTGGTCTTCCTATTTCCTTTTTGGGGATGTTTATTTTTGCGGGCTTCTTCGATGTGACCATAAATGTACTTTCGTTATTCGGAATGATTATCGTAATCGGAATCTTGGTGGATGATGGTATTGTGATTGCAGAAAACATCTACCAACATTACGAAAGGGGTAAAACTCCCATTCAGGCGGCCATAGATGGAACAATGGAGGTGATACCGCCCATAGTTTCTGCCATTATCACCACGATTCTTGCCTTTTCCATATTCTTGTTTTTGGATGGACGTATTGGGGAGTTTTTTAGTGAGGTATCGGTAATTGTCATTCTTACCCTAGTGGTGTCTCTGGTAGAGGCCTTGATTATTTTACCTGCCCATTTAGCACACTCAAAAGCATTACAAGCCTTGGACAATAAACCCAAAAAGGGCATCGCCAAAGTCTTTTCGAAGTTAAGGGTGATCAATGAATACGGGGATAAAATGATGGTCTGGATGCGGGACACGGTTTATGGACCTGCACTCCGTTTTACGCTTAAACACAAAATCTTAACGTTTTCATTTTTTGTAATGGCGTTGGTACTTACCCTAGGATCTGTTGGTGGAGGAATTATAAGGACTGCATTTTTTCCTTCAATTGCCAGTGACAGGGTTCAGGTTTCATTGTTAATGCCCAACGGTACCAATGAAAAGATCACGGATTCCATTATTAGCTTGATCGAAGAAAAGGCCGAAATAGTAAATCAAGAGCTCACGGAAACCTATTTAAAAGGAACCGATAAGGTGCTTTTTGAAAATATGATCAGGACCGTAGGACCAGGTTCTTCCGCAGCCTCCCTAGTCATCAATTTATTACCCGGGGAGGAAAGGCCGGATGAAATAGCCTCCAATTTGGTCACCAGTAGATTACAAGAACTGGTGGGCCCTGTTTTGGGCGTTGAAAGTTTGATTTATGGATCTGGAGGAAACTTTGGTGGAGATCCTGTTTCCGTATCCCTGATGGGTAATAATATTCAGGAATTAAAGGCCGCCAAGAAAGAATTGAAAACCGCCTTGGAGAACAATGCACTCCTAAAGGACGTTGCCGATAATGATCCGGCTGGTATTAAGGAAATACGACTAGAACTTAAGGAAAATGCCTATTTGTTGGGATTGGACCTTAGAACCATCATGAATCAGGTAAGGGCCGGATTTTTTGGTACACAGGCGCAACGTTTCCAAAGAGGACAGGATGAGATCCGAGTATGGGTGCGCTATGACCGTCAAAATAGATCCTCTATTACGGACCTTGATGAAATGCGTATTACTACCCCTTCGGGCAATAAAGTTCCTTTGAAGGAAATAGCTACATACACCATAGAGAGAGGGGATGTGGCCATCAACCATTTGGATGGAAGAAGGGAAATTCAAATATCCGCTGATCTAAAGGATGATAAGGCTACCAGTGCCACCGATATTATGACGGATATCCGGACGCAGATAATGCCAGAGATACAATCAAAATATCCAACCGTAACTGCCTCCTATGAGGGCCAGAATCGGGAGGCCGGGAAATTATTGGGTTCCTTGAAATCCGCAGGGTTAACCGTACTATTGTTGATTTACATTGTTATTGCATTTACTTTTAGGAGCTTTAGCCAACCACTATTGCTCATCTTGTTGGTGCCCTTTAGTTTAACAGCAGTAGCATGGGGACACTGGCTTCATAATTTTCCAATCAATATTCTATCTATGTTGGGTATTATAGCCTTGATTGGGATAATGGTTAACGACGGGTTGGTGCTCATCGGCAAGTTCAATTCTAACCTAAGGGGGGGGGTGAAGTTTGATGATGCTATTTTTGAAGCAGGTAAATCTAGATTTAGGGCCATATTCTTAACATCTATTACTACCATTGCAGGATTGGCACCGCTACTTTTGGAAAAGAGCAGGCAGGCACAGTTTTTAAAACCTATGGCGATTTCCATTGCATACGGTATTGGTTTTGCCACCATACTTACCTTATTGATGCTACCGCTTTTTCTAGCATTCAGCAATAAATTCAAGGTGGGCTCCAAGTGGTTGGCCACTGGTGGACATGTGACCAAAGAGGAAGTGGAAAGAGCGATCAAGGAACAAGATCAGGAAAGACACATGGAAAACAACCATCTCCAAATAGAAAACGAAATTCATTCCAACGGTACCGTAGAAGAAACTACCGAAAAGAGCATATAGGTCCATGAAGAAATTTTATCTACTGTTTATTTTATCTATTGTTTTCGGGCATGAAATAGCCGCCCAAGAGAACTTATTATCCAAAGAAGAAGCTGTGGTAACCACGCTTCAGAATAATTTCAACATAGTTGTGGCTAAGAACAATGTAGAAATTGCCGAAAACAATACGGGAATCCTTAACTCTGGCTATTTGCCAACGTTAACTGGAACTGCCGGAGCCAACTATAACAGGGACGATTCTACCATAGAGTTTCCAGGTCGTTTAGATGATAATGGAAATCCCTTTCCTGATGTGGTATTGGACAAGGCCGAGGCACAACGCTACAATTCCGCTATCCGTGCCGATTATGTCCTATTTGATGGGCTAGGTCGCTTATACAACTATAAAAGGCTAAAGGAGCAATATCAGTTGAGTGAGTTACAGGCTCGGGAGACCATAGAGAATACAATTCTCCAATTGTTCAGTGTGTATTTTGAAATTGCTAGGTTAACAGAGAACCAAAAGGTATTGCTGCAGGCCTTGGAGATATCCCAGGATAGAATAAAAAGGGCAGAATACTCTTTTGAATACGGGCAGAATACCCAACTGGATATCTTAAACGCCCAAGTGGATGTTACCAATGATAGCATCAACTTATTGAATGCGAATCAGAATTTGGCCAATGCCAAACGGGATTTGAACGTGATTTTGAACCAAGACCTTAACAATACGTTCAAGGTTGATACGGTAGTGCGTTTTATCCCCAGATTGCAATTGGACGAGTATGTAAAACTCACCAACAATAACAATGTGGCGGTATTGCAATCCGAACGGAGTTTGGCAATAAACGATTACGATATTAAAGTGAGCAGATCGGGTTATTTACCAACTGTTGGATTGACCGGTGCATACGGATGGAACCTTAACCAGAGCGCAGCATCCGCATTTTTTCCAGGGACCAATGCGAGCAACCTTAATTTTGCTCTAGGTGCCAATCTTACTTGGAACCTTTTTGACGGTGGAGGAACTACCGTAAGGGTCAAAAATGCCAAAATAGCCTATGCCAATCAGGAATTGACAAGGAAACAAATTGAGTTGGAAGTTAATCGGGATATTTTAAATGCCTTGGCCATTTATGAGAACAGGCTGAATATTTATCAGATACAGGAACAAAATGTTGTGACCAACCAAAATAATTTTGAACGTTCCGAAGAGCAATTTAAATTGGGAAGGATTACATCTATTGAATTCCGTCAGGCGCAGATCAATCTGTTAAATGCCCAGACCAATAAAAACCTTGCCAAATACGATGCAAAACTGGCTGAACTACAATTGTTGCAGTTAACAGGCCAATTATTGAATGTAGAATTATAGCTAGAGAGTACAGATATGTTTGAACACTTTTTTCAATGCCCTTATTGTTGGGAGGAAATTAGCATGCTGTTAGATACTTCCATTTCCAAACAAACCTATGTGGAGGATTGTGAGGTCTGTTGCAACCCTATAGAAATTACTCCCATTTTCCAAGCACATGAGCTCATTGGGTTTGAAGCAGAGAGTTTGGAACAATAGAAACATCATAACACAAAAAGCGCTTTGGATTCTAAGGCGCTTTTTGTTAGTAGTGGTTCATGTTACTGTATGGAATTTATATTTCCCCCTACGAATTTGGTTTCTTTAACCTCTTTTGGGTTTCCATAAATATTGATGGTACCTCCGGCCCTTACTGTGGCATCCACAATATCTGATGCATTCACATTGGCCGTGCCCCCGGCATTTACAGATACATTGGTCTGTTCTGTTTTTAAGTTTTCGTTTTTTACGACGCCTCCCGTATTAACGGAAATATCTTGAACCTTTGAGACTCCCGATAGGGAAACGATACCCCCGGTTGTGGCTTTTACGTCCACCTTTCCGGCTTCTATCTGAAGTTTCAGCTCACCACCCTCCTGTGCACGCATTTCCAAACTGGTGGATCTTTGCACATCATCGGAAACTATCTTTGCCTTTTCGTTTACATCCAAAAGAACCAGTGTTTCTGTATGATACAGCATAACTGTGGTATTATGGCCATCCAAAAAATTGTCTAGTTTCATTCGTATTTTTAAACGCCCTGATTTATTGACAAAGGCAACATCACTTTGGTCCTTTCCTGTAATTACAGCCTTGTTTACATCACTACGAATCAACTTTACGGTGATCCCATCATAAGCCTTTACTTCAGAAAATTTATACAGTTCGTGGGTAACTTCTTTTTGTGCAGAAGCTGTCCATGTTATTAAATTGATCGCGATAAGCGAAAGTATAGTTCTCATAGATTATTGTTTTAGGGATTAACTTTTACTATATACGTTCATAAGATGCCTTTGGGCTTTTTCGAAAGGTCATTATTTAAAAGGTAATACTCGATCTCGAACGTATCTAAAATGTGCTTTTTCAAGAAGAAAACAGCAGTTGTCCTATTAGATACATCGCAAATAGAGTAGTGCTATTTTTTTACCAAAACGATTCGATGTAAATGTTGATTCCTAGTGGTTAAATCTCTATTTTTAAACTTCATATTTGAGGATTGTATTGTAGAAGTGTTAAAACAATAAAGGAATAGCAATCCAGAAGTTTGCAATGTCAATTAGTAAAATCATGAATCCATGTCAGAAAAACAAATCAAAGCAAAGGCGTATTGGAAGGAAAACTTAAGGTATTTATTACTCTTGTTGACCATATGGTTTTTAGTATCCTATGGTGCCGGTATCCTGTTCAAGGATGCCTTGGACAGCATTAAGCTCGGAGGCTTTAAACTCGGGTTTTGGTTTGCCCAGCAAGGATCTATTTACGTGTTTGTCATACTGATCTTTATATATGTGAGGCTGATGAACAAACTGGATAAAAAATATGGATATAATGAGGAATAAACCTACCAAGAAAAACACAACCGGGATATGAGTGTACAACTATGGACCTACATCATTGTAGGGATAACCTTTGCACTCTATATTGGCATAGCTATATGGTCTAGGGCAGGTTCCACCAAAGAATTTTATGTGGCCGGCGGCAATGTTTCGCCCTTGGCGAATGGTATGGCCACTGCGGCAGATTGGATGTCTGCAGCCTCATTTATCTCCATGGCAGGTATTATTGCTTTTGCGGGATATGACGGTTCTGTTTACCTCATGGGATGGACAGGGGGTTATGTGCTGTTGGCACTACTATTGGCGCCATATCTTAGAAAATTTGGAAAATTCACGGTGCCCGACTTCATTGGGGAACGCTATTATTCCAAAACGGCCCGTATTGTAGCCGTTATCTGTGCCCTAATTGTATCCTTTACCTATGTAGCGGGGCAAATGAGGGGCGTTGGTGTGGTGTTTTCCAGATTTTTGCAAGTTGATATCACCACAGGGGTAATCATAGGGATGGTCATTGTGTTGTTTTACGCGGTATTGGGCGGAATGAAAGGGATTACCTATACCCAAGTGGCGCAATATTGTGTTCTCATATTTGCCTTTATGGTTCCTGCCATCTTTATCTCCATTCAAATGACAGGAAATCCTATTCCCCAATTGGGCATGGGTGCTACGTTAAATGATGGCTCGGGAATGTTTTTGTTGGATAAATTAAACGGACTCTCCACGGAATTGGGTTTTGCTGAATATACAGATGGGTCAAAGTCCGTCACGGATGTGTTTGCTATTACCTTGGCCCTAATGGTGGGGACTGCAGGATTGCCACATGTCATTGTACGATTCTTTACTGTTAAAAGGGTCAGGGATGCCCGTAAATCAGCAGGGTGGGCCCTATTGCTTATCGCGATTTTATATACCACTGCCCCGGCAGTGGCCGTATTTGCCAAAACCAACCTTATCAATACGGTTAGTAATAAAGACTATTCCAGTATGCCCCTTTGGTTTAAAAACTGGGAAGATACCGAGCTGTTAGTTTTTGACGATAAAAATAAGGACGGGAAAATACAGTATGTTGCCAATAAAATGGAGAACGAGCTTATCATTGATAATGATATTATGGTCTTGGCCAATCCCGAGATCGCCAATTTACCTCCCTGGGTCATTGCCTTGGTAGCTGCCGGTGGCTTGGCTGCAGCATTATCTACAGCTGCGGGTTTGTTGTTGGTGATATCTTCTTCTGTGTCACACGATCTTATCAAAAGTATTTTTAAACCTAATATTTCCGAAGCGGGCGAATTATGGGCAGCCCGAATTTCCGCAACAGTAGCCGTGATCATAGCCGGGTATTTCGGAATCAATCCACCTGGGTTTGTGGCGGCAGTTGTCGCACTGGCATTTGGACTGGCAGCAGCCTCCTTTTTTCCAGCAATTGTTTTGGGGATTTTTTATAAAAAAATGAGTAAAGAAGGGGCCATAGCAGGAATGATTGTGGGTATTGCACTGATGCTCTTTTACATGCTGAAATTCAAATTTGGTCTTTTTGATGGTGGTAAAGATGCGGTGGCTGGACTGTCTAAGGATTGGTGGTTAGGAATTTCACCGGAAGGCTTTGGTAGCATTGCTATGATCGTTAACTTTATAGTGGCCCTATTGGTCAATATGTTTGCCCCTGATCCCCCAGAACAAGTACAGGAAATAGTAGAGGACATCCGAATTCCCAGCGGAGCGGGTAAGGCGATAGTTCATTAAAGTAAATCTTTAATAAAAAATTAGAATTCCATCATGAGTAATTACCATATCAAACATTTAGAAGAGTACTATCAGGTGTATCGCAAATCGGTGAGGGATCCAGAAAATTTTTGGGAAGAAGTAGCGGAAGAACATTTCCTATGGAGAAAAAAATGGGATAAGGTACTGAGCTGGGATTTTACAAAACCGGAGGTAAAGTGGTATGAAGGGGCCCAACTCAATATTACGGAAAACTGTATTGATAGACATCTGACGACCAGAGGCGAAAAAACGGCCATTATTTTTGAACCGAATAATCCAGACGAAGAAGCTGAACATATAACTTATAGACAATTACACGAACGTGTTTGTGAATTTGCCAACGTCCTGAAGGACCAGGGTGTAAAAAAGGGGGATAGGGTATGTATCTATTTGCCCATGATCCCTGAACTGGCAATTTCCCTCTTGGCATGTGCCCGTATCGGAGCAATCCATTCCGTGGTATTTGCAGGATTTTCATCAACGGCACTATCTACTAGGATCAATGACAGTGATTGTAAAATGGTAATCACATCGGATGGTTCCTACAGAGGCGGAAAAGAAATAGACCTCAAGGGAATTGTAGATGAAGCCCTTCACGATTGCCCAGGGGTAAATACCGTATTGGTGGCAAAACGGATAAATTCCGATATAGCGATGAAGGAAGGTCGTGATAAATGGTTACAGCCTTTGTTGGATGAAGCATATCAAGATTGCGTACCGGAGATCATGGATGCCGAAGACCCATTGTTTATTTTATACACTTCTGGATCCACAGGGAAGCCAAAAGGAATGTTGCACACCACAGCGGGGTACATGGTGTACACTGCTTATACTTTTAAGAACGTTTTTCAGTATAGGGAAAAGGATGTGTATTGGTGTACCGCGGATATTGGATGGATCACGGGTCACAGTTATATAGTGTACGGTCCTTTGGCAAACGGGGCAACCACGGTCCTCTTTGAAGGGGTGCCAAGTTATCCCGACTTTGGTCGATTTTGGGAAATCATAGAAAAACATAAGGTCAGTCAATTTTATACCGCACCAACGGCGATCAGGGCGTTGGCCAAAGAGAGTTTGGATTTTGTGGAAAAGCACGATCTTTCCTCAATTAAGGTGTTGGGGACTGTAGGAGAACCAATCAACGAAGAGGCCTGGCATTGGTACAATGTAAATGTGGGTAAAAAGAAGAGTCCAATTGTGGACACTTGGTGGCAAACAGAAACAGGCGGCATCATGATTTCTCCTATTCCCTATGCCACCCCGACTATACCAACTTATGCGACGTTACCATTACCTGGGGTCCAACCGGCGTTGATGGACGAAAATGGCAATGAAATAGAAGGCAATCAAGTGGACGGTAGGCTCTGTATCAAATTTCCATGGCCCTCTATGGCCAGAACCATATGGGGCAACCATCAACGGTATAAGGATACTTATTTCTCAGCCTATGAAAACAAATATTTTACTGGAGACGGGGCGCTAAGGGATGAGGTTGGTTATTACCGTATTACGGGTAGGGTAGACGATGTGATCATCGTATCTGGACATAATCTCGGTACCGCACCCATAGAGGATGCTATTAATGAGCATCCTGCAGTGGCGGAATCAGCTATAGTTGGCTTTCCCCATGATATTAAGGGAAGTGCGCTTTATGGGTATGTAATTCTTAAGGTCACTGGGGAATCCAGAGATCAGAACAATCTAAGAAAGGAAATCAATCAGATCATTACGGAACAGATTGGTCCTATCGCAAAACTGGATAAGATCCAGTTTACCAGTGGGCTTCCAAAAACGCGCTCAGGAAAGATCATGAGAAGGATCCTCAGAAAAATCGCCTGTAATGAAATGGAAAACCTGGGGGATACATCCACCTTATTGAACCCAGAAGTGGTGCAGGAAATTATTGAGAACAAATTGTAACATCGCATTATCCATATAGATAAAAAAGCCTTCTTAAAAGAAGGCTTTTTTTTGTTATAATGGGATATTCCCATGTTTTCGGTTCGGTCTTACTTGCTCTTTATGTTGCAGCATGCTGAAACCTTTGATCAATTTTCTTCTTGTGTCTTTAGGTAGGATCACTTCGTCAATAAAACCTCGTTGGGCAGCCCTATATGGATTGGCAAACTTGTCCGCATATTCAGCTTCCTTTTCAGCTAATTTTTTTGAGGGGTCATCTGCTGCCGAAATCTCCTTTCTAAAGATGATTTCACTCGCGCCTTTGGCACCCATAACCGCAATTTCTGCACTTGGCCACGCATAATTCAAATCGGCTCCAATATGTTTGGAATTCATTACATCATAGGCACCACCATAAGCTTTACGGGTAATCACTGTAATACGGGGAACAGTAGCCTCGCTCAAAGCGTAAAGGAGTTTGGCGCCATGTACGATAATACCGTTCCACTCTTGATCCGTACCTGGTAAAAACCCGGGGACATCTACCAGTACCAAAAGGGGAATGTTGAAACAATCACAAAAACGCACGAACCTAGCGGCTTTTTTGGAACTGTTCACGTCCAGGACACCTGCTAAGTACATAGGCTGGTTCGCAACAATACCAATGCTTCTTCCTCCGATTCTTGCAAACCCGACTAAAATGTTTTCCGCATAGTCCTTATGTATTTCATAAAAGCTTTCGTTATCTATTATGCCTTTGATCACCTCATGCATATCGTAAGGTTTGTTGGCATTATCGGGAATGATGTTCGATAGGCTATCCCTAACCTCGTCCCCAAGCTCAAAAGGAAGGGATGAAGGAGATTCTTTGTTGCTTTGAGGTAAATACCCCAACAATGTTTTTATATCCTCCAAGCACAGTACGTCATTGGCTGAGGTAATATGTGCCACCCCGGATTTTGTGGAGTGGGTACTTGCACCACCCAGCTCTTCTGACGTAACCTCTTCATTGGTAACTGTTTTTACCACATTGGGACCAGTTACGAACATATAGCTGGTGTCCTCCACCATCATGGTAAAATCTGTCATGGCAGGGGAATATACCGCACCCCCGGCGCAAGGTCCCATAATGGCCGATATTTGAGGGATCACCCCAGAGGCTTGAACGTTTCTATAAAAAATATCCGCATAGCCTCCCAAGGAACGAACCCCTTCTTGGATTCGCGCTCCTCCAGAATCATTTAAGCCAACCAGGGGAGCACCAACTTTAACCGCTAAATCCATGATTTTACAAATCTTTTCGGCATGGGTTTCTGATAGTGCGCCGCCAAACACGGTAAAATCCTGAGCAAACACATAGACCAATCTGCCATTTACGGTGCCGTATCCAGTAATTACACCATCACCATAATAGAGCTCCTTATCCATTTCAAAATCGGTGGTCCTGTGCGTCACTAGAATTCCAATTTCCTCAAAGGAACCGTCATCCATGAGATAGTTGACCCGCTCTCTGGCGGTCAATTTTTTCTTTTGATGTTGTTTTTTTATTCGATTTTCCCCTCCACCCAAATGGGCTTTGGCGATTTTATCCTGTAGTCCTTTTATTTTAGAATCCATATATTACTGAATTGGCAATCTTAGAATTTTTTGATCTTCCATATATTGTTTTAAGGCAATCATGGCCGCAATTTTAGCCTCTTCTTCCTTAGCACTTTTTAAGGCTTCCGGAGAATAATAATTTTTCACAAAGTGGGTGTCAAAAGCACCAGAGCGGAAGGATTCATGTTCAAAAACATATTTGCCAAACGCCAAGGTGGTCTCCACGCCGGCCACCTGGTAGCGGTCAATGGCCGAAATCATCAATTGAATGGCCTCTTCCCTTGTTTTTCCGTAGGTGATCAGTTTTGCCAACATGGGGTCGTAGTAGATGGGAATATCCATGCCTTCCTCAAACCCATTATCAACACGTATGCCTTCACCTTCTGGTAGTACATAGGTGTCCAAATGGCCCACACTCGGTAAAAAGTCATTTAATGGGTCTTCGGCATAAACCCGTAATTCCAAGGCATGTCCTTTTATTTTCAGATCTTTTTGTGCGATAGGAAGTTTTTCGCCCCTAGCCACCCTTATCTGTAGTTCCACCAAATCCATCCCAGTGATCAGTTCCGTCACCGGATGTTCCACCTGTAACCTGGTATTCATCTCCAGAAAGTAAAAATTATGGTTTTCATCCAATAGAAATTCCACAGTTCCCGCGCCTATATAATTACAGGCTTGTGCTACTTTTACCGCCGCTTCTCCCATTTCTGCCCGTAATTCTGGGGTCAGTACGGAAGACGGGGCTTCTTCCACTACCTTTTGGTGTCGTCGTTGAATACTGCACTCCCTTTCAAAAAGATGGATGATGTTCCCATGGGTATCTGCCATCACCTGAATTTCTATATGTCTTGGCGAGGCCACGTACTTTTCTATAAAAACGGAACCATCCCCAAAAGCAGAAGTCGCTTCACTAATGGCCCTTTTCATCTGGGATTCCAGGTCACTTTCCTTTTCAACGATCCGCATCCCTTTTCCACCGCCACCTGCAGAGGCTTTGATCAGAATTGGGAACCCAATTTTCTTTCCAATTTCCTTGGCCTTGTCAATATCCGTTATGGCTCTGTCTATTCCTGGAACCATGGGAATGCCATAGTCCTTAACGGCATCCTTGGCCGCTAACTTGCTGCCCATTATTCTAATGGCATCTGAATTGGGACCTATAAAAATGATATTGTTTTGTTCCACTTCTTCCGCAAAAGCTGCATTCTCGCTGAGGAACCCATACCCAGGGTGAATGGCATCTACTTGAAGTTCCTTGGCTACCTTGATGATTTTGGAACCTAAGAGGTAGGATTCATTGGATGGCGGCTCCCCTATACATACGGCCTCATCGGCAAATCTTACATGGGGGGCATTTCTGTCTATGGTAGAATAGATAGCCACCGTTTTGATACCCATTTTTTGGGCGGTTCTCATAACCCTAATGGCAATCTCACCGCGGTTGGCAACCAGTATTTTTTTTATGTTCATTTCTTATTCGAATTCTATTAATAACTGTCCCTTGTCAATGGCCGTACCCTTATTAATGGGGACCGCCTTAATGACTCCTTCTCTTGGCGAGGTGATGATGTTTTCCATTTTCATGGCCTCCAATATTAAAAGGGGATCACCTTCTTTTACCGATTGTCCGGGGGTCACATGGATATCTAAAATCAAACCTGGCATTGGAGCCTTGATGGAATCGATCTGTTTGGAAGAACCAAGGGCAAATCCCATTTCCTTGATCAAAAGATCAAGTTCATCGGTGATTTTAATGTGATAGGGTTTATTATTGATCTTGACCGAATATGACCTTTGGTCCATATCCGACTTTACCACTTCTGCCTTAAAGGGTTTGCTATTTTGAAGCACGTGGTATTTTAAAGGACCCATAGGGGTCGTGTCCAGTTGTTCCAAATCTGCTAAAGGAATGGTAAAACTGTAGGTGTCATCTACAGTTACTTCAAACTTTTTATTCATCAAACTATTGGTTTAGAATCATTTAGGCCTAAGACATTCCAAGCTAAAATTGGGATAAGAGGATATTCAGCATCTACTCTTACAAGGCCTAGATAGCTTTAATAGCTTAAAGATATATTTAATTTTTAAAGTGATGAAACAAACCTGTTTGGTAATGGACAATAATGTAGGAAGAATAGGTTATTTATAATTATCATTGGGAAGGTTGAGCATGGTATTATGGGTGGTCTTGATTTTTTCTGGCGTAAAGCCTGTTTTAAACATAAGAAAAAGGACTAGATTGGTGAAATTGACACGCAGGTATGAATTGTAATCGTATTTTCTAGCAGACACCACCAAGTTATTGTTTACAATTTTATAGGGAATTTTATGTTTCTTGATTTTACCCCAGAACTCAAAATCTTCCATGATCACCTGTTCCTCATTAAATCCTTTCAAGCTTTCAAAATTAGCCTTGGTGATGAAGAGACATTGGTCACCTGCTCCAGTAAAAAGTCCGTCTTTTGCAGTAAAAAATTCATTGATTTTAAGAAGTAGGCCACTCTTATCAAATTTATATGAAAAAAGGCCTGCGCCATAACCGCTGCCAATGGTCTCATAAATATTGCTCAAGAAGCCGTTTGGAGGAATACTATCGGCATGTAAAAATGCCAAGATATTTCCTTTTGCTATTTGAGCCCCCAAGTTCATTTGTACGGCCCTGCCTTTTCCTTGGCATTGAATGATATGAAAGGGCCCCGTAGTTTTTATATGTTCAGTACCGTCTGTATTTCCACCAGAGAGGATTACCAAAACTTCTACTTGCAAGGTTGGGTTTTGCTTCAGCTGTGCTGAAAGTATACTGATGAGGCTTTCAATATTCTCTTTTTCGTTATGTGCTGGGATAATAATGCTTAGCATGCTCTATTTTCAAAAAGGTTGTTGCTATAGGTTACGAAGTTACAAAGGTTAGGGTTCACATTTTGCAGATCAAATTAAAAAAAGTATGTTTCTTTTGAAAGCTATTTTTGAATTACGGACTAAGTAAAAAACCCAACACCCAAAAGTTACGTACCTAATATAGTGACAGAAACCGTTTATTATGAAAGCACTCAGCGTATTATTTATTCTTTTTTTACCATTGATATCCTTTGAACATAGCAAGGAAGGTGTTTCACAAAATGAAAAGATCAATTTCAATGAACTGTCAGAACAGTTTCTTAGGAATATAAAGGAGGGGAAGGATACCAAGGATATTCAAAACATTTTGGCCACTACCAATTTAGAGGCGTTGGAATCAGGATTGAAAACAAACGACCAGAAAACCGCTTTTTGGCTGAATATTTACAATGCCTACATTCAGGTTATATTGTCCAAAAACCCCGAACTATACCAAGATAGGGGCAGTTTCTTTAAAAAGGAACAGATTAATATTGCGGGCAATATGCTCTCTTTTGCAGATATTGAACACGGCATGGTGCGTAAATCACAATGGGAATACGGTTTGGGCTATATCAGAAAGTGGTTTCCCGGTAAATTTGAACGGAAACTACGCGTGGAAGAGAGAGATTACCGCATACATTTTGCCCTTAATTGTGGTGCCAAAGATTGTCCTCCTGTAGCCATTTACGATGCTGATAGATTGGAGGAACAACTAGCAAAGGGTACCAAGCGTTTCTTGACCGAAACATCTGAATACAAAAGCGACACAAAGGAAGCTGCCATCACTTCTTTGTTCAGTTGGTTCAGGGGCGACTTCGGTGGGAAAGGTGGAACCAAGAAAATCCTAAAGAAGAATGGCATCATAAATAGCACAAAAGGTGTGGATCTAGTCTATAAAAACTATGATTGGACCCTTTATTTGGATAATTTTATTGAATTGTAAGATAAGCACCACTTCATTTTAAAACGATTTTTTTAGTATCGATGGAGAAGATTATTGGATATAAAAAAATTGTCGTTTTAGGTTTTGCTCTTTTGGCACTGGCCGCAGTTTTTTCTTTGTCCGGACTCAAATTTTCATTTGATCTACAGCCTTTTTTTCCTGAAGGAGACGAGGAACTGGAGTTTTATCAAGATTTTGTCTCGGAATTTGGCACAGATGACAGCTATCTTTTTATTGCAATTGAAAATAGAAGCACCGTTTTTGATAACGGTTTTTTAGAACGTTTCCATCAATTTTCATTGGATGCCAAAACCCTGCCTTTTGTAAATCGAAGTGAATCCCTTACCACCTTATCCTATCCACTAAAAACCTCTTTCGGGTATATGGGTCTTCCCATCATACATCGGGAGGATACCACAGCCTATAAAGAGGATTGGAGGCGTATCCAAGAGGAGAATATTTTTGTAAATTCCTTAATTGATACCCAAGCAACCTCATTGGTAGTGGTTCTGGAAACGGATGAAAATCTGGATTATTCCCAATCCAAGGAACTGCTAGGCGGCATGGAAGTACTTTTAGCAAAGCATCATTTGGATACGTATCATGTTCTGGGAAGGGCGCCCTTTTATAAGGCAATTGTGGAACTTCAAAAGAGCGAACTTATATTTACCACCATTGCATCATCTGTGTTGGTTATATTGATGCTTTTTTTGATCTATAGAAAGGCCGCCATTATTGGAATTGCCTTTACTTCCATTGGTATTTCATTAGTGCTTTTTTTGGGCGTTGTAGTGCTGATGGGAAAGGAGCTTACTGCCCTTTCTGCCTTTTATCCCATTCTCATTTTGATTGTAGGTGTTTCCGATGTGATTCATCTGATGGACAAATACCTTAAGGAATTGGATTCCGGTAAATCCAACACTTCGGCCATGGTTGTTGCCTTAAAGGGTGTTGGCGTGCCCACCTTTCTGACCTCTATGACCACGGCTTTGGGATTCCTATCGTTGCTGACCTCTAAATTGGAGGGGATTCGCGATTTTGGTCTTATTTCCGCCATAGGGGTTATGGTCACTTTCGTTACTGTAATGGTACTGGGTAGTGCATTGTTGGTTCTTGTGAACAAGAGGTACTTATTGCGGGATAATGTTGGATTTTCTTGGAGCAGTGGGAAACTCACGCAAATACAGAAATTTACTGGGAACCATGGTAGGGCCATTATAGTTGGCAGTCTTATTTTTGGGTTGGTATGCCTCGTTGGTGTCTTTAATATCAATACCAATTATAGGTTCTATAAAAGTCTTCCAAAGAACAGCAGAATAGCTTCCGATTTTCAGTATTTCCAAACCAATTATGCCGGCTCCAGACCTTTGGAAGTAGCCGTAATAGCAAAAAATAATCATGTGGTATCTGATTATAATGTATTGAAGGAAATGGACAAATTGGAAATGCGCCTGCAAAAAGAACCGGCCATCAAGAGCATACAATCCGTGACCACTTTTTATAAGTTTGCGAATAAGGCCAACCATTTGAACAAAAGTAGCTATTACTCCTTACCCGCAACCAAGGAGGAATTTGACCTTCTTACGAACGATGTGCAGAAGTTGAGCAGAAAGAGATATTCCAGGTTTGTGAATGAAGACGGTTCCAAAGCCAGGATAACAGCTCGGGTTTTAGACGTTGGTTCAGACAGTTTGGTACATATTTATAAGGGCATAAACCATTTTATAGACAATGAAATTGATACGACCAAAGTAGCTTTTTCCCTTACGGGCAAAGGCTATCTATTGGACACCAATGCCAATGATGTGCGCAATAGTATTTTACAGGGCTTGTTGGCCGCAATTTTTTTGGTCGGGTTGTTAATGGCTTTTATTTTTAGAAACTTCAAAGTGCTCTTTATTTCTGTTACGGTCAATATCTTTCCCTTAATGTTCTGTGGTGCTTTGTTGGGGTTTTTAGAAATTCCGCTGGAAGCAACCATATCTATTGTATTTGCCTTGGTTTTTGGAATATCAGTGGACGATACCATTCATTTTTTGAGCAAGTATAAAATTTGTCTGGCCGAAGGACTATCCAAGGAAAGAGCACTGGGCAAGACTTTTTCAGAAACAGGTCGCGCCCTGGTGATTACCACACTAATCTTATTTTTTGGATTTGCAGTGATGTTGTTTTCCAATAGCGAACCCAGTTTGATCATTGGCCTGTTGGCAGCCGTAACCTTGTTGAGCGCTTTAGTATTTGATCTTCTATTATTGCCGGTCCTGATCCGTAAATATTTGTAATAAATAGGGCAGGGTTATACTTCAAGAAAACTTCACAAAAAATTCAAAAGGCGAAAAATTTGGAGGGGAAATATACTGGTACAATACCGAGCTCCTAGGTCTTTGGTAATTTTAGGGCTTACTTTTTACCGAGATATAGCCATTCCATGGCAGGGGTAAATTGTCTGCGCCAAAAACGTTCGTTGTGTTCCCCTTCAGGATCGGAGACCCATTTGAGGTTTTTCCTTTTCTGCCCTGTTCCCAATATTAGTTGGTACATTTTTTTGGCAGGTTTTACCATGCCTTCCTCCTTTTCACCTACCAACATAAAAATTTTGGTGTTCCTTGGAAGTGGATGTTTTTTGGTGAAATCATAGACTTCATCAGCATACCAGTACGAAGGAGAAAAGATGGCGGCCTTGCCAAATACATCGGGATATTGGAACAGGGCATAATGAGAAATCAATCCCCCAAGGGAACTGCCCATCAAGGATGTGTTTTTTCGGTTGGGGAGGGTTCTGAAATTACTATCGATAAATGGTTTTAGCTTGTGTACCATAAATTCCACGAATTCCTCTCCTTCGGCCTTACCGTATTTCTTATTCTCCCATGGACTCAACTCATTGATTCGTTTTTCCTGACCGTTATCAATCCCAACAACAATAATTTTCAACCCTGTTTTTGTAGCCAGGGCGTTTAAACTTTCATCCACGCCCCATTCCCCTGCATAGGAAGTGGCATCATCAAATAAATTCTGTCCGTCCTGCATATAGAGGACAGGGTAGGACCGGTCCGACTCGTAATACCCTAGTGGCAGGTATATCCTGATCTGCCTGGAACGGTTTAATTTTGGAATGTCAAGGCTATGTTCCAAAACGATGGGGTTCGTTTTTTCGTGGCCTTGTTTAAGGCTTGTGTGGGATGATTTACACGAAAGGATTCCAAGGAAGATTCCTAGGTACAGGATATATTTTAGCATACTACGATTCATGGTATTGTACCTTAGAATTTATAGAACTAATGTTAAAATTACAGGTGCAGAATGGGTGTTGTTTATAGCTTGGTGACATCAATCTTAAACAGTTCGGCAGCGTTTTTCCACAGGATAAGTTCCTTTTTGTCTTCTGGAAGATCTAGTTGTTTTATGAAATTAAGATAGGATGACATGTTGGAAATGGGCCAATCTGTACCGTACAAAAGATATTTTGGGTCACCGGCATAGGTGATCATTTCTTCCAATTCCTTTTTCATATATCTTTCAAACTTATCTGAAAAATTCCCAAGCACCAATCCAGAAAAGTCGGCATGAACATGTTTGTTCTTATAAACCACTTCCATACAGTCCTTGATCCAAGGGTTGCCCACATGGCAGATCACTATTTTCATATCTGGGTTGTCTACTGCTACATCATCAATATGTAAGGGATGCGAATATTTTACCCTTCCCGTTGGGGAATATGTGTCCCCAGAATGGAACATTACGGGCACATCGTACTCCACGGCCATATCATAGACCACCTTGAGCCTATTGTCATTTGGATAGAAGGGCTCGTAACCGGGATACAGTTTTAATCCCTTAATGAGACCCTGTTCAAGAAAGTCACTTATTTCATATAGGTCCCTATGGTTGTAATTTAAATAGCTGATTCCAGCAACTACACCCAGATTGTTCCTGCCGCTAATGGCTTCCACTACCTTTTTGGTGCTTGGCCTGTGCTCGTTTACCTTATAGGATGTAAGAACCAGTGAATAATCTACCTTGTTTTCGGCCATAGTGTCCGTAAGTTGGTTAAGGCATTCTTCCAGGGAAACTACGCGATCTTCATGGTAGTTATTGATGTGGGTATGGACGTCGATAATCATAATTAGAAAATTTGTTCACTTGTAAAAGTAAGGAAGCTTTTTTAGAAATGGATCAGGTAGGTGCGTGATAAGGAAATTTTATTTAATCGATCTTCATGGTTCTTTCATACTCCAACCCTGGGCCATCACATTGGTTCCAAGTGCTGGTCATAACAGTTGAAGATTGTAAGAACAATACTTCCTTTTGGTCTCCAAGACAGCTGCCAATGATATCGCTTTCTGAGGCAAAGGTAAGTTCCAATCTTGTTCCTTCATCGGATTTTACCACGTTAAAGCTTCCAGCAGATTGGGTCTCTATCCCGTTTTGTTCCCGTGATTTAGAGAAGGTGCCATCATTAATGATTGTATAGGATTCTTGCCACCCCATTTCTTGGCCAGTGGTTTCAGAATCGGGGGTGTTTCCCGACATTTTAACCAGAACCCATATCCCTTGATAATCTTGATAGATAGATTTTTCAGACTCCTTGTTACAGGAGAATAGTAATATTAAAAGTCCAAAGAAGTAGGTGCTGACTTTCATATAAATTGATTTTTATAGAGGTACTTTAAGGCGCAAATGGTTGCGTGATATTTCTATTTTTCGAAAATGAGTGTTTCTGCAGTGGCTCCTAAATCTAGTAAAAGTTGTGTGATATTTTCAACAAATGCCTTAGGCCCGCATAAATAAAAGTTTTGTCCAAAGTCGGCAATATTTTTAACAAGGAAATTACGGTCAATCCGAATGCCGCGAAACCCGACGATGTTCTCACGGGTAAATATATTTATAAAATCATTTTGGAGCATTGTTCGTAATTCCGCTTCCATAATGACGTCTTCTGATGTTTTATTGGAATAGATCAATTTATTGCCATGTATGTTCCTATGCTTGTAGAGTTCTCTGAAAATGGAGATAAAAGGGGTAATGCCCGACCCTCCAGCAATGAAAATGCCTGGGCCTTTGTATTTTATGGCACCGAATACATCATGAATAATCAATTCGGCACCTGCATTGATGCTGCCCAACTTTTTGGTTACCCCATTATGATCATCGTAAATTTTAATCATGAATTCAAGATACCCCAGTTCTCTAAGAGAGGTAAAGGTGAACGGTCTTAATTGGTCTTTCCATTCTGGGAGATTAATGGAAACTTGGGTGGCCTGTCCAGGTATAAAATCATATCCTTTAGGCTTTTCCACAGCAAAACGTTTTACATCATGTGTGATGTAGTGCGCCTCTAATATTTTTACGATATGCTGGCTCATTTAATAAATGCATAAATATGACTCTATGAAGTTACTGAAATTTTTTTCAAGTCATATTTTTGGAACTTTTACTCATCTGCAATCAGAACTATTGGCTTTCTCATATATGTTGATTATGCACACTTGGTAAGAAAGAATTGTTTTTTATATAAACAGCCCTGAAATTATGGGATAATTCAGGGCTGTCACCAATTAATAATAGTGGTAATTCTTTGGAGCATTTATATGGATTTATGCATATTCAGTATAATACTGAACCCTTAACTCATTATTCACGTGGTATACTCCGGGTGCTCTATAGGCGGCAGTTTCCGCATCTTCCTTTTCCTTGATCGAATGTACCTTACCTTTTAAGGTTACATTGTGGCCATCGCTTATGACTGTAATATTGTTGGCATCCAATTCTGCCGAGCGTTCAAAGGCCTTTTTGATCAGGTTTTTGACCTCAAGAGGTTTTATGTCCTGTTTTATACTTAGGTTATTGATGACGCTGCGTACCCCCATCAAGTTTTGTACAGCACGTTTTGCTGCACTTTTTTGGTATTCCCATTCAACTTCACCGGTAAGGTATACCCATCCATCTTCGACCTTAACAGAAATATCCTCTTCGGGAATTGATGAGTTCCACTCCAAGGCATTGACAACGGCCTTTGCAATCTCCTTATCTGTTTTTTTGTAGGCATCCCCATATTTTACCTCAATATCGTTCGCAAGGGCCTTGACCCCCACCACACTCTTAACAGCCTTTTCGGCATTTAATTTTTTGGAGTAGCTATCTACAACACCATTGAGCGTAACAACGCCTTTGTCAACGATGACCCCTATTTCCGTTTCGTCAACATTAGGTTGCCATGCCAGTTCATCCAAAACATCTTCTTTGATTTCTGCATCTGTTTTCATGATATACCATTTTTTGGGTTAATGAAATAATTATAGGGTCAAAGATATTTTGGCGAATTACCTTTAAAAATGATGTACATCAGTAAGGTCTAATTTTAACAAAAAGTAGCGGATATCTAATACATTATGCCATGGAATATTCTTTAATACTTCAATAGGGTAGCCATTGCTTTATAGCAATTGTTTCACTTTTTCTGAAGAATCATTGGAACGGTTCCACCATTTTTGCCATTTCCTCGTCCAACTCACGTAGGGCATGGGTACTGTCCCCAAAGGCATCCAATTGATCCAGTAAGTTCTGGAATTTATCCATTTCTTCTGCCTGTTCCTTTGCATACCAAAGTCCAAGTTCGGCCACCATGAAATTACCTTCATCAAATGCAGTCTTGGTAAGCAGATAGCATTGATCGGTGATTTCCTTTTCATGTTTGAAACCTACTTCTATGGCATGGGAAAGGCTCTTAAATTCTTGCTGTGGTTTCGCTAATGCCGGGGTATCGGGAAGCAGGCCATTGGCCAAGAGCATTGTTTTGGCTTTATTAGCATGCATCAATTCTTCTTTGCTATACGTTTCAAACAATTTACCTGCACCGAGATACCCTTTACTGGTCGCCCATGTGGACATGGCCAGATATAATCGCGATGAGAATTCCTCTTGCTCTATTCTGTAATTGAGTAATTTGACAATCGCCTCACTCAAAAATTCTGATTTTGCACCCATATATTCGACTTTTAATTCAATCCAATACCTAAAGGTACAAGAGGGCTTTTAGATCCAAAATGATTTGGCTCAGTGAGCCTTGCTTTATTATGTAATGAGGTCTTAGTTGAAAGGCCTCATGTCATCATACGGGGCCAATACCCAAATATGGCCGTTGCAAGCCTCTTTGCCCTTTCAGGGCTGCCAATTGGAGACAGAATTTGGTATTACAGATATTTTGAGAGAAAATGAAAAAAGGCCTTTTTTAAATCGGCATAGATCTGTCTTTGGGTTTCCATTTTATTGCGGAACTCAAGGTGTTTTTTGGTCATAATTGTATCTAGTGCATCTTGGCCTACTTGGGTCTGCCCTGCGATACGGATTTCATGTTTCTCTATGGCTTCTTGCAGTTGGTCGATGACCTTGCCATGCAGGATAAACTCGTTTTGGTAATGCTCTAATTGCAGTATCACTTCCTTGTTGGTCCATCGGTTTATCAATTCGTTCAATCGGTTATTGAAGGATTTTAGTTCGTCTTCCCAAAACGCCAACTCGGATCGCCATTGTTTGTGCTCGAAATGTAAATCTTCATTAAATAGCACTTCTGTTTTTTTGTCCATGATGTTCATTATTACATATTGTTCCTACTTTGTTATTATTCACTTCCGGCCAATGCTTTTAGTTCCCGTTTTCCAAGGATACTTTCCAGATCTTCTTTTTCCAAAACCTCCTTTTTCAATAAAAGCGCTGCTAGTTTTTCCAATTCCGTTCGATGTTCCTTTAATATATTCTTGGTTCTTTCATAAGCCGTGATTATAAGATTTTGTACTTCCTTATCAATTTGTTGTGCCATGTTTTCACTGTAAGGTTTTCCAAATACACGCTCGTTTTGGCCCGTGGAATCGTAGTAGCTGATGGGACCAATTTCTTCGTCCAATCCGTAATAGGCGACCATGGTGTATGCCTGCTTTGTTACTTTTTCCAAATCGTCCAGGGCACCTGAAGAAATTTCATTATAAATAACTTCCTCAGCAGCTCTCCCTCCCAGTGAGGCACAAATCTGATCCATAAACTGTGATTTGGTGACAATCTGGCGTTCTTCGGGCAGGTACCAGGCGGCACCTAAAGATTTCCCTCTGGGAATAATGGACACCTTAACCAAGGCATCCACATTTTTGAGATACCAGCTTGCCACTGCATGGCCAGCTTCGTGATGGGCCACTATCTCCTTTTCCTTGGGCGAAATAATTTTACTCTTGCGTTCCATGCCCCCAATGACCCTATCACGGGCTTCCATAAAATCTTCTTGCTTTACCTCGTTCCTTTTCTTTCTGGCGGCAATCAAGGCTGCTTCGTTACAGATATTGGCGATGTCTGCTCCTGAAAATCCAGGACTTAATTTGGCCAATATTGCCACATCTACTTTTTTAGATAGCTTTAAAGGACGTAAGTGCACGCCGAAGATTTCTTTTCGTTCCTCTTTGGTGGGCAGTTCCAAATAGATATGTCTGTCAAACCTACCTGGCCTCAATAAAGCCTTATCCAAAACGTCTGGTCGGTTGGTTGCCGCCAAAACTATTACACCGGTATTGGGGCCAAAACCATCAAGTTCTGTTAGTAATTGGTTCAATGTACTTTCGCGCTCGTCATTGGCTTGAAATGCATTTATTTTGCCGCGGGACCGACCCACGGCATCGATTTCATCTATAAAAATTATACTTGGGGCTTTTTCCTTGGCTTTTTTGAATAAGTCCCGAACTCTAGAAGCACCAACGCCAACGAACATCTCTACGAACTCCGAACCGGACATGGAAAAAAAGGGCACATCCGCTTCGCCCGCCACCGCTTTTGCCATTAGGGTTTTACCAGTTCCAGGGGGACCCACCAGCATTACTCCTTTTGGTATTTTCGCTCCCAATTTGGTATATTTCTCTGGATTTTTTAGGAAATCGACCACTTCCATCACCTCTGCCTTAGCCTCCTTTAGTCCTGCGATATCTTTAAATGTGACCAAGGTTTTGGTGCTTTTCTCAGAGATTTTAGGTGCGGATTTCCCAAAGTTGAAAATTGTGCTGCCAGTGTTGCTGCTCCTTCCAATGCCGCGGAGTAGATATAACCAAAATAGAATTATGATCCCAAAAGGAAGGAGCCATGTCAATATGCTCGTCCAACTGGTACGTGTTTGGTACTGTACATAAACTCTTTCAGTAGGAGGTAATTCCTGCTGTGCACGTTCTAGTTTGTCTTCAAACGTTTCTACCGAACCAATATTCATTTTAAATTGGGGAGCTTGTTCCTCCTGAAAAAGTTTTTCCCGAACCTCGTTGTATTTTGTATCCGAGAGACGTTCTTTTTTAATATAGATTTCGGCAACTTCCTTATTAATAACTATAATTTTCTGCACCTCCTTTGAAACTAAAAGGGAATCTTGCAGAAATGACCAAGTAATTTCCCTGCTACCTGTTACTGGATGGGAAAAGAGAGTAAAAAGCAATAAAAAGATAAAGAACATCATGTAAAACCAGCTAATACCATACCCTCCCGAGGGACGCTTAGGTTCTTGCTGTTCCGAGGTGCCGGAATCTTGTTTGTTATGATGTGACTGTTTCATTTTTTAAAGCTTAAAAGAGAGCCTAGGTTACCATGCACATTAAACATGAATATAGGTCTATGCCAAAGGCAACCAATCCCACTTTTGAAAAACCACTGGTGCTACCGGAAAAATTGGTTTCTATTTTACCTATTGAACCATTTGGGAACTTTCGGATTTTTTGAATGGTACTCTGCCATCTACACAATAATACCAATTGAAATCAGCCACTTTCCCATGATTGGAATGCCCTGCCTGTCTTTATCAAAACTATTTTAAACGGGGCTATTTCAAAATGATGTAGGTCATACCGGAGGTAGTGATTTTGTATTTATTTTGATATACGTTAAACGTCCTCCAACCGCATTTTATAACTGGAAAGAAATGGATGACTGATTAGGCCAAACGGCATTGGAATCATAGAGACTGGAGTAAGGGATGAAATAATATACAAATAGAAGTCATGAGAAAATTTATAGTAAGTTTGGGTATATTCTTGGTAACCTTGTTTATAATTTCCATTTCGTCATGTAAGAATTTCGACGGGAATGCAGGAAATAGAGAAGAAGGAAACTTCCAGTTTTATGCTGAGCAAAGAAATAGTGAGGTGAACAACACTCCGGACAAGGCAGTTAAAACCGGACAACTGGATTTTACGGAAACCGCGAAGAAAGTTCTTGATGCCGTGGTACATATTAGATCTACACAGATTACTCCGAGCATTGATTCCAGGATACAGCCTCAACAAATGCCAGATTTTTTTCGTGAATTTTTCGGGGATCGTTTCCAAATGCCAGATAATATGCCGCAACAGCCACTATTTGGTTCTGGTTCAGGTGTAATAATTGATAAGAAAGGATATATTGTAACCAATAACCATGTCATTAAAAATGCGAAGGAATTGGTGGTTACCCTTCATAACAACGAAACTTATAAGGCCATGGTGATCGGTGCTGACCCTACTTCGGATATTGCATTGCTGCAGATCGAGGGCAACAACTTAAAAGCCTTGTCATTTGTCGATTCCGATGATGTAGAGGTTGGAGAATGGGTATTGGCCGTCGGAAATCCATACAGTCTTTATTCTACGGTTACGGCAGGTATCGTAAGTGCTAAGGCACGTAATATCAATATCAACCAAGAGAAATTTGCCATAGAGAGTTTTATTCAGACCGATGCTGCCATAAATCCGGGAAATAGTGGGGGTGCCCTGGTAGACCTTGATGGTAAAATTATAGGAATCAATTCGGCCATTGCCACACGAACTGGAAGTTATACCGGATATGGTTTTGCAGTACCCAGTAACATTGTAACCAAGGTTGTCAACGATATATTGAAATTTGGTAGCGTACAGCGAGCTATACTTGGTGTGACCATAACTACCATGAATGGAAATTTGGCAAAAGAAAAAAAGATTGATTTTATAAAAGGAGTTTGGGTGGAAAGTGTCGGTGAAGATAGTGCTGCCCAAAAAGCGGGTATTGAAGCGGGAGATGTGATCATTAAAGTGGATGGGATAAATGTATCAACCTCACCAAGATTGCAGGAAATTATTGCCCAACATAGGCCGGGTGACAAAGTTATGATCATTGTGAACCGCGATGGAAAGGAGAAGGAGTTTTTAGTTGTTCTTGAAAGTCTTAAAGGGACAAGAGACATTACAAAAAAGGAAAATGTGGAAATGCTCAATTATCTGGGCGCCGATTTTGAAACCCTAGACAAAGAAACTTCCAAAAAGTTAGACTTGGAAGGTGGTGTCAGGGTGGTCAACCTATATCCAGGCCTTTTAAGGAAGAATACACAAATGCGTCCTGGTTATATTATTACCCATATAGATGGTAAAAAGGTCACTAATATCAAAGAAATGGTTGCGATGTTGGAAAAAAAGGAAGGCGGTGTAATGCTGGAAGGCGTTTATGAGGATATACCAGGGAAACATTATTATGCTTTTGGTCTGAGTTCTTGATCCTCTCCAAATTGCTTATCCAAGAAATACGGGCCGTGCCCAAATAGTGCCTATAGCTAGAGAGGGAAACCAAAAACACAATTTATGAAAGCGATGGTCCTCAATAATATTGTCTCATTAAAGAAAAACAATCAGCCTTTAAACATAGTTGATATTCCCATACCAGAACCTAAGGGGAATGAGATTTTAATACAGGTTTCCGTATGCGGTGTATGCCATACCGAACTGGACGAAATTGAGGGCAGAACACCGCCAAAACATTTTCCGATAGTTCTAGGTCATCAGGTAGTTGGCACCGTGGTAAAATTAGGAAAGGAAACATCAAAACTCAAAGAAGGAGAACGGGTTGGTGTGGCTTGGATATTTTCTGCCTGTGGCCAATGCAAATTTTGCCTGACCGGAAACGAGAACCTTTGTAATGAATTTAGGGCCACAGGAAGGGATGTCAATGGAGGCTATGCTGAATATATGGTGGCTCCGGAAAATTATGCGCATCCTATCCCAAATTTTTATAACGATGCAGAGGCGGCACCCCTTTTATGTGCAGGGGCTATCGGTTATCGCTCCATCCAACTTGCCCAATTGAAAGACGGCCAAAAGCTAGGGCTTACCGGTTTTGGGGCTTCTGCACATTTAGTACTCAAAATGGTTCTACATTCCTATCCCAATACACCTGTTTACGTGTTCGCAAGAAAGGAAGCAGAAAGACGGTTTGCCAAAGAATTGGGCGCCATTTGGACAGGAGACACCACCGATGCCTCTCCAGAAAGATTGGATTGTATCATCGATACAACGCCAGCATGGAAACCTGTTGTGGAAGCTCTTGGCAATTTAGACAAAGGAGGAAGACTGGTCATCAATGCCATTCGAAAAGAAAATACCGATCAAGACTACCTCCAAAAATTAACTTACCCTGAACATTTTTGGTATGAAAAGGAAATTAAATCGGTCGCTAATGTTACGGGAAAGGATGTGGCTGACTTTTTAGGGTTGGCAGCAAAAGCATCAATACGGCCAGAGTATCAGGTATTCCCTTTGGAAGAAGCGAACAGGGCCCTGTTGGAATTAAGGGAGCAACATATTAGGGGGGCAAAGGTGTTAAGAATAAAATGAAAGGTTTTGACCATGTCTTCCAAATACCTCCATCCTTTTAAAAATCTAGAGCGGTACAACCAGAAAAGGGTATTTCTATTTGCTCATTTACATTTCAACCATTACAAGTGTCTGTATATTAACACGGTTTACCCAGCATCTTTTTATATCAAGGTCTGCTAAAATAAAAGTCAAAGATTTTCAAAAGATCACCGGATTTATCAATTTTTAATTTATTGTCCTTTATAAATGATTTAATTGTTTTGGAATGGGCGGGGAATAATTTTAAGAAATTCTTCAATTTACGGGGTAGATAGATGAGTTGGTCCGATTGCCCTTTAAAATCTGTGATAAAATAGGATTCTTTCTGTTTTTTAAACATTGCAGGTTGGCTATCCTGATATCCTTGAGCCTTAACCGCTTTTGTAAATTCAATTTTTTCTTTGAGGTACAAACTATGTTTTTCTTTTATGACAATTAGTTCAAAAAAAGAGTTTTTTAGATTGCCTTTTTCATCAAGGTAATTTTTCGTTTCAAATACTTTATTAGAACCGTCTAAAAGCGATATTGTATAGGTTTGGGTATCTGGCAAAACAATAACCTTGTTTTCCTCAACCATAACTTCAATCCTATCTTCATAGGCATTAAAGCGAACCAATTTTGTTTCATTGATATCGTTAATTTTGGCAGGGGTAAAGTTTTCATTTAAATAAGGACTCCCTTCTGGAGAATTATATGTAGTCTTATATAAGTCCTTAGAATAATAAACATCCCCAAGGTCTCCTCGAAGTTCTATTTGTGCATGTGCAGTAAGATTTAATAGTAAAAATCCTAATATTAAAAAGTATTTCATAATCATAATCTAGAGGTTGAACCTTTTTAGTTATGGGGCTTGTAAAGCAATTGGTCTCGGGCAGATCTTACAAATAGTCCAAGGCCCATAAATTTAACGCTTTTATTAAGAATACTTCTAGGGTATTCTAAATTATTAATTTGCTAATGCCAAGTCATCTTTTGTAATCTAACAGCATTCAAAATTGCCAATAGTGCAACGCCAACATCAGCAAATACAGCTTCCCACATGGTAGCAATACCAACTGCCCCTAATATTAATACCATCACTTTTACACCAAATGCCAAAAAGATATTTTGCCAAACAATTTTTCTGGTGGAACGGGCTATTTTTATCGCTTTGACCACCTTGGAAGGTTGGTCTGTTTGAATAATTACATCGGCAGTTTCAATTGCCACATCGCTTCCTAAACCACCCATTGCAATTCCAACATGGCTTGCTGCCAAAACAGGAGCATCATTAATACCATCGCCAATAAAAGCAATTTTGTTTTCGGGATTCTGTTTTAATATTTCTACTTCCTTTAACTTATCTTCTGGAAATAGTCCACCTATCGCTTTTTCAATTTTTAATTCCCAAGCCAATTTTTGGGTAATGGAATTCTTATCTCCAGAGAGCATTATAATATTTGTAATACCTATCTTATGTAGGTTGGTAATGGTTTCTTTAGCATCCTCTTTTAGTTCATCTGCAATGACTACATAGCCTTTAAATGCACCATCAATCCCAACAAAAACGACAGAATCTTCAATGGTTTCCATTTCCCTATTGACTTCAATTTTATTGGCCGTCATCAATGCTTTGTTGCCAACCAAAACTGTTTTTTTATTTACGCTTCCTGTCAACCCTTTTCCTGCTATTTCAGACACTTCAGAAGCTTCAAAACCTGCCCCTTCTGCTTTGTATTCCAAAATGGCCTTGGCTATGGGATGTGTGGATTGCTTTTCCATGGCCATTACGTATTTCATGAGCCCTTTTTCATCCCAACCAAATGCTTTTATCTCTTTGATTTTGAATACACCTTTGGTAAGGGTACCTGTTTTATCCAAGACCAATGTGTTTATTTTGGTCATGGCATCGAGAAAAGAAGCTCCTTTGAATAAAATTCCATTTTTTGAGGCCGCACCCAATCCGCCAAAATAACCCAGCGGAATGGAAATGACCAAGGCACACGGACAAGAAATCACCAAGAAAATCAACGCCCTATACAACCAATTTTTAAAGACATAATCCTCCATAAAAAAGTAGGGTAAGAACGCAACACCCATGGCCAAAAACACTACAATGGGCGTATAAATACGGGCAAATTGTCTTATGAATAATTCTGTTTTTGACTTTCGAGCTGTGGCATTTTGAACTAAGTCCAATATCCTGGCTATAGAACTATCCTTGAATTCTTTGGTGACCTCTATCTCAATAACACCTTCTATATTGATACTTCCCGCAAATACCTTTGTTCCTTTGACAATAAAATCCGGTTTGCTTTCTCCTGTTAAAGCAGCGGTGTTTAATGATGCTTTTTTGGAAGTTAAAATACCGTCCAAAGGTATTTTCTCACCCATCCTTACCTGAATTTTTTCTCCAATGGCCACCGTATCTGGGGATACCCTTTTAACATCGCCATTCCGAACTACATTGGCTTCTTTAGGACGAACATCCAGCAAGGCCCTGATGTTGGACTTTGCCCTTTTTACTGCTGTATTTTGAAATAATTCGCCAACTGCATAAAACAACATGACTGCCACACCTTCTGGGTATTCACCAATTATAAATGCACCAAGTGTGGCAAGGGACATCAAAAAAAACTCTGTGAAAACATCTCTTCTTTTAATGCTTTCCCATCCTGCTTTTACAACTGGAAGTCCTACTGGTACATAGGCTATGCCATACCAAAAAATGCGGAGCCAATCTTTAAAAAATACAACCTCATAATAATCTAGGGCAATACCAATAATCAGCATCAAAAAACTAAGTATGGCAGCTAAATAAGCTTTGAAATTATTGGATTGCCCACTAAGATTATGACCATCGGCGCGACTGAGTTCTTTTTCAGCATTTGGTTTTACATCTTTTAAATGGAGTTTCCTTTTGCTCATGTAGGGGTTTATTGATATTTATTCCAAAACACAGATTACGATATGTACTGAGCTCGTTGGGCACTTTACCTCAACGGGTGTAGCCTAAGCATTTCGTAGAATCTTTTCCATCTTACGTCCTTTGGCCAATTCATCCACTATTTTATCCAGATATCGTACGTTACGCGTTAATGGGGTTTCAATTTGTTCTATCCTATAACCACATATTACCCCTGTTATGAGATGGGCATTTGCATTTAATGTTGCTTTTTGAAAGAAGGTTTCAAACGTCACCTTGTCTTTTATGAGCTCCTGTAGTTTAGGTTCATCAAATCCTGTCAGCCATTCAATCACTTGATGTAATTCCTCTTTTGTTCTATTTTTCTTCTCAATTTTAGCGACATAGTGTGGGTATACCGAAGCAAAGGTCATTTTGGCTATCCGTGCATCGTGTTCGGGTGTTGTTTTCATAGCTTAGAATCTTTAAAGCCCACAGAAGGACTGTCGTTACCAAATTACAAGATTTTTGTACTTATAAATTAAAAAAAAATGATGGGCTACGCAAAAAACACGAACTTATAGTTGAGCCCTAAGTAGCTTTGTTTTGTGGATATTTAGCTCGTTGTTGATTTTTATGCTATTGGGTAAAGTCAATTCCCATCGTTTGGGGTATAGTTCTTTGTAAGGGGTAATTTAAAAAATTGATCAGCGACATGTCTTAGCTATAACCATAAATAGCCATTATTTGTCCCATATTTTTTAAGAGAGAAAAAGGGCCCTATGTCCACTAAGAACTGCAAAAGCCCATAGCCTAACTGTTGAAATTAATGTTAATGTTTTGGTAAACAGCACAAAACCGTTTAATCTTTATCTATATTAGTTTAACAAAACTTGATCAATACATACAATTCCATGAAACCAATTCACTTTACCTTTGTTGTTATAGCTTTATTTGCCCTGTTTTCGTTCAAGCCAAATGTCCAAGAATTTCAGGGACAGGCCTTTTATTTTTCTAAAACCAAGATGGAGCTTGGGGCTTGGGGTGCTAGAATGAGCGAGGCCCAGAAGAAGCAGATACAATCACGTCTTAAGAACAGGTTGGAAAAGACCTATGTGTTGAATTTCAATAAAGAAGAGTCGGTTTTCAATGAAGAAGATAAGCTAGATGCTATTTCCGGCGCAACAGATTCATGGGGCAAGAATTTTTCACAGGGGGAGCAGTATAAAAATGTAAAGGAAAATGCCCTCATACAGAGTCAGGAATTTTATGGAAAGCAATTTTTGGTCAAGGATAAACTACAGGCCATAGATTGGAAAATGGGTTCAGAATCAAAGCAGATTGGGCAATATACCTGCTTCAAAGCAACAGCCCTTGTTCCTACTGCTGAGTTGACCTGGTACAACTTCTCTTGGAGTGACCTTAGATCAGATACAGAAACAAAATCCGATTCCACAGCGGTTAAAAAGGAGGAACCAGAGGTAAAAATGACAGAAGTTGAAGCCTGGTATACCATTCAAATACCAGTGAGCCATGGGCCCGGAGAATACTGGGGCCTTCCTGGTCTTATATTAGAAGTAAGCGCAGACAACACTACCATGTTGTGTTCTAAGATTGTCATGAATCCTAAAGAAAAAATCAAGATTGAAGCTCCAGATAAGGGAAAGGAAATTACCAAACGTGATTACCAAGAGACCATTCAGGGAAAAATGCTTGAAATGAGGAACAATCGAGGAAGAAGAAGAGGATAGTTCTGGCAAAATTTTAATATACCACCCAATCGGAAGTAACACATCACCATGAAAAAAATATGTTGTTTAGCGCTACTCTTAGTAGCAAGTATTGCCCATGCTCAAATTTCACTTGAGGGCGTGGTCCAAGACACTTTGAACTTCCCTTTGGAATTAGCCAATGTGATAGCAATAAATCAGGAGACCAGTGGTTTGGAATCTTATGGTATTACAGATGAGAACGGAAAATACAAGTTGGCGTTGGGCAAGAACGGTACCTATAAAATACAGGTCAGCTACGTTGGAATGAAAACCTTTGAAGAGATCCTTACCACAAAAGAGAGTAATATGGTAAAACAGTATACACTTCAGCCAGAAAACGCTTTGGACGAGGTGGAACTCATTTATGAAATGCCAGTTACCATAAAGGGAGATACTTTGGTATACAATGCAGACTCCTTTCAAAATGGGACAGAGCGAAAGTTGGAAGATATTCTAGAAAAACTACCGGGTGTTGAGATCAATGAAGACGGACAGATAGAAGTGGAGGGAAAAGTCGTGAACAAGTTAATGGTCAATGGAAAGGATTTTTTTGATGGAGACACCAAACTGGCTACCAAGAACATTCCCTCTAAAGCGGTAGATAAAATAGAGGTACTGCGCAATTATTCCGAAGTTGGCCAATTGAGAAGTGTAAGTAATAATCAAGATAATGTGGCCCTTAATATCAAACTCAAGGAAGGAAAAGAGAACTTTTGGTTTGGCAATGTGACGGCAGGCGGAGGAACTTCATCAGATGATGAGCTTTATTTGGTTCAGCCAAAGCTATTTTATTACAGTCCAAAGTACAGTATTAATTTCATAGGTGATATCAATAATACCGGGGAAGTTGCATTGACAAGGAGCGATATCCGAAGCTTTGGAGGCGGATTCAGGTCACCAAGTAGAAGTAGCGGTACCAGTATCAATCTAGGGGACAATAGCCTCAATTTTTTGACTAGTAGGGGCGATGCCTTAAAAATTGAGAATAAACTGGCAACAGGTAATTTCAGCTATTCTCCCAATCAGGACTTGGATTTAAGTGGATTCCTCATTTACAATAGCAGTCGTATTCTTTCTCAAGAAACCAGTTTTGTGCAGTATACAGATCCGGATCTGGGTATTCCGGACGAGGCCACCGAACAAACAAGTAACGAACGCTCTAATCAGGCGCTAATGAAACTTAGTGCCTCCTACAAACCAAACATTAATAACCAATTGGATTACGATATATTGGGTCGGATATCGAACGACTCACAAAACCAAAACATCTTTTCTTCTGTGATCGGGAATACAACCCAATTCGATGAGGTTACCCCATACAGCATCAATCAAAATATAAATTATTACTACACCCTGGATGAAACCAATATATTCGCATTTGAAGCTCAGCATTTGATCAAAAATGAAGATCCTTTTTACAATGCCCTTTTGGTTAATGACCCCAATGGCCCTGATGCTTTTGATAGTACTGCAGAGGCGTTGGGCTTGGACACTTCCCTGACCAATTATGACCTTGGCCAAAACAGACGAATAAAGTCCAATCAGGTGGATGCCAAATTGGATTACTACAATATACTTAATGCGAAAAGTAACATTAACCTAACGCTGGGGACCATCTTGAGTCGACAAGAATTCAATTCCAATATTTTTCAGTTCCTTACTGATGGGTCACAATTTAGTCCAACCCCAACCTTCAATGAGGGACGTGCCACCAATGACACAGAATATAATTTTAGCGATGTATATCTCGGGGTTCACTACCGCTTAAAATCTGGAAAGTTCACGTTGACACCTGGTTTCTCCTTACATGCATACGGCAACAAGAATAGTCAATTTGATGAAACCTTTAAGGATAACTTTTTTCGATTTTTGCCCGATTTTGAAACCCGAATCCAGTTTAAAAAGAGTGAAGCCTTAACCTTGAGATATGATATGCGCAATCAGTTTACCGATGTTACCCGTTTGGCCGAAGGATTGGTGTTGAACAATTACAACAGCATCCAATTTGGGCAGCCAGATTTACAGAATGCCTTGTCCCATAATGTTAGTCTTTTTTACAGCAGTTTCAACTTGTTCAATTATACCAATGTTTTTGCCAGGGCGGCCTACTCCAGCAACATCGATCAAGTTCGAAGCCTTACAAATTTCGAGAATGTGATCCGAACAAGTACTTTTTTCAACTCAAATTTTGCAGATGAAAATGTCAACGTGTTTGGGCGTGTGCAACGAACCTTTGGCAAAATAAGGGCAAGCTTGAATTCCAGTTTTAATTACAGCAAGATCAATCAGTTCATACAGGGACAGCAATCACTGAATGAGGGGTACACGCAAACTTACACGCCAGGAATTCGCACCAACTACCGGGAGGCGCCTAATGTTAGCTTAACGTATCGCTACAGTGTAACCAACAATAACCAAGGGAGTCGAAAGACAGAGTTCGTTACGAAGGCTCCAGCTGTTGAGTTTGACGCATACATTTGGAAAGCAGTAACTTTTCGCACGAATTACACCTATACCGAACAGGATCTGGGGAATGGCGAATCCCAATCGTTCCAGAACTGGGATGCCACACTTTCCTATCGCAAGGATAGAGATGCCAAATGGGAGTACGAGATCAGGGCAACCAATATATTGGACATCGACTCCCAAGTGAGAAACAGTGCTAATAATTTGTCTGTGTTTACATCAGAAACATTTATACAGCCAAGGTTTGTTACCTTTAGAGTTGTGTATACGTTATAGATATGGCCGAATGGTTTAAGGGTATATATTGCTTAAGAATGTAGTTATCTATAAAATTCACCTTGGGTTTAGGATCTGATGTTGAAGCCCTATTTCGTAGTGGAACCTTCCTTACCTTTTAAGGGGATATTTTATCCTATTAAATTAAATGGAAAGGGACTTATGGGTAAATTTCTAAATTCTTGGCTCAAACCAATTCGCGCTATTCAAGATATAATTCTTTGAAATATTTAAAATGGCTTCCAGGAATAATTATTTTCCAAATATCTTTTCTTTCAATGATACCCTTTTGTGCCAGTCTCATGCCATCTGTGTACGTTCTATAAACAAAGGCGTACAGAAATAGCAGTACAACAAAAAGTACAGAACTTATAAGGTCATTAACCGACGCCCAAGTAAGAAGCCCTAGGGGCGTAAAGATGGTGAAATAATACAGTAGTAAATTTTTCATGATTGTATTTTTAAGTAATACCAAAGCTTAGGTTTGCAATTTGTTGTTAGGACATCTGCTACTGTGGTAGGGATGATGGCATGCCATCATTTAATACGTTTTATTTTTGGAGTAAGTCTGTCTGATGGTTAGGATTATATTTTTAGTATCACGCCACAAGGAATTATAGTAGAGGTTATGACTAGTTTATTTTGGAATCTTTAAAATATTTATTGCCTTTATTATCTACAAGTCGGCCATCGACAATTTTGTATGTCAAAGTATCCTGCCCCATAGTAAAATGAAATCCATTCTCAATGGGCTTAGGGTAGTACCTAGTGGGTTTGTTGGCACCTCTGTTAATGTCCCAATTCAAGTCATTATTTTCATCAATATGAACTAGAAAACTGAGATCTCCATTTTCGTTTTTCCATTTCCCAGTAAATTGACCTTTTAAGCTATTGGGCAAAAGAATATATTTTACCCCACGAATGGTAGGAATATCTTTCTGGGCATCTAATAGTAAAGGGTCATTATAATGTGGATACTTAATATATGCTTTTGAACCTTCAATAATTATTTCATCTGAACGATCGTATTGGTTTAGCCACAGTTTTCCATTTTGCTCTTCGATGTTGAGGATACTCTTTTCGGTTTCTTGGTCAATCCAGGTGCCCACGTAGGATTGCGATTCTGCACATGAATATAGAAATAGTGCTAATGTGAATAGTATTGCAGATTTTTTCATAATTGTATTTTTAAGTAATGCAAATGCATAGACTATGTTTCTGTTTTGACCTCTTTTTCGACAGCAGTGGGCGGTTTGATGAATGCTTTTTTTGTTATTTATAAAATGCTTTAATGAATGAAAACCTTTGTTTGGTTTTCGTTCTTATTTCTTGGTGAAATATTCAATAACTGTGAAATCTTCTCTCCCAGAATTATCCTTGTAGCGTCTTTTATTTGTCAGTTTTAGTTTCCCTTCGATGATTTCATAGCTTATAGCGCTTTCAGCAAATCCTGCATCCCAAAGAAGATCAAATTTATTCGCCCCTTTTTTTACCTCATCCGCAACCTTTTTACCCATATCGCAGTCTTGAGGGTGGCATGTGGCCCACATTTGGACAACTAAACTTTTATTTTTGAGAGATATTTGGCATTTGGAAATTCCTCTTGTTTTGTCGTCCTCATTAATCCATACCCCCTTAAAATCATTATTCCCGTTCTTTTCCAGAACTGTATTTGTAGGTTGGTATACTCTGTCTTTTATATTATTTGGAGATGCTGGATTTATACTCCAAAATAGTATAATAACCGAAATGGAACTGATGATTAATTTCATGATTTTTGAATTTTAGATTTATGGAGTAAAACCTATCCTTTAGGCAATGAATCCGTTGTTGAGATTTGATGTAATCATAACGAGCTTGATTAAATGTACAAAAACTTTTGGATTATAGTAAATATACTAAACAATAGTTTTTGGACATTATTAGCACCCCTCATTTACTAGTTCTAGATCAAGTTCATTATGAACAGTAGAGTGTAAATGCTAGCAAAAAATACAAACAAAAAATTCATACCATAACTGCCAATTTTGAAAATAGTTTTTTGAGGTATTTGATACATTGGATAATAAGCAAACTGTGTTGCTACTTTGCCTACCCAGTATGCGCCAATAAGCCCAGTGAGAGCTATGGCTAGGTTCGTGCCGTTTTTCAAATCTGATGGTAAAAGTATAGCGATAAGTCCAAATGAAAAATTTAATCCCTGTATATACCGTCCATAAGTTTTAACTATTTCCTGATTTAGTGGCTTGAGTTGTTTAACATCATTATACCAATCAAAGACTTTGTGTCTGATATACGGATAAATTAGTGCAGTAAAAATTTGTCCTATTCCTCCTGCAATAATTATCCAATCTGGAATATTTATTTTCATGCTTTTGTGTAATATAAAGTTAAGGCAAAGGATTCTTGGTTGAGATTTGTTGTAAATCAGAAAAAGCTTGATTTGAACCGGATTAAATGTACAAAAACTTTTGAATTGTAGTAAATATGCTAAACAATGATTTTAGGGCCAACAGGCACATCAAACTAAAAAAGGGAAAATAAGTTAGGTAAAGAGTGCTGGAATTATAGTTAAAAGCTCCTGGCATAGGAAAGAACAATATACCTGTGGGACTTTGTACCTGAGGATTCAGGAGTGTTGATGCGATACCCCGCCCAATAATTATTTTTGCCAAAACGGTGCTTAAAATCAAAGCCGAAATACCAAACATTTCTATCTGCTTCCACTACTAAATCAGAATCATCGCCCCATATTTTACCTTCCAACAAAGCATTGTGATGCACAAACCTATGGCCTGCCATTAGGGAAAAAAATATTTCACGGTCCAGGGTTCCCAATCGGTTTTGTACCATGCTGGAGGATAAAGGATCCCTTCTTCCAAAGGTGGCCATAAATTCCGGATGCACATAAATATCCCTGGTCCCAAAAGCAATATGTGGCTTTAGGGACATATGTACGCTAAAGGGGTTGGGTGACAATTGCCATTCTTTTAAATAGCTTGTATAGATATTTGTATGAACGCTATTCTCCATTTGATTGCCCCATACTGGAGGATCGGAAACCACAAAGGTATTGTGGTACCATTTTTGAAATCCACTTGCTCCCGATGCGGGGCCGGCAACACCAATTAGCAGATCGGTCTCCAAAAGATTGGAATTTTTTATATGTGACCATCCTGCCTGGATGCCTAGAAAGCCAACATAGGGCCTGTCCAAATCAGCAATATCCCGTGATTTGATATCAGAAGGGGTATATATTTCTTGCCTAACTGAAAATTTGAGTTGTTCCTTGCCAGAGGAAAATATTCCTTTTTGCAATTGTTGGCGGTACGTTAAAAATAGGCCAGAGGAATAGTAACGGTCCGTAAAAGTTAAAAAATCATTGTCGTGTCTCAATTCCAATTGGTGCCGCACAATTTTCACGGAATCTTTGTCCATTGGACTTTGACCATTGGCAAAGAGGGTATTCAATAGTATGAATACGAAGATGAGTCGGCGGGTATACTGGGAATCCGTAGTGCTGATTATTTTAAAACGGTCTGAAGGTAATACTAATATTTAAATGTTGCTTCCAGCACTTAAAAGTATACCTAAAGTGAGCGGTATGGATCATTATCAATGAATAATGAACAAAGCAGTACAACTTCACCGGGAGGCTTAGGATGAATACTCCAGGCCTTAAAGGAAATATTGAAATCCCATTAGATAAACTATTGCATGATATTTTAAGTTAGTCTAAATATAAAATACTATAAACCAGTTATTTAAATTGTTTCTAAAGCTTTAAGGTATTAAATTAAGGATATATTAATATTAAAAACTAGAAAACATGTCCATACGTTTAGGAAATAGCTGCAATAATTGTGAAAACCTTTCAGATACTATGATGTGCAAGGTACATCTCGTAAAAGTAAATAACACTTATACCTGCGATAGTTTTGAAATGAAGGCCGTCTTAAAGAATGATCCCAATTGCACCACCTGTGCCCGATACCAAGGTCCTACCTGTGCCAACCCACAAAAAGCGGCCCCTGATATGTTATGCTCCCATTGGGCACCACAGAATGCAACGGCCTAACTGACTACTTATAACCGATTTCAAAAAACAGCTTTTTAAAAAGCTGTTTTTTTATTTCTGTGCTTTTTAAATAGACAAAATAGATGTGGCTAAGGATTTAATGTTCAAGTCAGGCCATTCCAAGAAAACCAAGGTGCGTCACACCCTATTTTTTTTATTTCCAAAGTTGTATTAAGTCCAATTTTAAAAGTTGTGTGGGAACTGAATTCTTTCCTCTGTTTCACTACGGAAAGCGCCTTGGGGGTGGCTTTATAAAATTTATATATATTGTTTATCGAATTCTTTTTAAAATCTAAGTTCTTTTTGAAGTACTTAAGTAGAGGATATGACATTAAAATAATACAAATTAGATTTATGTAATTGCAATCTATTCGGTGCTAATCAGTAATAAAGGTTTTCACATTGGTCAGTTCCCAACGCCCCAGGGATATGGGAATATTTCCTATGGAATTCAATTGATCGAAAAACGTCTTCATTTCAAAAGGTTCGTTTTTTAGTTCTTTCATTCTAGCGTATTCGGCCATCGTATTTTCAACGAGATATTTACCTGTTATATAACTTGTTCCATAACCTGGTTGTCGTAGATAAAGTTGTTGTTCGAAAAGTAATAGTTCTTTTTCTGTTTTCATCCAACCACGGGGGGTGTATTCTGAATGGATGCTTCCCGCTTCTTCCATGGTCATTTCATTGGCATGGGCATAAAGCGAACCTAAACCTCTCGCAGCACGCTGGGCAATCATGATATAAACAATTTCTCTGGATCGCGGTTGATCATCATAAAGTCCAGCGTCCATAAACATTTCTTCAACGGCAGTTGCCATACCTTCATTTCTTGAATCAAAAATATTGTACAACAATGGGCCTTTTCTAATTTCACTTTTATGCGGTTCTGTGTCCATACGAGCCAATTCAAACCAATGGTAAAAATGAGAATATAACGGGCGTTGATCATAATGCGCTGTAATCCAAAAAAAGTTGCGTTTGTCCTTGGGTACAAATGTGCCAAGATGTTCATTTAAGGCAGGCTCAAAATAATCTTTTACCGTCACCATTTCATTTTCATCTAAAAAATTGAGTAGGCTCTTGGCTGAAGCTTTCGCACGATTTTCGTATTCTTCGGGCGAACTGGCATCGGTAAGTTGGGGCAATTTTCTGTTTCGGTGTTCTTCTAATTTTAAGGCAGCCCAGGATCGGGTAAGCTCTCTTTTTAAAAGCATTACTTCATCTTCCCAAGTCAAAGGCACCAAATGAACATTTTGTAGGTACCAAGTATACTCTTCTTTGCCTATACCGGACGGTCCTGTTTTTGTCTTAGCTTCGGTCTGAAGCCAATCTACTAAATTATTGGTGGATTGAATGGCATTGTCAATAGCATTGAGTAAATTTTTATCCTTGGACACTCCGGGGAAATCCTTTATTGTAGTAAGGCTTTTGCTTTGATCTTTAATATCACGTATTCCTGCAATCCAAAGATCTTTTGCATTGCCTGTCAAATTTAATTTTGCCTGTTCGTTAATTACAGGAATGACTTTTAAATCGTTTATTAATTTTTTAGAACCCTCTTTGTCCAAAGGAAATTGATAGGTCCAAAGCTCGGTTATACCGTGGTGTGTTGGTCCTTCATGTGCAGGAACATCACTTCTGTCTGTCCAGAGCGACTTATAAAAGGCGGGATCCCTTTCCCAGGGGCGCAGCACTCTTTGGTTGAATTCATACCCCTTCATTTCAGCATTTACAATATGCCAATCTACCTGCTGTGGAATAGGCCAAGAGATCGTATCAATGTTGCGTAGTTTATCTCTTAGAATATTAAATGCTGGCACTCTTTTTTCAAAGGTTTCTTTTGTATAGTCAGGTGCTCCGTTGCGTAAAGGAGGGTTTTCAAAAGTTCTCCATTCTTTGAATAAAGCTACTAAATTGGCATAGTCTTGATTCTTATTTTGAGCTAAAACCAAATTGGTTGAAATCCCCACGAATAGGATAAACAGAAACTGCGATTTTCTGCGGAACAGATTAATTTTCATAAAAATGCAAATTGATAAGTCTAAATATAGTATTTCAGGTTAAAACAATAGGTCGAATAATTGTTTTTTTGTTTGGTTGTTGGAATAGAATTAATGGATCTAAAGAAACGGGTCATGGGGACCGACCTGTTGCTTTTGGTGCTGTTAGTATTTGTTATAGGAACTAACTTTTTTTCTTCGCTCCTTTTTTGCAGTGACTTGGGGGTGGTTTTACTCCAAACAAGATTTGGTGCTAAATCAATTTTTTTCTGGATTTCAATCCCTAAAGCAGGTTTTGGGATTTTATCAAAAAAAAACCAGATACTTTCGTATCTGGTTTGCTTAGTAGCGGGAACTGGACTCGAACCAGTGACCTTCGGGTTATGAGCCCGACGAGCTACCTACTGCTCTATCCCGCGCTGTGGGTGCAAAGATACAAAGCTTTTTTGCTATTATCAAAACATAAATCAATAAATCTTTTTTAGTTACTTTCGGGCTTCATCTATTTAATTACATATCTTAGAAATTTTTCAAATTTTATGAACGTAATCAATGATTTCTTAGCCTCGGTCTTGCCTTATACAGAGTGGGTTATGCTCTTTCTTATTATCGGGGGCGGCTTGTTCCTGGTTTTTTATTCCAAACTATTGCCCTATCGGTATTTTAGGCACGCCATTGCAATTACAGCTGGGAAATACGATAATCCCGATGATCCGGGAGAGGTGAGCCACCTCCAAGCACTCTCTTCTGCCGTTGCGGCAACCGTTGGCCTAGGGAATATCTCTGGGGTAGCCATCGCCATTTATCTGGGTGGACCTGGAGTGGTTTTTTGGATCTGGGTAACCGCACTGGTAGGGATGTGCATTAAATTTTATTCGTGTAGCCTTGCCATAATGTTCCGTGGACATGATAGTGACGGGAACCTTCAAGGTGGCCCAATGTATTACATTACCAAAGGAATGGGAATAAAAGCCAAACCCTTGGCGGTGTTCTTTTGTGTAGCCGGACTCTTCGGCGTGCTCCCGGCATTTACGGTGAACCAGTTTACGCAAACCCTTATGGGCGTCATTCAACCCAATGAAAATATTGCGCTCTTGGGCGATTTCAATTGGAAATTGGGGATAGGTATCGTCCTGTCTATCATTACCTCCTTTGTTATTTTTGGGGGGCTCAAAAAAATCGCTAAAGTGGCCACGGCAATAGTACCCTTTATGGTACTGGTCTATTTGATTGCCGTTATCTATATCATGATCATTAATGCGGGTCAAATTTTCCCTTCCCTTAAATTGATATTCGTAGAGGCCTTTAATTTTAAGACTGCTGTTCAGGGTGGTTTGTGGGGGCTTATCATCATAGGGATCCGTAGGGCCGTATTTTCAAATGAATCGGGAGTAGGGAATGCACCCATGTACCATGGGCAATCCAAGACCAATGAACCCATACAGGAAGGCCTTGTGGCCATGTTAGGCCCGTTTATAGACACCATCGTGGTCTGTACACTTACAGCCGTGGTGATCCTTTTAAGTGGCGCCCATTTGGAGGCAGAGAACAACGGCATTACCATGACCTTGATCGCCTTTGAAAAATCGCTCTATGGGGTTGGGGATATTCTGTTGATGGTGGTGGTAGCTGCTTTTGCCCTTTCTACTTTGTTTACTTATTCCTATTACGGGACCAAATGCCTTTCCTTTTTGACCAATGCCAAAATTGGCAAGTATTACAACCACATTTATATCTTAAGTATTACCTTTGCAGCAGTAGCTTCGGTAGACCTAGTGGTAAATCTGATAGATTTATCTTTTGCCCTTATGGTAATCCCCAATATGATTGCGGTTCTCTATTTGGCGCCCAAGGTAAACCAAGCAATGAAAACGTATTTTTTAAAGGTAAAAGATGGCAGAGCATAAGGCAGGGTTTGTAAATATCATAGGAAATCCCAATGTGGGAAAATCCACGTTGATGAATGCATTTGTAGGGGAGAAATTATCTATCATCACCTCCAAGGCACAGACCACTAGACATAGGATCCTCGGGATCGTGAACGGAGAGGATTTTCAAATGATCTTATCGGACACCCCAGGTATCATTAAACCCGCCTATGAGTTGCAATCCTCCATGATGGGCTTTGTGAAATCTGCATTTGAGGATGCAGATGTCCTGATCTATATGGTGGAAATAGGGGAGAAAGCCTTAAAAGATGAAGGCTTTTTTGAAAAGATTAAAAATAGTAAGATCCCTGTTCTATTGTTGTTGAACAAGATAGATATATCCGAACAGGGCGTATTGGAAGAGCAGGTGCAGTATTGGCAGGCTCAATTGCCCGAAGCTGAAATACACCCCATCTCCGCCCTTCAGAATTTTAACGTCAAAGAAGTATTTCATAGGATCATGGAATTGTTACCCGTGTCACCGCCTTATTATCCAAAGGATCAACTGACGGACAAACCCGAACGCTTCTTTGTAAACGAGACCATCCGCGAGAAAATACTACAACACTATAAAAAAGAGATTCCATATTCTGTGGAAATAGATACAGAGGAATTTTTTGAAGACGAAGAAATAATTAGAATGCGCTCTGTAATTATGGTTGAACGAGAATCCCAAAAGGGCATTATCATTGGCCATAAAGGATCTGCCTTAAAAAGGGTAGGGGTAGAGGCCCGAAAAGATCTGGAAAAATTCTTTGACAAACAGGTGCATATGGAACTGTATGTGAAAGTGAACAAAAACTGGCGTAGTAATCCCAACCAATTGAAACGGTTCGGATACAATCAATAATCAGAGATTAATGACCTCTGACATAAAAGAATAGAGCTCCTTCATTTGGGGCTCTCCTTTTTTTCTGCCTTTTCTACCAAAGGCATACAGCAGACCCCAAACTCCCACTAATAGTACCAACATCCCTGTTTGCAATCCAATAGGTTTGTCCAAAGTCCAATTGGAATAGGCCCAAATGCTAATGACAATAAATAGGGTGGCAACTCCAAAGTGCAGGAACATAAAGAACGTCCATAAAGTGGGACTAGGACCAAATAGGCCATTGATTCTGCATGAATTGTTATCCTCATCATGCAGTTCCAAATGAAGTTCTGGTGTCCAAAAAGTACGAAGATCCTGTTGGAACTTAATAAAAAGATGATCATCGATCCGTTTTATAAGAAAGGGAGGTTTCTTAATTTTTTCGAAACTAGCAAGTACAACTTCTTTAGAGGTGTTTAATTGATGTTGAAATCGCGGTCTTAAAACAATCTCATTCGGTAGACTTTTCACTGTTACAATTGATTATGTAATAAAAGATAGCATTTTTCTTCAGATATAAATAGTACTTTTGCAGCAAATTAAAGAAGTATGAGTGCTATTGTAGCCATTGTAGGGAGACCTAATGTAGGAAAATCGACGTTTTTTAATCGGTTGATACAGAGAAGAGAGGCGATCGTAGATGCGGTCAGCGGCGTTACGCGCGACCGACATTACGGAAAAAGTGATTGGAACGGACGCGAGTTTACCCTTATTGATACCGGGGGATATGTTTTGGGAAGTGATGACGTTTTTGAAGCGGAAATAGATAAGCAGGTAGAATTGGCCATTGAAGAAGCCGATGCCATTATTTTTATGGTGGATGTAGAAGCTGGGGTCACAGGAATGGATGAGGATGTGGCCAATTTGCTAAGACGCCACAACAAGCCCGTTTTATTGGCCATCAACAAGGTGGACAATGGGAAGCGTGCCGAAGATGCCGTGGAATTTTATTCTTTGGGATTGGGAGAGTACTATACCATTGCCAGTATTAGTGGCAGTGGAACCGGGGAACTATTGGATGCTTTAATTGAGGTATTGCCAGAGCATGAGCAGGCAGAGGAAAGTGAATTACCTCGTTTTGCCGTGGTAGGAAGACCTAATGCAGGAAAATCGTCCTTTATAAATGCTTTGATTGGGGAAGACAGGTATATCGTTACCGATGTAGCGGGTACCACTAGGGACAGTATTGATACCAAGTACAACCGTTTCGGATTTGAATTCAACCTTGTGGATACTGCGGGAATCCGTAGGAAGGCAAAGGTGAAGGAAGATTTGGAATTTTATTCGGTTATGCGCTCTATTAGAGCTATTGAACATTCCGATGTATGTATCCTTTTATTGGATGCCACAAGAGGATTTGACGGGCAAGTGGAAAATATCTTTTGGTTGGCACAGCGCAACAACAAAGGAATTGTGATCTTGGTGAACAAATGGGATTTGGTAGAAGACAAAGAAACCAATACCATAAAACAGTACACAGCAAAAATCAAACAGGCAATTGAGCCTTTTACCGATGTGCCTATCCTATTTATCTCTGTATTGACAAAACAACGTATTTATAAGGCTATAGAAACTGCCGTTGAAGTCTATCAGAACAGGAGCAAGAAAATACAGACGCGTAAATTCAATGATATCATGTTGCCTATTATTGAAAACAATCCGCCGCCGGCATACAAAGGGAAATATGTGAAGATCAAGTTCTGTACACAATTGCCAACACCGTATCCGCAATTTGCATTCTTTTGTAACCTACCACAATATGTGCGTGATCCTTATAAGCGCTTTTTGGAGAACAAACTAAGAGAGCATTTTGATTTTACCGGAGTGCCCATATCCGTGTTTATGAGAAAGAAATAAAAAAGTCATAAAAATCTGTTAAGAGGGGCAAAGGTCTTAAAGTGTTAGATTATTTTCGAAATGTACTTTCGCACAACCAATCAAAAATAAATCTATGCCTAAGGTTCTTTGCCTCTTTTTTATTGCCCTTTTCTTATCGTTTCAAGTTCAGTCCCAAGAGTTCATTATAAAAGGAATTGTAATGGATGCGCCCTCCAATCTACCACTGGAGGCTTCTACGATTTATGCAGAATCCCTTCAGGACAGCACCTTGATCACCTATACCATATCTGAAAAAAATGGAGCTTTTGCCCTAGAAGGAAAAACAGCTTTAAAAGAGGTGAACCTTTATTTTTCTTATAACGGCTATAAATCGATAGTAAAGAAGATTGCCCTAAAGTCCTATACGGATCTTGGAGTCATAGAAATGGAAGAACAGGCCCAAGAACTCAAAGGGGTGCAGGTAGTAGGAGAAAGAGTGCCTATTATCATAAAAAATGATACGTTGGAGTTTAATGCGGATTCCTTTAAGACAAGACCTGATGCCACGGTAGAAGATGTTTTAAAAAAATTACCTGGTGTTGAGGTAGACAGTGATGGTAAAATCACTGTGAATGGTAAGGAGGTAAGCGAAGTTTTGGTAAATGGGCAGGTGTTTTTTAGTAGTGACCCTACAGTGGCCACAAAAAGCCTACCCAAGGAAATTATTAATAAAATTCAGATTACGGATACCAAAACTAAAACTCAGGAATTTACTGGGGAAGCAGGAGATGGGGAAACCAAGACTATTAATCTCACGATAAAGGAAGATAAGAACAATGGATACCTAGGTAGGCTGGCTGCAGGGTATGGAACGGATGATAGGTATCAATTAAATGGTCTTTTCAATTATTTCAATGGACAGGAACGCATTAGTATAATCACGGGCAGTAATAATATAAACAACAGCGGCTTTTCTTTTGACGAGATTTACGATATGGTGGGCAATTCAGGTGGAGGTGTGAGCTTTAACAATTCGGGGGCCTTTAGAATTGGGGATATGTCCTTTGGTTTTGGTCAGGGTATTACAACTTCTTCCAATGTAGGGGCAAGTTATGCCAATCAGCAAAAGGATAATTATGAGGTAAATGGGAATTATTTTTATGCATACAGCGATTCTTTTAATGATGAGAAGATTTCGAGGGAGAATATATTGCCAAATGGCCGCTTCTTTACGGATACCGAAACTAACTTTAACGGGAGCTCTAATTCTAACAGAGGCGGGGCTACTTTAGAATTTGATATAGATCCAACATTTCGGATAACGCTAGAGCCCAATTTGAGCGTGAACAGGACAACTTCTTTTAATGAAAGAACTACAGTTTCCAGTGATGTAGATGGCAATGCCATAAATAGTAATAATGCATTCACCTCGGATACTAGTTACCAAAGTCGTTTTTCAAATGAATTGACATTATTTAAAAAATTGGATACACTAGGTAGATATGTTCGTCTGACATTTTCAAACGATAACAGGTTCAATAGGAGTGAAAGTAATTTTAATTCTATTAGAACCACTTTTGGAGATGATGCCACCCAAAATGTTTTGGACCAACAAACAACAAATAGAACAGATACCGATTCATATGGAGCGCAGTTTACGTATCGCCAGCCTTTGGCGAAAGATGTGTTTTTGGATTTTGGCTACCAATATGAGAACAATTTATTCAACAATGACAAAGGTGTGTTCGATTTCGAAGATGTTACTGGTGGTTATGACAACTTTAATCAATTGCAGAGTTCGGTTTTTAAGTTTAGTAACATACAACAGACCCCAAGTTTGGGTTTAAGGGGTAATGGTAAAAAATTCCGTTTTGGATTAACGGCCAATTATAGATTCACTAGCCTTGAAAATTTTGATTTTTTGCAGAATTCCTCCTTTGATAAAAAGTATGAAAATATTTTGTTCAATGCCAATGCCAATTATACCATAGGGGAGAATAAGAGTTTAAGTCTTTGGTCCAGTTCTAGATTGGTTGTGCCTACTGTGAATCAGCTGCAGCCTATACCAGATGTTAGTGATCCGTTGAATATTGTTATAGGAAACCAAAATTTGGCACCAGCGGTATTCAATAGACTCTATCTGAATTATAATGACTATAACTGGAGGGAACGAACCGGTTTTTATGCATATTTAGGAATTAATTCAGAAAAGGGTAGGGTATCACCCATTACCACAACCAATGAAGATCTATTGCGTACAACCACTTATGATAATATAGATGGAAATTATAATATAGATGGTGGGCTTAGCTATTCCAAACAGATAAAAAAAGATAGTATATATACGGTAAAGTTTGGATTTAGACCTTATTTTGGGTATAGAAAAAACATTGGTTTCACAAATGGAAGTAGATTGGAGGCTTCTAGTCTTTCCATAAGCCCACGGGTTAGCTCAACCTTTAATTTTAGAGAACTGGTGGAGTTGGAGCCAGAATATGGTATTACCATTAATGATACCCAATACAATTTGGACGGCTTGGAAGATGTAAAATTCATCTCACATAATGTAGGCTTTAAAACTACAACCTACTGGCCTGAAAATATTATCTGGGGCAATGACATTAACTATAGTTATAATGGCAATGTGGGTCCTGGTTTTGATAAGGATGCCCTTTTTTGGAACATGAGTTTGGGAGTGCAAATGCTCAAGAATAATGTAACCTTAAAGGTGTTGGCTTATGATCTGTTGAACCAAAATATCAATACCAGAAGGACCACGGGACAGGATTTTATCCAAGATTTTCAGGGTACAGTACTGCAGCGTTATTTTATGTTCAGCGCTACTTTCAAATTTGACCAGTTTGGGGGTAAAAAGACCAATAAAAACAGTATGTTCTGGGTTGATTAAGATAAGAAGGGTATACCAGTATCGCGTCTAGTTTAACGGTTACGGTTGTTATTTTTGCTACCAACCTCCAGAGGAACCGCCACCGCCAAAGCCACCACCGCCGAAGCCACCGCCAAAACCGCCGCCGCCAAAGCCGCCCCCGCCAGAGGATGACCCTCCGCCGAAACCGCCACGGCCCATATTACTGAGGATGATGGCATCCCAAATATCGAAACCTCCTCGTCTGCCCCCATTTTTTCCGCCACCCCTTTTATTTCTGTTGGATAGAATAATGATGATGATAAAAAAGATGATAAAAGGTAAAAGTGATCTTAAAGGGAAGCTACGGTTCTCCGTTTTTTTACGGTCTTCCTTAAACTCACCGGTCAGGACCTGGAACATGGCATCTGCACCCTTGTCCAGTCCGCCATAGAAATCCCCCTTTTTAAATTCGGGGATAATAATGTTCTCAATGATTCTTTTGGTCATGGCATCGGTCAAAGAGCCTTCAACCCCATAACCCGTATTAATGGCCACCCTGCGATCCCCTTTGGCCAACAGGACCAAAACACCATTGTCTTTGTTCTCCTGTCCTATGCCCCAGGCCTGTCCCCATTGGGCACCCAAATAATTGATATTTTCCCCTTCGGTAGAATTGATGATGGCCACCACGATCTGGGTGGATGTGCTATCGGAATATTTGATCAGTTTCTGTTCCAAGGATGTTTTTTCCGTAATGGACAGTAAATTGATGTAATCATAGACGCTGGTCTCTAATTTTGGTTTTTCAGGAATGGTATACTGCCCAAAACCTATAGAATAGCCCAGTAAAAATAAAAGAAGAATACTAACTTTTAGATACTTCATTGCTCAGTTCGTTAGTATTGTTATGATCCCAAGGAAAATGTTTTGACAATGCCTCACCAGCTCTTAAAACTCCGTCTATGAGGCCTTGTTTAAAGTTCCGTTGCTTAAATTGAAGTTCAATGGCCTCTTTGGTTGTGTCCCAGAAATCCTTGGGCACCACCTTATTGATCCCTTTATCCCCTAAAACGACAAATTTTTTATCGGCCACGGCCACATAGATGAGCACCCCATTCTCCTCTTTGGTATTATCCATTTTAAGGAAATGGAATACGGCTTTGGCCCTTTCAAAATGATCATTGTTGGTATGGGCCTCAATATGTACCCTAATCTCCCCAGAAGTATTTTTTTCGGCCTCCACAATAGCCTGCACTATAGCAGCCTCCTCTTCGGCAGTTAAAAAATCTTCTACTTTGGACATATGGGTATTTTTAATTAAAATCGAAATTCACATCAGGAGCCTTCTCTGCTCCCGGATCAGCCTGGTATCTGGTCATTGGATCAAAATTGAACATGCCGGCAAGGAAGGAGTTCGGGAATTTTTTGATGTGGATGTTGTAGATATTGACTTCTTCGTTAAACCGGTTCCGCTCTACATTAATACGGTTTTCCGTGCCTTCCAATTGCGATTGTAGTTCCAGAAAATTTTGGTTGGCTTTTAGTTCGGGATATCTTTCCACGGTTACCAGTAATCTTGACAGCGCAGAGGAAAGTCCTGTCTGTGCTTCCTGGAATGCCGCTAATTTCTCCGGAGTAAGATTATTGGCGTCAATTGTGGTAGAAGTAGCTTTTGCCCTTGCTTCAATAACATCTGTTAACGTACCTCGTTCAAAGTCGGCAGCACCTTGTACGGTCTTGACAAGGTTCCCAATCAGGTCATTCCTGCGTTGGTATGCACTTTCTACATTGGACCATTTGGTCTTGGCATTCTCCTCGTACTGTACGGCAGTATTGTTAAAGCCAACGGCCCACCGGTATACTCCGAAAACGACAACAACAATTATGATTACTGGAATAAGCCACTTTTTCATGGATGCGTATTTTTTATGGTTAGAATTATAATTGGTTTTTTATTTTTATCAGTTCGGCCTTGATCCCCTCTAATTTGGAAATAATATCAAAAGTAGAAAGGGTTTTCTGTTTTTCTTCCTTCAAATGGGTTTTTGCCCCCTCCAGGGTAAAGCCGCGTTCTTTTACCAAATGAAAGATCAATTGCAAATTTTTTATGTCCTGGGGGGTGAACTTTCTATTGCCCTTGGCATTTTTTTTAGGCTGGAGCACATCAAATTCCTTCTCCCAGAAACGGATGAGTGAAGTGTTCACGCCAAAGGCTTTGGCGACTTCCCCAATACCATAATACCTTTTTTCAGGAAGTTCTATATGCATGTTAATCCAGAGATTGGTTTTCTTGTGTGGCGTATTTCAGCATGTTCTCAAATTCTTCCGCCGTTAAACTTCCGTAATAGAAATTTATAGGGTTGATACGATCGCCATCTTTCCATACTTCATAATGTAAATGGGGGGCTTCAGAACGACCTGTACTTCCCACAAAACCGATGAGGTCTCCTCTTTTAACACGTTGGCCGGACTTCACATTGTAATTGCTCAAATGTCCGTAAAGGCTAATGTATCCGTATCCATGATCTATGCGAATATGTTTCCCATATCCTGAAGAATTATTGTCGGCCCTAGTGACCTTACCATCGCCAGAGGCATAGATAGGTGTGCCTTTTGGGGAGGTGAAATCCATGCCCCAATGCATTTTTCTTGCCTTGGTAAAAGGATCTGAGCGCCAGCCGTAACCAGATGCCATACGGGTAAGCTTATCATTGGAGATTGGCTGTATCGCAGGAATGGCCGCCAATAGTTTTTCTTTTTCTGCTGCTAATTTGGTGATCTCGTCCAAAGACTTCGACTGTATCACCATCTGTTTTTGGATGATATCCATTCGTTTGGTAGTACCAATGATCATTTCAGAGTTATTGAAGCCCTCCAAAGATTTGTATCTGTTGACTCCACCAAATCCCGCTCGTCGCTGCTCTTCAGGAATAGGATTGGCTTCAAAATACAAACGGTAGATATTATTGTCCCTGTCCTCAATATTGGCAAGGACCTGTTCCATTTGTTCCATTTTTTTGCCCAACAGCTCAAATTGCAGCTCGTAATTTTTTACTTCACGCTGTAAGGAAAGTTCCCTTGGAGTATTTAAAATATTGGTGTTTAAAATGACGATAAGTCCCAGCAAACCAAAGATGGCCGAACCCAATAGAAAAAACGTTAAGTTCCTATATTTTCTAGATTTTTTGGGCTCTATCTTTCGATATGAAAGAGTGTCCGGGTCGTAAAAATATTTTACTTTAGACATAAATGGAAATTATCCTATTTTTGTGCTCTCAATTATCGCAACAAACAAATATAAAAATTGTTTGGCACAAACAGCTAATTTTATAAAAAGCTTACCATTTTACATGAAATCCCAAGAAGCAAGAAATACGTTTTTAGAATTTTTTAAAGAAAAATCACACAAGATCGTGCCCTCGGCCCCTATGGTCATTAAGGACGATCCCACCCTAATGTTCACCAATGCTGGGATGAACCAGTTTAAGGAGTACTTTTTAGGAAACAGTGTGCCCAAATCCAAAAGGGCAACCGACACCCAAAAATGCCTTAGGGTAAGTGGAAAGCACAATGATCTGGAAGAGGTGGGGAAGGATACCTACCACCACACCATGTTTGAGATGTTGGGGAATTGGAGTTTTGGAGACTACTTTAAAAAAGAAGCGATCTCCTGGGCTTGGGAGTTGCTAACAGAGGTCTACAAAATTGATAAGGAGAGCCTATATGTTTCTGTTTTTGAAGGAAGCAAAGATGCGGATAACTTGGGAATGGATACGGAGGCTTTGGAATTATGGAAAGCCATAGTCCCTGAGGACCGTATTATCTATGGCAATAAAAAGGACAACTTTTGGGAAATGGGAGATCAGGGGCCTTGCGGACCTTGCTCTGAGATACACGTTGATATCCGTTCCAAAGAAGAAAAGGCCAAAGTTTCGGGTGCATCTTTGGTAAATCAGGACCACCCTCAGGTTGTGGAGATATGGAACCTGGTATTTATGCAATACAACAGAAAGGCCGATGGGAGTCTGGAGTCCCTTCCAGCAAAACATGTAGATACCGGCATGGGCTTTGAGCGTCTTTGTATGGTTTTGCAAGGGGTAAAATCTAACTACGATACGGATGTGTTTACTCCAATAATTAGGGAAATAGAGACCATTACCGATTCCGAATACGGGAAAGATGAAGAAAAAGATATAGCTATTAGAGTGATTGCCGATCATATCCGTGCCGTATCATTTTCCATTGCTGATGGCCAATTGCCAAGTAATACAGGTGCTGGTTATGTGATCCGCAGGATTCTTAGAAGGGCTATTAGATATGGATTTACATTTCTAGATACCAAAGAACCTTTTATGTACAGGTTGGTTCAAGTTCTTAGTCGCACTATGGGACAAGCATTTCCAGAGTTGAAGGAACAGCACCAGTTGATAGAGAACGTGGTCAAGGAAGAAGAACATTCGTTTTTAAAGACATTGGATCAGGGTTTGGTGCTCTTGGATAGTGTTTTGGCAAACGCAAAAGGAAAATTGATTGATGGAAGAAAGGCATTTGAGCTTTATGATACGTATGGCTTCCCAATAGACCTTACCTCTCTTATCCTTGCGGAAAGAGGATTTCAATTGGATGAAAAAGGATTTGAGGTGGCTATGCAGGAACAGAAGTCCCGTTCTCGTTCCGCATCGGAAGTATCCAAGGAAGACTGGACCATTTTAAGGAATGACCCGGAACAGGAATTTGTGGGGTACGATATGTTGGAAGCCAATGTGAAGTTGGTCAAATATAGAAAAGTGACCTCCAAAAAGGAAGGGGAGCAATATCAATTGGTGTTTAATATGACCCCGTTCTATCCTGAAGGTGGAGGACAGGTAGGAGATAAGGGGTACTTGGAGACTTCCAATGGAAATGTGATCTACATTTTGGATACAAAGAAAGAGAACAATGAAATATTGCATTTCAGCAAGAACCTCCCTGAGGATCTAACAGAGATATTCAAGGCAGTCGTAGACCAAAACCAAAGACAGCGCACTGCTGCCAACCATACTGCAACACACCTGTTGCACCAAGCACTTAGGGAGGTGTTGGGCTCCCATGTGGAACAAAAAGGCTCTGCCGTACATTCAAAATATTTACGTTTCGATTTCTCCCATTTTGCTAAGCTTACTAGCGATGAGTTAAGGGATGTTGAGGATTTTGTAAATGCTAGGATAGATGGTCGTATTCCTCTTGAAGAACACAGAAGTGTGCCTATGGAAGAGGCCTTGAAACAAGGTGCTATGGCTCTTTTTGGGGAGAAATACGGAGATGCCGTGCGTACCGTACGCTTCGGGAAATCCATAGAACTTTGCGGGGGAACCCACGTAAAGAATACTGCGGATATATGGCATTTTAAAATAAGATCGGAAGGAGCCGTGGCATCGGGAATTAGAAGGATAGAAGCCATAACGTCCGATGCGGTCAAGGATTTTTATTTTGAGAATAATAGGACCTTGCATGAGATAAAGGATTTGCTGAACAATGCCCCGGATCCAAAAAAGGCAGTAGAAACCTTGCAGGAGGAAAACAGCGCCCTTAAAAAGCAAGTGGAAGCCTTACTGAAAGACAAAGCGAAAAATGTAAAAGGGGATTTGTTGAACGAATTATCCGAGGTTAATGGGATTCAATTTTTGACCAAGAAGATAGATTTAGATGCAGCGAGTATCAAGGACCTTTCCTTTGAGATGGGAGCCAATAAAACAAATCTTTTCTTATTGTTCGCTACGGAGCAGGATGGAAAGGCATTGTTAGCTTGTTATATTTCCAAAGAGTTGGTTGCCTCCAAGCAATTGAATGCAGGAACAATTGTTCGTGAATTGGGTAAATTTATCCAAGGTGGAGGAGGGGGACAACCTTTCTTTGCAACGGCGGGAGGTAAAAATCCGGCAGGGATACCCGAGGCATTGGAAAAAGCAAAAGAATATTTGCAGTAGGAAATTTTCGGTTCGAGCTAAGTCGAGAACTAATATAAAGTTAATGAGGCACCCAATTGATTTTTAATATCTTTTGGGTGTTTTGCTAAATAATAGATACCATGAAACTTCAAACAATAGTGCCCCTCGATGCAGCGAAAAAGCCTTTGGGCTATGATAGCCAAATATTGACTCTGGGATCTTGCTTCGCTGAGCACATAGGTAAGAAGTTGCAGTACTACAAGTATCGTTCTGTGCTCAACCCTTTTGGGATATTGTTCCATCCATTGGCCATTGAAAATTTGATCTCTAGGGCGATGGCAAAGAAAGAATATACCAAAACTGACATCTTCTTTTTAAATGAACGATGGCATTGTTTTGATGGGCATTCAATATTGAGCAATGCCTCTGAGGTAGCGCTATTGGATAAATTGAACAATGGGTTACAACAGACCCGTGAACAAATTAAAGGGGCATCCCATATTTTGATTACCCTGGGGACAGCCTGGGTATACCGGAACAATACATCGGGTGCAATAGTGGCCAATTGTCATAAAGTTCCCCAAAAACAATTTGCCAAAGAGCTACTTTCGTTAGATGAGGTTGCTTCAAGTCTCGAGCGAATTATCAAATTGGTGCGGTCTAATAATCCTCAAGCACAACTGGTGTTTACAGTCTCCCCGGTACGGCATTTAAAAGATGGTTTTGTGGAGAACCAACAAAGTAAGGCACACCTCATAGCTGCTGTTCACAAGGTGCTAAAGGAAGAATCTATATCTTATTTCCCTTCTTATGAGATTATGATGGACGAGCTGCGCGATTATCGTTTTTATGCGGAGGATATGGTACATCCTAACGATCTTGCCATTAGGTATATTTGGGAAAAGTTCAAAGAGAGCTGGGTAGACAAAAAGGCCTATCCCGTCATGGAAAAGGTTGGAGAAGTGCAGCGAGGTTTAAACCACAGGCCATTTGATCCAGATTCTGCCCAACATATCGCATTCACGAAATCTTTGAAAGAAAAAATGGATGTGCTTAAGCAATCCTATCCATACATGGAGTTTTAATAGTTGATTCCGCTACCCTACCAAGCTTTGATCTGCCAAGGTAAGACCATCATCGATTAGGTGGCCCAGTTTTGGATTTTCTTGCTTTACCTTTTCAAGATGTTCTACAATATCTGCAGCAAATTTTTCATCCCCATTGCTCACGGCCAATTCATAGAGTTCTACGGATAGCAGCCAGTCTTTCGGATAGTTGGCCTTGACTTCTTGGAAAACCTTGTTTCTTGAGATGGTTGTATTTGTACCTTCCCTGAAATCCCTGATTTGTTGGTAAAGCAATTCCAACTGGGTGGTCTCTTTTGTTTTTTTGGCCTTTATGGTGGTTTCCGTAAGTTTATGGGATACCAAATCAAAACTATTGAGATCTGCCGGCCCGTTAAAGGCAGATATTACTTTTTCTCCTACCGCCATATGGTACAAGCCCCAATCTGGTTGGTACAGTGTCTCATCTTGGTAGGTTACTGTGCAGTTTTCAAATGTGATAAGGATGATTTTCCCTCTGAGGTTCCTTGTGCCCGTTACAATGTCACCTGTAACCTTAACGCCGCTTTCAAACTCTAAGGAGACAGTTTCCCCTTCATATATATGATAGGCCTTTAAATCCCTAGGGCTCATGTCTTCAATGGCCAGATTAATGCCTTTGAGCATGCCAATGGGAGAGCCAAACCCTTCTGAATGATGTTTGGTGCTGTGTCCTACCAATTCCCTTTCTCGATAAGAAAGGGCAGTCTTGCCTTTAGTTGTAATATAGGCTGGCTTGTTGTCAAATTGGATCACACGATCAAATACACCTGATATTTGCAGTCCTGTGCTAAGTTCCGCTGTGCCCAATGCATTGGAATGGATTAGTTTTGTAATTCCCTTCAAACCTCCCGTACGCAAGGCCATGGTATTTGCAAATTCTTCCAAAACCTGACTTAAAAATGCAAAATCTGGAGTCACAAAGAGTTGTGGCTGGGGTTTGGTAATATCAAAAGAGGTGTGTGCGGCCTCAGAGGAATATGGTATCTTTTTCACCTCATCCGTCATGCACCACGCACTTTCACCAATGGAGGATAAGAGTCCTGCTCCATATATTTTTGGTTGCTCCACGGTCCCTATCAGGCCGTATTCTACGGTCCACCAATGTAGGTTCCTAATCAGGGCCATTTCACTGGGTTCCCCCATGTTTTGCTGCAAATCTTCTATCAATTTTTCTGCTTTGTCCACTTCCTCCTGTGGCGTGTCCGAAGCTTCCTTGATGATAGATAAATGTCGCACCGCCTCATAAAGTTCATAATCCTTGGCGCTGGAAAGCGCCTTGCAGCCGATTTCCCCAAAACGCCTTAGGTATTCTGCGTACTCAGGATTGGCAATGATAGGTGCGTGCCCCGCGCCTTCGTGAATAATATCCGGTGCCGGGGTGTATTCTATATGGTTCAGTTGGCGGATATCCGATGCAATGACCAAGACGTTATAAGCTTGGAATTCCATAAATGCAGAAGGTGGGATAAAACCGTCAACGGCAACTGCCGCCCATCCTATTTCTTTTAGAATACGGTTCATGCCGTACATATTGGGAATATGGTCAATGGAAATACCTGTTTTTTTAAGTCCGTCCATGTAACTTTTGTGAGCGACCCTACTTAGGTAATCCACGTTCTTTCGCATAACATAGCGCCATACAGCCTGATTGATCGAGGTATAATCGTCATAGTTCTGAGGTTTTATGTACTGCTTAAGGTGCTTTGGCAGCTTATCTAATATATGATTGCTCTTATAGGACATCGGTCTATTTTTAATGGTATAAAGATACGAAAAATGATACGATTGTTTGATTTGAAAATACCCCATGGAAAATAAAAAACCGCCCTCTTGGGACGGTTTCTAACTATTGGATTCTGATTATTTGGAGGCCAACATAGGGGGATAGGCCTGTAGGATTTCTGAGACAAATTCTTTGATTCGTTCCTCCTTCTTTTCTATGTTTCTGGTATTGTTTAAAGTGCCAACACCTCTTCCCTGCCAGACCAGTTCCTTGTTCCTGGCATCTATCATATCAATATAAAGGGAACCTTCTGTGCGGGTGCTTACATTATTGCCGCCACCCCAACCAAATCCTGGGCCCCAACCAAATCCTGGACCCCATCCCCAGTAGTAGGGACTCCATCCCCATCCAAATCCGCCTCCCCAGTAGTTGTTATAAACATCTACCTGTTCGCGCTCTTTGGTGAAAATGCTGATCAATATATCAGGGTCGTTGGATTTCACAAAACCCTTGTTGGCCATTTCGACTTCAATAGCTTTCAGAATTCGTTTCTTATCTAAATCTGAAATTTGTGCCTTGTCAATGCCGGTTTTATAGAAGGCGTATGATTTAAAGGAATTGAAATTCACCTCTTTATCATAATCCGATAGTACCCTTACCGATGTACAGGAACCCATAAAGAGGAGTACAAGTAACGGTGCAATTACATATGCAAATTTTTTCATAGCTTGTTTTTTTAGTTAAAATAGCTTGTTTCTGTAGTAACATGCCTCAAAAATCATGCCGAATATATACTGTACTTATCTGCGATTTGTTTTCTTGTCATATCCATAGGGGCAATGTCTACAACCGCTTTCACAGCAATACCCCCTTTTTAAATGGTATTTTCCGGTAAACACCTTGTACCCTTCAGGGGAAAGATAAAAGTCGCCCTCTTCCAAAGGAATAATTTTCTTCATCCTTGTAAAATTACTTTATTTCCTATGAACGGGGAAGCATTTAAGAATTTTTAACCATGTGAAGATGACCCTTTGGTATAGTAAGGTTGTTTATTCTTCTGTTGTTATTAGAACCGATATTTAGTATCTTTCTTTTATCGCATTAATCTAATCCAAGGTGATGGTCATAGTATTTAAATATATTTTTCACAAGAATTATGTAGGGCTATGTATCTGGCCCTTCATCATCTTAAAAAATTCGGCTTTGAGGAATGATGCAGTTTTGATGAACCATGAAAGGATTCACCTTAGGCAGCAACAGGAACTTTTAGTGGTCCCATTTTATGTGTTATACGCATTGGAATGGGGTGTGAGGTCCGTTCTCTATTTAAATACTTATAAGGGCTATAAAAATATAAGTTTTGAAAGGGAGGCTTATGAAAATGAAAAAAATCTGGATTACTACAAGAACAGAAGACCGTTTCGCTTTATTAAATATCTTTGGCGTTAGAAAAGCAAACGTGTGAAGGTTTATAATCAACGTATTGAATTGCCCGTGTTACAAGAGAAGGGGGTCTCCCTATTTGTTAAGCGGGAAGACCTGATACACCCCTTTATTTCTGGTAATAAATTTAGGAAACTTACCTATAATCTATCAGAGGCCAAGCGTTTGGGTCATGATACCCTCTTGACCTTTGGCGGCGCCTTTTCCAACCATATTGCTGCAACTGCCTATGCTGGGAAAGAGCATGGACTAAAATCCATCGGCATCATACGAGGGGACGAACTTGTGGATCATTGGCAAGATAATCCTACCCTGGCTTGGGCAAAAGAGCAAGGCATGCAATTTAAATTCGTTTCCCGAGAGGCCTACCGTTCCAAAGAGAGCCCTGAATTTTTGGAACAGTTAAAGCAGGAATTTGGGTCATTTTATTGCATACCCGAAGGTGGGGCAAATGCCTTGGCGGTTAAGGGCTGTGAGGAAATTTTGACAGAAGAGGATTCAGTATTTGACGTCATCTGCGTATGTGTGGGTACAGGGGGTACCATTGCAGGTTTGATCAATTCATCAATGATACATCAAAAAGTATTAGGTTTCCCCGCATTAAAAGGTGATTTTTTGCGAAAAGATATTTGTAAATTTGCCCAAAGGGAAAACTGGGACCTGAATACCCAGTATCACTTTGGGGGATATGGGAAGGTGACCAAAGAGTTGATAGATTTTATAAACGACTTTAAATCGAAAACCTCAATCCCATTGGATCCGGTATATACAGGAAAAATGCTATTTGGAATTTTGGAACTGGTCCGCAAGGATTATTTTGAGCCCAAAACCAAAATTTTGGCGATCCATTCTGGAGGGTTGCAAGGAATAGCAGGAATGAACATTGTTTTGAAAAAGAAAAATTTACCATTGATTGAACTATGATACAACGCTTAGGGTTATTTATAATACTAGCCATTTTTTTGACGAGCTGTGGAGCAAAAAAGAGGGCCTCCAAAACCAACAGGGATAGAAGGAACCATCAAACTACAGTAAACAGAGCTGACAACAACACGCAAAACAAGGTGGATCCCGATGGGTATCCTTTACCGGAGGATGAAGGAAAATTTGTACGGTTTCCAATTGCCTCCACGCAGGAGTACATTCAAACTTTTGCAGAAATAGCAAAATTTGAAATGAAAGCCTATGGCATCCCGGCAAGTATTACCTTGGCCCAGGGAATCTTGGAAAGCGGTGGAGGTAGGGGTGCCCTTACCATGAGGACCAACAATCATTTTGGGATAAAATGTCATACGAATTGGAGTGGCGATTATGATTACCACGATGATGACGAAAAGGGAGAGTGTTTCAGGAAATACAACCACCCCATGTATTCCTTTAGGGACCATAGTGAATTCTTGTCCTCTAGGGCCAGATATGCTTCCTTGTTCGAATTGGATTCTGACGATTACAAGGGATGGGCCCAAGGCCTTAGTGATGCAGGTTATGCAACGGATAAGCGGTACCCCCAGAAATTGATTTCCTTTATTGAGCAATATGAACTTTACAAATATGATAAGGACGTGGCCAATGAAGGGTACGTGGTCAAAAAAGAATCAAAAGACTATGACTATAAAGTACATGTGGTGACCAAAGGGGATACCTTGTACTCCATTTCGCGCAAGTATTTTGTTTCCGTGAATGACTTAATGAAATTGAATAAAATGAACAACAGCAATCTGGCCATCGGTCAGGAAGTGATTGTTAAATCCGAAAAAATCAAAAAATAAGCATGTTGTACAAAAGAAGTAGTGCCTTATTCAATGAGGCACAAAAATATATTCCAGGCGGCGTAAATTCTCCGGTAAGGGCTTTTAAGGCAGTAGGAGGTAATCCTATCTTCGTAAAAGAGGCAAAAGGTGCCTACCTCTACGATGAGGACGGTAATAAATTAATAGACTTTATTGCCTCTTGGGGCCCCATGATCCTAGGCCATGCCCATGAGCCCGTTGTAAATGCAGTCATAGAAAAGGCTAAGAAAGGTACTTCTTTTGGCATGCCCACGGAGATTGAAACGGACTTGGCGAAATTGGCGGTGTCCATGGTTCCAAATATCGACAAGATAAGATTTGTGAACAGTGGCACGGAAGCCTGTATGAGTGCCGTACGTTTGGCAAGGGGCTATACAGGAAAGGACAAGATCATAAAATTTGCTGGATGCTATCATGGACATTCCGATTCATTTCTTATTCAGGCAGGAAGCGGTGCAGTTACCTTTGGGAGCCCAAATAGTCCAGGCGTAACCCAGGGAACGGCTAAGGATACGCTCTTGGCAACCTACAACGATCTTTCCAGTGTCAAAGCATTGACTGATGCCAATAGAAGAGAAATAGCAGCCGTGATCATTGAACCTGTTGCGGGAAATATGGGTTGCATCATCCCGGATGAAGATTTTATGAAAGGCCTTAGGGAGCTTTGTACCAAAGAAGGGATACTGTTGATTTTTGATGAAGTGATGACCGGATTCCGTTTGGGAAGAGGGGGTGCCCAGCAGGTATTGGGTATCGATGCCGATATTGTAACCTTTGGCAAAGTAATTGGGGGAGGCTTGCCGGTTGGTGCTTTTGCCTCTCGAAACGAAATAATGGATTATTTGGCGCCAGTAGGGCCCGTATACCAAGCAGGTACGCTAAGTGGAAATCCTTTGGCGATGAGTGCAGGGCTGGCAATGTTGACCGAATTGAACAATAAACCAGAGATATTCCGCAGCCTTGCCGATAAGACCGCCTACCTACACAAAGGTTTTGATAGGGTTCTGAAAGGGAAGGGTATACCTTATCAGATCAACAGGTTTGGATCTATGATCTCATTACATTTTACCGATACGCCCGTGGTTGATTTTGCTTCCTCGGCTAAAGGTGACAATGAAACATTTAAGAAGTACTTTCATGGGATGCTTTCCCAAGGGATCTATTTGCCACCAAGTGCCTTTGAAAGTTATTTCCTGAATGATGCCTTGACTTACGAAGATTTAGACGCCACCATTACAGCTTTGGAAACCATTATTCCACAACTGCAGTAATAGGTAATAACAATATAAAAAGCCCCATCCTTTATTTTAGGATGGGGCTTTTTTATGGTAAACAGGTTAGCTGCCCTTAATCTTAAATATAGATCAATTGTTTGTGCTACGATGTTCTTTGGAACGATGTTCACGCTGGCCATAATGATACCCTTTTCTTTGTTGCATTTTTTCCCATTTTTCATACTGCTCTTTGGACAATAGCTGTTTCATTTGTGCCTTACGTGCTATTTGCTCGTCCATTTTTGCGGCTCGCACGGCGTAACGCTCTTCGGAAGTAGGTTTGGTCATTTCCCCACTCTCTTTTTTTGCTTTCAATTCGTCCATTTTTTCCTTGCGACTTGTCACTTGGTCCAAATTGATTTTCTGAAGCTGTTTTTGTTGGGCCTCGTTGAGATCCAATGCCAAGGTCATGCGTTTCGTCTGCAAAGTGGCCATTTGTTCTGGGGACAGATCTTCTAGATTTCTGCGATGTCTGTTTTCTCCTCTCTCATTTTGGGCTTGGCCGATAAAGCCAATCAATAAAAGCCCCAATAGAATTACCTTTTTCATCTGTTGTAGTATTTTATAGGTTACTTCTATAGGATAGCTGAAGGTGGAATAGGTTTAAAAGGAGATCGGGATTTGTGAGTCTTTTAACTCCCTTTGGAATGAAGTGAAAATATGGGAGTTGGGTATTTGATAAAAAACGGGATAAAAAAAATCAGGTATATGTAGGGATATACCTGATTAAGACTTATAAGTAGGGTTCGTATTTTCTATTGATGATTATTCTATAATATCCAAGCTGGCAACTTTATCGGAATCCAATCCATTGTTGTCAACTTTATTCATTTTAACCGATTCAACGGCAGTAGCATTCTGTTCCAATTCTGGTTCTAAACCATGATACAAAGCAACCGATGCCATGAAACAAACAAAATACAGTAGGCTTTTTATTTTCTGAGACATAAACTTGGGATTTTAATCTGGTATAAACTTAACTCAATTTAGGATGCTACAATAAATATTGTTGTGAAAGTGTATTTTTTTGTGGTGTACAATATAAGTTGGATAATTGGCCATTAAAATCTGTGACAATAAAAAAGGTGTGGTTTTGTAACCACACCTTTTCTCATTAAATTCAGATAGTTGCTATCCCTTATTTAGGGTCCAATATCATATCTATTCTCACAAGGGCATCTTGTAAATGGTATTTGCTCATACTGTCTGAAGTCTTTGGAATGGCATTTCTAATATCACGTTTTAACATATTCATTTCTGCTCTTGCCACAGAACGAATATCAGATTGACTCGTATTTAATACGGTAGATTGACCACCTCTCCTGCCTCTAGATGGTGTAAGGTTTTCTGCAGTCATTAAATACGCCAAGCGATCTATATGGGCCTTTTGAAGATTTCTTCTATAGGTGTCTATTTTTTGACCCCTTCTCAATTCGGACCAAATTCCTTTTCTTAAATCTTCGGTCACGTTTAACAATTGGTAAGCATTGTTTCCATTCGCAGTTTCATTTTCTATGATCCTGGCCATGGTACCCAAGCTTAATATATTGTTCAAGGTCCTTACCTGTAGGGCCCTTACCCTTTCTACAGAACCTGAGTTCTCTATTTTATTGAATATATTTTGATCCAACAACCATTCTGGAGTTGTAAAGAGTTGTCTCTGGATAAAATCCATAGCCTTTTTCTGGTGGTCTTTGGCGACGTGTGTATATACCGCCCCTTCTTGGTCATAGGTTTTATAGTATTCGTAAACCCCTCCAATATTATTGCTTACATGTCCCATATACCTATTGTATTGGCTTAAAACTTGATTGTAAAGATCTCCAAGATCTTCATAGTCTTTACCGTCTTCGGCCGTCCAAGTGATGAGGTTGGGAACAATTCTCTTTAAATTTTCAATCCCATAATCACTGGCTTTTATGGCGTCATCGCCCAAATCTTCGGTCTGGGAACTTGGGTCGACCACATTACGTTGTTGACTGCCAAATCTGTACATAGGGTCTCCCGCATGTTTTAATATCCAACTGTCCAAGGTAGCTTTCTCTTCTACCGCATTTTTGTCCAAAATAGGTCTGTAACCCCAATTGATGGAATATTTGTCATAGATACCAATATTGGGCATTAAGGCAACGCCTTCATCTCCTGGCTGTGCCACATAATTAAAACGGGCGTAATCCATAATAGAAGGTGCTGTTCCATATTTTTGGGTAAATTCGGCCGAACGCAAGGAATCAACAGGGTAGGCAACACTACTTCCCATGTTGTGTGGAAGTCCCAAGGTATGTCCTACTTCATGGGAAGACACAAAACGTATTAAACGCCCCATAACTTCATCCTTGAATTGTACGCCCCTAGCGTCTGGATTTATCGCAGCAGTTTGTACAAAGAACCAATTGCGCAAAAGGGTCATTACATTGTGGTACCAATTAATGTCCGATTCTAAAATTTCCCCACTTCTGGGATCGCTAACGTGGGGTCCGTTGGCATTAGGTATTGGGGATGCCAAATAGCGCACTACAGAATAACGCACGTCTTCTGGTGACCACTCTGGATCCTCTTCTTTCGTTGGTGGATCTTTGGCGATAATGGCATTTTTAAAACCAGCAGCCTCAAAAGCTACCTGCCAATCTTCGATCCCTTGTTTGATAAAAGGAACCCACTGTTTGGGAGTTGCCCTGTCCACATAATAAACGATCTGTTTTTTAGGTTCAACAAGTTCCCCATTGGCAAACTTTTCTTTGTCCTCTTCCTTTACTTCCAATCTCCAACGATCCAAATAGCGGATGGTCTTGCTCTTTTGGGCATCCAGACCGTAATCTACCTGTCCTCTGGCAAACCAACCCACACGCTCATCAAAGTAGCGGCGCTTCATGGGCTCCTTTGGCAATAAGATCATGGAATTGTTTATTTCTATGGAAATGGAACCAAGGCTCCCATTGGAAGGAGCATTTCCGGCAGCATACGTTTTTACGTGTCTGGCTTCAATATTTAACGGGTAACTTTTTAAAGTCTCAATATAACTTCTACTGTCATCCAAACGGGAAACCTTGTATTGTTTTCTGTAATATTCAGGCATTCCCAAGGCGTTTACGTCTTTTTCGAAGAAATCGTTCACCTCAATTACAGTGGTGTTATTGGTGGAATCCTTGTGAATTGCTTTTATGGGAAAAGTATACAATACAGGCTCAAAATTTGAATTTGACACTGCTTCATGTACTGGCAAGGAATCTGAGGCTACCACATCATAAGAAACGACTCTTAAAAGCACCTTTTTAGGTGTTTTTTCCCAACGTAGTACCTGGGTATTGATTTTACCACCTCCAAAACCTATTCCATTGGCAGTTTTTGAAATCCGACTTACCATTAACATTTCCTTGTTAAAAAGTGAATCAGGGATTTCATAATAGAACTTGTCATCTACCTCATGAACGGCAAAAAGACCTTGATCTGATTTGGCCTCTTTGGTAATAACCTTGTTATATGGCTGGATGCCATTTTTTTTTGGTTTGGAACTATCCTCCGTTTTTTCTTTTTTCTTTTTCTTAAAAAGTTGGGCTTCAACCGGGGTGCAAAAGCCCATAAACAATAGAAGCAAAAGCAACTTTGGGAGTAGTTTTTTAATCATTTTTAGTCAATTTTTTTTTTAGATTTCTCAAATAACCGAAAAATAAACCCATTTTTTTGTTAACGAAATCATAAGCAATTAATGGGCATACCCCAGATCAGGTGGATTAATTGATGGGAAATTTGTGAGGTGAGAATAAATATGTATTATAGTAACGGGTGTAAGATGTTGAATTACAGTTCGTAAGGTGTTCTTGTGTGAGTTCTGACACTTTGCTTGTCATTTTTAGATTTGGCTATAAAAAAGTCCTTTCATGAAAGGACTTTTTTATGCAGTTGTGTGAACCCATGGAAGGATCCAAAATAGGAACTGGTTCTAAGGATTATGATTATTGCAATTTGCACTACTTTAGACGTCCTTAGATCCTCATCGCTACGTATGTACCAATATGAAACATTGGTTTCAAAAAAATTGTTTTTAGATTAGTCAGATCAAACCCCTACTCGTTTAGGGGTTTTGTTTTTCCTTAAAACACTAGTGGCAACACCCATTGGAACATAAAAATAAGGATTGCTACAGAGATTAGATTAAGTATGAGCCCCACTTTTGCCATTTGTGAAACCTTGATGTATCCACTTGCGAAAACTATGGCATTTGGTGGAGTGGCCATGGGTAACATAAAGGCACAGCTGCTGGCCATGGTCACAGGGATAAGCAGATAGACTATAGGAACATTTAATCCGATGGCTATTCCTGCCACAACTGGTGCCAAGACAGCAATCAAGGCCACATTGCTCATCAGCTCCGTCATAAACAAAATTAATACGATTAGTAGGGAAGCGGTAAGTAAAATGCTAATATCACTATTGGCGATGGCATCAGTGACCATATCTACAATGCCACTTGCCGACATCCCATTGGCCAATGCCAAGCCACCCCCAAATAGTATTAAAATACCCCAGGCCAATTTTTCAGTATCATTCCAGTGAAGGATAAAATCGCCCTTTCTTATATTATGGGGCACTGCAAATAGTGCAACGGCGGCAATCATACTTATGATGGTATCCGATAATCCCAAGGCAGGGAATATCCCGTTGATCAAGGTTCTGAAGATCCATAGAAATACGGTAATGCCAAAAATGGCCAATACCATTTTTTCCTTGGAGGAGGTAGCACCCAATTTTTCCAATTCAGATTGAATCACCTGCTTGGAGGCCGTGAATTTTAATTGTTTGTTCGGAAACATCCACTTTACGAGGACCAAATAACTAATAGTCACCATAACCACGGAAAACGGTACCCCAATGACCATCCATTTTAAAAAGGAGATTTCTATGTTGTACTCATTCTCTAATAATCCTATTAAAACCGAATTGGGAGGGGTTCCTATAACGGTAGCGATACCCCCGGCATTAGCAGAAAAGGCAATACCCAGCATTACACTCAAAGCAAAATTTTTGTCATCCTTCGTGAATCCGTCCTCATCATCTATTAACAAACGGATCACAGATATGGCAATGGGGAGCATTACAACAGTACTGGCCGTGTTGCTGATCCACATACTCATAGATGCCGTGGCTATCATAAACCCAAGCACTACCTTATTAGGGGTTGTTCCTGTGATCTTAATGATGTTTAGGGCGATCCGCTTGTGTAGATTTACTTTTTCCAATGCCAATGCCAAAATAAAACCCCCAAAGAATAAAAAGATAATGGGACTGCCATAATTGGCCCCAACATCATCAATGGACATCACATTGAGTAAGGGAAATAAAATAAGTGGCAATAATGCGGTTACGGAAATGGAAACTGCTTCTGTAATCCACCAGAGGATCATCCAAGCAGCTACAGCCACTACAGGATCTCCTGTTTCTGAAATAAGATGAAAGGGCAAATTGATGATGATCAAAAATGCGATAGGCCCTATTAAAAGGCCCATTTTTTTACTTAGGTCCATGGTTGGTTTTTAAAATCCCTAAGCTATACTTTTTACGGTAGTTTTAAAAATAAAAAAGAGGGGCAAATACCCCTCCTTATTATATTGATTTCTTTTGAATGGCGATTAAGTTTATTCCTGAAGTTCCACCATTAAGGAGTCACCAACCTTCGAGACCTTTGCCAAACCGTGTTTGCCCAAAGACTTTATCCCTTTGTCCCAAGCTTTATTACTTAAGCCTGTAGCTTCTTTTAAGGTGTCCAAGGACATATTTTTTTCCTTTTTAAGGACATCAAAAATGATTTTCTCATTTTCCGACAGTTCTATAGGCTTTTTCTCTGGACGCATTTGTGGGAAGAACAATACTTCCTGTATGGATGCATTGTTGGTCATCAACATCACCAAACGATCTATCCCAATGCCAATTCCGCTTGTAGGAGGCATTCCGTATTCCAACGCTCTTAGGAAATCTTGGTCAATAAACATGGCCTCATCATCCCCTTTGGCTGAAAGTTGTAACTGCTCTTCAAAGCGTTCCCGTTGATCAATAGGGTCATTGAGCTCAGAATAAGCATTTGCCAATTCTTTCCCATTTACCATCAATTCAAAACGTTCTGTAAGTGCCGGATTATCCCTGTGTGCTTTGCAAAGTGGACTCATCTCCTTAGGGTAATCTGTAATGAAGGTGGGTTGTACATAAAAATGCTCGCATTTCTCACCAAAAATCTCATCAATCAGTTTGCCAACGCCCATGGTTTCATCCACATCTAGGCCCAATTTTTTTGCAACACCCCTTAATTCCACTTCATCCATACCCGCAACATCGTGCCCCGTATGAATTTTTATGGCTTCTAAAATAGGGACCCTAGGATATGGGGCTTTAAATTCTATTTCGTTTTTACCAACCGTTATTTTGGAAGTTCCATTCGCATCCAAGGCTACTTTTTCCAGCAATTGCTCCGTGGTATCCATCATCCAATTGTAATCCTTGTAGGCTACATAGAGTTCCATTACCGTAAACTCAGGATTATGGGTACGATCCATCCCTTCGTTCCTAAAATCTTTCGCAAATTCGTATACACCATCAAAGCCACCGACGATTAGTCTTTTTAAATACAACTCATTTGCAATCCTCAAATAAAGGGGCATGTTCAGCGCATTGTGGTGGGTAATAAACGGCCTTGCAGCCGCTCCTCCCGGAATAGGTTGAAGAATTGGTGTTTCAACCTCTAAATATTCCCTATCGTTAAAGAATTGGCGGATGCTATTTGTTATTTTGGTTCGCTTAATAAATGTCTCTTTTACTGCGGGATTAACCACAAGATCCACATAGCGCTGGCGGTACCTTAATTCTGGGTCATTGAATTCATCATAGACCTTACCTTCGGCATTTACCTTGGGTAGGGGCAAGGGCCTTAATGCCTTGCTCAGGATGGTAAAATCTTTTACCATCACAGTTTTTTCGCCTACCTGTGTAGTGAACAGCTCGCCTTCTACGCCAATAAAGTCGCCAATATCCAACAGTTTTTTATAAACGTCGTTGTATTTTATTTTGTCTTCGCCTGGGCAGATTTCATCCCTGTTGAAATAGACCTGGATTCTGCCTTTGCTGTCCTGTAATTCTGCAAAAGAGGCCTTGCCCTGTATCCTTCTGGACATGAGTCGGCCTGCGATAACAACTTTTTTACCTTCCTTATAGTCCTTTTTAATGCTTTTTGATGTAGCATCCACTGGATATAATGCCGCTGGGTATGGATCGATGCCCATAGCCCTTAATTTGGCCAATTTTTCCCTTCTGATTACTTCTTGCTCCGAAAGTTGCATAAAATCTTGATTAAGGCTGCAAATATAGGTACTCTAGTGAAATCTATCAATTGATTAAATAGGTATTGTTCAGGGGAGATTATGTTTTCTATAGGAATGTAACAAAATATAGAAATTACCGTCTTATAGGTACATCAATCAAAACAATCAAAAAATGAGTTTTTGGAGAGTGCTTTTGGCCATCTTTTTTCCTCCACTATCCGTAATCGGGAAAGGCTGTGGATCCTTAATTATTGTATTTCTTTTGACCCTTTGCGGTTGGGTCCCTGGAGTTATTGCCGCTCTAGTCATCCTGAATAACCCAAATAATTAGTTACTTTGCATTCATAGACTGAAAAAGCCCAAATTTGGTTTTTTTCTTTGTGTACGATGAAGTATGAATAAAACAGTTAAGCTACAGGATTTAGGCCTAAAGGATTATAAGGAGACTTGGGATTACCAAGAAGAATTATTTAAGGCAACCTTGGATATTAAAATAAAAAACAGAAGGGAAGGTGCCTCACTGGATACCCCCAATCATTTTTTAATGGTAGAGCACCCCCATGTTTTTACCTTGGGTAAAAGTGGGGATATGGAAAACCTTTTGGTCGACCAAAAACAATTGGACCAGGAAGGTGCTAGCTTTTATAAGATTAATAGGGGAGGGGATATCACCTATCATGGTCCAGGGCAAATTGTAGGATATCCTATTTTGGATTTGGATAATTTCTTTACCGATATACACAAATACCTTAGGCTGTTGGAGGAAATGGTCATCCTGACCATGGCCGAATACGGATTAAAGGGGGAAAGATCAAAAGGGGAAACCGGAGTTTGGTTGGATGTTGGCACACCTTTTGCCCGTAAGATCTGCGCAATGGGTGTCCGTGCCAGTCGTTGGGTAACCATGCATGGTTTTGCACTGAACGTCAACGCCGATTTGGGTTATTTTGATCTAATGATCCCATGTGGGATCAAAGGTAAGGCGGTCACTTCCTTGAATGTGGAGTTGGGCAGGAGAGAAGTTCCCATGGAAGAAGTAAGGAAAAAATTGATCACTCACTTTGAGGCCTTGTTCGAAGCGGAATGCATTGAGAGTAAGGCATGACTATAAATAGTTTGATTGGGCTATTAATTTGAATAGTCGGTTAGCACCATTCTATTCATTAGATTTCCGCCTTTATCATAGGTTTCCTGTTTGATCATTCCTACACCTTCTGCCAACCACAATCTAGATGGAAAGGTTTGCTTAATCATTTGTTTGGTAACTCGTTCACTATAAATTACGTAACAATCAAAATTACCTGCTGGAGTAGTAGTATCGTCTTTTTTTTCTACACTTCTGTTGATCAAATCTATTTGAAAGTTCATTTTTGTGCCACCCATATCCATTGTCATGGTAACACTTGCGTCGTCTAGTTTCTGCCCAACACTCAGGTTATTGGGAAGCACTATATCGCTTCCAGAGATATCTATTTTTTTTCCTTTATATTGTTTTAGTGTTTCGCTGGAAATCATGGATTCGTAGTCTATTTCAACTACATTGTCAATGCAGTTGACATTATAGTCTGAAGAAAGGTATTCCTTGCCTTTAGTATCCTTGTAGGTAATTTTCATCCATGCTTCTGTATCCCTATCTCTATGGGATACCGTATGGACCTTGTAATGAATAGAACCTTCTTTATTGCCATTTTTGCCGTAATTGGCATATTGAAAATTAGCTCCTTCTTCCAAGTTATAATATTTGCTACAACTTTCTTGGCCTGATGTTGGTACGGACATAATAATGAGACAAAATAGCAATGCGATTCTTAAATTCATAATTTGTATTTTTAGGTTAGATAGAACAAGGATAAAAAGAACTTAATTGACCAAATTTTATTGATTAAAAGCGGTCAAAACACTGCCTCCGATCATCTTTCCTTTTTTATTGTAATTTTCTTGCTTTACCATGCCAACATTTTCGGCCAACCACTGTTTGGCACTACCGCTTATCTTGATTCCCATTTTTGACTCATGATCCCAAGAGACAACAATACAATCATAGGTGCCAGCAGGGGTGGTGACACTTTCTCTTCCATCCACCTTGCGGTTGAAAACATCAACGGTCATTTTCATGGTTATAGGTTTCATCTTTATGGTCATCAACATATTGGCATCCGGAAGGGAGGTGCCTGGTTTTAGGTTATTTGGCAGCATAAGGTCTGTACCTGTGATGTCTACCTCCATATCCTGATACTGCTCTAAAGTGCCCGGAGACGCCAGGGAACTGAAATCAATAGAGACCCCCTCATCGGTGCAGCGCACGTTGTATTCGGACTCAGCTATCAATTTATCCTTATCTGAATGCATTGTATAGGACATTGTAGCTGAATTTTCGGTGGCCTCCTTGACGATATAATCTATAGTTCCTGTGTTTTTGTCCTTGTCATCATACATGGTCAATTGAAAAGTGGTTCCTTTCTTTAAAGGGTAATAGGTGCTACAATCTGTTTGGGCCTGAGATCCCCATACACAGGAGAGGAACAATAAAACTGTGGTGAAGTACGTTTTCATAACTTTATGTTTTTATAAATTCAACCCTTCTATTTTGGGCCTTTCCTTCTGTAGTAGAATTATCACCAACTGGTTCGGCCTCACCCCTTCCTTCGGTGGTCAACCTTGATCCATCAATTCCATAAACTTGTACCAAAGCATTCTTTACTGCTTGCGCTCGGTCTTTTGATAATAAAAGATTTGCTCCTGCATCCCCGTCAGCATCGGTATGCCCTACAATATTTAAATTCATAGCGCCCTCTTGTATTAAAACCTGTGAGATTTGACGAATGATGCCCAAGGATTGTGGTTTGATTTGGTCAGAACCTGGGTCAAAAAGAATACCATTAGTTGATACTTTTCCATCTGAAATGAGTTGTCTTCTTAGATCCAACCCTCCTTCTGCTACTTTTAAATTGGTAATGAACAAGCGCTCTTCCCCATCTTTGAAGTTGTTCATGTGAAATTTTAAGGTAGTAAGAACAGCACCTTCCGGAACAATTCTTGGAATATCTATGTGCTTTTCTTCATTGACCCACAGTCTAAAACGTTGTTTGTTTACTGCAACGGAAACATGTGGGCGTTGTAATACTTCCTCTCTGAGATCCGCTCTGACAACGCTATATATTTCTCGCTTGTTGTTGATGTGGTTAGACATCGTTATACCTACAGCCGCATATTGACAAAAAGGCAATTGAGCATGCACAAAATTGGCCCCTTCCTTAAATTTATCGTCATCGCTTAAAGCTATACGCAAGGTTGCCGTTGAAGACGTTTTATTACTTAATCCCACAGCCATCACATCAAATTCTATAGTATAATCTTCTGGTAACTTTGGTACATCTGGTATGTAGTAAATATTATAACCGGGAAGTAATTCCATCCATTTTTCAGGAGAATCATTCATGGTTACTACTTCACCGCCCCCATTGGTATTCCATTTAGAGGGAAAATCGCCAATAAAATCCTTTGTGAAGTCATCATAAAATATGATTTGATCACCAGGTACATAATCAAATTTGCTGTAAACAGCGATGCTCTCCGAACCGATATTACCAGCTTCGCCTGATTGACTATTGTTATTGGGATTACTGCCTCCAGTTCTCGTTTCTTGCCCTCCAACTATTGTGGGTAAGGGTTCTTGTTTTGACGTCTTCTCACCCTTTTTGCCAGGTTCTAAAATACTGTCCAACACTTCATCTGTCTTCTCCTGTGTTTCTCTATCAACTCGTCTTTCAACAGTACGCTCCGCGGCTTTTTCAGCTCTTTTTCTAAGTTTCTTAAGAATCTGGGAATGGGCATCGGCAGAAAATGCCAACGTTAATAATAGGGTCATAAGGACCTTTGCTATGTAGCTGCTTGTTTTCATTATTCCTCAATCTTTAATGGTCTGGACAATCTTTAAAATGGTATATAGGAATCTCTTGGTATTCTATAGGAAGAGACCTGAAAGGGGAGACTTGGGAAAATAGATCATTTTTTGCCTTTGGGAGAAGAATTAAGGCACTTAACAAATATGAAAATTTTACCTACCTTAAGATACAAAAAAATCCCCATAGTTTGGGGATTTTTGTATTAATGGGAATGGATATTGTAAAGTTGGTAATTTGTTTAATATCAATATATCTTATACACAATCAAGGAGTTATCCATGTCCTTGGCCACCACTTCTATTTTTTTGTCACTGTCCATATCGCTTAGATCAATAACAGAGGTTCCAAATACCGGGAAGTTGGAGATGGTCTGCCCTTGGCTATCAAAAAGATATATTTTCTGATTTTGGATATCGGAGACACTTACATACATTTTATCATTGATAAAAAATATTTTAGGTCTGGAATATACACTAAGGTCCAATTCTATTTCCTTGTCGTTAATCTTTAGGATATTGTCGTTCATTAAGGCCAAGTGCCTGCTACTTGCATCCATGCCGTGTTCCTTGGCAAGGTTTAAATTAGTCTTTCCTATATTGCCCTTATCGTCAATTTGAAAAAGGACCCCCTTTTTATCGGTGACGGAAAATTTATCATTGTAAAGATGTACCCCATTGGCGGAAAAATCAATTTTTTCTGAGACCTTAATGCGTTCATCGCCCTTTCGGTTTAGTATTTTCAACGTTCCATCAGCTAATTGAAATACGAGATAGTCTTTATTTCCTATACGGAAATGTTGGGGTGCGTTTAAAATAGGTTGTTCTGCATTATTGTATTTGAAGCCTTGGACATCCTTCATTTTATTATTGTACATAAAAACCTTCTGGCCTTGTGTGATTACAAACCGATAATCTTTTCTGCCATCATAGTCAAAAATGGCCAGGGGATTTAGGTTGCCATCTTTGTAGGTTTTATTAAAAGGTGGGACTTCATTACCATTTCTATCCAAGATCAAGAACTGATTGTTGGTTGTAAAAGCCAATTGCAACCGACCATTTTTATAGATGTCAACTTGTTGAATATCCCCTTGAACCTTGCCATTAAGTGTTTTTTTCCATAACACCTTACCTTCGTTGGAGATAAGGTAAAGATTGTTTTCACTATCCTGTACAACAATCTCTTTCTTTTTGGTCCTATAGTCTTTTACAAACTGAGGGGTAGTGGCTATGGGCTGATCTAGTTGAATGGTAAATAAAGGGGAAGTACTGTTCGTTCTATCTTCTTTTTCAATTTTTTGAATCACGGTATTAATATGATAAAACTCGTCATCAGCTACCAATTGGGCGGCAAATAGGTATTTTGAGAGTGTTTTGGGCTTAAAATCGTTAAAAAGGGAACTAGAAAACTCTTCCTTTAAGATGTTGGAAATCCCATTAGCATTGGATATCAACAATATATTGGATTCATCTGCCAAAACGTCGTTGGCGGTGGCGTAGAGGTTGGTATTATTAAAAGTAGTACCGTTTTTATAATTGCTTATAATGGTTTGTAACGTTTCAACTTCGGAAGAAAAGACAAAGGCATTATCCAAAATAGTGCAATAATTTGCTTTAAACTTTTTGACTAAAGGATTGAAAAATTCATTTAAAAAGTTGGTTTCCTTCAGTTCTAATATTTGGGTACCCTGATATTCACTATTTCCCTTTTTTTTCTCCTCCAAAAATTTAATGATTTTTTCGGCTCCAAAAGTGTTTAGGATAACAGCTTTTTTTCCATTTAAATAGATGTTGCCCAATTCCTCAACAGTATTAAATAAGGTGTCCATAGGGATAGACTTGTCCAAATAGCGCTGTTGGTTTTTTGCGAATGCGCTGTAATCATCAAAAGAGTAGGAGATGATAGCTTCTGATGCCTGAGGTGCAAAAGATGTGATGGCATTGGTACGAGCACCCGTATTTTTAAATAAATTGGTAAAGTGTTTTAAAGAGTCATTGGCCATGCTGATTCCTGTGAAGTTCAGATGATCCTGGGCAATGTCAAAATCTAGGTTGATCCAATCAGAAAAGTTAGAAATCTTATAGCTGGAATTTTCTTTGAGTATTGCGCTAGAAAGGGAATTGCCATTATTGGTGTTCAGAAAAAGAGTGGCCGATTTCTTGGAATTGGATATTTTATACAGCTCTTTTAAACGCAAATTTGTTGTAGGTTCCATAGTATTACGAATGCTATTCTCCAATACTACCTGAGAAGAACTGATGATGGCTGTTTGGCCAATAATGGTGCTAAAAAAAGAAGACCCCTCAACGTTATATTTTTTGATGCTGTTGTTTTGGTAGGTAAAAGTTTCTTCGGACATGTTTTTGGCACCCTCTAAATTATAGAGACCTTCTACTGTTGGCGCTAAAAAAAGGTATTCAAAGTTTTCTTTTCCCAATTCGGTGAATACCAAAAGACTTTCCGATTTGGGATTCAGGTATTGAATATTTTTTATGGATTCAAATACTTTGGTATAAATGGTGTTGGACTTTATAAGGGATAAAAATTCATTGTTTTTTAATTCACTTTTCAGACCAGGCAGATTATTGATCTTAATAACCAAGGAAGCGTCTTTGGGCACAAAATCAAGTAGGGTGGTTGAGGTGTTTTTCTTTTCGGTACAGCTAAAAAAGAGTAGTGCAATGATCAATAAAATCCTACAGTTCATATGGATGCTTTTCAGCAAATTTATAATTTTAAACTTCAAGTTTCAGTTGTTCTGGCAATTGTCTGAAACTTTTCCTATGGTATTTGGTGATTCCATATTTTCTAATGGCTTCCCGATGTTCTTTTGTGGGGTAGCCTTTGTTTTTGATCCAATTGTACATGGGGAATTCTTCATGTAGCTGTTCCATGTAAGCATCCCTATATGTTTTAGCGAGCACAGATGCTGCCGCTATGCTGGCGTATTTACTGTCCCCTTTTATAATGCATTCATAAGGTACTTCCTTGAATGGTTTAAATCTGTTCCCGTCTACCATAATGCAAGTCGGCAGTTTTGTCAATTGTAAAATGGACTTGTGCATGGCCAAAATAGAGGCGTTCAGAATATTTATGTTGTCTATTTCTTTTGGGGAAATGTGGAAAACACCATAACTTATTGCTTCTTGCTCCAAAATAGGCCGTAACTTATTCCGTCTTATTTCGGTGACCATCTTAGAATCATTGAGGTCTTCATGGTAAAAATCTTCTGGTAGGATAATGGCAGCGGCTGTCACTGGTCCGGCAAGACACCCGCGACCTGCTTCGTCAGTTCCAGCCTCATTATATAAGCTCCTTATTAGCATTGATTTTCCTTAAAATATACCGAATTGTCATTTTTGTTCATATAAAAGACACAATAACTAAACAAAACAAGTTAAAATTATGAATAAAACGCACAAAATATCTTTTTCTATTATATAATTTATAAATATCCTATATTTTTTAACATATCCGTTATTGAAAGAGTACATTATTTTGGTTTATTAGTTTTTAATTGGGATTTTTACGGCTGACTAATTAAAAAAAATAATTTAAATGAAATCAAAGTTAACTTGGATTTTAACATCTTTCATGGTGTTATGCGTAAGTTTTTCCTTCTCGCAAGGAAAAACTGTTTCAGGTAGTGTAACAGATCAAGCTGGTCTGCCATTGCCTGGCGTTTCTGTTGTTGTAGTAGGAACTACCTCAGGAACACAGACAGATTTTGACGGTAACTACAGCATTCAGGCCAACACTGGTCAGGTTTTGCGGTTTAGTTATTTAGGTCAAAAAACAGTGAATATGACTGTTGGTGCTTCCAATGTGGTGAATGTACAGTTGGAAGAAGATGCTCAGGCGTTGGAAGAGGTAATCGTAACTGGACAGGGGTCTGGTATCGCAAGAAGAAAGCTATCTACAACGGTTGATGTTTTGAATTCGGAGGATATAGAAAAGCTGCCGGCTAATCAAATTGATCAATTATTACAATCAACAACTCCTAGTGCGCAGATTCGATTGAGTTCTGGGCAGCCAGGTACTGCGGCGATTATTAGAACTAGAGGGCCTATTTCAGCTAGCTCTTCAGCTACGCCGGTTGTTATAGTTGATGGTATCCGTGTGGATAATCTGAATTCTAACCCGCAACTGGGAATTGCAACGGGTGGTGCGAGTGTATCGGCACTTGCTGATATTCCAGTAGAGTCCATTGAAAGAATCGAGTACATTAAAGGTGGTGCAGCAACAACATTATATGGAGCTGATGCAGCAAATGGTGTAATACAAATTATCACCAAAAAAGGTAAAGACGGTAAGAGTAATGCCTATTTTGAAAGTAGTATCGGAGTTATTAAAGGAACTACGGACTATCTAAAATATGATAGAACTGCAGAAGCAATTTTTGAGCCAGGTGTGTCCCAACAATTTAGAGTTGGATTAAATGGTGGTTCTGAAAAATTCTCTTATAATTTTGCTGGTAGTCTTTACAAAGATGACAGTTACAATGATATCAATGAACAAATCAAAAGGTCCTTTACTTTTGGTATGACTGCCAAAGTAACTGATAAGTTACAGTATCAAGGCTCTTTTTCATATGTTGGTTTTGAATCTAACTTAGATTACAACGCCAATACTAGTTTTTCAAGATTTTCAGGATTAGAGGGGTCTGCTAGAGGGGCCACTGATGAATTTACCGATGAAGAATGGCAAAGCGAACTTGCTCGTTATAAGAACATAGGTACATTGGTAGATATAACTAGTACTACAAATCGTATTACAGCATCTAATAAGTTCATTTACGATATTAATGATGATTTACAAGTAAATGCTACCATAGGTATTGATAATCGAAATACAGTTCAAGAAGAGTTATTGAGCAATACACTTCAAGTTGCTTTGGGATCTGTGGCTGAAGGCACAACAGACCAAGGTCAGCTTACAAGAGTATTAAGATCTGCATTTACGCTTACATCAGATTTGAATATTACGCACAGGGCAGAAACAGATAACTTTTCGTTTGTTTCTGTGTTAGGGGGTCAATTTTTTAGAACTACCGACAGGCAAAATAGATTAAACGGTTCTGGTGGTGTTGATGGGACACGATCTTTAAACAATTTCTCTGAACAAACTTTTTCTGATTTTGTATTGGAAAACGCAAACTACGGACTTTACTTCCTTGAAAACATAGGAATATATGACGTTGCTTTCTTAGAATTTGGGGGTAGATTAGATAAGAATACTGCTTCAGGTGCGGATACAAAACCTTTGTTACTACCTAAAATTGGATTGACCTATAATTTGGATGATCACGATTTTTACAGGGATGCAGCAATCAGTAATGTTATCTCTACTATTAAATTAAGAGCCAACTATGGAGAAGCAACCAATTTTGCTCAGCCGTTTTCGCAGGATAGAACTTTCGCTCAAAACCCTTTTCTAGGTGCACCTTCGTTCACTTTTAGCAATCCTGGTAATGACGAATTGGTATCAGAACGAGTGAAGACTACTGAATTTGGTTTAGAACTTGGGTTTTTTAGAGATAGATTGTTCCTAAGTGGTACCCGCTATATGGGTGTTACCGAAGATGCATTGTTTACTCCACAATCAGCTCCATCTTCTGGTCAATTGAACCAAATTCAAAATATTGGTGAAGTTGAAAATAAAGGATATGAGTTAGCATTAAGAGCTACTCCCATCCAAACTGGAAAGCATAATTTAAGTGTAAACTTGTCCTACAATACAAATGAGAACTTGGTGACCGATTCAGGTGGAGCCCCAGCATTCGTAGTAGGTGGATTTACTGTATTAGGTTCTGTTGTTGAGGAAGGGCAGAGTTTAGGTTACCTTAGGGGTACGGCTGCTGTTTTGCAGGATGACGGTACTTATTCTTTTGAGGCAAATACTGCTTTGGGAGATACCTTTGCTCCTAATTTTGGGTCTATGGGATTAAATTATTCCTGGGGCGATTTTAGTTTCTTTGCCACTGCGGACTATCAATTTGGAGGTAAAATTACCGATCTAAGTTTCTTGTTAAGACATTTAAGAGGTACAGACAATACGGGGATTCCTGAGGAATTAATAGGGGCAACTTCTCCATTTAACTATGTGAACTTTTTTGTTTTTGACAACGATTTCTTAAAGGTTAGGAACATTGGGGCGACTTACAACTTTGGTGATATTGCTAAGCCACTTTTTAGCAACATACGATTGGGAGTAACCGTTACTAATCCATTCAACTGGACTGCAGGTCAGTTTGATCCTGAGACTACAGGATCTGGAATTTCTGCCCAAAATGGTTTTGCTAGTGGAGGATTTGCTTATGGTACAGAATCTGCACCAAGAACTTATGTTGCAAACCTTAGATTTGAATTCTAATAAAATTAAGAAAAAAATGAAAAAATTAATAATATGTAGTATGGCCTTTATGGCTATAAGTTGCACTGGTGACTTTGGGGATGTTGTTGACTTTACCGAAGTCGAAAACCCTAATCTTTCTGAGTCGTCTGTTGTAGGTCAGCCCAATTCAGCATCTATTTGGCTTGCTGGTCTGGAAAGACAACTGGCAATAGTTTTCAACGAGACTTTGGTTTTGTCTGAACTGGGTTCTGATAATTATGTAAATACCCAGACATTCTTCAATCAGTTCATGGATGATTTGGAAATTCAAATCACTGACCCTGATATGAGAGATACGCAGCGTCAGATTCAAAGATTAAGAGAATTGGCTATTTTTGGCTTGGATCGTGTAGGACCTGGTGATCCTAATTATGATGCAGCTACAGAGGCAGAATTTAATTACTTCGAGGGACTTTCCTACTTGTTTTCCGCCATGTATTTTTCTGCATTACCGCAAGAGGCTGTTGGAGCTCCATTGACATCTGAGCAACATTACCAAAATGCCATTACAGCATTTGATGCTGCCATAGCAATTAATCCTAGGCCAGAATATCACTTAGCTTCGGCTAGGGCGAATTATTACTTAGGAAATAAGGCTGCTGCTGTAAGTTCTGCTAACTCAGCTTTGGCGTTGAGTGGTGATTTTGACAGATTTGTATTATTCGATGCTGCGAATGGACCAGGGAATACTTTTGAAAGTGCTCTTTATCAAAGGGCAACTTTCGATGATTTACAGCCACTTCCAACATTGGACTTTTTGGATCCTAAATACTCTTTTCTAAATACCTCTCAAGATGCTCCAGTACATTACTTGAAGGCAGAAGAGGCATATTTGATTTTGGCTGAAGCCAATTTGTCTGATGATAATGTGGTCGCTGCGCGAGCAAATTTGACCGCCTTGTTGAATTTGGTAAGCTCTAGAGAAGTAAGATCTATAGATGATTCTATTGAGCAAAGAACACAGGTTAGTCCTGAATCAAGGCCTGATAAAGCATCAGTGGTAGTTAATGGAAGATCTGGTCTTGTTTTGGATAGGCAATCTGGAAATGTTAATATACCATCTATTTCTGGTACTTCATTGACAGCTGCTGACATTGCAGCAATGCAGGATAATGATGCTGGATTGTCTTTGTTGTACAGGACAAGGCAAGAAGTTTTTATAGCCGAAGGCCTTCGTTTTGTGGATATGGGAGTTAAATTGGTTATAGATGAGAACGAGATCCTATTGAATGAAAACATTAATGCAGGAGACTTAGGAACTACGCCAGTGATACCTTCTTTTATTGTCTCTGTGATTCCAAGTTTGGATGCCATTAGTTATGATGCTGCAACAGGCATCGCTACTACAGCAATAAATTTAAATGATGTTTTGGTTGCTAATAAAACTTCCAACCAAGTATTGCCATTCGAATAAAATTATCGGTTTTGATAATTAAAACCCCCGCAATTGCGGGGGTTTTTCTTTTTAAAAAGGTTTGGTAGGCCCCACGCTGATTAATGCCGCTGGAATAAAGGTATAAAGGGTAGGGCGAACAAGGAATTGGCAACCAATCGTCTTCTAAAATCACAGGAATGAGTCATTGGTATACTCCTCAAAAAAAAGCCATGTATTGGAGCGTTCCAATAACATGGCTTTCTTAATTACATACTTCAATTTTAATGGGTTTTAAATCCTATTAAAGACGGCTTACGAATTGACCCTAAATGAAAATATCTCTGAATTGGATGAATTGCCCTGTGAATCAAAAGTAATTACCTTCCAATAATAGGTTTGCCCTGGGCTTACAGTGGCGTCAATAAAATTGTCCGTAGTTGATCCCAATTCTATGACAGGCGTTTCATCTGTATCGAATAATATGGTAAAGGATGCAATATCTTCATCTATATCGCTGCCATTCCATTGAAGCGTTACCGTATTAGTGCTTGTTAAATTGGCTCCCCTTTTCGGGAACACCGCTTCGGCAGGGAAGGGTGCATAATTTTCAATTCCAGGACCTTGATTGTAAAATTTCCAAATTTCACTCTGTGCCGTTTGGTTAGTACCATTGGCCTTTGAAATAACAAACCATTCATAGGGCACGCCACGACTAAGCGTAATTTGTGCAGCATTGGAATTGGAAGTTATTCTTGTGGAATTATTGGTGTTTAAATTTTTTAAATTGACTTCATAAGTATCGGTGTTCTCTGAATTGTTCCATTGAAAATTCACAGTACTCTGAGTATCGTTTTCAACAATTCCCTCAGTGCATTCCTTGTTGTTCTCAGGAAATAACAAGGTTGCTTGTAATGGTGATGGCACGGGAGGCGGGGGCGGTACAATAGGTGTTTCATTATCAGAGTCGCCTCCTCCACAGCTCATAAGAATAACGCATGGGATGATATATAATAGATTTAATTTTCTCATTTTCTAATGATCTTATAGCTGGTTAATTTGTTGTTCATGGTAATATTGAGCAAGTAGACACCCTTGGCAAGGCCATCTACATTAAACTGAATGGAACCTGTAGCGGTTTTGAAATTTTTTCGGAAGACGCGGTTCCCAGACATATTGAATAAACTAACTTCTGCTCCATCTAATACCTCACTTCCCAACTGGATGGTTAAATTCCCATTTGCTATTGGGTTAGGGTAAATTAGGACTTCATTGGATAAAATGATCTGTTGATCAAAACTTCCCTGACAATCCAAATCTGTTTTAACCACTATGTTATTTTCAACTTCTGTTAGCGGCAAGGTTATCTCGCTTTTCGAAGTGGTATAGGCTTTACCGTTCACTAAAATGGTATAGGTGTTTCCTCCCTTCAGCTGTAAACTGACCTCTTTCCCCAAGGTATTTACTTTCGAGGAAACCGAGAGAGCCTCTGGTTCGGATATGGTTACTCCAAAACAGTTTTGATATTCTGGTTGCGCTGCCAGTGTAATGCAGATTGTATAATTCCCTGCTGGAAGATTATCAAATACCGTTTCCGCGGTAAAATCTGCCGTCAGTGAGGTGGAACCGCCAGAAATGTTGGCTGTATAATCATTAGAGGCTACTGCCTCTATTGTAATAGTTCCATTATTACTGGAGATACAAGATTCTGCTGTTGCCAATACTTTAAAATAATTGCTTGGTAAAGAAAATATTTCGCATCCATCTACATTCACTACTGCATCTTTTGGGGTATTGTTACACAGGTCAACACCGTTGGGGACTCCATCATTATCCAAATCTGGGTCACATACATCACCTATCCCATCGTTATCACCGTCCAATTGATCTGCATTAGCAGTTAATGGGCAATTATCGTCCTTATCAAGAATGCCATCTCCATCATCATCCAAATCGCACACATCTCCCATGCCGTCATTATCGGTATCCAACTGATTGGCATTACCCGTTAATGGGCAGTTGTCCAAATCATCGTTGATGCCATCGTTATCGTCGTCGTCGTCATCTTGAAACCCTTCAATTACAAAATCGTCAATGACTACCCCTTCCTTATTGACGGCAGGATCTGATTGGAATACAATCCTAAAAATAACATTAGGCTCATTGGTTAAATCCGTTTCTCCATTAAGCGCATTTGCAGTAAAATCATAGGAATACTCTGTCAGTTCGGAATTGGTCCCCGTCCATTGGGCCCCTGGACAGTTTTGGCAATCGTCATCTTCCCCGGAATTGGCGTTGGTCCTGTCACTATTGTACCAGTTTGGGGTGCTATTGATGTTTCCAAGCACTTCCCAGCTTAATCCACTATCCAGGGAGTATTGTACATAGACCAAATCAAAATTAATTTCAAGGTCATAGGCCATTTTAAATTTAAGTACCGGCGCCAAGATTGATGAGAACTCATAGCAATTACTCAAGATGATACCTTTTACATTGTCGGGATGGTTGCCATCTAAATTTGTCGCGTAAACTTGCTGGCCAGATGCTGCTAGATTAAGGACACTTCCTGTTGGTACTCCTTTCTCCCAAACGCTGCCATCACCACCTTCATTATATGTAGTCAGGGTTTCTGCTTCCGTTTCAAAGGTATTTATGGTTCCGCCATTCCCAAAATTGTTAGCAAAAAACCGATGTTCCAATGTGTTGTTATCGGAAAAGGCATCGTTGGGAATGGTTGTAGTGACCTTCAGCGCATTGCGGCCAAATAAATCCGGGTTTAAGGCTGGTAAAGGGATAGTTCCTGTTTCGCCAAAGTTTAAGGCTATGGCATAATTGAAACTCGTTTCTGCCACACCGTTTATGGTATAGTTCACTGTTACTTCTGTAATGGGGCTTGATCCTTTATTTTCTACAGTTATTTCAGGTATTATTTCACCGCAGAGCACTGCATTTTCCTTCGGACTCAATGCAATTAATCTAATGTCAGAATCGGGTATTTTAATGGGTATGGGAGATTGCCATACGCCCCGTCCATAAGTAGAGGCGGTTATGAGTTCATCATCCAAGCTAATTTCCAGATCCCCGACTGCAGTACTCGGAAGACCGGTAAAATAATCCTCCCACTCTGTTAAGGTGTCATCCAATCTGTAGACCCCAAGACTTGTCCCCAAATAAATTGGGTTATCGGTATTTCTGCCTTGGTGTGCAATAGAGAAAAATGCCTGATCTGTAGATAAGTTATAAGTAATATCGGTTTCTGTTACCGTGGTGTCATCAATCTCTATTTTGTAGACCCCAATATCCTTTGGTTGTTGATTTTGACTAATTCCTACTCTTCTGGAGGTGACCACATAAACAATGTTCTCATCGGAACGATTTAAGGCCATATCGGAAATTTCTCTATCGAAACTTTGAATAAGGGTAAAGTTCAATCCGCCATCAGTACTTCGGTGGAGTTGATTGTCCTGACCCACTACAATTATATTGGGATTGGTGGGGTGTATTTCGACATCCTCAATATTGCCCTTGCCTTCTCCTATATTTCTTGAAATTTTTTCCCAAGAAGTACCGTTCAGTTTATAAAGGGCATTATAGCCTGCATAAACAGCTCCGTTAGCATCTATGGCCAAAGGTGTGATCCAATTTCCTTGTAGATTACTACCATTAACTTCAGGCGCCCTTATGGTAGTTATGGCCTGTCCTGCATCTGTAGAGATACTAAGGAACCCGCCAAATTGGGAAAAGCCATATACCAGATTGTCGTTTAGTGGACTAATGGCATTGTCCATACCATCACCCCCGTGGTAATTGTTCCATTTTCCTTCGCTTAGAACCTGACCTCCATTGTCCTGTAGTCCGCCGATCAATTGTGAAGCGTCATTTTTGGAAACGGAAACTCTATAAAATTGTCCTATGGCAATGCCGGCTGTATAATCTGTAAAGGTGGTGCCTTTGTCCGACGACATGTAAATCCCCCCATCTGAACCACAAAAAAGATTGCCGTTAAATATTTTTAAAGTATGAATATCCGCATGTGTATAAGCAGGATTGTTTAAGAACCATTGGTTTAGTGGAGAAAAGGTTGTACCACCATCGGTAGTTTTCCAAACGTTTAAACATCCAATATAAACTTCATTCTCATCAGAAGGAGATACTTCCATAGCCAAATCGAACCAGGCTTGGTTAGATTCTAAAATATTGTTGGCATTGGGTGTCTTTGTAAAGGTGGTGCCGGAATCATTGGATTTATAAAGACCTTGGAACGCATAATCGTTTGTCCTGGTATCTGCACTTAAAACATAAACAACGGCCGTATTGTTTGGTGTAACCCCCAAAACCAGCCTCCCGGAATTGATTGGAAGTTCACTTGTAATTTGCGAAAATACCTCCCCTCCATCAGTGGATTTGAAGAATTCATTTGTGGTAACGGCATATATGATACTGCTGTTGTCGGGTTTTAGCTTGAAATCTTTGATATTCCCTGTTTTTTTTCTGGACCATAACACACCGCCATTAGTGGACTTATAAAGGCCTTGATTGGTTCCAACCCATATGGTTTGGGAATCTGTGGGATCTATGGTAATTTCATTCATTAGCCAATTATCCGAAGTATTGCTGGGATTAAGACCTGTCTCGTTCCAGCTTGCTCCACCATTAGTGGACTTAAATACCCCTATGCTGTAAGAGTCAGCTGCATCATCATCTCCAGTTGCAATATATATGATATTGGAATCGGTCGGGTCTATCGCAATTCCCGATACCCCTATTTGAAGAAAATCATCAAAGAGACTCGACCAAGAAGTTCCTGCATCAGTAGATTTCCATAAACCGCCTGCTGGGGCACCAACGTACCAAATATTGGGGTTATTTGGGTCTACGGCTATAGCATTCACCCTGCCCTGACCTGGCAATCTTCCAGCATAAGCGCCTACGTTAACAGGGCCTAGGGATCTCCAATCACTAATCGGATTGACGATTGCTGTGCTGTTGCGTTTGTTTTCCCAGGCATCCCATATTTGTTTGGATGAAGGCAAATACCCGTTTTCATCAACGAATTGTTTCCAATAATTTTCCCATCGCATAAAGGGTTTGTAGCCTGAACCTTTTACGTTTTGGTCCTTATCTTCCCAGTACTTATGAAAGGCTTCTGAAATCTCGTAAATGGAATATGATGTTGAGCCGCTTTTAGAGGTATTGGTAGTTCCCTTTTTAATGTTTTGCATCCAAGGGGCGCTCTCGTTGAATTGACCATAGGAAACTGCACTACAAAACAGTAGTAACAGGAATAATTTTCTTAACATTTTAACTTTTTGGTAAAAATGGATAAAAAATATAATATTTTCAATTTTAATTGTTGTAAAATTATCAATAGCGGATAAGTGGTCGTGTATTTCGATCTTGTGATAACCAGATTTTTCATATTTCTTTAGAAACAAAAAAATTACCTTTGCCAAACTAATTTTTTGGAATGAGATATTTAGTAGTGCTTCTATTTATATGTAATTCAGCTTTCTTTTATGGCCAAGAGCTACCTTTGTTAAAGGCAAGTGAAAAGGATAGCGCAAACGTAAAGGCTAAACAAGACTATACCTCTTTTTCAAAAGATAAGGACAAACCAGAATTTACCATAAAGGATTACAAGATTATATCACACGCTAGGGATACCACGTTCTTGGATACAACTATTTCTATACAAAAAGAATATAAATATAATTTTCTTAGAAAGGACGACTTTGAGCTAATGCCTTTTTCCAATATAGGGCAACCGTATAATAGTCTGGGCGTAACAGTTAAGCAAAATATATTGTATCCTTCCCTAGGGGCAGAGGCCAAACATTTTAATTATATGGAAGTGCAAGACATCAGTTATTATAGGGTGCCTACGCCTATGACAGAATTGATGTTTAAGACTACGTTGGAACAAGGTCAGTTATTGGACGCGTTGCTAACTTTTAACATGACTCCCCGCTTAAACATTTCTTTGGCATATAAAGGATTTAGGTCCTTAGGGAAGTATCAGTTCAATGAGGCCGAATCGGGTAACTTTAGAACTTCTGCTGCCTATGAAACCAAAAGTGGAAGGTATAGAATCCGCACCCATATAGCGGCTCAGGATCTTTTATCAGAAGAAAATGGAGGACTGGCCCTTAAGGAATTTCAGTTTGAATCCGGCAACACCAACTTTACGGACAGATCTAGGATAGATGTCAATTTTACCAATGCCAATAATAAGGTATTGGGCAAAAGGTACTTTTTTGAACAGGAATATGATCTCTTTAAAAAGAGTAGGGATACCACCAGGTCCAGGGAGAATTACCTGACTCTTGGACACCAATTCAATTATGAGTCCAAATATTATCAATTTAGACAAACAGCCCAGGACGATTATTTTGGCGATGCGTTTGTAAGTGCAATAACAGATAAGGCTACACTGAAGACCATGTTTAACCAAGGGTATGTGGAGTTGGGCAATAAGACACTCGGGGTCTTAAAGGGAAATATAGCCTTGTACAATTACAACTACTTTTTTGACAGCAAGTTGATCAACGCTACGGGGGAGGAGATATCCAACCAATTAAAGGGAGAAGAGATCACCGTTGGCGCACATTATGGGAAAACAATTGGTGGATTTAAATTGAATGGGGGGATAGATTATAGAGTGTTGGGCGATTTAACGGGAAGCATCATCAATGCCACCGCAAGCTACCAACTTAAATCTGGGGCAAAAGCGACGTTTGGTATAAATGCATCCAGTAAAATGCCAAATTTTAATTACCTGTTATATCAAAGTGACTATGTCAACTACAATTGGCAGAACAATGAGGTCTTTGAAAAGGAACGTGTCAACGGTTTGCTATTGGGGTTGGACTCCAAATTATTGGGAAGCCTGTCCGCAGAATATAATATCATTGATAACTATACCTATTTCACATCAACTGCCACCCAGGAGCAGATAGATGGTGGAGAGGAAAATGCCGCGGTTCGTCCCTTTCAAGAGGGCAACAGCGTTACCTATCTTAAGATTAAATATAATAAGGAGTTCAAGGTTGGGAATTTTGCCCTGAACAATACGGTAATGTACCAACAGGTAGATCAAACAAATAACGTTCTTAATGTACCCCAGTTGGTGACCAGGAATACCTTGTACTTTTCTAAGGATGTATTCGATAGGGCTATGCACTTGCAGACGGGAGTCACCTTTAAGTATTTCACGGCTTATAATATGAATGCCTATAATCCCTTACTTGGGGAATTCTATATTCAGAATCGTGAAGAACTTGGAGGCTATCCTTTGTTGGATTTCTTTATAAATGCAAAGGTAAAGCAGACCAGGCTCTTTTTAAAGGCAGAACATTTCAACTCTTCCTTTACAGGCTTTAACTTTTATTCGGCCCCGAACTATCCGTATAGGGATTTTGTGATCCGTTTTGGTCTTGTTTGGAATTTCTTCTCCTAATTATATGGGGGCTTCTGCCAGAATAGGGCAGAACCAGGCTTTCGCTACTCGCTTTTGCCTTTTTTTACGATTAGTTTTGAGAGAAGGAACTCTCCAATCTGCCGATTTTAATCAGAACACCTAAATAGTGGTGGTTTAGGCAAAGAGCTCAGACAGGCAGCCCAATCCTTGCCCCAAGAAAAATACACAACTTTTTTCATCCGTAAATCCCTGTAATCCAATGCGCTCCGATGGGGCTAAAAAAAAGAATAAAAAAAGGCAAAAAAAAGTGTTGTTGAATTGCGGAAAGGTTGTAGGTTTGCAGCCCGAAACAACGAGGGTTGCGGAGGGAAAAACGGTCGGAAGGCCGTGTTCATTGAAGGTTCTGGAGTGGCAAAAGAGAAAAGGAAAAAGTTTTTCATTTTTTATTTGCGGGGAACAAAAAGGGTTGTATATTTGCACCCGCTTTGGGAGACAGAGCGACAGAACAAAAACAAGAATAGACAAGTTCATTGACATATTGTAAGACAGCGTCCGATTACCGGAAACGGGAATCGGATAAAAAATTGAATAAAATTAGCTTATAGAATACTAAGGGCTGGGTTCGGACAATTTAAAGTTTGCAGATGTAATAATATTTACAAAACAACGATGAAGAGTTTGATCCTGGCTCAGGATGAACGCTAGCGGCAGGCCTAACACATGCAAGTCGAGGGGTAACGGGGTGCTTGCACCGCCGACGACCGGCGCACGGGTGCGCAACGCGTATACAATCTGCCTTATGCTGAGGGATAGCCCAGAGAAATTTGGATTAATACCTCATGGTATCGGAGAACGGCATCGTTTTCTGATTAAAGGTCACGGCATAAGATGAGTATGCGTCCCATTAGCTAGTTGGTGTGGTAACGGCACACCAAGGCAACGATGGGTAGGGGTCCTGAGAGGGAGATCCCCCACACTGGTACTGAGACACGGACCAGACTCCTACGGGAGGCAGCAGTGAGGAATATTGGACAATGGACGGAAGTCTGATCCAGCCATGCCGCGTGCAGGAAGACGGTCCTATGGATTGTAAACTGCTTTTATACGGGAAGAATAAGGGCTACGTGTAGCCCGGTGACGGTACCGTAAGAATAAGGATCGGCTAACTCCGTGCCAGCAGCCGCGGTAATACGGAGGATCCAAGCGTTATCCGGAATCATTGGGTTTAAAGGGTCCGTAGGCGGACTATTAAGTCAGGGGTGAAAGTCTGCAGCTCAACTGTAGAATTGCCTTTGATACTGGTAGTCTTGAGTTATGGTGAAGTGGCTAGAATATGTAGTGTAGCGGTGAAATGCATAGATATTACATAGAATACCGATTGCGAAGGCAGGTCACTAACCATACACTGACGCTGATGGACGAAAGCGTGGGGAGCGAACAGGATTAGATACCCTGGTAGTCCACGCCGTAAACGATGGATACTAGCTGTTCGGACTTCGGTCTGAGCGGCCAAGCGAAAGTGATAAGTATCCCACCTGGGGAGTACGTTCGCAAGAATGAAACTCAAAGGAATTGACGGGGGCCCGCACAAGCGGTGGAGCATGTGGTTTAATTCGATGATACGCGAGGAACCTTACCAGGGCTTAAATGTGGTCTGACAGCTTTAGAGATAGAGCCTTCTTCGGACAGATCACAAGGTGCTGCATGGTTGTCGTCAGCTCGTGCCGTGAGGTGTCAGGTTAAGTCCTATAACGAGCGCAACCCCTGTGGTTAGTTGCCAGCGAGTAATGTCGGGAACTCTAGCCAGACTGCCGGTGCAAACCGTGAGGAAGGTGGGGATGACGTCAAATCATCACGGCCCTTACGTCCTGGGCCACACACGTGCTACAATGGCCGGTACAGAGAGCAGCCACCTGGCGACAGGGAGCGAATCTATAAAACCGGTCACAGTTCGGATCGGAGTCTGCAACTCGACTCCGTGAAGCTGGAATCGCTAGTAATCGGATATCAGCCATGATCCGGTGAATACGTTCCCGGGCCTTGTACACACCGCCCGTCAAGCCATGGAAGCCGGGAGTGCCTGAAGTCCGTCACCGCAAGGAGCGGCCTAGGGCAAAATCGGTAACTAGGGCTAAGTCGTAACAAGGTAGCCGTACCGGAAGGTGCGGCTGGAACACCTCCTTTCTAGAGAAAAGCATCTCGACGATAGAGAAGAAGAATTCAGTCCTTGTATTTTTTAGGTTATTGTTCAATTTATTGCTGTCTTATAATTATTGTCATATAATATATTGATTGGGACGCAGGTCCCGCAAAGTGAGAGTCTCATAGCTCAGCTGGTTAGAGCGCTACACTGATAATGTAGAGGTCGGCAGTTCGAGTCTGCCTGAGACTACAACAGGACTCCCCCAGGGGAAGAATGTAAAAAGTTCATTGATTGACAGATTGAAGGAAATTCTAGGAGCAGAGGGTTCTACTCATTACCGATTCAGGGTTCGATATCCGGAATTTCGAAATGGGGGATTAGCTCAGCTGGCTAGAGCGCCTGCCTTGCACGCAGGAGGTCATCGGTTCGACTCCGATATTCTCCACAACGGCACAAGACGGTATTAGGGATGTTATCAAATTCATCACTTAGTATCCTCGCCGAAACGTTCATTGACATATTGGGACAAAGTGCGTACAATTCATACCACCAGGGATGATTGTACGTCATGGAAATTAATACGAATAATATTACGAGGGCGCATGCTTGGCCGCAAGGCGAAGCAGGTGCGACAAGTTAAATAAGGGCGTATGGGGGATGCCTAGGCTCTCAGAGGCGAAGAAGGACGCGATAAGCTGCGAAAAGCTGCGGGGATCGGCACACACGAAATGATCCGCAGGTATCCGAATGGGGCAACCCACTAGTTTGAAGAACTAGTACATCGCAAGATGGGCAAACCCGGGGAACTGAAACATCTAAGTACCCGGAGGAGGAGAAAACAATAGTGATTCCGTTAGTAGTGGCGAGCGAAAGCGGATTAGCCCAAACCGATATTGTTTCGGCAATATCGGGGTTGTAGGACCACGACATTCGGTGCGTAATGAACTGGAACAAGTTGGAAAGCTTGGCCGTAGAGGGTGATAGCCCCTTACAGGTAAAGACCGTTACCGATAGTGGTATCCTGAGTAGCGCGGGGCACGTGAAACCTTGCGTGAATCTGGCGGGACCATCCGCCAAGGCTAAATACTCCTGAGAGACCGATAGTGAACCAGTACCGTGAGGGAAAGGTGAAAAGAACCGTGAATAACGGAGTGAAATAGATCCTGAAACCATACGCCTACAAGCGGTCGGAGCACGTTTACGTGTGACGGCGTGCCTTTTGCATAATGAGCCTACGAGTTACCGTTGCTAGCAAGGTTAAGGACTTCAGGTCCGGAGCCGTAGCGAAAGCGAGTCTGAATAGGGCGCTTTAGTTAGCAGTGGTAGACGCGAAACCGTGTGATCTACCCATGGGCAGGTTGAAGCTGTGGTAACACACAGTGGAGGACCGAACCCGTTGACGTTGAAAAGTCTTGGGATGACCTGTGGGTAGGGGTGAAAGGCCAATCAAACTCGGAAATAGCTCGTACTCCCCGAAATGCATTTAGGTGCAGCGTTGACATATAGTTTTATAGAGGTAGAGCTACTGATTGGATGCGGGGGCTTCACCGCCTACCAATTCCTGACAAACTCCGAATGCTATAAAATGATGGTCAGCAGTGAGGGCATGGGTGCTAAGGTCCATGTCCGAGAGGGAAAGAACCCAGATCACCAGCTAAGGTCCCCAAGTATATACTAAGTTGATAAAACGCGGTGAGATTGCATTGACAGCCAGGATGTTGGCTTGGAAGCAGCCATTCATTTAAAGAGTGCGTAACAGCTCACTGGTCGAGCGATCTTGCATGGATAATAATCGGGCATAAGTATATCACCGAAGCTGTGACTTCCAATTTATTGGAGGGGTAGGGGAGCATTGTAGTGCCGCTGAAGGTGTTCCGTAAGGGATGCTGGAGGAGCTACAAACGAAAATGTAGGCATAAGTAACGATAATGCGGGCGAGAAACCCGCACGCCGAAAGACCAAGGTTTCCCCAGCTATGCTAATCAGCTGGGGGTCAGTCGGGACCTAACGCGAACCCGAAGGGGGTAGTGGATGGACAACCAGTTAATATTCTGGTACCTGCTCACAATAAAAGTGACGGGGATGTGGCGTTGGTGCGTACTGACGGAATAGTACGTTGAAGGGAGCGGTGACGCCCCGATAGTACACCGAGGCCTCGGCCAAGGTGATAATCCAGCATAACATCCTCCGAGAAAACCAAGTGAAGCAGCCCGTACCCTAAACCGACACAGGTGGTTGGGATGAGTATTCTAAGGCGCTCGAGAGATTCATGGTTAAGGAACTAGGCAAAATAGACCCGTAACTTCGGGAGAAGGGTCGCCCCCCTCTGGGGGGGCCGCAGTGAAGAGGTCCAGGCGACTGTTTATCAAAAACACAGGGCTCTGCAAAATCGAAAGATGAAGTATAGGGCCTGACACCTGCCCGGTGCTGGAAGGTTAAGAGGAGATGTCATCTTCGGAGAAGCATTGAATTGAAGCCCCAGTAAACGGCGGCCGTAACTATAACGGTCCTAAGGTAGCGAAATTCCTTGTCGGGTAAGTTCCGACCTGCACGAATGGTGCAACGATCTGGACACTGTCTCAACCATGAGCTCGGTGAAATTGTAGTATCGGTGAAGATGCCGATTACCCGCAGTGGGACGAAAAGACCCCGTGCACCTTTACTATAGCTTCGTATTGACCCTGGGTAAGTAATGTGTAGGATAGCTGGGAGGCTGTGAAGCGGCGTCGCCAGGCGTTGTGGAGCCATTGTTGAAATACCAGCCTTTGCTTATTCGGGGCCTAACTCTCATTAGAGAGAACAGTGCGTGGTGGGTAGTTTGACTGGGGTGGTCGCCTCCAAAAGAGTAACGGAGGCTTCTAAAGGTACCCTCAATACGGTTGGCAATCGTGTGTAGAGTGCAATGGCACAAGGGTGCTTGACTGAGAGGCATACAGGCCGAACAGGTTGGAAACAAGAGCATAGTGATCCGGTGGTTCCGCATGGAAGGGCCATCGCTCAAAGGATAAAAGGTACGCCGGGGATAACAGGCTGATCTCCCCCAAGAGCTCATATCGACGGGGGGGTTTGGCACCTCGATGTCGGCTCGTCACATCCTGGGGCTGGAGAAGGTCCCAAGGGTTGGGCTGTTCGCCCATTAAAGTGGCACGCGAGCTGGGTTCAGAACGTCGTGAGACAGTTCGGTCTCTATCTACTGCGGGCGTTAGAAATTTGAGTGGATCTGACTCTAGTACGAGAGGACCGAGTTGGACCGACCTCTGGTGCACCAGTTGTTCCGCCAGGAGCATTGCTGGGTAGCTAAGTCGGGATGGGATAAGCGCTGAAAGCATATAAGCGCGAAACCCGCCACAAGATGGGATTTCTTTAAAGGGCCGTGGGAGATGACCACGTTGATAGGCCATAGGTGTAAGGGCAGCAATGTCGTAGCCGAGTGGTACTAATTGCCCGTAGACTTGCGCAACCGCGCCCCGTGAATTGTATTACCGTGGCGTCCTTTAATTAGGACGCACCCTGTCCCTTTATGTTAACGATATTCGTTGCGCGAAACATCGCAACAGTGCACAATCAAGAGCGTGCACTTAAAACTTAAGGTGGCTCTGGCGATGGGGCCCACCCCTTTCCATTCCGAACAGGGAAGTTAAGCCCATCTGCGCCGATGGTACTGCTATACCAAGTGGGAGAGTAGGTCGCCGCCTTTTTTTGAAGAACCCTTCATCCAACGATGAGGGGTTTTTTTATGCCATAAACTGAAATAAAAAAAGTTTTCGACGCACATTCCTTCAGCATTCCTCCTTGAAATTGTAGTCTGTCTTTTCAATTTAAACACAAATTTGCCCAATAGTCAATTTGGTACTTTTAGTATTCAGGCTTTATCCGATGATTTTTCATAATGGTTTTAGGTATATTGTAGGAAAATTTAGCACATCCCTCTCCTATGAAGCGAAATTATCGGGTAGTAGCATTGATATTGGTTACCTTCTTCGTAATCTCCTTTTTGACAAATATATTGGGCGCCCTTAATCCCAGCGTATCCTTAAGTTATGATCTTAGTGAAACAATGGCCAGCTTTTTGCCCTTTTCATTTTTTATAGCCTATGGCTTTATGTCCATTCCTGCGGGCTTTATCCTGGAGAAATATGGGGAAAAGAAACTCTTGGTGACTGGTCTGTTATTGGCATTCTTAGGATCTGTTTTATTTGTATTTTTTCCGACCTTCCCTATTTTTCTAACCAGTTTATTTGTCATAGGAACGGGAATGGCCGTATTACAGGTGGTGATCAATCCTTTGCTCAGAGTGGCGGGGGGAGAAGAGAATTTTGCCTTTACTTCTGTATTGGGACAATTGATGTTCGGTGCAGCTTCGTTTATAAGTCCCTTGGTGTATTCCTATATCGTTCTTCATGTAGCAAAAAAGGAATCCGAGTCTTCCGTTCTCATAACTTTTCTTTCTAAGATTGTTCCACAAGACATGTCATGGGTTGCCATGTACGCCATATTTGCCGGGATAAGTCTGTTGTTGATAGGGCTAGTGACTACCGTTTCCTTACCTCGCATTACTTTGACCACAGAGGAAAAAGTAGGCACCAAGGATATCTATGTGTCGCTCTTCAAGAACAGAATTGTCGTGTTGTATTTTTTTGGCATATTTGCTTATGTAGGTGCCGAACAGGGAATTTCTTATTGGATGTCGAAGTTTTTACAGGTGTATCATGGCTTGGACTATGAAACCATAGGCGCTAGCGCTGTTGCTAATTTTTGGGGCTTTATGACCATTGGGGGCATTTTTGGGCTTGTACTTCTTAAAATTTGGGATAGCAAGTTGATCTTGAGAGTCTTTGCACTTTTAGCAATTACGAGTTTTACTGGAGGTTTGTTCGGAGGGGCAAATATTTCACTATATGGATTTCAATTAAGTGGATTTTTTCTCTCCGTCATGTTTCCTATCATAGTTTCACTTGCTCTAAATTCTATCCGAGAACATCATGGATCTATGACTGGAATATTAATGACAGGTATTATGGGAGGGGCGGTGGTGCAGCTGATGATCGGATTTATAAGTGACCTATTTTCATTGAGGATCGGAATGCTGTTGGTATTTTTGGCCCTTGGATATATACTGAGCATTAGTTTTTGGGCAAAGCCCATTATTAAGAATAAGACAATTCGAACAGGTAAAAAAACTCCCTAGAGGTGTTTTTTTTACGAATAAAAAGAGCCGTAACTTATAAGGTTACGGCTCTTGTTTTATTAGGAAGGATTTATATCCTAGGTAGGTCCCCATCGCCTTTTAAAGGCAAGATAGAGGAGCCCATAAGATAGGCGTCCACGTGATGTGCAGCTTGTCTACCTTCTGAAATGGCCCATACGATAAGTGATTGCCCTCTTCGTTGGTCACCAGCTACAAATACGCCTGGGACATTGGTCATGTAATTATCTATAGAGGCCTTCACATTGGTTCTAGGATCCATTTCTAAGCCTAATTGGTCAGCTATAGTGGTTTCAGAACCAGTAAAGCCCAAAGCTAAAAGAGCAAGCTCACATTTCCATTGTTTTTCGGTCCCCGGAACTTCTTTTAAATTAGGTCGCTCTCCCGGTTTGTGGGTCCATTCTACTTCGGCGGTGATCAATCCTGTTAAATTACCGTCTTTGTCCCCAACAAATTCTTTGGTGGAGATGCTAAAGAAACGTTCCGCACCTTCTTTATGCGAAGAGCTGGTACGCAGTCTCATCGGCCAAAATGGCCATGGTTGGTCCTGAGGGCGTTCCAAGGTGGCTTTCTCCATTATTTCAAAATTGGTAACGGAAAGTGCCCCGTGTCTAATCGAGGTGCCTATACAATCAGATCCTGTATCCCCACCACCAATAACAATGACATCTTTACCAGTTGCTTTTATTTCTTCCCCTAGGTCTTTAATACCATCTACACGTTTATTGTTTTGCTTAAGGAAATCCATTGCCTGAACCACGCCTTTAAGATCCGATCCCTTTGTAGGAAGTCCTCTTCTTATGGTTGCGCCACCGGAGAGCACCAAGGCATCATATTCGTTTTTTAGTTCATCTGCGGTGATATCCAACCCAACATTGATACCCGTTTTAAAAACGATGCCCTCTGCTTCCAAAACCTCCAGCCTTCTATCAATAACATGTTTTTCCATTTTAAAATCCGGAATTCCATATCTAAGTAGACCGCCAACTTTTTGGTCCCTCTCAAAAACCGTTACCAAATGACCGGCCCTATTCAATTGTTGGGCAGCAGCAAGACCAGCTGGTCCAGAGCCAATAACGGCAACGGATTTGCCTGTCCTTTTGGTAGGAGGTTCTGGGGTTATCCACCCTTTGGTAAAAGCTGTTTCGACAATATTTTTTTCTATATTTTCAATAGAAACAGGGTCTTCATTGATGCCCAACACACAGGCTTCTTCACAAGGTGCGGGACATAACCTACCCGTAAATTCCGGGAAATTATTGGTAGAATGTAATATTTTTGCAGCCTTTTCCCATTTGCCCTTATACACGGCATCATTAAAATCGGGAATCAAATTCCCTAATGGACACCCGCTGTGGCAAAAAGGAATTCCACAATCCATACATCGGGCTCCTTGATCCTTAAGTTCATTTTCTTTTAAAGGTAAGGTAAACTCCTTGTAGTTCTTCACCCGTTCCTCAACAGGAACGTATTCCTCTATTTTTCTATCGAATTCCAAAAATCCAGTTATCTTTCCCATAGCTTCGATTATATTGTTTTTAATTTTTCTTCCTCAAGCCGTATTAATGCTTGTCTGTATTCTTCTGGGAAGACTTTGATGAATTTGGGCAACATCTCCTCCCATTTTTCTAGTACACGTTGCGCCAATGGACTAAGGGTCGCATTGTAATGGTTCTCTATCAGCGTTTTTAATTGGCTGATATCCTCGCTTTCACTTACCGATAATAAATTCAAGGCTTCCTTGTTACAATGTTTATCGAACGTTCCTTTTTCATCCAGAACATAAGCAATTCCGCCGCTCATTCCAGCTCCGAAGTTTCTGCCGACCTGGCCTAGGATAACAGCAACACCACCGGTCATATATTCGCATCCATGATCCCCTATTCCTTCAACAACCGCATGTGCCCCGGAATTACGGACACAAAAACGTTCTCCGGCTTTTCCGTTGATATAGGCTTCCCCAGAAGTTGCTCCATAAAGGGTAACATTACCCGTGATCACATTTTCTTCTGGTTTGAGCGTGGATTTGTAAGGAACTTTGATGATTAATTTTGCCCCAGAAAGTCCTTTGCCCAAATAGTCATTGGTGTTACCATTGACAATCATCGTAAGTCCTTTGGTGGCAAAAGCTCCAAAACTCTGTCCCGCCGATCCGGTAAAATTCAATTTTAGGGTGTTTTCAGGAAGACCGTCGGCCCCATAGATTTTGGAAATCTCATTACTTATAATGGCGCCAACTGCTCTGTCAGTATTGCATATTGGAAAATCTAATGAAATTTTTTCCTTCCTAAACAGGGCAGGATGTGCTTTTCCAATGATTTCAAATTCGATGGACTTGTCTATATGGTGTTCCTGTGCCTGGGTATTGTAGAATTTTGTTCCTTTGGGAACATTCACCTGGTGCAGGATAGGAGTTAAATCAATCCCTTCGGCCTTGAAGTGTTGAATGGCCTTATTACGATCTAGTTTTTGAACTTGCCCAACCATTTCATTTATGGTTCTAAAACCTAATTGTGCCATGATCTCTCTCAATTCTTGGGCAATGAAATACATATAGTTGACTACATGTTCTGGTTTGCCTTCAAATTTCTTACGAAGTTCAGGATTTTGGGTTGCTATTCCCACTGGGCATGTATTCAAATGACAAACACGCATCATAATACAGCCAGAGGCTACCAAAGGTGCCGTGGCAAAACCAAATTCCTCCGCTCCAAGCAAACAGGCAATGGCAACATCCCTTCCAGTTTTTAATTGGCCGTCACATTCTAGAACTACTCTATTTCTAAGGTCGTTCATGACCAAAGTTTGTTGCGCTTCCGCGATTCCAAGTTCCCATGGAAGTCCCGCATGCTTTAATGAGGTTAGGGGAGAGGCTCCTGTTCCGCCATCATGTCCCGAAATTAGGATAACATCAGCTTTTGCTTTGGAAACTCCTGCCGCTACAGTACCAACACCAATTTCTGAAACCAATTTCACATTTATACGAGCTTCCCTATTGGCCGATTTTAAATCGTAGATCAATTGGGATAGATCTTCAATGGAATAGATATCGTGATGTGGAGGAGGGGAAATCAATCCTACATAAGGAGTCGAGTTTCTTGTTTTTGCTATCGAAGGATTAACCTTGGGCCCAGGTAATTGTCCGCCTTCCCCAGGTTTGGCTCCTTGGGCCATTTTTATCTGTATCTCTTTAGCACTGGTTAGGTAATTGGAGGTTACTCCAAACCTTCCCGAGGCTACTTGTTTTATGGCGCTATTTTTCCAATCACCAGTTTGGTTTTTGTAAAAACGCTCAGCATCTTCCCCACCTTCTCCAGAATTACTCTTTCCACCAATCCTGTTCATGGCTACGGCCAAATTCTCGTGGGCTTCTTTACTAATAGAGCCATAAGACATGGCGCCAGTCTTAAACCTTTTTACAATTTCTGTCCATGGTTCTACTTCTTCCAAGGGAACCGGGTCATAATTGGAAAATTCAAATAATCCTCTTATAGTCATTAGCCCTTTTGATTGCTCATTGACCAATTCCGAAAATTCCTTGAAAGTTTCTGGCTCGTTGTTACGTACCGATTTTTGTAATTTGGCAATAGTCATTGGATTAAAGGCATGCTTTTCGCCATCCCTTCTCCACCTGTAGGTGCCACCTATTTCTAAATCTAGATCTGCAGCTACATCTTGCATTTTGTATGCTCTTTGATGGCGCTTTGCAATTTCTTTCTCTATCTCATACAGCCCGATACCCTGAATTCTCGTTGGGGTTTTTGGGAAATATTTATCCACCACTTTGGTGTTAAGACCAATACATTCAAATAACTGTGATCCCCTGTAAGAATTTAAGGTAGATATTCCTATTTTGTTCATTACCTTAAGGATTCCCTTGCCAATCGCCTTATTGTAATTCTTAATGGCCTCATCAAAGGAATATTCAGTTATGTCGTGTTCTTCAATTTGTTCTGCAATAATTTCATTGACCAAATAAGGGTTAATGGCACTAGCGCCAAATCCGAACAATAAGGCAAAATGGTGAACCTCACGTGGTTCGGCAGATTCAATGATCACACTTAATTGTGATCGTTTTCTTATTTTTTGTAAACCACTATTTACGGAGGAGCAGGCCAATAATGCAGGAATTGGCGCAAGGTCTTTACTGACATTCCTATCGGAAAGGATAATAATATTGGCACCTTCATCAATGGCAGATTCTGCCTGTTTTAATAGTGATGCCAAGGCATCTTCCAGGCCATTGAGCCCTTTTGATATTTCGTACAAAATAGGGATGGAAACTACCTTATAATTTGGACTGACGTCATAATTTTTGATTTTGTCCAAGTCTTCTTTTGAGATAACCGGATTCTGGATTTTTAACTTTCTACAGTGTTTTTCAGAAAAATCAAAAATGTTGCTATCGCTTCCCAAGGTTAAACTGATATCGGTGATCAATTCTTCCCTAATTCCATCCAATGGTGGGTTGGTGACTTGTGCAAACAATTGCTTAAAATAATTATAGATCAACTGTGGCTGTTCCGAAAGGACCGCAATGGGTGTATCAGAACCCATAGATCCCAAGGGCTCCTTGGAGGTTTTGCCCATGGGAAGTATAATGGTATTGATGTCTTCTTGGGTGTATCCAAAAATCGACTTTCTTTTCTCAACAGTAGCTTCATTTAAGAAGAGTGGGCAGTCATTATAAGGAATGTCCTTTAAGTGGACCAAATTGTCGTTAAGCCATTTTTTATAGGGATGTCTTTGTGCAATTTCCTCTTTGATTTCTTCATCATTGATGATTCTCCCTTCTTCCATATTTACCAAGAACATTTTTCCTGGCTCCAATCTACCGTGCATCTCTATGTTCTCTGGAGCAATATCCAATACGCCCACCTCAGAAGACATGATCACATATCCATCTTTGGTCACCGAATATCTTGAAGGACGTAGGCCATTCCTGTCCAAAACTGCTCCAATATAATTCCCATCTGTAAAAGGAATGGAAGCGGGACCGTCCCATGGTTCCATCATACAGGAATTGTATTCGTAAAAGGCCCTTTTTGCTTCGGACATCTCAGGGTTCTTTTCCCAAGCTTCCGGAACCAATATCATCATTACCTCTGGGAGCGATCTTCCAGTCATCAATAAAAGTTCTACCACCATATCCATAGTGGCCGAATCTGATTTTCCAGGAAGGATAACAGGGAGGACATTTTTGATCTCATCACCAAACAAGTCACTTTTCATAAGCTCTTCCCTGGATACCATTCTGGAAACATTGCCCCTTAGCGTATTTATCTCACCATTATGACACATGTATCTAAAAGGTTGTGCCAGATCCCAAGTAGGGAAGGTATTGGTTGAGAAGCGCTGGTGTACCAATGCCAAACGTGTAACAACACGAGGATCCATTAGGTCCCTATAGTATAAGCTGATATCTTCGGGCATTAATAACCCTTTGAAGATGATTATTTTAGTGGATAGACTGGGAACATAGAAGAAATTGCTCTCAGAGAGTTTAGAGGCTATTATAGTGTGTTCCGTTGTTTTTCTTGCAATGAACAGTTTAAGGTTGAAGTCAAAAAAACTTTGATCGTTGTTGGCTTTGGCAATAAAAACCTGTTTTACAAAAGGTTCTGTTTCTGAAGCAATTCTCCCAGGAATTGATTTATTCACCGGAACATCTCTCCAGCCCAGTAATTTTAGGCCCTGTTTAGCGATGTTCTCCTCAAAAATTGAAATGCAGAACTCCCTTTGATTTTGTTTTTGGGGTAGAAATATATTACCAACAGCGTAGTTGCCTGGTGTTGTTAGTTCAAAATCACATACTTCGGTAAAGAAATCATGGGGTACATCTATAAGAATTCCGGCACCATCCCCCGTTTTTCCATCAGAGCTTACTGCGCCCCTATGCTCCAATTTCTCTAATATTTCCAGCGCCTTGTGGATAATATCGTTCGATTTATTTCCCTTTAGGCTACATATAAATCCTGCTCCACAGTTATCATGCTCAAATTCCGGTAGGTACAACCCTTGCTTTATCAACTTCATAAATTATGATATTTCCTCAAAAATATCATATTTAGTGCATTAAATGCAGCTTATGAAGTATAATGTAACAAAAAAAGTAGTCTTTGGAATATTTCATTGAAAAATATTCATATTTAATTTTTAGTGATGGAATATTTGTCAAATTAATAAATAGGCACTTTTAATATGATGCATCCATCAAGAATAGGGGGATAGGATATTAAAATACTTAATTTATACCTTCTTGTTTTGAATTATAGGGGGTGAAATTTGGTTAAACGCAGCACATAACAATGAACCCCCTGTTTTAGCAGGGGGTTCATTTGGTGTTCTTTTAAAATGTGGTGATTAATTACGTAAGATACTCCTTGAAATAACAATTTTTTGAATTTCAGAAGTTCCTTCATAAATCTGGGTGATTTTGGCGTCGCGCATAAGTCTTTCAACATGGTATTCCTTTACAAATCCGTTTCCACCATGTACCTGTACCGCTTCAACAGTGGTGTCCATTGCCACCTGTGAGGCATAAAGTTTGGCCATGGCGCCAGAAAGATCATAGTCATTTCCGTTGTCCTTGTCCCATGCGGCTTTGTATACCATATGGCGGGCAGCCTCAATCTGTGTATGCATATCCGCCAATTTAAAGGCGATAGCCTGATGGTTCATAATCTCTGTTCCAAAAGCTTTTCTTTCTTTTGAATATTTTTTGGCCATTTCGTAAGCTCCGGCTGCAATTCCCAAAGCTTGGGCAGCGATGCCTATTCGTCCACCTGCTAGGGTTTTCATAGCAAATTTGAAACCGAACCCGTCTTCACCTATTCTATTTTCCTTGGGTACCTTAACATCATTGAACATTATGGAGTGTGTGTCACTACCTCTAATACCCAATTTATTTTCTTTAGGGCCAATTTCAAATCCAGGGGTCCCCTTCTCAACGATCAGGGCATTTATTCCTTTGTGGCCTTTTTCTACATTCGTTTGGGCAATGACCAAATAGACTTCGGCCGAATTACCGTTGGTAATCCAGTTTTTTGTACCGTTTAAGATATAATGGTCGCCCTTGTCAATGGCCGTAGTTTTTTGTGAAGTTGCATCACTTCCGGCTTCAGGTTCCGATAGGCAAAAAGCACCTATAATTTCTCCAGATGTAAGTCTGGGCAGATATTTCTCTTTCTGTGCTTCGGTACCAAATGTTTCCAGTCCCCAACAAACCAAGGAATTATTAACAGAAACTATAACGGAGGCAGAAGCATCTATTTTCGATAATTCTTCTACGGCAATGGCATAGGACAATGTGTCCAATCCGCTACCGCCATATTTTGGATTTACCATCATGCCCATAAATCCCAATTCTCCCATTTTTTTAACCTCTTCTGTAGGGAATTTTTGAGCTTCATCCCTTTCAATTACACCTGGGAGTAGTTCGTTTTGAGCAAAATCCCTAGCTGCTTGTTGGATCATTCGTTGCTCTTCTGATAATGTAAAGTCCATAAATATGCGATATGATTAAAAATGAGGCTCAAATATACAGCTATGCTGACAAATATTCAATTAAGTTTAGTGCATTATATCGGATTTTTCTCATCTGGAAGTAAATATCTTCATGAAAATTATTTTTCATTAGCAAAGGTTAAAAAACGTAAAACCAATTCAATATTTTTATATTTGTTGCGGTAGGAAAAGATCAATTGATTTAAACAAGTAATTTATGAGACAGCATTAGCTCCCTTGGGAGCAGATAACTTAATGATTTTGAAGAGTGTATGAATGACAATGTTTGTTTACATAAATTTAATTGATCGATTATAATGAAAGAATTACTTAGTATATACGAAAATAAAGCCCCCGAAATTGTTTTTAATTGGAAGGATCCAGAAACTGAAGCAGAGGGCTGGACAGTCATAAATTCCCTAAGGGGAGGTGCTGCAGGCGGAGGAACAAGAATGCGTGAAGGATTGGACATGAATGAAGTGCTCTCCTTGGCAAAGACAATGGAAGTAAAGTTCACAGTTTCAGGACCGGCAATAGGTGGTGCAAAATCAGGTATTAACTTTAATCCAAGCGATCCTAGAAAAAAAGGGGTATTGGAAAGGTGGTACCGGGCAGTTTCCCCTTTATTGAAAAGTTATTACGGGACTGGTGGAGATTTAAATGTGGATGAAATCCATGAAGTTATTCCAATTACCGAAGATTCAGGTGTTTGGCACCCTCAGGAAGGTGTGTTTAACGGTCATTTTAAACCAACGGAAGCCGATAAGATCAATAGAATTGGTCAATTGCGATTGGGAGTCATCAAAGTTTTAGAAAGTGGAAAGTATTCTCCTTCCACCGCTAGGAAGTATACCGTAGCAGATATGATCACCGGTTATGGGGTCGCGGAAGCTGTAAGACATTATTACGATATTTTCGGAGGAACCGTGAAAGGGAAAAGGGCTGTGGTCCAAGGCTTCGGAAATGTAGGTGCAGCAGCAGCTTTTTACTTTGCTCAAATGGGCGCAAAAGTTGTTGGTATTATCGATAGGGATGGGGGTGTGATTAACGAAGAAGGATTTTCATTTGAAGAAATAAAATCATTTTACCTGGATAAGAAAGGGAACACCCTGGTTGCTGATGGGATGATGTCTTTTGAAGAGATCAACAGTAAGATTTGGAATATTCAGACCGAAATATTTGCACCTTGTGCCGCTTCCCGATTAATTACTAAGGATCAAATAGGGAGAATGATCGCATCGGGTCTTGAGGTGATTAGCTGTGGGGCCAATGTTCCGTTTGCAGATAAAGAAATATTCTTTGGACCTATCATGGAATACACTGACGAAAAGGTAAGTTTGATTCCTGACTTTATTTCCAATTGTGGAATGGCAAGAGTGTTTGCCTATTTTATGGAACGCAGGGTGCCAATGGATGATGAATTAATATTTCAGGATACTTCCGAAACAATTCGTAAAGCTATTTTGAATATATTTAAACAAAATGCCTCTAAAGTAAACTTGAGTAAAACAGCCTTTGAGATTGCATTGAAACAATTAGTATAAATTAAACCAACTGAAAATGGAGACCATTATCATTATTGTATTTATTGTGGGTTATTTGGCGATAACCCTAGAGCATAACCTTAAAATAGACAAGCTGATTCCCGCTTTGGCAATGATGGCGTTGCTTTGGGCTATAATTGCCTTGACGCACATGCCGGTATTCGAGGTGAATGCTGAATTAAGGGAGTTAGAGCCTACTCACATTGATGAGATATTATTGCATCATTTGGGCAAGACAGCGGAAATTTTGGTGTTTCTGTTGGGCGCTATGACCATTGTAGAGATCATAGATTACTTTGATGGTTTTGCAACGATAAAAGGATTTATTAAAACAAGGAGCAAGAAAAAACTCTTATGGTTATTTTCCATCCTTGCCTTTATACTTTCTGCAATAATTGATAACCTAACAGCTACTATTGTATTGATCACGATCTTACAAAAAGTAATCAAGGACAGGGAAACCAGATTGTGGTTTGCCGGGATGGTGATAATCGCTGCTAATGCCGGTGGGGCATGGTCTCCTATAGGTGATGTTACCACTACTATGTTGTGGATAGCGGATAAGGTTTCTGCCCTACAGTTGGTAGAACACGTTTTGTTGCCTTCCATTGTATGTATGGTGGTGCCAACATTAATTGCCAGTAGGTTCAAAGCATTTCAAGGTAATATAGATGGTGAGTTTGAAAAAGAGGTGCCAAAATCGAAATTCGGATCTACCATGCTGTACCTGGGATTGGGAGCTATCGTTTTTGTTCCTTTCTTTAAAACAATCACCCATCTTCCTCCTTACGTGGGTATGATGTTGTCTTTGGCAGTTGTAGCTACTTTTGCTGAACTTTATAGTAGCACCAAGTTTAGTCTTTCCAACGTTGACGGGGAGAGTGATGCTGCAGCGCACCATAGTCCTGTACATTCATCCTTGTCAAAAATTGAATTGCCAAGTATCTTGTTCTTCTTGGGGATATTATTGGCGGTAGCTGCTCTGGAGTCATTGGGGATGTTATTCCACTTTGCTGAAGGATTAAATTCGGCCATACCTAATACAGACATCGTAGTTATGTTATTGGGTGTTGGATCTGCAGTTATAGACAACGTGCCATTGGTAGCTGCCAGTATTGGAATGTTCTCTGAGGGAATGGACAGCCCTTTGTGGCACTTTATAGCCTATTCTGCTGGAACTGGTGGTAGTATGCTTATTATTGGGTCCGCAGCCGGGGTAGTCGCCATGGGGATGGAGAAGATAGATTTCTTCTGGTACTTCAAGAAAATAGCATGGTTGGCGCTGGTTGGATTCTTGGCTGGAGCTGTTTCATTTATTTTGTTGAGAGATTTAATATTGAACGCATAATTTAAATGACAAATAACCGTTATAACGGCAACACTAATAAGAGAACCTATGTTATTATTTCAAGATCTTGTCCAAGATCCAGCTGTTGACGCAGTTGTGTCGGAGGAAAAAACGCTTTCCGTAATCGATTTGATCGTTAATGGAGGCACCGGAAGTATTCTTATCATTTCCGTATTGTTTGTCATGTTGTTCGTGGCCTTGTACATTTATTTTGAGCGAATTTTTGCCATAAAGGCGGCCTCTCAGATCGATAGTAATTTCATGAACCAAATTAGGGACCACGTGTCCAATGGAAAGTTGGAGGCAGCAAAATTGCTATGCGCCCAAACGGATTCTCCTGTGGCCAGGTTAACGGCAAAAGGAATCTCCAGAATTGGGAAGCCCTTGGACGATATCAATACAGCTATTGAAAATGCTGGCACCTTGGAGGTTTACAAATTGGAAAGAAACGTGAGCGTTTTGGCAACAGTTGCCGGTGCTGCACCAATGATTGGTTTCTTGGGAACGGTAATTGGAATGATTCTTGCCTTTCATCAAATGGCCAGTAGTGGAGGTCAGGCGGAAATGGGATCCTTGGCTTCAGGGATATATACCGCGATGACAACTACTGTTGCAGGTCTAATTGTGGGTATTATTGCATATATAGGGTATAACCATCTGGTCAATAGAACAGATAAGGTAGTCCATAAGATGGAAGCCAATGCTGTTGATTTCCTTGATCTCCTGAACGAACCCCTTTAATCCGTAGCTATGAAACTAAAAGGAAGAAACAAAGTCAGTCCAGATTTCAGCATGTCCTCTATGACGGACATCGTGTTTCTGTTGCTGATTTTCTTCATGCTCACAGCTAATTCGCCCAATGCACTTGATCTACTTTTGCCCAAGGCAAAAGGCAAATCTACCAATACCCAAAATGTATCTGTAAGTATTACTAAAGATTTGGAGTATTATGTGGACAATCAGAGGATCAATGGGGCATATGTTGAGATCGAATTAAAAAAGGCTCTGGAAGGACAAGAGAAGCCAACAATTATTCTCAGGGCAGAAGAAAGTGTTGCTATAAAAGAGGCGGTAAATGTTATGGAAATCGCTAATAGAAATAATTATAAGGTCATCTTGGCCGTGCGACCCAATTAAAAATGTCATTATTAGATACAAAACATAAGAAGAAGTCTTTTACCCTTACAACCGTGTTGTTAAGTGTGCTTCTTCTTTTGCTTTTTTATATAGGTCTCACCTATATGGATCCGCCCATAGAAAATGGAATTTCTGTCAATTTCGGAACCATGGAATTTGGTTCTGGAAACATTCAGCCAAAGGAACTTATCAAAACAGCACCCAAACAAGAAGTGCAGCCAGAGCAAAAAGTAGAGGCCACGGTAACAGAGACCCCAAAAGAGAAAATGGAGGAGGTCTTAACCAATGAAGATGTGGATGCTCCAGTTATCCCTCCCAAAAAAAAGGAAGTAAAAAATACACCCAAGGTAGATCCGAAACCTAAAGAAGAGGTTAAGAAGCCTGTGGAAACCCCCAAGCCATCCAAATCTACTACGGATGCGCTATCCAGTATCATCAATGGCCCAAAAAATGATGGGACTGCAACTGGTAGTGAAGGCAATGATAATAGAGCAGGTGATAAAGGACAACCAGATGGTGATCCTTATGCCACTAGTTACTATGGCAGTGCAGGTTCTGGTTCTGGAACTGGAGGATATGGATTAAATGGAAGATCCTTGGTGAGCCAAGGGAAGGTTCAGCAAGAGTGTAACGAAGAAGGAAGGGTTGTGGTAAAGATTGTCGTGGATAGAAACGGAAAGGTTGTAAGTGCCACTCCTGGTGTGAAAGGCACAACAAATAACAGCCCATGTCTTTTGGAACCTGCAAAAAGAACCGCCTTTTTGCACAAATGGAACCTCGATTCCAATGCTCCCAGCCAACAAATAGGGTTTGTTGTTGTCAATTTTAAATTGGGAGAGTAATTCATGAGGTATCAAGAAACCTTGGATTGGATGTTTGCACAACTTCCAATGTACCAGCAAAAGGGAAAGTCTGCCTTTAATGGAAAGCTGGACAATATTATTAAACTTGTAGATCATTTAAATCACCCCGAAAAAAAATTTAAGACCATTCATGTTGCAGGCACTAATGGTAAAGGGTCCAGTAGCCATATGTTGGCCTCTGTACTTCAGGAGGCAGGATATAAAGTAGGTCTTTATACCTCACCTCATTTAAAGGACTTTAGAGAGCGTATCAAAATCAACGGGGTTCATGTAAGTGAAGACTTTGTGATAGATTTTGTAGCTAAGAACAAAGTATTTCTTACCGAAAACAAACTTTCTTTTTTTGAAATGACCGTAGGCATGGCCTTTGAATACTTTGCTCTTGAGCAAGTGGATATAGCCATTATAGAAGTGGGCTTGGGAGGAAGGCTCGACTCAACAAATATTATAATACCTGAAGTTTCCTTGATCACCAATATTGGTTTGGACCATATGGATATGTTGGGGACCACCTTACCTCAGATTGCCTCGGAGAAGGCTGGAGTCATAAAGCCTAATGTGCCAGTAGTGATTAGTGAATATCAAGAAGAAGTGGCTGCGGTATTTAGGGAGGCAGCTCAGGCTCGCGATGCGGTAATTATATTTGCCGAAAAGGAGAAATTACCCGATTATAAGACTTCCTTGCTAGGAAATTATCAAAGGATGAACGTAAAGGGGGTGCTGGCTACCTTGAAACAACTAAAGGGGTACGATGTGAAAGAAGATCATATCAAAGCCGGGCTTATACATGTTGTTGAAAATACAGGCCTTTTGGGTAGATGGCAGATTTTGGGTGAACATCCGTTAACTGTCTGTGATACGGCCCATAATAGTGAAGGACTTGCTGTTGTATTGCAGCAAATTAACCAACAAAAATATAAAACCATACATTTTGTCCTGGGCTTTGTAAAAGATAAAAACCTCGAAACAATTTTACCACTTTTTCCTGTGGAGGCAAGGTATTATTTTTGTTCCCCAAAAATAGTGAGAAGGCTGGATGAAAAGCTCCTACAGGAAAAAGCTGCAGAATATGGTTTGATTGGTGAAGTGTATGATTCTGTAAATGAAGCACTTGTTTCTGCCAAAAATGAAGCCGAAAATTCCGATTTCATATACGTAGGAGGTAGTAATTTTGTGGTTGCTGAAGTAGTTTGATTTTTTTTCATTTTTTCTTTTGGGGAATCAAAAACTATACTATATTTGCACTCGCTTCGAGAAATGAGAAGCGAGAAATTAATTGAAAAATTGGTTTACAAGTACGGGCTCTTAGCTCAGCTGGTTCAGAGCACCTGCCTTACAAGCAGGGGGTCACTGGTTCGAACCCAGTAGGGCCCACAAAAAAAAATCCTGTTCACTATGTGAATGGGATTTTTTCGTTTATAACATTTCCAAAGATTCTTTGAAGCATATCGTGCTTAGCGCAGGCATCTCCCATGATGTAATCTTCAATTAAAATTATTTTGTTCCCATTTATATCTTGAACTGCAAGAATTTTCTATTCTTGATGCTTGTTCCAATAATATGCTTCAATAAAATTCTTATTTTTCTCTTCATTTTCGCTCATTACAAACTATTCAATCCTACGTTATGCAATCTTCTATTAACGTCTTGTGGAAATGACTTGGCGATTGCTTATGGAGCCAACAGTGGCAAATCAGGCTATTGCCCCGCCCTTAGAACGTTAAACTCTTCACAACAACCGCATTCGCGTCAATGATGAAATGAATAGAGCCAAGCGGAAATCTTAATAAATTAGAACTTTAGCTAGAACAAAAAAGAAACGGCCATGAATATGAAAGAAAAAGTTATAACTACAATTAACCCAACTACGGGAAAAGAAATTTCAAATCACGAATACATTTCAAGTGAGGAAGCTGAAAAGACAGTAAAAAGGTGTCATGATGCCTTTGAGAAATGGAAGCATTTTTCTCTTGGAGAAAGGGCAGATAAAATTAAAGCCATTGGGAAGAGTCTCCAAGAGCACAAAACGGAAATAGCTGAACTTATGACCAAGGAAATGGGAAAGCTATTAGCTCAAAGTGAACATGAGGTAGATCTTTGTACTGCCATTTGTGAGTATACGGCCGAACATGGTCCAGAAGAACTAAAAAACGAAAAACGAACTTTGTCAGATGGGGACAAGGGAATAGTAAGCTATTCGCCAATAGGGGTTATTTATGGGATACAGCCGTGGAACTATCCGTCCTATCAAGTGGTGAGATATGCCATTGCAAACTTAATGGCAGGGAATGGAATCCTATTGAAGCACGCTTCCAATGTTACCGGAACAGGGAAATTATTGGAACGCGTATTTGCAGCGGCAGGTTTGCCAGAGTATTTGTTCAGTACCCTGGTCATTAATCATGAGCAATCAGATGCAATTATAAAAAATGATTATGTACGGGGCATTACCCTAACAGGGAGCTCCGCTGCAGGTAAGAAGATTGGTGAGAAAGCGGGTGCGGTATTAAAGAAAACTGTATTGGAGCTGGGAAGCAATGATGCTTATATTGTTTTAGAGGATGCAGACCTGGAGTTGGCAGTTGAGATGTGTGTAAAGGGACGTATTTACAATAATGGAGAAACTTGTATTGCCGCCAAAAGATTTATTGTGGTAGACAAGGTGTATGATAAATTTAAAGCATCATTTGTCTCAGCCATGAAAGCCCTAAAAGTGGGGGACCCTATGTCTTCAGAAAATGATCTGGGTCCTATTGCCCGTGAAGATTTACGCAAAACTTTACACGAACAAGTACAAGAAAGTGTAGCTAATGGGGCTGAAATTCTATGTGGTGGAAATATTCCGGAGGGAGAAGGATTTTTCTATCCGGCTACAATTCTTGCAAATGTAACACCGGGTCAGCCAGCATACGATGATGAACTTTTTGGACCTGTGGCCTCATTGATTAAAGCCAAGGACGAGAAAGATGCCATGCGCATTGCAAATGACAGTAGATTTGGCCTTGGAGGTGGAATTTTTTCCAAAGACATTGCAAAAGCTACCGAGTTGGCCGAGAAACATTTTGATACGGGAATGATTTTTATCAACACGTTTGGATTAGCATCACCATCGATGCCCTTTGGGGGTGTAAAAAACTCTGGTTTCGGAAGGGAACATGGAGGCTTCGGTATGAAGGAATTTGTTAATGTAAAAGGGATTACTATAGGTGGTTAATATTCCAATATCATTTTTAGTATAATGGTCATCGACAAAAAACCTGCTCATTTCTATGAACAGGTTTTTTGTTTTTCCGCCTCTTAGTGGAATCTTGTTTTTATGCCAATTTTGATTTTAAACGATGCCATAGGTTGCCAATAAGATCTTATTGGTCTCTTCAATATTCTTAAAAACGCTAAAGTCACGACCTTGTGTTCTTTGAGCTCCCAAGGCATTGGCATATCTTGCAGCCCTTATATAATTGGTCTTATCCTGTAGTAGGCCATATCCCAGACCGCCCGCGAAAGAATCACCACAGCCAGTAGTGTCCACTACATGGCTCACCTTCACAGAGGGTACCATTTCATGATGGACCTTGTTATCTTTTTTATAGAAAACAGCTCCTCCTTTGGCATCTAAGGTCACAATTAAGGACTTTATACCTTTGTTCAATGAATGCTCTGCAAACGAGGCCAAATGGTCTGTACTTTCATCATTGACATGAATTAAGTTTTCCAGTTCGTATTCCTTTTCAAACCAACAGCATTTAGACTCTTCAAGATTCATTTTTAATACGTCGATAAACGGGAGCCATTGATCCATATCGATCCAAAACTTCACAAGTCGATCTCCGGTCATTGTAACTGTATTGGTAGGGCCATGGGCATCAAAAATAATAGTGCCTTTGCTATTTTGCTTTATATATTTTAAAGTTTCAAGTGGCACCTCATAATCCGTAATGGGCACACAGACAAAAACATCACAATGTAGTAGCGTTTTAAGATCTTCCGGTACAATGGGATTCATAAATCCTGTTTGTTTTTCTAGCCTGTTGTTCTGGTCAATAAATTTTAAGCTGATAACATCGCCCTGATCCATATCTGAGGTGATATTTTCTGTGTTTATATTGGGATAGGCGGATAGAATTTCTTTTATGGGCCCTTCATCTTTTTTTCTAACGTGGGACACCAAATGAACAGTGCCTTCATTTCCTAATAGTTGGGATAGTCCAATGGCAGTATGCGTGGCACAACCGTACTTTTCTATTATTTCTCCTCTATGGGTTGTAATATGATCTCTTGGAATTGGGCCAAGAACCGCGATATTATACTTTGCCATGGGTTGGTTTGCTTTGTTGTTCAAATCTTTGTGAACGTTTTCTAAGGTTCATCCTAAAATATACGATTTTTTTGGATTTTCCAATGATTAATTTTTGGCCAAGGGTCCAAAGGGTACTTCTTATTTCTTGTTGACCGCATAAACTTAGAAATAGCCCCAAATTGAATCCAAGGGAGATTTAGTCGCTCAACGAGGCAATGTTATGTTGGCAGGAATTCTTAAGAGTGTTGTTATATAGCAAGTTAGGTAATTGTAAGAAAGCCCAACAAGTGAAGACGATCGATCAATTTTAAGATATATGATGTTCGTTTGAACTAGATAGAAGTAAGCAGTACTATTTAAAGTTATAGGTCTTATAGTTTTTCTAATCTAAAATAAGTTTTACATTAGCAACATTAATTAAGGGGGTATTAGCTCAGTTGGTTTAGAGCGCTGCCTTGACAGGGCAGAGGTCACTGGTTCGAATCCAGTATGTCCCACATCACTTACAAAATCCATCCCATTTCTATGGGGTGGATTTTTTATTACCGCATTTGACTTATGATTAAAGTGAAGGGCAAAATGATTTTTCTTCTAAAGGATAGGAACAAAGTTTATCAAAATTTAGGATTGTACTAGTCCTGGTTATTTACCCTGGAAATCCTGTCTAGTCGGTCTAAAAATTTAAATAATTTCCAAAATTCGCTCTAAGGCCATCCCTCTCGATCCTTTGATAAGAATGGTACTTCCTTTAGGTGTATTGTTTTTTAGGTGCTTGGAAAGATCGTCAAAGGTTCTATATTTTTGTAAAGGGCTTTGTGTTTTAAAAAAATTCTCCCCTATCAGATAAACGGCATCAAATTTTGAAGCTGCTGCCAAATCTGCGATGTATTGATGCTCTTGGGCTGCTGTTTCACCCAGTTCGAACATATCTCCGATAAAAACCGTTTTATTCTTCCCATCCATGGAGGTGAAGTTTTCCAAGGCAGCCTTCATGCTGGTTGGATTGGCATTATAGGCATCCAAAATAATTTGGTTGTCATTTTTCTGAATGATCTGTGATCGGTTGTTCTGCGGCTGGTAATTTTCAATGGACCTCTTAATGTCGGCCAGTGGAATTTCAAAATAGTTACCGATTAGAACAGCGACCCCACAATTGGTAAAGTTGTACTTACCTATTAGATTGGATTGTATTTTTGTGCCGCCAGTCTCAAGGGCTACAAAAGGATTGGCACCTAAGTTCTTAATTTGAATTAATTCAGGATCAGTCTGACTGAAACCTAATTTGTTTGGATATGCCTTTAATTTTTTTCTTTGGATGGGATCATCGCCATTAAAAAATACTAGCTTCCTGTGCTCAATCAAGAATTGGTAAAGTTCACACTTACCGATTATAACCCCTTCGGCGCTTCCAAATCCTTCAATATGTGCTTTTCCAAAGTTGGTGATATACCCAAAATCGGGCTCTGCCAAACTGGAAAGAAACTGAATTTCCAGTATATGGTTGGCCCCCATTTCAATAATCGCCAATTCAGTGTCTGGCTTTATAGTTAAAAGGGTTAATGGAACCCCTATGTGATTATTCAGGTTGCCTTTAGTCGCCACTGTTTTGTACTTCGTGGAAAGTACGGCATTAATCAATTCCTTTGTGGTAGTTTTACCATTGCTACCAGTAAGGGCAATGATTTTTGCAGATGAATATTTACGGTGGAAATTTGAAAGCTCCTGAAGAGTTTTTAAAGTGTCGGTTACTAAAATAGTTTTTCCTGGGGTATGGTAGGTGAGATCATCCACTATGGCATAACGTGCTCCCTTGTTTATAGCATCTTGGGCATATTCATTCCCATTGAAATTATCGCCTTTAAGGGCAAAAAAGAGGCAATTCTCCGTTATTTTCCGAGTATCTGTGCTAACGGTCGGGGTTTCTAAATATAGCTTATGTAATTCTTGAATGGTCATTTAATTTATGATAATGTTATAATTAAATTCAGAAGCAAGATAAAACCAAAAAGGAAAATCTTCCATTTTTTTTAAAAATAAATTTATTCCAATAATTTTTACATAACCTCTTATATGGTGGTCATGACAAAAAAATGGGCTCATTTATAAAACCACGATAGTTTTCTTTTAACGAAGTTTATGCGCATAAAAAAAGCCCTGCGAACAGGGCTTTTTTTTATGAATAAGATTTGATTAAGCTTATTTGGCTTTTTTAGTTCTTACAGTCTTGTTTTTATTTTTTGATTTGGAACCTACTCTGGACATGGCGCATCTGAAACCAATATAGTCTGTAGCCATATATTGAGGCATATACCTTCGCTGTGCAGGATCTAACCAATACGCTCTATCTCTCCATGATCCTCCTTTGAAAACTCTTACTTCATCGTTGATCAAGGTGTTTCTATCATTTGACTTATCGTATTTTCCAACTAATTTGCCAATAGAATCTACTTCAATTTTATGCTTTGGAGAGTTGTACATAGTCTTATTCTTGTTCTCCTCTTCATCATCACTGAATTGTTCATAATATCTTGTAGATCCTGGCTCACCATCCCTGTAGCCTCTATTGTCACTGGAAGAGAAATTGGTTCTTAAATAAGTTTCTTGCTCATCAACAGGTACCATTTTTACCTCTCCTGGAAGGTTTACTGCCACGATCTTTCCATTCGGTAAAGTATCGTAAACTATTTCATCCCTCAGTACATTTACCTTGCCATCTTCTCCAATGGCAGATTTCATATAAACGTTTCCTCTATAATAGTTGAAGTCACTTACTTCATCGTCTACAATAGGTCTGTAAACATCGGCAACCCATTCAGATACGTTTCCTGCCATATCATATAGTCCAAAATCATTGGCCTTGTATGATTTTACTTCAGCAGTGATATCAGCTCCGTCATCGGACCAGCCGGCAATTCCGCCGTAATCACCTTTTCCTTGTTTAAAGTTGGCCAATTGATCGCCCCTACCAACTCTTTGTCCATTTCTAGTATAGTCACCTTCCCATGGATATTTTTTTCTTCCTCTATAGTTGTTGTATTCCCTTTGTCCTATTTGGGCTTGTGCAGCATATTCCCATTCAGTTTCTGTGGGTAGTCTATATTCTGGTAAAATAATCCCACTGCTTCTTTTGGCGAATACATTTGTTGAATCCTTTTGTTTTTTGCCCTGAAGGGAATCAATACTTCCATTATAGACAGATTCTGGTCTCATCAAATAGGCTTCAGTACTAAAAGTACCACTACCTTCACCATCAAGGGCCTTATATTTTGCCTCTTGTGCCAAATAACCTTCACGTTCCAGCATCACCTCGTTAACACGATCTGTTCTCCATTCGGCAAACTGTGTAGCCTGTACCCAATTCACACCTACTACTGGATATTCTGCATATGCAGGATGGCGCAGGTAGTTGTTGGTCATTGTTTCGTTGAATCCTAATCTGTTTCTCCACACCAAAGTATCAGGTAGAGCACCTGTATAAATATGTGCATACTGAGGATTGTCTGGAGGATAAACACTTTTTAGATAATCTAAATATTCTAGATACATCACGTTGGTCACCTCTGTTTCGTCCATATAAAAGGACTGAACATGTTGTGAGGTAGCCGTGTTGTTCCAGTCGTGCATAACATCATCCTGCACCTTACCTTTGGTAAAAGTTCCACCTTCCACAAAAACAAGACCTGGAGCCGTTTCTTGCTCCTTAAAGTCTGAATTGAACTGGAAACCACCATCTTTGTCATTAATTTTCCAGCCGGTGGCTCTGGACGTATTCTTTGATGAAGAGGAGTTTTTACTACAACTGGTAAAAGTTCCTGCTACCACTATACAAGAGAGTACAACTTTGATAAATTGTTTTTTCATAATTAGGACTTGAGTTCAAAAAATATAAACTGCTATTAAGTAGTTTGGGATTCGTATTTTAATTTAAATTGATTCACATTTGGCTATTAGAACGATGATTAGCGCATAATATTTTACACTTTTCCATTTTTTTTCATTAATACTGGCCATTCATTCAAATATTGTCAATGCTTACAAAACCCATAACGGTATAAACCCAAGAATAGTATGGCTTAATACTATTCTTTTTAGGTTTATTGAAGTGCTTTTAATTGACGGAGTATAGGATCAAAGTTGTTCTTTAATGGAGGATATCCGTAGGATCACCGTTTTTTTTAATAAGAACATAAGATATCGTTAAATTGTTCGTTAAGTTGTAATACATCTAATTTATTTTAGTTATTCAAATTAATTGAGCATTTTTAAGAACCGGCTTAATCAAAAGTAGAAAATGAAAAAAATATTGACGCTTACGTTATTCGTATTGGTATGTAAATTATCCGCCCAAGAAAACCGTGTAATCACAACTGCAGTTCCTTTTTTAACCATTGCCGCCGATGCAAGGGCAGCTGGTATGGGAGATATGGGCGTTGCAACTTCTACAGATGCCTTTTCACAACAATGGAACCCGGCAAAATTTGCTTTTGCGGAACGGAAAATGGGGATAGGATTGAGTTACACCCCTTACTTGGAAAGTATTATCACAGATATAGCCTTATTAAATGCAGGGTATTACAACAAGCTTAACGATAGAAGTGCTTTTGCTTTAAGTTTGCGCTATTTTACCTTAGGAGAAATAGAATTAAGACAATTTGCCAATGATCCAGGGACCACGGCAAAACCGAATGAATTGGCACTGGATGGTTCTTATTCCTTGAAATTGAGTCAGACCTTTTCCATGGCAGTAGCAGGAAGGTTCATTAGTTCCAATCTAAAGTTCCAAGACGATGCCGGTGCAGATTCTCAGGCAGCGAGTTCTTTTGCAGTTGATGTGGCCGGATACTATCGGTCCAGAGAAATAGCCTATAATAATTTTGACGGTAGATGGAGGGCTGGTTTCAACGTGTCCAATCTTGGAGGTAAAATTGCCTATGATGAAGGTGGACAAGGAAACTTCTTACCTACCAATTTAAAGTTTGGTGCCGGTTTTGATTTTATACTTGATCAAGATAATGTTTTGGGAATAACCTCAGAATTCAATAAATTATTGGTGCCTACCCCAAGAGATTTTGATGGTGACGGGGATGTGGATTCGGCCGATAACGAAGAGTATCAAAAAATCGGATTTTTTAGTGGGGTCTTCGAATCCTTTGGTGATGCGCCTGATGGATTTAGTGAAGAATTAAAGGAGGTTACCTGGGCTTTGGGTCTGGAATACAAATACCAAAACTCCTTCATGTTACGTACCGGGTATTTTAATGAGAGCGAAGAAAAAGGGTCTAGAAAATTCTTTACATTGGGAGCAGGATTCCAATTTAAGGCCACACAGATAGACTTGTCATACTTGTTCTCTTCTTCCAAGGTGCAGAACCCATTGGAGAATACGCTTAGATTTTCGCTTACCTTTAATTTAGGAGAAGAATTTTTAAACGATTAATAGAACAAAGCTTCCTTTTGGTTATAGTATATTTGAAACGATACAATTAACCGTTAAAATAATATTCCTTGAGAAAACAGACCATTTCCTTTGAGATGACCGTTTTTGACGACTTCGACGATTTATCGGCAGAAGATCAAAAACTTATGAAAGCAGCTGTTGCTTCCAGACAAAATGCATATGCACCGTATTCCAACTTTTTGGTGGGTGCCTCAGTACTATTGGAAAATGGTGAAATTGTAATTGGAAATAATCAGGAAAATGCTTCCTATCCCTCTGGCCTCTGCGCCGAAAGGGTTGCTGTGTTCTACGCAGGAGCCAAATATCCTGGCGTACCCATCAAGGCAATTGCCATAACGGCAACTTCTGAGAAATATGTCGTGAAAGAGGCAGCCGCGCCATGCGGCAATTGTAGGCAGGCCATATCGGAATACGAACAAAAGCAAGAGAATCCCATTCAATTGATGTTAATGGGGGAGACCGGCGAAGTTCTAAAATGCAATTCCATTGGAGATATACTCCCACTGGCTTTTGGGAAGTCGTTTTTAGGCTAATCTCAATATTAGGTCAAACAAATTCACTTAAAGTTGCCTTATTTCATATTTTCCTCTCTTTTTGTGGTTTCTCACTAGCTTTTTCTTCAATTTTTTTTCTCTATTGAATTTATGTGTATTTTTGTTTCCTTGTTTGATACATAAGCTTCAATAAATACTGAATTAATGAAAAAAATAACCAAAGAGGTCTACCTTAAGTGGTATGAGGACATGTTGTTCTGGAGAAAATTTGAGGATAAACTAGCCGCAGTCTATATTCAACAGAAAGTAAGAGGCTTTTTGCACTTGTATAACGGGCAAGAGGCAGTTTTGGCAGGCTCTTTGCATGCTATGGACCTTTCTAAGGATAAGATGATCACAGCCTATCGTAATCACGTACAGCCTATTGGGATGGGCGTAGATCCAAGAAGGGTAATGGCAGAATTGTATGGTAAGGTTACTGGTACCTCTAAGGGAATGGGAGGTTCTATGCATATCTTTTCAAAGGAAAAAGGATTTTACGGTGGTCATGGAATTGTAGGGGGCCAAATTCCTTTGGGAGCGGGTATGGCCTTTGCTGACAAATATTTTAAAAGGGAAGCAGTAACCCTTTGTTATATGGGTGATGGTGCCGTTAGACAGGGATCGCTACACGAAAGTTTCAATTTGGCAATGCTTTGGAAACTACCAGTTGTTTTCATCTGTGAAAATAACGGATACGCTATGGGTACTTCTGTGGCCAGGACATCTTTTTCAACTGATATTTGGAAATTGGGCCTAGGCTACGAAATGCCTTGTGGACCAGTAGACGGTATGGATCCGGAAACAGTGGCCAAGGAAGTGAGCAAAGCGGTGGAAAGAGCCAGAAGTGGTGGTGGACCAACATTTTTGGAGATGAAAACATACAGATATAGAGGTCACTCTATGTCAGACGCGCAACACTACAGAACAAAGGATGAGGTTGAGGAATACAAGAAAATAGATCCTATCAACCAAATGTTGGAAATTATCAAGGAAAACAAATATGCAACCGATGATGAGATTAAGAAAATCAACAAACGCGTAAAGGACTTGGTTACCGAATGTGAGAAATTCGCCGACGAATCAGATTACCCGCCGGTACAACAATTGTACGATATGGTATACGAGCAAGAGGATTATCCATTTTTACCACATAAATTATAAGTAGATGGCAGAAGTAATTAACATGCCAAGACTTAGCGATACCATGGAAGAAGGTACGGTAGCTAAGTGGCTTAAAAAAGTAGGTGACAAAATTGAGGAAGGTGATATTTTAGCCGAAATCGAAACTGATAAAGCTACAATGGAGTTCGAATCCTTTCACGAGGGTACGTTACTTCATATTGGCATTCAAGAAGGTGATGGAGCTCCTGTAGATTCCCTTTTGGCAATTATTGGAGAAGAAGGAGAAGATATTTCCGGGCTACTGAAGGGAGATTCAACTACTTCAACTGATTCGGAAGAATCAAAAGAAGAAGAATCGGAAGCGCCATCGGAATCTGATGACACAACTGCTGAAAGTGCCGCTAAAACGTCTGAAGTTCCAGAGGGTGTAGAAATTATAAAAATGCCGCGTTTAAGTGATACCATGGAAGAAGGAACTGTTGCTTCCTGGTTGAAACAAGTGGGTGATGAGGTTGAAGAAGGAGACATCCTTGCAGAGATCGAAACAGATAAGGCCACCATGGAATTTGAATCATTCTATTCAGGTACCTTATTGTATATCGGGATAAAGGAGGGTGAATCCTCTCCTGTTGATGCTGTTTTGGCAATTATAGGTCCAAAAGGGACCAATGTAGAAAGCGTGCTGAGTGGAGCTTCCTCCGGAGGAGATGAAAAGGCACCCACAGCAAAAACGGAAAAGAAAACTGAAGCGAAAGCTGAAGAAAAATCTCCTTCTACATCGGCCCCAGTAGCCGCAAGTGATGGTAAGAGAATCTTTGTTTCTCCATTAGCTAAAAAAATAGCGGATGAAAAGGGCATCGATCTTTCAACTGTTACCGGAAGTGGCGATCACGGTAGGATAGTGAAGAAAGATATTGAGAACTACCAGCCAACTCAAAAGGCTGCCGCATCAGCACCTGCTCAAGCTGCTGCTCCTGCTGAAAAAGCGCAAAGTGTGGCGTTTGCCGCACCTGTAGGTGAGGAAAGTAGTGAAGAGGTGAAAAATTCCCAGATGCGAAAAGTGATCGCAAAAAGATTGGGAGAATCTAAATTTAGCGCCCCTCATTACTATCTTACTATTGAAGTGGACATGGATAATGCCAAAGCTTCAAGAGAACAGATCAATAGCTTGCCAGATACCAAAGTGTCTTTTAATGATATGGTGGTTAAAGCATGTGCCATGGCTTTGAGAAAGCACCCACAAGTAAATACTTCATGGAACGGGGATACCACCCGTTACAATCACCATATAAGTGTTGGAGTTGCGGTTGCTGTTGAAGATGGACTTGTGGTTCCTGTGTTGAAATTTACGGATCAAATGGGCCTAACGCAAATTGGCGCATCTGTACGTGATTTAGCAGGAAAAGCAAGGAACAAGAAATTGACACCGGCAGAAATGGAAGGTAGTACGTTTACAGTATCCAATCTTGGGATGTTCGGAATTTTGGAATTTACTTCCATAATTAACCAGCCCAACTCTGCGATTTTATCTGTAGGTGCTATCGTTGAAAAGCCAGTGGTTAAAAATGGTCAAATTGTGGTAGGGAATACCATGAAGGTTACCTTGGCTTGTGACCATAGAACCGTAGATGGAGCTACTGGAGCACAGTTTATGCAAACACTAAGGTCGTTTTTAGAGAACCCCGTTACAATGCTTGCATAACAATAATAGATTGAAATTATATTATAGAGCATCCCAATGATATTGGGGTGCTTTTTTTTATCTTTAAATCCAAAATAAAATCGATGAAGAAATTTAGTAGGATAGCGCTTTTGGCATTATTGGTTGGATGCGGTTCCGCACAAAATATGGAGACCCAAACAGGTGTTGTCGGAGGTCCCGCAGGTGTTCAAGGTAAAATAGTAAACACTATAGATAATTCTGAGGCTTATGGTTCATCGGACAATGGAGCAATGACCCCTGCATTTGCGGATAAGGTCAAAATTGGGGAAATAATGGATTTCTTGGCCTCAGATGAATTACAGGGCAGGGAAACTGGCAATGAGGGTATAGAAAAGGCGGCGAATTTTATTGAAGGGGTTTTCAAAAAAAACAATATCATGCCCTACTTTGTTGCCTACAAGGATACCCTTACCAATATTGATTCCAATGCCTATAATGTAGTTGGGGTTTTGGAAGGTACTGATCCAATACTTAAAAATGAATTTGTGATTATCGGGGCCCATTATGACCACATCGGTATAATTGCACCAGAGAATGGGGATACAATAGCCAATGGTGCAAACGATAATGCTTCCGGAACAACAACGGTGTTGGAGTTTGCCCGGTATTTCGGCAACAAAAGAAACAATAAAAGGAGTATCATTTTCGCCCTGTTCAGTGCAGAGGAGAAAGGACTGTTGGGCTCTGCCCACTTGGCCAAAAGATTAAAGTCCCAAAATCTTGATCTCTATACCATGTTGAATTTCGAAATGGTCGGGGTCCCACTGGTGGAAAAGGATTACTATGTCTATGTTACCGGATATGAAAAGTCCAATTTAGCGGCCATTAGTAATAATTATGCCAAGGAAAAGTTGGTAGGTTTTCTTCCCACAGCAAAAGAGTACAACCTTTTCCAGCGATCGGACAATTATCCATTTGATAAGGAATTTGCTGTGCCATCACAAACCTATTGTACGTTTGATTTTACCAACTTTGATTTTTATCACAAGGTAGGGGACGAACCAGAACTGATGGATTATGAACACATGGCGAACTTCGTTAATAAAATGTATCCCGTATTAGAAAATATCATCAATGCGCCTACCAAAGAAATAAAATACAATTAAATGTCAAATATTATCATCACAGGTTCCAGTAGGGGCATAGGTTTTGAAATGGCACAGCTTTTTGCCAACGAGGGCCATCAGGTCCTGGCGCTCTCGAGAAATGAAAAGCCCGTAAAAGAACTCAAGCATAAAAACATAGCCACCTTTTCCTTTGATATATCCAAAAAGACGGATATAAAAAGGATGGAAGGCTATATTTCGGAAAATTGGACCACCGTGGATATCCTTATAAACAATGCGGGAAAATTGCTGAACAAGCCATTTTTAGAATCCAGTATGGATGAATTTGAAGAGGTCTATAGGGTAAATGTTTTCGGCGTGGCCCATATCACTCAGAGTGTCATTCCCTATATGTCCAAAAGTGGACATGTAGTAACCATTAGTTCCATGGGCGGTGTACAGGGAAGTGCAAAATTCCCTGGTTTGTCCGCTTACAGTTCAAGTAAAGGTGCTGTGATCACCTTAACGGAATTATGGGCCGAGGAATTTAAAGAAAACGGACCTTCATTTAATGTGTTGGCCCTGGGTGCCGTACAAACAGAAATGTTGGAAGAGGCCTTTCCTGGCTATCAGGCTCCGGTGACCGCCTTAGAAATGGCATCTTATATAAAAGACTTTGCCTTATCAGGACATAAACTATATAACGGAAAAATGCTACAGGTATCCAACAGTACCCCTTAAATGAACGAAGTTTTAAAAAAATACCTTCCAGAAAGAGCGATTGAACCTTGTTTGGTTTTAATCAAGGACAATGGGGTGCATCTTAAGATTGTAAATGAGCGTGTCACAAGGCATGGGGATTATAGGAGATTGCCCAATGGATTGCACCATATTACAGTAAACTCTTCCCTGAACAAATATCGCTTTTTGATAACCTTGGTTCACGAAATAGCTCATTTGGTGGCATTTGAAAAGTATGGAAGACAAATATTGCCACACGGGATAGAATGGAAAAGGACATTTCAATATTTGATGTTGCCTTTCATTAGGCCCGAAATATTTCCGTCCAAACTCCTGCCATTATTGGCGAACCATTTTAAAAATCCAAAAGCAAGTAGTGATACCGATGCAAAATTATCTATTGCTTTAAAGCAGTTTGATAGTCACAATAAGGATAATTCCTATATTTTTGAACTTCCGATAGGCAGTGTCTTTAGGATCTATAATGGCAAGCTATTCAAAAAAGGGAACAAAAGGGTGAAACGGTACGAATGTATTGAAATTGCTACAGGGAAAGTTTATATATTTCAGCCCAATGCAGAGGTTGAATTGATCACAGATTAAAAATATTGACCATGAACAAGAATTATTATGCCATATTAATGGCTGGAGGCGTAGGATCTAGATTTTGGCCTATCAGTACATCGGATTATCCAAAACAATTTCATGACATGCTTGGAACAGGGGATACCCTAATCCAAAAAACGTTCAAAAGGTTAAATAAATTTATACCTACAGAAAATATATTGATCTTAACCAATGAGCGTTATAATGATCTTGTGTTGGAACAATTGCCATTGGTTAAGCAAGACCAAGTAGTTCTTGAGCCTGCCATGAGAAACACGGCTCCGTGTATTTTATATGCGTCCCTTAAGACTCAAAAAATGAATCCCAACGCCGTTATGATCGTGGCGCCAAGTGACCATTGGATTGAAGATGAAGATGCCTTTGCAAAGGATGTGAAGATGTGTTTTGACAAATGTGAAAAAGAAGAAGTTCTATGCACCTTGGGTATTAAGCCGACATTTCCAAACACTGGATTCGGATATATAGAGTTTCAGAAAGGAAACACAGATGTGCTTAAGAAAGTTGATCAATTCAGGGAAAAACCGGATTATGAAACTGCCAAGGAATTTTTGGCGCAGGGTAATTTCTTATGGAATGCCGGTATATTTATGTGGAGCGTTTCCACAATCGTAAATGCTTTTAAAGCATTTCAGCCCTCACAATTTAAACTGTTTGCAGACGGAATGCCTATTTACAACACCGAAGGGGAGCGTTCATTTATACAGGAGAATTATTCGAAGGCCGAAAACATTTCAATAGATTATGCTATCTTAGAACAGTCCAAGTCTATCTTTGTTTTGCCAGCCACCTTTGATTGGAATGATTTGGGTACTTGGGGTTCCCTTTATGATAAATTAGATAAAGATGACAATAGAAATGCCATCGTCAATAGTAAGGTAATAGCAGAGGATGCCCATGGCAATATGATTCGTACCCCAAAAGATAAGATTGTTGTTGTAGATGGTTTAAAGGACTATATTATTGTTGATAAGGAAGAGGTGCTCCTGATATATCCAAAATCAAAGGAACAGGATATTAAAAAAGTATTGAATACCGTCAAAGAAAAGTTTGGCGACCAGCATGCCTAATTATGAGTGAAAATATAAATCAAGAAAATATCACTCCAACTGGAGGCGATGATAGTGGTAAAGATGTAAAAAAGGACTTTCAGGGTTTATTGGAAAGTACTAAAAAGTTTTTATCCGAACTTTTGGATATCCGTAATAACACGGATCAGGAAGCAACCAAAGAATCCATAATCGCTGATATTCCATTCAAGGGGCATACCTCTTGGATTTTGATTTGTTCCATTTTTATAGCCTCTGTAGGTTTAAATGCCAATTCTACTGCCGTGGTAATTGGAGCCATGTTAATTTCTCCCTTGATGGGTCCTATCTTGGGTATGGGTTTGTCCTTGGCTATCAATGATATAGATACTCTTAGAAGGTCTTTAAAGAATTTTGGGGTAATGGTGGTGCTCAGCGTAATTACGGCCTTCCTATTTTTCTATTTTTTTCCTTTAAAGGACCAATCCTCGGAGCTTTTAGCTCGTACCGAGCCGGATATTAGGGATGTGTTGATTGCCTTTTTTGGTGGACTGGCCCTGGTAATTGCAAGGGCGAAAAGAGGGACTATCGCCAGTGTGATATTTGGGGTGGCCATTGCTACGGCTCTGATGCCACCACTTTGTACTGTTGGATTTGGCCTGGCCATCGGTAACTTTTCCTATGCCTATGGTGCTATGTACCTGTTTACCATCAATACCATTTTTATTGGACTTGCCACCTTTTTGGTCATTCGTTTGTTGCGATTTCCCATGGTGCGTTATGTAAACTCACAAAGAAGACGATTAATAGCCAGAACGGCATCCGTTGTGGCGGTTCTGGTAATGATTCCTGCTAGTTTTACCTTCTACAATGCCTTGCAAAAGTCTTTGTTCAGAAAGGATGCGGGCCAGTTCGTTGCCGAAAAGATAGCTCCCTACAAATTTCAGGGCGAGGGAAGGTTTTTGGATAACCTGACCACTATGGAATACAACAAAGGCCAAGATCCTAAAATTGAGGTTGTTTTCATGGGGAATGAGACTGTACCGGACAACGTAATCGCGACTTGGGCCGCTCAAATGAAGGATTATCCCAAGTTGAAAAATACTGAACTCAAAGTGGTCCAAGGGAACAATGAGGTGCAGGATCAAATGAAGTACATAAGTGAGCTTTATGAATCCAAGAAAAATGAATTGCTCAATAAGGACCAACAAATAAAAGTGTTGGAAGGCGAACTTATGAAGGTCAGTAAACTTGCATCACAACAGATACCTTTTCAGGAGATTAGTGCCGAGGCAAAGACCAATTATGAAAATTTATCCAGTATGGGGTTTAGTTATACCATTAGTACTGATTTTAATAAAGTGGATACCATTCCAATTTTTGAGGTAAAGTGGAAAGAGGGAACCAAATCCTCCCAAGTTGCATCCGATACTAAAAAACTGAACGACTGGTTAAAATTGAGATTGAAAAATGCAAAGATTCAAGTGAAGGAAGCTAATAACTAATTACGTTCCTCTACATACATCTGCCTTACCTTTTTAAAAAGTTCGGAAGAGTATACAAAGTCGGTCACCGCTTCATTATCTGTTTTAAAGATCTCTTTGTTGGTGCCTTCCCATTCTTTGTGACCATTTTTTAAGAACAGTATTTTCTTGCCTATTTCCATTACAGAATTCATGTCATGGGTGTTGATCACAGTGGTAATGTCATATTCCTCGGTGATTTCCATAATGAGGTTGTCTATCATGATCGCCGTCTTCGGATCTAGCCCGGAATTGGGTTCATCGCAAAAAAGGTATTTGGGGTTCATTACGATTGCTCTGGCTATGGCAACCCTCTTTTGCATCCCCCCGGATATTTCAGAAGGAAACTTATGGTGGGCATCAATAAGGTTTACCCTCTTTAACACCCTGTCTACCCTATCCTTCATTTCCGATTTGGATTGTTTGGTGAACATATCCAATGGGAACATAACATTACCTTCCACGGTCATGGAATCGAACAAGGCACTTCCTTGAAATACCATTCCCATTTCTTGACGTAAATCCCTTTGCTCATCCCCAGAGAGTTTGGAATACACTTTCCCGTCGTAGCTGATTGTTCCCTGATCAGGGGTGAAAAGGCCCAAAAGACATTTCAAGAAGACAGTCTTTCCTGAACCAGATTGTCCAATAATCAGATTGGTCTTCCCTTTTTCAAAATTGGTTGTGATTCCTTTAAGGACATCTGAATTTCCAAAAGACTTGTATATGTCGTTTACTTCTATCATTAGCCTAGTAGTAATTGAGTTAACATGTAATTTACAATGATAATGGTAACACTGGTCCACACAAAAGCAGTTGTACTGGCTTTTCCAACTTCCAAAGCGCCACCTTTCATATAATATCCATGGAAAGAGGGGATGGTTGCTATTATAAATGCAAATACCATTGTTTTGATAAAGGAATAGGCAACATGGAATGGAATAAAATCTAGCTGCAGTCCCTCTACAAAGTCGGCACTAGAGCTAAATCCTCCAAATACACCAGCGACCCACCCGCCAAAAATACCCACATACATGGCAATGGCTATGGCAAATGGATAAAGCAATAGCGCAATGATTTTTGGGAAGACCAAATAATTAAGGGAATTGACTCCCATTACCTCAAGGGCGTCTATTTGTTCTGTAACCCTCATGGTCCCTATACTGGAGGTGATGTATGAACCTACTTTACCGGCCATGATGATGGAGGTAAAGGTTGGTGCAAATTCCAGAATTACAGATTGTCTGGTTGCAAAACCTATTAAATTCCTTGGTATGAACGGGTTTGTGATATTTAGGGCTGTTTGAATGGCAACCACCCCGCCGATAAAAAAGGAAATGAATATTATAATTCCCAAAGAGCCATAAATCAATTCATCTATCTCTTTTAAAATGAGGGACTTCATGATGGGCCATTTTGTAGGTTTTTTAAAAACCTCTCTAATCATAATAAAATAGCTGCCAATAGATGCTAAGTAGTTCATGTAATATAAATAGACTTCTTGCTGTAAAAATAGGAATATTAGCTTTCATTTAAGCTTCAATTATCTTTTAAAGGTATTTATTTATTTAATTTTACGTCTTTAAGATTTTAAGCATGATCAAAAATAATATAATACTTGTCCTTTTACTTTTGCTATTCATTAGTAAACCCAACGAAATTGAAGCCCAGAAAAGAGGTGGATCTGATACTCCAACTTCCACGTCCATTCAAACAAAACCAAAATTGGTGGTAGGTATGGTGGTCGATCAAATGCGCTATGATTATGTAACGCGTTTTTGGGATCATTATGGTGAAGGAGGTTTTAAACGTTTGGCCAATGAAGGATTCACATGTAAAAACAACCATTTTAATTACGCGCCTACGTATACAGGACCTGGTCATGCGTCTGTGTATACGGGAGCCACCCCTTCCATGCATGGCATAATTGGGAATGATTGGTACGATAAGGAATCTGGTAAAAGTGTGTATTGCGCAGGTGATGAGGCTTATGCTTCAGTTGGGACCTTGACCAATGCAGGGAAAATGTCACCCCATAGAATGAACACCACAACCATCACCGATGAGCTTAGATTGCATACCCAGATGCGCGGAAAGGTAATTGCCGTTTCCTTAAAGGATAGGGGAGCAGTATTGCCAGGTGGACATACAGCTAATGGGGCATACTGGCTACAGGGTGGAGACGAAGGGAACTGGATAACCAGCACCTATTATATGCAGGAATTGCCCAAGTGGGTCAAGGATTTTAATGCGTCAAATATTGTTGAAGATTATAAAAAACCATGGAATACCTTTAAGGACATCGCTTCATATTTAGAGAGTGGTACTGATGAGAGCCCCTACGAAGGAATGTTTAATGGAGAGACTACCACTACCTTTCCCCATGATCTTCCACTTCTTTGGGATGCCAATGGAGAATTCAGTCTTTTGAAATCTACCCCTTATGGTAATAGTATAACTACAGATTTTGCTTTGGCGGCACTGGATGGTGAAGAATTGGGGGAGGACGAAATCACGGATTTTTTGGCGGTAAGCTTTTCAAGTACGGATTATGTAGGGCATATGTATGGAGTCGATTCCAAGGAGGTGCAGGATACATATATCCGATTGGATAGGGATTTGGAGCGTTTTCTAAAAGCGTTGGACAAAAAAGTAGGGAAAGGGGAATATACGGTTTTTCTAACGTCAGACCATGGTGCAAATGAGGTGCCTGCCTATCTTATAGATCAAAAAATTCCAGCGGGATACGTTAAAACTTCGGAGATGCTAAAAAAGCTGAATGAATTTGTTGGGTATACTTTTGGAACGAAAGATTTAATACGGAATATTTCAAATAATCAAATTTTCCTGGATCATGGGGTAATTAAAGGATTGGATCTAAGTCTGGAAACGGTCCAAGTGGCCATAGCAAATGAAATGCTGGGGTATGATGGTGTTGAGCGAACGTATACCGCCAATCAAATGTGGCAGAACGAGTATACCAAGGGAATACCCTATATCTTACAAAATGGCTATAATCAAAAACGTTCTGGAGATGTGTTATTGGTATTAAAGCCTTCTACAGTTCAGTATTCGATCACAGGTTCTACTCATGGTTCTGCTTATTCCTATGATACGCATGTTCCATTATTTTTCTTTGGAAAGGGAATAAAAAGGGGAAGTACGGTAGTTAAAACTGAAATACCGGATATTGCTCCTACAATAGCAACTTTGTTGGGAATTGCTTTTCCGAATGGATCTACTGGAGAGCCAATACGAGAGGTTTTGGAATAATGAAATAAGTTTCTGAAATCTACTTTATAGAATAAATCTACTAAAATGAGGGCAAGCTATCCCAATAGCTTGCCCTTGATATTTTTCCATCTCAAGTCCCTGATGAAATCACCTTCTTTTTCAGTGACCAAAAAGGGAGCCTTATCTTTTTTAGCGCCAAAGAAGCCTTGAAGGTTATCCAAAAGCGACTTTAATTTACGCTGTTTCCAAGCCATTTTAGCCGATGCTATAAGGGTAATTGGAAAACCATAGCGCATGGTGTACATGGCCTTTCCCTGCAATAGTTTTGCTCTTTTGTTATAGGCTTTACCAATGGGCCGCAAATGTTTCACTTTTAAGCTTTCATCGGTATGGATGTCGAACCCGTGAAATTTGGCGAGCAATTCATCTACAGTATCCCATCCCATGGCATTTCTAAGTCCTCCCATAGCCAAGAAGCACGTTTTCTTATAGGACTTGAATGCGCCCCTCACATGATCATTGTCCATAGGGTGGTTTCTTTTCCACTCGCCGGACTCATCTTGTTCGTAAGCAATTCCTCCGGCTATACCTACATTTGGATGATTGTTGAAGATAGCGGCTATTTTTTCGAAATAGTTGTCAGGCAATATAATATCGGCATCTAACTTCACTAGGAAATCATAGTCTACTTGTAGTTGATCTAGCCCGTTTTTAAAAGCATTAACCACTTTGCTGCCAGGCATATGGAGGTGTGAGGATATAATGTTCAGCTTCTGAAATATAGGATTTAGTGCTGTGAATTCGTCTATGATACCTTCTGTAGCGTCATCAGAATTGTCATTAACCACAATTACAGAGCTGGGTTGAAGTGTCTGCCTAAGTACAGAAGACAATGCATCTTTTAAATGGATCTCTTCGTTATGTGCAGGGATTATAATACTGTACTTCATAGAAAACATTTTGCTTTTTCTTAGTATGCTTTTGGAGCTTTTCTTTCGGCATATACAATATAATAACGCGGGGTTATACTTCTTAACAAGGGTCTAATACCTAGTTTATTTACAGGATTGGTCCATTTGGCTCGATCTTTAATCTCCCATCCCGCTTTTTCCAGAAGCCAATCAAATTGCCAGTCTTCAAATTCGTGATAATGTCTGTCCCAAGTGTCTGTTTTGCTTTTATAGGCTGCGGAAAACCAAAGGCGCAAAGGAATGCTGGCAACCAGTTTGTTTGCCTTTATTTCACGAAGGACATTAAAGGGGGCCACAAGGTGTTCAAAGATTTCAAAGGCAGTAACCACCTCTGCTGTGGAATTCTTTACCGATGTAAATTCGAGATCCAAATCCTCACCCTGGGTGTTCATCACAGAATACCCCTGTTCTTTCATGATTTTAGAAAAAGGATTTTCTACCCCAAGATCTAAAATGAGTTGGTCTTTTCTAATGTGTTTTTGTAAAAATGCTGCGGTATATTTGAATCTTTTATTCGGAAAATTATTTTCGTACATGCTAATATCTATAAACGAAGGCGTTTATGTTCATTCCCGCGCCTACGCTTGCAAATATAGCAACATCTCCTTTTTTTATTTCCTGATTTTCCACTTTTCCCTTTCTAACCATATCATAAAGGGTAGGGATGGTAGCCACAGAACTATTTCCCAATTGATTGATGACCATTGGCATTACATCCTTTGGCATTTCAAGGCCGTATGATTTGTAGAAACGTTTTACGATGGCCTCGTCCATTTTTTCATTTGCCTGGTGGATGAATATTTTTTTAACCTCTTCAATACCCACGCCACTTCTTTCCAGGCAGTCGCGCATTGCATTCGGTACATGTGTCACGGCAAACTCGTAGATTTTCCGGCCATGCATTTTAATGTATTTTGTTTTTGAGGAATCTTTCTGGGAATACGAGTCTCCAAAAAATAGATAATAAGCCTCATCATTGGCGTAAGTTGCAGAGGCATGTGACAAAATGTTTCCTTCTGCATTAGCCTCAATAATTGTAGCTCCAGCACCATCGGAATAGATCATAGAATCCCTATCATACTTATCAACTATCCTAGACAAGGTTTCAGCTCCGATAACGAGACATTTTTTGGCTATGCCACTTTTTATAAAGGCATACGCCTGAATTACCCCTTCTATCCATCCTGGGCATCCAAATAAAAGGTCGTAGGCCACACATTTTGGATTTTGTATTTTGAGTTGGTGCTTAACTCGGGTAGCCAAACTTGGGAGTGTGTCTCCTTGCGACTGTCCGTGAGCCACGTCCCCAAAGTTGTGGGCAAATATTATATAGTCCAGTTCTTCCTTGTCGATACCTGCATCAGCAATGGCCTTTTCGGCAGCCTTAAAAGCTAAATGAGAGGTATTAAGGTTGGGTTCGGCATACCGCCTTTTTTCAATCCCAGTGATACCCTTGAACTTTTCAATGATTACCGTGTTTGGACTATTGAAAATTGTGCCATCAGAATTAAGGAATTCATGATTGCCAAAATCCTCGTTTGAGGTGATAATTGTTGGCAGGTAGCAACCTGTGCCTGTAATACCAATAGTCATAGAAGTAGTGTTCATATAATAGGTGCAATATAGCGCAATTTAACAAATATTACTATGCATGCATAATGAATACTACGATGTCCAATTCAAAATGATTCATGATTACTCGCTAATAAAAAAGCCTCCCTAAATGATAAGGGAGGCTCTGAGGTATTTGTTTTATTGGGATTCTTATGCTTCTGCGTACGCTTCAATTGGTGCACAAGTGCAAATTAAATTACGGTCTCCATATGCTTCATCTACCCTTCTGATGCTTGGCCAGAATTTATTTTCCGATACATAGGGTAACGGGAAGGCAGCCTTTTGTCTGCTGTATGGGAATTCCCAATTGTCATTGGTGACCATGTCTAACGTATGTGGTGCATTTTTAAGGACGTTAGCGCTATTTTCCAAAGAAGCCTCATCTATTTCGGCTCTTATGGAAAGCATGGCGTCACAAAAACGGTTCAATTCCGATAGGCCCTCACTTTCCGTAGGTTCTATCATCATCGTCCCTGCAACGGGAAAGGAAACGGTTGGAGAATGAAATCCGTAGTCCATCAATCGTTTTGCAATATCCGTTACTTCTATTCCGTTTTCTTTGAAAGGCCTACAGTCGATGATCATTTCATGCGCTGCGCGTCCCATCTCCCCTGTATATAGAACATCGAACTTACCACTAAGTCTATGTTTAATATAGTTGGCATTTAATATGGCAATTTTGGTAGAATGGGTAAGACCTTTTTCCCCCAACATTTTTATATAGCCATAGGATATCAAGCAAACCAATGAGCTTCCCCAAGGAGCTGCAGAAATAGCTGTAATGGCTTTTTCCCCTCCTGTTTTTATAAGTGGATTTCCAGGTAAAAAGGGAACCAATTGTTCTGCAACGCAGATTGGGCCAACTCCCGGTCCGCCACCGCCATGAGGAATAGCAAATGTTTTGTGAAGGTTTAAGTGGCATACATCGGCACCTATGGCCGCTGGGTTGGTAATTCCTACCTGTGCGTTCATATTGGCTCCGTCCATATAGACCTGACCTCCATTATCATGGATTAATTTTGTGATGTGCTTAATAGAAGATTCAAACACTCCATGTGTGGATGGGTATGTGACCATCAAAGCAGCTAAATTTTCTTTGTGCTGTTCAACTTTAGCCTCTAAATCGCCAACGTCAATATTACCTTTCTCATCGGTTTTTGTAACCACTACTTTCATTCCGGCCATAACGGCGGAAGCTGGATTGGTTCCATGGGCAGAAGCAGGGATAAGGCAGATGTTTCTGTTGTGATCGCCATTGGACTCGTGATAGGCCCTTATGGTCATTAAACCTGCATATTCACCTTGGGCACCTGAATTGGGCTGTAATGATGTTCCAGCAAATCCAGTAATGACATTTAGGTCTTGCTCCAATTCCTTCAACATAATTTGATATCCTTCGGCCTGTTCCACAGGTACAAAGGGGTGTATGTTGCCCCATTGTGGTGTGCTTAATGGAAGCATTTCCGAGGCTGCATTCAATTTCATGGTGCAAGAACCAAGAGAGATCATGGAATGGTTCAACGCTAAATCTTTACGCTCCAATTTTTTGATGTAGCGCATCAATTGTGTTTCTGAATGAAAAGAGTTGAAAACAGCATTTTCCATGAAAGAGGAAGTACGTTTTATGGAACCATCAATGATAGTTTTGGGTGACAGGCTATCAATTTTCACACCTTCTTTGGAAAGAGCTTTTGCGAAAATATCAGCTATTTGTTGGAGGTCTTTTAGAGAGGTAGCTTCATTCAGAGAGATACTTACCGTATCGGCATCTGGATAGAAGAAGTTTACCTCGTTCTTCTCTGCCTCCGGTCTAACCAATTTGGCATCGGCCTTCACGAGAATGGTATCAAAATAGGAAGTGTTGGTCTGGAACAAGCCCAGTTTTTCCAACGCATCGGCCAAAGTAGCTGTAGATGAGTGTACTTTGTCAGCAATATATTTTAATCCTCTCGGACCATGGTATACACCGTACATACCGGCCATAACAGCCAATAGAACCTGGGCAGTACATATGTTGGAAGTGGCTTTGTCCCTTTTTATATGTTGTTCCCTGGTTTGTAATGCCATACGCAGGGCAGGCTTGCCATCTGTATCCTTGGTTACCCCAATGATACGTCCTGGAATACTTCTTTTATATTCATCTTTAGTTGCGAAAAATGCCGCGTGTGGTCCACCATAACCCAATGGAATTCCAAATCTTTGGGTGGTACCCACTACAACATCGGCTCCAAATTCTCCCGGAGGGGTCAATAATACCAAACTTAAGATGTCTGCAGCTACGGCTACCTTTATTTCTTGTTCTTTCGCTTTGGCCACGAAAGATGCATAATCGTTTACTTGACCGTACTTTCCAGGATATTGTAATAAAGCCCCATAAAAATCATTAGTGAATTCAAAAGAGCCGTGATCACCAATAACCAACTCTATACCTAAAGGTATGGCCCTTGTTTTTAAAAGGGATAAGGTCTGTGGTAGAACTTCTTCGGAAACAAAGAATTTAACCGTATTGTTCTTTTTTTGATCCCTGCTCCTCACTTCGTATAGCATGGTCATAGCCTCGGCAGCAGAGGTGCTTTCATCCAATAGGGATGCATTGGCCAATTCCATTCCTGTAAGATCACAGATCATGGTTTGGAAATTCAATAAGGCCTCTAGGCGGCCTTGTGCAATTTCTGCCTGATAAGGAGTATAGGCCGTGTACCATCCTGGATTCTCGAGAATATTCCTCTTAATCGGAGAAGGGGTAAGGCTCTCGTGGTATCCAAGTCCAATGTACGATTTGAATACTTTATTTTTTTCGGAAAGCTTTTGGAGATGGGTAAGGAACTCGTGTTCGCTCATAGCCATCGGCAGGTCCAATGGTTTTTTTAACCTAATATCATCCGGTAAGGTCTCATAGATCAATTGTTCTAAATTATCTACTTGTACCGTTTTAAGCATTTCCGGAAGGTCTTCTTCTCTTATACCAATATGGCGCAATGCAAATACGTCTGTCCTCATATTTTGGGCGTTTTTTTTCTTAATCAAAAAGATGTGCAAAATTACTGATTTCTTATTTCAAAATCGATAAATTATGTTAGGTAAAACATAAAGTTTTTAACTAAAAATCAATCTTGTAGACAGTTTAATTAGTTTTGTTCAATGAATTGGCCTAAGCGAGTTTTTGACTTTTATTTGGATGCGAGTGTCCATGTGGCGCTAGCTGTTTTTGCTATGGCGATGGTGACTTGTTTAATCTTAAACATTTCCTTGGATCGCAATCTGGCCATATTTCTTTTTTTTGGCACAATTGTCGGTTATAACTTTGTCAAATATGGTGTTGAGGCCAAAAAATACCTCCTTGTTGCCAATAGCTACCATAAGAACATACAGATATTTAGCTTTATTTCTTTTTTTATTGCCATCTACCACGCATGGTTTTTAAACTTAGAGGCATGGAAGTGTATTGTCGTATTGGTATTATTAACGACCCTTTATGCCATACCGGTTTTGCCTAAAGCTAGAAATCTGAGAAGCCTTGGAGGTTTTAAAATTGTTGTCGTAGCAGTTGTTTGGGCAGGGGCTACCGTGCATTTGCCAGTTCTTGCTGTCTCAGGAGAGCTAACTTGGGATGTGTGGGTGGAAGGAGTACAGCGATTTTTGTTCGTTTTGGTGCTAATGGTGCCCTTTGAGATTAGAGATTTGAAATACGATGGGCCTGATTTGAAGACTTTACCTCAGCTAATTGGCTATTTAAGGACCAAGATGATAGGCACATTTGGAGCCTTTCTTTTTTTTTGGTTCCTTTTTTTAAAGGACCATATATCTAATCTGGATGCCCTGTCTAAGGGCATGGGTCTCTTTATGCTGGGGCTTTTAATGTTGTTTACCAGAAAAAAACAATCTACTTATTTTTCTTCCTTTTGGGTTGAGGCTATGCCAATCTTTTGGTTGCTATTCTTACTCTTGTTTGCTTTTTGGATATAGCTTTTCCTTCATGTCCAATTTGTCCTTCTCTGAAAGGGCATTTAAACGAGCCTGTTCACATAGGGAGGTAAGCTTGGTGTTCTTCTTCGTATATTTCGAGCAAGTCTTGCACATTAGGATGTGGAACTTAAGTCTTAGGATCTCTAAAAACTTAGCTTCTCTATACTGTGCTTTGTTGCATATTACCGCTGCTTCTTGGCAAGAAATCATAATTTAAAACCAATTTTGATTAAGGCAATCCATAAGGGTTGTTCTGGCCCTGTGTATCATCACCCAAAGGTTAGACGGATTAATATCCAACTCATTACAAATATCTTCAGTACTCATCCCCTGCACAGTTTTCATGGTGAACACCAAAGATTGTTTTTTAGGTAATTTGGAAATACAGTCTTGTATGGCCATTCCCAACTCTTCGTTTTCTATATCACTATTTTCCAATATACTCATGGGATCGGCTACCTGCTCCTCTAGCCAGTCACCGTCCGTTTCTGTACTGGAGTTATAGGTCATACGTACCTCTGCTTTTCCCTTATTGGAGTTTATTTTGCGATAATGGTCAATTACTTTTCTTTTTAATATCGCGATCAGCCATGTGCGCTCGGCAGCATCACCTTTATAGTTCTTGGCTGATTTTAATCCGGCAAAAAAGGTTTCCTGTACCAGATCTTTCGCTATTTCAGCATCGCTTACGCGGGAAACGGCATAATTAAAAAGGTAGTCGGCATATTGATCCACCCATATTTCGGGCTGTAATACGTGAGTTGTCATATCATTTTTTGCTCATACCAAATGTAATTTATTTTTTTTTGAACATTAAGTATTATTTTTGTTTAAACTGTTTTATCCTATGAAAAGCATATTCTCAATTCTTTTATTTGCAATTGTTCAATTTGGAATGGCCCAAATAAAAACAATTCCTATTACCTCGTTGTTAGAAAATCAATTGGTTTCAGTTGTTTTGGTCGATGTAAGAACACCGTCTGAATTTGAAGCTGGCCATTTAAAGAATGCAAAAAATATCAATTGGATGGGAGATACTTTTGCCAAACAGTTTGAAGCCGTATCCAAAGACCAACCAGTTTATGTGTACTGCAAGGTTGGTGGTCGTAGTTTAAAAGCTGCCGAATGGTTGATGGCCCATGGTTATAAGAATGTGACCAACCTATCCGGAGGATATGATGCCTTTTTGCAGAAAAGGAAACCTTGAAGGAACAAGTTAGCTATTTAAAAAAACCTGCAAGGATTTAGGTCTTGCAGGTTTTTTTATTTCTTAAATTAATCCTGCCCTTTCCAACAGGGCCTCAATTTTTGGCTCGGCACCCCTAAAACGCTTATAGAGATCCATTGGATTTTCCGTTCCTCCCTTAGATAGGATATGTTCTTTGAACTTAGTGGCCACTTCCTTGTTGAATATGCCTTTTTCCTTAAAATAGGCAAAGGCGTCCGCATCTAGTACTTCTGCCCATTTGTAGCTGTAGTAGCCAGAGGAATATCCGCCTTGAAATATATGTGCAAAGGAGGTACTCATACAGGTCTCCGGCATATCGGGAAATAGGTCGGTGTCCTTAAACGCCTCTTTTTCCTGTTCCTTTACGTCAGTAATATTGGTAGGATCTGTTCCGTGCCAAGACATGTCCAAAAGAGCGAAGCTCAATTGGCGCAAGGTCGCCATCCCTTCTTGAAAGGTAGAGGATTCCTTAATTTTTTCGACCATTTCCATAGGGATCAAATCCCCAGTATCGTAGTGTGTTGCAAATAGTTTCAAAGCCTCTTTTTCATAGCACCAGTTCTCCAAGATCTGGCTTGGTAGTTCTACAAAATCCCAATAAACCGAGGTACCCGATAACCCAGGATAAACCGTATTGGCCAACATTCCGTGAAGTCCGTGACCAAACTCATGAAAAAGGGTAGTCACTTCATTAAAGGTCAATAAGGAGGGCTTGCTGGCCGTTGGTTTCGTGAAATTGCACACATTCGAAATATGTGGTCTTTCATTAACGCCATTTTGCACATATTGTGACTTAAAGGAAGTCATCCAGGCTCCTCCACGTTTTCCGGCTCGTGGATGAAAATCCGCATAGAAGAGGGAGACCAAATTATTATGCTCGTCAAATATGCGATAGGTTTTCACATCCGAGTGGTACTTGTCAATATCAAATACTTCCTCAAATTGCAATCCATATAATTTTTCTGCTACTTTGAAAACCCCTGCAATAACGTTTTCTAATTTAAAATATGGCTTCAGTTTCTCATCGTCCAAATTAAACAGTTTCTGCCTTAATTTTTCAGAATAATAAGCACTGTCCCACTTTTCCAACCTATCTATCTGATCCAATTCCTTGGCAAAGTTTTCCAATTCTTCAAATTCTCTCTCTGCAGCCGGTTTTGCCTTTTCCAATAGTTCATTTAGGAACTCATGAACTTTTTCAGGGGTTTCTGCCATTCTCTCCTCTAGGACAAAATGGGCATGGGTCTTATATCCCAATAATTTTGCACGCTCATAACGGAGCCTGGCAATCCTCTTAATGTTGTCTTGGTTGTCCAGTTCGTCACTATGAAATCCTTTGCTGCCAAATGCTATGGAAAGTTCTTTTCTCAACGCCCTTTTTTTTGCGTATTTCATGAAGGGAATATAGCTAGGGTAATCTAAGGTGATCAACCAACCTTCTTTGTCTTTTGATTTTGCCAACTGTGCTGCAGCCTCTTTTTCGCCTTCCGGAAGACCATCCATGTCGGACTCATCGGTAAGGTGCATTTCATATTTATTGGTCTCGGCAAGGATGTTTTCCCCAAATTGTAGCTTTAATTTGGAAAGCTCTGCATCAATTTCACGAAGCCGTATTTTTTTGTCATCTGGCAAATTGGCGCCGTTTCTGCTAAAACTTTTATACTTTTTGTCCAAGAGGGTGTATTCCTCTTTGGTCAGGTTTAGGTCATCCTTTTGTTCATAGACGACCTTGACCCTTTTAAAAAGGGTTTCATTGAGCATGATGTCATTGCTAAGCTCTGATAGGAGCGGGGAAACCTCCTGTGCGATTTTTTGAATTTCAGGATTGGTCTCCGCTGAATTTAAATTGAAAAACACACTTGATACCCGATCCAATTGTTGGCCTGCAAAATCCAAGGCTGCAATTGTGTTTTCGAATGTAGGAGCAGAACTCGCGTTCGCGATAAGGTCTATTTCCTGTCGGGCTTGAGCCATAGACTCCAAGAAAGCAGGCATAAAATGTTCATTCTTTATTTTGGAAAAAGGAGCCGTATCAAAAGGTGTCAATAAGGGGTTGTTCATAATGTGTTCTTATTCAATTTTAATTGATGTTGTAATGTGTTGTGAATGAGGAGGCATTAATTTGGAGCGCACCAATCAATTGTTGGTCATTTCCTCCCGGAGGCTATTTTTTACGTACTTCTTCTGCTCCCTGTATTACTTTTTGTTTCAACCCTTCCTTGTAGAGCAATATTTTGTCCAGGACGCATTTATCACTGCTTCCAATAATCTGGGCGGCAAGGATGCCTGCATTTTTGGCTCCGTTCAGGGCTACAGTGGCTACCGGTACCCCACCAGGCATTTGTAGGATGGACAGAATGGAATCCCATCCATCAATAGAATTGCTGCTCTTCACGGGAACGCCAATAACGGGCAAAGGTGACATAGAAGCTACCATGCCCGGGAGATGGGCGGCACCACCAGCACCGGCAATGATAACGGAATAGCCATTTTTATGGGCATTCATACTAAAGTCAAATAGTTTTTCGGGAGTACGGTGGGCGGAAACGATATCAACATCTACCTGTATATCAAAACCTACTAAAATATCCACTGCTTCCTGCATAACGGGAAGATCACTTGTGCTTCCCATAACCACTGCCACTTTACTCATAGTCGTATAATTTTTTTATTCACTTATTACTTTGATGGTCTCTTTTACCTGCTCGGCTATTTTTCTTGCCTTAGCAATATCGTTGTTCACTATGGTCACATGTCCCATTTTCCTAAAGGGCCTAGTTTGTTTTTTTCCATATATATGTGGCGTAACCCCTTCCATTTTAAGGATTTCCTCAATGTTATCATAGACTACATTTCCAGTATGTCCCTCAGCGCCCACCAAATTTACCATTATACCGGCTACTTTGCTCGCTGTGTTCCCTAATGGGAGGTCTAAAATTGCGCGTATATGTTGCTCAAATTGATTGGTATAGCTGGCTTCAATACTGTAATGTCCGCTATTATGCGGCCTAGGGGCCACTTCGTTGACCAAGATCTGATCGTCCTTGGTTTGAAACATTTCTACGGCCAATACCCCTATATGTTTCATTTTTTCTGAAACTTTTAAGGCGATTTTATTTGCTTTTTCTGCTACTTTCTCATCAATCCTTGCAGGACAAATCACATATTCCACTTGGTTGGCCTCTGGGTGAAATTCCATTTCCACAACAGGGTAGGTGACCACTTGTCCGCTAGGATTTCTAACCACTATCACGGCAAGTTCATTTTTAAAAGGGATCATTTTTTCCGCAATGCATTCCACGTTGGGCAAACCATCCAAGTCTTTTAGGCTTCTTACTACTTTCACCCCTTGACCATCATAACCAAATTTGGTGCATTTCCATACAAAGGGAAATTCCATCCCGCCATTGCTAATACTGTCCTCAATTTCACTAGTGTGGGCAAATCTGCTGAAAGCGGCCGTAGGGATGTCATGATCTACATAAAAAAGCTTCTGCGTTGCTTTGTTCTGAATGGTGCGCAATGTTTGTGATGGCGGATATACCTTGATGCCCTCCTCTTCCAACTGCTCTAATGCATCCAAGTTGATATTCTCGATCTCAATAGTAAGAACATCCACCTTTTTTCCGAAATTGTAAACGGTATCGTAATCCATGAGGTCTCCTTGTTGAAACTCATTGCAGGATATTTTACAGGGCGCCTCCTTCGAAGGGTCCAGTACTTTGGTGTGGATATCGAACTTACGGGTCTCGTAAAGCATCATTTTTCCTAATTGGCCACCTCCCAGGATACCCAGTTTGAAATCGGAAGAAAAATAGTTCATGGATTATTCTTTAGTCTTATGGATAATCGAATACAAATAGTGTAACAAAAATACATTTAAATCTTAAAACAGCCTTGCGCATCTTAAAAAGAGAAATCAAAATGTTATCTTTGGCATCTCATTAAATTAATGGCGGTGATAAAGCTCCACGACAAATATTTTAAACCATTTCTGACCAAAGAGGAAATAGAAACTGCTGTTAAAAAGGTGGCTCATGCCGTTGCAGCAGATTATAAGGATCAAGTACCCATTTTTGTAGGCGTACTTAATGGTTCTTTTATGTTTGTTTCGGATGTTTTAAAGCATTATGAGCACCCATGTGAGGTGTCCTTTGTGAAGTTGAGCTCTTACAGCGGTCTCACCTCCACGGGAATAGTAGAGACCTTGTTGGATGTGCCGGAGAATATTGAAGGAAGGGTAGTTGTCATTTTAGAAGATATCATAGATACCGGCCGAACCTTGCAAAAACTGGTGCATTTGTTTGCCAACGCCAATGTCAAGGAATTTAAGATAGCCACCCTTTTTTATAAACCATCCGTTTACAATGGGGAGTATACCATTGACTATGTAGGTATGGAAATCCCCGATAAGTTTATCGTTGGGTACGGATTGGATTACAATGAATTGGGAAGAAATTTAAAAGAAGTATACCAATTAAACCAAAAATATATGATCAACATAGTATTGTTCGGAAAACCAGGGGCCGGAAAGGGCACCCAAGCTGCATTTCTAAGGGACACTTATAACTTAAAGCATATTTCTACCGGTGATGTGTTCCGTTACAATATTAAAAATGATACCCCTCTGGGACAACTTGCCAAATCTTATATGGATAAAGGTGATCTTGTGCCGGACGAGGTTACGATTAAAATGTTGCAGGATGAAGTAGAGAAAAATCCTGAAGCATCTGGATTTATATTCGATGGATTCCCAAGAACGACTGCACAAGCAGAAGCGCTGGACAATTTTTTGGATACCAAGGATATGAAGATCAATGCAACAATAGCGCTGGAAGCGAATGATGAAGTATTGATTCAGCGTCTTTTGGAGAGAGGACAGGTTAGTGGAAGACCAGATGATCAGGATGAGGACAAGATCCGTAACAGATTTGATGAGTACAACCAAAAGACCGCGCCTTTAAAGCAATATTACGAGTCTAAGGGGAAATTTCATAGCGTTAATGGTATTGGAGCCATCGCGGATATTACAGAACGCTTAAAAGCGGTAATAGATAAATTATAAGGTTTGTTTCTAGATTGGCTTTCTCAATTATGGGATGTCTTAAGGAACTTCTGCAAACCGTTAAATTGTAAAAATGACTGAAGGTAATTTTGTTGATTATGTTAAAGCATATGTTTCTTCCGGAAATGGGGGCAAAGGCTCTGCGCATTTACACCGTGAGAAATTTATAACCAAAGGTGGTCCCGATGGTGGTGATGGAGGAAGAGGTGGACATGTAATCCTTAGGGGCAATAAAAACCTTTGGACGTTGGTTCACTTTAAATTTAAAAAACATTTTAAAGCGGGTCACGGGGAGCACGGAAGTAAAAACAGAAGTTTTGGTGCCGATGGGCAAGATGTATATGTAGATGTTCCTTTGGGTACTGTGGTACGCGATACAGAGTCCAATGAAATTTTATTCGAGATTACTGAAGATGGAGAGGAAAAAATCATTGTAGAAGGTGGAATGGGTGGCCTTGGAAACTGGCACTTTAGATCTTCTACCAATCAAACACCTAGATACGCGCAACCTGGCAAACCCGGTGAGGAGAGACAGATAACCTTGGAAATGAAAGTATTGGCCGATGTAGGCCTTGTAGGTTTTCCCAATGCAGGTAAATCTACCTTACTTTCCGTTATCACATCGGCCAAACCAAAAATTGCCGATTACGAATTTACTACGCTAAAGCCTAATTTGGGAATAGTGGAATATAGGGACTTTCAAAGTTTTGTAATGGCGGATATTCCCGGAATTATAGAAGGAGCAGCAGAAGGTAAGGGGCTTGGACATTATTTCCTGAGACATATAGAACGGAATGCCACCTTATTATTTTTGATTCCTGCCGATAGCAAGGACATTAGTAAGGAATATGAGATTTTGTTGGATGAGCTTCGCAGGTACAACGAGGAGCTTTTGGACAAGGAACGATTGGTGGTCATTTCTAAAAGTGATATGCTGGATGAGGAACTAAAGGCAGAAATGCGGGTAGAGCTCGACAAAGATCTTAAAGGAACGCCCTATATGTTTATTTCTTCTGTGGCACAGCAGGGCATCGTAGAGCTCAAGGATAGGCTCTGGGCGATGTTGAACGATTAAATAATTGAATATTTAATTGCCTTCCCATTTTTAAGTATTTTTATGAAAAACCGAATGATGAGAAATTTCATAAGCATTTTGGCGGTTATACTTTTAGCATCGTGTAATGCTGTAAGAGTCAATTATGATTACGATAAGGATACAGATTATTCCAGTTATACCACCTACAATTACTATCCGGATATGAAAACCGGGTTGACTCAGTTAGACACCAAACGTTTATTGGATGCCATAGACTCCATTATGCAAGTTAAAGGAATGTTGCTTGCCGAGGAACCAGAATTTTTTATCAATATCACCAGCAGCTCCGTCCGTGGGCCCAGAAACAACAATGTGGGTGTTGGGGTTGGCGGAACTGGTAGAAATGTCGGAGGAGGAATATCTATAGGTTTGCCATTAGGCCAGCCAGATTTGGAGCGTGTTATTCAGTTCGATTTTGTGGATAGCCAAAAGGATCAATTGTTTTGGCAGGCCATAAGTGAAAGCTCCTTTAAGGAGAACCTTTCCCCTGGAGCAAGGGAGGCCAAATTAAAACAAGTTGTGGATAAAGTGTTTTCCAAATATCCTCCGGGCACTAAAAACTAACAAACACGGCTCTAACAATGCCATATTAACGGTATTTTGAGAAGCGGACATAATAAAAAAGGTGGACACATAGTAATATATGTCCACCTTTTTTGATACCGAAATTTTACTTAAGGCCTAATAATATCCTTGTAGCGATCTTTATAAAAATAAAGCATAATAATATTTAGTAGAAGTAGAATTAATGCCGGGCCTATGGAGCTGGGCTCCAAGAACGCATTAAATAAAATGGCATTGACGGAAATGGTCATTAGAATGATCATCATCAGTGCCCCAAACTTGTTGGCCAATAAAGAAAGGCCTGCAAGTATTTCTACCAAGGCAACCATGTTAAGGGTGTTGGTACTCATCAAGGCGGAGAAATACTCATTTGCCGCTTCGGACATTTGTCCCATGGGCATAAAATGAAATAATTTATTCGATCCGAATACGATTAGGAAGAGTCCAAACGCAATACGCAGGACCAAGAAAATTTTTGGATTCATAATTGGCTGTTTATGTATTAGTTATATGTTAATTTATGAAAAAAATCGATAACATATTACGAATTTCACAACTATTTCTCCGTGATGTGAATTATGGCCCCTTCGCTATGGCTACTAAATTCGGGGGCATACATACTTTGAATGGTTGTAATCCCATTACTGAAAACACCAGTGTTGTTCACCCTTAAGTCGTACTCAAAGACATAAACACCTTTTGGTAGGATATCAAAAAAGAAATTCGTGGCTGCGTCTTTGGTACTTTCATAATAACCCAATCCATCTTGCCATTTGTATTGGGATATAACGTTTATAGGCTCCAATCCTGCAGCTCTCATATCTTTGAGATGGATAAACTCCATTTTTCGGTCAACCTTTACTACAATTCTGGTTCTGACTAGATCACCAACATTCAACGGGGTATCTTCGGTGATTTCTTGGAGTTCTTCCCCTAAATCTGTATTCCTTTTTAGGAACAATTTTTTTTCCAGTTGTAAAGGGGATTTTGAAGGGGTTATCTTATCCAAATCCTCAAAATACTGCCAATACAAAGCGCCCCAGGCTACGCCCTTCCCTTTTTTGCTCAACTGTACTTCGGCCATTTCTGGCTTAATTTCATTTCCGTTCCAGGAGGTACGGTAATATCCACTACCGGCTTCAATAGGGATTTGTTCCTTTTTAGGACTATCTGGGTTCCATGGTCCTATTCTGTCGCCACCTAAACGCACATCCATCGCATCGGTTATGGAAAGCCAATCGTTGCCTTCTAGCAATAAAGCGTATATGGCGTCTGCAGTGGCCTTTGTGGTTTGCCAGTTATTGGTCTGCTTGTTTTTTAATAACCATATTTTGAGATGCTCTATGTTCTGTTGATGCAATGGGTCCGTGCTGCCTATCTCGGTAAAAGCCTCGATCATGAGCGCTTGTGTTTCTATGGGAGATTGATACCAATACCACGAAGCCGTGTTCTCCTTCCAATACATGCCCAATTCTCGGTTTATGATACTGTTCTCCACTAGGGATTGTATTATTTTCTTGGCTTCGGATGCCATATCCTGCATATGGAATACAAGCGCTAACAGTCCTTTTTCAAATAAGCTTTTCTTGGACCAATACTTCCTTGCCTGACCTAAGTAGTACTGTTGAGCCTCTTGAACTTTCTTAGATGCGGGTTGGTCCTTGAAAAGGCTGCGTATATATAGGTAATGTAGCTGTATTGCACTGAGATGATCCCTATTGATATTATCCGTACGTTTTTTCATCTCTTCAAATTCGGCTATAAATTCCCTATCTAGATAGCCAAGAGCTCTTTCTTCAAGTAGTCTGGCATTCTCACCGGAAAGTCCGGTATTTAGTTGCCTTAAACGCCCTATTCCAGCCAATATGTGTTGGGTGATATACCTATTGGAAGGACCTCCATGAAACCAGGCCCATGCCCCGTTTGACATTTGGTTGTTTAGAAGTTTATTCAATGCCAATTGCTGTTCCTGGGCCACATGATTACTATTGAATAAAAGGGCTATCCTTTTTTTCTGTTCTGTTTCCGATTGGGCATCTCGTAGCCAAGGGGTTTCCTGAATTAAAATAGATTTCAGAGCCTGATTCTTTTCTAGACCGCTCACTAGGGCGTCGGATTTTGCCCATTGTTCAAAAACAGATTTGATTTTCGGATTTGATTTTGTGATATGATTGGCTAGGGTATTTGCATAAAACCTAGAGAATATCTGCTCGTTACTTTCATGTGGATACTCCATTAGATAAGGGAGTGCCTGAACCGCATACCAGGTGGGATTGGAGGTGATTTCCAGGGTTAGCTTATGGTTGTTCCTCGTGGCTGAGGTAGCTTCCTTAAGCTTGTCCAGCGTAAATGTTTTGGAATTACTACCACTGACCCACATGGGCATGGTTTCTGTCACCAACATTCTATTGGTAAGAACGGGAAGGGTATTCTGCTCGCCATCGCTAAAATCTCCAGCTTTGGCAATGACAGTGTATTGGACAGCCTGGAGGTTTTTTGGAATTGTAATTGTCCAAGATACCTGTGTATTGTTTTTGGATACTACCTTAAATTCCTTCGTGTCAGATGTGCTAGTTTCAACTGAAGATAACAGTAGACCATTGGTAATATTCTTCCCTGTTAGGGCATCCTCCAAAAGAATAGTGGCCTTACCAGTTAACTGACGATCTGTGAGATTGCTTATTTTACTACTTATGGTGATGGTATCCCCTTCTCTAAAAAACCTCGGAATATTGGGTGTTACCATGAGTTCCTTTTGGGTCAGGGCTTCAAAGGTCTTCACGGTACTCTCCAAGGTAGACGTATGCGCCAATAACTGAAGTTTCCATTGTGTAAGGGCTTCTGGGGTTAGGAAACTAAAAGTAACGTTGCCTTCTGGATCCGTCATTAAATGAGGAAAGAAAAAAGCAGTTTCTTGAAGGTTTCTCCGAATCTGGACCTGTTCTTTTACTGATTCAGTGTTATCATTCCCAGCAAGGGCCTCGTCCGTAATTATGGGATTTGGAGTAATTGCTTCCATAGCTTGTTCTTGGAGAACATCTGAATCTTGCACGGCAATTGGTCCAGAATTCTTCATCATCATTTCAGTTCTGTACATTCTATTTCCGGTTCCAAAATAAAAGTTGAACCAATTGAAGGAGTCATATCCTTGAAGACTAATCTTGGGGCTATCTATTTGATCTATTTTAGTATTGAAATATACGGTTCCAAAGCTTTGATAAGCATTTGAGTTGTAAATGGAATGATAGGAAGACTTTTCTTTTGGGTAGAAATGCCAATTGTGTTCCCTAAAGGAATCCAAAGAAGCATCGTACATACTGGCCAAAACTTCGGCAGCCACTTTTTCTCCTTTTGGTCCTTTAATTGTAAAGCTCCAAGTTTCCTCGGCACCAGGGGCCAACTTATCCCTGAAAGTAATGGTCTCCACATCCAATTGGGCAGATGGGTAGGGCACACTTATGCTTTGGGTTCCAGTGACAAACCCATTAAAGGCAGAAAAGCTATAGCGAATGGCAAAGCCACCCAAATCGGTTTCCCCAATTGGAATTGAAATAGTTTTGCTATTGTTGGATAGTGGTATTACAATCGTTTTTATATTTTTTTTATCTTTTTCAATAAATAAGGTCACCTTGAGGGATTTTGCGCTTGTGGCCAAAGTAAGTTTTGCTGTTTCTCCTAAAGCGTAGGAATCCTTATCAGTTTTGAGATCGAATAATTGATTATCCGCTAATTTTCTGTCCTTTCTGGAAAAGGCCGTAGTATGCACCACATCTTTTACGGTCTTGCCAAATCGATCCTTAGATTCCAGTTCAATGCTATACCTGCCAGGTTCCCACGATTTGATTTGGCCCAAGTCTATTTTGTCTATTTTTTCCGTATTAAACTCAGCTTGCCAGACCAAAGCTCCCTTTTCCCAGTTTGTTGGATCTTCTTCATTGGAATATGAGTCGTGGGGAAATAGGGTCTTAAACTCCTCTTTTGAAAAGGAGGAAAATTCTGGAGCCGGCCATGGCCGTTCTCTGAGGATGTTCTCTGGACCCTTTAATTTATATATTTTAAGGGTGCCCTTTGCGGGAACCTCTTGGCCGTTGAGATTGGTAGTGCTAATTTCGATGGATTGAACTCTTTTAGATATATCCAACCTGTTCGCAACCTTTATTTTCGCCAAGAGGGAATGGTAGCCTACAGCTACTATTTTTGAAGTACTATGGGTTTCTCCGTTGATATCCGTTACATCCACCGTGACTTCATAGGTGAAAATGGGTAGATCTTTCTCTGGAATACTACTATCCGGAATTGCCTTGAACTTAATTTCATACGAACCATCTTCATCGGTGATCGTCTCCCCATGTGCAATTTCTTGGGCAGTACTTTTTACATATGGGCGACTCCAATAATACCATATTGGATATTGAACAACCCTGCGCACCGCATAATTAACCTTGGCATTGGTAATGGAACTGCCGGCAAAGGCCGTGGCAGTTCCGGTTAAAAGAATACTGTCATTTACTTTATAGGTTTCCGTTAACGGATCAATACTGGTTTTAAATTTTGGGCGCTTATATTCCTCCACAGAAAAATTGGATTGTCCGCTTAAATTAACTTCCTCGGAGTTTATGACCAATGAATATTCCCCGGTAAGACCGAAATTGGGCAAAATGAACTGCCCATTAAAGGAACCATAATCATTGGTTTTGTATTCCTGCCTACCTACTTCCTGATTATTGGCATTGAGGAGAGTTGCTACAACTTTTGTGTTGTTTAAAACCAAAGTGGACACGCTGTTTTTTTGAATCACGATTCCCTTAAAAAAGACTACTTGGCCTGGCCGGTAAATGCTACGATCCAGAAAAATAGAAGAGAAATAATTAAACTGTGGAGGATTTTTGATGTCCGTCTTTTTGGATATAAAATACGTTCCAAATGTGGCATGATCCTCTTTGGACCTAACAGTTATTGTAACATTTGTCCATCTATCACCCGAAAGCTGAACGCTGATGAAGCCTTGTTTATCTGTGACATAGTTGTGTTTCTTTAAAGGTCCGTTGTAATTTGTTTGATAACTGAAAGTAACCTGGGCGCCTGAAATTGGAAATCCGTTGGTTCTGTTAATGACCTGGAACATCTGTTCATTTGCCCCCCTTGTTTGTACAATGGCGAGGTCAGTTGCCTGTACTGTTTGAAAGGCAAATGTAGCATCATTTTCGGCAAGGAGCGTGTATGAGCCATTCGGTAATGTAGGTAGCAATATTTCTGTGCTGTGATTCTGATAGTCTCCAACGTTTTTAAGTGTTCCTGTCCATTGTTTGGCAACCGGCAGTTTTTTTATAAAGGCAATTTGATTTTCTATGGGATAAATTTTCTCCAATTGGGCTTTTTCTTCCTCCTTAATAATATGGGCGGTAAGTTTTAGCCCATCTATATTTTTGTAGTTGACCAAGATTCGCGATGGTAGATTTATTTGCAGATGACTTTCAGCTCTTAATTGAAGGTTCTTGGATAGAATTTGTGTTTTTAAGACCAAGGAATTTTCAGAAGCCCTGCTTTTTGGATATTTTTCTATAATGGCATTACAGATTTCCAATGCCTCTTTCCGCTTCCATTGTTGGCTTACATCGGTATTTGGATCGTAGTTGTTCGCCCATTGATCATATAATGCCGCAATTTCATAATTGTATAAAGCTGCCACCTCGTCCTCATAAGTTTTGGCACTATTTTTTAAGGCGTCCAAATAGAATTGGTCTGTCTCTTCAATGATGCTGTATTGTTTTATAAAGTGCAGGCGTTCTAAATCCACATCTGCCAATGCTAAGGGGGAAGGGTCTTTTTGATGGAATTTTAAAAGTTCCTGATATAGTTTCAAAGCCTTTAATTGAAGTGAGCTGCTATCTATTTCAATTAAGGGTAGGGCACTGAATTCTAATGCTGGGGTAAAATACTCTGCGTTATCCAGTTCAAATTTATACGAAGGCTTCGTGATTCCATTTTCACTGGTCTTGTAAAAATCTAATGCGGTATGGGCCAAAACATCATATAGGGTGGGTCTGTATGCCCGGGAATCCTTTTGCTGATTGAGAATATCCTTAAAAAGATTGATATCCAATTTTTGCAGTGCTTCCTTGTTTTCAAGGGAGCGTTCAAAATGAATGCTTATTTCTTCAAATAAGGTGCTCACGTCCCAGGTCCTAAAATCCATTGGGTCTACCTTGCTTTCTGTCTTTGTCCGATTGTAGAACTCAAAGCGGTTTTGTTGATAATATTGCCAATACAGGTTGGCCAGATAGCTCTCTAATATGTTCCTTGTGGGCGTGGCGGCTTGGGTAATCTCACTTTTAAATTCATTTATAATGGTCAATTGCGATTCCTCTTCCAGTACCATCAAGTATTTGGAAGAATACAATAATGCCTTAATTGTCTGAGGTGAATTTTGTTCTTTTTTAGCTTTTTTGGATATGGTCTTTACTACCTCCAAGGCGGATTTTGTCAAGGATTTTTCTTCCAGTTGGGATACTTCCTTCCATAGGGAGTCATACGAAGTGTTCCCATTAATTTGCCCATGGCCCATTTGGATACATAGGAGAAAAGGAAGGAAAAAAGCTAAGTGTTTCATATACATAAATTTAGGAACAAAAATGGATTTTCAAGTATGTCAGGCACATTAAGGAATGGCCATCAAAAAATAGGTATCCGCACGTAGTACTACAATGTTATTTGCAAATAGAGTACCAAAATGAGAGCTTAAAAAAGAAAAGCCCCAATACCTATGGGACTTTTAGTTTGATTTGGCGGTACCCATGAATAATCTAGAGTGATTTTAACATTCCTCCATCAATGGGGATATTGGTTCCTGTTATAAACGATCCTTGTTCAGAAGCTAAAAAGGCTACCAGATATCCATACTCCTTCGGATCCCCAAATCTGCCTATGGGAACATTTTTGAGCATTTGTTGGTTCACCTCTTCCAAGGGAATTCCAAACGACTTCGCTTTGGCACTATTAAGATTTTTTAGTCTTTTAGTATCAAAATAACCTGTAAGGGTACTATTGACAGTGATACCATATTGGCCAACATCAGCAGCCAGTGTTTTGGCCCACGTGGTCACTGCAGCCCTTATAGAATTGCTCAGAACCAGGTAGGATAAAGGCTCTTTTACAGAAACGGAGGAGATATTGATGATCCGTCCATATTTATTGTCTATCATTCCCTTTAAAGCAAGTTCCGAGGTATAGACCACTGTTTTGAACAACAAATCAAAAGCAGTTTGGTAATCTTCAACTTTTTTTTCCATGGCCCCTCCCGAGGCGGGACCTTGCGTATTGTTTACAAGGATATCCACGGTATTATTCTTAAAATATTTCTCAATAGTTTCCTTGTAGGAATTGAAGTCGGTAAAGTCAACCTCCAGGTATTGATGGTATTGCCCGTGGTCCGTTGGCAAATGGGAAATGATATCTTTCAATTTATCCCCACTTCGCGCCATTAGCGTAACACTCGCACCACTAGCAGCAAGTTGCTGGCCTATGGCCTTACCTATGCCTTGGCTGCTGCCGCCAACCAAAGCCTTCTTTCCAATTAAAGATATCTTCATGGTTATTTGTATTCTTCTCTTGTTGGGCTAAAAGTATCGATCAACTTACATTCGGTAAGGGCCTTGCCACTATGGGGTATATGAGGGGCAATGATCACTAGATCCCCTGGCCCATAAACCTGGGTCTTGCCGTCTAAAGTAAATTCAAAGCTACCTTCCAATACCTGCATTACCTGTTCATTCATATGGGAGTGTTCAGGAACCTCTGCCCCTTTTTCAACCTCCCAAAAGGCTATGCTCATGTTTTGTGTATGAACCAGTTTTCCGTGATATCCCGGCATTATTTCTTTTGGAGCTACATCTTTTAATTTAATATGCATATGTTCTTGTTCTTTCTTCGAATATAAGCAATATTCAATATTCGGGGTCCCTTAAAAAAGGTGTTGGGTGTAGTTCAAAAACGGATGATTTATATTTTATTAGGCTTGTGCAATCCTTATCTTTACCTTTTTAAAATTGATTAAATGCACATTCATTTTATAGCAATTGGCGGAAGTGCCATGCACAATCTGGCGCTGGCCCTACACCATAAAGGCTATGTCATTACCGGGAGCGATGACGTAATATTTGAACCTTCCAAAGGGAGGTTGGAAGCCAAAGGTCTCTTGCCCAAAGCTTTTGGTTGGTATCCTGAGAATATCCACCAAGGATTGGATGCCGTTATTTTGGGAATGCACGCCAAACCAAATAATCCCGAATTGCTAAAGGCCCAAGATATGGGTTTGAAGATCTATTCCTATCCTGAATTTTTATATGAGCAATCCAAGCATAAAACTAGGGTAGTCATAGGTGGCAGCCATGGCAAAACAACCATTACCTCCATGATTCTACACGTTTTGGATTATCACGATAGGCAAGTTGATTATATGGTGGGCGCTCAATTGGAGGGCTTTGACCGAATGGTGCATTTAACAGAAGAAAATGATTTTATAGTTTTGGAAGGGGATGAGTATTTGTCTTCTCCCATAGATAGAAGACCCAAGTTCCATTTGTACAAGCCCAATATTGCTTTACTAAGTGGAATTGCATGGGACCATATCAATGTATTCCCTACCTATGAGAACTACGTGGAGCAGTTTCAGATATTCGTGGACAGTATCGTCAAAGGAGGAAGCATCACCTATAACATAGAAGATTCCGAGGTAAAGAGAGTAGTGGAAGCTTCTGAGAACTCCATTCGGAAATTGCCCTATGAAACACCTGCTTATACTGTGGAAAATGGTGAGACCCTATTGGAGACCGAAGAGGGGCCAATGCCTATAGGGGTATTTGGAAAGCACAACCTTAGCAATTTGGCAGGAGCCAAGTGGATATGTCAAAATATGGGGATTGATGAGGCCGACTTTTATGAGGCAATAGCCACCTTTAAAGGCGCCTCCAAACGGTTGGAAAAAATAGGGGAAGGAAGAAGTAGCATAGCGTACAAGGATTTTGCCCATTCGCCAAGTAAGGTAGCGGCAACAACAAGGGCTGTCAAGGAGCAGTATAAAGACAAAAAGCTCTTGGCTTGTCTGGAACTGCATACATATAGCAGTTTGAATGCGGAATTTTTAAAGGAATATAAAGGGGCACTGGAGTTTGCTGACGAGGCCGTGGTTTTTTATTCTCCTGAATCTGTTAAGATCAAACAACTGGAGGAAGTGACCAAGGACCAAATAGCAGCGGCATTTGAAAGAACCGATCTTAAAATTTATACCGATGCACTTTCTTTCAAAGAATTCCTGTTCCGACAAAATTTTGATGATTCCGTACTCCTACTTATGAGTTCCGGGAATTATGGGGGATTGGATTTCGATGAGGTAAAAGGCCTTATGGACAATTGAGAGCGACGCTGGTTATAGGCTGGGAATAGATTTTTTTCTAGGATATCATTTTGGACTATTTTGTTTGCTATCTTTAACAGATGCAAGAAAAATCGACTTATTTCTCTATTAAGCATTGGTCCAATGATGACAAACCTAGAGAAAAATTGGTGCATAAGGGTAAATCCGTTCTTTCAGATGCTGAACTGATTGCAATTTTGATAGGAACAGGTGGAAGAAATGAAAGTGCTGTAGAACTTGCAAAAAGGATATTGGCATCGGCCAACAATAACCTGAACGAACTGGGAAAACTTTCCATAAAACAGTTAATGCAGTTTAAGGGGATTGGGGAAGCCAAAGCTGTAACCATAGCAGCAGCCCTTGAAATAGGTAGGAGAAGAAGAGGGGAAGCAGCACAGAAGATTACTAAGATAACAAGTAGTAATAGCGTGTTCGAACTGTTGCAACCAATGATGGGGGAACTTCCCCATGAGGAGTTTTGGATTGTATACCTGAACAATGCAAATAAAGTGATGCTCTCCGCTCTTTTGAGCAAAGGAGGGATCACTGGTACTTTGGTGGATGTGCGCTTAGTGCTGAAACAGGCACTGGAACTGGGTGCAGTGGGTCTGATATTGGCACATAATCATCCATCGGGCACGTTAAGACCAAGTGAAGCTGATAAGCAGGTGACCAGTAAACTAAAATTAGCTGCGGAGGCTTTGGATATAAAAGTTTTGGATCATGTGATCATTACCCAGCAAGATTATTTTAGCTTTGCGGATAACGCCATGCTATAAATAATGTTCGGAAATTATTATACTTGGAATTATAGGAAACTATGTTGTTGATTTATACCCATAAAATTACTTCCCGCTTCACCTACATCATGAAGCATATTTTTACTCGTATTCTAGGGATTGAAGTTGTGTTTACTACCAAGGTAGAAGATTTTATCAAACATACCGGTCCAAAAATAACCTATACCAAACAACCTTTGCAAAATGAGTTTTTTGTTCGAAGCAATGATCTTCTTTTCGAACAGGGGATAAATGACCTACAATTTAAAATAGGGGAATGGGATGGTGTGCCCTGTTTTTTCGTTACCGGGGACCGCAGTAATATTCCTTTTGATATTTTCGCTGCTAGTTTTTATCTGATATCCAGGTACGAAGAATATTTGCCCCATGTAAAAGACATGCATGGAAGGTTTCCTCCCACAGAAAGTTTGGCCTATCAAAATGATTTTTTGGAAAGGCCTGTGGTCGATATTTGGGCCTTCCAGCTGCTCAAGGAATTAAAGGAGAGGTTTCCCAATATGGAGGTGGAAGAAAGGGGGTTTTCTTATACATCCCTTATAGATGTTACTACCTCCCATTGTTACGCTCATAGGGGTTTTGTTAGAAGTCTTGCTGGTTTGGTTTTGGATTTAGGTTCCTTAAAATTTAAACGTGTGGCAGAGCGTTTTATGGTTTGGCTTAATCCAGGATTGGATCCTTATGATAATTTCTCCAGTCTTATAGAACTTCATAAAAATTATGGGGTAGGCAGCATGTTCTTTTTCCAATTTGCTGAATATTCCACGTATGATAAAAATGTATCGCCAAATAGCAACAGATTTAGGTATTTGATAAAATCGGTGGCCGACTACAGTATAGTTGCCTTGGGTGCCTCGTATAGCTCCTTTGACAATATTGCCTTATTAAAGGAGGAGAAAAAACAGTTGTCACAGGTAATCAATAGGCCAATTAATGCTTCTAGGATGCGGTATAACAGAGTGGATATTCCAACAACCTATCGCAATCTGGTGGAAACAGAATTCACCGATGATTACACCATGGGATATACCCACGAAATTGGGTTCAGGGCAGGTACCTGTACGCCTTTTTTCTTTTATGATATTACTTTGGAATTGCAACAGCCCATTAAAGTGCATCCATTTGCAGTTCACGATTATGCTTTGATGAAATATAAGGATAAGGAAGAGATCATGGAAAAGATAGCCTTCTTGTATAAGGAGACCAAAGAGGTTAAAGGAGAGCTTATCAGTGTTTTTTCCAATGAATTGCTTGGGGGCGAGAGTAAAATAGATTGGATAGATTTATATAGTACAGTTTTAAAGAAGTGTTATGTTTAAAGATATTGTAACCGACGTTTTTTTCGATTTGGACCACACCCTTTGGGATTTTGAAAAGAATTCCGCGCTAACCTTTGAAAGAATATTACAGGCCAATAGGGTAGGCGTTGATTTGAACGATTTTTTGAGGGTTTATATCCCTCTTAACTTGGAGTTTTGGAAACTATACAGGGACGGAAAAATTATTAAGGAAGATTTGCGGTACCAACGGTTAAAGCAGACCTTTGATTCATTGGGTTTTACCATATCTGATGAAACCATCCATGTTCTTTCTGAGCAATATATTGAACATTTGTCCTCTTTTACCCATTTGTTTCCCAATACCGTGGATATCTTGGACTATCTAAAACCAAAATATAAACTCCACATCATTACCAATGGCTTCCAGGAAATTCAGGAAAAAAAATTAAAAAATTCCAACATTCATGGCTATTTTGATCAGATCATTGATTCAGAAATGGCCGGGGTAAAGAAACCAGATCCTATAATTTACCAATTGGCTCTCCAAAAGGCAAATGTTGCCCCGGAGAAGTCTATTATGATAGGGGACAGTTTGGAGGCAGACATTATGGGAGCTAGGGCCATGGGGCTTCATGCACTACATTTTAATGTTCACAATGATAAAAAACATGACTATTGTGACATGATAAATGATCTTAATGAAATAAAATCCTATTTATAGAGTTGTAGAAGTAGTATCATTTAGGTAACCGCCACTAGATGTGGTGTCTAAAGATTCATAAAATTAGAGTAATAATGAAGTACTTCGTCTTCCTATTTATGTTGATTGCACTATGCAGTTCATGTATGCAAGAACAGGATTTCAACCAATTGGACGACCTGAGCATCACCCCAACGATTACCTCCAGTATATTGTACATGGAAGCGGCTGAGGACCAAATTAATGCTGTGGTACCAGGGGAGTTCTATTCGGAGGAATTCAATTTTGATGCCTTTGCAGAAGATTTTTTTGCCGATGGTGTTCTTAGCGGTGTCCTTACCTATGAGATAGAAAATTCTACAAGTAAATCACTACAGGTCATTATAGAATTATTGGATGAAAACGGTAATGTGCTGGACACGGAGCCCATATTAGTGGAACCCGCACCTCCAGTATTTATAAAAAGAGTGGAAATCGCCTATGGCCCGGGTGGTAGGAGCATCGATATAATAAAAAATACCTCTGCCATCAGAGTGAGCGCACAGAATCTAAGCGACGACACCAGTGTTTCCAGTGAATCTGAGCCCAAAATAATACTGCGTTCCAGTGGGTCCTTTAAGGTTGAACTTGGATGAGATTACAAAAACAAATTGTAGTTTTTCTTCTTTTGTGCTCCTCTTCCATATTGGCCCAAAATAAACAATTGCTATACGATTTTATGGCAGTGCCACAGGCCTTGATGCTGAATCCGGGAGCTAGGGCAAACTATCAATGGTATAGTGGTGTCCCCATGCTTTCAGGTATTTCTGCATATGCCGGAACCAGTGGTATTTCAGTCAATGATATTTTCGCAAATGATGGCGTTGACATCACTACAAAAGTAAGGGAAAGAGCTGTTTTTGGCATGGATTTTAGGGATGAGATCAGTGAAACGATACAGGTGGAATTCCTAAATGTAGGATTTAGAAGTAAAAATAGGCCCGATGATTTTTATTCCTTCGGGATGTATTTGGAGGAGGATATGATAACCTACTGGCCTCAAGATTTGGCGATTTTGGGATTCGAGGGCAATGCCAATTATATTGGTAATAGGTTTAATTTGGACCATTTGAAGGTTCGCGGAGAAGTCGTCAATGTTTTTCATTTTGGCCTCAACCGAAAATTAAGCAATACCCTTAGGGTTGGAGTTAGGGGGAAATTGTATTCAGGTATTTTTGATATTAGCTCTACCAATAATTCTGGTTATTTTGTAACCAATCCGGGTCAAAACAATCTACTTGCAAACACGCTCGACGCAGATATGACGCTCAGGACATCAGGTATCGACGGTCTTGTAGAAGAAGACCAAGGGGTGTCTCAAACGATTATTAAAAGAGCCCTTTTTGGGGGCGATTTAGGTTTGGGTCTGGATATCGGATTTACATACCGACTCAATAACAAAACCTTGGTGACCGGAAGTCTTTTGGATATCGGCTTTATAAGGCATACCAAAGATGTCAAGAATTATACCCTGAAAGGAAGTGCGACAAACGAAGGTATTTCTATCATACTTCCGGAAGCACTAGCAGATCCCAATAGGGATTTTTGGCAAGATCTCGTAGATGAGATAGAGGGTCTTGTTCCTTTTGAAGATAATAGGGACAGTTATATTAATTTTAGACCTACAAAACTCAACGCCTCTATACGCTATAATTTTGGGAAACCATTAACCTCAGAAGAAGATTGTGAATGTACCTCAAATGGGGGTGGCTTAAAAGGAAGACTGCCAGAGTATTCCAATAGCGTGGGCGGACAACTGTATATGATCAACAGGCCAAGAGGTCCACAAGCGGCACTTACCGCTTTTTATATGCATAAATTTGGAAACTTCCTGGCACTAAAAACCACCTATACGGTAGATAAATTTTCCTTCACCAATATTGGATTGGGCATGAGCATGCAGGCCGGCCCAGTTGAGCTTTATGCCATGGCAGATAATCTTTTGGGGTATAGGAATGTATATGCCAGTCAATATGCCTCTTTCCAATTCGGATTAAATATTATATCTTGGGGCAGAAATTGATGGCAAGCCACTTATGAAAATCTCACTTTTTACAGTATTACTTTTTACACTTTTTTTGGGAAATGCTCAAGCAGATCTCAATCAATATAAGTATATCATTGTCCCTAAAAAGTTTGATGGTTTTAGAAATGTAAACCAATATCAGACCAGTACATTGATCAAATTTCTGTTCGTAGAAAACGGATATAATGCCGTTTATGAAGATGCACTACCGGATGATCTGAATAGGGATCGTTGTCTAGGTGTAGTCGTGGGATTAAAGGATGACTCAAGTATGTTCACAACAAAATTATCATTGATCTTAAAAGATTGCCAATCCAAAGTTGTCTTTGAGACCAAAGAGGGCACCAGTAAGGAAAAAGATTATAAGGAGGCCTACAAGGAAGCTATAAGGGATGCTTTTGGTTCTTTTAAGGGACTTGATTATAAGTATTCGCCAAAAGAAGAACAAGAGGCTCCTGTGAGGATCAGTTATAAAAATGATGTGAAGCAGCTTAATGAGTCGGATGCTAATAAACCAGATGCTGCCGTTTCGGTTGAAGATAATACAGGGAAGAAAGGGGAGGTGACAGAAATGGCGCCACAAGTAGTCAACCAAGAGGGAGACGCCTCTAAAAAAGCTTTAAAGAAAGGCCCAATAGTGCCTCCAACCGTACTGTATGCCCAGGTGATTAACAACGGGTATCAACTGGTAGATGCCTCACCAAAGGTTATCTTGAAAATGTTGAAGAGCACCTTAGAGGGGGTCTTCATTGCAGAATCCTTGGATCTTAACGGAGTGGTCTACAAAAGGAACAATAAGTGGTATTTTGAGTATAATAAAGACGGCAAAGTAGTTGTTGATGAATTGAATATTAAATTCTAAAATTCATATTTGCTTTTCCACCTGTTTTTCAGGAATTCTTTTAACGCATTTTCCCGCTGGTTATTCCCGGGTTTATAAAATGAGGTTCCTTTGATACTATCCGGGAGAAATTCCTCCTCCACGAAGTTGTTCTGATAATCATGGGCATACTTGTACTCTTTTCCATACCCTAAATCCTTCATCAATTTAGTGGGCGCATTTCGCAAACCTATGGGAACGGATAGATCACCTGTTTCCTTAACGAGTTGCTGGGCCTTGTTGATGGCCATATAGCTCGCATTGCTCTTAGGGGAGGTCGCCAAATATATGGCACATTGACTCAGTAAAATCCTAGCTTCGGGATAACCAATGGTAGTGACTGCTTGAAAGGTAGTGTTAGCCATGACCAAGGCTGTTGGATTCGCGTTGCCAATATCTTCAGAAGCGGCAATGAGCATGCGTCTGGCGATAAACTTTACATCTTCCCCACCTTCTATCATTCTTGCCAACCAGTAAACAGCTCCGTTGGGATCACTCCCACGGATAGATTTTATGAAGGCAGATATGATGTCGTAGTGCTGTTCGCCCGTCTTGTCGTAGAGCACGGTGTTCTTTTGAACCTTACTCAGAACCAGGTCGTTGGTGATCGTTATTTTATCTCCACTTTCGGAGGAAATGACCAATTCAAAAATGTTCAACAATTTTCTTCCATCGCCACCCGATAATTTCAAGAGGGCCTCGGTTTCCTTTAGGACAATGTCTTTCTTCTTTAGGTATTCGTCCTGTTTCATGGCCCTATGGAGCAAGGCCTCCAGATCTTGCTTTCCAAACGGATTTAAGATATAAATTTGGCACCTGGAGAGTAAGGCAGGAATTACCTCAAAGCTTGGATTCTCGGTGGTGGCGCCAATAAGGGTAACCCACCCCTTTTCAACGGCCCCCAAAAGAGAGTCTTGCTGAGATTTGCTGAAACGGTGTATTTCATCAATAAAAAGAATGGGGTTTTTGGTGGTGAACAAGCCTCCACTCTGTTTGGCCTTGTCAATAACATCCCTAATGTCCTTTACACCACTGCTAATGGCACTAAGGGAATAAAATGGACGTCCACTGGTATTTGCAATGATATTTGCCAAGGTTGTTTTACCTGTGCCAGGAGGGCCCCATAAGATCAGGGAAGGCAGAATCCCTTTTTTTATTTGTTGCGTTAGTGTACCTTTTTCACCAACCAAATGATGCTGGCTGACATAATCTTCCAAGGTTTTAGGGCGTACACGTTCTGCTAATGGTTCATTCATAGCGTCAAAAGTATAACAATTATCTTGATGACAATTTATCAGGTTTTATATTTTTGGTCGTAAAATTGTTGGTTTAGCTTTAAATTGCAGGCATGTCCGAGGATAGGTATTTTAAATTTTCAAACGCGGTATTGGTAGTGCCAATGTTTGTGGTATTGACCATATGGTTGGTTTTTTTACTGGAATTGAGACTTCAGGTCAATTGGAGCCATTTAGGAGTCTTCCCTAGGACTCTGAGCGGATTGAAAGGGATATTTCTAAGTCCGTTCATCCATGGTTCGGTAGAGCATTTATACAACAATACCATTCCTATCGCCATTCTTTTGGGGGCATTGGTCTATTTTTACAAAGACATTTATTGGAAGGTATTGCTTTGGGGTATACTCATTTCTGGATTGGTCACTTGGGCCATTGGGAGGCCATCCTATCATATCGGGATTAGTGGAATGATCTATGTATTGGCAAGTTTTATATTTTTCAAGGGGATATTTACAAAGCATTATCGTTTAGTGGCCTTATCCCTAGTGGTGGTTTTTATTTACGGCGGATTGTTATGGTACATATTTCCTATCGAAGATGGAATCTCTTGGGAAGGACACTTGGGAGGATTTATTGCCGGACTCTTCCTTGCCATTCTGATGAAGGTAAGGACTCCACCGCTAAAAAAATATGATTGGGAGCGTGATGATTTTAATGAAGAGGAAGACCCCTTTTTGAGGCATTTTGATGCCGATGGAAATTTTATTGAAAGGGAAGAGGAGCAGAACCATACAGAGGAGGCCTCGGTAAAGATTACTTATCATTTTAAAAAGTCCTCACCCGAAGAAGGCAAGGACTAATTTTATGTTAAACGTTGTCTTACTACTTCGTACAAGAATACTCCACAAGCTACGGAAACGTTCAAAGAGCCAATTTCACCCAAAAGGGGTAATTTTACTGTTTCTTCAGAAGCTTTAAGGATAGATGGGGTAATCCCCTCATCCTCTGCGCCCATCACTATGGCACAAGGTCCTTCAAAAGAAACATCATAAATAGTTTTCTCTGTTTTTTCGGTAGCGGAAATAACCTTGATCCCCGAGGATTGCAAATAGAACACGGCATCTTTCAAATGATCTACTTTTGCTATGGGAACCTTAAATGCCGCCCCGGCCGAAGTCTTAATGGTGTCTGCCGTAACAGGGGCGGCACCTTTCTTCTGTATGATGATACCGTCTACTCCGGTGCATTCTGCGGTTCTAATGATAGCCCCAAAATTGCGGACATCGGACAATTGGTCCAATAAAAGAAAAAGGGGTATTTTTTTATCGTTGGCCAATACTTTTTCTACCAATTCTTCCATTTCATAAAATGAAATAGGGGAGATACTGGCAACTACACCTTGGTGATTTCCTTTGGTCAGTCGGTTTAATTTCTCAACAGGTACATAGGAGAACCCAATGCCATTCTTACGGACCAAGGTTTCCATTTCCTTTATAAGATCGCCTTTTAAGCCTTTTTGGATAAATACCTTATCCAATGTTTTACCGGCGTTTATAGCTTCTATAATTGCGCGTATTCCAAATACTTGGTAATCCTCATTTTTCATGGGGCAAAGGTAAAATAAAAAACCATCTATCTAATACAACCATAATTTAAATCAAGGAATATCAACGGTTATTGAGCAACCTAAAAAGCAGGATGAGCTCTGCTTCTTTTTTGGTGTTAAGCTTTTGTTCTTTTATGATCGTTTTTATTTTCTCCTTTTCGTTCTTCTTCTGGGAATTCAGAAAGTTTTTTAGATTATTGTCCAGATAATAGGCTTGATCGTCCCCAGAGCTCTTGTCGAGGTAGTAATATTCCGTAAAATTGGTAAATTTATCAGGAGTAGCTTTAACCATTGAGTTAGCTGCTGGAGCACCTCTTTTAAATGTTACAAAGTCCTTTCGGAACAAACTAAAATGCTCCCCATCTTCAAGAAGGTTAAGGTGTCCTTCTGATTGTTTATTTTTTTTAGAAATGATGGTATTATACGTATAGTTGTTCGACCCATCAATTAATCGAAATTGCTTGTTTTGAACTAAGGAAGAAATCTGAGGACTGGATAGGCTTTCTTTTAATTCTATTTCGTCACTGTAGGCGTTATAGCGATAGTAAAAATTACCGAGCTGTTCTTTATCCATATAAAGTTTACATGGTGAAAAGCTCTCATTTAAATAGGGGGAGCCACTGGCATTTTTCCAATCCACGGTTACTTCGGCATTCCTGACGTTGCTGAACAGAAAATCATTGGAAGGATTTCTTCTGGTCATAAGATTGGCGGCCGCTTCCATTGCTGCATCGCCTGCGGGCCTGGATGAGTTGTTATAATTAATGGTAGTTTGGGCCATTAATGGTAGGTTGTAAAGTATAGTTAAGCTAATAATATAAAATAGTCTTAACTGGATGCTTAAAATGGATGACATGATCTTTGTATTATAGTTTATTCATTGTCAAGATACTAAAAACTAAAAACTACTGTATTTAGTTTGTGTTAAAATGATTCACGTCATAGTATTTTCTATCGCATAAAAAAACCTTTAGGAGGAAAGGCCCTAAAGGTTTTTTAAAAGATATTTTTGAAGGAATCTAAATAGAATTCAGATAGTTAAACACTTTCATTAGGTCCTCTTCTTTTTTAATGTTGATTTTTTCTTCTTTGATATAAGAGGCAAGGGAATCCCTTTTAGCTTTTTCAAATTCTCTCAAGAACTCACTTTTTCTATTTCCGATGTAGTAGGCCAAATTATCGCCATCTTTCATGAAATAATATTCCGTGAAGTGGGAAAATTTGTTTGGCGTGGCTCTCACCATTGAATTTACCGGGTTTGTTCCTTCTGTAAATTTCACACTATTCTTAAAGTATAGGTTGTATTTGTTTCCTTCGTTCAATTTATACATGTATCCATTGCGAACTACATCCTTTTTATTTTTGTAGGCCTTTAACGAAAGTTCCTTGCCATTATCGGCAACTAGTGTTAATTCCTTTATGGTTGCCAATGACGTTTCTGGTTCTTCAGTATATTTGGTATCCTTGATTTCCACTTCATCATTAAAGGCATTGTGGCGATAGTAATATTTTCCTACCAATTCGTCATTGTAATATACATTGCATGGGGAAAAACTTTCGTCGATATAAACGGTGCCTACGGTTTCTAATGTTGTAGGCATATTTGTTTTCTTTCTCATTTCAGAAAACGCCGCTCCAGCATACCCGTTTCCTGTAAAGTTATCCAATTTGTTATTTACTGCTCCCTGGGCATATGAACCTGTATAGATAAATAGTAGTGCCAAGGGTAATAAAATTGTTCTCATCATTTTTTTTTATTTTTTTAATATTAAAGTAATGTTCCAACAAAAATAGTGTTGGACATGGGTTAATTGAACTATTTGATTATTAGTTACATCTATGTCATTTTACAATGCTAACGACAAGTAATTGGAGAAAATAATCCTATTTTGACGCCAAAAATAGATTATTTTAATTTAAATTCAAAGATTGGATGGAAATCTCATCTTTAGAAAGGGGGTAGGACCTCCAGAATAAACCAGGGCCTTTGTATTCCCAGACTATTGTTCCATCAGGGTTTACTTCAAGTATTCCTGTATCACTATCAGTTATCAATGTGTTCCCATTTTTCTGCCTTATGGCACCAGAAACGATACGGCTGTATAGATCTGGGTTTGTGTAGCTCCATGTTATTATAGGTTCGTTATTGGTATTTAAATCTAAAATCAGGCTGTTCAGATCAAATTCGAATACCTCGGACTGTGAGATGTTATTTTGGTTGGCATATACCAACATGGTTTGATTTTGATTAATGAGGTTGGGATTGTGCATATTATGAAAAAGACGATTACCATTGGTGTTTTGATATGCAGAAGGATTGCCAAAACGATATAGTAGGTCTCCACCATATCCAAACTTACCCCCAGTGGATGACTTGGCCTCTTCAATGGTAGTGCTATGGTCTATTGCCCAGATTTCACTGAAATTGTTGACTGACATAAATATTACATCATTTTCCTTATCGTAGGTAATGCCGTTGGCATGCATGATATCCCCATCTATTTTATCTTCTTCCCGTTCCTCATAGTTGATATCAATTTTTCTGAAATTATCAGAAATGTTTCCGAAATTCAATTTGGTGTTGTCCACATCCTGAACAATATGGTCCATGGAATGCCAAGTCCAAACGATTTCATTAGTGTTAGGGTCTAACTCCATCAAAGCCTCCGGGAAAAGTTCCCTTTCTGTATTAAAGCCATTTTCCAAGGCTGTAGCTGCAGTAATTTTCTCCCACACCAAAAAAAGTAGATTGCCATTTGGCAGCATTTCAATATCATGGTGGACCACTTCGTTTTCCGAGGAATATTTAAATTCCTTGGCTATACTCGAATCTTTATTTAGAATTCTAATGATGCCTCCGTAACCGCCAAATTTTATCTGGGCATCTGGATCTTTTAATAGAGCCAATAACTGACCATTATCTAGAAGCGTACAATCGTTGCCTATGCCGTACTCCATTTCCCAATTTTGAACAATGGTACCCGTCTTATCCATTAAAAAGACCTTCCCGCCCATAATATTGTTTATTAGAATATAGGAGTCTTCCATGCTGTTTAGATCGTGTACAATTATTTCCCCTTCAACTTTAAGATCAGATGTTTCTTCTCCTCCTTCCTCAGGGATCGGATCTGGAGTTATTTCAACTGTTTCTTCTTCCACAGGTTCATTGGTGTTTTCTTCACATGAAAAGACTAAGATGCACGCCATCAAAAGAAGAAAGCCTGGTATTAGCTTAGGGTTAAAAAGCGTTGTTTTCATTAAAATAGATTTTTTAAAGCCTTTTGGGGCTGCATTATAAAAGAAAGGCCACTATCCATTTTCATGGGAGTGGCCTTTCTGAATTATGTTAAGCTAATTTTATAGTTTGGTTAGCCTTACAGTTATTTGGTTACTTCCTGTACCACATCCACCATCTCCATCAAAATCAGTAATGCTCAATATGATTTCAGCATCATCAACAAGATTTTGATCAAAGAATGTTGGTGTATCACCGGTTGTTTGACCTATACTGCCACCACAACCTAAACCTCCAGTACCAACCATGCTGATCCTGTCACAAACAAAGTTCATCGTAAAGGTGTAATTAGTATCAAAATTTCCAGGATAGTAAAGGAAATTGAATTGTCTTTGGGTTGCTCCTGTAGCAGTTAACGTTACTACTTGAGTACCGAAAGTCTCATCTCCGTAGAAAGGATCTGCACCGGTCAATTGCTCCATTTGGTAATCTCCAACAAAGAATTCAGGCGCATCAAACAAGCATACCATTGCAGCTCTTGACTGGTAAGGAGCTGAATAATAACCTCCAACGGCACTGATGTTACCACTAACATCTGAACTATTGATTGAACTACCATCTGTTAGGAACAATTCCCAATTCAATTGGAACTGGTCACCACCATTTACTTGGGCTGTTGTAAGTCCAAGTGCTGTTAAGGCTTCCCCGAAGGTATAGTCAAATGAACTGGTTGGCATTCCAAATGAACTTAGTGCAGAAAAATCACTTTTTGACAAGCTGCCTAAAGAAACAGCAGCTTTAGAGTTGTCAACTCCATCTTCAAAATTGTCAATGAAGTTAATAGTGAAGTCTACACGCTCAAATTGGTCCATGACAGCGGTATTCTCTACCTCTTGGTACTCAAAATTTACGGTATACGTAGATTCCGTGTCGAAAAGGTTTAAACTCCTTCCGGTTTGACTCGTAATCCTAAGAAACGGAAGCTCGGTGCTAAGATCCCTAGATACGATATCTATTACGTTATCTTCGCTGGAACAACCTAAGGTTATCAAAGCAAGGGCAACTATCGATATTTTTAATAATATTTTTTTCATTTTCTTTTATTTAGTTAGATAACGGAAATGCTGGTGAAGCAGGATTTGTATCCCAGAATACTTGTTGGGTTTGATCTGCTTTTTGTGTTACGTTAGAGTTGTTGTTCACAAAGTTAGAGGAATAAAACACGGATCTGATGAAAGCACCAGGTTGTGGCTCTAAACTTGGTTGTAGGGTGCTAGGAAATCCAGTTCTTCTGTAGAAGTTGTAACCGTCTATACCGTTTCCAAACAATGCAGTGAAAAACTCTTGTCCTAAAACATTCCATCCACCAGTGCTGTCAGCGTCAAAAGCTGCAGCAATTGCTGCGCTATGATCGGCAACATCCGCAGCGGTCGGAGCTGTTGAAAGGTCTGAAGATGAATCTAAAGAACCAAAAGACTGTACCTTGGCAACTGATTTAGCAAGACCTGCAAGTACAAATGTTCTTGCGCCCGCTGGATTGTTGTTCACCATGGCAGCTTCTGCTCTCCAAAAATCTACCCAAGAAGCCAATAATATAGGCGTGATACCGTTACCTCCGGCACCGTCACCTTGACCTTGTCCTTCAAAAGAACTGTCGTCAAATTTACCTCCTGCAGGATAAACTCCTATCAATGATCTCAAGAAACCATCTGGTGGTGTTCCTTCATCACTTCCATGATCTCTACCCCAATATCCGTTTGGTAAATAGCAAAATGGGAAACCTGTATAGTGGGAAGGTGGTGTTTGTAAAGAACACTGTAATACTTCCAAAGCCGGAGGGGCTTCTGCACCTGGAGTTTCTTCATTTTGTCTATAGTAGTAGTAACGAATCCTAGGATCATCGTTCTGAAGCATATAGTTCATCTGATGATTGGACATGTAATCTGTACCACCTTGAGCAGTGTAACTAGCACTGTATCTTGGATGTCTTGTATCTGGCTGTACTTCATTCACTCCCCATTGGAATTGAAAATCATCCGAAGTTGAAGAAATGTAATTGTTGGAAGCAATGATAGCATTAAAGCTCGCAAGCGCACCACTGTTTGCCAATCTACTGGTCATGTACAACTTCAATTTAAGTGTGTTACATGCCTTGATCCACTTACTGGCATCTCCATCATAGTAAAAGTCGTTCTGTGGGTCTGCAACACCTCCATCATTGAAATTGGCAATTGCATCGTCTATAAGACCAAGAGCCGCCTCATAAACAGTAGCTCCCGGATCTACGTTAGGATTAAAGTTAGCAGATCCCAAGTTAGCCTCAGAATAAGGTACATCTCCGAAGAAATCTACCAAGGATACTAAAGTATAGGCTTCCATGAATTGGGTCATTCCCAAATGATAGTTTAGCCCAGCTTCTTCAGCTAATGGCGTAAGTGCATTGATATCCGTTTTGATTTGTGTGTAGGCGGTAGTCCATTCTCCATCAAATGAAGCAGGAGAGTACACGTTTCTGTAGTCCCTACCGAACATATAATCAATACGGGTCATTTCTGCACCTGTTCTTCCTAAACTTTCTACTAAAGAGACAAAAGATAATTGAATGCCATTTAATAAAAAGTCAGGGTTCCCTTGGTCCGCTGACAGGGCATTAGGATTCTTCCTAAGGTCCAGTTCTGTTGTTTCGCAGGATTGAAGTAAAGATGCTCCAAGAACCGTTGCGATACAAAATATTTTAAATAATTGTTTCATAATTTCGATACTTTGTTTTGTTAAAATTAAAAGGTAGCCTTTACACTAAATCCATATCTCTTGGAACTAGGTCCGTTTAAGAAATCGAATCCAATTCCGTTACCTACACCAACACCCGCAACGTTAGGGTCAAAGTTAGTTCCATCTGGCACGTTAAAGGCCTTGAACCACATGTTGAATCCTGTTAATGTAAAGCTTACCGATCCAAATGGAGTATTGTCCAAATGTTTCTTAGGCACAGAATATCCAAGAGAAATTTCCTGTAGTCTCAAAGTAGTGGCATCATATACCTGTAGTTCAGCTGGCCCGAACAATACATTACTAAAGTAGTAATCCGAGTTGTTGATCTGAACAGTGTTAGGATTGCCATCAGGTGCAATACCAGGTAAAACATATACATTTTCCCTATCAGAGGTGTCAGTAGTTAAACCTCTACCTAATAAGGTAGCCACTGTACTTGTGTAGATATCACCACCTTGTACGTGGTTGAACAAGAAGCTCATGTTGAAGTTCTTAAAAGAAAAGTTATTGGTTACGTTCAAAGTCCAATCTGGATTAGGGTTACCAATTACAGGCAACAACCCGTTTTCGTCAACTTCTTCCTCTATGTAGTTACCTGAACCACTAACCAAGAACTCACCATTCTCGTTTCTTGCAATTCTACTACCTGCAATTACACCTAGTTGCTCACCTACGATGGCAGCGTTACCCAAGTTAGAGAAACCAGCATATACAATCAAATCTGTATCTGCTCCCAAATCTGTTACAACCGCGTTGTTGGTGTTGAAGTTAGAGTTAACACTCCAGTTGAAACCGTCTTTAGCGCTTCTGAAGATGTCTAAACCTAAGTCTATTTCTAAACCTTCACCTTCTATCTCCCCTACGTTAGTCTGGGTGGAAGTACCTCCTGTACTAGGATCCAAAGGTCTGTTAACGATCAAATCTTTTGTGATACGCTTGTAAGCGGATACGTCTAGGCTCAATCTGCTATCGAACAATCTTGATTCAATACCTACTTCATATTCTGTGTAACGCTCAGGTAAGATGTCTGGGTTGGCCACAGTGTTTGAAACCGAGTTGGTTACTACTGTTTGTCCATCACCATTTAAAAAGGCCTGAGTGTCTATATTTAAATCTACAGAAGTTGGGAACCCTTGTGCGAATCCTGCTGATTCACCGTAACCACCTCTAATCTTCAAGTAATTTAAACCTCCTTGGCTAGTAAGTCCTTCGATTGCCTGTGTTGGAATGAAAGAGAAACTTCCTCCTTTGTAAAGTAAAGATCTGTTTTCTTTTGATTGATTTGAAACCCAGTCATTTCTAGCATTGAAAGTAGCATAGAACATTCTGTCATATCCAAAATCAGCCTGTGCATAAAGACCTGCAATGTTTTGGTAGGTTGTGAATTGAATCTCATCCTGTAAGTCAAAGTTGAAATGTCTCAACACTCCAAATACATTCTGTCCACTACTTGCAACACCTTGTCTGTCATAGTTTGTGCTTCTGGTGGTTCCACCAGCGGTTATGTTAACATCCAATTTTTCAGTAAGGTCATAGTTACCACTTAAAATGATACTGTGATCCCAGATGGTATTGTTGTTGTCCCAAGTTTGGTAAATACCGCTCAAAGTAGCCGCACTACCATCAACTCCACCTTTGTTCTGGTAGTTGATGTTACGCTCGTTGTAAACATCATAACCAAATCTGTAGGTTAAATTTAAGTTGTCAGTAAGGTTGTAAACTGTTGTAAGGTTACCAAATGCTCTGTTGGTAACTTGCTCGTTACGCGCATTTTTTACCGTCCAAAGTGGATGCTGGATACTGTTGTTCTGACGATAGTATGTACTTGCTCCTGTAATTGGGTTTTCGAAAGGAAGACCTATTAAATCCACAGAACGTGGTGTAAAGAACAAGTTTCCAAATACAGATGATCCACTACCAAAAGAACCATTTCCTGTACTCGCCGCTACCGGTGGGCTCTTGAAATCTGTTCTGGAGTAGTTCATAGTACCTGTTATGGTGAACTTGTTGCTCAACTGAGCTTTACCACCAATACCGATGTTGTTTCTTGTAAGGTTGTTCCCTGGGGTAAACCCTTCATCATCCAAATGACCAAAACTGGCATTATAGGATACTTTTCCGTCATCAGATCCACCTGTTGCGTTAACAGATACATTGGAAACACCACCTACTCTAAAGAAATCCTGTACACTGTTGTAAGGTTGCCATTTGTATCTAGCATTGGCCAATTCTGGAAATGCCTGTGGAATTCCAGTAGCACTACTTGCTGTGGCGTAAGGGTGTCTTATTGTTGCGTCAGTAGTATTTAAATCATAAATACCAGGAAAGTTAGATGGATTTCCCCAACCAGTTACTCCATCTTTTCTAAAACTAGGTCCCCAGTTACTGAAGAACCATCCAAATCTTTGGTCGAAACCGTTTCCATAATCGTCCTGATATTCAGGCATGGATGCAATTTCGTTAAAGAAATAAGACGTTGTTACAGAAATCTCTGACTTGGATTTTTTAGCTCCTGTAGAGCCGTTCTTAGTGGTAATCAAGATTACCCCGTTCTTACCTTGCTCACCATATAGTGTAGCTGCTGATAAACCTTTCAAGACACTTACGCTGGCAATACTGTTTGGATCCAAATCCAAGAAACGGCTAGAACCGTTGTTACCATCTACGAAAGAGCCCCCTGCGTTTGTATCACTACTGAAAGGAACACCATCTACGATAAATAGTGGTTGGTTGTTTTGAGAAAACGACTGAAAACCTCTAATAACGATGCTAGTTCCAGATCCTGAAATACCACTCTGGGCCGTAATGTTCACCCCAGAAGCTTTACCTCTTAGGACACGACCTACATCACCTTCAGTCTTTTGCTCTAAATCTTCTGAGCCAACTGTGGCTACAGAATAACCTAAGGCTTGCTTTTCCCTTTTAATACCTTGGGCGGTAACAACTACCTCTTCCAAAGCTTGGGCGTCCTCTGTCATTTGAACATTAATTGTGTTGCTTGCTCCAATTGGCATTCTCACTTCCTTTTGACCTATATAGGTAAACAAAAGGGTTTGGCCCGAAGTTCCTTGGATGGAATAGTTACCATCAAAATCTGTTTGGGTTCCGTTAGTGGTTCCTACTACAACAATGTTGACTCCAGGCAGCGGAAGACCGTCTTGATCGGTCACCGTACCCGAAATCGTTTTTTCTTGTGCAAAAGTCAAATGCACAACAAACGCTAATAATAGCGTTAAGATTCCATTTAGTTTTGTTCTCATTTTTAAATTATTTGAATTAGCTGACCGCTAAAATCATAATTTCATGTTAATAATCCAAACTAATTTTAATAAATATTTAAGATGTTGCCAATATATGGAGGGGTACTAATAGAAGCCGTTGTTAATTACGAAATGGATAATGAAAGACTAATTTTGGTTACAAAAGTTATGATGTTCATATTTCATTAAGCTTCCAAGATTAAAGCTAAATTTTGCCGATAGGCCGCATAACAGACATTGGAGATTATAAACTACTCATTTGGAGCTCATTATTTGGGCCTTAAAAAGCGCTGTTTAAATCTTTTTTCAAAAAACATTGGAAATTAATGCATTAGAATTTGAATTATTAGTAATAATTGCTACATTTGCCAGCCCTTAAAAGAGGGTAAGTTTTATACATATAATATATAGTATGCCAACAATTTCACAATTAGTACGAAAAGGAAGGGCCACAATTACTAAGAAGAGTAAATCGGCTGCTTTGGATTCGTGTCCACAGAGAAGAGGGGTTTGTACTCGTGTTTACACTACAACACCAAAGAAACCAAACTCTGCAATGCGTAAAGTTGCAAGGGTTAGGTTGACCAATGGTAAAGAGGTGAACGCTTACATCCCTGGAGAAGGACACAATCTTCAAGAGCACTCGATAGTATTAGTAAGAGGCGGAAGAGTAAAGGATTTGCCAGGTGTTAGATACCACATCGTTAGAGGTGCATTGGATACAGCAGGTGTTGCTGGAAGAACCCAACGTAGATCTAAGTACGGAGCTAAACGACCTAAGAAGTAATTAAATCTTTTTAAAGAGAAGACATGAGAAAAAAACAGGCCAAAAAGAGACCGTTATTGCCGGATCCAAGGTTTAACGACCAGTTAGTAACTAGGTTCGTAAACATGATGATGTGGGATGGTAAAAAGTCTATCGCCTTCAAAGTATTTTATGATGCTATTGACATCGTAGAGGAAAAGAAGACCGATGAAGAAAAGACCGGATTAGAATTGTGGAAAGATGCATTGTCCAATGTAATGCCGCACGTAGAGGTTAGAAGTAGAAGGGTAGGAGGGGCAACTTTCCAGATTCCGATGCAAATTAGACCGGACCGTAAAATTTCCACTGCAATGAAATGGTTGATCAGTTATGCTCGTAAGCGTAACGAAAAAGCAATGTCCCAAAAATTAGCCGGCGAGATTTTAGCTGCTGCTAAGGAAGAGGGCGCTGCAGTTAAGAAAAGAACAGATACCCATAAAATGGCAGAGGCAAACAAAGCATTCTCCCACTTTAGATTTTAATTAATAGAGAAATGGCTAGAGATTTAAAATTAACAAGAAATATAGGTATTGCTGCTCATATTGATGCGGGTAAGACAACTACGACAGAACGTATTTTGTTTTATACTGGTGTGAGTCATAAAATAGGTGAGGTTCATGATGGTGCTGCCACTATGGACTGGATGGAGCAAGAGCAGGAGCGTGGTATTACAATTACCTCTGCTGCAACTACATGTGAGTGGGTATTCCCAATGGAGAATGCACAGCCAACTGAAGATGCTCAGTCTTATCACTTTAATATTATTGATACTCCTGGTCACGTTGATTTTACGGTTGAAGTAAACCGTTCTTTACGTGTCTTGGATGGCTTGGTTTTCTTGTTCAGTGCAGTTGATGGTGTTGAGCCACAGTCTGAAACGAACTGGAGATTAGCGGATAACTATAAAGTGCCACGTATCGGTTTCGTTAACAAAATGGACCGTCAGGGAGCTAACTTCTTAAATGTTAATAAGCAGGTTAAGGAGATGTTGGGATCCAATGCGGTACCTATTGTTTTGCCAATCGGAGACGAGGCAGACTTTAAGGGTATCGTGGATTTGGTGAAAAACAGAGCTATTGTATGGCATGATGAGAATTTCGGAGCAACTTTTGATGTGGTTGCCATTCCGGAAGAGATGAAAGAAGAGGTTAGGGAATTCAGGGCGGCTTTGATTGAAGCTGTAGCTGAATATGACGAAACCTTGATGGAAAAGTTCTTTGAAGATGAGGATTCCATTACAGAAGACGAAGTTCACGCTGCTTTAAGGGCTGCGGTTATGGACATGAGTATCATTCCAATGATCTGTGGTTCTTCCTTTAAGAATAAAGGTGTTCAGTTTTTATTGGATGCTGTATGTAGATATTTGCCTTCCCCAATGGATAAGGATGATGTCGTAGGTATGAATCCAGATACGGAGAAAGAGGTTTCCCGTAAGCCATCTGTAAAGGAGCCTTTTGCTGCTTTGGCCTTTAAAATTGCTACCGATCCTTTTGTAGGTCGTTTGGCTTTCTTTAGAGTGTATTCAGGTCGTTTGGATGCTGGTTCTTATATCTTAAACAATAGATCAGGTAAGAAAGAGCGTATTTCCCGTATCTATCAAATGCACTCCAACAAGCAAAATGCCATCGATTTTATCGAAGCAGGAGATATTGGAGCAGCAGTAGGATTTAAAGATATTAAGACTGGTGATACCATGTCTGATGAGAAACATCCTATAGTATTGGAGAGTATGGACTTTCCTGATCCGGTTATTGGTATTGCGGTTGAACCGAAAACCAAGGCGGATGTTGATAAATTGGGTATGGCTTTGGCTAAATTGGCTGAAGAAGATCCAACATTCCAAGTGAAAACTGATGAGGCATCAGGTCAGACCATTATTTCTGGGATGGGTGAGCTTCACTTAGATATTATTGTAGACCGTTTAAGACGTGAATTCAAAGTAGAGGTAGATCAAGGTCAGCCTCAGGTTGAGTACAAAGAAGCTATAACTGCAAGTGCAGATCATAGAGAGGTGTACAAGAAGCAATCTGGTGGTCGTGGTAAATTTGCGGATATCGTATTTACTATGGAGCCTGCCGAAGAAGGTAAAACAGGTCTTGAATTCATCAACGCAATTAAAGGTGGTAACGTTCCTAGAGAATATGTACCAGCTGTTGAAAAAGGGTTCAAGGATGCTATGAGAAATGGGCCTTTGGCTGGTTTTGAAATGGATGCCATGAAAGTTACATTGAAAGATGGATCTTTCCACCCTGTGGATTCGGATTCACTATCTTTTGAATTGGCTGCAAAATTAGGTTACAAGGCTGCTGCGAAAGCTGCACGTGCTGTACTTATGGAGCCAATCATGAAATTGGAAGTATTGACCCCAGAAGAAAACATGGGTGATATTGTAGGTGACCTTAACCGAAGAAGAGGAACTATTACCAATATGGATGATAGGGCTGGAGCAAAGGTTGTTAAAGGTACGGTTCCACTTTCGGAAATGTTCGGTTATGTAACTTCACTTAGGACATTGTCCTCAGGTAGGGCTACATCAACAATGGAATTCTCGCATTACGCAGAAACACCATCGAATATTGCAGAAGAGGTAATTAAAAAAGCTAAAGGGGTAACCGCTTAAATAATAGTAAAATGAGTCAGAAAATCAGGATAAAATTGAAATCTTACGACTACAACTTGGTAGACAAGTCTGCTGAGAAAATCGTTAAGACGGTAAAGACCACAGGAGCTGTTATTACAGGGCCAATTCCTTTGCCAACACATAAAAAGATATTTACAGTATTGCGTTCTCCGCACGTAAATAAGAAGTCTAGAGAGCAGTTCCAATTAAGTTCTTACAAAAGACTTTTGGACATCTATAGTTCTTCTTCTAAAACTATCGACGCCTTAATGAAGCTAGAGCTTCCCAGTGGTGTTGAAGTGGAGATAAAAGTATAGTTTATCTAAGTCCTCTCCTGGTTGGAGCGGGTTACATGTCCGGCGCGTTGTGCAAAGGAAAAATGGAAAAAAATAAATTCAGGGTTGAATTATTTTTGACCCTGTTTTTTTGCTACATAGTTGGCAAAACACAAATAAGTTAATAATTAATAATTAGTAAATATGTCTGGGTTAATAGGTAGAAAAATCGGCATGACCAGCATTTTCGATGAAAATGGAAAGAACATTCCATGTACAGTAATCGAAGCTGGACCATGCGTAGTTACCCAAGTCAGAACCTTAGAGGTTGACGGGTACAGTTCCCTTCAGCTTGGTTTCGATGACAAGGCGGAAAAACGTGCGAATAAGGCCGAAATGGGTCATTTCAAAAAAGCAGGTTCTACTCCTAAGAAGAAAGTCGTTGAGTTCCGAGATTTTGAAGGAGATTACAAATTAGGTGACACTTTAGGTGTGGATCTATTTGTAGAAGGAGAATTTGTAGATGTAATTGGTACATCTAAAGGAAAAGGATTTCAGGGTGTTGTTAAAAGACACGGCTTTGCAGGTGTCGGTCAGGCAACTCACGGTCAGCACAACAGACTTAGAGCTCCAGGTTCTATTGGTGCCGCTTCATATCCAGCGAGAGTATTCAAAGGAATGAAAATGGCAGGTAGAATGGGGAATGATAGGGTGACAGTTGAAAACCTTAGAGTTGTTAAAATAGTTCCAGAGAAAAACCTTATTGTAATTAAAGGTGCAGTTCCTGGTCATAAGAACGCTTACGTAACTATTCAGAAGTAATGAAAGTAGCAGTTTTAGATATCAAAGGAAAAGAAACAGGTAGGAAAGTAGAACTTTCCGACGATGTTTTCGGAATAGAGCCTAATAACCATGCTGTATACTTAGATGTAAAGCAGTATTTAGCGCATCAGAGACAAGGTACCCACAAATCAAAGGAAAGAGCTGAGATAGCTGGTAGTACTAGAAAAATAAAGAAACAAAAAGGTACAGGTACCGCTCGTGCGGGAAGTATTAAGTCTCCTATTTTTAAGGGAGGTGGACGTATTTTTGGACCTAGACCTAAAGATTACACCCAGAAATTAAACAAAAACCTAAAGCGTCTTGCACGTAAATCGGCTTTGAGCATCAAGTCAAAAGAGCAGGCAATTTTTGTGGTTGAAGATTTTAATTTTGAGGCTCCAAAAACTAAAGAATTCAAGGAAGTCTTGAAGTCATTGGGATTGGAAAATAAAAAATCTTTATTTGTGTTGGGCGATTCAAATAATAACGTATATTTGTCGTCACGCAATTTAAAGCGTTCCGAGGTCGTAATCAACTCAGAATTAAGCACTTACAAAATTTTAAATGCTGGTAGCATTGTCTTGATGGAAGGTGCTTTGGAAGGAATTGAATCGAACTTAACTAAATAAGAGAGCCATGAGTGTGTTGATAAAGCCAATAATTACGGAAAAAATGACCGCAGACAGCGAGTTATACAATCGTTATGGTTTCATTGTTGACCCTAGTGCCAATAAGCTTCAGATCAAAGAAGCTGTTGAAACTACTTATGGGGTTTCTGTGGAAAAAGTTCGTACAATGAACTACGGTCCAAAACGTAAATCACGTTACACTAAAACCGGCGTACAGCACGGTAAGACAAATGCTTATAAAAAAGCAATTGTTGATGTAGCGGATGGAGAGGCAATTGATTTTTACAATAATCTATAAAGACAAAAAATGTCAGTTAGAAAATTAAAACCAATCACTCCAGGACAGCGATTTAGAGTAGTAAATGGGTTTGACGCCATTACTACTGATAAGCCGGAGAAGAGCTTGCTCGCTCCGTTAAAAAAGTCCGGAGGTAGAAACAGTCAAGGAAAAATGACCATACGCCAGAAAGGTGGAGGTCATAAGAGAAGGTATCGTGTTATTGATTTCAAAAGAGAGAAACAAGGAGTTGTTGCTACTGTTGATTCAATACAATACGATCCTAACAGAACAGCCTTTATCGCTTTGTTGAATTATGCAGACGGTGAAAAAAGGTATGTTGTTGCCCAGAATGGGTTGCAAGTAGGTCAAGAAGTTGCCACAGGTAGCGAAGTAGCTCCAGAAATTGGAAACACGCTTCCTTTGAAAGCTATTCCTTTAGGTACTATTATTTCTTGTATAGAGTTACGTCCAGGTCAAGGAGCTGTTATGGCTAGAAGTGCTGGTACGTTCGCCCAATTGATGGCAAAAGACGGTAAGTTTGTTACTGTTAAGTTACCATCAGGGGAATCAAGATTGGTTCTTGCGGATTGTTTGGCTACTGTAGGTGCCGTGTCTAACTCTGATCACCAATTGTTGGTGTCAGGTAAGGCAGGTAGAAGCAGATGGTTGGGTAGAAGACCAAGAACTAGACCGGTAGCGATGAACCCAGTCGATCACCCAATGGGTGGTGGTGAAGGTAGAGCTTCGGGTGGTCATCCAAGATCTAGAAATGGTATTCCTGCAAAAGGATTTAGAACTCGTTCTAAAACCAAGAGTACCAACAAGTATATAATAGAACGTAGAAAGAAATAAAAAGAGAAAGAAATGGCACGTTCACTAAAGAAAGGACCTTACGTTCACTATAGTCTAGACAAGAAGATCCAAGATAATGTGGTATCTGGAAAGAAATCAGTTATTAAGACTTGGTCTAGGGCTTCAATGATAACACCAGATTTCGTTGGTCAAACAGTAGCAGTACACAATGGGAAACAATTTGTTCCTGTATTTGTAACTGAAAACATGGTTGGTCACAAATTGGGAGAATTTTCACCTACAAGATCTTTTAGAGGTCATGGTGGTACTAAGAATAAAGGTAAAAAGTAAGCTATGGGAGTTCGAAAAAGACAAATGGCCGAAAGAATAAAGGCAGAGAAAAAGCAAGTTGCATTTGCGAAACTGAACAATTGCCCTACATCACCAAGAAAGATGCGTTTAGTAGCTGATTTGGTAAGGGGAGTTCAAGTTGAAAAGGCTCTAGCTATATTAAAGTTCAACCAGAAGGAAGCTTCTAAGAGATTGGAGACATTATTGCTGTCTGCTATTGCAAACTGGCAAGCCAAAAACGAAGAAGCGAGTATAGAAGATGCTGACCTTATTGTAAAAGAGGTACGAGTTGATGGTGGAAGTATGTTGAAAAGACTTAGACCTGCACCACAAGGAAGAGCGCATCGAATTAGAAAACGTTCCAACCACGTAACAATGGTATTGGAGTCTAACAATAACACACAAAGCTAGAGCATTTAGTATGGGACAGAAAACAAATCCAATCGGGAATCGTCTAGGTATTATCAGAGGATGGGAATCTAACTGGTACGGTGGAAACGACTACGGAGATAAGTTGGCCGAAGACGATAAGATAAGAAAATATGTTCATGCACGTTTGGCGAAAGCTAGTGTTTCTAGAGTTATTATTGAGCGTACTCTTAAGCTTGTAACTATAACCATTACAACTGCAAGACCAGGTATCATTATCGGGAAAGGTGGTCAGGAAGTAGATAAGTTGAAAGAAGAGCTTAAGAAAATTACGGACAAAGAGGTTCAGATTAACATCTTTGAGATCAAGAGACCAGAATTGGATGCCAATTTGGTTGCTGCAAGTGTTGCACGTCAGATCGAGAGTAGAATTTCTTTTAGAAGAGCAATAAAAATGGCTATCGCAGCTGCAATGAGGATGAACGCCGAGGGTATCAAAATACAGATATCAGGTCGTTTGAACGGAGCTGAAATGGCGCGTTCGGAATCATACAAAGACGGTAGAATTCCATTGTCTACTTTTAGAGCTGATATAGACTATGCATTACATGAAGCACATACTACCTACGGAAGATTGGGTATTAAAGTGTGGATCATGAAGGGTGAGGTTTATGGTAAGAGAGAGCTTTCTCCTTTGGTAGGAATGTCTAAAGGACAGACCTCGGGCAAAGGTGGAAAACCAGAAGGAGGAAAGAAACCACGTCGTAGAAAGTAATTTTTTAAAGAAAGAAAGAAATGTTACAGCCAAAAAGAACCAAATATCGTAAAGCGCAGAAGGGTCGCATGAAAGGGAACTCGGGAAGAGGTCACCAACTTTCTAACGGTATGTTTGGTATAAAATCCTTGGATTCTGATTTTGTTACTTCACGTCAAATTGAAGCAGCGCGTATCGCGGCTACAAGGTACATGAAAAGAGAAGGTCAATTATGGATTAAAATATTCCCGGACAAGCCTATCACGAAGAAGCCTTTAGAGGTACGTATGGGTAAAGGTAAAGGTGCCGTTGAGTACTGGGTTGCCGTTGTGAAACCAGGAAGAATTATGTTTGAGGTAGGTGGAGTGACTATGGACATTGCTAAAGAGGCAATGCGATTGGCGGCTCAAAAGTTACCTGTTAAGACTAAGTTTGTTGTTGCTAGAGATTATTCAGCTTAATTTTAATTTCAAGAAATTATGAAACAATCGGAAATAAAGGAATTATCAGTAGAAGGGTTGAAAGAAAAACTAGCTGAGTACAAAAAACAACATGCGGATTTAAAAATGGCCCATTTTGTTACTCCATTGGAGAATCCTCTTCAGATAAGAAAAGTGAGAAGAACAGTGGCAAGAATTGCGACAGAATTAACAAAAAGGGAATTACAATAATTGGTTCTGCTTTATGGAAAATAGAAATTTAAGAAAAGAAAGAATAGGCGTTGTAACAAGCGATAAAATGGAGAAATCAATTGTGGTTTCAGAAGTTAAACGTGTAAAGCACCCTATGTACGGAAAGTACGTGTTGAAAACTAAGAAATATGTTGCGCACGACGAGACGAACGACTGCAATGTTGGAGATACTGTGAAGATCATGGAAACTCGCCCATTGAGTAAGAACAAGTGTTGGAGATTAGTTGAAATCATTGAAAGAGCTAAATAATTATGTTACAGCAAGAATCTAGACTAAAGGTAGCCGATAATACAGGAGCAAAAGAAGTATTGACCATACGTGTTTTGGGAGGTACTAAAAGAAGATATGCTTCAGTAGGTGATAAAATAGTGGTTACGGTTAAGGAAGCCGCACCAAATGGTACTATCAAGAAAGGTGCAGTTTCTACTGCTGTTGTTGTAAGGACTACAAAAGAAGTTAGAAGACAGGATGGTTCATACATTCGTTTTGATGACAATGCCTGTGTTTTATTGAATCCTACGGGAGAAATGAGAGGTACACGTGTATTTGGTCCTGTGGCAAGAGAACTTCGTGACAAACAATTCATGAAGATTGTATCATTAGCTCCAGAGGTGCTTTAATATATTCAGTAAGATGATGAAACTTAAAATAAAAGCAGGAGACACTGTAAGAATCATTGCCGGGGACCATAAAGGTACCGAGGGTAAGGTTGTTAGTGTTGACCGTGAAAAAAACAAAGCGATTGTAGAAGGTGCCAATATGGTATCTAAACATGAGAAACCGAGCGCTAAGAATCCTCAGGGAGGAATAGTAAAGAAAGAGGCTCCCGTTCATATTTCTAACCTATCTTTGATCGATCCTAAATCAGGCGATGCAACAAGAATAGGTTTTGAAGAAAGGGATGGCAAGAAAGTAAGGTTTTCCAAGAAATCTAATGAAGTAATTTAGTTATGGCTTACATTCCAAGATTAAAACAAGAGTATAAAGAGCGCGTTATAAAAGCGCTTCAGGAAGAATTTGGTTACAAAAATGTAATGCAAGTTCCCAAGCTGGAAAAGATAGTTCTTAGCAGGGGTGTTGGAGCAGCTGTGGCAGATAAAAAATTAATTGATCATGCTGTAGATGAACTTACGGCAATCACTGGTCAAAGAGCAATTTCAACGATCTCTAAGAAGGATGTCGCAGCTTTTAAATTGCGTAAAGGGATGCCAATTGGCGCCAAAGTAACTTTGCGTGGTGAAAGAATGTACGAATTTTTGGACAGGTTGATCACAAGTGCTTTGCCTCGTGAAAGAGATTTCCAGGGAATTAAAGCTACTGGTTTTGACGGTAGAGGTAATTACAACTTGGGAATCACTGAGCAAATTATCTTCCCAGAGATGAATATTGACAAGATCAATAGAATCAATGGTATGGATATTACTTTTGTGACCACGGCTGATACCGATAAGGAAGCAAAATCATTATTAACTGAATTAGGACTACCTTTTAAAAAGAATTAGTATGGCTAAAGAATCAATGAAGGCCCGCGAAGTCAAGAGAGCAAAAACTGTAGTAAAATATGCGGAAAAGAGAAAAGCTTTGAAAGAGGCTGGAGACTATGAGGCATTACAGAAATTACCAAGAAACGCTTCTCCTGTTCGTATGCATAACAGATGTAAGTTAACTGGTAGACCAAGAGGTTACATGAGAACTTTTGGTGTATCTAGGGTATTGTTCAGGGAAATGGCAAACAACGGTTTGATTCCTGGAGTTAAAAAGGCTAGTTGGTAAAAAATTGAGTATAAACTGGTTTCAGGTTTAACAATAGTGTTAAAAACCGTTACCGCAAATATATAATTATGTTTACAGATCCAATTTCGGATTACTTGACAAGAATTAGAAATGCCAATATGGCGGGTCACAGGGTGGTTGAAATCCCTGCTTCTAATTTGAAAAAAGAAATGACCAAAATCTTGTTTGATCAAGGTTACATCTTAAGCTATAAATTTGAAGATAACGCCGTACAAGGTAATATCAAGATAGCTTTAAAATATGACAAGGTTACAAAAGAGCCTGTTATTAAAAAATTACAACGTGTCAGTAAGCCAGGTTTGCGTAAGTACGCCAATGCTTTAGAACTTCCTAGGGTCTTGAATGGTCTTGGAATTGCGATTGTATCTACTTCCCACGGAGTAATGACCAGTAAGCAAGCCAAGTTGGAGAAAGTTGGTGGAGAGGTTTTGTGTTACGTTTATTAATACTATAAAGAGTTAGAATAATGTCTAGAATAGGTAATAATCCAATAGCGATCCCGGAGGGAGTTTCCATAGAGGTAAACGAGAACACCATTACCGTAAAAGGTAAATTAGGTGAGCTTACCCAGGAATTCTCAGCGGTAGCAATAAAAATAGAAGACGGACAGGTATGGGTAACCAGACCTTCTGATTCAAAGGAGCACAAAGCTAAACATGGTCTTTATAGAGCCCTTGTTTTGAATATGGTTAAAGGTGTATCCGTAGGATGGACCAAGGAATTGGAACTGGTAGGAGTAGGATACCGTGCAAGTAATCAAGGTCAAAAGTTAGATTTGGCATTGGGCTTTTCCCACAACATAGTTATGGATTTGGCCGAAGAGGTGAAATTGGAAACTATTTCTGAGAAAGGAAAGAACCCGATCATAAAATTAACATCTTTTGATAAACAATTGGTAGGACAGATTGCTGCCAAGATCAGAGGTTTCCGTAAGCCAGAACCTTACAAAGGAAAAGGAATCAAGTTTGTTGGTGAACAATTAAGAAGAAAAGCTGGTAAGTCAGCTTAATAATTAGCATTATGGGATTATCGAAAACTGAGAGAAGACAACGGATTAGGAGAAGAATTAGAAAGGTTTCCTTTGGAACGTCCACAAGGCCTAGATTGTCTGTTTTTAGGAGCAATAAGGAAATTTACGTTCAATTAATAGATGATACAAAAGGAGTTAGTTTAGCTGCTGCATCATCTAGGGACAAAGATCTTAGCTCTTTAAAAGGAACAAAATCGGAAATAGCTACCCAAGTGGGGAAGGCTATAGCAGAAAAAGCACAGAAGATAGGAATTGAAACTGTTGCTTTTGATAGGGGTGGTAATTTATACCACGGTAGAGTAAAATCATTGGCTGAAGGAGCTAGGGAAGCCGGACTAAAATTCTAATATATTATGTTTCAAAAATATAAAAACGCAGAAACCGTTAAGCCAGGAGGTCTAGAATTAAAAGATCGTTTGGTAGGTGTTCAAAGGGTAACTAAAGTTACTAAAGGTGGTAGAGCATTTGGTTTCTCTGCAATAGTTGTAGTTGGAGATGAAAATGGCGTTGTTGGTCACGGTTTGGGTAAATCCAAAGAAGTTGCTACAGCAATCGCAAAAGCAATCGAAGATGCAAAGAAAAATTTAATAAGGATTCCTTTAAACAAGGGAACACTTCCTCATGAGCAAAAAGGTAAATTTGGTGGAGCACGTGTATACATACAGCCAGCTTCCCATGGTACCGGTGTTATTGCTGGTGGAGCTGTAAGAGCCGTATTGGAGGCAGTAGGGGTACAAGATGTACTTTCTAAGTCACAAGGTTCTTCCAACCCGCACAATGTTGTGAAGGCTACTTTTGATGCCTTGTTACAACTTAGGGATGCAAAAACTGTTGCAACACAAAGAGGGGTTTCTTTGGAAAAAGTTTTTAAAGGATAAATCAGGGATATTATGGCAAAGATTAAAGTTAAGCAAGTAAAGAGTAGTATCAAAAAGCCACAAAACCAAAAAAGGACTTTGGAGGCACTTGGATTACGAAAATTAGGCCAGGTAGTAGAGCATGAAGCAACGCCTAATATTCTTGGTATGATAAATAAAGTTGAACACTTAGTTTCTACAGAAGAAGCTTAATAACGATAAGGTGTTATGAATTTACACAATTTAAAACCGGCAGAGGGATCTACTCATAAAGATGGGAAAACCATTGGTAGAGGTCAAGGTTCTGGAAAAGGTGGAACTGCCACAAGAGGACACAAAGGAGCAAAGTCTAGATCTGGTTACTCCAAGAAAATTGGTTTCGAAGGTGGACAGATGCCATTGCAACGTCGTGTGCCTAAGTTTGGTTTTACCAACATCAACAGAAAAGATTTCACTGGTGTTAATCTTAATAAACTTCAGGAATTGGTAGATAACGGTATTGTTAAGGATACAGTTACTATAGATGTTCTTGTTGAAAACAGGTTGGCCGGTAAAAACGATTTGATCAAAATTTTAGGTGGTGGTGAATTAAAAGCTCCCCTAAAAGTATCTGTACATAAATTTACTGCCAGTGCCAAAGCGGCTATTGAGGCTGCGGGTGGTGAGGTAATAAGTTTATAAGCATATCACTATGAAGAAATTTTTTGAGACATTATCCAATATTTGGAAGATAGATGAACTTAAGGGGAGAATTGTTATTACCCTTGGTTTGCTTTTGGTTTATCGTTTTGGTGCCCAAATAGTTCTTCCTGGTATTGATACCGAACAGTTGGCAGAGTTATCTTCCAACACGGACAGTGGTATTTTAGGAATTTTGAACGCATTTACAGGAGGGGCCTTTGCCAATGCTTCTGTTTTTGCTTTGGGAATCATGCCTTATATTTCGGCCTCTATTGTGGTTCAGTTGATGGGAATAGCCATTCCTTATCTACAGAAGCTGCAGAAAGAGGGGGAAAGTGGAAGAAAAACGATCAATCAGATCACCAGATGGTTGACCATTGGTATCTGTATCGTTCAGGCTCCGGCATATTTGTACAGTTTGGGAGCTTTAGGAGTTCCGGACAGTGCATTTGTATTGGGTAAAGGACTGAATTTCATTATACCTTCTGTGATCATCTTGGTAACAGGTACTGTTTTTGCCATGTGGTTGGGTGAGAAAATTACGGACAAGGGAATTGGTAACGGTATATCATTGTTGATTATGATTGGTATCATAGCAACTTTGCCGCAATCATTTGTTCAGGAATTTATCTCTAGAACAGCCAACAACAATGGTGGATTAATGTTCATGTTGATTGAGATTATAATTTGGTTCCTTGTTATTCTGGCCAGTGTTTTATTGGTGATGGCAACGAGGCAGATACCGGTACAGTACGCCAGAAGAACAGCTTCTGGAGGATACGAAAAGAACATCATGGGTTCAAGACAGTATATCCCTTTGAAGTTGAACGCTTCAGGAGTTATGCCAATTATCTTTGCCCAGGCGATCATGTTCGCACCTGGATTATTAGGAAAGACTTTCAATAATACGGCTGTAGGACAATGGATGGAAGTTCAGTTTGCAGATATCTTCGGGTTAGCATATAATATATTGTTTGCTTTCTTGATTATCGTGTTCACATACTTCTATACTGCGATCACGGTTCCAACGAATAAGATGGCCGATGACCTTAAAAGGAGCGGTGGTTTTATCCCAGGAATCAGGCCAGGAAAAGAAACTGGTGATTTTCTTGATAAAATAATGTCTTTGATTACGTTACCAGGATCAATTTTCTTAGCTTTGCTGGCTGTTTTACCAGCCATAGTAGTAAAGCTTATGGATGTACAACCAGGATGGGCCTTATTTTATGGGGGAACATCACTATTAATCATGGTTGGTGTGGCCATTGATACGGTGCAACAAGTGAATTCATATTTGCTTAATAGGCATTATGATGGTCTTATGAAAACAGGTAAAAATAGAAAAGTAGCTTAGATTATGGCTAAACAGGCAGCAATAGAGCAAGACGGGAGCATAATTGAAGCATTGTCCAATGCAATGTTCCGAGTGGAACTGGAAAATGGACATGTTGTAACGGCTCATATCTCTGGAAAGATGCGTATGCATTATATTAAGTTGCTTCCAGGTGATAAGGTAAAATTAGAAATGAGCCCTTATGATTTGACTAAGGCGAGAATTACATATAGATATTAAGTATATAGGATGAAAGTTAGAGCATCAATAAAAAAGAGGAGTGCCGAGTGCAAAATTGTGCGTAGAAAAGGCAGATTGTACGTAATTAATAAAAAGAATCCTAGATTTAAACAAAGACAAGGGTAATTATGGCAAGAATTGCAGGTGTAGATATACCAAAACAGAAAAGGGGAGTTATAGCTCTTACCTATATTTTTGGTGTCGGTAGAAGTAGGGCTAAAGAAATTTTAGAGAAAGCCCAAGTTAGTGAAGATACTAAAGTATCTGATTGGAACGATGATGAAATCGGACGTATTCGTGACTCCGTTTCCTCTTTCAAAATTGAAGGTGAACTTCGTTCAGAGATCCAAATGAACATTAAACGTTTAATGGATATCGGATGTTACAGAGGTATTCGTCACAGATCTGGTTTGCCATTAAGAGGTCAGAGAACAAAGAATAACTCTAGGACTCGTAAAGGAAAAAGAAAAACAGTTGCCAACAAGAAAAAAGCAACTAAATAATAAGTAGCGTATTATGGCAAAGGCAAATACAAAAACAACAAAGAAACGTAAGGTTATTGTTGAGTCAGTAGGTGAAGCACACGTAACTGCCTCTTTCAATAATATTATAATCGCTTTGACCAATAAAAAAGGTGACGTAATTTCTTGGTCTTCCGCTGGTAAAATGGGTTTCAGAGGTTCTAAAAAGAACACTCCTTATGCTGCCCAGATCGCTGCAGAAGATTGTGCAAAGGTCGCTCACGAAGCCGGATTGAGAAAAGCTAAGGTCTACGTTAAGGGACCAGGGAATGGTAGAGAATCTGCTATTCGTTCTATTCACAATTCAGGTATTGAGGTAACGGAGATCATTGATATTACTCCAATGCCACACAATGGATGTAGACCTCCAAAAAGAAGAAGAGTATAATTATTAATATGGCCCGAACGGGTTTTCACAGGAAGTGTAGTTACGATTATCGAAGGATTAGCCTTAATTCATAATCACATTTCCCAATTTAAAGAAGATGGCAAGATATACAGGACCAAAAACAAAAATCGCCCGTAAATTCGGTGAAGCGATTTTCGGAGATGACAAATCTTTTGAAAAAAGAAATTATCCTCCAGGACAACACGGTAACACAAGACGTCGTGGTAAGAAATCCGAATATGCAATCCAGTTAATGGAGAAGCAAAAGGCAAAATACACCTATGGTATTTTGGAGCGTCAGTTTAGAAACATATTTGCAAAAGCAAATAGTAGCAAAGGAGTAACCGGTGAGGTTTTACTTCAGCTTTGTGAGTCTAGATTGGACAACGTAGTATACAGAATGGGCATTGCCAATTCAAGAAGAGCTGCAAGACAATTAGTATCCCACAGACATATTACTGTTAATGGTGAGTTGGTAAACATACCTTCTTATTCATTGAAAGCAGGAGATGTTGTTGGTGTAAGGGAAAAATCTAAATCTTTACAATCCATTCAGGATTCTCTTTCTGCAAGTAGCAATGTCTACGAATGGATTACATGGAATACTGAAAAGAAGGAAGGAACTTATGTTGCTATTCCTGAAAGATTGCAGATTCCAGAAAACATCAAGGAACAATTAATCGTGGAGTTATACTCTAAATAAAACAAGACTGATCCAATTATGGCATTATTTAATTTTCAGAAGCCCGATAAAGTTATAATGATCGATTCTACAGATTTTGAAGGGAAGTTTGAATTCCGCCCTTTGGAACCTGGTTATGGATTGACTATTGGGAACGCATTAAGAAGAGTATTGCTTTCATCTTTGGAAGGTTTTGCTATAACTTCTGTTAGAATAGACAAAGTAGAGCATGAGTTTTCATTGATTTCTGGTGTTGTTGAAGATGTTACAGAAATCATCCTAAACTTAAAGCAAGTACGTTTTAAGAGACAAATAGAAGACGTTGAAAGTGAAACTGTTTCTATTTCTGTTAGCGGAAAGGAACAATTGACTGCTGGTGATTTTCAAAAATTCATTTCCGGTTTCCAAGTGCTTAACCCAGATATGGTGATCTGTAACATGGATCCCAAGGTGAGTATCAATATGGAAATCATTATTGAGAAAGGAAGAGGTTATGTACCGGCTGAAGAGAATAAGAAGTCTGGTGCGCCGTTAGGAAGCATTGCTGTAGATTCTATCTTTACTCCAATAAAGAACGTAAAATACAGTATTGAGAACTTTCGTGTAGAGCAAAAGACCGATTACGAAAAATTAGTTTTTGAAATTTCAAGTGACGGTTCAATAAATCCGAAAGATGCATTGACTGAAGCTGCCAAGGTTCTTATCCATCACTTTATGTTGTTCTCCGATGAGAGAATAACCCTAGAGGCAGATGAGATTGCACAAACTGAAACTTATGATGAAGAATCCCTTCACATGCGTCAGTTATTAAAAACTAAATTAGTGGATATGGATTTATCCGTTCGTGCTTTGAATTGTTTGAAAGCTGCGGAAGTGGATACATTGGGAGATTTGGTTTCTTTTAACAAGAACGACTTGATGAAGTTTAGAAACTTCGGTAAAAAATCCCTAACTGAACTTGAGGAGTTGGTAATCAACAAAGGGTTGAGTTTTGGAATGGATTTGTCAAAATATAAATTGGATAAGGATTAATTGACTTCCCTATGAATGGTGAAGACTATTCTGAAAGAAGCATATAGTTATAGTAATGAGACACGGAAAAAAAGTTAATCATTTAGGAAGAAAAACAGCGCATAGAAAGGCTATGTTGGCTAATATGGCTTGTTCTTTGATCGAGCACAAGAGAATCAACACTACCGTTGCCAAGGCAAAAGCCTTAAAGCAATTTGTTGAGCCTTTGATCACAAAGTCCAAAGCTGAAAATAATCAGACAGTTGAAAAGGGAACGCACAACAGGCGTATCGTTTTCAAAAACCTTAGAGACAAGAACGCTGTAACTGAATTGTTCAGTGGAGTTGCTGAAAAGGTTGCTGATAGACCAGGAGGTTACACAAGGATTATCAAATTAGGTAATCGTCTTGGGGATAACGCTGACATGGCAATCATCGAGCTAGTAGATTTTAATGATCTTTACAATGCTGGTAAGCCAAAGGCTAAGAAATCCACAAGAAGAGGTAAATCTAAGAAAGTAGAAGCTGCTCCAGCTGCTGAAACTGAGACTGAAACTAAAGCACCAGCAGCAGATGCTGAAAACAAAGCTGATGAATCAGAAAAATAAAATATCATCACATTTTTGATATATGAAAAGGATAGGCCTAAAAGCTTATCCTTTTTTTTATGTTTATTTGTCAAATAATTAAGTAGTATAACGAGATGAAGTATCAAACAAAAAAGAAAGCATTGTTATTATTGGCTGATGGGACCATTTTTTATGGGAAGGCCGTAGGAGATAAAGATGGGACCGCTTTTGGGGAAGTCTGTTTTAATACCGGTATGACGGGATATCAGGAAATATTTACAGACCCTTCATATTTTGGTCAGTTGATGGTAACCACCAATGCACATATTGGAAATTATGGAACCAACAAGGAAGAAGTGGAATCCGATTCCATTAAAATTTCTGGGCTGATCTGTAAAAATTTCAGTTATGACTATTCTAGGGTAGATGCGGACATGAGCCTAAAGGATTTCATGGACAAGGATAATTTGTTTGCCATTTCTGATGTCGACACAAGGGCATTGGTTAATTATATTAGGGATCATGGAGCTATGAACGCCGTAATGACTACCAATGTTGACAATCTTGATTCCTTAAAGGAACAGTTGGCAAAAGTGCCAAGCATGGCCGGACTGGAATTGTCTTCCAAAGTTTCAACCAAAGAACCGTATTTCTATGGAGATGAAAAAGCTACCTATAAAATAGCAGCACTCGATATTGGGATAAAGAAGAACATATTAAGAAACCTTTCCCAAAGGGATGCCTACATCAAGGTCTTTCCTTTCAATGCGTCGTTTGAAGAAATGAGCGCATGGAACCCGGATGCCTATTTTATTTCCAACGGTCCTGGCGATCCAGAGCCGCTAACTGATGCCATAGCAGCTGCAAAAAAGATGATTGCCTCCAATAAACCGTTATTTGGGATATGTTTGGGGCATCAAGTACTCGCACTAGCCAACGGAGTGTCAACTTATAAAATGCACAATGGACACAGGGGAATAAATCACCCTGTAATGAACCTGAAAACGGGTAAGGGAGAAATTACGTCACAAAATCACGGGTTCGCGGTAAGTAGGGAAGATACTGAGGCTAATACAGATCTTGAGATTACACATGTACATCTGAATGACAAGACCGTAGCAGGAATGAAAATGAAGGGTAAAAATGTATTTTCCGTTCAGTACCATCCCGAAGCTAGTCCAGGTCCCCACGATGCCAGCTATCTTTTCGATGATTTTTTTGAAATGATAAAGAATACGCAAAACTAAATCGATTTAGTTGATAAATTCCTTAAAACCTGTGGAATATCACAATATATAGACAATCAGTGATAGCCCTGTTTTGTATATTTGTGCAGTAGTAAATAACCAGAAATAAAGAAAAATTATGAGTATTATAATTAACGTTCATGCAAGACAAATTTTAGATTCTAGGGGTAACCCAACCATAGAAGTAGATGTGCACACAGAAAGTGGAGTTTTAGGCAGGGCCGCAGTCCCATCTGGAGCATCTACTGGAGAGCATGAGGCGGTTGAGCTTCGCGATGGTGGTAAGGCATTTATGGGAAAGGGCGTAGGACAGGCTGTAAAGAATGTAAATACGACCATTTTTGAAGAAATAGTCGGGATGTCTGTATTTGAACAAAATCTTATTGATCAGACAATGATCGATTTGGATGGTACTCCAAATAAATCCAAACTTGGTGCAAATGCAATTTTAGGTGTTTCCTTGGCGGTAGCAAAAGCTGCAGCCAACGAATTGGGAATGCCGTTGTACAGGTATGTTGGTGGAGTAAGTGCCAATACACTTCCAGTTCCTATGATGAACATCATCAATGGAGGTTCGCATTCCGATGCTCCTATTGCATTTCAGGAATTTATGGTAATGCCGGTAAAAGCAAAGGATTTTTCTCAGGCCATGCAAATGGGGACGGAGATATTCCACAATCTTAAAAAAGTATTGCACGATAGGGGTTTGAGCACCGCAGTAGGAGATGAAGGTGGTTTTGCGCCAAATTTGGCCGGTGGGACTGAAGATGCTTTGGATACCATTGCAAAAGCAGTTGATAAAGCAGGTTATAAATTGGGTGATGATGTTATGATTGCCCTGGATTGTGCCGCAGCAGAATTCTATGTGGACGGTAAATATGATTACACAAAGTTTGAAGGTGATAAAGGAGTGGTAAGGACCAGTGAGCAACAAGCCGATTATTTGGCCGAGTTATCTGCTAAATACCCTATTATTTCCATTGAGGACGGAATGGACGAAAACGACTGGGAAGGTTGGAAATACCTTACCGATAAGATTGGGGACAAGGTGCAATTGGTAGGAGATGACCTTTTTGTAACCAATGTGGAGCGTTTATCCAAAGGCATTAAAAACGGAATTGCCAATTCTATTCTAATTAAAGTGAATCAAATTGGTACCCTAACTGAAACTATTGCTGCAGTGAATATGGCACACAATGCTGGTTACACTTCTGTAATGTCTCACCGTTCCGGAGAGACCGAAGATAATACCATTGCGGATTTGGCAGTTGCCTTGAACACAGGTCAGATTAAGACGGGTTCAGCATCTAGATCTGATAGAATGGCAAAATACAATCAGTTGTTACGTATAGAGGAAGAATTGGGAAGTGTTGCATACTACCCTGGTCCAAACGCATTTAAAATAAAATAAAATCATTATTTTAGATCTAAACAAAAGCCCTTCTGATTCAGAAGGGCTTTTTTTTTTGATTTTTCTTTAAATAGTGCAGTGATAGCAAATAAATAATTACCTTTTATGGGTTTAAAATATAAATGATTATTTCAAGTTAAATGAACAATTTTCTTTTTGTAGCGGCCGAGAATGATGCAATACCCAAATGTAAGGCAGGGGGAATGGGTGATGTTGTCAGGGATGTTCCCAGACAAATTTCAGAAAGAGGGGATAAGGCTCATATTGTTGTGCCCTCCTATTCCAGACTCCACCAAAATGGAACACTTAGGTCGCTTTTAAATTTTAAGCTTAGAGGAGTTACCTATACAGCGGAACTATATGAAGTGATTCCTAAAAAGGAATTTGCCAATATTCACCATTATGTCATTCATCATCCTGAGATAGAAGCTGGTGGGATTGCCCATATATATCATGACGATCCAACAGAACCATTTTATACTGACTTCATTAAATATGTTATTTTTTGTACAGCAGTTGCAGAGGCCATTAAAAAAGAGTGTTTTGGCAAATTGGATGTGGTGCACATACATGATTGGCATACCAGTTTGCTATTGTTTCTAAGATCGTATCATCCTGGATATAAGAATTTAAACCAGATGCGTTTCGTTTATACCATCCACAACTTGGCGATACAGGGAATACGTCCTTTTGATGGAAATTACGCTTCTGTTAAAAATTGGTTCCCTGAGATCAATCTGGATTACAAGGCCTTAATGGATTATAGGTATCAGGACTGTATCAACTTAATGGCTATTGGAATTCGTTTGGCCGATGCTGTGCACACAGTCTCTCCATCTTACAAGGAAGATATACTTCATCCCAGTTCCCCTCCGGAATTCATAGGAGGAGAAGGGTTGGAAAAAGACCTCCAAGATGCGGATAATGAAGGTAGGTTGTACGGGATTCTCAATGGTAGTAACTATCAGAACATTCGGGAAGCAGAAAGAGGGAATCTGTATCGCAATACAATAACTGCTATTTTTCAATGGCTGCAGGAAGAGTCCAAGAAATATAAATCGGACTTTCTGGCCCACACGGGAGAGAAGATCGTTAAATTTCTAGCTGAACCACCTGCTTTTGTTTGCTCAAGTGTGGCCAGGTTGACGGAACAAAAATTTTATTTTTTCAAGCGCTCCCCAGAAGTAATGATAGCCATATTGGAAAAGTTGTCCAAGGTCAACGGAATTTTACTGATTTTAGGAACCGGGGACCCAGGTTATGAGAAATTGTTCCGTGAGATAAGTTATTCCCATAAAAATTTCATATTCGTCAATGGACAATCTGAGGATGTCATAGATTCTATTTATTTGGAGTCCGACCTATATTTTATGCCCAGTCTTTTTGAGCCATGCGGGATAAGCCAAATGTTGGCAATGAGGAACGGTCACCCTTGTTTGGTGCATCACACGGGAGGTTTGAAAGATACCGTTGAACATCTCAGGACCGGTTTTATTTTTGATGGGGATACCTACGATCAGAAAATGCGCAATATGGAAAACGCTTTTGACCTAGTTCTTGATGTTTTCCTCAATGATAAGCCAGCCTGGAAGAAAATAGAAGAAAATGCCAAGGAGATGAGATTCACATGGAAAAAATCTGTCGATGAGTATTATACCCAACTTTACTCCATAAGCACCTAAAATAATTTTTAAAATCAACTGATTTTTGTTGGTTATTTGCCGTCAGAATAAAGTATTGTTAATTAAAATACAAAAGAAATTAGGGAATTGTTAACCAACATCGTTTTTCATAACTTTACGGGGATATAAATAGTAAAAATCAAAAATGTCGGACAAAGCTACTTTAGAATATCAAGGGAAAAAATATGAATTTCCAGTGATTGAGGGTTCAGAAAACGAGCTCGCCATTGATATAAAAACATTACGTGCATCTTCAGGGATGATAACCATAGATCCAGGTTTTAAAAATACCGGATCATGTGAAAGTGCCATCACCTTTTTAGATGGTGAAAAAGGCATTTTAAGATATAGGGGATACTCTATTGAAGAATTGGCAGAAAAGGCCGAATTTTTGGAAGTAGCCTATCTTTTGATATTTGGTGAACTGCCCAACCAAGAGCAGTTGGCCAATTTCCATAAGGACATTAAAGCGGAATCTCATGTAGATGAAGAGATGAAGAAAATCTTGGATGGTTTTCCAAAATCGGCACACCCAATGGGTGTACTTTCATCACTGACAAGTGCTTTGATAGCTTTTAACCCTGCCTCTGTAAATGTTTCTTCAGAAAAGGAAATGTATGGAGCTATCGTTAGAATTTTAGCGAAATTTCCAGTATTGGTAGCATGGACCTTACGTAAAAAGAAAGGGCTGCCGTTGGATTATGGAGATGATAACCTTGGCTATGTAGAGAATATCCATAAAATGATGTTCAAGAAGCCAAATCAAGAATACAAGAGCAATAAATTGGTGATTGAGGCCTTGGATAAATTATTGATTCTCCATGCTGATCATGAACAGAATTGTTCTACTTCTACGGTTCGTATTGTAGGTTCTTCCCATGCTGGGTTGTTTGCATCTCTTTCAGCAGGAATTTCTGCCCTCTGGGGTCCATTACATGGTGGTGCCAACCAAGCGGTATTGGAAATGTTGGAAGCTATAGAAAAGGATGGTGGCGATACTAAAAAATACATGGCGAAGGCCAAGGACAAGAATGATCCTTTTAGATTGATGGGCTTTGGACATAGGGTTTATAAGAATTTTGATCCCCGCGCAAAAATCATCAAAAAAGCAGCGGATGACGTTTTGGGAGATATGGGAATAGAAGACCCAATCTTGGAAATCGCCAAAGGATTGGAGAAAGAAGCCTTGGAGGACCAGTACTTCGTTGAAAGAAAATTATACCCCAATGTAGATTTCTACTCAGGAATCATATACAGGGCATTGGGAATACCAACAGAAATGTTTACGGTCATGTTTGCCCTGGGGAGACTTCCAGGTTGGATTGCGCAATGGAGGGAAATGAGATTGAAAAATGAGCCAATCGGAAGACCTAGACAGGTGTACATTGGCGAAAATGCCAGACCATTTGTTTCTGTAGAAAAGAGAAAGTAAGACATTCCAATTACATATGATTAAAAACGGCCCCTTTTACGAGGGGCGGTTTTTTTTTAGAGATATAAGTATTCTATATTTGCTTAAAATTTAACTATGTTACATCTAAATGTTACGGACGAAACTTCTCGCTTACGAGCAGTTCTATTAGGAACCGCGGAGAGTTGTGGTCCTGTTCCTACTCCAGAGGAGGCCTATGATCCTAAATCATTGGAACATATTTTGGCAGGAACATATCCCAAAGAGGAAGATATGGTAAAGGAAATGGAGGCATTTGCGGCGGTTTTTGAAAAATATGGAGTTAAAGTTTACAGACCGAAAGTATTCAAGGATGTTAACCAGATTTTTTCAAGGGATATTACTTTTGTAATAGAAGATAAGTTGATAAAGGCTAATATCCTTCCTGATAGGGAGATTGAAATAGAGGCCATTAAGCATGTTTTGGATGAAATTCCCCAAGAAAATATTATAACCCCACCAGAAGATGTTCATATTGAAGGAGGGGATGTCATGCCCTATAGGGATTATATTTTTATTGGAACATATTCCGGAGCAGACTATTCAGATTACATTACTGCGCGGACCAATAAGGCTGGTGTGGAATTTATAAAAACATTGTTCCCCAATAAAAAAGTGAAGTCTTTTGAATTGAGGAAGTCCAATACCACAGCCAATGAGAATGCACTTCATTTAGATTGCTGTTTTCAACCGGTGGGCAAGGATATGGCCATAATCCATAAGAATGGTTTTCTTGTAGAGGAGGAATACCTATGGTTGGTCAATTTTTTCGGGAAAGATAAGGTGTTCGAAATTACCAAGGACGAAATGTACCATATGTTCAGCAATGTCTTTTCTATTTCCCCAGATGTTGTAGTGTCGGAGCGAAATTTTACCAGACTTAACAATTGGCTTCGGGAAAAAGGATTTACCGTGGAAGAAATTCCTTATGCTGAAATTTCCAAACAGGAAGGTTTACTGAGATGTAGTACGATGCCCTTGATCAGGGATTAATTGCTTGAGGCCTATGTTTTACATACTTTAAAAGCGCAATAAGGGAAACCAAAGCCCATATACCCTCTAGGACTATAAAAGGCTTATAGCCCAATAATACCGATGCAAGACATGCGATGCCTGCCCCTAAAAGGTTCAAAAGGATATAAGAAAGATCAGTAGGTTTTATTATTTCCCTGAGGTTGAGAAAATAACCCAACAATATTAAAAATACGCCGATAGCACCGATCCAATCTATAGTAGTCATTTTGTATATTTTTTTGACCTCAATGGCATTTAGATTAGCAAATTAATGAACTAATTTTGTGCTTATGAGCATAGGATAAGAATTTTATAAAAAATAGATAGCACCATCAAGTCATGAAGCAAGCAACAAATACAATTTTAATGGTTCGCCCAGTCAACTTTCGAATGAATGAGCAAACTGCTGTCAACAATTATTTCCAAGAGAATTTGGATATGATAAATAAGGACATCAATAGCAAGGCACAAAATGAATTTGATGCCTTCGCCAGTAAATTACGGGAAAAAGGGGTGAATGTAGTGGTGGTGGAGGATACCTTGGATCCTGATACCCCCGATTCCATTTTTCCAAATAACTGGGTTTCTTTCCATGAGAACGGAAATATTGGGATCTACCCAATGTTTGCAGAAAATAGAAGAAATGAGCGTCGTGACGATATTTTTGTAACTCTTGAAGAAAAGGGATTTTTGATAGAGAACATAGTTGATTATACGTCTGCTGAGGCCGAGGAATTATATTTGGAAGGTACTGGAAGTATTATATTGGACCGTGAATATAAAAAGGCCTATTGTGCTTTATCCGCGCGTGCCGATGAAGAATTGTTCATAGAGTTTTGTGAGGATTTTGAATACACTCCGGTAGTATTTACAGCTAATCAAACGGTAAATGGTAAGCGTTTGCCTATATACCATACCAATGTTATGATGTGCGTTGCAGATGCCTTTGCCGTGATCTGTTTGGATACTATTGATGATAAGAAAGAAAAGAAAAATGTTGTGGAGCATTTAAAGCAGGATGGTAAGGAGATCATTGCAATTACCGAAGCCCAGATGCATCAATTTGCAGGGAATATGTTGCAGGTAGAAGGAATGGGAGGCCAGGCATATTTAGTTATGAGTACTTCCGCTTTCAATAGCTTAACACCTGAACAGAGAAAAGCAATAGAAAAATATTGTCCTATAATCCACAGTTCTTTGGAAACCATAGAGACCTGTGGTGGTGGAAGTGCACGCTGTATGATGGCAGAGGTATTCCTTCCAAAAAAATAGGGAGAACATCATTTGATCAAAGCCTCTCTTTTATTGTGAAAGAGGGGCTTTTTTGCTTTTTATTAGTTCCCTAAGGAAGATAATGGTCATGGCCACCATAAAAAAAGCAAAAGGTAGCGAGGTGATGATCAGTAGTTTTTGTACGGCGATCAACACATTAACCTCTGGTTTGGCATTCCCCAAAAGTATAATGGCCAACGCCCCGAAAAGTATAAAAATAGACCAAAGAAGACGATGCATTTTACTGGGATCCTTTTTGCCCTTATCGCTGAACATACTCAATACAAAAACGGCAGAATCCACGGAGGTCACCAAAAAGCTTATCAACAATACAATGGTGGTCAAATTTAAAAAGGTGGCCAAGGGATAGTGTTCGAAAAACTTAAAAATAGAGGTGAAGACATTGCCAAATTCATTCTGGTAGGTTCCCCATTCCTCTATAAGTTGAAAAGCCGAACTACCAAAAACAGAAAACCAAAAGAAGGTTCCGAGAGAAGGGATGATAAGCACTCCCAACAACAATTGGCGTAATGTTCTGCCTTTGGAGATGCGGGCAATAAAAATACCGGTAAAAGGCGCCCAGGCCAACCAAAAGGCCCAATAATAAAATGTCCAGTCCGTTAAGAATTCTATACCGGGATTATAGGATCCCAAGGCAAGGCTCATTGGAATGAAGTCAACAAAATATTGCAGCGTGGCCTGAATAAAAGACCATAGTATGTTCCCCATATCACTGGTCACGAAAATGAAGGCCAAGAGCACAAGGGTAATGAGTATATTCAATTTTGATAAGAGTTTAATCCCTTTGTTGACACCCATCCAAACTGAAATAAATGCTATACAAGAAATAACAATTGCCAAAATTAAAGTGGTCGTAACTCCAAAATCTGATTCAAACACATGGTTTAGGCCACCATTAATCTGTGTGGTTCCAAGGCCTATGGCCGCAATGAGGCCAAATACGGTGGTAATGATCGTCATGACATCAATACCCATTCTGGCAGGCTTGTAAGTAATGGTATCGTCTATGGTTGAACTCACCAATACCATTTTCTTTTTTACAAAGAGGGCATAACCAACAACCATTGCAAACAGTCCATAAAATGCCCAGGCCGTTAATCCCCATTGGTAAAATGTGAATTCCAAGGCCAAAATTTCAGGAGTGTTCGCAGAAGGGAAAGGAGGGTTCTGTTGCATAAATACGGGTTCCTGAACTGCTCTCAAAAGTATGCCTGCCCCCATTCCGGCGCTATAGAGCATGGCGGTCCAAGCCCATAGGGAATGTTCTGGTTTTTGATTCTTTTTTCCCAATTTTATTTGTCCCAAAGGAGAAAGGGCAACTCCTACCAATAACAGAACGCATCCCAAACCAAGAAAGAGATAGAAATAGCCAAAATAATTGCGTACCCAAATGGAAACGGTTTCTATGGTATTGTAAGATTCCTTGGTGAAACCATAAACGACAATAGAAAGTAAAAATATGATTCCTATGGATACGGATAGGAGTATGTTCTTTCTAATGAATTTGAGTATAGCGATAGGGCGGGAATTTAGGTTTTAGCAATATTTCGGATCATACCTCCAAATATAAAAAAATGAAACGGTACAATACTATACCAGTACAAACGCCCCTTTAATCCTCTTGGCCTAAACGTAGCTGTCTGGTGCAATACATTATGCTCGTCTATTCTAAATTCCAGCCAAGCCTCTCCTGGTAGTTTCATTTCCGCAAATAACAATAACCTCTTATCTTTTTTATCGGCCAATAATACACGCCAAAAGTCTAAGGAATCCCCAGCATATATTTTATCGGGATGTGTACGCCCCCTCCTTAAGCCTACACCACCGGTAAATTTATCTAGTAAGCCCCTGATCTTCCACAACCAATTGGCATAATACCAACCATTTTTACCTCCAATTTTCCAGATGTTTTCCAATACTTTTTCTGGATTGTCAACTTTTAACTGTTGATGGTCTTTGAGGACCCCAAATTTTGGGACCTGAATGAATTTTTGCAAATTTTTGTTCATTCGCCCACTTACCATGCTATCTTTCCAACTGCTGACGACCAAATTTTGTTCTATTTTGACAAAAGCCATTTCTATGGCCTCTAAATATGTATGGGGTGTTATCCCTAGAATCTGTTGAAGGCGATCGTCTTTAGCCACAACTTCCATCTTCATACTATCTACCAGATTCACGGCCAACTTGTAGGAAGTTGAGGTGACAAAATACAACCAATAAGAAGAGAGTTTTGGGGTCATTACCGGGACGGTATAAATAGCAATTTTTATCCCCCTGACCTTAGCATATTGCTCTAGCATAGATTTATAGGTAAGTACTTCGGGACCCCCAATATCAAATGAGTCATTATAGGTTTTTTTATTTCCCAATACCCCTGTCAAGAATTGGATAACATCCCTAATGGCGATCGGCTGAGTTTTGGTCAATACCCATTTTGGGGTTATCATTATTGGAAGCTTTTCACAGAGGTCCCGTATGATCTCAAAAGAAGAACTTCCAGATCCAACTATGATACCTGCTCTGAGAACCGTGAGGTTGTAACCTCCTTGGAACAAAATATCTTCCACATTTTTTCGGGAGCGCAGATGTTTGGACAAATCTTTGTCATTTACGATGCCGCTGAGATATATGACCTGCCCCACCTTGGTTTCCTTCATATATCGATTAAAGGTTTTTGCGGAGACGGCCTCTTTCTCATCAAAATCGGTAGTTGATGAGCTCATGGAATGAATAAGATAGTATGCCGCATCTATATCGGCTGGCATCAAATTTGGTTTAAATTCGTCCAAAAAGTCGACCTCTACAATACTGATCTTGGATAGCGTTTCTACATCTATGGACAACCGCCTTTGATCGCGTACGGCACAGACCACTTCATGCCCTTGGTCTAAAAGTTGTGGTAACAACCTCATGCCTATATATCCATTGGCACCCGTAAGTAATATCTTCATAGTATCTAATTATTGGTGTAGCCCTTCTTTGTATTTTTTCTCATAAACTGGGGGCGCTGTAGTGGCCTAAAGATCTTCAATAGAGGTGGGAGCATTATCTGCTTTATAATCTAAAATTTTTCGGAAGTATTTTTGAATGGCCTTGGTATCCGATCTCACCTTGATAAAGTGGTGGTCCCTGAAGATGGAATACACCGCAAAATCACCCTTGTAAATGGTAAGTTTATAATAGGGGATTACCAGTGCAAAGGTTTCCAATAATGAACGGAACCTGACAATTATTCCTTTGGGCCTCATCTCAATATTGCAACTGTCCAAATTGTTGTCCAACAGCAAAAGGTCTCTGATCCCAGTGCTGGATTCGGTAATAAACAATTTTGGGGATCCAATGCCCTTTAAAGCGAAACGCTCTTTTAAGGTAAAAGGTTTGCCGACTTCTTTATCTACTTTTCTTGTGATTTCTTTGTTGTTGTAGGATACGTTTACAAGCATGTTGATTTTAGCAATTTTTTATTTTAAGTTACTTTTCATAGTTACTTCTAAAGTTAAGAAAATCTTCACTTATAAGGGCTGGGTTGTTGATATAATCAGTGTGAAAGAATAAAAATGCGTAGTTTTGCAGCTTTAAAAGCCAAGATCTAATGAACATTCAAGAAGTCTTAACCCTAAAGGTAAAAGAAGCAGTTAACACTATTTATAAAGTGGACCTGCCTGAGGTGGAATTTCAACCTACAAGAAAAGACTTTGAGGGGGATATTACAGTTGTTATTTTCCCCATGTTACGCATGGTGAAGGGGAATCCAGTTCAAATTGGGGAGCAGATCGGTCAGTTTCTGAAGGATCAGGTTGCAGAAGTAAATGATTTTAATGTAGTAAAGGGGTTTTTGAATATTACGATTAGTTATAGCTATTATCTCAATTTCTTCAATGAAATTAAGGACGATCAGCATTTTGGTTATGTTGAGCAAAAAGAAGCGGATGCGGTAATGGTGGAATATTCATCGCCAAATACCAACAAGCCGTTACATCTTGGACATATTAGAAACAACCTATTGGGCTATTCCGTTGCTGAAATCATTAAGGCATCTGGGAAAAAGGTATACAAAACCCAAATTATAAACGATAGGGGTATACATATTTGTAAGAGCATGTTGGCATGGCTACGTTTTGGTCATGGTGAAACTCCGGAGAGTACCCAATTAAAAGGGGATAAATTTGTAGGGAACTATTATGTTGCCTTTGATAAGGCCTATAAGGAAGAGATTGCAGCCATGGTTGCTGAGGGTGTAGATAAGAAGGTGGCAGAAAAGGAAGCACCAATACTTTTAGATGCACAAGAAATGCTCCGAAAATGGGAGTCTGGGGATGAGGAAGTTGTTGCACTTTGGCGAACCATGAACCAATGGGTCTATAAAGGTTTTGAAGTAACCTACAGTAATCTAGGAGTTGATTTTGACCAATATTATTATGAAAGTGACACCTATTTATTGGGCAAGGATGTGGTTGAAGACGGACTCAAAAAAGGAGTTTTTTACAGAAAAGAGGACAGTAGTGTTTGGATAGATCTTACCGATGAAGGGTTGGATGAAAAAATAGTATTACGTTCAGACGGCACTGCGGTTTATATGACCCAAGATATAGGAACAGCTATTCAAAGGGTAAAGGATAACCCAGATGTTAAAGGGATGGTCTATACCGTGGGGAATGAGCAGGATTACCACTTTAAGGTCCTCTTTCTTATTTTGAAGAAATTGGGATTTGATTGGGCCGAAAACCTGTACCACCTTAGTTATGGAATGGTTGACCTGCCGAGTGGAAAAATGAAGAGTAGGGAGGGCACTGTGGTAGATGCGGACGACCTTATGGAAGATATGACCAGAACCGCTGCAGAGATCTCGGAGGAATTGGGAAAATTAGAAGATTATTCTGAAGCTGAAAAAAGGGAACTCTATAAAATCATTGGACTAGGTGCCTTGAAATATTATATTTTAAAGGTAGACCCCAAAAAGCGTATTCTCTTCAACCCAGAGGAATCTGTAGATTTTCAGGGGAATACTGGCCCTTTTATTCAATATACCTATGCGCGGATTCAATCTATTCTTAGGAAGGCAGTAGATACCAAGGTATCTATTTCCGATACCATAGAATCTTCAGAGATAGAGCTTCATGAGAAGGAGAAAGAGCTGTTGAAACAATTGCAAATATATCCGGATACGATACAATTGGCAGCCACTAATTTTAGTCCGGCCCTAATTGCGAATTACACATATGATCTTGTAAAGGGATTTAATTCCTTTTATCAGAATGTTTCAATTTTGGGTGAAGAGGATGAAAAAAAGAAAATACTTCGTGTTCAATTGGCCAAGAAAGTGGGGGATGTTATTCAATCTTCCTTTAGGTTATTGGGGATAGAAGTGCCTGAAAGAATGTAGAGTTAGAAATGATATAGAAATAAAAAAGACCGCAATTTGCGGTCTTTTTCATTGTAAGTCTATTCAAATAACTAAGCCTCGGATGATTTGGATACTGCCAAACCATAAACCACTAGACCAAAACCAATTTTGTTAATGGCGTCACCAATGTTATAGATAACATCTAGATCTAGACCTCCAAAAAAGCCTTCGTACCATCCTGGGGTACCTGCCATATATCCAATAGGATAGATTGCCCATCCTACCAATACAAACCAACATAACGTTTTGTGCGCTTTTAAAACTGCGCCACCTGCGGCTTCTGCCAATTTTTTTGCTTCACCTAACCAAATATCATAAACAATTACGAAATAAGCGATACCCGATATTAGACCCCAAAGCCAAGCTTGGTCTCTTAATACGGCTTCTCCAATGTAACCCGTAACTAACATTACTACGGAAAGGAAGATTAAACGCCACATGAGGGACTTTTTAGCTCCCGCTACTTTCAAGATTAAAAAGAATTCTACGCACATTAAAGGTACTGTTAGTACCCAATCTACATAACGAAAGAAAGTTGGGGACTCCTCAAAGGCAGCCCAGTAGTCACGCATGTACCAATAGTGGACCGCTGCGATAAAAGTAATTAATCCTGAAACTAGGATTGAAGTTCTCCATTTTTTGTCGAAGCTGCTCATGGATAGAAAGAAAAAAGCAGAAGCTGCCATCATGGCCATACAGCCAACAAAAAAGGTAAAACCAACGTAATCGTCTGGAGCGAGTTTTGCTACCAAAGGAATTGAAGCTAAAAAGTTTTCCATAATTAATAGTATTATAAGTTTTTGTTTAATTAATTTGAGGTAAATTTAAACAAAAAAGTTTTACCTATTGTTATATTTTTGTGAAAAATGAAAAATAAGGGCGTTGTTTTTAAGAATTTGGACAGTTTTATTATCGTTACTACCTTTTTATTCCTTTGGTTCGCCATAAATTTTGGGGATACTACAGAGGATATGGTAGCCTATTTTTTAATCCTGACTTTTGGAATCCTGCACGGTGCAAATGATTTAAAATTGATACAAACCTCCAATTCAAAAGCAAAAAAGAAGTATAATTTTTTAAAGGTCGCCTCGTATTACATCCTATTTATATTGTTCTGTGCTTCTTTATTTTATTACCTACCAAGTTTAGCTCTTTTCACATTTGTTCTGTTTAGTGGATATCATTTTGGAGAGCAGCATTGGAATTCCAAATTGAAAAGTCAATCTCGTACAACTATATTGTTTTATAGCAGTTATGGTCTCTTTGTTCTTTCTTTATTGTTCGTATCACAAGTAACTGTTGTCAACAGTGTGATTGAGAATATTACAGGTTACGCAGTGCCAATAAGATTTTATACCTATTTGCTATTTTTAAGCGGGGGCTTATTCATAGCTCTATATATCTTGCTTACCAAAAATCACAAGCTCATCAGTAGTTGGGTTAAGGAGATCTTTTATTTAGTGTTATTTTTAATAGTATTTAAAACAGCATCTCTTCTCTGGTCCTTCGCCATATATTTTATATTATGGCACTCATTACCTTCATTGGTGGACCAAATTAGATTTCTATATGGCGATGTCACCAAAAAAAGTATCATTCTTTACTTGAAAACCTCCTTCGTGTATTGGGCCATTTCCGTAACTGGTCTTGCCTTATTATATCTTTTTATTGGAAAGGATAGCGATACGTTTGAGCCTATCTTTTTTTCCTTTCTTGCCGCCATAACCTTTCCACACGTTTTGGTCATGATCCGATTGTATAAATAATACTGATACTCTCTTTCGTTCAGATTTTCTTTATCCGGACAATATTCAGTAAATACATTCCTGACATTAAGGTCCGTTATGTGATTGAGTAAATTCTTGGGCATTTGTTTTGCATGGCCATGGGTCTTGTATTTCGCCATGTTCTAAGATTGATAAAGCAAAAAGCGAAGCCCAAAACTGTTCTTCAGAAGGAATTCATGGAACAGGATAGTATAATTGGCTAGAATTAAAAACTGAGTCGAAAGCTAACATTGGGTGTTATCCCCAAGGAAACACTCTCTATAGTTTGTATCTGGTTATCGTCGTTTAATCTGTAATAGGTGTTCAAAACATTTCTTTTGTTCAAAAGGTTCAGTAGGGATGCGCCCACCGATGCCTTTACCTTATTCCCCATCTCAAAAGCATAAATGGCGGAAGCGTCCGCTCTAAGGTAGTCTGGCAGCCTACTACTGTTGTTCTCTTGGTAATTGATGGTATTGGGAAAGGTTGTCCGGTCAATGGCATTGTCGCCTTCCTGAGGTTCCGTATAAGGTTTTCCAGTCCTATAATTTAGGCCAATCCCTAATTTTAGTCCCTCATAGGTATACGTACCTGCAAAAGTAACAGTGTGCCTAATGTCCAAATTGTTGGGGAAGGTATTTGGGGTAATGTCTTCAAAGGTATAATTGTTGAGGTTGTAGGCATAGCTCAACCAGGAGCTAAAAGTGTTTGTTTTTTTATTGATCAAAAATTCGATCCCCTTTACATCATATTTTCCAATCTCTCCTTTGAATTGATTTTGGTTTTGGAAACCTTGGGTAGAGGTGCTGATGCCATTGACTTCCTTGTAAAAACCTTGAAGCCCCAAATACCAGCTTTTATCATCGTAGTTGAACCCAATGGACGCTTGTTTGCTTTTGGTAATTGGCAGTTCATCATTATCGGATAAAATCCATCGGTTTTTTTCAATTCCTAAGAAATTTTGTTCCAGATCAATTATCTGATTAGTGGCCTGATTTTTAAACTCCCCCAAAATCTCTCCATTGAAATGTTTGGTAAAATTATAGGTAAGGCTTAATCGTGGCTCCAGGATCCACTCTTTAAAAGTATCGAGGTTCTCCAGATAATTTAATCGACCCCCAATCCTACTATTAAATTTATTATTTAGAGATTTATAACTGAGTTCAGAGAATACCGAATGTTGCCTGAGAACGCCCTTGATATTGCTTTTAAAAGCAGGTTGGGTCACATTGGTGAAATTGATGATGCCAACTTCAGTGAAAGCATACCCATTGAGCATGCTAATTGTTTTGGAAAACTCATATCTGGTGTTCAGCTTTACAGCCGTTTCCAATACCTGATTGTTTTGAAACAGTTGCTGATTGCCGTTATCGGTACTATTCCTGGCATCTAAATTATATCTGGTATAATACATATTTAGATCCGTGGAAAAATTAGAAGTCCATGTGCTTTCCAGATGACCTCCAAAAGAAATATTGTTTTGATCAAGGCCACTTCGTGAAGATTGAGTGCTATCCTTTGCCGTTTCCGTATATAAAAGATCGTTTTTAATATTGATAAAGCTCAGCCTAACTTTTTGGTTTTCATTGAGATCATAGAGTATCTTACCTGAAATATCATAAAAATAAAAGTCCTCTTCCCTAATGATATCCGCATCCGTTGATTGGGAATTGTTTTCCTTAATTTCGGTATCCTGAAAAGCTTTGTCAAAAAATCGGCTATAAGTCGGGGTATTTAAAAAGTCGGTTACCGAACGTCTGGCAGAAACTTGAAATGCCAACTTTCTACTTATAGGCACATGAGCATAAACATCACCACTGATTAAGTTAAACCCTGCTCCCCCAAAAAATGAATCGTTGATGTTGTTCTGGGATTCCATGTTGATGATACTACTGACACCACCCCCATATTGGGCACTGGTGCCGTTTTTGATGATGGTCACCTTATCGGTGAGATAAGGGTTAAAGGCCGAGATCAATCCAAAAAAGTGGCCTGACTGGTACATTTTTATACCATCCCATAAGATCAAGTTTTGATCATTTGTGCCGCCTCTTACGTTGATGTCGGAGACCGTTTCATCAATGCTTTTAATTCCCGGTAGGGCTTGGACGGTTTGCAGTACATCGGGCTCTATCAGTCCAGGGAGAATCCCAAAATCGTCTATGGTCAATAATATACTGCCATCCCTTTGTTGGCTTAACCCTGTGGTCAGAAGCTTAAATAGGACTACCTCATCCAATTCTTCATAATTGGGTATCAATAATATTTGTTGGCAGGGGGAAGGGTTTACCAATTCCTCGGCCCTAATGTATCTTGTTTTATACCCCAAAAACCGTATTCTCAAGGTGGCTTGTCTAGGAATATTCTCCAATCTAAAGGAACCTTCAAAATTGGTAACTATGGCAATACTACTTCCCAATACTTCAATGGTAGCTCCGGGGATAGTGTTGGCTTCAAAATTATCGAGCACTTGGGCACAAATATCCACAGTGGTACTTTTGTATAGGGTATAGTAACGGTCGCTCAGTTTCTTGACTTGTAGTTGAGTAAGATTTTGAATGCCTGTTAATATTTCCGCTAGGTCGTTGCTCTGTATTGGGGATATCGATAAATCTTGGATATCCTCGTCTACATAAGAGAACTTGACATTAAAAGACGCTTCCAACGTTTGGATATAATCTATAAGGGGTATAGAAACAACCTTGCTGTTTTGTGCCTTGGTCGCCAAGGTAAAAAACAGCAGGAGTATAAAAGTGGTATGTAGAATTTTATGGTGTTTCTTCAGCATAGAACACGACTTTATTCCCGTCCAGTTTTTTGAACTGGATATTGACAGGAACACTTATACTTTCTAACGCTAAATCTATATCTGTATTACTAAAAGTACCAGTAAATAATTGGGTGGTATCAATATCCTTTACTTCAACAGTTACATTGTATTGTCTTTCAAACTCATCCAGCACATATAAAAGCGGAATACTTTTAAAATTACTTTCATTGTTCATCCAATAAGGCAAAGTGGTTGTTGGTGCAATGGTAGGTTTTACCTCTCCATTGATAGCCAAAAATGAAGATCCGGCAGGAACTTTGAATTCCTTGTTCTGGAAGGTTACACTTACGAGTCCTTCAAAACAGGTCACTTCAAAAAGACCTTTTCTATTTTCTACGTTAAATTGGGTTCCCAAAACTGCCACAGTACCTTCTAGGGTGGTAACGGTAAATCGTTTTCCTTTGGCCACCTTAAAGAAGGCCTCTCCTTTCAGGGATACATTTCGTTTTTTGTCCCATTTCTTTTTGCTGTAGGAAACTTCGGAATCTACATTCAATACAATTTCAGAGGCATCGGGTAAAATTACTTCTGCCCGCTCTGCATATTGTGTAGATATGGTTTCGTCCAAGGAATTGAAATAAAAGAAAGAAGCAACAGCAATAACGGCAATGGCAGCCGCAACCCTCATCAATTTCGTGAAGGGGCGCAATTGGACAACCTTGGATTTGGAAGATTCCCTCTTGTTCTTAAGGGAGGCCCATACCTGATCGGCATCAAATTTTGGAGCCTCCAATTTATTGGAAACTTCCTTTAACCTCTGATAGGAAGCATACTCGGCAGATTTTTTAAATTCTACCAACTCCTCCTCAGTGAGTTCGTTATTGAGCCATTTTGCTAAGTAATTTTCTTGCATCTTACTGTCTTTTCATAATTGTAACAACCAAAAAAATAAAAACCCTACTTTTTAATTGAAATATTTTATCTCTAAAAGGATAAAGTATCGCTGAATTGAAAATTCAATACACCTTAAAGCTATCCCTACCTTAACCATAATCATCAATACCTCCTTAAATGCCTTCAATTTGTTCGCGCAATGATTTTAATGCCAAATGCATTCTCTTTTCTATGGCCTTCACACTAACATTTTCCATTTCTGCTATTTCGGCATACTTCTTTCCATCTATCCTATTCAATAAAAACGTGGTGCGTTGGTTGTCTGGTAAACTGTTCAAAGCACGGTCTAATTTTTCCTGATATTGTTTTTCCTCCAACAAAAATTCCGGTGACTCATGGGAAACCTCCAAACTCTTATCGGCATATTTTAAACGGACCTTTTCGGCCTTGATTACATTAAGGTAAAGATTGTTTGCAACGGTATAAACATAAGATTTGGCTTTCTCGGGTGCTACCTTGGCACAATTCTCCCAAAGTTTTATGAAAGCCTCTTGAACGGCATCATATGCTTTTTCCTCATTCCCGAACTTATAATATATATAGTTAAAAACCGTTTTAGAATTGGTGTTAAAGAGGGCGCTATAGACCTCTTCTTTGCAAACGTTGTTTTTGTTGTCCGTATCCAAGCGTGTTAATTTTTTTCAAATATATTTTAAAAAAAATTAAAAATGGGGTAGGGTTTTTTATATGTGGGTTGTTCTATAGTTATAACACCAAATTAAATCCAAACATTATGAAAAAGTTTTTTAGTTATCTAATGTATACCAGCCTACTGGTATTTGCTATGAATTTCACCTCATGTCAAGATGAGTTTGAAGAATTGCCACAAGGAAATGATCAAGAGGCTATTGCAGCCAGTTCAGCTACAGCAAAGTTAGTGGAGCGTACATCCTCAAATGATGGTTCCTATGATAATATTGTTGATGGCTCAAGTTGTATTGCTATCCAATTTCCCTATACAGTTGAGGTGGCGGGAATTCAATTGACCATAGATTCCATAGCCGATCTGAGATTGATCGAAGAAATTTTTGATTCCATTGATGGGGATGAGGATTTCTTGGAAATTTTATTCCCTATAACCATTACACTACCAGATTTTACAGAACGGGTGATCAATAACAAAGAAGACCTGCGTAATTTGGCGGCCGACTGTATAGAAGGCGGTGACGACGATGACATAGAATGTATAGATTTTGTATATCCAGTAAAGCTTTTCACCTTCAGTGCGAACCTACAACAAACAGGTAGTGTGGTAGTGAACAGTGATTTGGAATTGAGAAGATTCTTTAAAGGCTTGGATGATAATGACTTGGTAAGTTTTGATTTTCCTATTAGCCTAGCGCTTTACGATGGTACTGAAATAACAGTAAATAGTAATATGGAATTGGCGAATGCCATTGAGAATGCAAAGGATGCTTGTGATGAGGATGATGACAATGATTACAATGATGACGACTTTAATAAAGAGCGTTTAGACGAATTCTTGGTCTCTTGTCCTTTCTTGGTGCACGAAGTAAAAAGGAATGGTATTGACCAGACTGATCAATATTTCGAATATGTAATGAACTTTAAGGAAAACGGCAGCGTAATCGTAAGAAACAGATTAGGTGTGGCCCTAGAGGGAACGTGGTCTACTAGAGTTGGTGAAAACCGTGTCCTTTTGAAATTGGAGTTTGATGTCTTGGTAGATTTTACCCTAGAATGGTTTGTCTATGAGATTGAAGAGGGGAGAATTAAACTTTACTCGGGAGATGGTAACAAGATCATCATGAAAAAAGCCTGTGATATTGTAAACAATACACCTGATACCTTAAGGGAGATTTTAAAGGAATGTAGCTGGGTGATCAAAAAAGTAAAGAACAATGGAGAGGAGATAGATCGTTTGTTGGGTTACAAGTTCAGCTTTGGAGCCAATGCAGAAGTAACATTGAGCAATGGTGTAAATACTTCAAACGGAACTTGGGCAATCACTACCAACGCCCAGGGACAATTGGTTATGGCAATTACAATGGGCGACGAGCCAGGAGTAAGCTTTGAATGGTTGTTGAGGGATTTGGCTAACAAAAGATTGAAGTTTGAGATAGAGGATACAGCGTATGAACTGATTTTGGAGCGTCACTGTAACGATAACAATGAAGATGGCGATGTGATGGAAATCAGAAACTATTTAATGGGAGGTGCTTGGAAAATTGCCAGCTACACCATAGGTGAGGGAGATAATACATCTGCACAGTATGCAGAATTTGATTTCTTCTTCTCTTCCAATAATGTAGCCCGTATTTCTGTTAATGCAGATCCTATCGTTGATAATGGATTGTGGAGAATCATCCGGGATAGTGAAGGAAAATTAAAGTGCTACCTGAACTATGGTGAAGGAAATAATTTTATAACCTTTTCTGATGATTGGGATATTGTTGCCGCCTCAAGTACGAGACTGGAATTGAAAAGTGTAAGTGGTGACGGTACCATAGAAACCTTGGTCTTCGAGAAATAAGAACCACTTTTTTGCCCCAAATATTTTAAAAAGGGTGACTTCGTAATGAAGTTGCCCTTTTTGCATTTATATTTTTTGGGACAAACTTCCCACTTCCCATTGTTATTCTTAAATTTGCAATTCTTAATACTGCAAGACTATGTTTGATAATTTAAGCGAAAAGTTAGATAAGGCATTACACGTCCTCAAAGGGCATGGACAGATAACGGAAATAAATGTTGCTGAAACCCTTAAAGAGGTTAGAAGGGCTTTGTTGGACGCAGATGTCAATTTTAAGATTGCAAAAGAATTTACCAATACGGTCAAGGAAAAGGCGTTGGGCCAAAATGTACTGACTTCCCTTCAGCCAGGGCAGTTGATGGTGAAATTGGTAAAGGATGAGTTGATAGAGCTCATGGGTGGTGAAACAGAGGGCATAGACCTTTCTGGGAACCCTTCCATTATTTTAATGTCGGGTCTACAAGGTTCTGGTAAGACTACATTTTCTGGAAAACTCGCCAATTTCTTAAAGACCAAAAAATCAAAAAATCCTTTGTTGGTTGCCTGTGATGTTTACCGTCCTGCGGCGATAGACCAGTTACACGTTGTTGGGGACCAATTGGAAATTGAGGTATACTCGGATAAAGGTAATAATGATCCCGTGGCGATTGCCAAGGCTGGTATCGCCCACGCGAAGGCCAACGGACACAATGTGGTCATCATAGATACCGCTGGTCGTTTGGCAGTGGATGAGGCCATGATGAAGGAAATCTCCAACATCCATAAGGCCATTGAACCTCAAGAAACCCTTTTTGTTGTAGATGCCATGACCGGTCAGGACGCAGTGAATACTGCCAAGGCCTTTAATGACATCCTTAATTTTGATGGGGTAATCCTTACCAAATTGGATGGTGATACCCGTGGTGGTGCCGCTATTTCTATAAAATCGGTGGTAGATAAGCCTATTAAATTTATTGGAACAGGAGAAAAAATGGATGCCATTGATGTATTCCATCCTTCCCGAATGGCAGATCGTATCCTAGGGATGGGAGATGTTGTTTCATTGGTAGAGCGAGCACAAGAGCAATTCGATGAAGAGGAAGCACGAAAGATCCAAAAGAAAATTGCCAAGAACACCTTTGGTTTTGATGACTTCTTGAGTCAGATTCAGCAAATAAAAAAGATGGGTAGCCTAAAGGACCTGATGGGGATGATCCCTGGAGCCGGCAAGGCCCTTAAAGGGTTGGATATAGATGATGATGCCTTCAAACATATTGAGGCCATCATACATTCTATGACCCCCGATGAACGTGCCAATCCTGCCGTATTGAACGCTAGCAGAAAAGTACGTGTAGCCAAAGGGAGTGGGAGAACGGTACAGGAGGTGAACCAATTATTGAAACAGTTCAACCAAATGAGCAAGATGATGAAGATGATGCAAGGCGGTGGCGGTAAAAAGATGATGCAAATGATGGGTGCCATGAAGGGGATGAAGTAATTGAACCCTGATTTAAAAACTAATACCTAAAAAAAATACTATGGAGCTATTGGACGGAAAGAAAGTTTCCAATCAGATTAAGGAGGAAATTGCCGTTGAGGTTTCCAAAATGAAGGAACGTGGAGAAAAGGTTCCGCATCTGGCAGCAATAATCGTTGGTAACGACGGTGCCAGTCTAACCTATGTGGGCAGTAAGGTACGTTCCTGTGAAAAGGTAGGATTCGAATCTACCTTGGTAAAAATGCCAAGTACCACTTCTGAACTTGAATTACTGAAAAAGATAGAGGAACTTAACGAAAATGACGATATCGACGGTTTTATCGTTCAGCTTCCCTTACCTCCACAGATAGATACACAAAAAGTCTTGTTGGCCGTGGACCCAGATAAGGATGTGGACGGATTCCACCCTATGAATTTCGGTAAAATGGCACTGGATATGAGCACGTTTATTCCGGCTACTCCTTTTGGAATTTTGGAATTATTGGAGCGCTATAATGTGGATACCAAAGGAAAGCATACCGTTGTAATAGGAAGAAGCCATATTGTTGGTCGCCCTATGAGTATCCTTATGGGCCGTAAAGGATGGCCAGGAAATTCCACGGTCACATTGACCCATAGCCACACTAAAAATATTACACAGATAACCTCCCAGGCAGATATTATTATATCAGCCCTTGGTGTGCCCAATTTTTTAAAGGCAGAAATGGTGAAGGACGATGTTGTGGTCATCGACGTGGGAATTACCAGAGTAGCAGATGATACCAAGGAAAAAGGGTATTATATTACTGGGGATGTGGATTTTGAGAACGTTAGCAAAAAGGCATCCTTCATTACCCCCGTTCCGGGTGGGGTAGGACCTATGACCATAGCCATGCTCCTTAAGAACACCTTATTGGCAAGGGAACGTCACAGAGGAAGAAAATAATATAACAACTATGAATGCCTCAATTTATTGGGGCATTTTTGTTTTATAGTTCGTCCCTTGAATACTGTCATAGGGGTTTAACACATCTATATCATTACTGTCGTCATAATCACAACTGCTTATGGCAATGATGCTGCCAAACACCAAGAATACGGCTAATGCTTTTTTCATAGACCAGAAATTTAGTAGGTATCAAAACCTAGTCCTCTTTAATAACGTTTAAAATCAATTTTTCTTATGATCAACTGGATTACTATCCTCGCACTGGATATGTTCATCAATTACATTTTTTTGGCAAGGAGGTTGGCTTATGGGGTTTGATTATTCTCGGGAAAAGAGTATCTTTTCTCTAAATATATCCATTCCAAACCATGAAAAGAATTTTTCTCCTTATTGCCATTATTGGCATCGCATCCTGTCAATCAAACAAGGAAACCTCCAATCCCATTGCCATAAATGTATCCTTCTCTGATGCCGTTGGATCGGAAAAAATGGACGGTAGGTTATTGTTGATGCTGGCGGATAATGACCAAACAGAACCGCGATTTCAAATTAATGATGGTCTCAAGGCCCAACTGATCTATGGAAAAAATGTAGATGGAATGGCACCCAATGATAAAGTAGTCTTCAATGGGGAGGACTTTGGTTTTCCGATTGCGAGTATGACAGATATTCCACCAGGGGATTATTATGTACAAGCACTTTTACACAAGTATGAAACTTTCAATTTGTCCACGGGGCAGACCGTAAAATTGCCAATGGACAATGGGGAAGGCCAGCAATGGAAAACATCTCCGGGCAATATTTATAGCAAGCCCTTAAAGGTTACCATCACCGAAAATGGGATTCCGGATATAAATATTCAAATGGACCAGATCATTCCTCCAATAGAAGAGCCAGAGGACACGGAATGGATAAAGCACATCAAATTAAAATCCGAGAAACTCTCCAAATTTTGGGGGAGAGACATGTACTTGGGAGCCCATGTATTGTTGCCCAAAGGATTTGAAGAGCACCCAGAAGCCAAGTATCCGTTGATGATATTCCACGGGCACTTTCCGAGTGATTTTGGTGGATTTAGTACTACGCCCCCAGATCCCAATATGAAGCCGGAATATTCCTCACGTTTCAATGTTGAAGGGTATAATATAATTCAGGAACAGGAAGCATATGACTTCTATAAGCGTTGGAACGAACCAGATTTCCCTAGGTTCATTATCATCCAAATTCAGCACCCCACACCGTATTATGACGACTCCTATGCGGTCAACTCAGCCAGCCAAGGCCCTTACGGGGATGCTATTACCCATGAGCTTATCCCGTATATTGAAAAGAATTTTAGGGGCATGGGCGAAGGCTGGTCCCGTTTTCTCTATGGCGGTTCTACGGGAGGTTGGGAGGCCTTGGCTGTACAAGTGAAGTATCCTGATGAATACAACGGTTGTTTTGCGGCGTGTCCGGACCCTATTGATTTTAGGGCCTATTGCCTAACCAATATCTATGAGGATAAAAATGCCTATTACTATGACAGCAACTTTAAAAAATTAGAGGTACCTGCCCATCGCGATAACCTAGGCCAAATACAATCTACCTTGCGGGAAGGGAATCACTTGGAGCTGGTGTTAGGGGATAAGTCAAGGTCTGGACAGCAATGGGATATTTGGGAGGCAACGTATTCTCCACAAGGGGCAGATGGATACCCAGTTCGCTTATGGGATAAAATGAGTGGGGATATTAATGCAGATGTGGCTAAATACTGGCAGGAAAACTATGACCTTCGATATATTATGGAACGCGATTGGGACAAATTGGGAGATAAATTGAAGGGAAAAATACATATCTATTGTGGTGATATGGACAATTACTATTTGAACAATGCCGTGTATCTGATGGAGGACTTTTTAGAAAGTACCACAGATCCTTATTATGAGGGGGAAGTAGCTTATGGAGATAGGGCGGAGCATTGTTGGAATGGGGACCCGGACCAGCCCAATTACATTAGTCGACTGCGGTACAATACCATGTATGTGCCCAAAATCATGAAACGTATTGCTGAGAGCGCTCCTAAAGGTGCTGATCTGACCAGCTGGCGTTATAAATAATGATATCATAAAAATCCTATGGTTCGCATAGTTAAAACCGATGCCTCGCAGTCCGACTTTAAAAAGCTTGTGGCCCTACTGGATGGGGACTTGGCCGAAAGGGACGGGGAAGATCATTCGTTTTATGATCAATTCAATAAGCTACATCTTATAAAATATGCGCTGGTCGCCTACGAAAAGGATCTTCCCGTGGCCTGTGGGGCCATTAAGGAATTTGAGCCAGAAGTCATGGAAATAAAACGCATGTACGTGACTCCGAAAAAAAGGGGTGAAGGAATCGCTACTAAGGTCTTGTCCGCATTGGAAAATTGGGCACGGGAATTGGGCTACCAAAAATGTGTATTGGAAACAGGAAAAAGACAACCAGAGGCAATAGCCCTCTACACCAAGAATGGATATCAAATCATTCCCAATTATGGACAGTATGCCGGAATTGAAAACAGTGTGTGCTTTGAAAAATACGTGTCAGTCTAATACAAAAGAGGTTTGGAAGAGGTCTATGAACTATTCAGGTTATTTTGCAAATAACTGCCCCATATCTTTAAAAGATTTAAACTCCAAAGCATTGCCTGCCGGATCATAGAAGAACATGGTCGCCTGTTCGCCCACTTGGCCTGCGAACCTGATGTAAGGCTCAATGACAAACTTAACTTTTTTGGATTTTAAATCCTCAGCAAAATTCTCAAATTGGTCCCAGTCCAATACCACCCCATAATGAGGGACAGGAACGTCCTTGCCGTCTACGGGATTGGTATGCAATGATTCCTCTTTAGATTTGGGTTTGTAATGTATCACCAGCTGATGGCCAAAAAGGCTAAAATCTACCCAATGGTCACTACTACGGCCTTCCTCACAATTTAGGATATCCCTGTAGAAGGTTCGGCATTCGTCTAGGTTATGAACGGGGATGGCAATGTGAAATGGGTTTACTTTGGACATAGCGACTATTTTTGATAAAAATAAATGATTTTTATGACTTGAGGAAGTCAATAATTTTTTGGTTCACTTCTTCCTGATGAAGTGAATGCCCCAGACCTGAAGTTTTTAAAAGAGAACTGTTTTTCCATTGGCCATGGATTTTTTCAGCCGCGGAAAAGGGCGCTATCTGGTCAAGTTCATCGTGAACGATAAACCCTTTCTGGGCAATACTTTCCGAAAATCTGGCCGCAGAAAAGTGTTGTACTTCTATTTCGTATTGCTCTTTTATGTACGTTTCCAGTCCCGAAAGAACGGTGTCGTTAAAGCTCAATAAATTTTGGTAGTGGTCCATCATTTCCGACAGTTCCGAAGGGGAGCCTAAGGATACCAATTTTTTTATCCCGGGATTGGGGTACTTGTACTGGTTGTATATAGTGGTCATCCCGCCCATGGAATGCCCGATGATGTGGGAAGGTTGATAGTTGTGAATAACCTCATTGGCACACTCGGTATAGAGTGGTACATTCAAAATATTGCCAGCGGAATTTCCATGCCCGGGGGCATCAAGGGCAATGATGTTATAATTTTCCTCCTGTAATTTTTCAATCAGTATTTTCCATCGGAAGACATTGCTTTCCCAGCCGTGGAGCAAAAGCACAGTTTCGTTTGTGCCTGACCATTTGTATGTCTGAATATTGGTATTGGCCGCTTTAATTATTTGGTCCTTCGCATCGTCCAAATATTCTTTTTGGTGGGGCAAAACCTTGCCTTTTCGTGGCGTACAGTAAAGCATAAAAGCCTTTTCTGCGGCTTTTCTTTTGGAAACTAGGGACAAGGCATTAAAATACTGTCCGTAGGCAAGGGCCAAATATTTATAAATCAATTTTTCCATAGTTTCCACTTGTACTGCTATTCCTCCCGATTTACGCTTTCCATGGAAAATGCCGGGAGACAAACAGCGATGTATTCACAAGGAACATCAAAAGGATTTGAATATTGAATACGGGTATTTTTTTCAATTTTTATGGACTGTCCGGCTTCCAGGATCACTTGCTCCCCATCGATGATAAATTGTTTCTTTCCCTTGATGACATAGGTGTATTCATCAAATTCTGGTGTTTGGAAAGGTTCGCTCCATCCCGGAGGGGCAACCATATGGGCAATACTCACTTGGGAATTGCCATCGGTGGCCCTTCCAAAATGCTCTTCTATTAGCTTCCCGTCGGCAGTGGGGACCACAAAAGGGGCTTTTTGTACCGTGTATTTTTTCATTAGCTGTTTTGTTCATCCACCTCTTGACCTTGCTCGAAGTGATACTACTTATTTTTTGTTGGGTTCTCTGCAGACCTAGAGATTGCATTTATGGTAGTTGGAATTAATCCCAGCCTACCATAATGTATTTTATTTTTGCCACATCCGGAATCTGTACCGCTTCAATGTCACCGGCATAGGCATAGCGCAGACTTTCTGGTAATTCCTCCTTGTCTATGGTGATGTACATATCGCTATCACTTAAAAAGATGACCACATTGTTCATGGAGGTCACAATCTTATCAATGGTATAGTTGTCCTTGATGTCCTTAAAGGTGCTTACAAGACTTACCCCTTTATCAGATACAAAACGAGGATCGTAAATTCTAATATTCTCAATGGTAGGAATACTGTCCGTGTTGGGTGTCAAGGTCAATAAATGCACCCCGCCTTTTTCGAAGACCTGAATTTTTTCAGGGGTTGAGGTCAATTTGGAAACATTGGTATCCAAAACAATGGAGTCTTTTTCATAAAGCGCTTCTAAGTCGGACACCTTAGTGGTTCGGCTTATTTTGCCAACGTTATCTTTGGTGATTAAAAATTCCTTATCTGCTTTTTGGCATTGTATAAAGGTCATGGCAACTAGGGCCAAGGCAAAAATATTCTTGTTTTTCATAGGTTGTTTAACGCATTACTTTTTTTAGCACTCCCAAAACGCCTCTTATAAATGTAGCACTGGTGAGAACTTTAATTACAGGGTTTTGTCTTGTGCTTGTTCTTCTTCTGGTAGATCTTCTGCTAACAGTTTCTTTTTCTTCTTTTTCTTTTGCCTTTTCAGCTGCTATTTCAGCCTTTTCGATTTTCTCGTTCAGTATTTCATAGGCACTTTCGCGGTCTACAATATCGTTGTATTTTTTCACCAATTTGGAATTGTCTACGATAGATTTGAGCTCACTATCCGTAAGCACGTCCATACGGCTCATTGGTGCCCGTAACATGGTTGCGGCCAAGGGCGTAGGTCTTCCTTTTTCATCCAAGGCAGAAATCAAAGCCTCTCCAATACCCAAAGAGGTCAATACTTCCTTGGTGTCATAAAAGTCAGAATCGGGATAGTTTTCGGCAGTCAATTTAATTGCCTTTCTGTCTTTGGCAGTGAAGGCCCTCAAGGCATGCTGTACTTTAAGTCCCAACTGTGCCAAGACATCATCGGGCACATCGGTTGGGTTTTGGGTCACAAAATAGAGACCAATTCCCTTGGAACGTATCAATTTCACAATACTTTCAATCTGGTCCATCAGCGCTTTTGACGCTTCTTTGAAAATTAAATGGGCCTCATCAATAAACAGAATCAATTCTGGCCTATCACTGTCCCCTTGCTCAGGAAAGGTTGAATATATTTCGGCCAAAAGACTCAACATAAAAGTGGAGAACAATTTTGGTCGGTCTTGGATATCCGTAAGGCGTAGGATATTGATATAACCCCTGCCATCTTCATTGATGCGTACAAGGTCCTCTACATCAAAGGATTTTTCCCCAAAAAACAATTCGGCACCTTGTTGCTCCAATTCAATGATCTTCCGTAGGATGGTCCCAGTAGAGCTGGTGGAAATCCTTCCATAGCTGTCCTGGAATTCTTTTTTGCCTTCCCCTGTCGCGTATTGTAAAACTTTTTTGAAGTCCTTTAAATCTAACAAGGGCATTTTGTTATCGTCACAATATTTAAATACCACGGCCACGATACCTTCTTGGGTTTCTGATAGGTCCAAGATCCTGGATAGGAGGACAGGCCCAAATTCGGAAACCGTTGCCCTCAGTTTTACCCCTCCCTGTTCTGAAAGAGAAAGGATTTCCACAGGAAAACCTTTGGCTTCGAAAGGGATCCCAATTTTAGCATGGCGCTCATCAATTTTTGGGTGTCCTGGGCTGGGCTGTGCAAGTCCACTCAAATCTCCTTTCAGGTCCATTAAGAGTACCGGAATACCTTTGTCCGATAAATTTTCTGCTATAACCTGTAAGGTCTTTGTTTTTCCAGTTCCTGTTGCTCCGGCAATAAGGCCATGCCTGTTCAAGGTTTTTAGTGGGATCTTTACAAAAGCGTTGGTTACGGTTTCCCCATCCAAAATGGCAGAACCCATGGTGATAAAGTCACCTTTGGTGGTGTATCCTTCTTCAATGTGAGCAAAGAATTCGTCTTTGGTACTCATATGGTATATTTTTGATAAAAATAGGCTAATTTTAATGAACATAAAAGGGTGCTACCGCCAATATGGTAGCCAATTAAGCACTTTACATTATGAAAAATAGTTTATATCTACTTATTGCCTTGACATTGTTCTCAGTAACAACACTAAATGCCCAAGAGGAATCTACCCTTGTTTTCCATGCATCACATGAAGAGAAAAGGCAATCTGCCCCTTATAGTGATGCCGTAGCTGTGGGCAAGATGTACTTTTTGACCGGTCAGATAGGAATGGATCATAGCACAAGGACTTTGGTTACAGGAGGTATCAAGGCCGAAACGGAGCAGGTCATTAAAAATATTGCTGCAGTTTTGGAACACCATGGAATGAATTTGGACCGAGTGGTAAAATGTACGGTGATCCTGAGTACTATTGAGGATTTTGCTGCCTTTAATGAGGTTTATACCCAATACTTTACCAAAAAACCCGCTCGGACCACCTTTGCCGCCAGTGGGCTGGCCGCCAATGCCAAAATTGAAATAGAGGTAGTAGCTGTTAAAGAATAATTATATAAGCTAAGAATAGAAGTAGAATGTTTCCTTTCTAATTAGCCTGCCTTTATTTGGATTAAAGCCATTTTTTTCTTCTAAAGTAGATCAGCATTCCTATGACCACTAGGATCATAATCCCCCACATGATAAAATAGCTGTATTGGTAATGTAATTCTGGCAGCACATCAAAGTTGGTACCATAGATCCCTGCAATGAAGGTCAAGGGGATAAAAATGACCGAAAAAACGGTCAGGAACTTCATGATATCGTTCAATTTGCTGCTGATCATGGTATGGTAGATGTTCAACTGGTCGGATAATATTTCCCGATAGCTATCGGAGGATTCCGCCGCTTGGTTGGCATTTGCCAGAAGTTCCTTATAATGCACATAGGTGGTCTCTTCAATAAATTCGGATTCCATTTTGGAGAGGGCCAAGATCATTTCCCTGGAGGGGTTGATATTTTTCCGTAGGAAATTCAGTTCCCGCTTATACCCATTGATCTCGTCTATAACACTCTGGTTTGGGTCTTGCAATAGCTTTTCCTCCAAGGCCTCAATATTATCTCCTAAAACACTTATGATGTAGATGTAATTGTCCACCACAATATCCAAGAGGGCAAAGGCCAAATAATCAACGCCAGAATTCCGAATTCTTTTCTTGTTGTTTCGTATCCGCTCCCTAACAGGATCAAAAACATCTCCCTTCTTTTCCTGAAAGGAAATAAGCACCTTATCCGTTAGGATGAGGCTTAAATTTTCTACTGTTATATTTTGGGTCTTCTCATCCTGTTGCAACATTTTGATGGAAAGATAGATGCAATTGGCATATTCATGCACTTTGGGCCTAGCCTCGGTGTCCATGACATCTGCGAGGATAAGCTTGTCTATATTGAACCCTTTGGAAATTTCTTCCATGATCGTAATGTTGTGGAGTCCGTCTACATTGAACCAGGTTACCGTTGGTTTTTCTTGGTACTCCAAAACCTGCTTGACGGTCTGTATTGCACTTTCTTCCAAGTTGTCGGAGTCAAAGTCGATCAACCGGAGATATACCTTCTCAGCTTTTTTCTTGCCCCTAAAGTATAGGGCATCTGGCGCCAAGCCTATTTCTTCTTTCTTTTTTTTAACAATTCTAGACATATAGGTGAACCTTAAGATTAGCAGGTGTATTATGTTAAGGTACTATTTTTTTTAGAATCCGGAACCAGAAGTTGCTTGCTGAGGTTGGGTTACAATTGCTCTAGGGCATGAATGAAATTTTTTATGAAATCCATCCTTTTTGGTTCACTGAGGGCATCTAGGGACAGGAAAGGGTTTAGGTCTTCCACTTCTACCAACAACAGGGAATTGTCTTTCAGCCTACACCCATCTATACGTACGATGCCCCGTTCCATGTTGTTCCATTGGACAAATTTATCAGCAAAGGCCAGGTCATCATCTGTGGCAAAGTATTCCTTTAATTCCCATCGTTTTTCTTTATTTGGGGCGTAAAGGGCATATTGAAAACTATTGTTGAGGTGATAGAATGAAACCTCATATTCAAAATCGAGGTAAGGTTGAATTAGCCTGCCTTTTAAATCAAGTTTTAATACTTCTTCTTTGGTCAGGAATTCCATCCCAATAGAGTCGGCCCCATTTTTCAGTTTTATCACATAGGATGCAGGATCGCCAAGTTTATCCAGATTTTTCAAGTGGTCAATGGTGGGAATAATGGGGTAATTCAAATCCATTAGATCCAATAGATATTGTTTGCCTTTTATATCGGCCTTGCCATCAAAGGAATTGAAGGTAATAATATCCTTTTCTTTCGCCTCTGCTACGAACTGTTCAAAATATTCCTGGTAGCCAATGACAGATCCTGTGTTCCTAAATACGAGTACATCCGCTACATCCAAGTAAGATAGTACCTGATGGGGGTGTCCTATAAGGATGTTGAAATGTTCTTTTAACAGGGCGGTGATATATAAATCTTCCTCATAATATTTTCGGCCTTTGGCCTCATAATAGAAATCGGTAACGTATAATATGGTCTTCATTGATCTAATACTGATATTGCTAGGGTTTCAAGGTAATCTTAAAGCATTTTCGCCAAGATTTCCTTCATCATCTTTGCCGCTAAAAAAGCGGTCATATCCTGAAAATCCCGAGTGGGATTGTATTCTACGATATCGGCTCCGACTACTTCAGCATCGATATTCTGTATGAGATCAATAACCTGTCTAGAGGTAAGTCCGCCAGGTTCATGATGGGATACTCCAGGCGCAAAAGCAGGATCAAATCCATCCATATCCAGGGAGATATAAAGTGGATTTTTGAATTTTGTGAGGCTCGACAAGTTTAAGTTGTTCATAGGGTGTATTTCCACTCCGAACTTTTTGGCTTGTTCCTCTTGATGGGTATTTAAGGTACGGATTCCTACTTGCACCAAACGCACGGCAAATCCGTTTTCCATAATCCGGGCAAATGGACAGGCGTGGGAGTAGGGATCACCTTCATAATTGTCATATAGATCTGCATGGGCGTCTATATGCAGAATATCCAAAACTGGATATTTAGCATGTAGGGCCTTTACAATAGGAAAGGTTATGGAGTGGTCACCACCAAGGGTCAGTATTTTGGACTCAATGTTCAAATGGGTTTTGGTGATCCCTTCAATATCAAAATAGGAGGTGATCTCAAAATCACCCTTATCCACGATTTGACCACTTTCTATAGTGGTTCCAATTTCGGCAAAATAATTCATGGAGCCAGAGTGCAAGGCTTTTCTAATTAGCTCTGGTGCCTGGGCAGGACCTTTTTGGTAAGAAGATTTGTCATCGTACTTAATTCCTTGAATGAGGATATTGGACATAGGTGGAGCTTGGATTTATATTGTGTTGGTCTTTTTTCTTATTTAATGGTTCCCCAATTCTTTGGGATATCTATCGGCAACAAGGTTCAATTCTATCCCATGCTCCAAATAGGCTTTTAGGCCGGCCAATACCCATGAAAATCCCCCTGTAGAATCTCGGATGCCTGATAGTATTTCATCTGGGGAGCCTTTAAAACCAGTGTTGGTAATGGACACAAATGTCCTGTAGTCATCCAAGGCTTTGAATTCCCATTCCACAAGCTGCTTTTTATCTCCTTCGCCCCATTCTATGATCAATAATTCGTTGGTGACCAGTTTCAAGACATGTACCGGAATACTGTGATCGTACATTTCCCAGGTCCAATCCACAGTTCTTCCCTTTTCCAAAATACCCGAGCTTTTGGTGAACCAGAATTTTGTGGTGATTTCGGGATTGGTAAAGGCCATAAAAACCTGTTCTACCGGCTTTCTAATCATCATGGCTGCGTGTGCAAAGTTATTGGTGTCGGTCATGATTTAATTTTTTGTTTTTTTATTTATAAATGTAGGTAATTAGGGCCATAATAAGATAGCGCTAAAGCTACTTTATCCCAAATAACGATTATAAAGAAGCTAGGGGAGGAATACGGTAAGCAGTTGAAAATAAACTCCCAAGTTGCCCAGGCCAACTCATGGATATTAAGGGAAGAACTTCAAATAATCAGCTCAAATTCCTCATTTTTTTCAAAGCCTACTTTTCTAGGAGTAGGGGCTCTAAAACAGGCCAAACATTTTGGTAGGCTACTATTTTTTGGCCCTCTACGGTAGGGTGTATGCCATCTGCTTGGTTCAAGGATGGGATTCCTGCCACCTTCTCCAATAGAAATGGGATAAGCGCCGCATTGTTCTTTGCGGCCAATTCTGGAAATATCTCCCTAAATTCGGAAGTATATTCTTGCCCCATATTCGGGGGGATCTGCATCCCGGCAAGGACTATTTTTGTTTCAGGGTTTTTTGCCCGAACCTTATCAATGATGGTCTGAAGGTTGCTGCGGGTTTCTTCTAGGGGAATTCCTCTGAGTCCGTCATTGGCGCCCAATTCCAATACGAAAATATCCACTTTTTGGTTGAGCACCCAATTGATCCTATTTTTCCCTGCTGCTGTAGTTTCTCCGCTGAGGCCAGCATTCACCACGGTATAGGGCAAATTAAGGGAGTCCAGTCTCTGTTGGATCACGGCAGGGAAAGCCTCATTGGGATCCAAGCCCATACCGGCAGTAAGGCTGTTACCAAAAAATAGGATAACTTTTTCAGAGGCTGTTGAACTATTGTTGTTTTCCTGTTGGATTTCCTTATTTATTTCCTGTGATTTTTTTTTAGTGGCATTCTCTCCACAGGAAACGGTAAGTAGGAATACCAAAAAATAACAAAAGGTTAACAGGGTTCTCATAGGCTTACGGATTTTAATCAAAATCATTTCTTTATTTTGCTTCCTTTCGGAAAGTGAATATAAAAGTAGGGAAATGACAAAGATATTAAACATACATAACCTAGGGAAAACCTATATCAGTGGGTCCAAGGAATTAACGGTACTTCAAGATATCAGTTTTGATATTGAAGAGGGGGAAACCTTCTCTATTGTTGGTCCATCTGGAAGTGGTAAGACCACTCTTTTAGGGCTATGTGCAGGTTTGGATCAAACAGATACTGGTTCCATAGCGTTATGTGGTACCGATCTAGGCAGTCTAAATGAAGATGAGCGGGCACAGTTGAGAAACAAGCACGTTGGTTTTATTTTTCAGGACTTCCAATTGTTACCTACACTTACTGCCCTAGAAAATGTGGCTGTGCCCTTGGAACTCAGAGGGGACAAGAGTGCCACAAAAAGGGCAGTGGAGCTTTTGGGCAAGGTAGGACTGGCCGATCGTATCCACCATTATCCTTCACAACTTTCCGGAGGGGAGCAACAACGGGTTGCATTGGCAAGGGCCTTTTGTAACAAGCCTTCCATTTTGTTCGCCGATGAGCCTACAGGAAATTTGGATGTGGAAACCGGGGAAAAAGTGGTACAGCTGCTTTTCGAGCTAAATAAAGAATTGGGCACCACTTTGGTGATTGTTACCCATGATTTGGAATTGGCACAGAAGACCCAGCGGATTTTGCGTTTAAAAGGAGGTAGGATTATGGAAGACCAAACAGTTGCAGGATGATCGATAAGAATTCTTCTACATATTCAAAGGCTGCAACCACATGGCTGCTAAAAATGGCATGGCGCGATGGCCGGGCCAGTGGAAGCAAGCTGGTACTATTTATGGCTTCCATCATCCTTGGGATTGCTGCCGTGGTGTCCATTCAGTCCTTTGGGGAGAACCTCAAAGACAATATTCAATTACAATCCAAGGCACTTATGGGTGCTGATTTTATTATAGACAGCGGAAAGCCTCCAAATGAGAGGGTACAATTTCTTATGGATTCCTTAGGGGGTGCCAATGCGAAAGAGATCAATTTTGCTTCGATGGCCGCCTTCCCTAAAACCGATGCCGCAAAGTTGGTACAGGTTAGGGGGATAGAGGGAGGTTTTCCATTTTATGGGGAACTGGAGACAACACCTGTTACTGCGGCTAAGGAATATCAAGAACAGGGAGCCGCATTGGTAGACGCCACTGTAATGCTCCAATTGGGTATAAAACCTGGGGATAGTATAAAAGTGGGGAATATAACCCTGCCAATTGCCGGAGCACTGAAATCTGTGCCTGGAAGTACGGCCATCTTTAGTTCCGTAGCTCCTCCAATTTTAATTCCCTACCGGTTTATTGAAGAGACCGGATTGATTCAACAGGGGAGTAGGGTAGATTATGAATTTTATTTCGTGGCCAAAAAAGGGGTGGATATGGAGCAATTGGATAAAATCCTGGATCCGCAATTGGATGCCGAGGATGCCGATCTGGATACCCATACTTCCACTAGTGAGCGCTTAGGGCGCAGGTACGATAATTTTGGGAAGTTCCTGAACCTGGTCGCTTTTATCTCCCTATTATTGGGCTGTGTGGGTATCGCCAGTGCCATCAATATTTATATCAAGGAAAAACTACGTGCCGTGGCCATTCTTAAATGTCTGGGGGCTACCCGCAAACAGACCTTTGTGATCTATTTGATACAGATTGCCGCTATGGGACTTTTGGGGGGGATTATAGGAACTGTAGCCGGACTTCTGTTACAACAGTTATTTCCATTGTTGCTGCAAGGACTTATTCCCATAGAGATCCAAATCTCATTCTCTGCCCAGGCCATATTTATGGGCTTGTTGTTGGGTGTCCTAATGTCCGTACTTTTTGCCCTATACCCATTGATAGGAACCTTGTACGTGTCACCTTTGCAAACATTGCGCGTTGGGACGGATGGAGTGAAAAAATCTAGAAAGGCCTTGTTGCTGGTGTCTTTGGGAATTACCCTATTTGTTTTTCTCTTTGCCCTTTGGCTGTTGAAGGATTGGCGTTATTCTTTGGCCTTTGTAGGTGCCATATTAGTGACCTTCTCTATTTTGGGTGGGGTAGCCAATCTGTTCATGAAAGGAATAAAAAAATATTTCCCGAGCTCTTGGGGCTTTACCGCCAGACAGAGTCTGCTGAACCTCTTCAGGCCACAGAACCAAACCTTAACGCTGGTCCTGGCGATTGGGGTGGGAACCTTTTTGATAAGTACCTTGTATTTTACCAAGGATATATTATTGGATCAGGCTTCTATAGAATCCAATTCCGACAGTCCCAATATGATTTTATTGGATGTGCAGGCCGGACAGGAATTGGCAGTGGCGAATACTATAAAAACCAGTGATTTGCCTGTATTGGATGATATTCCAATCATCACCATGAGGGTAGAAAGTATCAAGGGGGTCATGGCGAATGATATTAGAAAGGACACCACCTCTACCATCAACCAATGGGTTTTGAACCATGAGTTCAGGGTCACTTATAGGGATTCCCTCATTGCTTCTGAAACCATGGAGGCTGGGGAATGGACCAGAGAGGTCGCTTCCAGGAATTTAGTTCCCATTTCCGTGAGTGACAATTTTGCTGAGGATGCAAAAGTTCAGGTAGGTGATGAACTGACTTTTAACGTACAGGGGGTACTTTTGAAAACGGTCATTGGCAGTATCCGCACAGTTGATTGGAGTAGGATGCAATTGAATTTTTCCATTGTTTTCCCCAAAGGGGTTTTGGAAGATGCGCCACAATTCCGAGTGTTGACCACCAAAGTGCCTAATGAAAGGCAATCGGCCCTTTTGCAAAAGGAATTGGTAAAGCAATTTCCAAATGTTTCCATCTTGGATCTAAGGCAAGTGCTATCTGTTATTGAAGGGCTCTTGGAAAAAATTTCCTGGATCATTAATTTCATGGCATTTTTCAGTATTCTTACTGGTATCATTGTGCTATTGGGTGCGGTTCGCACCAGTAAATACCAGCGTATCAAGGAAAGTGTGCTCTTGCGTACCATTGGTGCCAAAAGCAGTCAGATTTTAAAGATTACTGCTTTGGAATATACCTATTTAGGGGTTTTGGGTGGTTTGTCGGGGATTCTCTTGTCCTTGATCGGGAGCCAATTATTGGCATTGTTGGTATTCAAAACCTCCTTTGTGCCTTCCATGTTCCCATTTTTGGTACTGTTCCCGGGTATTACCCTTTTGGTTTTAATTATAGGGTTGCTCAACAGCCGCAGTGTGGTCAAAAGTCCACCTTTAGAAGTATTGCGCAAGGAGGGAAGATAAAAGATAAAACACTTTTTAGACCAGAACATTTTCAAATTCTGAATCTGCACAAAAGATGGCAGAGATGCGGGATTCGTTGACCATCTTCACCATGGTTTCAATAGTCATTCCATTTTCAATACTGAAGATGTTTACATCTGTATTGCGTTCCATTTTAACATTTTCCAATAGATCACCTTGTTTGATAGAGATATTGGTATGCTTCGGAAAACGTACCATGGTCCTCAAATCCTCTATATCGGTGGGTGTGATGTTCATCTTGGGATTGTTGTTCAGAATGTTCACTTCAATGGACCCTTTCCAGTTTCTGCGGATAAGGAGGGCAATTAAGGTAGAGAGGTTATTGTTCCTTACGCTAAAAGTTTCCTTCCAATCAACGGGGATGTTTGTCATCCATAGATTGATGCTCTTTTCAATGGCCAAACTGGCAGTGGAAAAAGGGATATAGATAATGGTCCCAAAACTGTTTTTTTTGGCGTCCAATAGGAGTCGGTCATAATAGGAGAAATTGGTCCCGAGGGAATCTACGCTGACAAACACGATATTTGGTTTAAAAAAGGCTGCATTCAGGGATTGCATGCTCACATTAATGGTGGTATTGAAATCCGTATTGTCTATTACGGTAAAGGAGGCTGATAATTCATTTTCCTTGAATTTCTGGATGGCATTTCTAAGAAAGCTCTCAATGTTACGTTGTTCTGTTTCATTTTCGTTCCTCAGGGCCAATATTTTTATGGAACCCTTTGGATATATGATGGAATGGATGAGTTTATAAGAGCTCCTTAGTTCTTTGCTTGTGGTCATGGGTATCAGTAGATCAGGGCGCCATGATCTAACCTCTCGTTGCGGTCTTAGGGCATTGGTCTTTTTTGTGGCCCATTCTGCCAGAGCGGTAAAGAGACCACTTCTGGAATCCCCGGCGGCAGACTTAATGTTCATCCGTACCAAGTACATGTAAAAGATCAGAATAAAGATCAGTGAAAAGAGAGCTACCAAAACATTGAGGATAAACATAATGGCTATGGAGCCAAAGGCTCCGATGGCAGGGATGATCAAGGGTATTTTTAAGGTGGGCCTATAGCTGGGCAGGCCCAGGGTCTGTTCTACCAGGGCCACAACGTTCACCATGGCATAAGTGATCATAAAGAACATGGTGAGCAAAGGGGCAATGGTATTCAGGTTCCGCAGGGAAATCCCGAACAAGACAATAAAGGCGGTCACCAGCATGGCCGTCACAGGTTCCCCTTTTTTCGAAAGCTTGGACAATTTTTGACTTTTGGGCAAGATGTTCTTTTCGCCTAGGGCCAACAATATGCGGGGGGCACCTACAAAAGATCCAAGGGCAGAGGAAAGGGTAGCTCCTAGAAGACCGGCAAGGACTATGGGTCCAAAAAGGGCCTTGTCTATAAAAACGTTGTAGTTTTTGGCCAATTCTTCCGGAGTGGCGATCATGGCCGCCACAAATATCAAACTGATATAGATAACCGTAGTGAGGATCACGGAGGATATGGTCCCTAAGGGAATGCTCTTGCGCGGATTGGTAAGGTCCCCGGACATATTTGCCCCCGCCATAACCCCAGTTACTGCAGGGAAAAATACGGCGAAGACGATCCAAAAGGAAGCTCCCCCAAAATCATTTTCTATGGAACCCGGATAGGTTCCGAACCACTCATAATCATAGTTCAGCTCGTTGACGAACAGAGAACCATAAATGGAGATCAGGGAGAGGACGATGATCCCCAGAATAACATACTGTATTTTAAAGGCAAAACTGGTACTGATAAAGGCGATAGCCATGACCAGTGCAAAGATAAGGAGGTCCAAGATGATGGGGTTAACCCCTGGAACAAGGGTCTGCAGTCCTTCCCGAAAACCAAAAATGTACATGGCTACTGCTATGGACTGGGCAAAATAGAATGGGATACCTATGGCACCGCCAATTTCCAGTCCCAAAGATTGTGAGATAAGGCTAAAGGCCCCACCGCTCCCAATACGCACATTGGTGGTGATGGAGGAGAGGCTCAGGGCCGTGGTCAGGGTGATGGCAACTGCCAGTAATACGATGGCCACTGCACCCAATACTCCCGCATTGCCCACTACCCAGGGCTGACGGATATACATGATTACCCCAAGAATGGTAAGGGTCGTGGGAGTAAATACACCAGCTAAAGTTCCAAATGTCTTTTTGGTCATTATCGGTTATTTATAAAAATACATACTGCCTGCAGATCTGGGCTTTCAGAATACCGGATATAATTGGTTATTCAGATCCCATGATTGGTTCCGGACCATAATAAAGGGGGGAAGAAAGTTGGATATACATACGTACATCCTTCAACTTAAGAAGTCCGATAGGTTACTTCTCTTAAAGTTAAGTAAATTTTTTAACGTGGAGGACATAGCCATTTAAGATAATGACTATTAAAAAGGTCCGCCATATACAACGGAACCTTAGAAAAAATTACTGGTTTTAATTGACCGAGATTAGGGTTACATCAAAGATAAGCACCGAGCCTCCAGGTATGCCACTATAGTTGTTGTTCCCATATCCCAAATGTGCTGGAACCAGTAGGATTCCATTACCACCTTCCTTAAAATATGGGATGCCCTCTGTCCATCCTTTTATTACTTGGTTTAACCCAAAGGAAATACCATTTGCATCACTTTTATCAAATACATTATCGTTGAGATAATAACCCGTGTATGCCACGGTAACGTTGGAAGTTGATGTAGGTTGCGCCCCCGCTCCTTCTTCGTTGATCACATAATACAACCCTGAATTGCTTTTCTGGGCCTCCAAGCTGTTTTCGGCGATATAGGCTGCAATTTCCTGATCGTTTTTGGCAACGTAATCAACGTCTTCTGATTTTTTATCCGATTCACAAGAAATTAAAATAGTAAAGACCAAAACCAACAAGGAATACTTCATAGGGACTGCTTTTTTGAAGGTACAAATATAGCAAAATACCGGTACCATTTTCTAAGAGCTAGTGCCCTAAATTATGTTGCCTTTTCATAAGCCTCTTTTAGCCAATTTTTAAGTTGTTGGTCCACCTGATCTACAGAAGTAATTTGAACCCTGTGGGTGCACATAGTGCCAAAAGGGCCTGAGTTCCCCAAACGGGCAGTTTCTTCCTTGCCCATCAGTTTTAATCCCAGATCCACTCTGGTTTTGGTGGCTGGTTTTATCAATGCAAATTGCTTTTTTCTGATAAGGCTAACGGCTCCTTTTTTGGGTGTTATTACTACATCAGGGCCAAATTGATCAACGGTGGCAATCAGCATGTTGTAAATAGGAAGTAGCTGTTCCTTGCCCTGGTATTGAATGGCCACTAAATCCTCCGGAGCATCAATATTGTCCTTGGATAGATGTACAATGGTATTGGCAAAACCATGTGTCACCCCATGTTCCTTTTTTAAAAAATTCATGGCTTCGGAGTGTTTGTTAAAGGCTTTGGCCTTTAGGATTTTTTTCCATTCCTGAAGGGATTTGCCCGTTTTTTCAGGCATATTGTTAATCATGGTCTTAAGTGCTTGGTCCATAGTTATAATTTTAGGTGATACCGTCTTTCCTTATTTAAGCTTTATCACCACCGCATTGGGGGTGAGTAAGTTGCCCGATCCATTAGCTATTATATCTTTAATAAAGATACCGTTGCGGTCGAATAGTTTTACGGAATGGGTATTTCCATTCCCCACAAGAATATTGCCTTCTGGGGTATAGGCGATGCCCTCAGAATTTTTCAATCCCACCATAAAATCCCCTATAAAAGTCCCTTGGGCATCAAAGCGTTTTATAGAGGTTCCATTATAGTCAGATACCAATAGATACCCTTCGGCATCAAACCAAATGTTGGTGGGACCCATTAAATTGGAATCTATATAAATGCCTAAATCATTACCTTCAGTATCGTATTTCCGAACAGTTTTCTCTTTATAGGAAGACACGTAAAGATTCCCTTGAGCGTCCCAATCGAGCCCTATACTTTGAGGTACACCTACTTTGGTGAATGCTCCCAAATTGTTGCCTTTGAGATCAAACCTGAGGACCGTACCGTTCCCTGACCATTGCAACACGTACAGCAATCCGTCTGGACCAATTTTTGTGCGGGTGGGACCGGAAATATCCTTTGCAAAATCTGAAATATAAGTACCCGCGTTGGCATCGTGTTTTGTGATGGTACCGCTACCCAAATTGGAGATCAGCACCGTTTGGCTATCCTCCAAAAAGAGTATATCCTGAGGCCAGTTTAGATGGCTGTCTATAAATACAGTAGGATTTTTGCCTTGCTGATCGAATTTTAGGATCTGCCAGGGCGGTTTGTCAAAATTCCCAGCATCGCTGACATAGATCTCATAGGATTGGCAACATACAAAGGTTGTCCATAGGAACATACAATAAACAGACCATATTTTCATCGTTGTCTTACGTTTTGATCAGTTACAAATTTTACTGTTTTGACCCTAGCGATCCATCCATCTTTTTGGCGGTCAGGGTGAAGTCTGGTTCGTGAATGGTAAGGCCGGTAATTTTATTGTTTTCTTTGTTGAATGTAATTTTCACCGTCGGCATGGCATTATAAATGAATTCGTCCGCTCCAGTTCTGTAGAGCATTCCTCCAAAATTGCCAAGTTTGCCAAAAGATAGGTTGTCTCTCATATTTAATTTAATGCTAAACCCATCTTCAGGACCATCTCCATATTTGTATTCCCCAAGGTATCTTTCTTTTTCCAAGGCACTAAGCACCAAATTCTCTGCTTGAATATCTGCATTGCCCAAGCTTTCCAAATAGTCGATCAGGGCCTGATTGCCATTTTTTTGCTTTTGGTTCAGCCCATCAAACCGCAGTCCATTTTTTGCATGCTGCAAAAGACTGATTCCGTGGGGTCCGGCAATAGTTTGTACCCCGGGTTGGGCCTCTATCATTGATTTTACGGCAGGCAATGCCCCTAACATGGCATAGGTAAAGATGTCTGGGCGGGCGCCGTTTTCCATTAAAAATTGGGCGATGTCCCTCCGGCCCACATGGGAGGCGGCACCTAAGGCCGTTTCCCAATCTCCAAAACCCCAATCCCACGTTGCCCGTGATAATTCAGGACGTGCAGATACCATTGTTTTGATCTTCTCTAAATTAGAGTGGGAGGCGCCAACGACTTGGGCAACAATATCATCATCTATGGATGGGTATTTGTAAAAAACCCCATCTTTTAAAATGGGCTGATTATCCGGCGAGATTATATTTTTTGCGAAGACCACACTAGGTATGGAAACCGCCAATAATCCAAAAACAGAACTTTTAAGTGCGAATCTTCGTGAAATTGAATTTTGATTTTTCATAGACTACTATTCTGTTTTTAGGATACGCTAACTTAAAATCTTTCCCAATGAGTATTGGGGTCAACTGTGGTAAAAACTCATATAAAGGATATACTTCTATTTGTTGTTCTTCCACCGTTCCAATCTAGGAAGTCCCGCAGCAAAGAGTCGTGCTACCATCCCGGGAAATCCCATTTCCTTCATTTTCCCGACACAGAACTTTTTCATATCGTCCACGCTAAAGTGGGGCTGGGTAAATGCACCATCCTGATAACAATAACTGCAATACATTAAACTACGGGAGCCATCCGCGTTGGAACCGCCTTTTTTAGGGTCTTTACGAATAGGCATGCCACAACTCTGACAATTCTTGTATGTTTTCATCACTCTGACGTTTTAGAAAATCACCTTAAGTTACGGGATTTTACGCTCATTAGCAATGTCTTGGCTCTGTAGGCGTCAAAATGGAATTAGCTTTTCTTACCCCCATTTTTGATCCACGCCTCAATTTTTTCCTCCAAGAGCACCAAGGGGAGGCTACCCGAATTTAGTACCTGGTTGTGGAATTCCTGAATGCTAAAAGCTTCTCCCAAGGCAGATTCTGCCCTGGTCCTCAATTCCCTGATTTTCAACTGGCCTATCTTGTAGGACAAGGCCTGACCCGGAGTGGCCATATAGCGTTCTATCTCGGAAATTACTGCTACTTCAGATTCGGCTTCGTTTTCCAATGAATATTGTATCGCCTGTTCCCTGGTCCACCCTTTGCCATGGATACCGGTATCTACCACCAAACGAATAGCCCTGTGCATTTCCATGCTCAGCATCCCAAAGTATTGGATAGGATCTTCATAAAGCCCCAATTCTTTTCCCAAGGATTCAGCATAGAGGGCCCAGCCTTCTACAAAAACGCCCATACTTTCTGGGTGAAGGAATTCGGGCAGGTTGGTGTTCTCTTGTTGTAATGATAATTGGTAGTGGTGTCCTGGTATGGCCTCATGTAAAAAGAGGGCTTCATCGGCATATTTGTTATAGGAGGTCACATCTGGAATGGGTACATAAAAGATACCTGCCCTGGACCCATCTTTGGTTCCGGGAACGTATTCCGCACTTGCCGATGCTTCGCGGAAGGCTTCTGTTCGCCTTACTTCAAAATCGGCTCTCGGACTAATATCAAAAACGTCCTTTAGTTTGAGGCCCATCCTATCTTTAATACTATTGAAATTATCAATCACCTGACTTGCCTCCGTAAAAGGCATCTGATCTTTTCTGGTTCTAATATGTTCAAAAAAGGATTTGATGTCCCCTTTGAATCCAATCTTGGTTTTTGCCTTTTCCATTTCTATAAGGATGCGGGTAACCTCACTTTTTCCCAGTTCGTGAATCTCGTCTACCGTCATATTGGTGGTGGTATGGTATTTTATGAGATAGTTATAAGTTTCAGGCCCATTGGGCAAGGCCCCCAAACCAGAGGATTCCCTGCACGAAGGGAGGTATTGCTGAATAAGGAATTGTTGCAGGTCTTTGTATTTGGGCTTTAGTTTATCCGTAATCATTTTGCTGTATGCTATTGATAGTCGCTCACGGTCTTCTTGGGAGAAATCTTTGGGCATTGCGGTAATAGGGGTGAAAAATAAATGGTCCTCCACTGGATCGGTAATGAAGGCGTTCAATTGGGGAACCATCTTTTCTGTTAGCACTTTTGGTAGAACAACGGCCCTGGACATCCCAACTTTCATTTTAACTATACAGGTATCCAAAAATACGAGGTAGTCATCTACCCTTTTCAGCCAGTTTTCATAATCTTTTACGGTATGAAAAGGCTGTACGCTCTTTCCGGTGGCAAGTTGAGCCACATATAACTGTAGGGAGGAGATCTGTGCCAGCGGCATCAATTCAAAACTGGGCATATCGTATATAGGGGAGGCAATGGTGACCAAGTTATTGTTGAGTCCCTCTAATTTTATATTACAGTCCCACTGTAATACTTTCAAGCTCATCCATTGGGCAGGGGAGACCATAGTGGAATCATACTCCTTGGAGGCTTCCAAAAATTGTCCGTAGTTGGTTTTTAGCTCCTTTTGGTATGGATCGGAAATATAATTGGCAATATGGTCATTGTATTTGGATTCCCCACCTTTGCTAGCTTCTATAGGGTTGATGCGCTGCTTGAAGTGGTAATATTCTTGGAACAGACTGTCCAGGGAGGCTGAATCATCGCGTGCAGGGGCTGGCTTTTGTTCTTTGCATCCTATGAACACTGTTAAAAGGATGATAAGGATTGAGGAGATTAGTTTCATAGGTTGTATTGGCTAATATGGTTTGATGCTTAAATATATTGATTTTGGCGCTAAGAAGAAACGGACCTTTAATTTTTATTGGAAGCGGCAAAACCATCTCCTCATTTGGACTTATTGATCTTTTTTCGGGCCCAACTCAGTGCCTTACTGGAACCCATGGCCATTACGGCCGCCATGGAGTTGAAAATGATATCCTGGATATCAAAGACTCTGTGGGGTAGAAAGAATTGTATGCCTTCATCAATAGCCCCAAAAAGGATGGTCAGGCCTATGGCCAGGATGGTGGGAAAACCAATTTTTCCCCCTTGTTTCTTGCGTTCCAAAAGGGCTTCGTGGATAAAGACAGCGAGGACACTGTACTCCATCAGGTGGCTCCGCTCCACTAGAACGGTGATACGCAATAGAACCATTAGGTAAACAGCCCCAATACCTATCCAGACTATAATTTCGGTTCTTCCCATTTTCACTCTTAAACCGTGCAAGACCACGGTAAGGGCTACCAAGAACATAACGGCTAAAAAACCTGCCACAGTAATTCCGCTTTCACGCATTTTGTCCATCAGGGGCTTGCTTATCAGAAGGGTGGCATAAATTCCAATAAGCACCACCAAGGACCATGTCCAAAGTCGTTTTTCCCGAGAAGATCTGAAGAATGCCATGATATTAAGGTAGTATTTCTTTTTTAATTGCTGGTAACCCTCCCTTTTACACTCTAGGGTTCCAACGATCAAATAAGGTGGCCATGGCCCATCCATACAAGAGAAACAGGTCGCCAAAGATCAAATAGATGATAAGCAATAGCTTTGGGAACCCAGCTGCGGCTCCCTTTCCTTCCATTGGCAAGATGATGATTCTTCCAAAAACCAATGCACCGTACAGTAGGCCTGAATATTCTCGTTTTTGGAAACCTAGCTTTTCGATCAAGCCAAAGACGGCACCGGAAAGAAGACCAATAAGTAATCCTAAAGCCACCACTTACAAGGACCCACTCCAGCTAACGTTTCCCGGAAGGCATCCGAGCATACCTATGAGCCTCATGGCCAATCTCCCTCCAATGCCTAAAATGATGGTTCCCGAAACGAGACCGGCACAAGCACCCATGAGCAACCGTTTAAAAAAAGTGCATTAGTACTTATTTGAGGCGTTTTAGATTGGCACTTTCAATGATGGCATTTTCCAAACGGGCAAGCCTTGTTTTCTCTTGTTTGGCGGACATGATCCTATGGATGATTTTAGATCGATATGAAGGGGCCTGGGCTATGAAAAATTTCCAGGCCCCTTTGTTGGCCTTAAACTTATTTTCATATGCCTTAGCGAGAAGTTCCGGTTCCTTTTCGTAGGAATATATTCGAGATTTACTTTCTCGCCGTAACTCAAAACTTGCCAGTCCTTTTTGGGTCATTCGGCCACTTTTTATTAGATGGTCCATCTTACTAATATTCACCGCACTCCAAATGCTGTTGCTTTTTCTGGGGGTAAATCGAATAAAGTACCGCTCATCGTCTATAGAGGTCCTAACTCCATCGATCCAACCGTAACAAAGTGCCACATCCACGGATTCTGACCAGGTCATACTGGGTTTATTGCTTTTTACCTTGTAATACCCTACCAACACTTCCTTGTCCATTTCGTGATGGGCCTCTAGCCAGCTTTTAAATTCAGAATGGGTCGCAAAAAAATTCAGATTCATTACAGGGGATTTAAAGGTTGTTTGTTTAAGCTAAGGCAAACTGGTTTCAAGGTACTTTTTAAGGTTTTGTTTGATGAAATAATCCCACCCATTTTCGGCGCTTTCCCTAGAAAATTCAGGGATATCGTCTGGGAATGTTTCCAATCCCACGTTGGTAAGACGGAGGCTGCTCTTGTTCCCGTCGTCGAATAGTTCAAAGGTCACCAAACCTTCCCCCTCATATTCTGAGTAGCTCCAATGGTATGTGATTTTTTTAAGGTGCACTACCTTTATAATAGACCACTGATGGGTAAAAGTGCGTTCGTCCAAATGCACTGGAAAACTGGTTTGAAATCCGACTTCTGGCTCAAAGGCGGGGATGTTATCAAAAAACCAGCCTTTCATATGATCCAAATTGGTAATGGCAACCCAAAGTACCGATACGGGCACATTGTATTCTTGTTCTACGATAATAGGGATTTCACGGGCTTGTTTAATCATGATATGTTTAGGTCCTGATTTTGCTTTTTAAAGATATTTAAAGGTAAGGTTTTCCAATGTAGGGGATTGAAGCTCACCGTTAAATTTTGTTTTACTTTGGGAGAAGTTCTGTAGTCTCAGGCTTTAATATCGTTCCAGATATCTAAATAAATTTTCCATTCTCCATCAACTTTTTTCCAAACAATCACGTATTTTCCTTTCCAAGTGATTGTATTCCCATTTGCCCGTAGCGTCTCACCTTCATAAATGCCATAGTCATAGGCATACTCGTTGATCACCTTGATTTCTATGGGGGTCACTTGGTGCTTTAAAATTTCCACACCTTGTGGGAGTGTCCATCTTTTTTCAATAGCATCTCTTCCCTCTATGATTTGTGCATTATTTGGGAATATTTTTCCATCTAATGAATAACATGCTGCCAACATTTGGTAATCGGCATTCATGTAGTATTGGGAGAAATTTTCAATGTTCTTCAAAATGGCATCAATGTCTTTCTGTTCCCCAGAATAGTTTTGGGCAACTAAATTAAAGGAAGATAAAAGGATGAGCGCCATGAGGAGGATGTCGTGCTTTAAGTGCTTCATGTTTTTTTTTCTTTACAAACCATTACAAAAACATATGATTATGCTGGTACATTAATTTTAAAGGTAAGGATTTGTTAGAACTACTGATTAGAAGTATATCGGTCACGACTAATTTAATTGTGGTATTGAAAAATAGGCAGCAGAGTCCATTCCTGAAAGTTTTAACAGAGAGGATATAAAAAGTTTTCCAGTTATTTTGGGGAAGGTATTCTTACGCTCGCGCAAACAGGTAATCTAGTAGAATTTGTGGAAAATATAAATCCTCAGATTCATATCAATATCCTAAGTACATATTGAAGCTCATATTACCCGCTCTACCATGGATATGCTATTCAATATGCAATGGGCAATAATTAAGGGCCATAAATTTCTTCCAAATTTCACGTAAGCTATTCCCATAATTAAGCCGATAAGTCCAACCGTAATTGATCTTTCTGAAAAATCATTGGAGTGTCTGAATCCAAAAATGAGAGCTTGTACTACTACAGCTATGACCGTGGCGAGGGAAGTCATTGAGAATAGCTTTTCAATCCAATTCATTAAAAAACCTCTATCCAGTAATTCTTCTAGCATAGATTCTAGCCAAATGAAGGGCATGATCAAAAGAAACTGACCCCAATTTCCTTTTAGGTCTCCAAACTTGGAGACAGCACTTTCAACAGAAGTATCGGGTGAAATTGGGAAGGGGATATTGTCTTTAAAAATCTCAAAGAGTATTATTGAGAGCATTATAGAGACGAAAATACCTAAAGATATAGCAACTGTTTTCCATAGATTTCTAGGGGTCTTGAGTCCTAAATCTTTCCATGTAACACCCCTTGCCTTCATTCTCCAACTGGCAATAATTAAAGTTGAAAGTGACCAAAAAAGTCCATTCGCGATAAAACCAATTTTTGGGATGTAAATTTCTCTAATCAAAAACATGACCGATACATAAATTATGATGTCGATGAGAAATCCTTTGTAATTCGATGAAATAGGGACAGCAGGCTCAGTATCTAAATTCATGAGGGTAGTTTGGTCAGGTGGTTTTTGTTAGTCAACAATTTTTCCAAAATGTTACAATTCCCAATATTAGAAGTGGTTTTAAATACACATCCTCGTTTGTAGAAATTACCTTTCCCTCATAAAAATTATTAACTATTACGGTACACTAATTCTTCTAAGGTTAATAAATGATTACGGATTCTAGCGTACCCCTTAGTACAAATATTCGCTCCTTGGAACTGGAGGAGTATTGAACGTAGTTTTAGGAATACATTATCTGTTGTAGTATTCAATTACTCAACAAAGTTTGGAGATTCGCACTTTTGCCAATATTCAACTATGGTCTTCATAGTACTTTTTAAACCTTCAAAACTAGAAGGTTTGACAAAAAAACCCTGAATAGATTTCGAATAAGCTTCAATTACAGCTTCTTGTGCAGCACTTGTTGTAAAAAATAAGTAAGGTATAGTTTTTAAACGTAGACTCTCGTTTTCATGAATTTGCTTTCTTAACTCGAGGCCATTGAGTTTTGGCATATTGATGTCAGAAATAACGATGAAGGGCTCTATGGAATTGCCGATCAAATAATCAAGCGCTTCTTGTCCGTCATTAAAAAAAATAATTTCATTTTTATAATTAAGTTCTTTAAATACTTCACTAAAAAACTCTTGGTCATCAGCGTCATCTTCAATTATAATTATTGCTCCATTCTTATTCATTATAGTTTATAATATTTAAGGTGTTATTGATAAAAATGCTCCTTTTTCGGAATGTAGTGTAATAAAAGGGTTATTTAGAGCCTTCGCAAAGATTTATTCCAGGTATCGAAGCCTTCAGCCAATCTAAGCAACTGCAATCCCCTGGTTTTGAGAAAAATATATGTGAATTATACAACTCTTTGTGAAAAATATGTAACAGAATAGCTGGTTTATATGTTCAACTTTGTTTAGTGGTATCTATAAAACAACCTTTATAATTTTAAAAATTAAACAAATGAAAAATTTATTATTTATTGCAGTGCTCATATTATCGGGAACTCTAATTGCACAAGAGAAACCTACGGAAGTTAAAAAGGAGACAGAGGTTAAAACTGTCAAAATGAACAATGGAGACAAGGTTTCCAAGAAAAGTGTCAAAGTAGTGACCAAAGAAACAGCTAACATTGAGTTAGATGATAATGACAAGAACAAAATTGATCAAAGTCGCGTTAAGGCGACTACCAAAGTAGAAAAAGAGGTTTTCGTTGATAATGATGACAGTACGGGCTATAATATGTTGACGACAGAAACTTATTTTGTTTCTAATGGCGGTACGTATGCTTTCTCTCCCAATGAAAAGGGTTTTGGTATGAATTATAACCCAGAAGATGATGCATCTGTAGAAATTGGAAAATCTTGGGCATCAAGTAACCATGGGTATTATATTGTAGAAGGGGAAGAACATTTCGGGATTGGACATTTCAATGTCAAAGGGGATTTCGTTGTAGAATATTACAACAAAGACACTCACCAGGTTGAGGTGAAGGTGTACCAGAAAAACTAGATCAATCTAGTCTCAAAGTTAAAAAGTCCTGATCTTCCCAGGACTTTTTCTTTATAGGAAATCCTATAGTTTCAAGAACATGTTGTTCGGACGTTTAAGAGGTATTTCAAGTTTATTCATTTGAGTTAAAAATTTATTGTTAAGGCTAATATCAAAATGGACCTAATTGTACATTCGCCGTCTAATAATTATCAATCTAAATATCAATTTAAACTTTTGACCTATGAAAAAATATTTTACAATTTTAGTAGTATTAGTGGCAATCAGCAATTCTGTTTTAGCACAAGAAGTAAATATTGGAATTAAAGGGGGATTAAACTCCTACACAATTGGCGGCGATGATACCGAGGATATTGACAGTAAATTGGGATACAATATTGGACTTTTGGGGCATATCCACTTATCCGAAAGATTTGGTCTACAGCCAGAAATTGTGTATTCTACACAAGGAGCAAAAGCCAGCGAAGGTAACGGGGACGTGAAAATATCTTTGGATTATATCAATGTGCCGGTTCTTTTCCAGTACATGTACGATAATGGATTCAGAATCCAAGCCGGACCACAAGTTGGTTTTTTAACCAGTGCTAAAGCCAAGGCCGATGGCATTACCGTAGATCTGGATGATTCTTTCAAGACCATTGATTTTGGACTAAGTATAGGAGCCAGTTACGTGCACCCTCCATCAGGTTTCGGAGTAGACGCTCGTTATAACCTGGGACTTAGCAATATCAATGAGGATAGTTCTTCAAAAAACTACAACAGAGGTTTTCAAATTGGAGTCTTTTATTTGTTCAAACATAAATCCTAAGCAATACCCATACTCGAAATTTAAGTGTACCATTTGCTATACTTTAGTAATGTCGCCTACAGAAAGTGGGCGACATTTTTTTATCTCTTAAATGAATATGTTCATTTGATTTTCATGATACCTCTGAACCGTTTGGCAGCTATAAAACTAACAGCTCATAATTGATTTATGAGCTCAAATATTTTCAACAAAATCTAAAAATACCTTTTTATGGCGTTCTACATCCATATCGGGAGATAGTGACACACGGGCAATGTAATCCTTGTCGCCTTCCTTGGTAGTTCCCTGGGTTGATGTAGCGGGGATCGTCCAGTAACATCCATGTAACTGCCCATAACTCACACAATATTTGCTTTCATGTGGAATTTCAGTGATCATTAAATTGATCAACTTCAAATTCAATGCCCTCTTATAAGCTTCCCTTTCTTCATCGGTAGTTCCTTTGGTGGGAAGATCCAATGAAAACACAGAAGGAGTAAAGCCTTGTTGTGCCAATTCTTCTGAAACAAAATTGATTTTCGCCTCTGGTAGTGTTTCCTTGATGTAGGTGACAAATTCTCGGGTATTCTTATAGGCATCCTCAATCCGCTGATTCATGGATGGCAGTTGTTTTGACAGAATTTCGATTTGATGCTCTGTGGCCTCGTTATCACAAAGTCTCAGATGCATGTCTATCTTGCCCATCAAGGCTTCCGCTTTTTTATTTACCACACCATAGCCAGCTGTGCATTTTCCGCCGCTGGGAAATTTGGAGCCACTGGCATACGAAATTGCTCTCACTGTGGAGAGTATTTCGCCTTCCCCTAAAAAGTGCACATTGGGACAGAAGGTTTGATCTAAAATAAAAACGGGATCTATAGCTACTGCACCCTTAGCTGTTTTACGGGCCGCACTTAAAACGGATTTTAATTCTTTAAGATCGGGAACTTCAACTCTAGGGTTTGTTGGAATTTCAGCTATGATATAAGGGATGGCATCTTCGTTTGCAATTTTATCTAAAATGGTGTCAAGGCTTTGAACCATATCGTTGTCACCATCCACAGGTAAATCTACTACTTCCGCATTGTCAATGCAAGCGGCAACCCGTCTTGCCTGGTCATTTGTGCCACCATAGCAATTAGGAGGAACAATGAATTTAATGGCCTTTCCTTTATGGTTTTCGAGGGCACGGTGTATGAGCCCCATCATTATCGCATACTGCATGGATAATCCACTGGAAGCTATCATGGGTGTTGCGGTGGTCCCTGTGATCTCCTTGATGGAGTCTAGTACCCTTTTTTTGTTTGATTTCTCCTGTTGGATTTCGGGAATATTTTTCTGGGTTACAAAAGATGATTTATCTATGAGCGACTCTAAGGCCGTAAGACAGTTGGTGGGGGTCATTGCAATGGTCTCCCGTCTTCTCACATGTTGAATTTCAGAGATATAATCCTCATTCTGTACTCCGTTGGCTATCAAAACACTCCCCAAGTTCGCATACATGGTAATAAAAAAGTCGATCTCTTTAGCCTTCGGTAGGGTAAGATCAACAGTAGAAAAATCCTCTTGTTGAGAAATGAAAATGGTACTATCGTTGAATTTGGAAGTTTCTGATAGGCTGTCCACCTTTGTTAAATCAAATTTATATCCATAAACGCCCTGCAGGATCTCAGCATCAAAAAAATCGGGCAGTGCTCCTTTATAAAGAATTTGGGTGTTCTTTTTTTCTAGCAAATTCTTTCTTAAAACAGCTAGAATCGGGGCCGTCTTTGAGGAAAAACTGATGACACTTTCAAGGTTACGGGCATTTAGTTTTGCAATGGCCCATTCCAAGATACAGGATAGGGGATGGCCTAACCTAATATAGTCGTATGCGGTAGGTAATTCATTGAGGGCTGAGGTATCAGCATTATTGCTGTTATATAAGTTTTGGAACTGATCTAAGAACTGGGTTTTAGCCAGTTTTTCATTATAAATATCCAATCGATGTGTGGTAAGACCCACCCAGCCCTGTGGCATATTATTTAATACCTCTTTAATATAATCCAACATTTTATGCTCTTCCATTAGGGTCACTTTAAGACAGGCCGCCAATTTACAATTATTAGATGTATTTGAAGAATGTTTCAAGAGGTTTTGTTGCTTTGTGATAACCGTTGTCGCAAGCAGTTCTATCGTAAAAAAATTATTTATATTCGCTAATAAATGCTTGGTGAAAGCCAAAATGAAGGCCTTGTTTCTAATACTTAAATTCACAACTAATCAGGGATAATTAAATTACAGAAACCTACTAAAGCTCTTAACCACTTATCTTATTATTTATGGGATTAGTTATATTATCATTTGAGCAACTATCACATTATTAATTTTGTATTTTTAATACGCTTCAAAACAAAATATTAGGATACTTTCGAATCGTAAGATATACGTTTGGATTTTGAGTGAAGTGTACATTTGATTTTATAAAGGAATACTCGTTCACCTTGGAGAAGTAGCAGGTTCATCTTTAGACACAGGAGTTAGAGCACTAATTGGCAACTGGCGATTTATTAGGTTATAGAAAGTTTAGCCAATGGATAAAATGTCTTACAATTTTATAATAATTAACAGCAAAAATATTAAGTATGAAATGGAGAGGTAGGCGTCAAAGTTCAAATGTGCAAGATAAAAGAGGTCAGTCCGGTTCCAGTAGGGGCATAGGTGGATTTAATCCTACGTTATTGGGTCCATTGATTAAGCTTCTTTTTTCTAAAACCGGTTTAATTATAGTCGGGGTGTTATTGGTATTTTCCTTTATTACGGGTAATAATCCCTTAAATTTTCTAGGAAATCTCTTTCTCGGGGGTGATACGCAGGCAGTGTCTACAGAATCCTACCAAGGCACTGAAGAGGAAAATATGCAGGCCGAATTCAGCGCCACTATTTTAGCCAGCACTGAAGATGTGTGGAATAAAATTTTAGAGGGTTACAAAGAGCCGACCTTGGTGTTATTTACTGGTTACGTCTCATCTGCCTGCGGTTCTGCATCAAGTGCTACGGGTCCTTTCTATTGTCCTGGGGATCAAAAGTTATATCTGGATCTTAGTTTTTTTCAGGATATGGAACGTCAAATGAATGCTCCGGGTGATTTTGCACAGGCCTATGTCATAGCCCACGAGGTTGGGCATCATGTCCAAAAATTAATGGGTACAATGGATAAGGTGAATCGCTTGAGGGGGCAATTAAGCGAAACTGAATTTAATAAGATTTCGGTGCGATTGGAATTACAGGCCGACTTCTATGCCGGGGTATGGGCAAATCATTCGCAACGTATGACACAAATGATGGAGAGTGGTGATTTAGAAGAGGCACTTAACGCTGCCAATGCTATTGGTGATGATCGGTTACAGCGTCAATCGACCGGAAAGGTGGTCCCCGATTCATTTACCCACGGTACCTCAGAACAACGGATTAGATGGTTTAAGAAGGGGTTTGATACCGGGGATATTTCACAAGGAGATACATTTAGTGCAAAATCCCTTTGATATAGAGGTAACCCTATTGCTGCAAAAAACTTGCAGGGAGGTAAACGTTATTGGGTATGAAGAAAAAGTGGGACATAAATGTTCTCCATGAAAGCCTGCTAACAGTTTTTTTGGTCGAAAGATAAAATGTTAAAAATCAATGGTGTCTGGATGTAACCCAGAACTTCCAAAATTGTCCAATTGATTGATGGCTTTCATATTGGATGCTGAAATTTCAAAATCAAAAACATCAAAGTTTTCCTTTATGCGATGAGGGGTGGTAGATTTTGGCAACGGGAGCACCTTGTTTTGCAGTGCCCAACGAATACACACCTGAGCCACGGATTTATTATATTTAAAAGCAATTTCTTTCAACATTTTATGCTCCAATACCTTACCTCTTCCAAGGGGGCTCCACCCTTCTACCAGGATGTTATTTTCGTTGCAGTAGTTCACACAAGCATCTTGCATACATCCCGGATGATATTCTATCTGATTGACCGAAGGTTTAATATTTGCATTGTCCAGTAAAGCCTCAAGATGATGTTCCATAAAATTGCTGAGGCCAAGGGCCCGGATCTTTCCTTCGGTGTAAAGTTTTTCCATGGCTTTCCAAGTATCTGCATTAATCTCTCGCCAATTGTTGAATTGATGGGCAGAGGCAGGCCAATGGATAAGATAAAGATCAAGATAGTCTAACTGCAAATCTTTTAGTGTCTTTTCAAAAGCCTTCAAGGTGGTTTCATACCCACGTTCAGTGTTCCATACTTTGCTTGTTACAAAAAGCTCTTTTCGTTCAAGACCACATTCTTTTATACTAACACCAATACTTTTTTCATTCCCATAAATGGCAGCAGCATCTATATGTCTATAACCCGTTTGTACTGCAATTTTTATGGAATTTATTGCAGTTTCCCCCTCGGGTGTTTGCCAGGTCCCAAAACCTATGGATGGGATTTTGACATTATTGTTCAGTTTAAAATATTTTTCCATAATCGTTTTTAATTTTTGGGCCACTAGTTCTTGTTCTTTTATGACACTATTTTGAAACTTGAGATAGAAGCGCATTATCGGCCACTGGCATTTCCTTCACGTTGTATTGTATGTTCGTTATTTTTAATTTTAGCCAAGTCCATTCACCATCCTTCAATTTCCAACTTGCTTTGCACTCGACAGGAATTTTGATCCCATTCCGTTCCTCAGTTTTTGTTGCAGTTACAGTCCATTCAGTAGGTTTGATTGCTTTAGAATCTTCATAACGCATTGCCACAAATTTTTCAAAATTTCCGATTTTGTCAAAATAGAATACCCCTGAACCTGTAGTTCCTTTATATTCCATTGTTGCTCTAGCTGAATGTTCGTCTATAGCTTCCCATTTTATATAAGGACTCAGAGACATGGTAGGGAACCATACGATTTCCGCCAAATAACGCTGTAAAGTTGCTTGGTTTACCTTGTTATCATTTTTTGCATTTGCAACTGGAATAAGTGACAAAAGCTTAATGATCATTTCACCTTTACCGTTTTCAAACTTATCTCGGCCAACAATACTTAATAATGGGTTCATTTCAGTATTAATGTTCCAATTAAACGCTGGCGGTTGCGTAGTAAAATATTGCTGGGCCGCACCACAGTTCCAATTTGTTTGGTCTGGTTTCATTTTTAGTTGTAGTTCTTGAACTAAAAATACGTTAGTAATCAATTCCTTGCCGATTATTCCACTATGGATTAGCCATTTCTGAGTAATTGGTGGTAAATCTATAATGGACTCTTCTAAAACCTTTTTATGGATTGACACATGTGAATTTTCAAATAGTGATCTTCTTTCTTCTTTGATTTTATTCTTAAAGTTGAAACTAGAATACCCAATAATTGTCGCCATAAGAATAATGACATTCACTATAGTGCCAAATTTTGAATCAGACCAGGAGTTAAAAATTAAAACCTGAGAAATAGTTAAAGCCAAATAACTGCTTAAGAACCAATAATCTGAATGAGCAAGAATTAAAAATACGGTAAAAGCAAAAAGTAAAAATGTCAAGAACCAGAATATTCCATAAGGTTTCGAAATTGGTTGAGAAATTGCATTAAATTCAGATATGCCGAATGCTTTGAAAAATCCGAATAAATGAATAATTCCATGTACTCCAATTAATATGGCAATAGCTATTCGCATAGATTTTTTCTACTTTTGCTAGCGTTTACACCACGTGGATTTCTGATATAGTGCCACTATAAAAATTCACAACTTACACGTTCGAAATCTTCGTCAAGCGGGTGGGTTGAAATCCATATTCATTTACAGCCCAACACTTTTTTTATTCCTATAAATTGCGGCAGCATTTATAGGTTTATTACCAGTTTATACAGCCACCTACTTCTGTCATTCTTTCCAACCCCAAGGCGCTGCAGGCGTTTCAATAGGATTGGTGGTATCAAAACTCACCGTAAAAACTCTTTCAGTACCAAGTCGTCTCAGATTATACGTAAACGACTTATCATCAACAGTAATCCACCAAACATTTGTGGATGCATTTGGAATCATATCACACGTTTCTTGATCGGCAGGAAAGAACTGTATAGCGGATAATCCCGTGTTGGTTGAGGAGCCGCCGTATTGGGTCACTTTATCCGGAGTTCCATCTTCATGTCGATGGTCGTGTTTTAGGGTTATTATATTGTCTTGTGAAGTTAAAACCCAGGTACGTGATCTATCTTCTCCGACAAAGAAGGGAATTCGGATACGGTTTTCTTCACAGCTTTTTACATGCATTATTAATTTTTTGCCCATAAAAGGATCGTCGGCCGAAGCTCCCGCGGTTATTTCCCCTTCAAAAGATTGCCCGCAATACGATTTTAATGTGTTCCAAAATTGGTCCGACCCAGATTCTGATTGACAAAAACTGAATTGAAAGGCAAGAAATAGCATACTTAGAAATACTTTTTTCATCATTTTTTAAAGAAGTAAATAAAGGTTTAGTTGTCACCGTACTTTTATAGAACAGCATACAAGGTAAAGATAAGTTGAAAGAGTTCCATGCACCACTTTAAAAATTCTCAGATCATCTGCTAGCACGAGCGTCTCGTTCCTGCCCTATGACTTGCTTTCAGTTCTTTGTATGCTAGCGCGAGCGTCTCGCTCGTGCCCTCTGTGATCCTCTGCTAGCGCGAGCGTCTCCTCTGCTAGCGCGAGCGTCTCGCTCGTGCTCTAAGACTTGCTTTGATTTTTTTGTATGCTAGCGCGAGCGTCTCGCTCGTGCACTCAGCCCTATTTTTCAATTCTTTGTCTCTTATGAGGTTTCATAGAAATCCCAAGTCTATACCGTCATTGTCAATTTTCAATATGGTATGGTCATCAACAAAATTTCTGGCACTGCTATATTTCCATTCTACAGGGTCCGTAACAAAGCCTTGTTCTACCGGATTATAGTGGATGTAATCTATTTTCTGTTTTATTACATTATCGCTCCACAGTTCTATAGGTTTATTGTGCTGCTGCCAAAACTGTCTTTTTGATACATTACTTTTCTTTTTACCTGCCCTTTCCATCATCCACAATAGCCATTCCTTTCTACTCTCTTGAGGATTTTCTTCAATTTCGTTTATCAACTTTTTCGCGGTAAAGCCCTTAAAATCCCTTAACAGACCAGATGGATTCCCTTGGTTTGATCTAAAGATTAAATGTACATGACTGGGCATAAAACAATATGCGAAGACCTCCATGCCTTTTTCTTTTCGGCAATGTTCTATGGCCCGTTCCAATATCGAAAAATAAGGTTGCCTTGTAAATACATCTATCCAATACACGGTTGCAAAGCTTACAAAGTAGGCTGCGGTCGGGTTATGGAATTTGTATTTTCTGCTCATCTTGATTTATAAATCATTTCGTTTCTTACTGTTCTGGGCACGAACGTGACGCTCGCGCTAGCGGGGTGGTATGATATTTGAAATTTTTGTTCAGCTTGTTTGTTGATCATTTCGTTTCTTAAAGTTGAGGGCACGAGCTTGACGCTTGCGCTAGCGGAGGCCCGTTCCAATATTGAAAAATAAGGTTGCCGTGTAAATACATCTATCCAATACACGGTTGCAAAACTTACAAAGTAGGCTGCGGTTGGGTTATGGAATTTGTATTTTCTGCTCAATTTGTTTATTGAATATTTTGTTTACTAACTGTTCCGGGCACGAGCGTGACGCTCGCGCTAGCGGGGGATTATTGGGTATTTTGATTCTTAACTGTTACGGGCACGAGCGTGACGCTCGCGCTAGCGGAGGCTAGAGGGGGTTTCAGAATATCCTTGGGACTGTTTTTATGAAAATGAATATGGTAAACACTAATAGCAATGTTATCAAGCCATTGATCACAAAGGCAATGACATATCGGTAATCTTTTTCTTTATGTCTATTCCTGATCAATTTAATTAAGCTAACCACTCCAGACACCTCTACAATGAGAAGTGGAATTCCAATAAGGAATATATATGGATATTTCTCAAAATCTCCATATAAACGGATTAGGACAAAAGCGGATATTATTAAAGTCAAATAAATTAAACTTTGTTTATATGTTTTGGTGAAAATTGATAATTCCATATTGATAGTTTAAATCGGTTTTTAAATGAATCTTAGAATTCTACTTAGACACGAGCGTGACGCTCGCGCTAGCGGGGGCTCGCGTTGGGGACGTGTCGCATACAGTTAATTCTCCAGATAGTTTTTAAAATCCAATATTTCGGATAAATAGATCTCATTTAAATATTCATTATAAAAATCGTCCCGTTTGTAGATTATGTTTTTCTCTGCCTTTAAGATATGTTCTTTGGCAAGATTGACTTCACCTAATTTATCGTATGCTTTTGCCATACCGAAATGGGCTTCACATACAAATTCTGATTGTGCTAAAGCTCTTTTAAATTCGAGGATTGCTTTTTCGAAATTGTTCAGTTTAAATTCACAAATGCCCAAATAAACAAAGGTTTGAACATCTGCCCAATCTTCTTTTTGGTTTTTTATGGAACGGTTGAAATATTCAATTGCTTTGTCATAGTCTTTATTTCCAAAATAACATTCCCCTCGTAAAAAGTCAATGTCTTCGCCCCATGGGGCATCAACTGCATTAGGGGTCATATTATCAAGCAGTTCAAAGTCCGCTAATGCTTTCTCAAAATCCCTTAGTTTTCTCAGTCTTATCCATCCACGATAGCCTAAATGTAATTCTGGCTTTAATTCGACTGCCTTGTCCAAATATTTAAAACCTTGATGAAAATCCCCAGATTTATTAAAGTCCACAGAACGCTCCATCCATGCGTAACTATTGGTAGGGTCATATGCAATAGCGCTTTCATAATCCATTAATTCAATAAAGAAATCTGATTTTTCTCTATCACTTTTAAAATTCCACCAAATAGTCCCTCCAATTGCAGAAACTATGAGCAGTAGAACTATAAAAACCGCTATATATTTAAAAAATTTCCTCAATTTTTCCGTTTTTTATTTTAATTCGAATTAGACTAAAGTTCTCGTAATCCCTATCTCTTTTCCATTTTTTTAGCCCTAATGTTATACGTTCTAATTTTTTAATAAGTGTTCCATTATTGAATTCGGTATTGTTATAATTCTCGTCTATTTGAAAGGATTTCATCTCAGAAAATTCTCCATTTTCGGATAAAAGCCTGCGAATAGTGATGAATCCATTCTTAGGCGTGATGTCCAATTCAGACATTTTAATTTCCTGAAATGCTATTCTCAATGGTATGTTCTCTCCTCCCATATTACTCGTTTCCTTTTCTTGAGATAGAGTAAATAATGGTAGAATGAATATTATAATAAAAATGTTCTTCATAATCATGTCCTAACGGTCTTAGCTCTAGTTTTGATACGGAATGGCACGCGAGTATCAATTAGTCGTAACGAACTAGAGCTGTTGTTAGCTCCAGTTATTTTTTGATATAGTTATTTAGTTGCATTATCCAATCACTGTTCAAATTAAATGTTACATCTGGTTCAATACCTCGAGATTCAAATTCAAGGTAACCCGCATGTTTTTTCGAAGTAAGAACCGCAATAAAGTTGCCACAAGGCAAAGTGTAATTACTATTTTTTATTTCATATGCAAGTGAGCCATTAGTTCTAGATCCAAATATTTGGCAGTTTTCTAGCCTACTTAACTTCTGTGTAAATTGCTCAGCGTTACTTGCAGTTCTGTGATTAATCAAAACATAAATCTTGTCTTTTTTAGAGTATTCTTTTAATAATTTATATAGAATATCAGAATTTCGGTCACCACCACCTCCATTATTTCGCAGGTCAATAATTAAGTTGCTCTTATTTAAATTTCCTTCAAGGGTTTTATAAAATTTTTCTGCGTCTGATAGTGTCGGGTTCCATGAACTAAAACTTCCTATTTTTAGGTATGTGATTTCATCCGAAAGCTCTTCGCGGTAATAGGTACTTTCTGATGGCATTTTTGAAGAATAATTTGTTTTTGTAATATCTTTTTGAAAGCCCATAAAATAGAAGAAGCCATTTTCTATCCTTTCTGTATATGCAATTAATCGTTTGGAATATAAGCTTCCACCAATGTTCAATAGGTAATCATTTCCAAATGGTATTAACGTGTACATAATTTCTCCCACTTGCCAAACATCAGATTCAGAACCGAGAATAATGGCTTTGTAATTATTCTTAATCTCATTTCTGACAACACCTATAGTCATATAGTTTTCTTTTTTGTAAATCCCCTCTATATCCATTATTGATTTAGTATTCAAGACTGTTTTTAAGCTGTCCAGGTCAATATTTGGTTTAGGATAGGCATTAAAAAGCTCAGATTTTTTAAACTCCTTGAACTTCTTGGGATTTGCAATGACTTCATCTGTGGCTCCCAGCTCACTGCTGTAAACTCTACTGTGATTATCGTTTAAGGAAATTAGTAATTCATTGAGTAAAGAATGACAATCGAAGATTGAATTTATTGAAACAGCTTCCTTCAGAAATTTTGAGTATGAAGTGTTATATGCCTTTTTGTTGACTTTGTAGGCAGGCGTTTTTCTTATTTTACTATCCAAGAATGTTAAATCAGTCATACAAGTGCAACCTTCGTTTTGAGAATAAGCATTAGTAAGTAGGCTACTTAGAAATAACAATAAAAAGATTTTTCTATTCATTGAGTGCTTTTTTAATTAGGGCTGACGGTTTTTATATGACAAGTGGCGTATTTATGGGCGCTAACTTTTCGGAGAAACACAGAGCCGGTTTTTTCAGTTTTGTTTTTACTATTTTTTAAAAATTTAGTGGTCTTGCAATTAAGTACAACCCTTCCTAAATTTTTTTTATTGCAATGTTTTATATGCCTTGTTACCCGTAGTTTTTACTCCGAAATCTTCTTAAGTAATTCAGCTGTTTTAGGTTCAATTTCACCATTATATTTTAATTCAGACGCTTTTCTGTCGGTAAGCATTTGGTAAAAAATACTGGCGTTTAAAAAAGCTCCATATTTATTCGGATGACTATCATCTTCATAAAGTTCAATTTCGGGATGTTTTGTCAAAACTTCGTAGAATTTAGTTCCATTGTCAGATAGTAACAAGCTATTTTTTTGCGCAACTACATCATACGATTCATTTATCAATTCCATTTCTTGTGCAACGTTTTCAATAACAGGGGAACAGTATTGATCTTTTTCCAATGAACGATTAATTCCCCATTTCGAATAGCAATATTCTTTGGGATATTCTTTTTTTGAAGGCCAGGTCTCGAATAAAATAAATTTGCAATTTGGATTGGTAATCAATTTTTTTATTTCGGAAATGGCAGTTTCAACTTTATACTCTCTTGCTTCCGGGATCAAGAATCCAACTGTTCCCTCTTGTAATATAACAACATCCCATTTTTTTTCCGCAATCTTTTTTTCCGTCTCCGTAATTTCTCCTTCAACTTTTTTTCGAGTGCTTATTCCATGCTCTGTCCTCGATTCAATTATATTATCCAAGTGAGCAGACAAGGACATTCCAGGAAATGTACTTTGTTCAATTTTAATGTTAGGATGAGTTTCATTCAACATTTTTTGAACTGATTGTGGCATATTGTGGTAATAGGTTAAACTGTTTCCAATGAACAAAACGTTTATTGTTCCAGTTGTCTTTTGATTTTGAGAATTACAGTTTATGGTTAAAAAGAGTATAGATACTAACAGGATGTTTTTCATAAATTACGGGTAACGTATTACTAAAGCAGACCGGTTCACTTCAACTCCGAAAAAAAATTCTCTCTAATTGCAGTCTGCCACCAAATCATCTTATAGAGAATATTCTGTGCTTAAATCTACATAAATTATTAAGAAAATAATCTATTTGAAACAATTTTTTACACTCATTTTATCTGCTCCTGCCCATGCCTAAATATTTAATGGGTTATCGTATCTTTGCGCCATGGTAAAAAATGAAGTTTTAGCGCTGGTGGACAAAGGGGAAATGCTCCCTTTAATGGAGGAATTCTATACCATACAGGGAGAAGGGTTCCACAAGGGTACCGCCGCCTATTTTATTAGGGTAGGGGGTTGCGATGTGGGCTGCCATTGGTGTGATGTTAAGGAAAGCTGGAATGCAGAAACGCATCCACCAACGCATATCTCTGCCATAGTGGACAATGCCGCCAAATATTCGGATACCATTGTAGTAACCGGGGGCGAGCCCCTTACGTGGGAAATGAACCCGCTTACCACTGCCCTAAAGGACAAAAACCTGCAGGTGCATATAGAAACTTCCGGAGCCTATCCGCTTACCGGCCAATGGGACTGGATCTGTCTCTCGCCAAAAAAGAACAAACTGCCGGAAGGGATCATCTATGACAAGGCCCATGAGCTGAAAATGATCATCTTTAACAAGCACGATTTTATCTTTGCCGAGGAACAGGCGGCCAAAGTAAACGGCAACTGTATTCTCTACCTGCAACCGGAATGGAGCGTCCGGGATAAAATGGTGCCCCTAATTGTAGATTATGTGATGAAGAACCCCAAATGGAAGGTCTCCTTACAAACTCATAAATATTTGAATATTCCCTAATAAAAAAGCTCCTTCTGAACCATCAAAAGGAGCTTTTTTATTTTAGTCTCATTGTAAGACGAGAGATTCAAGAGACGAGAGTCAAGACGCAAGACGCAAGAGGCAAGATCTAACGGCCACCGTTAGCCTGCAGGTCCAGCATGCATTCCGCATCCAGTTCCGGGACAGCCCCATTTTTGGCAACTAACATCTTTCTCATTCCAGAGCCAAATTCAAGCTGTGCATTCATTAAACATCCGTCTATATCACAGTGGCTGTCGCCTTCCACTACACCTTCGGAATTTTCCGATTGGGATTCATGTGGGTTCACCATAGAAGTCCCTAAATTCACCAGTCCGAACAGATGCCCAAACTCATGGTGCATGGTCGCAGTCTCTGCCGTGGCCAAAGAGATCAACACACTGGAGTTTGCCAGTTTGCGCACCGTGCTCTCATAGATTACCATGGAGGTGTTGCGGTATACCGCTCCCAAAGTAGCCGAATTGCTGTTGGGGTCATCGGTATCGGCAGCAGCATCGGCAAAATAAATATATACGGCTATGGTATCATCGGTATTGTAAGCGGTCCTTTGCTCTTTTTCCTCATCTGCAATTTCCTGAAGGGTCAGGGAGGTCTTGCCGGTAGATTCTAATTGTTTGTAAATAATTTGCACATCATCTTTAAAGGTTATTTCCTTTAAAAACTCAATCACATCAGCTTCCGTGCGGGCCGTAGGCCTAAAGCCTTCCACATACCCTATCTCTACCAATAACTTGGTAAAGGTGTTGTTGGACAAAAGGTCATTTGCAGAATCCCCGGTACCCTGCAGATTGGGGGTTTTGTTCACAACAACCGTTTGTTCCGTTTCAGAACCAACATCACTTGAATCTTTGGAGCAACTATAAACGGTTAAAAAGGCTGTAAGTATTAGGAATACATATTTCAATTTCATAGCATCAAAAATCTTTAATTTTTAGTTCACTTACCTTACTTACGATAACGAAGCCAAAAGGGTTCTATTGTGGATCTAGGGTAAGCTTAGCTAAATAGTCGTAATGTTCTCCCTCGCTTACAAGCTCACAGTTAAAATTTGAACTCTGTGCTGCACGTTGCAACGTATTGTAATCTATATAAAGCCACGGAAATTCATCGGTCTTCTTCTTTTTATATGCCATGGTAAAGGTCACCTCCCCGTAATAATTTCCCGTATCAGGCAGCCAGTACCCGCCATCTTCGTCCTCTTCGAACATATAGATAATATCACTGGAATCTAACAATAGCTGTCCCCCAGGTTTCAACAATGTCTTGATATGCGTAAAGAATGTATCCAGATTTTTAAGCTCGCCCACAATGCCAATCCCGTTCATGAGCATCAGAAGGGTATCAAATTTTTGGCCCTTGAATTCATACAGGTCAGACTCCACTACTTTTTCTATTCCTCGCAGTTTGCAGGCCTCTATGGCTCCAGGCGAATTGTCCAGCGCAGTGACATCAAAGCCCTTTTTCTGCAGGTAAAGGCTGTGGCTCCCGGCCCCGCAACCAATATCCAATATACTTCCCTTGCACAGTTTTAAGGCTTTTTGCTCCAAAGAGGGCATTGCCTTATAGGTGCGGAAGAAGTAGGGTACGGGAATAATATCTTCCTCATCCAGGGAGGAGTATGTTATGATATCCTCCGTATACCTGCCCAATTGGTAATCCAGGATAGCGTTCCCAAAAATGTCCTTCTCCATTTAAATTTGTATTTTCCATGCAAATGTGGGAATTTTGGTCCACTTTAAAAAGTTTATTGCCCCATGGACGAAGTATTAGGCAACCTCCCCAAATTAGCAAAGGAAAAGCACGCTGAAAACAAGAAATTCTTTGCCAAATTAAAGAAGAAGCCGCCCAAAGATCTGGATTATGTGATGCAGGAGCTCCATGAGGAAGAATTCCAGCGCACCGATTGTCTTACCTGCGCCAATTGCTGTAAGACCACAGGACCTTTGTTCACTACTGCCGATGTGGAGCGAATTGCCAAACACCTGCGCCTAAAACCCCAGAAATTCATTGATACCTACCTCAGGGTGGATGAGGAGAACGACTATGTGCTTCAGAGCGTGCCCTGTACCTTTTTGGATGCCGAGAACTACTGTATGATCTATGATGTGCGCCCAAAAGCCTGCAGAGAGTTTCCCCATACGGACCGTAAGAAGTTCCAACAGATCAGTAACCTGACCCTAAAGAATGTTGCCATTTGCCCCGCTGCCTTTAATATTGTTGAGGAAATGAAGCGACGGGTGAAATTAAAATAAGGTCACATCCTAATCCACATTTGAAATATTGGGCAGGTTCATTATCTTGCAGGTATGGAATCCATTATCAGTTATTTTGAAACCATTCCCTCTTCTCATAGGAGTATTATCCTGGTATCGGGGATTACTTTCTTTTGGCTTTTGGAATACGCCGTGCCCTTGTTTAAGTTCAAATACAAGAAGTTCAAGCATGGAGCCCTCAATATCTTTTTTACCCTCACTACCATTGTGGTCAATTTTGCCCTCGCCTTTATTCTTCTAAAGACCAGCGATTGGACCGTGACCCATAATTTTGGAATCCTAAACTGGGTGGGTGGTATTCCGTTATGGGGCAAGATTTTCCTAGGGGTCTTATTGTTGGATTTTATTGGCGCTTGGTTTGCACATTGGGTGCAGCATAAGGTCAAAGTACTCTGGGGATTTCACCTGATCCACCATACCGACCATGAGGTAGATACTACAACCGCCAATAGGCACCATCCGGGAGAGAGCGTGATCCGTTTTCTGTTCACCTGTCTTGGGGTGTTGGTTGTTGGGGCGCCCATAGGCATTGTAATGCTGTACCAGTCCCTTTCCGTTGTCTTGTCACAGTTTAACCATGCGAATATCACCCTGCCAAAAAGAGTGGATGATCTGCTGAGCTACGTTATTGTTTCCCCGGATATGCACAAGGTGCACCATCATTATGTATTGCCGTATACAGATTCCAACTATGGGAATATCTTTTCTATTTGGGACCGACTTCTGGGCACCTTCACCAAACTGCCCAATGAGGAGATCGTCTATGGGGTAGATACCCATCCCAATGCAGCGGACAATGCCAGTATAGGCAAGCTGTTGGGGATTCCTTTCCAGAAAAAGCGAAATAGGGCAGTGGATACTTCTGCCGTAAATGCGGAGCAATAAATTCCCTAGTCGTACATCAAATATTTTATCCGAATCTTTCTAAAGGCATCCAAGTCGGCCTGCCATGTTTTTTTGATGGCCTCTTCGGAAAGTCCGGCCTCAATCTGCTGCTGTAGTTTCTCTGTTCCCGAATGCTTGGTAAAGGAATCTGTCAAGAAAAACTTACTCTTATCGGTGGTATTGTTATACGCATCTATTAACCAGGCCAGGGTGACCCGTTGTAGTTGTGGGCTATTGGTAAGGTCCTTGCCGTAGCAGGTCTTACCTTCTTCCTTGGGATATTTGGATCCAAAATTGGGCTTGGGCACATAGCTGAAATCATAGGCCGAAGGGTTCATAAAAGAAGCCCCATAGCGTTGAAATTGAAATTCTGTGCCCCGCCCTGCATTGACGTTGGTCCCTTCAAAAAGGCCTAGACTTGGATACAGATTGATGCTCTTGTCATTCGGCAGATTGGGGGAAGGCCGTATCGGCAGGTGGTACTGGGTATTATGGGTGTAGTTTTTTAAGGGGATTACGGTGATGTCGGCCTTCTTCTTGCCATCCAACCAATTTTCACCATTGAGCATTTGGGCGTATTCACCAATAGTCATCCCATACACCAATGGGATAGTGGTCATCCCCAAAAAGCTGGTGTGCTTGGCCTCCATGGTAGGGCCGTCCACATAATTGGCATTGGGATTGGGTCTATCCAAAATAATCACGGGGATATTGTTCTTGGCACAAGCTTCCATCACCAATTGTAGGGTAGCGATATAGGTATAGAAACGAACTCCCACATCCTGTATGTCAAAAAGGACCACTTCCAAACCCTGCAGTTGTTCATCAGATGGTTTTTTATTTTTTCCGTAGAGGGATATCAGGGGTAGCCCGGTTTTGGTATCCAATCCGTCTTTAACCGCTTCCCCAGCATCTGCCTCCCCACGGAAACCGTGTTCGGGGGCAAAAACCTTTTTTACATCGATCTGAAGGGCCAAAAGGGAATCCACCAAATGGGTATGGCCTTGCTTTTTGAAAATGACACTGGTCTGATTGGCCACAACAGCCACCTTTTTATTCTTGAGCAAAGGGAGATATTCCGCAGTGCTATTGGCAGCCACTACCACAGAAGCCAATACAGGCTCCGGGACTTGGGCGGTAATGTTATCGTTTGAATTTTTGTGGGATGTCATTTTGTTTCCACAAGAAGAAAGTATCAAAACCCACAATAAAAATGTACTTTTGAAAATGGATAAAAACCCCATAGATTGAATTTAGAATTTTTTATTGCCAAGCGACTTATCAAGGGCAAAGAGCATAAAAGTAGTATTTCCGCACCAATTATAAAAATAGCGATTGTAGCTATTGCATTGGGGGTAATCATGATGCTGATTGCCATTGCCACGGGCGTAGGCCTCAAGCATAAAATTCGAGAAAAAGTGGCCGCTTTTAACGGGCATATCCAAATTTACAACTACGATAACAATACCTCCGATGTATCGGTGGTGCCCGTATCCCTGGAACAAGAATTTTACCCGGAATTTAAGGACATTGATGGTATTAGCCATGTGCAGGCCGTAGCCAGTAAGGGCGGAATCATCCGGACTGAGGATACCTTTGAGGGAATAATTGCCAAAGGTGTCGGCAAAGATTACGATTGGAAGGCGTTCAAGGATTATTTGGTCACTGGGACCTTGCCCAACTATACTGGGGAATTAAACGATGAGGTGCTTATTTCACAAATTCTCGCCACCAGATTGCAGCTCAAAACAGGGGATTCTTTTTTTACCTTTTTCCTCAAGGATGACGACCCTTCCCAAATTCCCAACCAAAGGAAATTTAAAATCGTGGGTGTTTATGACAGCGGTTTTGAGGAATTTGATAGCAACTATATTTTTATAGATCTGCGCCACATTCAACGGATGAACAAATGGGAGAGTAACCAAGCGGGAAATTTTGAGGTGCTCCTCCATAATTTTGATGATATTGATCAGAAGACCAAAGAGATTTATGGGAAAACCCTCTCTAATCTGGATACCCAAAATATAAAGGACAAATACTACAAGATCTTTGAATGGATAGGGCTCTTCGATTTTAATATCGCGCTCATCATTGGGATAATGGTCATTGTGGGGGGCATCAATATGATCACTGCCCTTTTGGTGCTTATTTTGGAACGTACCCAAATGATTGGGATCCTAAAAGCTTTGGGCTCCAGCAACTGGAGCATTAGAAAGGTGTTTTTGTACAATGCCACCTATTTAATTGGGGTTGGCCTCTTTTGGGGAAATCTACTGGGCTTGGGACTACTAATGGCACAGGAGAAATACCGTATGTTCAAATTTCCCAATCCGCAGGAATACTATATAGAGTATATCCCTGTACATCTGGATGTGGTCACGGTACTTACCCTCAATATTGGGGTTTTGTTCCTCTGCCTTTTGATGCTTCTGATCCCTTCTTATATCATCACCAAAATATCCCCGGTGAAGGCGATTAAGTTTGAGTAGGAATTAGTTTCTCATTAGATTCACTACTTGCCAAATCAACCTTGAAATTCCTAGTTTTTGAGATGGAACAAAGACTGGCCTTCCTGAAAATCAACGGACTAAGAAAATCCAATTTTCGGGCTGAGAGAAGTGGGTGAATAGTAACACAAAAATTAGTAAAATTGTATCTTTGCAGTAACTATGGAATACGCAGAAAACATATTGGGAACCATTGGGAACACCCCCTTGGTAAAATTGAACAAACTAACGGCAGAACTACCTTGTTTGGTACTCGCTAAATATGAGACCTTTAACCCGGGTAACTCTGTAAAGGACCGTATGGCCCTGCAGATGATTACCGATGCAGAGGAAGCAGGCATCCTAAAACCGGGAAGTACCATCATTGAGGGGACTTCTGGGAATACTGGAATGGGCTTGGCCCTGGCAGCAGTGGTAAAAGGGTATAAAATGATCTGTGTGATCAGCGACAAGCAGTCCAAGGAAAAGGTGGATATTCTAAAGGCCATGGGCAGTGAGGTTCATGTTTGTCCAACCGATGTTGCACCAGAAGATCCAAGAAGTTATTATTCCACTGCCAAAAGATTGGCCACCGAGATTCCTAATTCTTGGTATGTGAACCAATATGACAATCCATCCAATTGCAAGGCGCACTTTCTGAGTACGGGACCTGAAATTTGGGAACAGACAGACGGGAAGGTTACCCATTTTGTAGTAGGGGTTGGTACCGGGGGAACCATCTCCGGAGTAGGATCCTATCTGAAAATGAAGAACCCCAAGGTGAAGGTTTGGGGAATAGATACCTATGGCTCCGTATTTAAAAAATACCACGAGACAGGAATTTTTGACAAAAACGAAATATATCCATATATCACAGAAGGTATTGGAGAAGATATCCTACCAAAGAATGTGAATTTTGGCGTCATAGACGGATTTACCAAGGTTACCGATAAGGATGCCGCCGTATACACCGCCAGATTGGCAAAGGAAGAAGCCATGTTCTTAGGGAATTCGGCAGGTGCCGCAGTAAAAGGCCTTCTTCAATTAAAGGAACATTTCACCAAGGACGATGTGGTTGTAGTTCTTTTCCATGATCACGGTAGCCGATATGTAGGTAAAATGTTCAATGAGGATTGGATGCGAGAAAAAGGTTTTATAGATTAGTAGGGTATAAACCCTAATAACCTTTCCCATGAAATTAAAGTACGCTTTAAGCTTTCTGCTATGTACCATATGCAGCACTGTTGTGCTTGCCCAAAAACTTTCCAGAACCGAGAAGAAAATTGTAAAGAGCATAGAAGCCAACAACACAGAAGCCATAGGTTTTCTGGAAAAGGTGGTGAATATCAATAGCGGTACCTTAAATGCCAAAGGGGTAAAAGAGGTGGGCATGGTTTTCAAGGATGCCTTTGATCAGATCAATTTTAAGACAAATTGGATAGAAATGCCCCAGGAAATGAATAGGGGAGGACATCTGTTTGCAGAAACTTCAGGCAAAAAAGGAAAAAAACTGTTCCTTATTGGACATCTGGACACCGTCTTTGAAGAAGACAGTCCGTTTCAGACCTTTGAAATGGTAAACGATAGCGTTGCCCATGCACCGGGAGGGAATGATATGAAAGGCGGGGATGTTATTCTTTTGTACGCCCTAAAGGCCCTGCATGATAACGGTCTTCTTACCAATGCCCAGATTATTGTGGCTTTTACCGGGGATGAGGAAAGTACTGGTAAGCCCTTGGAGGTCAGTAGAAAAGATTTGATAGAAGCCGCAAAACGGAGTGATGTTGCCCTAAATTTTGAAACGTCCACAGGTTTTAACTATGCCACCGTGGCCAGAAGGGGATCTTCTGGCTGGAAGGTAGAAGTGACCGGAAAAAGGGCACATTCCTCAGGGATTTTTAGTGATAATACGGGAGCGGGTGCTATTTTTGAAATGTCGCGCATCCTCAATGAATTTTATAACGAGGTAAAGGGCGAAGAGTTTTTAACCTTTAATCCGGGAACGTTGTTGGGTGGCACTTTTGTGACCTATGACGATATGACCAGCAAGGGCACCGCCTTTGGAAAAACCAATGTGGTAGCACAATCGGCGGTGGTTCATGGAGGACTTCGTTTTATCTCGGAAGAACAAAAGGAAAATGCCAGGGAAAAAATGAGGGCCATTATAGCCAAAAACCTGCCACAGACTTCTGCCACCATCAGTTTTACGGACAGCTATCCGGCCATGGGTCCAACACCAGGCAACCAACGATTGTTGGAGGAACTGAGCCAGGTGAGTGTGGATCTAGGGTATGGGGAAGTATTGGGTTATGACCCTGGAAAAAGGGGGGCGGCAGATATTTCCTTTGTAGCCGAATACGTGGATTGTTTGGATGGTCTGGGTGCCATGGGTACAGGGGCGCATACGCCTCAGGAGACTATTAACCTCAATACCATTGAAGACCTCACCAAGCGTACTGCCATTTTAATTTACAGACTTATCAATCAATAAACAATGGAAAAATTAATCTCTGCCCGATGTAAGGTTCACATAGATGCCGGGGAACTGGTAAGTTTCAAGGTTGGCCGCCATGAGTACATCCATCAAAAAGGGAATCCGGGTTGGCGTAATTCCGATACGGAAATGTTTCCTATCATCGGACCTACCAGTGAGGCCGATTTTATGGTTGAAACCCCAAATGGAATGGCTGTACAGGACCAACATGGGCTTTTGCGGGAGCTGGCTTATGAATTGGTTTCCCAAACCGCAACCAAGGTGGTCTATCTCAAAAAATACAGCTCGGGCACGGAGATAAAGAATTCCAAATTTCCTGAAAAGTCCAGTGCGGCATTTTTGACCTGGCCCTATGATTTTAGGTTTGAAAAAAGCTATGAACTGAAAGGGACTACATTGGAAATTGCCTTCACCATTTCGGGAGAGGAAGGGATGCCCTACATGCTGGGTTACCACCCGGCCTTTTATCTGCATAACTTGGCTCCTGTCATTGATACTGGGGCAAGGAAGATTACCCTGAACGAGGTTTTGGACGTTGGAAGCAGGGCTCTGGAGGTGAAAGACTGTACCTCCATTACCTTAGAAGACAAAAAAAAACTCACCATTACAACCCAAGGGTTCGGGAGCTTTATGTTATGGACAGAAGTGCCCAATATGGTATGCATAGAGCCCATCACCTTTTATCCCTATGCGGTAACCCAACAGCGATTGGCAACTGGGTTTCAGGAATTGGGGAAGGAGTCCAAGGTGTGTACCGTAACCCTAATTCCAGAGGATTAGTTTTATGAAAATTGTCCGTTCAAAAGAAGTTGCTGAGGTAGGGGTTAGCCATAATGTGGAGATTAGGAAAAAGGTGCTTTTGGAAAAAGGAACCATCCCACAACTTATGAATTTCAGTTCTGCCGTTTTTAAACCGGGACAGTTTGTGGAGACCCATAGCCATCCTACCATGTACGAGGTTTTTTATATTATTAAGGGACGGGCAGCATTTGTGGTGGAACACGAAAAGGTCATTTTGGGGGTGGGGGATTGTATCACCATAGCCCCTGGAGAAATACACTCCCAGAGTAACCCATATGATAATATTGTAGAATGGATATATTTTGGAATTGCCACTGACTGATATTAAAAAAAAACTAATGTAGCAAATGTTACTTTAGGCCTATCCTAAAAATGTTAATTTTGACCCATGCGTAAATTTTTCCCTTTTCTGGATTGGTTGCCCAACTATCAAAAGAACTACTTTTTAAGTGACCTGGTGGCCGGACTTACCGTTGGTATTATACTTATTCCTCAGGGGATGGCTTATGCTATGGTTGTAGGTTTGCCACCTGTATATGGGCTGTATGCCTCATTGGTCCCAGTCTTGATCTATGCTTTTTTAGGTACTTCCAGACAAATGGCCGTGGGGCCCGTGGCCATGGATTCTATTTTAGTGGCCGCAGGTTTGGGAGCTTTGGCCATTACCAATTCTGAGGATTATATTGCCATGGCTATTTTCCTTGCTTTTATGGTGGGGGCCATTCAACTTCTTTTAGGGGTTATGAAAATGGGATTTTTGGTGAATTTTTTATCAAAACCTGTTATCAATGGATTTACCTCCGGCGCTGCCATAATTATAATGTTCAGTCAGCTGAAACATCTCTTGGGGGCAAATATTCCAGGAAGCAATAAATTTCATCAGTTGGTCCTGAATTCTATTGATAATCTCGGTGATACCAACTTATTTGATTTGATAATAGGTATAACAGGTATCTTACTCATAGTCCTTTTGAAAAAATGGAACAGAAGAATTCCTTCCATTTTAATAGTGGTGGTATTGGGAATCCTGGCCGTTTATTTTTTAAGACTTGAGGCCTTTGGCGTAAAGGTGGTTGGTGATATCCCTACAGGTCTCCCTGCCTTTCAAGTCCCATCTTTCAGTATTGAAAATATTGTGAGTATATGGCCAATAGCCTTAACCTTGGCCCTGGTTGGCTATTTGGAAGCAATATCCATTGGAAAGGCATTGGAAGAAAAAAACAAAAAGGAAACTATAGATGCCAATCAGGAACTGGTGGCTCTAGGGGCGTCTAATATGTTCGGATCATTTTTCCAATCCTATCCTATAACCGCTAGTTTTTCCAGATCGGCCATAAGCGGGGAGGCGGGTACTAAAACAACCGTAGCCTCTTTATTTAGTGTTGTTATGGTGGTGATTACCTTATTCTTTTTAACCCCATTGTTCTATTATCTACCCAACGCTGCACTGGCTTCCATTATTATGGTATCGGTCTTTGGACTCATAGATATACCTTATCCGAAGAGTTTGTGGAAATATAATAAAGATGAGTTTCTGGTTCTAATGATCACCTTTTTGGGAACCTTGTTCATTGGAATTAAGGAAGGGATATTGATTGGGGTTTTAGCTTCTTTGCTTTTGATGGTATACCGGACCTCACATCCACATTTTGCCGTTTTGGGCAATATAAAGGACTCTGATTATTATAGAAATATCTACCGTTTTGAAAAGGACGTTATCGTTAGGGAGGACCTTTTGATTGTTCGGTTCGATGCTCAGCTGTACTTTGGTAATGCAAATTTTTTCAAGAGTCAACTCTTTAAATTTATCAATGCTAAGGGTCCTGCCCTTAAAGGAGTGGTGTTGAATGCAGAGGCGATTAATTATATTGATTCTACCGCAACGAATATGTTGATAAAGGTTATTGAAGAAATCCATCAAAGAGGTATACAGTTTTATATAGCAGGGGCAATAGGTCCTACACGTGATATTATATTCAGAAGTGGAATAATTAATGAACTGCAAAAGGAATTCTTATTTGTGAGAATAGTAGAAGCGGTTGCATATTTTGACAATCCTTCTTCAGCTTCGGCCATAAGGGAGAAGGTTGCTCAGCAAAACAGGAATATAGGTAACTAATGTTACTGTGTGCATGAATGGTAATTGCTAAATTTGTAGAAGAATAAAGCGATTAAGAATAGAAATAATACTCCCCCCTAAGGAGTGGGAGTAACGTATAACTAAAGAGATTTGATGATGAAAATAGAACAAATTTATACAGGTTGTTTGGCACAAGGAGCCTATTATATAGAAAGTAAGGGCGAGGTTGCCATTATTGATCCGTTACGTGAGGTGGAACCCTATTTAAAAAGGGCAAAGGCCGATAAGGCAGAGATAAAATATATTTTGGAAACCCATTTTCATGCCGATTTTGTGAGTGGCCACGTTACCCTATCCAAGGAAACAGGTGCGCCAATTGTTTTTGGTCCCAATGCCAATCCGTCTTTCGATGCCATTATTGCCAAAGACGGACAGGAATTTAAACTTGGGGATATTACCATTAAAGTATTGCATACCCCGGGGCATACCATGGAAAGTACAACTTATTTGTTGAGGGACGAAAAAGGAAAGGACCATGCGATATTTTCAGGGGACACCCTCTTCCTGGGAGATGTGGGAAGGCCGGATCTGGCGCAAAAAGCGGCTAGTATGACCCAAGAAGATCTTGCGGGGCTATTGTTTGATAGCTTACGGAATAAAATTATGCCCTTGGCCGACGATGTGATTGTATACCCGGCACACGGTGCAGGCTCTGCCTGTGGTAAGAATATGATGAAGGAGACTGTGGATACCCTAGGGAACCAGAAGAATATGAATTATGCCCTTAGGGCAGATATGACCAAAGAAGAGTTTATAAAAGAGGTCACGGACGGACTCTTGCCACCGCCAAAATACTTCCCCTTAAATGTAAAGATGAACAGGGAAGGATATGATGATATTTCAGAGGTCATAGAAAGGGGAACCATAGCCCTTTCTCCCGATGAATTTGAAGAGGCCGCCAACGAAACTGCTGCTATTGTGCTTGACGTGCGGCACCAGAACGAATTTGTGAAGGGTCATATACCACAGTCCATTTTTATTGGTCTCGATGGAGGATTCGCCCCTTGGGTGGGAGCCCTGATAGCCGATGTAAAACAGCCCATTTTGCTGATTACCCCTGAAGGTAGGGAAGAGGAGGCGGTTACGAGACTGTCCCGAGTAGGGTTTGATGGAACCACAGGGTATTTAAAGGGTGGTTTTGAAGCTTGGAAAAAGGCTGGGAAGGAATATGATACCATTACCTCCATCCCCGCTGAAGAATTTAAGAAGTCTGAAGCTAAAACACATGGCCCGGTATTCGACGTTCGCAAGGAAAGTGAATACCAATCTGAACACGTTGTGGATGCCAATAACACACCATTGGATTTCCTTAACGATCATATGGCCGAATTTCCAAAAGAAGAAACATTTTATGTGCATTGTGCGGGAGGTTACCGTTCTGTAATTGCAGCATCCATCCTTAAAAGTAGAGGTATACACAACCTCATAGACATTGCAGGTGGTTTTGGCGCTCTTAAAGAAGCCGGTGTACCGGTAACGGATTATGTATGTCCTACCACCCTCTAATACCATACAAACACAGTCAAAGACCTCACCTATCGGTGGGGTTTTTTTATGGATAGACCTAGGATCTTCAATATCATTTTTTAAAAATTTATGGGCTTTCTGATTTAGGTCATGTTTTAAGTTCCTTTGTCAAGGTATATTTATCTCAAGAACATTATAAGAGAAATGATATGAAAACTATTTATCTCGGAAAATTTGTCATGGGGACTTTACTTATAATAGCAACGATAAGCCTTGCCAATTTTATAATTTTGCTGGTTCAATTCCTGAACGGATAAAGCTCAAGATCATGAAAACAAATATGGGTGCTGTGGATAGGTCAATACGTTTTTTGTTGGCCTTGGCCATGGGCCTTTTAATCTACTATAATGTGGTAGATGGTATTTTGTCCTATGTTTTATTGGCAGTAATTGGTGTTTTTGCCCTTACCAGCCTGGTAGGCTTTTGCCCTTTATATTCCATAATGGGATGGAATACATTTGGTCAAAAAAATAAGGATGATTTCTAGAACTTCAATTGAAAAAATTCAACCGGAAAGGATAGGTTGAATTTTTTTTCGCACTTTCCTTCCATACCTTAGATTCGAAACAAGTGCCCAATCTATGGTGCTCCTTAAAATAGTGCATCAAAGGTATGGTATACGGTAAATAGTATGGCGTATTTATATCATAAATGGAGAAAATAGAATCATAATAAATATCAATAGCTTTAGATAAAAGAATAACGATGAATTTCGGTTATATTTGTAACATAACAGGGGGAGTTTGTAGATGTTAATAAAAACCTAATTTCTTTGTTATTTGTTCGAGGTATTTTCATATATTCCAATGCAGTATGATTGTAAAAATGATTAAAGATTTTATTGAAAGAATAGGGATCATGAATTGCATCATGCTCCTTGTCGTATTATCCATAATAATTGTTTCTGAATACCACTTCTTGCAAGGGGATAAACTTGAAGGCATCTTTATCGCCTTTTGGGCACCGACCATTTTAGGTTTTATGAACTATTTAAAGTACAAAAAGTAATGGAACTTATCTATATATACTCCATAGTCGTAGGCATCATCTTTGTTGTCTGGCTCCTTTTTGTGATGAGGATGTACTCAAAAATGAATAAATAGTTGGTTTTTAGATCCTTAATTGCCGCCTACAACCTTTAATGAGACTCAAACAGTTCCATAATGGGAATAACATTCATGGTATTTCTGCTTAAATAGGATTTAAGGATTCGTTGGGTATCTAAATTATCTTTTTGTGGCTTTAAGAACGCAGCTATGTCCTCCAAAGAGTTAATGGCGTTTTCCTTTTCTATGAAGCCATAACCAGAATACTGTCCATTTTTAATGAGGACAAATGCTTCTTCCTCTGAACTCCTGCCTTTTTCCTTAATGATAATATCATCATTCTTAGCAACCATATGGGCCACAGCTGCATTAACTTTTTTGTTGTACCTCTCAGCAGGTTCCTTGTCCCGGCAAATCCCCTCACACGTAATAATCTTATAATGTGAGCAAACAGTGACATTTTCTTGTAGATGGCAGTATTTGGGACACAATGAAAAATCCATGCAGATTTGTTCCAGATAGGCCCTGCTTTCCGTAATATTATTGAAGGTCACAAAGGCATTGGGTGCCTGTTTCAGCTTATTGAACGCTAAATGCAGAATGCCATTTCTATCCTCATAGGTGAAGATGCCATACTGTTGGGTAGGTTTCTTCTGGGATCTGTTGTATTGTGGGAAATAATGTTTGATGGCGGCAGATTCCATCAGGAGCGCTAGCAATTCACTGCCTGAAAGCTCAAAATCTATATGGGCCGTTTCTTGGCACATTACCACTTCTTTGGATGATTTGTCGTAGAAGTGCCCCAACACCCGTTTCTTTATGTTATTGGCCTTGCCCACATAAATGATCTTCTTTTTGGAGTTCTTAAAATAGTAGACCCCGCTGGAGGTAGGTAAGGAATCAAAATTTAATTTGGATAGTGCAGGGGGTAAGGTAGCCTCCTGGGAGCGGGAATTTAAAAAGGCCTGAATGACCGATTCCGCTCCTTCCGTACTGAGCATCCGCTCTAATAATAGAACGGTGGCATGGGCATCTCCTCTTGCCCTATGCCTGTCGGTAAGGGGAATGTCAAGAGAGGTGCACAGTTTCCCTAAACTATAGGAATGTAGTCCTGGCACCAATTTGCGGGACAGGCGTATAGTACATAGTTTCTTTCTAGAAAAGGCTATGCCCAGTTCTTGGAGTTGATTTTTTATAATATTGTAGTCAAAATTGACATTGTGTGCCACAAAAACAGTGTCCTTGGTAATGGCCAATATCTTATCGGTAATCTCCTCCAACTTGGGAGCGTTGCGGACCATATCGTTGTCAATTCCCGTCAAGCCGGTTATAAAATAGGGGATGTCGCATTCTGGATTGACCAATGACGTAAATTCATCAATTATGGTATCCCCATCATACTTGAAAATGGCAATTTCGGTAATCCTATTCCCTTTTACGCCATTCCCTGTGGTCTCTATATCAATAACCGTATATAACATTCCCAATAATTCCCCTCCGTTGTTTTGAGCGTATAAATTTAATGGAAAATGGGCAAGACTAGGGTGCTGGGAAGGTTAAATATTCTGTAAGTTAAAAATGAGATGGGGTAGTATTTCCTTTAGTGTATTTTATGGAGTAATTTTAGATCATGAAACGGGAAATTGCGACCTTGGAGGATATTAAATTTTTGGTGGATACCTTTTATGCTAAAGTTAGGCAAGATGAGGTGATAGGTGTTATATTCAACAAGGTAATTGGTGATAAGTGGGCAGTCCACCTGGAGAAAATGTATAGTTTTTGGCAGACGCTCTTATTGGGGGATCATACTTACAATGGAAGCCCATTTGCCCCTCATGCCAAACTACCTTTGCACCAAGAGCATTTTGATCGTTGGTTGCAGTTGTTTAATAGGACCATGGAGGAACATTTTGTAGGGAAAAAGGCCGAAGAGGCAAAATGGAGGGCTCACAAAATGGCTGAAATGTTCCATTATAAAATTCAATTTTTAAGGGAAAAGGGAGCTAATTATCTAAATTGATATTTAATTAGGATGGAAGCAATTACACTACCGGTTTTTAACAAATATTTTACAAGGGCAAAATGTAATAGATTAACTTTGGAATATGAGATTTTTTAAAGAGAACAGCAATATTTTTAATTTGCTCTCCAGTGCTATTTCCGAAGGAATCATTGTGGTGAACAGGGAACAATTCATCGTAGCCACTAACAACTCTGCCAATGAAATGTTCGGGTACAGCAATGGCGCCTTAATTGGGAAACCCTTGAATACCTTGATACCCCAAAAATTTCATCACAATCATGGCGGTCATTTTGCGGGCTTTATGCAGAAGAGCAATAAACGCCAAATGGGTCAAGGCCGTGATTTGTTCGGAATGCGAAAAAATGGCGAGGAATTTCCCGTCGAGGCTGGGCTCAATCCTTTTGAAGTAGATGGGGTCACATATGTAATGGCCCTGGTCATAGATATTACACAAAGAAAGCAACAAGAGCGACAGATCAGTGAGCTCAATTCTCAACTGGAGGCTAAAATAGAATTGCGCACCAGAGAATTAAATGATATCGTTCTAGAGCTTAGGGGAGAGGTCAACCTAAGAAAAGAGGCAGAAAGCAAGGCCAAAATGGCCCTCAAGAAAGAACGGGAACTCAATGATCTTAAAACAAAGTTTCTCTCCTTGGTATCCCATGAATTCAAAACACCATTGAGCAGTATCCTAACCTCTGCCACCCTGATATCCAAATACCAGCTAAGTGATCAACAATCTAAAAGGGACAAACATCTGGATACCATTAAGAACAAGGTAAAATATTTGGATACCATCCTCACCGATTTTCTATCAGTGGAACGATTGGAATCTGGGAAAGTAAATTATAAATTTACTACGTTCCCATTGAGCAAATTGGTGAACGAAGTCATTTATGATGCCAATATGCTATTGAAAACAGGACAGAACATACGTTACCCGGATAACATTGATGATGTGATCATAGATTTTGATGAGAAAATCCTGGAATTGATTTTATCCAACCTCATACATAATGCCATTAAATATTCCCCGGAATACGCTCCCATAGATATACAGGTGGAACATAACAAAAAAATGGTTACTTTAAAGGTCATAGATCAGGGTATGGGTATTCCCAAAGAGGAACAAAAATATATATTCAATCGGTATTTCAGGGCAGAAAATGCCCTATTGACCCAAGGTACGGGGATAGGTTTGAATATAGTTAAAGGCCACTTGGAAAATCTTGGAGGATCAATAGACTTTACAAGCCAGGAAAATATGGGTTCAACCTTTAGTATTCAGCTACCTTTATTACATAATTTAAATTAAGAATGAAAACGGTACTTTTAATTGAAGATGATTTGGCTTTGCGGGAAAATACCCAAGAACTATTGGAATTGGCCAATTACAAGGTTATAACTGCTCCAAACGGAAAATTGGGGATTCAATACGCTTTGGACAATATACCTGATATTGTGGTATGTGATATCATGATGCCCGAAATAGATGGGTATGGGGTATTGCAGGCTTTGACCTCCAATGAAAAGACCAATCATATTCCCTTTATTTTCCTGACCGCCAAGACAGAGCACAAGGAAATAAGAAAAGGAATGGACTTGGGTGCCGATGATTATTTGACCAAACCTTTTGAAGAGGAAGACCTCTTTAGTGCCATAGAAAGTAGGTTGGCCAAAGCCGAGATTCTAGCCCAAATAAAGAATAATGGGCAAAAGAAGCTTTCTGAAGATCAGCAAGAACTGCGTAATTTAAATGAGCTGAAAAACTTTTTTGATGACCATGGGCAAATATATTCCTTCAAAAATGGGGAGACCATTTATCAGGAAGGGGACCATTCCAATAAAATATACTTAAGTATTAAGGGGGCGGTAAAATGTTATAAAATGGACAGCGACGGGAAGGAATTGGTTACTTCACTGCATCCATCTGATGACTTTTTGGGCTTTACTTCTTTTATGGATAACATCCCATATGAAGAATCTGCCGTTGCTGTAGAGGATGTGGAACTGGTAGGAGTATCCAAGGATCTTTTAAAATCCATCCTGCAAAAGAACAATCAGGTATCCATAGAACTTTTGGGACTGCTCTCTAAAAACCTGTCAGAGATCAAACAGCAGTTGTTGCAAATGGCCTATAGTTCCGTGAGAAAAAAAACGGCCCAAACACTTATGCAATTCGCAGATCTGTTGAACAAATCAGGGGATAAGCCCATTAAAGTTTCTAGAAGCGATCTTGCCAGTGTGGCCGGGATTGCCACAGAAAGCCTTATTAGAACACTTTCCAGTTTTAAAAAAGAAGGGATTATAGATATTGAGGGTAGGAACATTAAAATTTTGGATCTCAATCTGTTAAAGCAAATGAACTGATAGCACTTCGGTGAGGTTGACTTTTTTTCTCTCCTTGTCATTTAAAACTGATTATTGTCATATTCTATGCGACATTGTACCAATACTTTTGCTTTAAGCAGTGAGTATAATGAAGAATATTTTAGTTCCCACAGATTTCTCGGAAGATTCCCTTAATGCTGTATCCTATGCGTTGGAGTTACTGAAAAAAAGCCCTTGTAATTTTTATTTACTACATGTAAATGATTTGAGCGGGTATGCTTATCAGGGACTGAGTTATGCCACCTCTCCAGAAGTATTGGTAGAAGATGTGATAGCCACGGCCAAAAAAAAACTACATGTTTTTCTCAAAAAGGTGGGGAGCATGGCGAAAACCAAAGAGCATCATTTCTATCCATTATACGATCAAGGTTTTTTTATCGATTGTATCAGAAGAAATGTAGAGGAGCGCAAAATTGATCTGATTGTAATGGGAACCAAAGGAGCTTCGGGAGCTTTAGGGGAAGTTATAGGAAGCAATACAGGAGATGTCATTACCAAGGTGAAGTGCAATACTTTGGCGGTTCCTATAATGGCCTCGTTTGGGAAGCTGGAAGAAATTGCATTCCCCACTGATTATAATATTTTTTATTCGGCGAAAATACTTTCTGTCATTACTGATCTTCTGGAAACGAATAAGTCATATATGAGGGTGATGCATGCTTCTAAATCTGGGCAATTGTTAACAGAATCCCAGGTTAAGAACAAGGAATACCTGGAAGATTATCTCAACGAGACCTTTGAAAAGAAGAACAGCTTTCATTCCATAACCAATAAAAATGTTACGGCTGCCGTACAATGTTTTGTTGAAAGTAGAAATATAGACCTGCTGGTAATGGTTGCCAAAAATTTAAATTTTCTACAGCAAATTGTGTTTAGTACCAAAGTGGAAAAAATAAGTTTCCACACCAAAATCCCTTTTTTGGTCATACACGATTAGTGGTAACACTTGTTTAATTTGTTAAGACATCTGATGGAATAGCTAGTTGCTGTGGGATTTTATGGTAGCCAATAATTCATTTTTTTGTAGTACCCCCGATTGTCGCCAAAGCTGATTCCCATTTTTGAACAGTATCATGGTTGGCACCCCACGGACCTGAAATTTCCCTGCCAAAGCCTGGTTCTTGTCCACATCTATTTTAATGACCTTAATGGCATCTCCCAATTCATCCTTCACTTGTTTTAAGATAGGTGCCAACATCTTGCATGGTCCGCACCAATCGGCGTAAAAATCAACCAGAACAGGAATTTCTGAGTTGATAATGTCGTTAAAACTGCTCTTCATTTGTCGTTTGTTTTTTTAGTAAGGTATTAAAATACAAAAAAAGGATTACTGACCTTTATCATCCACATGTATTCCTCTTTTTCAGTAAGACTGATATTTATCATAGATTATTTTTCGCATTGCCTCTACTTTTAAGATATACCTAAAATAGTAGCCAACGTTATGGATCAAAGAGTTTTATTACCAACGGATTTCTCAAAAAATGCACTAAATGCCATTAGGTATGCCTTGGATATGTACAAGGATCAGCAATGTGAGTTTTTCATGATGAATGTATTTCGGGTGGATGGATATTCCATAGATAATATGATGGTTCCAGAGCCTGGCAATAAGGCCTATGATGACGCTAAAAAGGCTTCTGAGGAGAACTTCCGGAAGCTGTTGGATATTTTGGAACTGCACAATACCAACCCCAAACATACCTATCATACCATCTCCTGTTACAATTCACTAATTGACGCAATCAATGATTCAATTGCAAAAAAGGATATAGATATAGTGGTTATGGGTACCAAGGGATCAACAGGGTCCAAGGGCGTAATTTTTGGAACCAATACAGTAGCGACAATGGAAGCAGTGACAGACTGTCCGGTCCTGTCCGTGCCTGAGGATTTTAGATTTTCACCCCCAGTTGAAATTGTGTTTCCTACTGATTACAAGACAAATTTTAAAAGAAGGGAGCTCAAATATTTGCTGGATATTTCGAAGATGCACAAGACCCCTATTCGCATACTTCATATCATAGAAGAGCCTAAATTATCCAAAACCCAGGAAGCAAACAAAGAGCTACTGGAATCTATTTTGTCAGATATCGAATTCAGTACGCATACCCTTTCGGATACAAAGGTCCATAAAGGAATAGGTTTTTTTATAGAAAGCAGAGGTAGTGATATGGTTGCATTTTTAAATAAACAACATAGTTTTTTTGGCATCATGTTCACCAAACCTCTGGTAAAGGAAATTGGCTATCATGCTAAAATTCCAATTTTAGTGCTTAATGATTATTCAAAATGAGAAAACATGGAAAGAGTAGGGATATGGTTAGATAAAAAGCAAGCTAAAATTTTAAAGTTGTCCAACGGTAAGGAGGAATTTTTAACCCTGAAATCTGAAGTTGAGTTTTTTCATCCTTCAGGGGGCGGGAGAGCACCCTTTAAATGGGGAGGAACCCAAGATACGGTTAGGGAAAGTTCCTATATGGAGCGAGAAAAACAACAATTAAAAAGCTATTTTAAAAATTTGGCCGATATCATCGGGGATGCAGATGCCATTGCCGTTTTTGGACCGGCCATAACCAGAGAAATGTTTGGGAAACAACTCATCGATAAATACCCGGCCCTAGCCTCTAAAATAAAAGTGATTTCCAAAAAGGACAGTATGACCGACAATCAAATTAAAGCCTTGATAAAGGGTTTTTACAAGGGCTAAACTTAGGCTGTTTCTTACCATAATATAATCTGTAAATGATGCAACAGCTTTACGATTTTCTCGAACAACAGCCTTTTTTAGTTAGCATATTGCGATTGCTGTTTTGGGTGTTGTTCATTATAGTCGGGATTCGGTTATTGAGAAAGATTGCCCGAAATAGGATAGATAATGTAAGCTTTAGATACAAGACACAAAAGGGGATAGAGGTCGTTGGTTATGTGTTGATCGCCATCCTGTTCCTGGTGTTTTTTACTGCGGGCAACATTAAGGACTACTCCCTTGTTATAGGTCTTTTTACGGCTGGCATCACCTTCACTTTACAAGAATTGATATTAAGCATTGCAGGCTCCTTTTACATTTTTGCGGTGAGGGTCTATACCCCTGGTGACCGCATAGAAATAAACGGCATTAAGGGCGATGTTATTGACATTGATAGTATTTATACCACCATTATGGAAATGGGGGAGTGGGTAAGTAGTGATAATTATTCCGGGAGGATCGTCAAGATCAGTAACGCTTTTGTTTTCAAAGGGCCCATAAAAAATTACTCCATGGATTTCCCTTTTGTATGGGACGAACTCAATATTCTGATCACCTATGAATCAGACGTGGAATTGGCCAAGAAAATTGTTATGGACAGCTCTTTGGAGCTTCTCTCCGATTATGTGGAGGGTAGCAAGGCAAAATGGGGGGAGATGGTAGAGCGGTATTATATTGAGAATGCCACCTTGGAACCTACGATTGCTATAAAGCTGACCGATAATTGGGTAGAGGTGAACGTGAGGTATATTACAGATTATAAGTTAAGAAGGGGTACCAGGCATAAACTTTTTGATAGTATTCAAAAAAAGGCATCGCGAACAGATGGAAAAGTTGTCCTGGCCTCTACCACCTTGCAATTACTGAAAATTCCCGAGGTAGATGTAAGGATAAAACACAACGGGTAAAAGCCATAATGTATGGAAATAGTAAAATCTTCTGGGGAAAGGGTGAAGTTTTCAATGTCCAAATTGCGGAACTCCTTAAAGCGCAGTGGGGCCGACGATGAATTGGTCAATCATATTGTAGATCGCGTTCGGGATGAGCTTTATCAGGGAATCAGCACCAAAGAAATCTACAATAGGGCTTTCGCCATTTTAAAAAAGAAGAAGTCCATCTCTGCCTCTAAGTACAAGCTGAAGAAGGCTATTTATGAATTTGGTCCAACAGGATATCCTTTCGAAAAGTTTATAAGTGCCATTCTGGAATACTCTGGATATACAACTCAAGTAGGTAAGGTGATGCATGGATTTTGTGTAAAACATGAAATTGATGTTTTTGCCCAAAAGAATGGGGAAGTCACTATTATTGAATGTAAGTTCCACAGTGAGGAAGGGAGAAACTGTAATGTTAAGATACCCTTGTATATTCATTCCAGATATCTGGACGTAAAAAAACACTGGGACGCCAAAGAGAATTTGGACCTGCATTTTGATGTTGGGTGGGTAGCCACAAATACCCGCTTTACCGAAGATGCCATGCTCTATGGGAAATGTGCCGGGCTGTATTTGTTGAGCTGGGATTACCCCAAGGACAATGGCCTAAAAGACCGAATAGACAGATTGGGATTGTATCCCATCACCGTATCTACATTGTTGAGTGCACGTGAAAAGCAATTTTTGTTGAGTAGGGATGTGGTTCTTTGCCAACAGTTGCTTCATGATAAATTTTTTCTGGACCATCTCGGTATCTCTGATTCGCGAAAGAAAAGGATCATGAAAGAAATAGAACTATTGTGCAATTGTTAAGAGCGGTATATGGCCACTGTAAAAATACATTTTCTGGGTGCAGCTGGCACGGTAACGGGCTCCAAGTACTATTTGGAGACCCCTGCTATGAATATCATGATAGATTGCGGAATGTTCCAGGGGCTCAAGGAACTGCGACTTCAGAACTGGCAACCTTTGCCCATACAAGCAGACAAAATTGGGGTTGTTTTGCTCACTCATGGACATTTGGATCATACTGGTTACCTGCCGAGATTGGTCAAAGAAGGATTTAAGGGTCAAATAATAGGTACGGCACCCACTTTGTCCATCGCTGCCATTATTTTGAGGGACAGTGCCAAGATCCACGAGGAAGAGGCAGAACAGGCCAATAAAATGGGTTATAGTTCCCACGATCCTGCATTGCCATTCTATACCTTGAAAGAGGCCGAAAAGGCTATTGATTTGTTCCAAGCTAAAGAAAAGGATCAATGGATATCCCTATCCGATACTATTCAATACAGGTTTAGGTTCAATGGCCATATCATTGGAGCCACGTTTATAGAGTTGGAAATTTTAGGTAAACTTTTTGTTTTCTCCGGAGATATAGGTAGAAGAGAAGATGCTCTTATGGATGCGCCAGATAGGCCTCAGTGGGCCGACTTCCTTTTCTTGGAGAGTACCTATGGCAACAGATTGCACCCACAGGAGAACGTAGAGGAGATTGTTATTGGTCTTGTGGAACGAACCGTTCACGAAAAGGGACAGCTTATCATCCCATCCTTTGCCGTGGAACGATTGCAATCTTTGATCTATCTATTCTGGAACTTATATAAGAAAAATCGCATTCCCAACATTCCCATTTTCGTGGACAGCCCTATGGGAAATAATGTACTCAACGTTTTTGAGAATTACCCACAGTGGCATAAACTATCCATGAGTGATTATCGGGCCATGTGCAATCATGTAAACATCATCACCTCCTTTAAGGATACCTGGAAGACCATTGATGATCCCAGACCAAAAATTGTAATTGCGGGTAGCGGGATGGTCACCGGAGGACGGGTACTTACCTATTTAAATCAATTGATAGATGAACCTGCCACCACTATCCTACTGGTGGGTTATATGGCCGAGGGCACAAGGGGCCGGCAGTTGTTGGAAGGAGCCCATGAGCTTAAATTTTTCGGAAAGTACCATCCCGTAAAGGCCCAAGTTGCCCATTTGGAAAGTCTCTCTGCCCATGCCGATCAACAGGAACTGTTAGATTGGCTGAAGGAGATAAAAAACATTCCGGAAAAGGTCTTCCTTATTCATGGGGAGCCTACTGCCCTAGATGCCTTTAGGTCCAAAATAAGGGACAGTTACCGTTGGAATGTGCATATACCCAAACTGTTTGAAGTAGTGGAAATTGTGATCTAAGTTTTTGGTTATGACTTTTGTCATTTTTAGAATGGCGTGTTGGCAATATCTTGTCCCCAGATACTAAATGAACCATGGAAAAAAGTAAAATAAAGCCGGAACAAGAAAAAAAGGTAGAACTACTGTACGCAGAATCCCAAAATTGGAAGTCTTCCCTATATCTGGTAATCGATGAGGTGACCTTTATCGATAACTTATTGAATTCATATGTTTTTGAACCTAATACCCCAAACCTTTTTGAACGATTACAAAAGTATCAGGCTCAGATTAAGAAAAATAAGGAACGAAAAAATATAGTGTTAGATTCCATAGACAAGCACCAAAAAGATTTGGGGGGCATGTTAGAATGTACCGATTACGCTTGTGATCTTGGGTATTATCAAAAACACGAAGCCATAAAGGCCGAAGTAGTTGGCTTTTTGGAGAACTTCCAATTGCTGAAATCAGAAATTTTCAATTACGCAGGGGGAATTCTGAAAAAGAGAAAACCTTGAGAAAAGGAAGTATCCATTGTTGTTTCCGCAATTATCATATAAAAAAATAAAGATGAAAAAGTTAGCCATTTTAATGGTCGTAGTACTTTCTGGTTGTTCCTCAATCCAATTGGTGGAAAATTGGAAGAGTCCGGATATCGTGATTTTTGATGCCAACAAGGTACTTGTTGTGGGCATGACCCAAAAAATGGGAGCCAGAGAGGAATTTGAGACCAAAATGACCAAGGAATTCACAAAAAGGGGCATAGGTGCCATGCGAAGCTTGGACATCTTTGATGTGGAATTTACCTCCTCAGAAAAGTCGGAACAAGAAATAGATGCGGTTGAGGATTTGCTGATAGAGCGAGATTTTGATGCCATTTTGTTTACCAAGGTCACCGGTTATGAAAGTAAAAAGACCTTTAGGAAAAAAATTTCCGAGGTAGACGGTATTTACGGTAGGTTCAGGGACGATTATTTGGAGCACCAAGATATTTATTACAAGGACGATTATTATGAGGAGTTTATGGTCTACCATGCCGAGACTGCCCTATACTGTATTTGTGTGGGCAAAGAACGCCAATTGATATGGAGGGGCACTATAGATATTACAGATCCCCAGGACATCAAAAAGGCAATTGACGATTATATAAAACTCATTGTACTGGCTTTGAAAGAACAAGATATCATATTTAGAAAAGATGCAAAAAATGAAATTACTGGTTTATAGTGCCAAGAAATTTGAAGTGCCTTTTTTGGAAAGGGCCAATAAAAACAACCATCATGTGGTGTTTACCCAAAGGGCCCTCGACTTAGAAACGGCACACCAAGCAGTAGGTTTCGATGCGATTTCTATATTTTCTGGGGACGATGCCTCCTTGACCGTTTTGGAAAAATTAAGGGACTTTGGGGTCAAATATATCAGCCTGCGTTCTGCCGGTTATAACAATATCCATATTAAATGCGCCAAACGTTTTGGGTTAAAGGTTGCCAATGCCCCAGATTATTCGCCCTATTCCATCGCAGAACATGCCGTGGCATTATTGTTGGCCCTCAACAGAAAAATTATTTTGGCCAATTCACAAGTACATCAATATAACTTTTTACAGGATGATCTTCTTGGTTTTGATCTGAATAAGAAAACAGTGGGTATTGTTGGAGTGGGTAAAATTGGAGCAGTGATGGTAAAAATTATGCACGGTTTTGGATGTACTATCTTGGCCAACGATCTTGTTCAAGATGACACCTTGATAAAAGATTATGGTATCCAATATGTGGAAATGGAGGAATTGTTGAAAAAATCTGACATCGTCAGTTTGCATGTTCCCTTGACCCATGACACTCACTATTTTATAGATGAAGGTCAGTTTAAAGCCATGAAGAGAAGTGCCCTTTTAATAAATACGGCCCGTGGTGCGGTAGTGAATACCAAAGCTTTGATCAAGGCCTTGGAAAAAAAGAAAATTGCCGGGTATGCCACAGATGTGTATGAAAAGGAGAAAGGCGTATTCTTCAAGGATCATACTGCATCTGGTGATATTAAGGACGATTTATTACGGCAACTACTTTCCTTGCCAAATGTGCTGCTTACCCCTCACCAGGCCTTTGTAACCAAAGAGGCGTTGGCGAATATTGCTGACATCACTTTTTATAATATAGATTGTTGGGCAAAAGGAAAGGAATCCAAGAACGAACTTGGTTATGAAACGATGATCTCCTAGGAGTTTGTTCCTTTTGTCTAGAATCAATTCTAAGATAACAGCAATTTAGGTTCCATAGACATCCATTTCTGCCTGTATTTTAGAATCGGAAAAACTGTCCGTTCAGCTTTGGCATTCTTACAATTTACAGTCCGTAATCTTTGAAATGATCTACATGGACTTTCACTTGAAGATTCAACTATTTTATTCATTTAACGTTTTTAATTATCACAAATTTAAGCGATTAAGGGGCTGCTATACTTGGTCCTTTGGCAAAATTAAACCCTAAATGGTATACCAATCCTTGCTTTGGAACGTTATGTTTTAAATACCGCCTTCCCTTTTTACTGGTGTCTAGCCTTAGAAATCATGGGTCAGTTTTACTGATATGGCGAACAAAATTATAAAGGAAGTGTACTGAATAGGTGTCAGTTTAGAAAAAGAAAATATTCCAATTCTAATAAGAACCATCTTTTAAATACCGGCCTTTAAAAAACAGCGTAAAATGAATTTAGGAATACATATATCTTGGAGGAAATGGGTGTCAACCCTTTTAATGTTGTCATGTGCCACCTTGGCAATGGCTCAAGTGCCTACCAAAGAGTTCAAAGAAAACACCTTGGATTCCACCATGTATGCCTCATATTTGGTAAATAAGGACATACCAACTGAAATTATGGAGCAGGTGGCTACAGCCCTATCGTATTATCCTGAATTGAAGGATGTCAAAGTCCAATTTCGCTTTCGCAAGAGTAAAACACCTTTTTCTTCCAAGCCTACCTTTTTTAGTAGGTTCAAGAAGAAGGAGAACAGAAGCTACGTGGTTACCATTAGCACGGAAGCAGAATCCAATAACAAGCCTATTTTATTTTTGAACCTGCCCTATAATGCTCAAATTGGGGTAATGGGCAGAGAATTGGGGCATATTACTACCTATGCGGCTAAAAATACCTCCCAGTTATTAGGGAATATTTTTAAGATGCTCAATAAAAACTACGCGGAAGAGGTAAAGTTCAATAAGGATCTTATTTGCATTGACCACGGCCTTGGATACCAATTGTTCGATTGGAGCACCTTTGTTCAAGGCGCATTGGATCTACCCGAAAGAAGGGGTTCTACAGACCTTTTCTTTACACAGATAGAACCTTCTGTTTATGAGCCTTCGATGAACCCACAGATCATAGAAAATTATATAGAGGCCACCGATATCTACAAAGAGGTGCATAAGAAATAGATCTTTTATCTTCCTAATTTGAACGTCACATCGAGTTTATTGTAGGGTTCATGGAGGAAGACTTGGTCCATAACGCTTAAATAGTATCTTCTAGCCCATTAGGTTGCATTGGGGCTCATTAATAACAGAATTCCTAATTACTGATGATAACAGATAATTATACAAAATGATTGAGGTCATTTTGTACACGGAAACTATTTGCCACCTTTACTGTCCACCTAATAAGAATATGGACATGGCACTCAATTTTAATCAATACGCGACGGAAGGAAATACTTTTTTAAAAGATTATACCGTGCAATTGGGTCTAGGTAATGACCGTGATAAAGCGGGAAGAATTCTAACGTCAACGTTACATGCGCTGCGCGATATTATTCCTACGCAGGAATCATTACAGTTTATTGCGCAATTGCCCATGTTTTTAAAAGCAGTTTATGTGAATGGTTGGAATATTAAGCAGAAGAAACCAAAAATTAAGCGAATGGCGGAATTTTTGGATCTAGTGAGGACCCATGATGGTCCAGCTGCAGTAAATGATTTTGAATACAGCGATGAAGTGGCCCAGCAATATGTGGATACCACCTTTACTTACCTCAGAAAATATGTTTCTACCGGTGAGATGGACGATATACGGGATGGACTTCCCAAGGATCTAAAAACAATGATTTCTTCCCATATTATATTTTAAAAACAATACTATGACCACATTTATAGCTATTTCGTTTTATGCAATATTGTTCTGTATTGCCTTCTTCCTTAAGAAATATTCCTAATCTACTTTATTAGTTCCTAGTGATATTTATCATTACATAAATGTCATAAGAGGCATACCTTGGTCTTACTAAAAAAAGTTCTATTATGGACCGATTAAAAGACAAAGTAGCCATCATTACCGGGGGAGCCAATGGTATTGGGCTCGCAACCGTAAAATTATTCTTGGCCGAAGGTGCCAAAGTGATGATGGTCGATGTGGATCAAAAAGGAATGGACAAGGTGGTAAAAGACCTAAATACTCCAAATTTAGCTTTCTGTGTTGCAGATGTTTCCAATGCAAAGGATACTGAATCCTATGTCAGGGAAACATTGAAGGTGTTTGGGAAAATTGATATTTTCTATAGTAATGCTGGCATTGAAGGTTGTTCCAAGCCTTTGGTTGACTATCCTGAAAACATATTTGATAAGGTAATTGCCGTAAATCTTAAAGGGGTATGGCTGGGTTGTCAGCACGTTCTGCCCAAAATGGAGGAAGGGGGAAGTGTAATGATCACTTCTTCTGTAGCCGGACTAAAAGGATTCCAAGGTTTGGGAGCCTATGTTGCCAGTAAACATGGGGTAATAGGGATTATGCGTGTAGCTGCCCTGGAAAGTGCAGAAAGAAAGATTAGGGTCAACAGCATTCACCCGGGACCAGTGGATAATAATATGATGAGACGTATTGAAAAGGATATCTCTCCGGACAATCCAGAGGAAGTGATCAAAGGCTTTGAGAACTCTATTCCCTTAAAGCGCTATGCTGAGTCCGAAGAAATAGCTAAACTGGCCTTGTTCTTGGCCTCAGATGAAAGTTCCTACATTACAGGTACCATGCATGTCGTGGATGGTGGAATGCTCGGGTCATGACCCTAGATCTTATCAAATACCTGAAGGGAGGAGATCTTAGGTCCAATGCCAAAGCAAAGGAATTGGCGACGCTTATTGAAACCCAGTATGATTTTAATGCCTTGTTTCATTTTTTGCATTCCAAGGATCGCCTATTGATTATGCGAGCGGCAGATGTTTTGGAAAAGATCTCTAGGGGCCATCCCAATTATTTATGGCCGCACCAAAGAGATATCCTCCATTTTTTAAAGACAGCAAAACACAAGGAATTTAAGTGGCACCTGGCTCAAATGGTAGGAAGATTACCGCTTACACCAATTCAGAGACTAGAAGTATCGGATGTCCTGACAAGTTGGGTTACCGATAGCTCGGAAAGTAAGATTGTTCGGGTAAATGCGCTTCAGGCACTTTATGATATTAATAAACAGTATCACGAAAGGGAAGGGGAAATACAAGAATTGATAAGGAACCTTAAAAAGGAAAAGATTCCATCCCTTATTTCAAGAATCCGAAAATTGACTTCATCATGAAAAAGATCATCATTTATTCAATAATTCTTATCCTATTTCTGAATTGCAGGGATAAGTCCAACGTACAGCCAAATCTCGAAGAACCCGTTGTCGCTGCAAGCAGTAATGCTCAAAAAATAAATTCGACATTACAAGAGCTCCTGAGATTTGCAGATATTTCTGAAACCAATGACATGGACGTGGCTGACGTGGTAGGGTTTAAGATGATGGATGTCCGTGGAAATATAACTTCTTTGGATCTGGAAGATGGGGCTACCCTTTTTAAGTCGTACCCAAGTTCTGAAAGCAAACAAAACCGACCGATCATGGAAATTAACGATTCCAACAAGGTACTATTGATGGTCAAAGGGAAGGGTTTTGGAGGACCAATTTGGGCAAAATTGTTAATGGACGCCACTACGCACGAGATCCTAAAAGTAAAATTTGAACACAAGGCCGAAACGGAAGGGTATGGAGCCGGAATAACCCGCGCTTCTTTCCAAAATCAATTTATAGGGAAGACCATAAAAATTTCAAACAATACATTCGCTCTGGTACAAAATGGAAAAGAATGGATAAAAGGGGAACAACCCATTGATGGGATTTCTGGAGCAACCGTGACAAGTGAAAATGTCGTACATATGTTAAATGAAGGATTATTGGGATATGCCCAGTATTTTCAGGTACGATAATAAATGGGGTCCCTGATGGTCAAAATATTTGGTGTTACGGTCTTAAGGAAAAAACAATTTCAACAACTTAAAGGTTCTATAGCCCCGCACTTTTGCAGCACTTGATTTGCCTTACTGCCATCGCGGTAAATGGTGATGCCTTTTAGCCCGTATTTCCATGCCGTTATATAAATTTCTGAAATATCCGATATAGATGCGGAACTGGGAAGGTTAATAGTTTTGGAGACCGCATTGTCCGTATATTTTTGGAACGCCCTCTGATGTTCCAAGTGGTATTTCCAAGGGATTTCCAAACTGGTTTCAAATAGTTTTTTAATGTGATCTGGGATGGACTCAATTTCTCTAATACTACCCGTTTCTAGAATTTGGTCCTTAATATCGTTGTTCCAGTGCCCAAGTTGTGTCAATTTGTTTTTGACAATAGGATGTAACACCTGCTGGGTTTTAGTGCCCAATATTCCTGTTCGTTTAAAGGCAAGGGCATATAGGGGTTCAATGGAGTAAGAGGTATTGGCGATTATCGAAATACTTCCCGTTGGGGCTATACTGTTACAGGTTGCGTTCCGTAAGGGGAGGTTCGGATAATGTACGCTGTCCACCCAAGCCGGAAAGCATCCTTTTTCCTTAGCGATATCGCATGAGGCATTAAAACTGGTCTCCTGTATAAAGCGCATTAACTTTTCTGCCAGTTGAATGGCTTCTTTTGAGGCGTAGGGGATCTCTAGTTGCAGCAATAATTCTGCCCAGCCCATCACCCCCAGACCTATTTTTCTATTTTTCAATGCCATTTCGGCAACCTCTGGCAGTACATAGCAATTGGATTGGATGACATTGTCCAAAAACCGGATCCCCATTTGAACCAATAACTTCAGCTTGTCCCAATCAATAGTTGATTCTTTAGAACCCAATCCCAAAATCTTGGAGAGATTTATGGATCCTAAATTACAGCTTTCATAATCGAACAAGGGAACCTCCCCACAAGGATTGGTACTTTGGATGCGACCTTGTTGCAAAAGAGGATTATGTCCGTTGATGGTGTCCAAAAAAATGAGTCCTGGATCTCCTGTTTTCCAAGCGGCATTAATTAAAGAATTCCAAAGTTCCTTGGCTTCAATGGTTCGTTCTGGTTGTCCTGTTCTTGGATTAATGAGTTCCCATTTTTCAGTATTGATCATTGCCTCCATGAAATGATCCGTAATGCCTGCAGAAATATTGAAATTTTGTAAACTGCTACCGTCTAATTTAGCAACCACAAACTGTGCTATGTCTGGGTGGTCCATATTTAAAATACCCATATTGGCACCTCTGCGTTTTCCACCTTGCTTCACATGTTCTGTAGCGGCATCAAATACTTTCATAAAAGCAATAGGACCGGATGACTTGCCGCCTGTAGTGGAAATGGTATCGTTTTTCGGGCGTATTCTGGAAAAATTATAGCCCGTACCTCCTCCGCTTTGATGGATCAGGGCAGCATTTTTAAGCGTGGTGAAAATCTCGTCCAAGCTGTCATTTATGGGCAGTACAAAACAGGCACTCAATTGTCCCTTCGGTAAGCCTGCATTCATTAGGGTAGGGGAATTAGGCAAAAACTCCATCTTGGTCATATGGTCATAAAAACAGTCCTCCCAGTGGTCCTTGTTCTTATCCTCAACGCTGGCAATATGCCGTGCAACCCTCCTAAAAAGCTGATCGGGTGTCTCAATGCTAGCGCCTGGGCCGTTTTTTTGAAGATACCGTTCTTCAAGCAATATTTGGGCGTTATGCGCTATTTTGGGTGGCATCTCTTAAAGGTGAGGGTTCATTTTCTCCTTGCGTTTTAGTAACTGCCTATCCAAGTCGCGCACCGTTTCTGCCACCGAAGCCTCAAAAGTAGGTTCGTCGGAAGAGGCGAAGATTCTTGGTCCAGGGGAGCTTAGTTCTATTTTACAGATCTTTCCTTTGGAAGATGACGCCTTCTCTTCTTCTATGATCACATGGGCCTTGATCAAATCATTGTACTTCTCAAATAAATGGTTCATCTTGTCCAAGATAAGTTGTTCCAATTTCGCCTCTTTGGTAGTATGTACAAAATCTATACGCGTATGCAGTTTTAGGGGTTCCGTTTCCAATATTTGGTTCTCCAAGGATAACCCTGTAGCCGATGACAGCATCTTTTTTAACGCTGGGGTAGTGGAGGCATCTATTAAATTTAGGGCTTTCACCTTGCATAGTGTCTCCACCATTCTACATCCGGCCAAGGTATTTGTGGCAACCCCGGTTACAATATCCGGGACAATGTCAAACACTTTTATCAGCCCGTGAACGGCATAGGGATCGGAAGCACTGAGAATGACACATTTTATTTGTTCCCGTATGGCATTGATAGCAATGTCTCCATTGTAAGGCTCCAAAGGGGAAGCTCCTATTTCAATAATGGCAACATCAGCTTTTACTTTTTCTATTTTGCTGAGCAGTTGGGCCAATTTTTCCTGGTACTCTTCCCTGGGACAAATGGTTGAGGGAAGGCCAACATCCACAAAATCCATCACCTGATCGGCGCCAACATCCTTAATGGCCAGGATATCCTTAAATCTACCTGCACCGGTAAGTTTGGCACCAACTACCTTATGTCCGGCATGTTTAAATAGATTGGTAACAATCCTGGCGGAGGTAGTCTTGCCCGCGGACATGGAGGTTCCTACAAAGAGGATCACTGGTGTGGTATAGGGCACATAGGTTTCTGGCCTTACAAAACTGTCCATGGTGAGCTTTTCACCATATCGAAAGGTGTGCCCAGTGTAGACCAATTCGATTAAATTGGGCATATAGACCGATTTAGAGGTAAGTTTTCCTAAGAGGCCCGCACCCGTTAATACGGTCATTTTTAGGTCTTCCCCTACTTTTCTCCAAGTTCCGGTTGCCTCTAGGGTGGCAAAACGCTCCCCTAAAGCCCCTACTAGTAATTCTCCGCCAATAATGCCCCTCATCCGTCCATTGGGAAGCTCCAATTTTAATATGCTGCTTCCGGGGTCCGTGATTTTACAAACGACATAATCTCCGTTCTGCCATTGTTCCCTTGGGAGTTTATTAACGACAAAATCAGTTTCTGGCAAATCCGAAATCCGTGTAAGTGATGTATATATATATTGATGGTTCATAGTATTAATTTTAAGAGTCCGTGATCAATAAAAGTGATAATAAAGCGGTCCTTTCCACCAGTTGGTTTTCCTTGATATACTCATGGGGAGCATGGGCACCATCGCCGGGTGTGCCCAGTCCATCCAGAGTGGCTGTGTACTGACTGGTGGTGTTGCCGTCAGAGCCTCCCCCTGCCGTGGCTTCCTCTAATTGCAGCCCCAAAGCATCGCCTTGGCGTTTTGCCACTTCCCATAATTGTTGGTTGCGGGGCGTTTTTTCCATTGGAGGTCTTCCCATACCACCTTCTACCTGTAGTTCAATATCCTTGAGGTAAGGTTTCAGAGCTTTTATTTTTTTGGTGATATAATCTCCGTCAGCATCCTTAAATACCCTTACATCTATTACTGCCGTACTTTCAGGTGCCACCACATTGGCAGAAACACCTCCTTCTATCATCCCAACATTGACGGTAATGCCCTTATCAAAATCGTTCATGGCATATAGTTTTTGAATTTGATGGGAGAGCTCTACTATGGCGTTGATCCCTTTGGTAGGATCCAATCCGGCATGGGCTGCCTTCCCTTTGGCCCTTATGGTAAAACGTCCCAAACCTTTCCTAGCCGTTTTTAATTTGCCGCCCAAGCCCAGGGGCGGTTCCAGAACAAAGGCCCTTTTCGATATTTTTGCCAGTCTTGTTATGATTGCTGTAGATTCCCTACTGCCTATTTCTTCGTCTGAGTTGATCAAGATTATAGGGGTAATGTTAAGGGGCAGTTGCAATGACTGTATGGCCTGAATCGCAAAGATGATCTGTGTTAGTCCAGCTTTCATATCATAGACACCAGGTCCTTTTATCTTGCCATTCTCCTCCAAAAACGGCATATCTTTCAGGGTTTCCAAAGGCCACACCGTATCGCAATGTCCTATCAATAACTGTAGGGGTAACTTTTTATTCCTCTTTTTGGGACGTGCAAAAAGATAGCCGCCGGTGGCTTTCCCCGGAATATGTATGGTTTTATAATCCATGGCCTCCAATTTGTCCAGCAGGACATCAAAGATGCCTTGTTGTGAAGCCATAACTTTTGAGGGGGTCTCAAGGGTTACAAGGTCTTTTAGGAAAAGGATCATTTCTTCCCGGTGGAGGCCTAAATACTGTTTAATGCTGGTTGCTATGTCTATGTTTGTGCTCATCTTTCAAAACCTTTTGGGAATGGGAAATTGAAAGTTTCTGAAATGGAAGCGAAACGGCCGTTGGCAATATAGGCCAGTAGGGGATTGTTCTTTATCATCTCCTGATCATCTCCGTCTGGGTCCCTGTGATAATTGCTTTTTACAAAGGCAGTAATTACCTTTCCTGTAATGATGCTATCGTTATCAAAACCGTCAATTATTTTAAAAAGGTTGCATTCAAGATATAAATAGGAATTCTCTAAAAATAGGGCATCTATAGAAGTGGCTTTTACCGTAGGCAAGGAACTAATGATCTGTTTCTCATCGTTACGTTCTCTACATCTAGGGGAAGCACTTAATGAGGACAAGACTATTTGGTCGGGCAAAGGAAAGCTTATGGCAAACTCTCCGGTTGCTTTTACGTTGTGGTATGTAGCGTGGTTGGGGGTACAGACAAAGCCAAAATAGTTGGATAATCCAATGGGGGTCGCCATATGTTTTGGCGCAAGGTCATAGTGATCACCTTCTTTGGTGCCAACTACAATCAGGGGTCCCACCGTAAAGAATTGGTTCCAAATAGGAGTATCCGTATTTAGTGAAATATAATGATCTGCCACTGTTTTTTCCATATGAAAAACTTCTAATCTTATCCTTCAATTTACAAAACCTGAAGTATGGGAAAGATGACAATGGTCAGGATGAAAAGCTTTAAAGAAAAATAGGCCTATTTATAAAAGGGCAATAACATTCTTTAATTTTTGGGTCACCTCTGTGGCGATCTCAGCAAGATCTTTATTGCCTACGGCCATCATGGAGGCATTGGGATCTACGGCGGCCACCTCAATATTGCCTTTCTCTTTTTCCTGTATAATGACATTGCAGGGAAGCATGGTCCCAATCTTGTCTTCTGCAAGTAAAGCTTTGTAGGCAAAGGGCGGATTACAGGCGCCTAATATTTTATAGTTGTGAAAATCAACATCTAATTTTTGTTTTAAGGTGGCTTTCATGTCAATTTCTGTCAACACACCAAATCCTTCAGTTTTTAAAGCAGTGGTAGTTCTCTTTACCATATCGTCAAAATCTACATTGTGGAACGACTTTTTAAAATAATACTCCATATCCTTTTGTTTTAACCCTAAATGTAAGTTCATGGCAAGGTTTTGTCAATGATAAATATCATTGGTGCCAATATCTTTTAGGGCAAAAAAGAGGTGCTTGTTACAGCTTTTCGGCATAGGAGTTTTCATTAAATATGTTTTAATTTTTGGTTGCTGATCTAGGTCATTTCAATAGCTGTTACTTAACTGTATTTTTGAACAGTAAGAAAATTTAACCTTAAAAAATAGATATTATGTCACTAGTAAAATTTAGAAACAGAAGACCATTTGGAAGTCTCATTACATCAGATTTTTTTGATATGGATGACTTTTTTGAAAACCGACTTATGAGCAGAAATGTTCTGGGTGACAGGTTTTGGAATGGTAAAAGAGGGGAGCCTGCATTAAATATCAAAGAGACCGATGACCATTTCGAAATCGAACTGGCAGCACCGGGATTCAGCAAAAAAGATTTTAGTGTGACCATAGATGATGGTTGTTTGAATATCGAAGCTGAGAAATCTACCTCCAAAGAAGAAAAAGAGGAGGATTATACACGAAGGGAATTTAGTTACAACTCCTTTGAAAGGTCGTTGCAGTTACCCGAAAGTGTTAAGGAAGAAGCTGTAAAAGCCCAGTATAAAGACGGAATTTTAAGCTTTAACCTGGCCAAGAAAGAAGAGGCTAAAAAAAGGCCGCCAAAGATTATCCAAATCGCCTAACATTTTGGTGAAGTAGTGCGATTAAAACATTTGTATAGGTAATTCCTATATCTACCCCTTGGTAAATTCGTTACAGAAATTGCTTCCTTCTGTAATGGTTTTTTGCCAAGGGGTATTGTTGTATACCAGTTCTTCTTTTACATAGATTTTCTATGGCGCATTTAACAGGGGCCAACTACTAAAGACCATGATACTCCATCCTTACCGTCTTCCTATTAATGAGCTAGTTAAGCAACTTGGCACCAATTTGGACAAGGGGTTAAATAGTGAGGAAGTAAAGGAGCGATTATCAAAATATCGCGCCAATAAAATTCCAAGGGATCAAATAAAAAAGCGGAGGTATATTTTTTTAAGTCAGTTCGTCGATCCCATAATTTACATTTTATTTGTTGCTACTTTATTGGCACTGCTCTACAAAAATTGGGCAGAAGCCATTGCAATTTTTACGGTAATCTTTATCACTGTTTTTATAGGGTATTTCATGGAACTACAAGCGGTAAGATCCTTGGAGTCCTTGAGAAAAATGGGTGAAACCTTCGTATATGTCTTGCGATCGGGCGGGGCTTTGAAAATTAAGGCGACCGAAGTGGTTCCAGGAGATATTTTACTACTACAAGAAGGCGATTTGATCGTAGCCGACGGTCGTCTCATAGAACAGGATAATCTTCAGGTAAAGGAATCATCCTTAACAGGGGAGAGCATATCAATTGAAAAGAATACAGATACCATTTTTGACCAAGTACCAATTACCGAACAATCCAATATGGTCTTTAAAGGAACTATGGTCACCGGAGGCTCAGGAAGGGCAATTGTCACTTCCACGGGAATAAACACACAACTGGGAAAAATACATCAATTGGCAATGGCCTCTAAGCAGGAGCGGACCCCATTGGAGAAAAATCTCAATCAATTGAGTAAGCGGCTTATCGTCTTGACCTTGTTTTTAACGGTTCTTATCATTTTTACGGGATATCTTCGGGGACTGGATTTTATGTTGATGTTGCAAACGGGAATTGCCCTTGCCGTTGCTACCATTCCCGAAGGTCTTCCAATAGTGGCCACTATCGCCTTGGCTAGAGGAATGATAAGATTATCCCGTAAACAGGTGGTCATTAAAAGCCTGGAAGCCGTGGAGGCCTTGGGTGCCACTAATATTATTTGTACGGATAAAACAGGTACGCTGACCGAGGAGAAACTGCAGGTGCACAGCATCCAAATTGACACGGAGAGGGTTTGGGAGGTACACGATAAGAAAACAAATGAACTGGAGGCCCTTGTCCATAACAAGAGCTTCCATGAGATGATGATGGGAAGCGTACTTTGCAATGATGTGCCGATCCATAACCTCTATGGAAAAGTGGATACCGTTGACAAGGCATTATTGGACTTTGCGTCAAAGCACGGCTATGACCCAAAAGAGACGAGACGCTCCTATCCCGAATTGGATCAAATCCCTTTTACCACAGATCGTAAGATGATGGCAACCCTACATCAAGGGCCACAATGTTTTCATACCTATGCCAAAGGTGCATTTGAAAGTATTATTGATTTATGTGATACAGGTATTAAGAACGGAAAGAAAATAGTATTTGAAAATAGGGAAACGTGGGAGAAGTTGGTCGATGATATGGCGTCCAGTGGGCTGCGGACAATTGCATTTGCCTATAAGGATTGTCAAATCCCACCAAAAGAGGGGAACATGTTGGACCATCTGACATTTCTAGGTATTCTAGGGTTTCTGGATCCCGCACGATCGGATGTTAAAGATACCGTGGCAATTTATAAAAAGGCAGGGATTAGAGTGGTCATGATCACAGGGGATCATTTGGGGACCGCAAAAAAAATAGCACAGGATATAGGTATCATAAATGAAAATGATACCCATAAAAGAGCTTTGATGGCAGGGCAATTGGGTGCGCTGGGGAATCTGGACACCAAGCAAAGAGCACAAATCCTCGATGCCAATGTTTTTGCCAGGGTAGTACCGGAACAAAAGCTGGACCTAATAAAGTTTTATCAGGAAAACGGGTTTATTGTGGGTATGATAGGAGATGGAATCAATGATGTCCCAGCATTAAAAAAGGCCGATATAGGGATTGCTATGGGAATACGCGGCACGGAGGCCGCAAGGGAGGCGGCGGACATGATCCTTAAGAATGATAAATTTACCGCCATAGAAGTGGCCATACGCCAGGGGAGGGTCATTTATCAGAATATTCGTCAATTTGTAGTTTACCTGATTTCCAGTAACCTTGCCGAGGTGCTATCCGTAGGTTTGGCAGCCTTATTGGTTTTACCATCGCCCTTATTGCCCCTTCAAATATTATTCCTAAACCTTATTACAGATATTTTTCCGGCCCTGGCACTGGGACTGGGCAAAGGGGAAAAAGGAATTATGCTAATGCCGCCAAGAAAATCCAATGAACCTCTTATGACCCCCTTGCACTGGCATGCTACTATGCTCTATGGTCTGGCCATTAGTGTAGGGGTTCTTGGGATAACTTGGTATGGTCATTTTGTATTGAAGCTATCGCCCCAGGTGATAAATAATATGGCCTTTTATACCCTGATCCTTTCGCAATTGCTCAATATTTTTAACATCCCTAAAGTAGGCTTCTCCTTTTTCAGGAATGAAGTTACCACTAATTTATGGGTGTGGGGGGCAATGGCATTGAGTCTTCTATTAACCTATTCCGCTGCTGTGACAGCGCCTATTGCCACAGCACTTTCCTTGGTGGAATTATCCTTTTTTCAGTATCAATTAGTAGCTGTGTTTGCTTTCGGATCCCTTATGCTGGCCCAACTTATGAAATACTCTTATTTAATTTTCACCCGTAATAAACTTTGAAAATAGCGTCTTTATATGGGATTTATTTTCTTAAGTGTACTTGATGATATATATCATATTTAGGGATAGCCTTGAGACCTATATTTGGTGGTCTCAAGTGATCTTTTACTGCAGAACTTATAACGTTGTGGCCATGTTTTTAGGACAAGTGGATTGTTGCTTTTAATTAGGAACGCTTCTTTAGGTCTGTTACTATTCGAAAGATCGTTTAGAGTGCAGATTTTATGATGGAAAACCAGTTTTTAGATATCGCATTGTTACAAAGTATTTTTGATAGTACTTCTGAAGGAATCTTGATTACAGATTCCCACGGCATGATATCGCGGGCCAATGAATCTGCCGCCCTGATTTTAGGTGAAAGGGTAGGGGAATTGGCAAACAGAAATCTAGGGGAAATTTTGGCGCCACGGAGCAAAACAAAGTTGCTTAAATTGTTGAATAAGGATGGGGGCAAGAATAAAATTAAACACTTGCAAACTAAAATGGGCCTTTTGGATGTAGAATTAAAACTCGCCTACAAAGAAAAAGATGTACGTGTTTTACTGCTTAGGGATGTTTTTCTCAACACATCAAAGAGGAAGATGTTGCAACTAAGAAATATCGCCTTGGAAGAGGTTGATAATGGAATTATAATTGCAGACGCACGACTCCCAGATATGCCTATAATTTACTGCAATAACGGTTTTGTTAAGATGACGGGTTATTCCAAACAGGAAATACTTCACAAAAATTGTAGGTTTTTACAGGCAGATGATAATGGACAAAAGGAAGTTGAGAATATCAGATCGGCCCTTGAACAAGGCAAGCCATTCCATACTGTTCTTCGCAATTATAGAAAGGACGGGTCTATGTTTTGGAATGAACTACACATAACTCCAGTTCATGATGAGGCCAATAGATTATGCTATTTCATCGGAATGCAAAATGATGTTACGATAGCGAAGAAAGAAGCCCTCATCAAAGAAAGTATCAGAGTCATCATGGAGATGATTGCCAAACTTCATCCTTTAGGAGAAATTGGCCAAGAGATTATAGGGGTTTTGAACGAGCAATTGGAAGGTATCAATCCTGTCATCGGTTTCTTGGATCAAGGGCAACATGTTTGGATTCAATTGGAGGATGGGAGTCTTTCAAAACAAGACTTGGAAAGTATAGCCAGTTTATTGTTCAGAGAGGATGCCAAGAATAAAAATAAAGTGCTTGCCCACGAAGTATGTGTAGCTGATATTTCCAAAGAGAAGGGGAATCCAGGTTTACAGGAATTGGCAGATAAGCTAGGAATATTGGGATACTGTTGTTTTCCCATTATATCTTCTGAGAATGATGTCACGGGACATTTGGTGCTGCTTAAAAGTAAAATAGGAAGGCAGGATGTATTTGAAAAGCAACTCTTGAAGGATATGACCAATTTGGCGAGTATCGCCTCGGAGCATCACAAGAAAACGCATGAGCTTCATGTCGGTAAAAAACTATTGATAGAACAAGCCAAGAAATTAGAGGAACGGGTTAATGAACGCACCAAGGAGGTGACTAATACCGTCCAAAAATTAGTTGAGGTCAATCTTCATTTAGAGCGACAGATCAAAGAAACCAAGGATGCGGAAAACAAGGCAAACCAAAGTCAGGTAATGCTTTCTGCCATAGCCCAAAACTTTCCAAAAGGCGCTATTATTGTTTTTAATGATAAATATGAAATTGTTTATGTGGAAGGGGAAGAGATGAAACATATAGACATGGTAAAAGAGGAAGCAGAGGGCCGTTCTGTGGAGGATATTACATTTTTTAGAAAACACCATATAACCAAAATAAAAGAGGTTATTCAAGAAACCTTAAAAGGAAAACGACTTTCTTTTGAAATGGGTTTTGAAAAGAAAATCTACGCTGTAAATTCCAGACCCTTATACGATGCCAATCAAGGCCATGTATTGGCCCTATTTGTCTATAATAATATCACTCAACAAAAAAGGGTGGAACGTGAGATACGTTATGCCCTAAGAAAAGAACAACAGCTCAATGATCTAAAATCGCGTTTTGTCTCCATGGCCTCACACGAATTTAGAACGCCCCTAAGTGCCATTCTTTCATCGGCAATTTTGATTTCCAAGCAGAATGAACTTGGTAATGAGGATAAGATTGAAAGGTATGTGGAGCGTATCAAATCCAATGTCAGGAATTTGGTGGTCATCTTAAATGATTTTCTTTCCCTGGATAAATTGGATGAAGGAAAATTAGAGCCCAAGCCCCAACTTTTTGATCTCGTTCAGTTTTCAAAAACATTGATAGAGGAAATGAGACCCAATAAAAAGGAGGGACAAAACATCAATTTCACGCATAGTGAAGAGGATATTCTGGTATTTATAGACCCCAAATTATTAAGCCATATCCTGATCAATCTATTGACCAATGCGATCAAATATTCAGAGGAAAACAAAGATGTCATCTTAGATGTTCAAAACAACGGAAACCATGTGCTCCTTACGATTACGGATTACGGAATAGGTATTCCAGAAAAAGAACGACAACATTTATTTGAGCGTTTCTTTAGAGCGGAAAACGCTTTAAATATACAAGGAACGGGATTGGGACTGCATATTGTTAAGCAATATGTAACGCTTATGGAGGGTACAGTTAATTATAAAAGTGAACTGGGCAAAGGGACCACCTTTACGGTGGAATTGCCAAAAAAATTAAGTAAAAATGAAAACAATCTTAGTCATAGAGGATAACACTGATGTTAGGGAAAACATAGCGGATATTTTGGAACTCGAAAATTATACCGTGGCCACGGCAGAAAATGGCACCATTGGAATTGAAAAGGCCAAAACAGTGAAGCCCGACCTTATTATATGTGATATAATGATGCCGGGAATAAGTGGATATGAGGTATTGCAGAACTTAAACGAGGATAACGCTACCGCAGGCATCCCATTTATTTTTTTAACGGCAAAGACCGAGAGATCGGATATTAGATTGGGAATGAACATGGGTGCGGATGATTATCTGACCAAGCCTTTTGAAGAAAGTGAACTTTTTGATGCGATAGAATGTCGTATTAAAAAACATAATTTTTTAAAAAAGGAAATCACGAGAAACATAGAAGGCATCCATGCCTTTTTGGAAGATGCAAAAGAGTATGTGGATCTGGAAAGTCTTACAAGGGAACAAAGACCACAGAAGTACACAAAAAAGGAAGTTCTTTATATGGAAGGGGATACTGCAAACACGCTTTACTTTATTCAAAGTGGAACGGTAAAAACTTTTAAAAGTACAGAATTGGGAAAAGATTTTGTGACGGGAGTCTACAGTGCAGGTGATTTTTTGGGGCAATTGTCCCTATTGAACAATTCCGGAACGTATATAGAAACAGCAATGGTTTTGGATGATGCCGAAATCTATGGAATCCCTAAGGAAGATTTTACAAAACTACTGTATGGGAACAATGTGGTCTCTCAAAAATTTATTGACATGATATCCAACAATTTAATCAATGTGCAGCAGCAATTGGTGAATATGGCCTTCGCCTCCGTAAGGCAAAGAGCGGCAAAGGCCTTATTGGAACTGTATGACAAGGGGATTATTATGGACAAGGCCAATAGTGGAGTTGGGATAGCCCGAGAGGATTTTGCCGGGATGATCGGAACCGCCACAGAAACGGCAATCCGTACCTTATCCGATTTTAAGGATGAAGGATTGATCACCACAGATCATGGACGTCGAATCATTTTATTGAATAGGGAGGAGTTGCAACATGTGGCAGAATTTAGTTAACCCCCTTTTCCAACTCTTTCCTGTGGAACAGGAGTTATAGCGCTGGAGATATTGCAAAAAAAATAGCCTAACGGGATATCCAATTAGGCTAACATCTTCTATTTTCCTTTGGTTGAGGACCACGGGTAAGCAATAATATTTCACAGCGTTTTCCCAATATGATGAACAAAATTAAAAATTGCCATCATATAATGCCATACCATGCGCTATACGGCAGTACCTTTTTTCTGAAATTGGGCGTTTTTGTTTTTAAGTTCCTCTAATTTTCGTTCCAGGCCTGCAATAATTTCATCTGCCTTGTAACTCATGTTCGAGATAACGTCCTCCAATTTTTCTTCAAAGGCCACTTTTTTTGCATCTGCCGTTTTGGTAAGCTCATCTTTAGCATGCTTTAGTCGGTCCGTGAGGTCATGGGTGGTATCCTTGGCTTTTTGCTTTATTTTTTTCCTGATTTCCGTTCCTTTGTCCGGTGCGTACAGGATTCCGATTCCCGCTCCGATAGCAGCCCCTGTCAATAGGGCCAATAATATGTTTTCATTTGATTTGGACATGATATTGAGTTTTTAAAGGTTAAATAATTTACTACTTAAAACTAAGGGGTTGGGGTGTCATATGGAATGATATTTATCAGGAAATTAAAATTTAACATCGTCTGATTTACATCATTCAATACCTGCCCGCTCTTATGTACTTTTAATAGGCCAAAGCAAGTTGCATTAGGAGTTTATTACAGCATTCATCATGAAATCTATTATTAAAAAAAAAGATAGTATTTTTTATATCAAGGCCTTCGAAGATTTGAACCAAACGGAATTGATAATCCGAAAGATAAAGGACAGTATTTCCAATGCTATAGAAATATCTGTACTGGGCAAAATGGATGAAGACGAGTTTAATAATAAAAAACGTTTGGTAAAAAAAAGAAGGGCGCTCAAATCCTATTGGCGTTCCATTTTTGGCAAGGAGACGGATATTGGCTTTTTCTTTCATCAAGAAATTGGCAATATCTACATTATTGGACCCCTCGCGCCCATGTTTTTGTATGATATCAGTGGAAAAAAATTAGGAGCTCTTTCAGGTGGAACTTACGGGATATTGAGAGGATTTGGTATCGGACCCAAGGCCACTATGAATTTCCTTGATGCATTGGACAAAGGGTCATGTCTTATTATTTTTAAAGGGGCCGCAAAGCAAATGAGACAGTTGGAAGTCTTGATAAGGCAATTGGGTAAAACTGCGTAAGGGATATTTAATACGCCCAAGGATAGGTTTCGGGCAATTGGGTCTTATCCGTGAAAATATGAATAGGGTGCAGTGCTTCCGTGATATCCAAGTGCAGAAAAGCATCATATCTTACTGGCATAACGGATGGGACATAATTCCCAATGGATTCATATTTGGGATGATATACCACCCCAATCGCCCGATGTTGAAGTGGTGCATTAAATTCTGCATACTCCCTTAATTCATCCATTAGTACCAATTGATTGCCCTTCCCTGTTCTGTGCATTAGATATTCCCAGGAACCCCCAATGGCTTCAGGTAAATTCATCCTTCTCATGGGTGCCCCCCATTCAGAACCAGCTATTACGCTGCCGGCGTAGGAACCGAAACCAACAATCTTGGGATGTAGTTCTGCTAATTGTTCCCTGACCAGTTGTCCAACATTTACACTGTTTTCTAGTACCATATCCGTAGCTCTTGCATCACCTACATGTGTATTGTGTTCCCAAACAATTCCTTTTGCTCCGGGACCGTAAAAATCGAATAATCGTTTTAGGGTATCGGTCATATGCTGGTCCCGTAGGTTCCAAGAACTGGAATTGATGCTGACCATGGCACGGTAGTAATTTTCAGCATTTTTTGCTACATAGGCATTTTGCTGCATATTTAATGAAGCTTCTTGGTCCTTATTGAAATTTTGAGCATGGTCTATAATTTCCTGTAGGAGTGATACTACCTCGTTTTCACATGTCTTTGGCATATATCGCTTTAAAGACCGGGCATAGGCCAGTCCAATTTCATCGGCAAATGGCTCAAAACAGCCCATGGCCCTTTTTGCAGTGGGCAACAATGAAGGTTTATGCTCTTTTAAGTAATCTATAATGGCCTCCATGGATTCCCACAGGCTGTAGACATCCAAACCATAAATACCTACACGTTGGGACATCGGAATCTTTTCATTGTATCCATGTAACCAACGAACCAGACTTTCCGTTTCCCAGTTGGCCCACATCCAGGTTGGCCACCTATTAAATTGTTTTAGAACATTTAGCGCACTGCTATCACTGTTGTCATAATTTTTCACATATCTGTTGACCCTGTAAAAATCTGGCCAATCCCCTTCCATGGCGATAAAATTAAAACCGTGGTTCTCAATGAGGTATTTGCTGATTTCGGTTCGCCAGGTATAATAATCGTGTGTGCCATGGGAGGCTTCCCCCAACAATACCAATTTTGAATCGGCTAATTCATCGAATAAGGGGGCCAAGTCCTGTAAATGAACAACCTTATGGCTGACCTCTTTTAAGGTGGTTATCTTTTGTTCTAAAGCGTCCATGTAAGAGAATTTTGTTTGGTTTTTTCTAAATGTTAAAATATTCTACTACTGATCCATAGCTTCTTTTAATGGCTATTTAAAATTAGGACAAAGGACCATTATTATAAATGATGCTGGTCAGTTGTATATCTTTTAGCGTAGTAGTTTTACAGGCCACCATCCAATGTTGGATGTAGCTGATCTGTATCATTTTATTTTGGCGGGCGATTTTGCAATTTTGGAAGGTGAACTGAGGGTATAAATAGAAAAATGGAAAAGACGATTAAGGAGCACGAAAAGCGAGATCAGTATCAGGAATTGGCAAAGGATTTGTTTCCTGTCCTGTCTACCTTGAAAAAGGAGGGAAACAGTGCTGAATTTAATAAGCAATTGTTAAAAATCATTCCGCCATTGCATCAATATATAGAACGGCGCTTAAGGACGGCACTGACCAAAAAGTTATTGCCCCAAGGGAAGTACCAGGCAGAATATTACCTGGATGAACTGATCATTCATATCAATGATGATTTTGAAAGCATCAAAGGTCCCAACGATTTTTACCCATGGTTGTTCCAAAAGGCAGACCTTCTATTAGAGGCTACCATAGAAAAGGAGGTGTACGATGCCAGTATTTTGGATAATCTGGAAAACTATTCCAAGCTCGAATGGGGTGCGCTACAGGAAAAATTCAGTAGGGAAGCCGATGGGGACTTGGTGTTTCTTGAGGAACTCGATGATATTTCCTATCGAAATTACGAGCGTTCAATGACCTCCTATTTTTTTGGAGAGGACCAACAGCTTCTGATTCGCAGATTGGATGAGGAATGGGGAAAGGATCAAATAGATCGACATCTAGATATTGTATTGTACCATATGCCCTTGGGGATGCAGGTGGTATTTGATCTCTTGGTTTTCCATCATTTTAGTTTGGAGGAAATAGCAAGAATCAGAAATTACAGCATAGAAAAGGTGGAACAATTGCTAAATAAGGCACAAGATGTCATGGGCAAGAGTCTATATCAAAGATATACCAACATTAAATAGTAGCAATAAAACAGGAATATCATGGATGAATTAACTAAAAACCGCACCTCTGGACCATTAATAGGAATTGGCTTGGACCAGCTTCATAGGGAAAGCCAAGAATGGATAGATTCCGTTGAGTTTTGGAAGGATGAATTATATTTTTTGGATGTCATCTTACGCAAAAAGATCAACGATAGTACGGATCAAATGTTTTCCGAACTCTTGGGGAATATGGGAAAAGTACACCATCACCTTTTTACGTATTTGATTAAGGATATCTATGCCCATGAGAAGCTTTTATCCCGTTTGGTAAAAAGGGAGAAAGGACTCGCCGATTCGGATTACAGAAATGCCCATAAAGAATTGAAGGGTAAAATGGATCTCTTTGCAAAGGACTTCATGGAATTCAAGAAAATGGTGTTTGGATATGCCAAAAAATTCTAAGGCCGGTATTTTCCTGCACCAATTTATATGTTCAGGGACAGCTGAATGGGGCAATGGTCGGAGCCAAAGTAATCCGGAAGTATTTCGGAACTTAGGACCTTATCCGTCAATACCCCGCTTACCAAGAAGTAATCGATCCGCCATCCCACATTGCGTTCCCTGGCCTTGAACCGATAGCTCCAATAGGTATAGGCCACTTCATTTGGATGAAGTTTACGAAAGGTATCCACAAATCCAGAGGCACTAATATTATCCATGCCATCTATTTCTATTTGGGTATAGCCCGCCGTTTTATTGTAATTGGCCTTGTCATTTTTTAGGTCCATTGGCCTATGTGCTACATTGAAATCGCCACAAACAATCACTGGCTTTTTCTCTTCCAGGGCTATCAGGTATTTTAAAAATGCCGCATCCCACTGTTGTCGATAGTTTAATCGTTCCAGTTTTTGACCCGAATTTGGCACGTACACGTTGACCACAAAGAAATTGTCATATTCTGCGCAGAGGACCCTTCCTTCCTTGTCGTGTTCCTCCACCCCCATATCCATGGTAACGGCCATGGGTTTTTGCTTGCTCAATATGGCAGTTCCCGAATATCCTTTTTGGTCCGCAGAATTGGTATATATATGGTATTGGGATAATTGGGATATGGTTTTTTCTACTTCCAAATCTTGGGCCTTGGTCTCTTGAATACAAAGAATATCGGGATCTAAACTATTGACCGATTCGAAAAAATCTTTTTTAGCAATGGCCCTTATACCATTGACATTCCAGGAAATAAGCTTCATGAGCACGGGTTTTGTTCAATAAAGATAAGTTATTCTTGAAATTTATTTTTATCGAGACTTGGTGTCAGTTAATGTAGAACTTAAAAATAAAAATCCTTCTTTGCTGAACACTAGGAAAAAGCCCAAATATTATTAAAGAACAAGGTCATCTGTAAATGAAACCGAATGGAGCATATTCCTGAAAAGGGCCTTTCACCTTTAATTTATTCTTAATTTTAATTACACCGGGGACAATAAAAGTTGCCATTTCTGCTTTTCTCTTTTCTCTGATGGAATTTACTGTTCCTTTTAGGGTAACGGTGTTACCATTGATGAATACCGAAATATTTTTCACAACTATTTCAGCTGTAAGTTCCAAGGATTTTTTAATCTTATCTTTAACATCCATAGCTTCTTTTTGATGCTTAAGTTCAAGATTATTTATTACTCCGTTTACAGAAACCAATTTCTCCACGGTATTTTTTGCTAACCACCTATTATGGGTAGATTGTACTGTTCCTGATAGATAGACCCAGCCATACTTTACAGTTACTTTTATATCATCTTCCAGTAAATCAGGATTTGACCTTAAGGTATGGACTACAGCATTTTTTATCGTGTCCGATGGTTTTTTAACCCCCCCATTTCCTATTACTTTAATGTTTTCCTCATACAATTCCTTAACTCCATCTACACTCATAACGGCTGTTTCGAGTGCGAATCTCTCATTGTGGCCTTCCAGTATGCCATTGAGGTTGACAACGCCATTATTTACAGTGATATAAATTTTTGACACATCTATATTAGGTTGCCAAATCAGTTCATCCAGAACATCTTGCTTTATTTCCAAATCTGATCTCATAGTGCCGACTTTTTATTTTTTAAACATGGGGCCAAAATACTTTTATAATAAAGGCTCCAAAATGATGTGGATCATTTCGCTATATTTTAACAAATCTAGCTTTGGAAAAGGCCTTTGGGGGAATGGCAAGTTAATGGTCTAGCATTTGATGAGCTATGAATGAAACTAAGTCTTTGTATCAGATGAAGAGAATAGGTACTAGCACTGAGGTTGTAGTTTACCAATAGGCAGAAGTGTCAATGCTCATGCATACTTATCCTTAATTATAGGTTACTGTAAAAGATCTCAAATAGAGCAGGAAGCAGGATGCCTAGGAAATGGATAGATTCCTATCTGCCATAAATCTTTTTATGGAAGAAATGAGATCATTAAGCTCGGAAGGCTTTACAATATAATCATAGGCTCCGAGCTCAAATCCCTTGATAATTTCCTTCTTTTCGCTTTTGGCACTGAAAAATATAAGGGGAATGGTTTTAAATGTTGGATGGGCACCTAATTTTTTCAATACTTCAAATCCATCCATTTCTGGCATCAGAATGTCACAAACAATTAGATCTGGAACATGTTCAACCACCTTTTCATAACCTTCCTTTCCATTAGATGCAGTTATGACATGAAAACCCTCCAACTCCAGTAATTCAGCTGTGTTTTCACGAATAGCGTTACAATCGTCTATGATTAAAATGGTAACCATGGAAAAGGGTTATTATAGATTTTGCTAAGATACTTTTATGGGGGAAGTATCTTAAAAGTAATAAATTTCTCGCAAATAGTAAGGTTAAACCCAATATTAATGTACTAAAGGTATAGGAACTTTTATTGGCGGTCTGTTGATTTTTAAGGTATGTGTCCGCTATAACATGCCTAAATATGAAATCTACAGAATAAAAGGGTGCCTCGATATTTTTTTAAAGTTGAACTGTAAAGATGCTACCTTTATTTTCCTGGCTGGTAAATTCAATGGAACCTTGTAGAAGATCTAAATAGCGTTTAACAATACTGAGTCCCAATCCGGTGCCCGGTATGTCTTCTGCGTTTTTGGCTCTAAAGAAGCGTTTGAACAAGAATTGTGAATCTTCATCAGGGATGCCAATACCCTGGTCCTTGATCTTTAATGTCAAAGTACCATTATGCTCAGTTGTGGTCAGTTCTATATCCTTTTCAGAATATTTTATGGCGTTGGATAAAAGATTTAGTAGAATATTTCGTAAAATTTTCTTGTCCTGGGTGGTATTTCTTTGTCCACTATGGGTATATGAAATTTTCTGACCCTCCTTTAACATGACTTCCATTTCCTCAATCGTAAAGTTTATAAAATTGGGCAGATCAAAGGTTTCTTTATTTACCCTTACAATTCCTTTTTCCAATTTATCCAGGGAAAGGAAATCATCCAAAATACTGTTAAAATGATTAATGGAAGATTTGATGCGATTGAAGTGTTTTTTCTGTTTATCAAATTGACCGAGGGCGCCGTATTTTTCTATGAGGATGATAGAGGACAATACAATGGTGATAGGGGTGCGAAGCTCATGGGAGGCAATTGAAACAAAGGAACTCTTCATTTCACTGATCTGTTTTTCATTTTCCAGGGCATCGCTAAGTTCTTTGGTGCGTTCTCCTACCATCGTTTCCAGTTCTTCCATATAACGCTGTCTGGAAGTCTCTTCTTTTTTTCGTTGGGTGATATCCTCCCCAGAAGATAAAGTGCCTATCTGATTTCCGCTGTTATCCAATAGTGCTATGTTGGTCCAGCCCATTAGGCGCTTTTCACCATTCTTACATTTTACAAAATTTTCAACATAGGGTTTTAGCAACAATTTGTTATTTTGGAAACTTTCATCGGTAGGGTCAACAATTTTATGACCATCATCTATTACAAAGTTATGGAACCAATTTTTGCCTAGCATTTCTACTCTTTTATAGCCCAGGAGTTCACATCCTTTTTGGTTGATCATCTGTACGTTATGATCAGAATCTATTAGTAAGAATACAACAGGGGCCAAATCCAAATACCGCTGAATTTTTTCTTTTTCCAATTGCAGCTCATCGTGTTGTTTTTTTAAGGCGGCTGCTGCTTTAAGTTCTGTAATGTCTTGTAACGAAATTCTGCAAGTATCGCTATTCTTAGAATAATTGGGTATCGTCCCCTGAAGCAAGGCCGTGAACGTACGGTTATTCCTGTCTTTCATTGTAAGCTCAAAGGAAGGCAGGTTTCCCGTATTGAAGGCTTCATTTAAATTAAGAAATAACTTAATGGATTGCCCACTGCTCATGTATGCGGATAAAGGCTTTCCCATTAACAAGGAACGTTCCAGGCCGAGAAGCATACAAGCGGTAAGATTGATGTTTTTTATGACCCCTTTTTTATCCACGACCAAATAACCGACTGGAGCAAAATCAAATAGATCTGTATATTGGTCGCGCAATTCTTCCAATCGGTGCTGGGTCTCCCTCAATTCTTGGTTTTGCATTTCCAGTTCCAATTGGTGAACTTCCAGCTCATGCATCAAAACCTTGGCCTTTTCCAATGTAAGGTCCTTAGACGGTGTGCTGGATTGTCGCAACTTCGCTTCTGCTTTGCTGCGTAATTCATCGGTTTTTGGATGGTCTTTATTATCCATTTTTCTTCATGTCATTAGGATTTAAAAGTTGATTTTCGGCAGCTTTCAAATCTGTTATGTCCATTGAGGTACATGCGATACCTGTAATTTCCCCATTTGCCATTACAGGTCGGACCAAAAGATCAAAATACCTGATACCTCCCCCAATTTTTAAAGCAATAATATTCCTGCTGGGTTTTCCCGAAACCAGAACTTTCTTTTTTGTATTAGAGAGCAATAGGGCGTCCTCCTTATTAAAAAAATCCTCATCCTTCTTGCCTATCATGCTCCTAAATTCAAAATCTGGATGTACATGGGCCACGCTGGTATAAACGAGATCTTTGTTTTGGGTGTAGACTACTATCTTGGTAATTTCCAACAAATGGTCAAAATTTTCCTTTATTTCCTTTAATTCTTCCGCCAGTCTTTTTTCCTCTGAAATATCCACAAAGGTGATCACTACTCCTTCAATTACGTTTTCGGAAGTTCGGTAGGGCATAATCTGCATCAAATACCAAATACCATCTACACTTTTCACCGATTTTGAAATAGGAGAAAGCTTATTAAGTACTTTTTTTACATCTTCTATGATCCCGTCATAAATCAGGTTGCTGGACAAATGTTCTATAGGACGTCCCACATCGCTCTGTATAAGATTGATAATCTTGGACATGGTAGGGGTAAAGCGTTTGATAAGTAAATTGGAATCCAGGAAAATGGTCCCAATTTCTGTACTGGCCAGCAAATTATTCATATCGTCATAGGCCTGGGCCAGTTCGTCTATCTTTCCTTGTAATTCCGTATTTACCGTAACTATTTCTTCATTGACACTTTGTAATTCTTCTTTAGAGGTTTCCAGTTCCTCGTTTGTACTCTGTAATTCTTCATTGCTCGATTGTAGTTCCTCATTGGAAGATTTGAGCTCCTCGTTGGAAATTTCCAATTGTTCTATAGTGGAACGCAGGTATTCCTTGGTCGCGGCCAATTCTTGTTCCAGTGCGAGGAGTTCAGAGGTATCTTCTGGTTTTACAATCCTGGTTTCCTTAATTGAATTTGGTAGTTTTTTGCGGTCTTCAAAGATGACCATCATTAGTACTTCGCCTGTATTCTCCAGTTGCATTGGTTTAATGCTGAGATCTATTAATTGGAAAGTGCCATTGGTCCTTACTTCTATATTATTGCGCGTTTCTGTTTTATTGGTTTTCCATACTTTGGAAATCAATACTTGGAGGTCGGCCTTTAGACCTTCCCTGGCCATTTCAATAATATTTAATTTCGCCTCCCCGGGCGAAGGTTGCAGATACTTCCCGGTGTTTCCAGAAAAGTATAGGGCATCCCCTTTTGCATTTATAATGGCGCAGGCGGGGGTATAATTCGCCAATAATATATTCTTTGTAAGACTTGCCAGGTTATCCTGATGGTTTCTTTTCAGAATAGGTTTCGCCATGGTCTTGATTGAAGGAGGTTCTTGAAAAAGATGCCCGATATCCGGTATTTTTTCAAGCTTTGCATTTCTATGTTTAAAGATTTTATGTTTCCTGTCCACCACCTCAAATAGGGAGTCATATTCACCGAGAGATTCAGAACTGCCCAAAAAGAGTATGCCCTCAGGGTTAAGGGCGTAATGAAAAATGGCGAAGACCTTTTTTTGAGCCTCTACGTTCAAATAAATTAAAAGATTTCTACAGCTGATCATGTCCAGTTTAGAGAAAGGCGGGTCCTTGATGAGGTTGTGTTCCGCAAATACAATCTGGTCCCTGATTTCTTTTTTGATCCTGTAGGTGGTGGCATCGCTGTAAAAATATTTGGATAAATATTCTGGGCTTATATCCACCGAAATGCTTTGAGGGTAAACACCCTGACGTGCTAGGTTAATAGCATTTTCGTCCAAATCCGATGCGAAGATTTGAACTTTTAATTTTTTTGATTGTTTTTTAATGGCTTCATCAAAGATGATGGCCAAGGAATAGGCCTCTTCACCTGTGGAGCATCCGGGGACCCATATTCTAATAGTTTCCCCATCTTTCTTACTCTTGATTATTTCTGGTAAAACTATATTCTTTGCTGAATCAAAAGCCTCCCTATCCCTGAAAAAATTGGTTACGCCTATAAGAAGTTCATTGAATAATTTTAAAATTTCTCCACGATTGTTCTGAAGGTATTTTATATAAAGCTCCAATTTATCTATCTGGTTCAGGGCCATTCGCTTTTCTATCCTTCGTATGACCGTTGTACTTTTGTAATCACTAAAGTTACAACCCGTCTCATTGCGTAATAAAATAAACACCTTTTCCAGAAGCTCTTTGGCGGTAGAGATCTTTTCAGGAAGCTCTTCAGGTTTAAATTTCCTGTTTTTTGAATATTTTAAAAGCAGTTTCGGAATTTCAGCTACGGGAAGGATAAAATCCTGTACTCCTGCAGCAATGGCACTTCTTGGCATACCATCATACTTGGCCGTTTCTGGATCCTGGACTATGGAAAGTCCCCCTTGTCCTTTGATGTTCTTAAGGCTTAGGGTGCCTTCTGTACCGGTACCGGATAAGATAATGCCGACAGCCTTTTCCCCCTGGTCCTCGGCCAAAGAGCGAAGGAAGAAATCTATGGGCTTTCTAAAACCTCTGGCTGCTGTGGGTTCCATTAAGTGGAGGATACCGTTAAAAATCGCCATATCCTTGTTGGGAGGTATCACATAGACATGGTTAGGGACTACAAGGGTGTTGTCCTTAACTTCAGAAACCTCCATTTCTGTATGGTTTTTAAGCAGGTGTACCATTAGGCTCTTGTGAGTAGGGTCTAGATGCTGTACAATTACAAAGGCCATTCCAGGTTTGGCAGGCGTTGCTTTAAAAAATTGCTCTAACGTTTCCAGGCCACCGGCCGAAGCTCCCATCCCCACAATAAGAAATTCTTCTTTTTTTTCGTTCTTTGAGGGTTTATTCAAGGAGGTCCCTTTTTTTTGGGAGGATGTGGTCTTGTTTTTGGCCATTTTTTTAAAGGTTATCGAATGAAATCGTCTTTCAAAGTTAATTAAACCCCTGAAATTATTAGCAGTAAAGAGGCACTTCTTTTGGGATTCGCTCTGTTGTCTTTAAGGTGTAAATAATGATTTCTAATTAGTTTGCTTCCATAGGTGTCTATTTGGCCAAAATCCTGGTGAACCTCATTGTTTAAAAAGACCTTAAAACCTAAAATTACAAAACAGGAGATCGTTCTAAAATGACATTTATCATTCGTGCCATCTACATGGCGCACAGATGGCAGGGTCACCACTGGGCAATTGAATAACATCCCGTTCAGGGGGCCATGAATGACCCAGATCATTTACAATTTTCTATCAAACCCTTACTTTGTTGCCTAAAATTAATGGTATGAAAATTTCTAAATTAGGGATATTCATTTTAGCAATCGGGCTTTTATTGGGAGGTTGTGGCCCCGTGGTCATCTCCTCTAGGCCCAACCATCCGCCACCTCCCTGGTTTTATCCCAACAGGGTAGAATTGGTACGCTATGTCTATTTTCCGGAGTACAGTATCTACTATGATTTTTATGATAGGACCTATATCTATTGGGATACCGGGGTCTGGCTCAGGGCTTCCGTATTACCGCTCCGCTATAGGAACATCAACCTTAGTCGGGCAAGGTATAAAAGGATCAATAATTTCCGGGGAGACAATATTCAAAGGTACCATAATGAAAACCCTTTCAGGGGAAGGAGTAATATAGGCAGGAGGAGTACCAGAGGAAATTGATTTAGATCATTTAATAGAATAATTAAAATTTTTGAGGAATGAAAAAGTTAGCAATTCTATTGGTTTTACTGTCCTTAGGCTCTTGTAAGGGACAGGAAAAAGACCCTAATCCAGAAAAAGAGGCAACGAACGATACCATTGCAATGCCCAAAGGACAATGGAATGTCACCCGGGAATACGATGAATTGGGCAACCTTATCAAATATGATTCTGTATACTCATGGTCATATACCAATAAGGAAGGGGATTCGTTAAGGGTGAATCTGGACAGTATAATGGACAATTTTAAGCGATATTTTGGAGAAATGGAGGTGCCTTCCTTGAGAAGGGACTTTTCATACTTCCCCAAGGCAGACTCTCTTATGAAGAAGGACTTCTTTTCAGAGGATTATTTTTTTAGAAATTGGGAAAGACACCATCCGGAAATGCAACAATTTATGAAAAGAATGGATTCGATACGCAATCACTTTCTTAGGGAGTACCACCCGGGCCTCCTAGATTCCAAAAACTGACTTCCTGGTCGATCCATCCGCTTTTAAACAGAAAAAGGAGGCAGCGCCTCCTTTTTCCTATGAAGAATATCAATCAGTAGGTGTCCAATCTATCCTTTAAACCAAATTATTGCTAAAATGGATCAGAGGTATACGTTGTAACCAACAACATCTATTACTTCACTATGGCCATTTTTCTTTACAGAAATACGGACCAATTTTATAAAAAAACCAGAACATTTGCATGTTCTGGTTTCCAGAAGATATGTATGAACAATGACCACTTATAGTAAAACCTTTTATCTACCCATCGCTGGGCAAAATTTTGGTCCACAAGGTATACTGACGTAACATACTTCCTAAGTGCTTTGATATATTGCTACACCAATGCGCCTTTACGTTAATACCATCAAAGAACGTATTATCTTTCAAGTAAAGTACTAAAATAGGCACTCTAACTATCATTTAAAATGACCTACATCAGTTTCCAGAAATTTAACATTTTTTGTAAAAGAAACCGGGATTTTTAGATCCCGGTTCTTTAGAAGGAAAAGATAGGCCATTAGGGCTATTTATAGCATACGCCCTTATAATTTGGGCCAACACAATAAACTAGCTGAGTAGCTTATCTTTATCCTCCTTTATACTGGCAAAGGGTTCCCCCAAAACCTTCACCAATACATTTAAAACAATATTTTTAAGAACAGTGCTAAAGTATTTGATAGCGTTATTAGATAAAATGATTTATATCAGTTTTGAAAATATTTTAACTTTTTTCATGTGTTTTTTTACCCAGCTTTGTATGTTTTTTTACCCAAGCATAGAGTGCATCAACATCTGCTCTTTTGCACAGCTCCCCATCTGAGGTCATAGTCGCAGCAGTACCACAGGCTACCCCATATTGTACCATTTCTAAAAATGATAGTCCCTCCACAAGGCCAAGGGTCATCCCGGCGACCATACTGTCTCCTGCTCCAATTCTGTTTTTCTGAAGTACCATTGGAGCCGGAATAAAAATACATTGATCCATAAAAACCATCAAGGCGCCTTTGGCACCCATGGAAACCACCATGATGTGACAGGAATGTGTGGCCATAAAACGGACGGCTAAATTTTCCAATTCGGTAAAGTCGATATAGGATTTGTTCAGTAGGGAGCTAAATTCACCCAAATTTGGTTTAAGAAGAAAGATGGGAGCTTTTACTGCCTCCTTAAGCTCATCTCCTTTGGTGTCCAAAATTAGCAATGCCTTTTTTTTATGTGCAATTGCTGCCACCTGGGCAAAATAAGTGGTGGGAACCCCAGGTGGTAATTTACCACTGGCCACTATATAATCACCTTCATTTAGTTGTGTTTCTATCAGCCTTAAACTTTCCTTCCATTCATTTTCCTTCACAAAAGCCCCTGGTACGCCAAAGCGATATTGTAGTTTGCGCTTCGTATCCGTTACCGATAAATTTTCACGTGTTCTACCTTCCTGGGACACCACTTTTTGTTCAATGCCCCTTACGTCCATTAATGACTGCATGTGCACCCCTGAAGCCCCGCCAGCAAGATAAATGGCAATGGACTTGCCTCCCAGGTTTTGTAAGGCCCTGGAGACATTAATGCCGCCACCCCCTGGAAAATAAATGGGGGCGGTACAGCGCAATTTGCTATTTGGTTCCATCCCATGCACTGTGGTAGTTTTATCTATTACAGGGTTAACGGTAAGGGTGATGATGTCATTCATGGGCCAGTTGTCTTGCGGTTTTTCTTCCTAAACCATATGCATTTTCCACAGCCACCTTTACATTGGACCGTTCTGTACGGGTGTCCTCATTGGGTCTCATCAGCCAAAACACCTGTGAAGACAGTATATTTGCTTTTTTTTCACCGAGTTTCTGCTCCAAAAGGCGTTGGGACCTATTGGTAGAGCCACTCCCCAAGGTGATGGCCAATACATTTTTATTCTTCAGGTTCCCATGGCGCTTAATAAATCGACTAGTGGGCCAGTCCGGGGCCCAGTTATAGGTATTGGCACAGAAAACATAAAGATCAAAGGTGTCCTTTGTCATCTCCTCTGCGGCGGCAATGGTGGCCAATTTCGCGGACCATCCCTCTTCTTTAAGTCCTTTTGCTAAAGAGGTACACACCTGTTCGTCCAAATTATAGAACAAATCTGGGTTGTATACGATTAAGGCCTTATTGGGGCTGTTTAATTCTCCAATAAATATAGTGTTCGCAGCTCCCTTTCTTTCGGCCAAGAGGGTAAGGATAATCCATAGTATAGCAATTGAACCGAGTGTAAAAAGTGCTGATTTCATCTTTCCTTTTTTATGTTGCATCCCATAAATTAGTTTTATTCCACTAATTTCCTGCAGCTACAGGGGGTTCCAGTAATTCGAAAAATTGGTCTAGTTTAGGTAAAATAATAATTTCGGTCCTACGGTTCAAGGCCCTTCCCTTAACGGATTCGTTCGTGTCCTTGGGGATGAACTCGGAACGGCCTCCCGCGGTCATTCTTTCTGGCTGTACCCCAAACTTGGTCTGCATTAACCTTACAATAGAAGTGGCCCTTTTTACACTTAAATCCCAGTTGTCCACCATACACTCAGTAGAAATAGGAACATTGTCTGTGTGTCCTTCTACCAGGATATCCAGTTCATTATGATCATTGATGATCTTGGCAATCTTACCGATCACTTCTTCGGCCCTATTGCTTATTTGATAGCTGCCAGATCGGAAGAGCATCTTGTCGGAAATAGAAATATAAACAACACCTTTTTTTACTTCAATGCTGATATCCTCATCGTCAAAATTATCCAGGGACCTTTTGAGGTTCATTACAAGAACCAGGTTAATGGAATCTTTACGTTGCATGGATGATGTAAGGTCCTTGATATATTTATTTTGCTCGTTAAGTGCTTCCAGGGATTTTTTTATGCTTTCCGCACCAGACTTGCTAACAACCGATAGGTCGGACAGTCTTTCCAATAAATTGGTATTGGTACTTTTGAAATAAGCTATTTCTTTCTCCATGCCCTTGGTCTTATTTATCTCATTGGCCAGGTTGGTCTCTAACAACACACGTGCATTCTCACTGGTTTTTAGATCATTTTCACATGCTTCGGCCCTGTTAAGCGCCTGTGTATAATTCTTTTGGCTTACACAGGAAGTGAATAGAGCAAGGATGATTACGACAAAAATTGGAGTTTTCATTTTAGGTTGTTTTTAAGGTTGATGTATAAGTACATCAGGGATTATATAATTTTTCTTCACCCTTTAACGTGTTAAAGAAGTCTTGTCCATCATATCAGCTACCATTTGGCTTTTTTCTGCCATGTTCATGTTCTCTATTCCTTGAATGAGTGCATCCGGGTTAAAGGAAATACTGTCTATCCCTTGCCTTACCAAAAAAGCCGCAAATTCAGGAAAATCGCTTGGTGCCTGTCCACATAGTCCAATCTTTGTGTTTGTTTTCCGTGCTGCGGAAATAGCCATGGCTATCATCTTTTTTACCGCAGGGTTGTCTTCATCAAAAAGGTGTGCCAATAAATCGGAATCCCTATCGATGCCCAAGGTCAATTGGGTAAGGTCATTGGATCCTATGGAAAACCCATCAAAAATGGCTGCAAATTCCTCGGCGAGGATCACATTGCTGGGGATTTCTACCATAGTGTAGATTTCGAGGCCCAAATGCCCTCTTTTCAAACCGTTATCTTTCATGAGGGCAATTATCTTTTTGCCCTCTTCCAGGGTTCTGCAGAAAGGAACCATTACCTTTAGGTTGGTCAGGCCCATGGTTTCACGCACTTTCTTAATGGCGGCACATTCAAGGGCAAACCCTTGTTTGTACATAGGGCTGTAATACCTGGAGGCGCCCCTAAAACCCAGCATGGGATTCTCTTCCCGGGGTTCAAATTCTTTCCCGCCCAAAAGATTCGCATATTCATTGGTCTTAAAATCGCTCAACCTTACAATGACTTCTTTTGGGTAGAAGGCAGCGGCAATTGTACCGATCCCCTGCGCCAGACTATCTATAAAATATTCTGATTTATCGGGGTAGCCTTTAGTGATCGTCTCAATATTTTTTTTGGTGGCCCCCTTCTTTAATTTTTCAAATCGCACCAGGGCCATAGGGTGGATTTTCACCAGATGGGTAATGATAAACTCCATCCGTAATAAGCCAACCCCATTATTGGGATAGAAGGATAGGGGAAAGGCGAGTTCTGGATCTGCCAATATCAGTTTGGCCTCGGTTTTGGGAAGTTTTATTTTTGAAAAGTCGATTTCTGTTTCTTTAAAAGGGAGCTTTCCTTCATAAATGTATCCCGTCTTGCCCTGGGCACAGGTCAAGGTGATATGGCTGTTGTTGGAGATGGCCGTAGTGGCGTTTCCACAACCCACGATGGCCGGCACCCCCAGTTCTCGGGCAACAATGGCCGCATGACTGGTTCTGCCTCCCTTATTGGTAATGATGCCCCCAACCTGCTTGAGTAAGGGGTCCCAGTCTGGGGTTATGGTATCGGTCACAATAATGGTGTCTTTGTCTAAAAGTCCCGTGTTCTTGGGAGATTTTAAAAGGACAGTGGTGCCTGTTTTGATCATGGAACCCACAGCATTTCCTTGGGTGAGTAATTTACCTGTTTCTAACAGCTGGTAGGAAATATGAATGTTTTTGTCCTTTGTTTGGTGTACCGTTTCCGGGCGTGCCTGTAGTATAAAAAGTTCCTCGGTGAGTCCGTCCTTGGCCCATTCAATATCCATAGGTTGGTTATAATGCTCCTCTATCAATAAGGACCAATGGGCCAAAGCAATGATCTCGGTATCGGTCAATACAAATTGGGCTCTTTTTTCAAAAGGGGTCTGCTTATTGACAGTGGTGGCAGGGTCAATTGTGGTGGCATAGGTCATGGTCAGTTTCTTGTCGCCCATTTTTTTCTGGATGATGGGGTATTTGCCTTGGCGCAGGGAGGGCTTGAAGACATAAAATTCATCGGGATTGATTACCCCCTGGACAATATTTTCTCCCAGACCCCAAACTCCTGAGAGCAGCATGGCGTTCTCAAATCCAGATTCCGGCTCAATCGTGAACCCTACGCCCGAGCATCCAACATCGGAGCGCACCATGAGTTGAACCCCTACCGACAGTGCGATGTCGTGATGTTTGAATCCGTGGTCTTCCCTATATTTAATGGCCCGGTCGGTGTAAAGGGAGGCGAAACATTTCTTTATGGCTTCCAGAACCTTTACCTCTCCTTTAACATTCAAAAAGGACTCATGTTGTCCGGCAAAACTGGCATCGGGGAGATCTTCGGCCGTGGCGCTACTTCTTACAGCAACGGCCCTAGGGATTTCCCCGCTCAGCTTTTTATAGGCGTTGACGATGGCCTTATAAAATTCGTCGGATATGGTCCCTTCCAAAATTAGTTCCCTCGCTTTTTCTCCTATGAGGTCCAAGTTGGAAAATTTGGACTTGTCCAACTTCGCCATCAGGTTTTCCAAGGGGTGCCTGATCTTGTTTTCGTCCAAAAATCGCCAAAAGGCTGTTGAGGTAGTGGCAAAGCCATTGGGCACGCGAACCCCTTTGGATGTCAGTTGGTTATACATTTCTCCCAAAGAGGCATTTTTGCCCCCTACATGGGCGATATCCTTGATGCCTATGGTACTGAATTCTTTGATATACATCTTTGTTTCTTTATGATACAACCAAAGCTAGGAGATGTATTAATTCTACCCTATGACCTTCATCATTAGAGTGCAGGGGGGAGTTGACCATTGGCGGAATTGTTTTTTTGATCAATTTTGAGCTCACATGATGTAGGTCATAGTATACTATCTACAAGAACAATACCTTGGCAGGGATATAACATATTATACACTAACCTTAATTTTTAAATCAACGTATTATGTCCGTATTAAAAGTGATCGAAATCTTGGGCAATTCCAAAACGAGTTTTGAAGATGCCGTTCAGAATGTCATTACTGAGGCCTCTAAATCGGTAAAGGATATTAAATCTGTTTATGTCCAGGACATGCAGGTTTCTGTTAAGGACAACAAAATTGCTGAATATCGTGTCAACACCAAAGTAACTTTCGGTATCAAGAATTAGTCATCTTGCGATATTTGGTTCAAGGCGCACTAAAACGTTCTCTTTTAGTGCGCTTTTATTATGTTTGGTGAATAGATTCTTCCAAAATTGAGATGGCCTCTGCATCTGAAACCTGCTGGAAATTTTGATAAAATTGCCCCACTGCATGAAAGTTATGCGGTGCCAACAGGCAAATCACCTGGTCTATGTACGGGGATGCTTCCAGTCTGGGAATGGTGGACCTTGGTGCAACCGGAATGGCAACTATGGTTTTCTTTGGCTTTTGGGCATGTACCAGCTCTGCCGTCACAAGAATTGTATTTCCCGTGGCTATGCCATCATCCACTATAACGACCACTTTATTTTCCAGGGATTCGGGTTCTCTATCTTTATAGTATTGTTGGTGCCTAATTTTTAATTTGGCTCTTATCTTGGCCGTTTCTTTTGCGATATACCCCTTTTCAATTTCTGCCGCATCACTAAGTATGACATGTTCCATACTTACAGCCCCAATGGCATATTCTTTATTGTAGGGATGCCCTATTTTTTTAGAAAGGGCAACATCCAAGGGAGCATGTAATGATTTAGCGACGATGGACCCCAGGGGAAGTCCCCCCCTTGGAATGGCAAGTACAACAACGTCTTTATCCTTGTGGTCCTTTAGCTTTGCCGCTAATTGAAGTCCGGCATCTATACGGTCTTTAAACATAATTTCATTTTTTTGAGGTTAACCAAGTAACAAACCATTTTGCGGACCTTTCGGCCACTTCTTTCAATTTTCCGGGCTCCTCAAAAAGGTGGGAGGCCTCGGGAATGATTTCCAGCTTTCGCCTACATCTTAATGCATCGTATGCACTCTCACTTAATTTTATAACCATATGGTCCCAGCCCCCTACCAATAATAGTGTTGGGGCCTTTACCATGGCTAAATCCTGCATGGCCAAATCCGGTCTTCCCCCTCTGGATACCACTGCTCCAACGGCATCCCCATAAAAGGCGGCGGCACGAAGGGCGGAGGCTGCGCCGGTACTGGCACCAAAGTATCCCATAGGTAGGTTTTTGGTAGGGCCGTACTGTTGCAGCCAATCGGTTACTTCAATAAGGCGTTGGGTCAATAGATCAATATTGAACCTTGTTTCATAGACGCTATCTTCCTTTTCTGTAAGTAGATCGAAAAGAAACGTGCCCAGGCCCTTTTTTTGAAGTATTTCGGCGACGTAGTTGTTTCTGGGGCTTAACCGACTACTACCGCTGCCATGAGAAAAAATGACGAGCCCTAGGGCGTTTTCCGGTAGAAACAGCATGCCTTTTAAGGTGACTTTCTTTAACCTTATATCCAGGGTATTGTTTGTGACTGCAACTGACATAACTCCATATTTTATACTACTACTTTCTTTCTACTTATCACCTTCTTGATAATGAGCCCATAGGTAAAGCTCAATGCCACAACGGAGATGATCCACCCTACAATCGGAATGAGGGTTACCAATCGCAGGATAAGCGCAAACCCCAGCGTTAAAAATACCATAGCCCAGAATCCCCACTGCTTTTCTTTGCGTTGGTTCAAATAATAGGTGAACAGCAATGCGGCGAGAATATGCCCGAAAAGGAGGCTAAACAGGTAGGTGACCAATATGAAGAGTCCTATGGGAATTCCGATAAGGGTGATAAACGTAATTACGATAAGCAATGGTAACCCAAATAAATAGATCAGGCCATTGCCCAAAACATTCCAGGTATTGCCTTCCATATCCGTCGTTATGGTTGGAAATTGGTTTTTGAACATGGCATGGAACAGAATGATGATCAAAAATATGGATAGGATGTAAAAAAGGGCCAGCCCAAACGAGAATGCTCCTAATTTGTATATCGATAGTTCCTCTTCCTCCATACGAAGATCTTCCGTATAGGTCGCGGTGGTGCCCACAAGGGCATTCTTAAAATCCACTTCCCCTTCTTTGGTCCAATAGGTAACCTCCCCGTGGAATTTGGCGTTGTTGCCTATGGTGAGGTGTTCCGCTGTGATTTGGGTATTTCCCATAAAATCCCCGTCGAGGTAAATTTCGCCTCCGCTTATTTTTGCATCTTTTCCTATGGTCCCATAAATGGAGGCCTTCCCGGCAGAGGCTTTCATCGTCCCCATTACATCCCCATTTACCTGTAGCTCTCCAGAAAAGGATATAAGATTACCGTGGATGATGCTATTGTTACCGATATGTATTTTACCTCCCGCTACCACAACGTCATCACCAATTTCAGCATCTATCAGCAAGTTTCCCCCTGCGGCACGTACATCATCGGCAACATAGCCCTTAAAGGTGAGTTCCCCACCGGCAACAATAAGGTCTTGACTTATGGAATCTAAAACAAAAATGGTACCTCCACTGGCGACAACATCACCTTGGACCTTATTGTTGATATTTACGGCTTCACCTGCCAGATAAATATCATCATCTTGAGGTTGCGTTATGGTTACATTTTCACCCGATTTGAATTGCGCATGGGAGACAAAAGCGAAAAAAAAAGCCCACATCCATATATATGTTTTCATATTACAGAATTTATGGGGGACCTGTAATCAAATAAAAGGCGAATCATTTGATTATCAAATGACTTCGATCAGCTGAAAGTTTCACTAGGTTGGTTACCTTTCTTTAGGGTAATTAAACCAAGAAATATATGAGAGCAGCCTTTTTGGTAAAATACGGAGCATCCCAAACCGCTTTTGAGGTTCGGGAAACAGAAAAACCCATTCTTTCTCCGGATCAGGTATTGATAAAAGTAGCTGCATTTGGTCTCAATTTCGCCGATGTCATGGCCCGATTGGGGCTTTATAAGGCAGCACCGCCCTTGCCGGCCATTCTCGGGTACGATGTTGTGGGTCACGTTGAAGAATGCGGTTCCAATATTTCAAGGCTAAAAGCTGGGGATAGGGTAGTGGCATTGACACGTTTCGGGGGATATGCGGAATATGCCGTGGCTGAGGAAGCGATGGCGCACAAGATCCCGGAAACCTTTTCTGCCGGAATAGCCGTAGCCCTGGCTACCCAATATAGTACGGCCTATTTCTTATCCCATACCATGGCGAATCTGCAGGAAGGTGATAGGGTGTTGGTACATGCGGCGGCAGGCGGTGTGGGAACGGCCTTGGTACAACTGGCATTGTTGAAAAAATGCATGGTCTTTGGTACCTGTAGTTCCATGGAAAAAATAGAATATGTAAAGAAGCTCGGGGTACACCATCCCATTAATTATAAGAAGGTCGACTTTGAAAAGGAGGTGCGCTTGCTCAATAAGGATACCGGCTTAGATGTGATTTTTGACCCGGTGGGGGGGACTTCCGTGCGAAAGGGATTCCGACTGTTGGGAGCAGGAGGGAGGTTGTTGACTTTTGGAGTGTCCTCCATGAATAAGAACCCCTCCTTCTTCGGGAAATTAAAGGTGTTGTTTCAATTCGGGGTCTATCATCCCCTTCAGTTTTTGGGAGGATCCAAAGGGATGATCGGGGTGAACATGCTAACGGTTGGGGAGGAAAGACCGGATAAGGTGGCCAATGCCATGAAGGCTGTAATTCAATTGACCGAGAAAGGCGATTTAAACCCATTTGTGGGTGCCGAATATAAAATAGAACAGTTGGCGGAGGCACACCAATTTTTGGAATCTAGGAAATCCATGGGAAAAATTGTGGTAAAATGGTAAACAATAAATGAAAGGTAATGGGAAACGGGTTTTTTAAAAATAAGGTGGCCATTGTCAGTGGTTCCAGTATGGGCATAGGAAAAGCCATAGCCCAAGAATTATTGAATCTGGGCGCCAAGGTGGTGTTAAATGGAAGGGACAGGCAGCGATTGGAGCATACGGCATTGGAATTTAGGGAACTGGGTTACGATACCCTGCCCGTGGTTGCAGATATCCGTTTTCCTGCCCAATGCAGACAATTGATAGATAGTGCGGTAAGCACCTATGGGGGACTTGATATTTTGGTGAACAATGCCGGGATAAGCAGCAGGGGCAGTGTGGAGGATATGGCCGATTCCAATTACAAAATTATTGCCGAGACCAATTTTAACGGATCCGCACATTTAAGTAAATACGCCATCCCCCATTTAAAAATATCAAAAGGACATATCATCTTTATCAATAGCGTTGCCAGTTTTAGGGGCATGCCCTACAATGCAGCTTATAGCACCTCTAAAATGGCACAGGCCGGGTTGGCAGAAGCCTTACGGATAGAGTTGTCCGACAACGGGGTGCACGTAGGGATTACGTATGTTGGTTTTACCGAAAACGATCCCAAAAAGACCATTTTGGATGCGGATGGCTCTTGGATCTATCTTCCCAAACGGACAAATGAAAAACTCGATACCCGTGAACACGTGGCCAAAAGTGTCTGCGTACAGATCGCCATGCGCAAGGACTCCATAACATTAACGGGTCTTGGACATCTGGCAAAGGTGATCACCCGCTATTTTCCACTGTTGGGGCATTGGATACTTTGGTGGAACAGGGTAAAGATCAAAAATGAATATACCATGATAGGAGGGGCAAGGGCAGAGGTACATATTTCCAATGCACCACCAAGGGATGTAGAGGAATTGATTTGAGTATTAAAGACCCCCCACCTTAAAGCACATAAGAGGAATGGTCAAGTAAGATTCCATGGCTATGACAAGGTCTTTGTGCATCAATTTTCGAATAAGGCTGCCATCATCACGTTCCAGCATCCCCAAAATGGATACATCAGATCGTTCTATATAGGTATGGAGTGCCTCCAGGATATTCTCGGATAATATACGTTCAAAATCCATGGGTTTATAGTCCACTTTTTGCTCCAGCATTTTTTGTAACCATGCTACCTGTCTATCCTCTTCGTATTCATCCTTAGTGGTAATGTGTACAATTTTTATGGATGCCTCGAAGGGTTCGGCAATTTTCACCAGCTGTTGGATGGCAAAAATATCGGCATCTTCAAAATCAGTGGCATAGACCAGGGTGTGCAATGGGACGAGGGTTGTATTTTCGGGAACCGTCAAAACGGTACAAGGGGCTTTTTTTATCAACCCAGTGGCCGTACTCCCCAATAATAATTCCTTGAGGGCGCTGCCGCCCTTAGTGCCCACAACCACCATATCCGGATCTAGAGATACAATGGCTTCAAGGATGCCGTCCGTACTGGATCTATTCTCTATGGCGATCACTTGGCGGTTGGTCACAATGGGCTTGTCTTTTAAATGCTCATAACAAAAGGCCTCCAATTTCATTTTGTGAACCTCAAACAGCTCCTGTTCTTTTTTTAAATACGCCAAAGAAACTTTGGTGGCCAGGGACATGGGATGGTCAAACACATGGAGGACCAGCAGCTTGGCGTTTAGTTTATAACATAGACTATTGGCATATAACAGGGCTGCAACGGAATTTTTTGAATAGTCAGTGGCATAAAGTATAGTTTGCATAAGCTCAAGATTAGTTGTGTATGAAGCTATGGCATAAAAAGAGGGTGTGAAATGATAAAAGTCAATCTTTATCGAACATGGGCCACATGATATCCATCATTTTATTTGAAATAGGGGAAGGGTAGCTTTGAAGGAAGTTGTGGCAATATGCTGTGCCTTGCAATGGAATATATGTATTCAAGAGATCCATTGGTAGGAAGGTGTCTTTATTTGGTCACAACCAGTAGTGAAAAATGGATCATATTTTAGGTTTGAAAACCATGAATGGAATTTTTCGTTTGTAAGATTTTAAAAGCCACAAATGTTCAGATTTGATAAATACAATATTGCTGATTGGTTTTCCTTTTACAGAATAGTTGCCGTGCCCTTACTTTTGGGCCTGGTCTGGTTGGGGGAGCGACAACTGTTTACCTGGTTTTTACTGATCAGCTATAGTACGGATGCTATTGATGGCTTTCTGGCGCGGAAGTTAAATCTTGTCAGTGCCAGGGGTTCCCAATTGGATTCTGTTGGCGACCAGATCACCCTGGTCATGGGACTTATTGGCCTGATTGTTTTTGAGACCGACTTCATGAAGGCCAATTACGGCCTTATCCTTTTGGCTTTTATTCCCTATGTGCTGCAGATGATCATTGCCTTTGTTAAATACGGCAAGGCCACAGCTTTCCATACCTATCTCGCCAAGACGTCTGCCGTGTTACAGGGGGTGTTTATTTTATGGTTATTGTTTTTTGGTCCGGTCTACTGGTTGTTCTATACCATGATCATCATAGGGGTGTTGGAAACCATAGAGGAGATCTCCCTCATATACATGTACCCACATTGGGTAAAGGACGTCAAGGGTATTTTTTGGGCACTCAAAGATGACCGAAGAACGGCCAGAAGAAAAACGGCCAAGGAGAATGGGGTTTCACAATGATCAAAGAGCGATGAGAAATGAGTAGTGAGAATTGAGATGTGAGATGTGAGATGTGAGAAGTGAGAAGTGACAAGTGAAAAATGAGCAATGAACAAGGCTTGTTTGTTTGAGAGTTGTAATCTGCAGTGTTGGACATCACATACCTAAAACACCCTTGCTTGACATCTTCTTTTTATGGGCAGTCGCCAAGAGCTATTGCAATGTCTATATTGGTGCATCCCTAATTTTTTATCCAAAAACAACCAACCCTAAAAAAATTAGGCTATTTTTAAATCCGAATACGAAGCTCGTTCGTATAACAAGCTTAATTGGTGTTTTTTAAATGGGAGTGGTCCAAAATAGTATACGTAAACTAGGTGCTAAGAGCAAACAATTGTTTCGCTACATACGGAAGCACCCCTTTAAGACATTCTTTTTTCTTGTACTTTTTGGTATTACTGCCGTGGCCATCCTCATGTCCATGATCTATTTTGGGGCGTTCGGAAAGCTCCCTACAGCAGATTATTTAAAAGGCCTGAAAAACCCGGTCACCTCTACCATCTATGCGTCCAATAAGGAACCTATAGGCTATTACTTTTTACAGAACCGCTCCAATGTAGATAGCTCCCAGATCACTTCCAATCTAAAAAATGCCCTGGTCGCTACCGAGGATACCCGTTTTTATGACCATGGAGGGGTGGATTATAAAAGTTATGCGAGGGTTTTTGTAAAATCCATCATCCTGGGGCAAAATGCAGGCGGTGGGAGTACCATCACCCAGCAGGTCGCCAAAAACCTGTTCGGGAGGGAAAAACAGTTTTTTCTATCCACACCCATCAATAAGATCCGCGAGGTTTTTATTGCCAAACGCCTGGAAAACATCTACGATAAGGACGATATTTTACTGCTGTATTTCAATACCGTCTCCTTTGGGGAAAATACCTATGGGATAGAAAAAGCCGCTAACCGCTTTTTTAACAAGCCCCCGGAGGAACTGACCCTTCCGGAAAGTGCCACCTTGGTAGGACTCCTAAAAGCCCCTACCTATTACAATCCTAGGACCTTTCCCGACCGTGCGGAACAGAGACGCAATGTGGTCCTGTCCCAGATGGAAAAATATGGGTACTTGACGGCAGAGGAATTTGCAGCTGCCAAGGCTCCTTTAAAAATCGACTATCAGACCCCTAAAAAATCATCTTCCTTTTCCAATTATTACAAGGAATATGTCGCTGCTGAATTTCAGAAATGGGCAGAAGAGAACCCGGCTCCGGACGGACATACCTATAGTCTGGAGGCCGATGGTCTCAGCTTGTACACCACCCTAAATGTAGATATTCAACACTATGCAGAACTGGCCATTCAGCGCCAAATAGACCAGCTTCAATCCTTGATGGACCGCTATTGGTCGGCATCAACCACAGAAGGGGGAAAAGAGGCCCTTTTAAAGAAAATAGAAGAGAGCATGGGGGTCATCCAAAACATGCGGAAGGCCGGGAAGACCGATGCCGAGATCAATAAATTTATACAACAGAAAAAGGAACGTAAATATTGGGTCGTAGGCAAGGGCTATGAGGACCAAATGCAATCCCTGGAAGATTCCATAACCAAAAGTATCAACAGACTGCATGCCGGGGTGCTGGTGATGAGCAGTACCTCTGGTAGGATCATGGGCTATGTTGGGGGCATCGATTACGGTTTTAGTCAGACCGATAACATCATCACCCCAAGACAAGTTGGGTCCACTTTTAAACCCATCACCTATCTGGCAGCCTTGCAAACAGGACAGGAACCTTGTACGTTTTATGATAACAGGTTGTTGACCTATTCCAAATTTGAAGATTGGAGGCCTAGAAATGCGGACCATTCCTACGGGGGCAGCTATAGTATGCACGGGGCCTTGGCAGGTTCCATCAATACGGTTTCCGTGGCCATACAAATGCGCACGGGAACGGAACGGGTATTGGAACAGGCAAAGAAAATGGGGATTGAAACTGAGTTGCCAGACGTACCTTCCATTGTTCTGGGAACCGCAGATATCACTCTGTTGGAAATGGTTAGGGCCTATGCCAGTATTTCCAATGGGGGCAATAAGGTAAAGCCCTTTGCCATTGAACGGATAGAGAACGAACAAGGAGAGGTGATCTATGAAGCAAAACCTGCCTATGAGGGGAGGGTGGCCAGTTACAAAAATGTAAAGGCCCTACAAAAAATGATGGAGGGCGTGACACAAGGGGGCACAGGTTCCCGATTGGCAGCATATAATATTCCATTTAACATCATTGGCAAAACAGGGACCACCCAAAACAATGGGGATGGCTGGTTTATTGGAGCTTCTCCCGAACTGGTGGTTGGCGCCTGGGTGGGTACCTTTGACAAACGCGTACAGTTCAGTTCCACTACTATGGGCTCTGGAGCTAATACGGCCTTGCCGATGGTAGCCTCGGTTTTCAGGGATCTTAGCTACTGGAGACGACCTATTCTGACAAATTTTGAATACGAAATGGATCATTTTCCTTGTTGGCCTTATAGTATGCTAACCGCAGAAGAGGCTTCTCCCTTGGCATTGTCCGACACCACATACCGACAATATTTAAAGATACGTGATTCCATTAGGGGCGCTGTGGTGCCAATTATGGAAATTGAAAATGACTCCTTGGCCCCATTAGAGCAGAAGCTCGATTCAATTGCTATAGACAGTACAGCCAATCCATTAAAAAGAACAATGCCACTGTCACAGGAGTAAAGGGGAAGTTGGTTGTTGTTGATGAAGGGGAATAGGAAACTGAGGGCTCAGTAGTCGTTGATAAATAGATAAAAAACCGAGGAGTACTGCAGATATTACTCCAACATAACACCAACCAAACCGCAGCATATATGGTATCATTGAATTTCTGGGATTATTTGATCATCATCGTTTTTTTTACCATTACCCTTTCCATAGGGCTCTATGTTTCTAAAAAATCGGGCACCGATTCCAATGAGTTTTTTCTTTCCGGCCGCACCATGCCGTGGTGGTTGTTGGGCGTCTCCATGGTAGCGACTACGTTTTCCACAGATACGCCCAATCTGGTAACCGATATCGTACGGACCAACGGGGTTTCCGGGAACTGGGTATGGTGGGCCTTTTTGCTTACAGGTCTCTTGACCGTTTTTGTATATGCCAAACTGTGGCGAAAATCGAACGTGAACACCGATATAGAATTTTACGAATTTCGCTACGGCGGCGCCCCTGCCAGGTTTTTACGAAAATTCAGGGCCATCTATCTCGGGGTTATTTTTAACGTCATTACCATGTCGGCCGTCACCCTGGCCGCCATTAAGATCGGTGGAATTATGCTGGGCCTGGAGCCGTGGCAGACCGTGGTCTTCGGGGGGGTCATTACCGTAATATTTAGCGCCGCGGGTGGATTTAAAGGAGTGGTCTATACTGATTTTGTCCTGTTTTTTGTGGCCATGGGCGGTGCCATAGGGGCCGCTTATTATTTGGTGAACTTACCGGAAGTGGGCGGGGTATCGGCCTTGATTGCGAATGATGCCGTAGCCGGAAAGCTATCCATTTTACCTGATTTTAGTGATAAACAGGCCTTGATCACCTTATTTATTATTCCCTTGGCCGTACAATGGTGGAGTTCCTGGTATCCTGGGGCAGAACCAGGTGGGGGAGGGTATATCGCCCAAAGGATGTTGGCAGCAAAAGATGAGAACCATGCCATTGGCGCTACTTTCTTTTTTAATATCATGCATTATGCGCTAAGGCCGTGGCCATGGATCTTGGTCGCCTTGGCCTCCTTGGTGGTATACCCGGATTTGGCGAGCATACAAGAAGCATTTCCCAATATTACAGATGATAAATTGGGGCATGATCTGGCGTACTCCGCCATGCTGACCAAATTGCCCAGTGGGTTACTCGGGCTGGTATTGGCCTCCTTGGTAGCGGCCTATATGAGTACCATTTCCACCCAATTGAATTGGGGATCTTCCTATGTGGTCTACGATTTTTACAAGCAGATGATCAATCCAAAGGCATCGGAAAAGAAATTGGTGCTGGTGGGTCGAATTTCCACCGTGGTCCTTATGGTATTCAGTGCACTTTTGGCCCTGGTACTGCAAAATGCCCTGCAATTATTCGAGGTACTCTTGGTATTTGGTGCGGGAACAGGCCTCATTTTTATACTGAGATGGTTTTGGTGGCGTATCAACGCCTGGAGCGAGATCACGGCCATGTTCGCCTCGGGGATCATTTCCATTTTATTAAAATTGACCCCCTTGGGAGCCTTTCTGTTTGATGCCGAAACCGGGGTTTTTGAAAACTATTATGAATATCCCTTTGTGGTATTGGTCACCACCATCATCTGGGTAGGGGCAACCTTTATCACCCAACCTGAAAGTAAAGAAGTATTGCAGTCGTTCTATAAAAAGATCCAGCCGGGAGGACCTGGGTGGACAAAAGTAGTGCGGGAAGCCAAGGCCGAGGGCAAGGAAATTGTCCATGCCAAAGAAGGGTGGAGTGTCCCATCAGGCATTGTGGCCATGCTATTGGGCTGTGTCCTGATCTATAGCTGTATGTTCGCAACGGGCTATTGGATTTATGGCGATTATATGTATGCGGGGGTGTTAACGGGAGTTGCTGTTGTTTCAGGATTTTTGATGACCAAGATGTGGAAAAGAATAAAAGCTACTATTCTTTAAAACTAGGGGAATAAACGCTTTCTTTTTTTTGATTCCTCCACGGGGGTTGCAACGGTCTTCGCATCAAAGGCTTCCACAAGAAAAAGGAGGGCCGTAATAATATCCAATAGTAACCAAAACGTTTTATTATAAAGATCTAGGGGGTATACAGGATTAAAAATAATGGCAACTACACCAAAAGCGATCATATACAGCCTACTTTTATTGAGATTCTTGATTACCGTTAAAAGTGCAACAGCGGTCACGAGAATTCGGAGATATTCATAATAGGCATTGGGTAATTCTAAGCCTGCAAAAAATAGGTGGCAGGCACAAATAATAGAGAGCACATTAAATAGCTTGGTCTTAAATGTAGTAGGTGTCATGATGATTCTTTTAGCTCAACCTTTGGTCATCCATTGTGAAATGGAAAAACACTTAGGGCCGCAGGTTCAGTTTCATTTTAGTATTGGGTCTTATCGTGATACCTTTACCGAGACCAGAGGGGGCGCTATCCTAGTAATATACGTATGTTGTATGTATGCGATAAAATTTTCGATTCCAAATATAGAAATAAATCTATTAACAACAGCATGTTAAATGTTAAAAATCAAGTATTTACCTTCATTTTGATAGTAGGTGGCTACATCTAATTCTCATTTTAAACATGAAATAGGGGTCTGCCATAGCCAATTTGTTATATGAGCCTTAGATCTTTGAGTATGGAAACCAAATGTGCCGTGGTGTTTGCCTGAAAATCTTCCTTCAGTTCCTTAATACGCTTTTCTATGGAGCTCTTGCTGCTCGGGGAGATCCCGTTGGCCTTAAAGTGTCTTTCAATTTCATCCTGGGTGTGGCCATTGGCCAGACTGGTCATTAATTGAATTTCAAAATCCCCTAGGGACATCACATTTTTCTGATTGATCAACATGGCCAATTGAGGCGATATATAGGCGTCATTGTTATAGCTGTTGGTGATGGCCGCTTTGAGTTCTTCGAGCCCCTTGCGGTCCTTGGCGACAAAACCGTTGATGAGTCCACTTTTCCAGAGTGATTTTATGACCTGCGGGTGGTCTTCTATGGAGTAAACAATGACTTTTAAATTGGGCTGTTCCTTTTTCAGGGCGGCAATGAGTTCCTGCCCGGAAGAAAGTTTCGCCTCCCTATAATCCGGTTTAAAGGAGAGGTCACTGATCAAAAGCTGATAAGGGCTGCCATCTTGTTGCGCTCTTTTGGCTTTTAGGTAGGCATCGTCACAATAGGAGGTATGTTGGATTTCTTTGATCCTTAATTTTTTAAGGATCGTATCCACCCCCATACTAATGCTGTCTATATCCTCTGCAACCAATACTTTCTCGTACATACCCTTCGCTTTAATTGGGAAATTTAATTTCGGCTTTAAAACCATTGTCCCTCTCAGAGGTAAATGTAAAGCTTCCTTGTACTGCAGAAATACGGTTTTCCACATTCTGGAGCCCATTTCCGTAATTTTTACCATCAATGGCAATGCCTTTGCCATTATCCGTATAGGAAACTAGGGTGTATTTTCCTGTTTTTTTAAAGGTTATGGCTACCAAGCTCGCTTCGCTATGCTTTTTCATATTGGTCATAAGCTCTTGGAGGATTCTGTACAGGGCCACTTTTTTTTCATGGCCTATTTTCTGCCAGCGGATATCTTCCAGACCTTGTGTATAGATTTTGGTAGCTGCGGGGGTATAGCTGCTGAGCATGGTTGTGAGTTCCTCTGCATATCGTATATCGGTATGAATGCTGTTGTTTTCTTTGGAGATATCCCGGGTACGAAGGTAGATCTGTTCCATGGAGTCCAAGAGGTGTGGCTTGTTTTCCGTATCCTCCATCTGAACCATTAATTGGTAGACATCATTGGCCAGTTCATCGTGGACCTTTTTTGAAATCCGGGTTTCCGTCTTATAGCTTTCTTGGATCTTTTCGATCCTATGCCTCCTTTTAAGGATAAAAAACAGAAAGGAGGAGCCCATTAAAACGAGTATAAAACTGGACAAGTAGAGGATATTTTGTTTCTCTTTTTCTGCCGTTACGGCCTTGAGCAAAAGCACATCCTCACTGAGCTGGTCATTGTCGTATTTTGTGGAAGCATAAATGCGTCTGATCTTTTGTTTCGATTTTTCCAGCCCATTTCTAATTTCTGAATAGGCAAGGGCCTCAGCTGTTGTATTTTTATTCAGGTCATGTTTCAATCCTATGATATAATCCAAAGCTTCCATAGCGGCTATAGGGTTGTTTTTCTCTCTTGCTATCGCATAGGCACTTTCAGAATAGTACAGGGCTTTGGCCTTATCAGATTCCAAATAAAATTGTGTGAGGTGAATGTAACTGGATACGAGGCCACTCAGGTCTTTGAGGTCCAATCTAACTTTTAGGGCATCCAGCATTTTTTGTTCGGCATCTGCATTTTCTTGTCCCGAAAGCCAGAAAGTGTACGCCAGATTGTCCTTTATCCGTGCACCTTCCCTTGCATTGGTGGGGTTCGCTGCTTCCAATAGGGAAGTATATAAGGCAATGGCCTCTGTGTATCTTTTATACTTTACCAAGATATTGGCCCGTGTATTTTCGTAGACCACCAACAATGCACTGGAAATCTGATCGGGATGGTTATTCGCCAGTTGGATCGCTTTTTTATTCCAAAGCAGGGCGTCTCCATAATCACCCATCTCTTTGGCGCAAACCGATATGATATGTTGAAGTGCTGAAGTTACCCGGTAATTTGTTGTTTTTTCAAGATAGTCAAGACCTTCAACGGCAGTGATCTGGCTACCTATATAATCACCCAAACTTTTTTGGATAGTTGCCATCGCATTGAGCATTTCCGCCGCCAACTCATAATCTCCCAGGCGCACATCAATTTTAAAGGCTTCGTTGTAAAATTCGTAGGCTTCATCGGACTTATATTGGGCCTGTAAATAATAACCCAGGTAATAATAAGATTCGGCCATCAGGATACTGTCCGTCATCTTTTCGGATAACCGCAGCATTTTTTTACTGTAAAGGACCACACTGTCATATTCAGCTTTTTTGACATGGCTTTTTATGGTGCTTTTTAAAGCGGCGAGCTGTAAAGAGTCACTATCACTACTGTTGTAAGATTGGGATTGTTTCAGATTCTGGGCAGTGGCCATCTTCGTGGCAGCAAGGCACAATAGCAAGCATAGGGGTAAGAAAAGGGATTTTGTCATTCTTCAAATGTAGAAAAAAGGCGTAGATTAATAGCGAATAGGGGTATAAAAAAAGGAAGTGCCTTCCCCCCAGAAGGCACTCCTATAACCAAAACTAATTCTTATCCAAAGGATAAATAATATTCACTTTGGCTTGTTGTATATTCGACCAATACCGAAGTATTGATATGGTAAAAATATTGGTTCTTCAACTCACTTCATTACGGTTATCCGTAAACTGAATAGAATTTTCAAAACCTTTCACGAAAATAATCGTTTTATGGCTGAAAATAAATAGTTGCAATATGATGCCATTATAAAAACCTAGGGGCTAAATAGCCGGAATTGGGGGCTCATTACCCCAGCAGGGCTACTGAAATCAAGCTGTGGTGAAAGTTCTGCAAAAGCATGTGTTCTTTACAATGGCTGTAATTGAAAAGGATGTTGCAGAAGGGAATTATTAGGTCAGAGGGAAAGTGTAGAGGAGTGTCCGGTTGCCACTCTTGCTCAAAATGCAAAATTCCCCTTCTCATATTTTAAAGAGGAATGTTCTAGAAGATTTAGTGGTATAGGGGTTTATTTATTATTGGTTTACAATAAAAGCATGTATGACGCCTGGCAACCATCCAATTAAAGTCAAAATAATACTAATAAGTAAGGTTGTGCCTACCCCATGTTTTAGGAACACGGCTAACGGTGGTAAAAAGATGTTCAATAAAATGGTGAGTATGGACATAATATAGTGTTTTAATGAATTAGCATGTTTAATAATGTGCAAGTTCCAAAAAGAGAAGGGGGATAAGGACCCCAATCAAATTAAATACTAGTGCTTATGATTAAATATTCTACCCCAAGGACGTCCGTGCGTTAAGAAATGGTCCGGTGGACCATTTTAGCCCATTGGATTGTGCGGTTGGAGAAGTGAAAATTATAAACTGTAACTTTCAATTGAAGGTATAGTATACAAAACAATTTATATGGCCTACCCGCCCAGAGGAGGATTAGATTATCTAAAAGCTCCTAATTCAAAAGCCCTTTATTCATCCATTTTTTTCTGAACCAAAAATTGAATCTAATGTAATAATAGGTCAGATTAACGGGCCATGAGAGCCAATAGAGGCCTTTCCGATACATAAAAGGTTTAATTTTGACCAAATAGCGGAACAGTTTTTCGGGAGATCTGATAAACTGGGCCAATAGGGCCAGCTTGTTCTGTTTCAATTGTTTTGGGTCGTAGGCGAGCCCCACCTTATTCTGGCCAACGTTTTGATAGAATCCTTGTGATAATTGGTCAATAAATTCAACGTTCTTTTTACTGCTGAAGATACCCGTACTTAAAGCCATATCGGTTAGGTACTGCTGAGCTAGATCTTGAGGGTAATCAATAGGGCGTAAATTCTCGAACAGATTTTTGAATTGTTTGATCATATATTCCTGAACAGGTGACACTAAATTCTCGAAAACCTGTTTTTCATTTTCTTCGTGGAAAGTTAGGGCAAAAGACTCCGGATTGTCCATGGTATATCCCACCGTGCTTCCGTGCGGTGCGCCCAATAATTGCTCGTACAACTGCCCGTTGGCCATAAGTACTTCATCGGTAATGGTGCGGCTTGGATAAACGGAGAAATTCATGCCGTATCTTTTTGTTTCCGGCTGAATATCATAAACCTCTTTCAGTCCCAGATAATATCCGCAAACGGGAATAGTTTTACCTAAAAAACGGAATAGGTTTTCTTGCATGGTCCCGCCCCATCCGACATCTACCAATTGCATCCCTTCTTTTTCAAAATCGACAGCAAAGCTTTTCAAATATGCATCGAAGGCTGTTTTTTGCAACATTCGATAGCTTTCGTAATGGGCTGCGAAGGTGGTATTGTCCCTTAAGTGGGACATAGCTTCGGATTGGAAAAAATCAGGGAATACATCTTTGGAGGTGTCTCCGAGTTCTTCTAAAATCTGTTTTTTACTCATCTCTGAAAAATCAAGTCCGTCTAAAAATTGGATGGCTGATATTTTCCTTAAGTCTCCTTTGAATGTGCTAAAATCTTCTTCATGTAATGGCTTTAGCGACATCTGCAAGGCAGAATGCCTAGAGATTTTTAAGTAATGGGTGTTGATTTTGGATATGCCAGAGAAATTGTTCATTTCCTGGTAGGTATCAAAAAGTCGCTTTAGATAAAAACCCTCTCGAGAAAGAAAGAAAAGATTTTTAATACCAGTTTTTTTCGCCCTGATGTAGAGCCTTTCCGTAAAGAAATAAAAATGTAAAATATATTCACTGAGGGGGAATTGGCTATTCTGGCATTCCAACTCTATATTTTTGCATGCCTTGTCAAAATTGTAGGCATCGTCTCCAAAAAGATTACGTAGGTTACGCATTTTATGGGAGGTATGTCTTAATTTAATGGCTGCTATTTCATGCCTTTCCGCATTGTCAACATCACTTTTTGTGTTGTCACCCATCATAATTACCATCTTAGGATCGGTAGAGGTCTTCTCAAGAACATAAGGATAGATATTTCCATTTTCCTTGCTCAAGCCAAGTGAACAGGAAACGAATATATCCTCAAAAAGTTGGGATATTCCATGGAATTCTAAAATTTGGAAAATTATATTTTTAGGGAGATAGAAGTCGGATATCAAATAGATTATATATCCGTTTTCTTTAAAATTAATAAGGTCTGCAATGAGGGTTTCGTTTTTGAATTGCACTGATATTTCTGCATGATAGTCCGCTATATGAAATGCCCTTTCAAAACTGTCATAGCTTATATCGATGAGTTTATTAGAGTTGGCCAATCTCCGATAAGTCTCCATGATGACTTTGTCATAATCGACTTCAACAGACCGTAACTTTTGGTTTTTGCTCAAATAGGTAAGTGCCTCTTCCCGAATGGAAAAAAGCTCATCCACGTCAATAGAGAGCCCAAGTTCACGTATTATAAATTTCCCCCAAAGCCTCAGCGTGTATTTAGGGTGTACGTTTCGGTGTATTAAGGTGTCGAAAAGATCAGTAAAAATGGTCTTGCAACACTTTGCACGCTCTATTTTATATTTTATTTTACTCAATTGAAAGTATAAATGAAAAGCTGCAGTAACTCCATTCCTTTCAGTAGGGGAACTGACTTTAGATGATATTGATTCTTTGTTTGATGGTGATGCGAAAAAAGCTCTTGCATTCAAAATCGGGACAAGTTACACATTTATGTACTTACCAATTATCTCTATAGTCAAAATTTTTAAACCATCTCAAAAATAGTCCTAATGATTCCTAGTCCAATTCTGGAGTACCAGCCGTAGTTTAATATGGCAAAATTAATTTGTGAAGATTATATATAAGATTAAAATTCTTTCGTTACACTCATTTAGGGCAGAAAGCATAGTAGACCATTTTAGCCCATATAACTGCGCTCAGGACAGGCTCCGGAGCGAGCTGTAGCGCTGGCCTTCGAATCCGGTAGGCGAAACCTACAAGAGGAGGTTCATGAATACCATTAAAGAACAATAACACGCCATGAACTAAACGAAAAAAACCGCCCGTAAACATATTTTGAATATTGAGTGTCGTGGAGCCGGAGACGGCCGTGCGTCAAGAAATGGTCCGGTGGACCATTTTAGCCCATCGACTCCGCTCAGGACAGGCTCCGGAGCGAGCTGTAGCGTTGGCCTTCGAATCCGGTAGGCGAAACCGACAAGAGGAGGTTCATGAATACCTTTAAAGAACATTAATATGCCATGAACTAAACGAAAAAAACCACCCGTAAAGGTATTTTGAATTTTGAGTGTTGTGGAGCCGGAGACGGCCGTGCGTCAAGAAATGGTCCGGTGGACCATTTTAGCTAAGGAGCGAGCTGTAGCGTTGGCCTTCGAATCCCGGAGGCGCAACGAAACCGACGTCAGAAGGTTCACCAATACCGATAAAATCAACATAAAAAATTATGAGTAAAAAAACCACCCGTAGGTGGTTTTTTGAAGTGGAGCCGGAGGATTACATATCCCTAATTCTCGCAATGTTGCAAATAAAAATACCCGTTGTTAACACAACGGGCATCCTAAAAGTTTTCAAAAATACTCAAGCAAGCTTGGCATTTTTTCATGCCTTTAGTCTGCTGCGTATTTTTGAGTGTCGTGGAGCCGGAGGGTCTAGAACTATTCAGTCATGATATTATTGAGAGATAAGTAAATATAGGTTTTTGTGCCTTAATAAAGGCTTTATTTGCTTTTATCAGTTTGTTGGGGAGTTGAATTGAATAGTATTGCATTGTATAATAATGCTTATTTGCTGACTAATAAATGACTAGTTTATAATATTTAATTAGTTTTGTAGTTTAATATTATACAATGGCTACAATTAAATATTTGCTTCAAAGTACTTCTGCGAATGCTCCAATTTATGCTAGACTTTCGTTAGGTAAAAATAAGACTATCAAACGAAAGACGGGGGTTTTTATAAGTCCAAGTAGTTGGAGTTCGGCCACCGGTTACCCAAAACAGAATGATGTTAAGAATAAAAATCTAAGTATTAAACTCAGGGAATTAGAAACTTTTATTTACGAAGAAATAAATAAAGCAGAAATTTCTTTAAAGGCTATGGATGGGGATTGGTTGGAGTCTACAATAAATGAATTTCATGGACACAAGGAGGAGGATTCAAAAGAATTTTTGGCAGAATATTGCAAATACTTTTTGAATAAGTTAAGAAGTAGTCAAAAATCTGTAGCCACAGTTAAAAAGTATTATACTATTGTAAATAAGTTAAATGATTTTGAAAACTACTTGGGGAAAAAGCACCTTGTGAAAGAGGTAGACTTAATTTTTAGGGAGAAATTTATTGATTATTTATCTGAGGTTGACAGGTTATCTATGAATACAATTGGCAGGTATTTGAAGTTTGTTAAAACTATTTGTATTGACGCTGATAAAAATGAAATAACTGTGAGTAAGCAGTTACCTTTTTTTATGGGATTTACTAAAGAGTCTCCAACGGTAACACTATCATTTAACGACTTAGAAAAGATAAAAAAGATTGAGTTAGATGAAGATAAGTATAAGATAACTAGAGATTGGTTAATAATTGGATGTTATACCGGACAAAGGGTGTCTGATTTATTAAGGATGTGCGCAAATATGATTCAGAATATCCAAGACTTTGATTTTATAGTATTAAATCAGAAGAAAACTGGTAAGCTTGTTCAAATTCCTATACATTCCGAGGTTAAAGCTATTTTGAATACAAGAAAAGGACAATTCCCGCCGTTATTTACCCATAGCTTAGAAAGCAGTAAAACATTCTTTAATCGTTATTTAAAAACTTTGTGCGAAAAAGCATTAATTAACGAATTAGTAGAAGGGAATCTATATGATATAGAAACGGCGAGAACAAAAAAAGGATTGTACGAGAAACATAAACTAGTTTCCTCCCACATTTGCAGGCGGTCGTTTGCAACTAATTTTTATGGTAATCCAAAATACCCGACACCTATTTTAATGAATATAACCGCACATAGTACGGAAAGGCAGTTTTTAGAATATATTGGAAAGAAGCCAATAGATTATAGTTTACAATTAGCCAAGATTTGGAGAGAAGATGAAAAAAAATAGAGCAAATGTCAAACGTAATGATAACTCGTCTTTTATCTATCTATTAAGGGATTTTAAGCGCTTAGAATATGACAGTTCTAGAGAAGATATTGTGAATATTATATCGATTATGGCGAAGAGGTTTAGAACTGATATAAAATCTAAAGTCCTTAACTCGAATACTGATTATAAAATTAAGTTTATTGTAAAAATCGTAGTGTATAACCTAAGAATGTGTCAAAACCGGTTAAGCAAAATCAAGACTAGGCCAGAAGTACAATTAGTAGTTAAGGCTTACATAGATAGTTATTCTGACACAATTAAACATTTTAAAAAGGAATATGCCGAAATCTGTCCGGAAGCTTTTACCTATGAAAATACTCAGGAAGCTCAAAAAAAGAGTAAATCAAGTGAAATTGCCCGAATATTTAGGGATTTTGGGTTTCAAATTTTTTCTTCTTGGATTGAAATCAAAAATACCGATTCGGACATCGCATATGTTTATCGTAAACTTAAAGAGGATAAATTAATATTTGATTACATAGGTGAATCAGAGTTCATTAATTTTCTTTATGATAATGATTATGTCGATCACATAATTGGGAAATTAAAATCTCTTCATAAGATTAGTGCAAAAGGAAGACTATTTGAATACAATAGTCTAAAAGAATTACACTCCAAAAATTAATCACATTTTATTCAGTTACTAATTGGTACTGAACTGTACTGGTAAGGGTACTACTATAAATCAAAATTGCGTCTGAGTTTAACTTTAAAAAACAGACCATGAGATCAGTACAGTTGATTAGTATTACTCCTCAAGAGCTTCAAGAGGAAATTTTAAAAGGTGTTCAGAAGCAGTTAGAAGAATTTAAAAAGGATTTATCGAAGTCTGATCAAATTGAATTGTTAAGTCGAGCAGATGTAGCCAAATTGCTCCAGATCGACCTTAGCACTCTTTATCATTGGACAAAGAAAGGAACATTGACCTCATATGGTATAGGGAATAGAGTTTATTACAAAAGAGAGGAAGTTGAATCTGCTATTGTAAGGCTTAACTAAGACTCTCTATGAAAACGATTTTGGTTCCAAAGTATTTAATCAGAGATTTAGAAGAAGCTATCGCTATTGATAATAGAGTCAACATGAATAATTTAAAAATAGATGTTGCGGCTTACTTCATTAGCTTAATAATTAGCACCCCTACCTATTATCGGGAAAAAGGAGATAATCAAGATTTTGCGAGATTGTCTTCAATAAAATTAAGGCAGATTAGCTATAAATATTCTCATTATTTACAATTCCTAATTCACTATGGTTTTATAATTAAAGTTAAAAACTATAGTACAGATTCAAAAACCTGTAATACTTATAGTTTAAGTGACCTTTACCTCCAAATGGAATTGATAAGGTATACTATTGAGTATAAATACCTCTCTAATAAATTCAAAGACAGTGGACTTACTCAATCTCAAGAGGAGAGGATGGATTATGTCTTAGAGCGAAGGCCGCATCTGGTTGCTAGTTTTAATGACAACTTATCAATTGATTCAATCGGGGCTTGTCAAGAAATTTCAATGTACATGGAGAAAGATTTTAACAGGTATCGTTCTGCTTCACAATTATTATTGGAATGGGAAAATAAAGAATGGAACTATTCTGTAAAAACTGATACAGATAACAGGCTTCATACGACATTAACAAGAACTAATAGAATGTTGAGAAAGTATATACGCTATAATGGATTCCTTTTGGGGGCGGTAGATATTAGAACTTCTCAGCCCTATTTCTTGGCAGCTATTTTAAATGGAATTATAAAACGTGATGTAAATTATTTGAAAGATTTAGGGGTATTAGAAATTGTTCAGGAAGAGGTTCTTTATAGAATGTTTGATTTGGATATATGTGCCGAAAATGTCCGCTTGTTTACTGATATGGTTTTAAATAATGATTTGTATCAGGAATTGGTAAGATATATTCCAATAGTCTATCAAAATCATAAACCGTTTAGAATGGTTTGGCCGAATGGTCAGTATGGAGCCCCTAAAATTCATAAATATTATGATACAGAAAGGGATTTGATGAAAGAGGTTGTTTTAGAAGTATTCAATGGTAGTGTAAAATCAAGGAAAACAGAAGTTGTGGAGTTTAAAAAAATATTTCCATGTATAGGAGAAGTTTTAAAATGTTTGGATGAAAATGGAATACAGGTATTTAGATTGCTTTCTCATGTTGAGGCGTATTGTTTGCTGGATGATGTAGCTTCCTATATTGCAGAAGAATATGAAGAAATGCCATTGTTCAGTATACATGATTCACTAATTACCACAGAATCCAATTTATTACTCCTTGAGTCTGAAATGGAACATGCATTGGAATGTCTAACAGGTTTAAAACCTAAACTAAAAGTAGAGTATTGGTGGGAGTATGCTAGTACTCTACAGGAGTAGTTACTTCCTTTACCCTAATGTGGAAGGTTTTATGACTTTTGAAAAATAATGTTAGCCGAATAAAAATAATATAGGATTGGGGGGAGTGTTCTAATAGCCTACAGGAGAAGTTACTTATTTTACCCTAATGTGGAAGGTTTTGAAATGATGCTTCTAAATTTTGACATTCGTGTTTAAGTAGTTTTTATTAGTGGGATTAATAACTATAATTTTTTTTCTACAATTAATGGAAGTTTGTTTTTTACTGTCTTTGAATTGGTTATTTTGCTACCTTAAAACTAACTCCCCCTCCTAAGTAGTAATTGTTATTCATGATTAGACCACAAACTATTCAAATATTTTTACCGGACGGCTCCCCCACAAGTATAAAAGAAGCAGAAATTACCAACCGACTGGTAAAGGCCGTTTTATTCCCTAGAAACAAACTACAAGAAGTTGCGAAACGTGAAATCGTACATTTTACAGGAGTATATTTCTTATTTGGCACTACTGAAGATGGAGCAAAACCGTTAGTCTATATTGGAGAGGGGGAGGAATGCTTTAAACGAATACAATCTCATAATCGAAATAAAGATTTTTGGACTCATTGTGTCATCATCGCAACAAAAACCAATGAATATACCAAAACAGAAGCCAAATACTTAGAACACTACTGTTTAGATAAAGCGAATATTATTGGCCGCTATGAAACTGATAATGATACGGGATCTAAAAAACCATCCTTACCTGAAAGTAGGGAATACGATTTACTGGATAATTTTGAAACTGCTAAAATATTATTGGCAACCCTAGGTTATCCGATATTTGAAGAAAAAAGGCAAAGTAAAAACATTAAAGAATTATTTTATTGTAAAGGAAAAGATGCTTCTGCTGTTGGAGAAATGATAGATGATGGCTTCTTGGTTTATAAAGGTGGAAAATGCACTTTACAGTTAACACCATCCGCTGGCCCATGGGTTACTAACATGAGAAATAAACTTTTGGACTCAAAAGTATTGATGGAAGAAAATGGAATGTTAGTTTTTCAATCTGATTATATTTTCGATTCTGTAAGTTCTGCAGCGGCAGCGGTTTTAGCTAGACGTTCAAATGGATGGATTGAATGGAAAGACAAAAACGGAAGAACTTTGGACGAATTAAAAAGGCAATAAAGAAATTCGGTAACGAATAAAAAGGCCGAATAGATAGAGAATTTTATAAAACATGCACAAATCCCAATATTGTGTAAACTATATGGTAGGACGTTAAAGAATAAATCATTTTAAATTAAGGAATAAAATTGAACGAATCAACAACCAGAAAAGAACTAATAGATATCCACTTAAAAGAAGCTGGATGGGATGTTAATGACCATACTCAGGTTGTGGAAGAATATGTTGTTGATTTAATAGCGGGAAACCAAGCGAAAGAACCAACTGGGAAAAATCTGAACAATCAATTCTCTGATTATGTTTTGTTAGGTAAAAACGGAAAACCATTAGCTGTTGTTGAAGCTAAGAAAAGTATTAAGGACGCAAATACTGGACGTGAACAAGCAAAACAATATTGTTATAATATTCAAAAACAAACCAATGATATTTTACCGTTTTGTTTTTACACTAATGGACACGATATATTCTTTTGGGATTTAGAAAATGCCCCACCAAGAAAAGTAATTGGTTACCCAAATAGAGAGGATTTAGAGCGATACCAATACATAAGAGAAGTAAAAAAGCCACTTACAAGTGAACTTATAAATACCAAAGTTGCAGGTAGAGATTACCAAATAAGGGCTATTCGTTCGGTAATGGATGGTCTCGAACAAAAAAGACGTACGTTTTTAATTGTAATGGCAACTGGCACAGGTAAAACAAGAACTACCATTGCTTTAGTTGAAGCACTGATGAGAGCTGGTTGGGCGGAAAAAGCATTATTTTTAGTTGATAGGATTGCATTAAGAGACCAAGCACTAGAGGCTTTTAAAGAACATTTACCTAACGAACCTAGATGGCCTAAACAAGGAGAAAAAAGTATAGCAAAGGATAGACGAATTTATATCTCTACTTATCCAACAATGCTGAATATTGTTCGTGAAGAAAAAGAAACTTTATCACCTCACTTTTTTGATTTAATAGTGGTAGACGAAAGTCACCGAAGCATTTATAATACCTATAAAGAAGTATTAGATTATTTCAACACCATTACCATTGGCTTAACAGCTACACCAACAGATGTAATTGACCACAACACCTTTAAAATATTTAATTGTGAAGATGGTTTACCGTCTTTTGCTTATACCTATGAAGAAGCTGTAAATAATATCCCTCCGTATTTGTGCAATTTTCAGGTAATGAAAATTAAAACCAAATTTCAAACGGATGGAATTAGCAAAAGAACTGTTTCATTAGAAGACCAAAAGAAATTAATCCTTGAAGGAAAGGAGATTGCCGAAATCAACTTTGAAGGCGTAGAACTAGAAAAGAAAGTCATAAATAAAGGAACAAATACACTTATAGTAAAGGAATTTATGGAGGAATCCATAAAAGATATCAACGGTGTATTACCTGGGAAAACAATCTTTTTCTGTGCCAATATTGCACACGCAAGACGTATTGAAGAAATATTTGACCAACTCTATCCACAATACAATGGCGAATTAGCCAAAGTAATGGTTTCTGAGGACTCTAGAGTTCACGGAAAAGGCGGTTTACTTGACCAGTTTAAAAACAAAGATTTTCCAAGAGTTGCTATCAGTGTCGATATGTTAGATACTGGTATTGATATTAGAGAATTGGTAAACTTAGTTTTTGCAAAACCTGTTTATTCTTACACTAAATTTTGGCAAATGATAGGTAGAGGAACTCGTTTGCTAGAACCTACACAAATGAAATCTTGGTGTACGGAAAAAGACGTTTTCTTAATTTTAGATTGTTGGGATAATTTCGAATACTTCAAATTAAAGCCAAAAGGTAAAGAATTGAAACAGGCTATTCCTATTCCTGTAAAACTATTTGGTTTACGATTAGAAAAGCTAGAATTTGTGTTTGAAGCTAGTATTCAAGAAACCATTATAGAAGAATGTAAAAGACTTCAAAAGCTAATAGCATTGTTGCCTAAAAATTCTGTCGTTATAAAAGACAATAGTAAAGCGGTTGCAGAAGTTAACAATCCTGATTTTTGGGAGGTTATAAATTCTAATAAAATAGACTTCTTAAAAGCTGAAATTCTTCCTTTAATGCGAACAATTTCTGGAGTAGACTATAAAGCTATGCGTTTTGAAAAAGACATTTTAGAAGTTTCTTTGGCAAAAATGCAAAATGAAACAGAAAAGTACGATATGCTTAAAGATGCATTAATAGAACGTATTTCTGATTTACCGCTATCATTAAACATAGTAGCAAAACAACAAGAGCTTATTAGAGATTCGCAACGCAATCAATTCTGGAACAACATTAAAGAAAATGATTTTAATAATTTAATTGACAAACTTTCTCCCTTAGCTAGATATATTGATTCTAGAGATACTACTTCTGGCCCTTCTAAATTCAATTTTGAAGATGAACTCGTAGCCAAAGAAATGGTAGAGTTTGGACCACAAAATGAAGCAGTAAGTATTACTCGTTACAAGGAAATGGTAGAGGAAAAAATAAGAGAGTTGACCGAGTCAAATCCAATACTTCAAAAAATAATTGATGGTAATGCGATAACGGAAGAAGAAGTGGAAACACTAGCTCACGAATTACAAGAAGAAAACCCACATATTACCATTGGACTACTGCAAAGAGTATATCAAAATAGAAAAGCAAAATTCTTACAGTTTATTAAGCACATTTTGGGTCTTGAAGTATTAGAAACATTTACAGAAAGTGTGGCTAGTGCATTTGGTGACTTTATTAGAGAACATAATTATTTATCTAGTAGACAACTTCAATTTTTAGATATCTTAAAGAAATACATTTTAGAAAAAGGAAACCTAGAAAAGAAAAACTTGATAGAATCACCTTTTACTATGATTCATCCTGAAGGAATAAGAGGTGTTTTTTCGCCTAAAGAAATAAACGAAATATTACAATTAACAAATAAAATATTAGCTGCATAATGTTACAAAACAATCCTAAATTAAAAGCTTTAATAGTCAGTCTTTGGAATACGTTCTGGAGTGGTGGTATTGCCAATCCAATTACTGCTATTGAGCAAATCACCTACTTGCTTTTTATTAAAAGACTAGATGAGCTTGAAAGTAAAAGAGAACGAGATGCAGAGTTTACCGGAGAAACTTACGAATCCAAATTTGATGGCGAATACACACCCTGGATAGATGAGAGTTTATACCGACCAAAACCAGGTGCATCTGAAGAAGATAAGACAGCATTATACAAAAAACGAGAAGAAGCATTAACTCCTAGGCCTAAAAAAGAATTAAAATGGAGTTTCTTCAAATCTATGCCAGCAGACCAAATGCTAGTACATTTTAGAAATAATGTGTTTCCGCACATAAAAGAGTTGAATGACGAGAGTTCTTCGTTTACGAAGTATATGAAGAATGCTGTTTTCATTATTCAAAAACCATCTTTACTTGTAGAAGCCGTTAAAAAAGTAGATGAAATTTTTATTGAGATTGAAGAAGATTCCAAAGATGGCAAACAGTCATTTCAAGACATACAAGGTGATGTTTATGAAATGCTTTTAAAAGAAATTGCTACTGCTGGTAAAAATGGACAATTCCGTACACCAAGGCATTTAATTAAATTATTAGCAGAATTAACCGAACCCAAACTAGGACACAAAATAGCAGACCCAGCTTGTGGTACTGGTGGATTTTTATTAGGTGCTTACCAATATATTTTATCGGACTTGGTTCGTAAAAAAGAACCTGACTTGTTGCAAGCAGATGAAGATGGTTTTGAAAGAGCCTCTATTTCTTCTGTGTTAGATGATAAAAACAAAAAAATATTAAACGATAGTTTTTATGGTTTTGATATAGATACCACTATGGTACGATTGGGCCTTATGAATCTAATGATGCACGGGATAGACAATCCTCATATTGAATATAAAGATACTTTAAGTAAGAATTACAATGAAAGTGGCAATTACGATATCGTACTGGCTAATCCTCCTTTTACAGGAAAGCTAGACAAAGGAGATGTTAACCCAGATTTAGGTGTAGATACAGGTTCTACTGAATTGTTGTTTTTGGCCCGAATTTCTAAAATGCTGCGTGCTGGTGGTAAAGCTGCGGTCATAATACCTGAAGGTGTTTTATTTGGAGGTAATAAAGCTCAGAAAGCAACTAGAGAAATATTATTAAAAGACAATCAGTTAGAAGCCGTTATTTCATTGCCTGCTGGTGCTTTTAAGCCTTATACTGGTGTAAAAACGGCTATTTTGGTATTTACCAAGGTAGAAGAAGATAGCAAAACGTGGCATACTGATAAAGTTTGGTTTTATACCTTAGAAAATGATGGGTATAGTTTAGACGACAACCGTAGAAAACTAAAAGAAAATCCACTACCTATAGTAAATAATGAATATGCCGCTAGAAAAACAACAACATATCCAGACCGTAAAAATCACTTTTTTGTTCCACTATCCGAAATACAAGATAACGATTTAGACCTTAGTTACAACCGATATAAAGAGTATGAATATACCGAGCAAAAATATGACCCACCAAAAGCCATTTTAGTAAAATTAATGGAAATGGAACAGGGAATTTTAGCAGATATGCAAGAACTAAATGACTTGATAGGATGAACACAAAAAAATTCGATGATATCTTTTGGTTTGGGCCCAAATCCAAAATAAAGGCAGGTGATGGACTTGATGAAGGTAGGTTTCCTTTTTATACTTCAAGTTCAATTCTCAAAAAGTTTGTGAATACAGAGCAATTTTTTGATGAAGCATTAATTTTTGGAACAGGTGGAAGTGCAAGTGTGCATTATGCAAACGAGCCATTTTCAACTTCAACAGATTGTATTGTTGCGATAGCTAGAGACGAAAATTTTAATACAAAGTTTGTCTATTACTACCTTTTTGGGAATCTACATTTATTAGAAAGAGGGTTCAAAGGGGCTGGATTAAAACATATATCTAAGAAATATATTCAGAAGCTAGATATTCCTATTCTCCCAATAGAAGCCCAAAATAAAATAGTTTCTCTACTAGACAAAGCGAGCGAATTAGTACAAAAAAGAGAAGACAGTATTACTTTATTGGATGAGCTATTAAGTTCTCAGTTTTTGAGAATGTTTGGAAAAGCAAATGAACAATTTGATGTTTGGGGAGATGTTCAGATTAAATCCTTAGCATTGAATAAGAAAAACTCTATGAGAACTGGACCTTTCGGGAGTAATCTTAAACATACTGAATTTGTAGAAAGCGGACCGGTTGCAGTCTTAGGGATAGACAATGCTGTCAAAAACACTTTTCAATGGAAAGAAAAAAGGTATATAACTAATGAAAAGTACGAAGATTTAAAAAGATACACGGTTTTTCCAAGAGATGTCATTATAACTATAATGGGAACAGTTGGTCGTTCGGCTGTAATACCTGAAGATATTCCTACAGCAATAAACACAAAGCATTTGGCTTGTATTTCATTAGACCCAAAAAAGTGTAATCCTTATTATTTGGCATATTCTATTCATTCAAACCCATATATAAGCTATCAAATGAAAGCTCAAGAAAAAGGAGCAATTATGGCTGGACTAAACCTAACTATTATAAAAGATTTGAAATTGAAAGACGTCCCTATAGAACTCCAAAATAAGTTTGAAACCATATACCATAATATACAAGTACAAAAAGAAACCTTAATTCAGTCTAAAACTGAGTTAGAAAATTTATATAATAGCCTATTGCAACGTGCATTTAGTGGGCAATTAAATTTTAATGTAGATGCAGAACTAGATGTATTATTAGCAGCTATAGATGTAGACAAAGAAGAGAACGATATTAGAGATATTGCTACAGTTTATGCCAGTCGTTTATTAGAAAGGCTAGACTCGCAGGATTTTGAAAACCAAACTCAATACCAGCAAGCCAAACAAGTTGCTTTTCAAATGCTTAAAGAAGGAGCTATCGAACAAGAGTATGATGTAAAAGATTCAGCAGTAAAAATGAAACTAGTATGAAGCTTTTAAAACTTCACATACAAGATGAGTTTAGAAGCTTACACGAAGGCTTTAGTATTGATTTTCATAAAGATATGGATTCTATGGATACCTTTCAGCCCTTTTGCTTTGCAGGTCTCAATGGTAGTGGAAAATCGAATGTATTAGAAGCATTAGCCTCTATTTTTTATCATTTAGAGTTTTGTGTATCTAAGTTTCGTCCCCAAAATTTTGACAAACATTTTAAACGGCATATTAGCACGCCAGATGCCTATACGCTGCAATATTTAATTGGTAAAAACAATGGTGATTCTTACACCCTAACTAATTTTTATAAAGTCACTATTAATAAAACAAATCATCATAACAAAGCAAAAGACAACGAACCGAAACTATTTATTCAAGAATATCCATATGATGATACCGTAGAAAAAAAGGAAATTCCTATGCTCTCTTCAGAATATAACGAAGAAGCTGCCGAAGCAAAGAATTACCTTCCAGACTTGGTAGTTGCCTATTCTTCGGGAGAAAATGAAACGTTGAGTTTGCCTTTCATTAAAAACCGATTAATCAATTTCGATAAATATTGTGAAGATTTTAAAGAGAATATAATTTTTGATGAACCTGAGTCCAGCTTAATTTATATCGATGAAGGCATGAGTCAAGCGGTGTTGTTAGCTGCTTTGTTGTTTGAAGATGAAAAGACACTAAAGCCGTTAAAAAAGGAATTGGGTATCTTAAAATTGCAAAGTTTCACGTTGCATTTCAATAACAAATTGCTAGAAACTACTGATATAAAACCATTGTTAGAACATGTAGAGGATATTATCGAAAGACTAAAAAAATGCACAACTTCTTGGCATGAAAAGAAGAATGATGTAATAAATACTGGTGATGAAACATATTCTGTATTAAGTTTAGACTTTTATGTTGATGAAGCTACAAAAACAGCTTTTAAAAGGCATTTTAGCACCTCTTTTGAGCTCTTTCGATTTTTTCAAGTATTATACGAACTTAACTCAAATATCGTTCCTGAAAACATTAAAGAGGAGGTATATAGCTCGCAAGGATTTTACACCAAAAGTAAATTGCCTGTCGCCGCTCCATTAGATACTGTATTTCATTTTCTAGATTATAAAATCCTAAAAAAAATAAAAGGTAAAAAAGAGCCTAAAGCATTATTGCTAAGAGAGTTTTCAGATGGTGAACAGCAATTTTTACACACAATTGGTATTTGCTTAATGCTGAAAGAGCGTAGAACGCTATTACTTTTAGATGAACCAGAAACACATTTTAATCCTTCTTGGCGAGCCAAGTTTATTAAAATTTTGAATGATAGTATTTATGCCGGTAGATTAAAGAATTTACCTAATGGAGATATTAATGTTCATTTATTAAAAGATGTAATTCTTACGTCTCACTCTCCTTTTATAATTTCAGACTGTATGCCTAATAATGTTATTTTCTTTGACAGGCATAAAGTAACAGAATTGGTTGAGGCAAAAAGTGCAAAGGAGTTAGAATTTAACACGTTCGGAACTTCAGTAGAAACAATACTAGATGAATTATTTGATTACAATCAATCTATTGGAGACTGGTCAAACGAAGAATTGCTAAAAATACAATTTGACAGTATCAAAACAGAAACAGACAAAAATGAATTAAAGAAGAAATTAAGAGTTTTAGGTCCATCCATTGAAAAGGACTTAGTCTTAGCAAAGTTGAATCGTTTAGAATTGAAAGGTTAATGTTACGGCTTTACACACCAATAAAACACGATATTTTCACTCTACACACGCTGTTAGAGAAAGTCGTATGTGATGTTTGGTGCACAGCCAATAATGACAGCTGTGATGATAAATTAGAACAAGCATTTAAGGATATTTATAACTATTCGTACAAGTCCAAACCAAAAGTAAAAAAGACATTAAAGGATGAAGTCGAACGCATTTATGAAATTTTCAAAGGTTTCACACCTCAGGTTAAGGAACTAGTTAAAGAAGCTTTCAAAGTAAATAATGATATTGAAGCACTTTGTAATGGAGTAAGTCCGGTTTATTTATCAGCCTTGCCAGATGTAGTTGAGAATGACATAAAGCCTCTTTTTAAATGGTGTTATGAAAAACTACTTGAACAAGGAAAAGTTGCAGGAGATAAAATGGAGTATTACAATGAGCTTGTAAAATATCCTGACAATGATTTTGATACTTGCCCTTGCTGTGGTTTGATAGATATAGAGTCAGAAGGAAGTATCTGTAGAGAAGATTATGACCATTATTTACCAAAATCTCATTACCCATTTGCGAGTGTTAATTTTACGAATTTAGTGCCAATCTGTAATAAATGTAATCGAGACAGAAAAAAGGCAAAAGACCCAATAGAAAATGATAGGATTGCTTTTTATCCTTTTTCAACAAATGTACATAGCATAGAATGTTCTTACACTTTTATTGTAGATATAGATGTAGTTACTAAAAAAGTGAATTTAGACAAACTATCTATTTCATTCGCTGGCGACGTTTCAAGAATCCAAACTTGGAATTGGTTATTTGCCATTGATATCCGTTATAACGATTATATAAAATCAAAGTCTCAAAGTTGGTTAAGAGAATTAGCATCTAGATTTGAGAGGAATAAAAAAAGAGGACACGGTTTATCCTATTTAGAAATAGTAAATGACCATATTGAAGACTATGAAGAGGACAAATATTCCGAAAAGAAATTTTTGAAAATTGCTTTTTTCAACGCGGTAAAGAATGATGCTAAATTTATGTCAGTGTATGAATAAGCAAACGCAAGTTCAAGCAAATTTAAACGAGCCTTCGCGACAATAAAACTGAATAACAAACTCAATGGAAAAAACTAGCGGAATACAATGTTTCCTATTAAAGGCCTTTTAAAACAATTTTTTACAGGACGGCGATTTCTAAAATTAAATGAGCCTAAAAGTTAGATAGATTTCGGTAACAAACCTGTCATGTTAAAAATTGTAATATTCTACATGATTTCATGTTAATATTTTTTTTAATATATAATTCATGTATCTTAAAATCAATTAATTATGATTATTTTGAGATTTTAATAACTGTCTTTTATTTTTTGAATAAGGTCCTATTATTAGCTAGGCCTCTTAATATAAAAAGAAAATCGAATTTATTTTTGGGGTGGGGGGTACTTTTTTAGTTCTTATATCAAAAAAGTTTTGACTTTTAATAATTTACCCATTTCAATTAGTCTTAATGTAGTTTAATTTATCCAAAATAAAGGAAATTAAAAAATATGTCTAATAGCTGACTAAAAAATAAATAAAAAAGCCATAACAAATTTAAAATGAATTAGTTATGGCTTTTAATTGTGGAGCCGGAGGGATTCGAACCCTCGTCCAAACAAGCAATTACAATGCTTTCTACATGCGTAGTTTTTGATTGATTTTCGATGTGCACCTGACCAAAAACAGCCTAATACACACTTATCTTCTTAAGTTTTGGTGATAGTGCCGAAGCTTCACTACCCTTGTGTTGACTTTGATGGTGCTTCTGAAAGGGACGCCGTCAACAAGGGCTTCCCAGAAACATCTCGCTTCCCTACCTTGTAGGGACGAGGCTAAATCCTACTATGATTCGGATTAAGCGGCAAGAGCGTAATTATTTTCGCCAATTAAAAAGTGTGGAAAATGAGTTTTACGAGCTGTAGCCCAGCGCTCGGCATGCTTACATTCCAATTGGTCTCGCTGTCAAAACCAGTCGGCCCCATAATAGTTGGAACAGGGTTCCAGTATTATATGTATCAATGAACTTCTTTTGGGCGTTCCCCTTTAAAGGGTCGGGCTATCCGCTATATTTTTTTGATGTCATCTCGAGCGCAGTCGAGAGAAAATCAAAAAAGATACCGCTTCTATCCCTAACGCGGTCGCCAAAGGTACTTCAAAAAGTATTCCAAAAAAAGTTTTGCTTGTCAACATGTCATATGTTACATTTACCACCGAACATCTTCCTAAAGTTATAAATAGTAATTTTCTATGAAATTTGGAATCATCAGGGAACGCAAGACCCCTCCCGATAGGAGAGTGGTACTTTCACCAGAGGCCTGCATAAAATTAAGAAGTACTTACCCCAAGGCGACAATTATAGTTGAACCATCGCCCATTAGGATCTTCAAGGACGAAGAATACGCCACAAAAGGGTTCGAGGTAGCTTCAAAAATGGAGGAATGCGATGTGCTCCTAGGGGTGAAAGAGGTGCCTATGGAAGACCTGATTCCCAATAAAAAATATTTTTTCTTCTCCCATACCATTAAAAAACAACCCTATAATAGGGATTTGTTACAGGCTATCTTAGATAAAAACATTGAGCTTTTCGATCACGAGGTCATCACCAATGCCAAGGGCCAACGCCTGGTAGCTTTCGGGCGCTATGCCGGCATAGTGGGTGCCTATAACGGCATAAGGGCCTACGGCCTAAAATTTGACCTTTTCAACCTGCCAAAGGCAGAAGATTTGGAGGACCAGAAAGCCCTGATCGCAGAACTACAAAATATCAGTCTTCCCAATATCAAAATATTGCTTACCGGTAGGGGAAGGGTAGGCAATGGAGCCAAAGAAATGTTGGATGCCATGGGCCTTAAAAAGGTAGGCGTTGAAGACTATTTGGAAGAGGAGTTCGAAGAACCGGTGTATTGCCAGATCGATGCCTCCGATTACAACAAACGCAAGGACGGGGTAAGGGGAAACAAAGCCGACTTTTTTGCCCACCCAGAAGCGTACAAAAGTAATTTTATGCGCTTTGCCAGGGTGACCGATTTTTATATAGCCGGACACTTTTACGGGGATGGGGCGCCTTATCTATACACCCGCGAAGATGCCAAAGACCCAAGCTTTAAAATTAAAGTGGTGGCCGATGTCAGTTGCGATATAGACGGACCCGTGGCTACCACCATAAAACCCTCTACCATTGCAGATCCTATCTACGGATATGACCCGATAACGGAAACAGAGGTCGACTTTAAAAATGAAAAGGCCATTGCCGTTATGGCGGTGGATAACCTTCCCTGTGAACTCCCAAGGGATGCCAGCGTTGGTTTTGGGGAAGCTTTTTTAAAAAATGTGATCCCAGCCTTTTTCAATGATGATGAAGATGGGGTGCTATTACGCGCTAGAATGACCCAAAATGGTAAACTGACGGAACGCTATTCCTATTTACAGGATTTCGTGGACGGGAAGGAATAAACAATAAGAACATCTTTTAATAGAAAAAGGCCAATGCATCCGCATTGGCCTTTTTTATGAATTATGGGTGTATGCTTCTTATTTTAAGCTGTTGACGGTTTTACGTATTGCCACTAAATTCGTCAATAATTTTTCCAAATGGTCCAAATGCAACATATTGGCCCCATCACTTTTGGCATTGGCCGGGTCAAAATGGGTTTCCATGAAAATACCATCCGCACCGGTAACGATGCCCGCCCTGGCAATGGTCTCTATCATATCTGGCCTTCCTCCCGTAACCCCGGAAGATTGGTTGGGTTGCTGTAAGGAGTGGGTAACGTCCAAGACCACGGGCGCGTATTGCTTCATGGTTGGGATGCCCCTAAAATCTACGATCATATCCTGGTACCCGAACATGGTGCCCCGGTCTGTGACCATCACCTGTTCGTTATTGGATTCCTCTACTTTCATCACCGCATGCTTCATGCTTTCCGGACTCATAAACTGACCTTTTTTGAGGTTTACTACTTTGCCTGTCTCGGCAGCAGCAACCACCAAATCGGTTTGCCGTACCAAAAAAGCAGGAATTTGCAGTACATCCACATACTCGGCAGCCATAGCGGCATCAGATATCTCATGGATATCCGTCACTGTGGGCACGTGAAAGGTTTCCGATACTTTACGAAGGATCTTTAATGCCTTTTCATCACCAATACCCGTAAAGCTATCAACCCTACTGCGGTTGGCCTTCTTGAAACTACCTTTAAACACATACGGAATTTGTAATTTATCGGTAATGGATACTACTTTTTCTGCAATCCGCATTGCCATGTCTTCCCCTTCAATGGCACAAGGGCCACAAAGAAGAAAAAAGTTGTTGCTATTGGTGTGTTTTATCTGAGGGATCAACTCTAGTTTCATGCTCAATAATTTAGTCGACAAAGATAACAGTTTTGCAACTAGATTTTGGACTCTCTAAAATTAATTGGGAAAGAGGGGAAGTGTTATATTTTTATAAATCTGATGATAACATGACTTAAGTCTTTTTCGGGCATCGTAATATTCCGTATTTTAAAGGATTAACCATTAACTAAATCATCATGGAATTACAAGATATGTTAATTGCAGAATTGGAACATGAAGTGGCGCTGACGGAAAAATTCTTAAAGCGCATTCCAAAAGATAAATTGAATTGGCGGCCCCATCCAAAATCAATGTCCCTAAAACAGTTGGGAAGTCATCTGGCAGAGATACCCGGTTGGGTTACAGGTACCATGGCACAGGATGAAATGTCCATGGACGACTACAAGCCGCCCATTAACGAAAGTGTGGAGGAAATGGTAAAGAATCTGAAATCCTCGGCCGAGGAGGCCAAAAAATCTCTAAAAGTCCCCAATAGTGAATTTGATAAACATTGGAAAATGATCCAAGGGGGTAAAACAGTGATGGAAATGCCAAAATATCAAGTCTTAAGGGGTATGGTGCTCAATCAATTGCCGCACCATAGGGCGCAGTTGGGGGTGTGCCTCCGATTATTGGACCAGCCGGTACCCGCTACGTATGGTCCATCAGCAGATGAGCAACAATAGGTTGCAAATCCAAATATGCGAGGAATTAAAACCAAGGCCTTTACATAGTATACAGGCCTTGGTTTAAGCGTTTAAAACCCAATTACATTCAAAAAATATATGGTGCGGGTCCTTCGTGAAACTGCTTCAAAATCAATATATTAAGAAAAATCATCCTTTTGTCAAAAGGTTAAAAAAAAGGAGTATCTTTGCGCGCGCATTCAGGAACATAGAATGCTTTTAAATTATAGTTATGTCAGCAACAAAAAACATTGCAATTATTGCCCACGTAGACCACGGTAAGACTACGTTAGTGGATAAAATTATGTACCACTGCCAATTGTTCAGGGAGAACCAGAACACTGGTGATTTAATTTTGGACAACAACGATTTGGAACGCGAAAGAGGTATTACTATTACTTCTAAGAACGTTTCGGTAGTTTATAAGGGAACAAAAATTAATATTATTGATACTCCTGGTCACGCCGATTTCGGTGGTGAGGTTGAGCGTGTTTTGAACATGGCCGACGGGGTATTGTTATTGGTAGATGCCTTTGAAGGTCCAATGCCACAAACACGTTTTGTTTTGCAAAAAGCAATCGATCTTGGTTTGAAACCTTGTGTTGTAATAAATAAAGTTGACAAAGAAAACTGTACTCCGGAAGAAGTGCACGAAAAAGTATTTGATTTGATGTTTGAATTGGGTGCCGAAGAATGGCAGCTAGATTTTCCAACCGTTTATGGTTCTGCAAAGAACAACTGGATGAGCGATGATTGGAAAAACGAAACAGACAATATAGAGCCATTATTGGATATGGTGATAGAGCATGTTCCAACTTTCGAAGCTAAAGAAGGAAATACTCAAATGTTGATCACTTCCTTGGATTTCTCTTCTTTTACCGGGCGTATTGCCATTGGTAGATTATTGAGAGGAAAGCTAAAAGAAGGACAACAGGTTTCTTTGGTGAAACGTGACGGTAAAATTGTAAAGACAAAAATCAAAGAACTATACACGTTTGAAGGGCTTGGTAGATTAAAGGTACAAGAAGTTAAAACAGGTGATATTTGTGCTATTGTTGGTTTGGAAGGATTTGAAATTGGTGATACCGTTGCCGATATCGAAAATCCAGAAGGCTTAAAAACAATTGCCATAGATGAACCAACAATGAGTATGTTGTTCACCATTAACGATAGTCCGTTTTTTGGTAAGGATGGTAAATTTGTAACATCCCGTCATATTAAGGATCGTTTGGAGCGTGAGCTAGAGAAAAACTTAGCACTACGTGTTAATGCTACTGATAGTGCCGATAAATTCTTGGTTTTTGGTAGAGGTGTATTGCACTTATCTGTTTTGATCGAAACTATGCGTCGTGAAGGTTACGAAATGCAAATTGGTCAGCCACAGGTGATCATCAAAGAAATTGATGGTGTTAAATGTGAGCCAATAGAGCAGTTAACTATAGATTTACCAGAGGAAGTTTCTGGTAGAGCCGTAGAAATGGTTTCTATACGTAAAGGTGAAATGACTAGTATGGAAGCTAAAGGAAGCCGTATGGTTTGTGAATTTTTAATTCCATCTAGAGGTATTATTGGTTTAAGAAACCAATTATTGACCGCTACTGCCGGTGAAGCCATCATGTCTCATAGATTCTTGGAATACCAACCGATGAAAGGTGATATTCCACAACGTCAAAATGGTTCTTTGGTATCCATGGAATTAGGAAAATCTATTCCTTATTCTATTGATAAATTACAGGATAGAGGTAAGTTCTTTGTAGATCCGGGAGAAGATATCTACGAAGGTCAGGTGATTGGAGAGAACTCTAGAGGTGATGATATGACCATCAATATCACCAAAACTAAAAAGTTGTCAAACGTTCGTTCTTCTGGAGCAGACGACAAGGCTAAAATTGTTCCTGCCATTAAATTTTCATTGGAGGAAGCTTTGGAATACATTCAGAAAGATGAATATGTTGAGGTAACTCCAAAACATATCCGTTTACGGAAAATACATTTAACTGAAAATGATCGTAAGCGTTTCAAAATCGCTTAAGTTTATTTTTAAATTCATAAAAAAGCCCCGAACCATTGGTTCGGGGCTTTTTGTATTTAAAATATTATTTAAAGCTTACTGCAAGCGGAAGCAGCACCTATAATTCCTGCGGTGTTTTCCAATACTGCTGGGATAACCTTGGTATCCACCTTAATCTGGTCCTTGAATTCTGTCCAGTCTTTTGAGGCCCCACCCCCTAGGATGATCAAATCGGGAGCGACGATCAAATCCACGTAATTCAAGAATTTATTAAATCGCTTGCCCCACTTTTTGTAACTCATGTTCTTTTTATCCTTCACGGACCCAGCAGCCCATGATTCTATCTTATCGTATTTTTTATATGGAATTTGTCCCAGTTCAAAATTTGGGATCAACTCCCCATTAAAAAAGGCGCCACTACCCAAACCGGTACCAATGGTGATCATGATCACCAATCCTTTTTCGCCCTTACCAATACCGTAGTTCATACAGGCACAACCGGCTGCATCGGCGTCATTGATTACATGGAAAGGTTGTCCCGTTGCCTCGGTAAAAAGATCGTCCACCTTAACGCCGACCCATGATTTATGTAGGTTACCTTGTGACTTGCAAACTCCGTGTCTGATAATGGAAGGAAAGCCACACCCTACAGGTCCTGTATAGTTGAAGTGGGTGACAATTTGTGAAACTACCTCCGCTATATCGGCGGGTTTTTTGGATTTTGGGGTAGGTATTCTGTAACGTTCGGTAAGCATTTCTCCTGTTTCAACATTTACCAATGCCCCTTTTATTCCAGAGCCACCTATATCTATCCCAAGTATTTCCATGTGTTTTTTAGTATGTGATCGCGGCAAAGAAACAAAAAAGTTTCGGCAATAGGAAAAACGCTATTTTATTAGATCACCTTTATGGTATAGGAAATCGAAAATCAATTGATCCACAGCGGAGACCATACTCCTGTCATTATAGGTAAGCCATACCATTTCCTCAATTTCTGAATCGGGGGCCAATTCACCTTGGTATTGTGCGGCATAACAGGTCATGCGTACTAAAATACCAGGTTTGTGTCCGTCCGCCTGGGCTTCAAAAATACCTATAAATTCCAATGAGGGTACTTTTATGTCCACACTGAGTTCTTCTTTGATTTCCCTGACCAAGGTCAAGGAATCCGTTTCCCCCAATTCCCTTTTTCCTCCGGGAATGTAATATTTGGTCTTGCCATTACTGCGGGTGCTTAATATTTTCCCCTCCACCAAATGGATCCATGCGAGCTTGTCTATAATTTTTTCTGTAGGTTCTATGTAATAATCTATGGAGTTGAGGGAATGGTTGGGGTCTATGGTATCCAACAGTTTGTCTATGGCGCGACCAAAAAAGGTGAGGGTGCCCAGTTTTTTGTTCCGGCCAATGGCACTGGAAATGGTCTCGTCCCTATTCCCAAAATAGTACCCGCCTTCCTTGATCCATAGAAAATTTAAAAGATGCTGCATGGTAACATTGCCCAATTGGTCTACCGAGATGGCTATTTTAAGGGCATACTCGCCAATTCCCGTGAGTCCGCTTTTAAAAAGCTTGTAAAAAAGTGCATAGACAAAGCCAAAAGGGACCGTGAGGGCAAATAGGAGTAGTGAAATGAAGAAGAGGAGAATACCAATAAGGGGATTCACCTTTTTGTCAGCTCTATAAATTTGTTTTTTTATGATCATGGACGCTTGACCTCGTTGGTAGATAATAGGTGTTAAATGGCCTTTTGAACCACTTCGAACACTTTATTGCCGTCGCATTTTAAGGTTTTTGAAGGGTACTTCAAGATCAGTGCATAATCATGGGTAGCCATTAAAATGGTACGTCCGGTTGCGTTGATCTCTTGCAAAACCTTCATGACCTCCACGCTGGTCTGCGGGTCCAGGTTACCGGTTGGCTCATCTGCCAAAATTAGTTCGGGATCATTCAAAAGGGCGCGGGCAATTGCAATACGTTGTTGTTCGCCTCCTGAAAGCTCATGAGGGAATTTAAAGCCTTTGGTCTTCATGCCTACTTTCCCCAAGACCTCCTCAATCTTGGCATCCATTAAATTGTCATCTGTCCAGCCAGTAGCTTTTAGAACAAAACGTAGGTTTTTATTGATGCTCCTATCGGGCAATAATTTAAAATCTTGGAAAACGATACCCAATTTCCTTCGTAGATAGGGAATATCTTTTTCTTTCAGGGTCTTGAGGTCAAAATCTACGATCTGGCCCGATCCTTCCAATAGTGGCAGGTCTCCGTAGAGCAATTTCATAAAGCTGCTTTTGCCGCTCCCGGTCTTCCCAATGAGGTACACAAACTCTCCTTTTTTTACTTCTAAATTGATTTCGTTGAGCACTAAATTTTCCTTCTGGAAAACGGATACGTTCTCTAAATGCAATATGCTTTCGCTCATGTTTCTGAATATGGAGATAAAGGTAATAAGTTCTTGTTAAAAGAAATCAAGGTCTTTTAAAAATATATATCTTTCGCCTTAAATTAAGTTAAACAAGGCATGGATTTTGTTAAGTTCAACTGTTCTTGGGCGTTCTGAAAAAAGGCATGTAAAATGTAGCTTTACAAGAATACTTAAGCACAATTTTTAACGTTATATAAATTCATATACGGTTAATTTTAAACAGCTAGAGAACATTATGCGAAATAAAAAAACCGCTTTAATACTGTGTCTTACGGGGATGGTATGGATTGGCTATGGCCAAGAATCCAAGATCTACACCCATAATGAAAAGGATTATCAGGAAGCACTTACGCTTTACAATAACAAACAGTATCAGGCATCCCAGACTATTTTTGACAAGGTGAAATCCAACACCGATGATTTGGAGGTCCAGGCCAATAGTGCTTACTATGCGGCCAATGCCGCCATTCGGCTGAACCAGATTGGGGCAGATCGCCTTATGGAGGATTTTGTGGAACAGTATCCCACCTCTACCAAAAGAAATTCGGCCTTCTTTGATGTGGCCGATTATTATTTTGAAACTGGGAAATATCCGTATGCCTTAAAATGGTATGGGAAGGTAGACCAAGGTTCTATTTCCAGAGTAGATAGGGACCGTTTTAATTTTAATAACGGATACTCCCTCTTTTCTTCCAATAGATCCAAAGAAGCGGAACAATATCTTAATAAGGTTACCAATTCCCCTAAATATGGGTCACAGGCCAAATACTACCTGGGATTCATTGCGTATCAGAATGACGATTATGCAGGTGCCAGTGCCCGCTTTGATCAGATTACCGATCAAAGGCTATTGGATGAAAACCTATCCTATTACCAGGCTGATATGAACTTTAAGCTTGGTAATTTTGAAAAGGCCATCGAATTGGCTAAAAAACAATTGCCAAAGGCAGATAGATTGGAGATTTCTGAACTCAATAAAATTATCGGGGAGAGCTACTTCAACCTTAAACAGTACAGCAACGCCATTCCCTATTTGGAAGAGTACAAGGGCAAGAAAGGTAAATTGAGCAATACGGATTATTATTTCTTGGGCTATTCCTATTACAAACAGGGAGATTTTGCAAATGCCATTCAACAGTTCAATAAAATAATAGGAGGGGACAATAGCGTTGCCCAAAATGCCTATTATCATTTGGCGGAATGTTATTTGAAGTTGGACAAAAAGCAGGAAGCATTGAACGCTTTTAGAAATTCCTCCCAAATGGATTTTGTGCCGGAAATTCAGAAAGATGCCTATCTGAACTATGCGCGCTTGAGTTACGAAATTGGAAATGCCTACGAGAGTGTCCCCAAGGTACTGACAACCTATATGGAAAAATATCCAGGGAGTGCAGAGACCAAGGAAATCCAGGAACTTTTAGTGGATTCCTATATCACCTCAAAGAATTTTAAAGGGGCAATGACCCTCTTGGAAGAAAATAAAAATTACGCCAGCAAGGCCACGTACCAAAAAGTAGCCTACTATAGAGGGATTGAACTTTTTATAGATGCAGACTATCAAGGTGCTGTAGAGAATTTCAAAAAATCTTTGGCAAGTGCGGAAGATGGTACTTTTAAGGCCAGAGCACAATATTGGAAAGCCGAAGCCCAATATCTTTTGAACAATTATAAGGATGCCTTGGTAGATTTTGTCCAGTTCCAGGCCAACCCCAATGCACGCAACATCCCAGAGTACAGGGATCTGCCATATAATTTGGGATATACCTATTTTAAACTTAAGGACTATACCAATGCAGCTTCGTATTTTTCAAAATATTCCGCTGCAAATCCTTCGGACACCAATAAATTGCACGATGCCTATCTGCGTTTGGGAGATAGCCATTTTGTAAGCAGTAAATACTGGCCTGCCATGGAAGCCTATAATCAGGCATTGGCACTGAGTGGTCCGGAAAAGGATTATGCGGCATTCCAAAAAGCCCTTTCCTATGGGTTTGTGGATAGAACGGCTACCAAAATAGAAGAATTGAACAGTTTTACGACAAAGTATACTACTTCTACCCTAATGGACGATGCCCTTTTTGAATTGGGGAACTCCTACATAAAAGAGAACAAGATCGATCTAGGATTGCGATCTTATGACAAGTTGATCAGCCAGTACAAAGGAAGTTCCTTGGTGCCACAGGCGCTGATGCGCCAAGGCTTGGCGCACTATAATGCCAGTCAGAACGATCAGGCCTTGGGCAAGTTTAAAACCGTGGTGCGCGATTTTCCAAAAACGCAAGAAGCCATACAAGCGGTGGCCACAGCCAAATTGATCTATGTGGATCTGGGAAGGGTGAACGAATATGCCGACTGGGTAAAAAACCTGGATTTTGTGGAAGTGACCGATGCCGATTTGGACAATGCTACTTTTGAGTCTGCGGACAAACAGTATATAGAAGGGCGATCCGATGCTGCCATAAAAGGATATCAAAATTATATCCAACAATTTCCATCAGGCCTAAATGCCCTAAAAGCCAATCTTAATCTGGCCCAATTGTATTTTGCCAAAGGAGATAAAGAAAAGGCGCTAACCCATTACACCTTTGTAGCCAACAGAGGCGGAAGCGAATATTCAGAACAAGCGTTGACCCGGGTATGTGAAATTTATGTGGGTAATAAGAATTATACCGCGGCTATTCCGTTTTTGAGCCAATTGGAGAATACGGCCGACATCCAACAGAATATCACTTTTGCCCAATCTAACCTTATGAAAGGATATTACGAGCAAAAGAATTACGATAAGACCATTGCCTATGCAGAGAAGGTTTTGGCCACCTTTAAAATAGATGACCGCATCAAGAGTGATGCGCAAATTATGATCGCTAGATCGGCCATAGCTACCAATAATGAGGAAAGGGCACAAAAAGCTTATGGTGAAGTTTTAAAAATAGCTTCAGGTGAACTGGCTGCGGAAGCGTATTACTATGATGCCTATTTTAAAAACAAAGCGAAGAACTATGAAGCATCCAATGCATCGGTTTCCAAATTAGCTAAGGACTTTTCGGCCTATAAGGAATGGGGCGGTAAAGGATTGGTGATCATGGCCAAAAATTTCTATGCGTTGGGCGATGCCTTTCAGGCAACCTATATTCTGGAAAGTGTTATTACCAATTTCGGACAATATGCAGCGATAGTAAATGAAGCCAAACAAGAGCTTATCAAAATTAAAACCAAGGAGGCGGAGAGCAATTCATCTATCAATCCTGACAAGAATTAAATACACCTTGCAAAAAGAGAACACTATGCATAAGCAAATATATATAAGCATCCTTTCTATTATAGGCGTTTGTCAATTGGGGGTTTCCCAGGAGAAGGACAAAAATGATATCGGTACGGAAACAGTAACGGTGACCAAGGCGTACACCCCAACAGTCTCCGATGCCTTTAAAATTAAATCCATGCCCAACCTGAACGATTCCATCGTTCTGCAAAAGAAAAAGATCAATTACAATATTTTTTCCGTTCCCGTAGCTTCTACGTTTACCCCTGCGAAAGGCAAGGCAACGGAAGTACAGAAAGCCAAACCGGAAAAACTCTATAATTCCTATCTGGCCCTAGGTCTTGGAAACTATAACAATGCTATGCTCGATTTCTATACGAGCAGGGCGTTTAACCGTGATGAGCGTTTGGATATAGGGCTCAATCATTTTTCTTCTAGAGGGGATATAGATGGCACGGTCCTGGACAATGATTTTTACAATACCAAGTTAGACGCCTCCTACTCTAAAAAGGATAGGGATGTCAGTTGGGGCACAAACATAGGGCTACAGCATCAGATCTATAATTGGTACGGGATTCCCGAAGGAGCCTTTCCCGATGCCGTTGTTGCCGGAATTGATTCAAAACAAAATTATTACAATGCAGAATTGGGTGCAAATGTGAAAGTTAATGATGCCCTTTTTAAAGGTGCAGACTTGCTCTTAAGACGTTTTTGGGATGTAACGGATTCCGGTGAGAATAGATTTAAATTCCAGCCTGTTTTTGAATTTCCGCTAACAGATCAGTCTTTGACTATTTCAGGAAATTTCGACTATGTAGGAGGTGCTTTCAAAAATGCAGATGTCAACAATTCCAATAATACAGGGGATATCAATTACGGTCATTTTCAAGTAGGGGTAAGTCCAAGTCTTTTGATCGTAAGTGATGATGTAAGGATAAATTTAGGGGCCAACATAGTATATGGTATGGATACGGAAAATAGCGAGAGCAACTTTTATATCTATCCAGCAGTGACGGCATCCTATCGGGTCTTGGATGAAAACGTTATTGCCTATGGAGGAATAAAGGGGGATTTAAAGCAAAACTCCTTTTATGATTTTGTGGGAGATAATCCGTTTGTTTCCCCAACTTTGACGATTACCCCGACCGATAGGCAATACGATGCCTATATTGGACTAAAAGGAATGCTTCTTCCTAGCCTTAGTTACAATTTCAAAGGATCTTATACTGCAGAAAACAGAAAACCCCTGTTTAAGTTAAATCCCTCTAATGATTTTAGGAATGATGAAAAGGGGTATTACTACGGGAATTCCTTTGAAGTGTTTTACGATGATATAAAAACCTTGGGGATCTTTGGGGAATTGAACTTGGATATCAACCGAAATTTTTCCTTGGGTATCAATGCAGAAATATATGATTATGATACGGAAACAGATAACCCAGCTTGGAACCTTCCCAATATGACGGGTTCTCTTTTTATGGATTATCAAATTGATGAGCACTGGTATATGGGTGCCAACATTTTTTATGTGGGGGAAAGGGAAGACTTAAGTTCACAGGTGGTTCAAAACGTGCAGCCATCGCAATATCCATCAACCATTATTACGTTGGATGGTTATTTTGATGCCAATGCCCATATGGGATACCGATTTAACGAGCAATTTTCGGTGTTTTTAAAATTGAGCAATATCGCAAACAATGATTACCAAAGATGGGCCAATTATCCGGTGCAGGGCTTTCAAGCGCTGGCAGGATTTAAGTACAAGTTCGATTTCTAACCGTTATCCAGACTTGGAATTAGGAAACAAAAATTTGGTGCAATCCTTTATAGGTGAATGAATTAAGGGTGTTGTGGAGATACCAAAAATAAATATTGTGCTTTATAGTGCTAGTTAAAATAATTGGTAGCATCTTTGTATCAAATACGTATTAATTTTAAATTTTAACGATGAGTAAAGGAACAGTAAAATTCTTCAATGATACCAAAGGATTTGGTTTTATCGCAGAAGAAGGTTCTGGTAAAGAACATTTTGTACACATTTCTGGATTAGTAGACGAAATTCGCGAAGGCGATGAAGTTGAATTTGATCTTCAGGAAGGTAGAAAAGGATTGAACGCAGTAAATGTAAAAGTTATTTAATATATACTTTTTATTACATTAAACTAAAGCCTATCAGAAATGATGGGCTTTTTTTATGGATAAAACTTTGTCTTCCAAGGATTTCCAAGGAAAGTTTGGTACGGGTATCTTAGCACTTGGACTATCCTTTTCTGGTCCGTTTTCTCAGCTTCAAGAGTCGGTCTTCATAATAGGCTTTTAGCTCTTCCAAAAAGATCATAGGATCCTCGTAGTCCATAAGTACTTTGTAGGTGTGTTTGTTTTTGGCTTCCTCTAGGCGCATTGCCATTTTCTGGATTTCTAAAAGTAAATAGTTGTTCTTTGGTAGTATAATCTCCTTCTGTGGAACAATATGATCTGTAAGCAGATCGGTTCCTTGGAAAATATGTGCGTGAAATGCCCTTAGGGTTTCCAGATCCCCATTGGAGTAAATAGCAATAAGTTTAGTGGTTATGGTGGTAGCCAAGTCCAATTTATCTGCCTGCATGGAAAATTTATCCGGATGTACGTGCAGCATGGCCTCCCTGTAAAGTCGTTTTTTTTCTTGTTGTTCCTCAGGGTTGGTTATTGGGGTCTTTTTTATAGTAATGGTTTGCAGTCCATCTATTTCCCTATAATTTTTGCCGCGTTTCTTTTGGAGTAGCCTTTTTTCCTTTTTTGCAGCTTTTTGTTGCTTGTACAGCACTGTCAATTCCTGCTCTTCAATAAGGGCATTTTCCAGATGCGTCCTGAGGATATTCTCGAAGTTACCCGTCTTTAACAGAATGGCCTCCAACTCTTTGGTTAAGGATTCAAGTTGTGCTTGCAGCGTTTCTTGTTCTGATGTTTCATTTAATTTGGATGGATGTTTTTCACTCATGGGGATCAACTCGTATCGGCAAAGTTCGGGAACTTTTTCAAGACATGAACACATAGCTGCCTTTTCAAATTTCTATGACGTTTTGAGGGTCATGACCTATATTCTAAGTGATAATTTTATGGGTAAAAAATTATTGCAGCTGGATATTTTGGGTGGTTGGGATTCCTTTTTAATCCTTATTTTTGGCTCAAACCGATACTGATATGAAATACATACCAACAGCCTTTTTGTTATTGTTGCTTTTTTGTACCGCTTGTAAAAATAAAGAAGAGAAGGTGGCAGTGGTTGAGGTCATACCTATCGATAGCTTATTTCAAGAATATTATCAGTTCAAGTTGCGGATCAATCCCTTAGAGGCCACAAAATCTGGAGTAACTGGATATAATGATGTTTTAGCCGATTATATTTCAAAACCGTATCAGGAAGATCTGGAAGAGAACTATGATTATTTTTTAAATATGGCCAAAGCATATGATGAAGCCATATTGACCCCAGCCCAGGCTTTAAGTCTTAAGGTTTTGGCGTGGGATGCCGAAATAAAGCGGGAAGGCTTGACCAATAAATTGGTAACCATCCCTTCTCCCATGTTCGATCTTCCCACCTTTGAGCTAATACCCCTCAATCAAATATTTTCTTTTCATCTCGAAGTAGGGCTGCTGGCCAGTGGGGCAGGAGCGCAACCTTTTAATACGGTAGAAGATTATGAAGATTGGTTACAAAGGGTAGACGATTATTTGGAATGGTTGGATACGGCCATATTAAATATGCAACGTGGGATAGATAAGGATGTGGTGCTGCCCAGGGTGATTATTCAAAAAGTATTGGAACAATTGGAGGGTTTTGCAACAGCTGAAGCAGAAGACCATCTGTTCTATGCCCCTATTAGAAACATCCCTGAAAATTTTTCTGAAGAGGATAGGATTAGATTCAAAGATGCCTATAGAAATATGATCTTGGATGATATATCCCCTGCCCATGAAAAATTAAAACTCTTTTTGTTGGAGGAATATCTGCCAGTAGGTACTGAGACTGTAGGACTATCAAAACTCCCCCATGGGAAACAGGCGTATAAATATTTGATTAAATACCATACGACCACCAATTTGTCAGCCGAAGAAATCCACGAATTGGGTTTGGAGGAAGTTGCCAGGATCAGGAGTGAAATGGAATTGATCAAAGATTCTGTTGGCTTTGAGGGCGACTTAAATAGTTTTTTTGAGTTCGTGAGAAACAGTAAGGATCAAATGCCATTTAATGAACCTGAAGAGGTTATAGCAAACTTTAAGGCTATCCACAAACGGATGCAGCCCAATCTGTCCAAATTGTTCGATTTGAAACCTAAGAGCCAATTTGAAGTTCGAAGGACAGAAGCCTTTAGAGAAGCATCTGCAAGTGCGGAATATTTTACAGGAAGCAAGGATGGGTCCAGGCCAGGTACTTTTTATGTGCCAATTCCAGATGTGGCCACATATAATAAATTCATGGATGAAGCTTTGTTTTTGCATGAAGCTATTCCGGGACATCACTATCAATTGTCCTTGCAACAGGAAAATAAGAAGCTGCCTTCCTTCTTGCATGGAGAAGGAATGGGGGTTTTTGTAGAAGGTTGGGCCCTGTACTGTGAATCCTTGGGCAAGGAATTGGGATTGTATACAGATCCGTACCAGTATTTTGGAATGCTGAGCATGGAGATTCATAGGGCTATCAGATTGGTGGTGGATACAGGGATACATGCCAAGGGATGGACAAGGGAAGAGGCAATACAATATTCATTGGAGAACGAAGCGGAATCCGAAGCGGATATCATTTCGGAAATTGAGCGCTATATAGTTGCCCCGGGACAAGCCCTTTCTTATAAAATTGGACAGTTGAAGATCAGGGAACTCCGAACCAGGGCAGAAACCGCCTTGGGCGATGCCTTTTCAATCAAAGAATTCCACAACCAAATATTAAGTTCAGGAAGTCTGCCTTTGGTATTGCTAGAAGAAAAAATTGAGAAGTGGATAGAAAAAGAGAAATACAACCGTTAAGGAGCAGCTCGGAAACCTTTTATCTTTACCATGTAATAAATTAGGTTATAGCAATAGGCAACCTAAGCATCTATTTGCATTAGGACTAATCAATAATCCGAATAGTCTGTAGGGTAAAGGAAGATTTGTTGGTTCAGGGATACGTTGTTCTGATATTCAGGTAAAGCAGATAGGTATTTCCAGGTAGGGGAGTCAACGAACAATTTCCAATGGGCGTCCCTGCTTTCTTGATTTGCAAATGTGGTCATATACATTAGGTTCGGCATCTGACTCCCGGAAAGTACCTCCCCATAGAACACGGCATTAAATCCTAATTCATTAAATAGGGTTATTTCCCCTCCTTCATTGAACATTTTAACCTTATTGCGATACAGCTCTTCCGTGGGTGATTCGTAACTGCGTAGTTCATAGACCCTTTCAGTTCTGGGGCCATCTAAGGGGGAGGGTTTTAAAACGGGCATGTCCTTAAATGCCTTTAAAAGGGTGGATGAAATCCTGAGATATGGTGCTTTGTCATAAGGGGCCTGAAGATATTCCTTGCCTTGAATTAGATAGTCCCCATCTTGTGCCAGTTTTTGTTCCAAACTTTCAAATTGGGCAAAATCTTTAAAAGGGATTAAAACCAATAGTTGGTTTAAGGTATCCTTTTCATTGGGTCTTGTTTTGAAAACGCCAACGCGCTCTATTTTTAATTTTTTTAAAGCAGGGATGAAGGCTTTTTGGAGATAATCATGAGTCAATTGTTCCTGGGTCCCATTTTCAAAAGTATAGGTCTTCAGTTGAAAGAGTTCTCGTTTTTCTACCTGTGCCTGTAATACGCTGGAAAATAAAATTAGGAGTGCGGTTAACCTGAAAGTATGCATACAGAGAATGGACTTCATGGCGTTTTGTTTTGGCTTGAACATAAAAGTAACCTAGTTGCGATTGAAAACCTAAATTACACAATATTTCTTCTTTAGCATAAGCTGACCAGGGCTTTTAAAGCTCCTTTTTCAAACAGGGATATCCCACATATCATAACAGGAATAGTGTATAGATTTTATTCCATCTATTTATTTGCTAAATTAGGGCTAGTATAGGGAGGCCTTTTTAAATTTGAAAAAAGGTGTTGGCAATTCAGAATTAAAAGAAAGCGAAATATATAATGTTCCAAAGATTAAGACCTTTATTGACTCTAATTTTGTTGGTGAATGTTTCTTTGGGCACAGCTCAGAATCTTATTAAAAATCCAAGTTTTGAAATACATTCCGAATGCCCGAAAAGGATGGGGAATTTTAATATAGATTTACCACATTGGAGCACCCCCACAAGAGGAACTACGGATTACTTCAATTCTTGCAGTGAGTTAATGGGGATTCACGAAAATTTTAAAGGAACACAAGAGCCATTTCATGGCAAGGGCTATGCCGGTTTTTATGTGATCGCACCTGAGGATTATAGGGAGTACATACAGGCTGAAACTACTAGAACCTTAGAGAAGGGCAAAAAGTATAGGGTTTCATTTTATGTGAGTCTGGCAGAAAAATCAGATTATGCCATCCGAAATCTCGGGGTGCTGTTTGCTGAAAAAAAGATCTCCCTCAACAATAAAAATTACCTGTCCAAGTCACAGATTTATGCCATTGACGACAACTCCTTTAATTTTCAGGAAATTAATGGTTCAAAATTCCTTTCCAACGATAAAAAATGGGTAAAGCTCAGTACAGAGTTTGTTGCCGAGGGCACAGAGAATTATATGATTCTGGGGAATTTTGACAACAATGCCTCTACGAGGAAAATAGACACAAAAAAGGATCTGAAGATTGGGGCTTATTATTATATAGATATGGTTTCTCTAGTTGGGACCGATCCAGTGTCCATGTCTGTGGAAGAAGATTATGAACTGGATATTACACATATTTTTAAGGATGTATTATTTGAATTTGATAGATCCCATCTTCTTGATTCCGAAAAGAAGGGAATAGAGGCACTCTATGCCTACCTACAAGCAAATAGTTCTTTAAAAGTTACTATTAAGGGCCATACGGACAAGATTGGATCTGCCACATACAATAAGAAACTTTCCACCAAAAGAGCTGAGGCAGTGTCCAGGTACTTGATAAAATTAGGACTTGAAGAAAATAGAATCACTTGGAATGGCTACGGGGCCACAAAACCTATACGGGAGAATACCACGGCCCAAGGAAGACAACGAAACCGAAGGGTGGAATTTGTGATAACCCAGGATTTGGAATAATTGAGATAAGCATCTTAGCCTCTTTTGGTTAACTGATTTATATGAGGTCTTTAGAAATTGGAAATACTGAATTGTGTAAATGCTCTAAAGCGCTAAAATTAATAACTTATGGTTTAAACTTTGAGTTAATAATTTATTGTTTATAGTTAACATCATATTAAAAAATAGTCCAATTTTAATGGTGCCTAAAAAAAACGAAAGGCCTAAACCAAACCCTATGAAAAAATATTCTATTTATTTGATGATGGCTTTTACTATGTTATCATTAATCCCCTCAAATGCGATGGCTGTAAATGAACCAGCAACAGAATTAATGTCTACTACCACTGCTGATAATGCGGCCTTGGCTAAGACCCTTTTGGCCAGATTGGATGAGATCAAAGCCATGGACAAATCAGACTTATCACGTTTGGAAAAAAAGGCGTTGCGCATAGAAGTTCGTGAAACAAAAGCAGAACTAAAATCCATGAATGGTGGAGTTTATCTTTCCGTTGGTGCTGTAATCATCATTATTCTTCTTTTAATCCTTTTGCTTTAAGCCTTGGTTCAAAGTAATTTTTTATCTAATTTATTAAAACTGATAAATCTTTAACATGCAAAAAAAAACTATCGGGATGGTATTGATCGTCCTAGGAATTTTGATGATGGTATACACCGGATTTAATTTTGTGACCAAAGAAAAAGTAGTGGATCTCGGTCCTATTGAAATTAGCCAAAAAACAAAGCATCCAGTACAATGGTCGCCTATTCTAGGTGTAGCTTTACTCATTGGGGGAGCATTTCTTACGCTAAGTAAAAAAAAGTCTTAATTGAGAATTTAAAAAGTTCCATTTTAGTTTTAAATGTCCATCGCAATATCAATGCGATGGACATTTTTTTTTGCTAAAACATTGTGAATTGACAGTGTGCTGGTCGTAATTCATTATTTTTGGTAAAATCAATTTAAATTCCATGAAAAAACTTCTACTTCTTGTGGCCATCTCTTTGGCCAGTTGTGCACCAAACAAAATAACCGTTGACCTAATTGTTCAGGATGCACATATTTATACGGTCAATGATACTTTTGAAAAAGCAAGTGCCTTCGCTGTCAAGGATGGAAAATTTGTGGCCGTGGGTACTTCGGACGAAATCAATAATAAATATACTTCATTAAAAACCATTACAGCTGGTGGTAAGACCATAATCCCTGGTTTGATTGATGCCCATTGTCATTTTTATGGACTAGGGCTCAACCAGCAAATTGTGGATTTGGTGGGGACCAAAAGCTATCAGGAAGTACTGGATAGGGTCCAGGAGTTTCAATCCAAAAACCCTGTGGATTTTATAAGAGGTAGGGGATGGGACCAGAATGATTGGGAAGTGAAGGAATTCCCAACAAAAACAGGATTGGATGCGCTATTTCCAAATACACCCGTGGCCTTGGAACGTGTAGACGGTCATGCATATTTGGTAAATCAAAAAGCCTTGGATATGGCAGGGATCACTTCCAATACAAATGTTAGTGGCGGAGAGATTGTAAAAGAGAATGGCCAGATCACAGGGATATTGGTAGATAATCCCATGGGAATGATAGATGCCGTGGTTCCTAAGCCGAACAGGGCAACCCAAATACAGGCACTCAAAGATGCCGAACGTATCAGCCTTAGCTATGGACTTACCACAGTCAATGATGCCGGTCTGGACCGAAGCACTATTGAGCTGATAGATAGTCTGCAGCAGGCAGATGACCTTTCCATTAGGGTCTATGCCATGGTGAGCAATACCCCCGAAAATCTTGATTATTATTTAAATAAGGGCATTGTTAAGACCGAAAAGCTTAATGTAAGATCTATAAAAGTATACGGTGATGGGGCCTTAGGTTCCAGAGGGGCAGCTTTGAAGGAAGCCTATTCCGATAAGCCCGGACATTTTGGTGCCATGGTTACCTCAGTAGCCGATATACAGGCCCTAGTGGATAGGATCGCAGCTACAGACTATCAAATGAACACCCATGCTATTGGGGATTCGGCAAACGTAGTTGTCTTAAAGGCGTATGCCGAGGCATTGAAAGGTAAAGAGGACAGACGATGGAAAATAGAGCATGCGCAAGTGATTGCCCCGGAAGATTTTGATTATTTTGAATTGGGAATTATTCCTTCCATTCAACCAACCCATGCTACAAGTGATATGTATTGGGCCGCTGATAGATTGGGGAAAGAACGTGTAAAAGGCGCCTATGCTTTTAAAGAATTATTAAATCGCGCCGGGAAGGTGGCATTGGGAACAGATTTTCCCGTGGAGCAAGTGAGTCCTTTCCTAACCTTTTATGCGGCAGTGGCAAGAATGGATACCGATAACTATCCTGAAGGAGGATTCCAGATGAAAGATGCCCTGTCCAGAAGGGAAGCCTTAAAAGGGATGACCATTTGGGCGGCCTATTCAAATTTTGAGGAGAACGAAAAAGGAAGTATCGAAGTTGGTAAAATGGCCGATTTTGTCATTTTAAATGATGATATCATGACCGTTCGCAAGAATAGTATTCCAAATTTAAGCGCCGAGCAAGTATTTATAGACGGCAAAAAAGTCAACTAAAAAGTCAACCAATAATAAGAGGATCACCCGCTAAATACAGTTTCGTATTTAGCGGTATTCTTTTTTAAATCTTCTGAGAGGCTTTTGAGCCATATCAATTGATTGGAGATTAAATGGGCCTCTTGTAATAATACCTTCATTTCTTGATCAATAACGGTCACGCCGGCCAGTACTTGCGCATTGCGTTCTTTAACTAGGGCATTATAAGAATCTTGAAGCTCTTTTTTGGCGGTTTCCATATCAATATGATCCAATAGTTCAGGTTTTTTTTCTTTATCCAATAAGGCTTCCGTCTCTTCCAAATTATTATGGATATTGGCGATAAAGGCATCAAAATGTATACTGGGTTCGGTGGTTTTATGATTTTGTATAAAACTTCCCAAGGAGGCCAGAGCAGATAGAAAGGTGTTGTTCAAGGTCACTATGTCGTAGGTAAGTCCCATTTCTTTTTGTTTCGATTTTGGGTCCTGTGTCATACGTTGGAAGGCTGCATTTAAATTGCTTATCGCTAAAAATGCTTCCTTTCTGGGCATTTTATAATCTAGTTCCGTAATTTCTTTGGAGTGGTAAAGCCTTTGGATCGCCAACAAATATGATTTGTTCTTTTTGATCATTGCCTTTATAAAACCATCGATGTTCATAAACTCCCAGGTAGGCCATAGGGTATAATTTGCAATAACAGCCAAGCCTGCGCCTATTGCCGTATCCAAAATCCTATATTGGACCACCTGGAAACTATTTGGATTGATGAGGGCATAGACAAAGATGATGAAAAGGGTTATAAATGCGGCGGCTGAACGGTAGCTCTGTACGATGAGTGAAAATGCCAGGGTTAAAGAGATCACCGCCAGTATTTGATAAACCATGGTGTTACTGGTCACCAAGATGATCAAAACTGCTACTGCTGCTCCGATCAGGGTGCCGATGATACGCTCCTTGGCACGCGACTTGGTAAGACCATAACTTGGTCGCATTAGCACGATCAAGGTAAGTACGATCCAATATGGATTTCTGATTCCCAGCAAGGTCCCTAATAAAAATCCAACTCCAACGGCAATGGTCAGCCTAAGGGCATGCCTACAGATGGGAGAATTTATACTTAAATTTTGTAAAAGGATGTTCAAGCTGTATTCCTGGGTAGTTATAAATTGATGGGCATCCTTTCTTTTGAGGGCTATTTTATTGGCCTTGCCAACATTCGCCATGACTCTTCTTATAGAGCGAACCTTTTCAATTTGCTGCTCTTGGTAATCCAATAAATTTCTAAGGATAATGGCACCCTCACGACCTTTTGGCAAGGGCACTTCAGATAGATAATCCCGTATGGCATTTTGGGCCTTTTCAATAGCTTCCAAAAGTTCATCCTTGCTCTGTATTTTTTTATTGCGCACTAGGATTTCCGAAAGTACCTGTAAATGGTTGCCCATGGTTATATTCAATTTCCTAAAGGGAAGCAAATGGTGTTGGTCTCCAAAAAGATCATCAATTTGGTTGTAATTCAAGGTGTTTGCTAGTGCCAGTTCCAGGATATCTACCAAGGTTATTAGGATAAGCACTCTTTTTTCGTCAAAACCAGAACGACCAATTTTTTTCCGTTCACTCAGGAGCAGTTCTCTAAGGGTTTCGTGTTTTTCGGTCAATTGGGTCTGAAGGTGAAGTATCTCACCAAGTAATTTTTCCCTCTTGGTCCTTTTGGTCAATAATTTCCCCCTAACTTTCAGATAGCTTCCGGTGAGATATAAGGTCTCGGATAATAATTGATCTTCATCTTTTTTAGGGGATAACCATTGGAATGCCCAAGACATGATCAGGAACCAAAGTCCACCAACACCAATAAGGCCAACATGCAGCCAAATGCCAAATTCAGAAATGTCCCTGGCAAGGGCCAAAGTCATTGCTAAGAGTCCTGCGAAGGCAATTAATGAACCCCTAAACCCGTAAGCGGCGATCAAGGAAACAAAAAAGGAAACAAAAAGCAAGGCCGCGATTAGGACTACAAAATGAACCTTGGAGTAATTAATGATCAATGTGACAAGCATGGTGAGGCCAATACTCAAAAGCGTGCTGATATTCTTTCTTTTAAAAGTTCCAGGAGTATTACTGGGGGCATTGAGAAAAACACCCATGGCAATGGATATGCCGTAGGCCAAATGTCCGGCAATATCAAAACTGATCAAGGGGATGAGCACAGCCACTGTTAAAAGAATCCCTCTATAAAAGTTGGAGCTTTTAAGAAATAGCCAAGCCCATTTTAGGTAGTCTTTTAGCATAGGTCAAAGTTAATTACTTATGGTGTGGAGCTTCTAATTTATAAGGTAATATTGAAAGGTATTTTAATGGCGATGGTTTATCAATAAAAAAAACCGAAGCAAATGCCCCGGTTTTTAAATATTGTATTTTGTGATGATTACATAGGTACGCTGAAAGGAACCGTTACTCTAGTGGTGCCCCAGCCCATTACCAAATTACCGTTATTGTCTTCATCAAACGTAATAGAGAAGGCTTCCAAAGATTCCGCGCCTTTACTGACCTTGCCCATAACTCTGGCAACATCTGCACTTTCATCGTAAGAATAAGCACCCCATTGGTTCAATTTACTGTTTATGATCACTGTCCAATTATCTGCTCCTGGAATTGTGAACAAAGAATAAGTACCAGGAGAAACCATTTTATCACCAATTTTAACTGTTGTGTATAATGTAAGTTCTGCTGATTCATTTGCGCCTGTTCTCCATACTTTACCTGCTGGGGCCAATTCTGATAAAGATCGCCCATTTAGCTGAGGTCTGCTGTATACAATTTTGGCATATTTATCTGCGATTTTGTAGCTCGATGGGTACGCTGCGATGTCAGCTGGACTCTTGTCCATGCCACTGAACTTTTGTGCAGTAGCTGAAGTGAAAGTAAAAGCTAATGCAATAACGGCTAGTGTGATTAATTTTTTCATTGTTGAAAATATGTTAGTTATAACGTAAATGGAGTATCCATTGTTTGCGCTTATAAATGTCGGAAAAGTTTCATGAACTTACAAAATGTTCTTATTAAAAGCCAGTTTAGTCTTGGTTGGTTATATATGTATTGTTAATTATTATATATTGTTACATATTGTAACCTATATTGTATTTTGTGTTTTACGAATGAAACATTAAGTGCATCTTTGCTTTATAATTGATATAAATTCATTGTTATGTGTGGAATAGTTTGTGCGTTTGATGTTAAGGAGAGCACAGAAGTGTTAAGACCTCAATTATTGGAAATGTCCAAAAAAGTGAGGCACAGGGGTCCAGATTGGAGCGGGATATATTCAGACGACAAGGCTATTTTGGCCCATGAGCGTTTGGCTATTGTAGATCCGGCTTCCGGAAAACAACCCTTGGTTAGTGAAGACAAAAAATTAATACTTGCCGCCAATGGTGAAATATACAACCACAGGGAACTGCGCAAGCAATTTGAAGGCACCTACAATTTTCAGACCGAATCTGACTGTGAGGTTATCTTGGCTCTTTATAAGGAAAAAGGGGCAGAATTCTTGGATGAGATGAACGGGATTTTTGGTTTTGCAATTTACGACGCTGAGAAAGATGAGTATTTTGTGGCCAGGGACCATATGGGTATTATTCCTCTGTATATGGGATGGGACCAAAACGGAACGTTCTATGTGGCTTCTGAATTAAAAGCTTTGGAAGGTACCTGTACAAAAATTGAACTTTTTCCTCCAGGGCATTACTTGCACAGTAAAGATGGGGAATTGAAACGTTGGTATTCCAGGGATTGGATGGATTATGAAGCGGTAAAAGAAAACAAGACCAGTATAGACGAAATTAAGGTTGCCCTAGAGGCAGCTGTCCACAGGCAGTTGATGTCTGATGTGCCTTACGGGGTTTTGCTTTCTGGCGGGTTGGATTCTTCAGTTACTTCTGCCATTGCAAAGAGATATTCACAAAAGAGAATTGAGTCCGATGATACCACTGAAGCTTGGTGGCCACAATTGCACTCCTTCTCAGTAGGATTGGAAGGATCTCCGGATTTGGCAGCGGCACAGAAAGTGGCAAAACATATTGGAACCATACATCACGAAATAAAATTTACCATCCAGGAAGGTCTGGATGCCATTAAGGATGTGGTCTACAACCTGGAAACCTATGATATCACTACCATTAGAGCTTCAACGCCTATGTATCTAATGGCTAGGGTAATAAAATCCATGGGAATTAAAATGGTGCTATCGGGAGAAGGAGCAGATGAGCTTTTCGGTGGATACTTGTATTTTCATAAGGCACCAAGTCCTAAGGATTTCCATGAGGAAACAGTCCGTAAATTAGACAAGTTGCATATGTACGATTGCCTAAGGGCCAACAAATCACTGGCAGCTTGGGGAATTGAAGGCAGGGTTCCATTTTTGGATAAAGAGTTTATGGATGTTGCCATGCGCATCAACCCAAAAGATAAGATGATCAATGGGGAACGCATGGAGAAATGGGTGGTCCGTAAAGCATTTGAGGACATGCTTCCAGAGAGCGTGGCCTGGAGACAAAAGGAACAATTCTCGGATGGGGTAGGATATAGCTGGATCGATACCTTGAAAGAGATGGTCAACAGGGAGATAACGGATGAGCAATTTGCAAATGCCAAATACAGATTTCCTTTGCAGACGCCAACCAGTAAGGAGGAGTTCTATTACAGAACAATCTTCGAATCCCATTTCCCTTCCGATGCGGCCGCATTATGTGTGCCATCGGTACCTTCTGTGGCATGCAGTACGCCTGTGGCTTTGGAGTGGGATGAGGCCTTTAAGAACATGAACGATCCTTCGGGTAGGGCAGTGGCAAAAGTACATTCCGATGCCTATCAGAAGTAACTATTTTAGTAGTTTGAATTAGCAAGCTGTTTTTTAGTCAGTTTTTAATTATAATTAGTCCTTAAGAAGCGCCTTTTAAAGGTGCTTCTTTTGTTTGTGTTATTTATGATTTAAAGAAACAGTATAAATTTCTCCATTTGGACCTGTTTTAAGCTATTTTAAGCGTAATTCTCAAATTTTTGAGGGTTACCTACATTTTCCACAATTTTTGTTGATAACTTAAAGGGCTATAAGGGGTATAAAAACCGTAATCTGAGGGGTATTGCTTATATTTGTAGGATTGCTAAAATTACAATGAAACAACCATTAATTTATGAGCGAAGAAGCAAATAAAGGAGAGCAAAAAAAGAACAATTATTCAGCAGATAGTATTCAGGCCCTAGAGGGAATGGAGCATGTGCGTATGCGTCCTTCCATGTATATTGGGGATGTAGGTGTTAGGGGACTTCACCATTTGGTATATGAGGTAGTGGATAACTCCATTGATGAGGCCATGGGGGGTCACTGTGATACCATTTCTGTTATTATAAACGAAGATAATTCTATAACCACAAAAGATAACGGTAGGGGTATACCCGTAGACCTTCACAAAAAGGAAGGAGTATCTGCCCTGCAGGTCGTAATGACCAAAATTGGTGCCGGTGGTAAATTTGATAAAGATTCCTACAAGGTTTCCGGTGGACTTCACGGTGTTGGGGTATCGGTAGTAAATGCACTTTCCAACCACCTTAGGGCTACGGTCTATAGGGATGGTGTTATATGGGAGCAGGAGTATGAAAGAGGTAAAGCCTTGTATCCTGTAAAAAGTATCGGTGAAACTGATGAAAGGGGTACGGTAGTGACATTTTCTCCTGATGATTCAATCTTTACCCAAACCATAGAATTTAGTTATGAAACCTTGGCAAATAGGATGCGTGAGCTGTCCTTTTTGAACAAAGGCGTAGCTATTACTTTGACGGATAAACGTCAAAAAGATGACAAAGGGGAGTATGTAAGTGAACGTTTCTATTCGGAAGAAGGACTAAAAGAGTTTATCAAGTTTCTAGATGGAAACCGAGAGCCTCTAATTAAGACTGTTATCGCCATGGAAGGGGAAAAGAACGAAATTCCCGTAGAAGTAGCCATGGTCTACAATACATCCTATACGGAGAACTTACACTCTTATGTAAACAATATCAATACCCATGAAGGAGGTACGCACCTTTCTGGTTTTAGAAGGGGTCTGACCACTACCTTAAAGAAGTATGCCGATGCTTCAGGAATGTTGGAAAAATTGAAGTTTGAGGTTCAAGGGGACGACTTTAGGGAAGGTCTTACGGCCATTGTTTCCGTAAAGGTGGCAGAACCACAATTTGAAGGACAGACCAAGACGAAATTAGGGAACAGGGAAGTATCTGCAGCTGTAAGTCAGGCAGTATCTGAAATGTTGACCGATTATCTTGAAGAAAACCCTGAAGATGCCAAAATCATCGTTCAGAAAGTGATCCTGGCAGCACAAGCAAGACATGCCGCTACCAAAGCACGGGAAATGGTGCAGCGTAAAACGGTAATGAGCATAGGTGGACTTCCTGGGAAACTATCGGATTGTTCCGAACAGGATCCTGCTCTTTGTGAAGTATTCCTGGTAGAGGGAGATTCGGCAGGGGGTACGGCCAAACAAGGTAGGGACCGTAATTTTCAAGCGATCCTTCCTTTGCGTGGTAAGATTCTGAATGTAGAAAAAGCCATGCAACACAGGGTTTTTGAAAACGAAGAGATCAAGAACATCTACACGGCCCTTGGGGTAACCATTGGGACCGAGGAAGATAGCAAGGCCTTGAACTTGGATAAATTGAGATATCATAAGGTAGTCATCATGTGTGATGCCGATGTTGATGGTAGCCATATTGAAACGTTGATCCTTACTTTCTTCTTCCGTTATATGAGGGAGTTGATCGAAGGAGGTCACGTTTATATCGCAACACCACCGCTTTATTTGGTGAAAAAAGGTACTAAAAAACGCTATGCATGGTCCGATAAGGAGCGTGATGAGATAGCAGAGAGTTTCAATGGTAGTGTTGGGATTCAACGTTATAAAGGTCTTGGAGAGATGAACGCAGAACAGTTGTGGGATACCACAATGAATCCTGAATTCAGAACACTTAGGCAGATCACCATAGACAATGCTACGGAAACCGATAGGGTCTTTTCCATGTTAATGGGTGATGAGGTTCCCCCAAGAAGGGAATTCATTGAGAAAAATGCTGTTTATGCCAATATTGACGCATAATAAGAAAATAGGTTTACAATAAAAACTCGCACCTTCCGTGCGAGTTTTTTGATTTAAGTCACTTTTTTATTTGATAACACCACTTTCAGCACAATTATTTTCATCTTTTTGGGTTATATGTAAAGTAAAAAAAACCCCAATTAGATGAAAAAAATACTTTTGCTACTATGTTTGACCACCGCTATGGTCAGTTCTGCACAGTCCAATCCAAATGATATTTTTGCTGCCGGAATAGATGATGCAGAACAATTTCTGAATGATTATTTAAATCCAGTCTCCGAAGGAGCGCTGTACAGTATTTCCAACGGATGGTACAATACTGCAGATGCCAAACCATTGTTGGGATTTGAAATATCCATCATTGGTAACATGACCTCTTTTAAGAATAAGGAAGATAAACAGTCCTTTGTACTGAACACCGCCGATTATGAAAATTTACAATTTGTAGATGGGAGTACCTCCAGAACCGTTTCAACGGCATTAGGTGATATTGAGGGTGTAAGGGTCTTTGTTGAAGGAGAGGTTGCCCCAGGGGTAACTACCAGAGAGGAATTTGATCTTCCTTCCGGATTGGCCGCTGAAGGAGTTAATTTTGTGCCTTCCGCTTATTTACAGGTGAGTATGGGACTTATCAAAGGCACTGAGGTTAAGGTTAGGTTCTTGCCAAAAATAGAAACCGAAGATGTGTCCGTAGGCTTATACGGTGTTGGGATTCAACACGAACTGACAAAACACTTGCCTGCAGATAAAGTATTGCCAATAGCCGTTTCTGCCGTGGTGGGATATACCCATTTGAGTGGCACCTATGATTTTACCAATACCAATGTGGTGCAGGGAGAGAATCAAAAAGTAGACACCAATATGGATACTTGGGCATTTCAAGCAGTGGTATCCACTAAACTTCCCATTATTAATTTTTATGGTGGATTAGGGTATATGACAGGAAAATCCAATACGGATATCTTGGGAACCTATAGGGTGCAGTCAGGCCCTTTTCAATCCCAAACCTATACAGATCCTTTTTCTTTCCAAACGGAAGTAAGTGGGGTTACAGCTAGTATTGGAACCAAATTGAAACTGGGCTTCTTTAGGTTGAACGTGGATTATACCCTTGCTGAATTCAACAACCTAGCGGTTGGTGTCAACTTCGGGTTTAGGTAGAGAACGAAATGTATTCATACAAAAAGGGCGCGAAGATATCTTCGCGCCCTTTTTGTTTTTAATCATCAAGCAACCCATCAAAAGTCTCAATTGACATTAAAAAAGGCAAGCTGTGCAGGTTTACAGGGATGCTATGTATAATTTGTCGACTATCCCATATATAATTGAATATCACTGCCAGTGTTGTATTAAGGAATAAGGAGAGCTTGGTAAGTGTGTAAGATTATTGTTTGGAGATCATAAATATCTCTAGAGATAGCTATTCCAGCCTATTTGATTTTATATAGAAAGGATAATAAGTAAATGGGGTCCATTTAATTCAATGGACAATAGGAGTCTTGGTATGTGCAAAAAAAAGTGCTCCAGAACGTTAACTGGAGCACTTTTAATATTTTAAAAACTATTTTTATTCCCGCACGGCAAGGATTTCTTCCTCTTCGATTGCCAATAAAACAATGCCTTCTTCGGATTCTTCCATGGTCACAATATCATCCTTGAAATCTGTTCCTGGATAGGAAATGATGTAAACATCATCGGTCTTTTTCCATTTAAAATCGGTTTGGACTTTGATTTCATGTCCTTGATAATTGTGGTACCTACCTAGATAGGCGTCATTAAAGATCCATTCTTGTCGCCCTGTAGGGCCTTTGGTACTTGTTTTCGCAGATATGGTTTCATCGGACCAGATCCCAATTACGGGGTCATTGTTTTCTGCTATTTTAGAGCAGGCAAAAATGGTCAACAAAACTGCCATAGCCATGAAAAGTGCAAACTTTTTCATAATTAGGTTTTGTAGGATTCGGGTCTTAGGTTAACGTACTTTTTTGTGGGGCTATTGTAAAAATTCGATGAACGACTTCAAATTCTCTCAATTCTCGATGAACCGCAGAATTTTTTAACAATTTTGAGAAATTCTGAGAAGAAGGGTACTTTGAAGTAATTATTCCAAAATATATAGGGCTATCCCTGAGCTATTATTTTTTAAATCAGTATTTTTGAACCTCTAAGAATCACACTAAAAAAAATCGATATAATGAAAGTAACCGTAGTTGGGGCAGGTGCTGTAGGCGCAAGTTGCGCAGAGTACATAGCTATTAAAAATTTCGCATCAGAAGTAGTAGTATTGGATATTAAGGAGGGGTTTGCCGAAGGGAAGGCCATGGACTTGATGCAAACAGCTTCTTTAAATGGCTTTGACACCAAAATTGTTGGTGTAACGGATGATTATTCCAAAACAGCCGGAAGCGATATAGCAGTGATCACTTCTGGAATTCCTAGAAAACCAGGAATGACCAGAGAAGAATTGATAGGTATTAATGCTGGGATCGTGAAGACGGTTTCTTCCAACCTTATCAAACATTCTCCCAACGTCATTTTGATTGTGGTTAGTAACCCAATGGATACTATGGCCTATTTGGTTCATAAGAGCACTGGATTGCCTAAAAATAGAATTATTGGTATGGGTGGGGCTTTAGATAGCGCAAGGTTCAAATATCGTTTGGCCGAAGCTTTGGAAGCTCCTATTTCTGATGTTGATGGAATGGTTATAGGTGGCCATAGTGATACCGGAATGGTTCCTTTAACAAGACATGCTACCAGAAACAGTGTAAAAGTTTCTGAATTTTTATCCGAGGATAGATTGTCGCAGGTAGCCGAAGATACAAAAGTAGGTGGTGCTACCTTGACAAAATTGTTGGGTACGAGTGCCTGGTATGCCCCAGGTGCTGCCGTTTCATCTTTGGTACAGGCAATTGCATGCGATCAAAAGAAAATGTTCCCTTGTTCAGTGATGCTCGATGGGGAATACGGCCTAAAAGATATATGTATAGGAGTGCCTGTAATATTGGGCAGAAACGGAATAGAGAAAATCGTTGCAATTGATTTGAATGATGCCGAAAAAGCCAAAATGCAAGAAAGCGCGGTTGGGGTAAGAGCTACCAACGGACTTTTAGACGTTTAATGCATCTCTGATAATTTGTTAAAATAAGGGCGTTCACCCATGGTGGATGCCCTTATTTTATAAATCTAAATAAATATATTGTTAGTTCCTATGGGAAATGATATATTTGCTCGCTATTAAAAAACACCAAAAATTAACACAATAACTAATGCAAAATAAAGGACTTATAAAGCTTTTTGCTTTCTTGTTTGGGATTGTTAGTATTTATCAGCTATCCTACACTTTTATTACCAGTAAAATTGAAAAGGACGCAAAAGTTTTTGCTGCTAACAGTATCCCTGAATCGGAAGAAGGGTACGCAGCTAAGAGAGATGCCTTGGAAGCCAGGTATTTAGACTCAATTGGAGAGAATCCTATTCTTGGGTATACCACCTACGATGAGGCTAAAAAGAAGGAGTTGAACAAAGGATTGGACCTTAAAGGGGGTATCAACGTAACCTTGCAAATATCTGTAAAGGATATTTTGAAAGGCCTTGCCAACAATACTAAAAACCCTGCGTTCAATAAATCACTTGCTGATGCAGATGCTGCTTCCAAAAATAGTGATGACACCTATTTGGAATTGTTTTTTGAGGCTTTTGAAGCCAATAAAGGGGATTCAAAGTTGGCATCACCCGATATTTTCGCAAATAAAGGGTTGAGTGATGTGATCAATTTCCAAATGTCGGATGCTGAGGTTAAACCGATCATTAGAACTAAAATTGACGAATCTATAGTTTCCGCCTTCGAAGTACTTCGTGAGCGTATTGATGGTTTTGGGGTTACCCAACCAAACATACAACGTGAAGGAAATTCAGGGCGTATATTGGTAGAATTGCCAGGGGCTAGAGATATAGCTAGGGCTCAGGACCTACTTTCAAGTACAGCACAATTAGAGTTCTGGGAAACATACAAGCAAAGCAATCCTAGTTTAAGTACATTCTTGCAGAATGCAAACGAGAAGCTTAAGACCTTGGTAGTTACAGAGAATGTGGAACAAGCTCCAAAACCAGAAACAGAATTAGATTCTTTGTTATCTGACGTTGCACAAGATTCATTGGACCTTTCTCAGGATGTTAATCCGTTATTCAGTCTATTATTACCTTCCAATCCAGGCGGAAATGCTTTGGTTAGCGTAGCCATTAAGGATACTGCTAAAGTAGGGGAGTATTTGAGAATGAAGGAAATCCGTCGATTGATTCCTGCAGACATCCAATTCGTGAAATTTGTATGGGAACGTCCAACTGAAGGTTCAGAAGTTGTTGATTTATATGCCTTAAAATCCAATCGCGATGGAACACCAAGAATAAGTGGGGATGTGGTAAGCGACGCTCGGGCAGATTTTGACCAGTTCAACAGACCAGCCGTGTCCATGACCATGAACACTACAGGTGCTAAAGAATGGGAAAAACTTACAGGTGATGCTTTTAACAACCAAACAGGGATTGCCATTGTACTGGATAATAAAGTATATACCGCTCCTGGAGTTTCAACAGGACCTATTTCTGGAGGTCGTTCTGAAATTACTGGGGACTTCACTGTAAATGAGACAAAAGATATTTCAAATGTTCTAAGAGCTGGTAAATTACCTGCTTCAGCGGATATCATTCAATCAGAAATTGTTGGACCATCGCTGGGACAAGAAGCTATTGATAGTGGCTTTATGTCCTTCTTGATAGCCATGGCCTTCGTATTGCTTTGGATGATCTTCTACTACGGTAAAGGTGGTGCGTTTGCAAATATTGCTTTGATACTTAACATCGTTCTGATCTTTGGTGTCTTGGCAAGTTTAAATGCGGTATTAACGTTACCTGGAATTGCCGGTATTGTATTGACCATAGGTATGTCTGTGGATGCGAACGTTCTTATCTTTGAGCGTATCAAAGAAGAATTGGCAAAAGGTAAAGGGAAAAGTCTGGCTGTAGCAGATGGATTTAGCAACGCGCTATCTTCCATTTTGGATGCCAACATCACAACCGGTCTTACGGCTTTAATCCTCTTGATCTTCGGAACAGGACCTATTAAAGGTTTTGCAACTACATTGATCATCGGTATCTTAACCTCATTGTTTACAGCAATTTTCATTACAAGATTGTTGGTAGACTGGTACATTTCTGGTAAGGGAAGAACATTGGATTTCTCTACTCCAATTACCAAGAACTTATTCAAGAATGCCAATATTAATTTCTTGAGCAAAAGGAAAATTTCTTACATATTTTCTTCTGTCTTGGTATTGATAGGCTTATTCTCCTTATTTACACAAGGGTTACAGCAAGGTGTGGATTTCGTAGGAGGACGTTCTTATCAAATTCGTTTTGAAAAAGTGGTTAACCCATCAGAAATTGCTTCTGAACTTACCACTGTATTTGGAAGTGGAACCAATGTGAAAACCTTTGGTGAGGCCAACCAAATTAAAGTTACAACAGCTTACAAAGTAGATGTAGAGGGAATAGAAGTAGATAATGAAATTCAGGATAAACTTTACACCACCTTACAGAAGTATTTGCCAAATGGCACTAGCTTCGAAGATTTTAAAGTAGGTAGTGGTGATAGTGCTATAGGGATTATGCAATCTGTGAAGGTAGGTCCTACCATTGCGGATGATATTAAAAACAATGCGTTCCTTGCAATTATCGGATCCTTGTTTGTAGTGTTCCTTTATATCTTGGTTCGTTTCCGTAAGTGGCAGTTCTCCTTGGGTGCGGTTGTGGCCGTATTCCATGATGTGTTGATCGTATTGGGTATATTTTCAGTATTCGGTAAGATTATGCCATTTAGCATGGAGATAGATCAGGCGTTTATTGCGGCTATCCTAACGGTAATTGGTTACTCCTTGAACGATACGGTGGTTGTATTTGACCGTATTAGGGAAATTATTGCGGAGAAAGGCTGGAAAGCTGGTGAGAATACAAACCAGGCTTTGAACAGTACTTTGAGTAGAACATTGAACACCTCGTTGACTACCTTGGTAGTTTTATTGGCCATCTTCATTTTTGGAGGTGAATCTTTAAGAGGATTTATGTTCGCAATGATTGTTGGTATCGTAGTAGGTACTTACTCGTCGTTGTTCATCGCAACACCTGTAATGTTCGATTTCTTGAAAAAAGGAGTTCAACAAGGAAAAGAAGAATAGTAAATTCAATATAGATTAGAAAAAGGGCTACTGAAAAGTAGCCCTTTTTTTTGGGGTAATTTTTTTTCCAACAGAACCCTGATCGGTCATTTGAAGTTCAAAGATATATTGTGGCTGTAGGTCTTCTTCTTCCCGATGGGAAACAAAGATGAGGGTAGTATTGCTTTCCTTGGCGATTTTATTTACCAAAGCGACGAGAAGGGCGGCGCTCTTGTCATCCAAGCCAGATGTTGGCTCATCCAATAATAGTAGAAGCGGGTGCTTTATCATCGCCCTGGCGATCATGATCAAACGTTGCTGCCCCATGGAAAGATCGTGGAAATAGGTTTTCCCGTGTTCCAGCAAATCCAAGACCCCCAGCCACTCTTTTGCCAACTGCAACTGTATCTCTGTAGGGTATATATAAAGTCCGATAGAGTCGTACAGGCCAGAGATAAGCATATGCTCCACGGTATGGTGCCCAGAAAATGAATCGATCATGGATGGTGTAAAATAACCCAGCTTTTCCTTGATTTCCCAAATGGTCTCCCCACTTCCCTTTTTTTGGCCAAATAACCAAAGTTCCTGTCCGTACCCTTTGCTGTTCTCACCGGTGACCATGGATAATAAAGTCGATTTGCCACTGCCATTTTTTCCCTTTAATTGCCAAAACTCACCGGGACGTATGGTCCAATTGATGTTGTTCAGGATAAGTTTGTCATCAAAGGATACGGTGACATTTCTAAAATCAACCATCACTGGGTGGTCATAGGTGTATGGTTTTAAAGCTTGAGGAATAGAAAGTGATGTGTTATTTAGGTCCACACTGGGTTTGTCCAATTCATTTAAGGGCTCTAAGCCATTTTCCCTTGCCTTATAATAATGCTCAATAAATGATAGTCGATCTTCCTTCCTTGTGATAAGTAATACCAACGGAACCTTCTTGGATATATGTTCAAGCATTAAAGTCAACTCCCTATGTGAGGAGGTGTCTAAGTTGTCAAAAGGGTTGTCAAGGATAATATAGTCGGGCTCGGTTTTTAAAATATGGGCCAATAGTGCTTTTTTACGTTCTCCGCTCGACATGGATTTAAGGCTCTGTACCGTATCTCTGGTCACAACTTTAATATCATGTCGTTCTTCCTCCTCTATCAGCCTTTGTAGTTCCAATGGGGAGAACAACGCGCCTGTCAAATTACTTAGCTCTTCAAAAGGGCTTTTTTTAAGGCCGTTCAAAATGGAATGGATAAGACCGACTTTGTGGGTCGTATTGTCCATTAAAATGCCCCAATGTCTAATTTCTCCTATGGTATTCATACGGCTACCGAGCTATTTACGCTAACAAACATGAAATTAGGTATTCTTGGGGAAAAACTCTAAAATGGAGACGGATATACTTGCTATATTCGGGGTAAGATCAAGATTAATGTGTAGAAAATTTGCCCTTAAATTATAACCGCTCATAGGTTATTCGGTCACCGACTTCCAAACCCCATCGGTCTACAAGACCAGCGTTGATTTCCAAAACATATTTGATGGGAACCTGGGATGATAGACTTGTTTCATCATAAGGTTTTGCTTCTTTTTGAAAGCTAACGATGTTTAAATTTTCATCTACGAAGATCAGATCCAACGGGATTTCAGTGTTCTTCATGTAAAAGGAATGCATGGCAACATCAGGGAAAATAAACAACATTCCTTCTTTTTCCTCCATGCTTTTACGGTACATCAGACCGGTCGCCGTTTCATATTCACTTTCCGCAATTTCAATGGCCAGGGAAGTGATCAGGGAATCCCCATCTTTGGTAAATATAGAGAGATCTCCTTCTTTTGTAAAAGTAATAGGGGTTGTTTCCAACGCCTTTTTAGGTTCCTCCTTGCAGGAAGTCGGCAAAAGAAGAATTCCAAGAAAAAGAAAGATAAATAGCCTAGTGGTGTAGGTCATGAAAATTAGTTATAAATTATTTCACCTCAGATTTTTGAGGACGAAACATAAAGTAAAGTCCAATAATAATAAATGGAATGCTCAGCCATTGTCCTGTGGATAACAACCCGAGGGATTCTTCAAATCCACCTTGACTTTTCTTTACAAATTCTACGAAAAAACGAATCGTCCAAAGGAGAACAAGGAATAGGCCAAAAAGGTAGCCGGCTTTATCTTTTTTATCGGTCTTCCAATACAGGAAGTACAAAATAAGGAACACAAAAATATAACATATTCCTTCGTATAACTGTGCTGGATGACGGTAGGGGATAGCCTCCAAAACCTCAGAAAACCTCGGATCCGTTTCAATAAGTTTATAAGCGCCGCTCACCGTTCTTTCTTTGGTTATCGCCAAGGCCCTAGAAGCCGACAGGTCATCTGAATCCCTGATAAACCTGGTAGCGAACGCAAAGGATTTGTCTACTATCTTTCCGTTGATCTCTGAATTGAAAAAGTTTCCCAATCGTACACAGAACGCGCCAATAGCCACAGGAATGACAACACGGTCCAGGATCCACAACAGTTTAAATTCTGGATATTTCCTAGTGTACAGGTACATTCCTATAATAACACCAATCGCCGCACCGTGACTGGCCAAACCAGCAAATCCGGTAAATTCGTAACCATTGATTAAACCAAAAAGGGTGCTTCCGGCATTTTCCCTAATAGGTAGCAGTATTTCCAAAAGATGATCTTTGTAATATGGCCAGTCGTAAAAAAAGACATGGCCCAAACGTGCTCCCAACATGGTGGCTAAAACCGTATGTATAAAAAGGGAATCCAGCTGTTCGGCAGTTTTATTTTCCCTGTCAAAAATTTTTTTCATGATGAACCAACCAAGTGCAAAGGCAGTGATCCAGAGAAGATTGTAATATTTTATTTGAAGGAAACCTAAATTGAAAAGGGTTTCGTTGGGATTCCAAGTGAAGCCTAAAAAATACATTAGCATCTAAATTTTAAGAAGCTAAGATAACCAATTAGTGGTAAAAGGAATTTGTTGGAAAGATAAATTTAATAGGGTGTGATAACCTTTTAAGGTACAGGGTCATAGCCTTTGCCACCCCAAGGGTGACAACTGAAAATACGCTTTATGGACAGCCATCCCCCTTTGAACAAACCGTGTTTTTTTAAAGCTTCCAAGGTGTATTGGGAACAGGTAGGAGAATATCGGCAACTTGCTGGGGTAAGGGGGGAAATAAGGTTTTGGTACAATTTCACCAAGAAAACGAAGGGAGCTATTGCAATTTGTTTTAAAGAAAGCTTGCCCATGATTTTAGTGTTAATTAGCCAGGTAAAAATTCTTGAGTGCCCAAAGTAAAATATCTGTTGCCCATATCTTACGAGCTTTAATTAGGATACACTAAAAGTAGTGCCTTCTTTTCCGTCTTTTAACTGAATGCCCAAAGCAGCCAATTGGTCTCTGATTTTATCGGATGTTGCAAAATCTTTGTTGGCACGTGCCTCATTTCGCAATTGAATTAATAATTCTACAACGCCAGGTAGCTTATCCGAATCTCCTTGTGCATCCACTTTATGATCCAAACCAAGAACATCAAAGATAAAACTGTGCATCGTTTCCTTCAACATATTCTTGTCGCCCTCTGAAATATTTTCTTTCCCTTCTTTGATCAGGTTGATATGCTTTACAGCTTCAAACAAGGTGGCGATTAAGATAGGTGTATTAAAATCATCGTTCATGGCATTGTAGCATTTCTGCTTCCATGATGCCACGTCAAAATCCGAATTGGAAGCCGTTTCCAATTTGTCCAGCAGGTCCAGGGAATCCATCAATTTATAAAACCCCTTTTCTGAGGCCAAAAGCGCTTCATTGCTTAAATCCAGTATGCTGGTATAATGTGCCTGCATCATAAAAAACCGCACGACCGTGGCGGTAAAGGGCTTGCTTAATATCGTATTCTCCCCAGAAAACATTTCATTTGGGAGAATGTTATTTCCAGTGGATTTGGCCATTTTTTTACCGTTAAGGGTAAGCATGTTGGCATGCATCCAATAGTTTACGGGTGAGTGGCCATTACTGGCTTCGGCTTGTGCTATTTCACATTCGTGATGGGGAAATTTTAAATCCATTCCTCCACCGTGGATGTCAAATTTTTCTCCAAGGTATTTTGTGCTCATGGCCGTGCATTCCAGATGCCATCCAGGAAAACCATCTCCCCAAGGGGAAGGCCATCGCATGATGTGCTGTGGTTCGGCTTTTTTCCAAAGTGCAAAATCCTGAGGACTTTTTTTCTCGTCCTGTGCGGCAAGTTCACGGGTATTGGTGATCATGTCCTCCAATTTCCTTCCACTCAACTTACCGTATTCAAAAGATTGGTTGAACTTGACCACATCAAAATAAACAGATCCGTTTACTTCGTATGCAAATCCTTTTTCCAGAATAACCTTGATGATCTCTATTTGTTCTATAATGTGCCCCGTGGCCGTTGGCTCAATGCTGGGTGACAAGAAATTAAATTTCTGAAGGGTATTGTGGAAATCAACGGTATATCGCTGAACAACTTCCATGGGCTCGATCTGTTCCAGCCTTGCCTTTTTTGCAATTTTGTCCTCCCCTTCATCAGCATCATTCTCCAAATGCCCTGCATCCGTAATGTTTCGAACATACCTGACCTTATAGCCCAAATGCTTGAGATATCTAAAAATCATATCAAAAGACATAAAAGTCCTACAATTTCCCAGGTGCACATTGCTGTAAACTGTTGGACCACAAACATACATGCCAATGTGGCCTTCGTTTATGGGCTCAAAAATTTCTTTTTTGCCGGTTAGGGAATTGTAAATCTTTAGGGTTTGGGATTTATAAAGTTGCATTGCCAATTGAAGAATTAAAAGTTGGTGTCCAGATTAATGAAGTTCAAGAACTCCTTTCTCACTGCGTCATCTTTAAATTTGCCACCGTATTCTGCGGTTACGGTACTACTTTCTATATCTCGTATACCTCGTGAATTAACACAAAGGTGTTTGGCGTCTATCACACAAGCAACATCTTCGGTGCCCAATACTTTTTGTAGTTCGCGTACAATTTGAATATTCAAGCGTTCTTGAACCTGTGGTCTTTTGGCAAAATAATCCACAATCCGGTTCATTTTGGATAAACCAACAACAGTACCATTGGAAATATAGGCAACATGTGCCCTTCCAACAATGGGTAATAAATGGTGCTCACAGGTGGAGTAGAGGGTGATATTTTTCTCCACAAGCATCTCGCCATATTTATATTTGTTTTCAAAGGTGGATGCTTTAGGTCGTCTGTTAGGGTGCAATCCCCCAAATATCTCATCAACGAACATTTTGGCTACCCGGTTGGGAGTTCCCTTAAGACTATCATCTTCCAAATCCAGTCCAAGGGTCAACATTATTTCTTTAATGCTTCCCTTTATTCTTTTTATTTTTTCCTCGTCACTCAAAACGAAGGCATCCTCTCTTAAAGGCGTTTCCTCAGCAGAAGAAGCATGGTTGTCTCCCATCTCTTCAAAATGCTCTTCTAATGCGCTATCCACTTTCATTTAGTTCTAACTTTTTAAGGAGTCAAAGATATACATTAAATGCCACTTTATGCCATGTATGGGGTGTTTGACAACATAAATTAGTGTTAAGGTATGACTCTCATTATTTTTAAACCTACAAATAGGAATTGATTTATGAGAAGGCTAACTGTGCTGTTATGGTTGCCATTATTATTTGGGATACAAACTGTCTTCGGACAAGTATCTCCAGATTGTAGTGAGGCTATTCCTATTTGTAGCAACACCCCGGTCAATGGGGGAACAAATGACTATGGAATTGATGATTTTAATGGTGCAGCCACTACAGGTTGCTTGGAAACTTCTCTGAGTGGTTTTATCGAAGACAATTCCGCATGGTACAGATTTAGAACTTCGGCCGCAGGTCAGCTAGGTTTTAATATAGGTTTTGACGCTTCCGAAGATTGGGATTTTGCCCTTTACAAAGCCAGTGATTGTGGAAGTTTGGGTGAGCCGGTAAGATGTAATTTTTTTGACAATCGCGATAATCTTACCAATATGGGAGTAGGGGAAGACCCTACAGGGAATATGGAGTCCCTTTTGTATGATGAGTGGTTAGAGGTTACGGCAGGGGAAGATTATTATTTGTTGATCAACAATTACAGCAATAGCAACTCTGGATTCTCCATCCAATTCTCAGGTAGTATTTTTGAGACAAATCCCTACGATGCGCTGGATTGTTCCATTATTACTAATTTATTGGGACCACCGCTGGTAGCATGCGACAATGAAAGCATTGTTCTAGATGCCACAACAACGGGTGCTTTACAGTATGAATGGTTCTCGGATACCGGAAGTGGGTTTGACTTACTGATTGGAGAAACGGGTCCTACTATAAATGTGAATACATCTGCGTTCTATAGGGTAAAAGTTAGTACCACGGGAGAAACGATATTTAGTGATGTACAAATTGGGTTTATTACAGCGCCAACAACCTTTGCCGTTACCGATGAAATTACCTGCTCAGATCTTGGTTTTTATGATCTATTTCAAAAAGACATAGAAGCTTTGGGAAGTCAATCTGCAACAGATTTTATGGTGAGCTACCATAATTCTTTGCCGGATGCGGTTGATGGCGTAAATCAACTTCCAAAGGAATATCCTGTAAGAGTGGGCCTGGAAACAATCTATGTTAGAACAACATCCTTGGCCAATCCCGAATGTTTTGACGTTGCACAGCAATTTGAATTACAGGTGCTACAAACTCCGGAAATTACCTTTCCAACGGAACTGTTTTTATGTGAGAACAGTACTTCAGTGGTTATAGGCGAACTCAATACCAATATGAATTATAATTATTCATGGGATACAGGGGCCACAACCTCCAGTATTGAAGTTGAACAAGGAGGTACCTATATTCTGACGATGACCAGTGAGGAGAATGGTTTTCCTTGTGAACGAATCGTACCTATTGCTGTTGTTATTTCTAAAACTCCGGCCATAACAGATGTTGTTATTGAGGATGTACAGGAAAACAACACGGTTACTATCATTACAGATATTGAAGGTGAGTTTGAATATCAGCTTGACAATGGACCCTTTCAAGCTGGGAATATTTTCACCAATGTCATACCAGGAGACCACGTAGTTACCATTAATGATCTCAAAGGCTGCGGATCCGTTTCGGAATCCATTGTGGTGGTCGGATTCCCAAAATTTTTTAGTCCCAACGGCGATTCGGTCAATGATGAATGGAGTATTGTTGGTATTGAAGCCCTTCAAGACCCTGTGATCTTTATCTATGATCGATATGGGAAGCTATTGCGGCAGATGACAAAGGATAGCCTGGGATGGAACGGAGATATTAATGGTAAAAGTTTGCCTTCATCCGATTATTGGTTTAAACTCACTTATGTAGATGCTAGAGGGCAACGCACTACCGCTAAATATATTGATAGTCACTTTTCTCTAAAACGGTAGAGAAAATTACTCAGGGCTTCCTTTTGACGATAAAGTGTATAAATTTTTGGATGTAGTATACTAAAACAGGGTAGTAGGAGTTATTATACTGATTATTTGTATCACGATAGCCCCATAATCTATGCGAATTCTTTTCTATTCAATGTGTTTTTGGTTCCTGTTTTCTGGGAGCGCCATGGCACAGAATTCCCCTGATTGTCGAAGTGCCATTCCCGTTTGTGCCGATGCTCCTATCTTGTCGGAGACTGATGGCAGTGGGGATGTGGACGATTTTGACCCCGATACCATACGTCAATCTGGATGTTTGGAAAAGGGAAGTGTGGCATCTGCAAATATAGAAAACAACACCTCTTGGTATGTATTTAGAGCTGGTACGGACGGACAGATTGGCTTTGATATAGAAGCGCTTTCTGCAACAGCCGAATGGGATTTTGCGCTTTATGGTCCCGATGTGGACTGTGGAGCCATTAGTAGTGGAACCGCACAGCCTATTAGGTGCAATTATGAGGTTAACAGTACCGATTTTACGGGGATAGGTGTCAATCCGGCCAACGGCCAGGAAGGAGCTCCTTTTTTAACAGGTAGCCAAAATACCTACGATGAGTGGTTGGATGTTACCGCTGGGGAAATCTACTACTTGTTGATCAATAATTTCAACACTAATTTTGATGGGGATCCTGAACCATTTTCCTTGACCTTTACTGGAAGTTCTGTGGATGATGATCAAGACTCCGCTTTGGATTGTACGCTAAGGGATGAATTTTTGGGGTTGGATATCTATGCTTGTGAAGATGATCCGGATATCGTATTAAGCGCCTTGAACTCACCTGCAGGTCCCGATATCGTTAATGTCACATGGAGTGTAGATTATGAAGATGATGGAACCATTGATGCCGTTTTGGCCTCTGGCCCAGGAGCAACCCAATTAACGGTAACAAGTCCCAACTCTGGGAGATATTATGTGGAAATAGAAACAAGTTTGGCTACCATTATTACAGATGATATTTTGATCACCTATTATGGAACGCCGGTTTTGGATGAAGTGATTATCCTTGATGACATGTCGGACAGCAATAATATTGAAATAGTTGTAAACGGCGATGGATCGTATGAATATGCCATCAATGGGGGTGAATTTCAAGATTCTTCAATATTCCTCGATGTGCCACCAGGAGTAAACACGGTCATAATCAATGATAAGAATGGGTGCGGAACCACAGACCCAATTCCTTTTTTGGTGGTAGGTTACCCTAAATTTTTTACGCCCAATGCCGATGGTGTTAATGATTTCTGGAATATTAAAGGGATAGAAACATTGGTAAGCCCGGTTATTTTTATTTTTGATCGGTATGGGAAATTATTAAAACAAATGGAACAGAATACCTTGGGCTGGGATGGTACTTATATTGGAAAACCAATGCCTTCCTCTGATTATTGGTTTAGGATAGAATATTCTAGGGACGAACAAGGTATTATAGTGGCAAAATCATTAAGGACCCATTTCTCCCTGGTCAGATAACAAAAAAACCAGCAATCGCTGGTTTTTTTTGTGGCTCGTCCTTTTATATTTCTTAGAAATTTAAGGTGTATCCGAGCGTTATATTGCTGTTTCTATTGTTGATAGCTGCAGGGGTATTCAATCCAGTACTGTACAATTGTTGATCTATATCTTGCTCCGATTTATTATAGGCAAGATCCAATCTGCTGACACCAAAGTTATACCCTAATCCTGCCGAATAGCCATTGAGGTCGCCAACAGTGAACCCATTTTTGTACGGGCTTTGCTCGTATCTGTAACCTGCCCTTAAACTTACCTGGTCAATTCTGTATTCCCCACCTAATCTAAAGGAAGAAACACCACCAAGTGCATTGCTAATAAATGCATTTTCGGATTGGAAGGCTGGGTCATTGGTAGGTCTCAATTCCGCTTGGGACATATCTTGATAGCTATAATCGAAGCTCAATAATCCGTCTTTTCCAAAGATGATCGCCAAACTTCCCGTTACTTTGGCAGGTGTTTTAATGGTATAGCGCTCAAAAAGATTCACAATGTTGAAATTGATGAACCCTATATCGCTATCCGCTAAATCCGAACTTATTCTTTGGGCAGTATCATCTGTCAATCGGTACCAAGTAGGGGATTGGTAGCTTCCCCCAATCCTAACATTTTCGTTCAATTTGGCAATTCCTCCCAAACTCAAACTAAATCCTGCGCCTTCTGTGCGCAAGAGATTATCGAAAGTGGTGAGTTGTATTTCAGAATCACTATCATATCCACTTTCCCTGAGGGTTGTCAATTGGTTGTAGAAAACATTGTGAAAATTTAAAGAGGCCCCAAAATATAAGTTGTCCTGGTATTGCGTGGCAAGGTTCACAGTAAACTTGCTATTGTATCCAGAAGTGCTCTTAAAATAACGTTGATTTACCGTACTGTATTGCGCATTGGAGATATAGGCAGTATTGTTATCATTTTCATCTACAGGATCTATTATACCACCGTAGTATCCAAGAAATGCTTGTTGATCCACAAAGCCCAGGCTAGATCCAATGTCCAAATAGGCTTCCTCGATAAATTCCCCATCTTGTATTAATAAGGGGCCAAAAGGAACACCTTGTGCAAAATTTAAAAAGTAATTATCAATACCTTGATTACTAGTTCCCGATATAAAAACATCATCGTCATAGTTTTGAACCAAATCGTAGTTCAAGGCCAGGGAAACTTTTTTCCAGTCTGTATTAGGATTCGTATTGTTAAAAACAAATACAACTCCCAATTGGTTGATTTCCAATGAGTTTATATCCGATGAAGAAGTGCTGTTAAAATAGTTGGCCTTGTTGTTCCTGTAATAATTGGATGCGGAAACCGAAAACTGACCATTGTTGAAAACGGCAGATCCCGCAGGATTCACATTTAATGCCGACAAATCTCCTCCTAAAGCACCAAATGCCCCACTAAGTCCTTGGAATCTTCCTGTTCCCTGTATATTTTCCGTGCTATATCTAAGTACATCTGTAATGTTCTGGGCATTTGAGATGAGGCATGCAAATACCATTAGTAAAGTGAATTTCCTTTTCATTTTTTAAAGTTTAAGTTTGAACGTAATGGATTTATTATCCTCTTCCTCTAGATGAGGATCCACCAGAGCTCCTAGAGCTTCCGCCAGAACTTCTTACACTTCCAGAACTCCTAGAGCTTCCGCCAGAACTTCTTACACTTCCAGAACTTCTGGAGCTACTGCCGCCGGAACTTCTGACATTGCCAGAACTTCTGGAGCTACTTCTCCCTGAACTGCGTACGTTCCCAGAACTTCTGGAGCTACTCCTGCCACTGCTCCTAACTGCCCCACTAGACCTGCTTGAACTTGGGTAAGAGGATCTTGAATAATTGCTGCTTCTTTGCGTAGATCTTTGGTAAGAGTTCCTCTGTGGTGAGGTGCCTCTATATGTTTGGGAACTCCTTGCACTATTATTATACCTTGGTGAAGTTCTTGAACTTCTACTGGTTCGGTAAGACCTATTCCTTTGTGCAGCATCTACTCCGACCGTTCTTCTAGCTGAAGTTCCGCTCCTGTACGTACTTGAATTTCTAGCCGTGGTGCTCCTGCTGTTGATGTTGGATCTATTGGTACTGCTTCTGTACCTGGGATTGTTACCCCTAGTACTGGAGGTGGTCAAATTAGACCTGCCCCTAAGCGCAGTGGAATTAAGGTCTCGAACAGAATTGATACCATTGTAATAGCCTCTTCTTCCGCTGTTAAAGCCGTATGCCCTGTTGTAATTCGTATAGAAATTGTTGCCATAAAAGCCTCCATAGCCTCCCCAGCCCCAATTATTCCATCCGTAGACGCCGCCCCAACCGAAGCCTCCGCCCCAACCGAAGCCTCCGCCCCAACCGAAGCCTCCGCCCCAGCCAAAGCCTCCGCCCCAACCAAAGCCTCCGCCCCAGTTGTTCCATCTGTATCCACGATTCCAGCGCCAAGGATTACCCCAGGCCCAGTTGTTATATCCAAAACCGCCATTCCATAACCAAGGATCGTTCCATAACCAAGGGTTTCCCCAGCCCCAGTTATTGTCATAAATATTAATACTTACTGATTGTGGGTTATCTCCCCATCCTGGTTGACCGTTGTAGGTGTTATTGTATGCGTCGTAGTTATCATCTTGGTTTACGTCTGAATTATCCTGTTCGGCATTACTGTAATAACCATCTACATCGGTAAATACTTCGCTTTCCAGAATGTCTTGGTATTCATTGGCCTTTTGTCCAAAATACTCCCCGTACATATTGGTTTCATTTTGTTGTGGCTCTTGGACAGCAACACGTGATCTAGATTCAACAGCAGGTCTGCTGTTGTCCGAATATATGCCATCATTATAGTACGATGCCTGTTGGTAAGACCCACAGGAGACCCCTAAAATGCCTATCAGGGCAAGTAAGGATGCCATTCTAATTTTTTTGAGGGGTGCTGTTTGTATCATCGTTGTAAATTTAATTGTTGAACATAGTAAAAATAGTTAGTTTTGCCGAACTATTTTTTTATAAGAATAAAGTCGCAAGTTTTGTGCCAAACTTACTAATATGGGTAAAAATTTAACGAAAAGAGCAGAAGATTATTCCAAATGGTATAATGAACTTGTTGTAAAAGCCGATCTCGCTGAGAATTCGGGAGTTAGGGGTTGTATGGTTATAAAACCTTATGGTTTTGCTATTTGGGAAAAGATGCAGGCCCAGTTAGATAAAATGTTTAAGGAAACGGGACATGAAAATGCATATTTTCCATTGTTCATACCAAAATCATATTTGAGTAAAGAGGCAAGTCATGTTGCGGGTTTTGCTAAGGAATGCGCCGTAGTCACCCATTACAGGTTAAAGAATGCTGAAGATGGTAGTGGAATCATTGTAGATCCAGATGCCAAATTGGAAGAGGAACTTATCGTTAGGCCTACCTCAGAAACTATTATTTGGGATACATATAGAAGATGGATACAGTCTTACCGAGATTTACCGCTATTGATCAATCAATGGGCCAATGTGGTGCGTTGGGAGATGAGGACTCGATTGTTTTTAAGGACAGCTGAATTTTTATGGCAAGAGGGGCACACTGCTCATGCCACTGAAAAAGAGGCTATTGCCGAAGCAGAACAAATGATGAATATTTATGCGGAATTTGCCGAGGAACATATGGCAATGCCAGTTATAAAAGGAATTAAAACTGAAAGTGAACGTTTTGCCGGAGCTGTGGAAACCTATTGTATAGAGGCGTTGATGCAAGATGGAAAGGCGCTACAAGCAGGTACTTCACATTTTCTAGGTCAGAATTTTGCCAAGGCCTTTGATGTAAAATTTGCCACTAAAGAAGGAAACCAAGAATATGTATGGGCAACCTCCTGGGGTGCTTCCACTCGATTGATGGGTGCCTTGGTGATGACCCATAGTGATGATAATGGGTTGGTGCTACCTCCAAAATTAGCCCCTATCCAAGTAGTGATTGTACCTATATATAAAGGAGAGGAGCAATTGGACGCCATTTCTGATAGAGTGGCGCCATTGGTAAAGGAATTGCGCTCAAAAGGTATTTCTGTGAAATTTGATAACAGGGACACCCACAAACCGGGCTTCAAGTTTAATGAATATGAATTAAAAGGGGTTCCAGTTCGTTTGGCTATTGGCCAACGCGACATGGATAACGGGACTTATGAAGTAGCCAGAAGGGATACCTTGGAAAAGGAAACCGTAAACGCTGATGAGGTAGTCGCCAAAATTGAATTCTTAATGGAGGATATGCAACGCAATATATTCCAAAAGGCGCTCGACCATAGAAAAACACATATCACAGAGGTAAACTCTTATGATGAGTTTAAGGAGGTACTGGAAAATAAGGGAGGATTCGTTTCTGCCTTTTGGGACGGAACACTTGAAACAGAAGATAAAATAAAAGAAGAGACTAAAGCAACAATACGTTGTATTCCAATAGATGCAAAGGACGAGGTTGGAAGTTGCATGGTTACAGGAAAACCCGCAACAAAAAGGGTATTGTTTGCGAAGGCATATTAAAAATTAAAAAAATATTCTGTAGGTGTTGCAATAGTAAAAAATAATTGTATTTTTGCATCCGCAATTACGCAATGTAATGGTCCGTTCGTCTAGGGGTTAGGACGCCAGGTTTTCATCCTGGTAACAGGGGTTCGATTCCCCTACGGACTACAAGTTTAATTTGAAATATTTTTTGGGAGTTGTTTTTGTTAAAAATGCAATTCATGATACCAAAAATAATGGTCCGTTCGTCTAGGGGTTAGGACGCCAGGTTTTCATCCTGGTAACAGGGGTTCGATTCCCCTACGGACTACACATTTGATTAAGGACCTTAGGTCCCTTTAAAAACATAACAATAAGATAAAATGGCAAATCACAAGTCAGCATTAAAGAGAATTAGAAGAAACGAAGCAGTGCGTTTGCGTAACAGGTACCAGCACAAAACTACCCGTAATGCAATTAAAAAATTGCGTGGCGAGGAAGATAAGAAAGCTGCTGAAACATTGTTGCCAACTGTTGTTGGGATGATCGATAAATTGGCGAAACGCAAAATCATTCACGCTAATAAGGCTGCAAACCTTAAGAGCAACCTAATGAAGAAAGTAGCTACCTTATAATTTACTGTAGCTTTATCATATAAAAAAAGCCTCGTTTTACGAGGCTTTTTTTGATGGAACTCATTGAGTTTTAAACTCTGATTTGTCCATCACCAAAAACATAATATTTATTGGTGACCAATTGTTCCAATCCTAACGGACCTCTATGGTGCAATTTGTCCGTGCTGATAGCCAATTCTGCCCCAACACCCATTTGACCGCCATCGGTAAATCTAGTGGAAGCATTGTGGTACACGGCAGCACTATCTACCTGATCCATAAATTCCATGGCTGCATCGGTCTGGTTTGTCATAATGGTTGCCGAATGACCACCGGAATACTTGTTTATCTTTTGAATGGCTTCATCCAAAGTATCTACTGCGCCAAGACAGCATTTCATGGCCAAAAATTCCTGATGCCAGATCGCTTCGTCTTCTATCGCTTCCTCATTGGGCAAAATCTTTCCAATTTTGTCGTCCACTAAAATTGACACTCCATTGTCATTCAATACCTTTTTGAGGTCTTTTACCTTATCTGCATAACCATCTATGTTGGTGTCCACCAATATTTTATCCAAGGCGTTACAAGCGGAAATTTTATCAGTTTTGGCATTGAGGATAACATTTAGGCTTTGATCCCAATTGGCATCCTTGCTTACATATAAAAAGTTATTACCTCGGCCACTGATCAGTACGGCACATTTTGCATGCTCTTTTACAAAGGCAATTAGGCGTTCTCCTCCTCTTGGAACGATTAAATCTAATTTTTCAGATGGATTTTTCAGAAATTCCTGAGTTTCCGCCCTGTTCATGTGCATCAATTTGATCCAATCCGTATCCAGCTTGTTCTCTTTTAGAGCCTCGTGCCAGCAAGATTCCAATATTTGGTTGCTATGTAGGGCTTCCTTTCCTCCCTTTAGAAGAATTTTGTTATTGGCTTTAAAGGCCAATACAGCTGCTTCTATGGTTACATCGGGCCTAGATTCATAAATGATCATGATGGTGCCAAATGGAGCTGTTTTGTTCTGAATCTTTAAATCGTTCTCCAGAATCCGCTCAGATTTTATTTTTCCCACAGGATCTTCCTGCTGCATGACCTCCTTGATGGACTGGATCATCCCATCCACTTTTTTGTCGTTGACAATGAGTCGGTCGTACATGGCCCTATCGCTTTTGTCAAAAAGATCGAGGTCCTTTTTGTTGGCAGCAATAATTGCCTCCCTTTTTCTATCCAAGATGGTCATCATGGATTTCAATACTTTATTTTTTATATCTGTCTGTAATAATTTCATTAATATTTTTTAAAATTAGACTGTAATTTTTGTACCAACATTCTTGCCGTCAATTATATCCAAAATAACATTCTTTCTTTTTCCGTTGGCAATGTAAGTTGGGATATTTTTATTGGCGGTCATTTTGGCAATATTTAATTTAGAGCCCATTCCGCCTCGACCTTCAGCTTCACCTTTTTTTATGGTTTTAATGTATTTCTCAACATTTTGGTCTACAGTTACATTTTTTATGACCTCAGTGTCCTCATCGTCCGGATGACCCGTGTAAAGTCCGTCTGTATCTGTCAATATGATCAGTTTGTCCGCTTTGGTCAATTCTGCGACCAAACTTGCCAGTTCGTCATTGTCTGAAAACATGGAATCTGTCAAGGTCACTGCATCATCCTCATTGGCAATTGGGACAACACCTTCTGAAATGAGGCCCTCGTAACAGTTGATCATATTTTCCCTGTGGTTTCCAGGATTAAAATCCCGTTTAGTGGCCAATACTTGGGCACATTTCATGCCGTAGTCCTGGAAGATATTATAGTAATGACGCATCATCCTAGGTTGTCCTATGGCAGAATATACCTGCCTTCTAGTACCTTTATCTGTTATTTTGCTCTCTCCCATGACTTCCATACCGGCTATTACAGATCCAGATGAGACTAAAATGGACATGATGTCCTGTTCGTAAAGTTCTGCTATCTGTTGCACCAGATGGTCCAGCACGGGTTTTACAATTCTGTTGTCTTTGTTGGTCATTACGTTTGTACCAACCTTTATAACTACTCTTTGTTTATACATGATTTATTTTTCTTCGCCTAGTTCAACAGCTCTATTAAATGCTGAATACGCGGCTTCTTTGATTAATTCCTTTACATTATTGTCGTCCATAGAATCTAAAGCGGCCCTTGTAGTACCACCTTTGGAAGCTACCCGATCCATCCAAGAATTTGGGGATAGATCTGATTGATTGAACAAGTCTACTGCACCTTCAAAGGTTTTGCTCACCAAGACTTTACTGTCATTGGCCGAGAAGCCCATTTTTAAAGCCGCCTCCATCATACTTTGCATGAAGTAAAAAACGTATGCAGGACCACTACCCGATATGCCTGTTGAGGCATCAATAAATTTCTCTGAACTTACAAATATGGATTTACCTGTAGTGTCCAATAGGTTTTCTATGGTTAAAAGTTCTATTCGTGAAACTTCCTTGGATGCGGTGTAAGATGTAACCCCTTTGCCGATTTGTGCCGGTAAGTTTGGCATAGCCCTCACAACTTTTGGAATACCCATCGATTCTTGCATGGTACCGATGGTTACCCCGGCCATAATGGAAATAACAATTTGTCCCGGGTTGGCCAATGATTTTATTTTTGCGAATAACTCCTCACTGTGATAAGGCTTAACCGCTATGAAGATTAAATCTGCCTTTGGCAGGCAATCCTCTAGGTTTTCAAATACGTCGAAATGTAAAATTTTCTTAAGGGATAGGATTTTTTCAGGGGAACTGTCCAAAATCATTAAATTTCTTTTTTTCAATAATTTCGACTTTGACATAGCTTCCGCATATGTTAGACCCATGTTTCCTGCGCCTATGACTAATACTTTCATTTAGATTTTTTAGTTAATATTAATATTACAGCCCTGATGGAACAATTACCATGCGAGGCTGACATTTTGATGATAGAGTGTGGCTTTGGTAGATGCAATAACTATAAGAAATAGTTATACAAAGCGCTTAGAGTACGTTATTCGTACGATGATAGGTTTGGGAAAATTCCAAAAATTCTTCAAAAACGGTTATCGTTTGCTAAAATAAGGGTGAAATTGTGTCAGTATTATCTTAAAATAGCAAATTTTTAGCTCAAATACAAATGACAAATCTACGGTTTGCCCATGAGCAGTAATATTTAATTGTTGAATTTCGCTATGGAAAAGTGGCAATAGGGTGGAGGTTGTTCGTAAAAAAAAACTCCAATAACAGCTATTTGTTATTGGAGTTTTAAATTCTATGAGGGTTGGTCTTATTGATTCATGGTCAATAAAAATTCCTCGTTGTTTTTGGTCTGTTTGATGCGTTGCTCAATGAATTCCATCGCTTCTACCGGATTCATATCTGCAAGGTATTTGCGCAAGATCCACATGCGTTGGATGGTGTTCTCATCCAATAATAGATCATCTCTACGTGTGCTTGATGATGTAAGGTCAATTGCTGGGAATATTCTTCGGTTAGATATCTTTCGATCCAATTGAAGTTCCATGTTACCTGTTCCTTTGAATTCTTCAAAGATCACCTCGTCCATTTTAGAACCTGTTTCCGTAAGTGCTGTTGCGATGATGGATAAAGATCCACCATTTTCAATATTACGGGCGGCACCAAAGAATCTTTTTGGTTTGTGCAGGGCATTGGCATCTACACCACCACTCAAAACCTTACCAGAGGCTGGTTGAACTGTGTTGTATGCTCTTGCCAAACGTGTGATGGAGTCTAATAGGATAACCACGTCATGGCCGCATTCTACCAAGCGTTTTGCTTTTTCCAAAACAATGTTTGCAACCCTTACATGTTCCGTGGCCTCCTTGTCAAAGGTAGAAGCAATAACTTCTCCCCGTACGTTACGCTGCATATCAGTTACTTCCTCGGGACGTTCATCGATCAATAAAACGATTTGGTAAACTTCTGGGTGGTTCGCTGCAATTCCGTTGGCGATGTCTTTCAATAACATCGTTTTACCCGTTTTAGGCTGTGCTACAATCATTCCTCTTTGTCCTTTTCCAATAGGGGAGAACAAGTCTATGATTCGTGTAGATATGGTGCTTTGTCTTTCTGCAAGATTAAATTTTTCTTGTGGAAACAATGGGGTCAAATGCTCAAAAGACACTCTGTCCCTAACAATTTGTGGATCTAAGCCATTTATTTTGTTCACCTTGATTAGGGGGAAATATTTTTCTCCCTCTTTGGGTGGACGTACATTACCAAGAACGGTATCCCCAGTTTTCAATCCAAATAATTTAATTTGGGATTGGGAAACATAGATGTCATCAGGTGATGATAGGTAGTTGTAGTCAGAAGACCTCAAAAATCCATAACCATCTTGCATGATATCCAGAACACCTTCACTTTCAATGATACTATCAAATTCATATTCGGGTTCCTTGTACCTGTTTTTTAGGTCCTTATCAAAGTTACTGTTGTTCTTGTCCTGTTTTTGGTGAACAGGTTTTTTATTTAAGTTCTTATGAGGCGCGGCACTTTTCGGATGTTCCTTTTTTACGTGCGCTTCTTTTGGTGTGCTGTGCTGTGGACGTGGTCTTGGCCTTCTTTCTGTAGGTGCGCTATCCGTTTTTTCAGTCCTATTGCTGGTTTTCTCAGGTTTTGGATTGTTGCTGGTGTCCTCTTTTGGAGTCTCATTGGAGTCCTTTGGAGTACTTGCACGCCTTTCTGGTTTACGTTCCCCTTTTACCGCAGTGCTTTTTTCTTTTAAGACCCTAGATCTTTTTGGTTTGGAATCTATTTGCTCCTCACTATTGGAAGTGGTGGAGGCTAGTATGGTCTCTGTAGCCTTTGGATTGGAGGCCTGAACATCTAGTATTTGATAAACTAGGTCCAATTTTTTTAGGGTTTTGTACTTGGAAACATTTAAACCCTTAGCTATATCCTGAAGCTCAGGAAGCTTTTTTGATTTTAAATCTGAAATTTCAAACATTAAGTGTTGAATAAATTATACTTGAATTGAAAATTTGAAGTGTATTGTAATTTGGGTATTACTAGATAATGATATCCCCTTGATGGTAAGTGTGATAACTAATAACAAAGCAATATTACAAATTATTTTCAATATTTCATGGATAATTCTCAAAAAGACACTTATTTTTGCCACTGATCAGGAATAAGAACAATGATTCAAAGAATACAGACCGTTTATCTAATAGTTGTTATCCTTTTAACAGGAGTACTTCCGTTTTGGATGAATCTCTGGTCGGACAGCAGTGGAAATGAAATTTATGCTGCCAATGAAATTATAGTATCTTTGGTATTCTATGTGTCCGCAGTATTGGCATTAGTCTGCATATTGCTTTACAAGAACAGAAAAAATCAATTTGTGGTAAACAGATTGAACATGATATTAAATCTTTTTTTACTAGGATTATTCGTTTACCGATCGCTAAACTTATCCGGAGAAAGTAACATTTCTGAGAAGGGTATTGGGATGCTGATTCCTATCTTTTCTATCGTTTTTTTAGTATTGGCCAATAGGGCCATAAAAAAGGATGAGGATCTTATAAAATCTGTTGATCGTTTGCGTTAAGCCTAACATTTTAGTTTTATTAGTGCGTTAAACCCGGGGTTGTTCCCGGGTTTTTTATTGGCCAATGGTCTCCAATTAGACGCCGCGTTTTCCCAATTCCACAATTTCCAGATCCTTAATGTCCTTTCCGTCAATATTAAAGCGCAACATGGTGCGTACCGCGTGAAAGCCATGTTTGCCACAGGCACCGGGATTCATATGTAATAATCCCAATTTTTTGTCCCACATCACTTTCAAAATATGGGAGTGGCCCGTGATAAATAATTTTGGTGGATTTGCTTTGATCTCTTCCCTGATCCTTTGATTGTATTTGTTGGGATATCCGCCAATGTGGGTGATCCAAACATCTACCCCTTCGCATGTAAACCTGTTGTCCAAGGGGAATTCGAGTTTTGCTTTATGATCATCAATATTGCCATAAACGGCTCTGAGTGGTTTTATTTTCTTTAATGTGTCCGTGACTTCCAGTTGTCCTATGTCACCGGCATGCCAAATTTCATCCGCTTGTTTGGCGTATTTTAAAATGGCTTCGTCCATATGGCTATGTGTATCGGAAAGGAGTAAAATTCGGGTCATAAAACTAAAAATATACTAATTTATGATAGTGTTGGATTTCTGTTTGGGAGGATTAAGGTATCTTTGCCATCACAAAAATACAGTATTCGTTTGAGATATTTTGTCGCCTTTTCATACTTCGGGAAGTCTTACCATGGATGGCAAAAACAGCCCAATGCATTGACGGTTCAACAGGTCTTGGAAGAAACATTTTCCACCTTGTTAAGACAGCCGGTTGAGTTGATGGGTGCGGGAAGAACGGATGCTGGGGTACATGCAAGGCAAATGTATGCCCATTTTGAGGTAGATGAGATAGTTGATAAAGAAGAACTTTGTTACCGTATGAATTCTTTTTTACCGGATGATATTGCAATCAGCGGTATTTATGAGGTTCCTGATAATGCCCATGCCCGCTTTGATGCAGAGGAGAGGACATATGAATATTGGATTGTTCAAGAAAAAAATCCATTTCATATGGATACGGCCCATTATATTAAATTTGGGTTGGATTTGGAAACGATGAACGAAGCGGCTTCCTTATTGTTGAAGCATACAGATTTTGAATGCTTTTCAAAATCAAATACCGATGTAAAGACCTTTTTGTGTAAGCTAAAGAAGGCAGAATGGACTATTCAGGGAGATGTTTTGGTTTTTACCATTACAGCGGACCGATTCTTGAGAAATATGGTACGGGCAATCGTAGGGACATTATTGGAAGTTGGACTTGGCAAATGTACTTTGGCAGGCGTTGAAGAAATAATAAATAGTAAGGATAGGAGCAAAGCTGGGGTTTCTGTACCTGCAAAAGGGTTGTACTTGACAAAGGTGAGCTATCCTTCACATATAAAATTGAAGTTATAATATGGATAAAGAATCAGGAAAAGCCTTTGATATGAGGTTGTTCAAAAGATTGATGAGGCATACAAAACCGTATAGCGTCACTTTTTACGGAGTAGCTTTTGCCGCGATTCTATTATCTGTTTTCGCTGTGTTGACCCCCATTTTGGTAGGCGATATTGTAGATGTGGCCATTAAAAACAAGGACGCGGAAAAACTATTGAACTTAATACTGATCATGTCCGCAGTTTTGCTGGGCGAGGTATTAAGTCAGCTGTCATTTAACTACTATGCAAACTGGCTTGGCGAATCGGTTATTCGCGATATTAGAATTGCCCTTTTTAAACACATGATCGGTTTTCGGATGAAATATTTTGACGGATCCTCCATTGGTGTTCTGGTTACAAGAGCCGTCGCAGATATGCAGCGTATTGGAGAAATATTCAGTCAGGGCTTTTTTGTCATTGTTTCAGATTTATTAAAAATGTTTGTGGTTGCGGGTGTTATGTTGGCCATGAACTGGAGGCTGTCCCTAATAGTTTTCGCCATCTTGCCCGTTTTGTTGTACGCCACCCGATTATTTCAAAAAGCCATGAAAGTGGCATTTATAGAAGTCAGGGCCCAAGTATCTAATCTTAATTCCTTTGTACAGGAGCGACTTACCGGAATGAAAATTGTACAACTGTTCAACAGGGAAAAATTGGAACGGGAAAAATTTCGTGCAATAAATGAGAAGCACAAGAATGCCTGGTTAAAAACGGTTTGGTACAACTCTATCTTTTTTCCAATTGCAGAAATAGTATCGTCTATCACCATAGGTCTGATCGTTTGGTATGGAGGGGTGCAAAATGTTACTGGGATAAGTCAAGAGGAATACGGTACTATTTTCTCCTTTATACTGTTGTCACAGATGTTGTTCAGACCATTACGTCAAATAGCCGATAAATTCAATACCCTACAAATGGGAATGGTGGCAGCCAACAGGGTCTTTAAAATTTTGGATACCAACAGTTCTATCGAGGACAATGGAGAACTGGAGATGAAAGAAATACAGGGCAATATATCCTTCAAAGATGTTCGCTTTGGGTATTTGGAGGACGAAGAAGTGCTTCACGGCATCTCCTTTGAAGTTAACGCCGGGGAAACCATTGCAATAGTTGGTGCAACAGGGGCTGGAAAATCAACCATCATCAATTTGCTGAATAGATTTTATGAGATAAATTCAGGTATTATAGCCATTGATGGAATAGATATTAAAACCTTTAAGTTGGCCTCTTTAAGGACCAAAATTGCTGTGGTACTGCAGGATGTATTTCTTTTTGCAGATACGATTGCCAATAATATTTCCCTAAAGGAGAAATCAATTTCCTTAGAAACCATTGAGCAGGCCGCAAAACAAATTGGCGTACATGAATTTATTTCAAGTTTACCGGGAGGATATCAATATAATGTAAAAGAAAGGGGATCCATGTTATCCAGCGGCCAACGACAGTTGATTGCATTTCTTAGGGCATACGTGAGTAATCCAAGTATTTTGGTTCTTGATGAGGCCACATCTTCTGTGGATACCTATTCAGAACAACTGATTCAAAAGGCTACAGAGAAAATTACGGAGGGAAGGACTTCAATCATTATAGCCCACCGTTTGGCCACAATCAAAAAAGCAGATAAAATATTGGTAATGGATGCAGGTGAAATTATTGAGACGGGCACCCATAAAGAACTCTTGGAAAAAGGCGGATATTATAAAAGCTTATACGAAGCACAATTCCTTGCAGAAGAAGTAGTGTAATTTAGTAGATCAGATCGTTCTTGATCATGTTGGTCAACTCATTAAGATCCTTAAATAGGATAAATTCTCCGTGTTTGATATAGGATATGGTACCGGTCTCTTCACTTACTACAATGGCCAGTGCATCGGTTTTCTCCGTAATACCAACTGCAGCCCTGTGTCTTAATCCAAAACGCAATGGGATGGTACGCTCATTAGAAACAGGTAAGATGACCCTAGTGGCTACAATGAAATTGTTTTCGATAACGGCGGCCCCATCGTGTAAGGGACTGTTCTTGTAAAAGATACTTTCTATAATGGGCTGGGTGACCTCAATATTCATTTTATCACCGGAAGACTTTATAAAATCCAAGGAGTTGTTTCGTTCAATGACGATGAGTGCGCCAGTTTTGGTGGCGCTCATTTTTTCACAGGCCCCCACAATGGCCTCCACATCTATTTCCGTAGTAAGAGCTTCTTGCTTCAGAAACTTAAATTGCCGTAAAAAACTCCGTTTGGAGGCAAAATTGGTGGATCCAACCATTAATAAGAACTTTCGTACTTCTTGTTGGAAAACAATAATAAGTGCAATAAGGCCAATGTTCATAAAACCACCAACCATACTGCTGATCATTTTCATTTCTACCAATTCTGTCAATTTCCACAGGGCCCAAACAATGACTATACCTATAAAGATATTGATAGCTACCGTACCACGGACCAATTTATAAATGTAGAAGAGGAGTATTGCTACAAGTATGATGTCCAAAAAATCTGTAATCTTAAAATCTAGAAAATTCAAAAAATCCAATGTAGCTGTTTTTTGTAAAAATAGGAAAAATAGGTGAACTTAAAATCGATTAAATTTAAAGGAAGGCTTGTCCTAAATTGATGCATTCCAGTGCTTCTTTTACATCGTGCACCCTCAAAATGTTGGCTCCTCGGTTCAAGGCAACCATGTTCAATGCCGTTGTACCATTCAAGGCTCCATTTGCGTTGGTCCCCAAAACTTTATAGATCATTGATTTTCTGCTCAATCCCGCCAATATAGGGAGTTCCAATAATTGAAATAGGTCCATTTTTTGTAAGACTTCATAATTTTGTTCCACAGTTTTTGAAAACCCAAAACCTGGATCTATAATGATGTCATTTATTTTGAGCTTCCTGGCAGCGGCAACCCTTTCAGAAAAATAAAAAAGTATATCTTTCATCAAATCATCATAGGACGTTTCCTGTTGCATCGTTTGCGGGGTCCCTTTCATATGCATCATGATGTAAGGAACCTGGTGATTTGCCACTTGTGTGAGCATATCGGTATCCATTTTACCAGCAGAAATATCATTGATCATGGCAGCGCCCCTATCCAAGCAGTAATGGGCTACTTTGGCTCTGAACGTGTCAATGGATATTAGTATTTGGGGATATTCTTTCAAAAGTAGTTCTACAATGGGAATAATCCTGTTTAGCTCTTCCTCTTCGGACACATGGGATGCCCCGGGTCTGGAACTATAGGCACCCACATCTATGAATGTAGCCCCTTCTTTTAGCATTTGTCCGGTCTTTTCCAGTATTACTTTATCATCCCTATACTTGCCACCGTCGAAAAAAGAATCGGGGGTAATGTTTAATATTCCCATTACTTTTGGGATATTTAGGTCTATTAAGTTTCCTTTGCAGTTAATGGTCATAGGATTAGAATAAAAGTACTTGTGGTTTAAAAGGTAAGTTTGAACCGTGAACTTTGAACAATTAAAAATTTTAAGCGAAATTTACACAAATTAGAAATACTACATGCAGCAAACCTCAGAACAATACGATGCGGTCGTGAAAACTTGTCGAGATCTGTTTTTAAAGAAGATGAAGGATTATGGTTGTGCCTGGCGTATTCTGCGACTACCATCATTGACCGATCAAATTTATATCAAAGCCCAAAGAATTCGTGGATTACAGGAAAATGAGGTCCGTAAGGTCGAGGAAGATGAAAAATCTGAATTCATAGGGATTATCAATTATTCAATTATGGCCCTTATTCAAATTGAAAAGGGGATAGCGGAACAACCAGATCTCTCCGCCGAAGAGGCACTTACCTTATATAATAAACACATAGACGCCACCAAATCCCTGATGGAAGATAAAAACCATGACTACGGTGAGGCATGGCGAGAAATGAGGGTTAGTTCCCTTACCGATCTAATTCTCCAAAAACTATTGCGGGTAAAACAAATAGAGGACAATAAAGGTAAAACATTGGTCAGCGAGGGTATAGGTGCTAATTATCAAGATATTATCAATTACTCCATTTTTGCCATGATACTGTTGGCATCCAAGAATATATAAAATCAGCTTCTTTTAATTATATGAAATATTTAGTAGGGTTTAGTCGAATTTTTGTTGGTGTATTATTTATTATAAGTGGACTTATAAAATTGAACGACCCTGTAGGTTTTTCATTTAAGTTGGAGGAATATTTTAGTCAAGGAGTACTAGATCTACCTTTTTTAATGCCTTATGCATTGGCCATATCCCTCTTTGTGGTTATATTGGAAGTGCTACTGGGGGTTATGCTCTTGGTGGGATTTAAAGTGAAATTTACGGTTTGGAGCCTTTTGCTCATGATTGTATTTTTTACGTTCCTTACCTTCTATTCTGCCTATTTTAATAAGGTGACAGATTGTGGTTGCTTTGGAGATGCAGTTAAGCTTACCCCTTGGGAATCCTTTACCAAGGATGTTATTTTATTGGTGCTTATCGTCATCCTATTTTTTGGCACCAAGCACATAAAGGCCATTTTTGGGGAAAAGGTGCAAGCACTTGTGACAGTGGTGACCGTTGTGGCTTGCGGTTTGTTCGCGAATTATGTGTTGAACCATTTGCCTGCAGTTGATTTTAGGCCTTATAAAATAGGCGTGAACATAGAGGAAGGCATGTCAGTACCGGAGGATGCCCCCAAAGCAGTATATGATTATGCATGGAGATTTATGGTGAACGGGGAAGAAAAAATAATAGTGACCAATGGAGGGTATCCAACAGTAGATGGGGAGTTTATAGATGTTGAGACCACCGAGATACAAAAAGGGTACGAGCCTCCTATTCATGATTTTACCATAGAAAAAGATGGGGAGGACAGGGCATCATCCTTGTTGTCCGAGGATAAATTGGTAATGGTCATAGCATATGATTTGGCAAAGAGTAACTTAAATGCCTTTTTGGACATAAAAAAAGTGACTGATCTCGCAAGAGACAAAGGATACAAAGTTATAGGGATGTCCGCATCCAACGAACAATATACCAAAATGATCATTGATGAATATCAATTAGATTTCGATTTTTATTTTACGGATGAGACAGCTTTAAAGACCATTGTACGTTCCAATCCAGCGATATTGGTCTTAGAAAAGGGCACCATAGTACAGAAAGTGCACTATAAGGATATAGAGGTATTAAATTTCAATTAAGAATAGTTAAAATAGGATAAGATGAGAAGTAAAATAGTTGCAGGAAATTGGAAGATGAACAAAAACCATAAAGAAACGGAGGCTTTGCTAGCAGAACTATCGGCAAAATTGCCTGATACCAATGCCGAGGTCATGGTAGCTCCAACTTTTGTGAATTTAGCTTCCGCAGTAGAGCATTTGGAATCATCTGCCATTGAGGTTATCGCACAAAATATGCATTTTGAAGAGAGCGGCGCATTTACTGGTGAAATATCTGCGGATATGCTATTAGATATAGGCGTGGACACGGTAATTATTGGGCATTCTGAAAGAAGGGCCTATTTTGGGGAAAACGATGAAATCTTACGCAAAAAAGTAGTTGCAGGCTTGGCAAAGGGCATGCGAATTATGTTTTGCTTTGGGGAAGAGTTGCAGGACCGTAAATCTGGAGATCATTTTAAGGTGGTGGCCAGTCAATTAAAAAATGCATTATTTGGATTGCCTGCAAGTGAATGGACCAAGATCATATTGGCATATGAGCCTGTGTGGGCCATAGGAACAGGTGAAACAGCTTCCCCTGAGCAGGCGCAGGAAATGCATGCCTTTATACGCAAAACCCTAACAGAGGCATACAATGCAAAAATAGCAGATAATGTTTCTATTCTTTATGGAGGTAGTGTGAAGCCAGGGAATGCAGTAGAGATATTTTCCAAGCCAGATGTAGATGGTGGACTTATAGGTGGAGCTGCATTGGTAGCTGACGATTTTATTGCCATTATCAAAGCAATTTAATCGTCCTTAGACAGGAAACATAATTTTAATACAAAGGAGGGGATTTCTGTAAAGGAATTCCCTCTCTTTAATGATAGTGTAAAATGCAGAACAATAATTATATCGAATACACCTTTACTGTAAGTCCATTACAGCCGGCAACGGATATATTAATAGCCCAATTAGGAGAAGTCGGATTCGAAAGCTTTGTGGAAACCGAAGTAGGAGCCTTGGCATATATAAAAAAGGAAGATTGGTCGGATGACATGTTAACATCTATTCAAATCCTCAGCAACCCAAATTTTACTATTGATTATGAGGTCGTTGAAATTGAACAGGAAAATTGGAATGCCACTTGGGAGCAAAACTTTAATCCCATACAGGTTGGGGATGCATGCGTTGTTAGGGCGCCTTTTCACGAAAAACCAGATGTAACCTATGATATAGTCATAGAACCCAAGATGAGTTTTGGGACGGGGCATCATGAGACCACCTATATGATGATGCAGCATATCCTAAACCATGATTTTACCGGGAAGTCGGTTTTGGATATGGGAAGTGGAACAGGCGTACTGGCCATTCTTGCAGCTATGAAAGGAGCTTCTGCTGTTGAGGCCATAGATATTGATAATTGGTGCTATCTAAATGCCTTGGAAAATGTGGAACGTAACCAACATCCAGAAATAAAGGTGTATGAGGGGGACGCAACTTTGTTGGAAGGGAAAAAATACGATATAATCATTGCCAATATTAATAGGAATATTCTTTTGGAGGATATCCCAACCTATGCGAAATGTTTGAATAAAAATGGAGTGTTATTTTTAAGTGGTTTTTACACCGAGGACATGTCGACTATAAGCGAAAGGTGTAGTCAATTTAATTTGCAATATGAATCCAATATAGAAAATAATAATTGGGTGGCGGTAAAATATCGAATACTACCATAAATCCGTTAATAAAATGTTGTATAAATAAAATATTGTAATATATTTCTCTAAGTATTGTAGGTAAATTCTTAACAATTCAAACTTTAGATTAATTTAATTACGAAATTTATTATGAAACATTTAAAATCAATCACCGTTCTATCGCTTTTTTTGATGGTATTTGTAGCTTGTCAAAAAGACAATGATTTCAATCAGGACATTAATGAGAATTCGCTGGAAGCCATTCCACAAGAATTGTCGTTGGAAGTTACGGAAGATATCATAAGCTTATTAAAAACAAATCATTATAATATAGGTGATGTCAAATCAATAGATTTTATGCTGCCAGATGGTAGTACAGAAAAACGAATCCAGGTAGAAGGTGATATTACATTTTCCAAGGCCCAATTGGAAAGCTTGAAGAAGATTGACAGGAGCTCCGATAAAAATTATCATACCACTAACCTTGTGTCCCCCAGGACTCTAACTATTATTGGGTATACTGGTGGTAGTCAAGCTTTATCTTCAAAAGAACGTACGGCATTGCAGTATGCTGTTGATAACTACAACAGACTAAATCTCTCTATTTCTCTTTCCTTGACCTTTGGGACCAATTACCAGAGTAAGGATATGGTAGTTTATTACAATCCAAGTGGATCCGGTTCTGGAGGATCTGCCGGTTTTCCAAGCAACGGGAATCCAAATAAATTTATTCAAATCTATGGATTGGACAACTACACTACAGACGTTAATGAGCATGTGATCACTCACGAAATTGGACATTCTGTTGGTTTTAGACATACAGATTGGCAGACAAGACAGAGCTGTGGACAAAACACCAATGAAGGTACTGCAGGAGTTGGTGCCAATCCAATTCCTGGCACTCCTGAAGGATACGACCCAACTTCTTTAATGCTGGCTTGCTTTAGTGCTAATGAAGATGGTGAATTCAATGCCAACGACATTATAGGCTTAAACTACCTGTATTAGAATAATAACCAAGACTACTTACTTGCAATAGTTAAAAAGTGCCTTTTGGGCACTTTTTTTATGTCTAATCACCAAATATTCAATGTATGTAAAACGAAAAATTATTATATTCGTTAAAAATAGCTTTCCATGAGTACAAAAGAAAAACTCTCGGAACAACTGCTTCTCGAGGAAGATACGGTCAAGCAAAATGAAATTATTCTTTTTAACGATGACGTCAATACCTTTGATTATGTTATCGAAACGTTGATTAATGTTTGTGATCATACTTCCGAACAGGCCGAACAATGCTCTCTTATTGTCCATTACAACGGTAAATGTACAGTGAAGACAGGAGAATATAGTGACCTAAAACCTCGTTGTAGCAAATTGTTGTTGGCTGGTCTTAATGCAGAGATTGTTTAGAGGGGCATTGTTTCTTACAGTGTAAAATAAAGCTTTGCCTTGATGGGTTCTTTTGCCCTATAACCAACATCATTTAAAATCGATATAAAATTGAAAGTTCCCAATTTTCTCCTATTGCTATTTTTGCTTTCCTCTTCATTTTATGCACAAGAATTACCACCAATTCAGAATTATTCGCCAGATGATTACCAAGGGGATAATCAGAATTGGATGATCTCCCAGAGCTCCAATAATTATATGTATATCGCCAATAATGCGGGGCTTATTGAGTACAATGGGGAGGGGTGGACACTCTATGGTTCCCCTAACGGTACTGTAATTAGGTCAATAAAGGTGATAGATGATTATGTCTTTACCGGGTGCTATATGGAGTTTGGCTACTGGAAAAAGGATGAAAATGGAAAGTTGGTCTATACATCATTAGTAGAAAAGCTGGATGTGCCTTTAATTGAAGACGAGCAATTTTGGAATATTCTAAATTTTGATGATTGGGTTCTTTTTCAATCATTGGACCGAATTTACATCTACAATAAAAAGAGCGAAAACTTCGAATTTATCGATGCAAAAACCACGAGGGCCAAGATTTTTAAGATTGCTAATACTGTATATTATCAAATTATAAATCAGGGGATCTATAAAATTGAAAATGGTGTTGGGGTGCTCATATCCGACGGGGAAATCGCCAAAAACAATGTTTTTGTGGGTGCCTTTGGTATTGAGAAATCGATGCGCTTTCTTACGGAGCAAGGCGAGTTCTATAGGTTTGAAAATGAGAGATTTGAGAAATGGGAGATAGCTGCGGATAAAGATCTTAAGTCGAAAACCATTTACAGTAGCCTGCAGTTAAGGGATGGAAGTTTTATTCTGGGGACCATCTCCCATGGAATGTACCATATAGACCAAAATGGATCACTTCTCAGAGTTATTGATAAAGAGGCAGGACTTCACAACAATACAGTTCTATCTGTTTTCGAGGATGTTGATTCCAATGTTTGGTTAGGGCTTGACAATGGAATCAGCATGATCAATTTAAATTCCCCATTCCGGGAATATATAGATTTTAAAGGCAGATTAGGGGATGTATATACGGCTAAGGTTTTTCAGGACAGGCTTTATATAGGGACAAACCAAGGGTTGTTTTACAAACGGTTGGATTCAAATGGAGATTTTGAATTGATACAAAATACCAACGGACAGGTTTGGAACCTTAAAATTATTGGGGATGCTCTGTTCTGTGGCCATACCGATGGTACATTTTTGATCAATGGCGAGGAGGCATTGAAAATTTCTGATTATCCCGGAACATGGGACATTAAAAGAATCGAAGGTCGTGAAAATTTATTGTTGCAGGGGAACTATTCTGGCCTAAGTATTCTTGAAAGGAAAGACGGACAATGGTTGTTCAGAAATAAAATTGAAGGGTTCGATATCTCTTCACGTTTTTTTGAATTCCTCAATGGCAATACCGTTATGGTCAACCATGAGGTAAAAGGGGTGTATACCTTGGAATTGGATCCACTTTTTAAAAAGGCAGTGATAAAGGATAGTCAGCAAGCTTATGGTTTTGGGACCAGTCTGGTAACTTATGGGGAGCGTTTGCTATATGCTTCCAATTCAGAAAATGGTGTTTATGCTTTCAATCGCAACAAAAGGGAATTCAAGAGGGATTCACTTTTTTCGAATATCTTTTTTGCAGAGGATGATCCCGTTAAAGGCACCCTTATTTCTGATCCGAACACTGCATCCTTATGGGGCTTTACCAATAGAAACCTTATTCGCGTTACTCCAGGTAGGTTCAATAATATACCTCGTGTTACTAAAATTCCTATTTCCAACGCTTTTAGGCGCAACCTAGGTGTAATAGGATTCGAATGTCTTGAATACCTGAATAATGGTAATTATCTTATTGGGGCCTCCGACGGATTCTCCGTATTAAATCTAGATCGATTAAATACCAAGAAATATGAAGTTCGTATTTCGGGGGTATTTAACAGATCGTTAGATGCCTCTCAAGAAAACCAAGTGCCCTTATTTTCGCAGGAAGCTTTTGATGCTAAACAAAACAATTTCTCAATTTCCTATAACGTTCCCGTCTATGATAAATACACGGAGGTATACTACCAATACAAATTGTCTGGCGGATATAACAACTGGAGCGCCTGGTCCAAAATTCCAGAAATATCTTTTAATAATCTACCACATGGATCCTATACATTTTCTGTAAGAGCTTTAATAGGAAACGAATTGTCCAATAACCTGGCCAGCTATTCCTTTACCATTTCTACGCCCTGGTATTTATCTGTTGTTGCGATCATGGGATATGTATTGGTAGTATTTATTATTTCCATTTTCGTGCATAAGCGTTATAAATCCTATTACAGAAAACAAAGGGAAGCATTGGTTAAGGAAAATGAAAAAAGGAACAAACAAAAGAAGTTACGGGCCGAGCGTAGACTTGTCCAATTAAAAAATGATAAATTAAAGCTCAAAATAGAGAGTAAAAACAGGGAACTTGCCGTTTCTACCATGAGCCTGATTAAAAAGAACGAATTCTTGAACACCATCAAGGAGCAATTAAAAGATGTCAAGGATGCCGCGAAAATAAAATCTGTGATCAAAACTATTGATCGAAACATTAACAATGAGGACGATTGGAAATTTTTCGAGGATGCCTTTAACAATGCGGATAAAGATTTTCTAAAGAAAATTAAGAATGTTCATCCAGAACTCACATCGAACGATTTAAGGTTGTGTGCCTATTTAAGGCTTAATTTGTCTTCAAAGGAAATAGCACCTTTACTAAATATCTCCGTGCGCAGTGTCGAGGTAAAAAGGTACAGATTGAGAAAAAAGATGGACTTATCCCATGAAAACAGCCTTACAGATTACATCTTAAACCTCTAAGAGAACACAACATTATTTTTAAGCACCACAACATTACCACAACATTCGTCCTTTTCGTAAAAATTTGTTAAATTAATTTACAAGGTTGTTTTATTTTAAAGCCTCAGTAAAATAAGGGGTCAATTGGTTATTTGATATTTTAATGGGTGTATTATTTAATATTGTATATTTTTTGTAGGGGTAGATTATTAGATTATCATTTTATAATAGGATAATTTGTGATTTCAAAATACACTACATATGAAATACACATTATTAATTCTTACCATCATGTTATCAGTGGCCAATTCTTTTGGTCAGGGATTTACAATTAATGGTACGGTCAAAGATGCCGGTATCAATGATATACTTCCGGGTGTCAATGTACTTGTTAAAGGGGAAAGTAGGGGTACCACTACAGATTTTGATGGTAATTTCACCCTTAGTAATGTCGAGGTAGGGGACGTTTTGTCGTTTTCTTACATTGGCTTTGTAACTAAGGAAATTACCATACAAAATTCCAACCCTTTAGTAGTCTCTATGGTGGAAGATGTCAATAACCTAGATGAGGTTGTTGTTGTTGGGTACGGTTCTTCTACGAAAAAGGAAATTACAGGGGCGGTCTCCGTGGTGGGATCAGAAACCATAGAGGAATTAAATCCCCAACGAATAGAACAGGCGTTGCAGGGCCAGGTTGCCGGGGTTCAGATAACATCGGAATCTGGGTCTCCAGGTAGTGCATCAAGCATTCGTATCAGGGGTATATCTACTAACGGAGATAACAGACCTTTAATTCTTGTTGATGGTAACGTCATTGAGGATTTAAGTGTTATCAATCCTAGTGATATTGAAAGTATGAACATATTAAAGGATGCTACTGCTGGTATTTATGGTGTGCGTGCAGCAAATGGGGTTATTTTAATCACTACCAAAACTGGTAGAAAAAATACAGCACTAAAATTTAATTATGATGTTTACGGAGGTTTTCAGGAAACCTCAAGGGAAATACCGGTATTAAATGCCACGGAATATGCCCTATTGGCCAATGAGGCATTTGCTGCAGGTGGTCAGGCTGTTCCTTTTCCAAGTGTAGCTGGTTTGGGTACGGGCACTAATTGGCAGGATGAGGTCTTTCAAAAAGCACCTATTCTCAATCATAGCCTTACCATGAGTGGTGGTACCGAGAAATCTACCTATTCTGTTGGTTTTTCGCTATTGACCCAAGATGGTATTGTAGGTGGGAATAAAGCTAATTTTAAGAGGTATACCACCAGAGTGAATTTTAATCATGATTTGTTGGAAAACTTAAAGTTGACCACCAACTTGATCTATACGGGTACCAATAAAAAAGGACTAAATGAAGGAGGTTTGGGATCTGTATTGTTCAATTCCTTGAATAACGCCCCTACATTTGATGTGAGGGATGCCAGTGGGGCATTTACCCTGGCGGAAGGATTAGGGAACGAAGTTATCAATCCCTTGGCTCAAATTGAAAATACATTTAATTCTACCGTAGTAGATAAATTGAGCGGTAAAATTGGATTGAATTATAATTTTCTGACAGATTTTACGGTCGAGACCAGCTTGCAGTTCAATTATGCCGAAGTGCAGGGAAGAAACTTCACACCTACAGTATTTTATGGCTCTGGAAAGGTATTTAATAATGACGGCAGAAGTTTTCTAAATGTAAATAAGGATATTTTTAAGGATTATACATTTGATGCTTTCTTAAACTATGACAAAAATATTGGCGACGATCATAGCGTTAAAGCTACCTTGGGTATGTCTGTGTTTGACACTAGAGGTATATTCTCTGGCAGCACACAAGGGTTTTTTGAAAATCCTGTAGCTTTTCCCCAGGCAGATATTGCAGATGCTGTTGATCTAAGAAACGATTTAATATTGAGCGGGCTCAGTGGAAGGTTTAAAGAACGGTTGCTGTCCTATTTTACTAGATTACAATACAACTATAAGGGTAAATACCTGCTATCGGGAATTATTAGAAGGGACGGATCAACAAGATTTGGACCACGTAATAAATTTGGTTATTTCCCATCAGGTTCTGTTGGTTGGATCGTCTCTGACGAGGAATTCCTAAATGACAACAAGATTATCTCTTTTATGAAATTAAGGGGGAGTTACGGTATTGTAGGTAATGATCGTATTCCAGGTAATGCTTTTAGGGGGATTTTAAGTGGTGAAGCTGCTTATGTACTGGGGAACAAATTGGTTTTTGGTAATGCCGTTGGGGTGTTGCCGAACCCTTCCATACAATGGGAAGAGCAGAAGACATTGGATATCGGGGTAGATCTTAAGTTATTCAATGACAATATTGATATTACCGCGGATTATTTTAGTAAAAGGACTGATGATTTATTGTTACAACCTCCAGTTTCTGGAATTTTGGGAGCAGCTGCTCCAGGTTCGGCCTCTCCAGTAGTGAACGCAGGTTCTGTGGAGAACAAAGGATTCGAATTTGCGATTGGTTATAGTAGTGATCGTTCCGAAGATTTTTCTTGGGGCATCAATTACAATGTAACATTCTTACAAAATGAGGTGCTCTCTGTAAATAATGGGGTAGGATTTATTCCAGGTGGAGGATTTGGTGTCGGTCAAGACCCACCATCACGAATGACCAGTGGTAAGCCCATTGGATATTTCTTTGGATTGGAGACCGATGGAATATTTCAGAACCAAGCAGAAATAGACGCGCATGCGACTCAAAATAATGCTGCTCCCGGAGACATCAGATTTGTGGATAATAACGGCGATGGTGTTATAGATTCCGACGACCGCATCGATATTGGTAACCCAATACCAGATGCGACAATGGGACTTAATCTTTCTTTTAATTACAAGAACTGGGATTTTAGTGCTTACGCTTTTGCTACCATAGGGAATGAAATAGTAAGGAACTATGAGCGTGTTCAGCCCTTGGTCAACAAATCTATTTATACTTTAAATAGATGGACAGGTGAAGGCAGTACCAACACATATCCTCGAGTTACCACTGGAGCTACTTCCAATGCATTGTTTTCAGACTTTTTTGTTGAAGATGGTTCATTCGCAAGGTTACAGAATGTACAATTGGGCTATACGTTGCCGATTAGAACAGTAGAAAAATTGGGATTGAACAAGCTCCGATTTTATATCTCGGCCAATAACGTTTTTACGCTTACAGAATATAAAGGTTACGATCCTAGTGCTTCCTCGGGAGCTCCTATCGGAGCAGGGATAGATCCAGGATTTTACCCTGTTCCAAGAACATACCTTTTAGGTGCAAATCTTAAATTTTAATAGCTATGAAAATGAAATATAAAATATTAAAATCTACAATTGTCGCATTCTTGATAGGGGCTGTAGCTATCTCTTGTAGCGATTCTTTTGTTGATGTGGACTCTTTTAACGAGGATTCAGAAAGTTTTTTCAATTCGGAGGAAGATTACCAAAGTGCCTTAATAGGGGCTTACGATCTTTTGCAGTCTACGTATCTAAATGTGATGTTAGGGGAGATAGCCTCTGACAACACCTTGGCCGGTGGTGAAAGTGCTACCGATGTGCCAGGAATACAGGAAGTGGACAATATGACGCATAACCCGGTAAATGCACAGTTACGTGATATTTGGAGCTGGATGTTCGCAGGGGTGAATAGAGCCAATTATATCTTGGAATTTAAGGACAAGACCGATTTTTCTGGAAAGGAAGTGGTGATTGCAGAGGCAACCTTCTTAAGGGCCTATTACTATTTTGAATTGGTGAAGTGGTTTGGAGATGTGCCGTTGTCCGTGGATAAACGATTGTTGTTCGGGGACCAAGATATTGTGGAACGGACTCCAAAATCAGAAGTGTATGCCCAAATAGAACTTGATCTTATTTTTGCTGCTGCTAATTTGCCAGCTGTGCAATCGGAAACAGGAAGGGCTACAAAAGGAGCAGCCCAAGCATTATTAGGAAAGGTCTACCTATACCAAGATAAATTTTCTGAAGCAGCAACAGTTTTGGAAGAGGTTATAAATAGTGGGCCCTATGATTTGGTAACAGATTACAATACAATCTTTGAACAAGAGGGAGAGAATAATATTGAATCTGTTTTTGAAGTGCAATATACAGATGTGGAAGGTGCCGGTTTTGGTTGCTTACAATGTAGTGAAGGAAACGTCGCCGTTGGGTTTAATGGCATCCGTAATTATACCGGTCCGGATTTTGATTCTGGGTTTAGTTTCAACGTTCCAACCCAAGAGTCTTATGATGCCTTTGAGACAGGGGACATTAGACGGGATGTGGCTGTCCTGAACATAGTTGAATGGGCCGAGCAAACGGGAGCCACCTATGTAGAAGGCTTTGAACATACGGGTTTTTACAACAGAAAATATATTGCCAGAAAAGGTGATTTGAATACAGGGGATTCAAACTTGACGAATCCTAATAATTACAGGGCCATCCGCTTTGCAGATGTGTTGTTAATGGCAGCAGAAGCCAATAATAGAAAATCAGCAAGTGATGATATCAAAGCCCAGGCTTATTTAAATAGAGTTCGCGAAAGGGCCGAATTACTGCCGGTGGCGGTTACTGGAGCTGCATTGGCGAACGCTATCCAAGATGAGCGCAGAGTAGAGTTGATGGGCGAAGGACATCGCTTTTTTGATTTGGTGAGAACTGGTAACGCAGCTCAAGCAATCCCTGGCTTTAGTGCCGGTAAAAATGAATTATTTCCAATTCCATCTATAGAGATAGAGTTGGCAGGAAACCGTTGGACACAAAACCAAGGATATTAATAAAACTTAACTAAGGACAAATGAAACATATAAAGAAATTACTGGTATTATTTTTAGTCATCAATGTATTTAATTCCTGCGATAAAGAGGAAACATCCTATGCATTGGAAAATATCTCGGCCCCAACGAACATAAAGGCCATATTCAATATTTCCCAAGATGATACGGGAACGGTAACCGTTACCCCTACAGCTGAAGGAGCCTCAACCTTTGAGATATTCTTTGGTGATGTAGAAGGGGAAACTCCTGAAAAGGTGAGCCCGGGCGAAACCGCTACGCATGTTTATGCCGAGGGTGAGTTTAACCTAAGGGTTGTTGCCATCGGTATGACAGGATTAAAAAGTGAACTGGTACGTGTAGTGACCATATCATTTTCGGCCCCAACAGATCTTGATTTTACTGCGGTAATTTCAGATACAGATCCGTTTGAGGTATCCGTTACGCCAAGCGCAACCAATGCTACGGTTTATGATGTGTATTTTGGTGATGTTGAAGATGAAGAGCCTACTACTATAATGGATGGTGAGTCTGCTGTACATGTCTATGCTGAAGTTGGTGATTATGATATAAGAGTTGTTGCAAGAGGTGGTGGTGCAGCTACCATCGAGCTTACTAAGTCTGTTACAATTTCAGGAGCTTCAAATGGAGTTACTTTACCTATAACTTTTGAAGACCCAACGGTTAATTATGTCTTAAACGGTTTTGGAGCCGCAGACTTTTCTGGTATTCCAGTTGCCATCATAGATAATCCTGATGCAAGTGGCATCAATACAAGTGCTAAAGTATTGGAGGTAAATAAACTGCAAGATGCTCAAACCTTTGCTGGAGTTAGTATACCGTTAGAAGGGGCAATAGATTTTTCTGCAAGTACTTCAGTAACTATAAAAGTTTGGTCGCCACGAGTAGGTACACCAATACGTTTTAAAATTGAAGACTCCACAGCTGATAGGGATGGAAATGGAAACCCTGTAATTTTTGCAGAAGTAGAAGTTAACAGTACGGTTGCCTCAGCATGGGAAGAGCTGACATTTGACATGACTAATCCAGTGGCAGGCGCTTTTAACACATCAATTTCGTTTGATACGGCTATCCTTTTCCCTGATTTTGGAGCTCCTGGACAAGCAGAATTGTTCTATTTTGATGACGTGGCCATCGCTGGAGGAGGCACATCTGCCAAACCTCAATTGCCAATAGATTTTCAATCAACCACAATTGATTATACAATCAACGGTTTCGGTGCATCGGATTTCGGTCCAATACCAGCCGCAATCATTGATAACCCGGATGCTTCTGGAGCCAACACTTCTTCCAAGGTTTTGGAAATTGATAAGTTGGCCGGAGCGCAGACCTTTGCTGGTGCGTCGATTCCATTGGAGGGTGCAATAGATTTCTCTGCGGGAACAACGGTAACAATAAAAGTTTGGTCGCCAAGAATAGGTACACCAATTCGTTTTAAAATAGAAGATTCGTCTGCCGATAGGGATGGTAATGGTAATCCTGTAATCTTTGCAGAGGTCGAGGTAAATAGTACGGTAGCAATGGCTTGGGAAGAACTGTCATTCGATATGTCAAATCCTACTGCCGGTGCATTCAACACGTCAATTTCTTTTGATACGGCCATTGTATTCCCAGATTTTGGAAATGCAGGTCAAGGAGAACAATTTTATTTTGACGACATCGCTGTTTCAGGAACAACCTCTGCAGCAAAACCTCAATTGCCAATTGGCTTTCAGTCAACAACACTTGATTACACGATCATTGGTTTCGGTGCATCGGATTTCGGTCCTATCCCAGCGGGAATAATTGATAATCCAGATGCTTCTGGAATAAATACGACGACCAAAGTTTTGGAAATTGATAAGTTGGCTGGAGCGCAGACCTTTGCTGGAGCTAGTATTCCATTGCAGGGAGCAATAGATTTCTCTGCTGGAACAACGGTAACAATAAAAGTTTGGTCCCCAAGAGTTGGTACGCCAATCCGTTTTAAGATTGAAGATTCTACTGCGGATAGGGATGGTAATGGGAACCCTGTAATTTTTGCAGAGGTTGAAGTTAACAGTACGGTTGCCATGGCTTGGGAAGAACTGTCATTTGATATGACAAATCCTGTTGCAGGTGCTTTCAATACAGCAATTTCTTTTGATACCGCCATTGTATTCCCAGATTTTGGTAGTGCCGGTCAAGGTGAACAATTTTACTTTGATGATATCGCTGTAGCTTCTGGTGGTTCCGGAGGCGGAACTTGCGATAATGCAGGTTTGAGCGGAAGTGGAAACACGACTTTTCCAGTAGATTTTGAAAGCGGTTCCGCTGGGGCTTCATCACAATGGAAGGTATTCGAAAATTCTGATAATCCATTGTTGGAGATAGTGTCCAACCCTAGTACTGTTCTTAATACTTCGGCAACGGTAGCGAAGTTTACGGCAAGATTCGGAGCAGAAGCGCCATGTACGGATAATGCACAACCTTTTGCCGGTGTGGAGACACCTTTAGTTCCATTTACACTGTCCACTTCAAATAGTGTCGTGAAAATTATGGTGTACAAGGACAGGATCAGTGATGTTGGACTTAAATTGGCCAAAGGTCAAGGTACGGTAGCCGAAATAAAGGTGGCCAATACCAAAATAAACGAATGGGAAGAGCTGACGTTCGACTTTACAAGCAGAATTGGCTTTCCGGAAGCCGATGGGATTAATACACTTATAGTTTTCCCGGATTTTGATAATAGATCATCTGAAAGCATTTCCTATTTTGATAATATCACCTTAAATGCTTCTGGTGGAGGTGGAACTACTGCCGATAAACCAACTACTGCAGCGCCAGACCCAACGGAAGCACAAGCAGATGTCATTAATATGTACAGCAATGTATATACGACAGATGTAAACGTAAGTTCTTGGAGATCATCTTGGAGTACCAGTACTTTAACTGATATACAGGTAGAAGGAAATGACACTAAGGAATATATAGATGCCGATTTCGTGGGTGTGGAATTTTATGATCCAGACGCTGTAGATGCATCTGGGATGGCGTTTTTCCATGTAGATGTATGGACGCCAAATGCAACCACGTTCAGGGTTAAATTGGTAGATCTTGGCGGGACGGCAACTGAAGCAGAAATCGTTTTTGATGGTATTGCGCAGGGAGAGTGGGTTTCTTTGGATATACCTATGGCCGATTTTATCAACGCTGGGATGACATCTACAAATTCAATTCAACAGTTGATTTTCTCGGGATTACCTACAGGCACATTTGATTTTTACATTGATAATGTATATTTCCATAATTAAAATCATTTAATAATGAAAAATATGAGAAAAATAAAAAGTTTAGTAATGGTTCTCTTTGCGGCAGTCCTTTTTATTGGCTGCCAAGAAGACGAACCAGACTTAGATCCAATTTTAGTGCCTACCAATATTCAGATTGATATTGATATAGAGGGTGCTGATGCTGAAAACCCCAATGGGGATGGTAGTGGCAGGGTCAACCTTACTGCTACGGCTGATAATGCCATTAGCTATCAGTTTATCTACAATGGTGTAATTACAGCTTCTCCCAATGGGAAGGCAACGTATGAGTTTTCGGAAACCGGTTTGAAAACGTATAATTTTACCGTCGTAGCGGTTGGAGCAGGGGGTATTTTATCAAGTACTTTTGGAGAAGTAGATGTATTGGTGACTTATTCTCCGCCGGCAGATTTGTTAACCATGCTTACCTCTAACAGTTCTAGAACTTGGAGGATAAAAGCAGAGGCCGATGGTCATTTTGGACTTGGACCAGTTGGTGGTTCCATACCAAATGAATTTTTTGGTGCTCCAGCAAATGATAAGGCTGCAACAGGGATGTACGATGATCGGTATACTTTCAATATCGATGGGACTTTTACCCATGATACAGGAGAAGGTGGAACAGTGTTCGGACGTGTTGGATTAATAGATGAATTGGGGGCACACAATGAAACGCCCAATGGAGCAGATATTGAAAATTACCCATATGATGATTATACGGCACAATGGACTTTGTCGGCCCCAGGAGGTATAGAAACCTTAAACTTAACAGGGATTGGTTTTATGGGGTATTATACAGGTGGGAATCACAAATATGAATTCTTTAGCCGTTCTGAAAACGAAATGTTGTTGCGGACAACAGATGGTAATAACGAGTTCGATTGGTGGTTTATACTTATCGCAGAATAAATTAGTATTTGATTTTGAAAGGGGCACATCATGTGCCCCTTCTTAAAATCACTATTTTTGAAGTAAACAAGATTGTTATTTATGATAAGCGGAATTTATAGTAGAATTATGTTGATAGGAGGCTTAATGTTATTTTTTTTAACATCTTGCTCCAGTGGGGATGCTGCCGCAGAACCAATTGAGGAGGATGTAGTTCCAACTAATTTAAATTTAACGGTTAACATTGTAGGTGCAGATGCGAATAATCCAAATGGCGATGGATCTGGTATGATACAATGTACGGCAACAGCTACCAATGCGGTACGGTACGGATTTAAAATTGGGAACCAAGAAGAACAGGAAAGTGTAAATGGTGTTTTTGATTATAAATTCACCGCTTCTGGAGAGAGTAGTCATGTGATCAGTGTTTTTGCCTACTCTAGTACGAACGACGTTATTAGCACTTTTAAGACCATTACTGTTTATGTTTTGGATGAAACAGGTCTAGTTTGGTCGGATGAGTTCGATTCTGAAGGCGCTGTGTTGAGCAGTAATTGGTTTTCTGAAGAAGTACCGCCAGTAAATGGAGGTTGGTACAATGGAGAACAACAGCATTATACAGCAAGGACAGATAATGCCTATGTATCCAATGGTACCTTAAAAATTGTCGCAAAAAAGGAGAACTATACAGCCTATAATTCCACCAAAAGCTACACCTCGGCACGACTGAACTCTAAATTTGCATTTACTTATGGTCGAATAGAGGTACGTGCGAAATTGCCATCAGGGGGTGGTACATGGCCTGCAATTTGGACCTTGGGGTCAAATATTTCCACTGTTGATTGGCCATCTTGTGGTGAGATAGACATTATGGAACATGTAGGCAATAATATTGGCGAAGTTTCAAGTGCAATACATACACCTTCCAGTTTTGGAAATACGGTAAATAAGGGAATTATAGAAATTCCGGATACGACTACCGAATTTCACGTGTATGCCGTGGACTGGACAGCTGATAAAATGGATTTTTATGTGGATGATACTCTATTTTACACCTATAATCCGGCATCAAAAAATAGTGATACCTGGCCTTTTAATAAAGATCAGTTTATACTTTTGAACATAGCCATGGGTGGGACCTTGGGCGGTTCCATCGACCCTAATTTCACGCAGGGAACTATGGAAATTGATTATGTTCGGGTATACCAATAAATATTTGAATTGTTTTGTTTTTCATAAACGGTAAGGCCTTCCATCTAAGGCCTTATCGTTTTTAAACTTTTTTTACCCGAGCACTATATGTATTTTGCATTAGAAAACTAAAACCAACCTAACAATAACCAAAATGGAAAAACAAGTTACCGTTAAAATGAATAAATCCTATACCATCCTAATCAGCTTAATCGTTGCTTTGGGAGGGTTTTTACTAGGTTTTGATAGTGCCGTAATTTCAGGTGCGGTCAAGGGGATCACTATTTACTTTCAAATGACCGAATGGCAATTGGGCTTCTCGGTAGGTTGTGTTGTCTTTGGAGCTATGGCAGGTAATTTGTTGGCCGGGCCTTTGAGCGATAAATACGGAAGAAAAAACCTATTGATCGTTATTGCTGCCCTTTTCTCTATTTCAGCCCTTTGGTCGGCAATGGCAACAGGGTATACTGAATTTATTATTGCCAGGATCATTGGAGGTATTGGGATTGGAGGAGCTATTTTGATAGCCCCCATCTATATAGCTGAAATTGCTCCTCCAAAATTAAGGGGAAGCCTGGTGTCATTTAACCAGCTGAATATTGTTGTAGGTATTTCAGTGGCGTATTTCTCCAATTATTTCCTGGTAAATATAGAAGGTGAAGCATGGAGATGGATGTTGGGTGTCGAGGCTATTCCTGCTATCATCTACTTTTTAGCCCTCTTTACGGTACCTAAAAGCCCGAGGTGGTTGATCATCCGATTAAATGAATTTAAACTTGCCCGTAAGATCTTAGTGAAAATCGGTGGAGAAAATTACGCAGAGGCTACCGTGGCAGAGATACAAAGGGGGTTAGATAGAAAGGAAGAGAAAGGGAAATTGTCTGATATTTTCAAGCATAAATATGCAACTATCATGATCATTGCCTTGGGAATCGCCTTTTTTCAACAGATTACAGGGATCAACGCAGTATTCTATTATGCCCCAACAATTTTTGAACAAGCCGGCGGTAGTACTGATTCATCTTTTTTACAGGCCATAGTAGTTGGCTTGACCAACCTAGTGTTCACTTTTGTGGCCATTTGGTTGATAGATAAACTGGGGAGGAAACCATTATTGCTTATCGGAACAAGTTTTATGACCGTTGCCTTGCTTATGGCGACTTTTGCCTTTAACAATGCAACCTATAATTTTAACGATGATACGTTAAGCAAAGTAGGGAATAAGGAAATTATGGTAGCATTATCAGATTTAAAAGGCAAATCCTTTGACGGACAGGCAGCCTTGTTTACAGAAGTAAGTGCCAAATTGGATGATGAATTGTTTTTGGAATTCAAGCGTAATGAAATTACCAATTTCATTTCTATAAATGCTACTCTTGTATTAATTGCAATCTTGTTGTATGTGGCTTCTTTCGCCATATCCCTCGGACCTGTAATGTGGACATTGATCTCCGAAATATTCCCCAGTAAAATTAAGGGAATTGCGATTTCAGTGGTGGGCTTCTTCAACTCATTGATAAGCTTTTCTGTAACCCAGGTTTTTCCATGGGAACTATCAAACTTGGGGCCAACAGTTACATTTGCCATTTATGCCTTTTTATCCCTATGTGCTGTGTTCTTCGTGTACAAATATGTGATTGAAACCAAAGGAAGGACCTTGGAAGAAGTAGAAGAATTATTAATTAATAAATAGAATAAAATATGAAGCAATTACTATATATTTTAAGTATCTGCTTGTTTTTATCGTGTAAGAACGATCCCAAAAAAACGGAGTCCGAATCTACAATAGGGGATGAGCCTGCAAAAGTACAGGTTTCTAAATCTGGGGATAAATTCCAACTATTGGTCAACGGAGAACCATTTTATATCAAAGGAGCAGGTTTGGAATTTGGAAACGTGGCGGCTTTAGCTGAACACAACGCCAATTCCTTTAGAACCTGGCGGACAGATAACGGTAGAAAATCTGCTGTGGAAGTTTTGGACGAAGCTCATGAACATGGACTTATGGTAAGTATGGGTATTGAAGTGGAACGTGAGCGGCATGGATTTGATTATGATGATGAAGATGCTGTTCAGAAACAAAAGGAGCGTATAAAAAAGGAGGTATTGGAGATCAAAGATCATCCGGCACTGCTTATTTGGGTCATAGGCAATGAACTTAATTTAAATTATACCAATCCTAAAGTTTGGGATGCCGTAAATGACATTTCTAAAATGATCCACGAATTGGATCCCAACCACCCAACTACCACTACCTTGGCCGGAATAGCCCAAAAGGAGATCAATTATATCAAGGAGCGTTGTGGGGATCTGGATATTTTATCTGTTCAGATGTACGGCGATCTGCCCGATGTTCCCAAGTTGATCAGAGAATATGGTTGGAACGGTCCTTATATGGTCACAGAATGGGGAGCAACTGGTCACTGGGAAGTGCCAACAACAGATTGGGGTGCGCCTATTGAAGAAAATAGCACCTTAAAAGCGAGTAATTACTTAAAGAGGTATAAAGGAGGAATAGCAGCAGATACCCTTCAATGTATTGGATCCTACGTGTTTTTATGGGGGAACAAGCAAGAGCGAACTCCTACCTGGTACGGGATATTTTTGGAGAACGGTATGGAAACAGAGTCTGTTGGGGTTATGCATTACATCTGGAACGGTAAATGGCCGGATAATAGAACGCCTCAGATAGCGTCTTTTGTATTGGATGGAAAAACAGCTTACAATAGTATAACGCTAGAAAAGGGTAAGGAATATATAGCACAGGTAATCATCAAGGATATTGAAAATGATCCTATTGCTTATAGATGGGAGATTTTGCCAGAAAGTGAAGAAGTAAAAGAGGGAGGCGACCATGAGGCCCGACCAGAATCTGTTACTATAGAAGGTATGGAGGAAAAAAATGGCACGTTAAAGTTTAAATCCCCTGCTCCAGGAAATTATAGATTGTTCGTTTATGCAGATGATGGGCATAACCATCAGGGAACTGCGAACATCCCGTTTCAGGTAAATTAACTGTACAAACAGATACATAAAAAACCTCAATTAGATACTTTTGTATTTAATTGAGGTTATGAATTTTTAACAATTAAACCAGGTTCCATGAAGGGAAAACAAATTTATATAGGAAAGAACCCAGCATATTTTGCCGACCATGAGGTTAGTGGTGAATATGTAGAAATTGAAAACGAGACATATTATAAGATTTCGAATAACGATACCATGAGACCATTCTTTATGAGTATCGTAAGTGATTCCAACCATTGGATGTTCTTGTCCAGTAATGGAGGGATAACTGCAGGAAGAAAAGACTCCGATATGGCACTTTTTCCATATTATACGGATGATAAGATTACAGAATCTGCAGAGGTAACAGGTAGTAAGACTTTGGTGCAGGTCCATTTAAGCGATAAGACCAAATTGTGGGAGCCATTTTCGGAAAATCAAAAAGGAGTTTATAATATCCGTAGGAATCTCTTCAAAAATAAATTTGGAAATAAAATAGTATTTGAAGAGGTGAATTTGGATCTAGGGCTCACCTTCAGATATCATTGGAATTCTAGCAATGAATTTGGCTTTGTAAGAAAAAGCACCCTTATCAATAACAATGAAGAAGGGGTTCAGCTGACTCTTTTGGACGGGATTCAAAATATACTACCCTATGGCATATCTACAGCTTTACAAAATAACCGTAGCAATCTGGTGGATGCCTATAAGAAAAATGAACTAGAGGCAAAAATGGGATTGGGGATCTATGCCCTTAGTGCCATAATCGTTGATAAATCGGAACCCAGTGAAGCCTTAAAGGCTACCATTGCCTGGTCATTAGGGTTGGAGAACTGTTCCTATTTGATATCCTCACTTCAGATCGATAAATTTCGGAAAGGCCTGTCCATAGAACAAGAAGTAGAGGTCAAGGCCGAAAAATCAGCTTATTTTGTACATGCCAATTTAGAATTGGGCGCAAAGAAGGAGAAAAGTTGGCATATTGTAGCCAATGTGAATCAAGGTCCTAGTGATGTTGCATACATCTCCAATCTATTGCTGACAGAAAAGGACCTGCTCCAAAAGATCCAAGCAGATATTGACCTGGGTACAAGAAACCTGAAAGAATTGACAGCTGCCGCAGACGGATTTCAAGCTTCTGCAGATGAGCTTAAAACGACACGGCATTTTGCCAATGTGATGTTCAACATCATGAGAGGTGGTATTTTTGATAATAATTACCAGATCGAAGCCCAAGATTTTAAAACCTATTTGTCCAATGCCAATAGAGAGGTTTTTAAGAGACATAAAGAAATCTTGAATCAACTTCCAGAGGTGTTCTCTTTGTCCCATTTGAAGGAATTGACCCAGAAAAATAATGATGCTGATTTTAAGCGATTATGTATGGAGTACATGCCCTTAAAATTTAGTAGAAGACATGGAGATCCGAGTAGGCCATGGAATAAGTTTTCTATTAACACCAGAAATGAAGACGGCTCCAAGGTCTTGGATTATGAAGGAAACTGGAGAGATATATTCCAAAATTGGGAGGCTTTGGCACATTCATACCCAGAATTTATGGAAAGTATGATCTTCAAATTCCTCAATGCCTCTACCTTTGATGGCTATAATCCCTACCGGGTTACAAAAGGCGGTTTTGATTGGGAGGTTATAGAGCCAGAGGATCCTTTTTCTTTCATAGGTTATTGGGGGGACCACCAGATTGTATATCTATTAAAATTCTTGGAATTTATTGAAGATTTTTATCCCAATAAATTGGCGGGCTATTTTAATGAAGATGTTTTTGTTTATGCCAATGTTCCCTATAAAATTAAGGGATATGCTGACATTCTAAAGAACCCAAAGGATACTATTGTTTTTGATGATAAATTGGATCATCAACTTCACGAAAGGAAAAAGGAATTAGGTGCGGACGGACTCTTGTTGCTCAATCAAAATAAGGCAATCTGTAAGGTTAATTTTATAGAAAAATTATTGGCCACGGCTTTGGCCAAATGCTCCAATTTCATCCCAGAAGGCGGGATATGGTTAAATACACAAAGACCGGAATGGAATGATGCCAATAATGCATTGGTAGGGAATGGGGTATCCATGGTGACCCTTTTCTACCTGAGAAGGTTTTTGGAATTTTTTAAGGGACTTACAGAAAAAACAAACTTCACCGAGGTTACTATTTCTGAGGAACTTACTATATTTTTTAAAGAAATCAACTCTACCTTAACGGGATCCCAACAATTGTTGGAAGGGAAGATTTCGGACACGGATAGAAAGTTAATTGTAGATGGTTTAGGAAATGCAGGAGGTAAATACAGGACCACTATTTATCAAAATGGTTTTTCTGGCACAAAGAAAACCCTTGGCAAATCGGAACTCCTTGAATTTTTTGATGTGATGGTCAATTATTTGGACCATACCATAAGGGCCAATAAGCGAAAAGATAACCTCTACCACTCCTACAATTTGATGGGTGTTGAAAATGAAAAGGAGATTTCTGTATCCTATTTAACTGAAATGTTGGAGGGGCAGGTAGCGGTCCTGGCTTCTGATTGTATTTCCTCCGAGGAGGCTTTACAAGTCTTGGATGCCTTAAAAAATAGCAAACTGTATAGAAAAGACCAATCAAGTTATATTCTATATCCCAATAAGGATCTTTCCAGATTTATTGCTAAAAATAAGATCCCCGCCGATAGGATAAAGAAATCGGAATTGGCGCTTCAATTGATGAAGGACGGGAATGCGAAAATAGTGGAGCAGGATATAAATGGATCTTATCATTTTAACGGCTCTTTTAACAATGCCAATAGCCTAAAAGCGGCATTGGAAAAACTTCCAGAACAATATCAAGAGCTGGTAGCAAAGGATAGAAAGCTTTTAATGGACATCTTTGAAGAGATCTTCGATCATAAATCCTTTACCGGTAGATCGGGTACATTTTTTGGCTATGAGGGGCTAGGCTCCATTTACTGGCATATGGTCTCCAAATTATTATTGGCAGCCCAGGAATGTTGTCTAAAGGCAATAGAAAATAATGAAAAGAGCGATGTTGTAGAAAGTTTGAAAAATCACTACTATGAAATAAGTGAAGGCATCGGAGTTCATAAATCCCCTCAATTATACGGAGCTTTCCCTACAGATCCTTATTCCCATACTCCGGCAGGTAAAGGAGCCCAGCAACCTGGTATGACAGGCCAAGTGAAAGAGGATATTCTTAGTAGGTTTGGCGAATTGGGGATAGGCGTACAAGCAGGTAAATTGTCCTTCAACCCAAAGTTGTTGAAAAAAGAGGAGTTTTTTAAGCAAGATGCCACCCTACATTATTTTGATATAGATAAAAATGAAAAACAACTACCACTAACAGGAAGCTCTTTCGGCTTTACCTACTGTCAGATCCCTGTCGTTTATCAACTTAACGGCAAACCAGGGATGGAAGTCATTTTTAAAGAGGGAACATCGACCAATTTTGAGGAAACCCATTTGGATGAATCATTAAGTAAACAAATTTTTGAAAGGCAGGATACTATAAAAATGATCAAAGTGGGAATTAAAGGTCTTTAAAAGTAGAAGGAATATGAAGTAGCTTGATGCATTACATTTACTAAAAATGTAATGAAGTTGTGGGTATTATTTAATTCATAGGGCATATAAATGATGAAAGACATTGAACTAAAGTCAATACATAATAGTCGATCCTTTGTGCTTCTTTTCGCATTAATGATTGTTCTTTTATTTGCCCAAAGTTACAAGCCTAAATCAAAGGAAATTTCAGCTCAGGAAATTTTGGGCAATCCCATGTACCCGGCTTTTTCCTATGGTGGTTATAGAGGAAAAACTCGGGATGAGGTTCCTTCTGTCAAAGACCTAGAGGAGGATATGAAAATATTGGCCGCGATGGGGGTGAAATTGTTACGTACCTATAACACCCAGCAATATGCCCATACTGCCAACCTATTAAAGGCTATTCGCAATTTAAAGGATGAGGATCCTAATTTTGAAATGTACCTCATGTTGGGCACATGGATTGAGTGTGAAGGTGCGTGGACGAATAATGCGGATCACACCAAAGGGAACTCAGACAACAATACTGCTGAGATTGAGACAGCCATTACCATGGCCAAGGAAAATCCGGATATTGTTAAGATGATTGCCGTAGGAAACGAGGCGATGGTGAAATGGGCCGTAAATTATTTTGTGACCCCTAATGTTATCTTGGACTGGGTAACATACCTTCAGGAATTAAAAAAGCAGGGCAAATTACCCAGAGATTTGTGGATTACCAGTTCCGACAATTATGAATCATGGGGAGGTGGCGCTGAAAATTATAAAACCGACGATTTAACGGCTTTGATAAATGCGGTAGATTTTGTTTCGTTACATACATATCCGTTTCATGATTCCCATTACAACCCTTCCTTTTGGGCAGTTCCCGAAGAGCAGGAAGATCTTCTGGAATTGGAAAAAATAGAAATGGCAATGGTCCGTGCTAAAAACTATGCCAAATCCCAATATAAAGGAGCTCTGGACTATATGACAAGTTTAGGAGTGAACAAGCCCATCCACATAGGTGAAACGGGTTGGGCTACCATTGCAAGTACTTCATACGGTCCCACAGGCTCGCGTGCTGCGGATGAATATAAGGGAAAATTGTATTATGAAGCCATGAGAGAATGGACAGATAGTGCAGGGATGACCTGTTTTTATTTTGAAGCTTTTGATGAACAGTGGAAGGATGCTGGGGATCCCAATGGATCTGAAAATCATTTTGGATTGATCAATCTTCAAGGACAGGCCAAATATGCGTTGTGGGATATGGTGGAGGAAGGAACATTTAAAGGGTTATCCAGAAATGGGCAACCCATTACCAAGACATACGATGGGAACGAGGACTTGTTGATATCACAGTTAGTACCACCAAAGTCACTTTCGGAAATAGGATTACAGCAAACGTCCAACATCAATAATAATCGGAACGCTGGGGATTTGGTCACCGAAACTACCTATTTGGTTCTAACAGATCCTAAAATGGCTAATAGCAACATGAATTTTACATATCCCAGTGCACCTTTAAAATTGAACGTATGGGAGGGTACCTGTGAAATGTTTCTATCGCTAGAAGGTGAACTGACAATAACTACAGGAACCGGAGATTGGTGGGGTGCTGCCTTGGAAATACAATCAAAAGGGGAGAACCTATCCAATTACAATAAGGGAACACTCTTCTTTGATATTAAAGGAGACACCGAATCTACTTTTCAAATTGGCTTTCAAACAGGCGTATTTTCTGATGGCAATCAGGTGAATAATGGAATAACTTTTGGTCCTAAGAGTAAATTTTCACTTAGTGGGAATTGGAAAACCTTTTCCATTCCAATCTCAGATTTGAGTAAAAACGGCAACCTATCCGATGTTACAGCATTACTCTATGTTCTAGGAGAAAATAGTTTTGACGGAAAGACGATAAGTCTTAAGAACATTTACTTTACCAAAGGGTAATCAATAATAATCGTAATTATCTTTATTATTGATGTGTTCCTAAATAAGGTGAGTGCCTAATAAGTAAACTCATTGTAGCAGACCATTAAAAGATTAATGAGGTAATTTATCTTTTAAGACACCATAAGCAAAGGTGCCCAATAAGGCTGCTCCGATAACTATAAGCATAGTAAACACACCCGTCCCTAAAAGAATGTACATGGGGCCTGGACAGGCCCCTGCCAATCCCCAGCCTAATCCAAATATGGTTCCTCCTAAAATATAACGTGCAATGCTTTTGTTTTTTGGAGGTAGAAATATCTCTTTTCCTTCTGTACTGTGGACCTTGAATTTTTTGATAAGCCAAACCCCGATAACCCCTAAGAACACTGCAGATCCAATAATGCCATACATGTGAAAGGATTGAAATTTGAACATTTCAAAAATTCGATACCATGAAACGGCTTCGGATTTAACCAAGACAATACCGAAAAATATACCGACAAATAAAAACTTTAGAAACTTCATACTTAAAATATAAGGGGTAAGATAAAATGGGTCATGATAAGACCACCAATAAAAAATCCGATCACTGCTATTAAAGAAGGCAATTGAAGGTTGCTAAGCCCTGTTATGGCATGACCAGAGGTGCATCCTCCCGCATAACGTGTGCCGAAACCTACAAGAAAACCTCCTACGATCAAGATGGAAAGTCCCTTTATGCTCAACACATTATCCCAACCATAAATTTCAGCAGGCAAAAGGCTTTCGCCTATGCTGGTGAAGCCAAATTTCCCTAAATCGGATATGGTTTCCGCGCTTAATGCGATGACCGAATTGTCTGAAAGGAATTGGGTGGCAACAAAACCCCCAATAATAGCTCCAAGTACCACTGTGAGATTCCAGCGTTGGGCCTTCCAATCGAACCTGAAGAAATCCGAATATTTTCCAGCCCCTCCAATGGTACATAAAGTCCTTAGGTTGGACGACATGCCAAACGTTCTGCCAAAATAAATCAGCAATAACATGACCATGGCTATTAACGGACCGGAAACATACCAGGGCCAAGGTTGTAAAATAAATTCCATAGCTCAAAAATTTTGTGTAAATATAAGTGGAAATTCAGAAGTACTATGTAATAATGGTTACACAAGGATAATATTCCTACTGGTTAAGTCTGCACAAATTTAATTTGATGGGTATGACCATTGTCATTTCTAGATTCTTAGAATGCCAATAAATTTAAACTTCTAAAACATACAATAATGAATGCTATTTTTTATGCTACAGATCGTACAGAGAACTCTGCACCCGTATTGAGGTATGCCTATGAGCTAAGTGAAAAGTTGGGTGCACAATTAATCGTTTTTAATACCCACGAGATGGAGCCTATAAGGGTTATGGTTTCTAGACCTCCAGAGCAAATAGAGTATCATGTTTTGAAGGAGCAAAAAGAAATTTTGGCAAACTATTGTGCCCAACATTTAAAAGGCGGATTGGATGGCAAGAACATAAAATTTGAAGTAGTATCGAATGATTCCATCACGGAGGCGATTGTGGAAGGTTCTAAAAATCTCGCTGCAGGTTTGGTCCTTATTGGTAGAAAGGATAAACATACAGAGCGGGGGTTGTTCGTTGGTGATATTGGAAAAAGTTTGGTGGAAAAATTATCTTGTCCTTTGATGATTGTCCCTAATTCCGGCGGCAAGCCTATTAAGAAGATCCTATACGCTACAGATTTCATGGAGGCTGATATTGAAGCGATAAAAAAATTGGCGCCTATGGCAAAGGCAATGGATGCAAAAGTCCATATTGTGCATATTTCAACTGAAGCAGAATATGCAGGAAAGGATCAAATGGAATGGTTTAAAGAGATGTTGCAACAGCATGTGAAAGGTCAAAAATTCGACTTCAAATTAGTTTTTTCTGATACGATAGAGCACGAATTAAGAAACCAGGTGGAGCAGCTTGGGGCAGATTTATTAGTCCTTTTACAGCGTGAGGAAAAGGGATTTTTAAACAAACTATTCCATACCAGTATGGTAAAAAAATTAGAGGGACATATAAATGTACCCCTTATGAGCTTCAATAAGTTCAATCTATAAGTTTTCCAAACCAACAATTAATTCCAATAAACCCATTAATAAAGTCCTCTTAGTGGGTTTGTTTGGTTTTGATACCTTTTTTTGACTCTCCTTTGAGAAGCAGCCTTATTTTTACATCGAGATGTCCCATGTTAAAATATAGATAATGATTACGACCATTGTTATTTACTTGGGTACATTTGTGCCTGATACAACGTAAATTTACAATTCCCAAAAATAGTCTTCAAATGATATCCAAAGGTATTATTCTAATGGTTTTAGGTGCAATAATAGCTGTTATTGCATATAAAATATTGGAAAACATTAAGTTGAACACTACTAAAAATGAATTGGGAGTATCAAAAAAACCATTATTGAAAGATTATTTTGGAAAATTTCTAGGTATAGTTGGAGTCTTGGTTTTCTATTTGGGTGTGCTTCTGCTCATACTGCGATATGCAATCTCCTAATTAAGTTCAAGTCAACTTAATGAGTGCCTATTCTTTTAACTTCCTCTTTTAAAATAGCATAAACAGACACACTACGCCTAATTTCTATTCAGAGTGAAAATTGAATGGGAATCCGAAAAAGGATTGGCTTGTGCACATCCTACAAAGCTCCACTTTGAAAATCAAAAACACGACACTGCACTTGTCTTCGGAAAAGGGTGAAAATCTAACGGGAATACGAAACAGGATTTGCTTGCGCACATCCTTTAAAGCTCCGCTTTGAAAATAGCACAAACAAAAAAACGCTCAAGCAAGCTTGGCGTTTTTTCTTATTATGCTATTTATTCGTGACCTCGACAGGATTCAAACCTGTAACCTTCTGAGCCGTAATCAGATGCGCTATTCAGTTGCGCCACGAGGCCTTTTTTAGCGATTTCCTCGCTAACGGGGTGCAAATATATTTCTTTTTGCATTTACAGCAAAGAACTATTGCAAAAAGAAATTAAAATAAGTCTATTTCATGAAATGGCCATGCTCTAAAGATTTACTTTTTTAGAATTCTGTATTGAAAATGCTGTGAACTGTCTATTTTTGTATCAAATCCTTAATAACGACAAGTGGAGTAAGGTCCAAAGTTGTTATATTGTTAAAAATAAGGATTTTAAATACCAAACAGCACGTGAAAAACCTAACACTTAAAGATCTTTCCAAGATTTTAAATTTGTCTCCATCAACGGTATCCAAAGCTTTGAACAATAGCACGGAGATAAGTGACATCACCAAGAAAAGGGTGAAGGAGGTGGCTTTAGAATATAAATACAGGCCAAATTCGTTGGGGTTGAGCCTTAAAAAGGGAAGGACCAAAACCATTGGTGTGATAATTCCCAGTGTCTTGGACAGGTTCTCCGCTAAGTTGTTCATAGGGATAGAGAAGGTCGCCCATATTCATGGGTACAATGCCATATTGTGTACTTCTAATTATAGTGTGATACGTGAAGATGAGAATTTAAATTTTTTGAGTGATAAAGGAATTGATGGGATCATTATTTCCTTGACAGATGAAACTATCTTACAAGAGAAATATGATCATATAAAAAAAGTCATCAACTCGGGCATGGAAGTAGTACTTACCAATAAGGTGCCAGAGGAATTGAATGCCCATAGGGTAAGCATCGACTTTTATAAGGAGGCTTATAATTCCATCAAGAACATAAAGCTTTCCAAATCCGATAACGTTTTGGTGGTGGATTCCTTTTCAGATGCTATATATCTGGATAAAAGAAAAATGGGAATTTTAGATGCCCTGAATGCCGAGCATCAACTTAAAGGTATACGATTGTTGAAATCCAACGGGGAAGAAACTTTTGTAAAAGATGTTGTGGAGAAAATTAATACCAATAGCATAAAAGTATTGATCGTCTCAAATCAGTATTTATTGGAAACCATCATCAATGATTTGAAGGTTCGTAAATATTTGGAAACAGGCCAATTACTTATTTTTGGGTTTTCCAATGAGAAATCCTCTTTTGAAAATATAAAGGGAGTTACTCCCATCTCACAACGCGGTAAGTTTCTCGGAGAGCAATCGGCTGAGCTACTGATATCCCAATTAGAAGCTAATGCCGTAGAGGCAATACGTGCAGTGAGTATTGATAGTATAGAGAAGAGGATTTATTGAAACACTAGCCCAAGGCTTGTATTGTCACATAATAGCGCCAACCAATAATTGCCATTTGTGCTTTGGTGGCTTTGGAAAGGTCCAGTTGTTTTTTTGAATAAGAAGGAAGGAGCAATTGGTTTATTTTGGCCAGGAATTTAAAGAAGAGTTTTTTCATTGTTATTTTTTCCAAATATAGTAGATATCTTACAATGACAATGAAAAGGGTGCCTTGCGGCTCCCTTTTTTATATATGGGCCTAGTATGATAGATTTTAAGTTAATATCATGATAAGTGACATCAACACGAAAATTAAAAATTTAGCAAGAGTGATCATAATTCATTGTTTTAAGGTTAGTAAATAGGACTAGTGCAGTCGATTATTATCTCAATATACTACTATCCAATTTATATTTCCAAGCATTGATATACGATTTAATGTATTTGCATATAATTATACCACCAAATAAATCTATACTGTTTTAGATTTATAGCATCAACCTTGTAAAAAGTTGAAGTTTGTAATTAAAAACGTATCAGATGTTGTAATCTGTAAGAGCTGAAGGGGGAGTTTGGCTCTTTTTTGGGATGCCTAGGGCATTGTAATGCACTAATTTATAAAAAAATATGGTTTCATCTTTTTTTACTTAAAAAAAAATTCGCTCTGGTTAAGAGCGAATTTTAATGAACCAAGCATAAATTATTGTTTCTTCTTCGTCCGAATTTTTATAACCGCAGTATTATTTTGTCCATCTGGATTTCCGTTATCATTTTCTTCTTTTAAAATGTCAACGGTGGCAATTTCATCTGGTGATAGTTTTTGCATTTCGGCCTTCGTAGATTCCTTGCCATCAATCATTATTTTTACATCTATGCTATCCGCCAAATTCATAAAGGTGGAGTGTATGACCTCTTCCTCATAGTCCTCGTCTAATTCCGCGTCCCCATCTTTCATTATAAAAACTGACTTTATTTTGCCCTTGCTTTTTTCATGGTCCATATGTATTCTCATTTGGTGGGATTCTCCATTTATCTTCATTTTTTCGTAATCTTCCGGCGATATTTTTTTCCCGTCAATTTCAATGGTCTTTTTACCATCTACTTCTTTAATTATTATCTTTTGGGATTTGTTGCCAGAGGACTCAATCCAAATATTATCCTCTCCATCACCTTTCTGTATTTTTTTAATAATAATTTCCTCATCATCATCCCCCTTTTCCATTTCTTCAAACTCTTCCCTGGTCATTTTTTTACCATTGACCATAATGGTTTCCTCACCATTTTCCTGTAAAATAACTACACGCTTTTCCTTGTCATTAAAAGTGAAGCTATTCTCCATGTCTCTTTTGGCACGATCAATCTCCTTTCTAATTTTTATATTCCTTGAATTGGCGTGCAAAGCATCAGACCTAAAGGTCATATCGCGTTCCCCGGACATAATAAACATGCCCCCATTATCATTGGTGCCGAACGTTACTGGGTCAATGCCGTCCTCTTCATTATAACTGGCTCTGACAATTCCCTTCTCTTTACCTTTATATTCAATTGTGATGGCGGAAATTTCTCCTGCCTTATTTCTTTTGAGGCCACTGTATTTTAATGTGCCTTCTTGGTTAGCTTTAATTTCCTTCTTAAGATCATCCAATTCTTTATTGGTTTGTTCTTTAGTGATGGTGAACACCACTTCCTGCTGTACTAACACTTCGCTGTTTTCTGTTCTGTATTGGGCCACGGTCTCTACATTGAAAAGGAAGATAAACCCAATGAGCATGGGAATGACCATAGCGTATTTCCACATTTGCTTTTTGTTTGATTTTTGTTTGTTTAACATGACGATTCGTTTTTTGATTAATGAATTAAAAAATGGATTTACAATTGAGAATTGATGACTTCCCATACTTGTTTTTAGCAGAAGATATTGATAGCTTTTTTTGTTTTGCTTGATTTCAGCTGTTTGATGGTCCGCTATAAATTCTAAATTTTGTTCCATGTAGGATTTATAGAGCCAAATGAATGGATTGAACCATAAAAAAATAGATACCATATGCATAAAGAGGATATCAAGGGAATGTGCACCTCTCACATGCGCCTTCTCATGGATCAGGATACTTGAAAGCTCCTCCTTGGAATAGGCAGGCTTGTGTAGGACGATATAGTTGAAAAATGAAAAAGGTGCTATATTTTGAGGTGATTCCACCATTTTAAAAGCTCCGATCTTTTTGATGTTGCTTTCCCGGAGTAACTTTTTTAAGGATAATAATTGAACGATAAATCGGGCCAATAAAATGACGCATCCCATTCCATATAAGAGAAGCAATACCCCAGGCCAATTAAAAGGCTCCTGGTATTCCTGGGGAGCTATTTGAAATGCACTACTGGTCTCTTGAAGATATAGGGGTGCATTTACCCATATGGTTTTGGTGAAAGTCACCAAGGGCAGTACTATGGCGAAGAAAATACCCGACAATAAAAAAATACGATTCGATTTGAACGAAGTTTCTTTTTGAAGCATCACGGCATAGCATAAGAGAAATAGAAGAACTATGCCCGATGATTTTAATAGGTATATTATAAAAGGTTCCATATTATTTGCTCTTTTCGATGAGGTTAATAATTTCTTTCAATTCCGCGACAGAGATCTTATCTTCCTTGGCGAAAAAGGATACCATGCTTTTATAGGAGTTGTCATAATAGTCTGCCAACGTGGAGTTTATATATTTTTTCCGATAATCCTCCTTAGTGATCAATGGATAATATCTGTGGGTGTTTCCAAAAGCTTCGTGTGATACATACTTTTTGTCTTCCAGATTACGAACAATGGTGGACAGGGTGTTGTAATGGGGTTGGTCATCTTTTATTTCTGCCATGATTTCCTTAACAAAGGCCTTTTTTAACTGCCAAAGTATTTTCATGATCTCCTCTTCCTTATTGGTAAGCTTTTGCATGATCCCTTTTGTTTTTTATCAAACCTAAAACTAAAATAATAGTTATACAACTAAATTAATAGTTATTTAACTAAAAAAATAGTAGAATAAAAGCGGTAAGTTCTGTCCGGGCTTCGTTTTGATTGGGATTGTTCTTCTATATTTACAAATAAAAAAATATGAATGCAGAATTTATTATTCGTTATCTCTGGACTCCTATTTTTAATCTTGGGAGGTAATTGGTTGTTAAAAGCAGCAGTGGCAATTTCCTTACGGCTCAATATTCCAAAGATTGTAGTGGGAATGACCGTGGTTTCTTTTGCTACATCCGCTCCAGAATTAATTGTTAGCGTCAATGCTGCCTTGGATGGATTCCCGGATCTGGCCCTTGGTAATGTGGTTGGGTCCAATATTGCGAATCTAGGACTTGTTTTGGCGATAACGGTAATCCTGGGCCCCATCAACGTGCGTAAAAACTTTTACACCACAAATTGGCCGGTAATGATGTTGGCTTCCTTGATATTTTTTGCTTTTATTTATTTTGATGGGCAGTTGCAGCAAACCGAGGGAATTGCCATGGTGGTATTCCTCTTCTTGTTTTTGGTCTATTTATTAAGATACCAAAAAACTGCTGTCGTGGATGAAATGCCAGAGGATGATGTCCTTTTGCCGCATTATAAGACCCTTTTGTTTTTGGGGCTTGGTGGAGTTGGACTCTGGGGTGGATCTGAGTTGTTGATAGATGGTGCGGTGGGATTGGCAACCTTTTATGGGGTTAGTGATAGGGTTGTGGCAGTCACCGTAGTGTCTGTGGGTACAAGTATCCCGGAATTGGCTGCCTCAGTTATTGCTGTCATTAAAAAGGAAAAGGCAATATCGCTAGGCAATCTAATAGGTTCCAATATTTTCAATTTGTTGGCTGTATTGGGTATAACGGCAATTATAACACCAATTACGGTTATGGATCAAGGCCTTTTAAGCAGTGATATCTTTTGGATGTTGGGCATATCATTTTTGATTCTTCCCTTGGTGTTCTTTCCAAAAGGTTTGCGGCTGGGTTGGCGGGATGGCTTGGTGCTCTTGGCATTTTATCTTGCCTTTATCTACCATACCATATCATAAAAAAAAACGGCCTTTGGAATTCCAAGGGCCGTTTTGGGTCATCAACAATTAATTTATTTTGTGCTTAAATCTTGGCAGTTTTCACTGTTTTTACGATTCTTCCTGCAATCTTATATGGGTCACCGTTAGAAGCTGGCCTTCTGTCTTCCAACCATCCTTTCCATCCTTTTTGAACGGTGATGATAGGAATTCTAATAGAAGCTCCCCTGTCGGAAACACCGTAGCTAAAGTCATGTATAGATGCGGTTTCATGTTTCCCTGTTAAACGTTGGTCGTTGAACTCACCGTAAACGGCAATGTGTTCAGCAGTTACTGGTCTAAAGGCTTCACAGATCTTCTCGTAAACTTCTTTGGAACCACAAGTTCTTAAAGTGGTATTGGAGAAGTTGGCGTGCATACCGGAACCGTTCCAATCCCCTTTTACTGGTTTTGGGTGGTATTCAATATAGTAACCATATTTTTCTGTTAAACGATCCAATAAGTATCTGGCAACCCAGATCTCATCTCCCGCTTTTTTGGCACCTTTGGCAAACAATTGGAATTCCCACTGTCCACTGGCAACCTCTTGGTTGATCCCTTCAAAGTTTAATCCAGCAGCAATACATAGATCAGCGTGTTCTTCAACAAATGCTCTTCCATGGGTATTTCTACCACCAACAGAACAGTAATACATTCCTTGAGGTCCAGGATATCCACCAACGGGGAATCCTAATGGTAGTTGAGTTGTTTTATCCATGATAAAATATTCCTGCTCGAAACCAAACCAGAAATCACCATCTTCATCGTCTATACTAGCTCTAGAATTTGATATGTGTGGGGTTCCATCAGGGTTTAAAACTTCTGTCATTACTATGTATCCATTCTTCCTAGCAGGGTCTGGATATATGGCAACAGGCTTTAAAAGGCAATCAGAAGATCCTCCTTCAGCTTGTTTTGTAGAACTGCCATCGAAAGACCAAATAGCACAATCTTCCAATTTACCACTAAAATCATCTTCAACTTTAGTTTTGCTTCTCAGGTTGGCTGTTGGCTCGTAACCGTCCAACCAAATGTACTCTAATTTTGACTTGCTCATAATCTTGGTAGTTAATTTTAATCTTAAAGACAGGCAAAAATATAATTTTTCAGTTACCTATCTAAATTTTAAGGGGGTAATTGTGTTAAATAGTACTATTATTTTATTTACCCTTATGATATTTGGGGTATTTTGATTTAAATTTATTTTTTAGTCCATAAATTATTAAATCCTTAATTTTGCGCAAAACATAAATGCATCATATGTCCAAGCTAAGATTTTCATCCATAAAGGAAAGTAATAATAGAAATCGGATTGCCATTGAGGAGAAAGGCAGACGTTCGGAACTTTTCGGGATCAATGTTTTCAATGAAGATAAAATGCTGCAGTTTTTAACCAGAGAGGCTTATGACAGGGTTAAAGGGGCCATCTATTCCGGATCCAAAATAGATCGAAAGATTGCCGATCAAGTGGCAGAAGGGATGAAAGCCTGGGCAATTACCATGGGGGCTACCCATTATACCCATTGGTTCCAGCCTTTGACCGGAGCTACAGCAGAAAAACACGATGCATTCTTTGATCTTCTGCCCGATGGTAAGGCGCTTGAAAAATTTGGCGGAGGACAATTGGTACAGCAGGAGCCCGATGCCTCCAGCTTTCCGCACGGAGGTATCCGTAATACATTTGAGGCCAGAGGGTATACCGCGTGGGATCCAACTTCGCCCGCTTTTATCTATGGTTCTACCCTATGTATCCCTACAATATTCGTATCCTATACCGGGGAGGCCTTGGATAACAAGGCACCTTTATTAAGAGCATTGAGTGCTGTTGATGAGGCGGCAACAGCAGTTGCCAAATATTTTGATAAAAATGTTTCCAAGGTCAATGCGACCTTAGGTTGGGAGCAGGAATACTTTTTGGTAGACAAGGCTTTGGCATATTCACGCCCAGATATATTATTGACCGGGAGGACCTTGGTGGGCAATTCTGCCGCCAAAGGCCAGCAATTGGACGATCACTATTTTGGCGTGATTCCTAGCAGGGTACTCAGTTTTATGAGCGATTTGGAAAAGGAGTGTACTAAGTTGGGAATTCCAGTGAAGACCCGTCATAACGAGGTAGCACCCAATCAATTTGAATTGGCACCGGTATTTGAGGAGGCCAATTTGGCGGTAGACCACAACCTATTATTAATGGACGTCATGGAAAAGATAGCCGATAAGCATAGCTTTAAGGTGCTTTTCCATGAAAAACCCTTTGCCGGAATCAACGGATCAGGGAAACATAACAACTGGTCATTGGCGACGGACACCGGTGTGAATCTATTAAGTCCAGGTTCCACCCCCATGAAAAACCTACAGTTTTTAACCTTTTTTATAAATACCATCAAGGCGGTAGATACCTATGAGGAACTCTTGAGATCTTCCATAGCTTCCGCCAGTAATGATCATAGGTTAGGGGCCAATGAAGCGCCACCGGCCATTTTCTCCATCTTTATAGGAAAACAATTAAGTGATGTTCTGGATGAGTTGGAAGGGGTTTCCCAAGGGAAATTATCCCCAGAGGAAAAGACAGAGCTTAAACTGAATGTAGTGGGGAAAATTCCGGAGATCTTGTTGGATAACACAGATAGGAACCGTACCTCCCCTTTTGCCTTTACGGGTAATAAATTTGAGATGCGTGGGGTAGGATCAAAGTCCAACTGTGCCAAACCAATGACCATCCTCAATACGATAGTGGCGAAACAATTGATTGCCTTTAAGAAGGAGGTAGATGCATTGATAGACAAAAAGAGCCTTAAAAAGGACGAGGCAGTTTTTAATATCCTAAGGGAGTATATCAAAACCTCCAAGAAAATTAGGTTCGAAGGGGATGGTTATAGCGAGGAATGGGAAAAAGAGGCCAAAAGAAGAAAACTGAGCAATAATAAATCCACGCCCCAAGCCTTACAAATTTTGACATCCAAGGAAAGTTTGGCATTGTTAAAGTCCATGAACGTCATGAGCGAAGTGGAGGTAAAGGCTAGGCAAGAAGTGGAATTAGAGGCTTATATATTGCATTTGCAAATAGAGGGCAGAATGTACAATGAGATTGTATATAACTATTTGATACCTGCGGCCATTGCCTATCAGAACAAGCTTATTAAAAATGTAATGGGGCTCAAGGATATCTATGGTGCGGCCCATAAAACGTTTACAGAAGGACAGTTGTCCATTATAGAAAACATAGCAGAGAATATCAGCGCCTTAAAGAAAAAGACAGATGCCATGACAGAGGCCAGAAAAAGTGCCAATGTACTGACAGATGTTAATAAAAAGGCATTTGCCTACTGTGATAATGTGCGCCCTTATTTTGAGGAGATAAGAATTCATTGTGATAAATTGGAACGTTTGGTAGATGACCAGCTCTGGCCATTGACCAAATACAGGGAGCTTTTGTTCATTAAATAGTCCCTTTTGGTATATGAATTGTAAAAGCCCACTTTTTTGTGGGCTTTTTTTATGTGATAGCAGTAAAATTTCCTACACGTATAATTGCTAATGTATCACTAATTAAGCTAATAATTTATGTAATTATCATTTTTGGTATATAAAAAATCCCACATTCGTAAATTTTGTCTGACAGAAAATTTACTTCATAGTGTTTTTTCTGTAAGAATTTAACAGAATATGGTTGTTTGCCGAGTTAACTAACGATACATCGAAATATAACTTTAACTACAACGATGTAGTGTAAATTCGACAGAGGTTAAATAAAAAATGAGGAGTAAATTTAAAGCCCTGAAAATCAGGCATTTATTTTCCAATTTTATATTACTTCCCCCGTATTACGCATTATTAGTTTTTGAAAAAAGATACCCCAACTATCTTATCAAATACGATTACTTGTCACATGGTTTTTCTTTTATGCGCTTTGCGTCTATTGAAAAAGCACCCTTAATGAAATAAGAAGTAGGAGTTTAACTTCTTCAAGTAACGTTTTATGATAAGAATAATTACAAGTATTTTATTAGTGTTTTTGGCTTCTTTTGCCATTGCTCAAGAAAATAGCAGTACTTCAGAACAGATAGGTATTACTAATACCTCCATAACAGATCAATCTGGTTTTAATAATGATGCTTTTCTATCACAAGTTGGAAACAACAATTTCAGTGAAATAGAGCAAGTACGCACCAATGCCATTGCTGAAGTGACTCAATTAGGAGATGGTCATTACAATGATATCTACCAAGATTCTTATGGTAATGATAGGGCTTTTGTACTGCAGCAAGGTACCGACCAAACCAGTTATGTGGCGCAGGAAAGTGGTGCGGGTAATTTAGCTGATGTAGACCAGGATGGTAATGGGCATAACAGTACCATATTCCAAAGAGGAGATATAGATGAGGCTTGGGTGTTTCAACGAGGAGTTGGGAATACAAGCATTATTAGCCAAGATACAGGTCCTATTACTAGTAAGGCTAACCTCCTGCAAGATGGCACAGGCCACATGAGCACCATAGTACAAACGGGAGCCGGTGGGCACCAGGCCACGGTGAACCAAACAGGAAACATGCAATTCAGTATTGTATGTCAGCACGGTATGGGAAATATTGCCAATGTAACACAAAGTAATTGAAGATAACGGGCAGTTAAATCCTATAAAAAGGAGTTGCCAAATTAATTAACCCTTTAACTAAATTTAATTTTTATGAAAAAAGTAATTTTTTGCGGAACAGCGCTCATGATTTGTAGTCTGGCTCTTGCACAAACAAATGACAGTTATGTTTCACAGGTTGGAACTGGTAATTACGGTAATGTTACACAAACAGGTTCCTTAAATGATTCTGATATAAATGTCCTTGGAGATAATAATGGAACCGATGTTACTCAATTGGGAAGTTCAAATATTTCTGAAGCAATTATTGAAGGTGATGATAATTCCATTACAATTTTTCAAGACGGAATTTTAAACAGCAGCACTTTAAACGTCTTTGGCGATGCTAATTTGGCTGATGTCAATCAATTTGGAAACGACAATATTTCCCTTATTGATCAAATTGACGGTTCTGCAGGAAACAGTGCTTTTGTAGATCAAGATGGTTATTTCCAAGACAGTAAAATCACACAAAAAGGAGGAAATGATAATTTGGCAACTGTAGTGCAGATTGGTTCTGCAAAAAATGAAAGTAGAATAACCCAGCAGGATGCTTCTTTAAGTTCTGCCGATGTATATCAGAATGGTGAAGGAAATATCAGTAATGTTAGAATGGTAGGCGGTACAAATAATACTGTTGATATAGATCAAGATGGCACAAATCATAATAGCCGTGTGAGTAATGCCTTTGGTGCGGATAATTCGGTTACTGTAGATCAAAATGGTTTAGGTGGTCATAAAAGTAATGCAGAACAATTTGCTACTTATGGAAGTTCAATTACGGTAACTCAAACAGGTGATGGCTTACGTCACGACAGTTTTGTGCGACAAGAACTTGGCACTGCAAATATGGCGAATGTTACACAAAATGGTTCAGGACAATGGAGCAGTGTAAGACAAAGAGGTCAACCACACCCAGCTGGTGGTGGCAACATGGCTACAGTTAATCAAATGGGTGACATGCATATGAGTACAGTAATTCAAACTGGTGCTGCCAATGTAGTAACTGTTACCCAAAGCAATTAATGCTTTAAGTGATGATGAAACTGTATATAGGTGTTGCTAAACAAGAAAGTAGGATATTTTAAGATTCTGTGACAAGAGGTGATTTTGATGGTGTTGTCACCAATGTAACACTAAGTAATTTAAAATAACAGGAAGTCAAATCCAATAAAAAGGAGCTGTAAATAAAATTAATTAACCTTTTAACTAAATACGAATATTATGAAAAAAGTAATTTTTTGCGCAGCAGCGCTAATGGCGGGCAGCATGGTTTTTGCACAAACAAACACCAGTAATGTTACCCAGATGGGTACCGGAAATTATGGTACAGTAGATCAGGTCGGGACAATGAATATGTCTAACGTTGATGTAAATGGAAACACCAATGGTGTTGATATCGATCAATCGGGTGCTAATAATTCTTCAGATCACGATGTCTATCCAGATGCTACCTATGGTGGGGGAGATAACAACTGGGTGAAAGTAGATCAAGTTGGTACTGATAATATTTCTGTAACACTTCAGACTGGAAACAATTTTTCCGCTGATGTAAAACAGGATGGTTCAGGTCACATGAGTACAGTGAATCAACTTCATTTTGACGGCCTGTATGATGGAGCTGGAGGTGTCTGGGTTGAACAATATGGTACTAATCAGGAGAGTTTAGTAGAACAAGCAGGAGTTGCTGGTGGCAGAGCCTATGTTAAACAGTATAATGCGAATAACATCAGTGCTATATATCAGCAAAGTGAGGACGAACTTGCCAGGGTTACGCAGTACGGAGATATGAATGATAGTTATGTTTCTCAGAATGCATCTCTTGACGTGAATGGTGGTCTAGCCACTTTTTCAAATGTTGCAGATGTTTGGCAGGATGGAGTTGAAAATACCAGTAGTGTAACGCAAGATGGCTTCGGCGGTGAAAATGTTGCTAATATTCAGCAATATGGAAATACACACAATAGTGTATTGACCCAGACTGGTATTGGTAATAATATGACGGTTATCCAAAATGATTAATAATATGAAAAAGATAATTTTTTATGCAATAGCGTTAATGATTAGTACTGTTGCATTTGCTCAATCTAACACCAGTAATGGTAGTCAGATAGGAAATGGCAATAGCGCCACTGTAGATCAAATAGGTAATGCGAACATAAGCAACTTGGATGTAATTGGTAATAGTAATATTATCGATATTGATCAGGTTGGTTTTATGAATGATAGTGATGCAGATATCACTAATGGTTCAGGAAATACTGGGACTGTTAACCAAGATGGTGAAAACCAATTTTCTATGATAAATGTTACCGGCGATGTCAATGGTGCATTTGTAACTCAAACGGGAAACTCTAATACCAGTGACATTTCTCAATCTGGTAGTTTTAATTCTGCCACCGTGACACAATCAGAGGATCCCGATGATTACAATGTAATTGCGTGGCCACATGATAGTGATATCACCCAATCGGGAGATGGAAATGCTGCCATTGTGGTACAAGAACAATTTGAACATACCAGTACAATTACCCAATCTGGAGGCGGTAATAATGCTGATGTTTATCAGGGTGGCTTTTGGTTAAATAACAGTAATGTTGAACAATCTGGAGACGGTAATGAAGCTATTGTTGATCAAGGTACGGTACCGTATGATGCTGCCTATAATATGAGTGATGTAAACCAGTCTGGCACAGATAATAGGTCTGAAGTTTTACAAATCGGAGAATCTCATGAAAGTAATATTGATCAATCTGGTGAAGGTGCTTTAGCAACCGTGAATCAAGATGGTGATTCTCATAATAGTGATGTTACACAGAGTAGCCTGCTTTATGCAGATACCACATTGGTTAACCAGTGGGGTTCCTTACAAGAGAGTGATGTCATTCAGTCAGGTGATGGTGGTCATAGCGCTACAGTGACCCAGTCGGGATCTGATCATTACAGTATTGTAACACAGTCCGGGATGGGGCAAGGTATTACAGTGACCCAGAATAATTAATGTGAATTAATCTGACCGGTGGTATTTTCATACAGATTTACCGCCGGTTTTTTTAATAGATCAGATATGTTTTTTAGAATTATTCAATTTGCACAAATGAGTTCTGGAAAGTAAAAATGAAAGGTTGCATATCCTTCATTATTAATAAGATGATACAACTGTAATTGTTGTCCAAGAATGTCATAGTAATAATAGAGAAGTTTGGTAAAAAGTGGGTCCATAACTTCAAATTTACACAACCTTATGAATTTAATATGTCTGAAATTTTTCACAAAAAGAATCAGCAGTTAAAATAATACTGTTATGTAAGATGTGATAAATAGCGTTCTTCTGTTTCCCAAACTGATATTTATGGTAATTTGAGTAACATAAACCAAATAGAAATTAATAATGCTTCAACATTATTTAACTATGAATTTTTACAAATATTATTCTATTGGTTTTAAATTAGGACCTATAATAAAATTATAATTAATATTATCCCATTTAATAGGCTCTACAAGTTTATAGAAAAAAGTGTATATTACAAAACTGTAACATTGGTCACATGAAAAACATAATCTTTTTTGTTCTTTTAATAGTTGTTGTATTGGCACAAACCGCACAGGGCCAAAGCAATTCGGATACCAATGTGCCTGCATCTATTCAGGACTTGACAACACCAAGCGATCAGCTGAACATACTAAATGAACAATTTAGTGGAAGAACTGCACAAATAAACGAATTCAATGACAACAGAGTTTTTATTACACAAGCAGGGGTTAACAATGAAACATCTGTAACCACAGATGCCACCAATAGTCTTGTGGTGCTGCGACAAAATGGAGTTGACAATGCCATGCAGCTAAATTTAAGGGCCACTACAATAGACTATGAGGCCACACAGTCCGGTAATAATAACTTACTTTTAGATTTCAGTAATGGTACTACTACCCAATTGCTACAACGTAAAATAATCCAAACAGGAAATGGTCAAAATTTGGTGATTCATGGAAATAATGCTTTGTCGGACAGAATGGAGATTCGTATGAACAATGGCGGACAGTCCATAATCATTAGAAATACCAACTAAAATTTTTGCACCCCAAATGCTATTCAAAAACCTAAAAAAAGCTTTATTTATTATTTGGATTTTACTATCCATCCAACTTCAAGCTCAAATTTTCAATACGGAAGTGGAGGCCAAAATTAAGGTGTCACCTCAAGGAAATATCTATACCCTTACCGGTTCGGCACTAAATAAGACAGATTTAAACAAGAGCTTGTCTTATAGCATGTCCGTTATAAAAAATAACAAGAATCAGGAAACTTCTTCAAAAACTGATCAGAAGGGTCTTTTTGTATTGGAACCCAACGAACGAAAAAATCTATCTTCATCAACAATAAATGCTGAAGAAGATCAACGTATCATCGTCTTTCTACTTATCTATCAAGATTCCCTAGTAGTGGGTAAGGATAGGATAGTAATTAATGGCCTGGAAGGTGAGGACAACCTGCAACCAATGGTGATTCGTGAAGGGGAAGAATTGGATATAAATGAAGCACCGGATAATGAGGTTGACGTCGTATTACTAAAGGGATTGGTGATGGAAGATACCAAAACCAAACCAGGTCGTGATTTTTATAAATTCTTTTATAATTCATATACCGCCAATAATATCAACGGGGAAGAAATTGTAAAAGTACAGGAGGTGCTGGCAATGGGCAGTAATACCCAATTAAAGATATGGGTAGGCCAAGATATTGTGGCCCAGTTCTTTTTAAATCCAAGGGCAAGTTTTTTAAAAGAAAAGGCAGAACAGTCCGTATACCTAGTAAATAGACATCTCATAGGATTAAAGGAAGCAAAAAAACAAAAAATACGATATTAGGGATATGAAAAAACTTCTCTTCGCCTCATTACTATTGTTTACAGCTATCGGTTTTAGCCAACAATTAGTTTACACACCAAAAAATCCAAATTTTGGAGGCAATACTTTTAACTATCAATGGTTGTTGAGTTCTGCCACGGCACAAAACTCTTTTACTGAGGAAAGTCAATCCAATGCTACAAAATCCGAATTGGAACGCTTCCAAGAAAGTCTTAATAGACAGATTTTGGGACAACTCTCCAGATCCGCATTTACTTCGGAATTTCAAGATGGACTTAAAGAGGGGACATTTAATATAGGGAGCCTGGTATTGGAGATCTTTGAAACAGGAGAGGGTTTGGTCATCAATATATTGGATGTGAATACAGGTGAGCAAACTCAAATTATTGTTCCAAATTAAGGTGTGTATGTATAAAAAAACAGGTATTGCAGTAATATGTACAATAACTTTTTTGTTAACCGGATGCGGGGCATATTTCAACCAACCCTATAAAGTACAAGATGCCAGGATAGGAGAGTTGGCATCTAAGACCCAAATTTTAAGGGATTTTCCCCTACCATTTGAGCAAGTAGTGGTTGGTGTTTATAATTTCAAAGACCAGACCGGGCAATACAAAGCCATGGAGAATGGTAGTTCTTTTAGTACTGCTGTATCACAAGGAGCAACCACTATGCTGATCCAAGCCCTGGAAGATTCAAAATGGTTTACACCTATTGAACGTGAAAACCTGTCCAACTTATTAAATGAAAGAAATATTATCCGTTCCACTAGGGATGAGTTTCAGAAAAGGACCAATACCCCCCAGCCGGCACTTCCACCATTGTTGTATGCCGGGGTGCTTTTAGAAGGTGGTGTTGTCTCGTATGATTCCAATGTTATAACTGGAGGTGTAGGGGCGCGTTATTTTGGAGCAGGAGGGTCTACCCAGTATCGGGAAGATCGTATATCAATATATTTAAGGGCGGTATCTACCAGTAACGGAAAAATATTAAAAACGGTTTATGTTTCCAAAACTATCCTATCACAATCCGTTGATGCAAGTTTGTTCAGATATGTGAGTTTTCAACGATTATTGGAAGCAGAAACTGGATTTACAAAAAACGAACCCGTACAATTGGCTATGAAGGATGCCATTGAAAAGGCTGTGGAAGGTTTAATTATTGAAGGGATAGAAGCTGGGCTTTGGACTTCTGCAGATGGCGGCCTAACCAATAAAAAGCTAATGGATGCCTATAAGGCCGAAAAGGAATATGAGGAATCCACCCTTTTGTACGATAGGAAACAAATGCCTGTTAATTCTAAAAATGCATTGATTTTCAATGCTACCGCTCCACGATTGAATGCGGATCTTTCAAAGAAAAGCCTTGGAATAGGTGGTTCTGTGGCGTATTCCAGAGTCTTATCACCACATGCCAACCTGAATTTGGATCTCGGTTATTTATACGTTACCGGTGGTTCTTCTTTTTTCAGAGAGTATATGTCCTCCAGTCTTAATTTGGAACTTAACATATTGCCATTTGATAAACTTGCCCCTTTTATTTATGGTGGTGGAGGTGTGATATTTGATATTCACAATAGGGAAGGTGAAGATGTGGATAAATTGATATCACCTAAACTGCAAGTTGGAGTAGGGATAAACACTTATGTATCCGACCATATTGATATCCGCTTTTTTGCAGAAAGCAATTTCACGTTTACCGATGAACTAGATAATGCAGTGAACGGTAAAAGGGATGATTATTATTACAATTTTGGGGTCGGACTGAAATACAAGTTCGGGCTTAAAAAGACTAATGCGGAGATAAAGGAATAATTATGAGAAAAAATAATTTATATCTATTGGTATTTGTGTTTGCATTCATTTTTACGGGATGCGAAGAAGAGTCGATATCCGACAATGCCTTTGGTTCTTTGACAGGTACAGTTGTCTCAAAAGGGAAAAATGTTCCATTGTCGAATGCGAAAATTTCCACAACCCCTGTGTCCACGACGGTTTTTACCGATGCCGATGGTAATTTTATCATTGAAGATATTGCCGTGGGTAAATATTCTGTTCAAGCTGATGTGGAAGATTTTCAAACTTCGTTTGAGGCAGCAACAATAATTCAAGCCAAGACCGTAAATATTGTTTTTGAGCTTGATTCCTTGGATTCGCAAAATCTATTGCCCTTGGCGCCTAAATTGCTTTCACCGCTTGATAAGGCCCAGGAGGTTCCCGTAAAAACAGAATTTGTATGGTCATCCTCGGATACAGATGATGATGTAATAAATTACACTTTGGAACTAAGAAATGGTTCTACGAACGAAGTTGTGGTATATGAAGCTTTAAAGGATACCACTTTAGCTGTAGAAAACTTATCTATTGGGGTCAATTATTTTTGGCAGGTATCGGCAGATGACGGTATTAATGCTCCGGTAAAAAGTGCCTTAAGTGGTTTTGCCACTAAAGGGGCTATAAACAATCGTTTTTTCTATGTCCGTTCTGTTGAGAGCAATAACGTAATTTATTCAGGTAGCGAACCTCTTGGAAACGGAGAAACAAACCAGAATGAGTTGCAATTGACAAATGCTAATACAAATAGTTACAGGCCTATCAAGAACAATACAGTTGATAAAATAGCTTTTTTACGTACTGTCGGAACTTCTGCTCATATTTTTACGATGAATCCTGACGGAACTAGTGTAAAACAGGTCACAAGTGCTGTGTCGGTTGCCGGATTTAGACAAGAAGATTTGGAATTTTCGTGGTATGATAATGGAGCAAAACTGTATTATCCCAATTTTAATAAATTATACTCCATAAATCTTGATGGTTCTGGTAATTCACTGGCCTATGAAGTTGCCAACGGCACTTTTATTAGTGAAGTCGCCGTAAATGGTACTAATAATTTGGTAGCTATAAAAACCAATAGTGCGAACGGTTATAATGCGAGGATTGTAGTGGTGGACTTGTCTACCGGAATAGAACAAAATATTGTCATAGAAGGTCAATTAGGGGCATTGGGTGGATTGGATTTCTCTGTAGACGGAACAAAGGTTTTATACACAAGAGATGTGTCAGGAGTTGAGAATACGGAATATAGACAATTGGACTCTCGTATTTTTGAATACAATTTGGGTAATGGAACTAGCGTGGAAATAAATACGAATAAGACCGCAGGCACCAATAATTCGGATCCCAAATATTCCCCGGATGAAGGCAGTATAATATTTGCCAATTCATCCAATGATGGAATTTCGGAAAAGAGAATATTCAGAACAAAATCGAGTGAATCCAATGGTAGACAAGTATTGTTTACAAATGCCTATATGCCAGACTGGCAATAGGATTCAGAAATAGAATTTTCATTTTAAATGAAACCATAATGTAAAAGCCCACTTTTTTGTGGGCTTTTTTTATGGATTGCCCTATTTTTGTGCCAAACAACAGATCCATGGGTTCATCCAATAGTGAAAGATATAAGCAAAGAGGGGTTTCCGCTTCCAAAGAAGATGTGCACAATGCCATTAAAAACATAGACAAAGGCTTGTTTCCAAAGGCCTTTTGTAAAATAGTCCCTGATTATCTGACCAATGATAAGGACTATTGTTTGGTAATGCATGCCGATGGAGCCGGGACCAAATCTTCCTTGGCCTATATGTATTGGAAAGAAACCGGGGATATCTCCGTGTGGAGAGGCATTGCCCAAGACGCCCTGATCATGAATGTGGACGACCTAATCTGTGTTGGAGCTACGGATAATATCATGCTCTCGTCTACCATTGGACGAAATAAAAACTTAATTCCTGGAGAGGTCCTATCGGCCATTATCAATGGTACTGAGGACCTTATTGCCGACCTTAGGGAACATGGGATCACCATCCATTCTACGGGTGGGGAAACTGCCGATGTAGGGGATTTGGTGCGGACCATTATTGTGGATTCCACCGTAACTGCAAGAATGAAGCGCAGTGAAGTGATCGACAATGCGAATATCAGACCAGGGGATGTGATTGTTGGTTTGGAATCTTTTGGACAGGCCACTTACGAAAAGGAATACAACGGCGGAATGGGAAGTAACGGACTTACCTCGGCCAGACATGATGTTTTCTCAAAATATTTGGCCGATAAATATCCGGAAAGTTATGATCATGCCGTACCATCGGACTTGGTGTACTCAGGGAATGTAAAATTGACGGATGAGGTGCCAGAATCGCCTTTGGACGCCGGGAAATTGGTGTTGTCACCAACTAGGACCTATGCGCCAATCGTTAAAAAGATATTAAACAAATACACCGCCAATGATATTCATGGAATGGTACACTGCAGTGGTGGGGCGCAGACCAAAATCCTACACTTCATAGATAAGCTGCATGTAGTGAAAGACAATCTTTTCCCGGTACCGCCTTTGTTCAAATTAATACAGGAACAATCCAAGACCGATTGGAAGGAAATGTACCAGGTATTCAACTGTGGCCACCGTCTGGAATTTTATGTCAATGAGGCCATTGCACAAGATATTATTGCCGTATCCAAAAGTTTTGGGGTAGATGCTAAAATAGTGGGAAGGGTAGCCGAAAATGATACCAAAAAACTCACTATAAAAAGCGAATACGGAACCTTCCAATATTAAGGTATACGAATCTTCCATTTTAAACGTTGTCTTATAATAAGGTAACATGCTATGGAAAGAAAAAAATTCTTAAAAAGTTTAGGGGCCGGCGCAGCTTTTGCGCTAATATTCCCATGTGTACAAGGGTGTTCATCGGGAGGCGATGATGAGGTTATAGACCCCAAACCTGTTCCTACAGGTGTTGATTTTACGATTGACCTAAACTCCTCTGAAGCGTCCAATTTAAAAAACAATGGAGGTTTTATACTCAAAAACTTGGTGGTGGTCGTCAGAAATCTAGAAGGTGATTTTGTAGCGGCAAGTCAAGTTTGTAGCCATCAAGGCACTGAAAATGTACGTTTTGTAAATGACAATGGTGGAATTTTCAATTGTTCCACACATGGAGCCCGTTTTGATCAGGCTGGGGCACCTTTGAACAGTATTACTAGTAAGCCCTTGAAAATCTTCAGAACAGAACTCAGTGGCGATATCCTTCGCGTATTTGAATAAAACCAGATAAGCGTAATACACCATCTGATGAGGAAATTATTATTTATTTGGCTACTTTGTCTACCAATGGCGCTATGTGCCCAAGATTGGCAGGATGACTTTAAGGAGGTTATGGCCTTGGCCCAAAAAGAAGACAAGCCCATCATTTTAGTTTTTTCTGGATCTGACTGGTGCGCCCCTTGCATTAAATTGGATAAAGAGATATGGCAGTCGGACGAATTCAAGGCTTATGCCAAACAAAACTATATTCTATATAAAGCAGATTTTCCCCGTAAGAAAGAAAATAGGCTGGTATTAGAGAGAGCGACCCAAAATAAGTCCTTAGCAGATAATTATAATCCAAAAGGGTATTTTCCTCTTGTATTAGTGCTCGATAAAAACGGGAAGATTTTGGGAGAAACCGGATATCAGAAAACTAGTCCCAAAGCCTATATTGCGCTGTTAAACTCCTTTGGAAAGTGAAAAAAATTCTTCCTTTTCTAATCTTGCTTTTTACTGTGATTTCTTATGGTCAGGAGCCGCAATACGTTACCGTACAAAAGGTAATCAAGTTGATGGGAAGCAGATTTGAGATTACCGTGGTGGCACCCAATGAGGAAATTGGATATATCAATATTGAAGAGGCCGCTGCAGAGATACAACGGATTGAAAAAATAATTTCTTCCTGGGATGAAAATTCCGAAACCTCAGAGATCAACAGAAATGCCGGGATAAAGCCGGTCAAAATAAGTAGGGAACTTTTTGCACTTATAGAACGATGTAAGCAGGTGTCCGAGATTACTGACGGGGCATTCGATATTACTTATGCTTCCATGGATCAGATTTGGAAATTTGATGGGTCCATGATGTATCCTCCATCTGAAACCGATATAAAGAATTCCGTTGCCAAAGTGGGTTTCCGAAAAATAATCATGAATTCCGATGAGAGTACGGTGCTCTTAAAGGACAAAGGCATGAAAATTGGATTTGGCGCCATTGGAAAGGGATATGCGGCAGATAAGGCCAAGGAACTCTTGCAAACTAAACAGGTGAGGGCGGGGATCATAAACGCAGCCGGGGATCTTACCACTTGGGGTACAAAGCTTAGCGGTGAAAAATGGTTGATCGGTATCGCCAATCCGTTGAGCAAGGATAAAATATTTTCATGGTTGCCCATTGTGGAGTCTTCCGTGGCAACCTCAGGTAATTACGAAAAATTCGTCACTTTTGGAGGCGTAAAATATACCCATATCATTGATCCCCGAACAGGATACCCTGCCACTGGGATCAATAGCGTATCCATATTCACGAAAACGGCCGAACTTAGCGATGCTTTGGCCACAGCCGTGTATATTATGGGGGTAGAAACAGGATTGGCGTTGATTTCCCAACTGAGGGGGACTGAAGCCATAATCGTGGATAGCGATAATAAAATTCACAAAAGCAATGGCATTATCTTCGAGAATAATAAGTAGCTTTAGTAACTCGACATTGATTTACAATACAACCAAAAAATGAAAAGATTCCTTTTGATACTTTTTTTAGTAATGTCATTGACTTCCTGCGTAGCAGTAAAAGAGTATGATAAGGTGTATCTTAATGATGAGGAAATGCAACTGGCCATAAAAAGCATGGAGCAGTTCGAAATCAATTTTCAAATATATAGGGAAGCTGCATCTGGAGGAAACGGTGGTAAAACAGGTGGCGGTTGTGGTTGTAATTAACTTGGTTATGAATAGAGTTCTATTGGGTATTTTCTGTTTTTTTTCTTTTGTGCTTTCTGCCCAAGACGCCCCCTCTACCTACAAAAAAAGGGTTTTAGAAGCTACTGAAATAGATGTGCTGTTCAGTTACTACAATCAGGATGGTATACATGCTGCCGTATCAGGCGGTGATGGTACCGAGGAACTGACAGACGTAACTTCCAGTTTAATCGTAAGAATGCCTTTAAATGAAGATGATGTCCTTACCGTAGATGTGGGTATTTCGGCCTATACCTCTGCCTCCTCCAGTAATGTGAACCCTTTGGATGGAGATCCGAGTCGTCCGGTAAGTCCATATATAGCTTCTTCTGGAGCCTCCAGGAATGATGTCCTGGCCCATTTGACTCCGTCTTACCAACATAGTTCCGATGATAGGAATACCATTTGGGGAGTAAAAGGATATATTTCTTCCGAGTACGATTATTTTTCTTTGGGTTTTGGTGGGAGTTATACCCGTATGTTCAATGAGAAAAACACGGAAGTAAGCGCAAGTGCACAGGTTTTTCTGGATACTTGGAATCCTCAATATCCTATTGAGCTCAGGGGAGGCTTTTTTGATGACCGTATTACGGGAAATGGAACATATGCTCCCGTATTCTCTAATTTCGAAAATAAGAACAGAAATTCATATTCCCTTTCACTTAATTTCTCCCAAATATTGGGCAAAAGGGTGCAAGGATCACTATTTATGGACCTTGTTTCTCAAAATGGACTTTTAAGCACCCCATTTCAACGGGTGTATTTTGGAGACCGGAACGATTTTTTTATAGATGAATTTCAATTGGCGGATGACGTGGAACGGTTGCCGGATACTAGGGTGAAAATTCCTGTTGGAGGGCGTCTCAATATTTTTGTCAGCGATATGTTCGTGCTAAGATCCTACTACAGGTTTTACAGCGATGATTGGGGGGTCAATTCCCATACCGCAAGTTTAGAAGTGCCAATAATAGTGAGCAGAGCCTTTACTATTTATCCCATGTACCGTTTTTATACCCAAACTGCGGCGGATTATTTCTTTGAAAAGGAAGTGGCTGTTTCTACCTTAAATTACTATACCTCAGATTACGATCTTTCTGGCTTTGATGCGCATCAGTACGGGATGGGGATACGCTATAAGGATATTTTTACGACTGCAAAAATATTCTCCTATGGACTCAAGTCCCTAGACCTTCGCCTTAATCAATACGATAGAAGTGACGGATTAAGTTCTTTTATTGTCACTTTTGGGGCATCATTCGTGGCAGATTAGCAGGTCGGTGATGAGTTGCATGTGTGTAACCAACTGGTTTTTATTAAATTATAAAATTCGCTTAAAAGTTGAAACATATTTTTATGTCAGACAGAATTGAATGGTATTACCTCCAAAAAAATTGTAAATTCGCAGTCCAAGGGAAGATTGAATATGTTAGATAAATTAAATTACGTTAAACAGCGCTTCGATGAGGTTTCAGACCTTATCATTCAGCCTGATATTATCACGGACCAGAAGCGTTATGTGCAGTTGAACAAGGAGTATAAGGACCTTAAAGCTTTAATGGAGAAAAGGGAAGAGTACATTACTTTGACCAATAATATGAAGGAAGCCGAAGAAATATTGTCCGATGGCAGTGATCCAGAGATGGTGGAAATGGCCAAAATGCAATATGAAGAGGCTAAAAGTGGCTTGCCAAAGTTGGAGGATGAAATTAAATTTCTATTGATTCCAAAAGATCCTGAAGATGCCAAAAATGTGGTTATGGAAATCCGTGCCGGTACAGGTGGGGACGAAGCCAGTATTTTTGCGGGGGACCTTTTTAGAATGTATACCAAATACTGTGAATCTAGGGGATGGAGCACCAATGTCATCGATCTAAGTGAAGGTACAAGTGGAGGTTACAAGGAAATTCAGTTCGAAGTGAATGGGGAAGATGTATACGGTACCCTAAAATTCGAAGCTGGAGTACACCGTGTACAAAGGGTTCCGCAAACGGAAACCCAAGGTAGGGTGCATACGAGTGCGGCAACGGTAATGGTATTGCCAGAGGCGGAAGAGTTTGATGTACAGATTGATCCCAAAGATGTACGGATCGATTTTTTCTGTTCTTCTGGACCAGGCGGGCAGTCGGTGAACACCACCTATTCTGCGGTTCGTTTAACCCACCTTCCCACAGGTTTGGTGGCACAATGCCAGGATCAGAAATCCCAGCATAAGAACAAGGAAAAAGCCTTTAGAGTTTTGCGTTCCCGTCTTTATGATATGGAATTGGCCAAAAAGCAGGAGGCAGATGCCGCCAAAAGAAATTCCCAGGTGAGTAGTGGTGACCGTTCTGCAAAAATTAGGACCTATAACTATTCTCAAGGAAGGGTAACCGATCATAGAATTGGCCTTACACTTTATGATTTGTCCAACATTGTGAACGGTGATATACAGCGCATCATTGATGAGTTAAGCTTGGTGGAGAACACTGAGAAACTAAGGGAAGCATCTGAAATATTTTAAAGTATAATTAGCCAACTGGGAACAGTTGGCTTTTTTATTACGATTAAGCAATACCATGACCAATAAGCAGTTAATAGACCAAATACGCCTAAAGCAATCATTCCTTTGTATAGGATTGGATGTTGACATCAACAAGATCCCCAAACATTTGTTAGCAGAGGAAGATCCAATTTTCGCCTTTAACAAGGCCATTATTGATGCTACCAACCATTTATGTGTGGCTTACAAGCCCAATATTGCATTTTATGAGGCTCATGGACTAAAGGGATGGAAATCTTTGGAGAGGACCATACAGTATCTTAATACGCATTATCCAGAACAATTTACTATTGCCGACGCCAAAAGGGGGGATATAGGAAATACTTCTTCCATGTATGCCAGGGCCTTTTTTGAAGATTTAGGATTCGATTCAGTTACCATCGCGCCTTATATGGGAAAGGATTCGGTAGAGCCGTTCTTGGCGTTTGAGGATAAACATACCATTTTATTGGCATTGACCTCGAATGAAGGTGCTTATGATTTTCAGACCCAAATTGTGGATGGGATGGAATTGTACAAGAAAGTGCTGACCACATCCAAAACGTATAAAAACGCCCAGAACCTTATGTATGTTGTGGGTGCTACCAAAGCGAGCTTCTTAACGGATATTAGAAAGATAATTCCCGATAGCTTTTTGTTGGTTCCTGGGGTTGGAGCCCAAGGTGGAAGCTTAAGTGAAGTCTGCAAATATGGAATGACAAAAGATGTGGGACTTTTGGTAAATTCTTCCCGTGGTATCATCTACGCTTCTACCGATAAAGATTTTGCTGAAGTAGCAAGAATCAAGGCCGAAGAGCTACAGGTACAAATGGCTGCCGAGTTGAAGAAAAGGTAATTCAAACACAGGCTACAACAATCCTTTGAGCATCTTATTTATTTTTGCTGCTTTTCCCTCAAAAAAATCACCCAGTCTGGCATCTGAATGCTTAATTTGTGAGGCCTTTTCCATGAAGAGGGCATACTGGTATTCCAGAAAGCTGATAGCATCATTACTCTTAGTGATTGGAGTGGTGGTTCCTACTTTGCAATATTGATTTTCCATCGGTTTTTTTTCTTTCAAAGATAGGTGCTAATTGAGAAAGTCTTCTGTTAAGAAATTGTTATATGTCTAAAAATCAGGTAGCTTGTCCAAAAGTTTCTTTTTTATTGATCTACTTTGACTTAGATGAGACATTTGGATATTTTCCATTGTACTGCAGATTATACCCCTAAAATGTGGTAGGAAGCAATAGTTTAAGGATTTTAAATTACTTTTATAAAAAAAATCATTTGCTAAACTATTCCACTTACCTGCATGCAACTTCCGATAAATGGGTCACCTTTGTCCATGGTGCAGGGGGCAGTTCATCTATTTGGTACAAACAGGTGAGGGAGTTCAAAGATCATTTCAACGTTCTTTTATTGGACCTCAGGGGTCATGGGGATTCTAAACCCCACCTAAAGGATGCTTTTGATGATAAATATACTTTTGATTCCATTACCAAGGATATTATGGAAGTTATAGAACATGAAAACATAAAAACCTCTCACTTTGTTGGTATTTCATTGGGCACTATTTTAATACGGAATCTTGCCGAAAATTATCCTGATAGGGTAGAGAGCATGATCATGGGAGGGGCTATCATGAAATTAAATTTCAGATCACAGGTCTTGATGCGTACTGGGGTGGTTTTAAAATCTGTAGTACCCTATATTTGGTTGTACAAGTTCTTCGCTTTTGTGATTATGCCCAACAAAAATCATAAGGAATCGAGATCCCTATTTGTAAGGGAAGCAAAAAAACTATATCAAAAGGAATTTATCCGATGGTTTAAGCTCACTGCCGAAATCAATCCGCTACTTCGTTTTTTTAGAAGTATGGAAATTGGCATTCCAACGCTTTACGTAATGGGGGAGGAAGATTATCTGTTCTTGCCCACCATCCGAAAAATCGTGGATAGCCATAAAACTTCAGAGCTTATCGTTGTTCAGAATTGTGGTCATGTTGTTAATATAGAACAGCCTAAATTTTTTAACGATACCGTTATAGGATATCTATCGAGTAAGTAAGCATAAAACGTGCATCTAAAATATATAAAAGTAAAAAGGTCGACCAATTGGTCGACCTTTTTTAAATGATAATTTAGTTGTATTAATATCCTTGATTCTGAACCATCAAGGGATTTGTGTCAATTTCAGATTGTGGTATTGGAAATACCAAAGAAGTATCATTCCATGCAATTCCGTTAATGGATCTTTGCGTTCTTTTTACATCATGTAAAATAAAACCTTCAAAGGCCAACTCCAATTGACGTTCATTAAAAATCAAATCTAAGTTCAATGGTCCCAATAGGGGAAGAGCCCCAGACCTTGCCCTTAAGGCATTGATTTCTGTTAGTGGTGCCAAACCTACACTTGTACCCAATCTAAAATTACTTTCCAATCGAATAAGGTGCATTTCAGCCGTTCTAAAAATAATAACATTTCCAAATTGGTTGGTGTACTTTAGGGTAAGTTGCCTATCGTTTGCGGGATTGATATATGTGAAATTAGCTCGTTCCTCTGTAGGATCATCAAAAAGAGCCAAATAGGCATCTTCTACGGTAATATCCCCACCACGACCACCATCGGCCTCTGAGGCATAATGCGTAATCAATTGATTGGTTCCTGTCTGACTCGTGACCTGAAAAGTAAATATATCTTCACTACTGTCTACATCATTATTAAATGCACCGGCAAAACTGGAAGCCAAGGAATGACCGCTATTGGCCAATACATCATCTGCAGCATCTCGAGCATCGGCATAGTTGCCTTGTTGGAAATATACTCTTGCTAACAAAGCTTGAGCGGCATATTTATCGGCATAAAAACTATTTGTAGAAGGTAATAAATTGTAAGCCTCGGTAGCATCAGAAATGACTTGAGCATATACTTCCTCAACTGTATTTCTGGCAGCTTCTTGGTTAGCCGAGTAATCAATGATACCGGTCAATCTCAATGGAACTCCCAGTTGGGAATTGGTTTGGCCAGAAAGGTATGGCGATCCAAAATTACGCACTAAATCAAAATAGTTTAATGCTCGTAAAAATTTAGCTTCTCCTTCAATCCTATCCTTTTCTTCGGGACTACTAGTAACGGTTTCTAGGTTGTCTATAACCAAGTTCGCTTGGTTTATGGTTTCATATGAATTGGCCCAAATACCACTTACAAAGCCATTATCAACCAATAAATCCTTGTTAAAAGCTTGTCTTGGATCTAAAAATGTACCACCCCAACGTACTTGGTTGGAGGTACCTAACAAATCTACCATTAATTGAAGCCGACCTCCATAAGTGGCAGCCTGGCCTGCTTCATCGTAGGTTCCTACTAAAATTGCAGCGATATTGGCCTCAGATGTAAAAGCCAGTTCACCAGGTAGATTATCGGTTGGATTTATCTCTAATTCCTTTTCACAACTAGTGGTTAAAAGGAATACGGAAAACACGTATAATAATTTATATAATTTCATGATTCTCTTTTATTAAAAATTAATGTTAACACCCATGGTGAACGTTTTTGCCGGAGGGGCAGAATAAAAAGTTTGTCCTGGATTGTTTTGTCCATTAACGTCACTTCTAGCCTCTGGATCTTCAAAAGGATAATTGGTAATAGTTACCAAGTTAATGCCAGTTACATATAGCCTTAATTTACTCAATCCCATTTTCTCTATCACCTGATTTGGCAAAGAATAACCTAGTGTAATATTACGTAAACGTAAAAAATCTGCTTCCGCTAGAAAGCGGGTAGATTGTGCAGTACCATTGCCGGCAAACAACCTTGCTTGTGGAACATTGGTGATATCCCCTGGTTGTTGCCATCTTTGTAATTGGTCCCTACTTTGATTGTCATAAAAATCACCGTTTACAGATTGAAAGCGCCCCCCGGCATTGTAAATACTGGCCCCGGCCTCTCCTTGTAATGTAAAAGAGAAATCAAAGTCTTTGTAAAGCACTGTATTGGTCATACCTGCAGTAAGTTCTGGAAAGGGATTTCCAGCAACAATACGTTGTGCCTCATTCGGATCGGTGGTGGTATTTCTATTAAGGCTTCCATCTGGATTTTCTGTATTTAAATAGTACAGCGCATCTCCATTGGCAGGGTCAACACCTGCATATTCCCTAAGATAAAAAGAAGCTACACTTTCGCCCACTCTATTGATGTTTTGGCCATTAACAATGTCAGCGTCGTTGTTTGGTAAGGATTTTAATTCATTAACGTTATTACTAATATTAAAATTAGTTGTCCAGCTTAAATCAGTGGTTGAAATGTTCCTTGTGTTTAAAACAAATTCCACACCTTTTCCTTGAAGTGTTCCAATATTTTGATTAATGCTACCCGCTCCGCTACTCGGTACAAGTGGCACACTGAACAAAAGGTCTTCCGTATCTTTTACATAATAATCTATTTCTCCTGAAATTCTATTGTCCAGAAAGCCAAATTCCACTCCAAAATCTGTTTGGGTGGATTGTTCCCAAGTAAGGTTAGAGTTTCCTGGTTGTACCGGGGCTAATCCTGGTCTTTGATTGTAAGAAACACCAGAGAATAGGAATAGGGAAGGATAATCTCCACCAATATCCGCATTACCCAATTTACCCCAACTTCCTCTTAATTTTAAGAACGATAAGGTATTGGAGTCTTTCAAGAAGTTTTCTTCGGACATGATCCAACCAGCAGAAACAGCTGGGAAAGTACCAAATCTTACATTCTCCCCAAACCTTGAAGAGCCATCGCGACGGATACTAGCTTTAAGTAAATATTTGCTATCTAAATCATAGGTTGCCCTAGCAAAATAGGATACAAAACTACTTTTAAGATTAACTCCTGTTCCTGCAGTAATTTCTGCACCACCACTAACTGTTGTTAAATCATCGGAAGGAAACTGCTGACTCGTAACACTTGTAATTCTTCTATTGTATTTTATAAACTCAGTACCAGCGACTACGTTGATGCCATGTCTGCCATCAAACGTCTTGTCAAAAGTAGCATAGTTACTATATGTATAACTTTCAGAACCTAAATCTGAAGCAAAAGCCTGTCCATTGGTTGATTGAAATAAGGCATTTTGTCCCCTAAAATTGTCTTCGGTCTGAGAAAAAAGATCGTATGAGAAATCTGAATTCAATGTTATGGATGGTATAATTTTGTATTCTCCAAAAACCTTACCTACCGTTCTTCTAATAATGGTTTTAAAGAAGGCATTTTCGGCATCTAGCAAGAAATTTCCATATAGCGTATTGGGATTAGGTGATCCATCTGCAAGTCTTGGTTGAGATAATGGAGATTGCGCTATCGCTTGCAATGGCGTAGCAAAGGCATTATCATTGGCAATTCGATCAATTTCAGTTCTGGAAAAACTTAAGTTCATGCCAGCTTTAAATCTATCTGAAAATTGGTGGCTTACATTTGTTCGTGCATTGGCTCTTTCCAATTCGTTGTCTCTAATAATACCACTTGTATTGTTGTATGCCCCAGAGAAAAAATAAGATGTTTTTGCATCGGCTCCAGAAACAGAAAAATCAGCATCGGTTTGATAGCCATCCTGAAATGCGATATCGGTCCAATCAGTGTCTATTTCACCATTTCTCCAATCCGTTCCTCCTGATTGAAATTCAAATTCATCTTCTACAAAAGCTTGGCCATCGTCAGGAGTGAAAAAAGGAGAGTTTCTCCCTGCTTCTGTAAAAAGTTCAACATACTCTTGAGCGTTGAGCCATTCCCTTTTATTGGTTGGTTGGCTAAATCCTTGTGCTAGGTTAATGCTAAATTTAGCCTTCCCTTGCTTTCCTTTTTTGGTTGTTATCAATACAACACCATTTGCGCCCCTTGCCCCATAAATTGCGGCTGAAGAAGCATCTTTTAGGATGTCTATCGATTCTATTTCATTGGCGCTCAATGTTAACAACGGATTGGTTGGCGCACCATTTCCTATTTCTCCACGACCGCCTGTAGGATCTATTAACGGTATTCCATCCAATACATATAATGGTTGAGTTCCTCCACTAACACTAGCGGCACCTCTTACCCTAATATTAATGCCACCCTCAACTTTCCCGTTCGTTTGGGTTACCTGTACACCCGCAGCTTTAGCTACAAGGGCATTTTGAAGGTTTGGATTGGGTACATCGGATATATCGTCTGAGGTAAGTTTGGAAATATTATCGGTTAGGTTACGTTTGCTTTGGGTACCATACCCAACTACAATGACCTCTTCTAATTGTGAGGCATCTTCCTCCATTTGAACATCTATGGTATTAGATGTTCCAATAGTTTTTTCTGTTGTTTTTTGACCTAAATAGGAAAATACGAGAACACTGCCCATGTTGGCGTTAATGATGTAATTGCCATCAAAGTCACTTTGGGTTCCATTGGTCGTACCTTTTACAACTACGTTTACTCCAGGCAATGGTATGCCAGCTTGATCGGTAACTTTACCAGAAATTGATTTTTCCTGCGCAACTGCTAGTTGTGCAATTAAAACCAACAAAAAGGTAAAAATTCCTTTTAATTTTGCTTTCATTTTAAGGGTTTTGAGTTAGAGGTTTAAAGATCTTATAAATTTTTTAATAAGCCTTAAAAACAACATTAAATTCTGTCTTAGGACCCTCATTTTTATGAGTATGATGAAAAAAGGTTAGTTTAGGTTTTGTTATGATAAGTTTAAACAAAAAAAAACCGGTGCTCCCACCGGTTTTTAACTAACTAACTCAAAAATTACTAATTCAAATAATTCTATGCAAAGATTGCATTTTACTTGATGTTATAGCTGACATAAGTATTACCATTACGTTATGTTAGCTATACTTTAAAGTAACGAATTTTTTTTTAAATTATTGTAGAAAATTGAATTAAATTATCTCATTATCAGTCCTGTAAGGCGAAAACCTTTCGAAGTATGGTAGATGTCCTTGAAGTGACATTGGTACGTATTTCTTTTTCCTCAAGAGCAATCATTGTATAGACACCAGATAAGGCTTCCTGGGTAACATAATCTGTTAGATCAGGATTGACATTATTGGTGAGTGGAAGGTTGTTGTAGCGGGTGATTAAATTGTTCCAAATTTGGTCGGCACCTACACGTTGAAACGAATTTTTAATGATGGGATTAAATTTATCGTAAAGTGCTGTTTGGGTGGTGCTTTTTAAATATAAGGTGGCCGCATCATCACTACCTAAGAGAATGTTTTTTGCATCTGCAAAGGTGATATCCTTGACCGCATTAATAAATATTGGTGTGGCTTCGCTTACCGCATCTTCCGCAGCTCTGTTCAATACTTTTATGCCTTCATCGGCGAGATTTCCAAGTCCAACATCCCTTAAAGTTCTGTCAATTTTTTGCAGTTCTTCGGGAAGTAGTATTTTGATCAATTCATTTTTGTAGAAGCCGTCTTCCTTGGTGAGTTTGGATACTTGTTTATCAATTCCCTTATCCAGAGCTTCCCTAAGTCCCATGGCAATTTCTTCGTTGCCAATGCCATAGGTGCCCTGTGGAAATTGATCTACAACTTGTTGTAGTTCTGCACAAGAAACCAATTGCAGAACAATAACACTTAATAACAGCTTCTTCATCATATCTAATCTATATTATAAAATTAACGGCAGTACCAGAACACTGCAAAATCATTTGGACTGTTTTGTCCACTGTGCAAATAAATTAAGAGAAAATAACGGTCTTATTGTTATATACCATGGTTTTCCTTTGAATATGTAGCTTAACGGCTCTGGACAATACTATTTTTTCAAGATCCTGACCCTTGGCAATAAAATCTTTTATAGTATGGGCATGGGTTACGGTAACAACGTCCTGTTCAATAATTGGGCCAGCATCTAATTCTTCTGTTACATAATGACTGGTAGCGCCAATTATTTTAACGCCCCTGGCAAAGGCTGCATGATATGGTTTTGCTCCTGCAAAGGCAGGGAGGAACGAATGGTGGATATTAATGATCTTGTTTGGATATTGATCTATTGTCCTCGGTGCAATGATCTGCATGTATCTTGCAAGTACAATAAAGTCGATCTCATGCTCCTTAAGAAGCTCCAATTGCTTGTTTTCTGCTTCCAGTTTGTTCTCTTTGGTCACAGGGATATGAAAAAAAGGAATTTGGAACTGCTCGGAGATATTTTGAAGGTCTTTGTGATTGCTCAAGATAAAGGGGATTTCCACATCCAGTTCTCCAGAATTAAACCTGCTCAGAAGATCGTACAAACAATGGTTGTATTTCGATATAAACAAGGCCATTTTAGGTTTAATTCCACTGAGGTGCATTTTGGAGTCCATATTAAACGGTACCGAAATTTCCTTTTTAAATTGGGCCTTGAAATTTTCAAAAGAAATAGTGTTCTCATCAAATTCACTTTCCAGACGCATAAAAAAAACATCGGCCTGTTTATCCACATGTTGGTCAATGTAAATGATATTTCCACCTTTTGCGTGAATAAATCCAGTCACAGAGCTTATGATTCCGGCCTGATCTGGACAATTGATTAAGATAGTGGTTTTCAAAATGGCTGATTTTAAGAGGTAAAATTAAGGTATTCAGAATTGAGGACTAAATACCAATGGTATTTTTATAATATTCCGATTTATACTTTATATACTTTGCACTTTTCGTAAATTGCGCCTCTAAAAATGTCTCTAAATTACATATGGAACAAATTAAACCCTACACTCCAAAAAATAAAGTAAGAATAGTTACAGCTGCCTCCCTGTTTGATGGGCATGATGCCGCTATCAATATAATGCGACGAATAATTCAATCTACAGGAGTGGAGGTTATCCATTTAGGACATGATCGCAGTGTCACCGAAGTTGTAGATTGCGCAATCCAGGAAGATGTGAATGCTATTGCCATGACTTCTTATCAAGGGGGTCACAATGAGTATTTTAAATATATGTATGATCTGCTGCAAGAGCGTGGAGCTACTCATATAAAAATCTTCGGTGGCGGAGGAGGAGTTATTCTTCCCGAAGAAATCAAGGAACTAATGGATTATGGGATTACGAGAATCTATGCTCCTGATGATGGGAGGACCATGGGGCTTCAGGGCATGATCAATGATTTGGTGGAAAAAAGTGACTTTCCTGTGCCATCTTTGGCAATCCCAGAAGGAAAAACATTGGTAGAGGCCCTTGAGGAAAAGGATGTTAATATTTTGGCTCGCCTGATAAGCTTGGCAGAAAATAGGAATGAGGAATTTAAGTCTCATTTTTCTGCGGTAGATCATAAAAAAAATGAAGTTCCGGTTTTGGGAATTACAGGTACAGGTGGTTCTGGAAAGTCGAGCTTAGTGGATGAATTGGTACGTAGGTTTTTGATAGATTTCCCTGAAAAGACCATAGGGATTATTTCTGTTGATCCTTCCAAAAGAAAAACCGGCGGAGCTTTACTGGGAGACCGTATAAGAATGAATGCCATAAATGACGATCGTGTCTACATGCGGTCCTTGGCAACTAGACAATCCAATTTGGCGTTGTCCAAATATGTAGAAGAGGCGGTCCAGGTGCTTAAAGCGGCTGGATTTGACCTAATTATCCTAGAAACTTCGGGAATTGGGCAATCAGATACCGAAATTATAGAACACAGTGATGTATCTCTTTATGTGATGACCCCAGAATTTGGGGCGGCCACGCAACTGGAGAAAATAGATATGCTCGATTTCGCCGATCTTGTCGCCATTAATAAATTTGATAAAAGAGGATCGCTGGATGCTTTAAGGGATGTTAAAAAACAGTACATGCGCAATAATAATCTTTGGGATATCCCACAAGATGATCTGCCTGTATTTGGTACCATTGCCTCCCAGTTCAATGATCCAGGCATGAATAAGCTATACGGAGCCATAGCTGCAAAATTGGTGGAAAAAGTAGGGGCAGATCTAAAATCTACCTTTATGGCAACCCATGAAATCACAGAAAAGATTTTTGTGATCCCTCCTGCAAGAACCAGGTACCTTTCTGAAATAGCGGAGAACAATCGTGCTTACGATGCTATGGTAAATGCCCAGGCTAAGGTAGCACAACAATTATACGGTATTTATAAAACATTGGAAGGTCTTTCTAACGGAGCACTTGGTCTTACAAAAATTGGTGTAGATGATGAAATGCTGGATACCAAGGACCCAGAAAATGGCCAGCTTACAGAGTTGTTGTTAAAGGAATTTGATAGGGTTAAGATGGATTTGGATCCCTATCATTGGGATAGTATCATCAATTGGGATGCTAAAGTACAAACGTATAAAGATCCCATATATAGCTTTAAGGTAAGGGATAAGGAGATTAAAATTGAAACCCACTCAAAATCTTTATCGCAGGTAGACATCCCTAAAATAGTGCTTCCCAAGTATCAGGCATGGGGAGATCTATTGAGGTGGACTTTACAGGAAAATGTACCAGGGGAATTTCCGTATACAGCCGGACTCTACCCTTTCAAAAGAACGGGGGAAGACCCGACCAGGATGTTTGCTGGCGAAGGAGGACCCGAACGGACCAATAGGCGTTTTCACTATGTGAGTTTCGGTACACCTGCCAAAAGGCTGTCCACAGCATTCGATTCTGTAACACTTTATGGGAACGATCCGGATTATAGACCAGATATCTATGGAAAAATAGGAAATGCTGGGGTATCCATATGTTGTTTGGACGACGCGAAAAAATTATACTCTGGTTTTGATCTGAGTGGAATAATGACATCGGTGAGTATGACCATCAATGGTCCGGCACCAATGTTATTAGGGTTTTTTATGAATGCCGCCATAGATCAAAATTGTGAAAAGTATATTAAGGAAAATGGTCTCGAGAAGGAAGTAGAGGCTAAAATCAAAGCCTTTTACGAGGATAAGGGCTTTGAAAGGCCAAAATATAACGGTGAACTTCCTAAAGGGAACGACGGGTTAGGACTGATGCTCTTAGGAGTAACGGGTGACCAAGTTCTACCCAAAGAAGTGTATGCCTCCATTAAAAAGGCTACAATGAACCAGGTCAGGGGAACTGTTCAGGCAGATATTTTAAAGGAAGACCAGGCGCAAAATACCTGTATATTCTCTACGGAATTTGCCCTGCGACTCATGGGGGATGTCCAAGAATACTTTATTGAGAACGAGATCCGTAATTTCTATTCCGTATCCATATCCGGATATCATATTGCAGAGGCCGGTGCCAACCCTATTACCCAATTGGCATTTACGCTTTCCAATGGGTTTACCTATGTAGAGTATTACTTGAGCAGAGGAATGGATATCGATAAATTTGGTCCCAACCTATCATTCTTCTTTTCCAATGGTATAGATCCAGAATACGCAGTAATCGGTAGAGTTGCCCGTAAAATATGGGCCAAGGCGTTAAAGCATAAATATGGTGCCGATCCAAGGGCCCAAATGTTGAAATACCACATTCAGACTTCAGGCAGGAGTTTGCACGCCCAAGAAATAGATTTTAACGATATACGTACCACATTACAGGCATTGTACGCTATTTATGATAATTGTAATTCCCTGCACACCAATGCGTATGACGAGGCAATTACAACCCCAACGGAGGAATCGGTCAGGAGGGCCATGGCGATTCAATTGATCATTAACAAGGAATTGGGCTTGGCAAAAAATGAGAATCCGTTACAGGGGTCATTTATAATAGAAGAACTGACAGATCTGGTGGAGGAAGCCGTATTATTGGAATTTGACAGAATTACAGAAAGAGGCGGAGTATTGGGGGCTATGGAAACTATGTACCAGCGCTCCAAGATACAGGAAGAAAGCCTTTATTATGAGACGTTGAAACACACTGGAGAGTTTCCAATTATTGGCGTAAATACCTTTTTGAGCTCTAAGGGTTCACCTACAATTTTACCTGCAGAAGTTATAAGGGCTACTGAAGAAGAGAAACAGGCGCAGATTGCGACGCTTCAAAATCTTCAAACTCGTAATGCCGATATAGTTGAAAAGGAGCTATTGGATCTTCAGGATAGGGCTGTGAATAATGAAAATATCTTTGAAAAATTGATGGAGGTCACCAAAGTGTGTTCTTTAGGTCAAATTACAAATGCTCTCTTTGAAGTCGGAGGGCAGTATAGAAGAAATATGTAGCAATAAAAAGCCCCGATGAAAATCGGGGCTTTTACCTTTATTAGATATTTTGATAATAGTAATCTAAAATCCAAAGGACTCGTTCAATCCCCAATTGGCGTCGCCATTATCCCCTTTGAGGGATTTTTTCCATTTTTTGTATAGCCTTCTAAAAAGTTTTATTTCCCTTCTCAGTAGGTTAATATACTCTTTTTCTTTTACGCCATCTTTTTCCAGTCCATTACAATAAGAGAGGATGTTTCGTATCATTATATTAATTAGGGCAACACTTTTTAAGCGTACATCATAAGATTCCGTGCATTCTGCCTGAGCAATTTTCTGTGGAATGAGTATGGAATCGGTTATCAAAGAATCCGCAATGATATCCCGTAAGCTATTGGATTGATATAATAATAAGAGATCTTTATTGTATGAAACATACGCAGCTATCTCCCTACTCATTGTGCAGAGTTCCAAAGCCTTTCGATATACAGGTACCGTACGTAAATTCTTGTAAGACATTTTTAAGTTTCACCAATAATTATATTATAAAATTACGTACTATTCAGAAATAATATCTTTGGATTTAAAAGCAATAATGTAAATTAGCTATTGAAAATAAATTATTTAAAGAAAAAAGATTTGAATATAAAGATCGATGATTTAAATTGGGGAATCCTAAAATGTCTTCAGGATAATGCGAGGGAATCCTTTGCCAATATTGGTCGTACAGTAGGGCTTACCCCGCCTGCAGTGGCGGAACGTGTCAAGAAAATGGAGGACATGGGTATATTAGAGGGTTATAAGGCAGTTGTATCACATACGCAGACGGGATATCAGCTCCGTGCCATAATCACCCTCCGTGCATTTATGGGAAAATTGAAACCATTTTTGGATACTGTAGGCACTTTTGAGGAGGTTCTTAACTGCTACAGGATAACAGGGAATGAAAATATAATAATGGAAGTAGTATTAAAGGATCAATTTCATTTGGAGAAGTTTATAGACAAATTGATACAGTATGGTGAGACCCGGACCCATATTATTCTTTCTGATATAGTGTCTGATGCCCCCATAAAAAAGAGAAGAAATAATTAATATTAGTAGGCTAAATCTATGTATTTGTCAAGAATTGTGCAAAATAACGTATTATATTCTATAGAAACCACGGAATTGATTAACTTTATGTAATGACTAATTTGGCTAGGTTTTTGATACCTTCTGTTTTATGAAAAAAATTATTTTCCTATTGTTTTTCGGCAGTACGGTACTTTTAACCGCACAAGAATTAACCTTTAAAAAAGGGATGGCCACAGATTCGGTAATGATCAATGATTCTATTCAGGAATCTTTCGCATTATACCTCCCTAAGAACTTTAAAATGTCAAAAAATTGGCCCGTAATCTTTCTTTTTGATGAGAAGGGCAGGGGTAGGCAATTGGTGCGTTTTTTTCAAGATGCTGCAGAGAAGGAAGGTTATATTCTAGCCGCATCTAATAATATACATGATTCACTGCCGATTTCCCAAAACATTTTAATATCAAACCGGATGTTCAATAAAACATTCGAACTATTTTCAATTCATCCTAAAAGAATCTATACAGGGGGTATTGCCAACGGCGGGAGACTTGCTAGTATTGTTCCTGTGTTTGTCCCAAATATTGATGGGGTCGTCTCTTTTGGAGGGCCATTGGGCAACATAGAGGTTTTAAGTACAAAAAACATGTTTCATTATATTGGGATAGTGAGCAAAGAGGATTACAACTATCCTAGGATGTTGGGGGACGAGTTGATGCTGAATAATTTAAAGTTTCCAAATCAACTGCTCTTGATGAACAATGGGAATAAATTGCAAGAACTACACCAGTTGCAGAAGGCTATGCAAATATTTACATTATCATCCATGGCGAAAGGGAGTATTCCGCTAAACGAAACATTTTTAAAGCAGAGTTATGAGGCCAACCTAGATGAGATAGATAGTTTGATAGCCTCCAAAAAATTATTGGAAGCGGAAAAAATGATTCAGGAAACGCAATCGGTTTATCGGGTTCACTTAAAAGTGGATGAGCTAAAAGAAAAATTGAAGTCTCTAAAAAAGGATAAACTTTATAGAACCCAAAAGCGAAACGAGAATAATGTATTTTTTAAGGAATCGTTGATCAAAGAAGATTATTCCTATTATTTAGAAGAAGACGTGCTTACCTATAATTTTAATAATTTGGGATGGTGGAATTTTCAAATGGAGGATATTAAGAAATATGAAAAGAGCCAAAATGAAGCAGAACGTCAAATGGGAAAGCGACTTTATGGTTATGTGAATGCCTTGGTTGACGATACTGAAGATATGTTGAAAAAGGAAAAGGTGGTAGATGAGGATGCTTTGCTTTTCGTCTTCATGTTAAAAACCATAACTGATCCAAAAGAATATGGATCGTATCTGGAAACCATCTCCCTAAGCTCTAAAATAGAGGATTTTGGAACCGCCCTATTTTATGTGGAGGAATTGCTTAAAAATGGATTCACAGATAAAGAAGCCTTATATGCTTTGGAGCATACTGCCTTGCTGAGAATAACCCCGGAATTTAATGAATTGGTTAAAAAGTACCTAGATGATCCTAGGTATGGGATTAATGAACAATAAGGTGTGGAATTAAATCGAGATCCCACTCAATAACAAGTCCTTTAGCTAAGGATTGTGCAATCTCCTTGCCGTATAATAGTTCACATAAATAGAGCGCAGCTTCAAAACTTTTGGCCCCACCTGCTGAGGTGATATATTTTCCGTCGTGAACAAATAGGACACTATCCTGTACCTTTAGGTTTGGAAATTTTTTTTGGTAAGTTTCAATATCACTCGGAAAAGTGGTGGAGGTGCTATTGTCCAAAATCCCTGCTTTGGCCAAAACAAAAGCACCATCGCAATGGGAAGTCATGAATTGGGCCTTTTTGTCGACCATTTTTATAAAATTGATCATGGTTGTATCCCTTAGATCGCTGTCCAGATGGTGTTCAGCACTTGGAACTACCAATATATCTATTTTTGGTAAGTCGTCTTCGGTATAATCGTAATCTGGCAGGATCCTCAGGCCTTCAAATGTGGTTATCGGTTTTAGGGTGTTGGCAACCGTAAATACATTCATCGCTTTGATCCCTTCCCTAAACTGCGTGTGTTGAAAAATATCATAGGGAGCAGTGAACTCTGTGTTAAAAGTGCCATCCATGATCAAAAAGGCCACATTATACCTGTTAGGTACAATATTGGGCACATGTCTTTTAGTCTCAGGAATATTTCTTGATCCTTTATTTTTACCGCACCCAGCTAATAGGATGCTCATAAAAACCGTGAAAATTAAAAAGGTCTTACCCATTTTTTTGTATTTGTTGGTGTGTTTTTTCAAAAGTAAAAGTAATTAAATGTCGCTGAAACAGCGCAAAATTGTATTGTAATGGGCCATAACTAAATCAATGTAGCTCAAGTGAAACTCCAAATGATCGTATGATCCGCATAAAATACAGTCAATTTGAAGGACTATCAAATCTGATTCTTTAAAATAGTTTTTCTCTGAAAACTTAAAAGGTTGAAAGTCCTGAAAATTTTGAAAGAATAATATTTTAGCGATTCAGAATCCATTGAATTCTATTGGACAACAAAACGCGATAAAAATATGGTATGTTGTATTTTTACCATTCGAACGATTTGAAACTATAGAAATGAGATATTTATATGTGATACTGCTTTTGCTTGTCCTAGGATGTAAAGAAAAGAAATATCATTCAGAAAACAAGGTTGATATCCCAGCGAACGGGTCTACTGCCCTTGGTGAAATTCTGGAATTTCAGAAAAAAATGAATCAAGAATTCAAAGACCCTGAGTCTTCCCCTTTGCCTGACCGATATCGCATGGATTTTAACGGCCTGTCTTTTTTTCAACCTGATACTACCTACAGGGTGGTAGCAAAATTTGTACGTACCCCTGAAGCAGTACCTTTTATGATGCCTACAACAACGGATAGGAAATCAAAGGAAGTCACTTATGGCGTGGCTTATTTTTCACTGAAGGGCGAACAGTATCAATTGGAGGTTTATCAGAACCAGGAGCTGATGTTGGAGGAGAAGTATAAGGACTATTTGTTCCTTCCTTTTTTAGATGAGACAAACGGAGAAGAAACCTATTCTGGGGGACGTTATATTGACTTAAGTATTCCTGACGGAGATAGCTTGATCATAGATTTTAATAGGGCCTATAATCCTTATTGCGCGTACAATAAAAAATATTCCTGCCCAATAGTGCCAACAGTTAATTCCATGTCTGTAAAGGTTATGGCCGGGGTAAAGGCATTTATGCCTGGTGATAATTAAAAAAAAATCCTAGCAGTTGCTGCCAGGATTTTTTAGAATATATAAACTAAACTACTTATTTCTTTAGAAAGAATAAACGGCTGCCAATACAAATGAGGAAAGACTCTTCGTCGGGCCAAGGTCGTTGTCAATAAACGCATCATCAGACGCACTGTCCAGTCTCAATTCTGGTTTGATCATTAAGTTGCCAATAGTAGCACTTCCAGTTAAGGTAACTGCAAATACACTGGAATCTTCAACTCCTGTTCCAATGGCGCCAAAGTCTCCAGTTTCAGTGAAATATTCACCTCTCAATCCAATGGTGAAAGTGTCGGAAGTAGCGTACTGTGGATATAAAGCTGCACCAGCAAAACCTACTCCGTCATTGTCAAAATATGCTGCGTTTATTCCCAAGAAAAACTCATCAGACACATCAAAACCTCCTGTAAAGTCGATTTCGTAGGCTCCGTCATCGGTGATAAAGTTCAAATATTGACCGCTATAGCCCAATTGTGCCCCAAAAGCATAGTTACCGGTTGGGTTAAATTCGGTTAGATCTGTTGGGTTCATTACTGCAACCATGGCAGACCATTCGTTCCCAAGATCAAAATCGGCCTTCAATCCTGTATGTGAAAAAGGACCATAGGAGAATAGGTAGGATGTACTGTAGTTAAAGTTAGCTACCGGTGAAATAACCTCATATCCCAAAAAGGTATTGAAATTTCCAAAGGTCAATTTTACATTGTCGCTAACATTCCAATAGACATATAATTGGTTCACTATATTTCCAGTGGATGAATACATTGGGGAAGCAAAAATGGCATCTGTACCGCGAGGTCCAAATACAAGATCGGCCACAAAACCAACATCTTCCCCTTCATAACTTGCAATGACATTGGCCATGCCCAAAGCAAATCCTGGTAGGTTTGCGAAAGAAGATCCCGGTGCAATGGCATCCTCATCGTTTGGGGCACTAAGGTTTGCGCGGTAGTAGGCATCTACAGATCCGCTCAATGAAAATTTAGGTGTTGTTTCTGTTTCTTCCTCTTGGGCAAAAAGTCCAGTTGTCAATAAAGCTATAGTTAAAAAAACTATTTTTTTTACGTTATTTGTATGGATAATCGTTTTCATATTTCAATGATTTAATTGTCCTTATTAAAAGGAGCGATGAATTATTGTTCGTGATGTTTAATTGTGAAAAGGTTATGTAACGGAGCGTTCTGCAAAACGCTCCGTTTTTATTTGATAATGGTAATTAGTGTTGATTCAATCTAAAATCGGGATAGGCGTCCATTCCGTGTTCGTGAAGATCCAATCCTTCAATTTCTTCTTCCTTCGAAACTCGTATACCTATAGTTTTCTTAAGTGTGTATAGGATAATGAAGGCACATAGCGAACAAAATACAGCTGCCGCACCTACTCCAGCTAATTGATAAATGAATTGGTCTCCTCCGGCTTTTGCTCCAAAGATACCAACGGCCAAGGTGCCCCAGATACCGCAGATCAAGTGAACTGCGATAGCTCCTACAGGATCATCCAATTTAATTTTATCAATAAGCGCTACTCCAAATACTATGATAACACCTGCTATTCCACCTATAATGATAGATTCGAGCGGCGACATTAAGTCTGCACCGGCAGTAATTCCTACCAAACCACCAAGAATACCATTTAAGAACATGGTAAGGTCATAATTTTTATAGAGAATAGTAGAAAAGATAAATGCGCCTACACCACCTGCTGCTGCTGCCAAACTTGTGGTAACCAATACCAGTGAAGTTCCGGCCGGATCTGCTGAAAGTACTGATCCACCGTTAAATCCGAACCATCCTAACCAAAGAATCAATACTCCCGCTGCTGCGAAAGGAATGTTGTGTCCAGGGATAGCATTTGGCTTTCCGTCTTCTCCAAATTTACCGATACGAGGACCTAAAAGGTATACAGCGATAAGGGCTGCCCATCCGCCCACGGAATGTACTAAAGTAGACCCTGCGAAATCGTGAAAACCTGCATCATCACCTCCAAGGGTAGATAGGAATCCACCTCCCCATTGCCATGACCCAACAATTGGATAGACCAGACCTACATATATGATGGTAAAAATCATAAACGGACCTATTTTGATACGTTCAGCTACTGCTCCAGAAACAATGGTCGCTGCTGTAGCGGCAAACATGGCCTGAAATAGAAAATCTGTCCAATAGGTGTATCCTCCGCTGGCATATTCAACGGTCATTCCCGCTTCTCCCGGATCCAATCCGAACCCTGCAAATCCTACATACCCATTAAAGTCTCCAGGGTACATTAGGTTAAAACCGCCTATATAGTATAATAGGAGTCCTACACAGATAATAAAGACATTCTTAAATAATATGTTGATCGTATTTTTTTGTCTGGTGAGTCCAATCTCCAAAAGAGAGAATCCAAGGTGCATGAAGAATACAAGTCCTGTACAAATCATCATCCAAACATTATTGGCTGTAAATAATCCTGCTTCCATTTTTGTAATGTTTAATAAGTTTTACTTGAGTTAGTTGATACCTGAATGTCCATTTTCTTTTGTCCTAATGCGATAAGCATCGATGACATCGGAAATAAATATTTTTCCATCGCCTACATTTCCGGTACTGGCTGTCTCTAAAATGGTGCTAACGGTTCTGTCCAAGAAATCATCTGAAACTACAATAACAAGGTATCTTCTTTGGATATCTGATGTACTGTAGGAAATTCCGCGATAAACATGGCCCTGTTTTTCATTACCAACTCCAGTTACATCCCAGTAGCTGAAGAAGTTCACCTCAATTTGATGAAGTGCTTTTTTTACTTCGTCAAATTTTGACTTTCTAATAATTGCCTCTACTTTTTTCATAATTGATTTATTAATTATGGGTCAAATGTATGTTAAAAAAATTAACACCCTCTAAGAATAGGGGATAGATGGGTTATTTTTATGTATATAATAAATTAACCCCCATAAAATTATGGGTATCTATTTTTTAAGTTGATAATTTTGAGGTTCAATCGCTTTTTGGCAGTACTAATCGAAAATAGTTGACATAAGTGCATCTTTTTCGATTAAAAAGTGCGAATTATGTAAGGAATAAGGCAAAATGTCATATTTCGCTTATCTCTATAAAGGCATACGAAGTCTTGTAGTTAGATCAATTTGGAGATCCAGAGGCCTATAGCCACGGCTATAACTCCAATAATGATGCTTGAAAGTGTGTAAAGGGAAAAGTTGAGAAGTTCGCCGGCCTTGAGAAATGAATAGTTCTCAAAAGCAAAAGTAGAAAAGGTGGTGAAGCCACCACAAAATCCGGTAGCCAATAATAAGGTTTGGTTTTGTGAAAGATAATTGTGTTTGGCAGAAAGGCCCAGTAAGATACCTATAAGGAGGCATCCGATGCTGTTGGCTAAAAAAGTGCCCAAATAGAAGTTGATATAATGATGGTTGTAGGTTTTGGAAATCAGAAAGCGCAGCACGCTCCCTAATCCTCCACCCAAAAAAACAAGCATCATTTGTTTCATACTCTAAAAGTATAAAACTAAATGGCTTTTTTGTAATTGGAAGAACTTAAATCAATTGGATAGACCTTAGAGGCCGAACCTTGTAAGTTTTTATCAGCTGTAACTGTATTCTTCTTGTTGGTGCGGTTTACGCTAAAGATCAAAAGAATGGCATTTATAGCAACCAAGGTGATTAGAATGTTAAAAAATGTTACCATTTGTCCGAATTGTTTAGCATTATAACGCAAAAATACGCCTTTTGTTATATTAAACGTTGCAAATGGGTTTTATGTTGTGAAGGTGCGTATTTTTGTGGTTAAGTTAGCTAAACTGTTAATTTTTAAGCAAATACTTAATAATAAAAAGAATTATTATGAAGGTGATGAAGGTTATGCCGATCCACTTGACCCCCTTGTAGTTTTTAAGGTGTAGTTGCTTGTCTTTTTTATATGAAAATATCATAACCCCAATAAAAACAATCACAAAAGAGGCGGCAAAAATTAATTGTCCGTTACTGAACATATTTTTTATTTTTACGCAAAGCTAACTTAAAATACAACAAAAATGAAACGTAAACTTCGTGCAGTAGAGCTATTCCACAGTTCATTTGGTCTGGGGGTGTCCAATACCACCATGGCAGATTTGGGAGCAAGCAAAAATTTACTTCGATATAATTTGATGGATGAGGAGAATAAGGAATATTTAGAGGCAGCCAACAATAATGATTTGGTAGAAGTGGCGGATGCTCTGGGAGATATGTTGTATATCTTGTGCGGTACTATATTGGAACATGGCATGCAGTATAAAATAGAGGAAGTATTCGAAGAGATACAGCGCAGCAATATGAGTAAATTGGATGAAAATGGAAAGCCTATTTATAGGGAAGACGGGAAGGTATTGAAAGGCCCCAATTATTTTAAACCGAACATCAAAGAGATTTTGGATAAGAAATAAAAAAAGCACCTTCTCAGGTGCTTTTTTTTATGTAACCAGCATTCTTATAATTTATACCTCCAACCAAATTTGTCTTCGGCTCTGTTGTACTGTATATCAGTGATGCGTTTCTTCAATAATGCAGCATAACTATTATCCAACTCAGGAAGCTCATAATCATTTTCTTGAAATCCAAAAGCTGAGATCGGTGAAATTACAGCAGCTGTTCCAGCGCCAAACATTTCCATCAACGTACCGTTTTTAGATTCCTCAACAACTTCTTTTACAGTGATTTTCCGAACCTCGACATTGATTCCCTCGTCTTTGGCGAGTTCAATCAAGCTCTTTCTGGTTATACCATCCAATATTCTATCGCTGGTAGGGCTTGTGATAAGGGTGTCATTGATCCTGATAAAGATGTTCATAGCACCTGCCTCCTCAATATATTCGTGGCTATTGTCATCCGTCCAGATTACTTGGTTGTATCCTTTTGCAACAGCTAACTGTGTTGGGTAGAATTGTCCAGCATAGTTACCTCCAGCTTTAGCAAAACCTACCCCGCCGTTAGCAGATCTGGAGTATTTCTCTTCTATCAATACCTTTACCTTTCCAGAAAAATATGGTCCTGAAGGTGCACAAGCAATAATAAATTTATATTCATTGGCAGGAGAAGCATGAAACCCTTTCCCTGTAGCGAACACAAATGGCCTTATGTACAGAGAGCTGCCTTCCGTCTGTGGAATCCACTGCTGGTCTACCTTTAACAATGCCTTTAAACCCTCCATGAAATACGCTTCAGGGATTTCCGGGATGGCCAATCTTTTAGATGAAATATTGAGGCGTTTCTGGTTTTCCAAAGGGCGGAACAGCCAAACGTTGTTGTCTGTATCCTTGTACGCCTTCATTCCCTCAAATACAGATTGTCCGTAGTGAAATATTTTAGAGGAAGGATCCAATGTAATGGGCTGGTAAGGAACTACTTTTGGGGTTTCCCAAGCCCCATTCTTATAGTCGCATACCATCATATGATCTGTAACTATACTTCCAAATGATAGATTATTGAAATCTACTTGGTCAATTTTTGATGTTTTCGCTTTTTCAACGATAACATTCTTTACACTCGTATCCATTCAATTTAAATTTATGGCAATAAAATTAATGAATTATCACTAGTTGCCCTTCTTTTTTCGTTTAAAAAAGACCAGATTTGTATTCTGGAACAAAAAATTATCAGATATGAAAAGTTTTAACATATTGCTTGTTTTTATGCTAGTGATTGTCTCTTGTAAGGATAAGAAATCTACCCCGTTAGCATCTGAAAAATCAGTAGAAACCGTAAATTACAGCACCTATGGCAATGAAATTCAGTCCATTGGGGCTATTTCCGAATCGGAAATGTGGAATCGCTACAAACATTTAGAGGTATCGGATACCCTTACCTCAAAATTTACGGCTACCGTTACCGAAGTTTGTCAGGCCAAAGGATGTTGGATGAAGTTGAAATTGGAAGATGGCCAAGAAGCTATGGTACGGTTTAAGGATTATGGGTTTTTTATGCCCAAGGATATTGTAGGCAAAGAAGTAATAGTCAATGGGAAGGCCTTTGTAGAACAACAATCCGTTGAGGATCAAAAGCATTTTGCGAAAGATGCGGGCAGATCGGAAGATGAGTTGGCATTGATCTCTGAAACAAAAAAAACATATAGTTTCGAGGCAGATGGTGTTCTGATTAAACAGTAGGATGAAAAGAAAAATTATTACCACTTCAGATGGTTCAAAGACCATACAGATAGAGGACTGGGATGAACAATACCATTCCAAGCACGGTGCTGTCCAAGAAGCATACCATGTATTCATTAAGCATGGACTATCACTTTTTGAAAATAGGAAGATTTCAATACTTGAAATAGGGTTTGGTACAGGTCTCAATGCTTTAATCACTTGGAAAGAATCCAGCCGTTACAATTTGGAAGTAAGGTATACCGGGGTAGAAGCTTTTCCTGTGACCAAGGAAGAGATAAGACAGCTAGATTATATAAATGAACTCAACGCCCAAGAGTTGGCCAATGGTTTCGAAAAAATGCACGATGCTGCCTGGGAGGAAACCATAAAGTTGACCAATAATTTTACCATCCACAAGCAACAAAAAGATTTTATGGATATTGCTGATAAGGAGGATTATAACCTTATTTACTTTGATGCTTTTGGCGCAAGGGTACAGCCCGAGCTTTGGACAGAGACACTCTTTCAAAAGATGTTCAATGCGCTGAGTGAAAATGGAGTGCTGGTGACCTATGCCGCGAAAGGAAGTGTGCGCAGGGCAATGCAGTCTGTTGGTTTTAAAGTGGAACGTTTGCCAGGTCCCCCAGGGAAGAGGGAGATGCTACGAGCCGTGAAAATTGATTTTGGGGATGTTAAAAGTTAAATAATAACATAAAATTATAATTTCCTTAAGTTATTGTTGGCCAATAGTGTTAAACCTTAATTAAAGGGTTTGACCTCCCTGCTAAAAACCTATATCTTTGACTTAAAAATTAACATGAAAATATTAATAACAGGTGCGACTGGTTTAGTAGGATCAGCGATTGTTGAGTTGTGCCACAAGAAAAATATTGACGTTAATTACCTTTCCACGAGTAAAAGTAAAATTGTTTCCAATCCCAATTACAAAGGATTCTATTGGAACCCTGCCAAAGGGGAAATTGACCTTGAATGTTTTGAAGGAGTTACCTCTATTATTAATCTGGCCGGAGTCTCAATTTCCAAAAGATGGACGGAAAGCAATAAACAGGCAATTCTGAACAGCAGAATAAATAGTCTAAAAACCTTGAGAACTGGTGTGGACAGTGTTGATTCGAGCAAAATTGAGTCTTTTGTATCTGCTTCTGCCATAGGGATCTATCCAGATTCTCTGTCCAGTTACTATTCTGAGGAAGAAGAGGCTGTGGACGATAGTTTTTTGGGTAGCGTTGTCCAGGCTTGGGAAAAGGAGGCCGATACGTTTAATAAGTTCAATTTTAGTGTAGCCAAAATTAGAATAGGTTTGGTGCTTTCAGCCAAAGGCGGTGCTCTACCGGAAATGGCCAAGCCCATCAATAATTATGTTGGTGCTGCATTTGGGACAGGCGACCAATGGCAGTCATGGATACATATCAATGATTTATCCAGAATGTTCCTTTTTGTGGCCAATAACAAATTGCAGGGTGTTTTTAATGGGGTTGCCCCAAATCCTGTTTGCAATAATAAATTAATCAAGGAAATTGCCAAGCAATTGAAAAAGCCTTTGATCTTGCCTAACATTCCAGAATTTCCAATGAAGTTGATTCTGGGGGAAATGTCTTACATCCTATTTGCCAGCCAACGTGTGAGCAGTAAGAAAATGGAGGAAGAAGGTTTTAATTTTCATTATCCCAATATATGTAAGGCATTAAAAGGTATTTATTCTGAGGCAACCAAGGTTAAGCAAGAGAGTCCTGTTTCCCAAACCGAATTTATGAGTTGAACGGACAAAGAAATTAGATCAATGTAAAAACATAAACAACATCCGCCTAAAGTGGATGTTTTTTTATAAAATTTAATGACATTTTGACATTTTTAAAGAATTGGCAGTACTTTTGCCATCTGAAATTACCACGATTTTAAAGACATACAAATGAGCAAGAAAAATAAAGCAGAAGAAATGGATGAAATGGTTTCCGATGCACCAAATAATGATGGAATGCAGGATAATGATGGGAAGGCAGGTGAAGAAAATTTGGAAGCCCAAGAAGAATTGACGGCAGAAGAACAATTGCAGGAGGATTTGGCCAAAGAAAAAGATAAGTTTTTACGTCTGTTTGCGGAATTTGAAAATTACAAAAGACGTACTTCCAAAGAACGAATGGAACTGTTCAAAACTGCAGGTCAGGAAGTTATCGTTTCTTTATTGCCCGTTATTGATGATTTTGATCGTGCGATGAAGGAATTGGCAAAATCTGATGATAAGGAGATGTACAAAGGAGTTGAGCTTATCAATAATAAATTCAATGAAGTCTTAAAGGGGAAGGGACTGCAAGTAATCGAAACCAAGCAAGGTGACAATTTCGATGCCGAACTGCACGATGCCATAACACAGATACCAGCACCTGACAAAAAATTGAAAGGTAAAATAATTGATGTTATTGAAAAAGGTTTTACCCTAGGGGATAAAATTATTCGTCATCCAAAAGTTGTTGTTGGGAACTAAATAAAAAGTATGAAGGAAGATTATTATGACATTTTAGGAATTGGTAAAAACGCGAGTGCTGCCGAAATAAAAAAAGGGTATCGCAAGAAAGCTATTGAATATCACCCTGATAAAAATCCTGGTGATACCAAGGCCGAAGAAATGTTCAAAAAAGCAGCTGAGGCCTATGAGGTCCTCAGTGATCCAAATAAAAAAGCTAGATACGACCAATACGGACACGCTGCATTTGAAAACGGTGGTTTCGGCGGCGGTGGCGGTATGAATATGGATGACATATTCAGTCAGTTCGGAGATATCTTTGGGAGTGCATTTGGCGGCGGCGGTGGCTTTGGTGGCTTCAGCGGTTTTGGTGGCGGTGGTCAACAACGCAGGGTCAAAGGGAGCAATCTGAGGATTAGGGTTAAGCTAACCTTGGAAGAAGTGGCCAATGGCGTTGAGAAAACGGTCAAAGTAAGAAGAAAGGTCCAAGCAGAGGGCGTTACCTATACTACATGCTCCACATGTGGGGGTAGGGGTCAGGTAACAAAAATCACCAATACCATTTTAGGTAGGATGCAAACTGCAGCTACGTGTAGCGTTTGTGGTGGTAGTGGACAGAGTATAGATAAAAAACCCAAGGAAGCTGATGCACACGGGTTGATCCAAAAAGAAGAAACCGTGTCCATTAAGATACCTGGAGGTGTCGAGGAAGGCATGCAGTTAAAAGTTTCAGGCAAGGGTAACGATGCACCAGGAAATGGAGTGCCAGGGGATTTATTGGTGGCCATTGAAACGGAAGAGCACGATACCTTGAAAAGAGAAGGGGATAACCTTCACTACGACCTTTATGTAAGCTTTTCTGAGGCTGTTCTGGGAACATCAAAAGAAATAGATTCGGTTACTGGAAAGGTGAGGATCAAATTGGAACCCGGTATTCAATCTGGCAAAATCTTAAGGCTAAGAGGTAAAGGAATCACTAGTCTTAACGGATATGGCGCCGGAGATTTATTGGTCCATGTCAATGTTTGGACGCCCAAAGAAGCAAATAAGGAACAAAGGGAGTTTTTTGAACGCATGCAAAACCATGAGAATTTTGTTCCCAATCCAGAAAAATCCGATAAGTCATTTTTTGAAAAAGTGAAGGATATGTTCTCTTAGGGAATTTTAGTTTTGATTTTAAATAAAAAACGTATATTTGACTTAATATTGGGAAACCAATGTTAATTTTCTTTTTCATAGCAATTTTTTTCCCATCCTTGTCTCTGATAAGGGTGGGTTTTGTTTTTAATAAAACATCTTAAAGTCAAATCTCCTTTTAAAGCATTTAATTATCTTTGGAAAAATTGCGTACATGAACTCTATATTAGTAGCTGACAGTGTCTCCAAACAATTTGGAGATCACCCGGCACTTACAAATGTTTCCCTAGAAATTCCAAAGAATAGTATTTACGGCCTCCTTGGACCAAATGGTGCTGGAAAAACAACTTTGATAAGAATCATTAACCAAATTACCTATCCTGATAGAGGGAAGGTATATTTTGACGGGAAACCGCTGCAACCCCACCATATTTCCCTGATCGGTTATTTGCCGGAAGAAAGAGGGCTCTATAAAAGCATGAAGGTTGGGGAACAGGCATTGTATTTGGCGCAATTGAAAGGACTTTCAAAAACGGAGGCAAAGGAACGATTGAAATATTGGTTCGAAAGATTGGAAATAGGAGATTGGTGGGGAAAAAAGGTCCAGGAACTCTCTAAGGGCATGGCACAAAAGATTCAGTTCATCGTAACGGTACTTCACCAACCCAAATTATTGATCTTTGATGAACCCTTTAGTGGTTTTGATCCTATAAATGCCAATCTTATAAAGGATGAGATCCTTCAATTGAAGGAAAACGGGACTTCCATAATTTTCTCTACACATCGTATGGAATCTGTAGAAGAGCTCTGTGAATATATCGCACTCATCCACAAGTCGGAAAAAATTCTGGATGGGAAATTATCCGAAATTAAAAAGGCCTACAAGAACAATGTTTTTAAGGTTGGGCTGGAAGTGCTGGACGGGGATAGTCTACTGAACGAACTACAGCAGAAATTTGCCATATCTGCACCTATTTTCCTAAGGGAAGAAAATCAATTGGATTTCACTATCCAATTGCCAAATAACCATACGGGCGATCTTTTGGCGCATCTGTCTTCCAAAGCCAATATCAATCATTTTGTAGAGACCATTCCTTCGGCAAACGAAATTTTTATTCAAACCATCCAAAGTAAAAATACCCATGAATAAGCTGTTACTCATTATTAAGCGGGAGTACTTGGCAAAGGTTAGGAATAAATCCTTTGTGATCATGACCTTTTTAAGTCCCATTCTTATGGTGGGTATGGTGGTGCTGATTGCATATTTGACCAAGGTGAACGATAGTGAGGAGCGTGTTATAACGATCCTCAACGAGAGTGATTATTTTTCAAATGATTTTCTATCCACGGATCATCTCTCTTACGTAAATTTTAAAGATGTAAACCTACAGGCCGCCAAGGATTCTACGGCCAGTTTAGGATTTTACGGACTCTTGCATATTCCCAAGAACAATGATCTGGAAATGGCAGCACAAGAGGCGGTATTTTATAGCAAGGATGCCCCAAGTACATCTGTACTTGAGATATTGGAAGATACTTTTCAAGATCGTTTGAGACTTGGAAGAATACAGGATTTAGGGGTTTCTGTAGCAGATTTTGAAGCTATGGACAAGCGGTATGAAATTAATGCCACCTCTTTTAACGGGGAACAAAATTTAAAGGGCATAAATGAGATTAAGGCCATTATAGGAGGTGGATTTGGGTATCTTATCATGATGTTTATCATCATCTACGGCGGTTTTGTCATGCGAAGTGTCATAGAGGAAAAAACCAGTAGGATTATCGAAGTCATTATTTCTTCGGTAAAACCTTTTCAATTGATGCTTGGAAAAATCATTGGCACTTCCCTTGCCGGTATCACGCAATTTGCCATTTGGATCGTATCAGCTGTTCTTCTGCTCTCTGTAGTAATACTAATTTTTGGTATCGAACCTGCCGCCCTAAGCAATGGCAGTGGTATGGGCCCTGGGGGGGTTGGTAGTATCTCTCCAAGTAGTGCCAATGAAACGCTGCAATTGTATGCCAATGAATTATTTCAGATCCCCTGGGCTATGCTCATAACCTTTTTTCTGGTCTATTTTATTCTTGGTTATTTAATCTATAGTTCCATTTATGCGGCAATTGGTGCTGCTGTAGACAATGAGACCGATACCCAGCAATTTATCTTTCCGATAATATTGCCACTTATGTTGGGAATTTATGTGGGCTTCTTTTCTGTATTCAATAATCCGCATGGCCCCATTGCTGTTGCGTTTTCATTATTTCCGCTTACCTCCCCTATTGTTATGCTCATGAGGTTACCTGGAGGGTTGGGAGAGGGGGGCGTTCCTATTTGGCAATTGATCACATCCATAGCCCTTTTGATCGTTACCTTTATAGGCATTGTTTGGTTGGCTGCAAAGATCTACCGTGTTGGGATATTAATGTATGGGAAAAAGCCTAGTTATAGGGAACTTTTTAAATGGTTAAAATATTAAAATGATTAAGTTCAAAGAGGTTTGGTCGGAATTCAAGGATTTTTTATCACTTAAGGTTTTACCGAGTGATACCATAGACATTAATGTGGGGACTATTTTAACGGTAATCATCGTTATCGTAATTGTAACCTTGCTATTGAAAGTGGTTTATAAGGTAGTAACCTCCAAATTGCCGGAAGAGGATAAAAATAAATTCGTTAGTATCTTTGGATTTTTTAAGTACATCCTGTACATATTCGTTGTTTTAACGGTATTGCATGCCTCCGGTGTTAACCTGACAGTAATGTTGACCGCCTCGGCTGCCCTATTTATAGGTCTAGGTTTTGCCCTCCAATATTTGTTTCAGGATATCATATCAGGTGTTTTAATAATCCTTGACCAATCCTTGCACGTAGGAGATATTATTGAGGTTGAAGATAAGATTGGAAAGGTTTTTGAAATTAGGCTGAGAACAACTAGGGCCATAACCCGGGACGATAAGGTTATTGTTATTCCCAACCATATTTTTTTAACTGACAGTATTTATAATTATACCCAAAATCACAGAACCACAAGGGAAAGCGTAAAAGTAGGAGTTGCCTATGGAAGCGATGTGAGATTGGTCTCAAAACTACTAGAGGAAGTAGCAGCTTCACAAAAAGGGGTATTAAAGAGCCCAAAATCATTTGTCCTATTTGAAGATTTTGGAGATTCAGCCCTGTTGTTTTCCATCAATTTCTTTATCAACGACAGTTTTAGTGACCCCAGATTAAAAAGTGAAATAAGATTTAAGATCAACGATAAATTCAGGGAACATAATATCAGCATACCTTTCCCACAAAGGGATGTTCATATATTTCAGTAGGTACCGCATTGGTTGGTATTTGTGATACGGTAGGCTGAATCTGAATTAAATTCAGATTGGCATGATACATGGTTTATACTGTAGTCGTCTGGTGATACATTGTTGTCAAGGGCTATCGGCAATAAGTATAATCTTTAAACTGTGTATGTCAAGTCAGTATTGGTATACTAAAAGCTGTATCATGAATCTTAAAAATTGAAAAATACCAAAAGAGTACAATAACCGTTAGTAGTTAATAAGTTAGAATAGATGTCAAAAATATTGGTAATTGAAGATGAATCGGCCATTAGAAGGGTCCTTGTGAAAATTTTGAGTGAGGAAAACGATTCCTATATTGTCGAGGAGGCAGAAGATGGTCTGAAAGGATTGGAAAGTATAAAAAAGGAAGATTATGATTTGGTCTTGTGTGATATAAAAATGCCCAAAATGGATGGGGTTGAGGTATTGGAAGCTGCTAGAAAGATACGACCAGAAATTCCCTTTATTATGATCTCGGGACATGGCGATTTGGATACAGCCGTTAATACCATGAGAATGGGAGCCTTTGATTATATTTCGAAACCACCGGATTTGAACAGGTTACTGACCACCGTGAGAAACGCGTTGGATAAGAAGGAATTGGTCGTAGAGAATAAAATTTTAAAGAAAAAGGTAAGCAAGAACTTCCAAATGATCGGCAAAAGCCAAGCCTTGGAAACGATCAAGGATATGATCGAAAAGGTTGCGCCTACAGATGCCAGGGTACTCATTACCGGTTCAAATGGAACCGGGAAAGAATTGGTGGCTCATTGGATCCATGAAAAAAGTCAGCGTAACGGTGCACCTTTTATAGAAGTGAATTGTGCAGCCATCCCTTCGGAACTGATAGAAAGTGAGCTTTTTGGACATGTTAAAGGTGCTTTTACATCTGCGGTGAAAGATAGGGCCGGGAAATTTGAGGCTGCCAATAATGGCACCATTTTTTTAGATGAAATTGGGGATATGAGCCTATCGGCACAGGCCAAGGTTCTGCGTGCTCTTCAAGAAAACAAGATTTCAAGGGTGGGATCTGATAAGGACATTAAGGTAGATGTGCGTGTGATCGCAGCCACCAATAAGGACCTAAAAAAGGAAATAAAAGATGGTAACTTTAGGGAGGACCTTTACCATAGACTTGCGGTAATATTGATACAAGTGCCAGACTTAAACGATCGTAGGGAAGATATTCCTCTTTTGATCTCCTATTTCACTGAAAAAATATCCGAGGAGCACGGAACGGCAACAAAAGCATTTTCAGACAAGGCCATTGAAATGTTACAGAACTATGACTGGACAGGTAATATTAGGGAATTGAGAAACGTAGTTGAGCGCCTGATCATCCTTGGAGGAAAAGAAGTAACTGAAGAAGATGTCAAACTATTTGGAAGCAAATAACATAAAGAGGTCCTTTTGGAAAAGGACCTCTTTATGTTTTAATGGATTACTTTGAATTATTTCTGCAGGCCTCTAATTTCTTTAAGGCTTTCTCCGTTATGGATTTTGTTTTTAGATTATAGTACATTTTAGCCTCTGTCATATCAGTTCTCAATAATTGCTTTTCACAATTTTCAAAAACATTTATAGCATAGTCATAGGCTTCATCACATTCCAGAGAATTAACAACCTTGGTGAGTGACTTTTCATAGCTCAGTAGGGATTTGTCTATCTTATCATGCAGTATTGATTGCTCAGGTAAACGCATGGTAATCTTTTCCTGCTCAGTTTCCTTGGTATTCATGGCCAAGACATCGCTTGCATATTTACTCTTATGAAGTTCGTGTTCACTTAGGGCATCCAAGCTTCCTATTGCATTCTGAATAGCCTTTCCCAACAGAATTCTCGTGCTGGCCATAGTAGAGGCCCGTGTGGCATTTTTTAAATTTGCCGTGGTCTCATCCATACTTTTTGTTGCATATTCACAATCACAATTTTCAAATTGTTTTTTGGATTTATCTATTGCACTCAATGCCTTGTAGGCATAGTATCTGGATTTGTTGATATTCTCGGCTTTTATGGCCATTTCGGTCTGGCTCTTTATATAGCCAATGTTGGAACTGGCATAATCACAGGCCTTGTTGATGTTAAAGGAAGATAAAATGCACAAAGCCAATGCACAAAGCAATAAGTATTGTGTTTTCATAATGTAGGTTTTTAAAAGTAATGATTTGGGAACATTACAGGATTAAAGGTAGTTAGGTCTATGGATTCCCTATTATTTAATCGATAAAGTGCCGTTTTACTATATGTTCGGAGTAAAATGTAGATTTATTAGTCGAAAAAAGGCTAAAAATTGTTCAATTTGAGGCTAAGGAAGGCGTAAAATATATTTATATTCATGGCATGAAGAAAGTTAAAACTGAACATTATAAGGTAACTTCTCCTATTACCTTATCTGATATGGATACTTCTGGAAATCTGAAAGCATCCGATAGAAAATTAAAGAAGGAGTTAGAGGGGATTAGAGAGGATTTAGGCAAATTCCAAGATATCCTTTATGCCCATGGAAAATATAGTGTGCTAGTCTGCCTACAAGGAACGGATACTGCCGGGAAGGATAGTCTGATCCGTGAGGTGTTCAAGGATTTTAACGCCAGGGGAGTAGTGGTCCATAGTTTTAAGGTCCCTACCGAATTGGAGCTAAAGCATGATTATCTTTGGAGGCACTACATCGCACTACCGGCAAAAGGTAAATTTGGGGTTTTCAACCGTACCCATTACGAAAATGTATTGGTGACAAGAGTACATCCCGAATATATAATGGGGGAGCACATTCCCGGAATTCACGATGTGTCCGATATAGATCAACAGTTTTGGGAAAAGCGCTTTGAGCAAATAAACAATTTTGAAAGGCATATTGCCGAAAATGGAACCATCATATTTAAGTTCTTCCTACACCTTTCCAAAGAAGAGCAACGGCAACGTCTTTTAAGAAGATTAGAACTAAGGCAGAAGAACTGGAAGTTTTCTCCCGGGGATCTAAAAGAGCGAAAATTATGGGACAAATATCAAGAATGTTTTCAAGAGGCCATCAATAAGACCTCTAAACCCAATGCACCTTGGTATATAATTCCTGCAGATAATAAAGAGGGGGCCCGAGTCATTGTTGCCTCTATCTTATTGGAAGAGTTAAAAAAATACAAAGATATTGTGGAACCGGAACTCGATGATGAAATAAAGGCTAATTTAGAAGCGTATAAATCGCAATTAGAAAAAGAAAAAGCATGAGAATACTAGCGCTAATGTTGATTTTGTCGATGACTATGGGGTTTTCCCAAACCAGCGATGAAAAACAGATAAGAGCAATTTACAGTTCAACATTAACAGAAGGCAAGGCTTATGACTGGCTCAATTATTTGTCCAATCAGATCGGTGGCAGGCTCTCTGGCTCCATACAAGCGCAACAGGCGGTTGAGTACACCAAAAAGCAGATGGACTCTCTTGGGTTGGATAAAGTGTGGCTTCAGCCGGTTATGGTTCCCAAATGGGTAAGGGGCACCCCAGAGTTCGCCTACATAGAAAATCAACCTGGAATGACCAATAATGTTCCCATATGTGCCCTTGGAGGATCTGTGGCGACACCTGGAGTGGGCATTAAGGCAGATATTATAGAGGTTAAAGGTATAGAGGAACTCAAGGAATTGGGAAGGTCAAGGGTTGCCGGTAAAATAGTGTTCTTTAATCGCCCCATGGACCCTACCTTGATCAGGACATTTGAGGCTTATTCCGGTTGTGTGGACCAGCGATATTCCGGAGCTGAGGAAGCAGGAAAATTAGGGGCCGTTGGGGTTATTGTGAGATCAATGAATTTACGTCTGGACGATTATCCGCATACGGGATCTATGAGTTATGGTGACTTGCCAGTAGATAAAAGAATTCCGGCTGCCGCTATTAGCACCAAGGGTGCAGATTTGTTGAGTACCACCATACAATTGAATCCAAAGGTCAAATTCTTTTTTAGACAAAGCTGTAAGCAATATAATGATGTAGAGTCCTTTAATGTAATCGGAGAAATAACAGGCAGCACCTATCCCAATGAGATTATGGTAGTTGGGGGACATCTGGATTCTTGGGACCTTGGGGATGGATCCCATGACGATGGGGCCGGGGTAGTGCAAAGTATGGAAGTACTTAGGTTAATGAAAGTAAATGGCTATAAGCCCCAACGTACGATAAGGGCCGTTTTGTTTATGAATGAGGAAAACGGACTAAGGGGAGGTAATAAGTATGCGGAAGTAGCCAAAAGTAAAAAGGAGAAGCACATATTTGCCCTGGAAAGCGATTCTGGAGGTTTTACCCCTCGAGGATTTTCCTTTGATAGTTCCGATGCCAATCTAGAAAGGGTGATGAAATGGAAGTCCTTATTTGATCCTTATTTGGTTCATGTTTTCGAAAAAGGATATAGTGGAGCGGATATTGGTCCCCTAAAGGATCAGCAAATTGTTATGGCCGGATTGGTGCCTGACTCCCAGCGATATTTTGATCATCACCATGCACAAAATGATACTTTTGAGCATGTGAATAAAAGAGAACTGGAGCTAGGTGCTGCTGCGATGGCAAGCCTTGTCTACTTATTTGATAAGTACGGTATTATCCCAAACTAAATAAATTTTGGATTCAATATCATTAAACGGGGACGATTGTAGGATCATCCCCGTTTTTTTGTGATAGTTCTTTTTGAAACGCATATGGACCTATTTTAAGAAGAAAAATAAATCCGTACCTTTGCACCTCATAAAAAACGAGCAAAATGCAAGACGGAATATATGCTAAATTCAACACTTCTAAAGGTGAGATTTTAGTGAAATTGACACATGACAAAACCCCAGGGACAGTGGGTAATTTTGTGGCTTTGGCCGAAGGTAATATGGAGAACAGTGTAAAACCACAGGGCACTCCTTATTATGATGGAATTTCTTTTCATAGGGTTATTCCAGATTTTATGATCCAAGGAGGTTGTCCTTTGGGTACAGGCACTGGTGATGGTGGATATAAGTTTGACGACGAATTCCATAAAGACCTTAAGCACGATGCTCCTGGAGTATTATCCATGGCAAATGCAGGTCCCGGAACCAATGGAACACAATTTTTCATTACCCATATTGCAACACCATGGTTAGATAATAAACATACTGTATTTGGTCATGTAGCAGAGGGTCAGGATATAGTGGACGCTATTGCACAAGGAGATAAAATTAAGAACTTGGAAATTTTACGCGTAGGGGAAGCGGCAGAGAAATGGAATGCTATCGAAGCTTTCCGAACGTTTGAAGGTTCAAGAGAGAAGAGGTTGGCTGAAGAAAAGGCAAAGCAAGCTGAAGAATTGGATAAGGTTGCAGCTGGTTTTGATGAAACTGCATCTGGGCTTAGATACAAAATCATTCAAAAAGGAAATGGTGCCAAGGCCGAAAAAGGTCAAACGGTGTCCGTTCATTATGAAGGTGCTTTGGTAGATGGTACTGTTTTTGATTCCTCGTACAAGAGAAATCAGCCTATTGATTTTAAATTAGGGGTAGGACAAGTAATTCCAGGTTGGGATGAAGGTATCAGCTTGTTAAAGGTTGGAGACAAAGCACGTTTTGTTATACCATCCAATTTGGCATACGGAAGTGCAGGAGCTGGAGGAGTAATTCCCGGAGATGCCACCTTGGTTTTTGATGTTGAACTGATGAAAGTAAAATAAAGACTGTATTTTCAATTCCCAATATCATGTTGTAGGGGATTGATTTATTAGGTAATGGATTAATAAAAGGGGTGCCAATACGTTGGTATCCCTTTTATATTTTACTGGAAGTGCGGTTAACACTAATAATCAACAGTATAATGTTTATTGCCAGAAGTATACATAATATGCCAAAAAATGTAGCCATTACTTTAAATATTTGTGGTCTTGGAAAGGCCGGTTTTTAAAGTAACACCCAAAAGAAGAAAAACCCTACTTTTTTTATTTTTTAGATTTGGCATTGTTGACGCTTATAACTAATAGCAGGGCATTAATTGCAAGCAATAATAATAGGATACCGAAAAATGTGCTCATATATGGTTGTTTATTTGGGGGAGGTTATTATCCTTTTAGATGGCACAAAGATAAATAGGTTGCGTATCAAAATATAGATTTTTTACTATTTTTTTAGTTAAAATAACTACTTGGTGTTTCAAGTAGTTTTATTTCAGATGTTTAATGATTTAGAAAGTAATCATTAAAGAAGGCTGTGAAATTATTGTCCATGATAGTATAAACAATAACCTTCAAAAGGAATAAATAGTAAAGGGAAAGGTTAGCGCATAAAAAAGCCCGTCAATTTGCATTAACGGGCTTCTGAGTCTTTCAATAAAAAGTTAAAGAGTAAGTATTAAATTACTTTTACATTTACTGCGTTCAATCCTTTTTTACCTTGTTCCAATTCGAATTCTACTTCATCTCCTTCGCGAATCTCATCGATCAATCCTGAAATGTGTACAAAGTGTTCTTTGTTTGATCCTTCTTCAACGATAAAACCAAATCCTTTAGAGTCGTTGAAAAATTTTACTGTTCCTTTATTCATTACTAAAAATTAAAAAATTAAATATGGCACAAATGTATGATTAAATATTTTAAATCATTTGTTTTTGAGGTATTTATATTAAAACCTTGTAGAATATTGGAGCTGAAATTGGAAAATAATCTATTAAATTTGGTCCCCATCCTTTATAATTACTAGGTTGAACACTAAATTCCATAATTTTTAACCTATCTATTTTTTTTTGAATAGAGATATAGATTTTCTACTTTTTCCCTTGCCCATGGGGTCTTTCTTAAGAATTTTAGGCTCGATTTTATGGAGGGGTCGTTAGTGAAACACTTGATATTGATTCTTTTACCTAAATCGAACCACCCGTATTCCGCGACCAAATGATCCAAGATGTCTGCCAATTTTATTCCATGTAGCGGATTATTTGCCTGATTATTTCTGACCTCTTCATCTTTTTTCTTCTCTTCCATGACCTAATATAATAATAGTTAGTTAACCCCTATTGAATTGGCGTTCCATATGTAGGATTTCTTTAACTGCAGCCTTGTAGGCCGCAACATCTTTTGCCTTTTTGATCTTTTTATAGACCTTTTGAGGATTGGAAAAAGATTGACTGAAATATTCCCAAAAGCCAAGCATTTTCATTCGAATTGGAGTAGGCCCCGACAATGCTAAATCATAGGCGGTAAAAATAGTATCGTGGAATTCGCTGAAAATATCCAGTCTGTTATCTGGATAGACGGTGCTATTGTCCTTTATCATCTGCGGTAAAAAAGGATCTGCAATCAGCCCTCTTCCAATCATCCAATGGTCTATCATTGGAAACCTTTCCTGCATTTCCCTAAAGACCGCTACCGAGGTTATATCCCCATTGTAATATATTTTATGATGGCTTTGGTCCAAACATCGCTGGAAAGCTTCAAGATCAACCCCGCCTTTATAGAGCTGTTTTCCAATACGGGCGTGAATCGCAATGTTTTTGAGTGGATAGGTATCCAACTTAGGAAGTACTTCAAGAATTTCCTCACTGTTTTCATAACCCATCCTCATTTTCATAGATACAATTATATCTGTTTCTGAATGTACCCTCTCCAATATGGAGTTTATTTTTTCAGCATCACTAATTAAACCAGATCCCATACCCCTTTTGGTAACCATAGGATATGGACACCCTAAATTCCAATTTAATTCCTTGTAGCCCAATCCCTCAACGTATTTCACCACAAATAGGAATTCATCCACATCATTGGTCATTACCTGTGGTATAACCTCTAAGGTGTTGTTGTTCTCTGGTTGCAGGTCTCGTTGGTATGAAGATTTTATGAGCAGTTTTCCATCTAGTCTTATATATGGGGCATAAAAGGTATCAATACCGCCAAAATAGTGGTTAAAAGCATTTCGAAATTTGAAGTCCGTAAAACCTTGTAAGGGGGAAGAAAGAAGAGTGCAGTTCATATGTCGTTACCTGCTGCAAATATATTTATTATTTCCCCTAAAAATACCTACCCCAATATTAATGCTATATAGAACCTTTGTAATTGCACAATATTATATTCTAATTGTATAGTAAATGGGTATTTATGATTTTTTGACCATTGGCTTTTGAAGAATTTGCGAAGCGAGCATCCAGATCATAAAAAAACCTCCTAATCTAATTTAATTAGGAGGTAACAAATTTGCTTTTATGCTTTTCGAAACTTGGATAATATGCAGACAGAAAAGGCTTGGAACCCTTAAATATTGGGCTGAGGGGTCATCCTTAAGTAGGGTTTTACCTCCACTACGCCTTTTGGGAATATATTTACCGCATCTGCCGTTGTTATTGAAGGGCTGACCACCACATCATCACCATGCTCCCAATTTGCCGGGGTGGCTACCTTGTGGTAGGCTGTAAGCTGCAAGGAATCTATGACACGTAAAAGTTCATGGAAATTTCTTCCGGTTGAAGCGGGGTAGGTAATCATTAATTTTACTGTTTTATCCGGGGCAATTATATAAACCGATCTTACCGTTAAATTGTCGTCCGCATTTGGATGGATCATATCATAAAGTTTGGAGACCTTTTTGTCCTCATCGGCTATGATGGGGAAGTTAACAGTGGTATCCTGGACCTCATTGATATCCTTGATCCATTCGGCATGGGACTCCGTGCCATCTACACTTAGTGCCAACATTTTTACATTCCGTTTGTCAAATTCATCCTTAAACTTGGAAGCCGTACCTAGTTCTGTGGTACAAACAGGGGTGAAGTCAGCCGGATGGGAAAAAAGTATACCCCATCCATCTCCTAAATAGTCATATAAATTTATCATTCCCTGCGAACTGTCTGCCGTAAAATCTGGTGCAATATCTCCTAATCGTATAGTGGCCATATAATTTATATTTAAAGTTAGTATTATCCTATAAAATTAGTAGATTACTTGGTATTCAAATTATTATTTGGGTTAAAATAGTATTAAATTTTACGGGCAACATTTGTTTTTTCTATGATTCCTTTTTAAGATTAGTTTCTTTATTTTTAAACTATGGAAGAATCGGAAATGGAGCAGTTGCGTTACCCTATCGGGCATATGACATTGCCAACTGTTATTACAGAGGCACATATAAAGGAATGGATAAGCACCCTGGAACACTTGCCACTGCGTTTAGAGAATTTGGTAAAGGATCTATCGGATCAACAATTGGAAACGCCTTATCGCCCTGAAGGATGGACCTTGCGACAATTGATACATCATATTGCGGACAGCCATCACCATAGTTATACGCGTTTTAAATGGGCGCTGACCGAAGATAGGCCTTTAATTAAAGCTTATGAGGAAAAGGATTGGTCCGAACTTAAAGATGCCCAGACCGGACCTATTGGGCTATCATTGGATTATATGAAGGCCCTACATGGCAAATTGGTATATATGCTCAAGGGATTATCTCCTTTAGATCTAGAAAGGGTTTATATTCATCCGGATGGAAATGTGCCCGTAACAGTAGCTCAGAATATTGGAAAGTACGCCTGGCATGGTAGCCATCATCTGGCACATATAGAAAATCTAATTAAACGAAAGGGCTGGAGGTCATGAGTTTATTCTATCCTAGGAATTTATGGACTAGGATTTCCATTTGATATTGCAGCCCATACTTGGTTTTTGCTGGGTTGAAATTTTCTCACCACCCACTAATTGATCCATTGCATTTTTTAGGTCCTTGCCAGTTACCGGAATTCCATTGCCCGGACGGGAATCATCCAGTTGTCCCCTATACACCAGTTCCAAATTTTCATCGAACAAATAGAAATCGGGGGTGCATGCCGCCTGGTAGGCCTTTGCAACCTCTTGTTTTTCGTCATAGAGATAGGGAAAGGAAAAATCGAATCTTTCCGCAAATTTTGTCATAAGACCTGGTGCATCCTGAGGGTAATTAATAATATCATTACTGGATATGGCTATGGTTTGAATACCTTTTTTTTGGTATTCTTCGGCTAACCTGCTCACTGTTTCGATGACATGGATCACAAAAGGACAGTGATTGCAGATAAACATGATCAAAGTACCTTTTTTACCTTTTAATTTGGCAAGGTTCCTTTTTTCTTGGGATGTAGTATCCAAAAGAGAAAAGGAAGGGGCAAGTGTGCCCAAGGGCAGCATGTTACTTGGTGTATTGGACATGTTAATTTTTTAAATCGGTTCAAGACTTTGATAGCTTAAAGTTACAAGAAATTGATTTTTTATCCAATCCAAGAGCGTTAATAAAATGTATATCAAGTAGAAAGACTTTAAAAAATATGTTGGTTTTTACCTAAACAAGTAGTAATTTATAGTATCTCAAAAACAAAAGGCCATGGATAGGTCATACACATCATTATCTGAAGCTATCAGTGCTTTGCAACAGGAAGGTTATACAGAAGATTTTAATCTTTGTGATGCAGGTGTTGAGAACAAGAACAAGAAAAAAACTCATCCTGCCTCGGATTTGAATGTGGTAAAATATTATCGATTTGAAGGAGAGAGTAACCCCGATGATAATGTGATACTATACGTTATTGAAACTTCCCATGGGGAAAAAGGATTGCTTTTGGACGCCTATGGGGCCTATTCCGGAAATATATCCGATGAGATGATGAAAAAACTAAAGATAAAAGCATGAACGAAACCCTTACCTGGCCCGAATTCACAAAAGTGGATATGAGGGTAGGAACTATTTTAGAAGTACTTGATTTTCCAGAGGCAAGAAAGCCGGCCTATCAATTACACATAGATTTTGGGAAGGATATTGGTATTAAAAAGACGTCGGCCCAGATAACCAAACGATATCAAAAGAGTGATCTCTTAGGGCGTCAAATTGTTGCTGTGATTAATTTTCCCAAAAAGCAGATAGCAAATTTTATGAGCGAATGCTTGGTATTGGGAGCCGTAGAAGGAGAAGATGTAATCTTGTTGCAGCCGGGAAGCGGAGTCCCTAACGGACTTAAAGTATCTTAATGAAAAAAGCATCCACTAAGTGTAAACAACTTTAGTGGATGCTTTATAGCTTATAAAAGCATTTAGTTACATGCTCTGACCAAAGAAAATGGCATTCATCAGTAACTTATTGGTTCCATACCAAAATGCCCTAAAATTGGTGTTGTCAGTAAATACAATGACTCTTCCTTTACCCATCCTATCGACTTGAAAGGGGACACTATTTTTAAGTAGCTCTAGGTTTTCTTCGGATATATAACCACTCAACATGGGGTTGTTCGTGTATTGTATAGGGTTTTTGTAACTGTCCTTTGAAGGTTCTATATAAACATTGGTATCCCTGAACATGGGTAAGGTATTATTTTGATAGCCAAAATTAATGGGGTGGGAGCGATCCAATCTGGTTTCAAAAATAGCCCCGCCCGTTTCTTGGGCCCCAAAGAATTTTTCTCTTTGTTCAAAGGATATATTTTTGGCCACCAACGTATCTTTTTTAAACGTTAATTTGGTAAGTTCATTCTTGTTGAACCATTCGACACTATTTTTATAGCCAATAACGGTACCTCCGCTATTAACCCATCCTTTTAATTTTTCTGCAATTTTTTTATCCAAACTTCCACGTGAACTCGGAACAATAATGGCGGTATATCTGCTCAAATCTGCTCTATTGAAATAATCAGTGTCAATTTTGGTAATTTTCATATCATAGCGCTGATCGAACAAATGCCATATTTCACCTGCGTCATAGGACGAAGTCCCATTACCGACCAAAATGGCTACTTCTTGCTTCTTGATAGGATCAAAGTCGTTGCTCCCCAAATCAATACCCCTGGTGAGACCTGTGCCCACTCCGGTTATTTTAATTCTACTTTCTTTGGCTACTTGGCCCAAAAAGGCATACAAGGCCTTTGCGTCCATTTCTTGGTTTTGAACCGGTACCATAATGGTTCCGTAATCGTATTGCTTGCCTTCCAAGGTAAAAGGAGATTTGGCTACTTTGGCCCTGATGCCTTTGTTCAAGATGGTATTTAGCGCTTTAGGGGTATAATATTCATGCCACTCGAACAAATAGGCGTAGTTGCTCATCGCATCCGTACCACCTGATAAGGGCTCCAAATCGGTGACTTCAGGACCGGCATTACCTAGGGTTCCCAATTCAGAATAATCTACATTAAATGCCATGGGAAAGGTCCATCCCGATATGTCGTAAAACAGACTGTCCGTGAAACTCGTACGTTTTTCAAACATTGCCTGTATCAATCTATTGTTCTTTTGTTCCATAGGAATAACATAACTGTTTCCTTTTTTATAAGAAATCCCGTTGATGGTCGCATCGCTGGACAACTCATGGAATTTTATTTTCTGTCTGTTTAGGATTTCTGCCAAATGCCAAGTTTTATTGGCATCCTTGCTATCGCCAAAAACAATGGCCTTGGTTTTGCTTTTTGCAGCATTTGCTCTTGTATCCTTATAAAAGTCCCTTTGATAAGAAAGAATTTTAGTTCGCATATTTTTGGCTGCCTCAATGGTTGAGAGGGCAGTGGAAAATTGATTGCGAATGGTGAATGGAAAGGTCAATAAGCCATTTTCACTTTCTTGGATATGTCCTCTAGAGCTTCCCTGTTCAAACAAAATTCCTATGCTTCCTTGTACATCTGGGTAGGTAGAACCTTTTCCATAATAGTAATCGTCGTAATTCTCCTCCGAGTAGTAGAAGGACCCTATTTTATCAAGCGCTTTTGCATGGTATGATCCAATCTCTGCAGTAAGTTCTTGGTTGATCTTTGGTGTCAGTGGATGCACCCGTGTAGGCTCCCCTGGTTGAAAGAAGAAAGAAGAGTTCGTACCCATTTCATGGTGGTCCGTAAGGATATTGGGCATCCATTTGTGAAATGATTCTATTCGTGCCCGACTTTCTGGCAATTGTACAGGCAACCAATCCCTGTTCATATCAAACCAATAGTGGTTGGTCCGTCCTCCGGGCCAAACTTCGTGGTATTCCCTTTCGTTTCCATCGGGATTTAAGTTTTTACTCTTATTGGTGTTGGCCCAATAGGCAAAACGTTGCAACCCGTCCGGATTAAAAGAAGGATCCATCAATATTATTTCCTGATCCAATAATTCTTCAATAGCTGGTCCTTGCGCAGCTGCCAAATAATAGGCATATGCAAGTCCGGCATTGGCGCCACTAGGTTCATTCCCATGGATTGAGAAGCCCTGGTACACCACGATGGGCATATCGTCCAAAGCGGCACTGTTTCCGTTGTTATCGGTAAGAGCAATATGTGCCTGCCTGATCTGTTCTAAATTAGCGTGATTTTTTGGGGAGGTTACCGTAAGTAATAATATGGGTCTGCCCTCATAGGTCTCACCCCTATTTTCAATGGTGATGCGGTCACTGGCCTTGGCCAAGGTCTGCATATAGAACATAAGCTTGTCATGGGTTACATGCCATTCTCCAACTTCATGGCCTATAACATCCACAGGCTTTGGAATACTTGGATCATATGTGATGTTCTGGGGTAAATAATAGTTGAGGTCTAGTGATTCTTGAGCCGTTGTAAATTGAATAAGAGCCACGAAAAGGAGGAGTAATACTTTTTTCATTTTCAGATTTTGAATTAGTCATTTGTTAAAAATAAAAAACGGTCCTTAGAAATAAGGACCGTTAAGTTTTATTTAAGAAAAAATATGCTAGATATCATCAAAATCCACATCGGTGAAATTATCCAAAGGGGTTTCTACGTTATTTGTATCCTGTTCTTCTTTTTTGAAATCTTTTTGATGTCTTTCAGAAATTACCTCAAGGCCTTTTTCATCCACTATATATGACATCATTTCTTCCAAGATTTCCTTAAAAGCGGTAAAATCTTCTTTGTATAAGTAAATCTTGTGCTTTTTATAATGGAACGATCCATCGTCATGTGTAAATTTCTTACTCTCTGTAATTGTCAAATAATAATCACCTGCCTTTGTGCTTCTAACATCGAAAAAATAAGTTCTTCTGCCTGCTCTTAAAACTTTGGAATATATCTCTTCTTGATCCATTAAATCTTTTTCGCTCATTTCTTGTAGTGTCTAGTTACCCAATAACTTGTTAGTCCATCAAAAATGAAAAAAAAAAGCAACACTAACAACATTTTTCTAGTTTTCTTTCTCCGATAGCTGGTTGTGGTATAGCTCTTTGTAGTAACCTTCTTTACTTATCAAAATATCATGTGTGCCTTCCTGTAATATCTTTCCATCTTCCAGGACAATAATTTTATCTGCATTCTTTGCAGAGGATACTCTATGGCTAACTATCAGTGTGGTCCTGTTACGGGATGCTTTTTTTAGGTTGTTCAAAATTTCTTCTTCGGTCTCCGTGTCCACCGCGGACAGGCAGTCATCAAATAAATATATCTGTGGATCTTTTAACAGTGCCCTGGCGATAGATACCCGTTGTTTTTGTCCACCACTCAACGTAATGCCGCGTTCCCCAAGGATGGTGTCGTAGTTTTTGGAGAAGCCCATAATGTTTTTGTGGACTACCGAGTTTTTTGCAACTTCTATGATTTCCTCATCCGTGGCGTCTTCCTTGCCAAATTTAATATTGTTCTTAATGGTGTCTGAAAAAAGAAAGGCGTCCTGTGGAACTGCCCCTACGGCTTTACGGAGGCTATTAAGGTTTAGGTTCTTAATGGGAACATCATCAATCAATATTTCACCTGAGCTAACATCGCTTAACCTTGCGATAAGGTCTAAAATGGTAGATTTTCCTGATCCTGTCTTTCCAATGATGGCCACAGTTTCCCCATTATTAACGGTGAAGGAGATATTTTTTAAAGCTGTAATATTGGTATCATCATAGGTGAAAGTAACATCATTGAAGGTTATTTTTCCTTGGATGGGGGTTTCCTCCTTTATTTCGTTTCTTATGTCCGGTTGTACATTTAAGAATTCGTTGATCCGCTCCTGAGAAGCTGCGGCACTCTGAACAATGGAGGTGAGCCATCCCACAACTGCTACGGGCCAGGTGAGCATGTTCACATATATGATAAACTCTGCTATGATCCCCATAGATTCTATCTCCCCATTAATGTACTGTTTTCCCCCAATATAAATCACGAATATATTGCTGATCCCGATAAGCAAAATCATTAAGGGAAAAAACCAAGCGTTGACTTTCGCCAGATCCATGCTTTTGTCTTTTCCTTCATTGGCCAAACCTACTAATTCCTTACTTATCTGAGGCTCCAAACCATATGCTTTGATCACGGTGATCCCTGAGAAAGACTCTTGGGTAAAAGTGGATAAGGTGGATAAATATTGCTGTACTATGGTGCTTTTTTTGTGAATGATCTTACTGATATTATAGATAAGGATAGATAAGATAGGTAGAGGCAATAACGTATAAAAGGCAATAGTGGGCGCTTTTATGAACATTATGGGCAATAAACAAGCGAATAGGGTCAGGGTCTGAATACCGTACATGATGGCAGGTCCGGCATACATCCTAACCTGAGTAACATCTTCACTGATACGGTTCATTAAATCGCCCGTTCTATTTTTTTTATAAAAACTTAGATTTAAATATTGATAGTGGTCATATACCTCATTTTTCAAATCGTATTCAATATACCTAGAAATATTAATAATGGTCTGCCTCATTAAAAACGTGAAAAAGCCAGAAAGCAGAGCAGCGCCTATGATGATAAGTATATATTGTAACAATTCCCCTTTCACCAAGTCCAAATTACTGCGGTCACCCGTGAGGTAGTCCTCCATGGCCTTGATGGACTTGTTTACATAAGGGGGCATTACCAATGAAAAAATACGGGCAATAATGGTAATGATAATTCCTAAAACCAGTTTTCCCCAGTATTTTTTAAAATACTTATTGATATATTTAAGTTCTTTCATGTAGTTGGCCTCTGTAATGGGCTATGTTTTGGTAACAGTTCGCAAAGATAAGTGATTGGTGCAAAACCAAATGTTATAAAACTGATAAGATAATGCGGTTTCATCTAGGTGGAAATGGAAATATAATACTATTTTTGCGCGGTAAAAGTTTAATTAATCTTAGCTAAAGTTCTTTAAAAATGCTCACAAGAAGGCATATCAGGGTTAAAGTGATGCAAGGTATCTATGCCTTGACACAATCACACAGTGATTCATTGGAAAAACAGGAAAAGTTTTTAAGAGTGAGTATTGAAAACATGTATTCACTATACCTGTTGTCTTTGGGCCTACTAATAGAGGTTCAGCAGATGGCAAAAGAGCAAGTGAAATTATCCTCTAAAAAATATATGGCCAATGCTTCCGATGAATTTCCCAATAAGGAAAAGTTCATTAACAATGAAGTGATGCTCCAATTGGCGAGCAACGGTCCCTTAAAAGAAGAATTGGAGCGTAGAAAACTCAACAATTGGTACTTGAACGAAGAGTACGTTAAAATTATCTATCGAGAAATAGTTGCCAGCGAATCCTACCAAAAGTATATGTCAATCCCATCTACTTCCTATCAAGCGGATAAAGAATTGGTCATTGATCTGTTTAGAAATGTAATTGCGCCCAATGAGAAAATCTATGATCATTTTGAAGATGATAAACTTACCTGGGTAGATGACATTCCGATTGTAAATACTTTTATTCTCAAACAATTGAAGAAGGTGACAGCCGATAAGGCCAACACTTATTTCTTGCCACAATTGGTGCAGGATGAGGACGATCTTGATTTTGCTAAAAAATTATTGGTGAAGACCTTGTTGAACAATGAAGTTTTGGTGAAGGAGATAGAGGGAAAAACACCAAATTGGGATAAAGATCGTATTGCTGATGTAGATGCCATACTCTTAAAAATGGCAATTTGTGAGCTATTGAACTTTCCTTCCATTCCGGAAAGGGTGACCATTAATGAATACCTGGAAATTGCCAAAGAATATTCTACCCCAAAGAGTAGTATTTTTATCAATGGAATTTTGGATAACCTTGTAAAAGATTACAGGGCCGAAGGAAAACTTAAAAAAGTAGGGAGAGGTTTGTTATAAAAGAATATTCCTTAATTTTGAAATTATTAAATAATAAAAACAGAATAATAAAATGAAAAGAACTGTCATTACCTTAAGCTTAGTTTCTGCACTGGCTTTATTTTCTTGTAAAGAAAAAGCGTCCACTAAAATAAATGCTGAAAATGTAGAAGTCGCAGCAGAGAGAGATACAGCGGCCAAAAGCCTTCCTGTTATGAGTTTTGATAAATCTGAGCACGACTTTGGTACCATAGAGCAAGGTGCTCCCCAAGAGACTATCTTTAGTTTTACCAATACAGGAGATGCGCCATTGATCATTACAGATGCAAAAAGTAGCTGTGGTTGTACAGTACCAGAATTTCCAAAAAACACACCTATTGCGCCAGGTGAAACTGGACAAATGTTGGTGAAATTCAATGGTTCAGGTCAGAACCAAGTTACCAAAACCATTACAGTAACGGCCAATACTGCCAAAGGATCAGAGATCTTGAGGATACAGGCTTTTGTAAACCCAAAAGGAGCTCAAGGAGCTGCTATTCCATTAAAGAAATAATTTAAAAAATGTTAGAACAATATCCATTTCTTCCTCTTGTATTGATTTTTGTAGTGGCCTATTTTTTTATGATACGCCCACAAATGAAACGTCAAAAAGACGAGAAGAAATTTGCGGAACAATTGAAAAAAGGAGATAAAGTAATTACCAAAAGTGGTATGCACGGAAAGATCATGGAACTGAATGACAACGATTTTTCCTGTATTTTGGAAACCATGGCTGGTAAGATCAAATTTGATCGTTCTGCCATTTCTATGGAGATGAGCAAAAAGTTAAACGCTCCTGAACCTGAAAAGAAATAATATATCTCAAAGTATCTATTAAAAACACCAAAGGACATCCTTTGGTGTTTTTTTTTATCCTATTTCCTGTAAGCGTCATTGAGCCCTATTCCCTGAAAGATGAGTGCCATGCTTTTTTCCAACCTTGTAAGTTTGGTCTTTTCTTGCTTTGCCGTGGAAATATATTCGTAGTATTCTTTCTGTTTGTATGGGGTAAGTAGTTGAAATTGTTTTTTTGCTTCAGGATTGCTTTCCAAGGCTTCCTTTAATAAAAAAGGCATTTTTAAGGAGCTATTTTTTTCTTTTTGTAACACTTTGCCCTCTTTTTGATTGGCAATGGCTTCTTCCAGATATTGAATTACTGCTTTTTCATCGATCTCTTCCATAGTACTGAATTTCCAATGCCTCATGGCCTTGGTTTTTCCCTCTTGGGCATTTTCCAAGACTCCCTTAGGATCTTTGAGGAACACCCCATTGAAGAACCATAGGCCAAAGTGTTCCTTAAATGCCATAATACCCAAAACATTTTTATTGTCTATGGTATAGACCGGAGCTCCCCATTTTAGGGTTTCCTCCAATTCGGTTTGTTTGGCCAAACTGCGCAAAAGGACAAGGGCTTCCTTAAAATGATGTTCCTTGTTATAGAAGGCTTCTATTTTTTCTGACTTTTCCATTTTAATTCGTTTGTGTGCAATTCAATTCACATATCTTAACGATGACCTCTACTGCTTTTTGCATACTTTCAACGGGTACATATTCATATTTTCCATGGAAATTATGTCCACCGGCAAAGATATTCGGGCATGGAAGTCCCATGTAGCTTAGTTGGGAACCGTCCGTTCCGCCTCGTATAGGTTTTATTATAGGCGTTATGCCAACCGAAAGCATTGCCTCTTTTGCTAATTCCACAATATGGAAAACGGGCTCTACCTTTTCCTTCATATTGAAATACTGATCTTTGATTTCCAAGGTTAAGCAATTGCCGTACAGATCATTTAATTTGGTAGTAATAGCTTGTAAGTCGTGTTTGCGTTTTTCGAAAAGCGTTAGGTCGTGATCCCTAATGATCAATTCAATGGTGGCCAATTCAATTTCTCCCTGAATATGGTGTACATGAAAAAATCCTTCCCTATCAGTAGTTTTTTGAGGTACTTCGCCTTGTGGTAGGTGATTGAGAAACTCATGGGCTATCAAAATAGCATTTACCATTTTTCCTTTGGCATATCCCGGATGTACACTTTTCCCTTGGATGGTAATTTTAGCCTCTGCCGCGTTGAAATTCTCATATTCCAATTCTCCAATTTGGCTGCCGTCCATGGTATAGGCCCAATCGGCACCAAATTTATCAACATCAAATTTATGGGCTCCACGACCAATTTCCTCATCGGGAGTAAAACCTACCCTAATTTTCCCGTGTTTTATTTCAGGATGGTTGATGAGGTATTCCATGGCTGTTACAATTTCTGTAACCCCTGCCTTATCATCTGCCCCTAGGAGGGTGGTGCCATCCGTGGTAATAAGGGTCTGTCCCTTATACAAAAGCATATCATCAAAATAGGAAGGCGATAAAACTATACCCTTTTCTTTATTAAGGACAATATCTTTTCCGTTATAATTCGAAATAATCTGTGGTTTCACATTGGTGCCACTAAAATCAGGGGATGTATCGAAATGGGAAATAAATCCTATGGTAGGAACCTGTTTTTCAATATTACTTGGTAATGTGGCCATGATATATGCGTTTTCATCAATGGTTACGTCCTGCATCCCAATTCCCTTTAACTCTTCTACCAGTTTATTGGCCAAATTCCATTGCTTGGAAGTGCTTGGGGTAGTGTTGGAATCTGAATCACTTTGGGTGTCTATGGTAACATAATTGATAAATCGGTCTATGATATGCTGCATCGTTTCTTTTTGTTCAAAAATACAATTTTGATTGAAGATGAGGCAGCTTCTAAATTATCGAAAATAGCAATATTATGCTATTGATTATCAATGGTTTGGCATAAAATACTTACCTTATACATTGATTATAAACTCAAACAACACTATTATGAAGAAAAATTACTCGATTTTCATGGTGCTTTTTTTGGGCGTACTTAGCATAGCTAGTGCCCAAATTACAGGTACTGTTTATGATGATGAGGGTGCGCCTTTAGGAGGGGCATCAGTTGTCAAGAAAGGTACCACAACAGGTACAACGACCGATTTTGATGGAAAATTCTCCATAAATGCTGAGGTTGGGGACATGCTAGTATTCTCTTATATCGGCTTTGAGAAAAAAGAAATAGCAGCTACAAGTGCTCCAATGCGCGTTACTTTACTATCAGGAGTAGCGCTTTCTGAAGTAATCATTGTAGGTTCTCGTAATCCAAATAGAACGGCAACGGAGAGTACTGTTCCTGTGGATGTTATAGATATGAAAGAGCTCAATAATGTAGCTCCGCAAGTAAACTTGAACCAGATATTGAATTATGTGGCTCCGTCCTTTACGTCCAATACACAGACCATATCCGACGGAACTGACCATATTGACCCTGCCTCATTAAGGGGATTGGGACCAGATCAGGTATTGGTCTTAATCAATGGAAAAAGACGTCATACCTCCTCTTTGGTTAATGTCAATGGTACTTTCGGTAGAGGTAGTGTGGGTACAGATTTAAATGCCATACCTGCCGCCGCAATACAAAGAATAGAAGTTTTGCGCGATGGTGCTGCTGCTCAGTATGGGTCAGATGCCATCGCCGGGGTGATCAATATTGTGTTGAACAAATCGGTCAATGAATTGACCACTACGGTAACGACAGGTGCCAATTTTTCAAAAAATGCAAATGAACAAACCGGTGGTTCCGATGGAGAAACTACCAATATTGCCGGTAGTTATGGACTTCCTTTGGGTGACAATGGAGGATTTATGACTTTTTCAGGAGATTTTGATGTGCGGGAAGATTATAGCAGAATGAAGGAATGGGAAGGTACTATTTTTAACTTGTACAATACGGTGGAAAGAGTTGCCGATAATGACGGGTATAATATTGCCAATTTGCTGGATGATGATGTGAGCGATGTTATACAGTATACTGATCAAGCAGGGATCAATAGAAATGGGGCTTCAACCAAAGAGGAACTAAGAACGTTATTATCTGCCGATAACACAGATGCAGAGCTTGCTGCCAGAGGACAACAACGAAGTGATTATAATATGAGAGTTGGGCAGTCTGCCCTGAGAGGTGGACGTTTGTTTGTCAACTTTTCCTTACCTGTGGATGATAGTGGAACTGAGGTGTACTCCTTTGCTGGGATAAGTTCCAGAATAGGAAATTCAGCAGGATTCTATAGATTGCCAAATCAGAGTAGAACCTATACTCCGGCGTATATCAATGGATTTTTGCCTGAGATTAATTCTAATATTAAGGACAGATCTATATCGCTAGGAATCAAAGGATTGGTAGGTGATTGGAGTGTTGATTTTAGTAATACCTATGGAAAAAATGCTTTCTTGTATACCATTGGCAATACATTCAACGCTTCTTTGCAGAATGCTTCTCCCACAACCTTTGATGCGGGAGGATTTTCCTTTGCGCAGAACACTACCAACTTGGATATTACGCAATTTTTTGATGATGTGATGTCGGGGCTGAACATTGCTTTTGGTGCCGAATACAGGGTGGAGAATTATGAGATTGTAGCAGGAGAGGAACCCTCTTATGCACAATATACAGCAAATGGACAAGTGATAAAATTGGCGTCACAAACAGCCTCACAAGATTTCTTTGGAGCTGGAAGACCTGGAGGATCACAAGTCTTTCCAGGCTTTTCGCCTAGTAATGAACTGTCTAGAGGAAGAAGTAGTGTCGCAGGTTATTTTGATGTGGAGGCTGATTTTTCAGAGGCTTTTCTTGCAAGTTTTGCCGCCAGATTTGAAAATTATAGTGATTTTGGATCTACCATCAATTTTAAATTGGCCACCAGATACAAAATAACTGATAATTTTAACATACGTGGTGCTGTAAACACAGGGTTTAGAGCCCCGTCGTTACATCAGATTAATTTTAATTCCACCTCTACGATATTCGATAATCAAGGAAACCCACAAGAGGTAGGAACATTTGCCAATGACAGTAGGGCAGCAAATTTGTTGGGAATTCCCCAATTAAAGGAAGAAACATCCAGCAGTGTGAGTTTGGGAATGACAGCCAATATTCCAGATGCCAATTTATCCGTAACAGTGGATGGTTATTTCGTGAAAATAGATGATAGGGTTGTTTATACAGGACAATTTAGTGGGCCAGGAACAGGTAGCGAATTGGATAATCTTTTGAGGCAAGCCAATGCCACCGCCGCTTCATTCTTTGCCAATGCCATAGATACGGAATCCAAGGGATTAGATGTGGTGATTACCCATAGGACAGATTTGGGTACCTCTTGGCGCTTGAAATCTGATCTGGCAGGTACGTTTTCAAAAACAAAAAAGGTTGGAGATATAAATGCTTCACAAGTTTTGCGTAATGCAGGCCTGGTAGATACGTATTTCCCCGAGGATAGTAGGGTGTATTTAGAAGAAGCTGTTCCAAGGACCAAAATTAACCTGTCCAATAGCCTTACTTCTGATAAATTCATCATCTTTTTAAGAAATGTATATTTTGGAGAGGTGACCGAAGCTACAACCACTATCGCTAATCAACAGGTGTTTGGCACTAAAGTAGTGACAGATTTATCCGTAGGCTATAAAGCAACGGACGCCTTAACTTTTACCATCGGAGCCAACAACCTCTTTGATATCTATCCAGATAGGGCAGAGGAATCTTTCGGGAACCGAAGTTCTGGTCGTTTTGATTGGTCAAGAAGGGCCCAGCAATTTGGTATAGGTGGACGATTCTTATTTGCTAGGGTAAGTTTTACACTGAAATAAAAAATAATAGGCATTAGTACTAAGGGTCACTTCAAAAAGTGGCCCTTTTTTATGCCAACTTGAGAATCATTTAGTTGGAATCGAGACTTAACTATGGAATTCTGTTTATATCTTAGCATTTTAAACCAGTTGAGCAATACTTAAGATATGTGGCTAAGAGAAGGAATGGCATTGTTACTATTATTTTTCCTGTGCAGTCTTGGAATCGCCCAAGAATGTACTTTGGGCATTGGAGGAAGGGACGCAGAGACCATTATCCAAGTTTTTCAATTGAAAGAAGACCAGGTTGCAAAAATGAATGAGCTAAGGTCTGAGCTAGACATGGAGACCTCGCCATTGGAGGGGGAGATCAAAAAGCTGTTAGAGACCCATCCACAAGGCACACCTGAGGAATTGACCGAACTGGCAGTGAAATTTAAGGTCCTTGAAAGTAAAATAGTTCAAATTTCCAGATCATATGATCAAAGGCTTTTAGCTTTTTTTAACCAGAAACAATTCCAAAGATATGTCGAGTTGTGCCACGAGGCGGTAAGGACACCTTTGAAAATTGAACCTATTCCTGAATAACTTTTTCTAGATGTTAATAATTTAGTGGTGATACCACTTACTAGAAGTTATGAGTTTGTATTTTTGTTAAAATTTTAAAGGAATTCATGTACAAGCTTATTCTTAGACCCTTATTTTTTCTTTTTGATCCCGAAATGGTTCATCATTTTTCATTCTCTATGATCAAGTTATTTTCCAAACTTGGTTTTTCTGGGTTGTTCAGATCATTATATGTTTTGGAAGATCCAAGATTGGAACGGGAAGTTTTTGGTTTGAAATTTAAAAACCCTGTTGGGTTGGCAGCAGGCTTCGATAAGAATGCCGTGCTCTACAATGAACTGGCAAATTTCGGCTTTGGCTTTGTGGAAATAGGTACATTGACTCCTAAACCTCAGGAAGGCAACCCTAAGAAAAGACTGTTTCGACTCACAGATGATAAGGCTATTATCAATAGAATGGGATTTAACAACCTCGGCGTCTTTGATGCTGTGGAACAATTAAAGAAGGAGCATAAGGTGCTTATAGGCGGTAATATTGGAAAAAACAAGGTAACCCCAAATAAGGAAGCGGTTAAAGATTACCTAATTTGTTTTGATGCCCTTTTTGATTACGTTGACTATTTTGTTGTAAATGTGAGTTCCCCAAATACTCCTGGGTTAAGGGAATTACAGGATAAAGAACCATTGACTGCTTTGTTAAAAGAATTAAAGAAAGAGAATTCTAAATTGGCGTTAAAAAAGGAAGTAAAGGAAAAACCTATTCTTTTAAAAATAGCACCAGATCTAACAGATAGCCAGTTATTGGATATCATAGAGATAGTTGCCGATACCAAAATTGACGGGATTATAGCTACCAATACGACCATTGGAAGAGAAAATTTAAAATCGCACCTTACCCTTACTGAGGAAATGGGTGGGCTAAGCGGTAAGCCATTGACCAATAGGAGCACGGAAGTAATCCGATTTCTTTCCGAGAAAAGCAACAAGGCCTTTCCAATTATCGGGGTAGGAGGGATTCATTCGGGGGAAGACGCCCTAGAAAAATTGGCTGCAGGCGCAGATCTTATTCAAGTTTGGACTGGTTTTGTCTATGAAGGCCCTGGTCTGGCAAAGAAAATTAATAAGGCAATCTTAAAGTCACAACTATAGTGCGAAAGGCCTATTGACGCGTCCAATAATCTACCACCAGCACATCTTCAAGATATGGAGTAAGAATTGCACCAAATGCTTTATGGTCTGGATGGGGAAGATAAATGCCCCGGTCCTCCTCTGTTTTAAAGGTCAGTAAATAGCAATGTGTAAATCCTTTGTTTAATCCTTCTGGGCTATTGTTCAAACCCCATTCATAGGAATAGATTGCTTTTATTTTGTTCGGGAGCGCATTAAAGGCTTCCTCAACTGTTGCTATTTCAGATTTGGTAGTACCTTCCTTAAATTTGAAAAGTACCACATGTCTTAAAATACTGTCTTGTATTTCTATATTGTCAGCTTTTAAAGGTTGGGTCATTTTAGTTGTGGCGGTAAGGCCTAGCATTAGTGAAATTATTACAAAGGTAACAGTAAATAGAACTTTCATTTTTTTGATCAAGATAGAAAAAATACCCCAATTGTGTTTCTTAATTCGTATTTTGGAATTTATAAAATAAGCGATTGAACTACGAGATTTTATATGCCTTTGTAATGGCAACAGCCGCTCTGGCAATAGCCCCCGGTCCCGACAATATTTATGTTTTAATGCAAAGCATAACCTACGGAAAAAAGTTTGGGTTGGCTACCGTCGCAGGATTGATCTCAGGCTGTTTGATACATACCACTTTATTGGCCTTTGGAGTATCGGCAATTATAAAAGAAAGCGAGACCATATTTTTTAGTATTAAATTATTGGGAGCTCTTTATTTGTTTTATTTGGCGTTTATGGTTTTCAAAAGTGCACCTGATATTCGTTTAGGGGAGTCACACCTTGCAAAAAAGAGTCTGCTACAGCTGTTTAGAAAGGGATTTATAATGAATGTTCTCAATCCTAAGGTCACTATCTTTTTCTTAGCTTTTTTTCCTGGATTTTTATTTAGTAACGAGTTGAGTACTGTGGTTCAATTTTATGTATTGGGTTTGTTGTTTATGGTTGTATCATTTATAATTTTTGGATTGATAGCTTTGCTTTCCGGTGCAATTTCAGATTACATCACCAAACATTCAGGAGTTGGCCATTTTTTAAAATGGTTGCAGATTTTTGTATTTGTAGGTATTGGGGTTTATATCTTATTTTCGGATAAATAATAGTAATTTTGAAACCGTCATAAAAAATATTCATGTCCGAAAAGGTCAAAATCATAGAATGTCCCAGAGATGCCATGCAGGGCATAAAAGCTTTCATTCCTACAGAGAGCAAAATAAAGTATATACAAGCATTGTTGCGCTGTGGTTTTGATACCATCGATTTTGGCAGTTTCGTATCCCCTAAGGCCATTCCCCAAATGGCGGATACCGCAGAAGTATTGGCAGGTCTGGATCTCAGTAGATCCCAAAGTAAGTTGTTGGCCATTGTGGCCAATGTGAGGGGAGCTGAGGATGCATGTCAGCATGATGCCATAGATTATTTGGGATATCCTTTTTCCATTTCCGAAAACTTCCAAATGAGGAATACCCATAAAACCATTGCAGAATCCGTTACCACCTTAAAAGAGATTCTGAGTTTGGCCAAGGCGTCCAATAAGGAAGTGGTCACCTATATTTCCATGGGTTTTGGAAACCCTTACGGAGATCCTTGGGATGTAGATATTGTAGGGGAGTGGACAGAAAAACTTGCGGATATGGGAGTTGGGATATTGTCCCTATCAGATACGGTAGGTTCCTCTACTCCAGAAGTGATCAACTACCTTTTTTCTAATTTAATACCCAAATATCCAGAGATTGAATTTGGTGCTCATTTGCACACCACTCCTTCCAGATGGCATGAAAAGGTAGATGCGGCCTACAAGTCCGGATGCCGAAGATTTGATGGGGCTATTCAAGGTTTTGGGGGCTGTCCTATGGCCAAGGATGAACTGACAGGAAATATGCCCACCGAAAAGATGCTGTCATACTTTACTAAAGAAAAGGCAGATACGGGGGTAAATTGGATGACATTTGAGGCTACCTACAATAAAGCATCTGAACTTTTCTCTCTATATCATTGATATGTAATTCATTGTGATTTTTATTTAGATTTAGTATAAATAAACTTTGTGGATATTAAAGTACGTCATATATTTGCAATCAAATATTATTTTAATCCAATCTAAATAAGAACAATTTCATGAAAAAATATTTGATCCCTATGTCTTTTGTAGTTTTAGGCCTCTTTACTGCTTGTGATTCTGATGACGATAACACGGATTATGACGGTTCTACGATCAATAACCCAACTACCTATAGTTTCGAAAGAAATGGAGAAAGCACTGTTGATTTTAACGGACAGTCTACACGTTTGGCCATGGGTGGTGAACTGGGTGTGGAACTGAAGAATACCTCTAAAACATCGGCCGCATTATTGGCAATGTTCGCACATCAGGAAGGGGAGAGTAATTTTTCGAATGCAGCTCTCAATGCCTCCAACAAGAATATCAGAAGTAAGACAGCGGCTTCAGTTGATTATTTCTCTACCAATGCTACGGATCAAGCCTTGATACGTGCTGATTTTGATAAATGGATCAACCAGCAGGTAGAAGAGGTATTTCCAAATTGGAACAGTCCAGCGTCAGTAGGTGTCGCAGGTCAAATTGCCGATGGTTCCTCTACCCGCTATATCAACGCCTTGGGTCTGGAATATGACCAATTGGTCATTAAGGGTCTTATAGGGGCTTTGGTGATAGATCAAACGCTGAACAACTATTTGAGTCCGGCAGTATTGGACGAAGGAAATAATAGGACAGATAATGACATGATGTCCGTAGAGGATGGTAAGACTTACACCACTATGGAGCATAAATGGGATGAAGCGTATGGATATGTGTATGGCCTAAATGCAGATCCGGCCAATCCAAATGCAGATTTAGGAGCGGATAGTTTTTTGAACAAATACATCGGAAGAGTGGAAGGAGACTCGGATTTTGCCGGAATCGCCAAGACCATATTCGATGCCTTTAAATTAGGTAGGGCGGCCATTGTTGCTCGGGACTACAATTTACGCGACGCACAGGCCGAAATTTTGAAAAAGAAAATTTCAGAGATAGTTGGTATTCGTGCAGTATACTACTTGCAACAGGCAAAACCCCTGTTGGCGCAAGAAGTTCCCGCCTATGGATCGGCATTTCATGATCTTTCAGAAGGTTACGGGTTTATTTATAGCCTACAGTTCACCAGAAACCCTTTGAGCAATGCCCCTTATTTTACCAAGGCAGAGGTAGATGCTTTCCTTTTAGACCTAATGGACGATGGTCCAAATGGCCTATGGGACGTGAAAGCGGCTACTTTGGATGCTATTTCCGTGGCCATTGCAGAGCGATTTGAATTCACCCTGGAAGCCGCGGCCGAATAAATAATGCACAACAACGACCAATTGTTAATAAATAAGCAACTTTTAAATGAACCAAGAATATTTTCGTTTTGTAATTTTGTTTAATTAGAATAAATAAAAATAAGCTATGAAGAAAGTGATACTGTTGACCATGGGTTTGTTCCTGTTTTGGGCTTGCTCTTCAGATAGTACTGATGAATTAGAAAATCCAAATCCAACCCAGGTCAGTTTTGATAGGGGAGCTATGTTGACAAATTGGGCAGATAATATAATTATCCCTTCGTATGAGGCATTCAATATAGAAATGACCAATCTTAACAATGTATTCTTGAAATTTAAGGCTGAGCGTTCTACGGAGAATCTTGAGGCTTTCAGGGCAGCATGGTTTGATACCTATAAGATGTGGCAACGTGTGTCCATGTTCGAGATAGGGCCTGCGGAAACTTCGGGATTGCGCTTAAATATGAATATCTACCCTACAAATTTCCAAAAAATTGACGATTATGTTGTTACTGGAAACTATGATCTAACTCTTTCCTCCAATCGGGATGCCAAGGGCTTTCCTGCTTTGGATTATTTGATCAATGGTTTGGCGGAGACAGATACCGATATCGTCTCGAAGTTTGAGACCTCCAATGGAAATGGACTACTATCGTACACAGAAGCTGTTTTGTCGGATATGACTTCATTGACCACTACAGTCTCGGATGGATGGAAAAATGGCTATAGGGATGTTTTTGTTTCCAATGATGGAGCATCCGCCACAGCATCAGTCGATCGCTATGTGAATGATTATATTTTTTATTATGAAAAATTCCTTAGGGCAGGTAAAATGGGAATTCCATTAGGAGTATTCTCAGGGAGCACCCTACCCAAAAATTTGGAAGCCTATTACAAGAGTGATGTTTCCAATGAATTATTCTTGGAAGGACTTTCAGCTATTCAAGACTTTTTTAACGGAAAACATTTTGGGTCAACGGCCTCTGGTGAAAGCTTGGCCAGTTATTTGGATAAGCTGAATAGGGTAAAGAATGGTGAGGATTTAAATGCAGCCATAAATGCTCAGTTTAACACTGCAAGAGAACAAGTAAGTGGTCTTTCCTCCTTTAGAGCGGAAATTGAGAACAACAATCCACCAACGGCAATGTTAAGAGCTTATGATGAGGTGCAAAGAGCTGTACCATTATTAAAGGTGGATATGGTTTCTGCCATGAGTATAAGTATTGATTTTGTGGACGCTGATGGTGATTAATAGATGAGAATCGGAATTCAACAATACCTAATTAAGCCTGTGGAGGCCGCCCCCTTGGCGGTCTTTCGCATTTTCTTTGGCATCATGATGTTGTTGAGTATTATTCGGTTCTGGAGTTATGGCTGGATTGAAAAATTGTACCTAGAACCAAAATTTTTCTTTTCCTATTATGGCTTTGAATGGGTCAAGCCCCTAGGACCCTATACTTATATCCTATTCGCGGTCTGTGCTTTGGCTGCGGTTTTCGTGGCCCTAGGGTATAAATATAGATTGGCCATCGTCATATTTTTTATAAGTTTCACTTATATTGAATTGATGGACAAGACCACTTATTTGAACCACTATTATTTTATTAGCCTCTTGTCTTTTTTAATGATATTTCTTCCTGCCAGTGCTTATTATTCCATAGATGCCTATAAAAACTCCAAAAGGGCATTTCAATATATTCCGGCATGGACTATCAATTCTATTAAATTGTTATTGGCAATAGTTTATTTCTACGCCGGTTTGGCCAAGTTGAATTCAGATTGGCTGTTGCATGCCATGCCCCTTAAAATATGGTTGCCTTCCAAGTTCGATACGCCTTTACTGGGCAATTTCATGCATTTGGAATGGGTTCACTATGCCTTTAGTTATGGGGGAGCGCTTTACGATTTAACCATTCCGTTTTTATTGTTTTTTAAACGGACAAGGACGCTGGCGTTTCTTTTGGTAGTGGTTTTTCACGTACTGACCAGGGTACTTTTTCCTATTGGAATGTTCCCATATATTATGATCGTTTCTGCACTCATCTTCTTTGATTCGGATGTGCACCGGAAGATACTGGGATACCTTAGTAAGGTTCTAAAGACAAACTTGCATTTTTTTGATAATCAAAGGATATATTTACCTAAGTCTCAGGTAAAGGTAAATGCCATTAAGTTTGTTGTGGTTTTTTTCTTTGTGATACAATTGTTGATGCCCTTCAGATACGTGGCCTATCCCGGGGAACTATTTTGGACAGAAGAAGGGTTTCGGTTCTCATGGCGGGTCATGCTCATGGAAAAATCAGGTTATGCCCAATTTAAAGTTGTAGATGGTGTGTCTGGCAAATGGTTTTATGTTGATAATTCGGATTTTTTGACCGCTTTTCAAGAAAAGCAAATGTCCTTTCAACCAGATTTTATTTTGGAGTATGCCCACTTTTTGGAAGACCACTTTGCCAAAGATGGTTTTAAGGACATAGCCATTTATGTGGATTGTCAGGTTGCCCTGAATGGAAGATTGAGTAATACCTTTATAGACCCCAATACAGATTTGACAGAACAAAAGGAATCATTGCAACATAAAACATGGATAACAAATTTTAAACATGACATTAAAGGATTTTAAAATTGCATTATGCCTGGTTTTCTTTTTTCAATGGTCGCAAGCCCAGTTTGAATTGAGGGGAACAGTAGAAAATACAGAAAATAATACTGTTCCAGATGCAGAACTTTATTTAAAGGAAGTGGAAAAATTTGCCAGGGCCAATTCAGATGGAAAATATGTCTTTAAAAATATTTCACCTGGTTCCTATCAACTTATTGTATTTGCTTATGGCTATAAGGTAAGAGAAAGCATTGTTCAGATCTCTGGGAACACTTCTTTGGACATATCGTTAGAATCTTTATCAGAGGAATTATCTGAAGTTGTGGTGACCCAGCAACGGGAAAAGATCTTTGCGTTAAAACAATTAAAGAAAGTGGAGGGCACGGCCATCTATGCGGGTAAGAAGACCGAGGTAGTGCTTTTGGATGGCCTGGTAGGTAATTTGGCTGCAAACAATGCCCGTCAAGTGTATGGGCAGGTAGTTGGACTCAATATATATGATAATGGTGATGCTGGTTTACAACTAAATATAGGGGGTCGAGGATTGGACCCCAATCGTACGGCCAACTTCAATACACGCCAAAATGGATATGATATCAGTGCAGATGTTTTGGGTTACCCCGAAAGTTATTACACACCTCCGGCAGAAGCCCTGCAGGAAATTCAGGTGGTGCGGGGAGCAGCTTCATTGCAATATGGAACGCAGTTTGGAGGATTGGTCAATTTTAAGTTCAAGACACCTGAACCTAACAAGAAAATAGAATGGGTGAGTAGGCAGACATTGGGATCGTACGATTTAAAAACAAGTTTTAACAGTCTTAGCGGTACCTTGGGCAAGTTTAGTTATTATACATATTTCAATTATAAGGAAGGTAACGGCTTTAGGCCCAATAGTAGTTATGGTAGTCGTAATTACTTCGCACATCTAGGGTATCAATTTACTGACCGGACAAAAATAACCTTCGAGACCACAGTCCTGAATTATTTGGCCCAACAGCCAGGAGGGCTTACAGATGCACAATTTTTGGAAGACCCCACCTTTAGCAACAGAACCCGGAATTGGTTCGATGTGGATTGGAAATTATTTTCACTACGATTGGACCACGCCTTTTCGGATAATACGAATATGAGTTTAAATCTATTTGGTTTGGATGCCTCAAGGAAGGCTTTGGGTTTTAGAACAAATCGTGTTTCCCAATCCGATGACCTTTCAGAACCAAGAGAACTACTAGTGGATAATTTTAAGAATCTGGGAGCTGAGTTGCGGGTATTAAGTCGCTATAAGTTGGGAGATCAGGAATCGGCCTTATTGTTGGGATCCAAAATATATAAAACCAACAACGATCAACGACAGGGTCCAGGCAGCAATGCTTCTAATGCCGATTTTACCTTTGCCGATGATACCTACCCCAATTATGAAAGACAGTCCTCCTTTGATTTCCCAAATTTTAACCTAGCCTTTTTTGGGGAGAATGTCTTTAACCTGAGTGAAAATTTTAATGTGACACCTGGATTTCGTTTAGAGCATATTAAAACGGAAAGCGTTGGGAGTTATAAGAACGTAGTGTTGGATTTGGCTGGAAACCCCCTACTAAATGAGGAAATAGCTGACAATCGTACTTTTGATAGAACTTTTCTATTGATGGGATTGGGAGCTTCATATAAGTTGAGTTCTTCTGGGGAGTTTTATGGTAATATTTCCCAGAATTACCGTTCAGTTACATTTAGTGATATTCGAGTCGTAAATCCGTCCTTCCAAGTAGATGAAAATATTAGTGATGAAAAGGGATTTACGGCAGATATTGGATTTCGAGGTCGTTTACAAGATAAGTTGTCCTATGATTTGGGGGCTTTTACATTGTTGTACGACAATAGGTTGGGAGAGGTTTTGAAAAATGAAACCCGTACCAATGAACAAGGTGAAGAGGTAGAGACTGGACGTATTGTCCGCTTTAGGGGAAACATTGGTACCGCTTTGATGTACGGTTTTGAAGGTTTTGCAGACTGGAGCATCAAGGAAACCTTCATGCCCAGTTTAACCAAGATCAGATTAAATTACTTCTTAAATCTCGCATTGACAGCATCCGAATATATTTCCTCTGAAGAAAACAATGTGGAGGGGAATCAAGTAGAATTTATCCCCAAGGTAAACCTTAAGACAGGACTTCGTTTTGGATATGGAAATCTACTGGGTAGTTTTCAGTATACTTATCTGTCACAACAATTTACTGATGCCACAAATGCACCGCAGGACGTCAATGATAACCAAAGGGGAATTGAAGGAGCAATTCCTGCCTATGACATAATGGATATTTCATTGTCCTACACTTTAAAGAAATGGCGATTGGAGGCTGGTGTAAACAATGTTTTGAACAATTCGTACTTTACCAGAAGGGCAACGGGTTATCCTGGTCCGGGGATACTTCCGGCAGAGCCCAGAACGGCATATATGACCCTACAATTAACCTTATAATTCTATACTTATGAAAATTCTTAAAAAAATCTTGTTAGTACTTTTGGTTGCCTTTTTGCTGATTCAATTTTATCGACCGGAAAAAAATAGTGCAGAGTATCGGGACGTTGTTTCATTTGAAACAGAGACAAAACCAACTCCAGAAATTAAGACCATTTTAGAGAATAATTGTTACGATTGCCATAGCAATAGAACGGAATATCCCTGGTATGCTGAAATAGCACCAGTTTCCTTTGTGATCGCTGATCATGTAGAAGAAGGGAACGAACATTTTAATGTTTCAAAATGGGACTCCTATTCCTTGAAAAAAAAGGATCACAAATTGGAAGAGCTTATCGAAGAGGTTGAAGAAGGAGAAATGCCGGAAAATGGATATGCGCTTGTCCATGGGAAAATGACCCAAGAGGAAAAAGAAGCTTTGTTGAATTGGGCAAAAAAAGCACGTGAAAATTATGCGGTTGGAGATGATATTCAATAGCATAACCAATAAAATTCACTACATTTGCACGCAATTATATATATAGTTGCTATGCAAGCTCATCTTGACAAAATTGTTGGTGAAGGTTTAACCTATGATGACGTACTGCTCGTCCCAGCATATTCTGAAGTTCTTCCAAGGGAAGTAAACATTCAAACAAAATTTACTAGAAATATTACCATAAATGTGCCCATAGTCTCTGCTGCTATGGATACTGTGACAGAATCCAAGATGGCCATCGCAATGGCTCAAGAAGGAGGTATAGGTGTGTTGCATAAGAATATGAGTATTGAGAAGCAGGCCATGAAGGTGAGAAAGGTGAAGCGTGCCGAAAGTGGGATGATCATAGATCCTGTAACCCTGCCCTTAAATTCTGTTGTTCGTGATGCCAAGGCAAGCATGAAAGAATATAGTATTGGCGGAATTCCTATTATTGATGATGAAGGAAAACTATTGGGAATTGTGACCAATAGGGATCTTCGATTTGAGAAGAATAATGACAGACCCATCTCAGAGGTAATGACCTCTGAAAATTTGGTTACAGTGGCTGAGGGAACAAGTTTGGCCCAGGCCGAGGATATCCTTCAACAACATAAAATTGAAAAATTACCAGTAGTCAATGATGATTACAAACTAGTAGGGTTGATTACTTTCAGGGATATAACCAAACTCACACAAAAACCAATTGCGAATAAAGATCAATACGGCCGACTAAGGGTTGCCGCTGCACTTGGAGTAACTGCTGATGCTGTAGAAAGAGCTGAAGCTTTGGTCAATGCTGGAGTGGATGCTGTTATTATTGATACCGCACACGGACATACCCAGGGTGTTGTTCGCGTTTTAAAAGAAGTAAAGAAGAGATTTCCAGATCTGGATGTTATAGTTGGGAACATTGCAACCGGGGAGGCTGCCAAATATTTGGTAGAAGCCGGTGCCGATGCAGTTAAAGTAGGAATAGGCCCTGGTTCAATTTGTACCACAAGGGTTGTAGCCGGTGTAGGTTTTCCACAGTTTTCAGCAGTCTTAGAGGTTGCAGCCGCTATAAAAGGCAGCGGAGTTCCAGTTATTGCCGATGGTGGAATTAGGTATACGGGAGATATTCCCAAGGCCATTGCCGCGGGTGCGGATTGTGTTATGCTTGGATCCTTATTGGCAGGAACAAAAGAATCACCAGGCGAAACGATTATCTACGAAGGAAGAAAATTTAAATCCTACCGAGGTATGGGTTCTGTGGAGGCCATGAAACAAGGAAGTAAGGATAGGTATTTCCAAGACGTAGAGGACGATATTAAAAAATTGGTTCCAGAAGGCATTGTGGGCCGCGTACCTTACAAAGGTGATTTGTTTGAGAGTATCCATCAGTTCATAGGTGGCTTGCGTGCAGGAATGGGGTATTGTGGTGCAAAGGATATAGCCACATTGAAGGAAAATGGTAGGTTCGTGAAAATTACCGCCAGTGGTATTAACGAAAGTCACCCGCATGATGTGACGATTACCAAGGAATCCCCTAATTATAGTAGATAACGTTAAGATCCTTTATAAAAAAAGAAAGCCCAAGACAATTGTCTTGGGCTTTCTTTTTTTATTGTCAATGTATTATTTGCTCTGACCCGTATAGGTCTTCCAGTCTTTTTCCTTATAAATATTATCCCCAAAATATTGGGCGATGTTTAAAAAGGGTCCCGGTTTTTGGTATCCTGGAACTGGTGATAACATATTTAATTGTTCATCCAAAAATATGGTAGTGGGATAACTTAGTTTGCCCTGCATTAAAGCGGCTGCAAATTCATGGTATCCGTTTCTTCCCTGTGGTACAAACTTATAGGTTTTGCCTTTAAATTCGATGGGATCTTTTCCCTCACCGTCCATTTTTACCATATAAAAGGTCTTCGCCATATAGGACGCAACCTCAGGATTCTGAAAGGTATCCTTGTCCATCTTTTTGCACCATCCACACCAATCGGTATAGACATCTATAAAGATTTTCTTAGGTTTTTTATCGGTTTGAGACTTCTTTACCGCTGTTTCCCATGAAATCCATTCCACTTCCTGTGCAGATACAGCAAATGAAAACAATGCTATAGCAATGACTAGCATGAATTTTGCATTAAAGAATTTATGTAAGATCATCCGATTTATTTTTAGATTTTAGTCCAATAAGTATACCAAAACTAACGTAAATTACGAATGTTTATTTTACTGCAGCCTTTTCCTTTTTAGTTGTGAAGATGTCTTTGGCATCTACTTGGTTTCTGATCAGGTCGTCAAAAGTCTCGCGTTCCCTAATTAATACGGCCTTTCCATCGTGCCATAATACTTCGGCCGGCCTAAATCTAGAATTGTAGTTACTTGCCATGGTATAGCAATAGGCCCCTGCATTTTTAAAGCAAAGGATATCCCCTTCGGATATTTCATTGATCCTACGATTACTCGCAAAGGTGTCCGTTTCACAGATGTAGCCCACTACAGAATAGTAGCGTTCCCGCCCTTTTGGATTGGAAATGTTCAAAATGGTATGGGTTGCGCCATATAACATGGGTCGTATCAAGTGGTTGAATCCTGAATCAATACTAGCGAATACCGTAGAAGTGGTTTGTTTCACCACATTTACCTTCGCTAAGAAATAACCGGCTTCACTCACCAAAAATTTACCAGGTTCAAAAGCCAGGGTCAGTTCCTTCCCGTATTCCTTGCAGAAATCATTGAACTTTTCAGTTAATTTTTGACCCAGTTCTTCTATATTGGTCTCAATATCACCTTCCTTGTATGGTACTTTAAATCCACTTCCGAAATCTATAAAATCGAGATCCTTGAAGTTTTTGGCCGTATCAAAAAGTATTTCTGAAGCATAAAGAAAAACATCGATATCCAAAATATCACTCCCCGTATGCATGTGTATTCCGTTGATGTTCATTTTGGTGAGATCAACAATTCTAAGCAAATGAGGGATTTGATGAATACTGATTCCAAATTTGGAATCGATATGTCCCACAGATATGTTGGAATTGCCTCCTGCCATTACATGGGGATTGATTCTGATACATACTGGAATATCAGGGTGTTTGCTTCCAAACTGTTCTAAGATAGAGAGGTTGTCAATATTAATCCGCGCACCCAAGGCTGCTACTTCCTCTATTTCTTCCAAGGAAACACCATTGGGGGTGTAAATGATCGACTCCGGTTTAAAGCCCGCCAATAACCCAAGTTTTACTTCTTGTATGGAAACGGTGTCCAGACCACTGCCCAGACTATTCATTAACCTCAGAATGGTAACGTTGGACAAGGCTTTAGCGGCATAGTTAAGCTGTAAATGCTTAACACCCTTAAAGGCCTTTGTTAGTCTATTGAACTGGGATATGATCTTTTCTGAATCATACACATATACGGGATCTCCAAATGTTTTGGCAATATCTAATAAATCGGAGTGCTTCATAGCCTAATAAAATTTTGAACAAAGCTAATCTTCTTCTAGGATGTTGACAAGAAATATGACAACTTATTGAATAATGCAACAAATTGTTATAAATACAACAATTTAAAAATGCTGGATTTGTTGTCTTCAAAGCTAACATCCTTTATTTTTAATAAAAAAAGATCATGAAGCTCCCCATGTTTCCTCTTCAGTCCGTATTCTTTCCAGGTGAAAGAGTGGCCCTTCACATTTTTGAAGAGCGGTACAAGCAATTGATCCAAGATTGTATGGCAGAGGCTTTGACCTTTGGTATTCCTGTTTATATTGATAATACGGTGGCATACGGTACGGAAATGCAGTTGGTAGAAATTGTACATACCTATCCCAATGGAGAAATGGACGTTGTTTGTCAAGCCAAGAGGGTTTTTAAGGTCGTAACATTCGATAATGAAATGGACGATAAACTCTATGCAGGAGGAGTTGTTACGTTTTTAGATTATATAGAAGACGGTTTGGAGTCGCAAACAGAAGCCGTAATAGAATATACCAAAACCTTATATCGATTAATGGATATTCCCTTTGATCATATTTATAAGGGGGAGCTGCACATTCACAAACTCATCCATAAGATCGGGCTAACCCTAAGACAAGAATATCACTTGTTGAAAATGGTGCATCAAAGTGAGCAATTAATTTATATAAGATCCCACCTTATTGCCACTACTGAAGTTCTGAAACAGGTAAACCACATGAAGGATGTGATCGAGATGAACGGCCATTTTAAAAATTTTGATCCTTTGGATTTTAAGGATTTTAAAATTTAATGTATCGATATTTCTTTTTCATTAGGGTAATTACCTAGGGTTTCCTATTTTTGCTTCCGAACAAAAAGATACCATTTACATATGAATCTTCACGAATATCAAGGAAAAGAAATATTAGCAAGTTTTGGTGTACGTATCCAACGAGGAATCGTGGCACATAATGCAGCCGAAGCCGTTGAGGCCGCTAAACAACTTACCGAGGAAACAGGAACAGGATGGCATGTGATCAAAGCACAGGTTCATGCTGGTGGACGTGGTAAAGGTGGCGGTGTAAAACTTGCCAAGAACTTGAGGGAAGTAGAAGAGATTGCAGGAAATATTATAGGGATGAACCTTGTTACACCTCAAACTTCAGCAGAAGGTAAAAAGGTACACCAGGTATTGGTTGCAGAGGATGTATATTATCCTGGTGCAAGTGAAACATCTGAATTTTATGTTTCCGTTCTTTTGAACAGAGGTACTGGAAGAAATATGATCATGTATTCTACCGAAGGTGGAATGGATATTGAAGAGGTAGCGGAAAAAACACCTCACTTAATTTATACGGAAGAAATTGATCCTGCTGTTGGTCTAATGCCATTTCAAGCCAGGAAAATAGCATTTAATCTAGGACTTTCTGGAACTGCTTTTAAAGAGATGACAAAATTTATCACTGCCTTGTACAACGCTTATGTGGAAAGTGATTCAAATATGTTTGAAATAAACCCGGTCCTTAAAACTTCAGATGACAAGATCATGGCTGTTGATGCCAAGGTGTCTATTGATGATAATGCATTGTACAGAAGAAAGCAATATGCAGAGATGCGCGATCTAAGGGAAGAGAATGCCATTGAGGTGGAAGCAAGGGAAGTAGGCCTCAATTATGTTGACCTTGATGGTAATGTTGGATGTATGGTAAACGGGGCCGGCTTGGCAATGGCTACCATGGATTTAATTAAAATGGCCGGTGGTGAGCCTGCCAACTTCTTGGACGTAGGAGGTACTGCAGATGCCAAACGTGTAGAAGAGGCTTTCCGTATCATCTTAAAGGACGACAATGTAAAGGCTATTCTGATCAATATCTTCGGAGGAATCGTAAGATGTGACAGGGTTGCACAAGGTGTTGTAGATGCTTACAAAAACATGGGAGATGCCATAAAGGTGCCTATCATCGTTCGTTTACAAGGGACCAATGCAGAATTGGCCAAAGAAATCATAGACAACTCAGGCTTGGCTGTTCATTCAGCGGTTCAGTTCCAAGAGGCTGCAGATAAGGTAAAAGCTGTTTTGGCTTAAATTTCCTTTTAAAATATAGTGTAAAGGGCCATGTTGAAAAACATGGCCCTTTTTTTTGTTCCCTATACATCGAAAATCAACATTTTTTTTATAAAATGATCTGGATTATTTTGGTTAATTACCTTCATTTTTTTTGATTGGGCTATAGGTGAAACACATTCAAATTGATAACCTCTTTTAAATTTTCATGAAGAAAAAGGCATGATAGGCGTAACATTTTGGAATTTGAATAGTCTTTCTTTTAAATCATCATCAATCATAAATCAAAAAGTCATGAAAAAAATCAGTTTACTATTGGTAGCTGCAATGCTATTGTCATTCGGAAATGTTTTTGCCAATCAACCTAGTTCGGTATCCAGTATACATGTAGATCCCGAAAAAAAATTGACGCTCCAAATAGGGGAGATGTTAACCGAAAATTCTTTCATACACCAGGGGTACGATCTACTGGCCCAGGTGCGTTTTACCTTGAACAAGGAAGGTGAAATTGTAGTGTTGTCCGTTGCGACAGAAGACGAACGCTTAGAAGCTTTCGTAAAGAGCAGATTAAACTATCAGAAAATAAGTCTGACTGGTTACGAGGAAGGTAAAATTTTTGCCGTGCAAGTAAGGATTCGTCAGTAGAATTAGCTGAAAAAAAAAGTCCTGAAACACTTCAGGACTTTTTTTTGTTTTTATACTTTACATAGCTGATATCAGGTATGTTCTCCTTCTTCGGTCTTGTTTTATAGGCAGGCTTAGCAGTAGGTTTCTCAGGCTGGGATTCTGTTTTTTTAGCACCGTAAAGCACTTCTTTGGGGATTTTAGGATTTTCTTTTGTACCCCTAAGGTGTATCACTAGCCCATTTAAAAAATTACGTAATATTTGATCACCGCATTCCACATATTTTGGGTGGTCTTCCTTTCTGAAAAGGGCGCCTATTTCACTTTTGGATATTTGAAAATCTACCAACTTCAAGATTTCAACTATTTCATCATCACGTAGCATCAAGGCTACCCTAAGTTTCTTAAAGATGTCGTTATTGGTCATGAATACTAATTTTTCTGCAAGGTACTACAAATATGTTTTATCGTCTTTATCGATTATTATTTTCACTTTGCTTTATACGAAAGACATTAATTTTTAAGTTATATAAGGTGTTGGCTTACAGCAAACTATTTCTAAAAAAGAAATGTATGAGTACTTTAGAGGAAAAACTGAGCATACTCTCTGAGATGATAGCATTTGCAAGAGTAGATAATACGTTGAAAACAGAGGAGTATAATTTTTTGTTGAACGTGGCCAATCAGTTGGGGGTAGATAAGCATACCTTCGATTCTTTGTTTGATAAAACGGCCACGCCAGTGTTCTTAAAGTCGGAAGCCGAAAGAATACTTCAGTTTCACAGATTGGTTTTATTGATGAATATAGACAACTCGGAGACCTCCTTAGAGGTCGCCCTACTACACAATATAGGCTTGGGAATGGGCTTGCCTCCATCCGCAATAGAACAGGTGCTTACCATTATGCATAAATATCCTGACAAAATTATACCTCCGGAGATTCTCATTAATATATTTAAGATCCACTATAATTAATAAAAAGCGACATTATGTCGCTTTTTATTTACCTATTAATGTCACTTTGACATGTATTGACTCTTGGTATATCTTTTGTTTTTAGACTATAAAAATTAATAACAGTCTAATTAAAACAATAAGAGCTATGAGTACCATTAAAAGAAATCACCCACTATTTCCATCTTTGATGAATGAAATTTTTAAGCCGGATTGGTTTGGAGGTTTGGATACCCATAACAGTACCGTACCTGCAGTGAACATTAAAGAAAGCGAAACTAATTTTGAATTGGAACTGGCAGTTCCAGGCAGGAAGAAAGAAGATTTTAATATAGAAATGGATCATGATGTCCTGACTATTTCTTCAGAGATCAAACATGAAGATGAGACTACTGAAGAACAGTATACGAGAAGGGAATTTTCGTACTCCTCCTTTAAAAGGGCTTTTACATTGCCAGACACCGTCGATTCCGAAAATATCAATGCATCTTATGAAGATGGGATCTTAAAATTTGTTCTTCCAAAAAAAGAAGAGGCCTTGCCAAAACCAAAGAGAATGATCGAAATTTCCTAAATAAATTTAGGTTGGTTTAGTTGATTTGTTTCTAAAGGCACCATGTTGATTCATGGTGCCTTTTTAATTGGGTATGGGTTCGTCCAAAATGGCTAGACAACTTTGTATGCCTTCCAAGTAGTTTCCCATTCGCAAATTTTCATTTGGCCCATGTATGTTATTATCTGGATTGGGTATTCTTATGGAGACTGCAGGAATTCCCAAAGTTTCAATAAAGGCACCTATGGGTTGTGACCCTCCCGTTGTTCTCATATTTACAATCTCATCGCCAAAGATGCGATTCAAAGCCTTATTGAGCATTTTTCCGGCATTGGTATCGAAATCAGTTCTAAACGCCTTAGATCCCAATTTATAGGTAAAGGAAGCCAATTTAGAGTGGTTGCTTCTTTCCTCTTCGGAGGGAATGCCATCCACAAGGTGATATCCCTCATTTACGATAAATTGTCTCAGGGAATTCATCAGTTTATCTCCATCGGATTCTGGCACCAACCGCATATCAATTTCAACGATAACCTCATTGGGGATTATAGTGCGTACTTCCTTACCCACATAGGCCGCTTCCAGTCCCCTAATATTTAACGAAGGGTATTGAAGGGATTCTTGATAGGTGGCTCCAACATTATCGTACGCTGCAATACCCAATTCGCGCTTAATACTGTCCAGATTTTCCGGAAGACTTTTCAATAGTGTCTTTTCAGCTTCCGATAAACTTATCCCATCATAAAATCCAGGTAAGGTAACCCGCCCATTCTCATCCTTTAATTTCCCAAGTAATCGAGCGGTATTGAATACTGGATTAGGGGCAAAATTACCATACTGGCCACTGTGCAACGGTACATTTGGTCCAAAAACTTTTAAGGTTGCCGTTGCAATTCCTCTGGCACCATAGGTTAGGGTGGGTAAATTGGACAAATGCCTTGTGCCATCCATGATCAATACCATATCTGCTTTTAGGAGGTCTTGATTTTGTTCGACGGCCTTAGGTAAAAGGGGAGAACCCAGTTCTTCTTGGAAATCCATAATCACCTTGATATTGTACGCCGGTTTTCTTTTATTGTTCTTTAAAATTTTTAGGGCAGAGATCAAGGACATGGCCGGACCTTTGGAGTCGGAAGAAGAACGTGCAAAAATTCTCCATTCCGGATTGTATGCTGTTTTTAAGCGCTCAAAACTGATGTCCTTCCATTGACCATCCCCGATAGGTTCTTTTAAAACCGGAAGGAAAGGGCTTTTTTGGTCCCATTTGGTGGAGTCCACAGGTTGACCGTCTATCTGCAAATAAAAAAGGACAGTTTTTGCCTTTTTATGATAGATTTTTTCTGAAAATAGCAAGGGTGCTCCCTCCGTATGGATCACTTGGGAAGTAAATTCCAAGTCTGTAAACAATTCCTGGCATTTGGTTAGATTGGCCTGTATCTGTTCTGGAAAATGGCCATCATTTGGTATTTCCAAGAAGGATTTTAATTGCAGGACGGCTTCCGGAAAATGTTTCTGTGATGAATTGAGTATTTTTTCTTTTGAAAGGGTTTGGGAATGACCAATGACCACAAATAGACAAAACAAGAATAGGTGAACGATTGATTGATTTCTTGTTTTTTTCATGAGCTTTTGGTTATTCCTGTTCTTGAAGCATTTTGATCTCATCCCTTAACTTCGCTGCCTGCATAAAATCAAGCTCTTTGGCCGCTTTTTCCATGGCCTTTCTTTTGTCCCTGATGATTTGTTCCTTCTGCTCCGTTGTAATATATTTTAGGTCCGGTTCTGCAGCCCGCATTTCCTCCTTCTCAAAATGGTAGGCGGAGACCGAGTTTTTTGTCAGGGCATTGTCCAAGCTTTTGTTCAGTGCCACGGGTACTAAATTGTTTTCGGTATTATAGGCTATTTGTTTTTCCCTCCTGTAATTGGTTTCATCTATGGTTTTTTGCATACTTGCAGTGATCTTATCGGCATACATGATAGCCCGGCCGTTAAGATTTCTAGCTGCCCTTCCCACAGTTTGGGTCAAGGACCGCGAACTACGAAGGAATCCCTCCTTATCTGCATCCAAAATTGCTACCAAAGAAACTTCCGGTAAATCTAATCCTTCCCTAAGCAGGTTGACCCCAATAAGCACATCAAAAATACCCTTTCGTAGATCCTGCATGATTTCAACGCGTTCCAAGGTGTCCACATCACTATGGATATAGCGACACCTTACACTGATCCGTGTCAAATATTTAGCAAGCTCTTCCGCCATACGCTTGGTCAGGGTGGTGACAAGGGTCCTTTCATCTCTTTCTACCCGCAGTTGTATCTCCTCAACAAGGTCATCGATTTGGTTTTGGCTGGGGCGTATTTCAATAATTGGATCCAAAAGTCCCGTAGGGCGAATGACCTGTTCTACATATACCCCTTGACTCAATTGTAATTCATAATCCGCAGGGGTGGCACTCACGTATATTGTTTGGTTCTGTAAGGCTTCAAACTCTTCAAACTTTAATGGCCTGTTGTCCATGGCGGCGGGTAATCTAAAGCCATAATCCACCAAATTTACCTTTCTAGATCTATCACCACCGTACATGGCGTGAACCTGTGGAATGGTAACGTGGCTTTCATCGATGATCATAAGATAATCGTCAGGAAAGTAATCCAGCAGGCAGAAAGGTCGCGTTCCAGCTTGCCTTCCATCCAGATAGCGGGAGTAGTTTTCAATACCCGAGCAATACCCTAATTCCCTGATCATCTCCAAATCAAAATTGGTGCGCTCCTCCAAGCGTTTGGCTTCCAGGGGTTTTCCAATTTCTTGAAAATAAGCGATCTGTTTAACCAGGTCATCTTGGATTTGATGAATGGCATTTTGCAAGATGTCTGGAGAGGTGACAAACATGTTTGCAGGGTAGATATTAAGGTTTTCGTATATCTCCACCACCTTGTTCTTAAATGGATCGAACGCTTCTATTTCTTCTATCTCGTCTCCAAAAAAATGGATTCTAAAGGCATGGTCGGCATAACTGGGGAATACATCCACAACATCGCCCTTTACCCTAAAATTGCCGTTCCTGAAATCGGCCGTAGTTCGGGAATATAAACTCTGTACAAGTTGATGTAAAAATTTTGTCCTAGAAATGACTTGGTCCTTATGGATAGAGATCACATTTTTCTGAAATTCCACCGGGTTCCCTATCCCGTACAAACAAGAGACCGAGGCCACTACCAAAACATCTCTTCGCCCAGAGAGCAAGGAGGAGGTGGTGCTTAATCGCAGCTTTTCTATATCCTCATTAATGGAGAGGTCCTTTTCAATATAAGTACCTGAGGTAGGAATATATGCTTCCGGTTGGTAATAATCGTAATAAGAAACAAAGTACTCTACGGCATTTTCTGGAAAGAACTGTTTGAATTCCGAATACAGTTGGGCTGCCAATGTTTTGTTGTGTGCCAACACCAAGGTAGGCTTTTGAACAGACTCAACCACGTTGGCGACAGTAAAGGTTTTGCCAGATCCAGTGACACCCAACAGGGTTTGGTACTGTTCCTTTGAATGAATTCCTTCAACCAATTCCTTTATGGCCCTAGGCTGGTCTCCGGTAGGTTTAAATTCCGATACTACTTTGAATTTCATCTTGTAAAATTACGAAAGAAGGATGGTTAATGTAGTTCAAGGGAACTAATTTTAACGAATCGTTTGTATCTTAAATGGTTTTAAAAAAAACTTGTGTGTAAGAACTTCTCCCGACAAAATGAATTTTAACACTTTCACCAAAATTATAAATCCCGCTTTTTCAACAAGGCATAGGACCCGTAAATGAAACAACCCGTCCAGAACAGCACTATGAGTATTTCATACCAGTGTACTACATAATCCATTTTGAATTCTTCGCCAATTTGCTTGGCCACGGATTGGACAGCACCCAATCTGGAAAACGGCTCTTTTACCAAATTGGACATGGATTCCAATGGAAGAAAATCCAAGACTTTTTCAGAAGCCTCTTTTCCAATAAGCCCCCATACGAGAAAACGGATTCCCAAATTTTCAAAAATGGACCATAAAATCAAAAATCCCAAGGCAAATGCAGAGCGCTTGACCAAGATGCCCAAAAAGAGGCAGAAGGAAAAGAAGCCTACCAACTTTATAAAAAAAGCAAATAAATATTCCAATTCAGAAAAGATGATGGAAACTTCATTGTAATCGGAATAGACCAGACCCAAGATCAAAGAGACCACAAAAACAAAAATGGTGGACACCAAAGAAAATGAAATGACTGTCAGGAATTTAGATAGGACAAATTCCTTTTTTGAAAGGCCGTCTATAAGATTTTGTTTTATGGTTTTGTTACTATATTCATTGGCCATCATAGATACTATGACAATGGCCAAGAACAATTTAAAAATGGCAGTGATATACGTGTTGAAATGCCAGATATAAGGAAAATTGAAAATGCCCTGTTCAGCCAAATGAAACTTAATAGGGCCGATATCAAATTTAACGGCCGCTATCAAGGCTATTGAGGTAAGCAAGATAAAATAAGATATGATCAGGGCCTTACTCGCTCTATTGTTCCAAAGTTTTATAAATTCTATTTCTAATAATCTTTTCATAATCAAATGGGTTGTCTCTTATCAAGAGGTTGGTTGGGATGCTTATTTAGTTGGCGTTGACCAGTTGTGGTGCGTTTTTTGTCAAGGTCAAAAATTGTTCCTCCAGACTTTCCTTGCGCTTTACCATATGCGAAAGCACAATGCCTTTTTTAAAGAGTTGTGCGTTGAGCTCCTCTGCAGCTAGATCTTTGGATAGAAAGGCAGTAATGAGTCCATTTTCCTCTTTGATGGCACTAAAATGGGGGTCTTGTTTTAAATAATCTCCCAAACCTTTTAGGTCACTGGTTTTTAATTCAAAAAAACCGTGACTTCCCAGCATACCGTCAACAGGCCCTGAATATAATTTTTCCCCTTTTCTTAGGATCACAACATGGCTGCAAACCTTTTCTACTTCATCCAACAAATGTGAAGCTAATAGGATGGTGGTTCCTTGGGAAGCAATTTCTTTGATGATCTGCCTGATTTGATGAATTCCTTGAGGATCCAATCCGTTTGTAGGTTCATCCAAAATTAGTATTTCCGGGTCGTTCAACAGGGCAGAGGCGATGGCCAGCCGTTGTTTCATACCCAACGAATAGGTCTGGAATTTACTGTTTTTCCTATCTAGGAGGCCAACCATTTCCAGCTTTTCCTCTATCTTATCGATACTTACATTTTTTATTTTGCAGACCAGTTTTAGGTTTTGTACAGCCGTCATGTAAGGATAGAAATTAGGACGCTCTATGATGGCGCCAACTTTTTTAAGTGCGTCGTGGGTGGAAACACTGCCATTGAACCAATCAAAAGATCCACTGGTTTTATTGACAACATTCAATACAATGCCCAAGGTTGTGGATTTTCCACTTCCATTGGGTCCTAGTATTCCGTATACATTGCCTTTTTCAATGGTAAATGATAGGTCGTTCACGGCGGTGAGATGCCCAAATTTTTTAGTCAAATGGTTTACAGAGAGGATGGTTTCCAAAATCGGATTTGTTTTTGCATTGTTTATAGTAACTTGACGAAGAAATGCTTATTTTGTTACAATTAAATATCCCCTAAAATTAATAGTCTAGTATGTCGGAACGATTAATGTCAAAGAAAAAGCCAGCATTTCCAATAAATGCCAAGCTAGATGCGTATTTACATCACTACAGTAGAAAAATTGAAATCCCTATTTTTTACGATGATCTTTTGCGCTTTAATGGATCGGTAGTGGTGTATGATAAAAACGAGGAAGATACCATGTGGATCAGGGTCTATTATTCGGAATACGAACGCCAGGAAATAGATCTGAGCTTAAAAAAAGTGTATTCCATTTTGCATTCAGATGGAAGTGATAATATAATGCAATACCTAAACGTTGATGCTGTCGACTATTGTACGTTTGGGAATTCCAAGCCGTTTCGGATAAAAATAAGGAATATACTCAATGATAACTTTACTTATTTCTACATTAAGAAAACGGATGCCTCTCGAGTTTATGGCCTTGAATTGGAACATATGCTTTCTCCCTATAATCTCAATTTTTTAGTTTATAAAGATACACTGATAGAAGAGCACATAGCCGGGATCCCAGGTGACGTTTTTATCAAAGAAATGCTGCCAAAATGCACAGAGACCGAAAAGGCACAGCTGGCAAAGGAATTTGTAAAATTCAATGAGCGGTGCATGATTCGGTTATTGGGGGATATGCGTTCCTATAACTATGTAATTGTGCCTACGCACGATTTTGATCATGTGGTGTATAAAATAAGGGCAATTGACTTTGATCAACAGTGTTTTGAAGGAAAACTAAAAGTATATCGTCCACAATTTTTTAAAGAGAATTTCGAGATGGTGGAAATGGTGCGAAAGAAATTACAGAACCACTCTATAGATCAATATAAAATAGAGGAGCGATCAATAGTCGCAAAACGGATACTTAGCTCAGGAAAGCGAATTAAGAAGTTGGTAACCATTTGTAAGGGTGATAAAATTTCCAATCCGGTAAATGTAAAGATGTTGCGCGAACAAATCTATGAGATCACCTATGACCCTAAGTTAATAAGATGCAGAACCATGGGACAGGTACTCAGTAATGCCCTGGATTTTGTCAAAAGGAATTATGAAGACGTTAGTATGAAACAGATCTTGGAAAACAAGATACAAGTTTAGAAATTGTAAAAATAGACGGAGATTTTCTCAATAAAAAAAGGGTGCTTATTCAATAAGCCCCCTTTTTATTTAAAATATACTCAGATCAAACAGCCTAACTTTTTTGTTCTTTGTTGAAGTAGACCAAATAGTAATACATCTGGCGTTCCTCATCCCATCCTTTTTCAACAAATTTTTCGGCCGACTCCGGATTGATAAAATCCAATTTTATTTGGATGTTGGTATCAAGATTGATTACGTTCTTTATTTTCTTTCTCGCATCTGAAACAGCCTTGTTGGCAATATCAAAATTTGATACATCCTCTATGCTGTATTTGGGCCCTTTTTCTACTTTATAATTCTTGAACTCAGGAATAAGTTCTGGATTGCCCATTACTTCGTTCAAAAAGTTAGTTTCCTCAAAAGCGTCGTTTTTCGCAAAATGGTTCACTGCCCTGTTCATAAAGAGTACTTCTTGTTGTTTGTCCTCGGCAGGCAATACAACATCCTTGGCAAAATTCTGACAGAACTTCAAATAATTCTTGGTCTTAAAATTATCATCAGACAAGGGTTCTACGCCCAAAAAGTTCTCAAGCCAATATTTGGTATCGTACCTATTGCTATCCACGGAAAGAATTTTAAAGCCGTCCTCCTTCTCTGTATTGAAAATAAGGCAGCCTTTGTCCAATTTGTTGATATTGATTCCTTGTTGAACCAAGATATCCAAATTGTTGTCATTCTCCTCAAATTGAAGAAAATCGTGTTTTAGCTCACTTTTGAAAACACCAACGGCATTGACCTTTTTATTGTCCAATAAAAGATCTGTCAGGTAGGCAACATATACTTCTCCGCTCTTTATATGCGGGTGGTTCGATTGTTCGAACAAATAATTTGCAATCTTTTTGGAATTTGCATGTGCACTGCCAGGTTCATTGAAGACTTCGGAAACTATGTTGTAAATTTCATTGAATTCCAAGTCCACTTCATCACTGAACTTGAAATAGTTTTCTTCTTTTTCCCTGAAAGGTTTAAAGAAATATTCTTTTAAAAGTCCGGTAGTTTCATCATTCAGGGCGAAAGGTTCCGAGGATAGAAAAACACCCTCACCCTTGTTCTTATTTCCAACACGGTGCAAGGAAATGCTCTCAATTTGTGTAGCGTATAGATTGATCATATGTTGTCTATATAGAAGTTTATTCCTTTGGTCAAAGAAAGGTTTTGATTTAGTCAGTGAATATTTTAAATGTAAAGGAACAGGATAGAAATCTAGTTCCAATTTTCATCAAAGTCCAAATCTTCATAGTTGTCCAGAGTGTCATCAAAATCGAACATCGGGTCAGATTCGAAGTTCTTTTCTGGCGGCGAATCAGGTAATTCTCCAAAACTGAACAAAATATTGGGATAGGCCCTGCCGTCTTCTTTTTCTACAATATCGGCCAGTTCCACAAAAAAGGTCCACATACTCAAAAAGTCATAGACATAAATAAGTTTGGGAGTGTTTTTTGTAAGTAGGTCTTCTATTTGCGTTTCCTGCATGGAACGCAAATCAGCGCCACCTTCACCCATGTCTGAGAGCGCAATTTCTTCTTCCTGGTTCCACTCATCATCGCAGGTGTAAAAGGAGGCCATTTCATTGCCCAAAAATCCAAAGGATTGGGTTATCGTATTGTGAAATTCTTCAAGTGTTCTGTTCCCTTCTATTTCAATATCCCGAAAGACATCATCATCCGCATCTAGAATTACTCGTATCTTATAAATCATTACAAAAGTTTTTAAGAGGGTGCAAAGTTACAAAGTTTTGAACGTTTTGCCTGCTTTTGTAGCTTCCAAAACTAAATAGAATTGTACCCCGAACAAAAGGGCCGCCAACATAAGGTGAATTGGCTGACTTCCAAAAGGAAAATCGACGTATACCATAAGAATGCCCGAAATAATTTCCAATAGGATAAAAGCCATGACCCACATCATTTTTGGATATCCTAGGTTGTACTTAAATATGCGATAAAAAATGAAGGCATTGAGCAGCACTACAAGGATGGAGAAAGATCGGTGGATGTAAAATATGAGGGTTGGTTCCTGAAGCCATAAATCCTTAGCAGATTCTCCAAAAATATCTATTTGCTCGTCCACAAATTGTCTAACCTGGGTGCCCATGATGATCTGTATCAAGGTAATCCCCAAGGCCAAGGAGAATAACAGGGTCAGTGACCTATCTGATCTATTGTTCTTGATTTTTGTTCCTGAAATATGTATGATATAAAGTAGGAAGGCCACAATGACCAAGGCCATTACCATGTGTACTGTAATTTTGGCAGGCAACAGTACGGAATAGACGACTGTTGCTCCAAGCCATGCCTGAAAACCCATACCAAATACCACCAGCCATGATAAAATAGGAATCAATTTGTTCTTTTTCCAGAAACTGAAAGAAACTATGGCCAGAACCAATGTGGCCAATCCGGCCAAGGCACCAAAAAGTCTATTTATAAATTCTATCCAAGTGTGCAATGGATTAAAAATGGCATAATCGTGCTTGGTGTAGGTCTCCCACTTATTTTCGATATAGCTATTGGAAGTTTCAAAATCTTCCTTGGCCACCTTTAGAGTTTCATCAACGATAATGACCTGCCCTTTTTTGAAAATTTTATTGGGTTGCCATTGGAGGTCTATGATATTTGTTGGGGGGATGTAATATCCAAAGCACTTTGGCCAATCTGGGCAGCCCATGCCGCTTCCGGTCATGCGTACCACCGTGCCGGCAATAATCACCAAATAAACCAAAACCAATGCTGTTTTTGCTATTTTTCTAAAAGATTGATGCATAGTAACGATTAAGGATTTACAAAATTACTATAGTTTTTCCTATTGTTTAATATTTATTAGAAATAATTAAACAATAATTGTTGTTTACCAAGCCAGCAATGAATTACATCTGTGTTGGTATCCTAACTTTTTGTTAGGCCCATGCTCTTGCCCTTCTGAAACATATATTGTTTCGCAGCCTCGTATTCATTAGGTATTTCTCCTTCTAAAATGGCTTCCTTGATGGCATCCTTTATGATGCCAATTTCTTTGGAGGGCTTAAGACCAAAAGTTGCCATTATTTCCTCTCCACTTACCGGAGGTTGAAAATTACGTACGTGGTCCCGTTCTTCTACTTCCACTATTTTTTGCCGTACAATTTTAAAGTTGTTCTTGTACTGCTTTTGTTTTTTTGGATTTTTGGTAGTGATATCGGCCTCACAGAGGGTCATAAGATCCTCAACATGATCACCGGCATCAAAAATTAGTCTACGCACTGCCGAATCAGTCACAAAGTCTTCTGCCAGTACAATGGGCCTAGAACTCATAAGGACCATTTTTTGAACGTATTTCATTTTATCGTTCAAAGGCAATCGCAGCCTTTTGAATAATTTGTAGGTCATTTTAGATCCTATAAACTCATGGCCATGGAATGTCCACCCAATTTTTTTGTCAAATTTCTTTGTAGGGGCCTTGCCTATATCATGCAATAGCGCTGCCCAACGCAACCAAACATTATCAGTATGTTTGGATATATTGTCCACTACTTCCAAAGTATGCCAAAAGTTATCCTTATGACGCTGGCCCTCAATTTCTTCAATCCCCTGTAAGGCGGTAAGCTCTGGCAAAATATATTCCAATAGCCCTGTTTTGTGCAATAGGCCAAGTCCTAAGGAAGGGGTGGGACTTGATAGAATTTTGTTGAGTTCGTCAACAATTCGTTCTTTTGAAATAATCTGTATACGATCCTTATTCTCCGTTATCGCATTTAGCGATTCGGGGTAGATGGTGAAATTGAGCTGTGAGGCAAATCGTATGGCACGCATCATCCGAAGAGGGTCATCAGAATAGGTGATGTCGGGATCGAGAGGCGTACGGATCAGTTTGTTTTCCAAATCTGAGATACCATTAAAAGGATCCGATAAAGTGCCGTAGTCATCCTCATTTAGGGAAATGGCCAGGGCATTGATAGTAAAATCGCGTCTTTTTTGATCGTCCTCCAGGGTTCCATCCTCTACAACAGGTTTTCTGCTGTCAAAATGGTAGCTTTCCTTTCTGGCACCCACAAATTCCAATTCAACCCCTTTGTTTTTTAACATTGCCGTCCCAAAGTTTTTGAAAACAGAAATCTCAGGTTTCCCAGATAGTTTGCCAGCTACTTTTTTTGCCAGCTCAATACCGCTGCCAACAGCAACAATATCAATATCCTTGGGGATTCCCCTTTGAAGCAGGTAGTCCCTTACATATCCACCAATGACATAACATTTGATGTCCATTTCTTTGGCGGCTTCGGCTATAACTTTAAATATGGGGTCTTGTAGTGCTTTATTGTGGTTCTGATGCGTCATTTTATTCTCGGATCACTTTAACAGTTCCATCATTACCGAGTTTTATTATGGATGAGGGAGTGCTTTTCTCTTTATCGCGGTCCAAATTTACTACATAGTCAACACCTTTTAAAATCTCAGGGCTTATTTCTTTGAAACTAGTTGGGGTAGGTTCGCCCGCAATGTTTGCAGAAGTCGAGACCAACGGCTTTTTCAACCTTTGGATAAGATATTGGCAAAACTTGTCAGAAGCTACACGTATCGCCAAGGTGTCATCTTCCGCTATTAAGTTTTTTGCCACTCCCTTGGGGTGGTCATACACAATGGTGGTGGGTTTGGTGGCCATATCTATAATGTCAAAAGCAACATCAGGTACTTTTTGGATGTGCTGTTCTAACATAAAGTCATTGGCTACCAAGCATATCATCGTTTTGGTATTGGCTCTTTTTTTTAAGGCATATATTTTTGAGACCGCTTCAGCATTGGTGGCATCGCAACCAATCCCCCAAACGGTATCAGTAGGGTAAAGTATGATTCCTCCATTTTGGAGAACATCTAGGCACTTATTAATTTCTTCAGTCATTGTACATATTAAAAATCCAAAGATACTATGTTTTACTATTTGTGATCACAACGTCTTCATCTAAAGTAATGTTGAAATATTCTGAAACGGCTATCCATTGGATTCTATTTTTATCCTTATCGATATTCATTTTTTTGAGAGATTCCTTTTGGGAGCCGATGATGGGTATTGGGTAGTCAGATTTTATGCTGGCCTCTCTTGAAATGGTGCCATGTTTTGTAGACATAGCCTTGAACCATAGGTCATCTGCCTTAGGGGTCAATTTTAAAAATAAAAGTTCATTGGTGGTTTCCTTGGCCAAGGATTTTGGAGGATACAAGACGCCACCTGCCCCAATGGGAATGACGGCCTTTGGGTTTAGGATTCCTTTATCAGGGTAGATCCATTGTTTGTAGGGAAGGACCCCGCCTTCGGAGTCTGTTCGTATATACCTCGTTTGGTTGGCAATTACATCGTCTGGATATTTCAAATGCTCCTTATACAACAGTTTGAGCCAATTTTTGCGATAAATAAGGTCGTCGTCACAGGTAACAATAATCTCACCACCAAAAAGGTCCAAGCTATGGATCAGTTTTCGATGGGAACAAGTGAGGCTAGAATATTTTATTTCAAATCGATCGGACAACAGTTTTGATAGTTGTGGGGGAATTTCATTTTTAAGGGAATCATTCAACCATAACAGTATTTTTTGAGGCAATACTTCTTGATCTAAAAGGCTTCTTATAACGATATGCAGCGTGTGCAACCGAGACGGTATGGAAGTTAATGAAACGATTACTGGGATTTCTTTTCTATCCGTAATTTCAAAATCTCCAACTTTTTTTGCTAAAAGCCTTAGGGTGTGGAAAATGGAAACCGGTATTTCTTTAACCTTCATACGTCCTTTTTATGCGATTGATCCTATAGATTTATTATAGGGATATCATGATTATTGATAGAAATCCAAAGATATACAATAAGAGTTTTATATTTTTGCCCCATATTTGAACAAACGATGACAAATCCCAAAATTTCTATAATTGTTAGCACCTATAATTCTGAGGACTGGCTCAGGAAAGTGTTGTGGGGTTTTAATTGTCAGACTTTTAAGGATTTTGAAGTGGTTATTGCGGATGATGGTTCTGGACCCAAAACCAAAGAGCTCCTAGAGCAAATGGGAAAGGAAGTTTTTTACCCCATTGTCCATGTCTGGCAGGAGGACGAGGGATTTCAGAAATCCAGAATCTTGAATAAAGCGGTGGTAGCCTGTAATTCAGAATACATTATCATGACCGATGGTGACTGTATTCCTCGGGAAGATTTTGTGGAAGTACATTATATCAATAAGGCCAAGGGTTTTTTTATATCAGGGGGGTATTATATGCTGCCAATGGATATCTCTAAAATCATCACCAAAGAGGACATTGAAAAACAAAACTGTTTTAATATACAGTGGTTGAAATCCAATGGTATTTCCAAGACCTTTAAGAACAATAAACTTACCGCAAAAGGATTCATTTCCAAATTGTTCAACAAGCTTACTCCCACCAATGCGAGTTGGAACGGTCATAATTCATCTGGTTGGAAAAATGACATACTGGAAGTGAATGGTTTTGATGAGCGAATGCAATATGGAGGGCAGGACCGTGAACTGGGGGAGCGTCTGTTTAATCTGGGTATAAGGTCCAAGCAATTGAGATATAGCGCAGTATGTGTTCACCTAGACCATAAAAGAGGCTACAAAACACCTGAGTCCATTGCTAAAAATGTTGCGATCCGTAAAGAGGTTAAAAAGATGGGAAGTCATTGGACTTCTTACGGCATAATCAAGAAGTAAGCTAGCTCATTTTTTTTTTCCAACTGCTTTAATTCCTTAAAGCGCTCAAAATCTCCCAGTGCATTTAGATAACAGATGATAACACCTTTTTTGCCGTCTAGGATGCCCAAACGTAAAATATAATGGTTAAAGAATTTCCACGTGGGTTTTAGGAACAGGAGAAAATAATTGAATTTCTTTTCCTTATAAAAAGCTTCCTTGGCCTTTAATTTGCCATAGTTAAGCATTTTACTTTTGTAATCTTCGTAATTTTTATAACAATAATGGACGAGTTGTTCTTTTAAAATACCTGAAGTACCTTCCACGTCCAAGGTTTCATGCACAATTTTCTTGTCCGAAAATTTGGTTTTGCTTTTTCGGAACAACCTGTAGTTTTTATCCGTTTGCCAACCGCTAAAATGCAACGGCTTGTTTTGAAACATAAACTTCCTATAAAACCAATATGCTACATGCTCACTCTGACCATTGATGGTCTCTACTATTTCTTTTTGCAGCTTTTTGGTCACTACTTCATCAGCGTCTAAAAACAACACCCAGTCATTGGTTGCCTGTTTGAGGGTAAATGCTTTTTGAGCGGTAAAGTTTTCAAAAGGATTTTGAATCACCTTTATCTTGGGATGATTACATAGATATTCGTAGGTGCCATCGGTACTGAAAGAATCTACAACGATAATTTCATCAGCAAAATCAATGGATTGGACACATTTTTCGATGTATCCAATCTCATTGTAAGTTATAATTAATGCCGTGATTTTTTCCTTGGTACTACTCATAAAAGTTGATAACGCAACAACACTTGAATGTTGCTGACAAAAGTATAACAAAAAAAAGAAGGAAAAATTATATGGAGATATAAAATTCCTACAATTTTCTATACCGCTACGTTATATTCCCTTAGGGCATCGTTCAAAGAAGTTTTCTTATTTGTGCTCTCTTTTCTTTGGCCGATAATCAAAGCACAGGGCACCTGATATTCCCCTGCAGGAAATTTTTTGGTATAGCTTCCTGGAATTACTACAGACCTGGCAGGAACAAACCCTTTGCGCTCTACAGGTGTGTCTCCGGTAACATCAATAATCTTCGTTGAGGCCGTTAATACAACATTGGCACCAAGTACCGCCTCCGTACCCACGTGTACACCTTCCACAACAATACAACGAGAGCCAATAAAGGCGTTATCCTCTATGATCACTGGCGAGGCCTGTAATGGCTCTAAAACGCCTCCAATTCCTACACCACCACTTAAATGGACATTCTTGCCAATTTGGGCACAACTGCCCACCGTGGCCCAGGTATCAACCATTGTGCCTTCATCTACATAAGCTCCAATATTCACATAACTTGGCATTAAAATGGTCCCTGCCGATATATAGGCTCCATGGCGGGCCACTGCATTTGGCACCACACGGATACCCTTTTCTGCATATCCTCTTTTTAGCGGCATTTTATCGTGGTATTCAAAAATACCTGCCTCCAAAGTTTCCATTTTTTGAATGGGAAAGTATAGAACTACGGCCTTTTTTACCCATTCATTGATCTGCCAGCCATCTGCCGTTGGTTCTGCACATCGGAGTTGTCCGTCATCTAACAAATCTATGATCTTTCGTATGGCTTCTTGAGTCTTTTCGTCTTTCAGTAATTCTCGGTCATCCCAAGCTTTTTCTATGATTTGTCTTAATTCGGTCATTTCTAATGAATTTTTCAACAAATATAAACGCTAGGTGGTAATAAACCTTCCAAATTTATAGTTATAACATTTTATGCTTATTTTTGCCAAAAAAATATTGCGGTGGCAAGGATAGTTGCATTGGATTTTGGAAAAGTGAGAACAGGCATAGCCGTTACAGACGAGCTACAGCTTATTGCTTCCGGTCTTGAAACCGTGGAAACCAAGAACCTGCTGGACTTTCTTAAAAATTATGTGCTAAAGGAAAAAGTCGAGAAGTTTGTCGTTGGGGAACCAAAGCAAATGGACAATACCCCATCGGAATCTGAAGCTCTTATCAAGCCTTTTCTTCTGAAACTGACAGCAGCTTTTCCTGAAATCCCCATAGTTCGCCATGATGAAAGGTTCACTTCAAAAATGGCCTTTCAAACCATGATCGATAGTGGGCTCAAGAAAAAACAACGCAGAAACAAGGCATTGGTAGACGAAATTAGTGCCACTATTATTTTACAGGCCTACCTGGAAAAAACCACGTTTTAATGTTGGTGGCCTTTGAAATATGGATCAAAAGAAAAGCTCAACAGTATTTTGAGAACTTTTACAGTGCCAGGGATATTGCGAGGCTGAAGAATAAGGACTTTGTGATCATAAGCCGCAATTGTTGGGGAGGCCAAATATACCAGTGGTTAAAATTGCCCTACAACACACCTTTTGTAGGTTTGTTCATTTACACCCCATGTTATATCAAAATTCTTAAAAGATTTGATCATTACATGAGCCTTGAACTTGGATTTATCGAAGAATCCAAGTATTCAGAATATCCTACCAACTACCCGATAGGTATTTTGGAGGATGTTGAAATTCATTTTAAGCACTACGTGGATGAAGATGAGGCAAGGGATAAATGGAATAGACGAAAGGAACGCATGTTGGAAAATAAGAATATGGATAATTATTACTTTTCCATATGTAGCTGGCGAGGTCTTTTAGATAAGGATTTAAAGGAGTTTTACGAGTTGCCTTTTAAAAATAAGCTTTCTTTTGGTGGCAATGATTTGTTGGAAGGGAAGGAAAAGCGACATATTAAATTATATAACAATAGCAATGCTAGCGATAGAAATGCGCCTAATGGAAAAAAGCTTTTTAAACTTACATTCCTGTATTTGGATTTGGTAGCGTGGTTGAATAGTGGAAAAATATACAGAACAAGATTTAAAGATTAATTATACATGATTTTACCGATTGTAGCTTATGGCGATCCCGTTTTAAGAAAAGTAGGGACCGAAATTGACAAAGATTACCCCAATCTATCTTCCTTGATAGACAATATGTGGGAAACCATGTACAATGCCCATGGGGTAGGGTTGGCTGCACCTCAAATAGGTTTGTCCATTAGAATATTTATGGTAGATGCCACCCCTTTTGCGGATGATGAAGAATTGACAAAAGAGGAGCAAAATCAATTAAAGGATTTTAAACGTGTTTTTATTAATGCCAAAATCTTGGAAGAAACTGGAAAAGAATGGGCATTCAATGAAGGATGTCTCAGCATCCCCGATGTAAGGGAAGATGTGATCAGACAGGATACTTTGACGATTAGTTATCAGGATGAAAATTTTGTGCCACATGAGGAAACGTTTGATGGACTTTTGGCCCGTGTAATTCAACATGAATATGACCATATTGAAGGCATTTTATTCACAGATAAATTATCATCCTTAAAAAAACGCTTGTTAAAAGGCCGTTTGGCCAATATTTCCAAAGGAAAAATCAATGTAGATTACAGAATGCGTTTTCCAGAAATGAAAAAAGCACGTTAAGTAATTTATTTATTAGAGTAAAAGTGTAATATTTGCCCCCACAAATTTAAAAGTAGGACATGAGTTTAGATAAAATTTTATCCATAGGAGGAAAACCAGGACTTTATAAATTGTTGACACAGACCCGTACAGGCTTTGTTGCTGAATCCTTATTGGATGGCAAGAAGATTACGGTTGGTTTTAAAAATAACGTCAGTGTACTTTCTGAAATAGCCATATATACCCTAGAGGAGGAAGTGCCTTTAAGGGAAGTATTTGAAAACATCCAAAAAAAGGAAGATGGAGGAAAGACTTCCGTTGGACATAAGGATGACAAGTTGAAATTGGAAGAGTATTTCTTTGAAATTTTACCCAATTATGATGAGGACCGGGTGTATATGAGCGATATTAAAAAAGTAGTACAGTGGTACAATATTCTTCATGAGCAAGGTATTACAGATTTTGCTGCAAAGCAGGAAGAGGAAAAAACGGAAGAAAAGGAGTAATCCTTGATTTCTTTATAAAAAATAAAAAGCCTTCAATCAAGAAGGCTTTTTTTATGGCGTTTGATCATTTAATTATTATCTATATTTAGGCGACTAATTTTTAAAAATATATTTTCAATGCAATTCCGATGCAATTATTACATTACAGCATTCTTACTATTTGCGAGCGTATTCCTAGGGAATGCACAACAATCAAAATCCGAGAAGGATACCTTAAAAAAGGCCACCAAAGAACTTCCTTTAGAGCCTGAGCGCACGATTTCCTTTTCTACTGATAAGGGCACATGGATTTCCTTGGATGTTAGCCCAGATGGTAAATCGATCGTTTTTGACCTTATGGGCGATATTTATATGATGCCTATTACAGGAGGCAAAGCCCTACCTATTACCAAAGGATTGGCATACGATGTACATCCGAGATATAGTCCTGATGGAACATCTTTGGTTTATATTTCGGACAAGAGTGGATCGGATAATATTTGGACCATGGACATTGCCACAAAAAAAGACACCCAACTAAGCAAAGAGAAAAAGGAAAATTTCTTTGCTGCAGATTGGACTCCAGACGGACAATATATCATAGGATCTAAAGGAAGGAGAAATCCCAAACTACATATTTATCACAGGGATGGGGGCAAAGGGAACGAATTAATTTCCGAACCAAAAGAACTAAAGACTATAGATCCCGCCATAGCGGCCGATGGAAAACTAATCTACTTTTCTCAACGTAAAAATGCCTGGAATTATAATGCACAACTGCCGCAATATCAAATTGGCACCTATGACATGGTTGATGGGGATGTTGCCACAATAACATCGAGATATGGTTCAGCATTTACACCCACTTTGTCCAATGACGGGCATTGGATGGTTTATGGAACAAGATTTGAAGAAGAAACAGGGTTGATACTTAGAAATCTTAAATCAGGGGAAGAAAAATGGCTGGCCTATCCTGTACAGCGAGATGAACAGGAATCTATTGCACCCTTGGGAGTATTGCCGGCTATGTCATTTACCCCGGACAGCAAGAACTTAATTGCGTCCTACGGAGGCAAGATCTACAGCATATCTTTGGAAAATAATGTAGCCAAAGAAATACCTTTTGAGGTAGATGTGCAATTGGACCTTGGTCCAAGATTGGACTTTAAATACCCTATTGAAGATACGGCTGATGCCATGGTTACCCAAATTAGAGACGCCAAACCTTCACCAGATGGCGAGAAGTTGGCATTTACAGCTCTCAATAGACTTTACATAATGGATTTGCCCAATGGTACACCAAAAAGAATAACGAACCATAATTTCACAGAAGCCCATCCAGCTTGGTCACCCGATGGGAAATACCTTGTATTTACAACTTGGAAAATCGGAGGAGGTCATCTTTACAAGGCCAACATTGATGGTCGTGCCAAAGTGGAACAATTGACGAAAGAGCCAGGTATTTTTACGAATCCATCTTGGTCGTACAATTCAAATAGGATTGCTTTTAATCGTGGGTCGGCCCAAACCTATAATGATGCTATAAGTACTTTTTCTGATAGTGCCCAAGAAGATCTGGTCTGGATTTCATCAGAGGGAGGAAACATTAATTTTATTGATAAATCCAAAGATCGGACCTATCCACATTTTACAAAAGTAGATGATCGTATTTATCTATTTGACAGCAAAAAAGGGCTGGTATCCATTCGTTGGGACGGCTCGGATGAAAAATCCCACTTAGAATTAAAGGGTATTGAGACGTATGGATCTTCTGATGTTTTTGGAAAGGATCATGATGACCACTATCTCCCATCCATTATGCCATCCTCGGAAGAGGGGTGGAGGGCCGAGGATAAGGCTTCAAAAGCGGCTCAAATACTAATCTCTCCAGACGCTTCTACTGCCTTGGCTAAAATTAACAACGATATTTATTCTGTTGTAATCCCAAGATATGGTAAGACCCCGTCAATATCGGTAGCGAAACCTCAGGAGGCGGCTTTCCCAGCTATGAAACTTACCATTATGGGGGGAGAATTTCCTGTATGGAGTGCAGATAGCAAATTGGTACATTGGTCCCTAGGGGCTAGTCATTTTGCTTATGATCTGCAGGCAGGAAAGAAATTTAATGACAGTCTGGCCGCTGCGAAAAAAAAGGAAGAAGAATTAAAGGACCTTGGTAAAACAGGGGATTCATCAAAAGTTGATAAAGTTAACGGTGAAGACCCAAAGAAGAATCCAAAGTTTAAAGCCCAAGAATATAAAATAAAGGTCACCTACAAAAAAGATATTCCCAAGGGAAATTTATTGTTGAAGGGAGGACGCATTATTACAATGAAAGGTAATGAGGTTATAGAAAATGGAGATATTCTAATTGAAAATAACCGTATAAAATTGCTTGGGGCTTCTGGTAGTTTTGATGTTCCCTCTGGTACAAAAATCCTGGACATGAGCGGAAAAACCATAACTCCAGGTTTTATAGATACCCATGCCCATATGTGGCCCAACTGGAACGTTCATAAGAGCCAGGTGTGGATGTATTCTGCAAACCTTGCTTATGGGGTAACCACCACAAGGGATCCTCAAACTGCGACCACCGATGTACTTACCTATTCCGATATGGTAGAGGCCGGTATGCTACACGGCCCACGAGTTTATAGTACAGGACCAGGTGTTGGCTATTGGTCTTATCAAATTGAAAACTTGGAGCACGCCAAAGATATTCTGAGGCAGTACAGTGAATATTACAACACCAAGAGCATTAAAATGTATCTTGTAGGTAACCGTCAGCAGCGCCAATGGATTATAATGGCTGCCAAGGAACTTCAATTGATGCCGACCACTGAAGGGGGACTAGATTTTAAATTGAATATGACCCAACTATTGGATGGCTATCCTGGACACGAACATTCCTTACCCATTTATCCTATTTACCAGGATGTGGTAAAGAGTATAGCAGAATCGAAAATGGCAGTTACCCCAACTTTATTAGTTTCTTATGGAGGTCCGTGGGCAGAAAATTATTATTACGCCACTGAAAATGTGTGGGGAGATCAAAAGATTCAATATTTTACACCTTATGAAGAATTAGCAAAAAAATCAAGGAGAAGACCGGGTTGGTTCATGGAAGAAGAGCATGTTTTTAAGAAGCATGCCGAATTTATGAAGGATCTTGTTGCAGCAGGAGGATTGGCAGGTGTTGGTAGTCATGGCCAATTACAAGGTTTAGGTTATCATTGGGAATTATGGTCCGTGGCCAGTGGGGGAATGAAAAATCACAATGCTCTAAAGGTAGCTACTATCCTTGGGGCTACGGCTTTAGGATTGGATGGTGATTTAGGAACACTCGAAGCAGGTAAATTAGCAGATATTTTAATTCTCTCTAAAAATCCCTTGGAGGATATCCGAAATACCAATTCCCTTTTGAATGTTATAAAAAATGGAAAAGTATACGACGCTAATAATTTGGATGAAGTTTGGCCAACGGCAAAGAAGGCTGAGAGCTTTCATTGGCAGACGAAAAAGCCAACAGGAATCCCTGGTGTAGAAAAATAGAAGAAAGTTCTATACCCAAAAAAAAGGCCCTCAACATTGAGGGCTTTTTTTTGGATTATACATAGTGAATTAATCTTTGCCCATTGGTATTGGGACGCTCTTCTTTTTCCAATCAATTTTTGGGGATGGATAATACTTTACATCCATCATTTCTAGGTAGGAAGCTTGATTGCCCAGGCGGATTTTATAATTTTCCCAATCCCTATTTTCTTCTGTTGTCCACCCCAATTCGGCATACCCTATAATTCTGGGGAAGGCCAAATATTCCAACTCATCTATATTGCTAATGGTCTCTGACCATAAAGGTGCCTCAATGCCTAAAATATGTTTGGATTGCACTCCTTTCAGGTACTTTTCAGGGCTCCATTGATAGGCGGTGTCCACAGGGATATAAGCGGCCCAATGGAGTCCGAATTTGGAAAGGGTATCGTACTGCATATCCAGATACGCTTTTTTGGCAGGGGATAGTATAACCTTACTGCCTTTTCTTACTGCAGTAAGTGCATTTGATTGGTTGCTCCAATGCTGGGCGATGGTGGTAGTGTCTATATCGGCTTGTACGATCTCGTCCCAACCGATCATTTTTTTACCATATTTCTGGACTAGCCTTTCCACTTTATCCACAAACAGGATATAATCTTTTTTCTTGGTAACATGGCTTTCATCCCCTCCAATGTGAAAATAAGGTCCCGGAGTTATGGCACTGATCTCACGGATGACATCATCTAAAAAGGCATAAACAGTATCTTTTCTAGCATCAAAGGTACTAAAACCCACTCGGGTACCCGTATATGGTTTTACTTGTTTGCCATTGCCGTTTAAAAAGGGGTAGGAGACTGAGGCGGCATTGGTATGGCCCGGCATGTCTATTTCAGGTACTATTGTAATATGTCTTTCAGCTGCATATTTGACAAGATTTTTATAATCATCTTGGGTGTAAAAGCCTCCTACACCGCCACCGACTTCTGATTTTCCACCAACCTCAGTTAGTTTTGGCCATGATTTGATCTCTATGCGCCACCCTTGGTCATCGGATAGGTGTAGATGCAGGATATTTATTTTATAGTAGGCCAAAACGTCCAAATATTTTTTCACATCTTCTACACTAAAAAAATGTCTGGCCACATCTAGCATGGCTCCCCTGTAAACATAATTTGGATGGTCCCAAATCTTTCCTGTGGGGATCAACCACATTTTATGGTCCGTTAGGGTGTCGTTGCTGGTTTCAGGTATAATCTGTCTCAGGGTCTGAATACCCCTAAAGGCACCTTCGGCGGTTTTTGAATTGATAATTACAGAATCCCTGGTGATATACAGTTGATAAGATTCATTGGTGGCCAAGTCCAAACTATCAGATTGGTTGATGTAAATGATACGCTCAACTGTTTCGGAGACCGAAGCATTTACCGGGATAGAAATATTTATTTTCTCATTAATTTTTTCGGAAAGGAATTGACCAGCTTCCGGAAAACCGATTGAATTTTGAGAGGTGTAGATCGCCGTATGTTCGTCTAGACCAAAAGCACTATTGGTAGCTATGGTTTTAGAAGGCTTGGGAATCATATGTTCCGCAGCTAGATCAGTTATCGGAAATTGTATGTTTTCTTTAACTTTTTTTTCTTGACAAGCAACTAAGGCTATGATGAAAATAAATAATAGAAAGGATTTGATTAGGTGTGATTTGATCATGGAATAGGCTTGTGTAAGGTAAAGGTAATTGATTAGTTGACATGTTCCTTGATCACCGAAAGCCACAGGTCATACCCCTTGGAATTCATGTGTAGGCCGTCACTTAAAAATATGTCACGCCTTACCTTATTGTTGTACAACATGGTATCCCATACATTGGCATAGCTTATGGTGTCATCTCTTTTACTCAATCGTTCTAAACCACGGTTCAATCTTTTGTACTTATTTCTGTGGCCCCATCTAGCTAAACTCGGTTTGGCAGAAATAAGTACAATTTCTGTCTTTGGATCCTTTGCTTTGATACGGTCGATGATTGCAATGGTATTTTCAAGAATTTTCACTGTTCGAACATGGGCCGCGATATCATTGTCCCCCTCGTAGATAAATACCTTTTTAGGTTTGTATTCAAGGATGAGTTCATTGGTATAGCGCAATAGATCGGAAGACTTTGAACCTCCAAAGCCAGAATTTACAACCTGGTATTCCGGAAAGGCTTTTTGAATATTATCCCACATGCGGATACTGGAACTACCTGTGAAAACAATTGTTGTTTTGGAATCATCCAAAATTCTACCGTATTTTTTTTGGATGGACAACACTTCCTCTTGGAATGGTCCACTATCCTGTGCATTGCCAAAAAATAGGAAAAGGAGTGTAAAGATGAATAAATATTTCACAGAAGGAGTTGGTTTGGTGCTAACAATAACGTTTTTAAAATACTAATATTTTTTAATTATTGTATAATTTTCTTGTAAAAATATTAAATAATTCGTTCAATTGAAACAGTGATACAATGATTTATCTGTTTGTTTATCAGTATTTTATGATTGGATTTGTCAGGCCTTCGGCAATGGACCAATCGTAGAATCGCTCAATCCAATTATCCGACGGCAGTCCTTGTGTCTTCATTCCAAATCCATGTCCGCCTTTTGAGTACATGTGCAATTCTGTGGCGATACCCTTCTTAGCCCAGGACGTATACAGTGCTATACTTGCAGGTGCCAATCCCAATGGATCATCTGTAGCACAGATAATCAACATAGGTGGGCCATTGGAAGGGGTGTCGTGAAAAGGAACAATATCCATCCAAGGATATATCGGGACTAGAAAATCTGGTCTATCTTCTTTTGAAGCACTGTAAATGACCGACATGGTAACAGCACCCCCCGCAGAAAATCCCATAAATCCAATTTTGTTGGAATCTACGTCCAATTCTCCTGAATGCTTTCTTACATATCGTATGGCGTTGAGACCGTCCTCTGTAGACAAGGGCAATACTTTTGTAGCTTTTACGGTGACCTGTTCACCATCCGTATTCAAATCGGACACTGCATCTTCCCCTGTGGGCACCAATCGATATTTAAGCACAAAAGCGGTAATGCCCTTGCTGTTTAACCATCGGGCAACATCATTTCCTTCACTATTGATACTATGGGCATAAAGGCCTCCTCCAGGTGCTATAATTACAGCGGTGCCATTTGTTAATGAAGGATCAGGTCGAAAGACTTCCATGGAAGGTTTGGAAACATTGGTCACCACTTGGGTCTTCCAAATTTCGGAATAATAGGTTTTTTCTGACCCTTTCCATTCTATTTCCAAAGAATTTTCTGAAGGTAAATGCACAATTTCTTGAGATAGTAGAAGGGTGGGGATCATCATTATTAAGAGCAGGTAAAGGTATTTCATGGGCATAGGTTTAACAAATTAATAGTTGAGTAGTGGTTTTTATTTTAGGTAGCAATTGGAACGTCTTCTAATTGGCCCCATTCGGTCCAGGAGCCATCGTAAACCGCAGTCGGGTTCTTTTGAACCAATTCACTGGCCAAAAGAATAATACAGGCTGTAAGGCCAGAACCACAACTAAATACTAGTGGACGGCCCCCAAGTTTTAGGTCCTCAAAAACTTGTTTTAAATCTTCCTTGGGAAGAAATTGACCAGCTTTTATGACTTCTGTATAGGGAAGGTTTAAAGACCCTGGTATATGTCCGCCCTTGAGTTCCTTTCGTGGTTCTGGTTCTGTTCCGCAAAAGCGCCCCGAGGATCGAGCATCGATCACTATGGCTTCATTTTGTTTTAGATTGTGTAATATATTTCCGGCGTTCTTGACCATGTTTGGTCTAAATTTAGCCCTAAAAGTTCCCTTGGGATAAGTCACTTCTTGTATTGGTTCTGTCGGCAACCCTTCTTTTACCCATTTAGGAATCCCGCCATCCAATACGGCAATATTATCATGTCCCATGGCTTTAAACATCCACCAAACCCTCGGGCTGGTATAAATACCCAAATTGTCATAAACGACAATTAGGCTATCAGCATTAATACCCAAAGCTTGACAAGCAACGGTGTAGGAATCCTCCTCCGGCAACATATTGGGTAAGCTGCTATCCTTATCCGAAAATGATTTTTTCAGATCAAAAAACCGGGCATTTTTAATTCGAACATCGGTCAAATCAGCAGTATCGCCCGATTTGTTATCGGACATGCTCGCATCCAAAATTATCAGGTTGGGATCATTTATTTGGCTTTTCAACCATTCAGTGGTAACCAAAGGTGCTAACATGTTTTCTTTTTTATACTAAAATAAGAATTTTATGGACCTTAATGACTTCAGCCTTGTTAATAACATCATCAATTTTTATTTCAGCTGTACAGACCATAAATTATTGTTAAAGCCTGGCTTAATGGGTTAATAGAGCGTTAAACAGGTTAATTAATTTGGGTTCTAACGCCTTAACGTTTAACTTTAAAGTATGGAGAACGTATTAATAGCAGGTGCCAATGGTACCACAGGAAAAATTATAGTAAACCTTTTAAAGGAATCACAATATTTTAGGCCTATAGCCATGGTCCGAGAGAAAGAGCAGTTGGAACAGTTTGAGAATATGGGGGTTAAGACCATCTTGGGCGACTTGGAAGAAGATCTGGTGCATACCATGGAAGATATAGATAAAGTCATATTTGCTGCTGGTTCAGGAGGAAAAAAAGTAATTGAAGTAGACCAAGAAGGGGCAAAAAGACTTATTGATGTGGCCAAAATGGCACATGTCAAAAAATTTGTAATGCTAAGCTCAATAGGGGCAGACCAACCAGAGAAAGCTGATAAATTACAGGATTATTTACGTGCCAAGCAGAATGCCGATGAGCATTTGAGACATAGTGGCCTTAATTATACTATTGTACGTCCAGGGGCATTAAAGGATGCCGAAGGTGTGGGCAGGATAGCATTGGCTAAAAGCTTGGATAAAGAAGGTGACATCAGCCGACAGGATGTGGCCCAAACTTTGGTAAGGGTTCTACATGATACCACTGCCAATGCCACTACTTTCGAAATATTGGAAGGGGATACTCTTATCGGAGAGGCAGTCAAATCTGTTTCGGTAGCTGAGGCCGAATAAGCATATAAAGATTGAGTTAGTTGAAAAATCCCTCCAAAGGCAAAAGTCTTGGAGGGATTTTTTATATCCATTATCTAAAAGAAAGTACGAACTAAGACTGTTGCCAGGCCTATGACAAATAATGTTGTAAAAATGATTTTGTTGTATTTGGCCAACCAATTTGGAAGAAAAATATCGAAATTATCTTTCTCTGAATCGGAGTATTTTCTTGCTAAAATTGTCAAGGGACAGAACATCTTAAAAATCAGTAATACAACGCCCTCGCCAAATACTAGTCCAATTGCTATCCATGTGAAGGAATTTATGGTGTTGGTAATCCCAGTATATAGGATATAAAATAGTATACAGACAAAAAATAGCCAGATCAACGTATGGAGAAATTTAATGGCGAAAAGCTTGTTTGCCTTGTTCATTGGGAGTGTCTTTACATATGGTGGGAACAACTTCCTCTAAAATAACAATTAAATCGTACGTGGGCTTCTAGGGTAGATTTGTATTTTTACAAAAACTATTTGTATGAATTCGAGAGCCTCCCAATTACAAGCCTTTGACCGTTTATTGACCATAATGGATGAACTTCGGGCCAAATGTCCTTGGGACCAAAAGCAAACAATGCAAACCCTTAGGCACCTTACCATTGAGGAAACCTATGAACTGGGTGACGCTATATTGGATAATGATCTTGAAGAAGTAAAAAAAGAATTGGGAGATGTACTATTGCATATTGTTTTTTACGCAAAGATTGGCAGCGAGACCAACTCATTTGATATAGCTGACGTAGCCAATGACATATGCGAAAAACTTATCAATAGACACCCGCATATTTATGGGGATGTCAAAGTTGCCAATGAGGAAGAGGTAAAGCAGAATTGGGAAAAAATAAAATTAAAGGAAGGTAAAAAAAGTGTTTTGGAGGGGGTGCCAAGTAGTCTTCCTGCATTGGTTAAATCCAACCGAATTCAGGACAAGGTGGCCGGAGTAGGTTTTGATTGGGAAAAACCGGAACAGGTTTGGGAAAAGGTCCAAGAAGAGTTGGGGGAATTCCAAGATGAGGTAAAATCAGGGAATACTGACGCTATGGAGGCCGAATTTGGTGATGTGTTGTTTTCCATGGTAAATTACGCCAGATTTTTGAATATCAATCCCGAAAACGCATTGGAGCGTACCAATAAAAAATTTATTAAAAGATTTCAATATTTGGAAGAGAAGGCGAAAGAACAGGGTAAGGCCTTAAAAGATATGACCCTTTCCGAAATGGATGTCTTTTGGGAAGAGGCCAAACAGCTTTGATCAAAACTTTCGTTGAGGTCATCTGTTCAGCTGTTTCTTAAATCCAATACTATTTAAAACATTGGCATAAAATCACTAGCGGCTTCGTTTGATCCCTTTTACAACTTCATACCATATCACGGAAATAAATCCAATCCCAATGCTGGTCCATAATTGATCGCCAGTGAGACTTTCAAATTGAAAAAACGCGGTAAAGGGATCTATGTAGAGTAACACGCCCGTAAGTGTTATGGTAATGCCAATGATGAGTCCCACTAAATTATTCTTGTATTTCAGAGTGGTAAGAGCAGAAAAGTAAAAAGATCTGTTCACCAAGGTCAGAACAATATTTGCGGCTATCAGGGTAGTGAAGACCATTGCCCTAGTTGTGTTTTCATTTAAATGATTGGAAACGGCCAATTGGTAAACTGTTAACGTCCCAGCGGTAATTGCCAGCCCCTGAATAACACTGGTCATTAATTCTCGCCAGCTGAAAAATGTTTTTGAAAAAGGGCGGGGTTTTTGGATCATGGTATTTTTCTCCATGGGTTCATTTTCATAGATAATGGAACATGTAGGACCCATTATCAATTCTAAGAGAATCACATGAATAGGGGTGAAGATATTGGGATATAACCAGCCTAAGGCTAGTGGAATAAATACGGTAAGTATTATTGGGATATGAATAGATATGACATATTGAATGGCCTTTTTTAGGTTGGTATAAATTTTTCTTCCCATGGCAATGGCATCAACCATTTTGGCCAGGTCATCATCGACCAATATGAGGGATGCAGCCTGTTTGGCAATTTCAGTTCCTTTTTTACCCATGGCCACTCCAATATGTGCTGCCTTTAGGGCAGGACCATCGTTGACACCGTCACCTGTCATTACCACAACCTCATTGTTGGCTTTTAAAGCATTGATGATTCTCATTTTGGCATCTGGGAACATACGTGTGAAAATTTGGGTTTCTTTTACACACTCCTTTAATTCATCGTCCTTTAATTTCATAAGGTCATCACCGGAGATGCTTTTTTCATATCCTTTAAAGTTCACCTGTTTGGCAATGGCCTCAGTCGTCTCTGCATTATCACCTGTCACAATTTTTACGGTAATCCCGGCTTCATTGAATTGGTCAAAAACTGATGCTATATTTTCCTTTGGAGGATCATAAAAGGCTACTAGTCCTTTAAAGGAAAAGGTAAATTGCTGTTGTTTTTTTGGATAGTTGTCCCCGTCAAATTTAGTCTCACCTACTCCTAAAATTCGGTATCCGTTTCTTGCCAGTTCTATGATACTTTTGGAAATAACATCTTTCTGTACCTCTGTAAGGCCTGAAATATCGAGAAAAGCTTCAGGTGCGCCTTTGGCCGCGATGATCCTATTTCCCGATGAATTTTCAAAGAGGTGGGTCATCATGGGGGGCTTACCACCTAAGGGGTACTCATGAACCATTTTATAGTTCGGCCTTTCGTCCAAAGGAAAGTTTTGAGCATAGGATTCATGCAACGCCAGTTCCATAGGGTCAAAAGGGATAGGTTCACTGGCCCACATTGCAAGTCTTATCAATTCTTTTTCCTCCGTGGATAATTCGTCTTCTGGATTGGTAATTTTTTCGGCACCTAAAACGTAGACTCTGGCCAAACTCATTTTATTCTGGGTGATAGTACCTGTTTTATCTGTACAGATCACTGTAGCACTGCCGAGCGTTTCTACTGTTTTCATTTGTTTGACCACAACCCCCAACTTCATTAACCGCCAAGCACCCAAGGCCATAAATGTGGTAAAGGCTACAGGAATCTCCTCGGGTAAAATACTCATAGCAAGGGTGAGGGCTTTGAGCAAACTATCCAGAAGGTCAAGGGACTGGGCGTAGTTGATGCCCCAAACCACAAAAAATACCATGGCTCCCCAAAAAACCATTTTTTTTACAAAATTCCCTATTTGTAACTCTAGCGGGGTCTTCTCACTTTCAATATCCTCAAGACTCTTTCCAATTTTACCTAGGGCCGTATTGTTGCCAATTGCCGTAATAGTTGCTATTGCCAAACCGCTGGCCACAGTGGTGCCAAGGTAAATGGAACTGTCATCATTTGTTACATCCTTATAAACGGCTAGGGATTCCCCAGTAAGAATGGATTCGTTTACCGAAAAATCATTGGAATGTATAATGGTGCCATCGGCCGGGATCGTACTGCCCTCATCTACAATGAGACTGTCTCCAACAACCAGTTCTTCACTTTTAATTTCAATAATCTCCCCATTTCTGTACACCTTGGAATGTGGCTGGGTAAAATCTTTTAATTTTTGAAGAGCATGGCGACTCCTGGAATCTTGATATAGGGAAATGGAAGCTACCATGATAATTGCTATGGCCAAGAAAATCCCATCCCCATAATCCCCGCTGACAAAGTAAATTACCGAAGCCACCAAAAGTAAGATCACCATGGGTTCTTTGGCAAGACTCCTTAAGGCATCGAGGAATCTATTTTCTTTTTCGAAAACTAGTTTGTTCTGTCCATAAGAGGCCCTTGATTGGAGTACTTGTTCATCAGTAAGGCCTGTGATCTCAAAATTATCGATGGACATTTGGTTGTGGTTATCGCTTTTACCGTTGGGTATCTCTAAAATACTGAAAAATCAACAAAATATGGATTCTTTAATTTTATGGATAAACTATTTTCTAGAATCATATCTGTATTGAAACAAAGGATCTCAGATTTGGGACTCATTTGTCCCAATTTTATTCGAGAATACCCACCATTAAAACCGTGGTAACTTCTATATTTGCACTTCAAAATTGAAACCTTGTTCAAGCAGTATACCAAAGAATTCCGTTATAACCTACAATTGTCTTTCCCTGTCATTTTGGGGATGCTGGGCCATACCTTCGTGGCATTTGCAGATAATATAATGGTAGGCCAGTTGGGTACTGCAGAATTGGCCGCAGTCTCTTTGGGAAATAGCTTTGTTTTTATTGCGATGTCTCTTGGTATCGGATTCTCTACAGCTATAACTCCTCTAGTCGCAGAAGCGGATGGTGCAGGAAATAAAGAAGTTGGGAAAAGTGCCTTAAAGCACGGACTGGTGCTTTGCACAGGATTGGGATTGTCCCTTTTTGGCTTGATCATGTTGTCCAAGCCGCTGATGTATATGATGAAGCAGCCGCCAGAGGTTGTTGAATTGGCAATGCCCTATTTAGACTTGGTAGCTTTTTCTTTGGTTCCCTTGATTATCTTTCAAGCCTTCAAACAATTTTCTGAGGGGCTTTCCCAGACCAAATATCCCATGTATGCCACGGTAATTGCCAATATCGTCAATATTGTTCTTAACTATTTATTGATTTTTGGTTCTTTTGGATTTCCTAAAATGGGAATCGTTGGTGCAGCAATGGGAACATTGATTTCTAGGATTGTGATGGTCATTTATATTTGGGTTTTGCTAAAAAACAAAAAGAAATTCCATGACTATGTTACGGGGTTCAACTTCCGTAACATGGAAAAAAAGGTCATGAAAAAAATCATAGATCTTGGATTTCCTTCTGCCCTTCAAATGTTCTTTGAGGTGGGCATTTTTACGGGAGCTATCTGGTTGAGCGGGGTATTGGGTAAAAATTCACAGGCAGCAAATCAAATTGCATTGAACTTGTCCAGCATGACCTTTATGGTGGGGATGGGACTTGGTGTGGCGGCCATGATACGTGTGGGCAACCAAAAAGGGTTGAAGAATTTTCAAGATCTAAGACGGATAGCCATCTCCATATTCTTTTTGACATTTTTATTGGAAATCGTTTTTGCTACCTTGTTCCTTTTGTTCAAAGATTGGTTGCCAACAATTTATTTGGATGTCAACGATCTTGCGAATAGTGCAGACAATACCGAGGTGATCATTATGGCCGCAGAGTTAATATTGGTTGCCGCATTTTTTCAGATTTCGGACGGTTTACAGGTTGTAATTCTAGGTGCATTGCGCGGACTCCAGGATGTAAAGATTCCCACAATCATGACCTTTATCGCTTATTGGTTGATAGGATTTCCCGTTAGTTTTTATTTGGGATTGTATACCCCATTGCGCAGTACGGGAATATGGATTGGACTATTGGCCGGCTTAACTGCCTCTGCAATAATGTTGTATATTCGGTTCAATTATCTTACAAAAAAGTTACTTGTCAATACACTAATAGAAATTAAATAGATAAAATTAATAAGACTATGGATTTTCCTAAATTTTTACTGGGTGACAATACCGATTACCCAACTGCTATATTTGTTGTTCATACAGAGTACCCTAGATTTATCATCAATTTGGAAGATGATGAAGTAGAGTGGTTGGAAGATTTTACCAAAGAGGACGAAAAGGACCTTGAAGCTGAAGCAGAAACCCTTATAGAGCAGGCTACTGCTTTTTATGACAGGGAGATTTCCAGATACGTGGACTAGCAGGAATGGAGCAACTCGTACAACTCGATAAACAATTTTTCTTGTTTCTCAATGCCATGGGGAGCACAACCTGGGATGGCTTTTGGATGTTCATGACCAACAAATTAAGTTCCATACCGCTCTACCTGTTTTTGTTAATTGCTTCCTACAAGAGCTTTGGACTTAAAAAGACCTTGTTGATCGTGGTAACGATCGCACTGCTCATTACGGCAACCGATCAATTGGCCAATTTTTTTAAATATGGGGTACGGCGCTTACGGCCATGCCATGATCCGGAACTTGACGGGCTGGTTCGCTTGGTAAAAAGTAGTTGTGGAGGTAAATATGGCTATTTTTCTGCCCACGCAGCAAACTCATTTGCGTTGGCTTTTTTCTTCACCAGATTATTAGCGTTAAAATACAAGTTTATAGGTCTCTTTTTATGTATTTGGGCTGCGGTAGTTGCTTACAGTAGAATATATGTGGGAGTCCATTTTCCATTGGATATATTGACAGGAATGGGAATAGGCTTATTTTTAAGCTGGTTATTTACAAAGTTGTATATATTTGCTCATCAGAAATTCTTCTATGATTTCTAAAACAAGGTATTGGTTTTTATTAACTTTTGTTATTTTGGTCTATGTGGCCGGAATGTTCGTTACCCTTCTCGAAAACGACTCCGCCCAATTTGCCGTCATGGCCATGCGCATGGTCCAAGAGAATGATTTCCTAAGTCTTTTTAAAGGTCCCGAAGAATATTTGGATAAGCCCCATATGCACTATTGGCTTGCGGCAATTTCTTTTAAAATATTTGGTATTAATCAATGGGCCTATCGCATTCCAGCTATTCTATCCACCTTAATAGGAGCTTATAGCTGCTATGGTTTGGGCAAATTGTTATACCATAAGGCTACAGGTAAATTAGCGGCTTTGGTCTTCATGACCGCACAGACCATTGTGTTATCTACCATGGATGTGCGAACCGATGCCGTACTTACAGGTTTTACCATTTTCGCTATTTGGCATTTGGTGGCTTTTATAGAGCATCACAAAATGCAGTCCATAATTTTAGGTGCTTTTGGGGCAGGGATAGCATTTTCCACCAAAGGGCAAATTGCTATTTTGGTTATTGGTTTTCCCATTTTATGCCATTTGGCCTACACTAGAAAATGGCTTTCCTTGGTCAATTGGCGCGTCTTGGTGGCCTTGGTGATATTTGCGATTACCATTACGCCTATGCTGTATGCCTACTACCACCAGTTTGACCTACATCCCGAAAAGGTTATTCGTGGTAAGGATCACCGAAGTGGAATTTTCTTTATTTTCTGGGAACAAAGTTTTGAACGCTTGAGCGGTGAGGGCGTGGGAAAGAACAGTAGTGATTTTTTCTTTTTCTTCCATACATTTCTATGGGTATTTTTACCATGGACAGTACTTGGGATTGCAGCCTATTGGACACGATTGAAAAAATTGTATCAATTAAAATTTAAGTATGATCCCGGTACAGAATTTTTAACGGTTGGGGGAATTACACTTATTTTTATTATCATAAGTTTTGCGCAGTTTAAACTACCCCATTACCTAAATATTACCATGCCCTTGTTCTCTATCTTGACGGCTTCTTATCTCTTCAAGATGTACGAGACCGGCAGTTATAAAACCAAAAAGATATTTTTGGGAATACAGTATTTTATTTTGGCTATTGTATTTATTGCGGTACTTCTTTTGTGCCTCTTTGTCTTTAAACTGCAAACAACAATTTCCTTTGTTTTATTGGGGATCTCATTGGCTGTGATCGTCTATTTTTGTCTGAAGAAGGAGGACTATGCCATTAGAGTGTTTACGATAGGGATATACACATCACTGTTGCTGAACGCCATACTAAACCTTCATTTTTATCCGTCCTTATTAAAATATCAGGGAGGATCCAATATGGCTAAAATCGTGGAAGAAAAAGGGATCCCAGTAGAAGACATTTACAAGGTTTCCCCCATGTATACCTGGGCATTGGACTTCTATAACAAGCGTCCGGTGGCCATGACTTCTTTGCAGGACCTTCAGGGGAAAAATGATATATGGGTATATGTTACCAACGATGAACTATTAAAACTCAGTGAAGAAGGTTTCATTTGGGATATAAGGTATGTAGTGGACCAATTTAGGATTACCAGGTTACAGGCCAAATTTATGGATCCTTCCAAGCGCAAAAATATTGTGGACAAAATGTACTTGATCCATATCAATTAAACTTCGAAGGTATCCAATTCCGGTTTTTTAAAATGGTACGCTATACCCAAAAGTGATATCAAGGCCGTAATCAAAAAGAAAACCATACTGATGCCAATGGATGCATTCAGGTCCAATGCCAACCATGCTGCACCATAGAAGAAAGTAACTTCCCTACTTCCAATTCCGCCAATGGTTAGCGGTAATACCGAAACGATAGATGATATAAGAAATATAAAAAGGTAAGCCACTGTGTTATATTCTAGATGAAGTGCTTTTAATATCAAGAACGCACTGATCAATTGGAACAATTGGACCAATGCAGAATAACCAAAGGACGACCAAAAAACAGGTAGGACATAAGGGAAAAACCTCTTGTTTAAAAACCAGAAGACCACAACACTAAGAATCAATCCGCCAACAGCTACTACTTTAAGAAAAGGGATATCTGCCTGATTTAAAAAGAGGGCTAGGAGGCAGGCGTAGATAAATAAAAGGAGCATCCCGCTCAAGCGATCAAGCACCAATACGGAGACCACCTTTTTGGTTACTATGTCAAATTTTTTTTTGATCAAGTACCCTTTGTAGGCATCTCCACCAATACCTCCCGGGAGAAATAGGTTATAGAACATTCCCAACAGATAAAGTTTAAGGTTACTCTTTTGAGTGAGGTAAATTCTTAGTTCGTGGAAATATAGATTTAGTCTAAAGGAAGAAATCACCTTGGAAACCACAAAAGCCACAATTGCCAATACCAAATAAAAAGGCTGGGTACGTTTTATAGTCTGCACAACCTCTTCGATATTAATTTTCGAAAAAATAAAGTAGATCAAAACCGCACTAATACTAATTTTTAATGCAGTGATGAGGTGTTTACGCTGCTTTATCACCTACGAATACTTTTTTAATTCGGTAAGGTCTCTTGCTTTGTGATTCGTAATACGTACGGATCAGTAATTCCATGACAATCCCAATGGTAAACAATTGTATGCCAGCAAGGATGAACATCATTCCAAAAATCAATAAAGGACGTGTGCCAATATCTTCCCCCATCAATTTTACGATCAAAAGGTAAATGTTGATGAAAAATCCTAGAATGATCAATAGGACACCAAAAATACCAAACAGATGAATGGGTCTTTGGAAGTACTTTCGGATAAATAAGAGCAGCATCATGTCTGCCACCACTTTAAAAACACGTTCCAAACCGTATTTGGAAACTCCTGCGTGCCTTGCATGGTGTTTTACGGGCACTTGTTTTATCTGTGCCCCTTCCAAGTGTGCCAATAAGGTGATAAACCTATGCATTTCACCATATAGGTTCAAATCTTTTGCAATATCTTTTGTGAAAACCTTTAGAGCACAGCCATTGTCTTTAATGTCCAATTTAGTAACCCTTCTCACCAAAAAATTAGCAATTTTTGATGGTATTTTTTTTACCAAGGAATCTTTTCTTTTCTGGCGAATCCCTGTTACCACATCATATTCCCCACTAACGGCATAGGTCAGCATTTGTGGGATATCACTGGGATCGTTCTGAAGATCTCCATCCATGGTAATGATATATTCCCCTTTTGCATAATCTATACCTGCAGCCAAAGCCAAGCTTTGACCATAATTCTTCTTTAATTCAATAAGATGCACCTTTTCGTCTTTCAGGTCCTTGACCACTTTTCTTGTCTGGTCGGTAGAAAAATCATCTATGTAGATAATTTGATAATTGTAACCTTCCAGGCTTTCGTGGATTTTTTTTGTAAGTAGCGCAGCATTGTCTTCCTCATTATATAAAGGAACAACGATGGACAATAAAGAATCTGTGATAATATTCATTGACAGGTGTTATTTCAGGGGCAAATTTAGGCTTTTTATTTAAGTTCTTTTTGATGTAGGGCCAAGAGCTTTTCAGCGGCCTTAAATGGAGAAATTTTGCTGTCCATTACTTCAAGCAATAAACGATCTAAAAGGACTTTTACCTCTTTGTTTTGGTAAAATCTCTGCTTTAGCTGGTCTTCTACCGTTTGTAACAGCCAGTATTTGTTTTGTTCCCTTCTTTTCAATTGAAATCCACCTCTTTTCTTATTCTCCCCTAGATAGGTTTCTACAAGTTCCCATATTTTTTGAATACCCCTATTTTCTAGAGCTGAACAGGTAAGTACCTTGGGAATCCATCCATTCTCCTTAGGAGGGTATAGGTGGAGGGCTCTTGTAAATTCGGTCTTCGCAATTTTCGCCCTTTTCAGGTTGTCCCCATCGGCCTTATTGATGACGATGGCATCTGCCATTTCCATGATGCCTCTTTTGATTCCTTGAAGTTCATCACCGGCACCGGCCAATTTCAGGAGTAAAAAGAAATCCACCATGCCGTGAACTGCTGTTTCACTTTGCCCGACACCTACGGTTTCTATTAAAATAACGTCATAGCCGGCGGCTTCACAAAGGATTATGGATTCTCTGGTCTTGCGGGCCACACCTCCTAAAGAACTCCCTGAAGGGGAAGGTCTTATAAAGGCATTGGGATCTTTCACCAGTTCTTCCATACGGGTCTTGTCACCTAAAATACTCCCTTTGCTAATTGAGCTGGTAGGGTCAACCGCAAGAACAGCGACCTTTTTACCCAAGGCCGTCAAATGCAGGCCAAAAGTTTCAATAAAGGTACTTTTTCCAACCCCCGGAACACCAGTAATTCCTATTCTTATACTGTTTTTGGTGTGCGTAAGGCAGTTTTCAATAATCTCATTTGCCCTATTTAAATGGGTAATATTGGTACTTTCAACTAATGTAATAGCCCTTCCCAAAGCGGTTTTGTTTCCATGTAAGATGCCTTCCGTAAGCTCCCTGGCAGACGGGATGTTTTTTCTAAAAGATTTAATTTTAGAAATACTATCTGAACTTGTGTTTTTTTCTGAACTCAATACTACTTGTTAATTGGAATACTCACTTTGGTCTTATCCCATGCCATCGTTAGCAATACAGGGTCTTTACCTTCAAAATCAATTGTAAAACTTTCTAGAACTTCTGTTATATTTGCTGTTGGAACTACCACTTTTACAATGTCTTCCTCTGGATTTCTGGTGGTATCCTTTCCCCCACTCAAAATAGTTACTCCCCAAGCGGGTACCTCTTTGTTAAAAATTATTTCCCATTGATCCTTACTTGGTTTGGTCCAAAGGGAATAGGTCCCTGCGGGCAGGTTTTTATCCATGATCTTAATATCGGTGGAAGTGGTAAAGGTTGTAGGTTCATTGGCACCAGTTCTCCATACTACATTATAAGGGACCAAATCTCCAAAAATTATACGGTCCTTTTTAAAGGGGCTACTATAATTGACCGTCATTTCCATTCCATCTTCCTTGAAGGTGGCTATTTTTTCCGGACTATTCTTTTTGGTCTGTTCTTTTAAAAAAGGCTGACCAACAAAGTAAAATAATGCGACTAGTACTATAACGACAATAAGAATCCATTTTAATGCTTTCATTTTAGGCGGATTTATGGTTGGTGGAACTAATTTACTAAATACAGTTCAAAGCACGTTGAAAAGAGCATTGATTCTAAGAAAGGATTAAAAAGACTTGCTCGGAATTCTAAGGAACGGAAACAAAGAAATTAAGATTTTGGATAATTTTAGGAGATAGTTTTATGTGGTTTCAATTTCAATTGGTACTTTAAGGGGTATTAAAAAATGACATATATGAAAACTATTTTTGAGAGCAGTGCAACCAATGAAGGTGGTAGAAACGGTCATGTGACCAGTGAGGATGGATTGATAGATTTTGACGTAAGAATGCCTGGAGGCAAAACAAAAACTGAAGGAAAATACAGCAATCCGGAACAGCTTTTTGCGGCAGCGTATTCTACCTGTTTTGCCAGTGCTTTACAAGCTGTTGCCAAAGAACATGAGGTAAAGGATTTAGGTGATTTTAATGTGACGGCCACTATAGCCCTACAAGAAGACGAAGATGGTTTTTTATTGGAGGCAACCTTGGATTGCTATTTGCCAACAGTGGACCAAGAAAAAGGGGAGGAACTGGTGAATGCAGCACACGAAATTTGTCCTTACAGCAAGGCCACAAGGGATAATATCACGGTACACTTGAATCTTTTAATGGACGAATAGATTTAATGAAAATAAAGAAGGGACCGTCAATAGGAATTGACGGTCTTTTTGGTTTTATAAGGTGCCAAAATCAAAAGTTGATTCATTCTTATATAATTCTCCAGGCTCTAGGATTGAAGAAGGAAAATTGGATTGGTTTGGTGCATCAGGATAATTTTGGGTCTCAAAACAAATGGCAGGAAACGTGGCAGGGGTATAAATAACCACAGCTGGTTGGTTGGTGGTGACCTTCATAATAATCCCTGAAACATCGGAAGATACAGTGACAGCATGCTCACAATGGGGTTTAACAATGAAAGGGGTGTCCAGACGGATAGAACCTATTTTTTTTCTGGACAAAAAATCATTCTGGGTATTCACAACCTTTTTGATCCTTCCTGTTGGCACCAATTGTTCATCTACTTCCAGAAAGCCTTGAGATTTTAATTCCATATCATAATGGGCTATGGAATTTTCATCATCCAACTTAAAGTAGGAGTGGTTGGTCAGGTTGATGACTGTTGTTTTATCGGTCTGAGCTTCATGTAAAATATGCAGGGAATTGTCTATCAATTTATAGGTGACAAAAGCTTCAAGGTTACCTGGGTACCCTTCCTCCAAATCTTCGCTCTTGTAAGAGAGTTTTATAAAGGGATTGTTCCCTGAATGCGATTCAATCAGGGTCCAATATTTCTTCCCAAACCCTATTTTGCCGCCATGCAAGTGCACCCCATTTTTATTTGGCAAGGGGTAGAATTCGTCATTCAAATGAAATCCACCTCGCGAAATCCTTCCTGCATATCTTCCGATGCACGCACCTAGGGCATTTTCATCACTTAAATAGTCTACTGGATTATCATGTCCTACAACTACATTCTGTTCCTTACCATGTTTATCTTTTACCGTCATTTTTTGGATAATGGCCCCGTATTCCAAAACAGTTAAGGATATATATTCGTTTTTAATGGTAATTTGTTTCAAAGGAAGAAAATTAGAATAGCGATAAAAATAGAGGTTTTTGCCAAATTTCAAGGGACAATGCCCAAAATTTGGTTTAATTTCAGCAATAAATAGGCAGTCTTTTAGGTTTCAGGATTAAAACAGGGATGGTTTGACTTAGAAGGATCATGTTGATTACAGTCAAAAATCCATCAGACCGATTATTCCAATAAGACCAAGGTTCCAAAGATATTAGCATCTTTATATCCTTGATTTTTGTCCTCCCCAGGTACAAATACAGACCCGATAAAATTTTCGCGTTCTTTGCTGCCATCATTATCGCAATAGGCAATGGCAAAACCAACCTTTTTATTTATCTCTAAATTTTTCGGACTATTTTCTTCTCCATCAACATAACTGTCATCGTATATTTTAACAGCAATTTCCCAGGTGCTGGTCTGCCCATTGGTGGTTCTTACGGATGTTATATGGTCGTTGTACAACCGTGGTAATTCATCAGGGGCCAGATCAACAACATTACCGTCCAAAGCAATATGATAAGCAAAAGCATTATGGCTAAACTGATGTGGGCCACCTGAGTTGTCTTCATCTATAAAAACTTCAACGCAGTCATCGTCCCACCACAATTTTAATGGATCACCATACTGGTCATATAAGACGTCATCGGTGATTTCCGCTAAGATATATAATGCACTTTCATCCCAACTTAATTTGTACCGGCCACTAAAATCCTTGTAGGTGTAAGCGTTTCCCAACCAATTTTGGTCCATGGCAAGCCACTCTGCCTTGTTCCAGCAATCGTCCATATCTTTCCCATCTATATTTGGGCTTTTGCTCGCTTTCTTAACATCTATGATTTGATGGTCTACCTTTTTGTCGGAAGAACAGCTCCAGACCATGAAAGACAAAAATATTACTAACAGCTTTTTCATATATCGAAGATACTATTTTCGCTGTAAAGTAGTCAAATTCTTATTTCAATGCGCATCCGTTTTTAAAAGTTCTGGAAATTTTTTCTGAAACCTTTTTAATCTTGGAACTGAAACACCTTGTATGTATGGATTGTTGGGATGTTTCCTTTCATAATCCTGATGATAATCTTCCGCAATATAGAATTTAGTAAACGGGGATACTTCTGTTACAATTGGGTTATTGTAAACCTTATCCTTTGTTAATTTTGCTATATAGTCCACTATTATTTTTTTCTCCCCATCATTTTTATAGAAAGCAATAGATCTGTATTGTGCCCCTCTGTCGGGCCCTTGTCTATTTAAGGTAGTTGGGTCTTGGGATCCGAAGAATACTTTTACCAAGGTTTCATAAGAAACTACTTTTGGGTCGTAATATACTTCAACAGCCTCAGCATGGGAAGTCTGTCCCATTGCAACTTGTTCATATGTGGGATTCAACTCAGTGCCACCTGCATAGCCAGATATCACTTCTTTAACACCTTTTACACTTTCAAAAACGGCCTCCACACACCAAAAACAGCCACTGGCAAAATAAGCCGTTTCATATTCTTTAAGGTCCTGATCATTATAGGCCACCTTATCAACCTGTGGTTTCTGATCTTTATTTTTTGATTGGCAACTGGTGCTGAACAAGGCAATGGCACTTACCATAATAATTTTAAACATCTTCATGGTTTTTTTTCTTTTAATAGTAGTCTGAATTTACAAATACTTACGAAGTATCATGTTAAAAGGTTTTAAAGTTTTATTCTATTCCATATTTCAAGTTAGACTTTGGAAAGATTTCATGAATTCCCTTTATATTTGAAAGGAAAGAATCTGGTTATCGGTCTTTACAATAGAATGACCAAATAATAGTATAAACAACAATAAATATGAGAAGATTACTAGTACACATTGTCCTATTTTCATTCAGTTATTTAGCAACTGCACAATCCAATGATGGTTTTCTGGCCCAGTCACAGACCACTGAAAAACAAGTGGAAGATTATTTTTTGAAAACTGTGGATTTTGATCAGTATAAGATCCATCTAAAGACATTGACACAAAAACCACACGTGGCCGGAAGTAAGGCCAATGAGGAAGTGAGGGATTACATGGCCAATGTGATGAAAAATGCAGGATTGAAAGTAGAACTATATCCTTATGATATCTATATGTCAAAGAATCCCGGTAGCTCATTGATAGAACTGGTTACCCCTATCCGGGAACCCCTGAATCAACAAGAGTTTATTTTGGAAGGTGATGCCTATTCTTCCAGTGCCGACCTATGGAAAGGGTGGAATGCCTATTCGGGTAGTGGGGATGTAACGGCAGAAGTCGTGTATGCCAATTACGGTACTAAGGAAGACTTTGAAAAATTGAAGGAACTCGGCGTTTCCGTTAAGGGCAAAATTGTCCTGGCCAGATATGGACAAAACTTTAGGGGCTATAAAGCAAAATTTGCAGAGGAAAATGGTGCGGCCGGACTCATTATATACACTGATCCGGCAGATAGTGGTTTTACAAAAGGATTGGTGTACCCAGAAGGAGTGTATTCCAACGAAAGTGCCATACAACGTGGGTCAGTACTCACAGAGGAATTTACAGGAGATCCATTGACTCCTTATGAGCCAGCTCTTCCTTTAGATGGAAAGAAAAAAATTAAACGTCTGGATCCCAAGGATACCAATATGCATACCATACCGGTAACGCCTATTGGTTACGGGTCTGCCCAAAAAATATTAGGACTAATGTCCGGCAAAGTAGTTCCGGAAGGGTGGCAAGGCGGACTTCCTTTTACTTATCGATTGGATGGGGGAGATGAATTGAAATTGCGTTTGATGGTGGATCAAAAAAGGGATTTTGTTAGGGTTCATAACGTAGTGGGTACCATAAAGGGTACTGAATATCCTGATGAATGGATAATTCTAGGGTGTCATTATGATGCTTGGGGGTACGGTGCTACCGATCCCAATAGTGGAACGGCAATGTTATTGGGTCTTAGCGAATCGTTGGGAAAACTAGCCAAAGAAGGCAAAGGGCCAAAGCGCTCCATATTGATTGCCCATTGGGATGCTGAAGAGCATGGGGTAATAGGTTCGGCGGAATGGGTAGAACAAATGAAAGATGAACTTAACGCCAAGGCGGTGGCCTATCTCAATTTTGATGGGGGAGTATCTGGTAAGAAGTTTGGGGCATCGGCCTCGCCAACTTTAAAGAAGGTATTGGTGGAAGCTTCCAAAGAAGTGAATTATCCAGAAACAGAGAAAACGGTTTACGAGGTCTGGAAAGGAGATAAGGACGCCCCTAAAATTGGAAATCTTGGTGGCGGCTCGGATCATATAGGGTTTTATATGCATGTGGGAGTACCCTCTTTAAGTGGTGGTACATCCGGTCCAACATTGTATCATACCAATTATGACAGTTTTGGTTTTTATGAAAAATTTGTAGATCCTTCATTTAAAATGGGGCCTATGGTGGAGCAACTGGTAGGAATAATGACGTTGAGGTTGGCCAATGCGGAAATTATTCCATACGATGTAAAAAGATATGCGACAGACCTTAAGTTACATTTTGAAAAGGCAACTGCCGGTGTAAAGTCATTTGACACAAATTTTGAGGGTTTTGATCTTGTGGATTCTTCCCTGGTGAAATTGGAAGAGGTCGCTGCCCGATTCGAGACAAGGTTGACCACTGTGTTGAACAATGGTAGTCTGTCTAAAAATGAGATCAACTCTATCAATTCAAAAATGCTGGCCCTAGAAAAAAGCTTTATTGATTCTAAGGGGATGTATTATGGGGATTGGTACAAATCCCTTTACGCTTCCACTGATCCGTTCAGTGGCTATGCCTCATGGATGCTGCCGGGTATAGAATATGAAATATCCCTAAAATCATCAGACCGACTAGAGGAATGGGACATGCGATATAGCAAGGCCATTGATAATTTAAGCTCTAAGATCAATGTATTGATATCTGAATTGAACTAAAAATCAATTAAAGCCGCATTCATATATGTCCACATTAACCCCCTTGGAAAGTGCACTTCAAAATTACAGCAGTGCTTTTATAGCAATCTTGAAACCCTTTCTTTTGGAGCACTATACGTTATTGGACCTATCTACGGAAAACAGTTCTCTGGATAGTGTTGATATTACGAACGCAGAAGCTTGTCAAAGACATATAGATTCCATTTTGAGGAAGAATAGGGCAGAGGTAGCCTATGGTGGTTATTTGGAACAAAGAAACTTGTATAATGGCAACGGACATTTTTTAGCATCTGAAGATAAACGGAACGTGCATTTGGGAATGGATTTTTGGGCCAAGGCAGGAACAGGGGTGCGGGTACCTATAGCAGGGAAGGTTCATAGTTTTAGGAATAATGATACTTCAGGCGATTATGGTCCGACCATTGTTTTAGAACATATTTTAGAGGGTATTAAATTCCATACCCTCTATGGACATTTATCTGTTGAATCCTTAAACGGACTGTTTGTGGGAAAAGAATATTGTAAGGGGGAAATACTAGCCACTCTGGGGACGCCCGATATCAATGTAAACTATGCCCCACACCTCCATTTTCAGATTATTGGGGATATGGGTGAATACAAAGGAGACTATCCGGGGGTTTCTACTACAAAAGAGTTGGAATACTTCGCCAATAATTGTCCGAATCCAAATTTATTATTGAAGGTGAAATAGGGTAATACCGATTAACTGCCTATAATACCGATAAGTGATTTTTACTTCAAATTCACTTATCGGATTTTTTTTGCACTTCAACCAAACTTTTGTCAATAGCCGAAAAATAAGGGCTTTTGGGCGAGTTTAGTAAGAGATAGCCTACATGCCGGGGTACCTTTACAGAACAAAACCCAAGTCATGAAAGCTATTTTAACATTCGTCTTTATTCTTTTTATCGGAGTTGTTGCCCAAGCACAGGAGTCAACAAATGACAATAAAGTTGAGAATGTTGAAACAACAATCGTTACTTCTAATACTTCTACTAAGTATAACGAAGTATCTACAGAGAACAACAACGAGGTTGCTCGTTTGTACAAGTTCAAAAATGCAAGAGTTTTGAAGGCTTTGACCTTTACTACCAAAAGAAACAATGCTAAATTGGCCTAATCATGGTTGAAATCATTCTAAGTACTGGCTTACTATTTTATGTATATTCTGTAATAGTACCTAAACTTCAAAAAAGGCGATTAAGAACTATAAAGGTTAGAAGCAAGTAAAAGACATCGATTCCTGAATGCATAGGGGACCTCTTAGCAAAGAAAGTTGATTTAGGCCACTATTGCTTTATGGATAGACTTCGGTGATATAAGTAGGATGATATGACTAGATAGATCCTTCTCATCGAAACTGTTCCTATTAAAAACATGAAAAAAGATATATGAAGTTACATGTACGGTTATACCGTATCGATAAACTGCACAAAAGATCGGTATGCGATATTTTATACTATTACCGTTCGTCGATGTTTTTTTGCACTTTATCCCATCCTTTGTCAGACACCGAAAAATAAGGGGATTTAGACGAATTACATCGGGTTCAAATACACAATGGGCGTTCTACTTATATAACAAAACGTTACCATTATGAAAGCCATCTTAACTTTAATCTTTGTTCTTTTTATCGGAGTTGCTGCCCAGGCACAAGATGCTAATGACAACGTTAAGGTTGAAACGGCTACCTTAAGTATTGTTTCTACCACGAACAACGAAATGTTCAACGAGGTTTCTACAACTACCCAAAACGATGTTGCCCGTTTGTACAAGAACAAAAATGCTAGGGTTTTGAAAGCATTGACTTTTACTACAAAAAAGAACAATGCTAAATTGGCTTAATACCGTAAGCATAGAAAAGGAAATAAGAAGTATCAGTGTTATAACGGCTATTGATTTTCAACCAACACAAAGTTGAGTATAGTTTCCATCCATACCATCACATCTTTTTTTACAACTCAATAAGTGAGCAGGAAGTGAACTTCCCGAGAAGGTTGTTCTACCTATCAAAGTTGATTTCACGTGGCGCTAGACAGTGTTTCTAGCCGAAGAGATGCTTTTGGGAACCTATTCATATTGAATAACCCTACCATAAATTGACGTCAGAACTCCAGATAGTATAAACCTAGGAGATCCTGACATCGATAAACTGCACAAAAGATCGGTATGCGATATTTTGTGCCATTACCTTTTATCGATGTTTTTTTGCACTTTATCCCATCCTTTGTCACACACCGAAAAATAAGGGGATTTAGACGAATTACATCGGGTTCAAATACACAATGGGCGTTCTACTTATATAACAAAACGTTACCATTATGAAAGCCATCTTAACTTTAATCTTTGTTCTTTTTATCGGAGTTGCTGCCCAGGCACAAGATGCTAATGACAACGTTAAGGTTGAAACGGCTACCTTAAGTATTGTTTCTACCACGAACAACGAAATGTTCAACGAGGTTTCTACAACTACCCAAAACGATGTGGCCCGTTTGTACAAGAACAAAAATGCTAGGGTTTTGAAAGCGTTGACTTTTACTACAAAAAAGAACAATGCTAAATTGGCTTAATCCCGTAAGCATTGAAAAGGAAATAAGAAGTATCATTATTATAACGGCTATTGATTTTCAACCAACACATAGTTGAGTATAGTTTCCATCCATACCATCACAGCTTTTTTTACAACTCAATAAGTGAGCAGGAAGTGAACTTCCCGAGAAGGTTGTTCTACCTATCAAAGTTGATTTCACGTGGCGCTAGACAGTGTTTCTAGCCGAAGAGATGCTTTTGGGAACCTATTCATATTGAATAAACCTACCATAAATCGACGTCAGAACTCCAGATAGTATAAACCTAGGAGATCCTGACATCGATAAACTGCACAAAAGATCGGTATGCGATATTATGTGCCCTTACCGTTTATCGATGTTTTTTTGCACTTTATCCCATCCTTTGTCAGACACCGAAAAATAAGGGGATTTAGACGAATTACATCGAGTTCAAATACACAATGGGCGTTCTACTTATATAACAAAACGTTACCATTATGAAAGCCATCTTAACTTTAATCTTTGTTCTTTTTATCGGAGTTGCTGCCCAGGCACAAGATGCTAATGACAACGTTAAGGTTGAAACGGCTACCTTAAGTATTGTTTCTAACACAAACAACGAAATGTTCAACGAGGTTTCTACAACTACCCAAAACGATGTTGCCCGTTTGTACAAGAACAAAAATGCTAGGGTTTTGAAAGCGTTGACTTTTACTACAAAAAAGAACAATGCTAAATTGGCTTAATTCTTTTCTACTCCCGGTTGTTTTATGGTGTACTTATTTTTTTCCTTTTCCAGCTTGACCATTTCCTTTACCTCCCTTAATAATTGTTTGGCGTCATAGACGATTCCGTCCTTAATGGTATAGGTTACCCCGCCAACGCGTTCAACCTTGTTATCTTCGGTCAGTTTAATCGCACCTGTTCCGTAAAGTACCTTTAGGTTTTTTAGCGGGTTTTCTTCCACCACTACAAAGTCGGCCAACTTGCCAACTTCTACAGATCCAATTTTATTTGACATACCCAAAGCTTCAGCACCATTTAAGGTGGCAGAACGTATAATTTCCAAAGGATGGAAGCCAGCCTCCCGCAACAATTCCATTTCACGGATATAGGCAAAACCATATAATTGGAAGATAAAACCTGAATCTGAACCGGTTGTGACCCTACCTCCTCTATTTTTATATTCATTGACAAAGGTCATCCATAGCCTATAATTCTCCTTCCATGCCACTTCTTGTTCAGTACCCCAATCATGCCAATAGGAGCCATGGGATACTTTGCTAGGCTGGTAGAACTCCCAAAGGGATGGCAAGGTGTAATCTTCATGCCACTCTGCTCTTCTCGCCTTATGCAAGTCCCTACTGGCCTCATAGATGTTAAATGTGGGATCTAAAGTGAAATCGAGGCTGATCAGCTCATTCATCACCTTATTCCAGTGATCTGAATAGGGTTTGGCCGCTTGTTGCCACAATTTTCCCGCTTCTTCAAAGCGATCCTGCTCATTTTGGTAATTGTAGTCCAGGGGATAATTTTGTACGGTTCTGTCCTCAAACAGCGCTTCTGGCAAGCCATACCAATGTTCCATACTGGTCAGCCCGGCCCTGGCCGAATTAAGGACATTCCAACGTGCTACATCCAATTGTGCATGGTGACAGGCCGATTTTAGGCCTAATTTTTTGTTCTCATCCAAGGCTGCCGCCATTATCTCAGGAGAAGCTCCAAAAAACTTAACCCCATCTGCCCCTTTTTTTGCATTGTTTCGCACCCATTCCCGAGCCATTTCCGGAGTACTTATAGGTTCTTTACTACCTTGACCAAAACCGGTATAGGCAAAGAGTCGCGGAGCTACTATCTCATTTTTGGCACTTCTTCGTTTTAAGTCCATCGTCCAATCCACACCTCTACCACTAGGTTCCCTAACCGTTGTAATGCCATGTGCCATCCAAAGTTTAAAGACATAATCGTAATCTGCTCCTTGTGCCGTTCCACCAATATGCCCGTGCATATCTATAAAACCTGGCAGCAAGTACATGCCCTCGCAATTCAGTTCTTTTCCCCCTGCTTTCAATTGTGGTCTTTTGGAGTTGTCCAAAGGAACACCTGGGTAGCCGACAACCTGTACTTGTGTGATCACATTATTTTCAACAACAATGTCAATGGGACCTTGTGGGGGCGCACCATTACCATTAATAAGGGTTACCCCACGTATTATAAGTTGTGAATAGGGGCCTTGTCCCAAAGATTCTTGGCCCAAACAAACGGTAGAACAGGTGATAAGTAAACAGGCTAGATAGATCGTTAGATTTTTCATATATAGTAATGGATTATTCTGGTACATTAATTTTATCCCCTAAAAACAAGGCGTTTAAAAACAACCTGTTGGTTCCATACCAAGAACCCCTAAAGTTGGGATTGTCGGCAAAAAGAACCACTCTGCCGCTACCAATTTTACTTACAATAAGGGAGGCCGCAGGTTTTAAGAACTCATTTAAGTTTTTATCGGTAATAAAGCCGTCTATGTGGGGATCTTGGGTATACTTGGCCACAGTGGCATATTCGTTTTTGCTTGGCGCCAGCCAAACGGTATTGTTCTTATAGACGGGAATGGTGGCATCATGATAGCCAAACCCTAGAGGATGCGTCACATCTAGCTCTACCCTAAAAATAGCTCCACCCAGACTCTCTTTACCATTGTTTTCCGCGGCGTCAACATAAGGCTTACGAACAATGGTCTTGGTGGAATCTTTTTTGACTTCGATTAATTTTTCATCAACTAATTTTTTGTCAATAGCCCATTTGGAGGCCGTACCAATCGTGATCAAGGTATTTCCGCTGTTTACCCATTCTTTTACTTTATTTTGTTCTTTCTCGTCAAGATCATATCTTCCGGAAACCATTACCAGGGTATTGTAGTCAGATAGATCAGAGCGTGAAAAATTCCTCATCGGTATTTTGGTAATGGGCATTCCTACTCTGGTATCCAAGAGATGCCATACTTCCCCTGCCTCATAGGAACTTACCCCATTCCCGATAAGCATGGCAATTTTCGGTTTTGAAATAGCACTGATGCTCCTACTTCCAAGATCATTGCCTTTCAGGTTAAGCCCTGTGTTGATGGCATAAATGGGAATCTGAAATTTATCTTGCACCTTCTTCAAAGCTTGATAGATTTCCTCGGATGATTTTTTCTGAAGGCTCACCGGTAGAACAAGGGCGCCATAATTAAAACGTTTTTCACCCATGGCCGTCTGACTAGTGAACGGTTTGGAGGATGAGGAAATCACCAAACCTGCCGTTTGCAAGTGATGCAGAGCGGCCGGGGTATTGTAGTCGTCCCAATCCAAGATATAGGCGTACTCTGATTTCTCAAAGTTGGGAACAGAAACAATAGTTGTTGATTTGTCTATCTTTTCACCTAAGGCCACATTGGGGACCGCTTTGTACTTCATATTGTAAAAGTTGGCCACAGACCATGCGGAAGCATCGTAATAAACACTATCCCTGTATTTGTCATAGGTTTCGAACATGGTCTGAACCATTCTGTATTGCGGTTGTTTTGTAGGAACCACATAGGAGCCATTGTTCGACCTATACACCTCGATACGGTGCAGCAATAGCTTGTCAATAAAGGCCTTGACCCTATTTTGATCATAGTCGTCACCAAAGGTATATCCTTTTATTTTGCTTTTCGATGCCTTGCTCAAAGCACTTTTGAAAAAGTCCTGTTGGTACTTTCTCATCATCGCTTTGTTCTCTACAGCAGCCTTAACCGTTGTAATACTGGATGTAAACTGATTTCTGATGGTAAAAGGAAACGTTATCTCCCCAAAATCCGTAGTCTGTTTGTGCCCTCTTGAGCTCGCCTGTTCAAACAAGAGACCCAAGCCCCCTTGTAAATCTGGATAGCTAGAACCATATCCGGGATAGGTGCCATCAAATACTTCTTTGGTAAAATATAGGGAGCCAATACTGTCCAATGCCTTGGCAAAGTAATCCCCAAATAAGTTGTTGAGGTCCTCATAGTTTTCTTTGGGCATAATTGGGTCCAATGAACCGTTGGCCTTCATGGGTTCAAAAAAATAGGTGCTTTGAGATCCCATTTCATGAAAATCAGTGACCACATTGGGGTACCATTGGTGGTACCAGTTTAATTTACCCCTACTTTCTGGGTTAATGGCCAATAACCAATCCCTATTCAAATCAAACCAATAGTGGTTGGTCCTTCCTCTGGGCCAATTTTCATTGTGCTCTGCATCTTGTGGATCGGCAACCAATGGGGTACCCTGATATGAATTTGCCCATTGCGTATGACGGTCCCGACCATCTGGGTTGATGGTAGGATCTATGAAGATGACCGCATTTTTTATGTACTTCAAAATCTCGGGATTTTCCGAGGCCACAAAGGTATAAGCCGATAAGAGGGCTGCTTCGGAACTGGAAGGTTCATTCCCGTGCACATTATATGCCAAATTGATGAAAACCGGAACTTCATTATAATTGGTTACACTTTTTGCGGGATCTGTAAAGGCCAGATGTTGTTGTTTTAGCCCATCCAAATTGGAAAGGTTTTCTGGGGTGCTAATGGTAAGAATTACCAATTTTCTTCCTTCATGGGTTTTCCCATATTGATAGATGGTAGCCCTATCCGATACCTCTGCCAATTTCTCCAAATAGGCAACAATGTGATCATGTCTTGTATGATGTTCCCCGATGCCATACTCCAAAAATTCTTCGGGGGAGGGGATGTCTTTCTTGAATGGTTCAAATTTCTTAAGGAAATAATCTTGTGCAAAAATGGTGGTGCTACACAGCAGTGCCAAAACGAGTAGTTTTTTTGACATTTGTAAGATGGTTTTTGAATTAGTCGTTTTAAATATAGGGATAAAATTCCTAAACTAGACCTCTATGGTAACGAATGGATATGAGTATTAAGCCATTGCTAATGTGTGCGAATGTTTCTAGGAAGATTGCTATTTTTTAAGCACAGTTTTTGTGATGCCAAAAGCCTTGGTGTTACGCCACGGAATTGAACTCTTGGGTGACTTCTTGGAATCTGATGATGTAATTGGTGCCTTTCAGGGAAAGATCTTTTGTGATTGAACCTTTTAGCTGTCGGGCTAAATTATGTATCAATTTAAGACCTAAGGATTTTGACGTTTGGGGTGTAATGCTATCCGAAAAGCCCTCTCCGTTATCACCAATGTTCAAAACAAATTCTTTTTCATTTTCTTGTTTTAATTCAATATGGATGATTCCTTCCATGTCGTCCTTGATACCGTATTTAAGGGCGTTGGTAATGGCTTCATTGATCAGTAGGCCCAAAGGAATTGCCGTGTCTATGCCTAACTTGATATCTGCAATATCTATATTGAGCTTAACATTGTTTTTGTTGCCTTTGACCGAGCGTACCAAGTACTGACTTAATTCGTTTACATAGTTCTTATACTCAATCTTTGATAAATAGTCGTCCCTCATATAAAGCATTTCATGTACCATGGCCATAGAAATAACCCTATTTTGACTACTTTTTATTAGACTTTTAATTTTTTTGTCTTCAATACTTCTGGATTGAAGGCTCAATAAGCTCGATACAGTTTGAAGGTTGTTCTTAACGCGATGGTGGACCTCTCGAAGCAGTGTTTCTTTTTCGGAAATTCTATCTTCTATTTCTCTCTTTGACTTATACAATCTGTGATGTGCCTTTAATAGGAACTTCCCAAAAACGCCCCCGATCATATACACCGAAAAGAGGACACAAAAAAGGGCAAACAAGCTTCTATTGGCCAAGGGAACAACATTTTCCGTAATCGCGTAATTTGAGGAACTTAAAACGTATATCAATATTATAATGAGCAAATTTAGATAGAGGTATACCTTTCCGTACTTCCGGGTAGTTGCATATGCAGCAAAAACAATAATCCCCAAAACAAAAATAAACGGACTGTTTATACCCCCGCTGTAAAGGGTTATCAATACGGTACCGATGGTTGCCAGACCAGAGGTTATGTTGTAGGTTAAAATGAGGTTGTTATGAAATTTGAATAGTAAGGTATTTATAATATTCAACAGACCAAAAGCAAGAAAAATATAAGGTATAGGCTGACCTATATCCAATAGAAACAATGCTATTGGGTAAAATATTAGCATTAATGCGGAGGATAGATAATTTACCCTATGCGTCAGCTTTATTTTATCCATTAGTCGATTATAGTCTTTGGGTGGCTTTTTCATGGCTTGGTTTTTTAATTCCTAAACAGATTAAAATAAAGAAGTGTTTCAGAATTAGTAATAGCTTCAAAGAATACATCTCTGATAAGACGTAAAGCTAAATATGTTTTTGGATAAAATCAAAAACGACAACCTTTTTTTGGTTGCCGTTTCCGTAATTTTGGTCTAATACGCACTTTTTTTTCCATTAAAAAAAGTGTAATAGAAAATAGTTGATAAAATTACTTCTCTGTTATCACCCATTCTCCTTTTTCTATTAACGGTTCTGCCTGCTTATACTTTAAAATTTTGCTTTCTCCCGACATTATATTCTTAATGGTGACCCTGTCATTTCGACCAATTTTAGCTTGTTCCCTAACAATGGTCTCTGTAACCTGAGGTCTTCCACCTTGATTTTGGCCAGCAGCTCTATTTTGGGCAGCCAACTCATCGCTATTTGGAATCTCTTCCTTCGTAGTCTGTAAATTTTCTTTTGGTTTTCTAACCGATCTTGCCTCTTGGATCTGATTGGTATTCTCAGAAGGAAGCTCTCCTTTGAAAAGGAAGGAAACCACCTCTTTGTTCACCTTTTCTATCATTCCCTTGAATAATTCAAAAGCTTCGAATTTATAGATCAATAAAGGATCTTTCTGCTCATGGACTGCCAATTGAACGGATTGCTTTAGTTCGTCCATTTTTCGTAAATGGGTCTTCCAAGCGTCATCAATAATAGCTAGGGAGATGTTCTTTTCGAAATCTGTCACCAACTGCTTACCATTGCTCTCGTAGGCCTCTTTAAGATTGGTCACTACATTCAGCGATTTTATACCATCAGTGAAAGGAACCACGATTCTCTCAAATTTATTGGAATTATCCTCGTATACCTTTTTGATTACCTGAAATGCCGTAGCTGCGCTACGTTCCATTTTAGACTTATAATGCTCGTATGCTGTTTTGTATATTTTCCCAGCAATTTCCTGAACAGTCATTTTTGAGAATTCCGCTTCCGTAATAGGGGAGGTGATGGAAAAATATTTGATCAGTTCAAATTCAAAATTCTTATAATCGCTGGCCATTTTATTCGTTTCCACAATTACCTCACAGGTATCATAGATCATATTGGCAATATCCACTTGTAACCTTTCCCCTTGTAAAGCATGTCTTCTTCTTTTATAGACCACTTCACGTTGGGCATTCATAACATCATCGTACTCCAAGAGACGTTTACGTACTCCGAAGTTATTTTCCTCTACTTTCTTCTGTGCACGCTCAATGGATTTGGTCATCATGGAATGTTGAATAACTTCACCTTCTTCCAATCCCATTCTGTCCATCATCTTGGCAACCCTATCAGAGCCAAAAAGACGCATCAGGTTATCTTCTAGGGAAACATAGAACTGAGAGCTTCCTGGATCTCCTTGACGACCAGACCTACCTCTTAACTGACGGTCTACACGTCTGGAGTCATGCCTTTCTGTTCCTACAATGGCCAATCCACCTGCCTTTTTCACATCGCTGCTCAATTTGATATCCGTACCTCTACCTGCCATGTTGGTCGCTATGGTTACTATACCAGCATTACCGGCCTCGGCAACAATATCGGCCTCCTTCTTGTGAAGTTTGGCGTTCAATACGTTGTGGGGTACTTTTCTGATAGTCAGCATTCGGGAGAGCAATTCGGAAATTTCTACTGAGGTAGTTCCTATCAATACCGGTCTTCCAGATTGGGAAAGTTTGGTAACCTCCTCAATAATGGCATTGTACTTTTCCCTTTTAGTCTTGTATATTAAGTCTTGACGGTCATCCCTTGCAATAGGTCTATTGGTAGGGATCTCCATTACATCCAACTTGTAAATCTCCCAGAATTCTCCAGCTTCGGTAATGGCGGTACCTGTCATCCCTGCCAATTTCTGGTACATTCTAAAGTAGTTTTGTAAAGTCACGGTAGCGAAGGTCTGTGTCATCGCTTCGATTTTCACATTTTCCTTTGCTTCTATGGCTTGGTGAAGTCCATCTGAATACCTACGGCCATCCATGATACGACCAGTTTGCTCATCAACGATCATCACCTTGTTTTCCATGACCACATACTCCACATCTTTTTCAAAGAGGGTATATGCCTTTAATAGCTGGTTTAGGGTATGGATACGTTCACTCTTGATGGCAAAATCCTTGAAAAGATCTTCTTTTAATTCGGCTTCTTTTTCAATATCAAGATTTTGGTTTTCAATCTTGGCTATTTCATTACCAATATCGGGCATCACAAAGAAATCCCTGTTCTGTTCCCCGGATATGTAACTAACCCCTTTATCGGTGAGTTCTATCTGGTTGTTTTTTTCATCGATTACAAACAATAGCTCTTCATCTACTTTTGGCATTTCCCTATTGTTGTCCTGCATGTAGAAGTTTTCCGTTTTTTGAAGTAGTTGCTTAACACCTTCTTCACTCAAAAACTTAATCAGGGCTTTATTCTTAGGTAATCCTCTTTGTACACGTAACAACAAAAAACCGCCTTCTTTGGTGTCTCCTTCAGATATTAATTTTTTAGCCTCGGCCAATACACCCGTAAGATATTGCCTTTGGGTCTGTACGATATCGGCAACTTTTGGTTTTAATTCATTGAACTCGTGACGATCCCCTTCAGGAACGGGACCGGAAATGATCAGCGGGGTACGGGCATCATCGACCAAAACAGAATCGACCTCATCCACAATAGCATAATTGTGGGGTCTTTGTACTAGATCGCTAGGCGTGTGTGCCATGTTGTCCCTTAGGTAATCAAAACCAAATTCGTTGTTGGTACCGTAGGTTATATCGGAGTTATAGGCGGCTCTTCTGCCGTCTGAATTAGGTTGGTGCTGATCTATACAATCTATGGTAAGGCCGTGGAATTGAAATATTGGGGCCATCCATGCACTATCCCTTTTTGCAAGATAGTCGTTCACTGTTACCAGATGCACACCTTTACCAGTAAGGGCATTAAGATATACCGGCAAGGTAGCTACCAACGTTTTACCTTCCCCTGTCTGCATTTCTGCAATTTTACCTTGATGTAGCGCTATACCGCCAATTAATTGTACATCGTAGTGAATCATATCCCATGTAACCTGCTTTCCGGCAGCATCCCATGAGTTTTTCCAAATGGCATGGTCGCCTTCCAGGGATACATAATCTTTTTTTCCGGATAGTTCGCGATCAAATTCTGTCGCGGTTACCTTTATAGTAGTGTTGTTTGTAAAACGTTTAGCTGTTTCTTTTACCACGGCAAAGGCTTCTGGAAGAATTTCATTCAAGGTGTTTTCAGAGATTTTGTACACCTCTTCCCTCAGTTTGTCAATTTCCGCATAGATATCCTCATTTTTGTCGATGTCTGTGGATGCCTTAACCTCTTTTAGCAAGACCTCTATTTGATCATTTAGACCCTTGCAATCTTCTTTGATCTTGTTTTTGAAGGTGATGGTTTTGTGTCTCAATTCGTCATGGCTCAATCCTTCAAGTGCTTTTTCAAAGGATCTTATCTGATCTACCATGGGTTGAAGTTCCTTTACATCTTTTTTGGCCTTATCGCCAACAAAAGCTTTTAGAACAGTATTTAAAAAACTCATAACTTAATATATTTTAAACGAAACATTTGCCGCAGTATGGGTACTGCGGTTAGTTTCTGTGTTTTATTTCTTCTAGGGGTTGAATAATTCAATTTACCTATTGGTCCGAAACTAGATTAGTAGGGTCAAAATTACGTAAAAAAAAAGCCTCATATGAGACTTTTTTGATGTAATTCCGTTAATTTTTATCTAATATTCGTCCTCATTCCAGAGGTAATCTTCTTCCGTAGGATAGTCTGGCCATATTTCCTCAATAGATTCATAGATTTCTCCGCCTTCCTCTTCCATGGATTGAAGATTTTCAACCACTTCCAAAGGAGCACCTGTTCTAATAGCATAATCAATCAACTCGTCTTTGGTGGCTGGCCAAGGTGCATCACTTAAATATGAAGCCAATTCTAATGTCCAATACATCGCAATAGTATAATTTAAATTTTTGCAAAAATAATTTTTAAAATGACATAGTCAAGTTTTTCTCGATTTATTTCTGCAAATTTATTAACAATAATTTATATTCAATACTTTACTAACGAGTAAAATACAAATTTATTAGTCTTTTTTCTCAGGAATCCATTTTATTTCTTCGGCATCCAAATCTTTGGATAACAAACGGGCCAGTACAAACAAGTAATCCGAAAGCCTATTGATGTATGATAGAACATTGCTGTCAAAGGGCTCGTTTTCATAAAGATGGGTAGCCAATCGTTCCGCCCTTCTGCAAACCGTCCTTGCAATGTGGCAGTAAGATACCGTGGTATGTCCGCCCGGCAGAATAAAATTTGTCATTGGGGGTAGTGCCTCGTTCATGCAATCCATTTCTTTTTCTAAGTACGCTACGTCCTTTTCGTTGATCTTGGCAATGTTCAATATTTCCTTGCCGTTCTTCTGAACAGCTTTTTCAGGGTCAGTGGCTAAGATGGCTCCAACGGTGAATAGCTTGTTCTGTATGAGGGTCAAGGTATTTTTGGAATGCTCGTCAATGTTTTGGTCTCTGATCAAGCCCATCCAAGAGTTTAGTTCGTCTATAGTGCCATAACTGTCTATCCGAATATGATGTTTGGGTACTCTTTTTCCTCCAAACAATGCTGTAGTGCCTTTATCTCCTGTTTTGGTGTAAATTTTCATATTTAATTTTTTGTGCTATGGCCTTTTGCTTATTTTTTTAGATCCTCATCGGAGCGGTCCATGAATTTTTTGGACTTTCTTTTATTGATCTTTCTACGGGTATAGATTAGATTGATGACATAAATAAACCCGAGTACGGCCAATATTATATATATGGTGTAATTCATGACATTGATTTAAACACTCTAAAATTAAAGGATTAAATCCGTATCTTAAAATGTTCCTTTACTTGTTCCCTTCTAAAAAATAAAGCGGCGCAATGATACATATCCACGGTAACTTTAACTTTGTCTGACTCCTTAAGTTTTTGCCAAAGTAGGGCGCTGTCCCTATTCTTATAAATATGGCCTAATATAACCACGGTGTCGTTCCTTACCTTTTTATTGTTGTGAACATAGGTTTGCAATATATCTTCCGTAAAGTCAGCGATGTATATAAGATCTACCGAAATAGGTTCTACAGCAATAGTTGGAAAATTCTTTTTCACTTCTGATTCAAAGTCCCTACTAGGTGGTACAATGGTGAAGCTCTGGCATTGGAAATACTCCAAACTTTTTAATACCACGTTCTGTGCCTTGTCTTTGGAATATTTTTTCTTGGCATACAGACACCGGGTGACATACTTAAAAATGAAAGGGGAATGAACCCCATGCTCATTTTTGGAGTGCAATAAAAATTTCAGATAGGATAGGAACCTAGAGTACATGAACTATAAGATTTGTATTTATCCTTCCATAAGAGCAGAAAGTTCAAACCATCGCTCTGTTTTGGACTCTATTGCTTCTTCAACCTCTTTTAATTCCAGGGATAATTTGTCTATCTCACCGCCACCCAATGCGGGGTCCGCAAATTTATTTTGTAGTTGTTCCTTCTTTTCTTCTAAGCGTTTTATGGTTTTTTCTAAACTGTTGTATTCCTTTTGATCGTTATAAGACAGCTTGACGGTTTTTCCTTCGTTCTTCCAAGAATTTTTTGCCGGCTTAGTTTCGGTATTTTTTTCTTTTTCAGCTCTATAATCTGCAACAACACTGTCTTCGTATGCCCTAAAATCCGAGTAATTACCAGGAAAATCCTCTATTTCTGCATTACCTCTAAAAACAAAAAGGTGGTCCACGATCTTATCCATAAAATATCGGTCGTGGGACACCACTATAAGGCATCCAGGGAAATCGAGTAGAAAACTTTCCAATACGTTCAGGGTAACAATATCCAAATCATTGGTAGGTTCATCCAAGATCAAAAAGTTGGGATTTTGTATAAGGACCGTACAGAGATAGAGTCTTTTGCGTTCCCCTCCACTAAGCTTGTCTACAAAATCATATTGTTTTTTTCTGTCGAAAAGAAAACGTTCCAGAAGCTGCTGGGCCGAAATTTGACGTCCTTTTTTTAATGGAATATAATCCCCAAATTCACGAATGACATCTATTACCTTTTGTCCTTCCTTTATTACGATTCCCTTTTGGGTATAATATCCAAATTTTATGGTATCACCTACAACGACTTTGCCGCCATCGGGTTGGTCTTCCCCTGTTAGAAGGTTTAGAAAGGTAGATTTTCCAGTACCATTTTTACCAATGATACCTATGCGTTCCCCTTTCAAGAAATTATATTCAAATTTATCCAGAATTGGCTTTCCGGGATAGGCTTTGGATATTTTATGGAGTTCCAGAATTTTGCTGCCCAAACGCTCCATATTGAGTTCCAATTCTACCTGGTGTTCTTTTCTGCGTTGTCCTGCTTTTTCCTTTATTGCCTGAAAATCGTCAATTCTAGATTTGGATTTTGTGGTTCTCGCTTTAGGCTGTCTCCTCATCCACGTTAACTCCTGGTTATAGAGTATTTTGGATTTGTGATGTTCTACTGCCTCTTGTTCCAACCTGGCATCCTTTTTCTCCAAATAGTAAGAATAGTTTCCTTTGTAAGAATAGAGCTGCCCATTGTCCAGTTCAATAATTTCATTGCACACTCTTTCCAAGAAAAAGCGATCGTGGGTTACCATGAACAAGGTGATGTTTTCTTTTGCGAAATAAGCTTCAAGCCACTCGATCATCTCTAAATCCAAATGATTGGTAGGCTCATCCAAAATCAGAAGATCTGGCTTATTGATCAGTGCATTGGCCAGGGCCAAACGCTTTTTTTGTCCCCCTGAAAGGAGACCGACCTTTATATGAAGATCCTCAAATCTAAGTTTGGAAAGGATTTGCTTGTATTGGGTCTCAAAATCCCACGCATTGTTGCGCTCCATGCCCTCAAAAGCTTTTTGGTAAAATTCGGCATCTTCCGGATTCTCCAATGCTTTTTCATATTGGGCAATTACCTTCAAAATTTCATTATCAGAAGCAAATATGGTCTCTTCAACGGTAAGCTCTGGATTTAAGTCCGGCTCCTGGGAAAGATAGGAAACCCTAATCCCATTTCTATAATTTACCTGCCCCGTATCGGGGGTGTCAAATCCTGCTAAAATATTTAAAATGGAAGTTTTTCCACTTCCGTTTTTGGCGATCAGTGCAATCTTTTGATCCTTGTTAATGCCAAAGGACAAATCCTTAAAAAGGACAAGTTCGCCAAAAGACTTTGATATGTTTTCTACTGTAAGTAGGTTCATGAATTTACTTTTTATTTCTTAATGTTTCTTTTTGACCAGTGGATCAAAAAGAAGTAACGTACAACCAATAGCACCAATAGTGGAGTGATCAGTGGTGAGAATATCTGTATTCCTATTAGCCAAACCAACTGAGTGATAATCAGTAATACCGTGATCAATACAAAATATTTTTGCATCCATTGGGGTAGGGGCTTGGTCCTAGCCAAATAAAAACAGGTCACAATATTGAGGGGGAATGCCCAAAGAATATTTAAATTTCCCGCTGTTGCCGTGTGGTCCGTAAAGAACCATAAAAAAATGATCAACAGTCCTGTAATACCCGTACTAAAAGATAAGAAAAAATCTAACCAACGGCTACGGCTATTGTTTTTATAGTCGATATAGGTGATAACTAGAGCAAATACCATTAGGGCCAAAACCCAAAAGAAGGGTGTCAGCAAAAAGTAGGTATAGGGGTCAAGAGATTCAAATTCCATAATGGACCGCTCTCTTTTTACTATAGGCTCTTGGTTTAAATTTGTATTGGCCATTTGGTCCATGACATATATTGGTAGGAACATATGCTCATTGGGAGTGGCTTTTTTGTCGATTACAGATCCCAGCGCCAGATCAATCCCAAAGGCAGACCATGAATTGGTGACCAAACTTTGATGAATCAGTTGTCTAAAAGTGTATCTCTGTATGAGGTGGCCATCAAAATAGGTAACTCTGTCGCCATAAACTGCGTTCAATACATCTCTTATCTTGGAAGAGCAATTGTTGTAAAAGAAATCATATTGGTAATCCCGATTTTCCGGCTTATAATTAGTCTCTAAAAATGCAAAAAGTGCCTTGGTTTCTATGGTATCAAGGTTTAGGAGCTGTTCTTGTACCCAACGGTTTTCCATCTCGTAAGTCCAAAGAAAGTCTTCGAATTTTTGTCTGCTCAGAGAGTATAATAACTTCCCGCGGGCAAATTTCATGTAGAAATTAGGGGTGTTAAAATTAAATGTACCATAATTGTACACTACGTCTATTCCTAGCACAGGATCTTGTAACCTAAAGGCACTATGGCCAAAGGTGCTGTATAATTCCTGCCCTGGTCCGCAGGTTATGATACTGATCTGGGCTTTTGGGGAGAGCTCAACCTCTTGTGAAAAGGTCATGAAAGAAAAGCCCAAAAGGACTAACAAAAAACGAATTTTCAATTGCATTTCAAAAACTGTTGGAGGATACGACTATTCCTATCGGCGACAAATATCGAATAAATAAAGGGATTACACATAGGCATTTTTGTAGATTGTAAAAAAAGGCGAACTATATTTAACAGATTATTTTAATTAAAAACTAATTTTACACAGCTCTAGCATTTTCTGTTTGCCATTGCTGTAAAAAAACATAGACATGAAAAGACATATTCCAAACCTCATTACCTTATTAAACGTTTTATGTGGCTGTATAGCCGTTGTATTCGCTGTTAGGAACGATTTGGAAATTGCCGCTTTATTTGTGTTCTTGGGGATCTTTTTTGATTTCTTTGACGGACTCGCCGCTAGGCTGCTGAAAGTACAAAGTGAACTGGGACTGCAGCTCGACTCATTGGCGGATATGATTACCAGTGGGCTGGTGCCAGGGATTGTAATGTATCAATTATTAAAAATGTCCTCTGTAGGAGGATGGAACTTGGAATTTGGTACTGAAACTTCCACTTCCATGGCCCAAAGTTCAACTGAACTTGCTGTTTTGCCTTTCCTGGGATTTGTCATTACTTTGGCCTCGGCCTACAGGCTCGCAAAATTCAATATAGATGAGAATCAGGTTTCTTCTTTTAGCGGGCTACCAACACCTGCCAATGCACTTTTGATTTTTTCATTGCCTTTGATCCTGTTGTACCACAATAACGAATTCTTAAATGGGATAATATTGAACCAATGGTTTTTGATTGGAATGACTTTACTCAGTGCCTTTCTCCTAAATTCAAATATAGAACTCTTTGCCTTGAAGTTTAAAAATTGGAGCTTTAGGGATAATGCCCTGCGTTATGTATTTATTGCCGTTTGCCTGGTGTCTATAGGTACTATGAAGTTCTTGGCAATTCCTTTTATTATTGTTTTTTATGTGGCAAGTTCCCTTGTGAATAGGATTAAGATTACAAAATAGGCTCCTATTCTAGTTGGATGGTTTGTACTTTTTGAGAAGTTATTAGGGAATTGGAATTCTAGAAGTCCAACTTTTTCTTACGCAGCTCAAAATTTTGACCCAAGTACACCTTACGCACCATTTCATCGGCCGCTAAATCTTCCGGAATACCGGATTTTAAGATCCCACCTTCGAACATTAAATAAGAACGCTCCGTTATGGCCAAGGTTTCTTGAACGTTGTGATCCGTGATCAAAATACCAATATTTTTGTTTTTGAGTTGGGCTACAATACGCTGGATGTCTTCTACGGCTACAGGATCTACTCCTGCAAAAGGTTCATCCAAGAGAATAAATTTTGGGTCGGTGGCCAAGGCTCTCGCAATTTCTGTACGTCTGCGTTCACCCCCCGATAAAAGGTCGCCACGGTTTTTACGAATATGCCCTAAACTGAACTCTTCTATAAGCGACTCCATTTTCATAAGTTGCTCTTTTTTGCTCAATTTGGTGAGCTGTAATACACTTAAAATATTCTTTTCAATACTGAGTTTTCTAAATACCGAAGCTTCTTGAGCTAGGTAACCAATACCGTTTTGGGCCCTTTTGTACATTGGAAAATTGGTTATTTCCATATTGTCCAAATAGATATTCCCCCCATTGGGTTTTATAAGGCCAACAATCATGTAAAAGGAGGTTGTCTTCCCTGCCCCATTAGGTCCCAGAAGTCCAACAATTTCCCCTTGGTTCACCTCCAGGGAAATGCCTTTTACTACTTTTCGTCCCCTGTAGGACTTCATGATATTTTCTGCCCTTAATTTCATCTACTCGTATTATGTTCCAAATCTAACCCATAATATGATTTATGGGACAGATTTGTAATTATTTTAACCTTCCTGAGTTTCCAATGCTTCCCAATATTCATAGGCCCTTCTTAAATGGGGGACTACTATGGTGCCCCCAACCAAGGTGGCTATACCCAAGGTTTCCATTACCTCAGCTTTGGTGGCCCCTTCTTTGTGGGAGCTTTCCAAGTGGTATTTTACACAATCATCACACCTGAGAACGGCAGAAGCTACTAGACCTAGCAATTCTTTTGTTTTTACGTCCAATGCTCCTGGAGCAAAGGCGTTGGTGTCTAAATTAAAAATTCTTTTGATGATCTTGTTGTTATCGGCCATCAGCTTCTCGTTCATCTTAGAACGGTAAGCATTAAATTCTTCAACTTGATTTGGCATTCTTCTTATTTTTTTTAGCTTCTTGACGTATTACGTATCCTGATATATAAATACTTACTTGATATAATACTAAAATAGGGATGGCCACTATGATCTGACTGGCTACATCCGGAGGAGTGATTATTGCAGATAGGATTAAAACCACTACCAAAGAAATCTTGCGGTATTTTTTTAACACCTCTGGAGTTACAAGACCTATCTTGGTTAGAAAAAATATGATGATTGGAAGTTCAAATACCAGTCCGCACGCAATAACTGCCGCACGTACCGTGGAGATATAAGATCCCAAATCTATATCATTAAAAACCTCTTTACTTACCTGGTACCCTCCTAAAAAGTTTATGGAAAGCGGGGCTACTACATAATAACCGAACAATACGCCAGTGAAAAATAGTACGGAGGCAATAAAGATAAATCCCCTGGCATTGTTTTTTTCTTTGGTATAAAGTCCAGGAGAGATAAACTTCCACATTTCATAAAGTATGTATGGAAACCCTACAATAAATCCTGCCCAGATAGAGGTCCAGATATGGGCAGAAAACTGTCCGGCCATTTCTCTACTCTGAATCCTGAACAAAGGTTCTGTTCCACAAAAAGCCTCACTGAACCCAAGCATCTTTGAAAGATGGCAAAATAGTTTATAGGTGGGAAAATCTGGTCTTTTAGGCCCGAAAATTACCGTATCAAAAATGAAATCCTTCATGATAAAGGCAACCAATCCTATAAGCACCACTGCAATAGTGGATCGGATTAAATGCCATCGCAGTTCCTCGAGATGATCAAGAAAAGACATCTCATTGTGATTTTTGCTGTTCGCCATTACAGTATACCTTCGTTGATTAAGTTGTGCAAATGTACTACTCCCATATAATTTTCACCGCTCATTGCGAGTAATTGTGATATCCCTTTTTCTTGCATGAGCTCAAGAGCATTGATTGCCAAGACATCGGTTTCAATAGTTTTAGGTGTTGCGGTCATAATATCCTTGGCCGTAAGCCCCGTAATATTGTCGAACTTGTTCAGCATTCTTCTGATATCCCCATCCGTTACGATGCCTACTACCTTTCCATTTTCCAAAACTGCAGTTACCCCTAACATCTTTTCGGAAATTTCCACAATAACCTTTCTTACATCTGAATCCACATTTACAGCAGGTTTCATATTGTTATTGGCAATGTCCGATACTCTTAGGTACAATCTCTTTCCCAAGGCACCTCCAGGGTGATATTTGGCAAAATCCTTACTGCTGAAACCTCTTAATTCCAGTAAGCATATGGCGAGGGCATCCCCTATGACCAATTGGGCAGTGGTACTGGTGGTAGGGGCCAGATTATTTGGGCAGGCCTCTTTTTCCACAAAGGTATTTAATCTAAAATCGGCATGGTTGGCCAAGAATGAATCCATGTTGCCGGTCATTCCAATCAATTTATTATTGCCACTTTTAATCAAGGGAACCAACATTTTTATCTCAGGGGTATTCCCACTTTTAGAAATACAGATCACCACATCATCGTCTTGTATGGTGCCCAGATCACCATGGATGGCATCTGCGGCATGCATAAAAATTGAGGGGGTTCCGGTGGAATTCAACGTAGCGACAATTTTGGAAGCTATAAGAGCACTTTTTCCGATACCGGAAATGACCACCCTGCCTTTGGATTGGTAAATAAGGTCAACAGTCTGTGCAAACTCCTCCGTCAATAGGGAGCCTAAATGGTGAATGGCTTCCGCTTCTGTCTCTATGGTTTTTTTTGCTATATTTAGTATAGCTGTAGTATCGCTCAATGTGATAATAGAATTATGTGATTGAATTACTAAAAGAATGTATTATATTTAATATCGCAAAATTACATAAACTTAATTTTATAGTATATTTAAAATATCAATAAATAAATTTGCCTCAATTGTTTTGCCAAAGGTAAAAATCCGTATATTAAAAAATGAAGTTTTGCCCCTTGATATCAAAGGGTGATGATAATAAAAATGTAAGGAACCGTATGGGTTTGAATGGAATGGATATACATGCCTCATTAAAAAAATACTTTGGATTTTCAAAGTTCAAAGGTCTTCAAGAACAAGTCATAAAAAATATAGTACAAGGAAAGAATACCTTTGTAATTATGCCTACTGGTGGGGGTAAATCCCTATGCTACCAGCTCCCTGCTCTCATGCAAGAAGGAACAGCAATTGTGGTCTCTCCACTAATAGCCCTGATGAAAAACCAAGTGGATGCCATTCGTGGAATATCCTCTGAGAACGGCATTGCGCACGTATTAAACTCCTCTTTGACCAAAACGGAAATTAGGCAGGTAAAGGAGGATATAACCAGTGGAATTACAAAATTACTTTACGTGGCACCGGAATCCCTTACCAAGGAAGAATATGTAGATTTTTTACAATCTGTAAAAGTATCCTTTGTGGCCGTGGATGAGGCTCATTGCATCTCGGAATGGGGACACGACTTTAGACCTGAATATCGAAATTTACGTACCATTATTGCTAGGTTGGGCGACGACATACCAATTATTGGTTTAACCGCTACCGCCACACCAAAAGTACAGGAAGATATTATTAAAAATTTGGGAATTACAGAGGCCAAGGTTTTCAAGGCATCTTTCAATAGACCAAATTTATATTATGAGGTACGCCCGAAAACAGCCAATATAGAAGGGGATATCATTCGTTTTGTAAAACAAAATTCAGGTAAATCAGGAATCATATATTGTTTGAGCCGTAAAAAGGTAGAAGAACTGGCCCAGATATTACAAGTTAATGGCATTAGTGCCGTGCCTTATCATGCGGGCTTCGATGCAAAAACAAGATCTAAGTATCAAGATTTGTTTTTGATGGAAGGTGTTGATGTTGTGGTAGCTACCATTGCATTTGGAATGGGAATAGATAAACCAGATGTGAGGTTTGTGATCCACCATGATATGCCTAAAAGTATTGAAAGTTACTATCAGGAAACTGGCCGTGCCGGAAGGGATGGTGGCGAAGGTCATTGTCTCGCATTTTATTCCTATAAGGATATTGAGAAATTAGAAAAGTTCATGTCCGGTAAACCCGTGGCGGAACAGGAAATAGGGAACGCCCTTCTACAGGAAGTAGTGGGTTACGCTGAAACCTCCATGTCCCGAAGAAAATTTATCCTTCATTATTTCGGTGAAGAATTTGATGAGGTGAACGGCGAAGGAGCGGAAATGGATGATAATACCAGAAATCCCAAGGAAAAGCAAGAGGCAAAGGATGATGTTGTTAAACTTCTCCAAGTGGTACAGGGTACCAAGGAAAAGTTTAAATCCAAGGAAATTGTCAAAACCTTGACAGGAAAGGTCAACGCTCTGATTTCTTCGCATAAAACCGATGAAAAGCCATTCTTTGGTATAGGTAAAGAGAAAGATAAGGGGTATTGGATGGCTCTTATACGACAGACCTTGGTCGCGGGGCTTATGAAGAAGGAAATTGAGCAATACGGAATCCTTCATGTCACGGAGAAAGGGGCCAATTATCTCAAGAATCCCACATCGTTTATGATGACGATGGATCATATCTATAGTCAGGCAGCAGATGATGCCATTGTAAGTGCGGCAAAGACTGCTGGTGGTGTAGCCGATGAAAACTTGTTACAATTATTGAAGGACCTTAGAAAAAAGGAAGCAAAAAAATTAGAGGTACCGCCTTTTGTGGTATTCCAGGATCCCTCTTTGCAAGATATGGCTTTGAAGTATCCCATTACGGTGGAAGAACTTGTCAATATTCATGGAGTAGGGGAAGGCAAAGCCAAGAAATATGGAAAACCTTTTGTAAAATTCATTGCCAATTATGTTGAGGAGAATGATATTCTAAGGCCAGACGATCTTGTAGTTAAAAGTACGGGAGCCAATTCGGGCCTTAAGCTCTATATTATCCAAAATGTAGATAAAAAATTACCTCTAGACGACATTGCGGCCGCTAAAGGGTTAAACATTTCTGAATTGATAAAGGAAATGGAGCAGATCGTTTTTAGTGGAACCAAACTCAATCTGAGTTACTGGGTAGATGAAATTTTAGACGATGACCAGCAGGAGGAAATACATGATTATTTTCTGGATGCGGAAACGGACAATATTGAAGAAGCAATCAAAGAATTTGATGGGGATTATGAAGACGAGGAGCTACGGTTGTACCGATTAAAGTTTATAAGCGAAGTGGCCAATTAGGATCCTAATGAAAGATTAAAAAAATCCCCTTGAGTAATCAAGGGGATTTTTTTGTGGTTATGCAATTAGTTAGTACTGGTCGAAACTACCTGTTGTTATTACGGCTGCTATGGTACCAAAAAACAAAATCAAGGCCAATAAACAGACAAGGGATATGCCCAAGCCTATATAGGAAAGGATTTTGGCTGTTTTTACATTTTCAAAGCCCGAATACAATTCCGGGTTATCGTAATATAATTTTTCAGCCTTTCCGGCACTTACTAGTCCTATGATACTAAATATAATACCGAAAGGGCCACAACAAACAAAAGGTGTTATTATAGAAATAATTCCCATGGCCATTGCGTTGCTTGCTCCTGGTAACGGTTCCCTATTCATCATAGTATTGCTTTTATTGGTTCATTATATCTTCCATTCGTTCTCGCATTAATTCTTCATCCTGAAGGGCGTCCCATCCTACCATAGCTATTATCCAAACAATCATCAAAATAAAGAGAATGTTCAGTACCAATCCGATAATGGCCAGCACCTTTCCTGTTTTAATAGTGCTATAATCAATATATAATTCCGGACTAGTCTTATAAAGATTCACGGATTTATTTGCCAAAATCAATGCTATTACGGCCAATATGAGGCCAAGTAGACCATAGCACCAACATAGGACAATGGAGGCGATACTCAGTACAATGATCATTGTGGCATTCGGTAATTTCTGTTGTTCCATAAATAAAAGTTTAGTTTTAAAGTTTAAAAATAAAGTTGGTAATTATTAGTGATATAGTTGTAGCGGTTAAGGCTATAATTATTTTATTGGCGTGCTTTACGGGATAAAAGTTGTTGACCAATAGGAATCCCAGAAGTGGTATCAGTGGATATATTGCAGGGTACATTAAAAAAGCTTCCCTAAACTCTCCTTTGAATATCAATGCTATGGCTCTTTGTAGGCCACATCCAGGACATTCAATGCCCAAGAGCTTTTTGTTTAAGCATGGAAGCATAAAATCATCCAAAGAAAATAACAACAAAAAAGGGAGTATTTTCATGTAAATAGATTCTTTTGGTGAAAATTACTATTAATTTTGGGGAATGAAAACAAAACGAATTATTTATTTTTTGCTCATTATTACGGGTGCCTTGATCATGGGAGCAGGTGAATCATATATGAAAAAAGAATATGCATTAAGCATCGGGATAGTTTTGTTGATGTTTGGGATTTATAAATCCACGCAGATCTGGAGTGATGGTAATGATGGGGAAGTAACTAAAGAAAAGGATCAGCATGAGTAAGTTTAAGGTTGGGGATAAGGTAGAGACCGTAGATGATGTTATTGTTGGAATCGTGCAGGGTATACAGGAAAATCAAATTTCCGTTGAGACCGAGGAAGGTTTTATGCTCAGTTTTTCACCGGGAGAATTAATGTTGGTAGCCAATACGGATGACATTACGGTCCATAATTTTGAAGTGGCACGAATAAAAAAGGAAAAGGAAATTCCAAAAAGGAGAAATACCCAGACCGTTAAGCCCAAAGAACGCAGTGCCCCAAAGATGGAAGTTGATCTTCACATCCATCACTTAGTACCCTCCAATAAAGGGATGAGCAATTACGAAATATTAAATATCCAATTGGATGCTGCCAAAAGACAATTGGAATTCGCCATGGCCAAACGTATCCAAAAAGTGGTATTCATACATGGAGTGGGAGAAGGAATTTTGAAGGAAGAACTTTACTATCTCTTCAAAAGATATGAGAATGTTAAATATTATGATGCGGATTACCAGAAGTATGGGCTGGGGGCAACCGAGGTTTATATTTATCAGAATGCGTAAAATTATTCGGTGGTCGTTATGACTCCAAAATCATTGATGCTTAAATCTGTGATTCTAGATCCATTCTCGTTCACAAGCGATATTTCACTTAATTGAATGGTATGTTGGTACGTGACCCCATCCTCCAATAGTATAGTATTTACGAGGACCTTTCCATCTATTGCCTCAATTTCATCAACAACAGTAGGAGTTGTGGGTGGTATGTCACTACAAAAGTAGCTGTTGCTGACAGTGCCGGAAAAAATTCTATAGGTAATTTTTGAATTACCGGGAATGACACTTTCAAGGCTACCGTCCGAAACTTCATTTTTTAAAATCCCTGCCTCCAAGGTCAATATTAATGCTTCATCCCCATTAATCTTGAAGAAGACCTCACTCCCTGTGGTGGCAGTTCCGCACAAGGCTATGGTGCTATCGTCAAAATTTAAGGTTTCTATTTGTAGATCCCCGTCATCGCAGGAGAGTAATAATCCTAAAAAAGCAAAAAGAATAACTTGTTTCATGCGTCAAATTTAATTCAAAAAAAAGGGATTTCCCTATAGCTTTTACCTCTATTTAGGAGAAATTAACTTTATTTCATTTATTTTTGGCCATTATATAATCTGAAATTTTGTTTCATGCAAAGGGTATATCTGGATAGTGCTGCGACCACGCAGGTTAGGGAGGAAGTTATTGTAAAAATGCAGGACGCACTTGCCAATTTTTATGGGAACCCATCTTCTACCCATAGTTTTGGGCGTTCTGCAAAGACAGCTATTGAAAAAGCCAGAAAAACCATAGCTAAGGAACTCAATGCACATCCTTCGGAAATAATATTCACCTCTGGGGGTACAGAGGCCGACAATATGATTTTAAGGGGTGCGGTTAGGGATTTGGGTGTAAAGACTTTGATCACCTCCAAAATAGAACACCATGCCGTATTGCATACAGCGGAAGAATTGGCCAAAGAATATGGGGTAACCCTTCACTTTGTGAATTTAGATCCCTCCGGAAATCCAGATATGTCACACTTGACAACTTTGTTGCAACAGGACGATTCCAAGAAGTTGGTCAGTCTTATGCATGTCAATAATGAAATTGGCAATAAAATAGATATTGATGCCATAGGAAAACTTTGTGCGGATAATCAGGCACTTTTTCATTCAGATACGGTACAGTCCGTTGGGCATTATGAATGGGATGTGAAAAATACGCAAATTGATTTCTTAACAGCTGCAGCTCATAAATTTCATGGTCCCAAGGGTATTGGTTTTGCATATTTAAAAAGAAATACCGGGCTTAAGCCATTAATTTTTGGGGGCTCTCAAGAACGGGGGTTTAGAGCGGGAACAGAATCTTTCCACAATATAGTTGGTTTGGAAGAGGCTTTTATCGCTGCCTATAAAAATATGGATGCGGAACGTAACTACGTGACCGATCTGAAAAAGTACTTTATTGAAAAGCTAGGGAAAAAACTTCCCGAGGCTACATTTAATGGCCTATCAGGAGATTTGGACAAGAGTACCTATACTTTGGTCAATGTGTGCCTTCCCTACAGTGAAGAAAAGGCCTTAATGCTACTCTTTCATTTGGATCTCAAGGGTATTGCCTGTTCTAAAGGAAGTGCATGCCAATCTGGGAGTGATTTAGGTTCCCACGTGCTTGGAGAGATACTTTCCAAAGATGAACTAAAGAGGCCATCATTGCGTTTCTCCTTTTCTAAATACAATACAAAAGAAGAGTTGGACTATGTGATAAGTGTGTTGAAGGACTACGCGAACGATTAATCATTTTTTCTATTTTTCGCCTTTTCCCGTTCATAAGGAAATTTACGGGTAGCGGATTTCATCATGCCATCGATAAGGTCATTCGTGTTTTTTCCGGATTTCTTATTGATCTCCTTTTCGTATTTCCACAATAATTTTCCGCTTGCCCCATCACTGATCTTCATCCCAATTCTTCCATAATTGGAATCTCCCATTAAATAATCAATGAAACTGAAACCGTCAGGGATGCCCTTGGAGAGTAAAATGTTCATATCGAGGTTGCCACTAATGATACCATCCACTTCCAGTATTTTACAAAGCTCTTTAATGGTGTAGACATCAATATTGTCATAATCAATATCATTCTTTGTCAAAATAGCATTGGTGTTTTTGATATTTTGAAATTCCACTGAAAATTTCTTTTTCTTTTTTATGCGCGAAAAGTATACCTCCAATGCATCCTGTACCGCATAGCCCTCTTTTTTTTCCAGGGCCTTAAGCTCTGTTTTTGAGATTTGGTCTTTGAGTTCCAAATTGGTCAGAAAGGGTATAATGGCCAAGACCTCGTGTTCGCTGCTAAGCGCATCAAATTTATCACTTTCGTAAATATTTTTTTGGGCATGTATCGCCACTGAGGCAAATAGTAATAGGTAAATTAAATTCTTCTTCATTGCTTTAATTCTAAAAACGAGTACCGATCTTAAGGTTCAATACACGGGAGGTCATAAAATTGGGAACGGCATATTCCCTTTTGCTGTCCACATCCCTGACCCAAGTATTGGTAATGGAGTTTTGGTTATTGAAAAGATTAAAAATTTCAAACCCAATATTCAATTCCTTAAACCCATGAAGCCAATGATTTTTCGGATACGTTGTTTCGGCGTCCACAAAAATATGGGAAATTCCCAAATCTGCCCTCCTATAATCTCTTAATCTATTCTGAAAGTTGTAGGGATCGGCATAGCTTGGTGATCCTCCCGGCAATCCTGTATTGTACACAAGATTTAAATACATCTTTAAATTTGGTATGTTGGGAACATAGTCCTGAAATAAAACACCAAAGTTTAGACGTTGGTCGGTGGGCCTTGATATATAACCTCTATCGTTGATGTTTTCTTCGGTTTTGAGGTATCCCAGACTCACCCATGACTCCGTACCTGGCACAAAGGCTCCGTTCATCCGTATCTCTGCACCATACGCATATGCCTTTGCGTTGTTGGCTGCCGCGTATCGTATACGCACATCCTCAAGAGTGTAGGGGTTAACGCTGTTCAGTTTTTTGTAATAGACTTCGCTTTTTAAGGTAAAAGGCCTGTTCCAAAGTAAAAAACTATATTCATTTCCCAGTACCGTATGTACAGATTTTTGGGCCTTTACATCGGTTTGGACCATTCCTTCCTGGTCACGCAATTCCCTGTACATGGGAGGCTGTTGATAGAGACCGCCCGCAAGAGTAAAAAGCATATCCAGATCCCAATTGGGCTTTATGGAAAATTGTCCACGGGGACTAACGATGGTGTGGGCCGACTTACCTACGTCTTTTCCGCTAACCGTCCAGTGTTGTGCTCTTAACCCTAAATTATAATAAATATGCTGACCAAGCCATTCCAGTTTGTTGCTGTACTGCGTAAAGGCTGAAAATCGGTTGGTTTGTATGAAATTTTGGGCACTTACCCCATCAAAGGGAACAATTGGGCCCTCAAAAGGATCCTCAGGTTGGTTGTTCTGAAATTCAGATCGCGGTGGCCTTACAGAGAAACCCAAAGAGTCTAAAAATTCCGATTCCCTTAGCTGATCTCTAATATCTTCATGGGAATATGTAGCTCCCCATTCCAACAATCTTGCATTCTTGGAATATGATCCCTTATGGGAGATATTAAAAATTAAGGCATCCAAATCATTCCTGGCCCTATTGAATTGAGATCCAATTCCTCTCGTTGCAATTGCGCCACCAGCATTATCGCTGCTGAGGTCAGTATCTACAGCACCTAATTCATAGGTGGCAAAGACATCGGAGTATTCTTCTTCTGTGGTATGGTAGAGGGAAGTCGTAAGATTCACATTCAAATTATCGTTGAGTCTATAGCTCGACATGATAGCCCCTTGTGTTGTTTGAAACTTATTGTTTTCCCTTCCCTGGTAATAAACCAATAACGCCTTAGGGTCATCCAGCGTTCCAAAATTTGTCTGTCTTGTCAAGGGTTCATTCTGATAATCGTTCAAGGAGAAGGAGCCTAAAACTCCAAGGGTTACGTTTTTGGTGATTTTATAATTTAGGAAGGACTGTATATCTGCAAAAGTGGGGTTGAAATTCGATTTTGTTTGTTGACTGTTCACCAATAAGCTATTGTTTCTATAGCGGATCCCGGTAATGGTAGATAGGTCTTTTTTTTGGGATATGGTTTCTACGGTACTGCTAAGACCAAGTAAGCTGGCGTTGGCTCGGAGGGAAAATTCTGTGGGCTGTTTATAGGTAATGTCAAGGACGGAGGATAATTTATCTCCATATTCCGCTTGAAAACCTCCTGGTGAAAACTCTAAGTTTTGTACCATTTCAGGGTTGATAAAACTTAAGCCCTCCTGTTGTCCCGATCTGATGAGAAAAGGGCGGTAAACCTCAATGCCATTGACATAGACTAAATTTTCATCATAATTGCCGCCTCGCACAGAATATTGTGTGCTCAATTCATTGTTGGAAGTTACTCCGGGCAATAATTTAAGTACATTTTCAACACCTGCATTTGCACCAGGAATACGCCTAATTACCTCAGGAGGAATAGTGGTTATACCATCGACCCGTTTTTCACCAGATGCCGTAACGGTTACACCGTCTACCTGAGTCATTCCTTCTTTGAGAACTGGGTTGAACTCAAAGGTTTCGTTGGAAGAAAGAATTAAATTTCTTAAAACTACGGGCTCATGGCCGATATGCGAAAAGGTGATGCTGGTTTTTTGTTCAGAAATGACCTGTAGGATATAAAAACCATCTTTATTGGTATAGGTGCCCTTGGAGTCAGAACTAACATTTACATCTGCCAGGGGGATGTTTTTTTCGTCCAAAACAACACCGGTGATGGTGGCAGTCTGCGCTAAGGTTAACTTCCCTAGGCAAAGCGTCAGTATTAGGAGTACTGTTTTAGGACACTTCAATTTTTTTAGTTTCTATAAAATGTACTTGTAAAGGTACTGGTATTTCCAACATTATCAGTAACCACTACTTTGAGCTCACACTGTTTTTGATCCAGAATTTTATCGTCGAAGTTATAGGTTAGGGTATTGTTCTTTGTTTCATACTCCATCAAGATCCAATCCCCATTGAGGGTAGCAGTATAGGTGTCAATGCCGCTAAGGTCATCAGAAATAGTTAAGCTCAAATATCTGTAATTGGTCAACCATTGCTTGTCCTTAAAGTTCTTGCTTCTTATTTGTGGTGCAATGGTGTCTTTGACCAAGGCATAGGTACCTAGATTTTTGGTTCTGGTGGTAAAGGTGTTGTCCCTTCTGTAGGTGGAGGTGTAACTTGGTTTCAATCGATTCCCAAGTCGGGCAATGAACATTTTGCTTCGGTCCTCCTCGGAATATTTGGTTGCATCAAAAGTTATTGTAAAATTTCTATGAGCTGGCATCCGGCCGTTATGAATGGTGACAGTGTCATTTCCTTTTTGCAGATCCATATAAAAATCTTCGTAAAAAGTATTGGCCGGAAAATATACTTTGGCTGCGCCAAGATCGTAATTATTTGGCTTTGATGCGATGATATAGGTGTCCGTTTTATTGGTTTCCTTTATCACCTTTAACGGTAGTTTTTTACCCTCAACTGGGATAACCACCCTGGTTATATTATCCGATAGATCTTTTAAAAGTATTTCTATCTTATAGCTCATTCCTTCGTCAACTGCTATTTTTCCATCATTTTTCAAGGTGTTGTAGATGGTGAGGTTATTGCCAGGGGATTTAAAACATTTGGTGATCCATTTTCTATATTTCCCAAAATAGTCGTAATCTATCAAAGTATTGATATAGCGTGTTTCGCTGAAAGAGAACTTTTCAAAATTAAAATCGGTATAAACCTGTCCGTTTACCAATTGTTGTACGGAGAACACCCCATTTTTATTCGCTGCCATATCTTGCCGATCATAGGCATTGAATCCAAATCCAATGGTTCCACTGGCCAAAACCTTATCGGCTAAAAATGAGCCATCACTTTGTTTGGTAAAATTAATTTGTGCCAAATCATTGCTTTGATTGATCTGGGCATCGCTGGAAAGGGGGTAGGCAAATAGTTCAAGAAGAGTGGGATTGGTCGCGTCCCTAACCTCCAATCCATAGAGCAAGGGATTTGTAGGCATTTCTGATGCGCTATTTCGGATCTCAAAATGTAAGTGGGGTCCGGCAGACCCACCAGTATTGCCGCTATAGGCAATAAGATCCCCTTTGGCTACCTTTAATTCGCCAAAATCGGGAAATACTTCCACCTCGAACGACTGCTTTTCGTATTGTATTTTTTTGATGTAGGCCTCAATTTCGGGTGAAAATTTTTGAAGATGCCCATAGACAGAAGTGTATCCATTTGGATGGGCCAAATAAATTACTTTGCCATAGCCCCAAAGGGATACCTTTATTCTGCTAATGGTTCCTTCTGATATGGCATAAATGGGCAGCCCTTCCCGTTGTTGGGTTTTGATGTCAATTCCAGAGTGAAAATGGTTGGACCTAAGCTCCCCAAAATTGCCTGAAAGGATCAAAGGAATATCCAGGGGAGATCTAAATACGTCCTTGGGATAATTGTCTTGTGCGCAAATGGTTAGGGAAATGAATAAAAGCAGACCCAAAATAGTAATTCTCATAATGTGTAATAAGTAAATGCGAATGTAATTAAACGGTTGAAATGGTAAAAATCTATTGCTGTTAAAATGGTTAAACCAATAAATCTGAACCAATTGTATCCAGTATAAAGATTTCCGATAAGAATAATTGTAAAAAGTATTGCGAAGTCGTTTGAGGTATGTTAACTTTGTGTAAAATGCATTGAAATTTGCATATGAGTGAACTAGTGGAAATTGTTGATTCTTTAGAAAATAAAATTGGTATGTTGCTCCATAGGTTAGAGCTTTTGGACCAGACTAATTTAAAATTGGAGGAAGAGTTGAACGCTATGAAAAAGGGCCATGCGCTAACTGAAAATTCCGCTTTGGAATGGGAGGAAAAGTACAATTCACTTAAGCTTGCAAACTCTATGCTAGGCAGTAATACGAATAAAACGGAAGCTAAGCTTAAAATAAACACGTTAATCAGGGAGTTGGACCATTGTATAGCCCAACTTGCAGAGTAACGTTCAACAATACAATGTCAGAAAAGCTAAAAATAAAACTTTCTATTGCGGACAGGGTATATCCTTTGACCATAGACCCTAGTCAAGAAGAAGGTTTACGCAAGGCTGCTAAAAATATTGAGCAACTGGCTAAGAAATTTGAGCAAAGTTATGCAGTAAGGGACAAACAAGATGTTTTGGCCATGTGCGCTTTGCAGTTTGCTTCTAAAATTGAGCAGAAGGGAATAGACCAATCAGAGGATACAAAAGAAGTTGAGGAGCGTTTAAAAGCCCTCGATCATCTGATTGCCACCAAGCTCTAACAGAAATAAGTTCTTTAAAATAAATAATGTTACTGCCCACATTGGTAATTATTTTTGACAAACTCAACACTATTTTGTTTGAAAAGGGTGAGTTTAGATTGTAAAAGCAGGCCTTACTAGTATAAGGATCCTTGATCAGTCTGTTAGCCCTAAACCTGTTTATCGGGGTTTGTACAAAACTTCCTCCAATGTGGGCTTTTTTTTTAATAATTTTTAAATTATGGACAGTACTACAATAATAATAGTAGGTATAGTTGGTCTGGCGATTGGTTTTGCCATTGCCAAGATTATGGAAAAGGGAAAGGCTTCCAAAACCATAGACAGTGCAAAAAAAGAAGCGGCATCCATTATCAAGGAAGCTGAACTGCAGGGAGAAAGCACTAAAAAGGATAAGATCTACCAAGCCAAGGAGAAGTTTCTGGAACTTAAAGCAGAGCACGAAAAGGTCATTATAAGTAAGGATAAAAAGATCAATGAAGCTGAGAAACGCACAAGGGATAAGGAATCACAGATCAGCAATGAGCTTGCCAAGAGCAAAAAACTAAATGATCAGCTAGAAGTAAAGCTAAAGGAAGTAGACCATAAAAGTGAATTCTTGGAGAAAAAGCAATCCGAATTGGAAAAGCTTCACAAAAGCCAAGTTCAGCAGTTAGAGGTTATTTCAGGATTATCTGCCGAGGATGCCAAAAGCCAATTGATGGAGTCATTGAAGGAAAATGCAAAATCTGATGCCATGGCATTTATTCAATCCACGGTGGAAGAGGCTAAATTAACGGCACAACAAGAGGCTAAGAAAATTGTCATCAATACCATCCAACGTATTGGAACCGAAGAAGCGGTAGAAAATTGTGTTTCCGTATTCAACTTGGAATCAGACGACGTAAAGGGCCGTATCATTGGTCGCGAAGGAAGAAATATCCGAGCCCTAGAAGCCGCAACAGGGGTTGAAATTATTGTTGATGATACCCCAGAAGCTATTATTCTTTCTTGTTTTGATTCTGTAAGAAGGGAAGTAGCGCGTTTATCACTTCATAAATTGGTCACCGATGGTCGTATTCACCCAGCACGAATTGAAGAGATCGTCAAGAAAACGGAAAAGCAGATTGAAGAAGAAATTGTAGAGATAGGAAAACGTACCGTAATCGATTTGGGCATCCATGGGTTGCACCCAGAGCTTATCAAAGCTGTTGGTAGAATGAAATACCGTTCTTCTTATGGACAAAACTTATTACAACACTCTAGGGAAGTTGCCAAACTCTGTGGTGTTATGGCCGCTGAATTGGGACTTAACCCTAAATTGGCAAAACGTGCAGGACTATTGCACGATATAGGTAAGGTGCCAAACACTGAAGCAGAGGTTGAAACGCCACATGCCATCTTAGGAATGCAATGGGCAGAGAAATACGGAGAGAAACCGGATGTTTGCAATGCGATTGGTGCCCACCATGATGAAATTGAAATGAAAACCTTGATCTCACCAATTGTTCAGGTGTGTGATGCTATTAGTGGTGCCAGACCAGGGGCTCGTAGACAAGTATTGGATTCATATATCCAACGTCTTAAAGATTTGGAGGATATCGCCTTTGGTTTTGGTGGTGTTCAAAAGGCTTATGCTATTCAAGCCGGAAGAGAATTGCGCGTGATCGTGGAAAGTGAAAAAGTGAGTGATGAGAAGGCAGCGGAGCTATCTTTTGAAATATCACAAAAAATTCAAACGGATATGACCTATCCAGGTCAGGTTAAAGTGACCGTTATTAGGGAGACACGTAGTGTGAATGTCGCAAAATAATTGCAAGTAAAACTTATTAAAAAGCGAGCCAAAAAGGCTCGCTTTTTTTTATCCTGCGCATTACCAATTATAGTTTACTTTCAAAATTGGATAGTAATTTGTTGGTTTGGATTTGTAGCTTGTTTTTAAAGAAAGGGGTCCACCCCAAAATAAATCCTCTTACGCCCAGGGCCTGTTGAGACCATTTGTAAAGGTCAAATGTATCTTTATGGGAAATGATTTTCCCTTCTTTAAACCTAAATTCGGCCTGTACGATATTATGGATTTTTCTTCCTGTTTTACTAAAGACATAAAAGGCTTCCCAGGTAGCTTTAGTGACCTCTGCTGAGCTTTTTATGTGGTTTACTTGTACTGTAAATTCCTTTCCTTTTTGGGAAGAGCACAGCATTTTCCACATGTTCTTTGCCTGCTCACCTTTTAAAACCCCAAAAGCCGGGTCTTCAAAAATAATATCTTCATGATATTGTGCAACCATTTTTTCGGCATCTAAATTGTTGAATGCCCCGTAAAATTGTTCTATTTGATCTTTCATTTGATATGTTAATGACAAAAGGGTTGGTTGAAAAACTTCACAAATCATAAATAGGGACTGTGATTTAGCTCAATATACAAATTGAATGTATAGGGTTAAAAATACTATAAGATTATTGTATCTTTAAGCCCCTATGATAAAAGACACAAAACTGGCCGTTTTAATTGACGGAGATAACATACCTTCCAAATATGTGAAGGAGATGATGGAGGAGATTACCAAGTATGGGACTCCCACTATAAAGAGGATATACGGGGATTGGACCAAGCCCCATTTATCCAAATGGAAAAACATTTTATTGGAGAACGCCATTAATCCTATCCAACAGTACGGTTATACCGTAGGTAAAAATGCAACAGATTCCGCTATGATAATTGATGCCATGGATATCCTATATTCCAATAAGGTAGACGGCTTTTGTTTGGTTTCTTCAGATAGTGATTTTACAAAATTGGCAACAAGGCTAAGGGAAGCCGGTTTAAAGGTTTATGGAATAGGAGAAAAGAAGACTCCCGATCCGTTCATTGTGGCCTGTGACAAATTTATTTATTTGGAAATCCTTAAATCGGGCAATGAAAAACAAGACGGACAGACCGATTCCAAGAAGCAGGATGTTGATAAGATAACCCCTAATATTATGCGTCTGTTGCGCAATTCGGTCTCCGATGCTGCAGATGAAGATGGGTGGGCCTTTATGGGCGACGTGGGATCGTTGATTCTTAAAAAGCAGCCTAACTTTGATTCCAGGAATTTTGGATTTGAGAAGTTGACACCATTGTTCAAATCATTAAATCAATTTGAGGTAGATCACAGGGACCAGCCCAATGCGCGCTTTAAGCTTGTTTATGTCAAGAATAAATAGGGTAAAGCATTGTTCTCCAATACTTCGACATCATAAGCAATCAAGGTTCTTGCCATAATAAAATTGAATCGAAAAAATTAGGTGTACCTTTGCAGCTTCATATAGAGGTGACCATAAATCAAAGGTCGTTTCTTAAACAATTTATATGTCATTTAAATCTTTGGGCCTATCCGACGCCCTGTTGAAAGCTGTCGACAAAAAAGGATACAACACCCCTTCGCCTATTCAGGAAAAAGCAATACCACAAATATTAGAAAGAAAAGATGTTTTAGCCTCCGCACAAACGGGTACGGGTAAGACAGCCGGTTTTACATTACCTATTTTACAAATCCTGTCCCAGGCTCCAGTCTTGCGGAAAAGGCCTGTACGGACCCTAGTGCTTACGCCGACAAGGGAATTGGCTGCTCAGGTATATGCAAATATTAAGGAATACAGTGAGTTTTTAGATATTAGGTCCGCTGTTATTTTTGGAGGTGTCAATGCCAAACCACAAATTGCAACGTTACGCAATGGGGTTGACATTTTAGTGGCCACTCCTGGCAGATTACTGGATCTTCAGGGCCAAGGGGCACTATCTTTGAACAGTGTTGAAATATTGGTCTTGGATGAGGCTGATAGAATGTTGGATATGGGTTTCCTTAGGGATATTAAAAGAATCTTGAACCTTATGCCGGCCAAGAGACAGAATCTATTGTTCTCGGCTACCTTTTCGAAGGAAATAAAAAAATTGGCAGGCGGATTCTTGCACCATCCAGTATTGGTGGAGGCCACTCCAGAGAATACAACTGCTGAAAAGGTAGACCAACAAGTTTATCGAGTAGACAAAATCAGAAAATCCGAACTGGTCATTAAGTTGATCGGCGAGGGCGAATGGCAACAGGTACTTGTCTTTACTAGGACCAAGCACGGTGCCAATAGATTGAGTGAAAAGTTGAACAAAAACGATATTACCGCTGCCGCCATTCATGGAAATAAAAGCCAAGGGGCAAGGACCAAGGCACTGGACGGTTTTAAAAAAGGAAGCGTTAGGGTGTTGGTAGCAACTGATATTGCTGCACGTGGATTGGATATCCCATTGTTGCCACATGTGATCAACTTTGAACTTCCCAATGTCCCGGAAGATTATGTTCATAGAATAGGTAGAACCGGTAGGGCGGGAGCCAGTGGGGAAGCCCTTTCTTTGGTGTCCCAAGATGAAATGGAATATGTCAGAGGGATAGAGAAATTATTGGGATTAAAATTGCCCAGTGCCGTGTTGGAGGGTTTTGAGCCAAGTGGCAGGCCGGAGAAGGACGAAGAAGATGATAGAGGCCCGAGACAAAGAAACCCAAGGACAAAAGCGAAACAAGGTTCAGGAAATAAGAAACCCAATAGATTTAAAAGTAGATCTGGCGGAAATAGAAATTCTTAAGCACAAAAAAATGGGACCATTTGGTCCCGTTTTTCTTTATAACTTATTTTTGCCTTATTCCTTTTCAGTGGCATCGTCTTCTTCAATTTCTGACTCTTCTGCCTCCTTATTAAGATTGTTTTCTAGAATATTGAGCTTTTTCAGCTTTGCCTTCCAGGTATTTAATGAGTCCTTGTGATTGTTGATCTTCTTGATAACATTCTGAACAACTGGACTATCTTCTGAAGCATTGGAGAAGAATTGCAAATTATTTTCCAATTGATTGATCTCGCTTTTGCTTTCTGCTATTTTTCTTCTAATGAAAGTGCGTTCATTGTAAATGGCCCTTTCATTATCGGCATTGGCCAATTGCTGTATTTTGTTGCCGTATTTCATCAATTCGGCCTCCTGCTTGTTAATGTCCAATTTATTAAAAAGGGCATCCAAGATTTTATTGAATTTTACATTGATGTTTTTCTTGTTAAAAGGAACCCTGCCGTAGGTTTTCCATTCAGCAATATATTCCTTGATGCTTGCCAAATCTTTTTGCTTATCCCCACTAAGCTCAAAAGCTTTTAATCGGTCCAAACAGGCATTTTTTTGTTCCAGATTTTCTTCTTCCTCTTTATGTGCCACATTTTTCAAGGAATGCAAACGGTCAAAATAATGGTTACAGGCATTTTTGAATTCGTTCCAAATTTTGTCTGAGTACTTTCTCGGGACGTGACCTATTTTTTTCCATTCGTTTTGTATCCGCTTCATTTCGGCCGTAGTAGTGTCATAATCTTCACTATCTTTTAAGGATACAGCCAGTTCCAATAAGGCCCTTTTTTTATCGAGGTTTTCTTGTTGGTCTTTTTTAAGGTTCTTGTAATAGGCATTTTTGTTTCTATTGAAATCACGGACACTTTCTTTGAATGCCGCCCAAGTTTGCTCATTTACCTTTTGAGGTACCTTCCCCGCTTTGAAAAAGGACTCCCTTAATTCTTCCACCTTTTTCATCTGCTGCTGCAGTGCCTTATGGTTATTGGCCATATTGGAAGCAATAGCTCTTATGGACTCAATGATCTCATTTTTTTTCACGAGGTTCTCCTCATAGACCTTGTCCATCTCTTTGTAATGGTCTTGTCTACGCTGGTGAAGTACTTTGGTGGCATTGCTGAACGCCTCCCAAATTAGCTCTCTATGTTCCTTATCTACCGGGCCTACATCCTCTTTCCAGATTTTGTGCAAGGTTTGTAGTTCTTGAAAAGCCATGCTCAGATCGGGTTCATTGGCCAAAGCCTCGGCGCGTTGAATCAATCGGAGCTTCTCTTCTAAATTGTGTTTAAAATCTAGATCACGAAGTTCTCTATTGAGATGAAGGAAGTCGTAAAATATTTCAATATGGTGGTGGTAGGTGCGCCAGACATCATTGTAGTTGGTTCTTGGAATAGGACCTGCGGTACGCCACCTCTCCTGTAATTCTTTGAAGTTCTTGTAGGTGGTATTGATATCTTCCTCTACATTCACAAGCCCCTTGAGCTCTTCTATTATGGTCAGCCTCTTATTTAGATTGTCCTTGAGGTTGTGCTCTAGGCTTTTATAGTACTGATCTCTCTTTTCACGATATTCTGTATATACCTCATTGAACTGTCTCTTGGTTACGGAATTGTATCTAAAGTCAATTTCATTTCCGCCATTACTGACAAATTCTTCTTTTTTATGTTCGATGAAGTCCTGAAATTTTAAATCGAATTCATACTTAATGCCATCTACATGCTTTTTGATGGCCTGAACTTTTTCGTTCTTTACGAGGCGTTGTAACTCCCCGACCAAATTTTCCATGGACATGGAATGATAGTCTAAAATTGGAATTTGATGTCTAACACGATTGTCTTCATCCTCGGCATCCTCGGCATTGGATTCGTCTATCTCTTCCAATAAATCCTCATCTTTCTCATCTGTAGGAGCATCTTCATCTTTTTTGGGAGCAGAATCTTCTGCCTCCTTTTTAGCGGTATTGGCAATTTCCTCCACTTCCACTGCGATTGGAGCCTTAGACTCTTTTTCAGTCGCAGCATCCTTGGTGAGGATCTCTTCTTTGCCATCCGAAGGAATAGCTACCTCTTTCTCTGCAAGAGGAGTCTTAGGCTCTTTTTTTTCTGTAGGAACCTTTGGGCTGGTCTCTTCTTTTTTTTCTGTTACATCAGTGCTTTTCTCTGAACTCGAAGAGACTTCAGTAGTTTCTGATTTTTTATCCCCACCTACATTATCTTGTAGTTGCTCGTCTTTTTCTTCCAACATTTTTAGAATGTTTATCTGTTATGTGATGTTGTACAATAGTAAGCTATTGACAACCGCGTTAGTGACAAAGTTAATGAATCTTCTTTTAAGGTGATGTTAATCCTGTATTTAAGAGGGAAGGAGGGAATTCATAAGGAAACAACACCTTACTAAGGTACTTTGTTGCCAAGAAATATCCAAAATTTTGAATGACTATGATACTCTAATGCTATCTGGAATTCCAGATTTCCCAAGATTTTTCGGCTTGTATCGCTAACATTTTATGACCATTGAGGATGGTGGCGCCGTGAGCTTCCCCTTCTTTTAAGAAGGCGGTTTTTTCGGGGTTGTAAATAAGGTCGAAAAGCAAATGCAGGTTATTTATAAATTGATAGGGAAGAGAGGGTTTAGCGGTTATGTTGGGAGAGGTGCCCAAGGGGGTGCAATTTACTAGAATTGTATGTTCTTCCATAATCGATTGGGTGAGGTCATCATAGCTTAATTGATTAGTATCTGGGTCTCTGGATACAAAAGTATGGGCAATATCCAATTCTTCAAAAACAAAGGCTACTGCTTTTGATGCTCCTCCTGTGCCTAAAATCAGAGCTTTGTTATGGTGCTTTTCAATATGGGGCTCAATGGAGTCTCGAAAACCAAAAACATCGGTATTATAGCCTATGAGGCCTTCTTCTGTAAATTTAATGGTATTAACCGCCCCTATTTTTGCAGCTTTCTGGTCCACCTTATCGAGGTATGGAATAACACTTTCTTTGTAGGGGATGGTTACATTGAGACCCTTGAGGTCTTTATTTTTATTGATAAGATCTTTAAATTCTCCAATATGTTGTAGGTCAAAATTTTCATAGGAATGATCGACAAGGTTCAAACTTGAAAATTTTTGGGTAAAATACCCTTTTGAAAAGGAGTAGGCAATGTCTTTGCCTACCAACCCAAATCTATTTTTTGTAACTCCTGTATCGTCCATACCTTTCCAATCCTAGTAAAATCCCTGCGCCAAGGAACATATAAAAAATGGCCCACCATGACTCCATACTACCCATATCTGGAATAAAGCGCTCATAATTGAGTATGACTTCATTTCCGTTGGAATCGATGAGGACATTGCCCAAAGCATCTGTTTTAAATATTGTTTTCTTCCAAGGCCAAACCACCCCTAGAGATCCTGTTATGAAACCTATAATCACTGCGGTGGTGATATTTTTGTGATGTTTGAGAACATAACTGAGTATGTGTGACAAAGTTACCAAGCCTGTAGCTGAACCTAGTGTAAAGACCGCTAAGATTTTTAAAGTGTTTATCCTTCTGGGGTTGCTTATAAAGCTAAAATCTGCTTCCATAAGTTCGGCAAAAGTATAATAAAGTGCATTTACAGAATCTACCAACAACAATACATAATTTCCTAAAAGAATAAGTATAAAGGAGCCTGACAGACCAGGGAGGGTCATCCCGGAAACACTTATGATACCACAAAAGAAAATAAAGAAGAGGTTATCATTCTCGGTTGCAGGATTCAGGAAGCTTATGGAAATACCGATGAGAAGACCTAATATACCGGAGAGGATCGTTTTTTTGTTCCAATGGCCGAAACCTTTGGATATGTAGTATATGGAACCTATGATCATTCCAAAAAAGGCAGCCCATACATAAAGTTCCTTTTTTTCCAGAAAGTAATCGAGAATTTGTGAAATGCTAAAATAGCTGACCAACATGCCAAATATCAGTAGGGACAAAAATTGTCCGTTTACATATTTGTAAAAGCTTTTGAATCGGCCATTGATGATCAACTTAAAGGCTTTGAGATTAATTTTCTGTAAGGAATAGATGAATTCTTCATAGAAGCCGGCAACGAAGGCCACAATACCTCCTGAAACTCCGGGTACTTTATTGGCGGCACCCATAAAAAGACCTTTTATGATCAGAAAAATCTTATCCATAAATGTCCTTTCAGCGCGCATGTAAGTTCTAGTTTTCTTTTTTAGAGGCTAACTTTTCAAGTATAAAAATAACCGAAAAACCAAAGATACCCAGTATAAGGGCGTACAATAATTGAGGATCACCATCAAAGGAAAAAGGGGAAACGTTCGCTTCCTTAACTGTTATTACTTTATCCCCGTAGGTTTTGGTTTCCAATACCTCTTTCCAAGGCCATATTTTGTTTAAAGAACCTAAAATAAACCCGGTCAACAAGGAGAGGGTAATATTTTTGTAATTGCTGAACATCCACTTCAGGATCTTGGCAAAACTCAACAGCCCTATAATAGCCCCAAAGCCCACTGTGGCGACAATGGTCAAATCTCGCTCATGAACCGCATCCAGGATGGTTTTATAAGATCCTAAAAGGACCAGTATAAATGCACCTGATATTCCAGGCAATATCATCGCACATACGGCCAATGCCCCTGAAAAAAATAAAAATGGCATGCTGCCTGTGTGTTCCGAAGGGGGAAGAGTGGTAATAAAGAACGCCGCTAAAGCGCCAATAATAAAGGTGGTTATGGTGCCCATATGCCATTTTTCTATGGCTTTGCCTACAAAAAAAACGCTTGCAATCACCAATCCAAAAAAGAAGGACCACAATAATACGGGTTCATTAATAAGCAACCAACTTATAAGTTTTGCCAGGGAAAACACACTTATAGCTATTCCGAGAAAAATAGCGACCAAAAAATTACCGTTGAGCTGGTTCCAAAAGGCCTTTGCACCTTCTTTTCTAAGTGTTTTGAAAAGCGATAGGTTTATGTTGTTGATCGAGGTGATCAATTCCTCGTAGATTCCGGAGATGAACGCAATGGTTCCTCCAGAAACGCCTGGCACTACATCTGCGGCGCCCATGGCCATTCCTTTAAGGGTAATTATAAAATATTGTAAAAAATTGCGACTTTTCATAGGGAATAAAAAAGCAAAAGTAGCTTTTTTATTAAGAAGCCCTTTTCATTTCGGATATAATATCTTGTATCCAATCCAATTGATAAAATTGTGGAAAACCTGCTTCAAAAGCAGCAAGTTTGTCCGCGTCCAATTTAATTGCTTTTGAAAAGGATTTTTTTGCTTCTACAGTCTGTTTGAGCATGAGGTGCACTCCTGTAACAGTATACCATAGTTTAGCTTCTTCTGGGTAAAATTCAAGGCCTTGTTGCAATATTTGAAATGCAGATTCTGCATCGTAGCCTTGAAGGACTACTGCTGTCCAAGAAAGCCAGGTCTCCAATTCAAAATTCCCAAGATCTACAGCTTGTTTGTAAGCGAAATCTGCCTCATCGTAATTTTTAAGGGCCTTGTTTATTTTGGCACATTTCTTCCAATAGAGTGAATTTTCCTCATCTATATTAATGGCCTTGTTTATATAATACAATGCTTTTTTGTAATCCTTTTTCCGGTAATAAAAATCTGTAATGGCCAACCATCCTTTATCCAATAATGGATCCTCGTGCACGGTATGGTAAAAAAAGTGTTTCGCCAAATCGTCATTATGCAGCTTTTCGTGGCATTTACCGATCCTTAAGTAGGCATGGGAAGTAGGATCTTCAATGGATATAGTTGTTTCGTAATTTTCTATAGCTTCGTTATACCGGCCCAATTTTTCCAATACCCTGCCCTTTTCAAAATAGGCGCCTATAAAAGTGTCGTCTGAGATGATGGCAAAATCAAATGATGCCAAAGCCTCGTTCAACATCTTTTTTGCCGTGTATTGTTTGCCCAATTGATGCCAGGCTACCTCACAATAGGGGTTTCTTTCCAAATAGTCATTTAGATAGTGTATGGCCCCATCGTAGTCCTCCATGAACTCAAAACAATAGATAACATTGTAAAGGGAAGAGTAGTCTTCTTGATCAAAGGAGACACACATCATAAAGTTTTCTTTTGCCAATTGAAAGTTGTCCATAAAGAGGTATTCCATGCCCAATAGGGAATGGATATCAAAACTATCATCTGCAAGTTCCAAGGCTTTGTGCAATAAGGTTACAGCGGCCTCATGATTGTCTTTTTTTGAATAGATGTTTGCTCTCTGAATGTAGATTTCCTCATTGCTGCTGTCTAGCAATTGTAGCTCGTCCAGCATTCTTTCGGCAACTTCCAAATTATTTTCGAAAACCATCACCTCCACATCCAATAGCTTTAGTTCTATTGAGTCCGGATGTTGCTGTAAGCCAATTTTTATGGCCTTCTTGCCTAGGGACACTTTACCATTGTTGAGGTAGTGGTGAATGATATCCTCGAAATCCTCCGCGTCAAAAAAATAGACATCGTCTGTTTTCAACATGGATTCAAACTTAGCAATCGGTTGTCCTGGTCTTTCGTTAGAATCTAACGCCATAGAAACTTTTTGGTTAAACTATATTTCTAAAATTACTGCTTTGATGCCCTCTTTTTTGAAAATAAGGCCTTTATTATTAACAAATTAGTTAACAATTTATTATACGTAATGGTCTAAAACATCGAGGATTAGGTTACACCCTTTCTCTATTTCTTCCTTTGAAATTGTCAAAGGAGGAGATATGCGTAGGGCTTTTGGTTCAAAAAGCAACCAAAATAAAATCAATCCTTTTTTGGCACAGGTCAGTACCACGTGGTTGGTAATTTCTTCATTCTCAAGCATAACGGCAAGCATTAATCCTTTCCCGTTAATTGCTTTTATATGTTTGTGTTTTAATAATCTTCTAAAAATTGCCTCTTTTTGAAGGGTATCCGATATCAGCTCTGTTTCTGTAATTTCTCTTAAGGTAGCAAGACAGGCAGCTGCGATCACTGGGTTCCCTCCAAAGGTGGTGATGTGGCCGAGTTTTGGTTTGTCCTGCAACATGGCCATCATCTCTTTTGATGCCACAAAGGCTCCTACTGGAAGCCCGCCTGCCATACCTTTCCCTATGACCAGGATATCTGGAATACAATCGTAATGTTCAAAAGCAAAGAGTTTGCCAGTGCGACCGAAGCCTGGCTGAATTTCGTCCAAGATGAGCATGGTTCCCGTTTCATTGCACCGCTGTCTTACCTTGGTTAAATAACCGTTCACTGGCTGTAGAAAACCGGCGGCACCCTGTATGGTTTCCAAAATAACGGCAGCTGTTTTATTCGTTATCTTTAACAGCTCCTCCTCTTTATTAAAAGTAATAAACGATACATCAGGAATAAGCGGTCTAAAGGCACTCTTTCGAGGCTCGTATCCCATAACACTTAAACTGCCCATGGTATTACCATGATAGGCATGATGTGCCGAAATAATCTGTGACCTCCCTGTTGCTCTTCTGGCCAATTTTAATGCACCTTCTATGGCTTCGGTACCGGAGTTCACCAAATACGTTGTTTCCAAAGGAAAGGGAAGGTGGGAGGCCAATAATTTGGCATACTCTACGGCTGGTTTTTGGATATATTCCCCATACACCATTACGTGCATGTATTTTTCAACCTGTTCTTTTATGGCTTTGGTTACCCGGGGATGGCAATGGCCAAGACTACATGCGGAAACACCTGCTACAAAGTCCAAATGGGCATTACCTTTGGTATCATAAATATAACTACCCTTGGCATGTGAAATCTCCAGTGCCAATGGATGGGGCGTTGTCTGTGCCTGATATGTAAAAAAATCCTCTTTCATAACCTTCTTATTCGGCAACAACCCTTAATATCCATGTCTCATCGGAATATTTGCCAAAAAAATTGGTTTCACGTGCCTCATCGGCTTCCTTCTTGGTGTCGTATCTTGCCAAATACACGTAATTGTATTGGTTCAATTCACGGAAAAACCATTTTGGTTCTAATCCTTTTTCGGAAAGGATTCGCATGAATCTCTCATAATTTTCTGTATACTCAAAAACATTGGCCACCAAATAATAGCCCGGGAATAATCCGTTATCACTACCGATATCGTCATAAAGGCCTTTGGTCTTTTGGTCTACGCCAACTGGGATCGTGTCTTTTTCTTCAATCTTCTTAAGTGTCTTTACTTTCTCTTTCTTCTGGACTATTTTTACTTCCTTATCTTGTTGCCCTGTTACAACGGGTGTTTTAACAATATCAGCTCCCTTTTTAATCTTTTTGATTTCTTTTATTTCGGGCGGTGCATCTGTGTCCATGGGATTGTCAATGCCATTGATCTTCACCAGTTTAATATTGTTGTCATCCTCGTCAAAAATATCATCTTTGGTCCGTATACGTTCTTCTCCCCTCCATGTGAAGCCTTTTAACTTACGGCTATTAGGCGGCAAATCTTTTTCTGGGTGCACATCCCCATCGGGGTTTGTAATAAAAGTGATATCTGAAATTTCATTATTTTCCAGCACAATATTGATGGCACTGCAAATGGTCTTGTTGATGCCGATGAGCTCCTGATCATCATTGTACATGTAATAGATGACCTCCGTATTTTTAACCAGGTCTATGATCTTTAATTGATTTTTCTCGAATTTACCAAAAAGATCCTTGCCCTTTGCTTGGTTGTAGCCATCATTGCTAATGGTGTCCAAGGATATGACAAAGGCATTGTTGAGTACTTTAAGGGAATCGAGTTTTTCGGTTTTTAAGTCCGACAATAAATGAATACTATCCCCAGTCATTTGGTTTTCCCCATTCCATATCACGGGTCTGGTGATCAATTGGGTAATCCCGGTTTTTTGGGAAAAATGAATGGAATCTGATTTACCGCTAAGATCTGTTTTGTAAAATTTGGCGTTCCTAAAGGCACGTAAGATTCTTTCGTCCGGCTTTCCAGTGATCATTAAGGTGTCCCCGTGCATATAGAGGGAATCATTTTCTACCTCACTTATGGACACGGCTCTTCTTGTTGCAAAAACGGAATCTTTGGCCTTATATACTTCAGCATAATGGGCTCTTAATATTCCTTTGTTGATGGTGTCGGTAATTTTAATATTGTTGGTAGCAGAGGCAAATTCTGTTCTCTTATCGAAAAACACACTATCACCCTCAATAATTCTATTATTGTAATCAATTCTGGTATTCTTTATGCCATAGCCACTTTCTATTTTAGTGTCGTAATATCCGCGCTCACAATATATTTTATAGGTCTTGCCGGTAATGGTAGAAGGACCATACATGTATGCGTTATTGGATGTGGTATAGTAGTCCAGTTGCTTTGAATCTATGGTGTACTCCGAATTTTGAATGTTCACACTTTTCAAAAATTGGTACTTTTTGTTCACCATGTAATATTTGCCCACTTCACTGGTCAAGGTGTTGGCAGAGTCGACTACTGTTCCGAAATCTTGGTAATACGCCTCTTGTTTTTCCCTATCAAACCTAAGTGTATCGGTTTTAAGGGTCATATCGGTATTTGTCAGTACTACATTTTCATAGGCCTTGGCCAATTTCAAGTTACCATTGTAATCTATTTTTCCGCTCGTCATGGTGATGGAATCGCCCTGCTGCAGTCGGACATTGTTTATGGCCTTAAGTTTATTTTCCTTCTGATAGAATATGGCCACATCACAAAAGAGCACAGCGCCTTGGTGTTCAAATTGCACCTGCCTGTCGTCCTTACTAAATATGGAAGCGCCAGGATATCTGGCTTCATCTTTGGTAAAGTTTGCCCCATAAACGATATTGATCTGCTTTTTTTGTGGAGTTTGGTTTTGTGACCTTCCCATGGATACAAAAAAGAGTAGACCTATGACTATTACTAGTTTGTGCAATGCTTTAAATTTTGGTCAAAAATAGAATATTTTACACGAGAATATTAAAGATTAGGATAGAATTAATAATTCTCTAAACTAAAAAAAGCCACTGTAAAGTGGCTTTTTTATTATCGTACTATGGTCTGCGTTCTATCAGGCCCTACTGAAACTATAGAAATGGGAACTTCCAGTTCCTTTTCCAAGAAATTAATGTAATCATTTAAGGTAGCAGGAAGTTCTTCCGCCTTGCTCATTTTTGTCAAATCTTTGGCCCATCCTTTCATTTCTGTATAGATAGGGGTCACATTTTCTGGTTCTATGTTGTAAGGTAGATGAGTAATAGTTTTACCTTGGTATTTATATGCCGTGCAAACCTTTAAAGTTTCAAAGCCGCTCAGTACATCGGCCTTCATCATGATGAGCTCTGTTACTCCGTTTATTTCAACAGCATACTTAAGGGCCACCAGATCTAACCATCCACATCTTCTTGGCCTACCAGTTGTAGCGCCAAATTCGTTTCCGACCCTGCCCATAGTGGCACCATCTTCATTGAATAACTCTGTGGGGAACGGACCACTGCCCACTCTCGTCGTGTAGGCTTTAAAAATACCAAATACCTTCCCTATTTTATTTGGGGCAACACCCAACCCGGTACAAGCACCTGCGGCAGTGGTATTGGATGAGGTTACAAACGGATATGTTCCAAAATCTATATCCAATAAAGAGCCTTGTGCTCCTTCTGCCAGTATCTTTTTATTATCCCTTTGTGCTTGGAATATGGTTTCCTCGCTATCAATAAAGGTAAGCTCCTTTAATTCTTCAACAGCTTTCCAAAAATCATTTTCCAATTCATTTAGGTCGTACTGAATGTCTACATTGTAAAAACCAATCATGTCCTCATGCTTGTTCGCAAGGGCTCTATATTTTTCTTTCCAATCGCTAAACTCAAGATCACCAACTCTCATCCCGTTACGACCAGTCTTGTCCATATAGGTAGGGCCTATCCCTTTTAAGGTAGATCCTATCTTGGCCTTTCCTTTGGCGGTTTCAGAAGCAGCGTCCAATAAGCGGTGGGTAGGCAAAATCAAATGGGCCTTTCTAGAAATGAAAAGCTTTGATTTGATATCGATATTAAATTTCTTAAGATTCTCAAGTTCTTTTTTGAAGATAACGGGGTCTATGACTACACCATTCCCGACAATATTGATGGCATTCTTATGAAAAATACCTGAAGGGATGGTATGCAACACGTGTTTTATACCGTCAAATTCCAAGGTGTGTCCCGCATTGGGGCCTCCCTGAAAACGTGCAATTATGTCATAGTCTTTTGTTAGTACATCAACGATTTTTCCTTTGCCCTCGTCTCCCCACTGTAGTCCTAGTAGTAAATCTACTGCCATTAGTTGTAAATTGATTAGTTGTTTGAAATTTCTTCCTTGTTTTTAACACCGTAGAAGTACAAGGAATGATTGCTGATCTTAATATTGAAAACTTCTTCTATAGTTTTTTTGATAGATTGGATTCGCGGATCGCAGAACTCAATAACCTCTCCGGTATCGGTAAGGATAACATGGTCATGCTGTCTATCAAAATATGATTTTTCGTATTGTGCCTGGTTTTTTCCAAATTGGTGCTTTCGTACCAACTTACAATCCAATAATAGCTCTATGGTATTATAAAGAGTAGCCCTACTCACCCTATAATTCTTGTTTTTCATATTGATGTAGAGTGATTCTATATCAAAATGTTCTTCACTCTCATAGATTTCCTGAAGTATAGCATAACGTTCTGGAGTTTTTCTATGTTTGTTTTCTTCAAGAAAGGTGGTGAAAACGTTTTTTACAATTTCTTGGTTCTTATTCGTGCCCATAAAGAGTTTGCTGCATTCAACTGCAAAGGTACAGCTAAAATTTAAATTCTGCTTACTTTGTCGATCCCCTTAAGCTGCTTTAAATTTTCAATTAATTTTTTGAGAATACTATTATTTTTCACGACAACGGTGATTTTTCCAGTAAATGTGCCTCCATCGGTACTAAAATTTAGATTCCGCATATTTACGTGCATGTTATCGGAAATAATTTCTGTGACATCACTTACCAATCCAAGGTCATCTATCCCGGTAAGCTGAATTTCAGCAGTAAATTCCTCCTGACTACTATCGATCCATTTGGCGCTAATGATCCTATAGGCGTAGTTGGACTGTAGGGCTATGGCATTGGGACAGTTTTTTTTGTGCACCTTGATTCCTTCGGTCACACTGACAAAGCCAAAGACATCATCCCCAGGAATAGGATTGCAACATTGGGAAAGCTTGTAGGCCAATTTTTCCTCTTCCTTACCAAATACCAGTATATCATATTTGGAGGTGATTTCGTCTTTATTGATGTCCTCTGGGACATGGTGCCTCCTAATCTTATTTTTAAAGAAACTTATAAAGGCATTGCTATAAGAGGATGCGAAATCCTTTAGCATTTGGTTGTCGATGGCACCAATTCCCACCCTGTAAAAAAGATCCAAACTTGTCTTCAGTTTAAAGAAGATGACCATTTTATTAATGGTATCCTCGTTCAGGGATATTTTTTGGGATTTAAGTTTTCTTCTCAGTACCTCCTTACCATCTAGGGCAATTGATTTCTTTTCCTCCTTTAGAGAAGATTTTATTTTGGACCTTGCACGGGCCGTTGTGGCATAATCCAGCCAACTTTGATTGGGTTTTGCCTGTTCCGAGGTGATCACTTCTACTTGGTCCCCACTGTGCAGGGTGGTATTTAGGGGAACCAATTTTCCGTTCACTTTGGCCCCGCGGGTCTTCATACCCACCTCGGTATGTATGTTGAATGCGAAATCTAAAGGGGTCGCACCTTTTGGCAGCGATTTTAATTCTCCTTTTGGGGTGAAAACAAAAATTTCCTTGGAATAGAGGTTTAGCTTAAACTCTTCTACAAAATCAACAGCGTTGGTATTTGCATTTTCAAGGGCTTCCTGTAATCTATTGAGCCACATTTCAAGTCCCTGCTCTTTTTGTTCCCCATGTTTGTATTTGAAATGGGCTGCATACCCTTTTTCTGCGATCTCATGCATCCTTTCACTACGGATCTGAACTTCTACCCATTTTCCCTTTGGCCCCATTACGGTGATGTGGAGTGCCTCATAACCGGTAGATTTAGGCGAGGAAATCCAGTCCCTTAATCGCACTGGATTAGGGGTGAAATGATCTGTGACTATAGAATAGATTTTCCACGCCAAAAATTTCTCGTTTTGACGATCGGACTTATAGATGATCCTAATGGCGAATTTGTCATAGATCTCGTCAAATGGGACATTCTGCATCTTCATTTTCCTGCGAATGGAAAAGATAGATTTCATTCGTCCTTTGATAATGTAATTGAGACCTTCCTTGTCCAAGGAGTTGCTTATTACTCCTGAAAATGCATCTATGTAAGCAACTTGTTCCTCTTTGGTCTCTTCAATTTTACCTAGGATGTCACTGTAAACTTCTGGTTCGGTATATTTGAGACTTAGATCTTCAAGTTCTGTTTTTATATTGTAGAGGCCTATTCTATGGGCCAGGGGAGCATAAATATATAAGGTTTCCGAAGCAATTTTCACTTGTTTATCCTCTGGCATGGAATCCATGGTGAGCATATTGTGATATCGGTCCGCGATTTTAATGATAATCACCCTTATATCATCATTCAAGGTGAGCAACATTTTTCTGAAGTTCTCCGCTTGCTGGGAGATATTCATATCCTTTTTAAGGTGGGCGATTTTAGTTAGTCCGTCCACGATACGGGCAACGGTTTCCCCAAACATGCGTTCAATGTCGGCCAGGGTATATGCAGTGTCTTCCACCACATCATGCAACAGGGCCGAGGCGATGGAAACGGCATCCAAACCAATTTCGGATGCTACAATTTTTGCTACGGCAATGGGATGAAATATATAGGCCTCCCCAGATTTTCTGCGTTGTTCCTTATGGGCGTCGACAGCCACGTCAAATGCGGAGCGTATCAGTTTTTTATCATCAAGAGATAAGTTTTGATAGCTGATTCGCAGTAACTCCTTGTATTGCTTGGCAATTTGCTTGTTTTCCTTTTCTATAGCAGCTTCCGTCATCATATATTAAAAATAAGACAAACTTTACTATCAACCAACAAAAATTATGCCTTTAAATTCCTGATTCTAGCGATCAGCGGAGGATGGGAATAGTGCATAAACACATATGCAGGATGTGGAGTTAGGTTGCTTAAACTATTTTTGGATAGTTTTTTTAAAGAGGTGACCAATGGCATGGCAGCGAAGGTGTTTTTGGCATAGTCATCTGCCTCATACTCAAACTTTCTAGAGAGATAATTCATAATCAATCCTGTAATTTCAGAAATAGGACTGTACAATATTCCAAATCCTATCAATGCCGCATGAAAACTCGGTTGGGAAACACCAATAGCCAAGGATACCTGTGGATTGTTGATAAATACGGAAAGTATGAATAACGTTAAACCTGTCAACAGCAAGGATGCAACAAGATTAAAAATGATGTGCTTTTTTTTATAGTGTCCTACTTCGTGTGCCAATACGGCTACGATCTCGTCCTCATCCAAATCATTGATTAAAGTATCATAGAGGGTCACCCTTTTTTCTTTTCCAAATCCAGAGAAATAGGCATTCGCCTTAGTAGATCTTTTGGATCCGTCTATCACAAATATATTTTTGAGTTCAAAACCTACATTTTTGGCATAGGTCTCCAATTTTTCTTTCAAGGAGCCATCTTCTAAAGGGGTCTGTTTATTGAACAGGGGAACTATCAATTTGCTGTAGAACATGTTCATGAATATTGAAAATAGGGCTATAACTGCCCAAGTATAGATCCAGAAATTGCTTCCTGCCCACTGAAAAAACCATAGGACCAATGCCAAAATCCCTCCTCCAAGAATAATGGTCATTAGCCAACCCTTTATCTTGTCCAAAAAGAACAATTTTCTAGAACTTTTATTGAAACCGAATTTTTCCTCTATTACAAAAGTTTGGTAATAGGAAAGGGGGGTAGATAAAAGATCGCTCCCAATCATTATAATTCCAAAGAATACCAATGCAATAATAATAGGGTTATCCGAAAAGCTCCTGGCCATTGAATCAATCCATTCAAATCCTCCAAAAATTAGGAATCCAATGGTGAGTAAAAATGAAAATGTGGCCGTTATAAGCCCGAATTTATAATTGGTTATTTTGTACCGCTGGGATTTTTCGTATTCCGAGGGGTCAAAAACATCGTTCAATTCTGAGGGTACCGGATCTTGGTATCTTTTATAATTCAGATAGTCCAATATCCTCTCCAATAGGAATTGGGCACTTAAAATGCCTATGATGATATAAAATAAAACATTACTGTCCATGTAATTTGGTTTTGGAGGAAACTGCGGGCTGGAAACCCTATTGGGACTCCCTTTGTCTTTTCGCTTCAAATATAACTATTGCAGCTGAGACCGAAACATTCATGGAGTCTATTTCACCTTCCATCGGGATAATGATATTTTTGGTGGAATTTTCCAACCATTCAGAAGATAGCCCAGTTGCTTCTGTCCCCACCACTATGGCCGATGCTTCATTAAATCTCACGGATGTGTATTTTTCTGATGCGGTGAGTGCTGCGCAATAAATGGCAATATTTTTATCTTTTAGAAAGGTAATAACTTCAGAAGTAGAGCCTACACCTATTTGATTGGTAAAGACACAGCCAACACTGGATCGTATGATATTTGGATTGTACAGATCGCCTTTGGGGTTGGCAATGATGACCGCATCTAAATTTGCCGCATCGGCAGTGCGCAGAATAGCACCTATGTTCCCTGGTTTTTCAGGGGCTTCTGCGATCAAGACCAATGGGTTTTTGGTGCTGAATTCCATTGCTTCCAGGGAGTGCGATTTGGATCTGGCAATCGCCAAGATTCCTTCAGTAGTTTCCCGATAGGCTAATTTTTGATAGATGTCTTTAGAAATTTCTATAAGTACCTCAGGGCCTATCTCTTGTCCTAATAGCTCCAATACCTTCTCTTTGGCGATAATATCCGCATAAAAGAAAACGGTTTCAAGTTCATAGTTGCCTTTTATCGCCAGTTGTAGTTCCCTAACTCCTTCCAACACAAAACATCCCGTTTTTTTGCGTTCTCGGGATTTCTCTTTAAGTGCCAACGCCTTCTTGACCAATGGGTTTTGTAAACTACTGATGTACTTGCTCTCTGTCATTGGTACAAAAATAATCTAATCCCGTAAACTAATACCGTTGCGTACGACAAATTGTAAAATTCTAACTTAATACTACATGAAATATTCAATACTAGTAATGCTCTTTATAGGTTTGTTATCCTGTAAGGAAGCGAAAAAAACAGAGCAACCTGTCATGGATGTGGAAGCATCAACGGAAGTGGAGCAAATGGACTTTGGTAAATATCCTCAAGGTCTAGTGAAAATATTTGAGGCGCATGGTGGACTGGAAAACTGGAAAAACAAGAAAAGTTTGGCATACGATATTCCAAAGCCTGAAAAAACAGAAACCCATACCATTAACTTATATTCCAGAATGGATAAGGTGGTAACGCCCGATTTTTCCATGGGGTTCGATGGAGAACAAGTTTGGTTAATGGACACTACTAATTCTTACCAAGGGGATCCTGTTTTCTACCATAACCTTATGTTCTATTTTTATGCCATGCCTTTTGTTTTGGCCGATGACGGTATTGTTTATGGTACTGCTGAAGATGTCTTATTTGAGGGTAAAACCTATCCAGGGATTAGCATATCCTATAATCCAGGGGTCGGGATCTCTTACAAGGATGAATATTATATCCATTACGATCCAGAGACCTTCCAAATGGCCTGGCTGGGGTATACTGTAAGTTATAGAAGTGGAGAGAAGTCAGATACCGTAAAATGGATTCGATATAATGACTGGATGAAAGTGTCCGATGTTGTTTTGCCAAAATCAATGTCCTGGTATACCTATGAAGGCAGGACTATGAAAGAAAGTCAAAATACGGTTTCTTTTGAAAATGTAGTCTTGAGTGAAACGGCAAAACCCGAATCTTTCTTTGAAAAGCCAGCACAAGCAAATTTTGTGGAAGGAAAGGTCCAAGAGTAGTAAGTATCTAAAATAACAAAATCCCTGTAGTTAAGTTTTCTTATCTACAGGGATTTTTAGTTTAAGAAATACAGGATTATTTACCGTTGTATTTTCCCATATATCGTTTCCATAATTCTGTCTGGTGTGTTTCCAATGATAACATGCGTCCATCTATGAATGCATGGCTCAATTTATTGGTACGCATATCCAAAGCATCACCTTCAGAGATAAAAAGGGTGGCACTTTTACCTATTGCCAAAGTACCATATTGGTCATCTATTCCCAAAATTTTTGCAGTATTGGAGGAGATCAGGGCCAACGCCTTTTCTTTGTCCAATCCTTGCCCAGCTACTTGTCCGGCATAGAAGGGTAGATTCCGAGCTTGGAAATTGGCAGCATCAATATTTTGGATACCTACCAAAAGACCCGCTTCTGTTAATAGTTTTGGTAATTTATAAGGTAGATCGTAAGCATCATCATCCAAGCTTGGAAGGTCATGGGGTAGATTTACCAATATAGGAACATTCTGTGCTTTTAAGAAGTCAGTAATCTTCAAGGCGTTGTAACCTCCCACAATAACAACGTTTTTGATCCCCCAATTTTTAAGTTTGGTAACGGCATCAATCATTTCCTTTTCTCCATTGGCGTAAACAAACATTCTTTGAGATCCGCTGAAAACACCTTTCATAGCATTGAAAACTGGATTTTTCTCGTTGGAAGTTCCTTTGTTGTACACGGCTGAATTTTGAACAAAAACCTCAATTTCACTAACATCTTTAGTGTAATCTTTATTTGGTTGTAAACCCCTAGGTTCTCCCATCCACCAACGGCCTCTTCTATATGTGTTCGGCCAGTTTAAATGTATTCCATCGTCAGTTTTGACTGCGGCGTCTTCCCAGTTCCAAGCATCGAACTGAACGATAGAGGAGGTTCCGGAAATTCTACCTCCCTTAGGAGATATCTGCCCCAATAAAACACCATTGGGACGCATACTTTCTACGACCTTTGATTCCGCATTATAGGCGATTAAACTGCGTACATGAGGGATCATATCACCAATTTCATCTTGGTCATTACTTGCTCGTACTGCATCTACCTCTACGAGTCCTAAAGAGGAACAAGGGGTAATAAACCCAGGATAAACATGTTTTCCTTCGGCGTTGATTACGGTTCCTTTGGTCGGGGTTTCAGGTCCGCCAAGTGCAGTAATTTTGCCGTTTTCAAACACCAAGGTGCTGTTTTCCATAACAGTGCCGTCCCCAATATGGGCTGTGGCACCTGTTATGGTCATAGCTTCTTTCTGCGCAGAAGCCGGAGTCTGCTGGGCAAAGCCAAGGGAACTTATAAGCGCCAGCAGGATTAATGGTATGTATGTTTTAATTTTCATTTCTTTTATTTTTATGTTTTTAAAAGGCTTATAAGCTATCACAATGCAGTAGTCTATTTTCTTTTTTTACAGGAGCTTGTGTTGCATTACCACCATTTTTTTCCTTTAACATCATGTTGATCAAGGTGTTTCGTTCTTGGTCAATGGATTGTCTCAATTGCTTGTCTTTTTCAAGATCAAAATAAATAGCCCCATCAATTAAGGTCTTTTCGGCTTTGGTGTAAATAGATAGCGGATGGTTGTTCCATAAAACTACATCAGCGTCCTTACCTTCTTTGATACTACCCACTCGATTATCGATATGCAATAGCTTAGCAGGGTTGATAGTTACAGTCTTCCAAGCTTCCAATTCACTCATACCTCCATATTTCACTGTTTTTGCAGCTTCTTGGTTCAATCTTCTGGACATTTCTGCATCATCACTGTTGATAGCAACCGTTACTCCCTGACTGTGCATTATGGCTGCATTATATGGAATTGCATCATTCACTTCAAATTTGTACGCCCACCAGTCACTAAAGGTAGAACCGCCAACTCCATGTTCGGCCATTTTATCGGCAACCTTATATCCTTCAAGGATATGGGTAAAGGTGTTTACTTTAAATCCGAATTTATCGGCGACCTTCATCAACATATTTATTTCACTTTGCACATAAGAGTGACAGCTTATGTAACGCTCACCATTTAGGATTTCTGCAATAACTTCCATTTCCTCATCGTAGCGGTATGGCTGCCCACTTTTCTTTTTGGCATCATATTCCTTTCCTCTTTGGAAATAGTCCATAAATAACTGTTCTACACCCATCCTGGTTTGTGGAAAACGACTGAAGCTTCCCCAATTGGATTGCTTCACATTCTCTCCCAAGGCAAACTTTATGAATTTAGGGGAATTGCTGTAGATCATCTTATCCGCAGTTTCACCCCATTTAAGTTTAATTATGGCAGAACGTCCTCCAATGGGATTGGCAGAACCATGTAGAATTTGTATGGAGGTAACCCCACCTGCAAGGTCCCTGTAAATACCAACATCCTCTGGATCTACAACATCTTCCATCTTGACTTCTGCTGATGAATTTTGCCCGCCTTCATTTACGGCAAGAGCAGCAATATGACTGTGTTCATCAATAATTCCGGCAGTCAGGTGCTTTCCTGTAGCGTCTATAATAGTTGCGCCACTTGAGCTAAGGCCCTTTCCAATCTTGGAAATCTTGCCATTTTTTATCAGGACATCGGTGTTTTCCAAAATCCCGGCATCTTCACTGGTCCAAACAGTGGCATTTTTGAATAACATGGTTTCTTGTACCGGTTTGGAAGCATATCCATGCCCAACATTAGGATAGGTAACTGGAACCAAAACTGGAGCTTCTTTGTCTTTTTTCTCATCTTCTTTTTCGGTAAAGGCTTTTGTTCTTACGGCATTGAAAGAAGACTCGTTACCATCTGGCAAAATAAGACGCCCGCTAATAGTATCGGAAGAAGGAATTACTAGGGCGGTCATGCGGTATATTTTTTCACCTTTATCCGTGTTGAAGCTAAGATCCAACCAGTTATCATCATAACTGATTTTCGATTTCAATTTGACGGTATCCTGAGTGATTTCCGATTTTGGTTTATTGACTTCTCCAGAAATGGCAACTTTATAAGTAGTTCCACCAATGGCTAGGTCATAATTTCCACGAATATCCTTTTGGTCTTTGTTATTTATAATATTTTTTGTTCCCTGAACCCAGTTTTCATAAAGTGTGGTACCCTTGTCAAAAACATCTCCCGAAGTAATCAAGAAATTGGCATAACTGCCAGGGGTAAGGGATCCTATTTGGCTAGATTTCCCTAAAATATTAGCTGGTGTTGTAGTCAGTGCTTCCAAAGCCTTTGTTTTGGAAAGTCCATGTTCAATGGCCTGCATCAACTTATCTTTGAATGCTGATGGGGATTTTAAATCGTATAGTGTTAAAGAGAATGCAACACCATTTTCTGCCATAACTTTTGGATTGGCAGGAGCTTGGTTCCAATACCTCATATCTTCCAAAGTCACAACGGATGCCTGGTATGGATTAGATACATCATAAGCGTCCGGGAAATTTAGGGGCAAAATAAACTTAGCATTGGTCCCCTTTATTTCATTTATGCTTTCATATTCGTTTCCTCCGCCTAGGATAACATACTGCAGATTATTGGCATCCCCAATTTTATCTGCCCTTAGAGCATTTCCTTTGTCCTTTGCTTCAAAGATGGATATTAATCCTTTGTTTTTGTTTAAGGCCTCTAAAGAAAGATCCTTGGTTTTGGAGTTCCCTTTGGAATACCAATCTGCATCACTGTACATTTGTCTCAATAAAGCCATGGAGCCCATTAATGAAGAAGGATAGGCTTGAGTTTTGGCTATGCTCTTATCAAACGAGAAATACTGAGCTGAAGCATCATCCAAAATTCTTTCGGCATCATTTCCGGCGCCATTTAAGGCTACAAGGATCCCTGTTCCTCGGGCAATACCATCCTGAATGTGTGAGTTAACCACACCGAATCCAGCATCACGCATTTCCTTGGCCTTTTTATCATCGTACTTGAATACGGATATCGCCTTATTCTCTGGCATTACATGGTCGTTCCAGTAATAGCCTTCCCTAGAAGGGTCATATTCTCCACTTCTCCCACCACCGGTGGCTTTTTTTGGTTTTTCTACACCAAAATCTGAATAGATATCGATAAACGAAGGGTAGATCGATTTCCCGTTCAAATCAATAACAATTGTGCTTTTTGGTAGGGTTACTGTCTTACCTGCTTGTACTACCTTGCCATTTTGGATAAGTAAGGTTCCACCATCGATGATTTGTGTTGGAGTCACATAAATTTTTGCATTGGTAAATGCTGTGTAATTGTTGTTCGTTGTTTTTACGCCATCATTTTTAGGAAAATAATCTTGTGCAAACAAAGTTGTGCTCGACCATAAGATGGCCAAGACTAGAAGTCGCATTTTCATTTTTATAAGGGTGTTTTAAATTAGTCTCTTTAAAGGTAGAATTCTTAAGACTCTTCTAGCCCGTATTCACTTTTTTTTAACATTATAAAGGATGTTCTTCATGGTAATTTATCAAAAGCGTTACCACGGCGTTGTAGCTATCGATGCCCTTAGATTGATTATTGGCCTTTAAAAAAGTATCAAAAATGGATTTAAATATAGGTTCGGTCGGATTTTTATAGGTTGCCCAGAATTCGGTAATCTCATTATAATTTTTTAACACGCCACCATTTATTTTTTTTAATAATCTTTCAAATGTAGGCTCGTCACTTTTCCTAATATCGGAAAGGCAATAGGCTAGGGCATAGGAATAAGCAGAGTACTTAAAATAAATATCGCTATTGGAGGCGGTTACCAGATATCCTATAAAATTGGTCTCATTTTCAGCTGAATACCCCAACTGGTGTCCCACTTCGTGTCCTGCAACCACAGGATATCTAAAATTGGGAAGCAAAGCATTTACTTGTGCCTCATTGGTAAAGGGATTGAGGTATCCACCATAACCCATATAGGAAAGACCTGTGCTGAACAAGGAATTTTTGAGACTTGGCCGTTGGTATTGAAATATGGAAAATTGGGATTCTAATTCTTGATACCCTTTTACCGTCTTTTCCAGTATTTGTTTTTTGGTATAGGGTACCTTGACCAACTGTGAGCTATCAGCTGTAATGAGCATTTGCGTTTCATTTGTTTTATAAATCAGCTTTTCAACAAATGATTCCAAAGCTTGGCTGTTATTGGTTTCTTCCAGTGATAGGGTCTCGCTTAAAGGGATCCTGTAATAATTTAGGCCCCAAAGTAGATGAAAGGTGAAATAGGCCGTAGAGAGCACCACAAAAATATTTCGTATAAAGGACTTGGGTTGTTGTTTTATCTTGTTCCTTTTCAAAATTAAATAACGTATGATGGCCAGGAATAACAATGCATAAATGATGTCACCAGCAGAAAAAGGAATCCACCCAAAAGCAGTTCTGGAAATTTTGGATAGAAATGGATATACCCCTAAACTGTAATAAGTTTCTATAAATCTGGGGTATTGTCCTATCCATTTAACCAAAATAATTTGTGGGATAAGAGATAGGGCAATAGTATTTTTTAAACGGTTGTTCATCAAATCAAAAATAACCAATCAGAATTAGTATTTGTAGACCAATGCTCTAATTAAATGTTAAATGGTCACAACTGTGGTATAGTCGTTTTTCAATGTGTATTTTTGGGTTCAATTTTATAAAATCTTATGAGCAAAGAAGTACGTCAATTGGAACCCGCAAATGTTTGGAACAAATTCGCTGATTTAAATGCGGTCCCAAGACCCTCAAAAAAAGAAGAACGAGTTATTCAATTTATGATGGATTTTGGAACATCCCTAGGATTGGAAACGTTTAAAGATGAGGTTGGTAATGTCATTATCCGTAAGCCGGCTACAAGTGGCATGGAGGACAGAAAGATGGTTACCCTGCAATCGCATTTGGATATGGTGCACCAAAAAAACACCGACACTGTTTTTGATTTTGATGTACAAGGGATAGAGATGAGGATTGAAGGGGATTGGGTAAAGGCTAAAGGAACGACCCTTGGGGCGGATAATGGTATGGGGGTTGCTGCGATCATGGCTTTATTGGAAAGTGATACCGCGGTTCATCCGGCAATAGAGGCTTTGTTTACTATCGATGAAGAAACTGGTATGACAGGCGCTATGGGACTTAAGGGTGGCGTGTTGCAAGGTGAAATACTACTGAATTTGGATACAGAGGAGGATGATGAGATAGATATAGGCTGTGCTGGGGGTGTAGATGTTACTGCAACTAGAAAATATAAGGAGGTAGCTGTTCCCAAAAATCAGATAGCCTTTACCATTACTGTGAAAGGTTTGCAAGGTGGGCACAGTGGGATGGATATCCACCGAGGATTCGGGAATGCCAATAAAATCATGAACAGGCTGCTGTATATGGCTTGTGTTGATTTTAATATTGGAGTTTCTGAAATTAATGGCGGAAGCCTTCGCAATGCCATTCCCAGAGAAAGTTTCGCTGTGGTTGTTATTGAGGAAAAGCATATGGCCCGATTTGAAAAAGCGATGTCGGATTTGGCGGAAACCGTTAAAGAAGAATTAAAGTATACAGAACCGCAGTTAGAAGTAGGGGTGGAGAAGGTTGAAGTTCCATCATTGATGATGGAAGCAGAAGCGCAGCATAAATTAATAAAAGCGATCTATGCTGCGAAAAATGGCGTCTATGCCATGAGTGCTGCAATGGACGACTTGGTGGAAACCTCCAATAATATAGCCAGGGTAGTTGTAAAGGATGGACTTTTGAAGATTATGTGCCTAACGAGGTCTTCCGTAAATTCTGCTAAATTGGATCTGGCAAATTCCTTAAGATGCGCCTTTGAACTCGCAGGCTGTGAGGTGACCCTAAGTGGAGATTATCCAGGGTGGAACCCCAATCCTGATTCGGATATTCTAAAGGTGTTGGAAAAGAAGTATAAAACTGTATTTGGGGATAGTGCAAATGTGGTTGCCTGCCATGCCGGGTTGGAATGTGGAATTCTGGGAAAAAATTATCCCGATATGGATATGATCAGTTTTGGTCCCACTATTAAAGGTGCCCATTCTCCGGATGAAAGGGTAAGTATTCCATCGGTCCAGAAGTTTTGGAAATTTTTGTTGGAAATACTTAAGGATATACCAAGGACAGAAAAATAGGTTTTGAGACCCGACCAATAATTTAACTCAAATATATTGGATAACTCGCTTGTTTTTAGTAATTTAAAGATTGTCTTAAAATGAACTAATTATGGGAATCAAGAGTTTTCAGGGGCCAATGAAACAGCGCGAGTCCAAGGATATGGTCTCGTTAAAGGTTAGTGATTATATGACCAAAAAGCTGATTACCTTCAAGCCAGAGCAGTCTGTGGAAGAGGTAATTGTCCAATTGATCAAGTATCGGATATCTGGAGGACCGGTAGTGAACGATAATTATGAACTTATAGGAATGATTTCCGAAGGGGATTGTATCAAGCACATCAGTGAAAGTAAGTATCACAACCTTCCGGGGGAGACCAGGACCGTGGGTCAACATATGATTTCCAATGTAGAGACCATAGATGGGAATATGGATATATTTGATGCAGCCAATAAATTTTTACAAGCCAAAAGGCGACGTTTTCCTATTGTGGAGAATGGCGTCCTGGTAGGTCAGATATCCCAGATGGATATCCTTAAGGCCACCATAGAATTAAAGTCGCAAAGTTGGTAAAACCGTGGAGTTACTTTTCCATTTGATTCCTTACGGGTTAGCCATTAAAATAAAAAAGCTCGCAAACTGCGAGCTTTTTTTATGCTTATCAAAGATTGTTATTCTGTTATCCCGGTGATTTCCAGATCAAATACTAAATCAGCATTTGGAGGAATTACATTTCCTGCTCCAGATGGCCCGTAACCCAAATGAGATGGAATGAACAAGCGAACTTTATCACCGACCTTCATTGATAATAGACCTTCTCTAAAACCAGCTATCAAACGTGCTTCAGGGCTATAATCCATAGCCATGGCTTCGTAACCACCACCTGTTTTTATTCTATCGTCAAATTTACCATATTTTACGGCTACAGCCTCAACATTACTATCGAACAGTTCGCCAGATTCCAAATAACCTGCATAGTATACATTTACTTGTTGGCCCACCTTAGGAGACTCTCCTGTTCCTTCTTGTATGCTGTAGATTTTTAGTCCAGAAGCCAAGGTTTCTGCTTCTGCTTTTTGTTTTTCAATTTCGGCTGAGAAGTCAGCTTTCATTTTTTCCATGACCTTTATTTTCGCCTCCTCTTCTGCAAAATAATCGGTCATGATCTGAACGGCATCAAACTTTTTGGCTTCTTTTCCATTGCGGATGATCTCTACTTTATTCATGACAACATCTTCAATAGGCCTATCTTTTGTCATAGGTTCTATGGAAGTTTTTACATTGGCAATGCTATCAACAACATCCATGCCCTCTACAACTTCACCAAAAACGGTATGTCTGCCATCTAAAAATGGTGTTTCTTTATGGGTAATAAAAAACTGACTACCATTGGTGGTTGGACCAGAATTGGCCATGGAAAGGATACCAGCCTTGGAATGGGTTAGCGAGTCATTAAACTCGTCCTTGAATTTATATCCTGGATTTCCTCTTCCTGTGCCAGTGGGATCACCTCCTTGAATCATAAAGTCCTTAATCACTCTGTGGAAAACAAGTCCATCATAATATTTTTTGCCTTTTAGACTATCGCTTACAAATGGACTGGTACCTTCTGCCAAGGAAACAAAATTGGCCACGGTAACAGGTGTGTTTTTACTTTCCAATTTAATAATGATGTCGCCTTTATTGGTTTGGATATTGGCGAACAATCCATCTCCTAAGTCAGCATGTTTGCTAGATTTACAACTTGTAAGGGCTATGGCCGCGACCACGAATAATAAATATGCTTTTTTCATTTTCTTCAATAAATTTAATTTTGGATACTGTCTTTTTGTTTTTCTATTTTTAAAAGTGTGATGGTTGATTTAACGGGTATGTTGGTGCCTATTTTTTTATCATCGCCATGGTAGCCATAGGCCAAGGAAGAGGGAAATAAAAAGGTTGCCTTTTCACCTTCCCTGAGTAACTTTATGCTATTTCTTAAACCTGGAAAAAGGTTTTGTTTGTCCACTTTATACTGTATGGTCCCCATTTCCTCGCTTTTGTAAATGGTATCATTGGAGAAACTTACCAAATTGTAGGTAAAAGTCACCAGATCATCAGGTTGTGGGGTGTAGGCCACAGAATCATTTTTTATTTCATAATAATACCATGAACCTTGTGAACTGCTAAGATAGGTGTGGGCTGTATCACGCGCTATGATTTCCTTGATCTGTTTTTCTTCTTGCGCAAGTAGTTCTTTGTTCCGTTTTATGGTTTCTTTGAAAAAGCTACCAGTCCTTACTTCTATAGGCCTTCTTGGTTCTGTCTCCTGACAGGACACTAAAGATATACTCGAGACTAAAAGGGTCAATAAATATTTCATGCGTTCAATTGTTCTTTATAGTTTTCCAGTAGGGACACAAAATAAGCCGTTGTTTCTTCTAAAGACACATCGCTTTTACCGCCAGCGGCATTGGTGTGCCCTCCGCCTTGAAAGTGTTTTTTGGCAAATTCATTCACAGAAAAATCACCTTCGGACCTAAATGAAATCTTAACGATACCATCCTCTTTGTTTTCAATAAAAATCACTGCAAAACAAATACCATCTAAAGTTAGACCGTAATTGACAAAGCCTTCGGTATCTCCTTTTTTATAATTATTACTGTCCAGCTCTTCTTGGCTCAAAGTGATATAAGCCGTATGGTAATCCTCCATAATGACCATATTTTTTAGAGCACAGCCTAAAAGGTGCAGGCGACTAGGCGTGTTGGTGTCAAAAACCTTGTTGTGAATCAGGGTGTTGTTAGCGCCTTTATCTATTAAATCGGCAGCGATTCTATGGGTTCTACTTGTGGTGGAGAGAAATTTAAAGGAACCTGTGTCCGTCATAATTCCCGTGTAAAGGCAATTGGCTATATCGGCGTTGATCTGATCCCTATGACCCAAGAATTCTATGAAATTATAAACCATTTCACAGGTAGAGCTCATGCTTACATCAGAATACATGATATCTGCATAGTCACCAGGAGCCTGATGATGGTCGATCATGATAAATGTCGCCTTGGCCTCTTCCAAATAAGGACGCATTTGGTCTATTCTTCCCAGATGGTTGAAATCCAATGTGAAAATTATAGTGGCCTCTGAAATGAGTTGTTTTGCGCGATTGGAATCCTTTTCAAAATTCACGATTTGTTCGTTCCCGGGAATCCATTTTAAAAACTTGGGATAATCATTTGGTGAAATCACCGTTGCATCCTGACCTCTGTTTTTAAGATAGTGGTAAAGGCCCAAAGTTGAGCCTATAGCGTCTCCATCGGGATTTTTGTGTGGTACTATTACAATTTTTTGTGGCGATGAGAGTAATGCCTCAGTAGCTTTTATGTCCTTCAAATTCATGGGCGCAAAGATACAATTTTATCATATAGACCTTATTCTTAAAAGCCTTAATTTTGAGTATGTTTTTAAAACAATACCACATGGGGAAAATAGTGTATTATTTTATTTTAATTCTTCTGTTTAATGGTTGTAAATCAGCTACTAAAACAAAGTTGCTGCAGCCCACGGTTTCCGACTTCACCATTGCCTTTGGTTCCTGTAACAAGAGTAGTTTGAACAATCTTTTATGGGATGATATAGTTGCCGCTAATCCAGATGTTTGGATATGGGGTGGAGATATTATCTATGCAGATACGGATAATAGAAAAAAGTTGAGAGAAATGTATTTGGAACAAGATAGGGTAGAAGGATACGCCTTCTTAAAAACTAAAATACCAGTTATTGGTACCTGGGATGATCACGACTACGGTTTAAATGATGGGGGAGTAGAGTTCAATGGAAAAACATGGAGTCAGCAGGAATTCCTGGACTTTATGGATGTGCCAATGGATAGTCCCAGAAGATCACGGGAAGGTATATATGCCACTCATGAGTATACTTTGCCTGAAGGGCATATTAAGATCATCGTGTTGGATACCAGATATTTTAGAACCGCCCTGACCCTGGACAGGGAAACAAAAAAGAGAAATAAACCAAATGATTATGGACAAGGAACGGTACTAGGGACAGCTCAATGGGCCTGGCTGCAAAATGAGTTGAACAATTCCAAAGCAGATTTTAATGTCATCGTCAGTAGTATTCAGTTTTTATCCAATGAGCATGGATTTGAATGCTGGGGTAATTTTCCTCATGAGGTAGATCGTTTGAAAGGTTTGATAGCCTCCTCAAATGCAAAGGGAGTAATTATTTTAAGTGGGGATAGACATATATCGGAATTTTCCAGGACCAATGTTGATGGACTTGCTTATCCCTTGATAGATTTCACCAGTAGTGGCCTTACCCATGTTTATTCAAGTTTTTCTGGGGAACCAAATCCATTTAGAGTGGGAGAGGTGGTCAATAAGAAAAGTTTTGGACTTTTAAATTTCGACTTTAATCAAAAATTAGTGATTTTCAAGATGGTTGGGGACAATGGAGAATTGCTTGGGGAACTAGAACAAAGCTATTAAGGCTTGCGGGTTAATGAATAAAGCGTATTTTTGCGCAAAATTTAAAAGAAGATGATTACAAACAGAACATTTACCATGATTAAGCCCGATGCGGTTGAGAATGGACATATCGGTGCAATTTTGGAGAAAATAACGTCTGCAGGATTTAAAATTGCTGCTATGAAATACACACAGTTGAGTTTAAGGGATGCACAAGAATTTTATGGCGTTCACAGAGAGCGTCCATTTTTTGGAGAATTGGTAGACTTTATGACCAGAGGTCCAATTGTGGCTGCTATCTTGGAAAAAGAAAATGCAGTGGAAGATTTTAGAGCTCTTATCGGAGCTACAAATCCTGCTGATGCAGCTGAAGGTACTATTCGTAAATTGTTTGCCACCTCAATAGGAGAGAATGCAGTGCATGGTTCGGATAGCGATGAGAATGCAGCTATAGAAGGTGCTTTTCATTTTGCAGGAAGAGAAATCTACTAGTAGAATACTAAAAGATATAAAGGCCTACAGGAGTTTTCTGTAGGCTTTTTTTATTATCGCAAGACCAATTTTTTCACCAACTCCTTTCCCAGTTCCTCGTTGATCAAGGTAATAATTTTTGATTTCCCATGACTTAATTCTTCCCTGAGTACGGAGGAGGAGAGAGAAACAAAAAGCGTCTCATTTCTTAATTCAATGGATGTGGTGTAGTTGTTTACCCCATTTCCCATAAGATTGGCCCAAGCTTCCCGAACATTCACCTTATCCATGCCGTTCTGCAGTTTGTTCACTTTGATGAATTCTTGCAATGCTTCACTTAAGGGTATATTGTCGTTCTTTCTTTTGGCCATTATTCGTTAATGTTGATGGGTTCGTACCTCTTGTAGTGATAGGTGACTCCTTCCTTATTGACTACCGAAAAGGAATTATCCGATAGGGCTGTCAAAAGCTCATTCCATTCGCTCAAGTTGTTTTTATATTGAAACTCAAAGGAGTCTTCCTTTTGTAGTATCAAAAACGATTCGGCATCATCATTTGCAAAATACGTGCCCTCCAAGCTGGGCTGCACCTTTTTTCTAAAACCCTTAAAACCTGCTATTTCTATATAATCTATAGTGGTATTGGCTTTGTATTCTTTTGTGGTGCCATCCGGAAACTCTACTTCACTTATTTCCCAATACCCGTTTAGTTTGGTCAGATCACTTTCGGAAATGCTCTGCTTGCAGCTAAGTAGGCATATAAGAGCGAAGACAGACAGGATTGTTCTCATACTATAATTTAAAAATTTTATACGACTTATGAATGGTTTTTACAACTTCTTCCGTGCGGTCGGCGTGGGTGTCGCTGATAAATATTTGACCAAAATAATCATCATCTACCAAGGAAACAATATGTGCTACCCTATTTTCGTCCAGTTTGTCAAAAATATCATCCAAAAGTAAGATCGGGGTTGTTTTTGCCTGGGTTTTTATAAAATTGAACTGGGCCAATTTCAATGCGATCAGAAAAGATTTCTGCTGTCCCTGGGAACCAAATTTTTTAATGGGAAATCCTTCAATTTCAAAGTTGAGGTCGTCCTTGTGGACCCCAACGGATGTATATTGCAAGGCCCTGTCCTTATCTAGGCTGCCTTCCAATAAATTAAGGAGACCATCATCCAATAATTTACTGTCGTAATTAATATGTACCTCTTCCTTGGCTCCAGAGATCACTTCGTATTGTTCTTTGAAAATAGGAATGAATGCTTCTAGGAAAGACATCCTTTTGTTGTGGATTTCAGTACCGTACCTGTCCAACTGTTCATTGTATACAGCAAGGGTAGTGCGGTCAAAAGTATGGTTGGCGGCAAAGTATTTTAATAGGGAATTTCGCTGTGCCAATACCTTATTGTAATTCATAAGGGAGGATAGGTAGGACTTATCCGATTGTGAAATTACCCCATCCATAAACTTTCTTCGGGTATCACTGCCTTCGATTATCAGATCACGATCTGCCGGCGAAATAATGACCAAAGGTAGAAATCCAATATGGTCAGAAAGTTTATCGTAGGCTTTCCCATTTCGTTTCACAACCTTTTTCATGCCCTTTTTGAGGCTGCAGATGATTTTTTCCTCTCTGCCGTTCTTTTCGTATTCTCCGTCAATGACAAAAAAATCTTCCCCATGTTTTATATTTTGGGTGGCCACCGGATTAAAGTAGCTCTTGCTGAAGGATAGGTGATAGATAGCATCCAAAATATTGGTTTTGCCAATTCCATTGGGCCCTACAAAACAATTTATCTTATGATCAAATTCGAAGTTTTGGGAGCTGAAATTCTTGTAATTAATAAGGGCTAATTTTTTCAGAAACATTCCGAGAGGTAACAGTTTTATTTTTCAATAGCTATGGATCGTGCAAATTATCGAAAAATAACGAATAAATAACCTTTCGGATTTCAATAAAAACTTTATTTTTGCGCGATCAATAAATTTAAAAATGGCAACATACAATAAGAGAGGTTACAAACCAAAGAACAAAGCTGAAGAGATTGAATTGGATGAACAGAACAGTACAACCGCGGAAGTTTTTAGTACTCTGGACGAAAGTGCTTCCAAAACCGAAGAGTGGGTTTCACAAAATCAAAACTACATTCTAGGTGTCATTGGTGTAATAGCAGTAGCCGTTTTGGGATATTTGGCCTACAATCAATTTGTGATTAAACCAATGGAGGCGAGTGCAGATAATGAAATGTACTACCCCCAACAATATTTTGATCAAGCATTGAACAGCACTACAGAGCGAGATTCATTGTTCACCCTTTCCCTTAATGGTGCAGAAGGAAAATACGGATTCTTGGATATTATAGAGGAATACAGCGGTACAAAGGCCGCCAATGTCGCAAGTTATTCTGCAGGGATGGCTTATCTGAACATGCAGAACTATCAGGAAGCAATCAATCATTTGGAAGATTTCTCCTCTGATGATGCTATTTTGGGAGCTCTTGCAAAAGGAGGACTTGGAGATGCTTTTGTACAATTGAACCAACCTGAAGATGCCCTTTCTTATTATGAGAAAGCTGTAGCTCACAGTGACAATAGTTTTACTGCGCCAAAATTCTTGTACAAGGCAGGTATCACAGCTTTGGAATTAAACCAGAGTGATAAGGCACTGGAATACTTTCAAAGAATTAAGGATGACTATGCTTCTTCTGATGAAGCCAGAACGATAGATGTTTTTATCGGAAAGTCCCAAAAACAATAAATAATGGCCACGGCTAACAAGAATTTATCGGAATACGATAAAGCTACAATCCCAAGCGCGAAGAACTTTCGGTTTGGGATTGTTGTTTCTGAATGGAATTCGGAAATAACGGAAGGCTTATTCAATGGGGCCATGGAAACCTTGTTGGATTGTGGTGCCTCAAAGGATAATATTGTTCGTTGGAATGTTCCTGGTAGTTACGAATTGGTTTTTGGAAGTAAAAAAATGATAGCTACCCAAAATGTGGATGCCGTAATTGCTATTGGAAGTGTTATCCAAGGGGAGACAAAGCATTTCGATTTTGTGTGCAGTGCCACTGCCCAAGGGATAAAGGACCTAAATGTAATTACAGATACACCTGTTATATTTTGTGTGTTGACCGACAATAACCTGCAACAGGCCATTGATCGCAGTGGAGGGATACACGGAAACAAGGGTTCGGAAGCTGCTATTGCCGCTATTAAGATGGCCGCTCTGGGCAACTAAATTAGAGTTCTAAAGATTTGGTGATCTTTCTTTTGGGAAAACATCTGGGTTAATCAGTTGTAAATACCACATTTAAAAGGCAAGCCACTATGATTCTACATTTCTGGGTTGTTAACAATTTTTAGCATCTACATTCGACCATTTTGCCCTATTTTCAGTACTTTTGAGGATAGTAAAGATAAATATGAGACTCCCTTCGCTTTTTAAATTAAGTAGGAACAAATCCTATAATTATTCCCCTCGTTATTATAACGAGCGCAAGGAGCGTATAGAAAAATTAAGGAAGTCTAAAGAAGCAAAACCAGACGGGGAGTATTTTGCCGGCTACAGAAAAAAGAGCTACCGGGATGATTGGAAAACAATCAAAAGTGCTCGAAGTGATAGAAACCGTAGGCTTCGTTTTTTCGTTATACTTATCTTTCTTTTGATATTTGCCTATGCCGCAGTAAAATATGGTAAAATAGACATATTCTTTTAATGGGCGATATCATTAAACTTTTACCAGATCATGTTGCCAACCAAATAGCTGCCGGTGAGGTGGTTCAAAGACCAGCTTCAGTAGTTAAAGAGTTGATGGAGAATGCCATAGATGCAGGGGCCACCTCCATAAAGCTTATTATTAAGGATGGGGGCAAAGTCCTGATACAAGTGGTAGATGATGGTGTTGGAATGAGTGATACCGATGCCAGACTCAGTTTCGAAAGGCATGCTACCTCCAAAATTCAATGTGCAGAAGATCTTTTCAACCTTAGTACCAAAGGTTTCAGGGGGGAGGCTTTGGCTTCAATAGCGGCAATAGCCCATGTAGAACTGCAGACCAAACCTTCCGATACAGAAGTAGGTACCCATATAAAAATAGAGGGGAGTAAAATTGCGGCGCAGGAAGTGATTGTTACCCCAAAAGGAACTTCCATTGCGGTAAAAAACCTTTTTTTTAATATTCCCGCCCGAAGAAATTTCCTAAAATCCAATAGTGTGGAACTTAGGCATATCACCGATGAGTTTCATAGGGTAGCTCTGGCACATCCTTCCATTCATTTCTATTTTTACAACAATGGTAGCGAATTGTTTAATTTGCCCCTGAGCAATTATAGGCAACGGATAGTCAATATCTTTGGCAGTAAGACCAATGAAAAATTAGTCCCTGTTGAAGAAGAGACTCAGGTGGTGAAAATTTCCGGATACATTGGGAAACCTGAGTTTGCCAAGAAGAGTAGGGGAGAGCAATACTTTTTCGTCAATAACCGCTTTATTAAAAGTCCCTATCTCCATCATGCCGTGGTGGCAGCGTTTGAGGGACTCATAAAATCTGAAAACCACCCAGGTTATTTCCTATACTTAGAAGTGGATCCTGCGTCCATAGATATTAATATTCATCCTACCAAAACCGAGATCAAATTTGATGATGAGCATACCTTGTATGCCCTATTGAGGTCTGCCGTAAAACATAGTTTGGGACAGTTCAATGTTGCCCCGGCCTTGGATTTTGATCAAGACCTTAATTTGGAAACGCCTTATGCCTTTAAAAATAGGACTGCAGAACTACCTAAAGTGGTTGTGGATTCAGGATTCAACCCCTTTAAAGAGGAAATGCAGAGAGGTTTTAGGAATTCCCATCAAAAGGAGAGTACCAAAGGATGGGAAAGTATGTACGTTGGGTTGGAATCCAAAGTTGGGAAAGAAGATAGTTTCTCGAGTGTAAGTTTTGAATCTGATAGTATAACGGGTTCCATTTTTGATGGTAGTCAGGAAGTAATGGAGTCTACGACAACCACTTTTCAGTTAAGGCGAAAGTATATTGTGACCACCATCATTTCTGGAATGGTCGTAATAGATCAAAGCCGGGCACACCAACGTGTACTTTATGAGAAGTTTTTAAAAAATATTACCATAAAAGAGGCAGTAAGCCAGCAATTATTATTCCCATTGACCTTGTCCTTCTCTAGTTCAGACATGGCCATAATTGAGGAGATCAAGGAAAGTCTAGCTACCATAGGATTTGGTTTCGGTAAAGCAGACAAGGAGGTACTGGAAATTACCGGGGTTCCTTTATTAGTAGCAGAAAGTGAGGTAGGTATGGTTTTGGATCAATTAATTGCAGACTACCAACAGGATGTTGCAGGTGATAATTTTTCACAGACAGATATCCTTTCCAAAACCCTCTGTAAGACACTGGCGGTAAAGACAGGGGAGGTGTTGGACAAAAATTCGCAACTGGCCCTGGTGAACGATTTGTTCGCCTGTAAGGAGTCCAAGGTGAGCCCTTTCAACAAGACAATTTACATTACGATCACAGAAAACGATATTGATAAAAAATTTATTTAAATGGGAAGACTTACTGATGCTATAAAGCATTTACTTATAATTAATGTATTGTTTTTTGTGGCCACCTCCTTGTACGGCGATGAAATGTACCGGTTGTTTTCACTTTGGTTTCCCCAAAATGCAAATTTTGGACTGTGGCAGATTCTTTCGCATATGTTTATGCACGGAGGGTTAATGCATATTGTGTTCAATATGTATGCCTTATGGGCTTTTGGTACGCCTCTGGAACGGATGTGGGGTAGAAATAAATTTTTCTTTTTCTATTTTTCTGCAGGGTTGGGATCGGCCCTATTGCATACGGCCGTGAACTATTATTACTTTAATGAGGGCATGGATGTTTTGGTAAACTCTGGTATTACAAGAAGCCAAGTCATTGAGATAATTTCAAGTGGAAAATATAGTCCAGATTGGTATAACCTAGCTCCCCAAAGTACGATAGATAATTTCTTAAGTGCCTTTAATACGCCTGCTGTGGGGGCTTCTGGTGCTATATATGGAGTGTTGGTGGCGTTTGGGATGTCATTTCCCAATAGCGAGCTATTCTTAATATTTTTACCTGTTCCTATTAAGGCTAAATATTTTATTCCTGTTTTAATAGGTCTGGATTTATTTTCAGGGATTACCGGTTATGCTATCTTTGGAAGTGGAATAGCACATTTCGCACACGTTGGTGGTGCGTTGATTGGTTTTCTGATGATGTGGTACTGGAAAAAGAACCAGTTTAACAAAAACCGTTGGGATTAGCTATGAACACAGGTAATTTAAAATATCAGTTTGCAAGACTGAGCATCGCTGAAAAATTAATTGCCATTAATGTGGTGATCTTTATTTTTAATGGCTTGCTTACGTTTTTACTTCAATTGTCGCCAAATACGTTGATGCAATGGTTTGAGTTGCCCAAAGATTTTTTTGATTTTTTGGTGCAGCCATGGTCCATTGTTACCTATTCTTTTTTTCATGCTGGGCTGGGTCATATCTTTTGGAACATGGTAATGCTTTATTTTGCATCCCGAATTTTTTTAAACCTTTTCGGTCCTAAAAGATTCATCAATGTCTATTTTCTGGGGGTTATTTTAGGCGGACTCCTATTTCTTTTGAGTTATAATATTTTTCCTGCATTTTTGGGGATCAATACTTCTTTGATAGGTGCCTCTGCAGGGGTAACAGCTGTTTTGATATTTGTGTGTACCTATATTCCCAACCAAGAGGTGAGGATTATCTTTTTTAACGTAAAGCTATGGTACATTGGTGTTTTCTTTGTTTTGGTGGATTTGATTCAGATTCCCACCGGAGGTAATGCAGGCGGAAATTTGTCGCATTTGGGAGGTGCCTTATTGGGATTTGTCTATGCGAGGCAATTGGCGAAAGGCAAGGATATAGGTGAAGGCTTTTCTAGGTTAGTGGATAGTTTTGCCAACCTCTTTAAAAAATCAAAAAAAGCTCCATTAAAAACGGTTTACCGTAAAGCCAAGTCCACGGCAAATGCCACAGTAGACCACGATAAAGAAAGCAGGCAACGAAAGATAGATGCCATACTTGATAAAATAAGTAAATCTGGATACGAGAGCTTGTCAAAATCAGAGAAAGACTTTCTTTTCAAAGCAGGTAAAGAATAGCGCCAATTGTGGGAAAATTATCTGTACTAAATAAATTCGTTTTTTTTCTGAATTCAATAGTGGCACTGCTGCTTTTGATTTCTTGTGTAGTACCACATATCTCCCTTCGATCAATTTCATTCCTGTTTATTTTTAGTCTCGCAGTTCCTTACCTCGTAGTGGTGAACATACTTTTCCTGGGCTATTGGGTATTGTTAGGAAAGCGACAATTTTGGTTGTCATCTGTAGTTTTAATAATGGGATATTTTTTCTTGGGAACTTTTATTAAATTTTCTGAAGCTAATGCAGAATCCGAAGAAAAAAGCCTTAGTATACTAACATTTAATGCACAGTCCTTTCGCGGTAATTCAAGGGAAGACAACCCCCAATTGAGCGATGGCATTGTTAAGTTTATTAAAGAAGAAAATGCGGATATTGTCTGTTTTCAGGAGTTCGACTATTCAAAAATTAGGAGTAAGGACTTTGAGCAATATCCCTACAAACATGTGAACTTTGAATTTGGTGTTTATAGTGGAAAGGTAATTCAGGCTATTTATTCCAAATTTCCCATCACCAATAAAGGTTCCCTCAATTTTCCTAACACCGGTAATAATGCCTTATTTGCTGATATCGTTGTAAAATCTGATACGCTTCGTATTTATAACTTGCACCTCCAATCCCTAAGGGTACGACCTGGCTCTCTACGTAGGGAAGAATCACAAAAACTCCTGAAAAGACTAAGCAATTCATTTGTCAAGCAACAGGAGCAGGCCGAAATTATTTTAGAACACAGTAAAACGACTTCCTATAAAAAAATTATTTGTGGAGATTTCAATAATTCGCAGTATTCAAGTGTCTATTATGATATCAAAGGTGATATGAAAGACAGTTTTATGGAAATGGGTTCAGGTTACGGTCGCACCTATAATTTTAAGTTTTTGCCGCTAAGAATTGATTTTATTTTGGTAGACGAGCAAATGGAAGTGCTGGCACATAAAAATTACGACGTTAAATTGTCCGATCACTTCCCGGTAATGGCGTCCATCAAATTATAGCTACATCAAAAGGCAGTCCGCCGTATCCGCAATAATGTGAATACACAAGGCAAGGCCCACGATTCGGGTTTTCTTGAAGAATAAAAATCCAATATAGAGCATAATGGCCCAATACGAGTGTAAAGGGTGGAATCCAACACTACAGCGCGTACTATCAAAAATTGGGCTGGCAACAAGGTGGTCCAGATCAATTAGGATCCCTGCCAAAAGAATCAACACTGCCCAAAACCTATTGTCTTTATAAAAGTAGAGTCCGATGGCTAAAGGGACCAAAAAATGTATGCCGTAATGCATTAAGAATCTAAGCATCCTTGAATTCTAATTGGTGTTCTTTCAGGTAAGATAGGGCATTAGTGCCTTCATTGAACAAAAGATCCAAAATACTAAGGTTATCAATAAATGGATTACGGTCGTCGAATACTTGAACATATGGTTTTTGAACAAGGGGCGGATCCGTTTTGGCATTGATCAAATGGCGTCCATCCACATAATCCAATGGTTCTTTTTCAAAATCGGTAGTTCTTTCTTCTGGCATTGGAATCTGAAGGCAATTGCAGACAGCTTCAATGGACTTTAAATTAAAATCAAGTAGATAGGTATGCTCGGTTCTATAAAGTTCTACAAGATCATCTTCATAGAACTCAAAAAATGGAGAGGTCCGATACGCCGTTTCCAAGGTACGCCAATGTTGCCGTTGCCAATGGTAAAAATTATCAACTTTTACGTCTTTATACTTTTGTCTACCCTTTTTGCCTCCGGCATGTTGAATGGGAATATTCATGAGATGCCTGCCATTATCAGTGGCTATATAGCATCGGTTCCTGTAGGTCTGTTTCTGATAATTTCCAGAAGTCTCCCAACAGATATCATTTTTGACTATGGCCACAAAATTGGCAATATTCAAAAAGTATCCTGGGTGTAGGAGAAGCTTCATTTGTTGGGTTTATAAGACAGATTATTTCTTTTTCTTCTTTTTCCTAAAATAATCAAACACGAACCAACCGGCAAGGGCTATCAAAAAGTATTTAAAATAAGACCTGGGTTCGCCGTCTCCACCTACCGTGGTGAAAACACGATCCCATCTAACTTTCCAATTGCTCAGTCCGTCATTGATCCCATCTATACTCATCCAGATAAAGACCGGTTTGCCCACAATATGGTTTTCTGGCACATAGCCCCAAAACCTACTGTCTTCAGATTTATGGCGATTGTCTCCCATCATCCAGTAATAGCCTTGTTTAAAGGTATAGGAGTCTGTTACCTTCCCATTGATACTAATTTGGTTACCGGATACGGATAGGGTATTCCCCTCATATTCCTGAATTATTTTCTTGTATAAAGGAAGAACTTTTACATTTAAAGGAATTGTTTTACCTGCCTCTGGAAGATAAATAGGTCCAAAATTATCTTGTGTGCCTGGATATTGTCCGCTTTGCGGAAAAATAGAAGTTTCTGGCTTTGTAAAGCTGAATTTCTCAATATTGACGATATCTGCCTTTCCAATATCATTCTTGGCTTCTTCTTCCGTCATATTAAAAAGGGCCTTGTTGTTAACCGCTGTAGCTTTAAGAAATGATACTACTTTACCATCAGAAATATAACCTGTATAGTAGGTGTATAAAGAATCTTTTTCAAATTCCTCCAACGTAGTCTTTTGGTCTATTACCTCTGCAACTTTATCTTGTGACAATATTTCATTAGGAATTTTGATCACATTACCCCCAAAATTATTGCGCCCCAATAAAGTAATTGCTGCGCTACCTATTTGTCCTTTGGTCGTTACTACATGAAGGAACATTGGCTTGGCCCGGTCCGATAGGACCAGCTTTTCACCATTGATATGCACGTCCCCATTTACAATAGAAAGGCTATCCCCAGGGACACCCACACATCTTTTAACGTAGTTTGATTTTTTGTCTATTGGTTTTTTGACCCCTTTTTCCTTTTTAAAGAACTGGCGTACGGTATCCGCGGGCCAACTAAAGACCACGATATCATTTCGTTTAACTTTTTGGAAACCGGGAAGCCTAAAATAGGGGAGCTGTGGTTTGCTTAGATAAGATTTGGTTTTTATGATCGGCAATGTATCATGAACCATTGGCGCCGCAACAGTTGTCATAGGGGTTCTGGCACCGTAATGAAATTTACTAACAAAAAGGAAATCACCTATCATCAGTGTTTTTTCCAAAGACCCGGTTGGGATAACATAAGGCTGAATAAAATAGGTATGCACCAACGTGGCAGCAACTATGGCAAATACAATGGAACTGACCCATTCCCCTAATGCCGTTTTAGGATGTCTGCTGCGGTTTTCCACATATTTGACATCTTGGGTATAGCTGACATAATAGATATAAAATCCTAGGGTTAAAATGACCAACCAAGTATCTAACAGGCTATTTTTTCCAAAGCTCCGTATGGTCTCCACCCAAATTACGGGAAACATAAGTAAATTGATAATAGGAATAAATAGCAGGAATGTCCACCATTTTGGGCGGTTGATAATCTGCATCAACACAATGGCATTATAGATTGGCACTGCCGCTTCCCATGCCTTTCTCCCAGCTTTTACATATAATTTCCAAGTTCCTAAAAAATGGATGACCTGTACGATCAAAATAAAAAGAATCCATTGTGTGCCGTTCATACGATATTGTTATTGGTGTATTCTAAGTTGTTTATTGGGATATCTCAATGCTTGTGTATATAACTAAGTACCCGAAGATGTTTTTTTGTTACGTTTCTTAACCAAGGTTTAACACATCTTTCATGGTGAAAACCCCTGTTTTGTCCACTATCCATTCAGCTGCTACAACGGCTCCGAGGGCAAAACCTTCCCTATTGTGGGCCGTATGTTTAATCTCAATACTATCTACGGGACTTTCATAATTGACGGAATGTGTTCCAGGAACATCATTGATTCGTTTGGCAAGAATAGGAATATGCCTATCTGTTGCCGCATCCAATGCCCATCCTTTATAATCTGTGTTTTTTATGATCCCTTCGGCCAAGGTGATGGCCGTACCACTGGGGGCATCCAGCTTTTGTGTGTGGTGTATTTCTTCCATGGACACCTTGTATTGGTCTAACGTCTTCATCATTTTGGCCAAATATTCGTTAAGCTCAAAAAAGATATTGACCCCCAGGCTATAATTGGAAGCATAAATAAACGCTCCCTTATGTTCATTACAAAAGGACACCGCCCTGTCGTAATCTTTTAACCATCCTGTGGTGCCCGAGATAACAGGAACATTGTGTTCCATGCATTTTTTAATATTTTCGAAAGCCGCATCAGGCTGACTGAAATCTATGGCCACATCGATATTGGAAAAATCAATTTCTTTGGTGTCTACGTCTATTTTGGCTACAATGGTATGGTTTCTTTTGATAGCGGTCTGTTCTATCATCTTTCCCATTTTACCGTATCCAAACAATGCAATTTTCATGCGCTAGAATTTTATGGTTAATGCCATTCCGTAATTTGGATTGGCGTTAATTGGATTGTATTCTAAGTAGGGTTTAAAGTCCATACTAAGGTTGTCATCTACGTTAAATTGCCGTAAATGCGCATCCACATTGGCATCTATGATATTGAGTGCGTAAAGGCCGATGGTGACTACCAAGGCCAGATCCCTATCTCTCTGGTAGCGCTCTTGCCCATCTTGCAACGCTGCATCTGAAAGGTCTGGGCTTCCAGGTACCACACCACTATTGTTGGGATCGTAAAATTCGTCATCAATAAATCCGGCCCTTCTTCTTTTAAAAGCTATTCTAAAGCGATCATAGAGATCATCATTATAAACGTAGGCGTATACCCCTGTGCCAATTGCCGCATATACTAGGGGAACCTTCCAATAACGTTTGTTGTAGATTTGGCCCAATCCCGGTAATATGGCGGAGAAAAAGGCGGCCTTGCTGGGAGCCAAAGGGTTTATTTCTTCCCTTTTCTCCACAATAACATCCTTAATCACGACGCCTTTTTTAGTAAAATCTGTTTTAACAGAGTCTACTGCGGTGGTATCCTTTTTTTTTTCCTGTGCAGTGGTGGAAAGAATTAAAAGAAAAATAACTAGTATAGAGCAAAGTGATTTATTCACCTGTGATCAGTTTTTTTATACGCTGAAATTCTTCTTCGGAACTAAAAGGGATGGTGATTTTGCCATTGCCTTTTTCTGAAGCTTTCACATCTACTTTTACAGAAAGGTAGTCGCTGAATCTCGGGGCATCCTTTTTGATGAAATCAGGGGTTTTCGACACCTTTTTCACTTGCTTATCAGGATTTTCCAATGCATCTTGATAGGCCTTTACGGCCTTTTCCGTATCTCGAACTGATAGATTTTGTCCAACTATCTTCTCATATAGGGCAATCTGGTCTTCTCTTTTTTCAACATTTACGAGCGTTCTACCATGTCCCATACTTACAAAGCCGTCACGGATGCCGGTCTGGATAATGGGGTCTAATCGTAAAAGCCTTAAATAGTTGGTAATGGTGGAGCGTTTTTTCCCTACCCTATCACTTAACTTCTCCTGTGTCAACTGAATTTCGTCTATCAAACGTTGGTAGGACAAAGCAATTTCGATGGGATCAAGATCCTGTCGCTGTATATTTTCCACCAATGCCATTTCCAAGGATTCTTGGTCATTGGCAATACGGATATAGGCAGGAACGGTTTCCAAGCCTATGAGTTTGGACGCCCTGAATCTTCTTTCTCCGGAAACTAATTGATATTTATTGAAATCGAGCTTTCTAACGGTAATAGGCTGGATTACCCCCAGCTCCCGAATAGAAGTTGCCAATTCTTGTAGTGCATCATCGTTAAAGTTGGATCGTGGCTGAAATGGGTTCATTTCTATGGCCGATAATTCCAATTCTACGATATTGCCCACTACTTTATCCGCATTTTTGTCGGATACTGATTTGATGTCGTTTTCTGGATCTTTAAGAAGTGCTGACAATCCTCTTCCTAAAGCTTGTTTTTTTACTGCTTTCGCCATATTAAACTATCTCCTTGTTTTTTTTCATTACTTCATTGGCCAAATTCAAATAATTGGCCGCTCCCTTGCTTGCTGCATCGTATTTAATGATGCTTTCCCCATAACTTGGAGCTTCACTTAATCTCACATTTCTTTGGATGATGGTATCGAAAACCATATCAGAAAAATGCTTGTTCACCTCTTCCACCACCTGATTGGACAGTCGCAATCTGGAATCGAACATGGTGAGCAACAATCCTTCTATGTCTAGATCTGGATTGTGTATTTTTTGCACACTTTTAATGGTGTTCAGTAATTTGCCCAAACCTTCCAAGGCAAAATATTCACATTGGATAGGAATGATGACAGAGTCAGCCGCTGTTAATGCATTTAGAGTCAACAAGCCCAAAGAAGGCGCGCAATCGATCAGAATGTAATCGTATTTGTCCTTCAACCCTTCAAGTGACTGCTTCATCATGTACTCCCTTTTATCCTTGTCTACCAGTTCAATTTCAATGGCAACAAGATCTATATGTGAAGGAATAAGATCTACATTAGGGGAGGATGTTGAAATGATTGTTTCCAAAGCAGTCTTGGAATGTTCCAATAACTGGTACGTACCCATTTCCACACTGTCCACATCTATGCCCAAACCGGATGTGGCATTGGCTTGTGGATCAGCATCAATTAATAATACTTTTTTTTCCAGTACACCTAAGGAGGCAGCTAGGTTCACTGATGTGGTGGTTTTTCCAACCCCACCTTTTTGATTTGCTATAGCAATTATCTTGCCCATTATCATAGTAAGTTAGGGGCTAAAAATACGATTATTTATAACGCCAAAAAATGTATTTTGTTAACAGACGGTGAATAACAGCCTATTAATCCACAAAATGATGGTAATCTGTGGGGAATTAATGGTTTAAGAATGTTGAATTCAACGGATCAATCCATTAAAATGTCCAATATTTGGATCGCTGTTTCACTAATTTTGGTACCAGGGCCAAATATGGCCACGGCTCCAGCTTTAAAGAGGTAGTCATAATCCTGTTTTGGCACTACGCCTCCCACAATGACCATGATATCTTCCCGACCGTATTTCTTGAGCTCTTCTATAATTTGGGGCACCAACGTTTTATGACCTGCCGCCAAGGAAGATACTCCCACCACGTGCACATCGTTTTCTACAGCCTGTTTCGCGGCCTCCTGAGGGGTCTGGAACAAGGGGCCGATATCTACATCGAAGCCCAGATCGGCATACCCGGTAGCCACAACTTTGGCTCCCCTGTCATGTCCGTCCTGACCCATTTTTGCAATCATAATCCTAGGTCTACGACCTTCGGTCTCAGCAAATTGGTCGGCCATCTCCCTGGCTTTTTTAAAGCTCTCGTCGTTTTTGATCTCTTTGGAATACACTCCTGTAAATGATTGAATTTTTGCTTTGTACCGTCCGAAAGCAACTTCCATGGCATCGCTTATTTCCCCTAAGGTAGCTCTTGCCCTCGCTGCTTCTACCGCTAAAGCTAGTAAATTCTCGGTAGTTGCGGTTCCTTCGGTCGCTTGTTTTTCTTTGGCTGCTTCGGTCAGTTTTTTTAATGCCGCTCCTACATCTGCCGAATTTCTGTTTTTTTTGGTCTGTGCCAAACGTTCTAACTGCTGTTTGCGCACCTGCTCATTGTCCACTTCCAAAATCATGAGGGGATCTTCTTCCTCCAGTTGATATTTGTTGATGCCTACTATAATATCTTGGTTGCTATCTATCCGGGCCTGTTTTTTTGCTGCGGCCTGTTCAATGCGCATTTTAGGGATACCAGCCTCAATGGCTTTGGTCATTCCTCCCAATTCTTCAACCTCTTCAATAAGTTTCCAGGCTTTATGGGCAATCTCATCAGTAAGGTATTCCACATAATAACTTCCCGCCCAAGGATCTACCGTTTTGGTGATCTTGGTTTCGTCCTGTAAAAAAAGTTGTGTATTCCTTGCTATTCTTGCCGAAAAATCGGTGGGCAGTGCAATGGCCTCGTCCAAGGCGTTGGTGTGCAAACTTTGGGTGCCTCCAAAGGCTGCAGCTGCAGCTTCAATGGTGGTTCTGGCCACATTATTAAAAGGATCTTGGGCAGTAAGACTCCAGCCACTTGTCTGTGAGTGTGTCCGTAGTGCTAGGGATTTCTGATTTTTTGGATCGAACTTTTGAACCAATTTTGCCCAAAGCATGCGACCTGCCCTCATTTTGGCAATTTCCATAAAATGATCCATGCCGATGCCCCAAAAGAAAGATAGGCGAGGTGCGAACTTATCTATATCCAAACCAGATTTAAGTCCGGTTCTAATGTATTCCAGTCCGTCTGCCAAGGTATATGCCAATTCTATTTCCGGGGTAGCGCCAGCTTCCTGCATATGATAGCCGGAAATACTGATGCTATTGAATTTTGGCATGTGCCTGCTTGTATACTCAAAAATATCAGAAATGATCTGCATGGAAGGTGCCGGAGGATAGATATAAGTGTTCCGCACCATAAATTCCTTAAGGATATCGTTCTGTATGGTCCCTGCCAATTGTTTTGGGGATACCCCTTGTTCTTCTGCGGCAACGATATAAAAGGCCATAATTGGTAAAACAGCTCCGTTCATGGTCATGGAAACCGACATTTCATCCAAAGGAATGGAGTCGAATAGAATTTTCATGTCTTCCACAGAATCTATGGCAACGCCAGCTTTACCTACGTCTCCTACTACGCGCTCATGATCGCTGTCATATCCACGATGTGTTGGTAAGTCAAAGGCTACAGACAGCCCTTTTTGTCCTGCGGCCAGATTACGTCTGTAAAAAGCATTGCTTTCTTCGGCAGTAGAAAAACCAGCGTATTGTCTTATCGTCCAAGGTCTTCTGACATACATGGTGGAGTAGGGCCCACGTAGGTTGGGCGCTATCCCCGCTGCAAAATTAAGATGTTCTAAATCTGCTACATCTTCCTTGATATAGAAAGGGGTTTCAGAATTGACTTTCCTCTTTGTTTTGGAAGCTGGAGTTTGGTTACCTGTATCTTCAGCCACTTTTAATTTTAGGTGTTGCAGGTCTTTTCTACTCATCTTTCAATCTTTTTTGTTCCAAGGCTTCGGACAGTCGTTTTTCAATAATGGGCTCCAATAAGGTTTTTCGGGCATCGGTCTTAACAAAGGGGAAGATCTCCATATCATCCTTCATCCTATCTTCCTTATTGATATACTTATTTGTACCTACCAATACCTCTTTATGGGTATTGAACAGTTCTTGTTCTTTTTTGGCGCTTTCCTTAATTTTTTTCTGGATGGTATGTTCTTTCAGTTGCTTTAAAAAACCGCCACCGGCTTCCAAGGATTTAAATAGATCCAAGGCTTTTTCTGCCAATTGGGTAGTTAGGCTTTCTATGTAATAGGCACCATCAGCAGGATTACTGACCTTATCAAAATAGCTTTCGTGTTTTAAGATCAGCAATTGGTTTCTCGCTATACGTTCGCCAAATTCATTACTCTTGTGGTAAAGCGCATCATAAGGTAGATTACAGATGGTATCTGCGCCTCCAAGGATGGCCGACATACATTCCGTAGTGGTCCTGAGCATATTTACATTGTAATCGTAAAGGGTCTTGTTGCGTTTGGACGGCAAGGCCAGGATGTGGCATTCCAGATCCAAATTGTATTCATTGGCCAAGGTTTTCCACAAGAGGCGCATGGCCCTAAGCTTTGCTATTTCAAAGAAATAATTGGTTCCCACGGCCATTTTAAAAGTGATGCCCTGAATAGCATTTTGGGTGGCGTCCTTGGTGAAATGGTTTAAATACTCATTGGCATGTGAAAGCGCATAGGCCAATTGCTGCACCATATTGGCGCCGGCATTTTGGTAAAGGCTGGCATCCACTGCAAGGATATTATTGAAATTATTGGCCTGGTTCTGGATAATTACTTCTTCCAAGATCTCATGGTCCTTTTTAAGGTTATGGAACCAATTCCCACTTTTGGCCAAGTGGCCGATAAGATCAATATTCAGATGGATGCGATGGGTTTTATTACCTATAAAATTAAAGAGTCCCTGTATATATTGTACCGATAAAAACTGAAATTCGAAATGGATGACCGTAGCTTCCAGGGGGATATCCTTTAAAAGCCGTTCTATTTTAATTTCCTCAGAGGCAACTGTAAAAAGCAGACTATCTGCACCCCTGCGCAACGCCTCTAGCGCTTTGGCATTTGCCATGGTTGCATTCTTGGCATAGATATGTTGGGTAATTTTCCAAGAAGTTCCCAAGGGTAGGGAAAAATCGATGCGGCCTCCATTTTCATCAGAATGGTAAAAAGGCTTTACTTTAATCCCTTCTGGAGATTCCCATATCAAATTCTCATTATAATCCGCTCCTTTTAAGTCGAATTGTATTTGTTGCTTCCAGGCTTTGGAGGAAACTTCTTGAAATTCGTTAAAAAGTTTGGGTCTACTCATCTTCTTTATTTTTTAGGCTGTCCTCGTATTCTATTAAATAGATTTCCTCGTTCTTTTTCTTGAGGTAATACTTTTCCCGGGCAAATTTTTCCAGTTCCTTCTTGTCGGATAACTTTTCTATCGTCCTTTTATCATTTTCAATCTCCTCCTGTAGGAACTCCTTCTGCTTCTCCAGCTTTTTAATTTCTTTTTTCAGCTCCCAATGGATGAAGAGGGAATTGGTATCAAAAAAGATCATCCAAATTAAAAAAACGGTTAGCACCAATACGTACATATTGGTGGCTATGCCAAACCACTTTTTTTTTCTCAGTTCTTTTAGGCCCATTGCTGTCTATGCTAGTTTTTCATTAATGATGGTCCGTACGATATCTACGGCCACGGTGTTGTATTTATTGTTGGGGATAATGATATCCGCAAACTCCTTGGTAGGTTCTATAAACTGGTTGTGCATGGGCTTTAGGGTGTTCTGGTAGCGGCTCAATACCTCATCCAGATCCCTTCCGCGCTCGGTAATATCCCTTTTTAACCTTCGTATCAACCGCTCATCGGAATCTGCGTGAACGTAGATTTTTATGTCGAACATCTCCCGGATTTTGGGATTGGTCATAATCAAAATCCCCTCAACGATCATTACCTTTCTTGGAAAGGTATGTATGGTATCCTTGGTGCGATTGTGCTTTACAAAGGAATATACGGGTTGGTCAATGGGATTTCCTTGTTTTAAAATTTGTAAATGCTCAATGAGTAGATCAAAATCTATGGCCCTAGGATGGTCAAAATTGATATTGGTGCGTTCCTCATAGGTAAGGTGGGAGATATCGTTGTAGTACGAATCTTGTGAAATTACCCCCACTTCTTCAAAGGGCAGTTCGTTAACGATCTGATTTACAACGGTTGTTTTTCCACAGCCAGTTCCTCCGGCTATTCCAATAATGAGCATGCTTACATATTTTGTCCAAAAATAAGGATTTGGGATGAAACTACGGACTTTTTGATAGAACGTCCTATACCGTTTTCGTAAGTGTAAGATTGGGAGTGTGGTTTAAAGGGAATAGCTATTATTTCTGGGTGCTGTTTTCTTTATATATGTATGTCTTATGCAAGTGGATGATATTCGTGCAAGTAGGGGAATTTGTATTTTCTGCTCATTTTATTTTTAAATTATTTTATTTCTGACTGTTGAGGGCACGAGCGTGACGCTCGCGCTAGCATAGGGAGTCTCATTTAGTATACGTTTCTAAAGAAATTGGTCCTATGTTATCCCCAAATTCACCTGTATAGGGATTAAATTTTCTATATTCCTCTACTTCTTGCGATACAATACCAATCTTTATATCAAACTCGTCATTTTCTATCCAGCCTATCGATCCGAACTTTCCTTTTTTACCCCTCATATTGACTCGGGATGATTCCTTTGATATAAAAGTCGGCGGTTCTACTTCATACAAAATAGAACCATCAGGATTAAAAACCATTAAGCTATTTGGATAGGAGTATTTTTTAGAATCAACTGGAAAAATTGATATCATCAAGTCCATTTTCGGAGAAGGATATGCCAATATTGATTTAGGAGCCATTTTTGTTACAATATTGCTATTGTAGCTCCATTGAATATCGAAAATATATTTTTTATATTCCTCATGTTTGATGTCATCATACGGATTTATTCCGGGACCATAGTTGAACTGGAAGATTCTAGGCTCTTTGAACTCTTCAACTTCAAATCCTCCTATTGAATCGTTCCACCCACTTTTCAGATTATAATAACGTCTAGCAATCATTTTTATATCCTCAATCATTTCTAATGTTATTTTAAAACGTTTTCGTACCTAGTCCTTTTAAAAAAAGTACCACCGCTGGCGCGAGCGTCACGCTCGTGCCTTATGTTTAGTTCTAATTAAATACAATATCTAATATTTCTAAATTAGATAATTTTCTATGAACATTAACTGTTCCAAAAGGTATTTATTTTAAATTGAAAAGAATGCCATGCGTAAGTTTGAGATGCACGAGCGTGACGCTCGCGCTAGCAGAGGGCACGCTCGTGTTAGTAGTGACCCAATTAAGCTTTTGCCTTTTTGATGATTAGAAATTTTCTGAATTAAATAAAATTCACAATATGTTTAATTGGGCAAGAATACCACCCCACTTGATGAGTCGCGCTTAGCTCCTGTAACTGAACTCAAACAATTCATTTCCTGCTCCAGTCGCAGTACACCCATAAACGCAAAAACAATGGCCTCCTTAAATTCGATTAAAGTTTTGGAAGGGATTTCCACTTTGGCGGTGGACCCTAATTTTTCTTGAAGGGTGTCAATGAGAAAACAGTTCAAGGCCCCGCCACCGGTGACCATTAAAGTGTTTTCTTTTTTTGTGACCTGCTGTTGTACCTGTAATGCTATCTGCTCACAAATATGGTGGACGGCGGTGTGTAAAAGGTTTTCCAAACTGTCTTTAGTACCATCAACTATAGGAACTACTTTTTCCACAAACCATTCAAAACCTATAGATTTTGGAAAGGGCGACCTATAAAATTCAAAAGCGTTCAATTGTTGCAACATCATCTTGTTCAGGGTTCCTTTGCTGGCCAGTTGTCCGTCTTTGTCATAGGCCAACCCTACTTTCTGGGTGATATGGTTCAGGATCATATTGGCCAATCCTATGTCATAAGCCAAACGAACTCCTTCATGCTCAAAGGAGATGTTACTAATACCTCCCAAGTTCAAACAAAAATCATATTCGCTAAATAATAATCGGTCCCCAATAGGAACTAAAGGCGCTCCCTGTCCGCCCAAAGCCACATCATTGGTTCTAAAATCACAGACCACTTTATGGCCACTGGCATTGGCCAAATGCTGTCCGGAGCCTATTTGAAAAGTGAGCCCTTTTGCCGGTTGGTGGTGGGTGGTATGCCCATGACTGGAAATAAAGTCGACCTCCAAATGATGTTCTTCTATAAATTTCTTGGTTTGTTCGCCCAACCATGTGCCATAGGTATTATGGAAAATGAGGAGCTCGTCGGCAGGTAAGTAGATAGAATTTTTTAGTGTGTCAAAAGTCTCCTTGTCATATGAAATACTCTTGGATTCCAGAATCTTAAACTCCCAACGGTCATGCTGCCTCCAGATATGGCAATATGCCAAATCCAAGCCGTCTAAGGAGGTGCCCGACATGAGTCCGATTACTTTGTAGATGTGCATACCTCAGAATTTAGGGTTATGGGAAGCTTTCCTTTTGCGTCTACCTTGCCCAGAAAATGGTTTGCCGCATTTTGCTGGAATGTTTCAAAATCCTGAAAGGCAACGACCACAGCCCTGGCTTTCTGAAATGGCAATAGGTTTAAAAAGTAGGGGTTTCCAAAATGATAAAGAACCACATTTTGGTTGGCAAGTATTTCTGAAATAAGTGCCAAATCTTGTTGAGATACTCCAAAATTATCTTTTGGCTTCACTAGTGGTGGAAAGAGTGTCAAAAGCACGTTTTTACCCTCTATTTGCTCTAAAATTTCCTTTTTTGAGGAAGATTTAGTAGAAAAACCCGCAAAAGTAACTGATTTTGAGATAGTGCCAAAGAATGGATTATCTGCCTCTTTTCCGATAGTGACTCCCACAAAACCTTCTTTTCTAAAGGGATTTATATTCTTTTGATCACCATGAACCAGGCTAAGACTTTCATAGGCCAACTTATGGTTCAAGCTCACTGGGTTTCGTGCTTCATCTGGAGACTCTTTCAAAGCATTAAAAGCCTTTAGTTTTAGATTCCAAAAACGTTCAAAGCTTTCCTCTATCTGTTGTTTTGAAGCGTTCTTTAAGATGAGGTCCATACCCTCCTTTATATTTTCAGCAAAGCATAGGACATCGTTGCCCGCATCAAAAGCCACCCATTCCAATTCCCCTTTTGTGGGATACATTTTAGAAACACTATGCATATTAAGGGCATCGGAAATAACAACCCCATTAAACTGTAATTCTTTGCGCAAGACCCCCTTGATGATCTCTTTGGAGAGGGTAGCGGGGGTGTTTTTTCCATTGGACAAGCTAGGAACGGACAAATGTCCGATCATGACCGAATCTACCCCGTTTTCTATCAATTCGCGAAAGGGAAAAAGTTCATTTTCCCAAAGGGCCTCTTTGGACTTCTCAATAATCGGTAGTCCCAAATGGGAGTCGATCGCCGTATCCCCATGTCCGGGAAAATGCTTCGCACATGTAAGTACGCCTTCGCTTTTGGTGCCCAGGGTATAGGCAATGGCCTTTTCCGACACTAGTTCTTTGCTCTCGCCATAAGATCTGTAGCCTATAACCGGATTGTTCGGGTTGTTGTTGATATCCACCACAGGTGCTAGGTTCCAATGGATACCACAATATTTGCAATCATGGGCAATGTTCTTCCCTATTTTAAAAATAAGCTCGGTGTGCTCTTCTAGGGCACCTTGGGTAATGGCATAGGGGTATTGGGGCGCTTGTTCCACCCGCATCGCCAAGCCCCATTCTGCATCTATACTCATCAGCAAGGGAGTTTTGGCTGCTTTTTGGTAACGGACAATCAATTTTTTAAGGGTTTCCAGGCTATCCTCGTTGTAGACCACTTCTTTTTTGCCCTCAAAATTGGTGGCAGCACTGGCCCTGCTGTGAAAAAAGCAAAGGCTGCCTATGTGGTGTTCTTTGATCAATTTTTCCAAGGCCTGTATTTCTGATTCACTATCATTGATAAAGGCTGCCGGCATAAACAACTGTCCGACTTTCTCTTTTAGCGAGAGCTCGGCTGAGGCTTGCGGATATGGGACTGGTCTAGTCATTGGTCGGGGCTGTTTTTTTACCGTAATCGGCAGGATATTTTATGAATTTCAGCAAAAATAGGGCAGGGAGGGCAGCAATGACCACCCAGATAAAAAAGCCACCATACCCCAACCATTCTTGGATATAGCCACTTATCATTCCCGGGATCATCATTCCCAGGGCCATAAAACCTGTGGCAATGGCATAGTGTGAGGTTTTGGAAGTCCCTTCGGCGGTATAGATCAGAAATATTAAAAAGGCTGCAAAACCAAAACCATAGCCGAATTGTTCCAATACTACCGTAGCTACCACGGCCACAATATTTGTAGTATTTGTCAGCGCCAAAACAGCATAAAGGGCGTTGGGCACATTCAAGGATAGTACCATGGGCAGCATCCATTTTTTTAACCCATCACGAGAAATCAATATTCCGCCCAAAATTCCTCCAATAGAAAGCATAATAACACCAACCGTTCCATAGATGGTCCCAACCGCTTCTGTAGAGTAACCAAGGCCGCCCTCGGCTACATCATCCAATAAAAAAGGGGAAGCCATTTTTACCAACTGTGATTCTCCTAAGCGATAACACAAAATAAAAGCAAGGGCAATACCCAGATGTGGCTTTTTGAAAAATGAGGAAAAGACCTCCAAAAAACTGGCAGGTTTATCTTGTGGGATGGCCAAGGATGTTTCGAACTTTGGGGTAACAAAAAAGTTTGATAGGGTAAGCAACAGCATTAAGAAAGCGGTACAGGTCATGGTAATGGACCATGCCTTGGTATTGTCTCCGTAGTAATTTTCGAGAAATCCGGCCAAGATCACGATAAGGCCCTGACCGGTTACCATGGCCAACCGATAAAAGGTACTCCGCATCCCCACAAAAAAGGACTGTTTCTTTTCTGTAAGTCCGATCATATAATATCCATCCGAGGCAATGTCATTGGTGGCAGAGGCAAAAGCCGCCATCCAGAAACAAGCGAGGGAAGTCATAAAGAAAATATTGGTAGGTAGCGTAAGGGCTACGCCCAGTAAGGCAACTGAAATGAGGAGTTGCATACTGAGGAACCAATTGCGTTTTGTGCTTTTAAGATCTACAAACGGACTCCATAATGGTTTTAGCACCCAGGGCAGATAGAGCCAGCTGGTATAAAAACCGATATCTGCATTGCTGATACCCAGTTTTTTGTACATGATCACCGATACGCTGACAACTAAAATATAGGGAAGTCCTTGGGTAAAATAAAGTACGGGTACCCATGCCCATGCCCATTTGTCTTTTTGAACCATAGTGTGCTAATTGGTCTAAAAATAGTATAATTGATGAACTTTTGGGTAATAATTACTATATAAAAATATTGACTAATCCTCCTTGACAGTTAGTTTATTATTGGCCTGATAAAGGTCTGTATTTTTGATGATGGGGTGATCTTAAATAATAAAAGCCCACAACAGGTGTAGGCTTCTGTTTTATATTTGATGTGTTATTAAAAATGATACCGTACAAAGCCTTCCATAGCTTCATATTCCGCCAATCCTAAGGCATCGTATTTCTTGGCGGTCTCTTGGTTTCGTTGCTCTGCACGCTGCCAAAATTCCCTTTCATCGCTTCCTGGGAACATGGCACTGTCTTTTTGGGATTGGTGTTTAAAAATGGCATTCTTTTTCCTACGCATGTCTTTTGGTCCAATAGGAACCGTCATTTCCATATCTGCAATATCCCATTCCTGCCATGCGCCCCTATACAACCAGACGTAACAATCTTGGAGCCACTCGGCTCCCTCGTTTTTTAATTGCTCCAAGGCCTTATAAATTACCTGTAGGCATACCCTATGGGTCCCATGGGGGTCAGAAAGATCTCCCGCGGCAAAAATTTGGTGGGGTCTTATCTTTTTTAATAGGTCTTTGGTAAGGTTGATATCAACTTCCGAATACGGCTTTTTCTTTACCGTACCCGTTTCATAAAACGGCAGATTCTGAAAATGGGCATTTTCTTCTTTTACGCCGCAGTATCGGCAAGCGGAAAGCGCTTCCCCTTTTCTGATGAGCCCTTTAAAATGCTGTACTTCCAAGCTATCTGCTTCCCCGGCGCCCTTATGGTTTAAGAAGTCCCTTACTTCCCTGTATTTTTGTTTTAAGGATTCATTTTCATGTTGGATATCACTGGCAAAATCCATAAAACGAATCACTTCATCATCAAAAACTGCGATGTTACCTGAGGTTTGGTAGGCTACATGCACTTCATGGCCCTGATCTACCAAACGTAATAATGTGCCACCCATGGATATGACATCATCATCTGGGTGTGGACTGAATATTAAAGAGGTTTTTGGGATTGGGGTGTTTCGTTCTGGTCTGTTATGGTCATCGGCCTTGGGTTTTCCTCCAGGCCATCCAGTAATGGTTCTCTGTAATTGATTGAAGACCTTTATATTGATATCTTCGGCTGATCCTTTTTCTGCCACCATACTCCCCATGCCATGTTCGTTATAGTCTTCGTTGGTCAATTTTAATATCGCCTTTCCCAAGGTGTGCGATAGCCAAATGGTTGCCTTTTTCATCCTTAGGTCGGTCCAATCGCATTCCCCCACCAACCACGGAGTGTGAATCCTTGTCAAGGAGGAGGCAGAAGCCTCATCCAAGATAAAATCGCAATTGTCATGACGCTGTAAAAAGGTGGCAGGAACAGATTCTTTGATCTCACCTTCCACTGCTTGCCTGATGATGTCCGACTTCCCTTCGCCCCACGCCATAAGGATAATTCGTTTTGCGTCCATTATGCTACCTACGCCCATAGTAAGAGCTTTGGTGGGAACATTTTCATGTCCAAAGAAATCACTGGCGGCATCCAATCTGGTGACCCTGTCCAAACGTACCATTCTTGTTTTACTTGTGATAGTGGACCCTGGTTCGTTAAAACCAATATGCCCCGTTCTTCCTATACCCAATATTTGGATGTCCAGTCCGCCGAAACTTTTTATTTTTTGCTCATAGTGCTCACAAAACGACCTTACGTCTTCTTTTGGAAGGGCGCCATCGGGGATATGGATATTTTCTTTTTTGATATCCAAATGGTCAAACAAATGTTCATTCATAAAGCGCACATAGCTATGGATACTATCGGGTTGCATAGGGTAGTACTCATCCAGATTGAAGGTAACCACGTTGCTGAAGCTCAGACCCTCTTCTTTGTGGAAACGAACCAAATACTCGTACATTTTTGTGGGCGTTGATCCTGTGGCCAAGCCTAAAACTACCTTTTTACCCACTTTTTGTCGTTGTTTGATGAGTTGCGCAATTTCTTTGGCTACAAACAAAGAAGCCTCTTCCGAATTTTGGTGGATAATGGTATTTATCTTTTCGAATTTTTTGGCTTCGATTTCTTCCTGTCTATTGGTCATGGAACGTGTTTTTAAAAGCGTTATAAGCACGGCAAATATAAGCAAATAATTTAAATTATGCTTTTTTATGCCGTAATTATTGCCGTATTATGCTGTTATTAATTTACATTTGCATGTGTAACGATATAAAACAGCATAAAATATAAATCTTTATCTTTGCTGAAATCAATTAAAAAAAGGGATATTTTGTTAAAAGAAGAACGCCAGAGAACCATATTGACCGAAGTGGTCTTGCACAATAGGGTGCTACTGACCGACATTGCTGAAAATCTAAATGTCTCTATTGATACTGTACGAAGGGACGTGAAGGAATTGGACGCGGAAGGGAAACTTAAAAAGGTTCACGGTGGTGCCATAGCTTTGGGCTTTACCAACTACACTCCTAAAAACGACAACACTTATGCCTTGACAGAAAAGTCAGTGATTGCCGAAAAGGCAGTACGTCTTATAAAAGAGGGGAGTGTAATTTTTATTGATGGGGGTACCACGTGCCTGGAATTGGCTAGGGCCATCCCTTCTAAAATGCAGCTTACCTGTTTTACACATAGTTTGCCTGTTGCTTTGGAATTATTGAACAAAACTAATATAGAAGTTATTTTTGTGGGAGGACAACTATCCAAAGATGCCCAAATGGCGATAGGGGCAAGCACGGTATACAACCTATCCCAAATTAAGGTAGATTATGGTTTTATAGGTACTGGTTATGTGGATGCTGCCTTTGGGCTGACCGAGTTCGATTGGGATATTGTTCAGGTGAAAAAAGCGGTTATGGACGCTTCAAAAAAATCGGTACTTTTGTGCATCTCGGAGAAATTGAACTCCCAGCATCGATACAAAACCTGCGATATAAATTCAGTAAACATTATGATTACGGAATTAAATCCAGAGAACAAACAATTAGACTCTTTTAGAAACCACGATATCCACTTACTATAATCATGTCCAAATACAACAAAATTACAGAGGAAGCCTCACAGTATGAAAGTCTGGAACAGATGGAGACAACGACCATTTTGGAAAGCATGAATGCTGAGGATAAGAAAGTGGCGGACGCTGTTGAGAGGACTATTCCCCAGATTACAAAACTTGTAGATGCATTGGCCCTCCGCTTTGAAAGAGGTGGAAGACTGTTCTACATTGGTGCAGGTACCAGCGGGCGGTTAGGGATATTGGATGCCTCAGAAATACCTCCAACTTTTGGGATGCCCCATGATAGGGTGATAGGTATTATTGCAGGGGGCGATAGTGCTATTAGAAAGGCAGTGGAAGGTGCAGAAGATGATACCCAACAAGCCTGGAAAGATTTGGAGGCTCATAAACCTACAGTAAACGACACCGTAATAGGGATAGCCGCGTCTGGGACTACCCCTTATGTATTGGGAGGAGTGGTAGCTGCAATGAATAATGGCTTGCTTACGGGTTGTATCACCAATAATCCTGGATCCCCATTGACCACTGCCGTGGAAATTCCAATTGCCATTAATGTCGGCCCCGAATTTGTTACCGGAAGTACCAGAATGAAAAGCGGTACAGCCCAGAAATTGGTGCTCAATATGATCTCCACTGCCCTAATGATTAAAATAGGGAGGGTAAAGGGCAACAAAATGGTGAACATGCAACTCAGCAACAAGAAATTGGTAGATCGTGGCACGCGATATTTGGTGGAAGCTTTGGAAATCCCTTATGACGATGCCGAACGATTATTGCAACTGCACGGCTCCGTTAAAAAGGCCATAGACGCTTATCAAAAATAGGACTACCTTTTTCCGATAGCAGCAACCTCTTCTTCGGTAACCATTTTATCATTCTTATTGCCCCAGGAATTGGTAATGTAATTCATTACATCGGCAACCTCGTCGTCTGTAAGCCCCATAGGCATCATTGTGTTGTTGTATGTTTTTCCATTCACCACAATTTCACCTCTTTGTCCATATTTGATACCTCGGATACTTTCCTCTCTATTGTTCATCAAATAATCCGATTTGGCCAAAGGTGGAAATGTATAGGGAACCCCTTCTCCTTTTGTCAAATGACATGTAACACAAAAATCGGCATAGATCTCGCTCCCGCGCTCCATGCTTTCTTTTAGCTTATTGTCCTGAAATAGGGTATTGGCCAATAACAGCACTATGGATATATAAATAACTAATAGAACTTTCATATTTTAATGAATTTTTATTGATGTAAAGACAACGTTTAATCTGAAGACCTGTCATCAAATAGATTAAGGCTTCAACACTTGGTGAAAACTATTCTGAAGGAACGAGTTTCAGTACTCCCTTGCCTTCAACACCTATATAAATAAATCCGTCTGGGGCCTGGTAGACACTTCTGACCCTACCTATATCTTCCAAAAGTTTTTCACGGTAGACTACTTTTTCCCCTTCCATGGCCAATCTTTCCAAATATTGAAAAACAAGGGAGCCCACCAGTAAATTGCCCTTCCAATTTGGGTATTTATCTGAGGTGACCATCACCATGCCACTGGGAGCAATAGAGGGTACCCAGTAATGGATGGGTTGCTCCATTCCTTCCATTTCGGTTTTATCGGTAATAGGGGTGCCACTGTAATTGATACCATAGGTTATTACAGGCCATCCATAGTTTTTGCCCTTTTTAATGATATTTATTTCATCCCCTCCTCTAGGTCCATGTTCATGGTCCCACATTTCACCTGTTTCCGGGTGTTTTATCAAACCTTGGGGATTTCTATGTCCGTAACTGTAAATGGCTTTTTTGGCTCCTGCTTCATTCACAAAAGGATTATCGGCAGGGATGCTTCCATCATCCTTAATCCTATAGATTTTACCACCATCCCGTTTAATATCCTGTGGGTTTACATCCCTGTCCCCACGTTCTCCAATGGAAAAGAATAAATAACCATCATTATCAAACTCCAATCTGGATCCAAAATGCTGTCCGGCCGTGGTATTGGGAGTTGCTTTGTATAATAACTGGTTGTCCACCAATTTAAAATCTTGCAATTTTGCCCTCATTACGGCAGTATGTCCACCTTTTTCTTCCCCTTCAGATGATGCATAAGAAATATAGATCCAACCATTTTCTTTATAATTTGGATGCAATTCTATATCTAAAAGTCCCCCTTGTCCCCGTACATAAACCTCAGGAACATTTTCTACACTTGTTTTCTTTCCATCCTTAAAATGGATGAGATCTCCAGATTTATCGGTGATCAAAAAAGCACCATCTGGGAGCATAACCATGCCCCATGGAATAGAAATTCCATCAACTACCGTTTCAAAGGTTATGGCTACACTTTCTGCGGTTTTCGCCTTGTTTTCTGGTTCTTGTCCACAAGAAATGGTTGTCATTACAACGAATAAATAGAGAAATACAATACTAATTTTCATATCTTAACGTTAAGATTAATAATAGAAGGAATAGAATTAATGTTTAAAGATAAATAGATTTTATAAGTAAAAACAATTACACCAAAGAATATTCAAGATCCCAAATCGAATATATTCTTAAAAAAGACTTAACCTATGCTACCAAGAAATCCAAGGCATCTAATGTATGCCATATTGCTGATCGCTTTATCAGTAGTGTGTACCTCAGCATTGGCAAATTACAAAGTCCATCATCTTATTACCGATATTCTCCCAGTCTATAATTTAGATCATGACGATTCAGCTTCTTTGGAAGATGAAACAACTGCCAATTCTGATAAAGTTACAACATCCACAAATGTATCTACTGCGCCCAATAGGGCCGAAGGAATATTTGCAAGTACTGCCATGTTCTCCACGATTATTACCAATGGTGATGAAACCGTTACCTGTAGTAATGATGGTAGTACCATGGTACGGTACAACCTTTGCGGTGATTTTGATAATAGGGTAGTGACCTTACAGGCTGCCTATAGCAGTTACCAATGGGAACGATTTAATCCTAGTGGTAGTTGTGTTTTTGACGTGAATACTGAATGTGCCAATACTACGGCCAGTTGTTGGAGTGTAGTAAGTAGCAGCTCAAACTTTAATATCAATGCCAGTACCATCAACTCCTCAACGGGGGCGGGCTTTAGAGTCCGAGTGAATGGTTCCGGACCCTATTATTATTTCAAGGTTAAAAAGAGCACCATTACCCAGACCTACGTAAAACGTAACTTTATATGCGGTGCTCCAGGTAGAATTCAAATTACCAACTTATCCAGTGCTTATGAGTACAGTATTGATAGCGGTAGTGGTTTTGGACCTTACCAAGGACCTATATTTGACAATTTACTACCAGGGACTTATGTAGTTAAAGCTCGACTTCAAAATACCTCCAATACATGTGAGTATCCTTACGAGCCCATTGTAATTGAGCAAAGGGATATGGATATTGATGTCACTTTTGTTGATGCCCAGTGTAGTGGCGATACAGGAAGTATAACCGTGGTCGCCAATAATGTTCCTGGGCCATTTAAATACACCTTATTGGATTCCAATGGGGTGCCTCAAGAATTTACCTCATTTATTGCAGCCAACAGCTATGTTTTCAGTGCTGTTGGTTTTGGAACTTACAGTGTGAGGGTAGAGACCCAACAGTGTAAAGGAGATCCTGCGAATGGCATACCACCCCCAACTGAGAGCTTTGATATCAATGGCAATCCTATTGTTATAGGTAGTGGTATTGTAGCCTTAAGCGCCTCCACGGAGGTGAACAATAGTTTTGGGTGTAGCGTGGCCAGTGTGGATATCACAGTGAGAACCTCAGGAGGTACAGCTCCTTACACGTTTACAGTAAACGGTGGCGCTACGGTGAGTCCATCGTATACCGGATCCACAATATATACGGTAACCTCTCCAGGTTCCTATGATTTCTTTATCACAGATAGTAATGGGTGTACCATTACGGCTTCTGCCGATGTAGAGGTGCTTACACCGCCAGATGTTACGGCAAGCGGCGTAGATGGTACCTGTAGCAATGGTGGGGCCAAAATAAATTTCACCGTTGTAGATGGTAAAGGGTATAATCTTTCTTTTAGGGCAACCCCTGCTGATGCATGGAGTACTAATACCCAATTATCGGTGACCGCAGGAACCTATAACAATATGCAAGTACGCTACCAACAAGGTGGCTTTGATTGTATTCTCACATTACCCAATTCTGTAACGGTAACCACAACGGGCGCTATTAATGGTTCAGCCGTTAAATTGGCAGATAGGACCTGTGATGGCACAGGAGGTACCATTGGAGGATCTATAGAATTTCAAGGACCTTTTTCTGGAGGTTCTGGTAGTGGATATGTCTTTAGTATTTCTGGAGATGCCCCAGCAAACTTTTCAACCCAAACCCTTTATAATAATCTCGCCCCTGGCACCTATATTCCCATCATTAGGGATTCCGGTGGATGTAGGGTGCAATTACCCTCTATTACAATTACAGATGTTGCTCCTCCAACGGGGATTGCCTTTGCCCAGAGCAATGTAAATTGTGGGGCGGGAACAGCAGATGTACAATTAACGGTGACCAGTAGTTTTGCTATTGCTAAATATGAGATAATTAGTCCGGCACCCGTTGTAGATAATGGCGGCAGTAATACTTTTATAGGCTTAAATACTGCTACGGCCTACCAATTTAGGGTCACAGATATTAATGGATGTACCTATACCAGCAGTTATACGCCGGCCAATATTAGTTCCATTAGGGCTAGGGTCAAGGCAGGAGGGGATACCAGAGTGTGTTCGGGAGGATCGGATGGTACAGGAACCTTTTTGATAGATGGATTTGCAAATAATTATACCTATAATATAAATGGTGGTACAGAAAGTGCCCCACAAAATGCAGGGGAGGTAGTATTACCACCCTCAGGGGCTGGTGTATACGTTATTAATGTAACAGATGTGGATACGGGTTGTACCGATTCTACATCATTTACGATCACAGAGCCTGCAACCCCTATCGCTTTAGGGGGAACTGTTACGGATATGAACTGTCAGAACAATAACATTGGTAGGGTAGTGGCCGATGCAACTGGAGGTTGGGGCAACTATAGATATACTTTAGTGTATCCTGGAGGAGCGCCTATTGTTGGTCCAAGGACCAATAGGACCTTTGGGAATCTGTCTACCCCGGGAACATATAATTTAAGCGTTACTGATGCAGAAGGTTGTACTGCTACTTTTAGTTTTACATTGACCCCGCTGTCATCACCAACTATAAGTCTAGATGCTGCTACAGACTATTGTTATGTCCCAAGTACAGGGGCAACAGTAGTGGTTAATGCAGCGGGAGGAACCCCTGGTTACCAATATCGGATCAATGGCGGAGCTTTACAGGCCAGTTCCACTTTTGCCGGACTTACACCAGGTAGTTATTCGGTAGAAGTTTTTGATGCCAATAATTGTTCCAGTCAATTAAGCGTAACCATAAACCCACAATTGAGGGTGACCACTACCATTTCTACAGATATTCCTTGTGGCGGAGCAGATGGAAGTATACGTGTTGAAGCAACCAATGGATACTTAGTGGGAGCTGGCCCTAAATCATATGAAGTAATTTATGACGATGGGGTTACCGTAACTACGAGTCCCTCAACTCCTTTGGCCACCAACGTCTTCTTTTACAACACGAACACCAGTGGAACTTATATATTTAGAATAACGGATAACGAGGGATGTATTGCAGAATCCAATCCTTTAGTTTTAGAGCCACCTTTGGCGATTGAAGCCACGGCAACAGCAACACCTGCAAGTTGTGGGCAAGCAAATAATGGAATTGCTACCATAACACCCGATGCAACTATTGGCGTACCGCCTTATGTTATAAGTTTCGATGGAGGCCCATTTACTTCACAAACCACGTATTCCAATTTAACTGCTGCGACAACCTATAATTATATTGTAAGGGATTCAAGAGGTTGTGAGACCACTGGAAAAATGGTTACCATTCCTACAGATGGAACTCCTCCACCCGATGCCACAGTAGTTCCGGTTGATGCCACTTGTGGTGCAGGGATTGTTGAAGGAAGCATACAAATAACCGGGGTAACGGACGGTGTTGCCGATTTTACCTATATCCTGCAAGATCAATTTGGTGTTGAATTGGATAGAATTGGACCTACGGCAAGTACTGTCGAGACTTTTACCAATGTTATTCCAGGAAATTATACGGTGATTACCATAGATAGGTTCGGCTGTAATGACATAGACAATGTAACCATTATTCAGACAACCGTGGACGTTGTACCAGTTGCTCAAAGTCCATTGGTCTGTAGTGCTACAGGATTTTCTAATACAGTGGATATTTTAGGGGGAACAGGACCATTTGAAATTAGATTGGTTGAAGTGCCAGCCAATGCTTTTGAAAGTCCAAATCTTGGACCTAGAAGACACACGTTTAACGGTTTGCAATATGGGGTTTCTTATACTGTAGAAGTATCGGATTTAGGGACCGGTTGCACCTATTTAGATATTATTGATCCAATAGAAGGTCCTAATTTGTTGGACGTAACAGCAACCAGTACCGCTGGTTTCTGTGATGTCAATAGAAATGGACAGATCTCCTACACGGTAACAGGTTTGACCGGACCCGGTATTAGGATAGAATTGGTAAATTCGGATACAGGTGCTAGTCAAGTAATAGTATCAGACCCTGGTTTCGTAGGTGCAATGTATTCCAATACCTATGAAACGCTCCCAGGAAACTATCAGATTGTAGCAACTGATCTAGGCGATGATTGTACAGATGCTGCTCCGATCACCATCGACCAGAACCTACCTTCCATTTTTATATTGCAGGACGATCCTGCAAATTGCAATGCGGACGGACAATTTACTGTTCAAGGGTATGGCGGTGCAGGGGGACCTTATGAATTTGCCTATGTACCGCAAGGGGATACCCCAGATTATGATGGTACTGCAACGCCAGCTGATCTTTCAGATGACTTTACAACACAGACCACAGCCTCTAGGCCTGCTGGAAATTATGATATTTATGTTCGGGATATCAGTGGTTGTATTTCATTTGGAATAGGGCAGATCGTACAAATTGATCCACCATTGCCCGCACCGACCATTGCGGTAATCAACCAGTGTGATAATACGGCAACGTCTTTTCAAATAGATGTTACCATGCCTATGACTGTTGATACGCCTAGATTTACTCTTGGAGGAGTCACCCAATTTGGAAGTCCAAATACAACAACTTTTTTCGTGAATTCCCCTGGATTCTACACCATAGATGTTATTGATGCCAATGGGTGTACAAGTACGGCTATTGCTGAGGTGTATGAATTTGTATCTGCTTCTGGTGGTTTTACTACCATACCGACCTGTGAAAATCTAGATGGAACCATCAGTGTGGTTACAGATGGAGGTAGTGATGATTTTACCTACCAATTGCAGGACGGAACTGGAGCAAATATTGGAGCTCCAATAGTTGGAGATAGAACCGCAGGTGTATTTACCGGGGTAGCACCTGGAAGTTATAAGGTATTGGTGACAGATAATATTGTTAGCGATGGTACGGGAAACTGTTTCTTCTTAGTGGACAATATTTTCTTGGCCGATCCCACATTACCGGTTATTAGCGCAGTTTTGGATCTTGATGTTAGTTGTGCAGGCGATAACAATGGTAGTATAGATGTAATTCTTACCAGTGGATCTGATGTGGATACCCCCATCACCTATAATTTGGTAGATTTTGATACTAGGGCGTTATTGGCTTCCAATAATTCTGGATCCTTCCCTAATCTTGCTCCAAGACGTTATGACGTTGAGGTGGTAACGGATAGAAATTGTGCCACTCAAACGGGCTTGGTGGATATAACTGAACCTTCACCGTTTTCCATTTCGGCATCGGCACCCGATTTTTCCTGTGAGGTCGGAGCCAATAGATTTAGTTCTACTACCATTACTGTAAGCATTGTTGATCCGGGAACGGCTGCAGGAGGTTACCAATACAGTTTAACAGGTTTTGGGAACTACCAGAGCAGTAATCTATTTGAAATTATTGATAATGGCGCTCCACAAGACTTTACCATCTACGCAATAGACGGCAATGGCTGTCAGGACACCTTTGTATTGCCTACAATTAATCCACCAACAGATGTGGTGCCTGCACTTAGCGTTATCCGAGACCTGGATTGTAGAGATCCAGAGCAAGTACGTATTGATGTGGTGGGAACCACAAGTTTTACAGTGACAACCAATTCGGTTGTTCCTGTAGCCCCTGTCGTTGTGGTGGGCAATAGTTTTGCACTGATAGATTTACCAGTTGCCGGAGACTATCTTTTTGAAATAACCGACAATATTGGTGGTTGTACCTATCCTTTACCGAAGCATATGGTAGATGAACCTGTAACACCCACTGTAGTTATCAGTGAGGCAAAACCTATCCAGTGTTTTGGCGTAGATGATGGTGAAATGGCCATTACGGTTACAGATTATGTAGGTAACTATACGTACAATGTGTACAGAAGTGATGATTTAACCGCCTCCTTATCTTTGGCAACAGGGAGCTTCCATACTTCCAATAACCCAGAAACCATTACTGGACTCCCGGGAGGTAATTTCTATGTGGTCGTAACCTCAGATGATTTACCGTTTTGTTCAGGAAATAGTAATGTGGCAACCATAAGAAGTCCAAATGGAGCGCTAGTTCTTTCGGCAATAGAATTAGGGAACGTAAGCTGTGATGATAATCTGGGTCAAATCCAGGCTACTGCCCAAGGTGGGTGGGATACTGCTCCTTATGACTTTAGTTTGGCCATTGAAAGTCCTGCTGGTAGTGGAATTTTTGTGGGTGTTGTCCCTTTTGGTTCAAACAATGAATTTGAAAATTTATCTAGTGGAAATTATAGAATAACAGTTAGGGATATTGAAGGATGTGAGGCATCCATAGATATTCAACTAAGCCCAATACCTCCAATCATAGCTGGTATCAGGGAACCTCAGGCCTTGATCTGTCCTGGAGGTAACAATGCAATATTGGAGGCATATGATACAACAACGGGTACCATTCTTACTGCCTTGGCAGGTGCATCTGGAGGTGTTCCAGGAGCGGGGTACAAGTATAGATTATTGTATTTGGGAAGTAATGACAATACAAATATAGTTTCAACTGGAGGATTACAGGATACCCCAACGTTTGGTGGGCTATCTGGTGGTTACATTAGTGCTGGTTGGTACGCGATTGAGATTTCTTCCGGTTTTGCTTGTGTAGGGGTAACTGTTCCCTATTTCGTGAATCCACCACCCCCAATAGATCCCAAATTGGTACAGGTTCAAGCACCTGGTTGTGGGGGACAGGGTCAAATACGATTAAGTGTTGAAAATCCTGAAGTTGGATATGTGTACGAATACAGGGCGTTCAATGCCTTGCCTACAGACCCCTATATTGATATGGTCGGGACTTCGGTATTGATTACCGTTGGACCTGGATTTTATCAATATGATATACGTAAGAAGGATGTTTCAGGATTGAACGTTTGCGATAGCGTACGTTCCCAGGGGATAACCTTGGTAAATGCGGAAAATGTAGATCTTGTATTGAACTTGCCGGATGATATATCCTGTGCTTCTGAATTGGACGGAAGGATTGAATCCTTTGCTGCTGGTGGGGTTGGTAATTATCAATTTCAGTTATGGGTGGGTGATCCTGGCGATCCTTTTGCTCCTAATGCGTCTGCAACCTTATTTAGACCTACCCAAAATGATGGGACATTTGAAGGCTTACCTGAAGGCAATGATTATTATGTGAGCGTAATCAGTGGTGTAACCTGTGGTGATGTAAAGGGACCTTTGGTTATATTGAGACCAGAACCTATTCAATTAACAGCTGTACCCAATGCGGTATCTTGTAATGGCCTGTCCGATGGTTCCATTGAAATAGAAGTGCAATCAGGTGGAGTGGGATTATTGCAGTTTGCCATATCCCCTAATTTCAATGAATTCTTTAGCGAACCAACAACACCGGGCCAGTTTGTTTTTGACGATTTGGATGCTGGTACCTATGAAATATTGATCTTGGACGAAAAGGGATGTTCAGAGAAAAGAACCTTGACAATACTGGAACCAGATGTTTTGACAGTATCGTCCATAGAGACTCCCGAGACATGTATAAACGCTATGGATGGTTCGGCACAGCTTACCATTACAGGGGGAACCCCGTTTGTGGATCCTGTAACCTTGCAGACATATTATGAAACCAGTTTAAACTCTTCGGATCCAGCAGATTTTGTGCGAAATGATGCGCTATTCTTTGATAATCTGGTAGGAGGGGATACCTATGTGGCTTTTGTTAGGGATGCCAGAGGTTGTGAAACCAATGTGGTAATGCCCATTATAATAGGTGTAGACCTAATGGCTGAGGCCATACCTGAGTATGGGTGTGAGGGAATCTTCCCCAATAGCACGGTTACTGTAGAAATGCAGGATCCTAGTGTGCTTCCCAGGTTACTGTTTTCTTTGGATGTTGATGATATTTCCTTGGCAGATACCAATTTTACATTTGGAGATCTGCCACCCGGAGACCATGTCGTGTATTTGTATCATGAGAACGGATGTTCTACTTCGGTATCATTTACCATAGATGCTTACGATCCTTTGACACTTGAAGCTATCAAAACTGGCCCTAATGAAATTACGGCAACAGCAACAGGTGGTTTCGGCAACTATGAATATTTCTTTCAAGGCTATTCCTCAGGTGATAACAATGTGTTTACTCTAAATATGGATGCCACGGTAACCATAAGGGTAGTTGATGAACAAGGCTGTAATGTTACCATAACCATCCCATTTGATTTTACAGGGGTTCTGGAAATGCCTAATTTCTTTACTCCAGACGGAAACAATATGAACGAGCTTTGGGCTCCAGGCAACCGGGAATTGTTCCCAAATTTGGAGGTCAAGATTTATGACCGTTACGGTAGGGTGGTTGCCATATTGGATCAGGTTAAAGGCTGGGATGGTAAATATGAGGGCAAAGAGGTGCCCACAGGGGATTATTGGTATGTTGTTAATGCCAATGATGCTGATAAACAACAATATGTAGGGCATTTTACACTCTTCAGATAGCTATATTATTAAAGTTAAAAGCTTGAAAAATAGGTGTTAAAAATTTTTAACACCTATTTTATATTTATAAGACTTTTTTTGACTTGTCATTCTAAGTATTATCCTATATTTGCAATCCGAAAATTAGATAGTTTCTATCCTAAATTTTTCGGGGTGTAGCGTAGCCCGGTTATCGCGCCTGCTTTGGGAGCAGGAGGCCGCAGGTTCGAATCCTGCCACCCCGACCAACAAAAGCCAGACAGCAATGTCTGGCTTTTTTGTTTTCCAATGCGTAGCGCCGCTGGGTGCTTAAGCAGTGGAAAACAAAAAAGACAAACAGGCGAAAGCCTGTACTGGATTTTCTTGAGCACCGGTGCATTCCTCTCCTCACCTCCGGATCGTCGTCGGATGCAATATCAGGATCACCGAGTGCCAACGAGGTAATCCTATGCCTTGTTTCCAGACTCAGGTAAAAACAAAAAACAAACAGGTGTGGGCTTGTGATTGGATGGTCTTTCCATTTATGTTGCCGGAATATAAATATCAAAAGTAGTGCCCTTATCCAGTTCACTGGTTGCCGAAATGAAGCCATTATGGTTCTCAACAATTTTTTTTACGATAGCCAGCCCGATGCCAGTTCCAGGATATTGATCCCTGCCATGGAGTCTTTGGAACACTTCAAAAATCTTTTCGGAGAATTCTTCTTTAAATCCAATACCGTTATCTTTGAATGAAATATGTAAATAGGTTTGGCCGGGCCTAATCCCATCTTGGTTCAAGGTATTGCCCTTAACTATTTCGCTTCGTATTTGTATACGTGCCGGATGTCCTGATTTTGAAAATTTAAAGGAATTGCTAAAGAGATTGAGAAATAATTGTTGAAATTGAAATGGGATTATATTGACTTGTCCCAGCTCTTGCACCTCAATTATTGCCCCTTCAATAACATCCGTTTCGGCGAATTCTGCTTTGACAGATTCTACAATGTCATTTAGTTTTGTAAATTCAAATTTACCTTTATTCGTATTGGCGTAGGATAACGCAAGTAAATCCTGGATGAGGGTTTGCATTCGGTCCGCTGCATTATGTATCCTCAAAAAATAGTTTTTACCCTTTTCGGAAAGGTTTGCCAATTCGGTATCTAGAACCTGTCCTGCAAAGGTTTGGATTTTACGTAAAGGCTCCTGAAGGTCATGGCTGGTAATGTAAGTAAAGGATTGTAGCTCTTTGTTCATTTTTTCCAGCTGTTTGTTTTGGTTTTTGAGCAACTCATTGGCCCTTTTCCTTTCCGAAATATCTTGGTAAGAGGTTACCGTATAACGTTCGGAGTTGAGCTTGATTATTTCAAAAGAAATCATCACGGGAAAGACCTCGCCAGATTTACGGGTATACTGAACTTCAAAATCCTTCAATGCACCCGTTTGCTTTAATCTCATCAGGAGCTGCTCCGTTTCATCAATGGACATGGCCTTAATTTCATCAAGGCTTCTCTTTTCTTGAAGATATCCGAATATGTAGGCAATTACCCTTTCGTATTCCTGAGGCCCTATCAGCTCCAGTTCCTCAGAGGTTTTTCCAATAACTTCTTCCTTAGTGTAGCCAAATGTGCTACAAAAAAGGGAATTTACATATTTTATCTTGTTGGTTTCAATTTCTGACAGCGCCATGGGCACTGGGTTACTGTCAAAAATCTTGTAGAATCGTTCCTCGCTTGCTCTTAATTCTGCCTCATGTTTTTGCTGTTCTGTAATATCCTGTCCCGTTCCAGACATACGAACTATTTCGCCTTGTTTATTGGTAAATACCTTTCCAGTGCCTTTAAGAGACTTGATTTTCCCATCAGGGCATGTTATTCTATGTATTAATGTATAGGATTGATGGTCTTTATACGCTTGCTGTACCGTAGCATTCATTAACTCTCTGTCATCAACATGAATGTAACTGAGAAAGGATTCATAATTGGGTTCAAATTCTTCAGGGTCTAATTCATAAATCCTGTATAGTTCATCAGACCATTCAATTTTATTGGACCTCACATCCCATTCCCAACTACCTATATGAGCAAGTTCTTGAGCTTCAATGAGCTGTGAGGTTTTTTTGTTTATTGTTTCTTGGGCTTGCTTTCTAAGTGATATATCGCGGAGGAATCCAATAAAAATATGGCTGTTGTTAATTTTTGTAGCAGAAATCTTCAATTCAACCGGAATTTCAATCCCGTCCTTCGTCACTGCGAACATCTCTACTGGTTTGTTAATGACCGGACCTTCACCGGTCTTCAAAAAATGCTCCATTCCTTTTGTATGGCGCTGGGCATATCGTTCGGGTATTATCGTCTCAGTCAAGAGTCTTCCAACTACTTCATCTTTTTTCCATCCAAAAATTTTCTCGGCCTCGGGGTTCCAACTTAGAATTATTCCATTTTTGTCAATGCTGATTACAGCATCTGGTGCAAACTGGAGAATGGCCTGCATTTCTTCGTATACCTCCTTTAGGTTGGATTCCAAGAAGCTGGAATGCACTAAATGCTCATGGATATCTGTCTGTGTGCCAACCCAACGAATTATGTTCTGTTCACTATCGTAAATAGGTAAGACCCTGGTTATAAAAGATCTGAATTTACCATCTGCCCCTTTAAGTGGAAAGGTCACTCCAAATGGTTCCCCTGTATCTAAAGCCTCTTTCCATCCCTTCTGAACCATACTTAAATAGTTAGGGTGAATCAAGGATTGCCAGCCCCAGCCTTCCATTTCTTCTTTCGTAGTACCTGTAAATTCATACCACCGTTGGTTATACCAGAATACCCAGCCGTCAGCATTCGCCATCCAGGCCAAATTTTGAATATTATTGGCAAGCGTGCTGAATTGGGTTTCGCTTTCTTCAATTTTATTACGCGCCTCTACTTGTAGGGTGATATCTATCAAGGTGTTGATAGCACCCGATAAGTTACCATTTGCATCGAAGGTGGGTTGTGGGTTTGGAATGATATGGCGCCTACTTCCATCAGGCCGCTCAATTAGAATTTCAAAACTAACAGGCCGCTTTTCCTTTAAGGCCAGAGCCATAGGACATTCTTCAAGTGGCAAAGGAGTGCCGTCTTGCCTATAAATTTTCCAAGAACCGCACCATAGGTCCTTGCCTATCAAGGGTTTGGTCCCCCATAGTTCCGCTGCCGCCTCATTGTATAATTGGATATACCCTTCTGCATTGCAGGTATATACGGCTATAGGCAATCCAAATAATAATTCACGATACCGAGCTTCACTATTTTTTATCTCTTCATTCAATAGTGCCAACGAAGAAGCGGTGGTCGGTTCTTTGATAGATTCTTTATTGGATTTTGGAGGGTTGGATCTCATAGTATTATAACATCTATTTAAAATCGCCCTACCACATTTTTCGGGAAGGTTATGGGCGTTTAAAACTTTTATGTCGGCATTATTGCTGACATGTTTAGTCCTTTTCCATCATAATACAAATGATTTTAGTAATTCTTATGTCTTTATTATTATGGAATTAGCAAATACCTACATAAGTAACTGGTGGAGTTTTGGAATCTCTACATTCATTTTATAGGAATCCAACGATAAGATAAAGATAGTGAAATTAATGTTAGTTGCTGTTGGGCACCTTTATTTCAGGATTAAATATTGGGTTGAAGGCTTTATTATCTTTTTGCTTTACTGATTTCTTATTATGGGGTGATGGGATTAACGCTGTATTTCTAATAATGGATTCTAAATATTTTTTTTTTAAAAAGTTGTATTTAAATCTAATCTTGATCTTCTCTACTTTTTTGGAGTCAATTTCCATCATAATTCCTTAACTAAACCATCAAGAGCTTCATTTTTGGATTAAAAAGACACATTATACTACAGACCATAGCCCAAACCATAAGTATCACTTAAGAGGTAGTCATTAATTCGATATTCTAAAACTACATGCAGTTGATCAACTAGCCTCTGTCCCAATTGCGTTATAATTTTTGTGTTATCTTTTCTTTGATATTGAACAATCATTTATAGTTGGGTTGGGGCATTTGAATGTGTACACTGATAACTATAATTCCAGAAAATTTTTAAAATATAGGAAAGGAAATTTATTCAGGTATCCTTATTCGATAGATTTACAGCCGCTGTAAAAATATCCATATAGAGTATATAACAGTTCTGTTAAAAGAATATTATTACTTGAGATATAGGGTTATGGAGAATGAAAGCAAGCACAATATTACCATGTACCAAAGAATTTAACCTGTTAAGCCGTCACCCTACAACTCATAGGAATCCATATCCGATTATAAAAAATAAAAGGACAAAGGACTTAAGATGGTAGGGCAGCTTTAACTTATAGTTGCAGTTATAGTATCCCCACTAATAGTTATAGGATATACCTTTAATTCCCTGGTATTGCCTGTAGTATTTTGGGGCCCCTGAACTATTGCACCATTTTGTGTGTATTGTGCGAAATGTAGCTGGCATTCAATGATTCCATTGTTTTGTTCCCAGACCAAGGAGCCACCTTGATGTGGACAAACAGCCTCAGTGGCCACAAAATCACTAGGTGTATTCCCAGAACCAATTTTAAAAAATAGGATCGAACTTTTTTTAGTCTGATCACCTATATTAGCTATGCTAGAAAGAGCAATACTTACCATCGCAGGTCCGCCTCCGTTTCCGGGCGGATCAACAGTTGGACTCTCATCACCGGAACTACATCCGGCCAGCATACAAGAACCCGAACAAACCAACAGCACTCCTGCTCCCATTGAATTTATAAACTCTCCTCTTCTCATGGTATTAGATTTTAATGAATTAATACTATTCTATGTCTTTTGGTCCAAGATTAAAGTTTCTTGATATTGCAAAACCAAATCGAACACCCCCATCGGACCAACTTTTAGTAGTGTTCGGTATAAAATTGTTTGTAGTGATATATTGGGAGTTTTGAAAATTTAGGCTAAAAACATGCCCGCCCGTTTCTAATTCTATACCTATCCCTAATGGATTATAGTAAGCTGTGGATAAATCATCAGGTCTACTTAATCCATTTACAATTGTGTAATCGGCTATTAGGGAAATTCGCTTAAATACTTTTACCCTTCCTCCAATCCCAATAGAAAATAGATTCTTAGTGTCTCCTACATCATCTATCTGATCATCAGTTCTAATTAAGTAGCCTGGACTTACCAAAAATGAAACAGAAGGACTAAATTTCCTAGCAAAAATAGCCTGAAAAAAATGAGAAATTCGGTCAGTTCCACTGGTAAATTCGTTGTTAAAAAATGGTTCTCTAGTAATAAAACTACTCTGTTCAAATAATGTAATCGATAGGGGGGAAGTCTTTTCTTTCTGCGATACCAAGCGATATTTGACTAAGGTGTTATAAGTTTCATTAAACTTACTTCTACCAATGCCAATTGTGAGGTCATCAGTTATGCCATAATCGAAACCCAAATAAAGATCGGTAGCCACGTCAAGGCCAAATAATGTACGTGAACCACCAAAATCTCCACCGATATCACCAAATCTATGTCCGACCCAAAAGGAGAGATTTTTTGCTTTCTGGGTTTCATTTGTTTCAAGTAGGACTAATTTGGGACTTTTAAATGTAGCCTGAATTTTATAGTCCTTTTCAGTTGTGATTTGGTCCATTACACTATCTATATCCTGAGCACTGGAGCAATTGAAAGCAATGAGAAATATGAATAAATATAAATTTTTCATTTTGAAACGATTTGATAAGTTGCATATACATGGACATCAATACTTTCAGCAATATTTTGCCATAGTATTCTGGGTATTTTTATATTGTGATCCTCACATTTGACTTGAAAATCTGATTCTAAGAACAAAGTGTCACCATCAATCAATTTAATAGTTGTCTTTAACTCTCGTTCTTTTGTTACTCCGTGAACGGTAAAGTCGCCCTTGAAAATTACCTCTTGATTTTTAGTTGAAGTTATATCTATGGGAACTATACTTATGCCTTTAAATTCAGCATTTGGGTATTTTTCACTTTCCATATAATTTTCGTTGAAATGTTCTTGCATTAAAGACTTTTTAAATTGAAATGATCTTATATTAATTTTAAATAAAATTTCTCCAGTACTACTATTTAACACAGATATGCCTTCGTGGGATTTGGCTTTAATATCTTCTAAAGGGGTTTTGGAAAAAAAGGAAATTTGGGCAGAAGATGTTTGGAAAAATTGCGCATTGACTGGAGAAATCCATAAAATAATAAAAAACACCAAAATCTTATAATAGATAGAATATCTCATAATTTTATTTATTGATTTGAGGTATCTTAACCAGTCAGCCACTTAAATTTAAGCAAATTATATGATATTCTATAAAAAAACTATTGGTCATCAGGCGATTATGAATAGTACAAAGTCTTGACTTTCGGTATTAGTACCGCTATCATTTAACCTACCCAGTAATTTATTAAAATAGAAGATCAACCATAAAATTAACAGTTTTGATAATGATGTTTTTTAGCATTTTATTTTATATTATTTAATCCTATATTTGCACCCCAATAGAGAGGTAAATCTTAAAACATTTGGCTCTATGATTTACTTGGATTATTTCGGGATGTAGCGCAGCCCGGTAGCGTACACGCCTGGGGGGCGTGGGGTCGCAGGTTCAAATCCTGTCATCCCGACCAAGCAGAGAAGTGATTTGCATTTGCAAATCACTTTTTTTATTTCCACGAAATGCAAAACTCAGTTTTAGCATGGAGTGGAAATAAAAAAAGGGTAGGGCGCCAGCCTTCACTTTTCTATTTACAGGGAGGGTTCATTGGGATTCTCCAAATCCTGTTTTTGCAAACGAGTTTGACAACGTAGTTTTAGCATGGAGTGGAAACAAAAAAGTAGCAAGGCGCCAGCCTTCACTTTTCTATTTGCACCTAGGGTTCATTGGGATTCTCCAAATCCTGTTCTTGCAAACGAGTTTCAAAACGTAGTTTTGTTAACGAGTGGAAATAAAAAAAGGGTAGGGCGCCAGCCTTCACTTTTCTATTTACAGGGAGAGTTTATTGGGATTCTCCAAATCCTGTTTTTGCAAACGAGTTTGACAACGTAGTTTTGTTAACGAGGGGAAATAAAAAAAGGGTAGGGCGCCAGCCTTCACTTTTCTATTTACAGGGAGGGTTCATTGGGATTCTCCAAATCCTGTTTTGTAAAAAGAGTTTGAAAACGTAGTTTTTGTAAACGAGGGGGAACTAAAAAAAAGAATAAGGAGCCAGTCTATAATTTTTAATTGACCGGTAGGGTTCATTTGAAAAAACTATTCTTTTCGAGAAATTTACGTTCCTCAAATTTCAAACCGTTTAAGTTATTAGTCCTAATATCTCTCTTTTGTGCTATAGAATCAAATATCGTTACCCAAATCAATTTTCTAATACAGAGGACTTCTTATCATATTCTTACCTTGTACTTTATTTCAAAAGCTTTACGATTGGGACGAATGGATGGTATAGTTTTTGAGATAATTTTCTAATAATTTAATTGTATTATAATCGGTTAATAATTGCTAAGAAGTATGTATACCTTACGTTCTATAGTTTTTTTTATTGTTTTTAGCTTTTTGGGGTTCATTGGGTATGCACAAGATTCAGAATTTATTTTGGGTAAATTAATTGATTCTATAACTAGAGAACCTGTGGTATTTGCAACTGTGAGGATTAAGGATAAAGCATTGGGTGTAATTTCTAATGCCGACGGTAGTTTTAAAATTCCAAAGAGATTTAAAATTAGTGGTGAGCTACTGGAAATATCCTCTATGGGCTATGACACGAAGACTGTTTCGTTATCAAATTTTAAGTATGATTCAATAGAATTGATTAAAATGAAATCTTCTTTATTTGAATTGGATGAGGTTGTTGTTCGAGAAAAAAGAGCTAGGAAACAAGAGCTTACAGCAAGTCAAATTATCGAAAGGTCCATTGAAAAGCTTTCGGAAAACCTACCTGAAAACCCCTATTCTTATATAGGTTATTACAGAGATTATCAATTTAACAATACCATTTATACCAATCTTAACGAATCCTTATTCGAGGTATATGACCAAGGTTTTCGTAGTTCGGATTATAAAGCTTCAAAGTTTATAATTTTAGAATCTATTAACAATACTGATTTTCCAATTGACACTATTGGACGAAGACCTTACGATTATAAAGGCAGGACTAAAACCATACCCAATGCTTTTTTGGACAGTTATGGTGGTAATGAATATACCATTCTAAGAATACACAATCCTATAAGGAATTATAAAATCAATTCTTTTAGTTTTATAAATAGGTTTGAAATTGATTTTACTAGGAACCATATTTTTAACAAAGAGGATGATGTTATTGTTGATGGGAATTTTTTGCATCATATTTCATTTAAAGCTGTAGATTCTTATGCATTAGATGTAAAAGGGCACATATATGTCACCAAGGATAATTTTGCCATTCAGGGCTTAGAATATGCTGTTTATGATAAAGTTATGAATGAAAGAAGTACAAACAAGGATAGGCTACTATTCAAAACAAAAGTTGAATATGTAGAGGAAAGCGGAAAAATGTATCTGAGTTATCACTCTATGGAGAATATCTTTACTGTGGCTCATCAGCCAAAACTACAGCTAGAGCAGGTTACCTTGAAACTTAATAGGAATAGTTTTGTGCTTAAATTCAATAATGCTTTAGAAGATAAATCAGCACTTAGAAAATCCAATTACAACGTGACCTTTAATGGAAAGAAGCTCAGATTAAAAGGTTTGGTTCTAATTGAGGATGTGGTAGAGTTATTTCCAGATTTGAATAATAAAAATACATTGGCCATGTTACAAAAGATAAAACTTACGGGGGAAGGAATTAAGATCAATAACAAAACTTTAAATTTCAATTTGAGAAACTTAAAAGATATTGATGGAAATTTAATTAATGAGAATTGGTATGAAAACAGAAAACAATTCAGAGAATTTTTTGTGCAAAAATTGAAATTAGAAAAACTTAGTTTACCCAATGATAACCTATTCATGGATAAAGGAAAGCCAATTTTCAACGAATTTCAGCCGATTAAAAAAGATGACAGTTTAAATGAATATTGGATGAATTCACCACTACCTAACGTTGAAAATTAATTATACACCTTGTAATAAACTAAGAGTATTGGGTTTTATTTGGATGAATATCCCAACAAAATAAAGGATAAGGGCCAGCCTTCACTTTTCCAGTGAGGGTTCATTGGGATTTTGACAACTCTGAAGTGTCAATCGAAAACAAAAAACTGCTAGGGCATCAGTCTTTACTCTTATATTTGCAAAAAAAAGCAATAAAGACTCCAGTAACCTTTCATGGGTATATGGCGTCTTTGATAAAAATATCTTTCCATAGGGAGGGTTACATTTAATACGTTTAAAAATGAAAATGACAACAGGGTTAAGGATGCGTATCATCCATCGTTATTTAGGATTTTTTCTAGCAGGTATCATGGCCATGTATGCCATTAGTGGAATTATCATGATTTATCGCAATACAGATTTTCTAAAGCACGATGTAGTGGTAGAGAAAGAGCTAAAACCAAATTTATCTGAAAAGGAGGTAGGTTCTGAACTAAAAATTAAAGGTTTTGAGCCCCTAAAAGCAGAGGGGCACATCCTTTATTTTGAAAAAGGAAACTATAATATGCAAACCGGGGTGGCCACCTATACCAAAAAAGAACTTCCCTTGATCCTTGATAAAATGGAACACTTGCACAAAGCAACCACCAATAGCCCAGTGTATTGGTTGAATATCTTTTTTGGAGTTTCTTTATTGTTCTTTGTGATTTCTGCATTTTGGATGTTTATGCCGAAAACAACGGTTTTTAAAAAGGGCGTACTTTTTTCGTTAGCGGGTATTGTGGTGACCCTGATCCTGTTATTTGTTTAAAAGGTTAAATGTTTAGCTTTTCTAGACCCTTTTTCGGTTTTCAATTGGTCGTAATGTATGGCGCTTTGAGCCAATTGCCTTACCATCTTCACGGAAACCTTTATAGAAGTTTGGAACCTCCTTTCTCATCTGCATTTTATTAAGAACCCTAAGGGAGATTTAAAAATTTTACGGACAAGGGATAATTATGATATTTCTTGGATTACTTAAATTTTGCCGATAAGCTTTTTCACTTATTTGTATTACTTTAATGGATTCATTGAATACCTACAAAAGCAAAATGTAGACTGTTAAAATTTATATAATATTTTGGCTGAAGCAAATCACACTTCTAAAAAATTAATCCTTTTACTTATCTTGTACCCTGGGGGTCTGTGTATAAACACATTATTTAATGATTCATAAAACCTGTTTATACATGTTACAGGCATGACCTGAAATAACCAAAAACAACAGAACATGAAAAGAAGAAATTTTGTGCAATTGTCCAGTTTGGGGGCAGGAGCACTTTTAATACCTAACTTAATGATGGGGAATAATATTCACGCTGAGGCGCTATTAGAGCCAGGTATGGATACTATTTTAAAAAAGAGAATGGCTGATGTAGCCTTAAATACGGCAAAGTCTCTAGGAGCCACGTATGCCGATGCTAGAATTGGAAGGTACCTTAATCAATACGTTTTTACACGTGAGGACAAGGTCCAGAATGTAGTAAATACTGAGTCATTTGGAATTGGTATTAGAGTGATTGCCAATGGGACATGGGGTTTTGCATCCACCAATGATGTTACCGAGGACGGCATTAAAAAAGCCACACAACAGGCTGTTGCAATAGCTAAGGCTAATTCAAAATTTCAAAAGGAACCTGTAATTCTTGCACCTGAGGCTTCTTATGGTGAGGTTTCATGGAAAACACCGATTAAAAAGGACTTTAAATCTGTGCCTATTTCGGAAAAAGTAGATCTTTTGCTTACTGCAAATGCTGCTGCCCTAAATAATGGGGCAAATTTTGTGAATTCAGGATTATTTATGGTCAATGAACAAAAATATTTTGCATCCACAGAGGGCTCATATATCGATCAAGATGTACATCGTATTTGGCCAACTTTTGGGGTTACCGCAGTAGACCAAGCTGCTGGGAAATTCAAGACAAGAGATGCTATGAGCAGTCCTATGGGTCTGGGTTATGAATATATGGATGGTCTGGCATCAGAAAAATTAGTTGGTGCAGCCGGTTTAACCCTCTACCGTAATAGTTATGATATGGTAGAAGACGCAACCATTGCAGCCAAACAAGCAAGAGAAATGCTTTCAGCAAAATCTGTTGATCCTGGTAAATATGATCTAGTCTTGGAACCAAACCATTTAGGTCTAACAATCCATGAATCTGTTGGACACCCAACAGAACTTGATCGCGTCTTGGGCTATGAGGCCAACTATGCAGGCACGAGTTTCGCAACTATTGATAAATGGAAATCTGGCAATTTTAAATATGGTAGCGATATTGTCAATATAGTTGCAGATAAGACCCAGGTAGGATCCTTAGGTGCTGTGGGATATGATGATGAAGGGGTTAAGTGCAAACAATGGGATATTATTAGAAATGGCGTTTTGGTGAATTATCAGGCTATTCGTGATCAGGTGAAAATGATAGATCAAAATGAATCCCATGGGTGTTGTTATGCGCAAAGTTGGAATGATGTACAATTTCAAAGAATGCCAAATATTTCCTTGGAAGCCGGAAAAGACCCTTACTCGGTTAGTGAGATGATCAAGGATGTTGAAAAAGGAATTTATATAGCCGGTAGAGGTTCATATTCCATTGATCAACAACGATACAATTTTCAATTTGGAGGCACGGTGTTTTATGAGATAAAAGAAGGAAAAATTGTAGGAATGTTGAATGACGTGGCTTATCAATCCAATACACAGGAATTTTGGAATTCTTGTGCTAAAATCTGTGATCAGAATGATTACCGTATGTTCGGTTCGTTTTTTGATGGCAAAGGCCAGCCTTCACAAGTTAGTGCTGTTTCCCATGGTAGTTCAACCACAAGGTTCAACAATATCAATGTAATCAATACAGGTAGAACCGTTTAATTTTAGTCTCACTTTAATATTCATTACAATGGCAATATATACAGAAGAAGAAGCAAGAAAAATCATGGAAAAAGCATTGAGCTTTTCCACGGCAGATGCTTGCGAAATAAACTTACAAGGCAGTGAAAGTGGAAATATTCGGTATGCAAGAAATTCCGTTTCCACTTCGGGACATCGCTCCAACCAGACCTTGGTAGTTCAGTCCAATTTTGGAAAAAAATCAGGAACCGCAACAATAGATGAATTTGATGACGCTTCATTACAAAGAGTAGTGGCAAGAGCAGAGGAGTTGGCAAAGCTTTCTCCAGATAATTCTGAGTTTATGGAACCATTAGGCCCTCAAGTTTATGATGAGGCAATTAATTATGTAGAGGCTACTGCAAATATAACACCTGAGTATAGGGCAAATGTAGCTAATAGCAGTATAGAACCTGCAGTAGCAAGTGATGTTACCGCTGCGGGTTTTTTGGATGATTCTGCTGGCTTTCAGGCTATGCTAAATTCCAAGGGTCTTTTTGCATACAACAAGTCAACCAACTTAGAGTTTACCGTGACCATGAGAACCAATGATGGTACAGGATCTGGTTGGGTGACAAGGGATTTTAATGATGTTACTAAATTTGATGCTGCTGAGGCTTCAAAGGTAGCCATCTCAAAATCGGTTATGTCACGCGAAGCCAAAGCAATAGAGCCTGGGAAATATACCGTGATATTGGAACCTTCTGCCGGCCTAGGGTTGTTAAGTGGCTTAGGAAGAGCAATTGATGCCAGGCAAGCCGATGAAGGACGTAGTTTTATGTCCAAAGAAGGAGGCACAAAAATGGGGGATAAAATTGTTGACGAACGGGTAAATCTCTGGTCAGATCCATTAAATAAAGAAGTTCCCGTAGCAACATGGAATGGAGAAGGACAACCTTTAAAGAAAACGGAATGGATAAAAAACGGGGTTGTACAAAATCTTGCATATAGTCGTTTTTGGGCAGAAAAAAAGGGAGTTGAGCCAGTTCCATATCCCAGTAATTTAATTCTTGGCGGAGGTGATGCATCATTGGAAGATCTAATAAAAAGCACTAAAAAGGGAATTTTGGTTACCCGTTTGTGGTACATTAGATCGGTTGATCCACAAACACTGCTCTACACCGGATTAACCCGTGACGGTACTTTTTACATTGAGAATGGGGCCATTAAATATCCGGTTAAGAACTTTAGATTTAATGAAAGCCCAATCATCATGCTTAATAATTTGGAAACGTTGGGCAAGCAAGTTCGAGTTGAGGGCAATTTAATTCCCTATATGAAAATTAGAGATTTTACGTTTACCAGCTTGTCCGATGCTGTATAGCAAATAGAATAGTAATATAATTGGTTGTTTTGAGGAAATCAGAACAACCAATTTTTATATTAATCTACATGATAAGGTCATTCGTAACAGTATTGCGATTTGAAATCACTGCAAGTTATTGTAGGTCAACAGACCTTTGTTCGGTCATAGCGATGATACCGGATGCTTAATAAATATACTATGTTGTTGTGCTTTCAATTCTTGTCACAATGTGATTATATAAAGAGGAATTAAAATTGGATTGATTAGTGGGGAATGCTTTTTTTTTTACAAGGTTACAGTATGAATCGGGGGATTGGGATGTGGATCAACGGATGCCATCCAATCTGCTCAATTCACTTGTAGAGTATACTACGCTTGCAGTTGATACCAAAGAAAATATAATTGCGCTTTCAAGTGATGATATTTTCAACTGTCCCTTTTGTTACCTCTCTGGTCATAAATTAGTACAGTTCACCAAGAAGGAAAAAGAAAATTTTAAAAAGTACGTCACTAATGGCGGGTTTGTTTTTGTTGATGATTGTAACCATGACATTGATGGACTTTTTGCAAAATCGTTTGAACGCCAAATGGATGATATTTTTGGGGATGTCGCCTTAAAAAAAATCCCCAACAACCACGAAATCTATACTATTTTTTTTGAGTTTGAAGACGGACCTCCAACCACTTCACAGGAATTAAATGGATGGGGAGATGATCTGGTTCACGAATATTTAAAGGCCATTGAAATAAATGGTAGAATTGGGGTGCTTTACAGTAATAAAGACTATGGTTGCGAGTGGGATTACGATTTTAGAAACAAACGTTGGTACAAAATAGATAATACCCGTTTTGGGGTCAATATAGTGATGTATGCACTTACATCCTAAAAGATATAATTGATGGAGAAACATTTGATTGAAATAAAAAATGAGCTGGAAGTATTGACTGCCAAACTTACAGATGTAAAAAAGGAGATTGGCAAAATTATCATAGGACAGGAAGAAACAATTGAGCAGTTACTTATTGCTTTTCTAGCGGGAGGCCATGCTTTGTTGGAAGGGGTACCAGGTCTGGCAAAAACATTGATGATTAAAACCTTGTCACAGGCTGTTGATTTAAAATTTAAACGCATTCAGTTCACACCGGATCTAATGCCTTCTGATATTGTAGGTACCGAAATTTTGGAGGAAGACCATACCACAGGAAAAAAATTCTTTCAGTTTAATAAAGGGCCAATTTTTGCCAATATCATTCTAGCGGATGAAATCAACAGAACACCACCCAAGACACAAGCAGCTTTATTAGAAGCAATGCAAGAGTTTGAAGTCACCTATTCAGGAAAGACGTATGATTTAGACAGACCATTTTTTATGTTGGCTACCCAAAATCCTATTGAACAGTCCGGAACTTTTCCTTTGCCTGAAGCTCAGCAAGATCGTTTTCTGTTTTACATTAAAATAGGCTATCCCACTGCGGCAGAAGAAAATGGCATTCTAAAAAACACCACAGGAGTAAAAAAGGAGAATGTTAAAAAGGTAATTACCGGAGCCGAAATTTTGCGATTGCAAGAGTTGGTACGTGAAGTATATATAAGTGATGACCTCATAGATTTTGTGAGTACTGTGGTGCGATCTACAAGACCAGAAACCACTTTGAATGCATATGTGAAGGAATGGGTAAGTTGGGGGGCTGGGCCACGTGCCGGGCAGGCTATGATTCTTACAGCAAAGGCCCGTGCTTTACAATATGGACGAATGTCTGTAACCTTAGATGATCTAAAGCATGTTGCGCTTCCAGTTTTAAGACATAGAATAATTATCAATTTCAGAGCAGAAGCTAAGGGAATATCCTCAGATATGGTAACACATCATTTACTGTCGAATACAGATTTCCCATCTAAAGTAAAGTGATAAGTGGACAAAGATTACAGACAATTATTCAAACCCAGTATTATCAATAGTATTTCTGGCCTTTCTTTGATAGCTAGGGTGATTGTTGATGGATATCTCTCTGGTCTCAACAAAAGTAGAAGGGTAGGAGTGGGGCATGAATTTAGTCAATATAGAGGGTACGAACCTGGTGATGATTTACGATTATTGGATTGGAAGATGTTTGCGCGTTCCGGGAGATATTACATCAAGCAATCTGAACTAGACACCCATATTTCTGTAAAGTTTGTTATCGATGCCAGTAAATCAATGGAATATGCCGAGGATGGTGTGTCAAAATTGGACTATGTAAAAGTTATGGTAGGATCATTGGCCCATCTCGCTTACGATCAAGGGGATGCCATTGGCCTTTTTGCGCTAAATACCAACCACCTAATAAGTCTACAGCCAAAAGTTCATAAACAGCAGTATAAGCGGTTTTTACATGAGCTTATCAATTTGAGAGCTGATGGGATATGGCCTTCAAATACAGTAAATTTTGATCAATTTCATGATAGGAGTCGAAAAGAATTGGTGTTTTTCATAACCGATATGTATGAAAATGATACGGAATTGACGGCGATGATCAAAAGCTTAAAGACCAAGAGAAATGAAGTTGTTGTTTTGCAAATTATGGGAAAAAAAGAACTCCAATTCAACTATAATGGCTTTGTAGTTTTTGAGGATTTGGAATCAGGAACAAAAGTTAAAGTAGATGCCAAACAGGCAAAAAGCCTTTATCTAAGTGAACTTCAAACATTGATGACCAACACTAAAGATATGTTGTTGTCCAATAATATTGGATATCAGCTGTTTAGGATGGATGAGCCTATGGGAGAAGCTTTACAACTATTTTTAAAACAACGAAGTTTTTTAATGTAAAATGACTTTTCTTAATCCTACATATTTATGGGCTTTACTGGGGATTCTTATTCCCATAGTGATTCATTTATGGAATAGAAAAAAGGTACTGACCATTAAAGTGGGAAGCATTAAAATGCTAAAAGACTCGGAACCTAAACGTACAAGCAGCATCAGACCAAATGAGTGGTGGTTGCTTTTGCTTAGAATTACGATGATTACATTATTGGTTTTTATTCTTGCAGAGCCGATTCTTAAAAATGAAGAAGACAAAGAACCAATTACCTTTATCATAGAACCTGAATTATTACATTTAAGAAGTATTGAGGCGCTACTGGATAGTATTCCTTTAAACGCCCAGCGTGTTTTGGCAAAAGGTTTCCCCATGGTGGAGGATTATAATTTACAAACTGCAAAGACGCGTGTTCCAGAGTATTGGCAAATGGCTCAAGAAATGGAAAATTTAGCAACAGATAGTGTTGTTGTATTTACAAGAGGTCTTATTTCTGGACTACACGGAATGAGACCAAAGATCCATCAGCATATCAATTGGATAGTGATGGACACTGGAGAAGATACAACAGCACTGGTTGAAGCTACAATGGATAGGGATAGTGTTGAATTACGTTCCATTGTTAGTGATAGGAAAAGATTGACGTACAATACGTCTAGAATTTCTAAACGTAATAAAGAAATTATTGTCAACGATTCCAGGGATAGTATTCAAGTTAATGGGGATTGGATTCCATTAAAAGTTGATAATCCATTGAAAGTATTAATTGTTGCCGATGACAGCCTTACTACAGAATTAAAATATATAAAGTCGGCCTACAGGGCCGTTGGCAAATTTCTGAATAGTCCTATCGAAATTAACAGTGTCAAAGAAATGGATACTTTGGATTTGGAGGCCTATGCCACTTTGGTTTGGTTCAGTAAGGAAAAGTTTAAAGACCATGCTATAAATACGTTACTATACCGACCAGATACTTTGGCAACCAGATTGGTTGTACAAGGCGATGCAAAGAATACATTCTTTTTAACAGCACCTCTCAACAGCGAGAATATCATCACTGATTATCTACCCGAAAAATTATTGGAGCTACTTTCTTTAGACAAAGATGTAGCTGAAAAAGCAAGCGACTATGATCTGAGAACAGTGGATACCAAAGAGCTACAGACCTTATCTTTCAATGCAAAGAAGGATAAAAAATATTCTAAAAAATATGATATCACTATTTGGATATGGCTATTGCTAGGCATGTGCATGGTGGTTGAACGAATCCTTGCTAAATATAGAAAACAATGATCGATTCGGGAAAACATATAGTGAAGCGTTTTAGAACCCGATGGCAATTGATGGAACTATTATCAATTTTTTTAATTGCATTGGGCCCTGCAGTGTTGATTTATAGTTTAAAATCAAACGGCATGCTTGGGTTGTTTGTTTTTCTTGGAGTTACGGCTGTCCTTGTTCTTATTAGAAAACCTTGGCGCTTGACGCTGGAAAAGGTAAGTAGTTATATAGATCAAAAATTTGTAGGGGTTGAATACAGTACAGGTTTATTATTATTGCCCAAGGATGGACTATCAAATATGGCAATCCTTCAACGGTATAAAATAAGTGACATCTTAAAAGAGAACATACATACAATTAAACCAGCCGTGGATATAAGGAAGGGTGTGGTTACCTTGTTGTTCTTTGGTTTCCTATCCCTTATATCGTATCAGTTTTCTATAATGGATTACTTTGGTACCGCATCGATAAACAATGAAACCCAAGAGCTTGTCAAGTTCCAACCTTTGGACAGTGCAGGTACCAATCTAACGCAACCAACTATAACGGCTCAAAAACTGACCATCATTCACCCATCTTATACCAATCTTGCCAAAACGGTTACTTCTAATATGAATATCAAGGCCTTAGAGGGATCAAAACTTGTTTGGGAAATTCAATTTGATACCGTGATACAAAGGGCCTATATGGAGATTTCTGAGAATGAATACCCCATGTTGAAGCTAGAAAAGGGGTATTCAAATCAAACGTTTCTTACTGAACCTGGCTTTTATAATTTTAAATTTAAAGCTACCGATGATGCAACCTATATATCTGATTTATATGCTATGGAGGTTTTAAAGGATGCAAGCCCTTTAATTGAAATTCAGGGATTGAAACAGTTTACCTCTTTTGATTTTTCACAAAGTAAAGTACTCAATTTTAAGGCAGAACTCACAGATGATTATGGGGTTGACGATAGTTATATTATTGCCACAGTAACCAAAGGGGAAGGAGAATCAGTAAAATTTAGGGAAGAGCGATTAACCTTTGACGATAAAATAACATCGGGCAGTAGAAAACAGGTACTATCAAAAAAAATAGATCTGGACCAGATGAGAATGGAGCCAGGTGATGAGTTATACTTCTATATTGTTGCTAGTGACACCAAAAGGCCAAAAACCAATATCAGTAGGAGTGAAACATTCTTTGCGGTCATAAAGGATACCTTGACAAACCAATTTGCAGTGGTTGGAACTATGGGAGCTGATTTGATGCCTGATTATTTTAGAAGCCAGCGACAGCTTATTATAGATACAGAAAAACTAATTGCAGATCAAAATAAGATTACTACAGAAAAATTTAATTTCACGAGTAACGAGCTCGGTTTTGATCAAAAAGCCCTGAGATTAAAATATGGAGAGTTTATGGGCGATGAGGATGTTGCAATTGGTCCAACAACAGAAGAAGTTAGAGAAGTGGACACAGATTCAGAATCCAATTTAATGCAAGACTATACCCATGACCACGATGGTGATAATGAGCATAATCTGGTAGATCATGATCATTCTGAAGAAGGCGATAAAGAATCAACAGACCCTTTAGAGAGTTATCTTCATAATCATGATGATCCGGAGGAATCGACCTTATTTACAGCATCTTTAAAAAGTATGCTGCGTCAGGCCATGGCCGAAATGTGGGATGCGGAGCTCTTTCTTCGACTGTACACGCCTGAAAAATCGTTGCCATTTCAATATAGGGCATTGAAACTTATCCAAGAGATAAAAAATAGTGCACGAATTTATGTTCATCGCATTGGCTTTGACCCTCCCCCAATAAAAGAAGACAAACGATTATCGGGTGCTATCGACCAGGTTAATAACTACAGTAAAGCACAGGGTTTTGAGCACGCTGAAGAGTTTCCTTATATTAAAAAATCCATAGAAAGAATTGAGCGGTTAATTGCAAGTGGTGCTATTCTTACGTTGGAAGACAAGGAATTGTTTGTAAAAGCAGGTAATGAACTAGCTTCATTAGCCATCCAAGAACCAGGAAAACATCTGAATACGCTGCAGCAATTGAAATGGATATCAGAACAATCTGAAACATCCAGTTTACAGTTAAAAGAAGTACAAAGAGGGTTATTGGCCGCTGTTCCTAAGTTAAAACCAGAGCCAAAAAGCCTAAAAGCAACCCAAAGTGAAATTAATAGATTGCTTCTCAAAGAATTAGAACTAGATGAATGAACACATCAATTTTTTGAATCAAGATTACTTCTGGCCCTTTGTTCTAGGCGGCTTTCTGTTATGGGTGTTATTTATTTGGAAAGAATGGTCACCGGTTCTCAAATTACGTTTTTATGTGAATGCCCTTTTTGGATTATTGGTGGTAGGATCGGTAATACTTATGGCCTTAAGACCTATTGTTAAGAGTAATTCAAGTTCCAATTTAGGAATGATATTGACCAGGGGATATGAACAAAATCAGGTGGATAGCCTCAAAAAAATCCATAAAAGCATAAAAACAATTCCCTACAATATTAATGAACCTCTCGGTAAATCTATAGATTCAGTAGGCGCCTTTTATATTTTGGGAGAAGGATTACAACCTTTTGATTTTTGGCAATTGGATAAAGTTCCTGCCCAGATTGTTGAAGGGTATAAACCTTTAGGCATAACAAAGTTGAATTATAATAGTGATGTTATTGTTGGTGATGAACTGGCCGTAAAAGGGAGTTATTCCAATGGGAAAAAAGGGAATCGTTTGGTGCTTTCAAATCCAAGAGGCGCAGGTATTGATTCTATTGTATTAAGTGGATTGGTTGAAGAAAATTTTATGCTAACTATGACTCCTAAGGTAGTTGGGAAATTCAAGTATACTTTGGTAGAAAAAGATTCACTTGGAACTATAATTTCCAGTGAGCCATTGCCTTTAAATATTGAGGATCGCAGCTCATTGAACATTTTGATTTTGAACAAATTCCCCATATTTGAGACGAAATACCTTAAAAATTATTTAGCTGAAATAGGGCATGAAGTAACTGTTAGAAGTCAAATTACTACGAATAAGTATAAATTTGAATATTTCAATACTGAAAAGAAGCCTTTTTTTAGCTTTAGTGATGATCAATTAGATAAGTATGATTTACTGTTTATCGATTCCGAATCTTACGTAGGCCTATCCAGAAAAAATCTTTCTACCATCCATAGGAGTATAAGAAATAGTGGACTCGGATTATTTATTCAACCAGATGCCATTCTTTTTACGTTAGCTCCTGAAAGAACTAGTTTTTCGTTTTTACCCTCACAAAGAGACAAATCCGGATTAGAATTTTTACCAAACAAAGAATTGGACAAGTATCCGTATGAATTTAAAATGGGGTATGGTTTAGAGAAAATACATCATTTTAATAATAACACAATAACCGCATACCGTCGTATGGAAAGTGGTCGAGTAGGCACTACATTAATTCAAAATACATATCAATTACTTCTTGAGGGTCATAAAGAAGCATATGAGCAATTTTGGTCTGAGATCATAAGCGCTTTAGCAAAACGGAAATATCTACAAACAGAATGGATAAATAATTCGGGATTTGCGTATCAAGATCAGCCTTTTCATCCTACAATTCGGACGTCCATTATCAATCCGGTTATCCTGAATTCGGAAGAAATTGAAATCCCAATTCAGCGGGATGTGCATATAGAAAGTAAATGGTATGCTACTACTTATCCAACTAAAATTGGCTGGAGCCAATTGCATGTAAATAATGATTCTTTGTCCACGTATGACTATTATGTTATGGATACACTGAATTGGAAATCTTTAAATGCATTCAATACTAGAAAAGAAAACCAAAGACATTTCTCTGGCTCGATGGAAAATCAAAAGAAAGTCAAATTCTTACAACCTATAAATCGGTTCTGGTTCTTTTTGATTTTTGTTGTAGGCATGGGATACTTATGGTTGGAGCCTAAATTATTTTCAAAATAGAATGCCTTTAGAAATTTTGTGAATATCTTGCTCAAAATCAATGTTTTAGAGAAATCTGTTCTGTTCGGCTGATCAGGTATTGCAGTGACTACACTTTTGCAAATTGTTTGATATTATTAAAAAGCGCTATGTCCATATTTTCTTAAAAGCAAAAGAGTGATGAATTGCATCACTCTTTAGTTGTTCTAATTCCGTTTTAATTTTCAATTAGTTGTAATGCATGGCTATTTGGGCCAACTGTCCTACAATCTTTACGGAATCCTTCATGGAAAGTTTGGAACCATCGGCGTGTATCCATCGTTTTAATGGTTGTTCGCAGATCAATTGTTGTACGTTTTCTTTACCATAGAACTTTCTCATGCGCATAAAGACCTCCACATCAAACAACCAACGGGTAATAAATTTCTTGTTGAACATATTTGATACTATCTCCCTATCCATGATTTTGGCACCACATTGGGTATCTTTAAAAGGCATTCCCAAGATCTTTTGAATAATTAGGTTAATGGTCATGCTGATGATCTTACGGGCAGATTCCTTGGTAATATCGGCTCCCATTCTACTGATGCGTGAACCACTTACAATTTTAAATTCAGAATTTTCAATAGTCTGTACCAATTCATCAAAATCCCTGAAATCTGTTGAAAGATCTGCATCTAAATAACCAATATAGTCAAACTGGGAATCTTGTGATAAGTGCAAAACACCCTGTCGGACCGCCTCTGCTTTACCGCCATTTTTTTCACAGTTGTAAATACTTATGGTATCCTCATTGCCTTTACGCAATTGTTCCAGCACTTCCAACGTACCATCTGTACTGCCATCATTTACAAAGCATAGATGGTATCCAAGATTTTTATGGGCAAAATCCTGAAATTCGGTACTGGATAACCGATCTTCCTCATTGTAGCAAGGGATGACCACTCCTACGCAATACTTTTGCAACATTTGGGTATTGTTCCCTTTTTTGACAACCTCAGGTTTTGCTGTAGGTCCTAAAATTCGGGTTACCCTAGCCACTACTTCGTCCAGACTTACCGGTTTTTTCATATAATCATCTATACCCAATTCAAATCCGTCCCCAATAATATTTTCATTGGTATTACCGGACATGACCAAAATGGGAGTTTTAGATTTTCTGTGGATACGGATATGCTTTACAACTTCTAGTCCTGACATATCTGGCATATTGATATCCACAATCACCAAATCTGGTTGGTACGTATCATATTGGTCCATTCCAAGCTGTCCACTGGAAGCGGTTTTTACTTGGAATCCTTCTTCGGTAAGTCTTTTTTCTACTGATATTAAGATCAATTGTTGATCATCAATGGCTAAAATTTTCATAGGTTAAGTATTAAGTTTTTATTTTTTGGTTGAATAGAATCATTTGGTTTGAATGATTTCTGAAACAAATCTAAGGACAACTCACGTCCATTTTAGGGCAGAAAAGGTCAATGGCGCTTTTGTGTAGTTGAATGGTTTCTCTCGTACGATGGCTGATAATCAGGGAATATCACAATATATATACCTTTATACTGTTATAAATTCAGTACGATTTAATCAAATGAATAGAACCAACATATTACTAATTGTCGCCTTGTTCATTGGTATCGCATTTCACGGTTCTAGTATCTTTTTTACATTGGAATCTACCTATGATGCGTTGATCCATTTGTTTTTCGCGGACCATTATGCCAATAGTTGGTTTGAACCTTGGGATTATCGCTGGTATACAGGGTTTACCGTTCAGGCCTATCCGCCCTTGGTCCACCAATCCATAGCCTTATTGTCATATATAGGCGGACTCAAATTTGGAATGTTTACAGTAGCCTTGTTGGGGATAGTGCTTTTTATTACTGGGGCCTATCGCTTTGGGCTTTTGATTACAGGAAATAGGAAGGTAGCTGGTTACACAGCCCTTTTGGCCGTTTTTTCTTCCACCTTTGTGGAAACCTTGCATATATTTGGGCAATTACCCAGTATTATTGGCCTATCGGTTTTATTACATGCGTTGCCCGAGATTTATTCCTGGATAAAAACAGGGAATTTAAAATATTTAGCAACAAGTCTTTCATTAATAGCGGTAACGGTCACCTCCCATCATGTTACACCCATCTTTGGCATGGTGTTTTTTGTGTTTCCTCTCATAGGTATGGTGATCATGGATGTGGCAAAGGACGAAGTGCATATCATGAAAGCTATCACTTTTAAGGTGTTTTTTAAAACCTTTAAAAAGCTCTTTTGGCGTATTGTTGGATTTGGTTTTTCTTCTTTGGTGTTAATAATTGTTTGTATTCTGCCCTATTGGATCAATTCCAAAAAGAACCCAATCACACAAGTACCAATTCCCCATGGCTCCCGGGATAATTTTTTGGAAATCACCTCTTCAGGATTGGTTTTTTTTATGATACCATGGGGGATTCTATTGTTCCTTTTACCGTATATCTTTTACCGGTATTATAGCAAACGCTATTTGTTTTTCGGACTTTCCATTTCCTTGCTCACCCTTTTAGGGACAGGAGGCACAACTCCCATTCCGCTAAAACTACTTGGCAAAACCGCCTTTAATATTTTAACCTTGGACCGTTTTACATTATGGGCCACCATAATGGCCTTGCCCATTTTTGGGGAATTTGTCTATAGAATGGTAGAAGGTGATTTAAAAATTAGGCTTCAGGAGCGTTTTGGAGCAGTGTATCACAGATTACTCGGAGGCTTTTTGGCTGGTGGTATTCTGTTTATGGTCATTTTTACGATGAGCCTTGGCTATTTTAGACCTTCCCAACCGGATAAGATAAAGATGCTTCCCATTGTAAATTTCTTGAATCAGGACCAACACGATCAATGGCGATATTTGCCATTGGGATTTGGTGATCAAATAGCTTGGCTGTCGGCCCAGACCAAGGCCATGACCGTTGATGGCAATTACCATTCTGCTAGAAGGCTGCCAGAATTGACGACCCGTGCCATAGAGCGCTTGGAAAATTCTAAATTTAGAGGGGTAGAGGGGATTGGTTCCTTACAGCAATTTTTGACTGTACCGGAGAAATACAATCTAAAGTATATTTTTTCCAATGATAAGTTTTACGATCCTATACTTTATTTCTGTGGTTGGCAACGATTACAACAATTGGAAAACGGGATCATGGTATGGGAAAAATTGAATGTCCCACCCATAGCCAAGACCATTTCAAAGGAAGATGTAGCTACGTATTTGAAGATCATGTGGGGCATCATCCCTATCCTCACCATATTACTGGCATTTATAATCAATATCCAATGGGGATGGTACAGGATTTTAAAATCCAAGTCGCAACCCCAACCAATCTATCTAAAATACGCTATTTCTTATAATAGATTTAATAACAAACTGATTACGATCAATCATATATGGGCAGGGTTGGTGCTCCTTTGTTTGTCCTATGGAGGTTATGAATTTTATATCAAGAACAAAACACAAATCTCGCCATCCAATGTCATTAATGCCTATTACGATGCGCTGGATTTTAAGGAATTTGAGCGTGCTTATTCCTATTTGGATCCCCACAGCGACGTTTCCCTTTCCCAATACATGTTGGAAGTGTCCGTGACCGATGGCATTTTGAGCTCCTACGCAAAACTCGACTCTATTGGTATTACCGTTTTGGAAGAAACAGAAGTTAGTGCCAGAGTGAGCGTTACCACGCAATGGATAACCCCATTGGAAAAGATTGAAAAAAAATATGTCCATCAGATCAATAAGCAGGCCGGCAAATGGTACATACAGCCATCATCCATTGATAATGACCTACCACCAGATCAATTGTTCACCTCTAATGGTACTACCTTCTACAATCATGGTAGAAGAAGGATAACCACCCAACAGACACACCATGAAGATGTGCTGCAACAGCCCATTTTGGAAGTTCTATCCGCTAAGTTGGTAAAACTCAATGGGCGGTATAGCATTGTTGGAGAATTACAGAATATAGATAATGTGCCTGCAGATGTCGTTATCAAAGGAACCTTGTATAATGATGATAACAAAGAACTGGCTACCTATAATGCCAAATACCATATGAAGCATAAGCTTATGCCCAAGGAGACCACTACCTTTAAAATCAACTTTGAAGGCATAGCCTGGTCCTCCACAAAGGATACCATCCCCCCAACCTTTAATCCAGATGAATTTACACCTATTGATTTAGAGGAGCAGCCGACAAAATTTAATCTACAATGCGCCGGCAATGTGGCCAATTCGGATCTGTATAAGCAGGTATCCCTGCAACAATTGAATTTCGGTGAGAATCATATAAAGGGGATATTATTTAATTCTGGAGTACAGGAAGTAACCATTCCCCAACTGCTGATATCGTACTATGACAATGAAAAAGAACTTTTATGGGTGGACCATCAATTTTTAACGGATGGCGTCAGAATACAGCGAAAACAATATTTTGATTATGTCCCCGAACACCTTAACCATCTGGAAGTAATCAACAACAGTTTGGAAAATTGTTTTGTGAACGGATTGCCGAATTCACAGATATCCAAAAAATTATTCCCTGATCGCCAAGACGACCATGGGAAAGAGCAAATGCAGCAGTTCTCTGGGCAAGGATACCAATTTTTAAAATTTGAAATTAATAGTTATATAGGAAATCCCAAATAATTTGAAGCACATCACATACATAATACTTTTTGTTTTCATGATCCAGGGATGCACCAATGCAAAAGTGGAGCATACCTCTGATAATAGCCCAATTTCATTAGTGACTGCCCAGGAAAGCTTTGTTGCCGGTCAGGTAATTGTGCTTAAATTTCAGGCTGCTAAAACCAAAGGCCCGTTATTGATGATTACAAATGCTTTGGGCACGTCCATTATTGAACCTATTTTGAATGAAGGAGGAATAGAATTTCACATCCCAAACCAGTTTACCCAAAAGGCAGGCATGTGCAATTGGCAACTAGTACGAAACGGAAAAATTGAACGTTCAGGAAAGCTTCATATCCATCCGGATACTGTAGATATTAGGAATATCGAAACCTATTTAGGACCCCGAAGTATTACTGCCGGGGATATGGATTTTACGATGTTGGTGGTGGCACCAACGGATCGTTATGACAATACTCTGATTGACGGGACTCCGGTAACCGTTAAACAACAGTTTGAGGGTAGGATAGCGGAGGAGAATATCCAGATCAATAATTTAATGGCTTGGACCAATATTGGAGCTCGCCAAAAGTCGGGCAGAATCCTTGCCACAGCTTCCGTTGACAATAGCTATTCAAAAGAACTTACCACCATGGTATATCCTGCCAATGCAACAGATTTTACCATTGATTATCAAAGGGATCATTCCTATGCGGATGGCAACCAAACCATTTCTTTTTTAACGTCCAATATTACAGACCAATATGGGAACAAGGTAAGCGATGGGACCTTGGTAACCTTTATGGTGGAAAATGGGGCAGGAGGGCTATTGCAAACCACGGGGACCACAATTGATGGTGTAGCAAAGGCCAAACTACTTCATCCTTCCCAAAAAGATACTTGGTCTATTACTGCATTTATTACCGGTGCGGCAAAAAGCAGTTCGATAGCTGTTGATTTTGAATCGGCGGTTACAGATTACCTAGTGTTTTATGACAATGATGAGCGCAGTATAACAGTCGGACCTATAAAAAGTTTTATGGGGCAACAAATCCCAGACGGTTTAGATATCCAAACCTCCATTTATAATGCCCAAAACGTGCTGTTGGAAACCAAACATACCACCTCGAAACATGGTTTTGGGGAATTCTTTTTAAGTCCCGACTATTTTTTAAAAGGGAAGTATAGGATAGAAGTCGAAACGGCAGGCATCAATCAATCCCAAACCTTGGAAATTCAATGAAAAAGGAGTGGAACAAAAATATAGTTCGTGCAGGATTGATCTTATCTTTCTTGGCTATCAACGCCTTGATTTTGTTTGGAATCAGTTCGGTATTTTCCTATCTCAATACGGGGGCGGATAGGGCCGACATGCTTCATTTGGAATCGCCCATGGCAGAGGTTTATTTGCCTAAAATGGAATGGGCACAGACTAAAAGTTATGGTCGGCCCATGGAGGAACAGACCTTACAGAAAATCCAAAAGGACTACTTGAGCGCTTGGCATGTGCGAAACCAAGCCTTTATGAATAATGAACAACAAGGCATATCTGATTACTATACGGATAGCACCCAACAGAAGATCTACAGGATCATAGACCTTAATAAAGCCAATGGTACGAGCGTAAAAGGCACCACCTTGGACCATCACCCTACCCTTGAGTTTTATAGTGCAGATGGTAAATTGGTGGTTTTTACGGATAGAAATGTGGTTTCCTTTAACCAGGTCTTTAAGGACCAAACCTTGGTAAGCCAGCAAAGTTCTTCAAGTTCCTTTAAGGTAATGATGCTTTTGGAAGATGGCTTTTGGAGGATCAGGCATATGGTTGAGATTCAAGAACCAATAGATGATATTTCAGAGATAGAAGCTACAACAAAAGAAAAGATATTGGAAATATCCATGAGCAAAGGAGTCAATTATTATCCCAAGGATAGTCCGTGGGCCATGTTCGGGGACAATTTTAAGGAAGAAATTGTCGATAAGGATTTTGATATACTGCAAAAGATGGGACTTAATACAGTTCGGATTTTTGTACCCTATGAAGATTTTGGTATAGCGAAGGTGGACGAACAAAAACTGGCCAAATTAAAAAGAACGTTGGACAAAGCTGGCGCCCATGAACTAAAAGTGATCGTGACCCTTTTTGATTTTTATGGGGATTACGACATTCGAGATTGGACATTTACCCATAGGCATGCGGAGCAAATTGTGACCGCTTTAAAGGATCATGAAGCCCTTCTGGCCTGGGATATCAAAAATGAGCCAGATCTGGATTTTGAATCCCGAGGAAAGGAAGTGGTTTTAGCATGGTTGGAACAGTTGGTGCTTATTGTTAAACAATGGGATAAAAATCATCCGGTGACCATAGGCTGGTCCAATCCCGAAGTGGCAGTTCAGCTCTCAGAAGAGGTAGATTTTGTTTCCTTTCATTATTACAAAGAGCTTTCCCAATTTAAAGCAGCGATTGATATGCTGCAGAGTTCCATTCCGGACAAGGTTTTGGTATTGCAGGAATACGGTTATTCTTCCTATTACGGCATTTGGAACGGATATCAAGGGGATCAAAAAGATCAGGCTGATTATTACAAGCAGATACAGACCATTTTAGATAAGGAACATATACCTTTTTTATTTTGGACCATGTATGATTTTGAAGAGGTGCCCACTAGTGTGGTAGGATCTCTGCCATGGCGAAGGGAACGCCAAAAATATTTTGGTTTCTTGGATTCAGAAGGGGAAGCAAAACCATCTTTCCGTTTTCTTGATTACAGTAAAAAAATATACTAAGACCACAAGAGTTTAAAAAATAAAAGAGGGAACGGTTAACCAGACCTTCCCCCTTTTGCACTTAACCTGAATAAAAATCGTTTATACGCTTTCTGTTTTGTGTTGTAATGCATTGGATATTTCCAATGGCAACCCTGTGGATTTGGTCTGCTGTATCGCCTTGAAATAATCGACATACATTTTCGTAATGGCCGACATCGGTAGGGAACAGGCCGCACTGTAATTGGTTTGGGACAGGTTGATCCTATGGTTGTCATCTGTCAAAATACGTTCTATTGCATCCGCTAGAGAAGCTTCGCTTTCAGGATCAAAAAACTCACCTTTGTATCCTTCTTCCTTTACAAGAATACTAAGGTCCCCCAAGTCTGGTAGGGCCACAGCCTTGCCATAACTGCCAGCTTGGTGCAATACCCCTGAGCTTCCTGTAGTTGAGGTATATGGGAAAACAACTACGCTACTTTCACCAAAAATGGTAGGGACATCTTCCTCGGCCACATAACCGGTAAAACGCAATTGGGATACATGTTTGTACTTTTCTTTTATTCCTTCCAAATACCCTGGGGTATTAGGACTATCTGTGCCAGCTATTACAATTTCTATATCTTCTTTCGTTCTTTTTCGAATCAATTCCACGGCTTCTATTAAGATCTCTACCTTTTTGTAGGTACCAAACTTTCCGAAGGCCATCACCTGCTTAGGTCCTTTTGGAATGGAATAATCCGGTTCTGGTGGAGTTTCAAAGGCGCCATGAGGTATCAAAGCAATATTTCTAGACCTGTATTTGTTTTCCAATATCCCAACATATTTGCTAATGGTCACGGCAACAATATCAGATGTTAGAACAAATCTGGTCAACGTGGTACCAATAAAGTTATAGGCCTTTTGCAACCACTTGTTTTTGGTTATTCCTGCATTTTCCAAATCTACCTGCTCCATTATATTATGCAGTAAGGAAATGGTAGGGATGCCTTTAAGTCTACAGATCATTGGTAATAATAGACCCAATGCCGCTGGTACTTTTCTATCCCCAAATTTTAAAAATTGCAGGTTGAACAATACAGCGTCCGGCTTTGTTTCAGAAATGGTGGAATTGATATGGAAGACATTTTTATAACTGTTAAAACTCCAACATTCCTTTACGGTGATGGCACACCCTTCTTCTTCAAAATAAAGGTCTTTCTCCTCTTCAGTTCTGTCAGTAATCAATACAATCTCTGTTACGTCTTCCTGAAGCCTGAAATGTTTTACAAGGTGATATCCGTATTCGGTTAGTGTGACTTTACTCGGGGGATAGGCTGTTACAATTGCTAGTTTCATAAGGTTAAGTTTTAAATAAATTATTGGTTTAAATTCGTCTACAAATATCGGGCAACATCCTTGATTTAAAGGGCTTTTCATGACGGTTGGCAGGTTACTGTAGACGAATGGGAATCGGGTTTCGACAAAGGAAATGCCTCAAGGATATATTATACATAACAGCATTAAAAAGCCCGAAACTCGGGGGATAGTTCCAGGCTTAACAATACATGACCTAAGCATATGTAGGATTATTAGATCAGTTTTTTCTGTGTAAAATAGAGTAGTTGTGCCACCAATAAGGCCACCATGGCAATAATCTGTACCTGTACTACCATTTCCAGACTCGTATGAAAAAAGACCACTAATAGAATTTGTGAAAGTCCCAACAATCCGGACAATATGACTGGGATATAATGATCCAAGGATAAAAAGTAATAAGCGAAAATATTAGAGATCGCAAATAGGGAGGTGGCAAAGGCATACTGCCATAACAACCCGGCCATGGAGATATAGGCCTCTCCGAACATAAGTGATATGATCAACTCCGGAAATAGGTAACAGGCCATTACAATACATACAGATAAGAGGCTTATATAACCCACATATTTAAATAGAATAGGGGCAGTTGGATCTCCGTCTTTTTGTTTTTGTACCACGGTTGGCAACAACAACATCACGAACATCCAGGCCACAAAATATACCACTCGGCCAATAAGAGCCAGAGAGGCATATAGTCCTGCATCCATTTCATTGAAATAATGCTTTACCAGGAGTACATCGCTATTATTGATAATGATCTGCGTAAACTCATAACAAGCCGTCAATAGGATAAAATTGGATACCCGTTTTGCATTCTTTGGTTGTAATGCAGTTATTTTGGTGAATGAGATTACTTTAAAATTTGAAGGTATAAGCCCGAACAAGAAAGAAAGGGCAATACCTAGGGCCACTATAAATGCTGGCTGCCAAGGCACGAATAGGAGAAGACCCAGAGTAAGCAACAATCGGCTCCACATTTCGGTTTGGTAGGTGAGGGACAACTTATGGAAGTCCTGATTCCCCTGAAATGTTCCCCTATTGACACTCATAAAAAAGTAAAGCGGTATGCCAATGCCAAAAATGATGAACATTGCTGCATTATCGGTATTAAAGAAGGACTGTAGGTCTTTAGAAAAGAAAATCATCAATGCTCCTGTCACCAATCCAAATATCATGGCGAGTCTGTACATAAGGTTTCTAAAGTTCAACCATTCTTCCCCTGAAAATATAACGGCAAATTTGGCGGTCGCCAATTGAAAGGTCATGCCCAAAAAAGAAAGGATCAGTAATAAGGTTACCAACAGCGCAGCCTCAGCAAATGATTCGGGCCCCAATAAACGTCCCAATATTAAATTGTAAATGTAGTTGCCCCCGTTGACGAGAAGCACACTGCCCATAAATAATTGTTCTGGGGAAACTTTTTTAAGTACAAGTCTAATGGCGGTCATGGTTATCTTTTTTATTCGGTTTTATAGTTCAAATATCCTCAGTTTGACTCTCTATTATAGACCTACATAGGTCAATGGCACGTTGCTGTAGGTGAATGGACAGTATCGCACTTCCAGTTTGGGACATACTGGTTTACCTTTATAAAACCAAAATCATACTAATAAAAGCGGAATGAATTCGTTTTGTTTATATGGTAGTAACCTTGACTTAACCTATGAAACTTACCAAACTATTTTTTTTATTCTTACTACTTTTCATTTGTAAACCGCTCATGTCCCAAGAGCCCATGAAAGAAGGGTTTGAACATTTAGAGATGGGACGGTTCGAAGAAGCGGAATCTTTTTTTAAATCGTATTTGGCGGATTATCCTGGCGATAAAACGGCCAATATTTGTTTCGGGCGTGCCGTTGGGCTCAGTGGTGAACCCCAAAAGGCTACGGCTCTTTTTGCGGAACTTTTAAAAGAGTACCCTAAAGATTTTGAAGTGCAGATCAATTATAATGAATCCCTATTATGGGCTAAACAGTACCAAGCAGCCAAACCGCTTTATCAAAAATTGGTAGATGAATATCCAAATAACTTTGGTGCGATTTTGGGATATGCCAATACGCTGAGTAATTTAAAGGAATTTGAATCAGCCTTAAAATGGATCAATAAGGCCATTGCCTTGGAACCCGAAAATGCAAGTGCCAAAACTTCCAGGAAATATATAAAGTTGGGCTATGCCAATGTCTTTGTTAATCGTCAGGATTATAATCAGGGCAGGGAATTACTGGAAGAGATTTTTTTAGATTTCCCTGAAGATAAGGACGCCCTTTTAAATCTTGCCAACCTGTATTTGATTTCCAAAGAGGTGGGCAAGGCCAAAACTATTTATGGTCGTTATGCCACTACCCCCAAAGATTCGGTTGTTGCCTTAAACGGTATTGCTTTGGCAGAACATATCGGAGAAAATGAGAAGGAAGCCCTTCAAGTAAGTTATAAGGCTTTGGAAAAGGTAAAGAACCTAAATGATTCTATATTGACAGAACGTACATCGGAAAGGAATATACAGGCATTGATCTGGAACAGAAAATTCCTGAAGGCCAAAAAGCAGATAGATACTCTAGAACAGCACTACGGACAACCCAATTGGATATTGGCCCTGAAATCAACATTGGGTATGTATACCGGTGATATTAAAAGCAGTCTTGCCAATTATAATACCATATTGGAAAATGACAGTACCTCCTTTGATGGTAACCTGGGGAAGGCAAATGCTCTTTTTGCAAGTGACAAAATAGTACCGGCTTATAGAGCCGCCTTTAAAACTCTTGACATTTATGAGGACCAAAAAGATGCCCTGAGTTTTATTGAAAAACTGAATATCCAACATACCCCTACCATTGAAGAACACTTTGCCTATACCTTTGATAATGGCAAGAACATTGCTTTTTCAAGTAATACCAACGTTCAACTTCCATTTTCTACAAAATTTAGGACCACCGTTTCTTACCAATATCGGAGTACCGAGAATACGTTGACACTCAATAAGGCTAATTCCCATGTGCTCTTGACCGGATTTCAATATAAATTGTTACCCAAGGTTAATGTAAAGACCATTTTGGGCCTCAATAATTCCCGTTTTATGGAACAGGCGTATACCCAACCTGTTTTGGATCTAAAACTTCAATTACAACCATTTAAACTTCAGAATTTAGAACTCGGATACCAGCGTGAAGTGCAGAATTTTAATGCCGATTTAATTGAAAGGGAAATTGTGATGAACCATTTAGGGATGACCTATAATCTTGGGACCAATATTAATTTGGGTTGGTACACTCAATTGATGCACACCCAGCAAACAGATGATAACACTAGAAACCTATTGTTTACTTCTTTGTATTATAATGTATTGCGTAAACCGGCCCTGAAAATGGGATTGAACTATCAGTATATCACTTTTAAAGATCAAGTGCCTACCATTTATTTTAGCCCAGAAAAGTATCGGGCCGTGGAAGTATTTGCTGATTTGCGTGGTAAAATTGCTGAAAAGACCAACTATATGGTTAGTGCAGCATCGGGATTTCAAAAAGTGGAAGATGATGACCAAAGTGCAATATTTAGAGCCGAGACAAGTCTGGACCATCAGTTTTCAAAGCGGCTAAGTGCCAACGTTTATGCTAAATATAGCAATATTGCTTCGGCCACGGCGGCGGGATTTGAGTTCACGGAAATAGGTTTAAAAGTAAAATGGTTGATCACCAAAAAACCACTTTTCTATAAGAAGATAGCGGAGTAGGAGATGGGGCTGGTTGCTCGTAGTTAAGAACAGCCAATAATTATAAAAGGTTCAATCTTCGCATTAATTCAGGTCTATTAGATCGACTAATAGGGACCACATTTTTATCGATCAAAACACTATTGTCTTCTATATCTATAATTTTTGTGAAGTTGATGATGTAGGATCTATGGATCTGCAGAAACAGTTCTTCCGGTAACTTCTCCTTAATTTTCTTTAACGTATTATGTACGCGGTGAAGTTCCTTTTCGGTCTTCACATCAATATAGTCGCCTTTTGCCTCGATCAATAAAATTTCATCAAATTTAAGCTTTATTAGTCTCCTGTCTATATTGATATACAATTCATCCCCTACAAGGGAATTTGGTTTATTGGAAGTTATTTTGGGCTGTTGGGTTAGGGAATTTTTTACTTTTTGGATCGATTTCTCAAAGCGTTCCTGGGTGATGGGTTTTACTAGGTAATCTACAATTGCCTCGTACTCATAGGCCGCTATGGCGAAGTTGGTATCTGAGGTTGTCAGTACTATTTTTGGAGGATTTTTCAAGGTCTGTACAAAATCAAAACCTGTAAAGCCGGGCATATGAATATCCAAAAAGACAACATCCACAGTTTGCTGGTTTAAAAACTTAATGGCATCTATGGCGCTTGAAAACTCATCGATCACATCCAAGTCAGGAATAGATGTACAAAGCTGGTTTACTATTAGTCTCGCAGTTGCCTCATCATCAACAATAATACAATTCATGTTCAGATAGTTTTAATGAAATCTTCTATGTTCTTCAAGATGATTTTAAAATCATTTTCAAGTTTGGTGTTGGCATTATTTAGGTCCTCTTCGTACTGCACCGCTAGTTTATAAGATTTTTCCAGACCTAGGATATTTAGTTTATGTTTCAGTTTATGTACAATTTCCGAGGTTTCCTTATAGCGCTTGCTTGCAACATAACTAAGGTACTCCTTTTGTTCCAACGGAAATTCTTCCTTTATTATTGCGATGAACTTTTCCTCAAAGGCTTTATCTTCCCCTGCTAATTTTTTTATATACAATAGATTGGGTTGTTCCTCCATGTTATTTTTTTATGGTAAAATGAAAGTTAGATCCCTTACCTACTTCGCTTTCCAACCAAATTTCTCCTTCATAGAGGTCAACAATTTTCTTAACAATAGAAAGGCCTATTCCGGTAGAGCGTTCACCTTCACCTACAGATTGGAAGATTTTGAATATTTTTTCATGATATTCCTTAGGGATGCCTACACCATTGTCCTTAATACTAAACTGCCAATGTGAAGATGTTTCTTTAGAACTGATTTCTACCAAGCCCTCTTTGGCATCAATATGGACCACCGAGTTTCCAATTATATTTTGGAAGAGCTGGTGTATTTTTGTCCGATCAACATTAATGGTGGGCAAAGTATTCATGATTACCACATGTACATGGTCCGGAATAAATATAACTTCCCTTATCTCATTGACTACTATATTTAAATCTGTGCGTTCACTTTCAAGATGGTCCCCCGTGATGCTAGAGTACTTTAAAATACCATCTATGAGCTTGTCCATGGATTCTATTTTTTCCTGCATCATTTGCAAGTTATAGACGCCATTGTCATCCAACACTTCCTTGTAGTCCTCATTCATCCATGTAGCCAAAGCGCTAATACTGCGCAAGGGCGACTTTAGATCATGGGAAACAATATGGGCATATTCCTGTAGACCTTGGTTGCTGGTTTCCAGCTCCCTTAGAAGTTTCTCTTTTTGCAACTGTAATTGTTTCTGGTCGGTGATATCCAAGTGTATGCCAATGGAGCCTACAACGTTCTTTACATCGTCATGCCTTGGGGCACCGCTGATCAACCAATATCTAGGGCTACCGTCTTTATGGATAACTTCTATTTCGTAGGAATCCGATTGGCCTTTTAGCCTCTTTTGACCTTTTTCTTCAATTATCGAGGAATCTTTTACTCGTAGAATATCAATTGCCTTTTGGCCTAAAAGTTCTTTTTCCGCAAAGCCGCACATATTGCAAAAACTTTGATTGACCATTTGGATGACATCATTATTGTCCACTTCTATCATCCCGAGATTCATATTGGCGATAATGCTACTGTACTTATCTTTTTGTATTTCTAAATTCTTTTTATAATTTCTTCTGATAGTTACATCTTGGTAGGTCCATAAGTGGCCTTTATATTGACCATTACTGAAAATTGGAATATAATCACGTTCCAGTATTCGGCCGTCTATCATTTCCAAAACATCAGAAAGAACTACCTTTTTTTCTTCCAACAATTGGTCTATTCTGGAAATAAAGTCTTTCTTGTTTTTAAAATATTTAGCGTTTTCCTCAGCAGCCTCGGAACAATCCAATCCTTTCAATTGTGATGGGGAGGCAGGAATTTGAAATAGGTCACAGAACATCTGGTTGGTCAGGGATATCTTTCTATTTTCATCTTCTAATAGAACCCCCGTTTGTAGGTTTAATATAAGGGTGGACAAACGTTCCTCCGATGCCTTCAACTGTGCTTCAGCTTCCATTTCCCTTGTGATATCCTCAACAAGGGCAACTTGGTACCCAATCTTACCATCCTTATCTTTTACAGCGCTTACTGTGGTTTTTGCCATGATAGTGGAACCGTCCTTTTTGAAATATTTTTTGACCATTGAAAACTTATCCAATTTGCCACTGCTCATATTATGAATCAATTTATTGGCTAACACCATGTCTTCTGGGGCGGAAATATCTTTCACGGTAAGTTCCTTTAGCTCTTTTTCGGTGTAACCGAGTAATTTGGAAAAGGTGGCATTTGCCTTAATAATTTTATCGTGAACTGTTAGCACAATACCCAAAGGGGAGTTTTCAACAATTATATCGAGTTGTTTTTTTTGTTGGGCCAGTAAATGTTTAATCTCTGTTTCTTGGGTGATATCCCTCAAAATTCCCTGGGCTGCTATAGGCTTTCGATGTTTGTCAAAGATTAGACTGCTATTGATCTGAACATACTTTTCAGTTCTATCCTTTACGATGATTTTAGCTCGGTAATTTTTCAAATGCCCAACTTCTAAAAGCGATTGGAAGGATTCATAGGTGTATTGGGCATAATCAGGATGAACTAAAGCTCCAAGGTTTACTTTTTCCGTGGTAGGGTCATACCCCAAGAACTCCTTGGCAGAATTGTTCATGTTGATGACATTGAACTCAAGATCCATCATCACGTAAGGGTCAATGATATTGATAAAGACACCGTCCAACTCCGAAGATTTTTCACTTAAAAGACTTTCCAGGGTGTTATTGGTTTCTTTTAGATGTTGGCTGGTATCATAAAGTTCTTTGGATTTGGCCTCCAATATTTTTTCGGCTTGGATACGTGCCTTTTTCTGTCGTTCCAAGGCCTTTTTTAATAAAATAACCTCTTTGCTATCCATTTTGGGTAATATCAAATTTTACCTCCGTCCCATTTTTATTTAAGAGTTCGTAAACAATAACCGCACTGCTGTCAAAATGAACAAAACATTTTTCCATGAGACCATGGGCCAATCTATATAACCCCCTTGAGGAGGAGTAGATCATGGAAATTGAAGTGTCTGTCTTCTCTAAAATTTTAAAAGTTGGTAGCTCAGCGTCTGGATACAATTTTTTTACATGAACATGGATGTGGTCCTCTATGGAATACAATAGGCCAATAGGTGAATTGTAATTTTGAATAACTTCTGGATGTGCCCTTCCTAGACTATCAAAAAGATAGAGTCCAAACGTATAAATAAGTTCGCCAGCGGGTATTGAAATCCTCTCGCTCAGTTGGGTGATCAAACTGACCATTTCATTAAATTCATACGTTCCAACGGAAGTATATATTCCTTCTGAAGCTAAATTGGAATTCTCAATGATGTCGTCCACCACCTCTAAACCGAATTGGGATTCCACCATTTCCAAAAATTCTGTAAAAACTATTCCTTTCATGAATTTGATTTGAACTAGGAAGATAGGAATTTGGTCGTCTTGTAAGAAAATATTGTTGTGAAATAAATATTTCTGTTAGGCTTTTACAAGTTCGTTGATTTCCCAATATTGAAAAACCTGTTTTAAACGATGCTCATAATCTTCGTATTTCAGGGGCTTGATGACATAACCGGCAATTCCTATTCGATAACATTCCAATAGATCGGCCCTATTCTCAGATGTTGTTAGGATTATGGTAGGTAGGTATTTAAAAGATTGATCGTCCTTTAAAATTTTCAAAAATTCCAAGCCGCTCATTCTGGGCATATTTAGGTCCAAAAGAATGATATCCGGTAATTTACTACCCGATCTTAAGATTCGCAATGCCTCTTCTCCATTTTTGGCTTCCGTGATCTGATGTTTAAATTGAAGCTTGGAAACTGTTCTGTGCAGTTTCATGGTTTCAATAGTGTCATCTTCAATGAAAAGAATGTTCATGTTTGTGGTGTATTAACTTCCCAATATCCAATATAACGAATTAAATAGGTGCCAAGTGTAGGTGAATGGTAGTTTGGTGTAGATGAATGGTAGGTATAGTATGGTTAATGAATTGGGTAGAATGATAGATGTTGGTGATATATCTAAATGGAGAATCATGTACTTGTACAACAAACCTATACCATAAATATAGGGGGTGGATTACTTTGCCTACATCAGATACTCAGCCTGAATTTTTTTACGGTGAAAACGATCTAGGCATTTAATCTTTTGTTAACTAGGACAATAAATGTTAAAATTTCGTAGTTTTGTATATCTGATGAAAGATATAATTCGCCACATAATAACATTTGCAATGGCATTTTTGGTGCTGTTCTCCACAATTTCTTTTACGGTGGACATGCATTTCTGTGGTAAACATTTGGTAGACTTCAGCCTGTTTAAAAAGGCGGAAACCTGTGGTATGTCAGCTATGATGGCCGATATTATGGGCGAGCAGATGAGCATGGACATGGATTGTTGTAGTGATGTACATATCGTACAACAAGGTCAGGATGATTTAAAAATATCGTTCGAAAAGATTTCTTTAGAACATCAGTTTTTTATCGCTTCCTTCATTTCTTCCTATATCGATTTATTTGAAGGACTGGATAAATACGTGGTCCCATTTAAAGAATACCCACCTCCCTTATTGGTCCAGGATGTCGTTATCCTTGACCAACAATTCCTTATTTGATTAAAAATTTAGAAAAATAGCCCAACGGCAAATGCTGCTATTGGGTCAACATTCCTATGTCATCCTCTGGCATTCAGAACTCTAAACTTTTATATCAAATTCCTATGCTGAACAAAAGCATCAAATTTTTTATCGACAACAAGCTAGTAGCCGTCATGCTGCTCATCCTTTTTGTGGGATGGGGAACAATGAACGCTCCTTTTAATTGGAATTTAGGCTTTTGGCCCAATGATCCGGTCGCGGTGGATGCCATCCCAGATATTGGTGAAAACCAACAAATCGTTTTTACAAAATGGGAAGGACGGTCCCCTCAGGACATCGAGGATCAGATTACCTATCCTTTAACCACCTCCTTATTGGGGATACCAGGGGTAAAGACCATTAGAAGTTCTTCCATGTTCGGATTTTCGAGCATCTATATCATCTTTGAGGAAGATATAGAGTTCTATTGGAGCCGTAGCCGTATCCTTGAAAAATTAAATTCCCTCCCCAATAACCTGTTACCGGAAGGGGTAAACCCATCTTTAGGACCTGATGCTACCGGACTTGGACAAATATTTTGGTATACCCTCGAGGGAAGGGACGAAAATGGAGCAGTAACTGGAGGCTGGGACCTTCAGGAATTGCGAAGCGTTCAGGATTACTATGTAAAATTTGCCCTTTCATCAGCAAGCGGGGTATCTGAAGTAGCTTCTATTGGAGGTTATGTTCAAGAATACCAAATTGACGTGAAACCTGAGCTGATGAAGCAATACAACATTGGTCTTCAGGAAGTGGTCAAAGCCGTTAAACAGAGCAATCGTGATATTGGGGCCCAAACGTTGGAGATTAACCAGGCAGAATACTTGGTTAGAGGATTGGGCTATATAAAATCCTTGGACGACATTAAGAATGCTGTGGTCAGTTCAACGGATTACGCATCCATAAGAATAAAGGACATCGCCAATGTTTCCTTAGGTCCTGCCGTTCGAAGAGGCATACTGGATAAAGAAGGGGCCGAAGTTGCCGGTGGGGTGGTCGTGGCCAGATATGGTGCCAATCCTTTGGAGGTAATTAATAATGTTAAGGATAAGATCAAAGAATTGAGTGCTGGTTTGCCCTCAAAGCAATTGAGCGATGGTCGTACTTCCCAATTGACCATAGTTCCATTTTATGATCGTTCAGAATTGATCCAAGAAACGTTGGGAACCCTCAACGAAGCCTTGACCCTCGAAATATTGATCACCATATTGGTAATTATTGTTATGGTCTTTAATCTTCGGGCTTCCATACTTATTTCGGGCTTGCTACCTGTTGCCGTATTGATGGTGTTCATATCCATGAAACTTTTTGGAGTGGATGCCAACATTGTAGCATTATCTGGGATAGCCATTGCCATAGGAACCATGGTAGATGTGGGGGTTATCCTGGCAGAAAATATTATTCGCCATATTGATGAGGACGAGGGAAAATTATCTATGGATGCCATCGTATACAATGCTACTGCCGAGGTGTCGGGAGCCATCCTTACGGCGGTGTTGACAACTATTATCAGTTTCCTTCCTGTATTCACCATGATAGGGGCAGAAGGCAAGCTATTTAGGCCCTTGGCGTTCACAAAAACAATGGCACTTACGGCTTCCATTATCATTGCCTTGTTTTTAATACCTCCCTTTGCAGCCTATCTGTTTAGAAAGAGAAACTACAAGATAAATTTTAGATATATCATCAATATAGTACTGATGGTGGTTGGCCTTAGCACCATTATTATGGGGTATTGGTTAGGTGTCCTATTGGTAGCCTTTGGAATTGTGGGTGTTTTAAAATTAAGGGATTATCTCAATGATAAAAAAGCCAATCTTGTCAATATTTCTATCTCTGTAATTGCAATTATCATGCTCTTGTCCATTTATTGGCGACCTCTTGGTTTTGATAGAGGAGTATTTATGAACCTGCTTTTTGTAAGCTTAATATGTTTTGGCCTGTTGGGGGTATTTTATGTTTTCCAAAAATATTATTTAAGAATCCTTGCATGGGCTTTACAAAACAGATTGCTCTTTTTATTGGTTCCTGCCACGGTATTGGTTTTTGGAATCTGGGTCATGAGAAATACCGGAAAGGAATTTATGCCTGCCCTAAATGAAGGTACATTCCTTTTAATGCCAACATCACTTCCCCATTCGGGAGTTGCAGAAAACAAACGCGTGTTACAACAATTGGATATGGCGGTAGCCAGTATCCCAGAGGTGGAAACAGTTGTGGGCAAAGCAGGAAGGACAGAGTCAGCCCTGGATCCCGCACCCCTATCCATGTATGAAAATATCATTAAATATAAACCGGAATACCTCTTGAACAAGAAAGGGGAACGGCAACGCTTTAAAGTTGACAATGAAGAGCGTTTCCTAACTGCAAATGGAGGATATGTGGTTAATCCCAATTTGGAAAAGGAAAGAACTGAAAACACCAACACCACGGGTGCAGTAGCATTTTATGAGGTGACTTCAGAAAACCTAATTCCTGATTCATCCGGAGAATACTACAGGAATTGGCGACCTGAAATTCAATCACCTAATGATATTTGGAATGAAATTGTAAGGGTAACCAGACTCCCTGGAGTTACATCCGCACCCAAACTACAGCCTATTGAAACCCGGTTGGTGATGCTGCAAACAGGGATGCGTGCCCCCATGGGCATAAAAGTAAAGGGACAGGATCTAAAACAGATCGAATCTTTTGGACTGCAATTGGAAACCATTCTCAAAGAGACGGAAGGGGTAAAAGACGAAGCTGTTTTTGCCGATAGGATTGTGGGAAAACCCTATTTATTGATTGATATCAACCGAGAACAGTTGGCACGATATGGTATCCTGATCGAGGATGTACAACGCGTATTGGAAGTTGCCGTTGGAGGGATGACCCTCACACAAACTGTGGAAGGCAGGGAACGATATGGGGTCCGTGTACGTTACCCCAGGGAATTACGTGAAAATCCCGAGGACATCAAAAACATTTATGTTCCCGTTGCGAACGGAGCCTCGGTTCCCTTGAGCGAATTGGTCACGATACGTTATGAGAAAGGGCCTCAAGTCATTAAAAGTGAGGACACCTTTCTTGTGGGCTATGTGCTTTTTGATAAATTGGATGGTTTTGCTGAGGTCAATGTTGTCGAGAATGCCCAAGCCTTAATTGAGCAAAAGATAGCCGAAGGAGAACTAATAGTGCCCAAAGGTATCAGCTATAGGTTTACAGGCACTTATGAAAACCAGCTTAGGGCAGAAAAGACGTTGTCTGTTGTAGTCCCTTTGGCATTGTTGATTATTTTTCTGATCCTATACTTTCAGTTCCGATCGGTCATGACCTCCCTTATGGTCTTTACAGGAATCACAGTAGCCTTTGCAGGCGGATTTATCATGATATGGCTTTATGGCCAGGATTGGTTTTTCAACTTCAATTTTTTCGGGGAGAACTTGCGTGAACTTTTCAATATGAAGGTCATTAACCTAAGTGTAGCCGTTTGGGTAGGATTTATCGCCCTTTTTGGTATCGCTACAGATGACGGGGTGGTGATGGCGACATATTTAACCCAAACCTTCGACAAAGAGAAACCCTCTACTATCAAGGAAATAAGAGCAGCTACCTTGGAAGCAGCACAAAAGCGCATTCGCCCGTGTTTGATGACCACGGTTACCACCATCTTGGCCCTTCTACCGGTATTGACCTCCACGGGCAAGGGAAGCGATATCATGATTCCCATGGCAATTCCCATTTTCGGGGGAATGATCATAGATATTACCTCTTATTTCATTGTTCCAGTTTTATATAGCTGGAGACAAGAAATTTCAAAAGGAAAACAAGCAAATTTGCTGCAAAATGAATCTATAATATAGGACAGATGAAATTTAATCATGTACATAAAGTAATGCTACTTTTTATGTTGCTTTTGGTCCACGTATCACAAGGGCAAAACTTAGAAAGTTTCTTGGAGCAGGCGGAAGCCAATAATCCAGAAGTGCAAGCCTTTGAACTTAGATATAATATCTCCAAAGAGAAAGTAAATGAGGTGAACACCTTACCGAACACCGAAGTAAGTGCGGGTCTGTTTATAAGCGAACCAGAGACTAGGACCGGGGCACAGAAGGCTAGGTTTTCTGTGAAACAAATGATGCCATGGTTCGGTTCTATTACGGCGAGGGAAAATTATATCGCGGCCCTGTCCGAAGTGGATTACTTGGACATGGTCATTATTAAACGCAAACTAAGGTTATCGGTATCCCAATCTTATTACAGATTATATGCGATCAAAAAACAGCAAGCGGTACTGGCAGAAAATATAGAACTTTTAAAAAATTATGAAAAACTGGCATTGACCTCCTTGGAAGTAGGTAATGCTTCGGCTGTGGACGTGTTGCGTTTGCAAATCCGACAAAATGAATTGCAGGCCCAAAAAGAGGTTCTGGTACTGGACTATGTTTCCGAAGAAATCCTTTTTAACAATCTTTTGAATAGGGAAGGTGAACTACCAATTGATTTAACGGATAATTTATCTGTGATCGAGGAGCAGGAGGAGCTGAAATTGGATGTACAACTACATCCGGAATTACTGAAATACGATAGACTTTATGAATCAGTAACCCAATCTGAAATACTGAACCGCAAAGAGACGAACCCCGACCTTGGTTTTGGGTTGGATTATATCCCGGTTGCCGAACGAAATGATATGAATTTTAGTGATAATGGTAAGGATATCATTATGCCGATGGTAACTGTTTCTGTTCCCATATTCAATTCAAAGTATAAGTCCAAGACCATACAGAATGGCTTGCGGCAAGAGGAAATTAGTGCCCAGAAAATAAATCAAAAGAACAAATTAAAAACGCTGTTGAGCCAAGCAATTTCATCTAGGGAATCGGCCCGTATCAAATATAATATTCAGATGAAAAATTACAGTCAGGCTAAAGATGCGGAGGAAATATTGATCAAAAATTACGAAACGGGCACCATAAATTTTAATGACGTATTGGATATCCAAGAGTTACAGCTAAAATTTCAAATGAATCAAATTGAAGCCGTGAAAAATTATTACATGGAATCGGCCCTTATTAATTATTTGGGCATTAATGAATAGATGAAAAATAGTAAATTAATTATAATAGTAAAACTAAAATCATGAAGTACAATATGTTAATGAAAAGGAAACAAAGTAATAATGCAATTTTGGCAGGACTCACCCTTTTGGTAATGACCGCATGTGGTGAGGAAAAGAAAAAGGCACCTATGGAGCCAGAAGCCTCGGCAGTGACAGAAATCAAAGAAGATGCTACAGCCATGGTTTCCTTTAACGAGGATGCTACTGGGAAGATTTTTCAGGGCTACTTGGCCATAAAAACTGCCTTGACCAATACAGATGTCGAGGGGACACAGGCTGCTGCGAAGGCGTTTACCGGGAACCTAGATGAAAATCAAATGGAATTAAAGGGCGTTGCTCAAGAAATGGCTAATACGAAGGATATTGCAAAACAAAGGGAGTTGTTTGCCACTTTAACCTCTAAGGTGGAACAACTGTTTAAGGATCAGTTGGCCCAAGGTACTATTTATAAGCAGTTTTGCCCAATGGCCTTTAATAATACAGGAGGATATTGGTTTTCGGACGTTTCAGAAATTAGAAATCCGTATTATGGAGACATGATGTTGACCTGTGGAGCTGTAAAGGAAACGATTCAATAGGACAGAAATATTTTAAATCAAAGTATCTTTAGTAATAAGAGGATCAAATCGGTAAAACGAACACGTATTTAACGACAAACATAAAATGAAACATACGTATCAAATTCATGGAATGACTTGCAATGGGTGTCGTACTCATGTCGAAACAACTTTGCAAAAAGTAGGTGGTGTCGTTAGTGCTTCCGTGGATCTGGAAAAAGCGGAGGCCGTTATAGAAATGGATTCCCATATTCCTATCGATTCTTTTAAAACTGCCTTGGAAAAAGCCGGAGGACATTATACGATTCATCCTTTGGGCGAAAAGAAAGTGATCTCTAAGGAAAAGGTAAAATCACCTGCAGGAAAAGGCACGGGAACCTATTATTGTCCAATGCATTGCGAAGGGGATAAAACCTATGAAAAACCAGGAGATTGTCCTGTTTGTGGAATGGATTTGGTGGAAGAGCAACGATTGGTGACAACCGTTACAAAGTATACCTGTCCGATGCATCTAGAGGTGGTCAAAGATGGCCCAGGTTCGTGTCCTATCTGTGGTATGGATCTGGTACCGATGAAGCCTGATTTATCCACCGAAGAAAAGAACTATAAGAAATTGTCAAAAAAGTTTTGGGTGTCCGTTGTGTTCACCCTCCCCATATTTTTGATTGCCATGTCCGAAATGGTCCCCAATAATCCATTGTACGATATATTGGAGCTCAACTACTGGAATTGGATACAATTTGCCCTTTCCATCCCTGTCGTTTTTTATGCCACCTGGATGTTTTTTGAAAGAGCTTACCGCTCCATCCTTTCTTGGAACCTAAATATGTTCACCCTCATAGGCATCGGTGCAGGGGTGGCTTGGTTATTTAGTGTTTTTGGCTTGGTCTTTCCAGATTTTTTTCCAGAACAGTTCAAGACCGAATCCGGGACCGTATATGTCTATTTTGAGGCAGCAACGGTTATTTTAACATTGGTTTTAATGGGACAGGTTTTAGAGGCCCGTGCCCATGGCAAAACCAATTCAGCTGTAAAGGAATTGTTGAAATTGGCTCCCAATAAGGCTATACGGATTGTAAATGGGAAGGAAGAAGAAATTAGTATCGATGCCATTGCCCTAGGGGATATATTACGTGTTAAGCCAGGGGACAAAATTCCGGTGGACGGATCTATAACGGAAGGTCGTACCACAGTGGATGAGTCCATGATCACTGGTGAACCCCTACCTGTGGATAAAGAAGAAGGAGATAGCTTGAGCAGTGGGACCATCAACGGGAACCAAACTTTTTTAATGAAGGCGGAAAAAATTGGATCCGACACTTTATTGGCACAGATCATTCAGATGGTAAATGATGCCAGTAGGAGCAAGGCTCCAATTCAAAAACTGGCCGATACTATTTCAGGGTATTTTGTCCCGGTCGTTGTTTTGATCTCCCTTATTACGTTCGTAGTATGGGCCATCTGGGGACCCGATCCGGCCTATGTATATGCTCTGGTGAATGCCATTGCAGTTTTAATTATTGCCTGTCCCTGTGCCTTAGGGCTGGCTACCCCCATGTCCGTAATGGTTGGGGTGGGGAAAGGAGCCCAGAATGGGGTTTTGATAAAAAATGCCGAGGCCTTGGAGAAATTGGTAAAAGTAAATGTCCTGATCGTGGATAAGACGGGGACCTTAACAGAAGGCAAACCTACTGTGGAAACGGTAGGTGCTTCAAGTAACAACTATTCCAACAAGGAAGTACTTCAATATATTATTTCTATCAATCAATACAGTGAGCACCCTTTGGCGGAGGCTACCGTAAATTATGGTAAAGATCAAGGTGTTGAACTCTTGGAAACAGAGGGGTTTAATGCGGTTACAGGGAAAGGCGTTGAAGGAATCGTTAGTGGTAAAAAGGTGGCCTTGGGCAATGATAAAATGATGGAGCATGCTGGCGCGGTGATTCCCCAGGATATGGGAGATGAGGCTAAATCCTTTCAAAGGCAGGGAAAAACTGTTTCTTACCTTTCCATAGATAAAGAAGGTGTTGGTTTTATCGTAATCGGAGATAAAATAAAACAAACCAGTGCCAAAGCCATTAAGGATTTACAAGCGAAGGGAATTGATGTAATCATGTTGACCGGAGATAATCACGAAACCGCCCAAGCGGTGGCAACAGAATTGAACTTGGCAGATTTTAAAGCGTCCATGTTGCCGGAGGACAAATTGAAAGAAGTGGAGAAACTCCAAAAAAGCGGCAAGGTGGTTGCCATGGCCGGAGATGGCATCAACGATGCCCCGGCATTGGCGAAAAGCGATGTTGGCATTGCCATGGGCACAGGTACGGATGTGGCCATTGAAAGTGCAGGGGTTACCCTGGTGAAAGGAGATTTACAGGGTATCGTTAAGGCGAGAAACCTAAGTGACCAAGTCATGAAGAATATAAAACAAAATTTATTTTTTGCCCTTATTTATAACACTTTAGGTGTGCCGATCGCAGCCGGTATCCTATTTCCTGTTTTTGGAATATTATTGTCCCCTATGATTGCTGCAGCCGCGATGAGTTTTAGTTCGGTATCGGTAATAGCCAATGCACTTAGATTGCGAACTTCTAATATAAACTAATTGTTTTAAAATGATCAAAAGAAAAACGATACGAAAATTCAGGAAAGCCCATAGATACCTTGGCCTATTTCTAGGAATCCAGTTTTTGATGTGGACCATTAGTGGCATGTATTTTAGTTGGACGGACATTGATGAAATCCATGGTGATCATTTTCGTAAACAAGAAATTATACCAAGAACTTTTGAAAATTTAATAAGCCCAACCGAGATTATCGGTCCAGGTACCGTATCGAGTTTGGTGCTTCGTGATATAGGTGGTACGCCTTACTATTATGTGAACGGTGCGAAATTGGTGAATGCCCAAACTGGAGAGTTTAAAAATGTAATTTCAGAAGCCGAAGCACTTGCAGTTGCAAAGGATAATATGTTACAAAACCTCGAGGTTATCAAGGTTGATCGGATCGATAACGTGGATCTGCATCACGAATATAGAGGTGGTCCATTACCAGCCTATGTCATTTCCTATGATACACCGGAGAATGTCAAAGCTTATGTGTCCATGGAAGAAGGTACGTTCCGTACAATAAGGCATAGGGATTGGAGGTGGTTCGATTTTTTATGGATGACCCACACGATGGATTATGAGGGTAGGGATAATTTTAATACAACGATCTTGCGGATTTTTTCTGTCATGGGTCTCATTACAGTTCTGAGTGGTTTTACCCTGTGGTTTCTAACTTCTCCCACAATGAGAAGAAAAAAAGGTTAACGAGTACCGTAGGAAAGGAAGAGTGTTTAATTTACAATAATTGAAGTTTAAAGAAATATCATGAAGAATAAAACCCTTTATATCGTATTGGCTGCCCTAGCTGGATTACTGGCCGGATATTTTATTTTTGGCGGTATCAACAGTAACGGCAGCAAAGAGGAACACGACCATACCGCCGAGATGGCCAATGGAGAGATGTGGACATGTTCCATGCACCCCCAGATCATGCAGCCAGAACCAGGGGATTGCCCTATTTGTGGAATGGATCTGATTCCTGCCGAATCAGGAGCGGACGGACTTGCCTCGAACCAGTTTAAAATGACCAAAAACGCCATGGCTTTGGCCAATATAGAAACAATGGTTGTAGGTGCTGGAAATACAAAGGAAGGTGTTCTTACCTTGTCCGGTAAAATAATGGAAAATGAGGAAATCAATGGTACACAAGCTGCTTATTTTGGAGGTCGTGTAGAGAAGCTCAATGTAAATTATGAAGGGGAGGAAATCAAAAAAGGACAACTACTAGCAACAATCTATTCTCCAGAACTGGTATCCGCACAGCAAGAGCTGCTCACAGCAACAAGGCTGAAGGAATCACAACCTGAATTGTACAAGGCAGTCAGAAATAAATTAAAATTATGGAAGCTCTCTGAAAAACAGATCGCACAAATAGAGAATAGTGACAAGGTCACCGAAAACTTTCCCGTGTATGCCAATACCTCAGGTACAGTTTCAAAAATAATGGTGGAAGAGGGAGATTACATAAAACAAGGCGCTGCATTGTTTTCCATTGCAGATTTAAGTTCGGTCTGGGCCGTATTTGATTCATACGAAAATCAGGTAGGCAGTCTTAAAAATAATCAGGCTATGACCATAGTTGCAAACTCCTATCCCAACACAAAATTTAAAGCTAAAATATCGTTTATAGATCCCATATTGAATTCCAGTAAGCGAACTGTTGAGGTGAGGGCAGTCCTGCAGAATAAGGACGGATTACTAAAACCAGGAATGTTCGTGCAAGGTTCAATTATGTTGTCTGCCGGTACCATGAAAGATCGGATAACAATTCCGGAGAGCGCTATTTTATGGACGGGAGAAAGATCTGTGGTGTATGTAAAGACAGATAGTGAAGAGCCGGTTTTTGAAATGAGGGAAGTAACACTTGGTACCAATGTCAATGGGAGTTATGAAGTATTGGATGGGTTGGAAAATGGCACCGAAATAGTTGCCAATGGGACTTTTACGGTTGATGCCGCAGCACAGCTCAAGGGAAAAAAATCCATGATGAACCAAGAAGGTGGAAAGACAATGACCGGACATGAAGGGCATACAGGAGTAAGAATGGAAGGGACGGATAGCGCGACCAGCATGAAAATGGATATTCCAAAAGAAGTTCAAAAAGACATAATGTCCATTATAGGAAATTATATGGATGTAAAAGATGCCCTGGTGGCTTCCAACCCAGAGCGGGCAGGTTCTTCATCCAAAGTAGCATTAAATGGCCTAAAGAACATAATTGAAAAGGATCTTGATAGAATGACAGAGGGACATTTGAATAAAATTATTGAAATGTTTACTAAAATATCCAAAACTGACAATCTTGTCAATCAAAGGGAATATTTTATCATTCTATCGGAAAACTTGATATCCATCAGTACTAATTTAAAGGAAATCCCCAGTATATTATTTGTTCAGAACTGTCCTATGGCCAATAAGAACAAGGGAGCTGATTGGTTGAGTTGGGAAAAGGAAATCCGCAACCCATATTATGGGGAGGCTATGATGAACTGTGGGGAAGTCAAGCAGGTCATATCCAAATAAATTTAATTCTAAGTCCATATCCATGAAATCTGATGATATATTTATGGGATATGTATAATGTTATGGCTAGGGGAAGAAAAAAATCACCAATGTACATAGATTAATTTCCATTGGTATGATGAGCTTTACCTGCCAAGCTACTTCAGCGATAAAGCGTGGCGCAAAATTTAATTATTAACAAAAATAAACGTTGTAACTCACTGGTTTTTTGTACCTTATATCTATCAATTTTTTATCCAAAAGAGTCTTTTTTGGAGTTTTTTTTACCTCAATTGGACTTTTTTTAATGGAAATTGTTTTTGTTTTTAACATTTTTGAACCCTAAAATATTTAAAAACCCTAGATTTTGCTGGGGTTTAAATATTTTTTCAGGTCTTTAAAATTAACAGTAGATGGTATTGTAATTTAAATACATTTGTAGCGTTTTACTAAGAAAGAATTATTGATGAAAACAGGCTTGAAACTTCTTTGGATTGTTTGCTTATGCGTTACAGGAGTATACGCACAGAACGATTTGCCCTTACAAGTGGATAATTCTACTATTAAACCCCTTCAATCACTATTTAGTTCGCGGTTGCAAAGTAATTTGGAGAAGCAACTTATGGCTAATCCGCAGTGGAAGAGATTGATTGAACAAAAGAAAATGGCTGTAGGCATTGTAGATCTAAATGACCCCAATAACGCAAAATTTGCAAGGGTCAATGGTAACTATATGATGTATGCTGCAAGTCTTCCCAAAATCGCCATTTTATTAACGGCGATGGATGCTATTGACAAAGGAGAGTTAAGGGAAACTGCTGAGGTGAAAAAAGACATGCGCTTGATGATCAGTAAATCTGATAATCAGGCATCCACTAGAATGATTGATCGAGTTGGATATGAAAAGATAGAGGCCGTAATGACGGATCCCAAATATGAATTTTACGACAAACAACTCGGTGGCGGATTATGGGTCGGTAAACGTTATGGTGGTGGTGGTGATACCAATAGGGAGCCGCTAAAAAATTTGAGTCATGCCGCAACGGTTACCCAGGTATGTCGCTATTACTATCTTTTGGCCAATGGCCAGTTGGTCAATGAAAAAAGGTCCAAACAAATGCTGAACATCATGGAAAATCCAGAATTGCACCATAAGTTCGTAAACACCTTGGATCAAATAGCTCCAACAGCTCGCTTATTCAGAAAGTCTGGATCCTGGAGAACCTATCACTCAGACTCCATTTTGGTATGGGGGAATGAGCCTAATAGACGATATATCCTTGTTGCACTGATAGACGATGCCAGTGGAGAACAAATCATAAGAGATCTTGTAAAGCCTGTTGAACGAGCGCTGCGAAATACCTTGTTGTAGTCGGTCACTACCTAGATAAGCGAGAATTTATCCTAATACTTATTGGAATGCCTTTTTTTACCGGATAATTGGGCTTTGCAATAGATTCATATGTTGTTTTTTCAACCCCCTTTGGTAATGTACATTCTTTAGCTACCTTTATGTTTTATTGTAAAGGGAGTAACCCGTATTTTATAAAGGTAAATTCCACAACTTTGCCGTTAAAAATAAAAGAAGTCCAAGCTACATGTTGATTCTAAATACCTTAAAGGGTTATGTATTAAAAGTTTTTGATATAAAGGAGGAAGAACTTTATAAAACCCTTTTACTACAACTCAATATATTTTTATTGATCAGTACTTTACTCATTGTAAAGCCAACGATCAATTCCTTATTCCTTTCGGAATTAACCTCGGATGCCTTGCCCTTAGGTTATGTCTTGACCGCTATAATGGCGGTGATTGGCTCCTATTTTTACGATAGAATTTTAGAGAGGTACGCTCTGAACTTTGTGATCGAGAGAACCCTTATTGGTTCTGTTATTTCTTTGGTAATTTTTGGAATCGCTTTTAATTTTAACCTTGGAAAGGGGTTTTTACTGTATATCCCATATGTATGGGTTGCCATCTTTGGATTGCTGACCGCTTCCCAATTTTGGATCCTAGCAAATTTGGTGTACAATGTAAGGGAGGCCAAACGTGTTTTTGGCTTTATTGGTGCCGGTGCCATCGCTGGGGGGATCTTTGGAGGGTACCTCACCTCCTTATTGACCACATTTATCAGTTCTCAAAATTTATTGTTTTTTGCCGCGCTGCTTTTGGTGTGCTGTTTGCCAATTACAAGGTACATTTGGAAGAATGAAGTGGTTAAACTAAATGCATTTCAAGTTTCCCAGCGCTCAGATCCCAAGGGGGAATCTCCCTTTAAACTGATTCGCCAAGACAGATTACTTAGTTTGATAGCCATCGTTATAGGAATTAGTGTTCTTGTGGCGAAATTGGTAGATTATCAATATAGTGATTATGCATCCCGTCTTATTGATGACAAAGATGAACTGACTTCTTTTTTTGGCTTTTGGTTTTCAACCCTTAGTGTCATTTCACTTTTGGTACAATTATTCTTGACTCAACGGATCGTAGGAACATTTGGGGTGGGGAAATCCTTGCTCTGGCTGCCTTCAGGGATTCTTATAGGTTCTGCTATTCTATTATTGATACCACAATTATGGGTCATTGTTTTTATAAAAGTGGTTGATGGTAGTTTGAAACAGTCCGTCAACAAGGCCGCTACAGAATTATTGTCTATCCCTATTCCCATTGAAACCAAGAAAAAGACCAAGACATTTACCGATGTGGTGGTAGATAGTATTGCCACAGGGCTTGCAGGATTTATACTAATATTTTTCATTAACGGTTTGAATATTTCTTCTACCTACATCAGTTTGATCATCATAGCACTTATCTCAATTTGGCTCTATTTTATATATCATTTAAGAAGGGAATATATTGTTTCGTTTAAAAAATTATTGGAAACGTCCATTGCAAAAAAAGAAAAGAATGACAGAAAGGAAATACCTGTAACTTCTATAGTGGATACTGTAATACGAGTTTTTTATTCTGGGGAAGAAGGGCAGATCCTTCATATGTTACAGAAAACCTTGGAGGTGAAAAACGAGAGGTTCTTTTTTGCAATACAGGGATTGTTAACCCATGAATCGGCTGCCGTCAGGGCATTGGCTATTGAAAACCTATACTTCCTTAAAACCCAAAATTTATCCTTCCAAATGGAATCCATGGTTCATGATAAAGACCAACAGGTTACCACAGCCGCCTTCAGATATCTATTGAAAAATTATGACAATGATACCTTGGAACTTTTCAACAAATACCTGAACAGCCAAGATGCCACTATTGCCAATGCATCTTTGATAGGGCTATCCATGGAATTGCGCAACAATTCGAAGTTACAGGATAGATTTAGCTTGGCCAATAGGATAGGACTGGCCTTAGAACAGTATGAAACTCTAACTTCACAAAAGGAAAGGCGGAACAAATTGTTTGCCATCTTGGAAGCAATTGGAAATGCAAAAGTTGAGCGGTATTACTATTTCATCAAGGAACAACTTTATGCCACTGATGCGGCAATATTAAATGCGGCTATTACCAGTGCTTCAAAAACCTTGGATGAAGATTTCATAGAGCTTATCGTACCGCATCTTTCAAAAAAAGAGTCCAGAAGAGCAGCTATAGATGCACTTTATAATTTTGGGGAGCCCATTATGGATATTATGGTAAAGACCATTCGAAATGAACAAATAGATCTGGAAGATGCCATCTATATAGTTCCTGTCATTGAAAAATTCGCTTCACAAAAGGCCATCAACACCTTGATTAAAATTACTGAAGATACGGAGCATGCCATTAAAATTGAGGCCATAGAGGCGCTTAAAAGATTAAAATGGAAATTCCCCAATTTACAGATCAAAGATCGTTTTGTGGTGGATAAAATATTAGATGAATGCCATTTATATCAAACCACTTTATCCGTTATTCACTCACAAATAGTAATCCAATATAAAAAGAAAGACCTAAGTCCGGAAACGTTGGAGGAGAACGAAGCAAGAAATGGACTGATTCATCTATTGGAGCAGCGTTTGGACAGACAGCTACAGCGTATTTTTAGGTTTTTGGGAATCAAATATCCCCCTAGTGATATAGATTCCATATTAAATACCATTTTAAATGGAAAAGAGGAGCAGCGTATTCATGCGGTTGAGTTTTTGGACAATATTCTGGACAAACAATTGAAAAAGGATCTTATACCCGTGGCAGAATCCACACTTATGGAGACTATCTCTGAAGAACAGATTAAAAAACTAAACCTTAAGGTGTACAGTGAAGCAGAATGCTACCATGCACTTTTGGACAGAAGAGATGTAAAATTAAAACAGGCGGTTCTTTATTTGATCGAAAAGACAAAGGACAAAAAGTTTATTCCTTTGGTAGAAATGGCCCTTAATGATAAGAATGAAAAGATAAGAAATAAGGCTGCCGAAATATTGGGCAGCCTTGAAGTCTAAGTACTATTTTTTTCGCACAATCTTATCTATACTCGATGCTAGCATCATATGGTCCGTAGCTGAATTTTTGCGAAGAACATTGGTCATCAATACTACCATATACCTGCAATTATCCGGATGTTCTATTATGGCAACGGAATTCATAAAGTTACTTACATTCCCCATATATTTGCCACAGGCCTCGCCCTTGGACCGGTCACATTTATATAAACTTCCCGATTTAAAGTAAACCGCGGCTTCCTTCAATACAGGGGATTGTGCATAACGTATCCTCCGGTCTGTCATATACATCAATCGTTTCATTTCCAAACTCGATGCCTTGTCTACCACGTTTCCTTGCTCCAATTGAACCAGAAATTTCATTAATCCGATAGGAGTCCCAATACTACCACCTTTATCACCAACATAGGTATTTGCCCCTTTTGTGAAAAAGCTTCCCAAACGCCACTCATCGCTAGTAATGCCTAATGTCCGTAGCGGTAGGTTTACCACATCATTACCCAGATCTGTAAGTTCCTTTCTTGGCGTATTTTTAAAATAAGCATCTGCCTCTTCTTGGGTAAGGGCAGGATAATCTTTTCCAAAGGCGGCCATCAATAGCACCTCTCTCCATAAAATACTAGCGGCGCCATTATTACTGACCGACATCATATGGTCTGCCCATTCGTATAGGGTGAATACATCACTGGCAATTACCTGTCTTTTTACTAATTTTTTAGTTTCAATGTTATAGATAGGAATGGTATGTTCATCTGTTAGACCCCAAACGCCGGCTTTCACCGATTTATCCCTCAAGAGGGCAGTTCTACTTTCCCAAGAATCAGGATAGATATTGGCCAGTTGGGTAAAAAGTCCGTTCAAGACTGCTATTTTTCCTACACTGCCGGGCTGATAACCAGAGGTTTCATTGCGCTCTGCATACCTGATGTTATCCACATCCGAGATATCTAATACGGTAAGGGAATAACTCTTGTCCAAACCTCTGAACAGTCCACTGATCTCCTTTTGAAAATCGGCATCGGTCACCAACAAATCGCCAACGCTGTCCTTACTTCGTGATAGCAGGTTGAGCTCAATTTCAGAGTAGGATTTTAAGGCCCCCGGAGGCAAGGTAGCGGCATCCTTTATTTCCCCACTTTTAATAAGTTCCAATCTTTTCAATCGCTTGATACCCGTAAGGGCATACCCATCTATGGGATAATAGTTCATAGTGGTAAAGGCGGAACAGATAACTATTAAAACAATGTATTTAATATATTTTTTCATTTTATATCTTATTTGAAAGTGCAATTTTTTTTGTGGTATCAATTTTAGGGGTGATGGATTCCAAGTATCCAGAGCTCAATGCTTTTTTGTTCTCTACAAAAGGCCTTATTTGAAATAGCCATAATTTATTGTTTTGAAAGCCCATTTCCACATCATAAGCCCCTTTGTAATCGGAATTAGTGGCTTTGGGCAAGGTTTCCCGAATGGTTTTTGCCAATTCCCTTATCTCCTTGATATTTTGACCGTTGAGAATGGTGTTTTCAAAGGTCACCTGTTTTTTTCCTGTACCTCCAGTAACAGGAAGGGTATTGTGGTACGGTTCCCTAGCCGGGGCAAGTAACTCCTCCCCACCTGAGGCTTTCACCAGATAGGATTCTGCCGACTGCCCATCTACAGCACCCCCTGCACCACGGCTAAAGGCAATAGTTAGATCCTTATCGTTGCCAGAGCTTATTCCTTTGGTAATCATTACACCGGAATAATCAACATCCACACTTGGAATTACCAATATAGAAGGGAAAACATTTTCTGGGTTCAATAAATATTTTTGCCTCCATTTAAAACTGCGTTCGGTATAGGGGGAGGCCCAAACATCTTTAATTCCCTGAAGAATTTTTTCACGGTCGACAACATTAAAAAGGGTAAGGTTGAGGCCAGCCCCGGAAAAATCCTTTAGATCTTCCATGTTGGTATCGCTTCTTAGGAATACAGGTATTTCTCCCATTTTTTTGCCCAATATAGATTGGAAATCTTTATCGAGCTGTTCTACGAACTGGGGCTGTAGTTCCATCTTTTTAATGGCGTTTCTCAATATTTCCAGTTGGCGCAATTGATAATTTTCAACCTCTGCTTCTAAGATATTCTCTGACCTCATCCTATCTGCCTCCTTGAACATATTATTTAGGAACTTCCAGTAAGAAACGGTTTGTCCGTCCATTATTTGGTCCATATGAACCCTGAAAATTCCAAAAGGAATGACCAAGCCCTCAACGACCTTGTCCGGGAACATTTTCTTTAGTTGCCCTAAGTTCGCAGCTTTGGGACCGCAAAGTTTACCGGAATCCGAGGCATCAACGCTTCTTAGATTTAAAATATTGGTTTCATCCAAGCGAATTTGTTCAATGGGGACTGCAATTTTTTCTGCACTACGTTCTTTTTTGGAAAAAAGGGAACGCTCTTCTCCGGTCATTTCACGTTCCAATTTTAATATGACATTTCCCTTATTGGAGACGGCATAGAATACTTTTTGTCCATCGAATTTTTTTAGACTCTGTAGATTTTGATCCGATAGGGCGGCATTGGGGATTCCGAGATTTCGAGCCAATAGTTGTACATGGGAAACCATGTTCCCTTCCGATACAGTTGCTATCCCTGCTACAGGTTTTAAGTCTGAAGGGGGCCGTTGAAAGATGTAGATTTTGTTTGAAGATACCTCAATGTCATCCGGGGTCCCATCAATCACCACAAGCTCCCCATAAGCATACCCAGGGTTTAGACCCCGCATTGCACTTTGGTTGGGAATATCCATAACCTTATTGGAAAGGGATGATTCCTTGGCAATGAAGTCGCCAAGTTGTCCAACACTCTCCCCTAAATTCAGGGCAATGGACCCACGTATTCTGTCGTCTATGAAGCCATACGCCTTTGGCTCAAAGGCGGTATATTCATTTACTATATCTTCATAATTGGCCTTTACCATGGAGGCACTCCATTCCACTTCCCTTCTTGCAGTTTCGAGGAGGGCGTTTAGTTCGGCCAAAGTCATTGTAGGATTGTGATAGGACTGAATGTCACTATTGATCTGCTCCCATTCATTAAGTTCAATATATCCGGATCCGGCCGTGGCCATCCCCAGATAACAAATTTTTTCCAATAGACCTTGCAGTTCCGCTGGCTGCCAGTTGGGAGAGGATTTAAATATCAATTCCTCTAGCTTTAAGGAGAAATCCAATAATTGTAATCGGGCCAAAGGTCGCTTTTCGGCCAATATGCCTTTCCTAATTTGAAGGATCACTTCTGCAGTTGCCGGTACCAATTGAGAAACTTCAGTGGAATTGTAATTATTGGAAACATAATCACTAATGATTTCACCCAAAGGGGTATTCTTTATAAGCGTGGCTTTTTCCCAGAGCGATTTTATATCTACAGGTTGGTAGAATTTGGTCATTGTGGAAACCAGTTCTTTGATTTTGGTATTCAGATCTGAGGTTAATTTGGAAGCATTTTTATTTTGAAAAGCTACGACCCTCTCAATATCCCCAAATTCGGGCTGTCCGTGGATCTTCACCCTTAAGTCCATAAAAGGCTCGTATAGATCGGAAATTACTTTAGACTGACTCCTCATTAACTGGGCCAGGTTGTCATCCCCTTTATGAGGGATGGCTTTTAAGGATTGTCTGACCAGATAAAAGTTTTGGGAAATTACTTCATCCTTGGCCAGGAGCCAGTTGTAAAAATCTATTCCCCATGCTTCTTCATCTTCGGCCTGCACGGATCCCCTATAAAACTGTCCCTTTCTTAAAATCCATCCGTCATCTACACTTCTTAGGTATTTTTCCAGTTGGTATTGCTTTAGACGGGAGTGGTTGTGCTCTGGGTCCCAAAACTCTTTTTTGTCCGTATAGGCCAAAATTTGTCCTAGGAAAATATGGTTGCTATTTCCGAGATTTACGACGGCATCTTTATAACGGGCATGTTGTACGCCAGGGCCAATATCTTTTGGACAAGGATCCTTTGGTTGACGGATACTCCCATCTGTGCAGAACCAACGGATATCCTTATAAGGACCACGGATATCATTTTTATAGAGTGCCACCTGCTCTGTAATCTGCTTGTCAGAAACTTTTTGGGCAACCGCTAGAGTACATATGAGTACGGAGATTATAGTGCAGAATAGATGTTTTTTCATGAAGTAAGATATATGTAATAATTTGATAGTCAAATCTAATGCCAATTTTAGGATTGGGCCTTTGTAAATCTAATAATTTTCAAACAATTACGGGAATTAATGACCATTGCAGCAATATCACAAACGATGGATAAGTTGATTTAATTCGCGATTGATTTCTAATATGTCACTATATAAATAGCCAATTGTCCCAATATATTCCGAAGAACAACATATGCCAATATTATGAGAAGTTGGTATCCATACTTTTTTAAGCACAATTACTTCTTTTTAATGTGGATTGGAAGGCTTATATCTTTTATCTTTTGGGGTATAATAACTTTTGATAACTTTGACGGTAAGTTTTTTGAGTAAAAACCTACTTTTGTAATGTAATATGTGAAGATTTGATTATGTCAGAAAAAATAGAAAGAATAAAAACATTGATTATAGGTTCAGGACCAGCAGGATATACTGCAGCCATTTATGCTGCGAGGGCAGATTTGAAGCCTGTAGTGTACACAGGAATGGAACCTGGAGGACAATTGACCACAACTACCGAGGTAGATAACTTTCCAGGTTATCCTGAGGGGATAGATGGGCCAACCATGATGGTACAGTTGCAACAACAGGCGGAGCGTTTTGGAACCGAAGTACGCATTGGAATGGTAACAGCTGTTGAATTCAGTGATGAAGTTGGAGGCATACACAGAGCTACTGTAGATGATGACAAGGTTGTTGAAGCGGAGACCATAATTATTTCTACCGGTGCAACCGCAAAATATTTGAATATTCCAAGTGAACAGCGACTTAGAGGTGGGGGAGTTTCCGCCTGTGCGGTTTGCGATGGGTTCTTCTATAAAGGACAAGAAGTAGCAATTGTAGGTGCTGGTGATACGGCAGCGGAAGAAGCATCTTATTTGGCAAATATCTGTAAAAAGGTAACCATGTTGGTCCGTAGGGATGAAATGAGGGCCTCAAAAGCCATGCAGCATAGGGTCAATAATTTACCCAATATTGACATACGGTACAATACGGAGGTTGACGAAGTATTGGGAGAGCAGGTTGTGGAAGGATTACGTATAGTGAACAATCAAACAGGGGAGAAGGAAGAGATAGCCATAACGGGTCTGTTTATAGCCATCGGACACAAGCCCAACACAGATATCTTTAAAGGCAAATTGGAAATGGACGAAACCGGGTATATAATTACCAAAGGGAAAACTACCAAAACCAGTATGCCAGGAGTATTTGCCAGTGGAGATGTGCAGGATAAAGAATACAGACAGGCAGTAACTGCTGCAGGAACTGGTTGTATGGCAGCTTTGGACGCTGAGCGTTATTTGGCTACCATTGAAACTGCAAAGGAAGTGGTATAATCTAATTTGAAAATAAGCAACAAAAAAACAGCTGTATTTACAGCTGTTTTTTTGTTTTAACAGGTATATGTTTTTAATCTATACGCTTATAATTTTCTGAGGAAATCCTGTTTCCAAATTCATCCATTTGAATTTGACTATAGGTTTCATCTTCCAATATTAGTTCAAAGGTAAATTGACGAATAGTATCAAGGGCCTTCATCATTTGGCCATCTCCGTATTCGATGGTTTCAATAAGCCTGTCCGGGGTTATTTTGTAGGTGCCATAGCCAAATCTTCCTGCAATTTCTTCTGACGAAGTTCGAGACCACATTATTTTTCCGTTATAGTACATTTTTACCTGTCGGAACCCAACAGACGTAGGTGTGGTATCGATTACATTCTGTCCGTCGTACTGATAAAAATTTTGGAGTTCCCAAGTACCTTCTATAGTATGCATACTGCTTTCATCTTCAGTAGTGTATTTAGTGGCTGAAACCATGAAGAGCATTATAAATATAAATCCTAAAATTTTTTTCATTGCTGTAAGGTTTTGTGATGGTTAGTAAATATTCACTAAAAAGTTACAATATATTTTATAAAATACATAATAATTCAAAGTTTATATTTAGGGGATCAAAAACAATGATTAGGATCATATTTGTGCAGAAAAATACTTTTTGATCAAGTGGCTCAATTTTGAGAGATCTTTTTTCTTGTGGGATGAACTGAGCACAATTCTGCTCATTGTAGAAGAATCTTCATTTGGATATGGAAAATTGGTAACTATAATGTTGTTTTTCTCTAAATAAAACGTGAATTCCTTGTTTGCAAAGCTAATGGCAGGGTGCCCGTCCATGATGCTAAAATTATGGTTTTCGGGAAGTTGTTTTCTAAACTGAAGCATTCGCTTGTTCAATTTTTCTCTTTTGTTTGCCAATATTTCCCCAGTATCCAATATTGTCGCTAGGGTAGCCGGGGTAGCCGGACTAGCTCCACCATAGAAAGCGGTTTCTGTCATGGATTGGATTCTTTTTCTTGTCCCAAAAACTGCTCCCGCCTGTAAACCAAACCCTTTACCCAAGGAACAACAAACAATTATTTCCCTAGCTCCCAAGGCCAATAGAGTTTTAAAAACACCACCCCCATTATCACCTACAACACCAATTCCATGGGAATCATCGGCAACAACGATGATCTTATTTAAAGGCATCGTCTTGAGGCCGTTGAAATTTGGGTAGCTATTGCCCGTAAAATCAATGGCATCCAAAAAGACCACAGGGGTGCCGGCACTTGGTTGTTTTAAATAAACCTCCAACTCCCTTTTTAGATCTTCATAGGTGCAGCTGGTATTATTTTCGGATAGATGTAGGGCTGGGTGGGAGTTTGGAGCGTAAAAGACTTTATAAGCGCTGGAATTAAAATACTGACTAACAAATTGCCCGGCAAGATAGCCCGAGGAGAGGGTGCTACATGCCTCACTCCCAACCAGTTTTGTCAAGTAATTCTCAGCCTGATCATAGACGGACAATCTGATGTTGGAGATTCTGGAGGCCCCATAATTAGTTCCATATTTTCTTATGTTCCTAATAAGGATACGTTGAAATCTTTTATCGGTTTGAAGTCCTAAATAGGCCGTTCCCCCAAAATACAGGTAGTTTTGATCACCTATCTTAATTTCTCTTCCTGGAAATTCATCAATGTAATGGATCATGCTTTTAGGGTTATACCGCTTCCACCCAAGGTGGGGAAAATAAGTTTTCCATGCTCCAATATTTTTATTCCATCTGCAATATCCTCTTTCAATAGTAATGCCCCGTCCATATCCACATAATCCAACTGAGGTAAGAGTTGGGCAATTGCGGAGATACCTACAGAGGATTCGGTCATGCACCCCACCATTACCTTTAGCCCCAACTCCTTGCCCTTGCCAATCATTCTCAGGGCAGGAGTGAGGCCCCCACATTTGGTGAGTTTTATATTGATGCCATTATAATGTAACCCACACTTTTCAACATCAGATTCTACAATACAACTTTCATCTGCAATGGTAGGCAGCACACTGTGGTGGGATACTAGTTCCATGCCGTTCCAATCATCGGCCTTTAATGGTTGTTCCAAAAATTCTACGCCCAGCTCTTTAAGTAAAGGGGCGTTATGGATGGTCTCTTCAGCCGTCCATGCACAATTGGCATCTACCCGAAAAATGGAATCGGTATGTTTTCTTAATTCCCGTATAATGGCAACGTCATGATCTGTTCCCAGTTTTATCTTGTAGATGGGCCATGGAAATTCTTTAATTTTTTCAACCATTTTTTCCAACGTATCCAATCCGATCGTGTAATTGGTAATGGGGTAGGAGGAGTTATCGGTTCCCCAAATACTGTATAGTGGTTTTTTCAGTAGTTTACCATATAGGTCATGGGCGGCTAAGTCCAGAGCACATAAGGCAAAATTGCTTAATTTCTTTGTATTTAAAAAAGCATGGAATTTTTCAGGAGTAGTAAAATCAAAAGATTCAATTTCCTTTTTTATGGCCTCAATTTCTTGTTCCATGCTCTCCAAGGTAATCTTGTAATACGGATTGGATGTTGCCTCCCCATAACCAGTTTCTCCATGGTGGGACAAACAGGCAATCAAGGTATCTTGAAAATTGTGTGACTCCCTAGAAATACTGAAGGTGTGTTTTAGGGGTAATACATATTTTTTTAAGCTTAGCTTCATGTGCAAATCATTTTAACTAAGATATGTATTAGCAGGGTACAAAAAAATCAAAACCCACTGAAATTTCAGTGGGCTGAGCAAATTCTATTTGAATACTTTTTTAGTATTTATGGACACTTCCAGAAGAGGATTTATTTTTTTTTACGGTAGCCGCACCCGTATAGGTAATATCCGCACCGCTACTGGCATCCGCTGTTAATGATTCCGATACATTCAATGAAATATCTGCACCACTACTGGCATCGGCATTACAAATTTTGGTCATTAGATTCTTGGCCTTAATATCCGCGCCACTACTGGCGTCTGCAAATAACATGTTTGCATTACCGGCTATTTGGATGTCGGCCCCACTACTGGCATCTGCATTAACCTCATTGGCCATAAGTGAAACCTCCAAGTCGGCCCCACTACTGGCATCTAAGTATATTTTTTCAGCTTCAATGGTATTCATCGTTGTTAATTCTGCACCACTGGAGCTAGACAAACCGGTAATCTTAGGTAAAGACACATGTATTTTCTTTGTTGCCCTTCCAATATTCTCTATGGCATGTATGGTAAGCTTGCCATTTTTTATATCTGTACCTATCAGGTCTATAATATTTTCATCAGCCTCCACATCAATTTTAAACACATTGGATTGTGTTACATATACATCCAAACCTTCCGAGGCAGCAACCTCTGTAAATTCTTCAGAAACATTCCTATTGTCCTCGGTAACTATACCATTGCCTTTTTTACCTTCCCCAAAATTCATATCGAAGGCACATGATGAGACAAAGAGTGCTAAAATAATTGCGATTGTAATTCTTGCTAGTGTGGTCATGATTGTTGTTTTTGTTTTTTTAGTGGATTAAAGGTCTATTTTTTGATTGGTTTTAAATATTCATTATCACTGAACTGTTGTATAAGGGTGATGAGCCGTTTTTGGTTAATTATCGTCGGATTTAATTTGTACTCCCTGTTCATTGATCTTGACCTTGATATTGTCATTTTTATCTTTAATGTCTATATCTACGCCATTCTCATCAATAATAATGTGGCCATTTTTGTTTCTGTTCATTTCTCCGACCATATTTTCCGGACAATCCAGACATTGCATTACGCCGTTACTGTTCATTTTCCAGATGTAGTTGTACATATCTCTACGGCTGACATCCCTGTCGTTTTCAGTACTATATCCCATATGATATTCCGTAGATTTATTTAGGGAAACTATGGTGTTAATTGGCACGAATATGGTGATATACGCCTCTTGATCCCTTACTTTGCTTTCCACAGAGGTTGTCAAGAAATTATCGAGCAATAAGTTATTGCCACTTATGGCATAGCTATAATTTATTTTATCCGCCCTTTGCCTGGCATTTTCATAGGAGCTGCCATCAGCATCTTTTCTCACCCGTATGTGTACCAAAGAGTCTTCTGATTTTTTTATATCGAATCGGACATCTTCAGAATATAAAAGTCGATCACCATTTTCATTGTAGGCAACAGACATGCCACCGAATCCACCATTTTCTACCTGCTCATATAAATCTGAGGCTTTCATGGAGATCATCAGCGTATCCAGCCCATTTTCAAAATATAACTGTTCTTTTGCTGAAGTACTTCCAGTAAAGGCATGGGATGAAGCTTGTTGAACACCAAGTATGGTTAAACCAATTACCGATAACAACCACAGCCCCAAAAGTGAAAATTTAACAATGTTGCCAATGGACTTTAAATTGGTGACCAATATTTTTAACCCTAAATACAAAAGGAAGAAAAACGGTATCCCGAAGGCAAAAAGGCCTAAAAGCGAGACAAGCCACACCGGAGTATCGGTAGAATTTACCATATCGTAAAAATCCAATCCAGGAATGTGGAACATATCCAAAATACCTACGGTAAACATGCCTATGAAAATTGCGATCAAGGAGGTGGCTCCGATAAGGATGAGTAAAACACCTATGAATTTACCTATAATTTTAAAGAAAAACATGATAATATCTCCCAGGGCATCGGCAAATGATTTGCCGCTACTTTTTACCTTATCGCCCATTTTTTCATAATCCACATTTTTAACTTTGGAGGCAACGTCATCAAAACCCTCTTTCACCTTGCGCTCAATGTTGCTAATATTCACAGGTTCTCCGCGCATGTCCAATTTTTGTGATGTGGTAGTTGCTTCAGGCACTAAGATCCATAATAGTATGTAGGCTATAAACCCAAACCCTGTGAAAACTGCTAATAGAATAAATATTATTCTGATCCACAGCGCATCGATCCCGGTATAATACTCCAAGCCAGAACATACCCCACCGATAAATTTGGAATCTGTATCGCGATATAATTTTTTAACTTTAGCGGTCTTACTGGCACTGCCAGTGGGAGCATCTTCAAAAATATCCTCGTCCACCATATAATCTTCCGGCTGACCCATAATATTGATGACCTCGTCCACTTCTTTTGAAGTAATTACCTGTCTCTCGGTTTCCATTTTCTCCTGGAACAGCTCTGCTATCCTAGCTTCTATATCTCTTAGAATTTCGTCATTTCCGGAAGTGTTTGCAAAAGATCGCTTTATTGCTTCGAGGTAACGACTCATTTTTAGGTATGCTTCCTCATCAATATGAAAAAGAATATTTGCGAGATTTATGTTGACTGTCTTGTTCATTGTTAGCTATTTTTTGTGTTGGTTACGAGATTTGTTGCTTTTCTAAGTTCGTCCCAGGTAGTGTCCAATTCTTTGAGGAACATTTTACCTGTTTCTGTTAAGGTGTAGTATTTACGTGGGGGTCCAGAGGTGCTTTCTTCCCAACGGTAGTTAAGCAATCCTGCATTCTTTAATCGTGTAAGTAAAGGGTAAATGGTACCCTCTACCACCAGCATCTTAGCATCTTTTAAGGTCTCCAGGATTTCAGAAGCATATTTGTCCTCTCCGTTCAAGATGGATAATATGCAGTACTCCAAGACCCCTTTGCGCATTTGTGCTTTTGTGTTTTCTATATTCATAGCTTCATGGTTCTATTTAATTGACTGTTCGTTTTTTTGCTGTACCTGTTTTTGACGTGGTGGGAGTGATGAATTCCCCTTGAAAAGAGTACAGCCCTTTTTTGTTTGATTGATGAATAAACTCACATACTGTTATTTTATAAAATTAATACTGATTGGATATTTAAATGTCTGTCCCTCATTGGTTCGTATTGTCCCCAAAATGCTATAGACGATATTGATGACAACCAGGGCGCCTTGCGCAAGTGCAGCTATTCCGAAAGGAAAAAATCGATTTCCAAAATTGAAATTAGATCCATCCAGATTCCAATGAAAGCCTTTGGATGAATTAAAAATCATATTGTCTATTTCAAATATGTCTGGAAATGCACCAAACAAGAAGGGGACAGATAGCACTCCCAGAACAAGGGCATAAAGAAGAAGACTAATCTGAAAATTCAAAACTTGCTTTCCATTAAAGTCCACAAATTTGTAATCCTTTTTGTTGATGGTCCAAAGAATCAATGGAAGTATGATATTTCCGAAAGGAATAAAATACCTGGAAAAAACAGATGCATGTATAAATGCTGATAAATTTCTTTCGTGTTTTGTCAGTGTGTCTGTCATGGCCTATTAGTTTCTTATACAAATATATATCTTTTAAAAGGTATTATGCAAAACATAGTACTAAAATTTAACGTTTTGTTAACAATTTCAATTAGGGATTTGTTTGCTTATGATAGTTGTAATCCCAATCATTATGCGTGTTTTTGTAGCATAGGATTTCAATTTTATATATTTTTAAAAAAAATAAAATCAAATGGCCATTACCCCTAAAAAGTTCAACACTTTTACTTTTTTTAAACTCCCCGCCGCGTGGTGGAGTGGAGTCCGATTACGTTATATAGACAAAGAAAAGGCTGTAGCATCTGTAACCCATAAATGGTTTAATCAGAATCCGTTCAATTCTATGTTCTGGGCCGTTCAAGGGATGGCTGCAGAACTGAGTACAGGCGCAATGGTCAGTGACCAGATAGAGGATAGTGGCAGGAAAATATCCATGTTGGTGGCCAATAACAATGCCAATTTCTCAAAAAAGGCAACTGGTAAGATCACCTTTACCTGCAAGGACGGTGCCTTGATAAAGACGGCCTTGGACCAAACCATAGCTACAGGGGAAGGTCAGACTTTTTGGATGAAATCGGAAGGTGTTAATGAAGATGGGGTGTTGGTTTCCACTTTTAATTTTGAATGGACGGTTAGGTTGAAAAAGTAAACGTCCCCTTTCTTTAATTACCTATGGGATGTAACATTAGTTGCTTTTTTGCAACCAATAGGCATTAATTGAAATGTATTATAAAATGAATGCACACGAAATAGACTACGAGATTTTTGGCGAAGAAATGCAATATGTGGAAATAGAATTAGATCCACAGGAAGCGGTGGTAGCAGAAGCCGGAAGCTTTATGATGATGGATACCGATATTAAAATGGATACCATTTTTGGTGATGGCTCCAATCAGGATAACGGCGTCTTAGGGAAGCTTTTTTCCGCTGGCAAGAGACTATTGACAGGGGAAAGTTTGTTTATGACGGCTTTCCTAAATAGTGGGTATGGCAAGAAAAAGGTAAGCTTTGCATCGCCCTATCCCGGGAAGATTATTCCGATTGATCTCACGGAATTTGGAGGACGCTTTATTTGCCAGAAGGATGCTTTTTTATGTGCCGCGAAAGGTGTAATTATTGGAATTGAATTTTCCAAGAGACTCGGAAGGGGCCTTTTTGGAGGTGAAGGTTTTATTATGCAGAAATTGGAAGGTGATGGTCTGGCATTTGTCCACGCCGGAGGTACCACAGCAAAAAAAGTATTGGCAGTTGGGGAAGTTTTGAAGGTAGATACAGGATGTATCATTGGATTTTCAAAAGATATTGACTACGATATTGAATTCATTGGAGGGATCAAAAACACTGTTTTTGGCGGGGAAGGCTTGTTCTATGCTACTTTAAAAGGCCCTGGAACCGTGTTTATCCAGTCCTTGCCCTTTAGCAGGTTGGCCAGTAGAGTTTGGGCAGCAGCACCAAAGGGTGGAGGTAAAGATAGAGGAGAAGGGAGTATCCTTGGAGGCCTAGGGGATATCCTGGATGGTGACAATAGATTTTGATCAGACCAAAAACTGCTTCATTTAGTTTATAATCCCATGGGTATAAATTTATACAACAAGAAAACTTTTTATGAATTTTAAAGAGCTGTTTGCTTTTCTGCGTGATTTGGAAAGGAACAATTCCAAGGAATGGATGGATGACAACAGAAAACGTTACCATAAGGTCAGAGATGGCTATATCTCTTGGTTGGACGATCTAAACAGTATTTTGGAGTCCATTGATAAGGAGTATTATTCCACGCCGGGAAAGAAGGGAATAAACCGAATCAATAATAATCTTATGTTCCATCCAAATAAACCGGTGTACAAAGATCATTTTGGGGCGGGATTGGACAAAGCGCCCAATACTGCCGATTTTTACATTCAGATAGGAATCCATGAATCTATGTTGGCCGGAGGTTTTTGGCGACCAGATTCAAAAACCTTACAAAGTATTAGAGATGGTATTGATTATGACGGGGAAGAATTTAAAAAGATAATTCACAAAAAATCTTTTCAAGATACTTTTGGCGGATTGGTAGAGGACCAGAAATTAAAAATGGCACCCAAAGGCTTTGGTCAGGACCATCCCCATTTGGATTTGCTCAAAAACAAAACTTTTGCTGTGATACACCCCATAAATGAGAAAGAGATTTTGCAGGATAATTTTAAAGAAAAGATTGTGGAGGTCTATAAAGAAATGTTACCCTTTAGACGGTATTTGAACAAAACAGTATCAGTCTAGAATAGGAGGATAAATAGATCTAACATTCATAATACAGCATAAAAATTGAAAAACGGCACGGTTAAGAACATAGAGAAGGAATTGTTATCGGACCACTGGTACACCCTTCATAAAATCACTTTTGAATACCATAAGGAAGATGGAACTTGGGAAAAACAGGTCAGGGAAGTCTATGACCGTGGCAACGGGGCAGCCATTTTGTTGTACAATCGGGAAAAGGGAACGGTAGTGTTGACAAAGCAGTTTAGAATGCCCACGTATATGAACGGGAATCCTTCAGGTATGATGATCGAAGTCTGTGCCGGACTTCTGGACGGGGACCATCCCGAGGACTGTATCAAAAAAGAGGTAGAAGAAGAGACGGGATATCGCGTTCGGGAAGTGAAAAAAGTATTCGAATCTTATATGTCCCCCGGATCAGTATCAGAGATTCTGCATTTCTTTATAGGTCAGTACGATGAGCATATGAAGGTAGGGGAAGGCGGAGGAGCTGCTCACGAAACTGAGAATATAGAGATCCTGGAATATACGTTTGAAGAAGCTTTGGACATGATACAGAAAGGTACTATCAAGGATGCCAAAACCATCATGCTACTTCAATATGCCAAAGTTCACGAGTTATTTTAACCAGTTTGTTACGACTATTCCCTAATGCAGGCCATTCATAAAATAGGATTTGGAGGAGGATGTCATTGGTGTACAGAGGCAGTATTCCAATCACTTAAAGGAGTGACCCATGTAGCGCAAGGCTTTATAGCAGCTACGGAACCAGAATCATCCTATTCAGAAGCGGTCATCGTTTCGTTTAACCAGGACGAGCTTACACTAAAAGAACTTATTTCTGTTCATCTTCATACCCACAACAGTACCGCGGATCACTCCTTTAGGAGGAAATACAGGTCCGCTGTTTATGTTTTTGACGAACGGGAAATTTCAGGGGTGAGGAATATTTTGAGATATTTACAAAAGGATTTTGTTGATCCTTTGATCACCCAAGTTTTGCTTTACAAAGATTTTAAGGCTTCGGAAGAGCAGTTTCATAACTACTACTATACCAATCCGGAAAAACCTTTTTGTGAGACCTATATAGCTCCAAAATTGAATAAAATAAACCTTGATTTTGCGGATCTGATTGATAGAGAAAAGATTAATACGTATCCCTCATCATCTCAAAAATCATAGTCATTTCTTTTTTTAAGCTGGCTGAAGGTTGCTTATGGTGATTGTTCATAAAACTAAAGATCAGTGTTTTTCCAGAATTGGTCAGCAAATAGCCGCTTAGACAATAGGTATTGCCCATAGAGCCCGATTTTGCATATATATAGGGCTTGGGATTTCCCCTAAACCAGTCTGAAAGTGTTCCATTTTCTCCTCCAGCAGGGAAAAGACGGAACAGTCTTTCTTTAGGAAGGTCTTCATACATCTTTTGAAGCACAACTGCCATGGATTCCGGGGTAAATAGATTGTAGCGGGAAAGTCCAGATCCGTCTACCCACCTTGGAGGATGCCTCAGGGAAGATAATTGATTGGCGAGAATATAATCCCGTGCAATTTTGCCATTTAAGGTATCGGACAAGGAAGAGGATGCAAGTATTAAAAGTTGTTCTGCAATAAAATTATCACTTTCGTGCATCATTCTTTTATAAAGGGAATCTGAAGGAATACCATATAAAATATCCTTAGGTCCACTGGGCATTTCTGATATTAGTCCGACTTCCCTATCTAAGGCCTTTTCCAAAAACGTCTTGGTAACCTTAGTGTTTATTATAAAAGGCACCTCTAAAGTATCTTTACGACTAGGATCAAAATAAAAAATGTTCTGGTGTAATTTTCTTTTTTTGTCAGAAGCTGATAAAACGATGCTATCTCTAAACAAGGAGGGAGTCACCCTAAGCGTATCTAATTTACTTATGGTAGTTATGTTTCCGTACAGTGGCAATGGACTTCTTGCGGGGGCATAATATTGGTCGTAATCCTCCCACGACCATCCTGGACCAAAATCATCATCATCAAAATTAGTTAGATGAAGGGCGATATTCTTTGACTTGGCTAAAAAATATACAACCGTACTATCTTTGAGTATGGGATGAAGGAAAGAAGGGTCGCCCGTCCCCTCAACGTAAAGCGTATCGTTTTTAGAAATATATTTTAAACTTGGAATCTGCTGTGGTAATAATTGAAGGGCAGTATAGAGGGTAAAGATTTTGGTATTACTTGCCGGTAAAAAGTATTTTTTTGAATTATACTGGAATAGTGTGTCCTTGGTTACGGGGTCATAAACGATACACCCGGTAAATTGATTTTCAAAATAGCCGCTATTGATTCTATTGACTACACTCTTGTTTAGCTTTCTTTCTCTAGTGGCGGAACACCCTATTAAAATAGCTGAAAAAAAGAGGATTACGGTTGTTTTGGTCATAAAAATCAAGTGCTCACAAGAGACGTATTATTAGATAATTTTCTATCACAGTTGGAAATTATTCTTTTTTTTACGAAGATAATACAATTTTTTTCCTCCTAATTCGTTAAATTAGCGGTAATAACCTTTTATAAAAACTTTGAAATATGGCTAAAGCTATGCTGGAGTATACCAAAACTGTACTTCAAAAAGTTAGTTTCGACTCAATGCTGTTTTGTAAGGAGTTGGAAAAAGCGATTTCTAGATTACTACCCGTAGAGGTAGAGGAATTAAAACATTGGCTAAAACAATTCATTACCGACAAGCCGGAATTAAAGCAATGTTTAATTTACATACAACCATAAATATAAAAGCCACTTAATCGAGTGGCTTTTTTATTTACTGGAGGTTCAAAAATTAATTTTTCCTAAACAAATCTTTAAAAAGGAAAGATTTAATTTTCGGACAAGGGATATCTACCCTTCTCTCTATCCCTCAGATTACATGCTTGTGGAAAATTAAAACAGAAATTACTTTTTGGTAATGGGACTTATGATCTTTACATCTTGAAAGGCAATGGCACCCCTGACCACGCTGGCAATAACTTCTCTAATGGCCTCTGTGATCTGAATTTTCAATTCACTCTTATGATATATCAAACTCACCTCCCTGGCAGGAGAGGGACTGTTGAAATACCTTAAATTTTGTTTTTTCTTTTCATCCAGCTCCAAGGTGTTTAGAAACGGTAAAAGCGTCATTCCCAATCCTTCATTTGATAGATTCACCAGGGTTTCGAAACTTCCGCTCTGAAGTTGAAAATGGTCATCCTCGAAACTTTTGGTTGACTTACATAAATTAATGATCCCATCCCTGAAACAATGTCCGTCCTTTAACAAGAGCACTTCATTTATATCCAAATCTTCTGGGTTTAGTGTCTCTAATTTGTGTAATTTATTGTTCGGTGGTACGTAACCAACAAAAGGTTCGTAATATAAAGGACGTTCCTTTATATACTCCACTTCTAAAGGTGTCGCGGCTATAGCTGCATCTAAATGTCCGTCCTGAATATTCCGTATAAGTCCATCTGTGTTTTGTTCCTTAATAATCAGATTGACCTTAGGGTATTTTTTTATAAATGTCTTAAGGAACATCGGGAGAAGGGTAGGCATAATGGTAGGTATAATGCCCAAGGTAAATTCCCCTCCTATAAAACCTTTTTCTTGGTCTACGATATCCTTGATGCGGTTGGCTTCGTTAACAATATTTTTTGCTTGGGAAACTATTTTTTGACCGACCTCGGTCACGGAAATTGGTTTTTTACTTCGATCAAAAATCAATATGTCCAATTCGTCCTCCAATTTTTGTACCTGCATACTTAAGGTAGGTTGGGTGACAAAACTCTTTTCGGCTGCAAGGGTGAAATTTTGATATTCGGCAACGGCCAAAACATACTGCAATTGGGTAATGGTCATAACAATAAAATTAAGTGATAAAATTATAAAAACTATCGATAAAACCTATACTATATAGCTGCTTTAATTTTATACTTTTAGAGGATAAATGTATTTCATTATGAAACTGAACAGTATAGGACTAGATGCCGATAAATCCAAAATATTAAGCAAAGATTTGAACCTTTTATTGGCCAACTTTCAGAGGTATTACCAAAACTTAAGAGGTATACACTGGAATATTAAGGGTAAACGCTTTTTTGACCTTCATGTAAAGTTTGAAGAGTTGTACACGGATGCCAATTTAAAGGTAGATCTGATTGCGGAGCGTATCTTGACTTTAGGAGGTGTGCCGCTGCATACTTTTGAGGACTACATTGCCAATTCCAAGGTTCCAGTAGGTAAAAACATTTCAGAGGATGAGGCGACCATTAGATTGGTGGTAGATTCATTAAAGGAACTCTTGGTTATTGAACGCAAAATATTAACTGCTTCCGATGATGCAAATGATGAAGGCACGAATGCTATGATGAGCGACTTTATAACGGAACAGGAAAAAACGATTTGGATGATGAAAGCTTGGTTGGAAGAACAGATGTGATTCCAAATGGGACAGACCAAATTGTATTTTGGATCAACAAAAAGCCCTGCAAGAAAACTTACAGGGCTATGGTATTTTTTAGTCAGGGATTCTAGTCGCCTTCACTCAGTGAAAAACTACCGTCCCCTTTAAAATTGACCACTTCAATAGTTACTACCCATATTCCGGATGCTCCTGCATCAGTTACACCACTGATGGAATCTGGCTCTGTACCACCCTGAATGCTGCGGTCCAAAACAATTACTCCTTCAGAGTCCTCAACGATTATCCTGAAGCTGCCTTCCCGGGCAAGAGTTACATCTGCATTGTAATCTGCAGTAGAAAGGTTGTTGTTCCAGCTAAACTTTCTGGTAGCGGTACCCCCATTTCCAGTAAAACTAGCGTCCACATCACCGTTGAAATCAGAACGGTCCCCGACAGTAAAATCTGAGGGACTAGCCGTAAGTTGCGTACCGTTGACAGTTACCCTGGCAAAGGTGTCTTCATCCTTGCTACAAGAAATAAATAGCACAAAGGCAGAAAGTAAAAATGTAATTTTTAAAGTTTTCATGTTCAATTTAATTAAGATTTGAAATTGTTTAACAACTATAACGTCAAAAACCCTACCTATATTTCCTTTTTTTTTTTTTTGGTAATTCCTATATTTAATAAAAACTGGATGTACAATTACAGAGGCTTTTGTGTGTATCATCTAACAAGAAAAAATAGTAGGGATGAAGTCGGCATGGCCGTACGAAGTCAATTATTATTATCATGTAGATAATTAAAGCTTGCCAATTGGTTAGCTTTACTGTTTGCTCCGACCAAGCAAGGAAATTACTTTTTATAAAATATCCATTCGTTAGCGATAACATAAAACGCGTTAAAGTCAAGTTAAACGCACAGTTTTATGGATATTTCAATTCAAATTTTGTAAATTATTTAAAGAAAAAAAACTATATGACAGAAGTAAAAGCATACGCAGCCAAGACATCGGATTCGGACATGGTTCCATTTAAATTGGACAGAAGGGATGTCACGGAAAATGACGTGAAAATAGATATTGAATTCTGTGGGGTTTGCCACAGTGATTTGCACCAAGTGAGAAACGATTGGAAAAATTCTGTTTATCCGGTTGTTCCAGGGCATGAAATTATAGGACGTATTACGGAAATTGGAGCCAATGTCACAAAGTTTAAAGTAGGACAATTGGTGGGAGTGGGATGTATGGTAGATTCTTGCCAGAAATGTAGCGCCTGTAAGGATGACATGGAGCAATTCTGTGAAAACGGGGCCACTTTTACCTATAATGGACCTGACAAGCATTTGGGTGGACACACCTTTGGAGGATATTCAGAGCAAGTGGTTGTTGATAAAGAATTTGTATTGAGTGTTCCTGAGAATTTAGATCCAAGGGCGGCAGCACCTTTATTGTGTGCCGGAATCACCACTTATTCTCCATTAAAACATTGGAATGTGAAAAAAGGGGATAAAGTAGGGGTCATCGGACTTGGAGGACTTGGACATATGGGAATCAAATTCGCACATGCCATGGGGGCCCATGTAGTAATGATTACAACTTCTCCCTCTAAAAGTGGCGATGCCAAAAAATTGGGAGCGGACGAAGTTTTGATATCCAAAGAAGAAGAACAGATGAAGAAGCATGCCGGTTCTTTTGATTTTCTTTTGAATACCATTCCTGTTGGACACGATATGAACCCTTATGTAAATCTTTTGAAAAGAGATGCAACCATGGTATTGGTCGGAGCTATAGAGCCTCTGGATCCTTTGCATGGAGGTAGTCTGGTAATGGGACGTAAACGTATTGCAGGCTCCTTGATAGGAGGTATCAAAGAAACCCAAGAAATGTTGGATTTCTGTGGAAAGCATAATGTGGTTTCAGATATTGAAATGATAGACATGCAGAATATTAATGAGGCTTTTGATCGTCTGGTGAAGTCAGATGTGAAATATCGCTTCGTTATCGACATGAAATCATTGAAAAATAGTTAATTAACGTAAGTATTTATATTTAATAAAGGCCTTCGGTGTATTCCGAAGGCCTTTTTTTATGGTACGTATCAAATTCCTATCCCCCTTTTATAAAGTGAAAGTATAACCATTTTTTGTACTCAATCTAGTAGTGGTCTTGGGTTCTTGAATTATAGATTACCTATGCAAAAATACTAGCCCATGATCCCACTAATCCTCTAATATTTACAATTATATTTTTTTAGTAAACGTGCGGTTCATCGAAAAAATATATCAGATTAACGAAATATGTTTATCTTCACTTTATCCCAAATCCTAAATATTATTAACCTATGCCGTAAAATTACTTCCTGAAATATATAGTTTACACCTTCATATCCTTACCTAAAAGATATGTTGAATCACATTAAAGGAACTGATTTTATGTGCATAAAATGCTTGTGCCATGAAAACCCCGAAAAACAATTCCTCCCTTTCATTTAAGGGTAACCACCTATCCGTTGTATTTCTTTTTTTAGTATTACTGCCATTGTCATTTTCCTTAAATGCACAAGAGGAAAATCCTTACCTCAAATACGATGTGCCTTTTCAAAACCTGCTTAAGTTCAATAGGTTTTTAATCAACCCTACCTTTTCTACCGTCAGGGAAGATAAATCCTATGTCAACTTTTTTCATAGGAGTCAATCTGCATTTTATGAAAACAATATGCAAAATTACTTTTTAAGTTATAGTGGTAGGATTAATGACCGCACCGGATTGGGGCTAAGCCTTTACAATCAGACCGAGGGGGTGGTAACCAATATTGGTATATTGGCCAATTATGCATATGGGGTTCGTTTGGGTGCAAATAGCGTTTTCTCCTTCGGCGTTAATATTCCATATTATCGCAGTAATGTGGACCAAAGTAAAATTGTGACCGGAGAGGAAGATCCGTTTTTGGATGGGTTGAATGAAAGCTCCATTTTGGCTTTCCAGCCAGGGATGAATTTGGCAATGGGAAATTTTGACATTGGTGTTTTTGCGGAAAATTTGGTCGATTTTAATCTAAAAACTGGAAAATCGTTGACCAATTTCAATGAAAAGACCTTTTCTACACACCTTCAATATACCCATGGGCTAAACAACAAAGGTGGTGTTTTTGAGGATGGGCGACTTTTGCCCTTGGCAAGGGTAAGATTCAGAGGTCAGGAAAGCATTGAATATGGTGGAGGGATAATTTTGGATCTTCCAAAAGTAGGATGGTTGCAGGGAGGATATGATAGTTTTTATGGAGTTTCTGCTGGAACAGGCTTTAATCTTAGTCGCAGATTATCTTTGGGCTATAATTTTGAAAAAGGATTGTCCAACAATTATGAAAATTTCGGGGTAACCCATGAAATTTCAGTAGCCCTTTCATTTATACCAAAACTCACGGAGGACATGGTGAATTTGGATACAGACGGCTATCAATCATTTGCTGTTGAGGAAACACCGGCAAATAATGAAAAACAACCTTTAGTCAAGGATATGGATAATTTTGAAGGGGATAAAGGTGAAAACTATGCCCTTCTTCAGCAGCTTCAATTTAGATTGGATTCCTTGGAGGCCAATAGGGAAAGGGATCTGGAACGTCGATTTGAAATGGTGATGCGCATCGTTAAAAGGGAAACAAAGGGAACCCGACCAGATTTAGAGGAAACTGCTAAAAGGGTTTATTTCGTAAACAACGATAAAACGCCAACGAAGGATACAGAATTAGTAGATCATTTGGTAACCGACCCCAATACGGAGGATATAGAAGTAGTATCAAATACCATTGAGGAATATAATTCAAAGGTAAGGGAGAGACCGGAATACAATGATCCTCAAGATATAATCACCCGTAAGTTTGGTAAAATTCCTGGAATAGACCAAGGGCACTACATTGTGGCCAATGTATTTGGTAATAAGGCTTATATGGACAATTTTGTCAAGGAATTACGGGCAGAGGGTTTAGAGGTAAACCATTTCAGAAATCCGGAAAACGGTTTGAACTACGTGTACCTTGCACATTTTAACGATAGCCAGGCTGCACGGGAAGCATACGTTACCAAAATGAATGGCAAGTACGGTAAAGAAATGTGGATCATGGATATTGATGATTCTCGTTATTCGGGGATGGCTACTCTGGAGTTTTCCGAAGAATAAGAAAAGGAGGAATGTATTTACCTTATTTTTTAGAATTCATATGATCGGCAATTGCACTTGACCCTGGACAACCTTTGTTTTTTAGTTCTTGGATAATATTGGGATGATCTTCTTGTCGGCCTTGGGATAATTTATAAGCGGCCTGGATATCACTGATCACTATTTTAAAACCTATGATACCTTTGGCTTGCCGCATGGTACTTGGCGACAAATTGTCTAACGAGAGGGGATTGGCTGAATCCTGCTCATATTTATCGACCAATTTATGAAGGGAAGCCAGTACATCAACATCTTCCATTAGGACTATTTTTCCGTAAATATGAACTGCAATGTAGTTCCAGGTAGGTACTTCTTCCTCTTTGTACCATGAGGACGATACATAACTATGTGGGCCATTAAAAATACAGAGCACCTCTTGGTCTCCCTTAAAATCTTTCAATTGCAAATTGGCTTTTGAGATGTGGCCTACCAGGACGTCTTGTCCGTCTTTATCTACATCCAATTCCAATGGGATATGGCTTGCCCAAGGTCTGCCTTTCACCTGATTGACCAAGATACCAAAGCTGTTTTTCTTGACAAATTCCTTTACTTCGTCTAAGTTTTCATTTTTATATTGTGCAGGAATGTACATGACTTGTTGGTATTTGTTTGAATAAATTAATCGTGATGTGTTTTCGAAGAAGCGGCTACCAATTTGTTGATTCCGTTCAGTTCTTGCTCTGTAAGGTATCTCCATTTACCAACGGGCATATCCAAATTGATATTCATGATCCTTACCCGCCTTAATTTAACCACTCTGTACCCCAAGTGCTCGCACATTCTTCTTATTTGTCGGTTTAGGCCTTGGGTAAGTACAATTTTGAAAACATTTCTGCCTACTTCCTCAACATGGCATTTTCTGGTAACCGTATCCAATATTGGAACGCCTGCGCTCATTTTTTGAACAAAATCACGGGTAACCGGCTTGTTTACGGTTACAATGTATTCTTTTTCGTGATTGTTTCTAGCCCTGAGGATTTTATTGACGATATCCCCATCACTGGTCAGTAAAATAAGACCCTCGCTGGGCTTGTCCAAACGACCTATGGGGAAGATACGCTTAGGATATCCTATAAAATCAATAATATTATCCTTTTCAACACCTGTATCGGTAGTGCAAACAATGCCTATGGGCTTATTAAAGGCTATATACACTTGTTTTTCTTTAGGCTCAGTTATGAGTTCCCCATCCACACGCACTTCGTCACCGGGAACAATTTTGGTCCCCATTTCGGGAACAGCTCCATTTATGGTTACTCTTCCCTGCTCAATAAGTTTATCGGCCGCTCTTCTAGAGCAGTATCCTACCTCACTCAGATATTTATTTATTCTTGTTGATTGGGCTTCTTCCATAAATAGCTTTTCTTTTATTCTGATTTTAAATTCCCTTTACGGCTGCCTCGGCACACCTTTCTCCATCCATGGCAGCCGAAACAATCCCTCCTGCATAACCTCCCCCTTCACCACATGGAAACAGGCCTTTGATCTGTGGATGTTCCAATTGTTCATTTCTTGGAATATTTACGGGCGAAGAGGTTCTGGATTCTACTCCAACAATATTGGCTTCGGCTGTGTAATAGCCATGCATCTTATCTCCAAATGCCTTAAACCCGGTTCTGAGCCTACTCCCAATAAGTTTGGGCAATAGAGAATGCAATGGGGCCGATTTTAATCCTGGTTGATAGGAAGTGTCATTTAAATCCACAGAAAGTTTTCCTTCAACAAAATCGGTAAGTCTCTGGGCCGGCGCAGTCTGACTCCTACCGCCAGAAGTATAGGCCAATTTTTCTAGATCCTTTTGATATTCCAAACCTTTTAGCGCACCAAAGTGATCGTATTTCGGAATATCCTGTTCTACATTTATTTCCACTACTATTCCGGAATTGGCATATAGATTATTTCTTTTGGAGGGCGACATGCCGTTAACGACGACTTCTCCATCTGCAGTGGCGGCCGGAACAATAAACCCGCCAGGGCACATACAAAACGAATATACACCCCGATCCTTTACTTGCTGTACCAAGCTATACGCTGCGGCAGGCAGTAACTCATTACGCTCCCCTTCACAGTGATATTGGATGCTGTCTATTATATGTTGTGGATGCTCTACCCTTACCCCCATAGCAAATGACTTGGCTTGAAGCGCAACTTGCCTTTTCTGCAATAAATAATAAATGTCCCTAGCGGAATGACCTGTGGCCAAAATCACAGAATTCACCTTCATCTCCGTGCCGTTTTTTAAAATAAGGGCCTGAAGGACATTGTTTTTGATGATGAAATCCACGACCCGACTTTCAAAATGAATTTCCCCGCCATATTCTAAAATGGTCTCCCTTATATTTTCCACAATTTGGGGCAACTTATTGGTTCCTATGTGGGGGTGGGCATCTATCAATATTTGCTCCGTTGCACCATGGTACACCAGATTCTCAAAAATTCTTCTTACATCTCCTCTCTTAAGGCTTCGGGTATATAACTTACCATCGGAATAGGTGCCGGCCCCGCCTTCCCCAAAACAATAATTGGAATCTTCGTCTACCGTGTGTTGCTGGTTAATGGCTCTTAGGTCTCGCCTTCTTTCCCTTACTTTTTTTCCGCGTTCTAAAACAATAGGTTTATAACCAAGTTCTATGCATCTTAGCGCAGCATACATCCCTGCAGGACCAAAACCGATGATATGTATTTCCTTGGCTTTTGAAACATCTTTATAATCGAATGTATGCCCAGAAGTTTTGGGCATTGGTTCTTGGACGTAAACTGCAACTTTATAATTGAAGAAAATCTGAGGTTTCCGGGCATCAATAGACTTTCTGATAATCTGAATACCATTGATCTCTTTTTCATCGACATGCAGATGATAGGCTGCTTTTTTTTTCAAAATGCCCTCCATCGTTTCTTCTTCGATACTTACCCGTAGCTGAATTGTTTTCACCATGGTGCAAAATTACGGTAATTCTTATAATAAAGAAGATGAAAATAGCTTGGGTTGCCAATTGATTTAAAAAGAGATTTACCTGGTGAATTGGTTGTGTAGACTGGATATAGATTATTTATTTATGCGAATGAGCACATGGGCACAGGAAATAAGATATACTTTAGCAGTATCATAAGTAGGTTAAAAATTTAGTTTCTTCGAGTAAAGAATACTATTTTGAAAAAAAGAGGATGTAGGGGTACATCCTCTTTTTGTTTTTATACAATTGGTCTAAATTGCATCAGTACCATCAGTAAAACTGCAAAAAAAACCTTTTTAAAAACTGAAGGTTGACTAACCTTAGGCCAGTTATCTCAGGCATGCCGTCTTTACAATATTTCCTATCTACAGTTTCCAACAATAATTTTCACATTTCTACAGCCTTTTTGGAGGCATCCAGCATCAAAAGTTTCAATACATCCTCGATAAAGAACAGTTCGGCAATTCTTTTTTAAACACCTTGTAAATTTAATACAGCTTTGTTCAAAGAATTTTTTAAACAAACTATATCATGCAAAAATTAGCTTTGATCATCGCGGCACTAATTACCAGCATCATAAGTACCGCTCAAGAAAGACCAGTACCCAAGAATCTGGGCGAAATTAGCTTTAAAGCAAACAGCACAACAATACTTGAGGATTATAATTATGTCATAATTCATTCCAAAAAATACAGCACCAAATCATACAATGGTCCAATGGCTTGTATGGTTCAAGGGAACACCCTACAAATAGCCAATTTCCCTTTAATAGGTTGGTTTGGGGCTCAACTGCTTGGAAAATGGAATATCCCTTTGATTCATTCGTATGAGAATGCTACCTTTTCTACTTTTTGCTAACTTTAACCAGGTCGACAATTCAGAGCCATTTTTCCAAAATGGTTGGGATATGCTCTATTAACTATAAATAAATACCATGCTTAGATTTTTTAAGGAATTGGGAAAAGGATTCATAATTGGCAATGCCATCTTCATTATCATATTGGTAAGTTATTATGTAAAGGGTACCTCTGTATTTTTTGATGAGAAGCTATTTGAGGGTTATTTGGATACCCTTGTTTATGCGGTGACCATCTATTTGGCCAATGCATATATTTGGATCTATCTCAGTAAAAAATATGGATCAGGTCTGTTTACATTGAAGAATATGGTTATTGGGTTCTGCAGTAATATTGTGGTATCCTTATTAGCTATTTTAATGGTGAGGATCGTCGTAAATGTAGGGTTTGGGAACATGTCCATATCTGTATTTTTGGCATCGGAAAATTTGATTTTCTACTACATCGCTTTTTTGATTGCCTTGGTATTGACTTTGATTTTCTATTCATTTTTCTACTACAGATACAGACAGGAGAATAAAGTTAAAGAACAAAAAATTATTGCCGGTACAGCTTCCGCAAAGTTCGATGCCCTTAAGAACCAATTAGATCCACATTTTTTGTTCAACAGTTTAAATGTACTGACCAGCCTCATTGAAGAAGATCCGGTACAGGCCCAAAAATTCACCACTTCCCTTTCTAAGGTATATAGATATGTTTTGGAGCAGAAAAATAAGGATCTGGTGACCGTAGATGAGGAATTGGAATTTGCCAGGACCTATGTGCGGCTGTTGAAAATGAGATTTGAGGACAGTATTATTTTTCATATTCCCGATCACAGCATTAACCCAGAGGCCAAAATAGTGCCCTTGTCCTTACAGCTTTTACTGGAAAATGCGGTGAAGCACAATGTGGTCACTTCAAAAAGGCCTTTGCATATAAAGGTATTTGAGCGTAATGGGATGTTATGTGTCAGTAACAATCTACAGGAAAAGCAAGTGGTAAAGAAAAGCAGTGGGGTAGGGTTGCACAACATACAACAACGATATCAGATTTTGACCGACAAAAAAGTAATTATAAACAAGACAGCATCAGAATTTAGCGTACAACTCCCGATGCTGGTAAAACAAGTTTCAATTATGCAAACACAAGAAAATTATATAGACGATAAACGTTATCAAAAAGCAAAAGAGCGCGTAGAAGCAATTAAATCCTTTTATGGAAACCTGGTTTCCTATTGTATCGTAATTCCCATTTTGGCATATATCAATTATAGGACTACCAGTTTCCCTTGGGTTATTTTCCCCGCTTTGGGTTGGGGTTTTGGAGTAATTGCCCATGGCATGGAGGCCTATGGTTATAATCCCATATTTGGAAAAAGTTGGGAGGAGCGCAAAATGAGAGAATACATGGAGGACGATAATTTTTAATTCCCAATATTCTTATTCAAAGGAAGAGAAATACGGTTCAGTCCAATAAAAATGCAGTTGGGTAAGGATATTTTACTTCTATCGGCCTTAAGACTTAATTTTATATAACGAAACCTAATAAAAACTAAAACGATCATCATGGAATCATCTAACAGGGAAAATAAATACTTAAGAGCTAAGGATCGAGTTGAGGAAATAAAGAAGTTCTATTCTAATCTCATCTCATATACTGTATTTATTAGCTTTTTGGCATTCATTAATTATTTTACCAATGAATGGAGCTATCCCTGGTTTTTATGGGCAGCTTTTGGATGGGGTATAGGATTATTTTTTCAAGCTTTGAAAGTGTTTCAGTTCAACTTACTTTTTGGGAAAAATTGGGAGCAGCGTAAAATAGAGCAATTTATGAAGGAAGAGGAAAGCCAAAAAAAATGGGAATAATCAAGTATCGAAGAAGATAAAAAACATAAAATGGAAAATAAAGATTTAATAAAAAAGGAAAGAGCCCTTCAACGGGTTAAGGAACTAAAGGGATTTTATATTCATTTAGCGGTTTATATAGTCGTCAATAGCTTTATTTCCGTGAACAAAGTGATCAGGAATATGTCTAATGGAGAGACCTTCGAAGAAGCATTTGTTGACTTTGGGACATTTGCCATATGGTTCTTTTGGGGAATTGGCCTTGCCTTCCATGCCATGAAAGTATTTTCCTTTAATCCGTTTTTCGGTAAGGATTGGGAGGAACGTCAAATTAGAAAGTACATGGAGAAAGAAGAAAATGAATCTAAAAAATACCTATAGATGAAAACTGACATGACAAACCTGAATAGTTTTCAAAAAGCAAAGAAGCGTTTGGAGCGACTTAAAAGCTTCTATACGCACCTATCGGTCTTTTTGATTGTTAACGGTGGGCTGATTATCACCTACTTTTTCACTAAGCCATCTATTTTTCAAGCCACAACAAATAAGGAATTCATAAAGTGGGTTGATTGGAATGTTTTGTTGACGCCTATAATCTGGGGTGTCTTTTTAATAGCACATGCATCCTGTGTTTTCCAATGGAGATTGCCCTTTTTGCAGAGATGGGAAGAAAGGCAATACAACAAAATCATTGAAAAGGAAAATCAAGGAATTTGAAATTGTACCTTTAATCTCTAGAAGCAATTTATACCAACCACATACCTTTTTAAATGAATACCATAATAATTGAAGATGAAAAACCTGCTGCAAGAAGATTGGGGAGATTGTTGTCCGATTTAAATGTTGAGGTAACCGTGATGTTGCATTCTGTTGAGGAATCTATTTTATGGTTCAAAAACAATCCCCACCCGGATTTGATCTTTTTGGATATTCAACTTTCAGACGGACTTTCCTTTGAAATTTTTGAGGAAGTTGAGGTACATAGTGCCATTATTTTTACCACCGCTTATGATGAGTATGCCCTCCAAGCTTTTAAGTTAAACAGCATAGATTATTTATTAAAACCTATCGATGACGAAGAGTTGGAAAGTGCACTTAAAAAGTACAGTTCACTACGTGCCAAAAAGCAACCCATTGCCATCGATTTTGAGGATATAAAAAAGTTGTTGGTGAACCCATTGGAACGGGAATATAAAAAGAGATTTACAGTGAATGTCGGACAGCATTTAAAAATTATTAATGCAGATGACATAGAATGTTTTTACAGTGAGAACAAAGGTACCTATGCGGCAACTATTGAAGGTAGAAATTATTTGTTGGATACCACCTTGGACAATCTGAACGAAGAGCTGGAGCCCAAACAATTTTTTAGGGTTAGCAGAAAATTTTATGTCAACATCAAACATATTAAAGACATTATTTCCTACACTAATTCTAGGTTGCAAATCAAGTTAAATCGGTTTTCGGAACAAGAAATCATCGTAAGTAGAGAGCGGGTAAAGGATTTTAAGTTTTGGTTGGAATAAAGCTGTTTAATTATCTGGAATACAGTTAAATAAAACGTTCAATAAATAGCTATAGAATTTCCTTATAGTAAACAAAATTGAGCTTTTGGACCATCTAGTCGATTCTGTTTTCATCAAAAGCGGACGGTAAAAGTTTAGGGATCAATTTGATAAAAATTGGTAATAAGACAGCCCCCCCAGGGAGTATAAAAATGGCGAGGGAAGGAATGCTTTTAAAAATATCAATGAGCTGATTTTGTACTTTTTTCTTTTCCTCAGAGGTTAGATCCCGCATGGTGGATTTGGATAAAAGCGCCACCAATTCTTTGCTTTCTGACAGTTCTTTAAGTAATCTTTTACTGTTTCTAAGGATTAATTTATTTACTATTTTAGACATGCTTTCGTAAAATTGCACGGCTAAATTATGGTCTTTTAAATGAGGGACTTTGTTGGCATTTAACTGAAAAAAAGTGGTGACATCTTCCAAAGATTCTGCAATAGCTCCATGGTCAAATCCCAGGTCTTTTCCGATGCCATAAATGAAGATGGATTCCTTGTATTCAAGTGAGAAATCCTCCCAAACTGTAAGGCAGGAAACATCTAAAAAATACTGATTTTCCTGTACTGAAAATTGACTGTTAAGTTGGTCCCTATAAGCCCCATCAAAATTATCTTTTTGTCCGTCAATAAACGAAAGGGACGAGGCAAATAATTGTGCCAATCGTTCATCGTTCTTATTTTTCTCCTTAGAATTTAAGGTGTGATAAGTAAGGTTTATGGTAATATGTTCTAAATCTTGTGCGTGTTTTTTAACCTCTATATCTCCTTGTAAATATCTTTTAAAGGTAAGGGTATCTATAAAAAGAAGGGAATTTGTAATAACACTATTAAAGGTCTTACTAATTACATTGTCCTCCAGATAAACACGGGAATCAATCAATTTTTCCAATTGGGAAGAGGTTTTCTTTCCTGTCAATATTTTGTTCAGAAAGGAAATCTGACTTACTTCCAAGAGTTGGTAGAACTTAAATATGGATTCCAAAAATTCTTTAAAATCTACCTTTTCTTTTTCAAAGGCATAGGTAAAGTAAAGAGCTGTAAGGAGATTTACTTTGGCACTTTCATCTTCTGTAAGATTGTGCTTGGCTGCTATGAATTTGGGGACCGATACGTTTATTCCATATATGAAGCCACAGGTTTTTAAATCCTTGTAGAGTGCATCAAAATTTGTGTAAAGATGCGGCTTGTCCTTTACTAGTGATCCAAACTTATCTATCCAACCTGATGAAGAGGGATTCATTACCTATTTATTTAAAGGATCAAATTAACGGAAAATATGTGACTTTATAATTTTTGGTCCTTTAATATATAAGAGGGGTAAAACATACTTAACAAATAATTAACATATTAAAACCAAACCCTCCCAAACTTAGTTGCGTAGGTAAGGCAGAAACAAAATCTAAAAACAAAAAGTAATGAAAAAAACAAAAATTTATTTAGGCCTGGCAGTATTAGCTGTAGCTAGTATTATTATGGTGTCTGCCGACCACATTGATGCACCTTCAACACAAGGTACCACTGCTGATATTGCAGACTTTTACGGATTTGAGCCTACTGTAGGTTCTGACAACACCGTATTTGTGGTGGATTTACAATCCAATGTATTGCCAGATTTGGCCTACGGAACATTCGATGAAAATGTTTTGGTTGAAATCAACATTGATACCAATGGGGATTTAATTGAGGATAGCGTAATACAAGCCATCCCAAGAAATGGAAGAATGTATTTCTTTGGACCGGCTGCCCCATCTCAAACAGGATTGGATAGCGAGGTATTGGTAGATTCTCCATTAGGAGATGTTGAGATCTCAGGATCAACAGCAATAACCGAAACCACTTCAAACGGAACAATGTTATTTGCAGGACCAAGACAAGATGCCTTTTTCTTTGACTTTTTCCAATTCAACGCGGTAATTGGTGGAATGGCTCCAGGAGGGTTTAAAACAGCTGCAGAAGCCGAGAACACGTTTGCCGGAGCTAACACAATGTCTATTGTAGTAGAAATTCCAAACAGTGTAATTGGTAACACAACAGCAACAAACGCATTGGGAACTCCAGTTTACAAGACTTGGGTAACTACAAACGTAAAACAATAACAACATTAATTTAAAAAGAAATACAATTATGAAACTATACAATATAAAAACAACGTTTTTGTCAGTTTTGGCTCTTGCAGCAATGGCTTCTTGTAGCAATGATGATGACATGACCACAATGGAACCTAATCCAACCCCAATGGGAGAAGATTTTTCAGGAACCTATTCCCAGGCAGATCATATGGGAAGACCGGGAATCAACACGGTACTAAGTGCCGATGTGGAAGGACAAGCAAGTGTGAAGGATGCTTTCAACAGAACCATACCTTCGCAAATGGCTGCCAATTTCCAAGTTGGATTTGAGGCAAGATTAGAGCAGTACCATGATGTGTACGCAGATTTATTGGGTGCCCCAAGGGAAGATGTAAATTACGAGCCTAATATCTTAGGGTTGGACGCTACTACCTTGACTACCGTATTGGCAAGTGATGCTTTGGATATTGCTCCAAATACACCAACGTCCTATTTCAACGGAACAGAGGTCTTAACTGGTCGTGCTTTGTCTGATGACATTATCGATATTTCTTTAATCCTTCTTTTTGGAGGGGAAACAGGAGATCGTTTCAGTGGACAGGATACAGATGGTGATGGTACCGCAGATTTACCACGCTTAACTTCTGATGGGGTTAGCTTAACAGCCACACTTTCTACATCATTCCCTTACTTGGGATCTCCAAACTAGTATTATTACCTATGAAAAGGAGAGTAGGGGAGGGTATTCGTATCCTCCCTTATTTTAAAAGATTACAATTTCAATACACCTAAAAACATTGATCATGAAATATCTATTCCTATTCGTACCGCTGTTATTTTTGTTCTCTTGTCAAAACTCAGAACAAGCACAAGTAACGAATCAAAAAGACTACGATAAATTTTTAGTATCCAGCCCATCAAGGACCACATCCAATTATTATGAGCTATGGAACTCGAAAATTAAACCAGATAGTATGCAACTTACCAGTTTTGGTATTGTAGCTGGTGAATACAACCGTTATTTCCAGAATACGGGAGACATTACTTATCTCAAAAAGGCTGAACAGGCTTTGGAAAAAGCTGTGGAAATTGCAGCGATTGGAAAAGCAGGATACCAAAGGGCACTTGCTAGAAATTACATTTCACAACATAGATTTAGGGAAGCCTTGGAATTAGCAGAAGCTGCCCGTTTATGGGGTAGTGGCATAGAGGATACCCAAAGTCTACTTTTCGATATCCATATGGAATTGGGGAACTATCCCAAAGCAGGGAAATATCTGGACAGTATTAAGAACATGTCACAATTTGGATATTTGATCCGTGCTGCAAAATGGAACGATTATAAAGGAGATTTGGATACCACCATTCGATTTATGGAAATGGCGAAACAGAAAGCCGAAGATTCCAAGAACACCAGTTTGTTACTGTGGTCCTATACCAACATCGCCGATTATTATGGACACGCAGGGAAAATTAAGGATTCCTATGAACATTATTTAAAGTCATTACAATTGGATCCTCAAAATGCTTATGCTAAAAAAGGCATAGCATGGATTGTATTTTCTTATGAAAACAATCCCAAAGAAGCCTTACGTATTCTGGATTCTGTAACGAAAGACTACCGTGCACCGGATTATTACCTACTGAAATCAGAGATCGCAGCTTATGAGAACGATAAGTTGAAGTCACTCGAAAATCTGGATAAATATTACATGGCAGTTCAAAATCCTGCCTATGGAGATATGTACAATGTCTATAATGCATCTTTATATCTTGAAAATACGGGTCAATATGAAAAGGCTTTCATGATAGCAGAAAAGGAAGTGCAAAACAGACCAACGCCGCATTCTTACGACCTTCTCGCATATAGTTACTTAAAAATTGGTGAAAAAGACAAAGCTTTGGATGTGGTTGAAAAACATATCGATGGCAAAACATTTGAACCAAATATACTATACCATACGGCTGAAATCTATAAGGCCAATGGCAAGACTTCCAAAGTAAATGAGCTTAAAAAGGAGTTGTCCGGTGCAGCATATGAGCTTGGACCTGATTTGGCCGATAAAATCTCCAAACTCTAGATAAATAATACTTTAATTTTTAATAAAATGGTCCTCATAGTATGTATGGGGGTAATAAAGAACAGTCTAAAATGAAACCATTCATTCTTATTTTAATGCTTTTTGTTGGGCAAATAATGCTTGGTCAAGTAGTTTCTGGGAAGCTTCTGGATGAAAATAAAGATGCCATAGAAGGAGCTTACATTTTTAACCACATCAGGGATAAACATACCCATACAAATGAACTGGGATCTTTTAAATTAAGAGATACCTATGTTGGAGATACTATAATAATAGGGGCATTGGGTTTTGAAAAACTGCAATACGTACTTGAGACTAAAGATTTGGACAATCCATTGACCTTGGTGCTCAAGGAAGATCTCTATCAATTGGAGGAAGTGATTATCAGACCAAACGTAAACGGCATCAATGTTGTTGCTGAAATTGATTTAAAAACGGCACCTGTAAAATCCTCCCAAGATCTTTTACAAAAAGTTCCAGGTTTGATAATCGGGCAACATGCAGGAGGGGGCAAGGCGGAACAGTTATTTTTAAGGGGTTTTGATATAGACCATGGAACGGATGTAGCCATTGCCGTGGACGGAATGCCTGTTAATATGGTTTCACATGCCCACGGACAAGGCTATGCCGACCTGCATTTTGTTATTCCAGAAACCTTGGACAATATAGATTTTGGCAAAGGGCCCTATTACGCTGACCATGGAAATTTTGGCACCGCTGCTTATGTAGACTTTGGGACCAAACAGCGTTTAAAAAAGAACACGGTGCAATATGAATACGGAGATTATGGGTGGAACAGAACCTTGGGGATGTTCAATTTGTTGAACGACGATACCAATGCAGCCTATGTGGCCACAGAGCTGATTCAGTTTGATGGTCCTTTTGAATCGCCACAAAATTTTTCGAGAATCAATATTTTCGGAAAATATACCTCCAGATTAAGGGATAATGGGTTGTTCTCTCTTTCCGGCTCCCATTTTACCAGCACCTGGGATGCTTCTGGACAAATACCACAACGGGCTGTTGATAATGGCAGTATTTCCCGTTTTGGTGCTATAGACGATACAGAAGGCGGTTCTACAGAACGAACCAATTTCAATGTCTCCCTGAAAAAGGTAGTGGATGAAGACACCTTTATAAAAGCTAATGCCTTCTATTCCAATTACAAATTTCTGTTATTTTCCAATTTCACCTTTTTCTTGGAAGATCCGGTAAATGGAGACCAGATCAAGCAACAGGAGGAAAGGGATATTTTTGGACTAAATACGGAACTGAATAAGAACTTGGATTTCATGGATATTCCCGTGCAGTTAAAAGTGGGCGCTGGATTTAGGACCGATGACATTCAGGATAATGAACTCTCACGAACCTTGAACAGAAAAACAACCTTGGAAAATATTCAACTGGGGGATGTTAGGGAAACCAATGTTTTTGGATATGCCAATCTAGAATTCAAATGGAAAAAATGGATGGTGGCACCAGGATTAAGGATAGATGACTTTAGCTTTAATTATGTAGATGCACTGCGGGAAGAATACCAAAACCAAGCTGTAAACAAAACCAAAGTTTCACCAAAATTGAACATTGCCTATACTCATTCCAACGACCTTCAGTTTTTTCTAAAATCGGGTATAGGGTTTCACTCCAACGATACCCGTGTGGTTGTGGCACAAGAAGGTAATGATATTTTGCCTGCAGCCTATGGTACCGATTTTGGGACTATTTGGAGACCTACCAATAAGCTATTGGTCAACGCTGCTGCCTGGTACCTTTATTTGGAACAGGAATTTGTATATGTAGGCGACGCAGGGATTGTTGAACCCAGTGGCAAGACTGAACGATTTGGACTTGATGTGGGGCTTAGATATCAATTTACGGATTGGTTGTTTCTCAATACAGACGCAACATATACACACGCTAGAAGCATAGAGGCCCCAAAAGGAATGGACTATATCCCCTTGGCGCCAGACTTTACCTTGGTTGGTGGATTGAGCGTTGTTAATTTGGGAAGGCTATCTGGAGGACTTCGATTCCGTTATTTGGATGATAGGCCTGCGAATGAAGAAAACTCCATTATAGCCAAGGGATATGCCGTAACAGATATCAACGCCAATTATCTTTTGAGCAAGAACCTGTCCTTGGCGCTATCCATAGAAAACCTATTTAATACGGAATGGAATGAGACACAATTTGCAACCGAGTCCAGGTTGGAAAACGAAAACACTTCCGTAGAGGAGATACACTTTACACCAGGAACCCCATTCTTTATAAAAGGGAGCTTGAGCTATACATTTTAATGATAAGGCGCTAAGCGATGTGGTAGCTTAGTGGTTTTTAGGTGGACACCGCGGCATTTATGTCGCGGTGTTTTTTTTTGATTAACGGTCAATTTATTGGATGAAGGACAAAACCCTTAATGAGTGTAGCTCGTAAGTATTTTAAATTGGAAGATAGGGCATTGGCCCAAATTATTAACGAGAACCCAAATTCATTACACTATGGACTATTATCTTTTTTCACTCTGGATCTATTTTATGATACATACATCAGTACGTATATATTTTGCTCAATTAAGTCTTCAAAGGACACTTAAGCGGGAATCAAAATATGTAGTAAACTGGAGTTCAAAGGTTTAAATATTGCATTGGCCTACTTTTATTTCGCTATTGCTTCAGGCTTCCAACATTATTGGAAGCCTTTTTAATTGAGATAATTATCTTAGTACCTACTTTTTGTAAGAATATTAAGAAGATATTAACAATTTTTGTAGGAAATTATGGTTGAAATACATATTTTTATCGTTCAAGTGGATTGACCTACGTTCCTTTTGACAATAAAATTGAAACGATTATTCAGTAAAAGTTTTATAACCAACTCTTTTTTGCAAACCTAAATCTATATTATTATGGCGTACATCCTTTTTTTTATTTGGCTGGCTTTAATGGTATTTTTTGGAGGTTTAATATTCTTTGCATATAGATCTTTGCAACGAATATTGAAATCGGGCAAATAAACAACTTGGTAGGGTTTACATAAAAGGTTCTTGTCTGCTATTGATCTGTAATAGTATTACAATTTATTCGCAGTGGTAAACGCCTATTTAGCTGTTTTTGATGAAAGCTCCCCCACAAATACTGAGCAAAAAAAAATCTTTTGAAGACGTTAAGGAAATTTCTCCTTAGTACCTTCAAAAGATTTTTTTAATTTATGGTGGTTTCTGTTTAGACCGCTCCTAGTGTATATAGTTGTTCCAAGTTAGGGGATTCACTACCTCCGGTAGGTTCCAAGGTGATACCAAATGCTTCCGATTCATTAGGGTTGGCAAAGGCAAAAACCTTATTATCATCGTTCTTAAAGTCTTCCAATAGACCCATGCTTGTTGGGGTTAGCGGACTTAACTTTAATGACCAAACTTGATAGACCATTCCATCTGGTGGTTCAGGAAGTCCCTGGGCATCTATGAATACTTTTTGTTCTGCCTTGTTCCAATATGCCTTGGCATAGGAGGTTGGCGATACAGTTTGACCGCCTAAGGCAATCACCTCTATGTTCCTATCCCGTATAGTGTTGAGCAGTTCTTTTGATTTTTCTAAGGATGTATTCGCCTCAAAAATCTGTTGTTCCAAAACCTCGTTGGTTTGTGAAGCCACATTGATCTCCGATTTTAATTGCGTATTTTGATTGTACATCCACAACATTCCCACTGCAAGAAGTATGGAAGCTGCCCAACCAACATAGGTAAACCAATTGGTTTTGCTATCGGTCATTGTTATTACTTTTGAGTCGCTTAATGCAGCTATCCTCCTCCTAATATCATTAAACCCTTTGCTGCCAGAGCGCACAGGTGCTGCGGCCTTGCTTAAGGCCAAGATGGCCGCTTCTATGGCCAAAATCTCTTCCTTTATTTCGGGATATTGCTCTGCGTTCCGGGCTACCTCCAAGTTTTCTTCCTCAGAGAGTGTACCAGCAACGTAGAGTTCTAAAATTCCTGATGTTATATATTTGTTTACGTCCATTTTATATCGCTATATTGCCCCTAATCTGTGAAATACAATTTCTATTTCTTGTTTTTACCGTTCCCACGGGAATATCCAATTCTTCTGCAGCCTCTTTTTGAGTATATCCTTTAAAATATAGAAGTTCAATTATTTGAACACACTTTTCCTTTAAATTCTTCAACAGGTTCTGGATTCCAATAGTATCCATTTGACTATTAAGGTCATCTTTGCTTTCAAGTATATCTACGAAAAAATCAGAAGATAGGTTTTGTTTACTGTTCTTATTTGATTTTGATCTTAATTCATCAATTGCAGCATTTCGGGCGATATTCATGATCCATGTAAAAAACCGGCCTTTGGAAGCATTATAGCTTTCTGCATTGTTCCAAGCCTTCATAAATACATCTTGACAAATTTCTTCGGCAAGATCTGTGTTTTTTACTATGGTATTAATGACTCCGCAAATATTTTCAGAATACATGGCATAAAGCTTTTCAAAAGCTTTCATGTCCTTTGACTGAAAATGTGATACTAATACCTCTAATTCCATTTAATTTTTTTAGGATAGAAAGATAAAGAAAAAGCTACTTATTTAAGTAGCTTTTTCTTCCTTATTACTTCTAATATGTTCTTATTGGATAATACCTGTACAACTTACCCTGGCACCTGCATCACCTGAAGGTTGAGATACAAAATCGTCCACCCCTTGGTGTACAATAACAGCCTTACCTACAATATTCTTTGTCATGTCATCACAACCAATACACCACTCATCCGTTTCAAATTCCACTGTGGCATTACCTACCTCATCTGCTGTGAAATTCCCAATATCTCCTCTGTGGTATCCTTCGGCAGCACCCCATTTTCCGTGATCTTGAAAAGTTGGGTTCCAGTGTCCTCCCGTAGATTTTCCATCGGCCGAGGAACAATCTGCCTTTTCATGGATGTGGATGGCATGTTCTCCAGCTGTAAGACCGTTAAGATTGGCCACCATTTTTACCATGCCATCGGTTTGTGTAAAGGTAACATCACCCGTTACCTTGCTATCACTTTTAGGTTCCATGTTGAATTTAATTACCTCTTCTGTGACCTCTTCTTTTATTTCTTGCATCGTCTCTTCCATCTCGTCAGAAGCTTCTTTGGCTTCTTTTTTAACCTCTTTACAACTATAAGTAAGGGCTACAATGGCTATCAGAGACATTAATTTTATTTTTTTCATAATCCTAAATTTAAAAGTTTTATTAAAGTTACATATAATTTAATGTCCATTCAATCATATCGGCTATAGTTTTCCCAATTTATATCCAATTGTCTGCACTCATTTTTTAATCAGTTAATTATTGGATGATTTCGGTTAATCCATCAAACCCGATAAAATTTGGGTAGGACTCGTCAAGGTCTTATGTACTGGACATTTGTTGGCTATTTCCAGGATTCTTTGCCGTTGATTTTTATCCAATTCCCCAGTGAGTTTAATTTCACGTTTGTAGGTGTCAATAGTTGAATTTGATTCATCTTCTTGGGACTCACTAATAGGTGCTGACTTTTCATAAGAAGTGTGCACCTCCACATTTTCAAGGTCCCATCCTTTTCTCTTGGCGTACATCTGGATGGTCATTACCGTACAAGCGGTCAATCCTGCTGCAAGCAATTCATGTGGGGAGGGACCATAATCCTGTCCGCCTACCGATATGGGCTCATCGGCTACTAGATAGTGGGATCCAACTTTCATCTGGGTGGTAAACCCATCATGGGCATCTAAACTTCCAACAACCTGATGTTTTGTTCGTAATGGTTGGGCATCGGGATATTCTAAATATCTTTTGCTCCAGGCAGCAATGACTCCCCCTGCATATTGGGAATCATTTTTGTCCATTAACAGGTGGTCTGCATTATCTAGAGAGACAAAACTTTTTGGATGGTGGGCGGCCTTATATAGTGCTTCGGCATGTGCAATACCAACGGTCTTATCCAGAGGAGAATGCAAGTAAAGGATTGGTATCCTTAATTCATGTACCAGATCTAGGAGGGATCGATTCTCAAGATCGTCCAAAAATTGTTTTTTAATGGTGAAATCCCGTCCCCCTAGGTTGACGCTTGCCTTTCCAGTTTCCTTTATTTCTGCAAGGTCATTTTTTAGTAACCCTTTTACATGGGTTGAATCTGATGGGGTGCCAATGGTGGCTATGGCCTTAATGCCTACAATCTTTTCTGAAGCGAGTAACGCAGCTACGCCTCCTAATGAATGACCAATGATGAGCGTTGGTGCCTGATAGTTCTCTTTTAAAAAGGCCGCCGCCGATAATAAATCGGCCACATTACCAGAAAGGTTGGTATTCGAAAAATCCCCTTCGCTATCACCCAATCCGGTAAAGTCGAAACGAAGTACCCCAAAACCCTTTTCTGTTAAGGCCCTACTGATATTCTTAACTGCCAATAGATTTTTATTGCAGGAAAAACAGTGGGCGAAAAGCGCAAAATTATGGGGTTTTTGATCGGCAGGTAATTCAATACGACCTTCCAAGGTAGCCCCTTCGTTGTTTTTAAAAGTGACTTTTTGAAGATTCATCTACTGTTGCTTTTTTCTTAGGTCGGGATTAAAGAACACACCTATCTGTATCCTATCAAAATTCCCCGAGTTAAAGTGATTTTTCAGATAGCCCAATTGCATACTGCTGTTCTGGGTAATGTGAATTCCAAGTGCTGCATATAGTCTGTTTTGACCAAAGGCATTGTCCTGAAGATTGATAAAAATCTCATCATAAAAATTCAGAAAAAATATGTCTGTCAAGGGTAAGGTGGCCTGAATGCGATAACGGGCACGGTGTTGGGTGTCTTTTCCATTGTTTCTAAACGACGTATTGTCTATAAAGCGTTGCTCCAGGCGGTACCTGTGTTCAATAAGAAACTCCCATAACTTGTTCTTTAGAATCAATTGTTGAAAAATTCGATGTTCCAAAATTTCATTCCCGGCGAAGGATGCATCTTGTAATGGTATTTCTTCAAATGTGGGATCCGTATCTATATAACCATATCCCAATGTTGCGATGGCATTTTCATTTATATGATAGTTGAGTCCAGTTCGCAAGAGTAATTGATTAAAGTTGCCGGTAGTTTCATAGTATCTAAATTGGGCTTCTGTGTGGACACTGAACTTGTCAGAAATTTTATTGGTTCCAAAATACATATACCATGCCCCAAATGTATCTTCTCCTGTTTCCTGGGCGCTCATGCCAATAGTTAGCATTAGCGTAAGAAGTGTAATGATTTTCTTCATAGTGCTATAAAAATTTAAGCTTCCCGTTCTGAAAGTCAAAAGGGGAAGCTTTTTGTGTTAAATTCAATTTATTAATTGTCTGATTTCATTTCAATCTTGGCGCCATCTTGAATAGGTTCAGTTTTTTCCTTTTTCAAATAAACATCCAAGAACTCCAGTACTTTTCCATAAGCTGTGATCTGATTTTCTTTTTTCACAAACCCATGACCCTCATCTTCAAATAACACATATTCCACTGGCACACCGTTCTTTTTTACACCAGCAACGATCTCATCGGACTCTACTTGCAGTACGCGAGGATCTTTGGAACCTTGCAGTACAATTAGTGGTTTGGTAACCTTATCTGTATGGAAAAGAGGGGATATCTGTCGTAAACGTACTGAATCTGCACTATTGGGATCACCCAATTCCTTGTAAAGTGCTTCTTTTTGGGCCTCCCACCAGGAAGGAATACTTCTCAGGGTCCTTATCCAGTTGGTGACACCAAATAAGTTTACCCCAACGGCAAACTCCTCAGGGGTATAGGTCAATGCGGCCATCGTCATATACCCACCGTAGGAACCACCGATGATCCCAATTTTGGAAGCATCGATTTCAGGTTGTTTGGCAAGCCAATTTTTTCCTTCCACACAATCCTTTAAGTCCTTATCTCCATGATTAAGATCGTCCATTTGATAAAAGGTCTTGCCGTAACCACTACTGCCCCTATTGTTTACCGCAAGAACAGCGTAGCCATGGTTGACAAGGTATTGGATAAAGGAACTAAAGTTTTGTCTCGATTGGCCTCCCGGGCCCCCATGTACCCACACTAAGGCAGGCGCCTTATTATCTGCCGTGGCTTGATGTGGCTTGTAATAAATTGCGGGTATTTCCACACCATCAAAAGACGCATACCGTATAACTTCTGCGTTAACCAGATCCTGACCTTGAATTTCCTTATTCAGAACATCGGTAAGTTGAACCTGTTTTTTGGTCTCCAAATTATAGACATATAGGTTAGAGGGAGTATGTGATCCGCCCGCATAGAAACGCATCAATTTTTCATCATCTGAAAAAAGAACATTGTTAATATCCATACCGTCAAATGTGGGCAATTGAATATTTTTGCCAGTGGCCACCTCCATGACTTCAATAGCATTCTTTGCATCTTCATTAATATAAGTTACCTGATACTTGCCATTTTCGGTAAAATAACTGCCTACAATATCCCATTTACGCTCCATGACCTTTTCATGCGTCTTGTCAACAATATTATATTTCATCAGGTAGGCAAATTCAGCCCCATCATCTGTAGTATAATATAGGGAGGTACCATCGGGGGAAAAATCTTCCCCGCTGTTGGCACTTTGGTTCTGGTTTATTTTGGTCATGGATTTGTCTTTTCGATTGTAAAGAAACAAATCCGAGTCGTTGGTGTTGATTGGTTTTATCAACGTCACAAAGTTCTTGTCATCAGAAATTGGACCAATATAATAGCCTCCTTCATTCTTGTACAAAAGAGTAGGAGTGAAGGTCTCCAAATCCATTTCATATAGATCAGTATACCTTTTGTCACGTTTATTGGAGGTATATAAAAAGCTTTTTTTGTCCTTTGTCCACCCATAAAATGAAGCCCTTGCCCCGGTATCTGGGGTAAGGTCTCTGTGGGTGCCATCTGTATTTCTTATATAGATATGGTCTATCTCATCTCCGTTGTTATCCATATTGAAGAGCATACGCTCATCTTTTGGAAAATAGGAAATGGCAAAAACCGAGGAACTATCCGAAGCGGAAACGGGCATTAAATCACCCCCTTCAACCGAAACAGTATACATATTATATATTCCAGAACGATTACTGGAAACCAATAATTTGGATTGGTCAGGGGAAAAACTACCCCCGTTGATGGACTCGTTGTCCATCATCTGTTCTATGGTATACGTTTTAAGATTATCCGCAATACTGGGTGTGGAACTTTCTTTTTTCTCCTTACACCCCCAAATAAGGGCTATGGATAAAAGGGTGATGATTTTTTTCATATCCTATTTTTTAGTTCATCATGAATTTTTTGGTTTCCTTAAAAGGAGAATTATCCAATTGCTCAATGGATACCTTATAGTTCTTCCATTTATCATCAAAAAAGGAGTTGGTAGCTTCCAAGGCCTTTGAAAGCTCCTCTTCGGCATATTTCACCAATTGTTTTTCCGTGGTAGTAACCCCTGTTTGTCTGCTTTCTACATAACCACTGGCCACTCCAATACGTTGCATCACTGTAATTTCAGGATTTCTGGTGATTCCTTGGCGCTTGTCAACTTTTCCAAGATAAAGGGCCATAACCGTGTCAATTTCCTTCACTATGTCCGCCGAGGCCTTGATCTGGACCTTGTACTTCTCTTTGTCCAGCTCCTTTAAATCCTTTTGGGTCTGTTCAGCTATGGCCTTACTTTCTGCCAGTTGTTTTACGGCATCTGCAGCGGTCTGTGCATAACCCTCCAGCTTCTTTGCGGTTTCATATACTTCATTGATGGATGCAGTGGAAACGTTTAACCTTGGGTCGGATTTTACTTCTATCATGGTTTCGTCCGTGGCTTCCCCATAGGATATTACTATTTTATAGGTACCTGGTTTTACCTTAACACCACTAGGCTCGCTTTTTCTTTTACTTACTTTTCTAGAAGCCCTGTCCGGACCTTTTTCATCCATTCTCCAATAGATTCTATGGAATCCGGCCTTTTCTGGGGTTTTATATTTTAAGGTTCTGATCAAGCGGTCACCGTCATAAAAGTTGAAGGCAATGGAGTCTCTGGTTTTTACATCCTTTTTTTCTTCCTCCTTGGAATCCTCTCCATCATTATCTTCTTTTTTATCCTCTTTGGCATCAGCTTTTTTACCTTCTTTCAAGTAATAGGTGATCATAGCTCCTTCTTTTCTATTCTCACCATTATATAAATCATCGGCACCAAACCTGCTGCCAGTGGGCTGCTGGTATGCCGCCTGATAGGCTGTAGGAGGTGAGAAGATTGAAATATCCTTGTTTAAAATGGTTTTGTCAGAGGTTATGGCACGTAATGGGCGTATGTCATCCAATACCCATGCGGCCCTTCCAAAAGTTCCAATCACCAAATCCTGTTCCCTTGGATGAATCACCAAATCTTTGGTGGAGACAGTCGGAAACCCTTCGGTCCATTTCTGCCATTTTGCACCTGCATCCATCGAAACATATAATCCATCGTCCGTACCCAAAAACATGAGGTTAGGGTTTTCAGAATCTTCAATAATGGATAGGGTATAGCTTTTCACATCGGATTGATCTACAATGCGTTCCCATGTTTTACCATAGTTCTTTGTTCTGTAGGCATAAGGAGTATAATTGAATCTTCGGTAATCGTTGGCGATTAAAAGTGCTTCTCCCTTATTTTTGTTGGATGCCTTTATTTGCGGAATCCAACTACCACTGGGAAGACCTTTAATATTTGCTGTTACCTCTGTCCAAGTGGAACCCCCGTTTTGAGTGTAGTGAACGCGTCCATCATCTGTACCGATCCACATCATGTCTTTTTCTACAGGTGATGGTTCTATTACTAAAATAGTACAATGGTTTTCTGCCCCTGTAGCATCCATGGTCAATCCTCCACTTTCACTTTGTTTTTGTTTTTCAGGGTCATTGGTGGTCAAATCTGGGGAAATAACGGACCATGTCAGACCTTTATCCGTGCTTTTGTGTACAAATTGGCTACCGAAATATACAGTGCTGTTGTCAAAAGGATCTTGACCAATGCCAGAATTCCAGTTGAAGCGAAGTTTTGTTTCCGCATCCGGAGGGGTAGGTCTTACAATGTAGTTGTTCCCTGTTTTCCAATCATAGCGGGAAACATATCCCTGTTGACTCATGGCATAACCAAATTGGGAATCATCCTTGTCTGGAACCACATCAAAGCCATCACCAAAAGCGATCTCCTGCCAATAACTATTGCGGATCCCCTGGTCTTTCCAAACATAAGCTGGTCCTCTCCAGGATCCATTGTCCTGCATCCCGCCATATACATTGTAAGGGAACTCATTGTCTGTACTAATATGATAAAATTGGGCTGCCGGAAGGTTACCAATAAAACGCCATGATTGGCCGCCATCTTTGGTAATATTCATTCCACCATCGTTACCATCCATCATAAAATTACCATTCTCTGGGTGTATCCACCATGCATGGTGATCTGGGTGAACCCCATTGTCCACACCATAAGCAGGCATTAATTCCTTGAAATTCTTTCCTCCATCCTCTGATACATTGATGTAAGTAAAGACAGAGTATATCCTATTTTCATTTTGTGGATCTACATATATTTCTGAGTAATAAAATGGCCTATTGCCTATATCATCCTTGTCATTAATTTTTTCCCATTTAAACCCTCCATCCGTGGATTTGTAAAGGGCATTTTTTTTGGCCTCGACCAAGGCATAGACCACATTGGGTTTGTTTCTTGCAATTGCAACTCCAATTCTACCCAATTCTCCTTTTGGCAACCCTTCTTTTTCAGTCAGTTTTTTCCATGTTTTTCCTCCATCATGTGTCATATGCAAGCCACTGCCCTCACCACCAGACTTAAAGAACCATGGGTCTCTTTTATGTTCCCACATGGCAGCGATCAATTTATTGGGATTTGTAGGATCCATTACAAGATCGGCTACCCCCGTTTTATTATTGACAAAAAGAATTTTCTCCCAGGTAGCCCCTCCGTCTGTAGTTTTGAAGACCCCTCTTTCTGGGTGTTCGCCCCAAGGAGACCCAATGGCGCCCACATAAACGGTATTTGGATCTGTTGGGTCTATGACTATTCTATGGATGTGCCTTGTTTTCTCCAATCCCATGGAGGTCCAGTTCTTACCGCCGTCCAAAGATTTGTAAACACCATAGCCACCATTTAAACTATTTCTTGGGTTTCCTTCCCCTGTTCCTACCCAGATAACAGATGGGTTGGACTGTTGGATGGCTACCGCCCCGATGGAGGCTGTTACTTCTTTATTGAAAACAGGTTCCCACTTGATGCCTCCGGAGGTAGATTTCCAAAGGCCACCTGAAGCCGTTCCAACGAACATTACATCAGGATTTTCATGTACAGCGTCTATGGCTGTCACACGCCCGCTCATTCCTGCCGGACCTATGTTTCTAGGTTTCAAATCTTGGACCATGTCCATTGTGAATTGTTGTGCAGATAAGCACAGTGATGCGAATAGCATCACCAAAGGAAGTAATTTTTTAATCATCTTTATTTCGGTTAATTAGTCGTTTTAAAGATAACCAAATCTATCTACAGAATTCTTAAAGGTCTGTTAAGGAATTAGTTGTTGATAGCGTATTCAAACAGAGATATCGAAGATTTTAAGATGAAATATTTTAGTATCCATTTGAGGAGTAGTTGATTAGGCTACTGTTGATTTATTGTTCAGGCCACGCTACGTTTTTATAGATGGTCCCATCTTTCATTACAAATTTAACATCCTTCATTTTAGAAATATCAATCAGTGGATTACCCTCTATGGCAATAATGTCGGCAAGCGAACCCTTTTTAACTTCGCCTAGATTGTTTAGGTGAAAAATACGGGCATTACCTGATGTTGCGGCCCGTAAGGATGCAAGTGGAGTCATCCCATAAGCCACCATAAGCTCCAATTCCCGTGTGTTTTCACCATGGGTGAACACTCCAACATCACCCCCAAATACGATATCCACCCCGGCTTGTAAGGCCAGTTTAAAGGATTCTTTTTTTGCTGTAATTCGGGCAGGCTCCTTTCCTGTTGCCTTGTCCCAACCGTTATATTGCTCTATGGCATCACCCGCTGCAAGGGTAGGGCATAAGGCCACCGCTTTTTCCTTCATCAATTTAAAAATTTCGAGGGTACCGCCATCACCGTGCTCTATGGTTTCAACACCTCCTAAAATAGCTCTGCGCATCCCTTCTGGTGTTCCGGCATGTGCTACTACATACCTTCCGGCACTGGTTGCGGTGGCTACCATCGACTCTATTTCCTCCAAGGAGAATGTAGGTTGGGAAGGTTCCCCTTTGCCCCAACGGTAATCGGCATATATTTTAATAAAATCGGCCCCATTACCCATCTGCCTGCGAACGGTTCTTATGACCTCCTCCTTGCCGCTAGCTTCTTCGGCCCCAAGAGGAACATGCACCCCATCGTGAAAGCCCTTTGGGCCGTATGCTCCCGTGGCTACTATGGCCGGACCTGCGACCAAGAGGCGAGGGCCGTTTATGATGCCTTCCTCAATAGTCTTTTTAAGATAAACATCACTATAGCCAGCACCCTCGGCCCCCAAATCGCGCATGGTGGTGATCCCTGCCATAAGTGAATTTTTGGCATGTACAGTACCTCTTATGGCTCGTTCAACTGGAGATTCCTTCAATACTTGATCGTTCCATGAGGTTTCGTTATAAGGATGAAGCAACAGGTGCGAATGACCTTCTATTAGTCCAGGCATTAAGGTCATTCCTGTTAGATTTATTTCGGCGGTATAAGACAGAGGTTTTAAATCTCCTTCCATACCTGCGAAAGCAATGGTAGTACCCTCCACCAGAACAACCCAATTATCATGGACCGCCTTCCCATCAAATACCCTGTCTGGTCGTAACAGGGTTTGTGCACAAGTTAAAGAAGTGGTTAAAATAGCAATAAATGTGATGGTGATTTTCATTTGAGTATGGTGTTTATTTGTGGGGGAATATAATTTCTTGAAATAAAATTTACTGTTAAGCCTATGAATAAATGGTTTTTACCTTGTTACCCCTTCGAGCATAGCTTTTAATTGGTCTTTACTATAAACCTTTGAATTTTGGATGACCGTATAAATTTTTTGAGTGTTTCTAATGTCTTCTAGCGGATTGGCCTCCAATAACACTACATCGGCCTGCTTTCCTATTTCAATTGAACCTGACAATTGATCTTTTTTTAGGTATTGTGCTCCATGATATGCTGAAGTTTTCAGTGCTTCCAACGGGGTCATGCCCGCTTGGACCATGGCCTCCAATTCCTTGTGCAAGGAGATCCCTGGATAGGTATAGGAATTAAAGGCACCGCTGTCTGAACCAGCCAACAGTTTTACACCAGCGTCATTTAATGATTTTGTCAAAGTGCCAAAAAAATGATCCAGCTCTTTTCTATCCTTTCTTGCTTTTTCAGAAGCATTTAAAGCACCGTTGATCCTTCCTTGATAGGTTTTTATAATACCCTTTCCCATGTATTTTAAGTACGGGTCATTTCTGTGATCAACTTCATCCAAATAGCTCAGTGTTTCTCCGATATGGAGTGTGGGTACCACAAAAACATTTTTATTTTTTAATAAGGCAAAGGTTGCTTTTGCAGTACTGTTCTGATATCCTTCCAGTAGTAGGGGCATGGCTTGCCAAAAGCCAATTTCCTTATTTATCAGCATTTGGGTGACCTCGGCCTCCACTGCCGAACAGCCCTTCATGATGTAATAAAGATGCTCAATCGCATCTATGCCTGCATCTACTGTTTCCTCCAGGGTTACGGTAAATGGCATATGTCCCGAGGTAATAAGACCTCTTTTATCTGTTTCTTTAAGGGTTTTGAGGTAGGCATCACCAGAAATGCGACTGTCGTATAATTTTACGAAATCAGTCTTTAAGGCTTGCAAGGAATCCAGTGCTTTTGAAATATCTTCATCTGTTTTCACTTCTAAGGAGCCTGCCCATGTGCCATCAGGACCATCAATTTTTGGTCCCGAAGTATAAATTGTGGGCCCGTCCAAAGTTCCGGCAGCAATTTCCTTTTTCCACTGCATCACACTGGATGTTAGATCACCCCCAGCATCTCGCACAGTGGTAATACCATTGGCAAGAAATAATGGCAATAGATTTTTATTTTCTAAAATGAGGCTGTCACCACCCCTAAAATGGGCATGGTTATCCCAAAAGCCTGGGAGTATATAAGTGCCGGTAGCATCTATAGTCTCGTCCGCTTTATAAGGGTCCGAATTTCCCGAGGTTTCAATCTTAACAAATTTTCCATCTCTGATGTAGAGATTCTGAAGTGCTATTTTTCCTGTTGCCAGATCAATTGTTTGCCCATTGAGTATGACAAGGTCATAGGTTTCCACCTGCTTATTTTTGCAACTGGTCAATAGAAGGTATACTAGGATCGGGAGAATATATTTTTCAAGTTTCATGCTTCTAAAAATAATTCAAATTAATTGAAGGCCGTTCAATTTTATCATTTTTTAGTCCAAGGCCTTAATTGAATAATATAAAAAAGAATATTGAAAAACGTATTATATGGAAGGTGCACTATTGATTGATATATCGACGTATGCCAATAAATAAAAGGATGAATAGGGAATAACCCATAAAGAAAGGAATGATATAGGCAGTAAAACCAAGGGCCAGCATTACACTGATGATCAATAATTGAAACCCTAAGCCAAAAGTAGAGACTGCGGTCATGAACCATTTTGGAAGGTGCTCGCCTTTGGGAGCAGAGCTATCCAATCTATATATGATCTTATCAAAAATCCCATAGCACAATTTATAGATGGCAAAAAGAATGTTTACATCACGTTGTTTTTCACCTTTTAGCGCAACAGGAACCCTATCCTCAAAAATACGACTGGTAGTATCCCCATTATTTTGGTTTCTCAATATCACATAGTAATAATTGTATAATGTTCCTTGTAATTGTAGTCCGGCGAAAGCTAAAAAAGTGTATAGTAATGCTCCTTCGGTTATGTGCCAGAGGGTCAGTAAAATAAAAAAGTTAAGGATGATATCGGAGACAGAATCCAAATAACGGCCCGTGTAGGAGGGTTTATTTTTTATGCGTGCCAGTTCCCCATCTGCTGCATCCAAAATGGATTTAAGGATAAGAAAGAACCCAGTTGCCATAAAATACTGATGATACATGCATAAAATAGCAAGTATCCCCGAGATTATAAAACCAATGGTAACGTGTATGGGCGTAAAGGATGTGTTTTGAAGGGCTTTGGCAATTATGATCGCTGCAGGTCTTCCGTAATCGGACAGATCCAAAAATTGATATTCCTTGGGTAGTTTGGACATTACGTTTCAAAATCCAAGGCGAAATATTGAAACTAAAAACGAAAACACGCTGGTTAGCTTGCGCCTTGGAATAGGTCTGTCGCAAAGATACGACCAAAATTACATATTGCTATTAAAGGTTTAAATAAGTTTTTCCTCTTAAACTATTGGTTATAGATCAATGATTGGGCTTTTATTCTTTCCAGTTTTTTTTCGGTAGTCGTAAGAGTCTTCTTGGTTATTTCGAGAGTTTCCCGATCGTTTTCTATTTTATCGTTCAGATCCTCGATTTCTTTTTTTAATTCTTCTATTTTTTCAGTATCATCCACTATTTCCTCATTTAGGTCGGCCACATCTTCGGTCAGATCCTCGAAATTTTTAGTAGTGTCTTCCAGCATTTCTTTGTAATAAATAGGAAGATATGTTTTTAGGAAATTCTCAACAATACCATATAGCGCTTTATACTCCTTTTTTGTTTTGTCCTGGCTTATAAAAGTGTCTTCTCCTATGGAGGCGAATACCTTCATTTCAGAACCAAGTTCGTTTTCTTCGATATTGGTATAAAAATTTATTTTATTTGGGGAAATCTTTTTGATGTCAACCTCCTCTGCAGACAATAAGTCTTTGTTCTGCAAAAATCCAATACCTTTCAATTTAAAATCGTAGGCATCATCAAGGTAGTCCCTCCAGGCTTCCTTAAGTTCGTCCGGTTTAGGATCAAGACTCACCAAAATGCATGGCCTTAAAATTTTATCGTATGTTATTGTTCCGTTTTGGGGTTCAATGGTTTGTGCACTTAAGCTGCCAATCCCCATTAGGGTTAGCATAAAATAGCCCATGAATAAGTTTTTCAATTTTAATGTCATCATCGATAAAAGTAATAAATGGTTAAATGAAAATATTGTAATATAATTTTATAACTAATCCTACAGCACTTTAGTTCGAACAAGAAGTTAAACCTTACGATTCAAGAATCTTATTACTACGTTCCTTCAGGTCTGATAAATCATTTTTCTCTTCAAATGAATTTTCAGCTACCCTTAGGACCATTTCGGCGTGTTCTTTTAAGGCCAATTTTTGCTCTGGGGTTTTAGCCAATGTATTGATGGTGATCAAAGCATCCATGAGTCGAATAACTACAGAAGGACTGCCACCCGCGAATTGTCGGATTTGATTAAAGGCCACATTTAACATTCCTCTAAAGGTAAGATTACTGGCAACAACCCTTAATTCCTTGTTTCCGTCATAGCGATATTTTGAAGGAAACTTTACTTTGGTGAGATAGCACAAGGTGGATGTAAGGTTATCTATACAGGTAATGGCCGTATATGGGTCATTAATGCCAGGGGATAGGGCCCTACCAGCAATTTCCACCATTTGATGTACGGAAAATTCAGGATCTTGTTGCGGTGTCCGGGATTTACCTAAGATAAAAATATTTCGAAAACTATGCAAGTCGTCGTCATCCAGTTCATCTTGAGAATAAACCTCCCCAATATCCATATCCTCTACCACATAATCACCAGGGCGATAGTTTAGAATGACCAATAGTTTCTTTTCTTGGGCCAAATTAAATATACCCTCATTGTCGGCATATAAAATATACCCACTCTCAGGGGATGTAATAATTGTTTTATTCCGATATGTTTTTTTTAGGAACTCAATGTCTTGAGTTTCATGTTTAACGGCCTCTTTCCCAATTTCCTCTGGAAATAAATGTTTAAGGTTTTTGGACAAGGCCTCGGAAATATCTGAAATCACTTTATTGGCCTGAATACTTATGGCGATATGGTGAATAAAAATAATGAGCAAAATAATATTGGCTATTGCGGCTAAAATGGCCACGAATACGGAGAATGAAGGGATGAAGGAAAATTGGTCTGTTCCTTTTACAGCATTTAAAACAAGTAAGCAATAAACATAGGTGGCAATATAGGTGCCAAGTACAATTTGGTTGATTCTTTCATGCATAAAATTGCGCAAGAGTCGTGAGCCAAATTGTGAGGAGGCCAAGGTAAGGGCAACCAGAGTAATGGAAAACACGGTACCGGCAACACCTATCATCGCACCTGCAATAATGGATAGTACGCTACGTGCAGAATCTACACTTCCTGGAAAAATAAACCTGACAATTCCAGAGGGCTGGTAATCAAAAATATTGTCTAGATAAAGTAATCCTATAGCCGTCCCAATAGAAACTGTAATAATAAGGATAGGGATAAACCAAAAACTGGACTGCAGTTCATCCCATAAAAAGAAGAGTCGTTTCATAAAAACTAGCTAATGTTATTTGGTATAGGAACCTTTTCCACACCCCATCACCGAATATAAGCCAAAATGAGCTGAAGCATTAACCCAATCGCACATTCTTAGGCATTTTTTACTAAATTATTACGAATGGAATATAGCCTCTAGTTGTTTAACATCTATATGGAGTTATTTTTAATAATGCAGTCCAACTGCTTTATGTACATATTGTTTATCGGAAAGTTGTTGCAACATAAAGTGGGCAACATCTTCCCTCGAGATCATTTTGGTAAGGATATAATTGCCCAAATTGAGACCGTGTTTATATGTTGCCCGCATTTTTCCATTGGTCAATTGTGCTGGTCTAACGATGGTCCAATCCAGTGTACTTGCCCTGATGAGTTTTTCTTGCTTGGATTTATCCATAAAATAAAATAAGAGGATTACAGGAATTACAAATAGGGTGTAATAGAGTCCAAGCCTAAACCTACTATCATTGATGCCCAAGGAGGTAACGCAGACCAAACGCTTTACATTATATTCTTCCATTGTATCGATAAGATTGGTCGTTCCTTTGGATAGGATGGAGGAAGGAATAATAAAACGCTTATGGCCCAGGGCCGATAAAACCGCGTCTTGTCCTTTTACAGCAGCGGCAACCTCTTTCCTTTGGAGTACATTTCCTTGCAATGTCTTCAAATTGGGGTGTTCCAATTTTAATTTGGTAGGGTTACGGGCTAAGACTGTTACATAATGGCCTTTTTGCAATGCCTGTTCAATGATGTGCCTTCCAGTCTTTCCTGTACCCCCAATAATTAAGATTTTCATATGAAACTGATTTAACTGACTGTTAAGTTGATCATTAAATATGATTTGGCACTATAAAGCTGACCGAACTGTTGTTTGCTGTTCATGAACCGTTTTTGGAAAGAATATAATGGATGCTTTCTCAACAATGCTCTCAATATTTTAGGCTGAAATTGATTAAAGCATGCAGCCAAATTTTAAATTTACCTTACTTAGAAGCTTCATTTTATTCAAGATTCAAGCGAAAACCAAATACATCCAATTCACCTTGCTTAAAATCTAGATCGAGGGATCGAACAAATCCCATGTTCTCATACATTTTCCAAGCAGTCTGCATAGCCTTTGTTGAATGTATGATCAATTGATGTTGCTTTTCAGCCCTCGCTTTCTGAATACATGTTTCTGTAAGGCGTTTGCCAAGTCCAAGGCCTCTTAATGCAGGATCTACGCCTAACAAACGGAATCCTGAGGCATTGGTTTCCTTGGTAGCCGTACCTCCCGACCCGTAATAGGACATGTCCCCAAAATAGACAACAGCACCGCCTATATTGCCTTCTGGAGCTATTGCCACTATTAATTTTGTACTCGGATAATCGGTAAATTTCCCAATGTGTTGCAACCGTTCGTAATACGCTGGTTGTTCTTCCGGAGCGGGAAATCCCTTTAGTTGTGAATAGACCAGGACCAATAAGTCTCCGATCTCATTAAATTCCGATGGCTTGGCCTCTCTAATTATAAAATTCTGATTCATTTCTTATGCTTAATATCTTCGGATTGGCCATGTTTTAAAAATTAGCATATCCTTGCTGCAAGGCAAAAGTATTGTAAGAAAATAACTTGATAGGTAGTGGAAATTGAAAAGATACACGAATAAGTTCTCGATTCCTTTTCTAATATATTTTTATACTTTGGTATGAAGATCTTTCAACATATTTCTTGCTTGAAGTTTAATTTCAAAATGATCCATGACGATTCTGGATAAATGAAGTAAGATAGAAGCTTCCTTTCCGTTTAAGGTTCTGGGATTTTGATCAATGATGCAAATAGTTCCCAAATTATATCCATCTGAGGTGGTAAGGGGGGCTGCGGCATAAAATTGAAGACCCATGACCCCTGCAACCAATGGGTTCGCCATGGTTCGTGGATCAACCCTCGCATTTTCAATAACATAAACTTCGTTGGATATAATAGCAGAACTGCAAAGTCCAGGATCTCTCGTTATTTCTTCTATATCTAGTCCATAAGAGGATTTGAACCAGATCCTATCAGTATCCACCAAACTGATAATCGCAATGGGAACATCAAAAATCTTGGATGCCAAAGAAGTGATCTCATCATAGCAGCCATCCATGGGTGAATCAAGGATTTCATACCTTTTAAGCGCCATGATTCTTCTATGTTCCAATTCTTTATCCATAATTAAATATAAACAAAATAATAATCTGAATTAACTGAACTAGCTATTATTTGATAAGAATAGTCTGACAGTTATTAAATAACAATTTGTAATTTAAGTAATTAAAAAAAATCATAGAAGTTCCTATTGTACTTGCTTATGAAGTATGTTTTGTGAAAAACAGGCACTTATCGCCTTTTTGTTTAACGTTCTGGCCGAAAAAGATTGGCTACAGGGGGAGGTTAAAAGTAAACGTGGTTTTCTTCTGTGTGGATTTTGCACTAAGTTGTCCTCCATGTGCTTTTGCAATTTCAGAGGATATGTACAACCCTAATCCTAAACTTCTTTTGTTACGATTGGCATTTTCGGAGAAAAAGGGCTTAAAGAGATTTCCCATTGCTGTATCTGAAATTTTTTCGCCCGCGTTGCTTACGGAAAGGACAAATTCTTTTTCCGAAGAATAAATATCCACTTCTATGGGTTGGTTCTCAGCTCCATGTTTTATAGCATTCCCCAATAGATTGGAAAATAGTTGTGCTACCCTATTGAAATCGCAATTTACGGGCCTTATTAAACGTATGGATTCTTTTATCTCGTGATGGGAATCTAACGTTTTCATTTCTTGCATTACCTGTTCTAAAACCTTTTGTAACAAGATATTATCACTTGTAAGCTCTAATTGAATTCCATCTCCCAAATGTCCCATGGCAAAATCCAATAGATTATCAATCAGCCCTTGCATACGATACGTGGTGGCTTTAATAATCTCAGCTTGCCGTAAAGCGGTTGCATCAGTTGAAATTTTCAATAATATATCGGCACACATCCTCGTAGTGCTCACTGGATTTCTTAGGTCATGACCTAGAATTGCAATAAATGTTTCCCTAAGTTCGGCAATCTTCCGTTCCTCTAACAGATTGGCGGAAACCCGATCCAACTCTTCTACCGCCTCTAAATGAAAAGAGATAAGTTCGGAATATAACTTGAACATTCCCCTAATTTCCGGGGTATCAACAATTAATGGCTTTGTATCTATAGCGCATAGGGTGCCAAAAAAACTACCATCCCTTCTGTAAATAGGCACAGAAATATAGCTCTGGAAACCATACTGCAATGGGATCGGATGAGTCTTGTACTGCTCGTCCGTAGCTACTTCATTAATGATCACGGGTTCTTTATGCTGCCGTACCTGATTGCAAAAGGTGGTTTCAATTGCCAATTCATCACCGGGTTTGAGACCAAAATTAATCTCATCCTGAACCCTACAAGTCACCCAATTTGTTTCTGTGACCCTTGCAATGGCAGCAAAACCCATACCGGTGCTCTTGCAGATAACCTCTAACAAATAGGGGACAACAGTTATTTTGTTGATGGCATCTACATCTTTACGAAGATTTGTGTTCAAATTGGAAAGCATGGTTTGTGGTATGGTCTATTTGTTAAATATAATAAATTCAAATTTTATTAGCTATTTGATTTTCAACGGAAAACAACTTTTATTCTGTCTTGGGGAGGAATGTTTTAAGGGATATAATAAGAGTGAAAATAGCCAGTTCTATCGGTAAAAAAACCTTTAATATAAGTTTAAACGTTGCCATAAACAGGCACTATATATGCTCCATTTAAAAATTCTTTGGGAGACAGTGTACTTTGGAGGGTAATTCCTTTGGACCTGTTTTCCAATAACCATTGGATGGATTGTATCAAAGGTACCGCAGTTGTGGTCTGTATGGCCCTTAATTCATGGTGGCCAACCTTTTGTGGGTAAATAATCTTGGATGTTTCCCGTCTGCGCAAGGTTCCCTTTGAATCGTTGCCCTGCACAGCTGCATAAAGCACTATTTGATCATCTTCAACATGAGGAATGGAGTCCAACATTATCCGTTGTAGCTTTTGGATAGGATTTATTTTAGGATCTATTTTAGATAATTGATCCGCTACCCAAGCATAATGCCCTGGATGTCGCAAGGTTTTGTAATCAAGGGACCTTACCTTGCCTTTCAATGCATCAGGTAAATCTGCAGCACCACCAGAAGTAAGGTCTTCTTCAAATGCCGTGCCGTTTATGATGATTACCTTGCTTTCTGAGAGGGCTGGGAGGCTTACCTTTTCAAAATCACGGATGGCTATGGCATCTTTAACATATTCTGTGGCTACCCCAATAGGACTCCAGGTAAATCCATAATAATGTGGAGCTACAGCATTAATGGTCAAAGCCCCAACTTTAAATTCCAAGGTATCCACCGCCTCAACTTCAAAATCTCTGCAGAATTCTTGGAATAGGTGGTTGGCCGATACATTAATGTACCCTGGAGCAAGTCCTGTCTGTAGGACAAAACCTGAATCTGCATTTTTAGCTAACTTTATAATTTGGTCGGTTTCTGCAACATATTCAGTAAGATTGGCGTAATAAAGGCCAAAATCTTTGGCAAATTGTGCCATTTTTGGGGCTAAACTCCCCGGAAGACAATCCAGTAAGGCATCCCCTTTTTCAAATATCCTCTTCATTTCATCGGTAATAGTATGTGCATCCAATAGAAACGGAACAACCTCACATGATTTTGTAGTGCCAACCTTAATCCATTCAGATACCCTTTGGGCCTTTTCTAGGGTACGGTTGCCAATGTAAATGGTTGGCGACACTGTGCTCCATTCTGCAAGGATAAGTCCGGCAGCTTCGGCTATACCACCGGCACCAGCAATAATTATGTTGTAGTGCGCTTTCATAATGGATTGTTTTGATATGAGATAAATACCATAGATACCCAAGAGCCTTTTTTATAAATAGGCTTGGATAGCTGAATAGCATAAAATTGGGGGATCAAAAAACTTAATACTAAGGTAATCAATAATTTATAGGGTTTTAGTTTAAGTAGATGAATTTTTTCAGGCGTTATTCTTCACCCTCAATTTTGGAATGGGATACACTAACGGGAATGGAAGATTGGGTATTATAAAGCTTTAATTCTTGGATATTTGCGGGAAGGCTAAACCCTTCCTGTACAAGTGCTTCTTTTACATTGGATATTACTTTTCCTTTTATCACCAATGCTTCTTTGCCGTATTCAAATGTATTGATCCAAAAATGTACTTTGAGGTTTACGGAGTTAACGGCTAACTCATCTGCCACAATAAAATTGCGGTGGGTGTCATCTTCATAGGTGCCCTTGGTATTTTTAACGATCTGTTTGATCAATTTTTCTGCTTCCCCTATATTATTCTCATAGGCTATGCCCACCAAGAAATCGAACCTATAGAATCCATCTTCGGTATAATTATAAACTGGTTTTTTAATAACATCGCTATTTGGAATGTATACATCACGGCCATCAAAGGTCCTTAGCTTGGTATATCGGAATTCAATGCTTTTTACCTTTCCAAAAATCTCACCTATGCTCACGGTTTCATTTACGTTAAACGGTCTGTTGAAAGAAAGGATAATACCAGAAATAAAGTTTTCCCCTATATCCCTAAAGGCAAAACCTATGATTACAGCAGAGGCACCTGCGGCGGTAAGAATTCCAGTGGCAATGCTCTGTAGTCCTGCTACCTCCAAAGCGTACATGATAAATATAGTGTACAATAGCAACTTGATTCCTTTGGTCAAGAAATTAACCATGATTGGGTCATCTGATCTTTTGGAAATGACTTTACGAGACAGATTGCCAATTTTTTTGGAGATCAAAATACCTAAGGCTACTATGAGAATGGCGATAAGTATGCCGGGGATTTGCTTGATGAACATGGTCCAATTTTCCTCCAAAGAGGTTAAAAGCTTTTCTGGAATATTCTTTAAATATTGGGCCATGTATTTATATTTAGGTTAGCGTTGTCCTATTGAAGACTAACTTGGATTTTTATGCTATGGTTCTAATGGGTAGCTATAAAATCCATTTCTAAAATACCCATAAATATTGGATTCTGATGAATGAATTAACCATTTATACTTTAACGGATATTTATAAGATAAAAGATAAGCGGTAAACTTCATCAGTAGTTTACCGCTTATTTTACACCATTGATTCTGACACCATTATTTATTTAAAAGAATCGCGGAACCAAAACCAAGTTGGTCTAGTTTTTTCAATTGGGTTTTGGCATCTCCCACAATCAGATAGATCATCTTATTGGGATCTAAATAAAGATTGGACATTTTCTTTATTTCTTCTAAGGTGAAATCTTTTACAATCTTCTCATTTTGTTTTGCATAATTATCTGGGTAGTTATAATTACTAATGTTACTTAACATAGCGAGCTTGGAATTAGGGGTTTCAAAGGCCCTAGCGGTACTTTTAATCAAATAACTTTTTGTCACCTCCAAATCTTCTTCATTAAAATTATTTCCGTAGTTGCTCAGGATTTCTTTTATCAAATTAACAGATTCATAGGTGACATTGGAGCGTACCCCGCTTGATATAATGAAGGGCCCTTTTATCTTTGATCCGTAAAAACTTGATCGAATTCCATAGGTATACCCTTTTCCTTCCCTTAATTGTTGTGTTAATTGGGACGCGAATCCCCCTCCTCCAAGTCGGTAATTTAGAATACTAGCGGCATAATAATTATCGTCTGTGGCAGCTAAGGCAGGGTATCCAATATGAATGACAGATTGTTTGGCATCCGGAACATCATAGAAGTATACCTTTGAAAGTACGGGTGCATTAGGGGATTTTACCTCGGGGAAGACAACGGATTTTGGTTCCCATTTACTATTAATGCCTTCAAGGGATTCCTTTACTTTTTCTGAAACGATGTCCCCAACCACATGGAAATTTGTCACCTTTGGGGAAAGGTTGGTAGTGTAGAAGGTTTTAAGGTCACTAATGGTGATTGACCTTACAGAAGCTTCCGTTCCAATATTATTATGGGATAGAATATGGTTCTCCCCGTAAATTAATTTGGCAAATTCGATGGAAGCGATATTGTTTGGATTGGCCTTTTGTTGCTCAATTTGACTAAGGCTACTTTGTTTTAACAGTTCAAATTCTTGTTCATCCCATCTTGGTTCTAATAGCATTTCTTGAACCAATGCCATAGTTTTATCATAATTCTTAGAAAGAGTGTTCCCCATTATAATGATAGCTTCATCTGTAGCGTAGGCATTTATAGAAGAGCCTAAACTTTCTATTGCATTTTCTAGCTCTTCAGGTGTTTTGTTTTTAGTCCCTTTTGTCATTAATTGAGACAGTAAATTTGAAACTCCTATTTTTTCAGGGTCCTCTAATAACATTCCGCCTGTAATTTGCATTTGGAATTGGACTAAGGGCACTTCCTTATTTTCAATTCCATATAAGCGTATACCAGAGGATAAAGTATCTTTCCAAACCTCCGGAACTTTTACGTCAGGACTAGCACCATATGGAGGTTCCTGACTTCTGTCAAAACTGGACTGTGTTTTTTCATAGGTTGCAACAATACTGGCGTCAAAGGTCTCCTCGGCACCTTCAATAATTTTTTCTTCTACGACCTCCGCCAAAGTAGAACCCTCCAATGCTAGTGGTGCCAAACCTTTCGGAACAAAGCTGGTAGCGACAAAGTGCTTATCTTTAATGTAGGTATTGTACACTCGCATTACGTCTTCTTTGGTAACGGAAAGTATGTTTTTTATATCCTCATTAATAAAACCGGGATCTCCGGCAAAAATCTCATATTGTGCCAATTGAAACCCTTTGCCCAAAACGCTTGATAAATTTGTGTAAAACCGTGTCTCCTGACCTGCTTTGATTCGGGATAGATCTTCTTCTGATATCCCTTCCTTTTCAAAGTGTGCAAATCCCTTATCAATGGCACTCTTCACCTGTGTTAGGTCTGTATTTTCAAAGGCCCTAACCTGTAAATAATATTCTCCGGCAATTTCAGCACTTCTTTGGTAAAGCCCCACCTCATCAGTCAATTTTTCCTTTTCTACCAAAGTTTTATACAATGGTGCTTTTTTACCTTGGGTGAGGTAATTGCCCAACACTTCCAAGGCATATGTATCCGGATGGTATTCGTAAACTGTTGGCCAAGTAATTGTTAGTTGGGGAAGTTTGGCAAAATTGTCCTCATAGTATAGTTTTTTGGTTTCTTGCAGTGTTACAGGTCTTTTCTCCATTTCGGGAATTGCTTCTCCGCGTTTTATTTCACTAAAATACTTTTCTACCCATGCCTTGGCCTGTACAGCGTCAAAATCGCCTGCAATGGTCAAGGTGACATTGTTGGGAACATACCAACGGTTATAAAAATCCTTTACATCATTCAGGGTTGCATTTTGGAGGTCTTCCAAAGAACCAATAACCTGCCAATTGTAAGGATGATCTTTGGGATATAGATTTTTTCCAATGACATAAGAATTATGGCCATAGGGCCTATTGTCATAGCTTTGTCTCTTTTCGTTCTTTACTACTTGTTTTTCCTTGGCTAAAACAGGCTCTGTAACTGTATTTATAAAATAACCCAACTTGTCTGCTTCTGCCCATATCATCTTTTCAAGGGCATCTTTGGGTACTGTTTGGAAATAATTGGTTCGATCCCTACTAGTGGATCCATTGGCACCGGAACCTCCAATGCGCGCACTCATTTTATCCAATCCTCCTTTTCCTAAATTCTCTGATTCCAGGAACAACAAGTGCTCAAAGAGATGGGCAAATCCTGTTCTCCCTTCAATTTCCCGTGCAGAACCAACATGGCTCGTTAATGCAACGGCAACTACGGGATCGGAGGTGTCCACATGAAAAATAACTTGCAATCCGTTTTCCAAAGTAAACTTTTCAAATTCTACCTTAAAGTCGTTTTTTTGAACAATCTGCTCTTTGTTCTCATTGCAAGAGATTAGAGTACTGAAGAGTAGTGCATTTAATAGAAATAATTTCAAATTTTTCATTTGTAGTCCTAAATTTTAAAGTAGGCGTTAATTTACTATTTATTTTAGGTGAGGAAGTAGATTTATTGTTTTTTCTATAAAATATTGTAAGTGTCAACCTTTTAGTGATTCTTCTTTTTTGAATACTAAAACATTTTTCCAAATCCAGATTATACCTTTAAATCTAGTTTGTTATTTGAGCATCTGTGCGATAGCATTTTAAAGCATTAAAGCATTCTTTTGTAGGTCAAGGTATTTCCGCGACCTACGAAATTTAATTGCAGTAGATTTTCGTCCAGTCTAAAAATATAAAAACATTGATCTTCCTCGGTTAAGGTCATAAAGGAATCGGGAGCTACTTCTGCACTACTATTGGTTTCATTTTTGCAGGTATTGGAAATGCTAAAAGGAGTTTGTGATATTTGCTCACCATTATAGAAATCTTTTCTGATGGATCCGATAAATGCAATCTGACTTTTGGAATCATCGGTACTTTGCCATTGCCCCTGTATAAGTTCATAATTCCCTGTTATGGCTTTGTCGTCATCTTTTCTGGAATTGATGGTGGCATTGTCTATCTGTGCAATAGTCTGAAGTATCCGTTTTTCCCACGCTTTAAAACGTTTCTCGCTCACTTGAATATTAGTCCAAACCGAATTAATATAATGCTGTAGGCTTTCATTTTTAAAAACATATTTAGACAGTATTTGGTCCGAATACCATATTTTTCCATTGATAAAATAATATTCAAAATCATTGGAAAAAAGTCCTTCATCATCCTTTATGCCCATTTTCATTTTTACCGGTAAATTTTCATCCGAATACCAAATGGTAATAGGGGTCTTGAAATCATCAAATTTAAATTGAACTTCCTTGGAGATTACCTTTAAAAAAGGAAGGGCTTTGTTAATTTTATTGACGTTTGGTTGAATGATATCCTCAATTTCTTTTGAACTGGAGTTTTTGTCAATGCTGGGAAACGCATCAGGAAGAAGGTCTTTGGAAGCTTTTGTATTTCTTGGTTTTTGGTCTTTTTCGAAGAATTTTCCGTTGGAATAAATACCAAAAAGGGAATAGGACATAGGTTTGTCGTCCATTTCATCTACTTTAGCCCTATAAATATATCCTTCGTTGTCTTTTAGGGTCACGTAAAAATAAGACCCTATATCTGCCCAATAGCCGTATGAGGCATCCACAGCATTTTCATCTATGTTATTACTTGCGTACTGCTCTTTAGCAATTGGAAGACAATTTTGGATTTTTGTAATCTCAATTGTTTTTCCGTTTACAGTTAGATAAAGAATTGAACGTGGAATTCCCATTTCATCTTCACCGAGATCAGCACAGTTGAATTTTATAGAGGTAATTGTTTTGGAAGTAAGGGCAAAATCTTGTTCGTTTCCTTGTTTCTTTTCTTCTGTTTTACAAGAAACGAGCAGGAGAACAAATAGAAATAGGGGTATTAGATTTGTTTTCAATTTCATATGGGGGAAATCAATTTTGAATATCGGAACCTTAATGGATATTGGACATCCGATACGTTTAACATTATTCAAATATATAGAACCTCAAAGAAAAGGTTTTAGGGTCTTTGTAAAGGGTATATTCAATAACAAAAACACCCAAGAGCTATCAAAGTTAACGATCTTATACTGAACTACTTTACTGCCCAATAATTTTTTAGAAATTGATTAAATTTTAGAGGAATAAATGTAAAGGTTGTCATCAGGCTTTATTTTTATTACACTATTCTGAAGTGAGATCGTCTTCCATTCTCCGGTTGGGAAAATCCATAATTTTTCTTCATCGAGATGCATGAGCACGGGCATATCAAAATCTTCAACGATATTGGTATAGCGAAAGCTTAGTTCCTTTGCTTCCAGTTTGTATTCCAACATCGGTATTTTGGTGGTACGCAGGTATTGGTTGAAATATGACGTAAGATCAATTCCCGTATGTTGGCTCAAATAATCTTCAATCTGTTGGGACGTTACGGTCTGATGATAGAATTTACTATTGAGTCCCCTTAAGATTTCCCTCCATTTATTGTCATCTTCCAAAAGCTGTCTTAAGGTATGTAACACATTGGCTCCTTTGTAATAGATATCTCCACCAGTTTTGTTGACATTATACGGTCCGATAATGGGTTTTTTGTTCTCAATATTATTTCGGGTGCCTATCACATATGCAGAAGAGGCTTCTTTGCCATAATAATAGTCCAAAAATAAATTTTCCGAGTAGGCGGTAAAACTCTCATGGATCCACATATCGGCAGTATCCCTATTGGTAATATTATTGGCGAACCATTCGTGGCCCGATTCATGGATGATGATAAAATCAAATTTTAGTCCCCACCCTGTACCGGAAAGATCCCGTCCTAAATATCCATTTTCATAACCATTCCCATATGTCACTGAACTTTGGTGTTCCATCCCTAAATAAGGTACCTCCACCAGTTTAAAACCATCATCATAAAAGGGGTAGGGGCCAAACCAATGTTCAAATGCATTCATCATTTTTGGGGCATCCGTAAATTGTTTTTTAGCCTTGTCCAAATTATCACGAAGCACATAGTAGTCCATGGTCAAGGGGCCTTTTTCACCAGTATAGGTTTCGCCAAAATGTACATAATCCCCAATGTTTACGTTTACGCCATAATTATTGATGGGGCTGGTTACATACCAGTGGAAGGTTTTTGTGTTTTTATGCTCTTCCATCTTCAGCAACCTACCATTGGAGACTTCCATTAAATTTTTGGGCACTTCTACACTTATTGCCATACTATCTACCTCGTCATACATATGGTCTTTATTTGGCCACCATACGCTAGCCCCAAGGCCCTGACAGGAGGTGGCCACAAAATGATTTCCATTCATGTCCTTTTTCCAAGAAAACCCTCCATCCCATGGGGCATTTATCGCTTCTTTGGGGTGACCTGAATAACTGACCTTAATCTCATTGACCGTTCCTTTTATTTGTGGTTTCTGCAAGGAAACAAAATGTGCATTTATTTTTGAAGTGAATGTCAGTTCTTGCCCATCTTGGGTGATTTTTTCAATTCTCAAGGGTGGTTGCAGGTCTACCTGTAGCACTTGTTTTTCTTCCAAAACGGTGTAGCGTATGGTATTGGAACCCGAGATATATTTATTGTCTGGGTCCACTTTAATATCCAAATGATAAAAGCTGAGGTCCCACCAGGCACGCTCAGGGGTAATACTCCCTCTTAAAGTATCCTGTTCTGTAAAGGGTTCCTGGGCTTGGACGTAACCTAAAAGGATAACAGAAACTAGAAATGAACAGGTCACTTTTTTCATAAAATATAGGATTTTAACGTGGGTGTGTCTTCAGTGAAATTTAAATAGGTCTATTATTGATTCAGCAAAGTGCAGAACAACAATAGACCCTATATCTATAGATAAAAAGTTAATTCCTCATTATAGCATTTGGAAATACCACCACGCTTTCAAAACCGTCTTTTCCAACGGCAGATATGCCAAAGAAATAATTATCTATCACTATACCATCTAACGTAAACTCGGTAACATCGCCAACATACCTGCTATGGTCCCATGTAGGAGAGGTAGTGTCCCTCCAATAAATTTTATATCCCACGGCACCCTCTACCTTGCTCCATTCAAATTTGGCGGACGGTTCTACTATCCCTCCAATTTTTACTTCTTTTGGAGCTGGGGGTGCCCAAGCCAAAGATGCCATATTAATAGCATTTACGGCTGTTAATTTTCGGGCATAATCAAAGTTCACATGTTCTAAGACATCGCCATAGGCAATGCCATCCTCTACACGTATATCCTGATGTTGTTGGGTGTAGTTTTCATGGGCTTCCATAATACGGATCCCGGCATAGCCAGCATCGTTAAAAGGTCTATGATGTCCTCCACGTCCAAATCTATCTAATCGGTAAATCATCATTGGGTTCATTTCAGGCATATATGTTTTTACGTTTTTATGGACGTAACGTGCCAATTGTCTGGAAATTCCATCGACCTCACCTCCATAAAAGCGTCGCATATTTCGTTCTCTTTCAGTTTCTGTAGGAGGAACGGGCTCGGAAAAGATCCTAAAATCGGTATTACTGATAATTCCATCTACCCCTTTAATATTTCCGATCATGTCATTATTGAAGATACCTATGATGTCCCATCCTTTTTCTTTGGCACTTTTCACCAAGCCTTGTCCACCAAAAAGGCCTTGTTCTTCTCCGGAAAGTCCTAGATAGATAATACTGTTCTCGAATTTATATTTTGATAAAACACGCGCGGCCTCAATAGTTCCCGCCATACCACTGGCATTGTCATTGGCACCTGGAGACACAGAAGTGAAATTGGCAGGGTCACTTACCCTGGAATCAATATCACCGCTCATAATGATGTAACGGTCGGGATATTTGGTTCCTCGTTGGATCGCGACAACGTTTACTACTTCCACGTCTTTCACGATCCTTGCGTTCTCACCTTTTTTTACCAAATCTCTGTGATAGGTAACTTCCAGGCAATCTCCGCAAGTAGTTGAGATCTTTTCAAACTCACTTTTTATCCATCTTCTGGCGGCACCAATTCCTTTAGTTTTAGAGATAGTATCGCTTAAGGTGTGTCTTGTACCAAAATTTACCAGGGTCGTTACATCTTTCTGAATACGATCAGCAGATACGGCATTGATAATGTCATAGACACGCTGGTCTGTTTGTGCAAATGTGAATGTTGTACTTAGAATAAAAGCGAGGGATAGTAGTTTTCTCATCATATGTTTATTTAAGCCTGTAATTTACGGTTATAGAACATTATAAATTCTTAACAATTTGTTAAGGGGATTTTTTATACAAATTAATAAGCCCAAAAACAGGACCAATGGCCAAAATACTGAATATGTAAACTGGATCTATACCATTCACTAAATAGGATAGTAATTGAATACTCACAATACTTATGGTAAACCCAATACAATTCACTAGGGTAAGTGCCGTGCCTTTTAATTGGGCTGGAGCAGAGGCGGCAACCAAGGTTGAAAATTGTGGGGAGTCCGATACCACGGCCATGCCCCAAACGGATAGGAGTATTAAAAAGAATTGCTGGGGCAATTGAAAGAGCACAGGTGAAATACAGCATAGTATTCCAGATATGGCCAGTGAAACAACCGCTACCTTTTTACTGCCTTTTTTGAGGGAGACATATCCCCCGATGATGCAGGAAACACATCCCAAAGCAATAATTATAAAGGTCCAGATTGAAATGGAAATTGTTGAATTGCCCAGGGAATTATAGGTGCCAATTGCAAATGGTAGAAAGGCCCAAAAGGCGTATAGTTCCCACATATGTCCAAAATAGCCAAAGGATGCATTTTTAAAGGCAGGTATTTTAAACAGCGTTATGCCCGCTTTTAGTTGCAATACAGTGCTGGGTTTTCTAAAGGGCCCGTTTGGCACAAGTAAATACATACTAAGTCCGCCACATATGGCTAAAACAGAAGTGATAGTGATCACCAGGGTATAGTCGGCTCCAAGGGACATGCCCCTGATCGCATGGGGAAAGGATGTACCCAAGACCAAGGCACCAACAAGGAACCCCAAAGCCTTTCCCAATCCTTGTTCGTAATAATCGGAGGCTATTTTCATTCCTACAGGATATATACCAGCCAAAAAGAAACCAGTGGTAAATCTCGCTGTTAACAATGTCAATTCGGTAAGGTGTTCCAAAAGGAGTAGGGCATTGCACAAAGCTGCCAGGAAAGCACATCCCAAAAAGAGCTTGGAAGGAGAAAAGCGATCTACGAGCATCAAGGCTGCAAACAGCAAGGTGCCCAAAATAAAACCCAATTGAACAGTGGATAGCATTAGCCCTGTCAACCCAGGTTCCAGGCCATGATATTTTGCCAAATCCCCAACTATGGCATTCCCTGCAAACCACAAGGAGGTGCAGGCAAACTGGGAGAAAATTATAACCGGTAGAATGTGTGGTTTAATGTTCAATTTTAAGGCTCTACGTAAAAAGTCAGGCTCGAAATTTTTCCATTGGCCACGGTATAATAATAGGTTTTTACAAGAGTCTTGTTATTGGCAGTGATCAGGGCTTCATGGTGGACTTTATTATCCATTACTACTTTCTTTTTGATACTATAATTTAAATCTGGGGCCGAATCAAAAAAGGTGGCAAATTCCTGTTTGATCTTTTGCTTCCCTTGATAGAGAAGAAGACCACCATAGCCATAGACTTTGGCATCATCGGAAAAGGTATTCAAAAATGCATCTAAATCCTTTTTGTTAAAGGCCGCTATCTGTTTTTGTACCGCTTCTTCTGGGGAAATATCCGCTACTAGGGCCAGCCGTGTCGCATTGGGATTTACGGCCAATCGAGATATCATATTGATCGATTTATCTTTAAATACATGTGTCAATTTCCATTTGTTGTCCTTATTGGGTTGGTAGCTATAAAGCATATTTCCATACCCGGTGAGCAGGGTGCCATCTGCCAGCCAACATACATCTTCTTTCATGAGAAACAGTCGGGTAATTTCTTTGGTTGCTCCAGAGACTGGATCCAGGGATTTAATGGTCCCTAAAACATCGTCTTTACTTACATAGCTTATTAGATTTGAATTTGGAATTTTATGAAGGGATCTGCCTACGTTCCTTTGAACGGTATAACTGCTATTATCCATAAAATTCGTGACTACAAGGTCCATTCTGCCCTCTATGAGAACTGTTGTAATTAAAATATCTTTATTGAACCAGAGATGGTAACCCACCTTCATACCCTTTAAAAGTACTTCTGGGGCTTTTTGCGTTATTGAATAACGATATAATAATTGGGTACCGTCATTATCCAATCTAATGGCCGATATATCATTGGTACCTGGAATTCGAAGGGGAGAGTACTCGCTTCCGTTTGGGGTATCCGAAATCCATGAAGCATTGCCCTCCTTGATTCTGTATTTTTTTATATCTGTTTGTCCATCTCTGGTAGAAGAAAACAAAAGGTGTTCATCATCAAAAAAAGAGGGCTGGTTGTCATACCCCGCATTATTGGAAATATTACTTGGGTTTAAAAAGAAAAGACTATCGCCTTCCTTTACCATATCCAATAGATATACCTCTGGATTGGTTTGGGAGTTTAGCGTCAGGGGTAAATAACAGAGTGCAATAGCCAATAATTTTTTCATGGTATGTGGATTGTAGAAAACTATTTTATAAATCTATTCAAAAGATCCCTAACTTTTTTGGTGTTTTCCACATAATATTTGGCTTGTGTTTTTTGCATTCCCACCTTAACGGTAACAGCATCTTCCGGTAATTCCTCAAACATATACTCATCGGTCCAATCGTCGCCAATGGCAAATATAAAATCGTATTCATTGCCGGTAAGCATTTTTATTGCGGCACGTCCCTTGTTTACACCGCTGTTCTTTATTTCCAAAACCTTGTTTCCTGAAAGTACCGTAAGGTTATCATTGCCAATGAGACTGGTCAGAACGGTAGTCAGTTCAGTGGCCCTTTTATTTCCAAAGTCAGGATCCGTATTTCTGTAATGCCAGGCCAAGGAATACGTTTTTTCTTCTATAAAGGCCCCGGGTGTTCTATCAACGAACGATTCCAATACAGGTCTTATTTTGGGCATCCAATCATTTTTGATCTGTTCTAATAGTGTAAAATCACCACCGTCTTTGGAAAGCCATACCCCGTGTTCCGCAATCATATTATATTTTTTGTGCAGGAACCATCTTTCGAAGGTACCTGTGTCACGTCCACTGATCAAATAGACATCAGTATTTTCCTGGGCGCTAATTTTGTCCAATAGGTTGTATAAATCTTCATCTGGTCCCGCTTTCTGTGGGTCTACATGAAATCCGGACAGTGTACCATCATAATCGAAGAACAATAATTTTTTCTTCGCAGAATGGTACTTATCTATGACATCATCCAAGGTTTCTTTGGAAAGTAGTTTGGAAATGTACTTATGTTTGATTTCTCTTTGCTCTAACAGAGATTTCATAAAATCATTGGCCCATTTTTCTACGTTATAGCGTTCCAAACGCTTCTGTAAAATGCTATTTCGGGCTATCTGTTCTTCCCTGGGCATTTTAATGGCCTGAATCAGGGCATCTGATATTTGATCAAAATTGTTAGGGTTAATGAGTAAGGATTCGTTCATTTCATTGGCAGAACCGGCCATCTCACTTAAAATCAATACTCCTGTTTTATCTGTCCTTGTGGCGATATACTCTTTCGCTACCAAATTCATCCCGTCCCGGATCGGAGTTAATAGGGCAATGTCACTGGAGGTATACAGGTCGATCAAATTTTCAAAGGGCATGGACCTATAATAATACCAAATGGGTGTCCAGCTTACTGTGGCAAATTCCCCATTGATTCTGCCCACCAATTCATCGATTTCTTTTTTTAAGAGTTGATATTGTGGAACGTTGGACCTCGAGGGGACGGCGAGAATTATAAGCCTCACCTTTTCCTGGTATTCTGGATGCTTTTTAAGGAAATATTCAAAAGCATTTAATCGTTTGGCGATACCTTTGGAATAATCCAACCTATCTATGGATAGGATCAGTTTGGCATCTGGGGTCGACTCTTTATGAACGTTGAGTCGTCGCTGTAATTCTGATTGTTTGTCGGCAGTGTTTTTCTCATGCTTGCTAGCCGCATCACTAAATTTTTTATAATCTATTCCCATAGGGAAGGAGTCTACCTTGATGACCCTATCCTCGAGATTTATTTCATTAAAACTTACTTCTAATCCTAAGAGTCTTCTAACGGAACTTAAAAAATGACGTTCATAATCATAGGTGTGGAATCCAATAAGGTCAGATCCCAATAATCCCCTTAAAACTTCTTTCCTCCAGGGCAATGTCCTGAATATTTCATAAGAGGGAAAAGGAATATGTAAAAAGAAGCCTATAGAGGTATTGGGGCGTTTTTCCTTGACCATTTCCGGGACGAGCATTAACTGATAGTCATGTACCCAGATCACGTCATCGTCATCTGCCTTTTCTAAAATAGCGTCGGCAAATTTTTGGTTTACAGCTTTATAAGTATTCCAACTATCCGTTTCAAACTCTGAATATTCCAAAAAATAATGAAATAAGGGCCATATGGTACGGTTGCTAAAGCCATAGTAGAAACCATCAATTTCTTCACTGGTCAGACTTACTTTAGAGCAGCCATTCTCCTTTAGGGCCTTATCTATCTTAGGCTCCAAATCTTCGGAAATCTCCTCCTCGGTCAAACCACTCCAACCTATCCAAAGGCTATCACTTCCAGAATGTACGGACTTCATTCCTGTAGCCAACCCACCTACACTTGGTATCGCAGTGATGCTATCATTGTCAATTTGTAATTGAACAGGTAGTCTATTTGAGATTATGATAGTTTTGCCCATAAAACGTTAGATTTTGGATTAGATAGCTCTATTTTTTACTAAATTTCGGGAAAACGAATAGTATAAGCAACTTTAAGTGTTGTAAATACTGCTAATTTAAGATATGGATAATTTAGACTACGGAATAATAGGAAATTGTAGGAGCGCTGCCCTTATTTCCAAGAATGGTTCATTGGATTGGTGTTGTTTACCGGAATTTGACTCGTCATCGGTATTCGCCAAAATATTGGATGATAAAATAGGGGGGAGTTTTGAGATATCGGTCGATGACTCATATACCGTTCACCAACAATATGAAGAAAACACCTGTATTCTCGTCACCACCTTTTCCGATAACAAGAATATTTTTGAAGTTCACGACTTTATGCCCCGATATTATAGTGAAGATGGTGGATGCCATACCCCTCCAGAGATTGTAAGGTATATCAAGTATATATCGGGAAGCCCCAAATTTAAGGTGGTCTATAATCCCAAGTTGGAATATGCCCAAGGGGAAACGTCTACCTATATTAAACCCGATTTTATTGCCAGCCTTACGCATACCGTAAAGTTTGACACTGTATTTCTGTATACCTCCTTTGACAAAGAAAAGGTCGTTAACGGTGAAGAAATAGAACTTAAGGAATCAGGATATTTCTTGTTGGGGTACAATGAGAAGATATTTTTACCGGACACTAAAAAAATATACCTGCTCTTACAACGCACAAAGGTATATTGGTTAAACTGGGTGGAACGCACGCCCACATATAAAAAATTCAATGATCAGATTATTCGTAGTGCCCTTACCTTAAAATTGTTAAGTTATGACAAGACAGGAGCTGTATTGGCTGCTGCTACCACGTCTTTGCCGGAAACCATTGGAGAGGTCCGCAACTGGGATTATCGATTTTGCTGGATAAGGGATGCCTCAATGGTCATCAAGGTAGTTTCTGAGCTAGGACATAAGAATGTGGCCAAAAGATATCTTCAGTTTATTATCGATCTTATCCCTGATAAGGACGAAAAGTTACAGATCATGTACGGGATCAATAAGGAGAAAAAACTGACCGAGGAGACGTTGGACCATTTAGAGGGTTACAAGGGATCCAAGCCGGTACGTGTGGGAAATGCAGCCTACAAACAACGTCAAAATGATATTTATGGAATTTTGATGGATGTGATTTATGAACAATTGGTAATGTTTGATACCGATATAGACAATGGGGAAGAGCTGTGGACCATTACTAAAGGTATCGTTTGGATTGTGAACAACCATTGGCAGGAACCGGATAAGGGGATTTGGGAATTCCGTACTGAAGATCGACATTTTACGTTTTCAAAAATATTGTGTTGGGTTGCCTTGGATAGGGCGATTAAAGTTGCCGAAATATTAGGAAAGAAACATAAGATTAAAAAATGGAAGGTCTTGGAACAAGAGATCAGACAGGATATTTATGACAATGCATGGAACGAGGAAAAGCAATCCTTTACCCAGTCCTATGGTTCCCCAGATCTTGATGCTTCAGTTCTTCTTATGGAATCCTACGGTTTTATTAAGGCAAAGGATCCAAAATTTATGAGTACCGTAAAAGCCATAGAGAAAGAATTGAGCCATGAAGGATTAATGTACCGTTATAAGAATGAGGACGATTTTGGACTGCCATCTTCTTCATTTACTATCTGTACTTTTTGGTTCATAAATAGTTTGTTTAAGATAGGGGAGGAAGAAAAAGCAATTAAACATTTTGAAAAATTGTTGTCCTATAGTAACCATTTGGGACTATTTAGCGAGGATATCGATTTTAAAACCAAACGATTGTTGGGGAATTTCCCACAGGCCTATTCCCATTTGGCTTTGATAGAATGTGCCATTAATTTTTCCAAAAAAGATAGTGAAGCCACTATTAAAGAATCCTTTGTGCACAAGGAATAACGCTTTTGATTACCCTCTATTTTTGAGGATATGATTTTTAGAAGAAACTGAATTGAAACCCCCTTATCAAGGGGGTTTTTATGTGTCTTTTGGTTGTGATATAATCGAATCTGCCAATGTTTTAATCTTATCTAAAAGGTCTTTTAAATGACTTGGGGTAGTGAATGGATTCATCAGTGTTGTCCTTAAATAATGAATGCCCCTTAATTTGGTCTGTACAATATAAAACTCACCCTCTTCCAGGAGGGCATGGCGTACTTTCTCATTGATACGATTCAAAGATTTATCATCCAAAGATTTGTCTACATATCTAAAACAAACAATATTGCTCATTGGTTCCACCGCTATTTCAAAGCTTTTGTTTTCTTTGATAATTTCGGCAAACTGATGTCCCAAGTTGTACAAAGTGGTCACATTATCATCAAATATGGCCTCTCCATAGGTCTTTAATAGTGTAAACCAATGTAGGCTCATCATGGTCTTGGTGCATTCAAAAGTACGCTTTGCCAAATTGTACCAATCTTCCTCAACAGATTGTTCCAATAGGTAATCGGCTTTTTGGCTAAAAGTAGTATGTGAATTGGTCCCATCTTTGAAAAGAAGGGCAGTGGTCAATGCAGGCATCATCATCATTTTGTGACCATCGATGACCACGGAATCTGCCATTTCTATTCCTTTGACCATATATCTATATGTTTTAGAGAATATGGTTGCTCCCCCATGGGCACCATCTACATGGAACCAAAGGTCATGTTTTTGACTAAATTTGGCTATAGCTTCCAGATCATCAAAAATCCCCGTTGAGGTGGAAGGGGCACTGCCTATAATGGCAAATATTTTGATACCGGCATTTTGTGCTTTCAGGTAATAGGTTTCCAAAAGCTTGGTATCTAGTGTAAAATCTTTGTTAGCCGGAATTTTTATGATTCCATCTTCTCCTAGGCCCATAATTCTGGCTGCTCTATCCACGCAGTAATGAGCCTCTTCACTTACCATTATGCCCAGACGTTCGCTATGTCCCTCATTCCAAACATTGTGGGATAGCTTGACTTTACGGGCAGAGAGGAGGGCAGTGAGGTTGGCTAGGGTTCCACCTGAGGTCAAGAATCCGTTTGATTTGGAATCGTACCCTATTTTTTTGCAGATAAAATCCGTAATTATCCGCTCCATTGCTGTTGGAGCCATTCCCATTTCATAAACGGCCATCCCATTGTTCAATACCGAAGCTACTATAGCAGATAATGAGCTTATGGGAAGCGGAGGAGCCACTTGGTGCCCCATATATTTGGGATGGTGGATGTGGATCGTATGTTTCAGAACCTCTGGAAATAATTCCTTAGAATCACCGTTTTTTAGATAGTCCGACCAAAATTCATGCTCGTCCTTAGGGGTATTCCAGGTAATAGTCTTCTCGGATTTTTCTTGGGTGGTGTTCCCCAAATGATCTGCCAATTGGTCTACCAATTGATGTGCCATTGACCTGAATTCCTCTGGGTCATATGCTTTGTGTAAGAGGTGGTTCTTCATTTTATAAAATTAGGTCGTTCCATATAGGAAAACAACCCTTTTTTTATAAAAAAAAACCGCTCCTGATAGGGAGCGGTTTTAAGTTGACCGTTAGGTCAAAGCATCAATTTGAATTAGTCAAAGGTATACCCGTTAGCAGCTGCAACCTGATCAGCGATCTGGGTGCGAAGTGCCACCACGTTGGGTTGGTTAGTGTATTTGGTGAAACGTTTTAAGCCCATCAACATCATGCGTTGTTCATCACCTTCCGCAAAAGAAACGATAGCTTCTTTACCTTTTTGGATAATAGTATCAACGGCTGTATACAGATACAACTTGGACATTGCTATTTGAGTGGCTTGGGCATCTTCCCCAAAACGTTTGGCATTCTTTTCAGTTCTCAAAAGGGTTGACTCTGCCATATAGACCTCAATAAGTATATCAGAGGCTGACAACATAAGTTGTTGGTGGTTCTCCAATTCTGGTCCATATTTTTGAACTGCAGCCCCTGCAACCATCAAGAATACTTTTTTCAATCTTGCCAACACATCTTTTTCCTCAGCAAAAAGTTCAGAGTAATCAGGAGTTTCAAAGGATGGAATCCCCATAAGCTCTTCACCAACCTTGGTAGCAGGTCCTAAAAGATCAACATGGCCTTTCATGGCTTTTTTAACCAACATGCCAACTGCCAACATTCGGTTGATTTCATTGGTTCCTTCATATATTCTAGAAATTCGGGCATCCCTCCAAGCGGATTCCATTGGAGTATCTGCGGAGAATCCCATTCCACCAAAAATTTGAATACCTTCATCCGAGGTGTTCTGAACATCTTCTGAAACGGCAACCTTGAGTATGGAGCATTCAATGGCGTATTCTTCTACCCCTTTCAACTCTGCCTCTTGGTGTGAGTTACCTTCCGCTTCACGAATGGCTATACGATCTTCAATGTTTTTAGCCGCCCTATAACTGGCAGATTCATCTGCATAGCAGTTGGTAGCCATATTGGCTATTTTTGCTTTTATGGCCCCAAAATTAATGATAGGGGTTTTAAATTGGATACGTTCATTGGCATATTTGGTTGCCTCATCAATTACTCTTCTTTGAGCCTCCAGACAGGCAGCGGCCAATTTGATACGCCCAACATTTAAAGCGTTCATCGCAATTTTAAATCCGTTTCCTCTAGTTGAAAGCATATTTTCAACGGGCACTTTAGTATCATTGAAAAACACCTGACGGGTAGAAGAGGAGTGTATTCCTAATTTCTTTTCTTCCTCACCCATGGAAATTCCATTACTCGGGTCATTTTCAACAATAAATCCAGTGATATTTTTGTCATTTTCTATGCGGGCAAAAACAATGAACAGATTACAGAATCCCGCATTGGAGATCCACATTTTCTGTCCAGTGATGTTATAGTACTTTCCATCTTCCGATAAAACTGCTTTGGTCTTTCCCGAATTGGCATCAGAACCTGCTCCCGGTTCTGTAAGGCAATAGGCCCCAAACCATTCTCCTGATGCTAGTCTTGGTACGTATTTCTGTTTTTGTTCCTCTGTCCCATATAATGTAATGGGCATAGTCCCGATTCCTGTATGGGCACCAAAGGCTGTACTGAATGAACCTGTAGCTCCTGAAATGTAATCACAAACAAGCATAGTGGAAACAAATCCCATTCCCATTCCGCCATAAGATTCAGGAACCGCAACGCTCAATAGGCCAAGTTCACCTGCTTTACGCATGCATTCCTCTGTAAAGGCGTAATCTTTCTTTTCAAAACGCTCCCAGTGTGCCCATAGTTCCCTATCTACAAATTCTTTGGTGCTATCGCGCATCATTTTCTGCTCTTCGGATAAATCCTCCAGAGTAAATATATCCTCGCATTTGGTTTCTTTTACAAGGAATTGTCCGCCTCGCAATAGGTCTTTTTTTATAGTTTCTGTGCTCATTTTTTTATGTTTAATTACTTAGAGTAGCGGATGGTTCTCGATAAAACCAGAAGCTATCAAATCGATTAATTATTAATTCAAAAATTCAAAAATCCCTGCAGCGCCTTGTCCGGTTCCAACACACATAGTCACCATGCCGTATTTTCCTTTCATGTTACGCTTGCGCATTTCATCAAATAACTGTACCGATAATTTGGCACCTGTACAACCCAATGGATGGCCTAGGGCAATAGCCCCGCCGTTGACATTTACAATATCTGGATTGAGTTTTAACTCCCTAATAACCGCTAACGATTGAGAAGCAAAAGCTTCGTTCAATTCTATCAATTCAACATCCTCTTGTTTCAAACCTGCTTGTTTCAATGCCTTTGGAATAGCCTTTACAGGTCCTATTCCCATAATTCTAGGCTCCACACCAGCAGCGGCATAATTAACCAGTCTTGCGATAGGCTCTAAATTGAGTTCCTTCACCATTTCCTCGCTCATTACAAGTACAAATGCTGCACCATCACTCATTTGTGAGGAGTTACCAGCGGTCACCGATCCATTGGCGGCAAATACAGGTCGTAACTTGTTTAAAACTGCTAAAGAGGTGTCTGCTCTTGGGCCTTCATCCTTGGTGACAGTATAATTCTTAGTTTCTTTTTTCCCGCTTTCATTTACAAATGTATGCTCCACGGTAATAGGGACTATTTGTTCTTTAAAACGGTCTTCTGCTTGAGCTTTTAAGGCTTTCATGTGGGAATTGTAGGCGAATTCATCCTGATCCTCTCGGGATACCTTAAATTGTTCCGCAACAGCTTCAGCTGTTAGTCCCATACCCCAATAGTAGTCTTCGTGCCCTTCTTTGGCCACTGCATAATCAGGAGTGGGCTTATATCCGCCCATGGGAATGTAACTCATGCTTTCCGCACCCCCTGCTATAATACAATCGGCCATTCCTGATTGGATTTTTGCTGTTGCGATTCCGATAGTTTCTATTCCGGAAGCACAATACCTATTTACGGTAACCCCGGGAACATCATCGATGTTTAATCCCATTAGGGAAATTAATCGAGCAACATTCAACCCTTGTTCAGCTTCGGGCATGGCATTGCCCACCATTACATCATCAATTCGTTTTTTATCCAATTGCGGAACCTCCTTCATCATATGTTCGATGGTTTCCGCAGCCAATTCATCCGGTCTTTTGAATCGGAATACGCCTTTTGGTGCTTTCCCTACTGCAGTTCTGTAGGCTTTAACTATATATGCTGTTTTCATTTTTGGTAAAGTATTGAGTATTTAGATTTTTGTATTGAGATTTATAATTTTTGTTGAAATGAATAATTCATTTTTTGAATTTCAATACAAGAATCAATTACTGGTTGAATTTTTTCTTTATGAATTAGATTTAGTTCTATTAATAGTATTAGCTGTGTTTGAAGTTCATAACTAGAACCATTGGCAATACTTAAAAAGTGTTTAAATTCTTTATTCGAATTTCTACCGGCCCCTTCTGCTATATTGGAAGGTATAGAAACGGAGCTACGTTTTACTTGGGATATTAAACCATATTTTTCGTCAGAAGACAATTCACTTAAAAGATCATACACGGATTTAGTCAATAAAATCGACTTTCTCCAAATTTTTAAATCTTCTATTTTATGCATTTGTCTGACTACTTAATACTGATATCCCAATTCTAGTTTATCTAGTTTCGTAATGGTTTTCCAGTTTTTAACATATGTTGGATCCGTTCCAAGGTTTTACGTTCCGTACAGAGTGATAAAAAGGCTTCCCGTTCCAAATCCAATAGATATTGCTCACTTACCAGGGTTGCCTCGGATAAGTCGCCACCAGCCATTACATAGGCCAGCTTGTTGGCAATTTTTTTGTCGTGTTCGGAAATATATTTTCCAACTTGCATAGCGTCTGTTCCTACCAAAAACATTCCTAAAGCTTGTTTACCTAATACTTTTACATCGGTACGTTTTGGAGGTTGTGTATACCCTGCTTCAGCCATTAGTTTGGCATGGGCTTTTGCTATCGCTAATTGTCGGTCTTTATTTACAACAACCACATCTTTCCCCTTTTGAAGAATACCCATATCAAAGGCCTCGTAAGCGGAAGTAGAAACTTTTGCCATGCCAATGGTCAAGAAATATTCTTGAAGCACGTTTAATTCTACGTCATTTTTTTTGAAAGTATCAGAAGCCCTCAAGGCCATTTCCTTGGAGCCACCTCCTCCAGGGATCACACCTACACCAAATTCTACCAGACCCATATAGGTTTCAGCTGCAGCTACTACCTTATCGGCATGCAACGAAAGTTCGCAACCTCCTCCCAAAGCCATGCCATGTGGTGCTGCAATGGTCGGGATAGATGAATATCGCATGCGCATCATGGTGTCCTGAAACATTTTTATGGCCATGTTCAATTCATCATATTCCTGCTCTACGGCCATCATAAATATCATTCCGATATTAGCGCCAACAGAAAAATTAGCGGCTTGGTTTCCGACCACCAATCCTTGGAAATCTTTTTCCGCAAGATCGATTCCTTTATTAAGTCCGGCCAAAACATCGCCACCTATGGTATTCATTTTGGATTGGAATTCTACATTTAAAATGCCGTCTCCCAAATCTTCAATAACCACACCGCTATTTTTAAATACCTCCTTGGTCTTTCGGATATTGTCCAATATGATAAAGGCATCCTGACCAGGAATTTTTTCCACTGTTTTTTTAGGGATATCATAATAGTATGTTGATCCCTCTTTTACGGCATAAAAAGAAGTGACGCTGGCAGCTTTCATTTCATGGACCCATGCAGCAGGCTCCAAACCTTCTGCCTTAATCATCTCCAATCCTTTTTCCAATCCAACGGCATCCCAGATCTGGAATGGACCGTGTTCCCATCCAAAACCAGCTTTCATGGCATCATCAATCTTATAAAGCTCATCGGTGATTTCTGGAATTCTATGCGATACATAAGCAAAGAGGGCAGCAAAACTTTTTCTGTAAAACTCACCTGCTTTGTCCTTACCGCTGACCAACACTTTAAATCTGTCAGCTACTCTATCTATGGTCTTGGTCAATTCCAAAGTGGCAAAACTTGCCCTTTTATTGGCCCTGTATTCCATTGTATTTAGATCTAGTGTCTTAATCTCACTTGATCCATCTGCATTTCTAGTTTTATTATAAAAACCTTGGCCTGTCTTACTTCCCAGCCAATTGTTTTTCATCATGGTGTCAATGAAGTCTGGTAATTTAAAAAGTTCCAAACGCTCATCTTTCTTGCAGTTATCATGAATCCCATTGGCAACATGTACCAAGGTATCCAAACCAACAACGTCTACCGTACGGAAAGTTGCCGACTTAGGGCGACCAATCACGGGACCTGTTAATTTATCTACTTCTTCAACGGTAAGGTCCATTTCCTTAACCATATGAAACAGACTCTGTATGCTGAATATCCCAATTCTATTTCCTATAAATGCTGGGGTATCCTTGGCAACAACAGAAGTCTTACCTAAGAACTTTTCACCGTAACCATTTAAGAAAGCCAATACCTCGGGCGAAGTATTTGGTCCGGGAATTATTTCAAACAACTTTAAATATCTCGCAGGATTAAAAAAGTGGGTACCACAAAAATGTTTCTGGAAGTCGTCACTTCTACCTTCACTCATAAATTTGATCGGTATCCCAGAAGTATTGGAGGTTATCAAAGTTCCCGGTGTTCTATACTTCTCTAAATTCTCAAAAACCTTCTTTTTGATATCCAATCGTTCTACAACAACTTCAATGATCCAATCTACCTTGCCCACCTTGGCAATGTCGTCCTCAAGGTTACCCGTTTGAATCCGACTTGCAAAATCTTGGTGATAAATAGGGGAGGGCTTGGACTTTAACGAGGAAGTTAGCGAATCGTTCACAAGTCTGTTGCGAACCACTTTATCTTCCAAGCTCAGTCCCTTGGCTTTTTCTTTATCGGTTAATTCTCTTGGTACAATGTCCAGTAACAATACCTCTACGCCAATATTTGCGAAATGGCACGCGATACCACTTCCCATAATACCAGAACCAATTACCGCTACCTTTTTAATATGCTTGTTCATCAATAAATAGAATTATTTGGTTGTTGAATTTTTTATATAGACTTTTTTTTCTGCAATCAATTTGTTGATTGAATCCGTTACCTCAAAAAAATGCTGAAGTTTTTCGTTTGGGATATTGAGCTTAACCACTTCATTGAAGCGCATGACCACCTCTTTTGATAATTTTCTTTTCTCTAAGCCTAGTGGGGTCAAATGAATAAGGACGCCCCTGCCATCTTCTGGGTTGGGTTTGCGCTCTATCAATCCTTTGGACTCAATACTCTTTATTATCCTAGAGAGTGAAGTTGCCTCCATTCCCATTTTTGGTCCTAAAGCAGTAGAAGGCGTACCGGTCTTTGGGTCAATGCTGAGCAACGTGAAACCTATAGCCATGGTAGTGTCATAGTTTTTAGCTTCTTCGTTATACATTTTGGTGACTGCCTGCCAGGTTGCTCTTAGTGCATAATCTACAGTAATGTCCTTCATTTAATTTTTGATAGATTACCAAATATAATAAAATTTATTATGCATGCATAATAAATTTTATTAAAAAATATAAATGAAGGGTAAAAAAATACCCCTAAAGCAATAGGGGTATTTAAGGGTGTGATTTAATTTATCTGGCATCTGGATTGCCATAGATCTCATGGTAAAGATTCAAATATTTTTCCTTTATTATTTTCCGCTTTAATTTTAGCGTCGGAGTTACATGGCCTCCTTCAATGGTCCAAGCTTCTGGAGTTAGGCGGAACTGCTTCACTTTTTCCCATTTGGCAAAATTTTCGTTGGCCAGGTCTACTTCTTCTTGGAATCTTTCAACAACCTTTTTATTGGTCACTAAGTCTTTATTGTCGCCAACTGTTATTTCGTGCAGCTTTGCCCAATTTCTAACAAATTCAAAATCGGGTTGAATTAGTGCGGCAGGCATTTTTTCTCCTTCGCCCACCACCATGATCTGTTCAATAAAGCGCGACTGTTTAAATCTGTTTTCCAAAAGTTGGGGTGCCACATATTTACCGCCGGAGGTTTTAAACATTTCTTTCTTACGGTCCGTGATTTTCAAAAACCCTTCTGAATCCAATTCACCAATGTCCCCCGTGTGGAAATAACCATCTATGAGTACCTCCTCGGTTTTTTCTGTTTCTTTATAATAACCGAGCATTACCTGTGGTCCTTTGACACAGATTTCTCCATCTTTGGCAATTTTTACTTCTGTACGTTCTATCAATTTCCCAACGGTACCAATCTTAAAACCACCATTGCGCATATCGTTCACCGAAACCACCGGAGATGTTTCCGTAAGACCATAGCCTTCCATAACCCCCATTTCGGCCGCATTGAAAATTCTGGCCAATCTAGGTTGTAAAGCTGCACTACCTGAAGCGATAAGATCTAAATTGCCCCCAAGTCCAGCCTTCCATTTGCTAAAAATAAGTTTGCGAGCCAAAGCTAATTTTTGTTCATAAAACCAACCATTTTGTCCATAGGGCTCATACTTCAATCCAACATCCACAGCCCAGAAGAACAGCTTCTTTTTGATACCACCCAGTTCTGTTCCCTTGGCAATTATTTTATCGTAAACCTTTTCCAAGAGCCTGGGAACGGCTGTCATAACATGAGGTTCGGTCTCTTTGAGGTTGTCACTGATCTTTTCAATTGATTCTGCGAAATAGATGCTTACACCTCTGTATTGGTAGAGGTACATGATCATTCTTTCATAAATATGGCATACCGGAAGAAAACTCAAAGCCTTGGCTTTTCCATCCATAATTGGAAATCGTTTTGAACTTTCTATAGCATTGCTCACAACGTTGTCATGGGACAACATAACCCCTTTGGGCCTTCCTGTAGTTCCTGAGGTATAGATCAATGTGGCAAGGTCATGTGGCTGTACTTGATCTTTTAAGGCGTCTACTTCAGCTTGGTTGGAAGTGTCGGCTCCTAATTCCAAGATTTCGTTCCAGTTTTTACAATCCGATATGGAGTCAAATGAGTAAACGTCCAATAAATGTGGTGTATCTCCTTTTACCGCTTTAACCTTATTATATACCTCGTTACAAGAGACGAAACAATATTTTGCTTCCGAATGGTTTAGTACATATTTATAATCTTCTTCTGAAATCGTAGGATATATAGGTACGTTTTGGGCACCCAACTGTAAGATACCAACATCCATGATATTCCATTCGGTCCTATTGCTCAATGAAATAACTGCGATCTTATCATTCGGTTTCACACCCAGTCTCAGTAGGGCACGACTAACCGTATTTGCTTTATCGATATATTCCTTGGTGGAAGTGGCAATCCATTCTCCATCATATTTGGTAACTAAGGACTTTTCTAAATTATATTTCTCCAATTGATAATAGGGAAAGTCAAAAAGGCGAGTGATTGTTTGCATATTTTTATCTAAACGTATTGCCAAATTAAGAAAAGGGAACGGTTTTTTAAAATGACATTCATATATTATAGGTTATAATATTAATGAATTCTTAGATTCCAACTAGTCCAATTGTGAAAATAATATCTCTTGGCTTTTCTAAGCCTTTAAATAAGAGGTGATTATATCTAACCTACTAAGACTGTAATTTTTTTTATCTATGGGCGTATTTTTTTTATTCCCCCGAAGAATAAACCACATTTAAGATCCATTTAATTGAAAAAGGCCGACGTTGAAACATCGGCCTTTTTGTACACCATCATTTTCTTAGAAAGAATATGACTAACTTTTCTTTTGTGTTTCTACCCACTTTCTTGCATTGACAAAAGCCTCCAACCATGGGGATACTTCGTCTTTTCTTCCTGCAGGATAGTGTGCCCAGTTCCATTGGAATATAGAACGTTCTATGTGGGGCATAGTTACTAAATGCCTTCCAGTTTTATCACAAAGCATAGCGGTATTGTAATCTGATCCATTGGGGTTGGCAGGATAGCCTTCATGACCGTAATTGGCTACGATCTCATAGTTCTCTTTCGACATTGGTAATTTAAATTTTCCTTCCCCATGTGAGATCCAAACTCCAAGATTGGCGCCTTCCAAAGAAGAAAGCATTACTGAATTGTTCTTTTGTATCTCTACTGATGTAAATCCACTTTCGTGTTTATTGGAATCGTTATAGGTCATCTTTCCATGTTCCTTATGATCTGGATTGATAAGATCCAGTTCCATAAATAGTTGACAACCATTACATATTCCTATGGATAAGGTATCAGGTCTGGAGAAGAATTTTTTAAGGGCCAAATTCGCTTTTTCATTGTATTTAAAGGCGCCTGCCCATCCTTTGGCACTTCCCAATACGTCCGAATTGGAGAAGCCTCCAACGGCACCAATAAATTGAATATCTTCTAAGGTTTCACGTCCTGAGATAAGATCGGTCATATGAACATCCTTTACGTCAAAACCAGCTAAATACATGGCATTTGCCATTTCGCGTTCAGAATTACTTCCCTTCTCCCTTAAAATAGCTGCCTTTGTTTTCGATTGACCGGGGACCTGTGATCCAACCAGATTTTTGAGACTTCCATCAAAATGAGATGGAAAATTATATCGTAAAGGTTGGTTTTTATAATTTTCGTATCGAACCTGAGCCAAGTTATTGGCGGTTTGTTTCCTGTCCAACAAATAGGAGGTTTTGAACCAGGTATCGCGAAGGGAATTGATATTTAATCCCATTTCAACGCTATTGTTTTTAATGGATAGGATAGCATCTTCTACTACTGAACCTATTTTGTGAAATGCCACTCCGGCATCTTTTAATACCTTTTCTATGGAAGCATCTTTTCCTTGAAAAACAATACCTGCATTTTCCGCAAATAATAATTTGATGGTATCTGATTCGTTCAGGCTGCTCAAATCCAACTTGGACCCCAATTGGGTATCGGCAAAACACAATTCCAAAAGGGTTGTGATGAGTCCACCTGATGCCACATCGTGACCTGCAATAATTTTACCTTCCCCGATTAAACGCTGAATGGTATTAAAAGTATTCTTGAAGTTTTCCGCATCTTTAACGGTTGGTGCTTCGTCCCCAATAGTATTGCGTATTTGGGCAAAGGATGAGCCGCCCAATTTGAAGTTGTCTTGGGATAAATTGATATAATAGATATCCCCACCATTTCTCTGTAAAACCGGTTCTACCACCTTGGTAATATCAGTACAGTGGGCTGCTGCTGAAATTATAACCGTTCCAGGAGATATTACCTCTGCGTTTTTATAACGTTGCTTCATGGAAAGAGAATCCTTTCCAGTGGGCACATTGATGCCCAATGCAATGGCAAAATCTGAAATCGCTTTCACGGCCTCATACAATCTTGCATCTTCCCCTTCATTTTTACAGGGCCACATCCAGTTGGCCGATAATGAAACCGATTGTAATCCATCTTTTATCGGTGCCCAGATAATATTGGTAAGCGCTTCGGCGATACTATTTCTACTACCAGCCGCCGGATTTATAAGGCCAGAAATGGGGGAGTGCCCTATGGAGGTTGCAATTCCTTCTTTCCCTTTATAATCCAAGGCCATTACCCCACAATTGTTCAAAGGTAACTGTAATGGTCCTGCACACTGTTGTTTGGCTACTTTTCCTCCAACACAACGGTCAACCTTATTGGTCAGCCAGTCTTTACAGGCTACGGCCTCCAGTTGTAGGACCTGACCCAAATACTCATGGAAATGTTCCAGGGAATACTCGGGGGATTTATATTTTCGATTGATGGTGGTATCGGTCATAATGGTCTTGGGAGAGCTTCCGAACATATCGGAAAGATCCAGATCCATTGGCTTTTCACCAGTAGTTTTTGATTGGAAGGTAAAGCGTTTATCGCCGGTAACGTCACCTACTTCGTACATTGGAGAACGTTCCCTATCTGCAATGCGATGAAGCATGTCCACATCTTTTTTTCCGATCACCAATCCCATTCGCTCTTGGGATTCATTACCGATAATTTCCTTTGCGGAAAGAGTAGGGTCACCCACGGGCAATTTGTCAAGATCAATGTTTCCTCCTGTGTCTTCCACTAATTCGGAAAGACAATTAAGGTGCCCGCCAGCACCGTGGTCATGAATGGATACAATAGGATTATGTTCACTTTCTACCAACCCACGTATGGCGTTTGCCGCACGTTTTTGCATTTCGGGATTGGAACGTTGTATGGCATTGAGCTCAATCGTAGATCCAAATTCACCGGTATCGGCACTGGAAACGGCTGCACCACCCATTCCGATCCGGTAGTTGTCACCACCAAGAATAACTATTTTATCCCCAATTTTAGGGGTGTCTTTAAGGGCTTGATCCATTTTTCCGTAACCAATACCGCCAGCTTGCATAATCACCTTGTCAAACCCTAAGGTCCTTGCATCTTCTTCATGTTCGAAGGTAAGGACAGAACCTACAATTAAGGGTTGTCCAAATTTATTGCCAAAATCAGAAGCACCATTAGATGCTTTGATCAGGATATCCATTGGGGTTTGGTATAACCAGTCCCGCTCTTTGATGGCTTTTTCCCAAGGTCTATTTTCTTCCAAACGGGAATAGGAGGTCATGTAAACTGCAGTTCCGGCCAATGGCAACGATCCTTTTCCACCTGCCAAACGGTCCCTGATCTCTCCTCCGGCACCTGTAGCGGCACCATTAAAAGGTTCTACAGTGGTGGGAAAATTGTGGGTCTCTGCCTTTAAAGAGATGACAGATTCAAAGTTGCTCTCCCCATAAAAATCTGGTTTATCCGCACTTTTTGGGGCAAATTGTACAACGGTTGGGCCTTTTACAAAAGCCACATTGTCCTTATAGGCAGATATAATGTCGCCTGGGTGTTCTTGAGATGTTTTTTTTATGAGTTTGAACAAGGAGGATGGTTTTTCAACCCCATCTATGACGAAAGTCCCATTGAAAATTTTATGTCTGCAATGTTCTGAGTTGACCTGACTGAATCCAAAAACCTCTGAATCTGTTAGTTTTCGACCAATTTTATTGGACATTTGGTCCAAATAATCTACTTCTTCACTACTTAATGCCAAGCCTTCCTGTTCATTATAGGCCGCTATATCATCGATTTCCAAGACTGCTTCAGGCTCAATTTTTACCGAAAAAATATCCTGGGTCAAGGCGCTGTACTTTTGTAAAAGCATAGGGTCAAAATCCGAGGAATCTTTATCTGAGGCCTTGAATTCTTCAATCCTAATAATGCCAGAAACACCCATATTTTGAGTTATTTCCGTTGCATTTGTACTCCAAGGCGTTATCATAGCTGCTCTTGGGCCAACAAAAAAGGCGTCTAGAGACGCCGTGTTTATTTGAGGTTGGTTGCCGAACAACCAGGTCAATTTAGAGATGTCTTCTTTAGAAAGCGCAGTATTGCTCTGAACTGCAAAAACTTTGGTATTTATGTCCCCGAAAAAATGAATCATGGAATTCGAAAATTGTTTGTTTAACAAGGCACAAATTTACATTTTTTATGTGTAAATGCCGGTCAGAAAATTGAACACTTATAAGCACTAATTGTTAATTAATGAATCGAATGAAGCTAAGATGGGTGTATTCCATTAAAAGGTTAGAAATATTTCTAATTGAAAAAGAAGATTGGCTAAATAAATTGAAATAAATCTAAAAGCGAATGTTGAACATAAATTATTTAAATTTAGAATCAACTTAAGCACTGTATATGAAACATTATTTTAAAAAGTCAACGAGCGGATTGCTACTTATCCTATTTATTGGTATTGTAAATTTTGGTTTTTCCCAAAAGAAATATTCTGATAAACAGGTGGAAAAATTAAAAGTCGAAGCCGCCCAAATTGTTCAGGCCAATTATAAACGGGCCCAGGTCATGGTCGATAAAGTATTCAGTTTTTCGGAACTTGGTTTTCAGGAAATAGAATCTTCCAGATATTTGACAGGATTGCTAAAAGAAAATGGTTTTGAGATTGAAAATTCCATTTCTGGGATTCCTACCGCTTGGTTTGCTAGATGGAGCAATGGCGAAGGACCTGTAATTGCCCTGGGTAGTGATGTGGACTGTATTCCAAAGGCATCCCAGTATCCGGGCGTTGCCTATCATAAGCCTATAGTTGATGGTGCCCCGGGACATGGGGAAGGCCACAATTCAGGCATCCCCTTAAATATCACATCTGCTTTAGCTGTAAAGCAGCTAATGGAACGGGAGAACATAAAAGGCACTTTGGTTATTTGGCCGGGTATTGCCGAAGAATTGGTGGCAGCCAAGGCCTGGTATGTAAGGGATGGCCTGTTTGATAATATCGACATGTGCATTTTTACGCATGTGGGGGACAATCTTGAAGTTTCCTGGGGCCCGACAAAAGGAACAGGTCTCATCTCAGTGGAATACTCTTTTGAAGGAGAGGCTGCCCATTCGGCAGGATCCCCATGGAGGGGGCGTAGTGCTTTGGACGCCGCGGAGCTAATGAACATTGGTTGGAATTATAAAAGGGAGCACCTGCATCCCTTAAAAAGGTCACACTCAATATTTACAGATGCAGGAGATCAACCAAATGTAGTGCCTTCCAAGGCTTCCATCTGGTATTACTTTAGGGATATTACTTACGAAGGCATCATGGAAATGTACAAGGAGGCCAATAACATTGCAGAAGGTGCAGCCTTGATGACAGGTACTAAAGTGACTTCAAAGGTATTAGGAACGGCATGGCCGAGACATTACAATAAGGTGATTGCCGAGAGCATGTATTCCAATATTCAAAAAATTGGCATGCCAACCTGGTCAGAGGCCGATCAAACTTTGGCCAAGGCCGTGCAAAAGGAGGTGAATTCAGATAAATTGGAGGGCCTAAACACGGTCCTGGATCCTTTAGGGCTACCAGTGGAAGAGCCTGTTAGTGGAGGTTCCGACGATATAGGCGATGTTTCCTGGAAGGTGCCAACCGTTACCTTGCGCTTTCCTTCCAATATACCAGGATTGCAAGGGCACCATTGGAGCAATGCCATCGCCATGGCCACACCTATAGCCCATAAGGGAGTTGTGGCAGGGGCACAAGCAGAGGCGATGACTATTTTAGATTTTTTGCTCAAGCCGGTTCTATTGACGAAGGCATGGGATTATTTCAATAACGAACAGAGCAAAGAAACCAAATACCAACCCATGATCACGGAAGCCGATATGCCACCGAGCTATCTAAATCAGGACAAAATGGAAAAATATAGACCTCAATTGGAACAATTTTATTTTGATGAGGATAAATACGATACGTATCTAGAGCAACTCGGGGTAAGTTATCCAACCCTAAAAGAGTAGGTTAAGAATTGTAACAACACATAAAAACAAAAAAGGTATAACCGCGGTTATACCTTTTTTGTTTTAAAATGGATTGGTTCTATTTCCGTTGTAATAAGGCCATGTAGAAGCCATCATAACCTTCAACGGAGGCATAAACGTTCTTATCCCTTATTAAGATAAAATCTTTTCCTTCTTCAGATTCCAAAAATGTCTTTACTTGTTCTTTATTTTCCTGTGGTAGGATAGAACAGGTTGCGTATACCAATTTACCTCCTGGTTTTACCATTTTACTGTAATCACTGAGGATTTGTTTTTGCGTAGCGATAACTTTTTCCAAGAAATCGGGCTGCATTTTCCATTTGGCATCGGGATTCCTTCTCAATACCCCCAAGCCAGTACATGGTGCATCAATGAGCACCCTATCGGCGCTATTGTGCAGTTTTTTGATGACCTTGGTAGAATCTATTTCCCTTGTCTCTACGTTGTGTGCTCCGGCACGTTTGGCGCGTCTTTTGAGTTCAGAAAGTTTGCGTGAGTATATGTCAAGGGCAATAAGCTGACCTTTGTTTTCCATTAGTGCTGCCAAATGAAGGGTTTTGCCTCCGGCACCTGCACAGGTATCAATGACCCTCTGGCCTGGTTTTACATCTAAAAATTCAGCTACTAATTGGGAAGATGCATCCTGAACCTCAAATAAACCTTCTTTAAAGGCATCGGTGGTAAATACATTGCTACGCTCCTTCAACTTTAATGCACTTGGATAGCCTTTGATAAATTCTGTATCTACATTGAGTTCCAATAGGATATCGTGCAATTTTATAGGCGTTGTTTTTAGCGTATTTGCCCTTAAAACAACATCGGCCTGCTGGTTTAAGGCATGTAATTCTTTGGTCCACAACTCTTCTCCCAAGGCTTCTTCACCCAATTCATCCAACCAGTCTGGCACAGACTCCCTAAATTTTCTGATTTTTGAAAGTTCATCAAACTTTCCTTTTATCCTACGTGTCGGAGTTGGCTCTATCTGTTTCCAATCAGGAAGTTCTATTCCTCTCAAAACAGCCCAAACCGCCCAAATGCGAAATAAATCTGGTCTATTGAATGGCGCCTTTACTTCGGCAATTTCCGTGTATAATCGCTTCCATCGTACAATGTCATACGTGGTTTCAGCTATGAATGCCCTATCTCTAGCTCCCCATCGCTTATCGTACTTCAATACCTTTTCCACCACCTTGTCTGCATACTCATTCTCGTTAAAGATAAAGTTCAACGCATCAATAACCCCAAATACTAGATTTCTATGTAATCGCATTCCAAAAAATTAAGGATGCAAAGGTATTGTTTTAGAAGGGAATCCGTTTATTTTTGATGAAATTTATACCTATGAAATATTTATCAGTAATAATTGGACTTTTGTTTCTTGTTTCCTGTGATGAAAAGCCCAAATCCCTTCAATTTAAATCGGTTACGATAGATACTATGTATGAGGATTCCTTGAGTATCCGTGCCATTGAACTCATGGATGGCAGTTTAGCCTTTGTGGCCGATAAAGGTACGTTCGGGTCAGTAGATTTAAAAAAGGGCATTGTAAGAACCAAGGTGCAAACCTATGATAGTATTCTCCCACAGTTTAGGGCCGTGGCTCATACGGCGACCGACTTTTTTATGCTATCAGTATCTAATCCGGCATTGCTATACAAGACCGGAGATCAGGGGGATATGGATTTGGTATACAAGGAAGAGGATGAAAAGGTATTTTATGATGCTATGAAGTTTTGGAACGATAAGGAAGGCCTTGCCGTGGGCGATAGTATGGACGGATGTATGTCTATTATCATCACTAGGGATGGAGGCAAAACATGGAGGAAAATTCCTTGTAGCGAGTTGCCGAAAGCTAGCGAAGGAGAAGGGGCCTTTGCCGCCAGTAATACAAACATAGATATGATAGGGGATAACACGTGGCTGGCAACTACCAAGGGAAATATCTATTATTCCCAGGATAAGGGAAAAACATGGGAAGTTTTCACCACCCCTATGCTCAAAGACAAGGAAACCGAAGGAATCTATTCCATTGCTTTCTTTGACTCAAAATTAGGGGTTGCGATTGGTGGGGATTATACCAAGCCAGAAAATAAGATTGCCAATAAAGCGCTCACCAAGGATGGAGGTAAAACTTGGCAATTGGTGGCTGACGGTAAAGAACCTGGCTATATGAGCTGTGTTCAATTTGTTCCCAACGGAGCTGGTTTGGATATGGTAGCTGTTGGTTTTAACGGTATCTCCTACTCGGGAGATATGGGGGCAAACTGGAAAAAACTGTCCGATGAACCATTTTATACCCTACGCTTTTTAAATGATTCCATAGCCTACGCAGCAGGAAGTGGACGAATAGCAAAATTAACGTTTAAGTAAAATGCAGATTAACAAAAAACCTTGGCTAGACCTAGGTTTTTTGTTAATTGTTTCGTTGTTTTTGGCGGTACATCTGCATCAATTTACGCTTAAAATCGTCTTCACTCTGGATGAGCAATAATGTTTTTTTGCTGGAGAGTACATTCTTAAGTTTGTTGAACAAACGTTTGTAAGAATCTTGTTTCTCTTTTTCCAGGGAGGTATACAAACCCAAAAGATCATCGGCTTCTTGTTCCGATAGGGTATTGGCCTTCTTTATCTTATAGCGTACCTGTGACCATTCTTTTACCCTAATGTCCTCCATATTAGATTCATGCTCATTGTAAATAGGCCAAAACAATTGTGCTTCTTTACTGCTGAGGTCCAATCGTTCTGTGATAAAGGCTACTTTTAGCGCTTTTATTTTCTCCCTATCTGGTCTATCCTGTGCAAAGGAAGCAACTGTGAGAAAAAGTAATAGCCCTAACGTCGCAATATATTTGTTAATATTCATCGTTCTCTAGATTTAAATCTTCAAAAATGTCAATATTGTCATTTAGGTAATCGGCAATGTTTTCATCTTTTATTTCATTTTGCATCATATCCTGGATATGTATGTCATCAATCGGCATTATTTCCGCGATTTCATAAGAGCTCATTCCATAATCATTGAATTCAAAATAGGATTCTATATCCGAAACAGCAAGATCATCAAAAGTATATGTTTCCTCCTTTTTCCATTGTATACCAATGATCAAAAGCAAAGATGCGGCCACTGCTATCGCCGTAAAATAATATTTTCTATAAGGATGAAGCGGAATTACTTTTGACTCCTCTTCTTTTAATTTGGAAAGAATGTTTCGGTTCAGCCCTTCAAAATACCCTTCCGGAACTTCAAATCCTTCATTTTTGGGTATGATCGTGCTTTCATCCTTCAATTTATCCAAAAGAGAATCGCTCAACCCTTCAAAGTATCCTTCTGGAGTTTTAAAACCACTATGTTTATCTTTCTTTTTCATTCCTTTAGTTTGACCTTCAATACTTTAAAAGGTTTAATCGTTTTTTAAAAATGCCTCTATTTTCTTAGATGCCAAATGATAGGATGCTTTTAAGGCTCCTACAGAAGTATCTAAAATCTCTGAAATTTCTTCGTATTTCAATTCCTCAAAATACTTCATATTAAATACCAATTTCTGTTTATCAGGAAGCTCAGCGATGGCCTTTTGAAGTTTTAACTGTATATCTTCTCCTTCAAAATAAACATCTGCCCGTAAATTATCCACTATTTGAGCCTGAAGTTCCACACTTGTAATCCCCATTTTTTTGGATTTGGCCTTTAAAAAGCTCAATGCCTCATTGGTCGCAATTCTATACATCCAGGAGAAAAGCTTGCTGTCCCCTTTAAAACCATCGATATTTTTAAAGACCTTAATAAAGGTATTCTGCAATACATCATCCGTATCGTCATGGTTCAGTACTATTCTGCGTATATGCCAATAAAGTCGCACTTTGTAGGTATTGACCAATACCTCAAAAGCATGGGATTGGGTGTCCTTGTCCTTTAACTGGTCTACTAAAGATGCTTCTGATATCAAAAAGTGGTTGTTTACATTTAACTATATGACGCTATATTTCAGAAATGGTTTAATTGCCATCAAAAACATTCTCTCTATTTTCCTTTAAACGCGGTCTTATATATTATGCATCAAATGACTGCATGTTCACTAATTTTTTGTAAACTCCATTAGATTCTAGGAGCTCTATATGTGAGCCCTGTTCAACTATCTCTCCTTTTTGCAACACTATGATCGTATTTGCATTTTGAATGGTGGACAAGCGATGGGCAATGACTATGGAGGTTCTGTTCTTCATCATTTTTTCCAGTGCGTCCTGTACCAATCGTTCACTTTCCGTATCCAAGGCAGAAGTTGCTTCATCCAATATCATTAGGGGAGGGTTCTTAAGTACAGCCCTTGCAATGGACAATCGTTGCTTTTGTCCTCCGCTTAACTTGTTTCCGCTGTCCCCAATATTAGTGCCATAACCGTTAGGAAGTTGTGTAATAAATTCGTGGGCATTTGCAATCTTTGCTGCCTCAATTATTTCCTCATCCGTAGCATTTTCTTTTCCCAGTCCAATGTTGTTACGAACAGTATCATTGAACAAAATGGAATCTTGTGTTACTAGTCCCATTAAATTGCGGAGAGAGTTTTTGGTGAGATGCTTTATATCGGTATCGTCTATTTTAATAATGCCTTCGTTCACATCGTAAAAGCGCGTCACTAGGTTTGCTATGGTACTTTTTCCACTTCCCGACTGACCTACTAGAGCAACGGTGTGTCCCTTTGGGACCGTGAGATTGAAGTTTTTAAGGACATATTCATCCTCGTATTTAAAGGATACATTTTCAATGGACACTCCACTCTCAAAAGTGCTTTTGTGGATAGGATTCTCAATCTCCCCGATAGGATTTTCGGTTTCCAAAATTTCCAATACGCGTTCAGCTGCTGCATCACCTTTTTTAACACCGTAAGAGGCTTTGCTGATCGCTTTTGCGGGAGTAAGGATGTTGTAGGCCAATCCCATATAGGCTATAAAGGAGGAGGCATCTAGGGTTTTGTCTATCAACACCATTTTTCCACCAAACCATAGTAAAACACCAATGACCAAAATCCCTAAGAATTCCCCTGTTGGGGAGGCCAGGTTTTGCCTATTGAGCAATTTATTGGAGAAATCAAAAAAGCGATATGTGGACGTATTGAAGGTTTTCTGGAATTTGGATTCCGCATTAAATGCCTTAATGACTCGTAGCCCCCCTAAGGTTTCCTCTACAATGGATAGAAATTCCCCGGACTCTTTCTGGACACGGTCCGATTTCTTTTTTAATGATTTTCCTATTCTGGAAATGATCATGCCCGCTAAGGGAATAAAAATAAATACGAACAGGGTGAGCTTGGTACTGATCCCAAACATGATTATTATGGTAAATATAATGGTAAGCGGTTCCCTGACTATTAATTCCAAAACGGAAAGAAAGGAATGCTGAATTTCAAGTACATCAGAGGTAATCCTGGCTATTACATCCCCTTTTCTCTTTTCTGAATAGTAAGAAATAGGCAGCTCCACAATTTTCTGGTACATTTTGTTCCTGATATCCTTTAAAACCCCATTCCTTAGAAAGGTGATATAATACATGGCCAGGTAATTGAAGAAATTCTTCATTAGGAACAGGATCAATACCAATCCAATGACCAATACCAGCCCTTTCATTTCATCATTCCCAGAATACGCGGTAACCCTGAAATTGATATATTCCTGTAAATAATCCTTCAAATGACCCAAATCTGTATACGTGGGTTCCTCAAAAACCTTTTTATCCTGTTTAAAGAGCACATCCAACATGGGGATAAGAGCGGCAAAAGACAGGGCACTAAAAAGCGCATAAAGAATATTAAAGAATATATTTAAGTAGCCATATTTCTGATAAGGCTTGGCAAACCGAAGGATTTTTTTAAAATACTCCATTAATTGAGGTTCAGTTCTTTTAAGATTCTGTTGATCTTTTCGTCCAATTGGGCATCCACCTTTTTAAAATCACTTGCCTTATCCAGGGTTGCATTGATGCTGAAATAGAATTTTATTTTAGGCTCCGTTCCGCTGGGTCTGGCAGCCATAATTGTCCCGTCCTCGGTGGTATAGATCAATACATTGGATTTAGGGATGTCTATAGTTGTAGTCTCACCGGTCACCATATTTTTTTTGGTGGATGTATTGTAATCGTCCACAAAAATAACCTTGGATCCGTCTATGGACTGTACAGGATTGTTTTTGTAATCTATCATCATCTGTTTTATTTCCTGGGCCCCAGTGATTCCCTTTTTGGTCAAGGAAACCAATTTCTCCTTATAGAAACCAAAATCCACATAACAATCTATCAAATCCTCGTAGAAAGAACTGCCATTGGCTTTGGCATTAGCGCCAATTTCACAGGCCAAGAGGGTAGCGGTAACGGCGTCCTTGTCACGAACAAAATCGCCCACCATAAATCCAAAACTTTCTTCCCCTCCACCAACAAAGTGCTGGTTTGGAAAATCCTTGATCATTTTAGCGATCCACTTGAATCCCGTTAAAGCAGTCTTGCACTCTACGCCATAGGCATCTGCCAAGGCGGGCATCATAGGGGTAGATACAATGGTGGAGGCTATAAATTCATTGCCTTCCATTCCTTGGGCCTTGCGCTGATCCAATAAAAATTTGGTCATTAGCACCATGGTCTGGTTCCCGTTCAACAATTCCATTTTGCCTTCTAGGTTTCTCACTGCGATGCCCAATCGGTCACTATCTGGATCGGTGCCCACTACCATATCTGCGCCAATTTCTTCGGCCTTTTCTATCGCCATGTTCAAGGCCTCCGGTTCTTCAGGGTTTGGAGATTTAACTGTTGGAAAGTTTCCATCAGGTATCGCCTGCTCTTCAATAATGGTCACATTTTTGTAACCAGCCCTTTTTAAAACTTCGGGGATGGCAGTTATAGACGTACCGTGTAAAGAAGTGAAAACAATTTTAAAATCATCTTTCCCCCTGGCGTTAAAGTTTCCATTTTTTACGGATGCTGAGATAAAAGCCTCATCAACCTCTTTATCTATCAATTGGATCAAGTTCTCATCGGCCTCGAATTTAATATCCTCGAAAGATAATTTATTGATCTCTGAGATAATCTCTCCATCCTGAGGGGGAACAATTTGTCCGCCGTCTGTCCAATACACTTTATACCCGTTGTATTCCGGTGGATTATGGGAAGCTGTTAAAACGATGCCCGCATGGCAGTTCAAATATTTTACTGCGAAAGATAGGGCAGGGGTGGTCCTTAATTCAGAGAACAAAAATACCTTAATGCCGTTGGCTGCAAATACATCTGCTACCGTTTTGGCCAAGGTGTCGCTATTGTGTCTGCAATCATAGGCGATCACTACTTTTAGGGTCTCATTTGGGTACACCTTTTTAAGATAGTTGCTCAATCCTTGGGTGTTTTTCCCCAAGGTATATTTGTTGATCCTATTGGTGCCAACGCCCATTACGCCCCTCATACCCCCAGTGCCAAATTCCAGGTCTTTGTAAAACCGGTCCTTTAGTTCTTCAGTATTTGTCTGTATAAGATTTTCTATTTCTTTTTTCGTATCGGCATCAAAAAAATCGGTTAACCAACTTTTTGCGGTGTTGAGTATGGAATCCATGTGTTTGTTACTATTTTAAGGTGTATTTAAAATTACAAAGAATATTACTTTAATCTTTGATTAGGTTCAATTCTTCTGAGATGGTATAGCGGGTTTCGTTCTTTCGGTTTCGAACCATTATTTCACCCAGGAAACCAGCTAAAAATAACTGGGTACCTATGATCATAGCGGTTAGAGCGATAAAAAACTGTGGGCGTTCCGCAATCAGTCGCCCTGTGGGGTGAATAAAAAGTTTATCAATCCCAAGGTAGGTTGCAAAGCCAAGACCTATGATAAACATCATTACTCCGAGGGCCCCGAAAAGGTGCATGGGACGCTTGCCAAATTTTGATACGAACCATATAGTGATTAAATCAAGAAATCCGTTGATGAAGCGTTCCATGCCAAATTTTGTTTTGCCGTATTTTCTGGCTTGGTGCTGCACAATTTTTTCCCCAATCCTGGAAAACCCTGCACTTTTGGCCAATACTGGAATGTAGCGGTGCATTTCTCCGGAAACCTCAATATTTTTTACCACCTCTTTTTTGTAGGCCTTTAGGCCACAATTAAAATCATGGAGTTTTACCCCTGAGGTTCTTCTCGCTGCCCAATTGAACAACTTGGAAGGCAAGTTTTTGGAGAGAATGGAATCATATCTCTTTTTTTTCCACCCTGAGACCAGATCATAATTTTCCTCTTTGATGAGTTTGTATAATTCGCTGATTTCTTCTGGATTATCCTGTAGATCGGCATCCATAGTAATAATCACATCACCTTTTGCAGCTTTAAAACCGGCGTGTAAGGCTTGCGATTTGCCAAAGTTTTTTAAAAATCGGATCCCTTTTACACAAGGATTTGTTCGGGAAAGCTCTGAGATGACATTCCAAGAAGTATCAGTGCTTCCATCATCTATAAACAGAATTTCGTATAAAAAATGATTGGATTGCATTACTTGCACAATCCAATCATGTAGTTCTTTTAGTGATTCTTCTTCGTTAAGTAAGGGAATTACTATGCTTATATTCATTTGGTACCGCTGAGAATAATTTCAAAAGTACAAATTACTGATTAGTTTCTGTCTTTTTTAGAATTAATGCGGGAATTAATGAATATATAAATCCAAATACGATGCTGAACAATAACCCGAACAGAATTTGCATCAGGGGAGTTCTGAATGATTCACCCATTTTAAGTTGGGCATCGATCTGATCACTGGTCATTCCGGCCTCAATCATGGTGCCCTTTTGGAATTCGATGGCTTTGTCCATCATTTCTGGATCTATGACCCCTTGCATTATTTGATTCATAATGATACCTATAACACCTGCGACCAAGCTAATGCCAACACCGACTTTTAGTCCTTGCCCAAAGGACATAAACCCGTTGTTTGCCTTTTTAAACTGTATCATTCCCAGGACAATTACGGCCAGGGAGAGAATAACGGTAACCCCTATGACCATGCCCCCGCCTTGGTAATGCATATCCATGGAATAAAGCATTAAAGCGAAGACCACACTAATACCTCCTAATAAGGCTCCGTAATTCAAAGCAAATTTCCCTGTGTTCGGTTTGTTATTTTCCATTTTTTATAGTTTTATGGTTGTTTGCTATTAGTAGTAAATCATCTATTTTTGTTACAAGTAATAATTATTTTTTTATTTTGATTTTTTTTTCAATTTAAATTGTTGTTTTCGGAAAAATCCTTAAATTTGCAGCTCTAAAAATTGAGAGTATCTAAGTTTTTTTACCATGAAGAAAGGAATACACCCAGAGAATTATAGATTAGTAGCTTTTAAGGATATGTCTAACGAAGACGTGTTTCTAACTAAATCTACAGCAGAGACCAAAGAAACTTTAGAAGTTGATGGTGTTGAATATCCAGTAGTGAAAATGGAAATTTCAAGAACATCACATCCATTTTATACCGGAAAGGCTAAATTGGTGGATACTGCTGGTCGTATTGACAAGTTCAAAAACAAATACAAGAAGTTCAGCAAAGAGTAAATTTTTGCATTACAATTTATATAGTCACGCCCCGATGTTCATCGAGGCGTGACTTTTTTTATTTTTACAAAAAAATAAACCATGAATTACATTCTTTTCGACGGTACGGTACGAAATGCCTTGTTGCCGTTTACCTTTACAAGGCCAGTAGCAGAAATTAGGATCGGGATTTTGACCATAAGGGAAAAATGGGAGAAATTCTTGGGCTTCACCACTACAACCATCACCGAAGAGTACCTGTCCGAAAAGTATCCCATGGTGGAACTTGAAGAAAATATTTTAATTAATGCTTCCTTTTTACCCAACGAAGTGTTGGTGGAAATGGTTAAAAACCTAAAGCCAAACGAGGCTATCTTTCAAAAGGAGGAAATTATCGCTTTTTACGCCCTGGAATCACAGGAAGATCCTGATTTTTCTAAATACACAGCAATAGAATACGAAGGCGACATTTTGAGAATAGAACATACCTGGGATATATTTTCCAAAAATGGAAAAGCCATGGAAGCCGATTTCAAAATATTGACCGAAGGCAGAAAAAGTGCTCCTATCTCCAAAACAAACACTGTATTTAATCCAAAGAACATATTCTTGGAAGAAGGTGCCAAGGTAGAGTGCAGCATACTTAATGCCAATGATGGACCAATTTATATTGGAAAGGATGCGGAGGTTATGGAAGGCTGTATCATCAGGGGTGGTTTTGCCCTTGGAGAACATGCAGTTGTTAAAATGGGTGCCAAGATATATGGTCCTACTACGGCCGGACCACATTGTCGCATCGGAGGAGAGGTGAACAATTCCGTTCTTTTTTCCTATTCCAACAAGGGGCATGACGGGTTTCTCGGAAATGCCGTTTTGGGAGAATGGTGCAATATTGGAGCTGACTCCAATAATTCAAATTTGAAAAATAATTATGAGCCCGTGCGCTTGTGGAGTTATGAGACAGAGGGATTTGCAAAAACCGGACTTCAATTTTGCGGTTTAATGATGGGAGACCACAGTAAGTGCGGTATCAATACCATGTTCAACACAGGAACCGTGATCGGAGTAAGTGCAAATATTTTTGGATCGGGATTTCCGAGAAATTTTGTCCCTAGCTACAGTTGGGGAGGTGCTTCCGGTTTTACGACCTATCTGCCCAAAAAAGCCTTTGAGACCGCCAGAATAATGATGGAAAGAAGGGGAGTTGAATTCAATGAAATAGAGGCCGATATTTTAAATCACGTTTTTGAGGAGACAAAGAAATGGCGTAAGGATTAAGAAGACGTACCTAATCATCTAGTTGACTATAGCACTGTTTTACAAAACAGACATTTGTTGGTATATTTGCATGCCTAAAAGTTTCACCTCTTGTTAGGGTGATTTAATTAGAATATTGGGCAGATTATAAGAATTGGACCATGAAAAAGAAAGTAGCATTTTATACGTTGGGTTGTAAACTTAACTTTTCAGAGACATCAACCATTGCCAGGGGTTTTGAAGATGAGGGCTTCCAGCGCGTAGACTTTTCTGAAATGGCCGATATGTACGTGATCAATACGTGTTCGGTAACAGAAAATGCTGACAAACGGTTCAAGAATATTGTAAAACAGGCACAGAAGGTAAATCCGGATGCCTTTGTGGCGGCTATTGGTTGCTATGCACAATTGAAACCAGAACAGCTTGCTGCAGTAGATGGTGTTGATCTGGTCTTAGGGGCTACTGAAAAATTCAAGATTACAGATTATATCAACGACCTTTCTAAAAATGATTTTGGAGAAATACATTCTTGTGAAATAGAGGATGCAGATTTTTATGTAGGGAGTTATGCCATTGGCGATAGGACCAGGGCATTTTTAAAGGTGCAGGACGGCTGTGATTATAAATGTACCTATTGTACCATCCCTTTGGCACGGGGTATTTCAAGAAGTGACACCCTGCAAAATGTATTGGATAATGCGGCAGAAATTTCCGCTCAGGGTATCAAGGAAATTGTTCTTACGGGAGTTAATATTGGGGATTATGGAAAAGGTGAATTTGGTAATAAAAAGCACGAGCATACGTTTTTAGATCTAGTAAAAGCCTTGGATACCGTAGAAGGGATCCATAGGTTACGGATTTCATCTATTGAGCCAAATCTGCTCAAAAATGAAACCATAGATTTTGTTTCCAAGAGCAATACATTTGTTCCCCATTTTCATATTCCATTGCAAAGTGGTAGTGATGCCATTTTGAAATTGATGAGAAGAAGATACCTCACCAATCTTTATATAGATCGTGTCGCCCAAATAAGAAGAACAATGCCCGATGCATGTATTGGGGTTGATGTTATTGTAGGATTTCCTGGAGAGACCAACGAGCACTTTTTGGAAACCTATCATTTTCTAAATGAATTGGACATTTCTTACCTGCACGTATTCACGTATTCTGAAAGGGATAATACCGTTGCCGCGGAAATGGAGGGAGTTGTTCCTAAAAATGTTCGCAACAAACGCAGTAAAATGCTCAGGGGCCTATCCGTTAAAAAGAGACGCGCTTTTTATGAGAGCCAAATTGGAACCCATAGAACGGTTTTGTTCGAAGGGGAGAACAAGGAAGGTTATATACATGGATTTACAGAGAACTATGTTAAAGTAAGAACACCCTGGGATCCTGCTTTGGTGAATACCCTGTGTGATATACGCCTTACTGAAATTGATGAAGAAGGGATGGTGCGTTTTGAGTTTGTAGCATCGGAAGTAAGTTTATAAAAAAAAAAGCCTCTCAGATGAGAGGCTTTTGAATTTTTTAAATCCGAATTCCAACGGGTAGCATTTCTTTATACTGCCTGTTTTTTCTTAAAAATCCTGCGATTTCCGGACTTGTGGGGACCACCCTTAAGTTATTCTCTTGGATGTTGTTCAAAACAGCTTTAATAAAATCTTCCTTAAAACCCTCTTTCGTAATCTCCTCTGGGATTACCAATTTTGTCAAAAAAACTTTACGCTCTTGTGAAGAATACTCAATTTTAGCTAATTTGCCGTCAATTGTAGTTTCAAATTGGCGCAAGAAGCTATTGTCCTTAATTAATACTTCATTCATATAGTGTGATATTTAATTGCGTAAGAATGTAATTGTGAAGTTTTCAAAATTGCTTCAAATTAATTGTGTTAAAATCAATATTCGGAATGAAAAATTATAATTGCGGCAACAAAATTACAAAAATTTTGGCTAAATTCCTAGCTTATTATTCACAAGCAAGGATAAGCCAAGACCTATGATCCATGTATATTTTATGCCAGGGATGGCAGCTAATTCCTCTATTTTCAATCAGATCAATTTACCCTCCGATACTTTTGAACAACATGTGTTGGACTGGTTTGTTCCGGATAAGGGCATGAGCCTGTCGGAATACGCTAAAGCAATGTGTACTAGGATCGAGCATAATGATGTTGTTTTGGTTGGCGTTTCATTTGGAGGAATGTTGGTACAGGAAATGGCTAAGCATATTTCGGTAAGAAAGGTCATTGTAGTATCCAGCGTTAAGCGAACAGCAGAACTTCCAAAGCGCATGGTGTTTGCCAAATACACCGGAATACATAAATTGTTGCCTACGGGTTTGGTGAACAATGTTGAACTGTTGGCAAAATATGCCTTTGGAGAAACCGTGACAAAAAGATTGGAATTATATGAGCAGTACCTCTCCGTTAGGGACAAGTACTACATAGATTGGTCCATAGACCAAATTGTAAATTGGAAGCAAAATGAATGTCCCCCAAATGTGGTACATATTCACGGAGAAAAGGATAACGTCTTCCCTATTCATCACATTAAAGATTGCATTCCTGTTAAAAATGGAACGCACACCATGATCATTCATAGATATAGGTGGTTTAATGAGCACTTACCTAAAATTATTTTAGAAAATGGACGTTCTATTTAATACCTTTAATACATTAAACAAAAACTAAGAGAAGGATTATGAAATTACTTAAAAACGGATTGATGTTGGTTGGAATGCTTTGTGTTATAAGCAGCTTGATATTTGCGGTCCAAAACACTTTGGGCAGTTCCTCAAATGGTCCAAACGACCAGGAGTCCAACGAAGGAGACGGCGCCAGTTCTTATAGATATAAAGTTAGGGCCATTGATATTCCAGCGGACTTAAATTTTGCCGATGAAAGCGTTCCCGTGGATGATCCGGAGGTAATGGAGCGCATTGATAGGGAGTTCTTGGTAAACACATATTGGCAATCCAATGCCCTGTTACTTATGAAAAGGGCCAACAAATACTTTCCCATAATAGAGCCAATTTTAAAGAAAAACGGGATTCCTGATGATTTTAAATATTTGGCAGTCGCGGAAAGCGGATTACAAAATTTGATCTCGCCTGCAGGTGCTACGGGGTTTTGGCAAATAATGAAGGGTACGGGAAAGGATTTTGGATTGGAGATCAATGATAATGTGGATGAGCGTTATCATTTGGAAAAATCAACCGAAGTGGCCTGTAGATATTTGAAAAGTTCGAAGGAGAAATTTGGAAGTTGGACCCTTGCTGCTGCTTCCTATAATGCGGGACCTTATGGTATTAAAAAATATCAAGGGGTACAACAAGTAGATGCCTATTACGATCTTTTATTAGGGGAAGAAACTGGCCGCTATGTATTTAGAATTTTGGCTATTAAGGAAATATTGTCCAATCCAGAAAAATATGGCTTTGAAATAGGGAAGGAAGATTTATATACGTCGGTGCCAACCTTTACTGTTGAAGTTGATACTCCTGTTGCCAATTTCGCTGATTTTGCACAAGACTACGAAATCAATTATAAGATTCTTAAGAGACACAACCCTTGGTTAAGGGAGGCCCATTTAAATAATGGTTCCAAAAAGAAATACGTAATAGAAATTCCTAACAAAGGTTATTATAAGGTTTCCAAATAATGTATGCTTTTATAAAGGAACACCTCTGGCAGATTTTATTGGGAATCAATTATTTACTGGTCATTTTTTTCTCAATATTTATTGTTTTAAAGAATAGCCACCCTATACGGACCCTTTCTTATTTGTTTGCCTTGGCGGCCTTGCCCTTTCTTGGGCTATTGGTTTATTATTTTTTTGGACAGGATTATAGGAAGCATAAGATTTTCGAAAAGAAATCGGTAATCGACAGCGCTAAACTTAAGGAATGGCGGGAGTCTTTTGCGTTCACCTATAGAGAAAATAAGGAATTTGAAGAGGAGTTTGGGGAAGGAGTCTTTAAAATTTATAAGCTTCTCCAAAATAATGAGAAAGCGGTGGTCACCTTCAACAATAAGGCCGACATATTAATCAACGGGGAACAAAAATTCAAATTACTTTTAAAAGACTTAAAGGCTGCCGAATCCCATATCCATATGGAATATTTCATCATAGTGGACGATGAACTCGGAAAGCAAATATTGGATATCCTATGTGAAAAGGCAAAACAAGGGGTGGAGATCAGGCTTATTTATGATGATGTGGGCAGTGATATATCAGCCAAAATAAAACGTAGATTAAAGGAGAGTGGGGTGGAACACCATGCTTTTATGCCGGTAATATTTACCAGGTTCACCAGTAAATTTAATTATAGGGATCACAGAAAAATAGTGGTTGTAGACGGTAAGGTGGGTTATGTAGGCGGAATTAACCTAGAGAAAAAATATGACAACTCCTTCAAAAACAAGGTTTTTTGGCGAGATACCCATCTAAGGTTAGAGGGAGATGCTGTTGGCTCACTACAATCCACATTTCTTTTAAATTGGGATTTTGTCTCCGATTCTAAGATTGATTTTAAAAAGTTGATCCCAAAACCCTTAAAAGAAGCAAAAAGCACTACTGCTGTACAAATTGTATCCAGTGGTCCCGACACGGATTGGGCCAGTATCATGGAAGCATTGTTTTCAGCCATCAATTCTGCCAATGAATATATTTATATTACCTCCCCTTATTTGATCCCAAATGCCGAAATATTGGCGGCATTGACGACAGCTTCCAGAAGTGGAGTGGAAGTGAAATTTATCATTCCCAAGGATTCTGATTCATGGGCGGCAAAATATGCCACAGATTCATACATAGAGCAGTTTTTGGACTCGGGGATTGAGGTATACCGCTATACCAAAGGTTTTGTGCATGCCAAAACAATTGTTATAGACGACAACATTAGCAGTATAGGAACCGCCAATCTAGATTATAGAAGCTTTTCAATCAACTTTGAGATTAATGCAATGCTCTACGACACCAAAATATCATCTAAAATGAAAAGGATATTCATTGAGGATTTAAAGGACTGTGAAATTATAGATATAGAACGATGGAAAAACAGACCCCTTAGCAAGAAACTCAAGGAGTCTTTTAATAGGCTGTGGGCCCCATTGCTCTAAATCTTCTTCATTTGCTGTTGCATCATTTTTATCTGATCTGTCAGCATATTCTGTTTGTCCAATTTTTTTGCTTCGTTCAATAGCGTGGTGGCCTCTCTTTTGCGACGTTTTTGCATAGCTATACCTGCAAGGCTCAGTTTTGCCATGGCAACATCATAGTCCATGGTCAATCCTAATTTTAAAGCCTTTTTGAAATACTTCTCTGCCTGGGTCAAGTTGGTCTGTGAAAAAAGGATGCCGTGTAAGTAATTATAGTAACCTTGTTGCTTGGTGGTCAGGGCAGCTTCAGGATTTTTGATCTTGTCCAGCCATTTTTGAGTTCCTGCCATATCTTGCTTTCGCATTCTTAGAAAAGCAAGGAGTATCATTTCATTTCTAAAGTAAAGAAATATGAAAATAGTGGATAGTAATATTAAAAAGATTCCATTACCTATATTTCCTTCTATAAATTGATAGATGGCATAAGCAATGATTAATCCGGCGATGATAAGTTTAAAAATTTTGTTGAACATGATTTACTCGTTAATTAATTCGTAGGTAACTTTTGTTTTTATTGTTGTTGGTATCTTTTGATCGCTCATTTGGACCATTACGGAGGCCCCTTTGGATAAACCCTCCACATTCATTTTAGAAATAAATCCAGTAGTCCTATTGGTGGTGATCGTTGTGTTTTGTGTCCCTGTAAGTTTCATAGTGCTTGCAGGTTCAACAACATTCATCGTAACCACTGCCTTCCCGGTAATGGTGGCTGTTTTAGGTGTTAACTCTTTTAAGGTCCACACGGTAGATGCTGCCAACTTTCCGTCATATTCATTTTGCCAAGTATCTCCGACTTTTATTTTTTTGGAAGGGTAGATATAGGTCATTTGCTTATAACTATTGGAAAGTGCTTCTGAACCAAATTCCTGTTGTAATGATTTTTTCATCAATTTCAAAGAAAAGTCATCTTCCAACCCAGATGCCGCTGTCATTTTAGTGACCAAGGCATCACCCCCTTTAACTTCAAGGATGTCACCATTCTTTGCAAGGGTCATTTTAACCGGGCTATTGAGGATACTATTAAAAATACTGGATTGCATGTCGCCTGGAACCACTTGTTTTGCCTTTACGTTCATTAATTCTCCCTGAATGCTAGAAGTCATTCTTAGGTTCAAATCTTTAAAAGTAAGGCTAATAATGTAGTTTTCTTCCTTTATTCCAACAACCTTAAATTCTAATAGCCCGTTCATTTGGTTGATTATCTCATGGGAGGAACCATCCAATTCTTGGATAATGGTCTGGTTGGCATTCTGTTTCACCCGAAAAACATCTCCAATTTTTAGCGTATATTGAAGGGAGGTTTGCCCGATAATAGTAGTGATGGAGAAGGTGAAAAGTAAAAAAGAGAGAAAATGTCTCATGTAAAAAATAGGTTCCTAAATAATCGATCGCAAAAGTAATAAAAACAATCGTAAATATTTTTTTAATTAGATTTGTCTAAGTGAAAACTCTTCGTATATTTGCGCCCAGATTTTGCGGACAGAACCGCGGTTTTGAAAACATCAAAAAGTATTAAAAATGCCAGGACAAAAAAGAACATATCAGCCGTCAAAGCGTAAGAGAAGAAACAAACATGGTTTTAGAGAACGCATGGCATCAGCCAATGGTAGAAAAGTTCTTGCCAGAAGAAGAGCTAAGGGTAGAAAAAAACTAAGCGTTTCTTCAGAGCCAAGACATAAGAAATAATGACTGTACTGTTATTAAAAATATTAAGGTGTTACTTTTTATAAGTAGCACCTTTTTTTTGTTTATTAAAATTTAGATTAAACGACATATCCAATGCCAAAAAGAAAAGATTTAAAGTCAGTTTTAATTATAGGTTCTGGTCCCATAGTGATCGGACAAGCGTGTGAATTTGATTATGCAGGATCACAGTCCTTACGATCTCTGCGTGAGGATGGAATAGAAACTATTTTGATCAATAGCAATCCAGCTACTATCATGACAGATCCATCCATGGCGGATCATATATATTTAAAGCCTTTAAATACAAAATCAATAATCGAGATCTTAAAGAAGCATCCCAATATAGATGCTGTCTTGCCAACAATGGGCGGACAAACGGCCCTAAACCTTTGTATAGAAGCAGATGAAAAAGGTATCTGGGAAGATTTTGGAGTTGAACTCATAGGGGTAGACATCGATGCTATCAACATTACAGAGGACCGTGAAAAATTCCGTGAGCTGATGTTGAAAATTGGGGTGGGTATGGCCCCTCAGGCCACTGCCACTTCTTTTCTAAAAGGGAAGGAAATTGCACAGGAATTTGGTTTTCCTTTGGTTATTAGGGCTTCCTATACCCTAGGGGGCGCTGGAGCTTCCATCGTTTACAAACAAGAGGATTTTGACGAGATGTTGAGCCGTGGTTTGGAAATATCTCCTATCCACGAGGTAATGATAGATAAGGCTCTATTGGGCTGGAAAGAGTATGAGTTGGAATTGCTTAGGGATAAAAATGACAATGTTGTCATTATATGTGCCATAGAAAACATGGACCCTATGGGGATTCATACAGGAGATTCTATCACCGTTGCACCGGCTATGACACTTTCTGATAAAACCTATCAGAGAATGCGTGATATGGCCATATTGATGATGCGCAGTATAGGTGACTTCGCAGGAGGGTGTAACGTGCAGTTTGCTGTTAGTCCAGATGAAAAAGAAGACATAATTGCCATAGAGATCAATCCAAGGGTTTCCCGTTCATCGGCCTTGGCATCAAAAGCCACAGGATATCCGATTGCCAAAATAGCTACCAAATTGGCAATAGGCTACAACTTGGATGAATTGGATAACCAAATCACAAAATCCACATCGGCTTTATTTGAGCCTACCTTGGATTATGTGATCGTAAAAATCCCTAGATGGAACTTTGATAAGTTTGAAGGGTCAGATAGAACGTTGGGACTTCAAATGAAATCGGTAGGTGAAGTAATGGGGATCGGAAGATCGTTCCAAGAAGCACTGCACAAGGCCACACAATCCCTAGAAATAAAAAGAAATGGACTAGGGGCCGATGGGAAAGGATATAAAGATTACGATCAGATTATCAGTAAGTTGACTATTCCTAGTTGGGACCGTGTCTTTGTTATTTATGATGCCATACAATTGGGAATTCCCTTGAGTAGAATTCATGAGATCACCAAGATAGATATGTGGTTCTTGCGACAATATGAAGAATTGAATTTCTTGGAAAAAGAGATCGAGAAGTACACCATAGAATCTTTGCCTAGAGAGTTGTTGTTGGAAGCGAAACAAAAAGGATTTGCAGACAGACAAATTGCACATATGGTAGATTGTTATGAAAGCGAGGTCTACAATAAAAGATCATCCCTAGGGATCAACAGGGTATATAAATTGGTTGATACCTGCGCTGCAGAGTTTAAGGCCATGACACCATACTACTATTCCACCTTTGAGGAGGAGATACAAACAGCAGACGGAAAAAGGTATGTGGAGAACGACAGTATTGTTACCGATAAGAAAAAGATTGTTGTGCTAGGTTCCGGACCAAATAGAATTGGGCAGGGGATAGAATTTGATTACTGTTGTGTCCATGGGGTTTTAGCTGCTGCTGAATGTGGCTATGAGACCATTATGATCAACTGTAACCCAGAAACCGTATCAACGGATTTTGATACGGCCGATAAGCTTTATTTCGAGCCCGTATTTTGGGAGCATATCTATGATATTATCCGTCACGAAAAACCAGAAGGTGTTATTGTTCAATTAGGAGGGCAGACCGCCTTAAAATTGGCCGAAAAACTGGATAAGTACGGCATAAAGATTATTGGTACAAGCTTTAAATCTTTGGATTTGGCGGAAGATAGGGGTAGTTTCTCCAGGTTGTTACAGGAAAACAACATTCCATTTCCAGAATTCGGGGTGGCGGAAACAGCTCAGGAAGCACTGGAATTATCAGATAGATTAAACTTTCCTCTTTTGGTAAGGCCTTCATATGTATTGGGAGGACAAGGGATGAAAATTGTCATCAACAAAGAAGAATTGGAATCCCATGTGGTAGGTCTTTTAAGATCTATTCCTAACAATAAGTTGTTGTTAGACCACTATTTAGATGGTGCTATAGAAGCAGAAGCAGATGCCATTTGTGATGGGGAGGATGTGTATATTATAGGGATCATGGAGCATATAGAGCCATGTGGAATACATTCAGGAGATTCTAACGCAACCTTACCACCTTTTAATTTGGGGGAGTTTGTAATGCAGCAGATCAAAGATCACACAAAGAAGATTGCCCTGGCTTTAAATACGGTAGGTCTGATCAATATTCAATTTGCCATCAAGGATGATGTTGTCTATATTATCGAGGCAAATCCAAGGGCTTCCCGTACCGTGCCTTTCATTGCGAAGGCCTATAAGGAACCTTATGTGAACTACGCCACCAAGGTGATGCTAGGGGAGAAAAAGGTTAAGGATTTTACTTTCAATCCGCAATTGGAAGGTTTTGCGATCAAACAACCGGTATTCTCTTTTGATAAGTTCCCGAACGTAAATAAAAATTTGGGTCCAGAAATGAAAAGTACAGGAGAGAGCATTTTATTTATCGATAGTCTTAAGGATGATGAGTTCTATAACCTGTACCACAGACGTAAAATGTACTTAAGTAAGTAATATTCCGATCAAAACTTCTTGTATAAGGAGTTTAGTTTGAAACATAAAAAAAGCCCTGTAAGTTATCTTACGGGGCTTTCTATGTGTTAGGTTCTTTATTTAAGAGCCCCATTCGGTATGGAAAATCCCTTCCATATCATTCCTTTCGTAGGTGTGTGAACCAAAATGATCCCGTTGTGCCTGTATCAGGTTTAATGGTAACTTGCCTGAGGTATAGGCGTCAAAATAGGTCAATGAATTGGACAATCCAGGTAGGGGTATTCCACTTGTTGCCGCATATGCCACAACTTGTCTAGCTGAAGCAACAGTATCCTTTATCTTTTCCACAAAGGCCGGTGCCAGCAATAAATTAGGCAGTTCTTTGTCCGATGAATAGGCCGATGAAATATCCTCTAACATCGCGGCCCTAATAATGCAGCCCGCCCGCCATATTTTAGCAATTACAGACAGGTCCAGCTCATACCCGTATTCCTTGGAAGCATCTTTTAATTGGTGCAATCCTTGGCCGTAGGTATTGATAAAAGCAAAATACAATGCAGCTTCTGCCATTTTTACCAATTCTTTTTTATCAATGGTCTTTGGCTCTGGTCGTCCATAAAGCGAATCTGCCAATACGCGTTCCTCTTTCAAGGCAGAAATCTCTCTCATACTAACTGCAATATCAATAGATGGAACTGGAATACCAAGATCCATGGCATTTTGTGAGGTCCATTTCCCGGTTCCCTTTTGCTTTGCCTTATCCAGAATTTTGTCCACCAAAGCACCGGTGCCCTTATCGTCTTTTTGGGCAAAGATCTCAGCGGTAATTTCAATTAGGAAAGATTGTAACCTTCCTTGGTTCCATTCATTGAAAATCGTATGTAGCTCGTCATTGTTAAATCCGCCTGCCTTTTTAAGCAAATCATAGATTTCCGAGGTCAGCTGCATTAAACCGTATTCAATACCATTATGGACCATTTTTACATAGTTACCAGCAGACTTTGGTCCTAAATAGGCAACACAGGGTTCCCCGTTAAATTTTGCGGATACAGCTTCAAATATGGGTAATACTTCCTTATATGCCTCTTTATTACCACCTGGCATAATGCTTGGGCCTTTTCTGGCACCTTTTGCGCCGCCTGATACCCCGGATCCAAAAAAATGGATGCCTTTTTCCTTTAAATAGGCCTCTCGTCGGTCCGTATCGGTAAAGAATGAGTTTCCACCATCTATAATAAGATCGTCCTTGTCTATTACCGGCAACAGATCTTCTATCACCGCATCCACAATCTTACCTGCAGGGACCAAGAGCATTATTTTCCGCGGTTTGGCCAGGGATTGAACAAAGGTTTTTAGATCCGTTGAAGCATTGACCCTCTTGGTATTTCCACCTTCTTCAATAAGTGCATCTACCTTCTCTTGATCTAAATCATATCCAAAAGCTGAAAAGTCATTATCGGCCACATTCAGTATAAAGTTACGTCCCATGACTCCTAGACCTATAAGCCCAAAATCGTATGTAATTTTCTCCATAATTTATTATTGTTGTGAATTAATTGAATTCACTATTGATATGTTAAGTAATTTAAGATGTAAATTGTATAAATTAAATAAGTTTTATCTTAGCGCCAACTAGAACGATTTCAAAATTAATTTAAAATATCGACTTTTGGGCCTATAGTTCATTTTGAAGCTCCCAATGTGTCTTTTTAGACTGATTTTGTTAAATAAATGGATAAAATCCAATGCAATTGCTATAGAATATGAATAAAACTGCAAATCAAATGTTGGTGATTTTTGGTGCTTCGGGAGATCTTACGGCCCGAAAGTTGGTCCCAGCACTTTTTAATTTATATAAAGGAAAACATCTCCCCGAAAATTTCATAGTATTAGGCGCAAGTAGAAGTAACATGTCCGACGATGAGTTCCGTCAAAAGGTGGTCCATGAAAGCGGTTACCTCAAGGAAAGGGTAAAAGCTGGGCAAGACGACTTTATAAAAGCCTTTTCTGATAAATTGTACTACGAGGATTTAGGCACGGATTACGATACAGAGTATTCCAACATAGCAAAACGAATTAAAGATTTAAATAAGGAGCACGGGACCGGGGATAATTTCATTTTTTACTTTTCTACGCCCCCTAATTTATATGAGGTCATTGCCAAAAATCTTTCTGATCAAGGTTTGAATGATGAGAGCAAAGGTTGGAAAAGGCTCATTGTCGAAAAACCTTTTGGATATAGCTTAGACACGGCCAAAGAATTGAATAAAGGACTTCAAAAGTACTTTGACGAATCCCAGATCTATAGGATAGACCATTATCTAGGGAAAGAAACAGTGCAAAATTTATTGGTGACCCGTTTTTCCAATAGTATTTTTGAACCCCTCTGGAATAGGAACTATATCCACCATGTTGAAATTACCAATGCAGAAAGCGTGGGTGTGGAGAAAAGAGGGGGTTATTATGACAAGTCTGGAGCCCTACGGGATATGTTCCAGAACCATTTGTTACAAATCATCTCCTTTATAGTAATGGAACCGCCCATAGATGCCAGTGCAGAGGAAATAAGAAATGAAAAAGTAAAGGCCTTGAAGTCCTTGCGGATCATGAAGAATAAAAAGACTTTGGAAAAAAATACCATCAGGGGCCAATACCTTGCCTCTGTAATTGATGGTAAGCCGGTAAAGGGATATAGGGAAGAGGAAGATGTTCATCCACAGTCCATGACCGAAACCTATGCAGCCATTAAATTTTATGTGGATAACTGGCGTTGGAAAGATGTTCCTTTTTACGTGCGAACTGCCAAAAGAATGCCCACTAAGGTTACAGAAGTTGTGATCCACTTTGAATCTCCCCACCATCAAATATTCAAGAATTCGGATATGAACAATAAGGATAATAAATTAATTATCCGTATCCAGCCCGATGAGGGAATAATGATCAAATTTGGAGTAAAAGTACCAGGTCAAGGCTTTAAGGTAGAGCGTGCAAATTTAGATTTTTATTATTCCAGCCTATCAGAAACCAATGTCATGGAAGCCTATGAGCGTTTATTATTGGACGCCATGCAAGGTGATGCCACACTATATGCCAGAGCGGACGAAGTGGAAGCGGCATGGAGTTTTGTGGATCCCATTCTCAATTATTGGGAGAAGGGCACTGATGTGCGGACCTATGGGTATTCAGCTGGGGTCTGGGGTCCCAAAAATGGGGATGACCTCATTGAAGGCAGCATGGGGTGGAGGAACCCTGGGGAACATATGGCAGACGATCCGGGCTTCTGCGTAATCAGTTAAAAAAATACAATGGAACTTAAGATATATACAAGCAAAGAAGAAGTAGCCAAACGTTTTTCGGAATACTTGGTCAAAATCACAAATTCTAAGGAAGAGGTACATATTGCCTTATCTGGCGGTAGTACCCCAAAAATTGTCTTTGACATGCTGGCCGCAGAATATGGAACAGACATAAATTGGGATAATGTGCATTTTTATTGGGGGGATGAACGTTGTGTCCCACCAACCCATGAGGAGAGTAATTACAAAATGACCTTAGTTCATTTGTTTGAAAAAATTAGTATCCCTGCAGACAATATCCACCGTATTCACGGAGAGGATGATCCAGCGCTAGAAGCAAAGAGATATGCTCAGCTGTTGGATGATAAATTGCCCAAACGAAAAAAAATACCACAATTTGATTTAGTGATATTGGGCATGGGTGATGATGGACATACCGCATCTATCTTTCCCCATGAAATTGAGCTGTGGGATAACAAAGCCAATTGTGCCGTTGCTATTCATCCAGATTCTGGACAAAGAAGAATCACCATTACTGGGAAAATCATCAACAATGCTAAAGAGGTTGCTTTTCTGGTGACAGGAGCTGGTAAAGCTGAAAAGGTGGAAGAAATTATGAAAAAGGAAGGCGACTATACTACCTATCCAGCTACTTTGGTTGCCCCAACATCAGGGCAGTTGATCTGGTTTTTAGATTCAGATGCTGCCAAGGGTCTTATGTCAGTTGGAGACTAACATTTTCGGTCTTTAAATCTTCAAGGTATTCTTCTACCTGAAATTTAGAGGAAGTGAATTTGGAGCCTCTTAAGGTAGATTCATTTTTTCGTTGAATACTTCGTGCAAAGCGTCTTACTCCTTGTTTGTCTGTAAGAAGCAGGCCAGGGATTGGAATGTTCTTCCCGTTGGCATCTTTGGCAACCATCGTAAAATAGGAAGAATTACAATGCTTGAGTTCCCCTGTGGTAATATTTTCAGATTCTACACGGACACCCACCACCATAGAAGTGCGCCCCGTATAATTAATGGAGGCTTTTAAGGTTACCAATTCCCCTACTTCAATTGGATTCAAAAAATCTACCTTATTGACCGATGCTGTTACGCAATAGCTCCTTGAATGTTTGGAAGCACAGGCAAAGGCAATCTGATCCATTAGATTTAGGATATATCCCCCGTGTATTTTTCCTCCGAAATTAGAATGCGCCGGAAGCATCAACTCTGTTAAAGATATGCGGGTCTCTTTAGATGTCTTAAATTTTTCCATAGGTGGTTAGTTTCTAAAATGGGGTGAACGTTCTGGTTTTACATCCGTGATAAAATATCTGGTATCCCCAAGCCATGCAAAGGTCTTGTACCGTTCCACATAATTCACTTTTACATATTGGCCCTGATATTCCTGAAGCTTATCTATTACCTCCTGATCTTTGTCCAGTACCGAAAAGGTAAAAATCTGTGCCCCGGAGATACCCTGACTAATTTCACCTTCCCAAGTTTTGATCAATACCCCTTTGTGGCTTATTTTTATGAGTTCTCCGGAACGCACACCATCACTATAGGGGACGTAATAGACAAAAGCATAATACATGGAAAAAAGGGCTATTATGGCCACAACACTGATAATCAGAAATTTTTTCATAGTTCAAGTTTAGGTTCTTCCTCAAAATCGTCCTCAAGATCGTCTTCTTTGGCACGTTTCAACAATGCTTCGGGGATCGACTTTTTAGCTTTCGCCCCCATTTTTTTGAGCTTTTCAATGCTTGTAATAATATTTCCCCTGCCATCTATCAATTTGTTCATGGCTCCTTTGTATTCCTGCTTGGCCTCATCCATTTTTTTACCAACCTTGGTAAGATCGGTAACGAATCCTTCAAACTTATCATAAAGAGCTCCGGCCTGGCGGGCAATTTCAATAGCATTGCGCTGTTGTTTTTCATTGTTCCACATACTATCAATGGTCCTTAAGGTGGCCAATAGGGTGGAAGGGGTCACAATGATTATATTTTGTTCAAAGGCCTTGTTGTATAAGGAGTTGTCGTTATTGATGGCTATGGCAAATGCGGGTTCTATGGGTACGAACATCAACACAAAATCTGGACTCTCCATTTCGTAAAGATCCTCATATTTTTTAGCGGACAATTGATCTACATGCCTTCGCAGGGAATTCACATGGTCTTTAAGGAACTTATCGCGCATATCGTCTTCCGCATTCACATAACGCTCATAGTCCGTTAAGGATACCTTGGAATCCACGATCATTTTTTTGCCATCGGGGAGATTGATTATAACATCAGGTAGGACACGACTTCCATCCTCTCTGGTAAAACTTTGTTGTACCGTATATTCACGATCCTTTTCCAAGCCCGATTTTTCTAATACCCTTTCCAGTACCAGTTCGCCCCAGTTCCCCTGCATTTTGCTGTCTCCTTTTAAGGCTTTGGTGAGGTTTTCCGCTTCTTGGGTTATTTTGAGGTTCTGTGTCTGTAGATTGGTCAATTGCTCCTTTAAAGCAGAATGCATCCCCACACTTTCTTTTTGGCTATCATCGACCTTTTTTTCAAAAAGCAAAATCTTTTCCTGCAGTGGGACTAGGATGTTTTTTATGTTTTCCCTGTTCTGTTCAGTGAACTTGGTACTCTTTTCGTCCAAAATCTTATTGGCCAAATTTTCGAACTCCTTGGTAAATTTTTCCTGGAGCTTTTCCACTTCCTGTTTTTGCTCTCTATTTTTTAGCTCCAAATTCTCCAGATCTGCCTGGTATCGTGTTATTTGGTTACCCAACTGCTCCTTTTCGGAACGCAAGAGGTTCTTTTCCTCATTAGTAAGCTGTAGTTTTTCTTCCAAGGACGAGAGATTTAAGCGCAATTGTTGCTCCCGCTCCACTAGGGCACTTTGGCCTGATTTGGTTTTTAAATTTTGAATATAATGGCCTAGAAAAAAGCCAAGGCCCAAAAATAATATTCCTATAATGATGTAGGTAATCGATCCGTCCATTGATAATAAGTTCTCTGAGGTAAAGATAAAGGATTGATCTTAAATTACCACTTAAGGTGGTTCTTACTTTTTAACTTTGAACGATCCAGATTGACTATCAAAAGTGATGGTGTCCGAAGGGAATAAATTTTCAAAACTCTTGTTGGTAATGAGCTCGCAGGGCTCCCCAAAACTGCTTCTTTCTTTTTGCATGATCAACATTTTGTCACACAATTGAATGGCTATTTCTATTTCATGGGTAGTGAAGAGAATAGTCTTTTTGGTCTCATGTGCGATCTCTCGTAATAATTTCAAGATATGGACCTTATGGTAAAGATCTAAATGGGAGGTGGGTTCGTCTAATAACATGATGTTTGTGTCCTGAGCCAAGGCCCTAGCTATCATTACTTTTTGAAGTTGACCATCACTCAGCTCGTAACATTTTTTATGCTGTAGATCTTCTATTTGGACCATATTTATAGCCCTGACTATTTTTTCTTTATCCAAACTGGTCAAAGTACCTATCCAATTGGTATAGGGCTGTCTTCCCAGACTTATAAGTTCCAAAACGGTGAGGTTTTTGGAGGCTATGGGCTCTGTTAGTACCACACTAATTTTTGAGGCCAATGCCAAAGGGTCATATGATTCCAATTCTTTACCATCCAAGAGGATTTCCCCTGACAGTTTGGGCTGTACTCTTCCTATGGTGCGAAGTAGGGTAGATTTTCCAATGCCATTTATACCTACAATAGCAGCCAATTCTCCCTGTTCCAAAGAAAAGTTAACATCCTTGGCAATACTAATCCGTTCCTTTTTATTTAGATAACCAATTGTAAGGTCTTTGGTGCTTATGGCGATATGTGGATCTATAGTGTTGATATTCTGTGATTTTTCTTGTTAATTGTTTTCTACTTAAAATACCATATTTCTTTTTCTGACCAATAACCAGATGACCACGGGGGCACCAATAATGGAAGTTATCGCATTAATTGGCAGCACATTGGCTGAGGTTGGTAATTGTGCAATGGTATCACAGACCAACATTAAGATTGCGCCATATAAAACTACAGCGGGAACCAATATTTTATGGTCAGTGGTATTAAAAATTTGCCTTGTCAAGTGGGGCACTGCAAGACCCACAAATGCAATGGGACCAGCAAATGCGGTAATTCCTCCTGCGAGCAATCCCGTAGCAAGAATAATTAAAAATCTCTTCTTTATAATGTCCACCCCTAGGCTACGGGCATAGTTTTCCCCCAGAAGCATGGCATTTAAAGATTTGATGGCCACAATACTCAGTAAGACACCAATAGCAAGGATTACGAACAGAAGCCCTAGTTGTGACCACGAGAGGTTCCCTAAGCTACCAAAAGACCAATAAATATACTGCTGTAGTTTTTCAGCATTTGTAAAATAGGACAATACGCTAACTACTGCTGCAGTGATACTGCCGAACATTAATCCAATAATTAATAGCGCCATGGTATCCTTTACTTTAGAAGCGACGGCCATTACTGCCAATAGCACTAAAAAACTACCAATACTAGATACGATGGCCAAAGAAACATCACTGACCAGGCCAAAGGATAATAAGCCGGTGAATAGGGAAGAACCCATGATAAGCAAAGCTGCGCCCAAACTTGCACCAGAGCTGATGCCCAAAACAAAAGGTCCGGCCAAAGGATTACGAAAGAGGGTCTGCATAAGCAAGCCACTTAGGGCAAGTCCACTTCCCACCAACACTGCAGTAAATGCTTTTGGAATTCTATAGTTCCAGATAATATAACTCCATGCCTCATTGGTAACTGGCTCATTAATAATGGATTTTAGGGTATCTATAAAAGGAATTGCCACAGATCCCAAACTAATATTGACAAAAAAGCTAAGGATCAACACCGTGAGCAATAAGGTAAAAGGTAGTTTATATGTTTTTGGTGACTGCATTTATTCCAAGGGTTTAAAAAAGAAAGGTTGATAACCCGGTAATAATTCTGGATGGAAGATATGGATGAGATCTTTTAAGACCAAATCTGGCCTATTTGGTGCCAATTCGTAATATAGGAGTCCACCGGTAGCTCCGGTAGTATTGGCAAATGTGTAGATCTTCCTTTCTTTAAATGCTTTAAATTGGGTGTAATGTCTATTTCCTTCCTCCAATTGGCCATAGGAGGTGTATTGGGAAGGGGAAATCCAAAAATCAGCCTCTTGTGCCGTATCCAGGACACTTTCCAGACTTAGGGACAAACTACCGGTTTCGGCTGAATCTTGCCATAAATAATGGGCATTGGCATCAGCGATAAAATTGGAAGCCCAACTTTTTCCTCCAGGTAAATACCACACATCCTTGTAAAGTGCCCCACTTAAAACACTAGGTTTAACTTGTGCCTTCAGCGCCAATTTTTTGGCTTGGTCGTAATTAGTTTTAATGGCAGTAAAGATTGAATCCGCCTTTTTTTCAAGATGGTAAAAAGGTGCAAAAAATTTGATCCACTCCGCTTTTCCCAGAGGGGTTTCTTCTGTCCAATCCCCATTGTAAACGACTGGAACGTTAGAATTTTGTATGGTACTATATGCTTTGTTACGGTTGTCTATGCTAAAGCCTACCACCACATCTGGTTGCAGGGCTATGACCATTTCTGTATTGATAACTTCATTGTTGCCCAATTCCTGCACTTGATTCTTTGAAATTCGGTTTCTAGTCTTTTCCGAAGAGATGTATTCTGTATTGGGAAAACCAATAAGGGTGTTTTCCACACCCAGTGCCTCCAATGCGGGAATATGGGTGGTGGATGTTACCACAATCTTTTCAATGGGGGTAGCAATTATGGCGTCATATTCATCTTTGTTCAAAGTAATAGATGCCAGTTTTTCTTTAGGAATCAAAGCATAAGTAAATGCAGCTTCGGCATTGGGCCAGGGAGAGGTTATTTTAATGGTGGTAATACCTCCTGGGGATTTGTTGATGGCAAAGCCTTTGGCATGGGCAATAGTAACGACTTCAGAAGGTATGGATAATCGGATTTTTTCTTTTGGTTCCTGTTTGCAGGACCAAAAAACCAATAGAAATAGCAGATAGCGAAGAGTTTTCAAAAAAGTAATGATTTTGGTCTATGGGCAAAAGTAGCATTTAATTCTTGAATGATATTTCAAACCACACACTATAAAATGCAGGATAACGTGATATCAGCTTGAGCGTATCATTTTAATCTTTTATCACTTATGGATGTTCAGTATTTAAGAATCATGAACATAATAGGGGTGCTATTTATAAAAAAGGTTTAATTTCGAACCGAATTTTGGTTTCTATTGTTTCAATAGGATTAAAAGGGAATTCGGTGAAATTCCGAAGCTGTTCCCGCAACTGTAAGCTACGCCTTAGTAATTGGGTGCTTACTACATCTTCAAAAACCACTGTTTATGCTGATATATTTTCAGCACTTGTCTTAAAGATAAGTTTCATAAATGGGAAGGTATGTAGTAAGACGCAAGTCAGGAGACCTGCCAGGTTCATAACTAAAATGAAAAGACTTTCGGGTAAAGGGTCTTCATTGATATGAAAACAAAGCAGCTACTATTAATTTTACCACTCCTGTGCTTTTCGATAGGTATGGCCCAGCAGAGCAATATTATTGCTCTGGATGAAGTGATTTTGAGCGATGCGAAATTAAAATATTTTTCAAAAGGGCTAAAGGTTGAAGTCCTCACCGATTCCACTATGAATAGAAACGGCTCTACCTTGACCAACCTTTTGCAATTTAACTCCAATATATACTTTAAGGAAAATGGCTTTGGCATGGTCTCCTCGGCTTCCTTTAGGGGTACAAATGCCTCTCAAACGGCGGTTGTCTGGAACGGTATTAATATCAATTCCCAATTGACGGGGCAGACCGACTTCAATACCATAATTCCACAAAATTATAATTCAGTGTCCATTAGAAGTGGAGGGGGAAGCGTGCAATACGGTAGTGGGGCTATTGGCGGTAGCATCTTGCTCAACGATTCCTTTCTCTTCGAAAAACATTTTTGCAATACCCTGCAATTGGGATATGGTAGTTTTAATACCAAAAGGGTGGATTATAGGACCGCATATGGTTCCTCTAAGCTTTCTTTGAATTTTGGTGTTAATTACAACGCTTCCGATAACGACTACAAGTATTTGGGTACGGACAGAAAAAATGAAAACGGAGCTTTTAATACGCTCAATATAAATGCATCCCTTGGCTATTTAATTTCAAACTCTCAATTATTAAAGTTTTATCACACGGCGTTTTTTGGTGATAGGAACTTCTCAGGGACATTGACAGCTCCTTCTAATGACAATTATAGGGATGTTAATGCACGTTCCTTGGTGGAATGGAGCCATTTTAATGAAACTAAAGTACAGCGTCTTAAGTTCGCACATTTGTACGAAAGATATCGGTATTACTTCAATAGGGAAAGACCAGAATTTTCTTTTGGTCGCACCAACTCCTATATTCTGAACTATGATGCCAAATATGAATTGGGAAGAGTTACTTTGAATGGAATAGGGGAGTTAAGTACCATAGTTGCAGAAGGCACCAGCATAGAAAATGCAACAAGAAACCAAGCCACCGGTACTTTTATGTTTTCCCATGAAGTAACCAACACATTCAATTACGGACTCAACATTAGACAAGAACTGGTGACCGATTATCAGAGTCCCTTATTAGTATCCTTTGATAGCAAGTACCAAGTATCTAAATCGTACGATATCAATTTTAATGCCTCCAAAAATTATAGGATTCCCACCTTTAACGATCTGTATTGGTCCGGTGCTGGTGCTATAGGGAACAAAGATCTAATTCCAGAAACTTCAAAGCAGGCAGAATTGGGACAGAACATTAGTGGAAATAAATACAAGTTAAATTTAACTGCATTTTATATAGCATCTGATAACCTGATACAATGGAGGCCAGATAATTCCGGGATTTTTAGTCCAAGAAACGTTAAAGAAGCAGAGCAATATGGGGCCGAGTTGGCACTGGAATTACAACAGACTTGGGGCAAGCACCAACTTCGATTAAAGAATTTATATGCCTATACCAAATCTCTGGATAAGGAAACCAAGAACCAATTGATCTATGTGCCGGAACACCAATTCACTTCCAACTTGGCATATCAGATTCAAAGCTGGGATTTTTACTATCAGTGGTTGTACAATGGACCTGTTTTTATCACAACGGATAACAGTGAAAAGCTCTCGGGATATCATGTATCCAATATTGGGTTGGAGCATAATTTCCCGCTATCAAAAAAGATAGATTGCACCCTAGGACTAAAGGTCAACAATATTTTTAATGAAAACTACCAAAATGTGGCCTATAGGCCTATGCCCAATAGAAATTTCAATTTTCAATTCATAACTAAATTTTAAACAATCAAGTACAATGAAAAGCACATCAATTTTAACAGCTATTTTAATGCTCGGCCTTTTAATGGGTTCCTGCAGCAATGATGACTCTGAATCACCCCAAGAACCTTTAGGGGCCTATGAAAGTGGAATTTTGGTGTCCAATGAGGGTCCTTTTGGAAATGGCACGGGTACGGTAACTTTTATTTCCAATGACCTAACCATTACGGAAAGCTCCTTATACAATAAGGTGAATGGAGAAGATTTAGGGAATATTGTCCAGTCGATAGGATTTGATGGGGACCAAGCTTATATCGTGGCCAATAATTCCAATAAGATAACCATTGTTAATAGGTACACTTTCGAAAAATTGGGCAGTATTACTGAAGGATTGGATAATCCCAGGTATTTTGCCTCAGCAAACAATACCGGATATGTGACCAACTGGGGTGATCCGTTTGATGAGACAGATGATTATGTAGCGATCATTAATTTGCAAAACTTCACCGTGGAGGGGACTATTCCCGTTGTCTTGGGGCCAGAGGATATTGTAGTAAAGGACAATACCATTTATGTAGCGCATCAGGGGGCCTATGGTCAAAACAATAAGATTACTGTAATAGATACCAGTACCAATGCCATTTTGGAAACCATATCGGTTGGAGATGTGCCAAATTCCCTTGTTTTGGATATACAGGGTAACTTATGGGTACTTTCAGGAGGAAATCCTAGTTATACCAATAATGAAACAGCAGGGGAGCTCACAAAGATTAATACCTCTTCCAATACTATTGTAAACACATGGGAATTTCAATCTACAGATCACCCTGGACTTTTATGCACCGATGGTGCTGATCTGTACTATCAATTAAATGGAGCTGTCTACAAAATGAACTCTACAGATAATACCCTGCCTTCAGGTCCCAAATTTGGAGGGGTCTCTTTCTACACTATGGCTGTTGCCGATGGTAAACTTTATGGAACAGATGCCAAGGACTTTGCAAGTCAGGGATCTTTGACTGTATATGACTTATCTAGCAACAATGCCATTGCAACATTAACAACAGGGATCATTCCAGGAGGAATTTATTTTAATTAAACTCACTATTGGCACATAAAAAAGGGCTTGGTTCAAAACCAAGCCCTTTTTTTATTTTTAATACTTTGTTTATTTTTCAAAAGTAGGAAGCTGTTTGTCCAAATACATGTTATCGCGAATGGGCGTAAACATTTTAGAACTGCTTATTAGGTCAACCGGCATTTTAACCGTAAAATCAATTTTACTCGATACTCCAGTGATTTCTTGTATTGCTCTTGCCAACAAAGGCTCGTTCACATTACCAAGTTGTCCAAGATTGCTCAAGTCTTCACGAAGCTCAATATCTGGCGTAAAACCTGCCGTATAATCAAAGAATCCAACGGAGTTTTCATTCCTGCCCACCAGGGGCTGTACTCCCCATGTGTTACTAGAATTGATTTTGTTTTCCGTGGAAGCACTATAGATGTAACTATTGGAGGGGTTATCGACCAAGGTAATGGAGAACTCATTTTTACCCCTTGTAGTTGTCCCTATGTGTACCACGTCAACATACGGATCCAAGCCATTCATTACCAATTCACTGGCAGAAGCTGAACTACCTGTAGCCAAAACATATACCTTACTCAAGTTCAACGTATTTATGGCATTGCCTTCTCCTGTTTCATTTGCAAAATAGTCCTCTAGTTGAGCGGAACTCAACTGGGGTTGAATTTTACTGTTCCAACGTTGTCGGATATACAATTGGTTGGTATTTGTGCCGTATACCATACTGGATAATAAACGGGAGGAATTTACAGAACCTCCAGGATTGTATCTAAAATCTAAAACCAGATCGGTAACTCCATTTGCTTTTAATGAGCCAAATGCATTGTTCAACTCTTCATCAAAATTGCGGGTGAAGCCATTGTACATGAGGTACCCAATTTTTTTGCCACTTACCTCAATTGTTTTGGTTATGAAGACAGGATTTTCCACCAATCCTTCAAACTTTGTCAAGGCCACCTCCCTATTATTAGGTGTGATGGTGTTGTTGTTTATGTCCGCCATATTTAAGGTATAACTGTCTGCATCCCCAAATAAGAGTTCAATATAATTATCGGCATTTAATGAAATCCCATTGACCCCAGTAAAAATGTCTCCTCTTTGTATCGCTTTTGTAGAAGCATCCGAATTGGGAATGATGTATCTTACGTAGCCAAAAACATCATTTCCCTCCCCATACAAAGACAGTCCAAATTCCAAACCATTACTTTTAGATACGCCTGCAAAAGATTGCACCAATTCGTTATAATCATTGGTAAAGAAACTAAACCTATCTTCAGAAAAACGCAATTTATTATCAAAGAAAAGCTCTGGGTCTGTTTCTGATTCCAAGAAAGCAGTATATTCTGCATCGGTAGAAAATTTGGTGTCGGAAAGATTGGATACATCCCCTTGCCAGAAATACCATAGGTTCATGGACTTCCACATAAAATCTTGCACAGTCACATCCGTAGTACCAATTGGATCTGGAGTGTCTGGATTGTCAATTAAATTTTCATCCTTGCTGCAACTGGTAAGGAACATTCCTATTCCTAGGAACAGTAAATACATCTTTTTCATAAATTTTCTTTTTAATCAACATGCTCAAATACCGTTCCAACTTTATGGATGCAAATAGCACTAATTTAGGTGGGTAATGGGCAACTTTTTTTATAATGGTCGAATAATGACGGTGTAAATTACTGAGATTATCAATAATAAAAAATTATTTGTAACAATTTTCGTTATACTTCGTCTTCCTATTAAGAGCCAAATAAAGGTTCCCAACAACCATACCAACAATGAAACAAGGAGAATTTTTAAATGTGGTGATGCCTTTTAAGGATAAGCTATATCGATTGGCCAAGCGTTTGCTGATTTCAAAGGAGGAAGCGGAGGATGCCACTCAGGAAATTTTACTAAAGCTATGGGCTAAAAAAGCCAACATGTCCAATTATAATAATGTCGAGGCTTTTGCGATGACGATGACAAAGAATTTTTGTCTTGACCGCTTAAAGTCGAAACAAGCTGGAAATTTAAAGCTCGTACACAGTAATTATAAAGATGAAAATACATCATTACAAAGTCAGTTGGAAGCCATAGACAGCGTTGATTGGGTTCAAAAAATAATGGAAGATCTGCCCGCACAACAGAAGCTGGTATTACAATTGCGAGATGTTGAGCAATATGAACTGAATGAAGTGGGAGAGTTGTTGGATATGAAACCAACCGCAGTACGGGTAGCCTTGTCAAGGGCCAGAAAAGAGGTAAGAGAAAAATTAAAAGAAAAACACAACTATGGAATTGGATAGAATAGATAAATTAATGGAAAAGTACTTTGAGGCTACCACAACGGTGGCCGAGGAGGATGTTTTGAGGGATTATTTCCTAAATGAAAAAGTAGCACCGCATTTAGAGCAGTATATTCCTTTGTTTCAATTCTTTTCCCGGGCCAAGGAAGAACAGTTTACCAAGCAGGTACCATTAAAACCTAGAAAAAAACACTTTAAATGGTTATCCGTTGCAGCAGTTGCAGTTCTTGTATTTGGCATATATTTTGGTAAAAACTACCAAGAAAAAAGAGAAGCAGAGTATGCTTATCAACAAACAAAGAAGGCGCTGACCCTTTTGGCTGAGAATTTCAGTCGAGGAACAGAAAAAGTGGCCTATTTAAATGAATTTGAAGTAACAAAACAAAAAATTTACAACAACAATTAAAAGTAAAAGAAATGAAAAAGATTTTCGCAATACTAGGAGTAGCATTATTGCCCTTTGCAGGATTTTCACAGTCCATGTTCGATAAATATGAAGATTTGGATAAAGTGAGCGCAGTGGTGGTCAATGAGAGCATGTTCAAATTATTGAGCAAAATAGAAGTAAATGTTGAAGAGCCCGAGGCTAAGGATTTTATGGAAATAGCCAAGAGTATCAAAAACTTAAAGGTGTTTATTACAGAAGACAAGGGCATATCTGCCGATATGAAATTATCTGTGGACAAGTACCTAAAAACAACGTCTTTGGTAGAACTTATGCGGGTAAAGGATAAGGATGCCAACGTTAAATTTTATATTAAAAGCGGTAAGGACGATGATCATGTAAGTGAATTGCTCATGTTTGTGACCGGCATTAACAATGCGAATATGGATGTTAATGGCCGTAAGGTTGAAACCGTATTACTTTCCTTGACAGGGGATATTGACTTAAATAAAATCAATTCCTTGACCAAGAAGATGAATCTGCCCCAAGAATTGAACAAGGCAGGCAAAAACAATAAAAAGTAAACCTATGAAAACATCAATAAAAAAATCCTTATTGGCATTAGTGGCCGTTGGGCTATTGGCAGCTTGTTCTTCCAATCAGAGTTTACAGGAATATTATGTGGACAATTCGGACAATCCAAATTTCATCTCTATTGATATACCTGCCAGTATTCTAAACTTGGACAAGGCGGAACTTTCATCAGAAGAAAAGAAGGCAGTACAATCATTGAAAAAGCTGAATGTATTGGCATTTAAAAAAACCTCTGAGAATGCTTCTGAATTTAAAATGGAAAGTGCAAAGGTGAATGCAATCTTGAAATCTGATAAATTCGTGGAATTGATGAAATTGAAATCATCTTATGGCAATGGGGTAGTAAAATACTTGGGCGATGACGATGCCATTGATGAGGTAATTATCTATGGTTCCAGTAAAGATCAAGGCTTTGCATTGATCAGGGTATTAGGCAATGACATGAACCCGGCCCATTTAATGACCCTCATGAAGGCCTTGCAAAAATCTGACTATAAAGGGGAAGAGCTTGGAAGCCTTCAAGATTTTATGAAAGGCTAATCAATCAATATAGAAACATAAAAAAACCTGCATCGAGTTGTTTGATGCAGGTTTTTTGTTACTATGAAGATCTTCAGACTTTCTTGAAATCGGAGGCGGATTAAGCGTTACTCCCATTCTTGTCTACCAATACCTGTAGGTTGTTCTTGCCAAAATCCAATGTTCTGATAGGGAATGGGATATTGATATTTTGCTTGTCGAAATGTTCTTTAATGATCTTAACAGCCTTATGTGTTGCTGCCAATTTCTGTTTATTGTCGGCCATGTCGATCCAGAAACGCGTTATAAAATTAATAGAACTGTCGCCAAATTCTGTAAAAAAGAACTCTACGGCTTCATTCTCTTTTTGTTCGAAATTTTCGGTGATGAGTCTAACCACCAAATCCTCAACATCTTGGAGGTTGCTTTCATAACCAACACCACAGGCAACAGATATCCTACTTCTTTCAGAAAGGGTATAATTGGTAAATGTCCCATCTATGAAGTTTGAATTGGGTATGATCACGTAATTGTTATCCGGCTGTCGAAGTACAATATTTCTAAGGTTGATTTCCGAAACAAAACCCGAATATCCGTCAGATTCTATAAAATCATTAATTTTTAAGTTTGGCATAAAAGAAAGGATCATACCGCCAAAAGTGTTATTCAGGGTGCCTTGTAAGGCCAGACCAATGGCAAGACCTAATACACCCGCCCCGGCCAAGATACTTGTGAGAACTTTGTTCAGTTCTAAAACCCCCAAAGCAACAAAAAAACCGAGAAGCATTATGGTTACAAATACGATCTTGCCAATAATGTCCTGCACAGATTTTTGACTGTCGGTTTTTGCCAATAATTTCTTTAGAAGGTTTCTGGTTATTTTGGCCAAAATGTAGAACAATACCATAACCACTATGGCCATGATTATATTGGGGAGCTTTAAAATGATAGCATCCAGCCATCCGTCCAATTTGTTGTATAGTTTGGAGACGGCATCTTCTAATTCGAAATTATTTTCCATTATTTTAAAATTTATATGGGTTTGTACATTTGTTTTCAATTCAGTTAGTTGGATGGTTTAAATCCCTCTTTTTTATGATATAGTGGTAAAGGACCAAAACCGTACCATCCGTGCGCATGACCAACGCTATTGTTTCTTTGTCTAAAATACTACAAAGGCGTTGTAGGAGAAAGCATGTAACGGCAAAATATAAAAAAGACCACCTGAGGGTGGTCTTTTTGAAGATTATTTTTGATTCAAATAGATTGATGTGCTGCTATAAAGGCACTATATCCCAGTATAATTGCTAGGTGTAATCGCTTTCAGTTCAGTTTTTATAGTTTCTGCCACTTCCAAAGTATCAATAAAACTGGCAATAGATTGTTGGCTTATCCTTTCATTGGTGCGAGTGAGTCCCTTTAGTGCCTCATATGGATTTGGATAGGCCTCCCGTCTTAATATGGTCTGTATGGCCTCTGCCACTACCGCCCAATTATTCTCCAGATCCTGTTCAAACTTTTCTTTGTTCAATAATAATTTGTTTAAGCCTTTTAAGGTAGATTGAAAAGCGATCAAGGTATGCCCAAAAGGAACTCCTACGTTCCTCAGAACGGTACTATCGGTTAAATCGCGCTGTAATCTGGACACTGGAAGTTTTGCGGATAAATGCTCAAATATGGCATTTGCAATTCCTAGGTTTCCTTCTGAGTTTTCAAAATCTATAGGGTTTACCTTATGTGGCATGGCCGAAGATCCAACTTCACCGGCTTTAATTTTTTGTTTGAAATAATCCATGGAAACATAGGTCCAAAAGTCCCTATCCAAATCAAGGATAATATTGTTGATTCGCTTTAACGTATCGAAAAGGGCGGCCATATGGTCGTAATGCTCAATCTGAGTAGTTGGGAAGGAATGGTGCAATCCTAATTTTCCCTGTACGAAGGTTGCACCAAAATTTTTCCAATCCACCTTTGGATAGGCAACCTTATGGGCGTTGTAATTACCTGTTGCACCGCCAAATTTTGCGGCACTCGGAATATCATTTAATAAATTGAACTGCTCTTTTAATCTGGTAGTAAAAACCTCTATTTCCTTTCCCAATCTAGTTGGGGAGGCAGGCTGTCCATGAGTCCTTGCCAACATAGGTATTGCCGCCCATTCATCGGCCAATTCCTGTAATTTGGTAAGGAGTTCCATATACTGGGGAACATATACCTCATTCATTGCCTCTTTTATGGAAAGGGGTATTGAGGTGTTGTTTATATCCTGTGAGGTAAGTCCAAAATGGATGAACTCCTTAAAGGATTGCAAACCTAATACGTCAAATGCCTTTTTAATGAAATACTCTACTGCCTTCACATCGTGGTTGGTCACCTGTTCTATTTCCTTGATGGCTTCGGCATCTGAGGTATCAAAGTTTTTATAGATATCCCTGAGGGCGTCAAATTTTGAATGATCAAAAGATTGTAATTGTGGAAGAGGTATTTCACAAAGGGCGATAAAATATTCAATTTCAACGCGTACTCTATATTTGATCAGTGCCTCCTCAGAGAAATAGGGGGCCAAAGTAACTGTTTTGCTTCTGTAGCGCCCATCAATAGGGGATATGGCATTTAATTCGTTTAATGACATCTTTTAGGAAATTGGTTATTTTTTTGAAAGGGTCAAAGATAGTTATTACTTAAGGAGTTTAAAAGTTTATCAGGGGCAATGGATTAAGATTCTGTGCTTAAAGTGTATTATTTTACCAAAATGTGATTGTCCATAGTTTTTTATTAATAATTGATATCCAATCTGATCTATTCTAAATAGAAAAGTGTTTGGATTTTACCCATTGGGAAAATTCATTCTTGATCTTAAATTTAGTATTTTTCTTGCTCGAATCTTTCAATATGAAAATTGTAAAAAAAATTGGGTGGATTTTATTGATCGGCTTAATAGCCATGCAGTTTTATAGACCTGCCAAGAATGTGGAAATTGGGGACCATACTGCCGTTTTTCTATCAGAAACCAATCCGCCCCAAGAAGTGAAACTAATTTTAGAAACTACCTGTTTCGATTGCCATAGTAATAATACGGTATATCCGTGGTATAACCATATTGCACCGGTGTCCTATTGGCTGGCAGACCATGTAAAGGATGGAAAAAAACATTTAAATTTTTCGGAATGGGAAAGTTATACTTCAAAAAAGAAGGACCATAAATTGGAGGAATTGGTAGAAGAGGTAGAAGGTGGGGAAATGCCACTAAAGGAATATACTTGGACCCATAAGGAGGCTCGGTTAACCCCGGCACAAAAGGAAATGGTCATGGCATGGGCAAAAAAATCTAGAGTTCTCTACCAATTAGGCCCTCGACCACAGTAGGTACACCTTTGACGGCCGTTTCTTGAACGATGACCAAGTTTTCAAATGCTGACGGAGACATATTAGGTTTAGGATCTATATAATAAATAGGGGAACGGGTCGGGGCAAAATGCACGAGGCTGGCCGCAGGATATACCTGCATAGAGGTTCCTATGATCATAAGGATATCTGCGTCTTGTGTAATTCCAATGGCTTTATCCAACATGGGGACCTCTTCCCCAAACCACACTATGTGCGGTCGTAACTGACTCCCTTTGTCACATGTATCACCTAATTTAAGATCAGTTTTCCAGTCAATGACGACATCTGGATCAATGCTGCTTCTGACTTTCAGTAATTCTCCATGTAAATGAATCACATTAGAACTGCCGGCCCGCTCATGAAGGTCATCAACGTTCTGGGTAATAATGGTAACATCATATGATTTTTCCAGTTGGACCAAGGCCATATGGGCCTGATTGGGAAGTACATCAAAAAGTTGTTTTCGTCTCTGGTTGTAAAAATTGAGCACCAAACTTGGATTGTTGGCATATCCTTCCGGGGTGGCAACTTCCATGACATCATGTCCCTCCCATAGCCCATTGGAGTCCCTAAAGGTTTTAAGGCCACTTTCTGCGCTGACCCCAGCACCTGTAAGTACTACTATTTTTTTCCTCATTGCTCCTTACTTAATACTTGTTACAGTATAAAAATAGAGATTTTAGTATATTCGATGTATGATGGATGAGCAACTTTTAAGTTATTTGGAGGAATTTATAACTCCTGAACGCAAGGCGAAGTTCATAAAGATATTGGAACAACGCACAAATTACCTTACTGTTGCGGTTGAGGATGTGTACCAAATGCATAATACTAGCGCCGTAGTAAGAAGTTGTGATATTTTTGGAGTGCAAGGGGTGCACCTAATAGGAAGTAGGTATGGACAAAGTCTTGATTCCGAAATAGCTATGGGAGCCCAGAAATGGGTAGATGTACATCGGTACAACAACACAAAAGATTGTCTCTCGATTCTTAAAAATAAGGGGTATAAAATTATTGCGACTACGCCCCATAATGATTCCTGTTTCCTGGATGAGTTTACATTGACGGGAAAGACTGCCCTTTTTTTCGGCACCGAAAGAGATGGTTTGAGCGAGGAGGTGATGAAGAATGCAGATGGCTTTCTCAAGATTCCCATGGTGGGCTTTACCGAAAGCCTCAATATTTCTGTATCTGCAGCAATCATCCTACAGCAGCTGACCTCTAATTTGAGAAATGGGGAGCTCCCATGGCAACTAACTGAGGAGGAAAAGATGGAAAAAATGCTGGACTGGACAAAAAAATCCATCAAAAGTATAGACGACATCCTAGAGCGTTACTACAGCAATAAATAACAAATATTCACTATATTTAAGTACAACTAAACCATAAGAACCTATGACCACTATACTATATATTATTCTAGCGATCGTACTTTTAATTGTTGTGCTATCTATTTTAGGACCCAAGCATTATGATGTTTCCAGGTCAATAGAAATTTCCAAGCCAAAAGCGGAGGTTTTTGAGTATTTGAAGTATTTGAAAAACCAACAAAAGTGGTCCCCATGGGATAAAAAGGAGCCGGATATGGAAAAGAGATTTACCGGAACGGATGGGGAAGTTGGAGCGATAAGTTACTGGAAAGGAAAGAAAGTAGGGGAAGGGGAGCAGGAGATCACCAAAATTGTTGAAGGGGAACGGATGGAAGGCGAGCTGCGCTTTATGAAGCCTTTTAAATCAACCTCGGACTGCTATTTGATCGCAGAGGAGGTTTCTCCCAACAACACCAAAGTAATTTGGGGGTTTAAGGGTAGAAATGCTTTTCCAATGACCGTAATGTCACTTTTTATGAATATGGACAAAATGGTGGGGAAGGATTTTGAAGAAGGTTTGGGAGATCTAAAAGTTTTACTTGAAAAAAGCTAGTTATGGAACACAATATGATAGGTTGGTTTGAGATTCCCGTAACAAACATGGAGCGTGCCAAAAAGTTTTATGAAGCCGTGTTTGACATTACCATAGAAGTGCACGATGTGGGGGTTATAAAAATGGGCTGGTTCCCCTATGCATCAGGAAAATCAGGTACTTCAGGATCTTTGGTGCAGCACGAAATGTATGAACCCAGTGAAAAAGCTGGACCCTTACTTTATTTTTCATGCAAGGATGTTTCCGTGCCACTCGGAAAGATTGAAAAAGCGGGTGGAAAAATAATTCAAGCCAAAAAAGAGATAGGTGGGGGGCATGGTTTTATGGCATTGTTCATAGATACGGAAGGCAATAGGTTGGCCCTACATTCCCAGCAATAATTCAGATATAAAATATAGAGGCCTCGGCCCTTGCACCGAATCTTACCGGAATTACGCTTGTGCCTATTCCTTTGGACACATACATTTTCGTCTCTTTACTTTCATACCAACCTTTAACATACCTGCCACTCCCGCCAGGAGTATATAAAATTTTTCCAAAAAAAGTTATTTGCCCACCATGGGTGTGCCCGGATAAAATGAGTTTAATCTTGGTTCCCAATCTACGGTTGATACGTTCGATATCGTCTCTGTAACCGGGGCAATGGTTTAGAACAATGGTCTCCAAGGATTTATCCACATTTTTAGCAGCTTTATAAAAGTCAGCATTTCCCCCGATGTAATCATCCAAGCCGATGATATTAAGCGTTCTTTTCCCTTTTTTAAGGCTGCAATTTTCATTCACTAAAAGCTCACCATTATTGTCGTGGTACACTTTTTTTAAGGCTTGTATATCTACGTTCCCGGAGTATTCAACATTGCCCAAAATAGCAACCTTGTATATGGAATGATCTATTAATCCTAGAAAATTGCTGAGGAGTGGCAGCCTGCTATTGTAATTGATGGCGTCTCCGGTAATAAAAAGGACGTCCGGTTGCTCTTTGTTGATGCGTAGCGCAATAGCGTGATGAAAGGTTTTAATTTCATCTAAATGCATATCCGTTATTTGAATGGACTTTATCTTTTGATCTTCCCGCCCAGAAATATCATATTCTGTCCAACTGATGATATACTTTTCAAACCAGAATCCGTCCAATACCAAGAGACCAAAAATACCGGTAGCCCCAGTGAGCAGTCTTATGACAAAATTCCTCCTGTTTATTTTCATCTGTACAAAAAAGGTGTTTTAAGCAGTTTTTTGAGATCTGAACAAAATATTTGGTACCGTCTGCTTATTTTTTGAGTTCCAAAAGCACCATGTCGAACTCATTGTCCAAAGTGACTTTACCTTTCTTAACTTCAACTTCTGTATTTGAGAACGTGTCCATTAACTTGGTCCCATCTCCAAAGAATCCTTTTACGCTGATTTCTTTTTTGCCTTTTGGCAGGTCTAGCCCTACCACGACCTTATCTTTAAAATCCGTATTGACATAGCTTCTGCTAAATACATAAGGTTTAGAGGAGATCATTTTATGATCACCAGCCCCTACTGCAGGGTGGTTGTCCCTAAACTGACCCAATTTTTGCCAATGTTTAAGAATTAGTTGTTTTTTTGGAATACTATCCAATTCTTCCCAGTTCATAAAGGAACGCAGGGTGGCATCTCCCTCTGTACCCGCTATTGTTAAGTTTCTAGAGGTTTCATCACCATAATAAATTTGTGAGGCCCCAGGGGTCAACAACAAAATATTGGCATCGTAATACGGTGTTTTTCGTTCTTTGTCAAACGGACTGCCATCATCATGGGAAGTGAGGTAATTTAAAACGCTTTTTCCTTTTAACTTAGAATTTAAAAGTTCGTGATATTTTTTAAATACCTTTTCATAGTCCCTGCTCTGAGCATCGTACTTTAATTCAAAATTGATGAGACTTTTAAATCCATAATTGAAATAGTCTACCTTTTTATCTCCAAAATCATATTCCCTACCGCCAGAAATACCATAATTGTATACCTCACCCACCATATAGAATGGATTTTCATCTAGGATAAGATCTGGGTGTTTCTTTTTCCAGGTGTCAAATGCGAAGGAAGCTTCCTTGTATAGCTCGGCCCACGCCTGTTCAGTAGAGTGTTTAACGGTATCTACCCTAAATCCGTCAATGCCGTAATCATTCACATAATCCGTCAGCCATTTGATGATATAGAACCTAGGAGCCCTAGAGTAACCGGTGCGTTCAAAAAATAATTGTAGTTCATCCAATTCGGTACTCAAGCGTCCTTCATTCTTCCATTTAGCCAAGAGAGCATCTGGAATCGCAACACCTTCGTCAGTCTCTGTGCGGATATCTGGTAGGTTATCGACAAGGACACAATTCGTTGTATTCTCATAGGTTGTAAATTGGCACACAGGTTCTGTACGCACCCATTCCGTTGGCCATAGAGGATCTTTTTCAGTGACCGGACCAGTATGGTTCAGTACAACATCCAATAATACGCGTATGCCATTCTTGTGGGCCGTCTTCACAAGTTTTTCCAAGTCTTTTTTAGTTCCAAAATTAGGATCCAATGCTGTCCAGTCCTTTGCCCAATAGCCATGGTAGCCATAGGTCATTCCTGTGCCTTCATCTGTGCCACCATGTATTTGCTCAACAACAGGTGTAAACCAGATGGCATTGACACCAAGGTCCGTAAAATACCCATCTTCTATTTTTTTTGTGATTCCCTGAATGTCTCCACCCATAAACCCTCTTAATTCACCAGTTTCCTCATTTCTTTCGAAACTTACATCATTATCTGGATTGCCATTATTAAAACGGTCGGTCAGTAGAAAGTAAATATTGGCTCCTTCCCAAACAAAGGGTTTGGCGACTTTTGTAGTTGGAATTGAATCTGTTGCGGTATTGACAGTGGCAACTTCTTGTTTTTTTTCCTCTTTACACGCTATAGTAAGTGCAATAATTGCAGTGGCAATTAGCAGTTTTTTCATTTCCTACAATTTTGTCTAAAGCTATAAAATGAAAACTGAAAACGAAAATTTATTTCAGAATGGAAATTCATGCATTACGCAGGATAATTTTTGAATCAAGGTCGACCAAAAAAGCGTCATGAAGGGAATTCTATCTTTTTCTGTTGAGCACCTTAAAATCTTCATAACAGCTGCTAATGGCGTCTAGGATTTGAAGATCATTTGCTGTTTTAATAAAGGAGCTGGAATAATTGCAGTTGTTAAGGATATCTTCAATGTCCACTTTTTCAATTTGAAGTAATTCTGTGAGCAGTTCTCGATCAAATTTTGAAGCTAGAAGGTCTCTTATTTCATCCTCGTCCTTTACCATTCTCAACTTTCGCATTTCTCTTGGTTTTTTACCAAAGAGGTTCCGTAAGAGGTCAGCCGGATTCAGGATGGCGCCCAACACCTTTGTAACGGCACTCGGGTTCTTGCTCCCGGCCTCATAACTTTTAGAGAGACCTGAAATACTATATTGAAAGCCTTCATTGATCGGTAGATTTTTTACATCTATCTCCAAATATCCTGTAAGTTGGTATGGTTTAACAATGACCTCTTCCAAGGCATAAGCCAGTTCTGTTAAGGCTATTTTGGTGTTCTCAAACTTGAACATATCATTGGTCACTCTGATCTTCTGGGTCTTAAAACCAAGATAGGAAAGATATAGGGTATCGTTTACGGCCGCTGTAATGGAGAATTCTCCCTTTTGGTTGGTGATGGTACCCTTTACCTGATTGAGATTGATGATGTGGACACTCTCCAGAAGTTCTTCTGTTTGGGCATTTACCACAATCGCAGAAAGTTTTTCTGAATCGTTGGTGTTTTGATTTTCTTGGGCAATTCCAAGAACACAAAACATAGTAAAGCAAGCAAATAAAAAGTACCTCATTAATCTAAATCCTAATTTAAGTCAGTAAACTAAATAAAAAAATACGCCGAAGCGTATTTTTTTAATATACAATTAACTAAAAGAAGCCATTTTTCTTTTTGGACGATTTCCTTCCGGAGTCTTTTTTGCGACTATCGGAGGCGCTTCGTTCACGGCCTTTTCCGCCGCTGCGTCTTCCGCCACGATCACTATCTCCGCCACCGCTGCGTCTTCCACCGAATGATTCACTGCGTTTTCCGCCGCTGCGTCTTCCGCCGCTTCGGCTTCCGCCTCCGCCACCACCTGGGTTCTTGGAAATTTCAACATTTATAAACCTTCCGTCCAATTTAAAGTCGGTAAAGGTTTTTAAAATTAGTTCGGTTACCGAGGCATCTGTATTAAAGAAAGAGAAACTTTCTTTAACGTCTACTTTGTAAATATCATCCTGACCTACGTTAAGGGTGTCCCTTAAGAAATCCTTTAAGGACATCCAATCGTAATCATCCTTTTCACCAACATTTATAAAGTAACGAACAGAACCATCACTAGGTATTTGTGCAGGACGGTCAGAATCATTTCTGCGATCTCCACCATCCGATGTGTTCAGGTCTTTGGTCTTGTTATAATAGTTGAAGAATCTAGTAAATTCAACAGAGATTATTTTTTTGATCAATTCTTCGCGGTCAATTCCCTTGAAAACGTCATTGATTGCAGGTAAATAGCTTTCAACTTCTTCATTGATAGAAGTGTCCTTTATTTTGTTGGCCAAATGGTACAACTGAATTTCGCAAATCTCCATTCCCGTTGGGATTTTTTTGGAGATGAACTTCTGATTTAGCTTATTTTCAATAGCCTTTATCTTGCGCAATTCGCTACGGGTTATGATCACCATTGAAATACCGGACTTTCCTGCTCTACCAGTACGACCACTACGGTGTGTATAGGTTTCAATTTCATCAGGCAGTTGGTAGTTGATCACGTGGGTGATATCATCAACATCTATTCCCCTAGCGGCAACATCTGTGGCCACCAACATTTGAATTTGTTTTTTACGGAACGAGTTCATTACCAAATCTCGTTGGTTCTGGCTCAAATCTCCGTGAAGTGCACCTGCATTGTATCCATCTTCAATCAATTTTTCGGCAACTCTTTGCGTATCCCTTTTGGTTCTACAAAAAATTACGGAGAAAATATCAGGATTGGTATCAGCCAATCTTTTTAGGACAGGGTAACGATCCCTTCCGCCAGCTACATAATATTCGTGCTGTACGGTTGTTGCGCCTGAATTTTTGGTCCCCACTGTAATTTCCTGAGGGTTATTCATAAATTTCTTCGCAATAGTTGCCACTTCTCTGGGCATTGTTGCGGAGAATAACCATGTGTTTTTTTCCTTTGGGGTATTTGAAAGGATATCCTTAATATCCTCCATAAAGCCCATGTTCAACATTTCATCGGCCTCATCTAAAACACAATAGTCGATTTTTGAAATGTCTACCATTCCACGACCGATCATATCCTTCATACGACCTGGAGTAGCAACAATAATTTGGGCCCCTCTTTTAATCTGTCTTGCCTGATCGGTAATGCTGGCACCACCATAAATGGCAACAACATTAATGCTTCTTTCGTATTTGGAATACAATTGAAGTTCATTGGTGATCTGCAAACATAATTCCCTCGTAGGAGAGAGGATCAATCCTTGAGTTGTTCTACTGTCTTTATCTATTTTTTGGATAAGTGGAAAACCAAAAGCTGCGGTTTTACCTGTACCGGTTTGGGCCAAAGCTACCAAATCCGTGTCGTCTTCCAATAAGATTGGAATTGCCATTTCTTGTACTTCCGATGGGGTTTCAAATCCTAAATCAGAAATAGCATCAAGTAGGGACTTGTCTAGTCCCAGTGCTTCAAACTTTGTCATAATATGTTAATCTTAATCGCAAATATGAATGTTGCATAGAGCGATTATTCTTTATAACCTATTATACTCAGCGCAACACATGCTATACCAGCGGCGTTATTTCAAGGCGCAAAAGTACTGTTAATATTTGACATATCGACTATAATTGTGCAATACTTTGAAACCCAGCAGATACGCGTCTTTTAAAGGGGTATTGAAGATAAATTTAAAGGGTTTTCCTTTGAATAAGGTCCAAAAAGGCTTGTAGCCTTATTATTATTTCAGATTTTTTAAATAATCTATTAATTGTTTCATGGCTTTGCCTCTATGGCTTATTTCGTTCTTCACAGAAATAGAGAGTTCGGCAAATGTCTTGTCATATCCTTTTGGCCTAAAGATGGGATCATAACCGAAACCCCCTTTACCACTTTTTTTCGTGGTTATTTCGCCCAATACGATTCCATTGAACAATACCTTTTGCCTTTCCAGGTGCAGTGCGATGGTGGTTTTGAAGCGTGCATCCCTGTTGGTCTGCCCTTCCATTTCCGCCAAGAGCTTGTCCATGTTATCCTCAGAACTCTTATTTGTCCCGGCATACCTTGCAGAATATACCCCAGGAGCTCCGTCGAGTGCATCTACCATAAGTCCGGTATCATCTGCAAAACAGGCGTAGCCATAATTATCGGTGACATAATTTGCTTTGATGATGGCATTGCCTTCTATGGTGTCTGCGGTTTCAGGAATTTCATCGTTACAGCCGATGTCATCCAACGACCGTAAGGTGATGTGCTTGGGCAGAAGTAATTGCACTTCTTTGAATTTATTTTTGTTATGAGTGGCAAATACCAGTTCCATAGCTATGGTTTATTGCGAAGGTACAAAGAGTATTGTCTTGCTTTAAGTAATGCTCGGTCAAAATTACTAAATTTAAATCCTAATAGATTTTTGCTATGAAATTAAAATTGCCCCCTGCACTTGTGTTTTTCATTTTTGGTGGTTTAATGTATGCTTTGGACGTGTTATTGCCTGTAGGAGAGTTCGATTTTTTTGGACGGCTTTGGTTAATGAGGTTTTTGTTGGTTTTGGGCATGTCGATAGGTGGCATCTCTTTGCTCCAGTTTGTGAAGGCAAAAACAACTATTGATCCATTGGCACCATCAAAGAGTTCACGTTTGGTTACCAATGGGGTTTATAAGATATCTAGGAATCCAATGTATTTAGCTCTTTTGTTGCTCTTGTTGGCATTTGGCCTATGGTTGGGTAATGTTTTTAACACCTTATTGGCTGCAGGATTTGTTTCCTATATGAATGCTTTTCAGATCAAACCTGAAGAAAAAGCATTGGTAAAACTCTTTGGAAAGGAGTATCAGCAGTACTGCATTCAGGTAAGAAGATGGTTCTGATTATCAGTTTATTGTCTTATACTTAAAAATATTAGCATATTTACTTATATTGTCATATATTAGCTTAATAGCTTATAAACATGATTGCAATTATAACAGGTGATATTATAAATTCTGAAACATATCAGGTTTCGGATTGGTTGGTGGGACTAAAAGCCTATTTATCCACCTTGGGAACGACCCCAAAGGATTGGGATATTTACAGGGGTGACGAATTTCAGTTAAAGGTGGATCCAGATGCCGCGTTAAAAGTAGCGATAGAAATAAAATCGCTGATAAAGCAGTTCAAGGGGTTGGACGTCCGGATGGCCATAGGCATAGGCGAAGAGAGCTATAGTGGGGAAGGGATCAGTGAATCCAATGGACCGGCCTATCAATTATCGGGCAGAACCTTTGAAACCCTTAAAGAGCAAAAGTTGAATTTGGCCATAGCTACTTCCGATAAAAAAAAGGACAACACGCTCAATCTAGTTTTTAAACTGGCTTTGGAATTTATGGACCATTGGTCCGTCGTTTCTGCTGAAATTGTGGCCCTGTCCCTTCAAAATCCTGATAGTTCACAACAAGAATTAGCCGATGTGCTAAAGATAAAACAATCTGCAGTTAGTCAGCGATTTAAGAGGGCCAAAGCAGAGCTAGTTTTAGAGGTGCTCAATTTTTACGATACTACTATTAACGAACTTAAAATATGACATTATTTATTAAGCTGCTATTGGCCCATTTAATTGGGGATTTCATGTTGCAACCCACCAAGTGGGTTATACACAAAGAAGCGAATAAGGTAAAATCCAAATACCTTTATTTGCATACCCTTGTACATTTTCTTCTTATAGTCCTTTTGTTGTGGGACATAGGCTATTGGAAATTGGCATTGGTCATCAGTGTGTCCCATTTTGTGATAGATCTATTAAAACTCTATGCCAGTAATTGGATAAAGAAAAAAAGCGTTCTTTTTTTTACAGATCAGGCATTTCATTTAATAGTACTCTACATATGTGCCTATAACAGCAACCTAGTGGAGCATACAGTTGTCCTGTTGCGCCATATAAATTGGGCATTGATCACCGCTGTGGTATTTGTAACCTATCCCGCTGCCGTTGTCATGGGCAAGCTGCTGGAAGGATTTTCAGATCAAATACAAATAGATCATAAGTCACTTCCCAATGCAGGAAAATATATTGGTATCATAGAACGATTGTTTGTTTTGCTCTTTATCATCATTGGAAGATGGGAAGTCATTGGATTGTTGATCACTGCCAAATCGGTTTTTAGATTTAATGACCTAAAGGAAAGCAACAACAGGAAGCTCACGGAGTATATTTTGATCGGGACATTATTGAGTTTTGGAATCGCTATTCTTACCGGCTTCGTATTTATAAGTTTGCAAAGTGGCCTTTAATCCAATTTATAGAACAAGATTCTGTTTTTTTTATTGACCTTTAATAATAGGTAATACCGAGCTGTTCAATATCTTGAAATAGGAATTTCATAAATTTTAATGTGATATAAAATGATATTAGCAGCAATTTTGTGAGAATGCTGACGTGAAATCCTTTTTAACCGAAAATAGATAAATTGAAGAAATTTAATTTTTACTTTTACGGCTCAAATTTTAGACAACAATGGTAGAAGTGGGCAGGAAATACGTATTCGATTTTGACAGTACACTTACGCGGGTAGAGGCTTTGGATGTCTTGGCTGAAATAACGCTGAAAGACAAATCCAATAAAAATGAGATCATTAATGAGATCCAGAAGATTACCAATCTGGGCATCGACGGCGATATCTCCTTTACAGAGTCTTTAGAGCGCCGTATTAAATTATTGAACGCCCATAAGGACGACTTGGAGCCTTTGGTTTCTGAACTCCGTCAAAAAATTTCCAAATCCATAGAATCCAATAAAGATTTCTTTCAGAATTATTCTGAAGATATTTATGTAATTTCATGCGGGTTCAAAGAATTTATAGATCCCATTGTGGAAGAATATGATATTCCTTCCAGCAGGGTATATGCAAATACCTTTAAATTTGATGCCGAAGGGTTTATTATCGGTTTTGATGAAGCCAATGTGTTGGCATCCCACAACGGTAAGATAGAATGCCTAAGAAGCTTAAAATTAGAAGGGGAAGTACAAGTAATCGGAGATGGATACAGCGATTACGTAATGCGAGAGGCCGGAATAGCCGATAAGTTTTTCGCATATACAGAAAATGTATCCCGTGAAAAGGCGACAAGAAAGGCCGATCACGTTACACCTAACCTAGATGAATTTTTATTTGTGAACGATTTACCAAGAAAAATATCCTATCCTAAAAATAGAATCAAGATTCTATTATTGGAAAATGTCCATCAAGCTGCATTTGAAAATCTTTCAAATGAAGGATTTACGGTCGAATTAGTGAAGAGCAGTCTTTCAGAAGAAGAACTGATCGAAAAAATTAAAGGAGTACATGTTTTGGGAATACGATCCAAAACCCAGGTAACCAAAAAAGTATTGGACGCTGCCGATAAATTGTTGGTTGTGGGTGCCTTTTGTATAGGAACCACCCAGATAGATCTAGACAATTGTAGACGCAAGGGCGTGGTGGTATTCAATGCCCCTTATAGCAATACACGATCGGTGGTGGAATTGGCCATAGGACAAATCATTATGCTGATGAGAAGTGTTTTTCCAAGAAGTATGGAAATTCATCAGGGCCAATGGAACAAAACCGCTGCCAATTCCCGTGAAGTCAGGGGTAAGAATTTAGGTATCGTGGGATATGGGAACATTGGAAAGCAATTGTCCGTCTTGGCCGAGGCCATTGGAATGCGGGTCTATTACTATGATGTAGCAGATCAATTGGCCCTAGGAAATGCAATAAGGTGCAATTCATTGGAGGATTTGTTGAATGTTTCGGATGTGGTAACCCTTCATATTGATGATAATAAGGCAAATAACAATTTTATAGGGGAGAGGGAGATCAATCAAATGAAGGACGGTGCAATGCTCATCAACCTTGCCCGTGGGTTTGTAGTAGATATCCCAGCATTGGTCAATGGTCTCAAAAGTGGGAAACTAGGTGGTGCTGCAATTGATGTTTATCCGGAAGAGCCTAGATCCAATGGAGATTTTATCACGGAGTTACAAGGTATCCCCAATGTGATCTTAACGCCACACGTGGGAGGTAGTACAGAAGAAGCCCAGCGCGATATTGCAGATTTTGTTCCCAATAAAATCATGGACTATATCAACTCTGGGAATACGGTAGATGCTGTGAATTTCCCAAATATTAGATTGCCAAAACAAAACAATGCCCATAGATTCCTGCATATCCATAAGAACGTTCCAGGTATCATGGCTAAAATTAATGAAGTCTTGGCCAGATATGAAATGAACATTACCGGTCAGTACCTATCTACGGATAATGAAGTAGGTTATGTGATCTCAGATTTGGATAAGGAGTATAACAAAGAAGTAATAAAAGCACTTAAGAAAATAGAGAATACCATTAAATTCAGGGTCCTGTATTAGACAATTCTTTCGAGAGGAACTTATTGGATAAACTTTAAGAACCCTATCCCCAACAATTTATTGATGGTGATAGGGTTCGTTCTTTAAAATAGTAAAAGCCCTATAGATTTGTTCTACAATGAACAAGCGAACCATTTGATGGGAGAATGTCATTTTGGACAAACTTAGTTTGCCCTGGGCCTTTTGGTATATTTCATCGCTAAATCCATAAGGACCACCAATTACAATGACCATCCTTTTGATCCCCGCATTCATTTTCTTTTGAAGATAGCTGGAAAATTCAATGGAGGTATGCTGTTTGCCCTGTTCATCCAACAAGACCAGAACATCTGTAGGTTGTAACCTTTTTAGTATGGCTTCTCCTTCTTTCTCTTTTTGTTGAACTTCAGATAAGTTTTTCACATTTTTGATATCGGGGACAATATCGAGCTCAAATTTAATATAGTGCTTCAATCTTTGCTCGTATTCAGCGATTAATTCCTGTAAATGAGTACTATCCGTTTTGCCTATGGCAAGAAGTTTTATCGTCATGCGCCAAAGTTAAGACTTCCAAAAATATCTTTACCAATGTCGCATTTCAATTTTGGGATTAGTTTTTACTAAATTAGCATGAATCAAAATAATACTATGATTTCAGAAGCCCAATTTCAGCACGAAATAGATTTGATAATAAGTAATGCCATTCGGGAGGATGTTGGTGATGGCGATCATAGTTCTCTGGCCTGTATTCCAAGTACAGCTAAAGGAAAGGCAAAATTATTGGTAAAGGATGAAGGTATTATTGCCGGGGTTGAATTTGCCAAAAAAGTATTTCAATATGTAGACAAGGAAATGAAGGTAGAAACTTTTATTTCAGATGGTGAGAGGGTAAAATATGGCGATATTGTGTTCAACGTTAACGGTAGTTCACAAAGCATTCTAAAGGCAGAACGCCTCGTGCTCAATGCTATGCAGCGTATGAGTGCCATAGCGACCAAGACCAATTTTTTCGTCAAGTTATTGGAAGGCACAACAACCAAGATCTTGGATACCCGTAAGACCACCCCAGGATTACGTGCCGCAGAAAAATGGGCTGTAAAAATAGGTGGTGGAGAAAACCACAGGTTTGCACTTTATGATATGATTATGTTGAAGGACAACCATATAGATTTTGCAGGAGGGATTACCCATGCCATAAATAAAACAAAGCAGTATTTGACCGATACGAATAGAGAATTGAAGATTATTGTAGAGGCAAGGGATTTGAACGAAGTCTCCGAAATACTTGCTGCGGGAGGTGTTTATAGAATACTGTTGGATAACTTCAATTTTGAGGATACTAAAAAGGCAGTACATTTAATTGGGGATAGCTGTTTAACTGAGTCTTCCGGTGGCATTAACGAGAAGACCATTAGAAGGTATGCAGAATGTGGGGTAGATTTTATTTCCTCAGGTGCCCTGACCCATTCCGTTTACAATATGGACTTAAGTCTTAAAGCCTTGTAAATGTCAGAAGAAATAGAGAGAAAACTCAGTAAGATCCCTGTTATCAACAGGATGGTTGCTCTTTTCAAGCAAATTAAACTTCCAGCATTCGAAGGCCTTTCCTTTTATGACTTGGTGGAGATGTATTTTCTTGGAATCATCAGGGGAGCGTTATCTACAAGAGCCAGTTCTATATCTTTTAGTCTGTTTATGGCCCTTTTTCCGCTGCTTATTTTTTTGGTAACCTTGGTGCCGTTTATAATTCCCCTGGTAAGTGTGGGTGAAAACGATTTTGACATGCAATTATTGGTATTCTTGGAATCTTTTCTTCCTACGGCTACAGGAGATTATTTTAGTGAGATCTATCAACAGATCAAGGACCAAAAACAGGGAGGTTTGTTATCATCTGCATTTTTGATCTCCATTTTTTTGATGGCCAATGGTGTTAATGCCATTTTTGATGGCTTTGAAAATTCATATCACGTAAACCTTACAAGAAGTTTTTTTAGGTCTTATGCCTACGCTTTAATGGTAGGAGTCATATTGTCTGTAATGTTAATAGTAGGGGCCGTGGTATTTATCTATTTTGAATTTTATATTTTGGATTATTTCGGAAATATGGCTGCCAGATCCAGAGGGTACGAGATTGATAAAGGCGATATCTTTTTGGTGGAAGTAGGTAAAATTTTATTTTTCACTTTGTTGACGTACTTAACTACGGCCATCTTGTATTATTTTGGTACGGCTGAAGGCAAGGAAGCAAAATTTTTCTCAGCTGGGGCATTGATGACCACACTTTTGTTTTTGATGACTTCATATCTTTTTGGTGTTTATGTGGAGAAAATCTCCAGATATAATGAATTATACGGTGCTTTGGGAGGATTATTGATTTTAATGGTTTTTATATGGTTAAATTCCAATATCTTGCTACTTGGATTTGAACTGAATGCAACCCTGAATTACTTACGAAAAAAAATGAACACAGATGGAGAGAGCGTATAGATTTTTAGTGGTAGGTATTGCCTTATGCTTTATGCAGATGGCCAACGCTCAAAGTGTCTTTGGGAAATGGAAGACGATAGACGACAGAAATGGTCAACCAAAAGCTATTATCAAAGTCTATAAGGAGGATAATAAAATGCAGGGTGTCGTTCAAAAGATATTGGAGAAAGGCAAGGAGAACGCTAAATGTGAGAAGTGCGATGGGGATCTGAAAGACAAGGATATCTTGGGCATGAAAATTATTGAAGATGTAGTAGAGGAGGAGGATGGAGTTTGGAAAGGAAAAAAACTTTTCGATCCTGAACAGGCTATGACATTCAGATGTAAAATCTGGTTAAATCCAGATAATCCCAATGAGTTAAAGGTAAGGGGATATTTAGCCTTTATTTACAGAACACAAACCTGGTTGAGGGTACTGGAGTAAGCTTAGTTTTGATTATGCAGTATTTCATTAACGTTATTCTCCCAATTCCACTAGAAAAACTCTTTACGTATAGCATTTCTGAAACAGAGGCAGGTTTCTTGCAACCGGGAATGAGGGTGGCTGTGCCATTTGGCAAGACAAAAATATATACGGGCTTGGTTCATGAGGTCCATTCTGTGGCTCCTACCATTTATGAGGCCAAGGACATCCATCAGATTTTGGATGACTACCCAATTGTGAATACGTTTCAATTGAAGCTCTGGTCATGGATTGCAGACTATTATATGTGTACTATTGGAGAGGTGTTTAGGACGGCCGTTCCCAGCGCTTTCTTATTGGAGAGTGAGACCTTGATATCAAGAAATAACAAGGTATCGGTGCAGGAAGGGGATTTGTTGGACGATGAATTTTTGGTTTATGAGGCATTACAACATCAACCCATATTAAGGGTACATGAAATAAGTGCTATTCTGGAACGCAAAAATATACTTCCTGTTCTTGGACGGTTACTGGAAAAGAACATCATCGATTTAAAAGAAGAGGTGTTTGAACAATATAAGCCTAAAATGGTGCGGTATGTTCGTCTTGGAAAGGAATATCTATCTGAAGAAAGTCTAGAAGAATTATTGAACGGCCTTACTAGGGCTCCAAAACAGAGTCAAGTTGTGCTCTCTCTTTTTCAATTACAGGCGGTGAGCAAGAAGCCCATTAAGGTGGCAGACCTGGAAAAGGCAAGTAATAGTTCTTCTGCAGTTGTAAAGGCATTGGTCGATAAGAATATCCTCGAGGAGTATTTTGTACAGACCGATAGAGTGGTATATGAAGGAGTGGATGAAAATGCCGATTTAAAGTCGTTGAATGAATTCCAAACACAGGCTTTTGAGGATATCAAGGAAAATTTCAAGGAAAACAAAGTCACTTTACTTCATGGGGTAACCTCTTCGGGGAAGACCGAGGTATATGTAAAATTAATTGAAGAGTGTATTTCAACAGGTAGGCAAGCCTTGTATCTGTTGCCCGAAATTGCCCTTACCACGCAGTTGATAACCCGTTTGCAGAACTATTTCGGGGAAAAGGTTGCTGTGTATCATTCTAAGTATAGTGTACAGGAAAGAGTAGAAGTGTGGAATAACGTACTTCAACAACAGCCTAAAGCACAAATCGTAATTGGAGCAAGGTCTGCTCTGTTTTTGCCCTTTTCCAAATTAGGACTTATCATTGTAGATGAGGAGCATGAAGCCTCCTTTAAACAATATGATCCTGCTCCTAGGTATCACGCAAGGGATAGTGCCATAGTTCTTGGGAATCTTCATAAAGGCAATATCCTTCTGGGATCGGCAACACCTAGTGTAGAAAGTTTTTATAATGTTTCTAGAGGGAAATATGGATATGCCAGCATAACAAGGCGCTTTGGGAATGTGCTGATGCCAGAGATAGAACTGGTTGATATCAAAGAGCAGACCCGTAAAAAAAGGATGAAAGGACATTTCTCTGAGCGATTATTGGAAGAAATTACAGAAACGTTAGAAGCAGGAGAACAAGTAATCTTATTTCAAAACCGCAGGGGGTATGCGCCTATTGTGGAGTGTACCACCTGTGGCCATGCTCCGGAATGCCCCAATTGTGATGTGAGTCTAACATATCATCAACATAGAAAGCAAATGCGATGTCACTATTGTGGCTACCATATGGCCTTGCAACAAAGTTGTTTGGCATGTGGAAGCGCTACCCTGGACACCAAAGGTTTTGGAACCGAACAGGTGGAGCAGGAGTTGAACGAGCTGTTCCCTGCATCCAAGGTAGGAAGAATGGATCTTGATACGACCAGGGGCAAACACGGCTATGAAAAGATTATTACTGCTTTTGAGGAACAGGAATTGGATATTTTGGTAGGAACCCAGATGTTGACCAAGGGGCTGGATTTCAGAAATGTTAACCTGGTAGGAATCATGAATGCAGATAGTCTTCTGAATTTTCCTGATTTTAGAGCACACGAACGTAGCTATCAATTGTTGACCCAAGTGGCGGGTAGGGCAGGGCGTACCAAGAAAAGGGGGAAAGTAATAGTGCAGACGTATAATCCCTACCATCAAATATTGAAACAGGTTTCAACCCAGGATTACCAAGCCATGTTCCAGGAGCAATTGTACGAGCGGGAACAATACAAATATCCCCCTGTCAATAGATTGATCAAGGTGACCTTTAAGCACAAGGATTACAACAAGCTTAATGAAGCTGCAGCCTGGTTTGCAAAATCCCTACAGAACATATTTAAGGAAAATATTTTAGGTCCCGAGTATCCTCCTGTGGCGAGAATTAGAAATCAGTATCTTAAAAATATAATGATTAAGATACCAACGGAACAATCCCTGACAAAAACAAAAAGTGCCATTAAAAAAATAGAAAACTCCTTTAATGCCATTGGGCAGTATAAGGGAGTTCGAATTATTTATAATGTGGATTACGTATAGCTAAAGTTCCTCGAGTGCTTTTTCCAAATGCTGTCTTTTATGCCTGCTCAATGGGAGTAGTTTTCCCTCCACTTCCACATTTTTTCCACTAAATTTTTCAATTTTATCTAAGTTGACGATAAAGGACTTATGGATTCTTAAGAATTTATCCTTGGGCAGCTCACTTTCAAAGGCAGTCAATGTGGATAATACTATAATATTGGCCTCATCGGAAACCAACTTTATATAATCTCCTAAAGCCTCTACCCACTTAATATTGTTCAGAATTACCTTACGTTTTTTAAGATTGCTCTTTACGAAAATATGTTCTTCATCATTATGGATTCCATGTTTCTGCTCGTATCTTGATACTGCTCTTTTTATGGAGAAATCAAATCGGGTTGGAGTAATTGGTTTTTGTAGATAGTCGGTAATATCATATTCAAATGCCTTTAATGCATAATCAGGTTTTCCCGTGATAAGGATGATCTGTGGTCTTTTGATTAAGGATTCAAGAAAATCAAAACCGTTGATAATGGGCATTTCCACATCAAGAAAAATCAGATCTACTTCTTCTTTTTTTATTCCTTGTTTGGCTTCAATGGCATTACTGTATTCCCCGATTAGGGAGAGGTTTTTGTGGGTGGAAACCAATTTGCTTACTGCTAAACGTTGCATGGGCGAATCGTCCACGATAATACATGTCAATTTCATATTGATAGATCTAGGGTCATAATCTCGATCAAAATTATGGCGAAAAAAAAAATTGCATTAAAAGAAATGAATAATCTTTTAATGCAATTGAATAATATAAAGGTAGACGACTGTACTACTTTGGTGATAAGTTGGGGCTAAACATTGCTTAATGCTTCCGCCAATTCTGCCTTTTTGTTCCTGCTTAGAGGTATTTGTCTTCCCCCCACTTCAACATTTTTACTGTTGAATTTTTCAACTTTCTCTAAATTGACAATATAGGACTTATGAATTCTCAAGAATTTATCTTGGGGCAATTCGTTTTCAAAGGATTTCATGGTAGATAGGATCACTATATTGGCTTCGTCGGTCACCAATTTGATATAATCTCCTAACGCTTCTATCCATTTGATGTCATTAAGGATAACTTTCCTTTTTTTGAGGTTACTTTTTACGAAGATGTGTTCTTCGTCCTCATTGACTCTATTCATTTGTTCATACTTGGCTACGGCCCTTTTTACAGAAGCATCGAAACGCGACATTGTAATAGGTTTGTGCAAGTAATCTGTTACATCATAATCAAATGCCTTAAGGGCGTAATCAGGTTTTCCTGTAATCAAAATAACCTGTGGTCTATTTTCTAGGGATTCAAGAAGGTCAAATCCATTGATTATTGGCATTTCCACATCTAGGAAAATTAAATCTACTTCATTGTTCTTAATTCCGTTCTTTGCTTCTATAGCATTGCTGTATTCTGCAATTAAAGCTAGGTTGGGATGGTTGTTGACCAATTTGGCCACTGCCATACGCTGCATGGACGAATCGTCTACGATTATACTTCTTAATTTCATAAATGGTTGATTTGTGGGGTTAAATCATCGGCAAAGTACCGAAAAAACACGGTCAACTACAACAAAAGATGTGAACACGGTGTAAGTTGTTGTGTAATCGGTATAATGCATGGTTTAGGTTTCAGTTAAGTTTAATTGTTAATAACTTGGTTAATCTATAACGAAGATTTTTCTATTTTCTTGTGGATAGAAATATTTATTCTTACTTTTGCACACTTAAAAAAATCTAATTATATGAATCATTACGAAACTGTTTTCATTTTAAATCCCGTTCTATCTGATACTCAGATAGAGGAAACAGTTAAGAAATTCGAGGATTTCTTAATTAACAAAGGTGCCACTATGGTATCTAAAGAAAATTGGGGGCTTAAGAAATTGGCCTATCCAATACAACACAAGAAGAGTGGTTTTTACCATTTGTTCGAATTCGCTGCTCCAGGTGAGGCAATTGCCAGCTATGAATTGGAATTCAGAAGAGACGAGCGTATCATGCGTTTTTTAACTGTTAAGTTAGATAAGCACGCAATCTCTTGGGCAGAAAGAAGAAGAACAAAGTTAAAAACAAAAGCGTAACGTTATGTCATCTATAGAACAACAAGCAAAAGGTAAGAAAGATGGGGAAATCAGGTATTTAACCCCATTGAATATTGAGACCAACAAGCAAAAGAAATATTGCCGTTTCAAAAAATCCGGCATTAAATATGTGGATTACAAAGATCCAGATTTCTTGATCAAATTGGTAAATGAGCAAGGTAAACTTCTTCCAAGAAGACTTACAGGAACTTCTTTAAAGTACCAAAGGAAAGTGGCCACTGCTGTGAAAAGAGCACGCCATTTAGCGTTAATGCCTTATGTAGGTGATTTATTAAAATAAAAAGAAGCTGATCATGGAACTTATATTAAAGGAAGACGTACAGAACTTAGGTTTTAAAGACGATTTGGTAAATGTGAAGAATGGTTTCGGAAGAAACTACCTTATACCTCAAGGGTTGGCTGCAATGGCTACACCATCAGCTAAAAAAGTATTGGCTGAAAACTTGAAGCAGAAGGCTCATAAAGAGAAAAAAGTTGTTGATGAGGCTACGAAGATGGCTGAGGCAATCAAACAGTTGGAAATTAAAATTTTAGCTAAAGCAGGTGCTGGAGATAAGTTATTTGGATCTATCACCAATATGAACTTGGCTGAATCTTTGGAAAAGGCTGGTCATTCTATCGACAAGAAGTACATCAGCATACTTGGAGGTTCTATTAAAAGAACAGGACCATACAATGCACAGATACGTTTGCACAGGGAAGTAATCATTGATTTTCCTTTCGAAGTTGTTGCTGAGGCAAACAGTTAACAATTTTAGTTAAAAAGTAATATGAAAGGCTACCTTGCGGTAGCCTTTTTTTTATGCTATTTTTGCGCTGACTAAATTTACTAATTCAACTACATTCAAATGAAAACAAAATTTCTATTGGCGGTTTCCTTTCTTTTCTTTAGTGGAATGGTTATAGCCCAAGTAACGACCTCTAATATTAGAGGTACGGTAATGGACGATGAGAATTTGCCTTTATTGGGCGCCAACATCGTAGCAGTACACACCCCTACAGGGACAAGGTATGGGGCGATCACCAATGAGGAAGGAAGGTTTAACCTTTTGAACCTTAGAGTAGGAGGGCCTTACGAGGTGACCATATCTTATATTGGGTTTAAAACAGAATCCAAATCAGATATTTATCTGACATTAGGAACGACCTTTAATTTAGATGTGAAGCTTTTAACGGATAGCCAAGCATTGGAAGAAGTTGTGCTGGTTTCCGATAGGGGAACGGGTACTTTCGGAAGTGATAGAACTGGTGCTGAGACTAGTGTTGGAAGAAGAGAGTTGACAAGATTACCGACAATATCTAGATCTACAAATGACTTTACCCGATTGGAGCCCACAGCCAGTGGTGGTTCTTTTGGTGGTAGAAACGATCAATTCAACAACTTTTCTTTGGATGGTGCTATTTTCAACAATCCCTTTGGATTGGATGCGGCCCAACCCGGAGGACAAACAAATGCTACCCCTATTTCATTGGATGCTATCGATCAGATCCAAGTATCTACAGCTCCTTACGATGTTACCCAATCTGGCTTTACAGGAGCCTCTGTGAATGCAGTAACTAAAAGTGGGACCAATGAATTTTTTGGAACCGTTTATGGGTTTTTTAGAAATGACGACCTTACAGGAGGTAAAATTAATGGTGATGACGTATTTAAGACTGGATTGGAACAAAAGCAATACGGATTTAGTGTTGGAGGTCCGATTGTGAAGAATAAATTATTCTTTTTCGCCAACTTTGAAAGAGACGAACTAACTGAGCTAGGAACGGATGGATTTGTTCCCAACACAGGAACTGGTGCAATAAACGAATCTAGGGTTACAGAATCTGATTTCCAATTGGTAGATGGTCTTTTACGTCAAGTTGTAATAGGTCAGGATGCTCAAGGAAACGATATTTTTTATAACCCAGGAAGGTATACAGGATTTAATTTTGATCAAGAGTCCACAAAGGGTATATTTAAATTGGATTGGAACATTAATGACAACAATAGGTTGGCCATTATTTACAACTTTTTAAATGCCTCAAAAGGCAAACCGGCTAATAGAAATGCTATTGCCTTTAGGGGGCCAAATACTCAAACTCTTCAGTTTGAAAACGCGGGATACGAAATCAATAACAATATCCAATCCATTCAAGTTGAGTTGAACTCTACTTTGGCTGCCGATGCAACCAATAAACTTCAAGTCGGGTATACCCACTTTGATGATTTCAGGAATCCATTTTCAACTCCAGCACCAAGTATAGTAATTTTGGACGATACAGGTAGTTCTAATTATATAATTGCTGGGCATGAACCATTTTCTATCAATAATAGATTGGATCAAAAAGTCTTTCAAATAACGGACAATCTAAACTTTTTTAAAGGAGATCACACCTATACAGTAGGATTTTCCTTTGAAAAATTCGAGTTTGATAATTCTTTTAATTTAGGGGCCTATGGAGCGCAAGGCGTATTTTTCCCAACAACTACCATAACTGATTTTCCTAATTTTGCAAGTTCTGGAGATTTGCAGAATGCTTTTGATAGTGCCATAGCGGCATCAAATTCATTGGAAGCAAACGGAACAGGAAACCCAGGAGGATGGTCATTGGCCGAAACAAATGTAGGTCAATTATCTTTTTATATGCAAGATCAGTGGAACGTAACGGATAACTTTAAACTTACCTATGGCGTTCGTTTTGACAGACCATTGTATTTCGATACAGCAGATAAAATTGGAGAAAATATAGAACGTAAAGGGGGGGCTAATGGAACGTACATTCCATCTATTGAATATTATAATCCAGAAACTGGGGACCCTATAACATTGGATTCTGAAAAACTTCCAAATAACAAATTTTTGATTTCTCCAAGGGTAGGATTTAACTGGGATGTTGAAGGGGATAGATCATTGCAAGTACGAGGAGGATCTGGTCTTTTTACAGGGAGATTTCCTTTTGTATGGTTAGGGAACCAAGTACAAGGAGTAGACTTTTTCTTCTACCAATTGGTAGACCCAGACTTTAAATGGCCACAGGTTTGGCGTACTAATCTAGGAGTTGATAAGCGTTTGGATAATGGTCTAATATTAACCGCAGACCTTTCCTATACCAAAGACGTTAATGCTTCCCATGTTCAAAACTGGGGGTTAAAGCCACCATCTGAAAATTTAACGGGAGTTGACACAAGGGCAGTATATGCTGACGGCGATAAATCTCAAATCTTTGGTGGTCCAACAAATGCCTATGTTTTTACCAATTCTGATAAAGGTAGAATTATTAATGCCGCATTTAAGGCACAAAAAACTTGGGAAAATGGATTATATGCTCAGTTGGCCTATAGTTACCTGGATGCCAGAGAAGTAAACTCAGTCGATGCTGAGATTACTGGAGATGCATTTGCAGGGAACGCAGTAGTAGGAAATGCAAATAATGATGTGCTTTCATTTTCAAGATATGGAGACAAACATCGGTTTATAGGGGTTCTTTCTAAAGAGTTTAAAACAGGAACAACGATATCAACGTTCTTTGAATATGCTCAAGGGGGACGTTTCAATTACATCTATGGCGGTGACATTAATAACGATGGCTCAAGCATTAATGACTTACTTTATATCCCTACCTCAAGTGAAATTGGGCAAATGAATTTTAGTGCTGCAGGACAGGCAGAAGCTTTTGAAGCCTTTATTCAACAAGATGACTATTTAAGTGAAAATAGGGGTCAATATGCTGAACGCTATGGAGCAGTAGCCCCATGGAGAAGTACTTGGGACGTTAAAGTATTGCAGGATATTAATGTTAGCGACAAGAACAAGTTCCAGGTAAGTATTGATATTTTGAATATTGGTAACTTGATCAATTCTAATTGGGGAGTAATTAATGTTCCTTCTTTTGATCAATTGTTAGGTGTTTCTGTTGATGATACAAACACTCCAACGTATACTTTTGACCAAAATAGAGACGATACATTTAATCCATTAACAGGAGTAACGTCTAGATGGAGAGCCCAAATTGGGGTAAGGTATATTTTCAACTAATAAATTGTTATTTAAAGTTTAAAAGGCTGTGCAGTTTGCACAGCCTTTTTATTTTTGCAGCTGGAAACACAGATCTTGGGTGAAAACTTAAGAATCATTCTGAAATACGGATAAAATTTAAATTTGAAAATGAAATATACAAGACTTACCAAACAACAGTTGGAGGAATTGCATCAGGAATTCATAAATTTCTTGGCCACCCAATCTATTACAGCGGAGGAATGGGAAGGCATTAAAACGGACAAGCCTGAAGTGGCGGAGGAAGAATTAGATGTTTTTAGTGATTTGGTTTGGGAAGGGGTATTGACCAAGGTTGAGTACTTGGAAAATATATCCGCCCAAAATATGCACTTGTTCCAGTTGACCGATAAGGAAATGAAACTGATTTCAGTGAAAGTAATGAATCCAAATATAGATTTGTCAACAACCGAAGGTTTTGAGTGGTTCAAGAAAAATTGGCAATCAGATTTTGTGGAGTATCTTACCGCTTCCAAAGCTTATACAGACAACAAGAACTTGGATAAGTTCGACCTAATAAAACAGGGTGCTGTAATTACAAAAGGAGACCTGTACAACTGGTTTGATAAAATGATTGAATAATTTTTCTTTGGATTGAATATCAAAATCATACACACATCACTATAGTTAAGTTACTTATAAAATAATGGCACAAAAACCAACATTACCAAAAGGAACAAGGGATTTCACCCCCTCAGAGGTCGTAAAGCGTAATTATATATTTGATGTTGTTAAAAAACATTTCACGGCATTTGGTTTTCAGCCTATAGAAACCCCATCTTTTGAGAATTCAGAAACCTTAATGGGAAAGTACGGAGATGAAGGGGATAGGCTGATCTTTAAAATTTTAAACTCCGGGGATTACCTGAGTAAAGTAGATGATGCTACCTATGCAGAAAGGGATTCGAACAAACTGACTCCCAAGATTTCAGAAAAAGCATTGCGATATGATCTCACAGTTCCCTTTGCTAGATATGTGGTGATGCACCAGAATGAGCTGGACTTCCCTTTTAAAAGATACCAAATCCAGCCAGTATGGCGGGCCGATAGGCCCCAAAAAGGTAGGTTTAGGGAATTTTTTCAGTGTGATGCCGATGTTGTAGGGGCAAACTCCCTGCTTCAAGAGGTGGAATTGGTACAATTGTATGACGCCGTTTTTACGGACCTAGGTTTAACTGGAGTTTCCATTAAATTGAACAATAGGAAGGTCTTGGCAGGAATCGCAGAAGTTATCGGAGCCAAAGAACACCTGATCGATTTTACGGTAGCCTTGGACAAGCTCGATAAAATAGGGGAGGAAGGCGTCAAGAAAGAAATGTTGGAAAAAGGCATATCCGAAGAGGCCATTGTTAAGGCCGCTCCACTTTTTACCATGTCGGGCTCCAATGCGGATCAGCTTTTGGCATTGAAAGAATTATTACAGGATTCCGAAGAGGGATCAAAAGGTGCAGAGGAGTTATCCTTTATTGTGGAAACCCTGGAGGATTTGGGCCTTCAATCTGCGACCTTGAAATTGGATGTTACCCTGGCAAGGGGTCTTAATTACTATACAGGGGCAATTTTTGAGGTTGCTGCCCCGGAAAAAGTTAAGTTAGGTTCCATTGGCGGGGGTGGTAGATACGATGACCTTACAGGTATCTTCGGGCTTAAGGATGTTAGTGGCGTAGGTATCTCTTTTGGGTTGGATCGCATTTACTTGGTATTGGAAGAATTGAACCTTTTCCCTCAGGCCATAGATCAATCTTTGGATGTGCTATGTGTTAATTTTGGGGATAAAGAAGCCTTGGCTGCCTTAAAATTAGTAGGCAAATTGCGTAAAATGGGCGTAAAGGCCGATTTTTATCCTGCTACGGCCAAAATGCAAAAGCAAATGAAATACGCCAATAACAGAAATGTACCTTATGTAGTATTGATCGGAGAGCAAGAACTGGCAGACAATACCTTTGTTGTTAAAGATATGGCCAAAGGGGAACAGCAGACCTATAGCTTGGATGCTCCCGAAACTTTTGTAAAAGAATTATAATTGATTCTCTATGGCGCTGACAATGGCCTGGAGATATAATTGATCGTGAGGAACATACTTTTTGGAGCTACCGTTAATCTGTAGTTCTGTAATATATAAAGAAAGCGGGAGTAGGGTCAAAGCCTTTACCTCGCTTTCTTGTTTTTTAAGGTGGTCTATTGAAGTTTTAAGTTCACATATATACGTATGATGGAACTCACAATCGGTCAATTCATCATTATGCTTTTTAACCGATTTAAAAACGCCTACTTTGAACAAGTCCGTTTCTGAAACCTCCAATCCTATCTCCTCTGATATTTCTCTAATGGCAGATGGTATAATTTCTTCTCCTGCCCCAATATGACCGGCAACAGATACATCCCATAATAAGGGGTAGGTCTCCTTGGAAGCAGCTCTCTGCTGTATAAGGATTTCTCCTTTTTTGTTGTAAAACCAAACATGGATTGTTGGGTGGAAGAGTCCATTTTTATGTGCTTCGGATTTCATTAGGCGCTGACCGGTGTAATTGCCTTCGTCATCCAATATGTCGATAAGTTCATCCATGAGGTCAAGTATTAAAAAACCCTCCTGTTGGGGAGGGTTTTAATGGTTTATTTATTCAAAATAACTGAATGATTCCCCGTCTTTAATGGTAAGGAGGGTTTCGTAAATTAATCGGATCACATTTTCCACATCATCCCTATGCACGGTTTCTACTGTGGTGTGCATATATCTTAAGGGAAGGGAAATAAGGGCCGAGGCTACACCACCGTTACTATAGGCAAAGGCGTCTGTATCAGTTCCTGTATATCTGGATGAGGCCATACGCTGAAATGGTATTTTTTGGGCTTCGGCAGTTTCCAAGATACGTTCCCGCAGTTTGTTCTGTACTGCAGGCGCATAAGAAATAACAGGACCGGCACCTATCTCGGTATGACCTTGCTTTTTCTTTTCTATCATTGGTGTTGTGGTGTCATGACACACATCTGTGACAATGGCAATATTTGGTTTGATTGTTTGGGTGATCATTTCGGCACCACGCAAACCAATTTCTTCCTGTACGGAATTTGTAATATACAATCCAAACGGTAGTTTCACTCCGTTCTCGTGTAAAAGACGGGCCACTTCTGCAATCATAAAACCTCCTGCGCGATTGTCAATAGCACGACAAACAAATTTATTGCCGTTCAAAATCTGAAATGTGTCTGGATAGGTAATCACACAACCTACATGAACGCCCATTTTTTCAACTTCTTTTTTGTCTTTGGCTCCTATATCCACAAAGATATTATCCAGTTTTGGTGGTTCTTCTTTTGAGCTTTCCCGCGTGTGTATTGCAGGCCAACCGAAAATACCTTTTACAATACCATTTTTGGTATGGATATTAACCCACTTGGAAGGGGCTATTTGGTGATCACTCCCCCCATTTCGGATCACATAGATAAGACCTTCGTCAGTAATGTAATTTACATACCATGAAATTTCGTCAGAATGTCCTTCTATTACTACCTTGTATTTGGCATCTGGATTGATTACGCCAACTGCCGATCCATAGGTATCCGTTATAAAGGTATCCACATATGGTTTCAGGTAATCCATCCATATTTTTTGGCCTTCCCACTCATATCCGGTCGGGGAAGGGTTGTTTAAATATTTCTCAAAAAAATCAATCGACTTTTTAGTAAGTATCTTTTTTGAACTCATGTAATTTTGTTTTGTACAAACTTAACGATATTCACTTTTATTTAATAATAACATTGTGGGATAATGTTTAATTTTAGCACGATTTTTGAGTTTGATAGAAGCATGAAAAAAGAATTGTTGGTTTTTGTTTTTGTATTGATGGGCTTCTTTGCTTTTGCCCAAGGGGAAGAGGAGGTAGATTCCCTGGCCACACAATATGTAAAGATGTATGGGGATTCTGTTTTTGTGAGCTCTATTCCTCTAAGGGAGGTATTTGTTTTTGGACAGTTGAAATTCCCTTCTTATAAGGATAAGCTTCGATACTATATATTAAAGAGGAAAACATTGAAGGTGTATCCATATGCAAAGTTGGCTTCGGAACGCTTGGTGGGTTTAACGGATAGCTTGGAAATTATTAAATCAAAATCTAAACGAAGAAAGTACACCAAGAAGGTTCAGAAATATATAGAGGATGAGTTTTCGGAGGAGTTAAAGAAGTTGACCAGAACTGAGGGGCAGATTTTGGTAAAGCTTATTCATAGGCAAACGGGCATAACGGCGTTTGACCTGGTAAAGGAATTACGCAGTGGATGGCGAGCGTTCTGGTACAATACCACAGCCAAATTTTTTAATATAAGTATTAAGGAGGAATTTCATCCAGAAAATGTCCTTGAGGATTACCTCATAGAAGATATTTTACAAAGGGCTTTCGCGGAGAGAAAGCTGGAAAGACAGGAGTCGGTATTGGATTATGATTACGCATCCCTTTCCAACAAGTGGAAGAAGAATGGGAATTGAAAAAAAATAGTTGTGTAATTCAATTTAATCCATTAAATTTAATACCCTTTTTAAAAATAATTATTCCTGCAATAATCTAATTTTAAGCGATTTAAAAACAACTTTAAATTTCCTTTAAAAAAAGGCAAAAAAAAGTGTTGTGGTATTGCGGAAAGGTTGTAGGTTTGCAGCCCGAAACAACGAGGGATGTGGAGGGAAAAACGGTCGAAAGGCCGTGTTCATTGAAGGTTCTGGAGCAGCAAAAGAGAAAAGAAAAAAGTTTTTCATTTTTTATTTGCGGGGAACAAAAAGGGTTGTATATTTGCACCCGCTTTGGGAGACAGAGCGACAGAATAAAAACAAGAATAGACAAGTTCTTTAACATATTGGAAAGACAGCGTAGGATGTCACAGTTTTAGCGATTGTGATGTCTGAATTAAAATTTTGAGAATGGGCCGGAAGATCGGATTTCCTTGGTCGTTGGAAATTATTTACAAAACAACGATGAAGAGTTTGATCCTGGCTCAGGATGAACGCTAGCGGCAGGCCTAACACATGCAAGTCGAGGGGTAACGGGGTGCTTGCACCGCCGACGACCGGCGCACGGGTGCGCAACGCGTATACAATCTGCCTTATGCTGAGGGATAGCCCAGAGAAATTTGGATTAATACCTCATGGTATCGGAGAACGGCATCGTTTTCTGATTAAAGGTCACGGCATAAGATGAGTATGCGTCCCATTAGCTAGTTGGTGTGGTAACGGCACACCAAGGCAACGATGGGTAGGGGTCCTGAGAGGGAGATCCCCCACACTGGTACTGAGACACGGACCAGACTCCTACGGGAGGCAGCAGTGAGGAATATTGGACAATGGACGGAAGTCTGATCCAGCCATGCCGCGTGCAGGAAGACGGTCCTATGGATTGTAAACTGCTTTTATACGGGAAGAATAAGGGCTACGTGTAGCCCGGTGACGGTACCGTAAGAATAAGGATCGGCTAACTCCGTGCCAGCAGCCGCGGTAATACGGAGGATCCAAGCGTTATCCGGAATCATTGGGTTTAAAGGGTCCGTAGGCGGACTATTAAGTCAGGGGTGAAAGTCTGCAGCTCAACTGTAGAATTGCCTTTGATACTGGTAGTCTTGAGTTATGGTGAAGTGGCTAGAATATGTAGTGTAGCGGTGAAATGCATAGATATTACATAGAATACCGATTGCGAAGGCAGGTCACTAACCATACACTGACGCTGATGGACGAAAGCGTGGGGAGCGAACAGGATTAGATACCCTGGTAGTCCACGCCGTAAACGATGGATACTAGCTGTTCGGACTTCGGTCTGAGCGGCCAAGCGAAAGTGATAAGTATCCCACCTGGGGAGTACGTTCGCAAGAATGAAACTCAAAGGAATTGACGGGGGCCCGCACAAGCGGTGGAGCATGTGGTTTAATTCGATGATACGCGAGGAACCTTACCAGGGCTTAAATGTGGTCTGACAGCTTTAGAGATAGAGCCTTCTTCGGACAGATCACAAGGTGCTGCATGGTTGTCGTCAGCTCGTGCCGTGAGGTGTCAGGTTAAGTCCTATAACGAGCGCAACCCCTGTGGTTAGTTGCCAGCGAGTAATGTCGGGAACTCTAGCCAGACTGCCGGTGCAAACCGTGAGGAAGGTGGGGATGACGTCAAATCATCACGGCCCTTACGTCCTGGGCCACACACGTGCTACAATGGCCGGTACAGAGAGCAGCCACCTGGCGACAGGGAGCGAATCTATAAAACCGGTCACAGTTCGGATCGGAGTCTGCAACTCGACTCCGTGAAGCTGGAATCGCTAGTAATCGGATATCAGCCATGATCCGGTGAATACGTTCCCGGGCCTTGTACACACCGCCCGTCAAGCCATGGAAGCCGGGAGTGCCTGAAGTCCGTCACCGCAAGGAGCGGCCTAGGGCAAAATCGGTAACTAGGGCTAAGTCGTAACAAGGTAGCCGTACCGGAAGGTGCGGCTGGAACACCTCCTTTCTAGAGAAAGACGACCAAGGAGTAAGGTCCTATCTGAAGACCCGTTCTCAAAATTGCTGTTTTACCATTAAAGAACAATAAACTATAATGAGTCTCATAGCTCAGCTGGTTAGAGCGCTACACTGATAATGTAGAGGTCGGCAGTTCGAGTCTGCCTGAGACTACAACAGGACTCCCCCAGGGGAAAAATGTAAAAAGTTCATTGATTGACAGATTGAAGGAAATTCTAGGAGCAGAGGGTTCTACTCATTAAATGATTCAGGGTGCTACATCCGGGATTTCGAAATGGGGGATTAGCTCAGCTGGCTAGAGCGCCTGCCTTGCACGCAGGAGGTCATCGGTTCGACTCCGATATTCTCCACAACGGCACAAGACGGTATTAGGGATGTTATCAAATTCATCACTTAGTATCCTCGCCGAAACGTTCATTGACATATTGGGACAAAGTGCGTACAATTCATACCACCAGGGATGATTGTACGTCATGGAAATTAATACGAATAATATTACGAGGGCGCAAGCTTGGCCTTAGGGCGAAGCAGGTGCGACAAGTTAAATAAGGGCGTATGGGGGATGCCTAGGCTCTCAGAGGCGAAGAAGGACGCGATAAGCTGCGAAAAGCTGCGGGGATCGGCACACACGAAATGATCCGCAGGTATCCGAATGGGGCAACCCACTAGTTTGAAGGACTAGTACATCGCAAGATGGGCAAACCCGGGGAACTGAAACATCTAAGTACCCGGAGGAGGAGAAAACAATAGTGATTCCGTTAGTAGTGGCGAGCGAAAGCGGATTAGCCCAAACCGATATTGTTTCGGCAATATCGGGGTTGTAGGACCACGACATTCGGTGCGTAATGAACTGGAACAAGTTGGAAAGCTTGGCCGTAGAGGGTGATAGCCCCTTACAGGTAAAGACCGTTACCGATAGTGGTATCCTGAGTAGCGCGGGGCACGTGAAACCTTGCGTGAATCTGGCGGGACCATCCGCCAAGGCTAAATACTCCTGAGAGACCGATAGTGAACCAGTACCGTGAGGGAAAGGTGAAAAGAACCGTGAATAACGGAGTGAAATAGATCCTGAAACCATACGCCTACAAGCGGTCGGAGCACGTTTACGTGTGACGGCGTGCCTTTTGCATAATGAGCCTACGAGTTACCGTTGCTAGCAAGGTTAAGGACTTCAGGTCCGGAGCCGTAGCGAAAGCGAGTCTGAATAGGGCGCTTTAGTTAGCAGTGGTAGACGCGAAACCGTGTGATCTACCCATGGGCAGGTTGAAGCTGTGGTAACACACAGTGGAGGACCGAACCCGTTGACGTTGAAAAGTCTTGGGATGACCTGTGGGTAGGGGTGAAAGGCCAATCAAACTCGGAAATAGCTCGTACTCCCCGAAATGCATTTAGGTGCAGCGTTGACATATAGTTTTATAGAGGTAGAGCTACTGATTGGATGCGGGGGCTTCACCGCCTACCAATTCCTGACAAACTCCGAATGCTATAAAATGATGGTCAGCAGTGAGGGCATGGGTGCTAAGGTCCATGTCCGAGAGGGAAAGAACCCAGATCACCAGCTAAGGTCCCCAAGTATATACTAAGTTGATAAAACGCGGTGAGATTGCATTGACAGCCAGGATGTTGGCTTGGAAGCAGCCATTCATTTAAAGAGTGCGTAACAGCTCACTGGTCGAGCGATCTTGCATGGATAATAATCGGGCATAAGTATATCACCGAAGCTGTGACTTCTAATTTATTAGAGGGGTAGGGGAGCATTGTAGTGCCGCTGAAGGTGTTCCGTAAGGGATGCTGGAGGAGCTACAAACGAAAATGTAGGCATAAGTAACGATAATGCGGGCGAGAAACCCGCACGCCGAAAGACCAAGGTTTCCCCAGCTATGCTAATCAGCTGGGGGTCAGTCGGGACCTAACGCGAACCCGAAGGGGGTAGTGGATGGACAACCAGTTAATATTCTGGTACCTGCTCACAATAAAAGTGACGGGGATGTGGCGTTGGTGCGTACTGACGGAATAGTACGTTGAAGGGAGCGGTGACGCCCCGATAGTACACCGAGGCCTCGGCCAAGGTGATAATCCAGCATAACATCCTCCGAGAAAACCAAGTGAAGCAGCCCGTACCCTAAACCGACACAGGTGGTTGGGATGAGTATTCTAAGGCGCTCGAGAGATTCATGGTTAAGGAACTAGGCAAAATAGACCCGTAACTTCGGGAGAAGGGTCGCCCCCCTCTGGGGGGGCCGCAGTGAAGAGGTCCAGGCGACTGTTTATCAAAAACACAGGGCTCTGCAAAATCGAAAGATGAAGTATAGGGCCTGACACCTGCCCGGTGCTGGAAGGTTAAGAGGAGATGTCATCTTCGGAGAAGCATTGAATTGAAGCCCCAGTAAACGGCGGCCGTAACTATAACGGTCCTAAGGTAGCGAAATTCCTTGTCGGGTAAGTTCCGACCTGCACGAATGGTGCAACGATCTGGACACTGTCTCAACCATGAGCTCGGTGAAATTGTAGTATCGGTGAAGATGCCGATTACCCGCAGTGGGACGAAAAGACCCCGTGCACCTTTACTATAGCTTCGTATTGACCCTGGGTAAGTAATGTGTAGGATAGCTGGGAGGCTGTGAAGCGGCGTCGCCAGGCGTTGTGGAGCCATTGTTGAAATACCAGCCTTTGCTTATTCGGGGCCTAACTCTCATTAGAGAGAACAGTGCGTGGTGGGTAGTTTGACTGGGGTGGTCGCCTCCAAAAGAGTAACGGAGGCTTCTAAAGGTACCCTCAATACGGTTGGCAATCGTGTGTAGAGTGCAATGGCACAAGGGTGCTTGACTGAGAGGCATACAGGCCGAACAGGTTGGAAACAAGAGCATAGTGATCCGGTGGTTCCGCATGGAAGGGCCATCGCTCAAAGGATAAAAGGTACGCCGGGGATAACAGGCTGATCTCCCCCAAGAGCTCATATCGACGGGGGGGTTTGGCACCTCGATGTCGGCTCGTCACATCCTGGGGCTGGAGAAGGTCCCAAGGGTTGGGCTGTTCGCCCATTAAAGTGGCACGCGAGCTGGGTTCAGAACGTCGTGAGACAGTTCGGTCTCTATCTACTGCGGGCGTTAGAAATTTGAGTGGATCTGACTCTAGTACGAGAGGACCGAGTTGGACCGACCTCTGGTGCACCAGTTGTTCCGCCAGGAGCATTGCTGGGTAGCTAAGTCGGGATGGGATAAGCGCTGAAAGCATATAAGCGCGAAACCCGCCACAAGATGGGATTTCTTTAAAGGGCCGTGGGAGATGACCACGTTGATAGGCCATAGGTGTAAGGGCAGCAATGTCGTAGCCGAGTGGTACTAATTGCCCGTAGACTTGCGCAACCGCGCCCCGTGAATTGTATTACCGTGGCGTCCTTTCATTAGGACGCACCCTGTCCCTTTATGTTAACGATATTCGTTGCGCTAACCCGCAACAGTGCACAATCAAGAGCGTGCACTTAAAACTTAAGGTGGCTCTGGCGATGGGGCCCACCCCTTTCCATTCCGAACAGGGAAGTTAAGCCCATCTGCGCCGATGGTACTGCTATACCAAGTGGGAGAGTAGGTCGCCGCCTTTTTTTGAAGAACCCTTCATCCAACGATGAGGGGTTTTTTTATGCCCCATAGTGAAATAATATAGTTTCACTTGGTCTTACCTGACCGATCAAAAAAGGCCCACCAAAAAATGGTGAGCCATTGTGTAAAACTAGCTATATTCAGTATTACAATAACTTATTGGCTATCTCCAACCAATTATCTGCTCGCTCATATGCCGTAGTGTGTATGTTATGGGGTGATGTGAACAGTATTTTTCTTCCCTTGAAATATTCAAGGTTGTAACTGCGATCGTCAATCAAAATATCACCATATAAAATGTGCTTACTACCACATAGAATTCTATTTTGCCATTGGATAAAAGGATAGTGCTTATCCAACCAATCACTTTTTTCTCGAAGCGAATTGGGAAACTGCATTGCCGCTGATGCTACAAAAACATTATACTTTAATGATAATTCCTTCAGAACCTCCTTGCTGTCTTTTATAGGCTCTAAATCTCTAAAAAATCCTTCCGACCTTGCATGGTTTTTTACACTTCGTTGTCGTTCTTCGGGGACGCATTGCCATACTTCCTTTCCCATACAGTCCATAACCGTAAGGTTCTCATTGAATTCTTCATTATAACGTACTATGTGGGCATTATAGGTATCAGCAAATACCTCGTCCATATCGACAAATAAGGTCATTGAATTAAATTTAGAGTACAAAAATAACCATTTTCTCACAAAAAATGGCCATATGAGATTACTGTAATAGTTTAGAAATGAATAAGTTATATCTGTTTATTTCTTAGATAAAATATTTACAATTGATCTGGTACACTAGAAGCACCACCGAGAGGTCTAATAGCCAATCGAATGTATTTTCAAACGGACGAATCCTTTTTTTTGTTGAAAAGACTGTCCATAATGGTCTTAATGCCATAAAAACCCAAAGCTATAGCTCCAATTGCTAAAATTAATCCAGTAATCAAAACAGGTAGGTATAGTGGATGCTCTTGATTTTTAAAAGCTTGATAGATAGCAAAGGGAGCTGCAAACATTAGGGCTACTGTAAATCCTAAATACTTAACTCCTTTTAATAGTAGGTCTTTATTGGTGCGCATTAGACTATGATTTAGTTTTCCTTCAAATTTAATTATAATATGTATATTTAAGAGTAACAAGAACATTGATAAATAATCAAATCTCATTCAAAGCCCAAATAAGCACAAAATTTCAGAATCATGAACATTTTACTAATACCAGATAAGTTCAAAGGTTCTGTAACCGCTGAAGGCGTTGTAAAGGCATTGTCCCAAGGCATTCTTAAATCTGCACCAAGGGCAGAAATATTTAAGGTAATGGCCTCCGATGGCGGCGACGGGTTCTTGGATGCCGTTCAAAATTATATATCCTTGGAAAGGGCAGAAGTAGAAACCATTGATCCCTTGGGAAGACCCATCAAGGCCTATTATCTGTACAATACAATAAATAGTACGGCTTATGTAGAACTTGCAAAAGCCTCGGGAATTGAACTTCTTTCCACTGCCGAATTAAATGTGATGGAAACATCAACCATTGGAACTGGAATTCAGATCGAGGATGCCATAAAGAGAGGGGCTAAGAACATAATTATTGGATTGGGCGGCAGTGCCACCAATGATGGGGGAACAGGGATAGCACAGGCCTTGGGGTATCGATTTTTAGATACCAAGGGCAATGAACTGGCTCCAAAAGGAAAGAATCTGAGCCTTATTTCGAAAATATCAAAAAAGGAGCATCCAATTTGGAAAGGAATATCCTTTACAGCCGTAAATGATGTGACCAATCCATTATTTGGTAAGGAAGGAGCAGCATATGTCTATGCCAAACAAAAGGGAGCCGATGGCATACAGATTGAAACTCTGGACAATGGATTGAGAAATCTGGCCAGGGTGGTACAAAATGAAATGGGAGTAGACCATGCAGAATTGCCCGGTACAGGTGCAGCAGGTGGTACGGCCTATGGATTGAAAACTTTCTTTAATGCTGAATTTATCAGTGGAATTGAATTTCTTTTTAAATTGGCAGGAATTCCACAGTTGTTAAAAGAAACCCCCGTTGACTATATTATTACTGGGGAAGGAAAGATAGATGAGCAAACCCTTCACGGAAAATTAATAAAGGGTGTAATGGATATTGGTTTACAATATCAAATCCCTGTTATTGCCGTTTGTGGAAAACTGGATGTTGCAGCGGATGAGTTAAAGAAGAAAGGCTTGAAAGAAGTTTTGGAAATAATGGATGCCTCCCAACCCATGCAATATAGTATGGATAATGCGGCCAAATTGATAGAAAAAACTATTTATAATTATTTCGAACAACAGAAACCCGCTTAAATACTACTGCCCATGAATGTATTCCTTGTTCTTTTACTGGTGATTGTTTTTATCATTATTGCCACCATAAAACTAAAGATACATCCACTATTTTCACTGATAATAGCAGCCTTGCTGGCAGGCGGTATGTTGGGGATGAAGGCCGAGGTGATTTTAGAAACCATTTCTGAAGGTTTTGGAAAGACACTATCCAGTATTGGACTTATCATTGCCTTCGGAACAGTAATAGGTATCTTCTTGGAAAAAACCAATGGGACCAAGGTCATGGCAAATACCATTTTAAAAATAGTAGGCCTTAAACAATCCCCTTTGGCCATGAACATCACAGGGTTTGTTGTTTCCATTCCTGTTTTCTGTGATTCAGGGTTTATTATTTTATCATCCTTGAACAAAGCTTTGAGCAAAAAAACAGGTTTATCCCTTGTGGTGTTCGCCGTTGCATTGGCAACGGGCCTCTATGCCTCCCATGTATTTGTTCCCCCAACACCGGGACCATTGGCCGCCGCCGCAGTGCTCGAGGCAGATTTGGGATTGGTCATGCTATTAGGTCTTTCTGTGGCTATTCCTGTGTCCCTGGTAGGTTTTCTTTGGGCTAATTATATTGGAAGAAAGCTTGTGGCCGGTGAAGACAAAGCCTATGGGAATCAAGATAGTACACCTAGTGAAGAGAATGCTGAATACACGGTAAGTACCCTAGCTGCATTTTTACCCTTACTGGTTCCCATCCTATTGATTGCATTGAAATCGATCTTGGAATACCCTGGCTTTCATTTAGAACCGGGTTGGTTTATAAATACGACAAGTTTTTTGGGAAGTCCAACTATTGCGCTGCTCATAGGCGTTGTATTTGCCTTTAATATGGGTAGAAAGGCAAGTTTAAAAACCCGTTATGACTGGGTTGTGGGCGCCTTAAAGGAAGCCGGACTAATTGTTTTGATTACCGGGGCAGGAGGTGCCTTTGGAAGTGTGTTGCGGGCAATGGACATCGCCAATTATATTCCTATAAATGCAGACCTGTTATTTGGTGGAATACTGATCGCTTTTTTTATAGCGGCCGTATTAAAAACAGCTCAGGGAAGCTCAACGGTAGCCATCATCACTACTGCTGCAATCATGGCCCCGCTACTTACCTCCTTGGGATTGGAAACCCCAATTTCAAAAGCATGTACCGTACTTGCTATTGGTGCTGGCGCCATGACCGTCTCCCATGTGAACGATAGTTATTTTTGGGTGGTGTCCCAATTCTCAAATATGGATGTAAAAACCGCACTTAAAAGCCAGACCGTGGCCACTTTTTTCCAAGGAATAACCGGATTGCTATTGGTATTGGGCATTCAATATTTCTTTGGGTAACAAACTCTACTCAATAATCAAGGAGAGCCTATTGGCCTCGGCCAAGGAAAAATAGCCCAACGGATAATTATCCGGATTGGTAGTGTTGACCATATTGCCTCTGATCGTTGAAGGGACAGATTCAAAAGGTCCGCCTCCGTTTTGTCCACTCTGATCAATTAAAATCGTCATATAGTTATAAAATTGTCTGTCCACCCCATTTATGGTAATGGTCACTTCCTTTCCTGGTTCTAGATCCTCATAAAAGTAGGAAAAAACAAACTGTTCCCCTTGGTAAAATCTATCTTCAGTGGGAAGATATAAATCAAAATCGAGATCAAACAGGTAGTAGTCGTCCCTACTGCCATCGTCTGTAAATTTCACCAAGACCTCCGTTTCGTCCCCTGTAAACAGCGTGCCTTCTCCTTGACTGATTTCATCTATGGGAACAGCCGGAATAAGATTTACACTTCCTTTATAAGTTTCAGAGTCATAAACTACTGTTAGCTCATATTCATCATTAAAATTAGGGAGGTCAAACGGTTCTATGGGCTCATATATTCCAGTATCCCCATTTTCTTCAAATTGAGATATGTTACCATCATTGGTATTTGTAATAAAAACAGTGGCATTGTTGGCCGGTTCCAATTCTTCTTGATAAAAGGGAGCAGATAATTTAAGGATGACCGAACCTTCTATAGTGCTCGGAAATTCATTGAAAAACACACTGAAACTGGCATCGATGACCAGCCTAGGTGCTGATGTTGGCAAATCGACCTGTATGACATCTTCACAGCTCATGAAGGCCATTATTAGGAGTAGTATATATAATCGTTTTGTCGCCATATTAAAATTTAAAATTATAGGTAACGGAAGGTACTAATCCAAAAATGGCGGTACGGATCGCCTCGTTTCTTCCTGTATCCTGGTTCTGCTCAAAGTTGATAGAAGCAGCATTTCGTCTGTTGTATATGTTATATATGCTGAAAACCCATTCGCCCTGCAAGTTTCTATTCTTGTTCTTTCTTGGGGTGAGGGTGGCGGCAATGTCCCATCTGTGATATGCGGGCAAACGTTGTTCATTCCGACCCCCGTAAACGGGAATGACCAAGCCTTTAAATTCATACTGGCCAATGGGGTAGTTGGTAGGTTGTCCGGTCTGAAAAATAAAGTTGCTGTTAAAGCTCCATTTAGAATTCAACTCATAGGAGGCATTGATAGCAATATCATGGGTTTTATCATACCCTGTGGTATACCAATTTCCCATATTGATTCCGGGTTCGTCTGCGGTTCTTCCAGGTGTTCTCTGTTCAGATTTGGAAAGGGTGTAAGATATCCAGCCTTGCAAAGACCCTTCATTTTTATTTAAAGAGAGTTCCCATCCGTATGCCCTGGCCTGTCCATTGAGAATTACTTGTTCTATAGCGTTGTTTGCAATTAAATCCGCACCATCTATATAATCAATCCTATTGTCAATATCCTTATAAAAAACTTCTGTTGCCAAGGAGTATTCATTGTTATTAAAATTTCTGAAATAGCCCAAGGCATACTGATCTAAAATCTGAGGTTTTACATAAGGGCCACTTGGCGTCCATACGTCAAGAGGGGTAGGGGAGCTTGTGTTGGACAATAGGCTTAAGTATTGGGCCATATGATTGTAACTGGCCTTAATTGAACTTTCATTGTTTAGAGCAAGAGCAACTGCCAGCCTTGGTTCCAAGGTGTTGAAGGTTGCCAATCGATCCGTTCGTTTATAACGCTCAATACCTATTGGATCTGCTTTTTCATAGATTTGAAACTCCTGATTGAATATAACCGGATTATTATCTTGATATATGTTTAACTCATCTTGTCCCAACCTTATAAAATTGCTCCATCGCAAGCCATACTGTAATGTCAATTGCTCGGAAACTTGATGTTCGGCATCAATATAGGCTGCAAATTCATTGGCATATTTTTGGGTCAATTGTTCTGCAATGATACCGGAATCTTCCCTATTAGGCTCAATTTCGCCTGGATTGAAATTATAATAGATATCATTCAGCCCATAGTTCAATTGAAATGTATTGGATATGTACTGTTTAAAATCATATTTAAGATTGAAGTTTCGTATCCCTGAATTCCATTTGAAACCCACGAAATCCAATTCCAACCCATAGAAATAATCAGAATAAATAAGGGAAAGGTTAGAAAAGAGACGATCAGAAAACAGATGGTTCCAGCGCAAGTTGAAAACGGAATTGCCGTAAACATTTACAAAACGTTCAGAGATACTGAATACATCCCTTCCAAAGTATCCAGAAAGATAAATATTGTTGTTATCGTTTATTTTATAGTTGAGCTTGGTATTTAGGTCATAGAAATAGGCCTTGTTGTCATTATCAAAAAGTGGAAGGAACAAATGTGCATAAGACGCCCTACCACCTATAAGGAATGCACTCTTATCTTTTTCCAATGGCCCTTCTACCAGTAATCTACTGGAAACAGCACCTATACCACCGCTAATTTTTAAAGCTTTACTATTACCGTCTTTTTGATAAATATCCAACACGGACGAAAGTCTTCCCCCGTATTTGGCGGGTATGCCTCCTTTGAACAATTTTATGTCTTTTATGGCATCTGGATTGAAAACGGAGAAAAATCCAAATAGATGGGACGAATTAAAAATGATGGCCTCATCCAAGAGAATCAGGTTTTGATCTGCTGCGCCGCCCCGAACATTAAAACCCGAAGCACCCTCCCCGGCACTAGTGACACCAGGAAGTAGGAGAATGGATTTAATAACATCTGCCTCTCCTAAAACCACAGGTATCTTTTTTATGGTCCCAGCACTTAACGTATTGACACTCATTTGGGGTTTTCGGATATTCAATTTTTCAACATCCTCTACGAGGATAACCTCCTCCAATTCTTCTGCCTTTTCATCCAGTTGAAAATTGATTTTAAGATTTTCAGTCAAGGAAATTGTTTGAACGATCTCTCTAAAGCCAATGGCACTTATCTGAATTTCGTAGACACCCTCGGGTAGGGTGATTGAGAAAAATCCGTATTCATTACTCACCACTCCCGTTTTTAATTCTGGGATGGCCACCGTTACACCTATTAATGATTCATTACTGCTTATTTCACTAATGGTGCCGCTGAGGGTATACTTCTGTTGAGAAAACGAATAAAGGGAGAATAAAAAGAAACCGAAAAGGACGGGCCAGTACCTATGTTGCATTAAAACTGTTTTGATAAAAGTAAATAGAATATTTATGGTTAGAAAAATGTTAACAGTTATTTAAAATAAAAAGGCCCAACATAATCTGTTGGGCCTTAAATTATTGAGTTTAGATTGTTAAATCTGGCTCAAAATAGTATTAAATGTGCTGCTAGGCCTCATTGCTTTTGCCATAAGAGCAACATTAGGTTTGTAATAGCCGCCAATATTGTTCGCGGAACCTTGTGCTGCATTTAATTCAGAAATAATTTTAAATTCATTTTCTTCCAATTCCTTGGCCACCTTTGTAAATATGGCGTTTAGCTCTTGGTCTTTGTTTTGATTTGCCAAGGCTTGAGCCCAATATAGTGCAAGGTAAAAATGACTTCCCCTATTGTCCAATTCACCTACTTTTCTTGAAGGTGATCTATCATTGTCCAAGAACTTCTCAGTTGCAACGTCCAAGGCATCAGCCAAAACTAGGGCTTTTGGATTGTTGTTCTTTTCGGAATAGTGCTCGAGAGAAACTCCAAGGGCCAAAAATTCACCCAAAGAATCCCATCGTAGGTGGCCTTCTTCCAAAAATTGTTCAACGTGTTTAGGAGCAGAACCCCCAGCACCTGTTTCAAATAACCCACCGCCGTTCATCAAGGGAACAATGGAAAGCATTTTAGCACTGGTACCTACCTCCAATATTGGAAAAAGATCTGTTAGATAATCTCTTAGTACGTTACCAGTTATAGAAATGGTGTCTTCTCCTGCTTTTAATCTTTTTAAGGTAAATAACGTGGCTTCGTCAGGCGATAAAATACGAATGTCAAGTCCAGAGGTATCATAATTTGGAAGGTATGTGTTCACCTTCTTAATGAGTTCCATATCATGGGCCCTATTTTTATCTAACCAAAATACGGCAGGAGTTCCTGTAGCCCTTGCCCTAGAAACAGCAAGTTTTATCCAGTCTTGGATCGGGGCATCCTTTACCTGACACATTCTCCAGATATCTCCTTGCTCTACATTGTGTTGGATAAGAATAGCTCCGGTATTAAGGTCTACAACGTTTACGGAACCACTATCTTCTATTTCAAAAGTTTTATCATGGGAACCATATTCTTCCGCTTTTTGTGCCATTAGGCCAACGTTGGGAACTGTTCCCATGGTTCTTGGATCAAAAGCCCCATTCTTTTTACAGAATTCAATGGTGGTTTCAAAAACACCGGCATAACTGCTATCAGGGATAATTGCTTTGGTGTCTTGGGCTTTTCCTTCAGCATTCCACATTTGGCCTCCGTTTCTAATCATGGCAGGCATTGAAGCATCAACAATGATATCACTAGGTACATGAAGGTTGGTAACACCTTTGTCAGAATTCACCATGGCCAAGTCAGGTCCGTTAGTAATGGCAGCTTCTATATCAGCTTCAATTTCTTTTCTTTTTGACTCTGGAAGTTCTGATAATTTGCTCAATAGATTTTCCAGACCATCATTGGCATTGACACCAATCTTTTTGAAGGTTTCTGCATGTTTAGCAAATACGGTTTCAAAAAACACCTCAACGGCATGTCCAAAAATGATAGGATCGGATACCTTCATCATGGTGGCTTTCATGTGCAAGGAAAACAAGACTCCGTTTTTCTTGGCATCGATTACCTGCTCTTTTAAGAATGCCAATAAGGCTTTTTTGTTCATTACCGTGGCATCGATGATTTCTCCGGCCAGAATAGAGATTTTATCCTTTAAAATTTTGGTACTCCCATCGGCTTTCACCAATTCAACCTTTAAGGCGGTTGGCTGGGCAATGGTTAATGATTTCTCGTTGGATTTAAAGTCACCATGGTCCATAGAGGCAACATGGGACTTTGAATCGGCACCCCAAGCCCCCATGGAATGTGGGTTTTTCTTGGCATAATTTTTTATTGCTTTTGGAGCTCTTCTGTCGGAGTTTCCTTCGCGTAACACTGGGTTAACAGCACTTCCCTTGATCTTATCGTATCTAGACTTGATCTCTTTCTCTTGCTCATTCTTAGGTTCGTCCGGATAGTTGGGAACAGCATACCCTTGTGATTGTAGTTCTGTTATTGCCTCTTTAAGCTGTGGTATGGATGCAGAGATGTTTGGTAATTTAATGATATTGGCTTCAGGTGTTTTTGCCAATGCCCCCAATTCGGCCAAATCGTCTGAAATTTTTTGATCTGCTTTCAAAAAATCAGGAAAAGTGGCGATGATTCTTCCAGACAATGAAATATCTTTTGTTTCAATGGTTATTCCAGAGGTTTTGGTAAATGCTTTAACAATGGGTAGAAATGATTCTGTAGCCAACGCAGGGGCTTCATCAGTTTTAGTGTATATTATTTTTGGCATCTCTTATTTTTAAGTGTTTTAGCGGTGCAAATATACAATTTTCACACAGCTTAAAACCTTGCAAATATTTAATCTTTCTGCTAATTCTTTGTCAATTATGTTATTTGGGAGTCCCTAATGTAAATTATTTGGGAAAGAAGAATATTCAATAGGGCATAAGAAGTTGATACCTATTTAATATTGGCTTTGTGAGAAGGTAATTTCCTGAAAAATTAGGAGTCTTACGAGCGTGTTTGAAAAGTCTAAAATAACAAAAGCCATATCATTGTACGAGTACATTGACATGGCTTTTTAGAAATAGCTTTCAAACTGTGTGTTCTGTATTGTTTACAAAACGGCAACCATTGATTGCCTTTGATCCACTATTTCAACGTTTGAAACATTTTTCGTTCTTAATAATAAAACCAAGCAACTACTTTTTGTTTCTTCTCATTGTTTTAACGATCTAATGTCTTTTTGCTCAAATTTACATTGAACCTGTATACACATCAGTGTCAACTTCAGAACCGATTACATGTGTAATTGGTAATAAGAAACTTTAAAATTTAAAAACACATTGCTGCATTTTCATCTTAAAAAGCCAAACAATAATATAAAGAACGCAAACTTTATAATGATTTGGAATCCTCTAAAAAGATTTTTCCTTTAAATCATACCTGAAGATACGAATTATATTTTGATCTTACGCATTTTCGTAAAGAATTAACAATCAACACACTATGAACAATAGCTATTAACAATTGTTGAAAACAAAAAATCCACCAAAGTGGTGGATTTTTTAATATATGAAGGCTAAAAAAGTTACATTCTAACTTCTTTAATTCTTGCTTTCTTACCTGTAAGGCCTCTAAAGTAGTAAATACGAGCTCTACGTACTTTACCTTTTTTGTTGACCTCTACCTTTTGTAAAGCTGGCATATTCACTGGGAATATACGCTCTACACCTACAGTACCGGACATTTTACGGATCGTAAATGTTTCTGTAGTTCCAGATCCTTTACGTTGTATAACAACTCCTTTAAAGAACTGGGTACGGGTCTTTTCACCTTCCTTAATTTCATAGTACACAGTAATTGTGTCTCCTGCTGAGAATTTTGGAAAGTCCTTCTTAGGAACAAATTCGTCTTGAACAAATTTAATTAATGATTCCATTTTGTTTTTATTTTTAAAGTTTCTTAAAACCAACATCCACGGATATCGCCAGAGGTTAATTTTAACAGATTGCAAAATTACTTTATTAATTATAATTTACAACTTATTTCGGTTCTTTTTTAAGATCAATACGTTTTATTTACTCCAAGAGATCAGGTCTAAGTCTTTCTGTCCGCTTTAGGGCTTCGTCTTCCCTCCATTTTTCAATTTTCGGAAAATTTCCACTCAAGAGAATTTCAGGTACTTTTAGACCTTTATAGTCGGATGGGCGTGTATAAACTGGAGGTGCCAATAAGTTATCCTGAAAACTATCGGTAAGTGCTGAAGTTTCATTGTTCAAAACCCCAGGAATAAGCCTAATGATGGTGTCACATAGTACTGCGGCCCCCAATTCTCCACCCGAAAGGACATAATCACCAATGGATATTTCCCTCGTGATCAAAGTATCCCTTACTCGTTGGTCTACGCCCTTATAATGGCCACAAAGAATAATGATGTTTTCTTTCAAAGAAATCCCATTCGCCATACTTTGATTCAAGGTTTCCCCATCTGGGGTCATGTAAATAACCTCGTCGTACGTTCTTTCCGACTTCAATTTGGTGATACATTTGTCTATAGGCTCTATCATCAGTACCATGCCCGCGCCGCCACCAAATTGGTAGTCATCTACTTGCTTGTAGCTTAATTCTGTGTAGTCCCTAAGGTTGTGAAAATGAACCTCGACCAATTTCTTTTCTATGGCCCTTTTCATAATCGAAGCTTCAAACGGACTTGTCATAAGCTCAGGTAAAACGGTGATGATATCTATGCGCATCGGGGTAATTCTTTAAAAGATGCTGCAAAGATACATTTTATCGCCCTTTTTTATCACAAAATGAGAAGTAATAGAAGCAGCATAGCCAAGGTTGAACAATGCTTTTTATGCCTAAATTAAAAAAAGCTCCATCTGGAGCTTTTCGTTATTTTGTTTTTTTGTGTTTGTTCAGCTCGTCTTGGAGCTGTCTACTTATTTTTTGCTCTCGCTCCAAGGCTCTTCTTCTATGGTCCTCATATTCCATTTCAAGATCTGAAAGTCCTGTTTTGGCTTCTTGGGTCAAAATATTGCTCTGCCTAAATTTGTAGATGAAAAACAACAACAACAGCAATAAGCCGGTGATTATGGTCCATAACATAAAATTATAGGTACCTTTTGCAATCATAATACCCAAAAAGGAAATACTATCCTTCTCTTCATTGACTTCTATCAGATTGTTGGTTGTTTCTTCCAACTTATTTTTCAAGGTGTTGATGGTCCCTTCACTTTCTGCAATGGTAGCATTTAGTTCTGCAGTCTTTTTGTTATATACTTTTAGACTATCCAATACATTTTGCCTCAACTTTTCTATAAAGGTCAGTTTAACTACTTCGTATCTTATTCCGTTTGCATTATAGTTTCCAGATTTAGAAGTTAGGTATTCAAACTGACTGCTAATTGGTCCTCCATCTAAAGATAGGCTTTCTTCTTCCTCTTGGACTTGTTCCTGTTCCTGTGCAAATTGTAGGTTGAACGCTAAAAGCGCCATTGCAATAAATAGGACTTTGTAAATTTTCATTTATGTAATGCTTCTTGTTAATAATTAGTTAGGGTAGACTAAAGTAATTTAATAATGTTAAATAATAAAACATATTAAACAATACCTTTTTATATACGGACAAAATATAAAATCGGACTACAAAAATCCAATATTGATGATTGTAGCCCGATTGGAAATTAACCAGAACATTATTTTTGAGAATATTCCCTACTGTTAATAATAGGTATACCTTCTTACTTTTGAGATGTATTTGGCCAAACGAATAACTTGATGGGAGTATCCATATTCATTGTCATACCAAATGTACAATACGATGTTTTTACCGTCAGCAGAGACTATGGTGGCAGTACTGTCATAAATGGATGGCGCATTTGTCCCTATAATATCTGTGGAAACCAATTCGTTGCTCAATGAATATTTAATTTGCTCTACAAGGGATCCTTCCAAAGAATATTTTTTAACGATATTGTTCAAACTCTCCTTGGTCGTCTTATTTTTCACTTCCAAATTTAGAATGGCCAGCGAACCATTAGGTACTGGGACACGGATGGCATTGGAGGTAAGTTTGCCTTTTAAACTTGGTAAAGCCTTTGCTACGGCACTACCGGCTCCTGTCTCTGTAATCACCATATTTAAGGCGGCCGCTCTTCCACGTCTGTATTTACTGTGCATATTGTCCACCAAATTCTGGTCGTTCGTATATGCATGAATGGTCTCCAAATGTCCTTTTTTAATGCCCAAAGAATCTTCGATCACTTTCAATATAGGCGTTATGGCATTGGTGGTACAAGATGCCGCGGAATATATCTTGATGGTATCCGGATCGTATTCAGTATGGTTAACCCCATGTACGATATTGGGCACCTCCTTGCCTGGAGCCGTCAACAACACTCTAGAGGCACCTTTGGATGACAAATGTCTGCTCAAAGCTTCCTTATCCCTGAAAGCCCCTGTGTTATCGATTATTAAAGCACCGTAAATCCCATATTTTGTATAATCTATGTCTTCTGGCTTATCTGCACTAATGATGTGTACCGTGGTGCCGTTGATCAATAATGCTTCATTTGCCACATCTATCTCTACCGTGCCCATAAATTGTCCGTGAACAGAATCTGTTCGTAATAGATTGGCTCTTTTCTCAAGGATTTCTGGAGTTACAGTTCCCCTTGTAACTATGGCCCTAAGTCTTAATTGGCTTCCTTTGCCCGTTTTCGCCATTAATTCCCTGGCTACCAGTCTTCCAATTCTTCCAAAACCATAAAGAACAACATCCTTTGGTTTTATCTCTTTGGAACTACTGGCATCTTTTAATTTATCAACAACAAAAGCTTTTGCATTATTGTAATTGTTGTCATCTGAATGGTACTCATATGTCAGTTTTCCAATATCCAATTTAGAAGGAGGCAAATTCAAGTCATAAATGGCTCTCAAAAGCTCAACTGAGTCGAAAATAGAAATTGGTTTTTGTACAAACTGTCCGGCGTATTCATGTAAATTGATGATGTCGCTTACATTTTTATCAATGATCTGATTCTTAAAAAGCACCACTTCAATGGCGCTATCATACCATAGATCACTGGTAATTTTAATAAACTCGGTGGTTGCTTTTCTCCTGTCGGCTTGAAAGGCTAATTCTTTTTCGTATTTGATAGGACTCATTAATTAGGTTTGAAACTGTTAATTTTCGGCAAAAATATATATTTCAATCGATTTCGTAAAACATTTGACAAATAAAAAAAGCGCTCATTTTTGAGCGCTTTATAATGTTGAAGTGGGCTTATTGGAAAATCAGTCGCTCCCGCTCGCCCTTCTCGTTGATCATTGTGATACTTGTTTTACCATATTTGGAAATATTGCCGAATAGATTCTTGGCATCTGAAATATCATTGATCTCCTTATTGTCCACGGACAGTAATACCTTGCCCTCCAGACCGTAGCCTCTAAAGCTTTCGGGAACACCTACAATTTTAACACCACTTTTAGTCTTGAATTTCTTTTGATCCTCTTTATTGAGATTTTTAACCTCTAAGCCCATTACAGGCACGACAAGGGTCTGTCTTTCTTTCAAAATCACAGGAACCTCCATCACTTTTCCCGCTCTATCTATGGTCACTTTAATTTCATCCCCAGGTCTTTTGGTGGAGATATAACCTACCAGGTCAGGAAATTTATGAACTACTATATCATCAACTTTTTTGAGGATGTCACCTTCCTGTAACTTGGCATCAAATGCACCGGAATCCTCTTCCACACTTGTGATATACACGCCATCTACCTCATTAATTCCATTCTCAATAGCGTAGGGGGTAGAGGACCTAACCGTATTTATGCCTAGTATGCCTTTTTGCACGTTCCCGTACTCCATAATATCCTCAACAACCTTTTTCGCAATATTGCTGGGTACTGCAAAGGAATATCCTACATAGGAACCGGTTTGGGAAGTTATAGCGGTATTGATGCCTATGAGGTCGCCATTCGTGTTGACCAGTGCCCCGCCGCTATTGCCCGGATTAACCGCGGCATCAGTCTGAATGAATGATTGGTTGGTCATGCCGCCCAGGTCCCGTGCCTTGGCACTTACAATGCCCGCAGTAACCGTAGAGGTCAGGTTGAACGGATTTCCAACGGCTAATACCCATTCCCCGATTTTGGCATTATCAGAATCCCCAAAAGCCAAATAGGGAAGCTTGTCCTTAGCTTCTATTTTAAGGAGGGCAATATCTGAATTGGGGTCCGTACCCACTAATTCTGCTGTATAAGTTTTATTGTTATTCAGCGTAACCTGTAACTGGGTAGCGTTTGCTATGACGTGATTGTTGGTTACAATATAACCGTCAGGCGATATAATAACTCCGGAACCGGTACCTACTTGTGGCCTTTGGCTGCCTCCCGAACCATAAAGAAACTCCATGATGGTAGTTGGTCCACTGCTCATGGTGACGTTTTTAACGTGCACAACAGAATTGACCGTATTTTGGGCCGCTATGGTGAAATCTACTTCATTGATCCCAGATCCCTTTGCCGAGGTAGGAGAATAACTTGTGTTGAAATAACCATTACCGGCATCTTCTGTAACAACCGCATAATTTGGCTTTTCTATGAATAGCTTATAGCTTCCCAAGGTAATTGCACCTCCAAATATGGAAACCAATAATAAAGTTGTGATTTTTTTCATAATAGATAAAAATTTTAAAACTTCCAATGGAGTAAAATTAATTCATTTATGTAGTCATTATTTAGGTTTAACGTCTTTTTAACTGCTAAAAAACACTTAATAAATCTTTATATTTGTACCACAAATTTGGATATGAACCTTACATTTTACAAATATCAAGGAACGGGCAATGACTTTGTCATGATTGACAATAGGGATAATGTATTTCCTAAAAGCAACACCCAATTGGTGGCTAAACTATGCGATCGAAAATTTGGGATAGGTGCAGATGGACTTATTCTGTTGGAAAATGACAAAGGGACCGATTTTAAGATGGTGTACTATAATTCTGATGGGAATACCAGTACCATGTGTGGAAATGGAGGCAGGTGTTTGGTGGCTTTTGCCAAATACTTGGGAGTCATAACTGACAAGGCTACATTTATGGCTGTAGATGGGTTGCACCACGCTACCATAGAGGGAGAAGTTGTGAGCCTTCAAATGCAGGACGTGAACGAAGTACAGGAGCATAAAGATTTTCTGTTTTTAGATACGGGTTCCCCCCACCATGTGCAGATAGTAGAGGACGTCCTAAAGGTAGATGTGCCTGTGGAAGGAGCAAAATTGAGATATGGACGCTACGGGGATAATGGAAGCAATATAAATTTTGTAACATCGGAAGGTGGGGATACCTTTAAGGTGCGGACCTATGAAAGGGGAGTGGAGGATGAAACCTTGTCCTGTGGAACTGGTGTTACGGCAGTAGCATTGGCTATGCACAAAATTGGTAAGGTCTCTGGAAATAAAGTGGCAATAAAAACGCAGGGAGGGGACTTACATGTTAATTTTGAGAGAGGAGATTCTGGCTATCAGGATATCCATTTGATAGGACCGGCAAAATATGTGTTTAAAGGAGAGATCGTATGCTGAGTCTAAAAGGTAAAATCGGTTACTTAAGGGCTTTGGAGCCAGATGATCTGGATTTCCTATACGAGGTGGAAAACAATACAGGGATTTGGGAAATTAGTGGAACTACCGCTCCTTATTCAAAACACCTGTTACAGCTCTATTTGGAGAATGCCCATAAGGATATTTACGAGGCAAAGCAGTTGCGTTTATGTATATGTAATTCTTCGGATAAGGCAGTGGGATTGATTGATTTGTTCGATTTTGATCCGCATAACCACCGCGCGGGCATTGGCATCGTTATCCTGGAAGAAAAGGACAGAAACAGAGGTCTAGGTCTGGAGGCTTTGCAACTATTGGAAAACTATGCCTTTAATGGGTTGCATTTACGACAGTTGTACGCTAATGTATTATCCGATAATGAGGCTAGTGTACACTTATTCAAAAAACTTGGCTACAGCCTAGTAGGAGAAAAGAAAGATTGGGTTTTACAGAATAATGAATATAAAGGTGAAATTTTATTTCAAAAGATAAACAAGTAATGTATATAAAGAAAATTTTGCTGGCCATACTAATTATAGGCCTAGTTGTTGGTGGCGCCTTTGCTTATATGGTGTATAATGCTGTTTTTGCACCCAATACCAAATTCAATAATAGCGAAGCTTATGTCTTCGTAAGATCGGACGATGATTTTAACAACGTTAAGGAAATGTTGACTCCCTTAATAAATGATATGTCCACTTTTGAGAAGGTTGCGGAACGAAAGGGATATGCTTCCAACGTGCGTGGGGGAAAGTACCTCATTAAAAAAGGAATGAACAATAATGATATCGTAAACTCCCTTCGAAGTAAAAATATCCCCATTAGGGTATCATTCAACAATCAGGAAACCTTGGCCGACCTTGCCGGAAGGATATCGGCTCAATTGGAGCCAGACAGCCTTACTTTGTTGAATAATTTAAATGATGCTGAATTCTTAAAAGCCAATGGTTTTACCAATGAGACAAAATTGGCTATGTATATTCCCAATAGTTATGAGTTTTTCTGGAATTCATCTCCTGAAAATTTCAGGGACAGGATGCTCAAGGAATACCAAAGGTTTTGGAATGCCGATAGAATACAGAAAGCTGAAAAAATAGGAATGACCCCTAATGAAGTTATTACCCTGGCATCCATTGTGCATAAGGAAACTGCAAAAGTAGATGAAAGGCCCAGAGTAGCAGGTGTTTACCTCAATAGGCTGAAGGTGCGTATGTTGTTGCAGGCAGATCCTACTGTCATTTATGCTTTAAAGTTGCATAACGGTGATTTTGATACTGTTTATAAAAGGGTATTGTATAAGGATCTGACTTTGGACTCACCCTATAACACCTATAAATATGCTGGTTTACCACCAGGTCCCATAGCAATGCCAGACATATCTGCCATAGATGCCGTACTGAATTCTGAGCAACACGATTATTACTATTTTGTGGCTAATGTGGAGAATTTTGGGTATCATAAATTTGCTAAAAACCTAGCTCAGCACAATAAAAATAAAGAGCAATATGTGCGTTGGATCAACGCTCAAAAGATAAATAGGTAAACCTATCATCCTGATTTTAAGACATTTTGGCTAAAAAAATGCATTTTTAAGGCAATCTTTGGTTTGTTAAGAGAAATTAGGACGTATATTTGCCCCTAGAAATTTAAGCATCTCTTTTTCAAGTGAGTAAGTCTTAAGAAATCAAAACTATGAGAAGATGGATAAACGTCTTTTGTCCGCTAATCATGATTTTTATTTTAATGAGTTTTGGGTTTAATTCAGCTTCCAATAAAATTGTGGAAGTACCCTCAACATTTAAAGTAAATGAACCTACTGCAGTTTTGTTTCCCAAAAACAAGACTATTTTCAACCCTGTTATGGTGGCACCTCCCTTTTTGGGGAGTTCGTATATCGGATTCAAGGAAGCTTTGGCTTTTAAGGAATCACAAGGTGATTATTTCACCATCAATGCCTTAGGGTACTTGGGTAAATACCAATTCGGAATTGGTACATTGCAATTAATGGGTGTGTATAATGCTACTCGTTTTATCAATGATCCCATGTTACAGGAAAGGGCATTTCATACCAACATTGCCCGGAATAAATGGATTTTACGAAGGGATATTAAACGTTTCGAAGGGAAACGCATTGGAGGTGTGAAGGTGACAGAGTCTGGAATCTTGGCTGCAGCACATTTGGCTGGTGCCGGGAATGTTAAAAAGTTTCTGCGCTCTTATGGAGAGCATAATGTAAGTGATGAATTTGGAACAAGTATCGCCCATTATATGAGAAAATTCTCTGGGTATGATATTTCATTTATATCTCCTGCGCGAAACCCAAAAATTTAAATTAATCTTAAAAATGATAAGAGACCCTGGTGGAAACGCTGGGGTTTTTTTATGCGTGAATGATAAAGATAGTTGGTCTTTTATGTAGGTCTAGCGGTACTTTTTGCCATTCAAGCACGCTCTTGGTGGAAATATATTCCGTTGAAAGAGTGATGTCGCAAGCAACGCAAACCATACAGCTATTGGAAAGGGTTCTCAATAAATCGGCCATTAACTTATCATTCCTATAGGGCGTTTCAATGAATATTTGAGATTGGTCCAATTCCCTGGAAATTTTTTCCATCCGTTTTATAGCACTTTTTCTTTCAGGTCCGTCAATGGGCAAGTATCCATTAAATGTAAAGCTTTGTCCATTCATGCCGCTGGCCATAAGTGCGAGGAGGATAGAGGAGGGTCCGACCAGGGGAACTACTTGAATTCCTTTTTGATGCGCGATTCTCACCACATCGGCTCCGGGATCAGCAATTCCGGGACAACCCGCTTCTGAAATGATACCCACATTATGTCCTTGAAGGCAGGGATCCAAAAAAGTGGGAATTGCTTCTGGCTCGGTGAACTTATTCAGCAATTCCAAATGAAGATCGGGCTGGGATTTTTTAGAGCTTATTTTTTTTATAAAACGCCTTGCGGTCTTTTCATTCTCAACAATATAGAAGTCTATTTCTTCAATTGCCCTTTTTATGGAAATGGGGAGGACCTCTAAAGGTTCATTGTCACCTAGGGTAGTGGGAATCATGTACAATTTTCCTAAAACCATGTCCTGTGGGTTTTCCATGAATGCTTTTTAATTATGTTGAAGTTGTAATGCTATGGCATCACAAGCTTTATCAATTAATGTGTAGACCTTTTCAAACCCATCTTCAGAGTCGTAATACGGGTCTGGGACTTCTTTGATGTCAATATTGATTTCATCCAAAAGTAACTTCACCTTTTTGATATCGTTCTCATTTTTCGCCAAGGAGATTATATTTCTATAATTACTTCTGTCCATGGCATAGATGTAATTAAAATCACTGAAATCTTGGCGGGAGAATTTCCTGCATCGCTGACTATCTATTGCCAATCCATGCTTTTGGGCAACGGCGATAGAGCGACTATCGGGTTTTTTGCCAATGTGAAAGCCTGCGGTTCCAGCGGATTCCACTTCTACTTCATTTTGGTCTACTTTGCTTTTTAGGATGCCTTCGGCCAATGGTGACCTACAGATGTTTCCGAGGCATACCATTAGAACTTTCGTTTTCATGATGTATGACTAAGAGAATTTTTTAGTTAAATCTTCAATGTACTTTTTAAACTGCTTATCGGTCTCCGCAAGGTTGTCAACAGTTTTGCATGCGTGCAACACAGTTGCGTGGTCCCTCTTTCCAATTTGGGAACCTATACTGGCCAAAGAGGCCTTGGTGAATTTTTTAGCAAAGAACATGGCCATTTGTCTTGCTTGCACAATATGGCGTTTTCTGGTCTTGGATTGCAGGGTAGCGACATCCATTTCAAAATAATCAGAAACAACTTTTTGGATGTAATCTATGGATACCTCACGTTTGGTATTCTTCACAAACTTTTCTACAACCAACTGTGCCAATTCAATGGTAACTTCCTTTTTATTGAAAGAAGATTGCGCTATTAGAGAGATGATGGCTCCTTCTAGTTCACGAATATTACTTTTGATATGCTTGGCGACATAATCTACAATGTCATCCGGCATCTCAACACCATCCCTGTATAATTTGTTCTTTAAGATAGAGATGCGTGTTTCGTAATCTGGACTCTGAAGTTCAGCTGAAAGCCCCCATTTAAAACGAGATAGCAGACGTTGTTCAATGTCCTGCATATCCACGGGTGCCTTATCTGAAGTAAGGATTACCTGTTTGCCATTCTGATGCAAGTGGTTGAAAATGTGGAAAAACACATCCTGTGTACCAGATTTACCCGATAAAAACTGTACATCATCAATTATTAAGACGTCAATCAATTGATAGAAATGTATAAAATCATTTCTAGTGTTTTTCTTGACGGATTCTATATACTGTTGGGTGAATTTTTCTGCTGATATATAGAGTACAGTCCTTTCTGGGTATTTGTCCTTTATCTCAACACCAATGGCATGTGCCAGGTGCGTTTTTCCCAAACCAACACCCCCAAAAATCAATAGTGGATTAAAGGAAGTACCTCCCGGTTTATTGGCGACGGCCATCCCCGCTGATCTTGCCAACCTGTTGGAATCACCTTCCAGGAAATTGTCAAAATTATAATTGGGATTTAACTGAGATTCTATTTTGATATTTCTGATCCCAGGAATGACAAAAGGATTCTTTAGTTCAGGGTTTTTCGACTTAATGGCCACATCCAATTCTTGTGGAGCGACGGTAGATCTATTTGAACTGGGTATTTTTTCGGTAAATGGTTCTCTATTGCCGTAGGTGTTTTCCATTTTAATGACATAAACCAACTTTGCGCTCTCCCCGATTTCCTTGGTTAGGGCAACTTTCAATAATTTTACATAGTGCTCTTCCAGCCATTCATAAAAAAATTTACTCGGTACCTGTATGCTTAAGGCGTTGTTGGATAACTTGACCGGCTTGATAGGTTCAAACCAAGTTTTGAATGCCTGCGGTTGAATGTTGTCCTTTATAAAAGCCAAACAATTGTTCCATACGGAATTAGCAGTAACACTCATTTTAAAGTTTCGTCTTTTTGTGGTTATTGATTAGGCTTAAAGTTCATTCGATTTACCAGTATGACCTGGTATACTAGAGCAAGACAAATATGTGAACAAAAATTCTAAAAAAAAAATCAAATGGTATTGATTAATAGCTTTTTTTTTCTCATGTTGCTATGGGAAATATTCTAAAGAATTAAATATATCGTTTTTACGTCAACTTATATGGATTTTAATCAGATTTCTTTTAGAGTGAGATATGGGGAAACAGATCAAATGGGAGTCGTTTACCACGGAAACTATGCGCAATACCTAGAGATGGGAAGAGTTGAGTGGTTAAGGGCACTAGGGTTTTCTTACAAAAAAATGGAAGAAGAAGGTGTAATGTTGCCTGTTATTTCCCTACAGATAAATTTCAAAAAATCTGCAGTTTATGATGACCTGATAAGGGTGGTTACTATCCTGAAAAAGAGACCTTCAGTGAAGATAGAATTTGATTATAAAATTTACAATGAAGCCGATGAAATTTTAATCGAGGCACATACTGTTTTGGCATTTATAAATAAAACGACAAAAAGACCGATGAAATGCCCTGAAGCTATTTTGGAAAAAATAAAATTATAATACCTGTTACTGCTTTTTTTTGATCCCTATAGGGGGGTGCATGGAAGTAAATAGTGCTAAAGTTTGTTCGGCTTCCTGTTTTCTGACGGATATGATAAAGGTGCAGGACAGTTCCATAGTTTGTGTAAGTATTTCTATCTGGTGCTGTTTTATAGTTCTCATGACCTTATCTATTTGTTCATAATCGAACTTTAAAACAAACCGTTGCTGTAGCGTTTTTTCAACAATTTGGGAAGCTTCCAATGCCATTTGGGCACCTGTTTTGTAAGCCGATATCAATCCGCCAACTCCTAGTTTTGTACCTCCAAATATTCTTGTAACCGCTACAAGTATATTTGTGACTCCAAAAGATTGGATTTGACCATAAATAGGCATGCCAGCTGAATTGTTGGGTTCTCCATCGTCATTAGCCCTATAATGTGGTTCTTCCACGCCCAATTGCCATGCATAACAAACATGATTGGCAGTGTGGTGCTTCTTTCTAAGCGCCTCTATCAAAGGCTTGACTTCCTCTTCATCAGAAATTGGAAAGGCATATCCGAAGAACTTACTCTTCTTTTCCTTGAAGAGGACTTCCTCCGAAGGCTTTAAAATGGTCCTATATGAATCTTGATTTTCGTCTTCCATTAAGTACTGGCAACTAAAATAATACTTATGACCGCCAAACCAATCCCAAACCAGTTTTTTTTGCTTAAAGATTCCTTGAACAACACTATACCAAAAATAGTGGAGAGCAGAACAGTGGCCACATGGTTTAATGTGAAAATGGAGGCGCTGTTGATAAAATCATTTTCAAGTGCCCTTAATAGAAAGTAGATGGAAAAATAATTTACAATGCCCAAGACCAGTCCGCCCAGGACGTTTCTTAAATTTGGCCTTATTGGTTCCCTAAAGGATTTTAACAAAATAAAAATGATCCCAATAAAACCAGCCGCACCAAAGACCGTTGCAGAGAATAATGGATAATCTTCCTTTTCCATATAGGTAGTCTGTAAATATTTAATGGAAGTGTCTACCAGGCCAGATCCCAAAAACAAAAGGAGTGGCAAAAAAATGGTCTCCATCTTTACTGTGAGGGTCCTGGTTTTTATGGATGCAAAATACACGGCAATCAAGGCTAAAAGGATCCCTATAATCTTAATGGGCCCCAAAACCTCTTTATAAATAAGAACCCCAGCAATCACGGGTATGATCAATGACATTTTAGAGGCGACAGAAGCCACGGATACACCGATCTTTTGGGATGTTTTGGCGGTAATTATAAAGACAACAATAAATAAGATACCAAGTGCCAAGGTGCCTAAAAACCAAGCTTTACCAGTTAGCTCGTTTACTGTTATTCTTCCATTATAAAATAGGGTAGAGAACAGGCATGCCACTACGTAATTGCAGATAATGGCATATAATGTTTGTATCTTATATTTTGAAAAAAGTTTGAATATTACAAATAGGGAACTGGAAAAAAGGACACACAAGGCTAAATCTAGCATGTTATAATTTTGATTTTAATTGAACGATATCCTCCTTGCCTACCTGAAGGTTCCAACTTGTTATGCCCAATTGTTCCGATGCCAGAGTATTTTCTAAAGTATCATCTACAAAGAAGGTTTCAGAGGCTTTTAAATTATTGGCATCCAATACAAATTGATAGATGTCTGCATTCGGCTTCCGTAAATTAATTTCGTGGGAAAGGTAGAATTTGTCAAAACATTTTTTGAAACGGTCAAAACGATCTTTTCCCATATTTTCAATTACCTTTTCTATATGCAGGGCATTTGTATTGCTCAGTAATATAAGGGTATACTCATTTTCATTGGCCATTTGTTCTATAAATTCCAGCCTCTTTTCCGGAAAATCCAAAATGATGGAATTCCATCCCTTTTTAATTTGATCCAGTTTTGCCGTTGGGAAATAATCCTGCATTTTTGAAAGGAAGGTATCAGAATCCAAAAGCCCTTTTTCATAAGCATATAGCAGATTTGTAAATTCAGGCTCAAATTCCTTTAGTCCCCATTTTTTCATCTCTGTGATAGGTGCTTGCTTGTCCAAGTTGATAAAGATATCCCCAAAATCAAAAATAATATTTTTAAACATTGCTGAAGATGGTTAAAGTGTCTGTGATAATTGTTCGTTTGCTTACAATAGATTTGTTTAACAGAGGTGCTTTTAGGCCTTTGGTGAAATAGTTGGTCCCTTTAAATACCCTCGCTTCATCCCAGAGATTTGCATCAAGGAACGTTTGTAGTGTTTTGGAACCTCCTTCGATAATTACACTTAAGATGTTGTGCTTGTAGAGTACCTCGCAAATTTGCTGTGCTACATTTTTTGAAAAATCGATCACCTCGTAATCTACACTAGACACATATTTTTTACTGAGTTCTATCTGTGTAATTACGATGGTCTTTACACTACCATCCATCACATGGAAATCGTTTCCCACCTTTAAGTTTCTATCAATTAGTATTCGCGTCGGGGATTTTCCGGTCCATAGCCTTACATTCAGTTTTGGGTTGTCTTTCAGGATGGTATTGGTACCCACTAAAATGGCCTGTTCTTCACTACGCCACTTATGAACCAACTGTCTGGACTGTAAACTGGTGATCCAATATGGTGATGGGTCCGTTTCCCGTAAAGATTGTTCAGGGGCGATAAAGCCATCGAGAGTTTCCGCCCATTTTAGAATGATAAAAGGCCTTTTTTGTTCATGAAAGGTCAAAAAACGCTTGTGATGATCCCTACATTCCTTTTCCAGCACAGTAACCAGTACCTCACATCCTGCCTCTTTCAATTTTTTGATGCCATTGCCTGCCACCTTAACATGGGGGTCTAACAGCCCGATGACCACCTTTGGTATTTTGTGTTCTATGATGAGATTGGCACAAGGAGGGGTTTTTCCAAAGTGGGAGCAAGGTTCTAGGGTGACGTAAAGCGTGGCCTTGGAAAGTAAGGCTTTGTTCTTAACCGAATTAATAGCATTTACTTCGGCATGTGGCCCGCCATATGGGCTCGTAAAACCTTCTCCAATAACCTTGTTTTCATGGACTATGACACTTCCTACCATTGGATTGGGAAAGGTAAATCCAAGTCCATTTTTAGCTACTTGGATACATCGCAAAATATATTTTTCATGTATCTTCACCCCACAAAAATAGAATTTTAAAAGTTACCCGTTAAGAAAAATGAGTACAGCAATTATCAGGGAAATTCAACCTCAAGACAATAAGCAAGTTGCATCGGTTATCAGGCAGGTGTTGATAGATTTGGGTGTGCCCAAAGTTGGTACTGCTTATGCAGATACGGCATTGGATCACATGTACGAAAATTATAATGTTCCCAAGGCAACTTATTTTGTTGTGGAGGAAAACAACAGGATCATAGGTTGTGCAGGTGTTGCCCAGTTAGAAAACTATGATGGTAATGTATGTGAGTTGCAGAAGATGTACTTTACAGAAGAGGCCAGGGGAAGGGGATTGGGATCACAAATGATGAAGGTCTGTCTTAACAAGGCCAGGGAATATGGTTTTGAGAAATGCTATCTGGAAACCATGCCCTATATGGAGGATGCACAAAAACTCTATAAAAAAACCGGGTTCCAATATATAGAAGCACGTATGGGTGATACGGGCCATTATTCATGTCCAGTTTTTATGCTAATAGAACTATAGAAGAAATGCTGTTAAAAGAGATCAAGCATATTTTCCATGTTGAACTTGATAGTGCATATCCAAAGGAAGAAGTGGATAGTTTCTTTTACCTTATGGTGGAGCATTATTTAGGTTTAGAACGGTTTGTGTTGGCCCTGGAGCCAAATACCATAGTAACTAAGGAAGAAGAACAGCCCTTGTTCGAAGGGTTGAGCCAGTTGAAACTACACAGACCGGTACAATATATTCTAGGAGTTGCCCATTTTATGGATATGGAATTTAAGGTTGATGAGAATGTTTTGATACCAAGACCGGAGACTGAAGAATTGGTAAGATGGATTTTGGAGCAAGCAAAAGAGCATAGAGAGGTATTGAAGATATTGGATATTGGCACGGGAAGTGGATGTATTGCCATAGCATTGGCAAAGAATCTGCCAAATGCAAAAGTTTATGCCTTGGATATTTCTAGTGAATCCTTACTTGTAGCAGAAGAAAATGCTGCTAAACATGGGGTGTCAATAGAATTTATTGAAACAGATATTCTTCAGACCGAAAAATTACAGTTACAATTTGATATTATTGTATCCAACCCTCCCTATGTGCGTGAATTGGAGAAAAAACAGATGAGCGCCAATGTCACTGATCATGAACCGGACCAAGCCCTTTTTGTTCCTGATGATAATGCTCTTTTATTTTATAGGAAAATTTCGGAGTTTGCAACCTTGCATTTAAATAAAGGTGGGAGTCTTTACTTTGAAATCAATCAATATTTGGGAAAAGAGACCATGCTGTGCATGGAAAATTTTGGTTTCTCAGAATTGCAGTTGAGAAAAGATATGTTTGGAAATGACAGAATGCTCAAAGGGAAGCTTGTCTAATTTGAAAGAAACCTGGGTAACAAGAGTATTAAGTAAGTAAGATCATGACTGGGAGCAGGTCAAAAATCATAAAGAAGAATGAGCATTAAAGACAAAATAGAGGCTTTACGGAATAGTTTAAGGGAACACAACCATAATTATTATGTGTTGGACAACCCGACAATTTCCGATTATGAATTTGACATTATGCTGAAGGAGCTTCAGGACTTGGAAGATCAGCATCCAGAGTTTCATGATCCAACGTCACCAACGTTGCGTGTTGGAGGAGGTATAACCAAGTATTTTGAAACAGTGGCTCATGAGCATCGAATGTATTCCTTGGAAAACTCCTACTCTAAAGAGGATTTGGAAGACTGGGAGAAGCGTATACAAAAAAATTTAGGGGATGTTCCTGTTGAATTTACCTGTGAGCTAAAATATGATGGTGCCTCCATAAGTCTCACTTATGAAAAGGGACAATTGATGCGTGCCGTAACAAGAGGGGATGGTTTTCAAGGGGATGATGTAACTACCAATATTAAAACCATTAAATCTGTCCCGTTGCGATTAAAAGGAGATTATCCTGAGAAATTCGATATCCGTGGGGAGATTGTCCTGCCTTTTGAGGGTTTTGCCAAAATGAATCAAGAACGCCTTGAAAATGGGGAGGATCCATACATGAATCCACGGAATACGGCTTCTGGAAGTCTAAAATTACAGGATAGTGCGCTAGTGGCGCAAAGACCCTTGGAGTGTTTGTTATACAGCATCGTTGGTTCAAATTTAAATATGTCCTCTCAAATTCAGGTATTGGAAAAAGCCAGGTCTTGGGGTTTTAAAGTGCCCACAGTAGCCAAGGTATGTAAATCTACGGATGAAGTAATGGCCTTTGTAGATTACTGGGACGTGCACCGTCACGAACTGCCATATGAAACAGATGGGGTCGTGGTTAAAGTGAATAATCTTCAATATCAGGATGAGTTGGGATATACCGCCAAATCCCCAAGGTGGGCCATGGCCTATAAGTTTAAGGCGGAACAAGTGTCTACCATATTGAACGAGATAACCTATCAGGTGGGTAGAACTGGGGCCATTACCCCCGTAGCCAATTTAAAGCCTGTTTTACTCGCCGGTACTACTGTAAAAAGGGCCTCCTTACACAATGCAGACCAGATTGCAAAGTTGGATATTCGGGAAGGAGACACTGTATTTGTTGAAAAAGGAGGGGAAATTATACCAAAAATTATAGGGGTAGATTTTTCTAAACGACCTGCGCATTCTTCACCTACGGTCTATATTGACCACTGTCCGGAATGTCATACCAAATTGGAACGAACAGAGGGTGATGCCAAGCATTACTGCACCAACTATTACGGGTGTCCTCCCCAGATCACAGGTCGTATCCAGCATTACATTTCACGCAAAGCAATGGATATAGAGGGACTTGGGGGTGAAACGGTGGAACTGTTGTTCAAGGAAGGGTTGATTGAAAATTATGCAGATTTATATGTGCTGACCAAGGAACAGATCATGCCCTTGGAGCGAATGGCAGAGAAATCTGCCGAGAACCTGGTTAAAGGGGTTGCAAAATCTGTTGAAATACCTTTCGAACGCGTGCTTTTTGCTTTAGGGATTAGATTTGTAGGGGAGACAGTAGCTAAAAAACTTGCAAAAGCATATAAAAATATCGATGCCCTAATGTCTGCTTCCTATGATGAATTAATGTCTGTGGATGAAATAGGGCAGGTCATTGCATCCAGTGTTATTGAGTTTTTTCAAAATGAAAAGAATCTCGAGATTATTGAAAGGTTGAAAAGTTATGGGGTGCAGTTTGAACTTTCGGCCGAAAAACTTGAAAATCAGACCGAACTATTAAAAGGGTCTACCTTCGTTGTTTCCGGAGTGTTTGAAAAGGTTAGTAGGGACGAGCTGAAAAAACTGATCGAAGACAATGGCGGGAAAGTAGGTTCTTCCATTTCTTCCAAAACCACTTATTTGGTGGCAGGTGATAAAATGGGACCAAGTAAACGTACCAAGGCCGAAGGACTCAATATTCCCATAATTACTGAAGATGATTTTTTAGAAATGCTCCAATAAACAGTGCTCATATGTCTTTACCTGTAGATCTCGAATTTTTTAATCTATCCTTAAACGAGAACGAGCCTAACCCCGATTGGTCGGCCGGACTAAAATCTATGTGGTGGGACGTAAAGGGAAATTGGGAAGCCTCCCATGATATTGCCCAAGATATGACCTCCCTCGATGGCAGTTGGATTCATGCCTATCTGCATAGAAAGGAAGGGGACAGGTTTAATGCGGATTATTGGTATAGAAAAGCAAATAGGTCCTTCCCAAAGGTCTCACTAGAAGATGAACAGAAGGGATTGGTGGCCTACTTTATAGGAAAGTAAGTATTGCATATTAGATTTTTTTTATGGGAATCCATACTTCTTCCTCTGAATTTGGATCATTGTTTTTATAGTTGTCTCCCATAACTTCAAAATGAGGTCTATTATCCAGTGAATAGATCGAATTGGGTAGCCATACTTCAAAAATATGGGCTAAGGTATTATGAAAAGTAGAAGCGTCTCCAATATGTTTGAACACAGCATAGGATCCACCTGCCAAAAGAAATACTTCTAAATTGTCGGGGATGCCCATCGTACAGGATACTTCTACGGCAGCCCACTTTTCAAATTCTGTTGAAGTACTGAAATTTTGAAGATTCAAGGACCCCTTATAGTCTTGTAGAGAAATTACTTCGTTGGATGTTTTGTTCCTTATAACTTTTTTAAAGGGCATAAAGCTTTGCCATAGCGCAACGGTCCTATTATTGTCTAGAGACATGGAAAGTCTTTTACCGACTAATGTCTTGGGTTTAATTGTAGTTATTCTGACCTCCATTATTTCTTAAACAGTAATAGAAACTCCATCGACTGTCAAATTTTTCTCAGTATCCAAATAGAAGTCGATTCTGCCCAAGTTTATACCATAACACCCAACCTGATTCACCAAAACCTGCCTTCCCAATCTATTTTTGGTGACCGTTGGTTTTTCCAAAAAGGTATGAGTATGCCCACCAATAATCAAGTCTATGTTTTCTGTTCCAGCGGCCAGTTTTAGATCATCTGGAAGCTGAAGGTCATTATAGGAATACCCCAGGTGTGAAAGGCAAATAACCAAATCGCAATGTTCTTCTTTTTTTAAGGTGCCACTTATGCTTTGGGCTATTTCTATGGGATCTAGATATACGGTCTCTTTATAAAGTTTTTTGGAGACCAAACCTTCTAAAGCGATACCCAATCCAAATACCCCAACCTTTACACCATTTAGTAGGAAGGTTGTATAAGGTTTTACCTGTCCATCCATGATGGTATTGGAGAAATCATAATTAGCCGATAAGAATTGAAATTTAGCATTGGGCAGTTGTGCAAATAGCCCCTCAATACCATTGTCAAAATCGTGGTTTCCAATGGTCGCGGCATCGTATTTGAGCATGCTCATTAATTTAAACTCCAGCTCGCCCCCATAAAAGTTAAAGTAGGGCGTGCCTTGGAAAATATCACCTGCATCCAACAAGAGGGTGTTGGGATTCTCTTGACGAATCTGTTCAACCAATGTAGCTCTGCGTGCAAGACCTCCCATATTTGGATATTCGGAATGATTGGCAGGAAAGGAATCAATATGACTGTGCACATCATTGGTATGTAAAATAGTGATGTGTTTTAGCGCCATGCTTTCGCAGGAGTTTAAACTTAACCCTCCCAATCCTATAAAGGCTGAGGAGGCTGCGGTTTTGGTCAAAAATTTTCTTCTTTCCATTTTACTTTGTTTGAATAAATCTATCATCTACAAAGGGCACTATGGTGTCCGTCTTCCTAATGTAATCGATCATGGCATTTCTTAAGAGATAATCCGTTTCTGTTACTCCTTTATTATTTGTAAAAAAGGTCATATTATCACCCCCGTTGGCCAAGTAGTTGGAGGTGGCCACAAAGTAGGTGCGGTCCTCATCAAAGGGTTTACCTTGAATATTAACAGAGGTTAAACTTCCATCTCTATCAATCATAATCTGAATCCCAGATATAGGATGTGGCTGTCTGGATTGTATTAGATACGCAATAAGATCCCTTACCGATTTTGCCGTAAGTTCAACAACAACAATTGTATTTTCAAAGGGCATAACCTGGTACATGTTCCTTGCGGTCACGTCACCTTTGGATATTACCGCACGTATACCCCCACTATTCAAAATGGAAAAATCTATTTCTTTGTTGGTTCTATTTTTAAAAATGGGGCTAGCTTCAGACATTACAATGTCTGCCATAAAGTTACCGGCACTGGAATTTAGGGCGCCATCTTTTGGACTAAATGTAGCTGTGGCATAAGCCAGAGTGCTGTCCAATACTTCGTTGATCCGGTTCCTATATGGGGTTACAAACTGTTCTATGGAATCTACTGCCGAAATCTTGGAGGTAACAGGCAATTGTTTGCCCTCAATCTTAATAAGGGTCGGCGGATTTTGTTTACAGGAGATAAACACGCCCAATGTTATAATTATAACAAAATGTTGTATTTTTAAATTCATTATACTGCGTATCTTCGTATGAGTTTTATTTGGATATTATTTACATTTGTACAAATGTAAAAATACATGTTTTTAAGGGCTATTACCGATAAATTTAAACAGAAGTCTGGTCAAAATTTTCTTAAAAGGGAATTGGGCAAGAAAGCAAAGGGTATAGATGGAAAAAAGGGGGTTACCTCTATAGGTTGTATTGTGAATTTGGACCAGTTTGATGATGTTCAAGCCTTTTACGATTTAGCTCTTGAATTTTCTTTACAACCAAATGCGGTCCAAGTGATTGGTTATAAGGAAGAATACAACAAGAATTCTCCCTATGCCGCACCCATGTTTACAGATAGGGATCTGGGTTGGAAAGGCGAGATACAGAATGGTTATGCCTATGAGTTTTTAAGTAAGGAATTTGATTTGTTGATCAATTATTATACGGAAGATAAGTTGGTGTTGCAATTGATGACATTACATTCCAAAGCTAGATTGAATGTTGGTTTTGGAGAAGTAGATAAAAATTTAAATGATTTAATATTGAATACTTCGATAAAGGACTTTACTATTTTTAAAAAAGAACTTAAAAAGTATTTGTTTATTCTTAACGAAATTAAATGATGGAACAGTTGCAGGGAACGGGAGTAGCATTGGTCACCCCGTTTAGGAAAGATTTTTCTGTGGATACGGAAGCTTTGGGAAGAATAGTAGGCTTTTGTATCGATGGTGGTATTGATTATTTAGTGGTATTGGGGACAACGGGGGAATCAGTTACCCTTAGTAAATTTGAAAAACAACTGGTGATCGATACGATTGTTTCTGCGAATGCAGGAAGGTTGCCTTTGGTTCTTGGTGTTGGCGGAAACAATACTGCTGCTTTGGTAGAGGAACTTCAACAAGCAGATTTAAGGGAATTTGAAGCGATACTTTCTGTTTCACCTTATTACAACAAACCGACACAAGAAGGAATATACCAACATTTTAAAGCCTTGTCCCAAGCTTCGCCAAAGCCCATTATTTTGTACAATGTGCCAGGGAGAACAGGTAGTAATATGTTGCCGGCAACAACGTTGAGGTTGGCCCATGAGTTTGAAAATATCGTGGCCATCAAGGAGGCCTGTGGTGATATAACCCAGATTATGCAGATTATTAAAGAGAGCCCAAAAGGCTTTATGGTCATTTCAGGAGATGATATTACGGCTTTACCTACAGTACTTGCTGGTGGTGCCGGCGTAATTTCAGTATTGGGGCAGGGTACCCCGACCGAGTTGTCCAAGATGATCAAGTTAGGATTGGCGGGTAATGTTAAGGAGGCTTATGCATTGCATTATGAATTGATGGATGCCATGTCCCTTATCTTTCATGAAGGAAATCCAGCAGGGATTAAGGCCATGTTTGAATCTCTGAAGCTTTCTACCGCGGTAGTCAGGTTACCCCTAATGGAAGCGACTTCTGAACTCAAAGTAAGAATTGATAAATTTCTAAAATCCCTATCAAAAGTACCTGCATAATTGCTCTTGGCCATGGTGTAATTCCGTTAGGTAATCTGTGTAACGTTAAAACTTCGCTAAATAGACGTAAGAAGGCAGGTCATAGGACTATTTTAGCCTGTGAAAAAATGTTTTTTATATCCGTTAAGAATCGCTAATTTTGCAGAATGTTTTTAAAAATGAGGCAGCTTTTATCCCTTTTAGTATTTGTAGTTATATTTAGTTCTTGTAGTGAGTACCAGAAAGTGCTTAAGAATGAGGACAGTTCGGCAAAATATGAAATGGCCGAAAAATTATACAATGCAGGAGATTTTAAGAAAGCAAACAGATTGCTGGAGCAGATTGCACCTAAATATGTAGGAAAACCACAGGGAGAACGTGTGATGTTCTTTTTTGCAGATTCTTATTTTAAGATTGGCGACTACAATTTAGCTGGTTATCAGTTTGAAAGATTTATTAAATCTTACCCAAAAAGCGAGAAATTACAGGAGGCAGCCTTTCTTGGAGCTCAAAGTTATTATGAACTTTCTCCGAAATATTCATTGGACCAAACGGATACTGATAAGGCATTGGTGAAACTTCAAAATTTCATCAACACCTATCCCGACTCAGAATTTTTTGAGAGAGCCAATATCATGGCCAAGGAGCTTACCACAAAAAAGGAAAAGAAGGCGATAGAAATTGTTGCACAATATAACAAGATCAGTGCTTTTGATTTTAGTTTTCTTACACCGGCGATTAGTGGTGCGGAAAACTTTTTATCGGATTTTCCCGGATCTATTTATAGGGAAGACGCCTTATTTTACAAATTCAATGCCTCTACCAATTTTGCTATCAATAGTTTTGATTCAAAAAAAGCAGAGCGTTTACAATCGGCTAAGGTGGCCTATAACAATTTAAAAAAGTATTATCCTGAATCAAAATATCTCAAGGAGGCGGATGATATGTTGCAAACGATCAATAAAGAATTAGAAAATTTTTCCAAATAAAAATACTATCACCATGAACATGAACGATTTGAAAAACTCTAAGGCTCCCGTTTCTACGGTTACCATTAATAAGAATGAGTTTGACGCTAATACCGGTAATATTTACGAAGCTATTTCCATCGTTTCTAAAAGAGCGATTCAGATCAACTCTGAAATAAAAAAGGAGTTGTTGGAAAAATTAGAAGAGTTTGCTACTTACAGTGATAGCTTGGATGAGGTTTTTGAAAACAAAGAGCAGATCGAAGTTTCTAAATTCTACGAAAAACTTCCAAAGCCACATGCTTTGGCTGTAGTAGAATGGTTGGAAGATAAAATTTACCACAGGAATACAGAAAAAGACGTTTAAGTCATGTTGGGCGGTAAAAATATCCTTCTAGGAATTACCGGAGGTATAGCCGCGTATAAAACAACATTTCTTGTTCGTTTACTGATAAAAGCTGGCGCTAATGTTAAAGTGATTTTAACAGATAGCGCCAGCTCTTTTGTTTCTCCATTAACCCTTGCCACCTTATCGAAGAATCCAGTACTTTCATCCTTCGTTAACGAAGAAGAGGAAAGTGTTTCTTGGAACAATCACGTGGAATTGGGACTCTGGGCAGACCTTATGCTCATTGCCCCGGCAACTGCCAATACCTTGTCTAAAATGGCAAATGGCACTTGTGACAACTTGCTTCTTGCTGCTTACTTATCGGCGAAATGTCCGGTTTTCTTTGCCCCCGCAATGGATTTGGACATGTATAAACACCCATCGTCCTTAGCTACCTTTGAGAAATTACAGTCTTATGGTAATATTATGATTCCCGCTACTTCTGGGGAATTGGCAAGTGGGCTGCATGGGGAGGGACGTATGGCTGAACCCGAAGATATTCTTGCTTTTTTAAAGGAATATATATCCAGTGGATTGCCATTGAAAGGAAAAAACGTATTGATTACCGCCGGACCTACCTACGAGGCAATAGACCCTGTTCGGTTTATTGGCAACCATTCATCTGGCCTGATGGGATTTGAACTGGCAAAAGCGGCAGCTGCCAAAGGTGCTGAGGTGGTCTTAATTTCTGGACCTTCTGCTTTAAATGTTCAAAACGACAATATTAGCCTTATACGAGTGGTTTCTGCTGATCAGATGTATGATGAGGTACATGCCAAGTACGGTAATATGGATATTGTTATCTGTGCTGCGGCTGTTTCCGATTATAGGCCTAAAGTAGTTGCGGATCAAAAAATCAAGAAAAAGGAGGATAGCCTCACCTTGGAATTGGTCAAAAACAAGGATATACTACTATCCTTAGGGCAACATAAGAAAGATCAATATTTGGTTGGCTTTGCGCTGGAAACTGAAAATGAGCTCGAAAACGCAACGGGTAAATTGGCCAAGAAAAATCTGGATGCCATAGTCTTGAACTCCTTAAATGATACTGGTGCTGGTTTTGGAAAAGCGACCAATAAAATTTCATTTATAGATAAGAATTTAAGTATTAAAACGTTTGGATTAAAGACCAAGGCAGAGGTAGCGTTGGATATAATGAATGAAATAATCAATAGACTCCATGCATAGGCTTTTACTTGCTATTTGTTGTACACTGCTTTCCATTTCATTGTACGCCCAAGAATTAAACTGTACTATTACCATTAATTCAGATCAAGTAGGACAAACCAATCAACAGATATTTAAGACCTTGGAGCGTTCCCTGAACGATTTTGTGAATAAAAGTAAATGGACCAATAAGGTCTATAAGGACCGGGAAAGGGTTAACGCAAGGATGTTCATTACCGTTTCAGAATTTGAATCCAATAGGTTCAAGGCAAGTATTCAATTACAATCTTCAAGGCCGGTATACAATACGTCCTATGAAAGTCCTGTATTCAATTACAAAGACAATCAATTTAATTTCGAATATATAGAGTTCCAGCCCTTGGTATACAATGAAAATGTATTTGATTCCAATTTGGTGGGCGTAGTGTCTTATTACGTTTATATAATACTAGGATTGGATGCCGATACTTTTGCATTGGAGGGAGGAAATGAATTTTTTAGAAAAGCCCAAAATATCGTTACCCAAGCTCAGGGCAGTAATTTTACGGGATGGAGTCAATCAACCAGTGAACGCACACGTTTTGAGTTGGTTGATAATTTGATGTCCAACACCTTTAGGGAATACCGCATCGCCATGTACAATTACCATAGAAAAGGACTAGATATCCTGGCTGATAACAACAGTACAGGGAAACAAGTAATTGCAGGAACTATGCGATTAATGGAAACAATGGTGAAACGACGCCCAAATGCTTTTCTAATCCAAACCTTTTTTGACGCCAAATCTGAGGAGATCAAGGATATCTTTTCCGACGGCCCTAAAATGGACATTGTTCAGCTCAAAGAAACGCTAACAAGAATTGCTCCTTTTTATTCTAATACATGGAATGAAATAAAATATTGACCTCCATTTTTTTCCAGTGGAATATCAATTATCTTTACGGCAATAATCTATTCAACTTTGCTGACTACAATCTCAATTAAAAATTACGCATTAATAGACCATTTAAACGTTTCGTTTACCAATGGCTTCACCATTATTACTGGAGAAACAGGGGCTGGTAAGTCGATCTTATTGGGTGGCCTTTCTTTGGTTTTGGGAAAAAGAGCAGATCTTTCCTCCCTTAAGAACAAGGATGCCAAATGTATAGTAGAGGCGGAATTTGAAATTGGAAAATACAATCTGGCACCTTTTTTCAAGGAAAAAGAGTTGGATTACGAGCCCAAAACCATCTTAAGAAGGGAGATATTGCCCAGTGGTAAATCTAGGGCCTTTGTTAATGATACCCCGGTAACACTGGATATCTTATCCTATTTGGGTGATTGTCTGATAGATGTACATTCCCAGCATCAAACAATGCAGATGACCGAGGACGATTTTCAATTGAAGGTGATCGATGCCCTTGCGGACAATAGTAAGATTTTGGACGATTTCGGAAAGAAACGTTCCAAGTATCTAGAAACTGAAAAGGAACTGAAAAAGTTACTGGAATTTCAGGAAAACAGTACCAAAGAGCACGAATACAATAGCTTTTTGCTAAAGGAATTGGAATCGGCTCCACTGAAGATCGGTGTTCAGGAAGAATTGGAAGAACAGTATGAGCAACTGAGCAATGTGGAGACCATCACAGAATACCTGTCCAAAGGGAACCAATTGCTCACTGACGAACAGATAGGAATAGTTACAATACTTACAGAATTAAAACAGATATCCAATAAATTAGCTGGGTTCGGAACACAGTTTACATCCATTAATGAACGTATACAGTCGGTTTTTATAGAAATGGACGATATCTCTACCGAGCTACAGGACTTTTTTGATAAGGTAGAGGCAAATCCCCAGTTATTGGAACAGATCAACGGAAAGCTTCAATTGTTGTACGATCTGTTGAAAAAACATAACGCCCAGGATATTTCCGAACTGATAGCGATTAAAGAGGACTTGGCCCAAAAGGTAGACGCTACCGAGAATGTAGGCGCCGCCATTAAAGCAAAACAGGCCCAATTATCCGCTCAGGACAAAGAGTTGGAAGCGATAGCTGTAACCCTTAGAAAACGGAGGGAAAAGGTTGTACCTTTACTTAAGAAACAACTAGAGGAAATGTTGGCGTCCTTGGCCATGCCGAGCGCTACCTTTAAAATAGAAATACATCCCGCCACAACCTTTGGCAAAAAAGGAAAGGATACCTTGGTATTTCTCTTTTCAGCCAATAAAGGAACAGATTTCGGTCCATTGAAAAAAGTGGCATCAGGAGGGGAATTGTCTCGGATTATGTTGACTATAAAATCTATATTGGCCAAATACGAACAGTTGCCCACCATGATGTTCGATGAAATTGATACGGGAGTTTCCGGTGAGGTTTCCTCCAAGATGGGCGACATAATGAAAGAAATGAGCCAAGGGATGCAAATTTTTTCCATTACACACTTACCGCAAGTGGCTTCTAAAGGGGATCAGCACTTTAAGGTGTACAAAGAAGAAGATAATTTGGAGACCCATACCAATATGAAAAAATTAAGTCAAGAGGAGCGGGTGGCCGAATTGGCGGAGATGCTGGGAGGAAAGGCCATGTCCGATTCTGCGATTGCACACGCAAGAGAGCTCTTGAATTAACTTATTTTAAATATCTTTGAAACAAATAACAACCTAAGAAAACTGTTTACACATGTCATACAACTTATTAAAAGGTAAAAGAGGAATTATTTTTGGGGCTTTGGATGAAAATTCAATAGCTTGGAAAACAGCGGAAAGAGTTCATGCTGAGGGTGGTACGTTCGTTTTGACCAACGCACCAATAGCAATGAGAATGGGGCAAATCAATGAACTTGCCAAAAAAACCGGTTCAGAAATTTTTCCTGCAGATGCAACCAGTGAAGAGGATTTGGAAAACTTAGTGGCTAAAGCTGTTGAAATTCTTGGGGGAAAACTCGATTTTGTTTTGCATTCCATTGGGATGTCTGTAAACGTTCGTAAAGGAAGGGCGTATACCGATGAGAAATATGATTTTACCGCAAAAGGTTGGGACGTTTCAGCACTTTCCTTTCATAAAGTAATGCAGACGCTATATAAAGCAGACGCTATGAACGAATGGGGAAGCATTGTAGCCTTGACATATATGGCCGCCCAAAGAACGTTCCCAGATTATAATGATATGGCGGATAACAAAGCATACTTAGAGTCTGTAGCTCGTAGCTTTGGCTATTTCTTTGGAAAGGATAAGAAAGTAAGGGTAAATACTATTTCACAGTCTCCAACGCCTACAACTGCAGGTCAAGGGGTAAAAGGGTTTGATGGCTTTATAAGTTATGCCGAAAAAATGTCACCTTTGGGGAATGCATCAGCCCAGGACTGTGCAGATTATACAGTCTCTTTGTTTTCAGATTTGACAAAAAAAGTAACCATGCAGAATCTTTTTCATGACGGTGGCTTTTCAAGTACAGGCGTAAGTCAAGAAGTTATAGAGCAATTTACGAAGTAGTATTGCAACCATAGATATAAGGCCATCCCATTTAAAAGGATGGCTTTTTATGTTTATAAAATAGAGATATGGAGTTGTTTTTTTCCTTTATCGTTCCCGTTTATAACAGGCCAAATGAAATTAGGGAGCTGTTGGATAGTCTATTGTACCAGACGTATACGGGGCCTTTTGAGATAGTAATTGTAGAGGATGGTTCTACGATTAGTTCAAAGGAGGTCGTAAGCGCATACGAATCGCAACTTTCCATTACGTACCTAGAAAAAGCCAACTCTGGCCCAGGGGATTCCAGAAATTATGGAATGCGTCATGCAAAAGGAAATTATTTCTTAGTATTGGATTCTGACTGTCTTCTACCACCAGAATATTTAGATGTAGTCCATACCTCTTTAAAAGCGGAATTTGTTGATTGTTACGGAGGTCCTGATGCTGCCCATCAATCTTTCTCAAAAGTACAAAAGGCCATCAACTATGCCATGACCTCTGTATTGACAACAGGAGGGATTAGGGGCGCCAAAAAAGCCGTTGATAAATTTCAGCCTCGAAGTTTTAATATGGGGATTTCCAAAAAGGCTTTCATGGCTACTGGGGGGTACGGTAACATACACCCTGGAGAAGACCCCGACCTTACCATTCGCATTTGGGAAAAAGGATTTAAGACAAAGCTGATACCTGAAGCTTTTGTATATCATAAGAGACGTATAGATTGGAAGAAGTTTTATGTCCAAGTAAATAAATTTGGGATGGTAAGGCCAATATTAAATAAATGGCATCCTGGAACTGCGAAAATAACATATTGGTTTCCATCATTTTTTTGCCTGGGACTTTTGGTATCTTTTGTATTTGCAATAATGGGAAGTACTTTCTTACTTTTGGTCTATGGCTTCTATTTTGGCATGGTTTTTATCGATGCCTTAGTTAAAAATAGGGATTTGGAAATTGCAATCCTTACTTTGGTAGCGGTGACTATACAATTTTATGGGTATGGAAAGGGTTTTTTACAAGTCACATTAAAAATGAATGCAACTCAAAAAGAACCAGAAGACATTTTTCCAAATCTATTTTTTAAAACAGACTAAAGGGTGATGAAAAAAACTAACAATGGACTACAAAAACGAAAGGTGAAAATTTTTTCACTCTTCTTATTGTGCTCCGGATTGGCCTGGTTTGTTAGTAACTTAACAGAACGGTATACCAGTACAACATCTTTTGATTTGGAATACATAAATGTTCCCGATAGTCTACTCTTTAAAGGATCTTCCAAAGATAAGCTGGAAGTAAAACTGAATTGCAGCGGATTCCAATTTTTGCGATACAACTTCAGCCCTAGGGTTGTGCAATTGGATCTGTCCTACATCAAGAAAAAGGGATCCAAATATTATTTGCCACAGGAAACATGTGTAAAACAAATTGAGTCCCAGTTGCCATCATCTATTTCCTTGGTCAATGTGGACAACAGGGATACCTTATATTTTGCTCTTTATCGTCTGTATACAAAGTCGGTGCCTGTAGTTTCAAGGTTAAAAATAGACTACGCACAGAATTATATGTTGGATGGTACTTTAAAAATGGAACCTACCGAAGTAACACTTTCAGGACCTAAAAATGAAATTGATACCATTAGGAATGTGCATACAAAAACTGCAACCTTAAAGGACGTCAGCAATGATTTTTCTGAAAAATTATCACTTATTAAATCAGTTAAATTGTTGAACACCAAGTATTCTGCCAATGAAGTTAGTATAACCGGGAAAGTAGCAAGATTTTCGGAAAAAATTGTTGATGTGCCAGTAGAAGTGATAAATCTAGAACCGGATATGCAGATTAAAACATTTCCCAATAAAGTTTCTGTACTGTGTAAGGGTAAAATAGAAAGACTTAAAAAGGTAAAGGCCTCTGACTTTATAGTGGTGGCCGACTTTAATACCGTAAAGGATACAAAATCATCTACGATTACCCTGAAGTTGGCCAATAAGCCAGAAGGGCTTTTCGACATTAAACTTTTGGAAAAGGAAGTAGAATATATCTTAAAAATAGAATGAGATTAATTGGATTGACAGGGGGGATCGGTAGTGGTAAATCTACTGTAGCAAAAATGTTTGCCGCATTGGGCGTCCCTGTGTATAATTCAGATGCCGAGGCAAAACTGCTCATGGGTAATTCCAAAAAAATCAAGAAATCCATTTTTGAACTTTTTGGCAATGAGGCTTACCTAGAAGGCAATTTGAACAGGGAATTTATTGCAAAAAAGGTATTCTCCGATAAGGAGGCCCTCAACCAATTAAACGCCATAGTACATCCCGCTGTTAGAGAACATTTCGAAGCCTGGGTCAGGAAACAGGATTACCCATATGTCATTCAGGAAGCTGCCATTATATTTGAAAACGGGATGCAAGATAAGTATGACGCTACTGTCTTGGTTGCCGCCCCTAAAGAAACCAGACTGGCACGGGTCATGGCAAGGGATAATGTAGATGAACATCACGTCCTGTCCAGAATGGATAACCAATGGGATGAAGCAGATAAGAAGGCACTTGCCACTTATGTCATTGAAAACATCAACTTGGAGGAAACCAAGAGAAAAGTACAGGAACTTCACCAAATATTCCTTAAGAAATAGGGCCTACGGAATAAATTTTAACATTTTTGTTAAGGTTAGGTTAAACGTACAATCCACTAAATGTTAAATTTCTAATTTTACGCTAATGAACAAGAAGTTATTCGTACTCCTTGTTATCCTGATGAGTCTGTCCCTTGTGGGCATTATTTTTGTCCAAGGATATTGGATAAAAAAGTCAGTAGATGATAAAGAGGAGCAGTTTTCAAATGCGGTTTCTGAGGTTTTAACCAAGGCGACGGAGAAGATAGAGGACAGGGAGATAAAGGACTACTCGGATAGGTACGTGAACCTTAAAGACAGTCTTGGCAAACCCAAGGATTCACATTTTAGGAATTTCTTTTTTGTAGATAGAGATGTCAATTCCAATGAAGTACTCTTTTATTCCCATGGAATTTTAGAAGAGGATTACAACATTGCATCCACGTTCTTTGACAATGACATAAGTTCAGATAGTACGACCCTGAAAAATTTTACGAGCAAACGTACAAAAACAATTTTTCGGGAAGACTATGGTTTGGACGGGAAGGGATTTAAATTAAGTCCGGTTCAAACCTTGGAAAAGATTGGAGGCCTTTCCTCTATTGAAAAGGCTCAATTTGATGATGTTTTTAGGGAATATGCCAAAACAGTCCCTATACACAAGCGGGTTTCCAAACAGGAAATAGAATTGATTTTGGATAGGGAGCTACATAACCGAGGAATAGACATAGACTATGAATACGGGGTATATAGTAAAGGACTTCCAACCAAAATAAGGTCTAGGAAATTTAAATTTGTAGGGAGTACATTGTATGAAGCCCCCATATTTGGAGATAGTGAAGGGGCAACAGATTTTTCCCTTTTGATATCTTTTCCTAAAAAGAAAAAGTTCTTGATCAGTTCAATTCTTGGAATGGCAATATTATCCTTGGTGTTTACACTGGTAATAGTAGTGGCCTATTCAAGTGCCATATATCAATTGATTAAACAAAAACAAATCTCTGAGATCAAGTCAGATTTTATCAATAATATGACTCATGAATTTAAAACGCCTATCGCTACCATCAATTTAGCGGTTGAGGCTATTAAAAATCCAAAGATCATAGATGATAAGGATAAAGTATTGCGCTACCTTCAGATGATAAGGGACGAGAACAAAAGGATGCATGCCCAGGTAGAGAACGTGTTGAGAATTTCAAAACTCGAAAAAAATCAACTGGATATTAGTAAGGACAGAATAGATGCCCATGAAATCATTGATGATGCCATTGCCCATGTGGAGTTAATTGTCGGTGATAGGGGCGGTTATATAAAAACACATTTGGACGCTGAAAGGTCCGATGTTTTGGCAAATGATATGCACTTTACCAATGTTATTGTCAATATTCTGGACAATGCCATTAAATATTCGCCAGACGCACCAAAAATTGATGTGTTTACGGAATTGGCGAAAAATTATATAGTGATAAAAATACAGGATCAGGGATCAGGAATGAGCAAAGCGGTTCTGAAAAAGGTATTTGAAAAATTTTATAGGGAACATACGGGTGATATACACAACGTAAAGGGTCACGGCCTTGGGTTAGCCTATGTAAAAAGAATAATTGAAGATCACCAAGGTGAGGTCTATGCAGAAAGTGAAAGAGGTAAAGGAAGTACTTTCTATATAAAACTACCTTTAATTTAAAATATGGATATGGAAACAGCGAATAAGAAAATACTTTTGGTTGAAGATGATCCCAATTTTGGGATTGTCCTTAAAGATTATTTGACCATGAACGACTTTGATGTTGTCTTGGCAAAAAATGGAATGGAAGGTTTCGAAAAATTTAAAAAAGATAATTTTGACGTTTGCATTTTGGATGTCATGATGCCTTACAAAGATGGTTTTACCTTAGCCAAGGAGATTAGGGAAAAGAACGAGCATGTGCCCATTGTTTTCCTTACCGCAAAAACCATGAAAGAGGATGTTCTTAAAGGATATAAGGCAGGTGCCGATGATTATCTTAACAAACCATTCGATTCGGAAGTATTGCTGATGAAACTTAAGGCTATTTTGCAAAGAAAAGCTTCAAATGGACTTGCAGATAGTAAAAAATTCGAATTCACCATTGGAGGGTTCCAATTGAATTCTAAGCTTAGATTTTTAAAATATAAAGACGATGAGGCTATAAAACTTTCTCCAAAGGAAAACGAATTACTGCGTTTGTTGGCCTTACATGAAAACGACCTAATGCCAAGGGAATTGGCTCTGACTAAAATATGGAGGGATGACAACTATTTTACATCCAGAAGTATGGACGTGTATATTGCAAAACTTAGAAAATACCTTAAGAAGGATGAGAATGTTGAGATCTTAAACATTCATGGAGAAGGTTTCAGGTTGGTTGTAAAGACTGAAGAATAGATACGAATTCATATCAATATTAAAAAACCGTTCAGGACCCTGAACGGTTTTTTCTTTTATAGAAAAAGGCTGATTATGGTAACACTAATAAATCCTGTAAAAGCGAGGATGGTAGTCATAACGGTCCAAGATTTAAATGTTTCTTTTTCGGTAATTCCCAAATATTGACCTACCAGCCAAAACCCACTATCGTTAACGTGGGAGAAGATACTGGCGCCAGAAGCTATAGCGATGACCATACAGCCCAGTTGGGGACCACTTAATGTAGTATTTGCCATTAAAGGGGCTACTAAGCCAGCTGCTGTGATCATTGCCACGGTAGAGGATCCTTGAATAATCCTTACTATGGCCGCACTTATAAAAGCAAAAGCCAGCAATGGAATACCTGCATTACTTAAAGAGGTAGCCAGTAATTCTCCGGCCCCAGTATTGGTGAGGACTTGTTTGAAGACACCTCCGGCCCCAGTCAAAAGGATTATTGTGCCCGCAGGTTCCAGAGATTTGGAGGTGATCTTAAATAATTTTTCCCTGCTAAAACCCCTTTTAATCCCGAAAAAGTACCACGCGAGTATATTGGCAATAATAAGGGCAGTAAATGGATGGCCCACTAAGGAGATGCCATTTAGGATCGATTTGTTCTCAAGCGCCATTAAATCACTGTTCGAAACCGTATTTAACAAGATCAAAAATATGGGGACACTTATGATCCATAAGGTTATACCTATGTGGGGGAGATCTGTTTCTTCCCCCTTTTCAATTTCTTTTGGAGCCTCTACATGTACTCTTTTTGCAATATACTTTCCAAATAGGAGACCACTGGCAAGAGCTGTTGGGATACCAACAATAAATCCGATTAAAATTACCCATCCCAATTCAGCCCCAATGATATTAGCCACGGCAATTGGTCCCGGGGTGGGAGGTATAAAGGCGTGGGTAATGGCCAAACCTGCAAGTAATGGAATGGCATATAATAACAATGACTTCCCTGTTTTTCTTTGTAATGCATAAATCATGGGCACCAATATGATGAAGGCCACATCAAAAAATACGGGGATGGCTATTAGAAAGCCTGAGATGACCATGGCCAATGGTGCTCTTTGCACACCAAATTTTGAAATCATAAAGTTGGCAATGGTCTTAGCACCACCGGAATATTCCAATATAGCACCAAACATGGCCCCAAGGCCAACAACTGTGGCGACAAACCCTAGGGTGTTTCCCATTCCCTCCTGAACAGTTCTCATGATCTGTTCAGCATCGAGACCAGCAGAAATGCCTACGATAATACTACCAATCAATAGGGCAATAAAGGCATTGATCTTTAATTTTAAAATTAAAAATAAGAGTACGGCAATACCGAGTATGACTGCTAATATCAATTGGGATTCCATCATTTTAAGTGAATTGAACTATTTGTAAGCTGGTATTATTTCTATTTTTCTAAGGCGATCAAAATTGTATCTACTATTTTTTGTGGTTGCTCTTTAATATCAACTACAATAGCATTTTTGGGTGGTGAAAGCGCTTCAAATTGGGATTGTAGCAATTCCTGTGGCATATAGTGTCCCTTTCTTTCTTGTAACCTTTCAAGGACTTCTTCAAAAGAGCCCTTTAAATAAATGTAATGAACCTTGGTATCAATATTTTTTTGTAAGAGGTCTCTATAGCTTTCCTTTAAGGCAGAACAAGCAATAACAGCACCTTTTGCCACATGATTTTTTGCCAATTCATTTAATGTCAGTAGCCATTCATAACGATCTTTGTCGTTTAAAGGTTTGCCCGAAGCCATCTTTTTAATATTGTAATCTGGATGAAAATTGTCTCCATCAAAAAAAGGGTAGTCTAATGCTGTGGCCAATAGTTTTCCTATAGTGGATTTCCCTGAACCAGAAACGCCCATTACAAAAAGAACATATTTGGAAGTTTTATCCACAAATTATATTTTAAACTTTTGCTTAATTTTGCCTACTACGGAAGGTAAGTCCTCCTGATAGTCTACCCAAATTGTATTTTCATTTTTCTTGAACCATGTCAATTGTCTTTTCGCAAATCTTCTGGTATTCTTTTTGATTTCTAAAATGGCGAAATCCAAAGTCCAATCTCCTTCAAAATATTTGAAAAGTTCCCTATAACCAACAGTTTGAAGGGCATTAAATGATTTATGTGGTTCAAGGGTCCTAACTTCATCTACCAAACCCGCTTCTACCATTAAATCTACGCGTTGGTTGATGCGTTCATAAATAACATGACGTTCCGCATCTATGCCAATACTAATGGTCTTAAAATCCCTTTTTACTTTTTTCTGCTTTAAAAAAGCTGAAAAAGGTTTTCCAGTTCCCAGGCATATTTCAAGGGCCCTTATTAATCGATGGGGATTTTCTGTATCCACTTTGTTGAAGTAGACCGGATCCAGGTTGGACAATTGTTCTTGCAATACGGTAATACCCTGTTCTTCCAAAAGCTTGTTTAGTTCTGTCCTGATATTAGGGTCAACTTCTGGAAACTTGTCCAGTCCTTTTGTTACAACATCAATATAGAGTCCGCTGCCTCCAACCATGATCACGATGTTCTTTTTTTTGAATAGCCCATGTAGTAAAGCAATGGCATCCCTTTCAAAATCTCCAACAGAATATTCATCAAAGATGCTGATGTTTTGGATAAAATGATGTTTTATCGCCCCTAGCTCTTCTTTTGAGGGAACTGCTGTGCCAATGGTCATTTCCTTAAAAAACTGCCTAGAATCGGCCGATATGATCTCTGTTTCAAAGTACTGGGCCAGTTTGATAGCCAAAGATGTTTTACCTATGCCCGTTGGACCAACAATTGATATTAGCCATTTGTCAGCCATTAATCCTCATTTAAATTGGAGCCACATATTCTACAGAAGTCAGCATCTTTTCTTAGCACTTCCGTACCACAGGTTCTGCAAGCCCGTCCATTGTCCGTACCTGCATTTCTCCTGTTCATCTCACTGGTGTATTCAGCTGATACGATACCTGTGGGGACCGCAATAATTCCATATCCAATGATCATGATAAGACTTGCAAGAAACTGGCCTAAAGCGGTTTGTGGAGAAATATCGCCATAGCCCACCGTTGTCAATGTCACGATGGTCCAATAAACACTATGTGGAATGCTATTGAATCCATTTTCAGGGCCTTCTACTATGTACATGACCGTGCCCAATAATACAGAAATGACGATGATAAAAAATACAAAGACCAATACTTTTGTTTTACTGGCGCTCAATGCCCTAGCTAGATTATTGGAAGCTCCAACAAAACGGGCTAGTTTAAGGATTCTAAAAACCCTTAAAAGTCGTAAGGCCCTAAATGCCGTTAAGTATTGGGAACCTACAAATAATAGTGACAGGTATTTTGGGAGTGTGGACAAAAGGTCAACGATACCAAAGAAACTAAAAACATATGTTCTTGGTTTCCGTATGCTAATGATCCTTAAGATATATTCCAAGGTAAAAAGTACTGTGACGATCCATTCTGATATATTTAGAAAGGTATGGTAGTTTTTATCTATCCAAGGAACACTTTCCAACATCACAATGATAATACTGTAGACGATAACAATTAACAAGATAATATCGAAAAGCTTCCCTGCAGGGGTATGGGTCCCGTAAATTACCTCATGTATCTTTTTTTTCCAGTTAGTGGACAGGTTGGGTTGGTGGCTCAAAAGATTGCTTTTTAGTAAAAATAATAAAAGTGCACTAATTAATGGTTCAGCCTACAAGGTAACAATTTTAGCAATCTTTCCTTTTCTAAGATGTGATTCAATTAGAAAGGTGGTATTGGCGTTATCTTCCATAGGGGTAATGATGGTTTCCAAAATTTTAATTTTATTGATCTGATAATTCAAATCAAAAAATCCAAGCCCCACAAAAACACCATTTTTAATCAGAATTCCGCTTTTTTCACCCAATTCCCGACCTTTATCAATTAGAATCATATTCTTCTTTGAGATGGAATAAGTTTCCAGTGCCAGGTTGACCCTTTCATTATATGGTGCTGTTTTCTCTTTTTGGATGCATGCCCCTAAGCATATACCTGAGGTATGTTTGGAACAATTTGTCTTAGCCTGGGAAATTCCATTTAATTTATCACACAACTGAAATTCTTCCGTAATTTTGTAAAGGAAATTTTGGGCAGCATGGATGCTGTTAAAGGTTGCCACAAGGTCTGAGCTTTTATTGATCCTTTCAGTACTAAGGGAGAAATAACCATCAGGGTTTGTGCGCTTATAGATACCATAAGAAAAAAGCTTTCGCTTGGAATAGGTATTGTATTTTGGATTGTTTCTTTGCAGCTCTTCATTTTCCTTTAAAAGAGCCACCAATTCACTTCCAGTGCGCTCAAAGGTTACTGTTTTCGTCTCTTTTTGTATTTTTCTGGCCTTGGATCCATCATTGGTAAAGTGCTGATTTACCCGCTTTTTTATATTTCCTGAATTACCCAAGTAAATAATTTCCCCATCCTTGTTGTGCATATAATAAACCCCCCTGATAGATGGGAGTTGTTCTACAATATCCAATTGGGTGGGGGAGAGCTCCCCCAATGTAGCTGCTTTGGTAATTTCCTTTACAATGGACTTGTCGTTGTCCTTTGACAATAACAATTTAAATAGTTTTAAGGTAGCCAAAGCATCGCCATTGGCCCTGTGCCTATCACTGACAGGGATGCCCAAGGAACGTACCAATTTCCCCAAGCTGTACGATTCCTGATCGGGAATTAATTTTTTTGAAAGATCAACCGTACATAAGGTTTTACGTTCGAAATTAAAACCCAACCTACGGAATTCGGTTCTAAGGATTCTATAATCGAATTGGGCGTTGTGTGCTACGATTACCGCGTCTGAGGTTATTTCAACAATTCGTTTTGCAACCTCATAAAATTTGGGCGCTGTTCGCAACATCTTATTGTTAATGCCGGTCAGGTTTACTACGAACGGCTGTATTTCCTTTTCAGGGTTGATAAGACTTATGAACTGGTCCACAACTTCGTGTCCGTCAAATCTGTGAATGGCAATCTCTGTGATTCCCTCCTCATTGTATTTGCCGCCGGTTGTTTCTATATCGAGTATTACGTACATTCTTCTCTGCCCTTGCGGGTCACTGTTTCTTTACAACATTAATTGTAGTTTCTTTCCCCAAAAATACTACTTCCTATTCGGATCATAGTACTACCTTCTTCAATGGCTATTAGGTAGTCGCCACTCATTCCCATGGACAAGGTGTCAATCTTTGGTAACGTTGCCTTTAATTTATCAAATTGTGTTTTAAGGTGTTTGAATTCTCTACGGATCTGATTTTTATCATCTGTAAAGGTGGCCATGCCCATTAACCCCACAACCTTTATATTCTGTAATTTCCCAAAGGTGTCTGAATTCAACAAATCCTTTAGTTCTGTTTCGTCCAATCCAAATTTGGTGTCCTCCTCAGCAATATGGATTTGCAACAGACAATCTACAATACGATTGTGCTTTTTTGCCTGTTTGTTAATTTCCTTTAGAAGTTTCAAGCTATCCACTCCATGAACCAAGGAAACATATTCTGCCATGTACTTTACTTTATTGGTCTGTACATGCCCAATCATATGCCATTGGATATCCTTGGGCAGATTCTCCCATTTTCGGGTCATTTCCTGTATCTTGTTTTCGCCAAATACCCTTTGGCCCGCATCATACGCTTCTTGAATATCTTTCTCAGGCTTAGTTTTTGATACGGCAACTAAAGTTACAGATTTTGGGATGGAGGTAAGTATTTCTTGTAAATTATCTTTAATGGTCATTTTCGAAATTTATTTAAACTCGTTTTAGAAGTTTTTGATACTAAGATCTATAGTTCATAGATGGTTAGCCCACTTCTTATTTTAGGTTCAATATATGTGCTTTTTGGAGGCATTACCAATCCAGCATCAGCAATATCCTTGAGTTCATCAATAGAGACTGGAACCATTCCAAAACCAACCATAAAATGACCCTTATCTATTTCATCTTTCATATTGAAGATATTGTTCTTGCCAAAACCATATTTGATTCTTTTATCTTTTCTTAGATCTGATATGCCCAAAATTGGTTCTAAGATAGTTTTATATAGTATTTGTGTGTCCAATCTGCTCAGGGCATCAGTGAACTTGAAAATTTGCTTTCTCAATTGCAACGCATAAAAATCACCATCCAAATACATACTAAACTGATGCTTTTCCATTGGTTTGTATAGGGCATTCCCTTTCTTTTCTATTTTGAAATAAGTATCCAATTCAATTAAGAATTCCTCCTTCGTCAAACCATTTAGGTCCTTTACCAATCTATTAAACTCAAATATCTTGATCTCTGACTCTGGGATCAGGTAGCTCATGAAATAGTTGTAGGGTTCCATACCGGTGTGTCCCGGATTGCCTTTTTTGCTCTTATTGGCAAAAATCATAGAGGAAGCACTTCTATGGTGACCATCTGCAATATAAAGAGAGTCTATCTTACTGAATTCATCCTGTAATTTTAAAATATCTTCTTCCTTGGTAATAGTCCAAAGTGTATGGGTAGCTTTATCGGTCGTTGAAAATCGATATTCGGGTTCCCTGTTTTTTACCTCGCCAATAAGTTCTCCAATGGTAGCATTGTCGGGATAGGTCATTAATACCGGTTCCGCATTAAAGCTTACATTCTTCAAGTATACTGCAAAAAGGTTTACTCTATGCTTAATGGTATCCTCGTGTTTTTTGATCACATTATTCTTATAGTCTTCAACACTGGTACCACAGAACAGACCGCAACAACTAAAATCTTCCTTTTCTATTTTATAAAGATAAAAGGATGGTTGCGTATCCCGTATAAGGATTTCATCCTCTAAAAACTCCAGGTACCTATTCCTGATAAGTCTTAAACGTTCCCCTCCAGATACCTTTTTATCAAATTTAAAACCTGGATTTATAATATGTAAAAACGAAAATGGATTATAAGTCAGGATGGCATTTAGTTCTTTAACGGTATAGTCCTCATAGGAACGGGAAGCTAAAAAGGGAGCTTTATCCTTCGCTGGTCTAATAGCCTTAAAAGCCTTGATAATGGCCATCTTTTAATCTAAATGAATTGTGCGGAAACTTTTTCCGCTTTTTTGGATTCCGAGTAATCATAAAAGCCTTCTCCGGATTTGATTCCTAATTTTTTTGCCATGACCATGTTCACCAACAGGGGGCATGGTGCATATTTAGGGTTTTTAAAGCCGTCATACATGACATTAAGAATAGAAAGACATACATCCAGACCTATAAAATCTGCCAATTGCAAAGGACCCATTGGATGCGCCATTCCCAATTTCATCACCGTATCTATTTCAGAAACCCCTGCAACACCGTTGTAAAGGGTTTCGATAGCCTCGTTGATCATTGGCATCAAGATCCTATTTGCCACAAATCCTGGATAATCGTTGACCTCAGTTGGTGTTTTACCTAATTTTTTAGATAATTCCATGATGTTCCTGGTCACTTCGTCAGAGGTATTGTAGCCTCGAATAATTTCAACCAATTTCATGATGGGAACGGGGTTCATAAAATGCATTCCAATAACCTTATCTGCTCTTTTGGTAACAGCTCCTATCTGCGTTATGGAAATAGAGGAGGTATTGGTGGCCAAAACAGTTTCAGGGTTGCAGATTCCGTCCAACTCCCTGAAGATATTTAATTTGATCTCCACATTTTCGGTAGCAGCTTCCACTACCAAATCCATATTTTTCACTCCTTCCTTAAGAGCTGTATAGGTGGTAATGTTTTTAAGGGTATTTAATTTTTCTCCATCCGTAATGGTCTCTTTTGAAACCATTCTGTCCAGATTTTTTTCAATAACCGCCATTCCCTTGTCTAATGACGCTTGTGAAATATCTATTAGGTTTACCTTATAACCATTTTGGGCAAAAACGTGTGCTATACCATTACCCATGGTGCCAGCACCTATAACTGCAATATTTTTCATGCTTTGATTTTACTATTTTTCAATCATTATTAGATGTGTGGTTGGTGTTTTAAGTTGGTCAATCCAATCTTTTAAGCCTAACCTAATTCATATATTATTTCTTTTCAAAAGAAGCTATTACTTGTAGGGCTACCTTTAATGCTTGTGTTCCTTGGTATAGAGAGACTATGGGAGTTGTATTGTTGTTAATGGCATCTGCAAAGGTTTCCAACTCATCTAAAATGGCATTGTTAGCCGATATGGTTGGATTTTCAAAATAAATCTGTTTCTTTTCACCTTCTGCATTCTGCAGCACCATATCAAAATCTCCTGGGGTTTCCGGAGCATCCTTCATTTTTACCACCTCTACTTTTTTCTCGAGAAAGTCTACAGATATGTAGGCGTCTCGCTGAAAGAATCTCGATTTACGCATATTTTTTAGTGAGATTCTACTGGCGGTTAGATTGGCCACGCACCCATTTTCAAATTCTATCCTGGCATTGGCAATATCAGGAGAGTTGCTTATCACTGAAACCCCACTGGCATTAATTTGCTTTACCTCGGAATTTACAACGCTGAGGATGGCATCTATATCATGGATCATAAGATCTAGCACCACAGGAACATCGGTTCCCCTCGGGTTGAATTCTGCGAGTCTATGGGTTTCTATAAACATTGGGTTTTGTATCTTATCCTTTACCGCCGAAAACGCAGGATTAAAGCGTTCTACATGTCCCACCTGTCCTTTTATACCATGCTTTTTTTCCAATGCCAATAATTCTTCTGCTTCCTCGTAGGTATTGGTAATGGGCTTTTCTATAAATACATGCCTTCCCTTTTTCATGGCTTTTTTTGCACAATCAAAATGGGAAAGGGTAGGAGTGACTATGTCTACCACATCCACTGCGTCAATTAGTTTATTGATATTGTCAAAATAGGTGTATCCAAATTCGTTGGCCACCTTTTCCCCATTGATGGCATCCGGATCATAAAAGCCAACCAGATTATATTTCTGGGATTCATTCAAAAGGCGCAAATGAATTTTACCTAAATGTCCTGCTCCCAGGACTCCAACCTTGAGCATAAATTTCGTTTTTGTCAAAAATAAGGATATGAAACGATTCTTCCATGAAAATTGATGCGTAGTTTTAAGGAATTCGCAACTCAAATTATAAGAAATGAGGTGTATTTGGTCAAATGGTTGAATCGTATTTCTGAAATAAATAATTTCTGTTTGATCTTTAAATCAATTGGATAACTTTTTAAATCCTTCAATGCGAATAGCGTCCTTTTTTTTAACTTTGTAATCCAAAAACCAAACTTTTGAAAGACACCCTGAAGCATCGTGGAATGCGTAATAAATTGGCCGAAATTTTAGCTGATAAAGGCATTGTGGACCATAAAGTATTGGAGGCCATACGTACCATACCCCGACATTTATTTTTAGATAGTAGTTTTGAAGCCCATGCCTATCAGGACAAAGCTTTTCCAATAGGGGCGGAACAAACCATATCCCAGCCGTATACCGTTGCCTTTCAAACAGCGCTGCTAGAAACAGAACCAAATTACAAAATTTTGGAAATAGGTACGGGGAGCGGCTACCAAACGGCCACCTTGTTACATTTAAAAACTAGAGTCTATACCATAGAGCGGCAATTGGAACTTTTTAAAAAAACGAACATCTTTTTCAAGAAAATGGGTTACCGACCTAAGAAGATGATATTTGGCGACGGGTATAAGGGCTTGCCAGAAGAAGCACCGTTTGATGGCATCGTGGTTACAGCAGGGGCTCCATATGTTCCCAAACCATTGATGGCGCAATTGAAAATAGGAGGCAGATTGGTCATCCCAGTGGGCAATAACGATCAGATAATGACCCTATATATTAGAAAATCGGAATTGGAATTTGAAAAAATGGAATATGGGTCGTTTAGGTTCGTACCTTTATTAGAAGATAAAAATTAAGAAAATTGGACTGGTAATAATTATAAATTCTAGTTGTTGAAACTTTTTTTGATCCTGTCCAAATTTCTCTTGGTATCCCTTTCTTTAATAGATTCCCTTTTGTCGTATAATTTTTTCCCCTTGGCCAGGGCTATCTTCACTTTAGCCAATCCGTTGTCATTGACAAAAAGATTCAAGGGTACAATAGTTAGTCCAGAGGTATTGACCTCTTTTTCCAGCTTTTTAAGCTCCCTTCTCTGTAGTAAAAGTTTCCGTTCTGCCTTAGGTTTATGGTTGTAATGACTGCCATGGGAATATTCATCCACCTGCATATTGATTACAAATAATTCTGAAAGATCGTTAAATTCACAGAAACTTTCGGATATGGAGGCCCTACCAAGACGGATAGATTTTATCTCGGTACCTGAAAGGACAATACCCGCAACATAAGTATCCAAAATTTCATATTCAAATTTGGCCTTCTTATTCTTTATATTGATGTTTTTCTGCATATCACCTACAAAAGTAACAACAATAAAAGAATAAACCATTTATAGCATTTAGAATTATTTTGTGAACCTTTGACATGAAAATTGAATCTGACAATTTTCCTTAAATTTACAGCTATGAAAAAATTATATGTTCTATTGGTATTTTGCTCTCTATTGTCCTGTAAAGAGAAGAAAAAGGAAAGTCTAACAGCACAACAAATTGTAGACAAAGCTATAGTAGTAAGCGGAGGAGAGTTATTTGCCAAGAGCAAAATATCCTTTGATTTCAGGGACAAACATTATATCTCTGAGGGGGTTGGTAATAACGGGGTCTTAAAGCGGGTTTTTGATCTGGAAGGAAAAAAGATAGAGGATGTAAAGTCAAAGGCAAAATTTGAGCGGTATATAGATGGCACCTTAGAAGTACTCCATGATACTGTTGCCAAAAAATATGACAATGCCGTAAACTCTGTGCATTATTTTGTAAAACTACCTTATGGATTAAATGATCCTGCTGTAAATAAATCATTATTGGATGAGGTAACCTTAAAAGGAATAGACTATTATAAAATAAAAGTAACATTTGATCAAAATGGAGGAGGAGAGGATTTTGAGGACACCTACTTGTACTGGATCAATAAAGAAACCTTTAAGCCCGATTATTTGGCGTATGATTTTCATGTCAATGAAGGCGGAGTTCGCTTTAGGGTGGCCTATAATGAACGATATATAGAAGGTATACGGTTTGTGGATTACGAAAACTACCAACCAAAAGATGATGGAACTACAATAAATAATATTGACACAAAATACGAGTCGGGAGATTTGGAACTTTTATCAAAGATTGTATTGAAGAACATCTCCGTGGTGAGATAGGATCAATTAATCTTAAGTCTTATATCAGTGGCTTTTCCATTTACAATCTGGACAATGAATAAGTTGCTATTGTCATAATCATCAATATCGTCATATTTTTGTGTTCCAATCAGCTTGTTTACAAATTCTGGAGTAGTATTACTGTGGCCAACAATTAAAACATTGTTTCCCAAGTTTTCAGACATGAACTGAGCCATATCAATATCTTTTGGATCATAGTACTGTAAGGTAAGTTCTTTTTTTACAGTTGTTGGTGCTGCAGTCATAGTGGTCCTTTCGTAATCCGTTGAATACACCGCATCCAAGGGAACCAAATCAAATACTTCAGCCCAACGTATGGCCCTTCCCAATCCATCTTGGTTTAGTTCCGGATCCGTATTCTCTGGATTGCTTCTATCTTTTTCCGCATGCCTGATTAAATAAAAGGTGGTGACCACGGATTCCATGGGTTGTTCTAAAACCTTTTCCTCCTTGCAACTTGTTAAGAAGGCAAAACAAAGCACTAAAACTAAAAGCTTTTCTATTTTCATATCGATCATGCGTATTATTTACTATTGTCTTAAATCTAACTAAATTTAGTGTAATTTAGTATGCCTGACACTTAGAATCTTGTTTTTTTGATTATGGGAAAACTTCGTTTAATTCTTTTATACTTTATTGTTGTCCTTGGGGTTAATGCCCAGGAGGTAGAATTGCCCGGCGATTTCAGACAACATAACCTAACGACGTTTAATGCTAGTTTATTGAATCCCACTTTTGCATTGGATCAAAATAGGCCACAATCGATAGCTCTGTGGACCAGGTGGCAATGGCAAACTGTGGATGCGGATCCTACAACCACATTTATAAATTATACGACCAGCCTAAACGAAAATTCTGTAATAGGAGGCGGATTTCTTCAGCACAATACTGGGGTTTATTTGCAGACAGGGGGAATTTTGAATTATGCTTATGCATTTGAAATAAGTGAAAATGCAAAACTGGCATTAGGTATTAATGTGCTGGGCTACCAGAGGGAAATAGCAGATGATAGATTTGCATCATCGGGAGGAATAAATATTTTAAATGCGGATTCCAACGAATTTATAATGCAGTTTGCACCGGGGATTAGATTAATGTTAGATGCCTTTAGCCTCTCCTTTACATCGGAAAATATTGTTCAAATCAGCTCCAATAACAACGCCAACGAGAATACAAAAAAAGTATTCCTTGGAGCTATGGCATATGATTTTCCAGTACCACTTTTTGGTGGAACAGGGGGGACTTCTTTACGTCCTATGCTCTACCTCAAAAGTATTCCCGAAATGGAGACCCAATTAGGGTTCAACGCCTTGCTGACAAGCCAAAGGTTTTGGGCACAAGGAGGGTACAATAGTTTTTATGGAGTTTCTGCGGGGGTGGGAGGAATATTTCTAAAATCCCTTTCAATTGGAATTTTAATGGAATTTGGATTGGACCAAGGCGTCAAGGATAAGGACGCAACATTTGAATTGGTTACGGCCATCAGATTTGGGAATAAGAAAGAGACTGAAATTTTACCACAGGAAATTGAAATTACGAAGGGCTTAAATAATGAAAATGAAGAGACGAGGGAAGGAAAGGAAATGATGAAAAATAAAGAAAAAGTCATAGAAAGTAAAAAACAAGCTGCCATCCCTCAAGAAAAAATGACAAAAATAAAAACAGCGGAGATCAAAAACGAGGTTGCCTTAAAAACGGAGCAACCTTCTAAGCCTGAGAGTGTGACAAAAGGTAAATATGAGGAGGTTGAAAATCTGGAAGGATTACAGCCCGGATATTATTTGATAGCCAATGTATTCGGCACCAAAAAATACTTGGATAATTTTATGGAGTCATTGCGCAAAAAAGGCTTGGAACCAAAATCATTTTACAGATCCTTCAATAAATTCAACTATGTTTATCTTGAGAGTTATAATAGTCTGGAAGCGGCTGAAAAGGCCAGAGATAGTAAGTTTTACGGAAGGTATACCGATGAAACCTGGATTTTTAGGGTTATTGGAAACTAAGTTTATTTTTTAATTTCCTTACTGATCAATTGGTCCAAGTAGGCAATGGTATTCAATAGGTACTTTTTGTCCCTCGTAATTGTGGCCATGGCCACAGCACCTTGGATCATGGTATATAATTGCTTGGCAAATTGTAGAGGCGTTACCGGAATACTGATCTCATTGTCCTTGACCCCTTTTTCTATCACCAAAGCTATTTTTCCTTCAATGGTTTTTACGGTTTCTTTTACTGCCGCTGCTAGTAAATGATTGTTTTCCTGAGCATCTACTCCTACGTTTAAAACGGGACATCCTCCTAAGTCATACGTAAATTCGCTATAATGGCGATACAGGTCGGTTAGTTTAAATAGTTTTTGAAGAGAATCGCCCTCACTATTTAGTGCTTCATCAATTGCTTCCAATAATCTTTTGCTGTTGTATTCAAACGCAGAAAGGGCCAATGCTTCTTTGTTTTCGAAATTACCATAAAGCGCACCCTTGGTTAGTCCAGTTGCATCTGTTAGGTGGCTCATACTGGTACCTACATACCCATATTTGTTAAAAATTGGGGCAACTGTTTCAATGATGTAGGCGGTGGTTCTTTCAGCTTTGGTCGACATTCTCAGGCAATTTTATACGAAGATAAAAAATATATATACTGTATGGTATTTGTTTTTTAATAAAATGAGGGCATCCACTAGTGAATGCCCTCATTTTTAAAAATAACACCTTTTATTTTACCAATTCATTTTGGTTTCTAAATACCAGTTCATCATCAAAAGCATCAATAAGAATAATACTATCGGCTTTTATACTACCACTAAGTAGCTCTTTGGATAGCTTATTAAGGACTTCTTTTTGTATGGTCCTCTTTATAGGTCTAGCTCCGTACTGAGGATCGTATCCCCGGTTAGCTAGAAATGAAATGGCCTCTTCGGTAGCATCAATTGTAATGTTCTGCTTGGCTAACATTTTCTTGAGACCGTCTATTTGCAGACCTACTATTTCGGTAATATTCTCCATATTTAAAGGAGTGAACATAATGATATCATCTATTCTATTTAAGAATTCGGGACGTATTGTTTTACGTAACAGTCCCAGTACTTCAACTCTCGCTGCTTCAGTCGCGCTATAGATATCTTTATTATCCTCAAATTTTTCTTGAATAATATGACTGCCCATATTACTGGTCATGATAATGATGGTATTCTTGAAATCTGCCACACGTCCTTTGTTGTCGGTTAACCTTCCTTCATCCAATACCTGTAATAGGATATTAAAAGTATCTGGATGTGCTTTTTCAATCTCATCCAGTAACACCACTGAATACGGTCTGCGTCTTACAGCTTCCGTCAACTGACCGCCTTCATCGTATCCAACATATCCTGGAGGCGCGCCTACCAATCTACTCACGGCATGTCGCTCTTGATATTCACTCATATCAATTCTCGTCATGGCATTTTCATCATCAAAGAGGTAGGAAGCCAATGTTTTTGCGAGTTCTGTTTTACCAACTCCAGTAGTTCCTAGGAACAGAAAGGAACCAATTGGTTTTTTGGAATCCTGTAAACCGGCCCTGCTTCTCCTGATGGCATCCGATACGGCCTGTATGGCTTCATCTTGTCCTACGACTCTTTTGTGAAGTACATCTTCCAATTTTAAGAGTTTCTCACGTTCACTTTGAAGCATTTTGGCAACAGGGATCCCTGTCCATTTGGCAACAACCTCTGCAATATCCTCACTGGTTACCTCTTCCTTGATCAATGTGCCTGCAATTTGCTGTTCTTCCAATTCTTTTTGGAGGGTTTCCAGCTTTTCGTTGGCCTCTTTTATTTTTCCATAGCGTAACTCGGCAACCGTGCCGTAATCCCCATTTCGCTCTGCACGTTCAGCTTCCAATTTAAAGTCTTCAATATCCTGTTTTGTTTTTTGAATATTGTCAACAACCGCTTTTTCACTTTCCCATTTGGCAAACAGCTCGTTTCTGTCTTCTTTTAGGTTTGCCAGATCAATATTGAGAGATTTCAATTTAGCGTGATCTGCTTCCCTTTTGATGGCCTCCATTTCAATTTCGAGCTGCATAATTTTTCGATCCATGACATCCAAATCTTCAGGTTTGGAATTTATTTCCATACGAAGTTTGGAGGCCGCCTCATCCATAAGATCAATGGCCTTGTCCGGTAAAAATCTATTGGTGATATACCGTTGGGACAATTCAACTGCGGCAATGACCGCTTCATCCTTAATGCGCACCTTATGATGGGCTTCATATTTGTCCTTGATACCTCTTAAAATGGAAATTGCGCTTTCGGTATCAGGTTCGTCTACTATAATTTTTTGAAATCTTCTCTCCAGGGCCTTGTCCTTTTCAAAATATTTTTGATACTCATCCAACGTGGTGGCACCAATGGCGCGTAATTCGCCCCTTGCCAAGGCAGGTTTCAATATGTTGGCTGCATCCATGGCGCCCTGACCACCTCCAGCCCCTACCAGGGTATGGATTTCATCAATAAATAATACGATGTTGCCATCGGAGGAAGTGACTTCCTTGATGACCGCTTTTAAGCGTTCCTCAAATTCCCCTTTGTATTTGGCCCCGGCAATCAACGCACCCATATCTAAAGAGTATATCGTTTTATCCTTTAAATTTTCGGGAACATCCCCTTGAACTATTCTATGAGCCAATCCTTCGGCAATAGCAGTTTTACCTACCCCTGGTTCCCCTACTAGCATAGGGTTGTTTTTTGTTCTTCTAGATAAAATTTGTAGGATACGTCTAATTTCCTCATCGCGACCAATAACAGGATCTAATTTCCCACTATCTGCCATTTCATTGAGGTTTTTCGCGTATTTATTGAGTGCATTATATGTTTCTTCAGCACTTTGTGAAGTTACTTTACCGCCTTTTCGCAATTCTTCAATTGCCGCGACCAGATGTTTTTCTGTTCCACCCTGATCTTTTAAGATTTGTGCAATCTTGCTTTTCGATTTAAAAATAGCCAACAGTAAATGCTCAATGGAAACATATTCGTCCTCCATTTTTTTGGCAATAACAGACGCTTCTGTTATTGTTTTGCCAGCTTCCCGGGAAAGCATTAAGTCTCCGCCAGACACTTTGGGAAAACTTTCTAATTCTTTATCCAAGATCTGGTTGACCAATCCTATGTTAACATTTAGTTTCTTAAGGATAAAAGGCAATACATTTTCATCAACAACAGCAATGGCTTTAAAAATATGCTCATTTTCTATTTGTTGGTGTCCAAAACCTTGAGCGAGCTGCTGCGCTTGCTGTATGGCTTCCTGTGACTTTGTAGTGAAATTATTTAAGTTCATATCTTTTATGTCTTTTGATGATATTGTTTACTTTTGAATTAGTTAAAGTCAATAATCTAACCAAATTTGAGGTGCGGACAAAATGACGGTAAACTTTAGAAAAAATACGACAATTAGTCAGGTGTAAGTTTTGAAAACACCTCCGACTTATCATTAAAATTACGAAATGGGATTATTAAATAATATTTTTGGGAATAAGAATTCTAATGATAAAAAGGTGGAAACCGATTTACCTTGGGTTAATTTGGATTCTTTATCCCAATTGGATGAGATTGAATCAAAATCTGCCAATAGGGTACAGGTGATTTTTAAACATTCTACCACATGTGGCATAAGCAGAATGGTCATGAACATGTTCAAAAATTCATACAATTATCCTGAAGATCAGATAGACCTGTATTATCTAGATCTGCTTGCCAATAGAGAGGTGTCTAACGGAGTGGCGGAAAAATTTCAGGTAATGCATCAATCGCCCCAATTACTGGTGATAAAAAATGGTACAGTGGTAGCCCACGATTCCCATGGGGCCATCAATGAAATTTCTTTGGAGAAATATCTATAAAACAAAAATAGCCCTTAAAAAGGGCTATTTTTTATATTGTTCTCTATTCAAATCAATTGAATCTTTGGTTTTGTAGGATATTTTTAAGTTTTCCTTTTACATCTTCCCCAGCATCATAAACCATTTGTTCATTGGACGGGAAGGGTACGGAAACCACTGTAATTAGATTTAATAAATCCGTTTCCAAGGCTCTTTTGTCTCCTTGATAATTAGCATAAATATGCTCAAAGATAAACTCGCTGGCCAAAGGATAGGTGTTGATAGTTTGTTTTGTCCTTAAATCTTTAAAACTCACGTTTCCTACCACTTGGGCAGCTTTAAATTGGGTGAATTGATGAAAATCGCATCGAACAGTTTTAAAGTTGTCTATTTTTATCTCATTGCCCAGACTATCTTTTAGGATATTACCGTTGGCATCTTCCGCATAACGATATCCGTCTTTGATCTGTCTTTCTTTACTGATTTGTTTTTCGCTTACCTGCTCAGGGGATATTACGATACTTCTGAAAGCAACTTGCATTTCATAATCATAGTCGATATTCTTTCTAGGCTGAGCGTGGTATTCTGTCCAAAGATTGTTTACTCCATAGGTGTTGAAATTTAAAAGGTCTTCCTCCAATCTCGATGGAATAATTTGATCAGAATCATTGATCATACGCACCTTAACAAAATCCCGACCTTTGGCATAGGCTTCCTCTTGCTTCAGTTTACAATCGGCATATCCTGGGCTTAGTTCATTCAGATATGCAAAATCATCGTATGCTTTTCTATAATCTGCCTTACTGGAGGCATTGCTCAGTAAATCACTGGCATTGTTATATAGATAATCGGACAATTCTTGTTTTACTCTGATTATTCTTTCATCGTAATTATTAAAGCTGAATTTGGCATTCCTATTCTCATCTCTGATATATAGCGGCAAGATAGGTCTTATCCTTTGCTGTATATTTTTCAACTGTGTGTAGGAATCATAAATTCTTTCCAAATTAGCAGGATTGTTTTCTTTTTGTAAGAAGGCAATCTCTTGTAATTCCCTTTCTGTATTTTTCTTATAAGCCTGCTCCAACATTAAAATGTAGGGCTGATTTCCTTTTTTATCTTTATTATCAGCAAGATTGCTTAAAGAACTATTTATGGCGTTCCCGTAGTTCCCCACATTAAGGGCTTCCTGAGTTTTTTTTACGCCACCGCATGCTATAAACAGCAGTACTAGGCAGCTAAGTAGTAGTAGTTTTTTCATAATGGTTTGTTTTACGATTGTGACATATAATTCAATAGCCGTGCCAAAAAACTATATGATTACTAAACGCTGCTTGTGGCGATATCGTATACTAACAAAAAAAAAGCCCTATTTAAAGGGCTTGAGAAAGGTTGCTATTATTTTATTTTTTTTTCGATTGATATACCGGAAGCAATTTGGAAGATACTTCTCCAAAGCCTATTCGAACTCCACTTTTCTCACAAAATCCACGAATGGTCACGGTATCATGATCTTGGATAAACTTACGTTCGGACCCATCTTTTAGTTTCAATGGTTTTTCTCCTCTCCAGGTCAGTTCCAGCATGGAGCCGTATGAATCAGGGGTTGGTCCGGAAATGGTACCGCTACCCATCATGTCACCACTGTTTACCTTACAGCCGTTAACAGTATGATGCGCCAATTGTTGGGACATAGTCCAATACATATACTTAAAATTTGACTTTGTGACCGTAGTAGGATCTCCATTGTCTGGGGTGATGTCTACCTCCAAATTGATGTCGAAACCTTTTTTTCCAGTCTGTTGAAGATAGGGTAGTGGTTGGGGTTCTTGTTTAGGGCTTTCCACTCTAAACGGCTCCAAAGCGTCCATGGTAACGATCCATGGTGAAATAGAGGAGGCAAAGTTTTTAGCCAAAAATGGGCCTAAGGGTACATATTCCCATTTTTGAATGTCCCTAGCGCTCCAATCGTTAAATAGGACCATCCCGAAAATATAGTTCTCTGCTTCGTTCACGGGGATGGTCTCCCCAAGAACATTGGCGTCTGTGGTGATAAAAGCCATTTCCAATTCAAAATCGACTAACTTGGAAGGGCCGTATATAGGCTCATCTGATCCTGCGGGCAATGTTTGTCCCATTGGCCTGTGGATAGGTGTCCCAGAAGGTACAATAGAGGAGCTTCTTCCATGGTATCCCACGGGAATATGCAACCAGTTAGGAAGCAGTGCATTTTCAGGATCCCTGAACATTTTTCCAACATTTGTGGCGTGTTCCTTACTGGAATAAAAATCAGTATAGTCTCCAATCTGAACAGGAAGCTGCATTTCTATTTCGTCCATCGTAAATAGGACTATCTTTTTATGATCTTCATTGTTCTTAAGTTCCGGGTTAGCGGCGTCGAATATTTCACTAATCCTATTTCTCACCAATCTCCAGGTCTTTTTCCCATCTGAGATAAAATCATTTAAGGTGTCTTGCAAGAAAATATCATCAGTCAATGGAATATCCTTGAAGTATCCTAATTGGTGCAGCGCACCTAGATCTATAGCGTGGTCGCCAATTCTGGTCCCTATAGTGATAATATCATCCCGCGTTAAGAAAACCCCAAAAGGGATATTCTGAATGGGAAAATCAGAATTGTCACTTACAGGTATCCAACTTTTTTTTGCAGGGTCGTTACTTTTTATGGGCATGATATAATTGTTAATTTGTATTTGATAAAATTCTTATCAAATATATTATTTTCTTCCAATTTAAGGCGGGCAATTCGTATTTTTACGGCTTATTTAGAAGAATATTTTTATTATGCAGAGAGATAATCAAATTTTTGAATTAATAGAGGCGGAGAAGGAACGTCAATTGGAAGGCATTGAGTTAATAGCCTCTGAAAATTTCACCAGTCCACAGGTCATGGAAGCCGCTGGTTCTGTGTTGACCAACAAATACGCAGAAGGATATCCTGGGAAAAGATATTACGGAGGTTGTGAAATAGTTGATGAAGTAGAGCAGATTGCCATAGATAGGGCAAAAGAGCTTTTTGGAGCTGCCTATGCCAATGTACAGCCCCATTCCGGTTCTCAGGCCAATGCCTCTGTATACCACGCCTGTTTACAGCCCGGGGATAAAATATTGGGATTTGATCTTTCTCATGGGGGGCATTTGACACATGGTTCTCCAGTAAACTTTTCAGGTCGCTTGTATTCACCTGTTTTTTATGGTGTAGATGAGGAGACTGGGGTATTAAATTACGATAAGATCCAAGAGATCGCCACCAAGGAACAACCAAAGATGATTATTGCAGGGGCGTCTGCCTACTCTAGAGACATGGATTTTAAACGTTTCAGGGAAATTGCAGATAGTGTAGGAGCTCTCTTGTTGGGAGATATTTCTCACCCTTCAGGTCTTATTGCTAAAGGAATATTGAGTGATCCCCTTCCACATTGCCATATTGTGACCACAACCACACACAAAACCTTGAGAGGACCAAGAGGAGGGCTAATCTTGATGGGTGAGGATTTTGATAACCCATTTGGAATAAAATTGAAAAATGGCAGCCTTAGGAAAATGTCTGCTCTTTTAGATTTAGCAGTTTTCCCGGGAAATCAGGGTGGACCTTTAGAGCACATTATTGCAGCTAAGGCAATTGCCTTCGGAGAGGCATTAACAGATGAATTTTTGCATTACATGTTGCAGGTGAAAAAGAATGCCGCCGCTATGGCTGCAGCCTTTATGGCCAAGGACTATAAAATTATTTCTGGAGGTACAGACAATCATATGATGTTGATTGACCTACGTAATAAGGATATCACAGGGAAGGAAGCTGAAAATGTTTTGGTAAAAGCAGACATCACAGCAAATAAAAATATGGTTCCTTTTGATGATAAATCCCCTTTTATAACTTCTGGAATACGTTTCGGAACAGCTGCAATCACTACTAGAGGGTTGAAAGAGGCCGATATGGCCACCATCGTAGAATTCATTGATACCGTATTGACCAATAAAGATAACGAAGACCTAATTGAAGGAGTTCGTGATCAGGTCAATGAATTAATGAGAGGAAAGGCGTTGTTTAACGCATAGAACATATGGTCCTTTGAACACCAATAGCCCTACCTATTGGTGTTCATTCAGACCTTTAATGATTTAGCATAAATAGATCGCCATAGACCATTGATTTACTTTCTAAATCATATATCACTGCATCGGTTTCAGAATCATAGTATAATCCCCAATATCCGAAATAGTCGTTTATAGAACTATTATTGCCTGATCTGATGTTTTCAAGGTTACCATTACCTTCCAATGGCCCTTCTTCAAATACAGGAATAAACATCTCAAAAGGAACTTCTTTTGAATTTTTTGTCAATATAAAATGGTGATCTGTAATTTCCTTTAAAATATTTTCAAGTTGTGAAGTAATACTTTGGGAATATATTTTTTTGATAATAATAGAGGTGTCCTTCAATAAAATAGAAATTTCTTCAATGTCTATACTAGAAGTGTTCAGATCTTGTAAGGCTTGTAATGCTTTTAAAAATGGATTGACATTGGTTAAGACGCAATTATCTTTTTCCCATTTATGTGTATTTAAGAAGTACAAAACCTCACTTAAGGTTAAGTTATTTTGAAATTCTATATTTAAACAGGCTTCCTCATAGTTAGAGCTATAGATGGTAACAGCAACATCAGAGTAAAAATATTTTGCCAAACTTTTTTCAAAGATATCCATTCCATTGATTCCATAATTGGAATCAATTTCAGGTTTTAGATAGTTTTTAAAACTTTCAATGTACAGCGGCATAATAATCTTGGGATTTGGTTAAGCATATTCACGAAGTTAAATTTTAAAAAAGTGTGGATGCTATATAAAAACCTTAGAAAAATTATGGTTTTTGTGTCAAATGAAGCAGTTTGTCGATAAAATGATCTGGTTCTGCGGGAATTTTCTGATATTTTAAATAAACCCTCTATTCCTGGCTTCTGTTATCAGCGCTTGGTCATTTTGTTTTTCAACGCCAAAAATAGCTTTTAATTGACGCTTTCTATTTTCAATACCAGGAAGGGATAAAGAAATATGATCTATCATATCCTTAGTTTTTGTGCCTATGGATAGATGGTATAATATTTTTTTGTCGTTGTCGTCTAAGGGTATGTCATTGGCCATTTTGGTCCTGATCGCTATCAACGCTTTTTTTGTGTAAAATGGAGGTTCTTTCATGACCGTGTGTACCATATCATTAAGGGCATTTTCGTCAATTTCGGTTTTTACCAGATATCCCTCAGGGTTTACAGATTTCATAATGCTATTAATGCGATAATTATCACTAAAAGAGGATAAGAAAACGATTTTCGATTTTGGAACTACTTTTCTGGCAAGAATACCTAAATCTTCTCCAGTATGCGCCTGGGTTTCATTAGCCGGACCCAATTGAATATCGAGCATGATAATATCATAAGCAAAAGATTTTGAAGAATCTATTATCTTTTGTTTGCCAAGTTCATAGGTTTTAGCTGTATCCACATGAATTTTGAAATCTTCAAACTGAATTTCTTCCAAAATAAATTTATATCCAATCATGGTCATTTCATGATCATCCACCGCTAAAATCCGTAGTGTTTTCATTATCCCTTTAACGTTCTATAGTTCATTGTTTATTGATTTATGAATGGGATCATTGGGCAAGATTTTATCAGCAAATGGTATTTTGACCAAGAGCGACGTGCCTTTACCAATTTTACTTTTTATAGCCACAGTACCATTCATTTTCTTCACTCGGGAGGTTATATTTTTTAAACCAATCCCCTTTTTCTCATTTTTGGCCTGATAACCAACACCATCATCTTCGACCCTCACCAATATATCTTTTTCGTTACAGCCCAAGATAATATTAATATTCGTTGCAAATGCATGTTTGGTGCAGTTCTGTAACGCTTCCTGGAGTATTCTATAGATATTAATTTTAACCTCACTGTCCAGGCGATCCCATTCCAAGTGAGTGGTAAACTCAAAATTGCAATGAACCTTAGAGCTACTTTCAATAGATTTTAAAAGATCTTGAACCGAATAAATAAAGTTATGAATTTTTTGATAAGCAGCGTGGTTCAGTTCGTGAGAAATGGTCCTGACTTCCTCTTCAACATCCTGCAGTTTTTTAAGGTACTCCGCTCTTTGCTTTGCGCTGGTTTCCCCATTCTTGTTGTTCAATCCGCTCAATACTAGTCGAATCCCTAACATTTGACCCAGAATACCATCGTGTAGTTCTTCGGATACCCTTTTCTGTTCCTCGTGTTTCCCTTCTAAAAACTTCTCTTTTTGGGATAGCATTAGGTTGAAGATTTCCAAGTTACTTTTCTGTTGTTGTTGGTCAAATTTCAATTTTTGGTTTTTAATGCGCAAAGAAATGATGCTTACAATGGCAATGGCCAGAAAAAAGAGCCCTATTGCCACTCCTAGCCATAGTTGTTTTTGTCTGGCAAGGAGTTGGTTTTGTTCTATGAACTGGTCTGTTTCAAATTCTATTCTCGCAAACTTATTCCTGATTTGCCGTTCTTCTTTTTGTAGGCTGTCATTTAGACTTATATATTGTTGTACGTATTGTGGAGCATTTTTTGTGTCCAGTTTACTGATCAATTCAAGACTTTCCAATAGCCTTTTGTTGTTACTGCTTCTTTTTGCCAATGCTTTGGATTTCTTTGCATATGCAATGGCACCAGAGGTATCTTTTTTACTTAAGGCATATTCAGCCAGATAGTAATTGGTGAGGGACAAACCCACAATATCATTGATACTGTCCTGAAGCTCCAGTGATTCTGAAAAGGCATTTTTAATACCTACAGTGTCTTTTAAATGAAGTCTGGTTCTCGCATAATTACTTAGGGCCTTGCTGTAGGTATTGGGATCTAATTCTTTTAGATTTTCAGCGCTTATAACTCGTTGAAAATAGACGATAGCAGAAACATAATCTTTTTGATTCAAATAGGTGTCCCCAATATTATTTAATGCTATAAATTCAGCATTTCCATCTTTAAACTTGGATAAATAATTTAAGGCTAATTTAAAATATTCTAAGGCTTTGGTATGTTCCCCCAAAGAACTGTATACTGCCCCTAGATTGTTATAGCACTGGTATAATTGTTCAAATTTGTCCAATGGTTTTAGAAGTTCAATAGCCTTGAAGGTATTGATCTCGCTCCCTGTGTAATCTCTGACATCCCCTTGAACCGCTGCCATGTTGTACAACATTCGACCAGAGAGGAATTCATTTCCAATTGAAGAATAAATTTTTTGAGCTGATGCAAAATGAAAGTATGCACTGTCTTCAACGGTATTGTCTCTAAAAAAAGTGCCTAAATCCCAATGGGATTCAGCCAAAGTAACAGAATCTCCTGCCCGTATGGATGATTGTAAAGCTAGTCCATTCGTTTTTCTGAAAAATAATGAATCCCCTAAATTCATTGAACCCAATGAAATTTGTGAGTAGTATTTGGATTTTAAGGAATCGTTATTAATTTTTAGGGCGTTGTTAAATGCCCTACCCAACAATTTTAGTCTATTGTCATTTGCTAATCCGTCATTTTTACTGAGTTCAACCAATATCATAACACTATCTTTTTGTGATGTGTTTTTTGGATTCGAACTCTTTTGATTATCTTGATAACAAGCGGCTAAAATCAATATGACCGATAAACAGCAGACTTTTTTAATTATATTTTTGATACGGGTTTTTTATTATAATTACAAAAATACAAGATAAAAAAAAAGCTTTAAACTATGTGGTTTAAAGCTTTTTCCTTGAAGTGATATATTTTTAATCCCTTTTATCAGTCTTAACTACACACCCATCAGTCGCATTGATGTCTAAAGTTTCATATAAGGCCTGTGTTTCTTCCATGTTTGTATCTTTTTCACAAGAAAATAAACCTGTTGATAATGCTGCTATTGCTAAAATTCCGAATACTTTTTTCATCTTATAGTAGTTTTAGGGGTTGATTATTAATTTGTTTACCGCTAATTTATAGAGAGGAGGGAGTTTTGGAAAGCAGAAGCTCAGCACTTTAGTGAAATGCCTAGTTTTGAGGGTGTACGAACTGATTTTGAGAGTATTTGTTAATTTAGGGTACGGATAGTGCTCTTGGAAAGGAATTTTTTTAGTTCATCAATATTTTCCTTGTACGATTTCGAAAATGGCAATTGATGGTTGTTCTGCTTTAAAGAGCAGATAGATTTGCCGTAGTTGATTCTGGAAACGTACTTGGTATTTAGGATATAACTTTGGTGAATCCTAATAAAGTTTTTAGGAAGTGTTTCTTCAAAAGTCTTCAGGGTTTTAAATGCACTGATAACACTCCCATCTTTCAAAATAAAATCCGTGGCGTTATTATCTGCTTTTAAATATAGGATTTCATCGGTGTCCACATATCTGTAATCCTTGTACGATTTTAAACAGATGGTTTGGGAGACCTGTTCCTGGGGCATTAGCTTTTTTAATTTCAAGAGTGATTTTCTAATATCGAATTCACTGTAGGGCATAAGCCAATAATCAAAAAAGTTATTCTTTATAGCTTCGTAAGCATGTTGTTTGCCTCTGGAGATTCCTATTAAAATAGGTAGCTCCTTTACATATTGATGCAATTCCAACACCATGTGAAAGTATTCCGAAGCTTTGTCATTTAAATTGATAAAAACGATATTGGGATTGAATTTTAAAATGGAGTTCAACCCTTCGGCACTATTTTGTGCAAGGGCAGTACAGCTAAATTCTCCGTACTCTTCCAGATGATGTTGTAATTGGAGATTGGAGGTAGCCTCGGAATCTATAATAATATATGTGTACTCCATAGACAATATATTTGGGTACAAAGTAAGATTTGTAGCCGAGGACTGATGGTATTTTAACCATAGAATATCTATGGTTTTCCTGTCTAATATATTGTATATGAAGTATCTCCGAAAGAAATAACTTACTTTTTAGACGTATGACGTGTAGGGAACTGTATTAATTTTCTTCAATAAATTGATAAGCACCCAGATCGGGCGCGTTAGTTCTGTCAAATCCCAAAATATCTAGAGGTACCATCAATGCCTTGTTAATAGCTCCCTTTCCTATGCCTGCGGAGTTAAATCCTATATTAAATTCATTTTTGGATGTGTCTTTAAAATCTGAATTTTGATTTAAAATTATATTCCGATAAATGGTGTCATTGTTAAAATTATAATTGGGATTTCCTTGATCTATGGTATTGGGATTTGAGGTAATCAGGGAGTGATTAAAATAGATGGTGAACATGGAACTTGTTTCAGACATTAAAGACAACTCATTGGTTGTACTTCCTGTAATAATACAGTTTTCAAAAGTGGCTTTTTTCAAATTTTTTATGCTGATTTCTCCCGTATTCAGTATCTGATAGTTGGATATTTGAAGTGCTGGGCCCAATCTAAATCCGCTACTGAAATAATTGCCTATCGTACAATGGGTAAACGTGTAAGAGCCGCCAATTTCGCATTTTAAGGATGAGTTTCCGGCATTTCCCAAAACTAAATTTTCTCCGTTGATGGTTCCTGTTCTAGCCCATAAATTGGAATGGGAGCTATTGTAAATCTTTGTATTCTTTATGGTTAGGGTAGGGGTGTTGGCAGAATCATTACCTTCAACCAACAATCCTGTGGTTGCATTTCGGATGGTCAGGTAGTTTATTTCAACAGCCCTACTTTCAGAGGTAAGCCATATGCTGCCCCATTGTCCAGGAACATCGGCAAATGTTCGTTCCAATCTGTCTCCTTCCAATATCACCTCATTCTCCAAGAAAGTATCATCTTCACTCAATGCGCCGTTAATTTTCAAAGCTGCATCCTTCCCAATGATTAGCCCAGAATTCTTATGGAAATACACTCTGGTGCCTGCGTCCATGAGCAAGGTTTTATCCGGGCCGACAGTGGCATATCCATAAATTACATATGGCTTCTGGTTGGTGAAATCCAATTGTCCCTCTGGGAGAACAAACCCTTCAATTTGGGAGCTGGTTCCATTCTCTGCAGGCAATGAAAACGATGCTCCGGGGCCATTTTTAAACTTCCCTGGAAATAGAAAGACTGCATCTCTAATTAGAGTCACCAATTCTACCTGTTGTAAATTGGCCCCGGAATCAAAAACTATGGCATCTGTACTTAAGTACTCCTTTTGCGCGGTTTCTGTAATGTCCAGCGTATTTTCAATAAAAATATAGATACTGTCTTTGGCCAGTATGGGAATATCAAAAAAAGTACTGCCCGCTACACCATCCACATTTAATCTATAACTACTACCAATTCCACCCTTCAGTTCTATACGGGGAACTAAAAGATCTTTTTTACTTCTGTTATAGACCTTTAAACTATATGTACTACTTGAAATTTTAGAAAATATGGTATCCAAATAAACGGTGTCTTTTGAAAACTCCAAGTTTCCCGCACTTGGGGAATATTCAAAATCTTTTCTACAAGAACTCCAAAGAATAGGCAAAAGAACCAATAAGACAACAAGACGAATTCCAAGAGTTTTCAACATTGCTTTTTTCTTGTTGATTTAGGTAAATATATTCTGTATTTCTTCAGATACCCTCATAGGTTTATAGGTAGTAGCATTAAGCATGCACCACTCCGTTTTTGCATGTACAACGGGTAGTTTGGTGACAGCATCATACATTTCCACTATTCTGGTTGAAATAGCCCCTTTAGTTTTTGCTATGTACGTTCTAATTTTTATTTGATCATTTAATTTGGCAGCACTTTTATAAGCGATGTTGTGATTCAGGACCACCCAAATAACGTCTTCTTTTAAGCTTTCAGGGGCCTTTTTTTGCCAGTGCTCCTTGGAGATATCTTGGATCCATTGTACATAACGAACGTTGTTCACATGATTTAAATCATCCAAATCTTCCTCTTGTACGCGTATATCTTTTTCAAAAGGGGTCATGATGCTACTTTTTTAAGATATTTACCTCAAACAGTTTATCCCAGTTTTTACCAGTTACAAAAAAGGTCTTTCTCCCCGGATGGTAGGCAACGCCGTTCAATACATCCAGATCAGCATGCTGTTTTACTTTTTCCTTTAATCCACCAAAATTCACAACGCCTTCTATTGCGCCACTTTGTGCATCAATGATCATCATGCTCTCCTTTAGATATACGTTGGCATAAATCTTCCCGTCAACATACTCCAATTCATTGGTTTTATTGAAAATAGATCTATTGGTCACTGTTTCTATATAGCCTTCTTCCTTCAAGGTCTCTGGATTTAAATTCCAAATTTTTTCGGTTCCATCGCTTTTTAGCAAATTCTTTCCATCATTACAGAGCCCCCAGCCTTCCCTGCTTTGGTCGTAGGTGAAGGTGTCTATTTTTTCAAAATCATCAAGGCTATAAATAAATCCCATGCCACTTTGCCACGTCAATTGATAGATCTTGTCATTTAGGATCGTGATTCCTTCTCCAAAAAACGTTTTGTCAAGGTCTATTTGTTTTAGAATCTTTCCCGACTTATAATCAACCTTTCGCAAAGAAGATTGTCCATTTCTTCCTGTGCTTTCATAGAGGGTGTCATTGTGGAATTCCAATCCTTGGGTATACGCTTTGATATCATGTGGATATTCATTTAGAACTTCATATGTATAGATTTCCGGGGATTTTGAGGCAAGAACTTTTATATTTTTTGTAACATCTACAGTGCCATCATCATAGGTTACCTTGGCCACAAGCGACTTATTGCCAAGGGTAGGTATATTCAAGGTGATTTTACCATCATTGGGAACCAATTCCACCCCATCTATGCTGTATGAAACTGAATTGATTGTTTTTTGTTTGGGATTTCTCAGGTCAATACTGACGGTCTGATTTTGCTGGAACTCTGACTTATTATCTTCCAATTGTATTTTGAAAAGCTTTGATGTTGTAGAATTGCCTCCTCCACAAGAAACAAATAATACGGAGAATAATCCTAAAGCTATATATTTGAACCTCTTCATTTTGCTGATTTTAAGTAGTAGCCTTTGACAAATTAGTAAGGCATTATTACTACATTTTTTTAATACGTTATTTTTTTACATTGGTAAATTTAATAGGCCGTGTCAACCTACTTTTCTATCCCAACATTCTCTATGCCAATTAACTATAAAACCAAAGAAAATGGCAGGATGCAAAGGCAAGGTATTTAATTAAATTAAGATTGTAAAATGATTGCGAAAAAATTAAAAGTTTGTATCTTTGCACCTGGCAAGTCCTACACGACTAGCTCCTGCAGAATCCCCCAGGGTGGGAACGCAGCAAGGGTATGCGGTTGTAGCAGTGCGATGTAGGTAGCTTGCCTTTTTTTGTACCCAAAACTTTCCTTATTTCGGTACAACTCCTTTCCCTTACAAATACATACAAACCCTTTTATCTCTTTTTTTATTCGTTATTTTGTAATCAATTTTTGAGGGTTATGGAAAATAAGGTTGTTTTGATCACAGGAGGTTCTTCTGGGATAGGAAAATCCATTGGAATATTGTTAACATCCAAAGGCTACAAAGTATACGGTACCACCAGGAGTGTAAATAAATATCCCGATTTTAATTTTTTTAGTTTGTTGGAGTTGGATGTTAATGACCCAACATCCATTAAAAAAGCTATTGATGACCTTCTTGAAAAGGAGGGAAGGTTGGATGTGTTGATCAACAATGCTGGCATTGGTATTACAGGACCCATTGAAGAAACTCCACATGAGGAAATACAGAAAGCCTTCAACACCAATTTTCATGGTCCAATACATATGATGAAAGCTGTGTTGCCACAAATGAGGCAACAACATGCCGGTTTAATAATAAATATTACCTCTATTGCGGGTTATATGGGCCTACCCTACAGAGGTATATATTCCGCTACAAAAGGGGCTCTTGAATTGGTTACAGAAGCCATGCGAATGGAAACCAAGGACTTTGGTGTACAAATCACCAACTTAGCTCCAGGTGATTTCGCGACCAACATTGCTTCAGGAAGATACCATGCCCCAATTGATACCAATTCCCCATATAAAGAACCTTATGGGAACACCCTAAAAATGATAAATGATCATGTGGATGAGGGGCAAGATCCAATATGTGTTGCCGAGACCGTGTATGACATCATGCGGACCAAACATCCTAAGGTACATTATAAAGTAGGGGCTTTTATGCAAAAATTTTCACTCTTCTTAAAGAAAATATTACCAGACAAACAGTACGAGAAACTACTACTGAACCATTATAAGTTGTAATTTTGTATTAATTTGAAAAGGAGCCTATGTTCTTATATCTTGCTCCATTATTACTAACCTTTAAAATCAAGTCAGCAAAATGAAATTTTTTATAGACACAGCAAATCTTCAACAAATAAAAGAAGCCCAGGAACTCGGAGTTTTGGATGGAGTAACAACCAATCCATCTCTAATGGCCAAAGAGGGTATCACCGGGAGAAATAATATTTTAAAGCACTACGTTGATATTTGTAATATAGTAGAGGGAGATGTTTCTGCAGAAGTTATTGCCACTACATATGATGAAATGATCACTGAAGGAGAGGAATTGGCCGAATTGCACGAACAAATCGTTGTTAAGGTACCTATGATCAAAGATGGTATTAAGGCTATCAAATATTTCTCAGATAAGGGGATACGCACAAATTGTACATTGGTATTTTCTGCCGGACAAGCACTATTGGCTGCAAAAGCTGGAGCTTCTTATGTATCACCTTTTATAGGTAGATTGGATGATATTTCAACTGATGGTTTAAATCTTATCTCAGAGATCAGGCTTATTTATGATAATTATGGTTTTGACACAGAAATATTGGCCGCTTCTGTAAGGCATACCATGCACGTTATAGATTGTGCAAAACTTGGGGCAGATGTCATGACGGGACCCTTGTCTGCCATAGAAGGGCTTTTAAAGCATCCTCTAACAGATATAGGTCTTGCAAAATTCCTGGAAGACTATAAGAAAGGAAACTAGGGATTACCTATTTTTTAAAATAAATAAAAGCCCTGTAGTTGCATCTACAGGGCTTTTTTTATTAAATGTTTTCGTTCGTGTTATTTAAGGGAGTACAAATTATCAAATGCATCAACAATGGCACCATCTTTCATGGTAATGCACTTGTTTAATGGATATATGATCAAGGCATTTGTAAGCTGCTCAAAATTATCGGACCTAAATTGTAAATTTTTATCCAACCTATAATTTTCAATTATGCCCATCCATTGTGGTTGCTCAGTCTTATAGTTGACACCTATATACCTCACATCCTTGTTTTTGGCCTGAAGTTCCTGTATTTTTCTATTGATATTTTCAAACTGCCTTTTTTGGGTTCCTGTCCAAAAATACAATACGACATTTTTACTGTTGGTCAATTCTCTGAGAGATACCTTTTCTCCATCGGTATTCCAAAGTTCTAAATCGGGAATTTGATTACCTGGTTGAATATTCTGAATGCCTCTGTAAAGCCCATCAATTTCCTCAATATGTTTGTTGTTGCCAGATCTTTTGTGGAAATCCTCAATGAAAAAATTATTATTTTCCTTGTTGTCATGGACTTTCAATAAATAATCCATTGCCACATTTCGGAATAAATTGTCCCTTAAGCTGTTCTCTTTAACCAAGCTATCTATAAGTTTTAACTTATGTAGATTATAATGAAGTGGACTTTTTGTCTTTCCCTGTCCATGTTTGCATTCTTCAGCACAATCCATATAGGACATGTTGCCTATATTGTATATCATGTAATTGTAATAGGGTCTAAAATAGGTAAGGTTGGTATTGTTGTAATCAATATTCTTTCGATACCTGTAAAAATTATTACTGAGCTCGTGAATAGATTTTTCACCTAATTTTCTTCTATGTTTGAAGGGATATTTCTCGTAGTAGGCGTAATAGGTATAATCAATGTTGGCTCTTGCTATTTCCATGGCCTTTTCAGATAAAGCTATATCGTTCTCCAATTCCGTTAAGAGTTGAAATTTGGATTGTCTCAGGGAGTCTATTTTATTACTGAAGGCTTCTGGTTCCAACTCATAAAAATTATTGATCGTTGGCTCCTCTTCTTCGTAAGTAAGGAACATTTCCAAAAGAAAATTGTTTATTCCTTCCCCTGTGCCGGAAAATACCAAAGATTCGTCAAAATCAGAGGTGTTGAGGCGAATGGTTAAACTGTCTCCTTTTTCCAAATAAACATATTGAAGCTCTGGATGGTGGTCAAAATGGTACAATCCTTCTTGTATGGAATCCAATTTTAAAGAAAACCTGTTGTTTTCATCCAGCTTGGCAGAATCAATAATGACTTCATCCTTGTAAAGAACAACGTAATTATTAGTTGGGTTGACGATCTCACCAGAAAAAGAGGCCGACTGAGCGCTTTTTTTGTCAACCTGACAACCAACCAAAATAACTGCAAATAGATAAAAAGTAATTTTCCTCATATAGGCAAATATGACCTTAGTGTCTTCAAATCTACTAAAGAGCTTGGGCATATGTTGTTAATTGCAAGTTAAAAATTCAACCCCTTATTTTTAAAGGGCATATGGGAGGGTAAGTTCTTGGATTACCTCTATTATTTTCACTATTTTTGCACGAATTTAAAAATAAGGAATATGCTGTCTGTATCTAATTTATCGGTACAATTTGGGAAAAGAGTGCTTTTTGATGATGTCAATGTTAGTTTCACACAAGGAAACTGCTATGGGGTGATCGGTGCCAATGGTGCAGGAAAATCAACCTTTCTTAGGATTCTTTCTGGTCAAATTGATCCAACTTCCGGTAGTGTTCATCTAGAGCCAGGTAAAAGGATGTCCATTTTAGAGCAAGATCATAATGCCTTTGATGCCCTTCCAGTTTTAGAAACAGTGGTAATGGGCAACAAGCCCTTGGCTACAATAAAAAAGGAAATGGATGCCCTGTATGCAGATTATGACGATAAGAATGCAGATAGAATAGGGGAGCTACAGGTACAGTTTGAGGAAATGAACGGATGGAACGCAGAGAGCGATGCGGCAGCCCTGTTATCCAATTTGGGAATTACGGAAGATCTTCATTATACCCTTATGGCCGATATGGATTCCAAACTAAAGGTTAGGGTTTTATTGGCGCAGGCGTTATTTGGTAATCCAGATGTATTGATCATGGATGAGCCCACCAACGATTTGGATTATGAGACAATCAGTTGGTTGGAAAATTTCTTGGCAGATTACGAAAACACCGTAATAGTGGTTTCGCATGACCGTCACTTTTTGGATGCGGTTTGTACAAGTATTGCCGATATAGATTTTGGAAAATTAAATCTTTATTCCGGTAATTATACGTTCTGGTATGAAAGTAGTCAACTTGCAGCAAGACAGAGGTCGCAACAGAATAAAAAAGCAGAAGAAAAGGCAAAGGAGCTTCAGGAATTTATCATGCGATTTAGTGCTAACGTTGCAAAAAGTAAGCAAGCAACTTCTAGGAAGAAAATGCTTGCGAAGTTAAAGATAGATGATATTAAGCCCTCAAGTAGAAGGTACCCTGCTATTATCTTTGATAGAGAGCGGGAAGCTGGAGATCAAATTTTGAACATTGAAAAATTAGCGGCTACTTCTGATGATGGGGATATCCTATTTAAAGATGCCAACCTCAATTTGGCCAAAGGGGATAAGGTTGCTGTGATTTCAAGGGATTCCAGGGCAACCACTGCATTTTATGAAATATTGAACAACAATAAAAAGGCCGATAGCGGAACCTTTCAATGGGGTGTTACTACAAATCAATCGTACCTTCCCGCAGATAATTCAGGATTTTTCACGGAAAATATCAATCTAGTAGATTGGTTGCGCCAGTGGGTAAAAACAGAAGAAGAAAGGGAAGAAGTGTATATTCGAGGTTTTCTTGGAAAAATGCTCTTCAGTGGGGAAGAAGCCTTGAAAAAATGTACCGTGTTGTCTGGAGGCGAAAAAGTAAGATGTATGCTGAGTAGGATGATGATGATAAGGGCAAATGTTCTAATGTTAGATGAGCCTACCAATCACTTGGACCTTGAGAGTATTACCGCCTTTAACAACTCTTTAAAGAATTTTAAAGGAACGGTCTTACTAACTACTCATGATCACGAGTTTGCTGAAACAGTAGCTAATAGAATAGTTGAATTAACCCCTAACGGAATTATTGATAGATATTTATCGTTTGATGAATATATGTCCGACAAGTCCATTAAAGAGCAAAGAGATAAAATGTACGCTGTTACCGTTTAATACCTTTGATTGATTCGAAAACAGAATACGTACTCATAATAAAAATAAAGCCCCTCAATTGAGGGGCTTTATGTATTTAATGAACTCTCTATAGTTTTATGTATTAAAATATTTACTGTTCCAAATTCCTGGATTAAAGTTTTTGCCCAAGGCAAACCCATAAAAAATAATTACTGAGGCGGAGCTTTTGAACATAAAGAAAAAGATGATCCAAAATTCTGCACTAGTATTGCTTTTTGAAAATAGACCAGATGGGACAAGTAACGTTAAAAGATAACTGCCTAGAAGCACTACTAGGGCAAGGTTTACAATACTTTTAAATGGCCATGCAAATAGTCTTCTTAAAGGGTGCAGGTCATTGCCCCATTTATGGATTAAATAATAATAATCATTTCCAATTGGAGCAAACAATAACGGATCATCCTTGTCCTTTAATTTAAACAATTTTGAAGGAGCCACTATTTTAAATCCTTTTAGATCAAGATCATGATCCTTTTCTAAATTTTTAATTTTATCGATGGCTTCCTTTGGGATGTCTCCTTTGAAATATTTAGAATCCAAAAACCGTAATCTATAGTCAATACATATCTGTTTTATTTGATCTATATGATAGATGTTAGCGGTTTTTAATTTATCAAAACAAAATGCGTTTTCAACTTGTGATGGTGAACTTCCAAGATTTTTTTCAATCCTGAGATCAATACTTGTTGAATTATTTAATATTTGATAGACATCTTGGATGATTTTTTGAGGATCGGATCTCCTTTCCTTTACTTGAAGAAGTTTTTCTTCGATGTTGGTTTTCTTTATCATTTTCTTTTTTTTTTAGCAACGATATCAAAGTTAGGGAATTAGAGTTTTTTTTCACATCAGTACGGCCTTAAATTAAATGTTAAAATAATGTTAAATACATTTATTTGATTTAAGCAGCGAAAATTGAAAGGGGAATAATTGTATATTGTCGAACTTTTGATACACTTCATCGATAATTAAACTCGTTACCCGTTTGCTAAGTATGAAATTTTCTTTTAACCTTTTTGTTTTTGTGTTGGGCTTATGTTGCTTTTCTTCTTTTGCCCAAAACAGCAATAAGAATTTGAAATATGGTCGTATTACGATGGATCCCAATAAATCTATAGTTCAAAATACGGAAGATTCGGGTAAACTTAATGTGCTGTTGGCTGCAATTAATGCATCAGATATGGCCGAGGTGCTGGACAAGGATGGCCCTTTTACAGTTTTTGCCCCTTCAGATCTTGCCTTTGATAAATTTACCTCCTCAGAGATCGCTATTTTGCTAAAGCCAGAAAATAAAAATAAGGTAAGGTCACTTTTAAATTACCATATCGTTGCGGGTAACATCACGGCTGCCAAATTACTTCGGGCTATGTCCAGGGGAAATGGGACAACAACTCTTACAACAGTGCAGGGAAACAAGATCACGGCTACTATGAGTGGCATTGATATTGTATTGACGGATAGTTATGGAAATACCGCACGAATAACCACTGCTGATGCCAATCAATGCAATGGGGTAATACATGTGATTGACAGCGTTATTTTACCTCAAAAGTACAATCTTCTCTAAGGGCTTAGGGTCAAAATATTTTCTACCGACTTATTGCCTTTTTCATTTTATGGTTATTTTTTAAAACCCCAATGAACTTATTTGCGTAAGTGCTGTTGAACTTAAAAATAAGTATTATGAAAATTTCAAGCATCAAGAATTCTGTATTAAGTATTTTATTGGTAGTAATGGTAGTACCAGCAATGGCACAACAAACAAAAATGGTCGGAGGGGCTGAAATGTTCCCAACGAAAAATATTGTCGAGAATGCTGTAAATTCTAAAGATCATACCACCTTGGTAGCTGCTGTTAAAGCCGCAGATCTTGTTGCTACCTTACAATCTGAAGGTCCGTTTACCGTTTTTGCCCCTGTAAATGCCGCATTTGACAAACTGCCCATGGGAACAGTTGATAATTTGTTGATGATGGAGAACAAAGCCGCTCTACAAGGAGTATTGACGTATCATGTAATCGCAGGAAAATTGAATTCAAAGGATATTTTGAACGCAATAAGAATGAGTAAAGGAAAAGCTACCTTAAAGACAGTAAATGGTCAGGAAGTCTATGCCATGAAAAAAGGGAAAAATATTATAATTTCTGACGCTAATGGCTCAATGGCAAAGGTTACCATTGCAAACGTAAATCAATCTAATGGAGTTATTCATGTGATAGACACTGTATTGCTACCTTCTTCGGAAATGTAATCGAGAAAAGACTTATCATAAAAAAAGGCTGGAAATTATTCCAGCCTTTTTTTTGTTACCTCAATTCCGCTCCCAACTTCTTTTCGTAATTGGTTTGAAGCTTCGACATTATTTTGTCTATCTGTTTATCTGTTAATGTATTTTTTGTATCCTGTATGGTGAAGGATACAGCATACGACTTTTTACCTTCTGGTAGGTTTTTTCCGGTATATACATCAAACAGGTTGATGTTTTTGAGCAATTTTTTCTCTGTTTCAAAAGCGAGGTCGTGTACCTCTTTAAAACTAACCTTATTATCCAGTAATAGGGCAAAATCTCTTTTTACCTCTGGATACTTTGGGATGTCCTTAAATTGAATACTTTTTGAAGGCACCAATTTTAAAATAGTTGACCATTCAAAATCCGCATAAAGGACCTCTTGTTTTATATCGAAATGTTTGGTTATTGATTTTTTTACGACTCCAAAATTAACGAGCACATTTTCCTGTGCGTTTAAAGAGAGGCCTTCAGAAAATACATCGCTTTGTGTTGGTAAGGAATTGGTGTCCGATATACCCAAACGATGTAGAATGTTTTCCACCGTAGCTTTCAAGAAATAAAAATTGCAAGGTTGGGTTGGTAGACTCCAGTTCTCTTCTGTTTTGTTACCTGTAAGCAGTAAACTCAGATGCTTGTTCTCTATTCTTTCCGTCTGCTTTTGATGGTAAGTCTTTCCGAATTCAAAGAATTTGATGTGTTGCTTTTTTCTATTACTGTTGTAAGAGATAGCTTCCAATCCAGGAAATAGCATAGACATTCTCATAATAGACAGGTCTGTACTAAGTGGGTTCATGATCTTTACTGCCTCTTCCTTTTCATGATCCGAGGACAATGCAATATAATCTGGTGTGGTTAAGCTATTGGCCAATATTTCATAAAAACCCTGCGAGGATAATTGGTCCCCAATTAAGTTTTGTAGCTTGTAATCCTCAAATTTTGAAGTAGAAGCAATGGAGGCATTCAACTTTTCTTTTGAATTGATATTGTTGTAGCCGAATACACGTAATATTTCCTCTATAACATCTACTTCTCTTTGCACATCCACTCTATAAAATGGTATTGCCAGACCCATTCCTGATTCGGATACATTTTTTACTTTAATATCCAGGGACGCCATGATAGATTTTATGGTGTCTTCCGGAATTTCTTGACCTATAAGCTTGTTGATCTTATCGTAGGTCAAAAACACCTGGTAATCGTCTTTCTTTTTAGGATAGAAGTCGGCCACATCGGAAGTAATGTCTCCTCCGGCAATTTCCTTGATCAATAATGCAGCACGCATGAGGCTGTATTCCACGTTGTTGATATCTATTCCCCTTTCAAATCTAAAGGAGGCATCTGTACTTAAAGCATGTCTTTTTGCCGTTTTTCGTACTGAAACTGGATTGAAATAAGCACTTTCCAAGAAAATGGAAGTGGTATATTCTGTAACTCCTGAGTTCTCTCCCCCGAAAACACCTGCTATGCACAAAGGTTTTTCCGCGTCACAGATCATTAGGTCTTCTTCGTGCAGTTCTCTTTCAAGCCCATCCAATGTGGTGAACTTGGATCCTTTAGGAAGGGTTTTTACGATTATTTTTTGCCCTTTAATTTTTGCGGCATCAAAGGCATGTAACGGTTGTCCCAATTCGTGCAACACATAGTTAGTGGCATCCACAATGTTGTTCTTTGGGGTAATTCCTATGGCTTTTAGCCTGTTTTTCAACCAGTCTGGCGAAGGTTGTACAATTAGGTTACTTATTGTCAATCCACAATATCTGGGAGCAAGTTCACTTTTTTCTACGGCCACATCAATTTTAAGGGACCTATTCTCTACAGTAAAATTACTGACGGAAGGGGTTATCAATTCTTTCTGAATATCTCTTTGCTTTAAGCCGGCTTTAAGGTCTCTGGCTACCCCAAAATGGCTCATAGCATCAGCACGGTTTGGTGTAAGGCCAATCTCGAATACTTCATCGTGCTCAATTTTAAAAACCTTTGCACAGGGAGTACCAGGAACTAAGCTATTGTCCAAGACCATAATACCATCATGACCCTTGCCCAACCCAAGTTCATCTTCCGCACAGATCATACCATGGCTTTCCTCTCCGCGAATCTTCCCTTTTTTTATGGTCCAGGCCTCACCTTCTTGCGTGTAGAGGGTAGTGCCAATAGTGGCAACAGGCACCTTTTGACCAGCAGCCACATTGGGTGCACCACAAACAATTTGTAACGGCGTTTCGGTACCAATGTTCACGGTGGTCAATTTTAACTTATCTGCATTGGGATGTTTTACACATGTGAGAACCTCTCCAACGACAATTCCCTTTAGGCCACCTTTGACCGATTCAAAAGCTGTAATCCCCTCTACTTCCAATCCTAAATCGGTTAAAAGTTCTCCTGTCTTTTGGGAATCCCAATCAATTTTAATGAACTGCTTTAACCAGTTGTAAGATATTTTCATTGATACTATATTTTATTTTGTCTGTGATCCAGTTGAACCGCCATCGCTATATCCACTTGATCAAACAGGGGATTCTAATCTTGGTTTTGGAATAATCAGCTATATAAACTTTTGATTATAGCATTATTGGAGCTTTTATCTCTTCTAGAACCCCATTTAATACTGATTATTTAAGTGCCCAAAGATAAAACAATGCAGGAAGACATTCAATAGGTATTCAATTGAAATCCTTTTATTTTTTATTGTAAGTATATTTGCCTTAATTCGACATTCAAACAATAGCTTACACTTATGAGAAAGATAACTTTTCTATTTGCGATATTTTTATTGCTTACCTCTTGCAAAGAAGCAGAAACTCCCTCCCTAAAAGAAGGTATTTGGTTGGGGGAAATGAAATTGATGGACAATCAAACACTTCCATTTAATTTTAATATTAGTAAGACAGCCGAAGGGAACTACGTGATGGAATCATATAACGCGGATGAAATTTTGTACATAGATGAAATTAGTACGAATAAGGATTCTATAATGATAAAGATGCCTGCTTTTGAAGGTTATATCAGTGGCGTGTTTTCAGATTCTGAAATTGTTGGCGACTTTATACAGGAAAGCATGGATCGCAGTGTTTCGTTCAAGGCCACCTATGGCATTGAGAAAAGATTTGATGTTAATGCATCTTCAGCACAAAATGTAAGTGGTATTTGGGAAACAGAGTTTAGTCCAAATACAGCTGATAGTTATATGGGTAAAGGCATGTTCACCCAAAAGGATGATAGGGTAGTAGGCACGTTTAGGACTACCACTGGAGATTACCGTTTTTTGGAAGGGGTTGTGGATGGGGATTCTCTAAAATTATCAACCTTTGATGGTGCCCATGTATTTTTATTTAAGGCCAAGGTTACAGATAGTACCCTTAATGGCACCTTTTATTCCGGAAAGCATTTTAAGGAGCCTTTTGTAGCGCATAGAAATGACGCTTATGAATTACCAGATGAGGATTCCTTGACCTTTATAAAAGAAGGATTTGAAAAGCTTTCTTTTGCGTTTCCAGATTCCAGTGGAAACCTAGTTTCTTTGGATGATAATTTGTTCAAAGATAAAGTTGTGATTGTGCAGATCATGGGGACGTGGTGTCCGAATTGTTTGGACGAAACAAAATACCTGGTAAATTACTTAAAGGAACAGGAAAAAGAGGACTTGCAAGTAGTGGCACTCTCCTTTGAATATGCAAAAACACAAGAAGCTGCATTTAAGGCAATTAACAGATTGAAAGAACGAATAGGAATAACCTATCCCATCCTCCTGGCTCAATACGGGTCATCGGACAAGGATTTGGCCCAAGAGAAACTACCTATGTTAAATCACATCCTATCCTATCCTACAACGATCTTTTTGGATAAAACGGGAGCGGTAAGAAAGATAAGTACAGGGTTTAATGGCCCTGCAACAGGAGAAAAGTACGATAAATTTGACAATGATTTCCGAGAATTTGTTGGAAGTCTCATGGAGGAATAAAAAAAAGCCTTTTCAAAATTGAAAAGGCTTTTTTATTGAATTCTCCTACCTAATTTATATGATGGTTGACTTTCCAAGACCAATATTTTCATAGTTGAAATTGAGATCTTCTTCCGAATCAATGATATTTTGGGAAATAAAATCACCTACCTGACTTGTACCATAGGTACTGGTTGGATTTATATCCTTGGTGGAAATGTTTTTTCTCAAGGCCTTATCCACGGCAACAATAATGGCCTGTGCTTCTTCATTTAGACCAAAATGGTTCAATAGCATTGCTGCTGATAGAATTGAAGCAATAGGGTTGGCAATATTTTTTCCTTGCACTTGTGTATACGATCCATGAAATGGCTCAAACATTGCATAGTCGTTTCCTATAGAAGCCGATGGTAACAGCCCTTTAGATCCGCAAATGGCACTGCTTTGGTCGGATAGAATATCTCCAAAAAGGTTATCGGTCAATATAACATCAAACTGTTTTGGATTTAGCATAATTTGCATCGCTGCATTATCGGCCAACAGATAATCCAGGGTAACCTCAGGGTAACTTTCCCCTATTTTAGAAACTACTTTTCGCCATAGTCTTGAAGTTTCCAAGACGTTTGCCTTGTCCACCACCGTCAATTTTTTCTTTCTATTTTTAGCAGCCTTAAACGCCAAATGGGCTATTCGGCTTATTTCTTTTTCTGAATATTGACAAAGATCTGAGGCTACTGTGCCGTCAGCACTTAATTTTTTTTCACCGAAGTAGATGCCCCCTGTAAGTTCGCGGTAGATGACAAAATCTGTCCCAAGAATAATTTCCTTTTTTAGAGGGGATTTTTCAAGAAGGGTAGGGAATATTTTTACCGGTCTTATGCTGGAAAAAAGATTCAACTCCATTCTCAGTTGCAACAATCCTTGCTCAGGTCGCACTTTAGCATTTGGATTGTCGTCGTATTTTAAGGTCCCAATGGTACCGAAAAGAATTGCATCGGAACTCTTGCAAATTTCCAATGTTTCTTCAGGTAGGGGATTTCCTGTCTGATCCATTGCCACCGCTCCAATGGAAGCTTCAGTGTATGTGAAATTATGACCAAAAGTTTCTTCTACGGCCTGAAGACATTTCACTGCCTGTGCCAATACTTCCGGTCCAATACCATCTCCTGGTAGTAGTGTTATATTTAGGTTCATTAAGCTACCTTTTCTATATTAATCGAACTAGTTTCGATAATTTCATGGATATCCTCGTCCATGATTTCTTTTTTGCGATCAGCGTATTTTAGGAAGGCCTCATAAATGACATCGAGCTGTACTTTTGTAAGTTCATAGCCAATCTTTTTTGAACGGTATGCCAATGCAGCTCTTCCACTTCTCGCAGTGAGCACAATAGATGATTCGGTTACGCCCACATCTTCAGGATCCATTATTTCATAAGTCTCCCTATTTTTAATTACACCATCTTGATGAATTCCTGAACTATGAGCAAATGCATTAGAACCAACAATCGCTTTATTGGGCTGAACCGGCATCCCCATTTTTTGAGAAACCATCAAACTGGTGTCATATAACAATTTACTATTGATATTTGTGTCCAAATTCAAGTAAGGATGTTGCCTTAAAATCATGACTACTTCCTCCAAGGAAGTATTGCCAGCTCTTTCACCTACGCCATTTATGGTACATTCAATTTGTCTAGCACCATTGATCACCCCTGCAATAGAATTAGCTGTTGCCAACCCAAGGTCGTTATGGCAGTGACAAGATAAGATTGCTTTGTGTATGCCTGTAACGTTATCCCTAAGATACTTAATTTTTGCACCATATTCTTCAGGAAGACAATAGCCCGTTGTATCTGGAATATTAAGAACCGTTGCTCCAGCCTTGATAACTTCTTCGCAAATCCTCGCTAAAAAGTCATTATCGGTACGGCCCGCGTCCTCAGCATAAAATTCTATGTCTTCAACAAAGGTTTTGGCATATTTCACGGCATCTACCGCACGTTCAATAATGGCCTCCCTATTAGAATTAAATTTATATTTAATGTGTGAGTCAGAAGTACCTATCCCCGTATGAATCCTAGGTCTCTTGGCGTATTTAAGTGCTTCGGCAGCAACTTCAATATCTTTTTTTACAGCCCTTGTCAATCCACAAACTGTGGCATTTTGTACTAATTTTGCAATTTCACTTACCGAATTGAAATCGCCTGGACTGGAAATAGGAAATCCTGCTTCGATTACGTCAACGCCCAATTCATCTAAGCGTTCAGCGATAACAAGTTTTTGTTTCGTATCCAATTTGCATCCTGGGACCTGTTCCCCATCTCTCAGTGTCGTATCAAAAATTTGTACTTTATCTTTGCTCATTATATTTGTGTAATTTAGGTAAGCTATACGAATATATAGCTACCTTAACCAACTGTTTGGCGCCTAAATAAACATTTACAACGTTAAGTTACTTTTTGTTATATTTAAAACCCTGATATACAGTTAATTAAATAATAATTATTACGATGACAACTGCACATAAAGATGCTTTGTTCGTGTTGGTGAAATCACTTTCTAAGTCAGAAAAGCGTCAATTTAAGCTCTATGTTGGTAGATTGGGAGTCAATACCGACGCTAAGTTTTTAGCCTTGTTCAACCTATTGGATAAGATGAAAGATTATGATGAAAAGGCCATATTGGATAGTGGAATTGTTAAAAAAACCCAGTTGTCCAATCTTAAAGCGCATCTCTACAAACAAATATTGGTTAGTCTACGATTAAATCCAGTCAATCAAAATATACGTGTCCAGATAAGAGAGCAGCTCGATTTTGCCACTATCTTGTATCAAAAAGGCCTGTATAAACAAAGCTTAAAAATTCTGGATAAGGCTAAAAGCACAGCTATTGACAATGAAGAAAAAAATATAGCCTACGAGATTGTAGAACTTGAAAAAATAATAGAAACACAATACATCACCAGAAGTATTCCAGATAGGGCTGATGAATTGGCAATGCAAGCGAAAAGACTTTCTGAGCAAAATGTAATTACCAGCAAGTTATCCAATTTATCCCTGCAATTGTACGGAATGATGCTCAAGGTGGGATATGTGAAAAGTGATGAGGAAATAAAAAATGTAAAGAAGTATTTTGATGACCATTTGCCCGTATACAAGATTGAGGACTTGGGATTTAGGGAAAAACTTTGGCTCTACAAAGCCCATTTATGGTATAGTTTTTTAATTCAGGATTTTTTATCCTGCTATAAATATTCGAGCAAATGGGTGGACCTTTTTTATGAGAATAAGGAGATGATTTACTTAAACCCTGTTTTCTTTTTAAAAGGGAACCATTATCTTTTGGAATCCTTATTCTATGTAAAATACAGTTCCCAGTTTAAGGAAACTTTGGAAAAATTGGAGGCCATGGTCAATAGCGAAGAGTTTCCGAAAAATGATAATATTTCTTCTTTGGCATTTCTATACATCAACTCCAATAAATTGAACCTCCATTTTATGGAAGGGACCTTCGAAAAAGGGTTGTATCTGGTCAAAATAATTGAATACGGCATCAATAAGCATAAAGAACGTATTGATGAGCACCACGTCATGGTCTTTTACTACAAGATTGCCTGCTTATATTTTAGCATGGGTGAAAATAAAACCTGTATCCAATATCTAAAAAAAATCATCAACAACAAAAACTTAAAGATGCGCGAAGATCTCATGTGCTTCGCCCGTGTTCTCAGTCTTGTTGCCCATTATGAAGCAGGAATGGATTACCATCTTGAGGTACAGTTAAAGAGTACGTATAAATTTTTGTTGAAGATGAACGATCTACATGCGGTACAAAAGGAAATGATCAAGTTTTTAAGAAACTTGGGGAATATCTATCCGCACGAGTTAAAGGATGAATTCCAAAAACTTTATAATGAGCTTAAGAAATACGAAGATCATCCATATGAAAAAAGGGCATTTTTATATTTGGATATCCTTTCTTGGCTAGAAAGTCATTTGCAAAATAGACCAGTAGCCCAAATAATCAGGGAAAAGGCTTTGACGCTTACTAGATAAATGAAGTTGATTTCAAAGAACACACACCTAACTAATTTGCTGGAAATTAATTTGGCCATGCTTTTTGTGAGCACATCTGGTGCCTTGGGTAGGTTTATTCAATTGCCAGTGCCAATCACCATTGCTTCCAGGGCTATTTTGGCGTTTATATTATTATGGCTTTTTTGCAAATGGAAAGGCATATCCTTAAGCATTGATAAAAAGGACTATCTCCCCATCTTAATGAGTGGCATATTTATGGGCTTACATTGGATTACCTATTTCTATGCATTAAAATTGTCCAATGTTGCCATAGGAATGCTTTCTCTTTTTACCTATCCGGTAATTACGTCTTTACTGGAGCCTGTTTTGCTCAAGACCAAATTTTTAAAAATCCATCTTTTATTGGGCATCATGGTATTGGCTGGCATCTATTTTTTGGTCCCTAAATTTGAAATGGGCAACTCTTATACTCTTGCAGTTGGAGTAGGGGTTTTATCTGCACTTTTTTATGCGTTGAGGAATCTTGTACTAAAGGCTAGGGTAAAGCATTATAATGGATCAGCATTAATGTGTTACCAAATGGTGATTGTAGGTACTTTGTTATTTCCCGTATTTTTCTTTCTGGAATCCGATGCAGTGCTAAGCCAATGGAAAGGGCTTTTAATCCTTGCCTTGGTAACTACGGCAATTGGACATACCTTGTTCTTGAACAGTTTTAAATATTTTTCCATTACAACCGCAAGTATTATCAGTAGTGTCCAACCGGTTTATGGAATTATATTAGGCGCAATTTTCTTGGCCGAAATACCATCATTGATGACTATTTTTGGAGGGGTTTTGATATTGGGGTCTGTTGTCATCGAAAGTGTTAGGACTTATAAATAGAATAACTAAAGACAAGCATTCCATATGGGTTCGTCAGGGGGAGGGGCAACCAAATGGAGCATATCCTTTTTAACCGGATGAATGAATGATAGGTTTCTGGCGTGCAAATGAATACTGCCATCTTTATTGCTGCGATCAAACCCATATTTTAAATCTCCCTTGATTGGGCATCCCAAGGCATTTAATTGGGCCCGGATCTGATGATGCCTTCCGGTTTTTAGGTCAATTTCCAACAAAAAGTAATTGTCCAACTGTTTCAGCATTCTATAATCCAAGATAGCTTTTTTGCTGTCTGGCACCTCATGTTTATGGGCGTAGGACTTATTTTGTTTCGTATTTCTTTTTAACCAATGGATAAGTGTGGCAGAGGGTTTTTCTGGGGCGTTCTTAACAACGGCCCAATAGGTTTTCTGGGCATCCTTCTCGGCAAATAATTTATTGAGTCGCGGTAAGGCTTTTGATGTTTTTGCAAAGACCACAATCCCAGATGTTGGCCGGTCTAGCCTATGGGCAACCCCTAAATAAACATTTCCTGGCTTGTTGTACTTTTTTCTAAGGTATTCTTTGACCACCTCACTTAATGGGGCATCGCCCGTCTTATCTCCTTGGACAATATCCCCAGGCCTTTTGTTAATGGCAATAAGGTGGTTATCCTCGTAAAGGACTTGAAGGTTTTTTGGCGTAGAAATTATTTTAGTCTCCAATATCAATTAATACTGTTCTTCTTCATTAGGAAAATCCCTGCTTTTTACGTCCGTGACATATTGAGAAATGGCATTTCCCATTTCTTCATATAAATTCATGTAGCGCCTTAAGAAACGGGGATTGAACTCTTGGGTAATTCCCAAAAGATCATGTACTACCAATACTTGTCCGTCCACCCCATTGCCTGCGCCTATACCTATTACTGGGATGCTAATGCTATCGGCAACTTTCTTGGCTAAATCTGCAGGTATTTTTTCTAGCACAATTGCAAAACAACCTAATTTTTCTAAAAGCTTAGCGTCACTCAGTAGTTTTTGTGCCTCTTCTTCTTCCTTTGCTCTAACGGTGTAGGTCCCAAACTTATAAATGGACTGTGGGGTGAGCCCTAAATGTCCCATTACAGGTATCCCTGCATTGAGAATCCTTTTTACGGATTCCTTTATTTCTATACCTCCCTCAACCTTAACCGCATGGGCTCCGCTCTCTTTCATTATACGAATAGCGGAACGCAAGGCCTCCTTAGGATCACTTTGATAACTACCAAACGGAATATCAACTACCACTAGTGCTCTTTTTACCGCTCGTATTACAGATGAGGCATGGTAGATCATTTGATCCAGGGTAATAGGTAGTGTAGTTTCGTGCCCGGCCATCACATTACTTGCCGAGTCCCCAACCAAAATAACATCCACATTGGCATCGTCTACAATTTTTGCCATGGAAAAGTCATAGGCAGTCAACATGGAGATTCGTTCCCCGTTCCTCTTCATTTCTATCAAAGATTTAACGGTTACCCTTTTGTATTCTTTTTTGGCTACTGACATGAATATTGGTTTAAGACGATAAAAGTAAGGAGTTTTGTTCAAAAACTTTAAGGGATTCTTAGTTTCGGCTTTAAAATAATTAAGTTATTTTCGATATTGGACTCTAAAAATCATAAAATGAGAATTTTAATCTGTTTCTGCCTGTGTTTATTTGTTTTAAATGCTAATGCCCAATCATCGGAGGAGAGTGCCGTTAAGCAAACTATTGAAACATTCTTTGAAGGGTTTCACCAACAAGATTCTGTGCTCCTGAAAAGTGTAGTTTCAGATCAGGTGATTATTCAGACGATTGCCAACAAAGTGGATAGTACCTTTGTACAGTCCGAAGATTACAATGATTTTGTGAGTCACATCATGGGTATCCCTACCACCACAAAGTTTGAGGAAAAACTGTTATCCTTCAATATTCAAATAGATGGGGCTATGGCCCATGCCTGGACCCCCTATGAATTTTGGTTAAATGATACCTTCAGTCATTGTGGGGTGAACTCATTTCAGTTGTTCAAGGATTTAGATTCTTGGAAAATTATATATATCATTGATACAAGACACAAACAAGGTTGTGATTAAAAATCAACAATCGCTAAGATAAACCCCAACCGCTAAACCGCCTTCCGAAGTCTCCTTGTATTTAGAACTCATATCCTTGGCAGTTTCCCACATGGTGTTCACCACTTTGTCCAAAGGAACTTTTGCATTCTCGGGATTGGAGTCCATCGCCAATTCAGCGGCATTAATTGCTTTTATGGCACCCATAGAGTTTCTTTCTATACAAGGCACTTGAACCAAGCCCGCAATTGGATCACAGGTAAGGCCTAGATGGTGTTCCATGGCTATTTCTGCAGCCATTAAGGCTTGTTCAGGGGTACCACCCATCAATTCAGTGAGTGCCCCAGCAGCCATAGCCGAAGAAACGCCAATTTCAGCTTGACAGCCGCCCATGGCCGCTGAAATTGTAGCACCTTTTTTGAAAATACTGCCTATTTCGCCTGCAATCATTAAAAACTTTTTCACATGTTCAAAAGTGGCATCGTGGTTTTCAATGACCATGTAGTACATTAGAACGGCAGGTATAACACCTGCACTGCCATTGGTTGGTGCAGTGACTACCCGTCCTAAAGAGGCATTTACCTCATTTACACTTAGCGCAAAACAGCTTACCCATTTGAGGATTTGTCTAAATTTTACTTCGGTCTTCCGGATGGCTTCCAACCATTCTTGAGGATTGGAATAGGGGATGTCCCCTTTTAGACTTTGGGACATATCATATGCACGGCGTCTTACATTTAAGCCACCCGGTAAATGTCCTTCAGTATGGCAACCTATGTACATGCATTCTAGCATTGTGTCCCATATACGCTCTAATTCCCTATCTATTTCAGGATCTGTGCGCAAGGACCTTTCATTTTCCAATACCAATTCCGAAATGGATTTGTTCTCCTGTTTGCAATAGGCTAGAAGTTCTGTGCCCTTTGTTATAGGAAAGGGGAAGGTTTTGAATACCTTTAGGTTTTGTATGGCGTTTACCCTTTCTTCCTTTACCACAAATCCTCCACCTATGGAATAAAAGGTTTCTTCAATTTTTTTTCCGGATTTTAATGTGGCAACAAATAACATCCCATTGGCATGAAAAGGTAAAAACTGCTTTTCAAAAACAATATCCTGTTTTGCATCAAAAGGAATTTTTTTTTCACTATTAAAATTCAAAATCCCCGTAGATTTTATTTCCTCTACGATACTACTGATATCTTCGATAGGAATATACTCTGGGTCGGCCCCGGTTAATCCCAACATAATAGCTAAATCTGTGGCATGCCCTTTTCCTGTTAAGGATAAAGAACCATATATATGAACCTTGAAGGAAGCAACTTGATCAAATAAACCATCTTCCTTCAATTCTTTGATCCATCTTTCTGCAGCCCGCCAAGGACCAAGAGTGTGGGAGCTAGACGGACCAATACCTATCTTGAGCATGTCGAAGGTGCTAATACATTCCATTTACGCAATCGATTAAGTTGATAACAAATATATGTTTCTCTCAGACAAAAATGAATGGGAAATACGTTAATTCCAATTATGATATTGGAGGGTATTATAAGTTACGAGGAATCAGCCAAATACGCTAATAGTTATTTAAAGTGTCATGCACCTTTGGTTTAAACTTTCATATGTCATATCAAGGAAAGTTTCTGTATTTAAAGCTATCAAAGGTCTGAATTGTCATTTTAGATACCGATAATCTGACACCTTGTCATATTTCTTTTCATGGCATAATCATTGACTTATAGGTAACGAATTATAAAAGGAATTTTCAACACAATAAAAACATAAATATGAGTAAGATTATCGGAATAGATTTGGGAACAACCAACTCTTGCGTTTCCGTAATGGAAGGTAACGAGCCAGTAGTTATCCCAAATGCAGAAGGAAAAAGAACAACACCATCCGTTATAGCTTTTGTAGAAGGCGGAGAGATTAAGGTAGGTGACCCTGCAAAACGTCAGGCAGTAACCAACCCAACCAAAACTATATACTCTATCAAGAGATTTATGGGGAATAAATTTTCTGAATCTAGTAAAGAGGCAGGAAGAGTACCTTATAAAGTAGTAAAAGGAGATAATGATACTCCAAGAGTTGATATCGATGGCCGTTTGTATTCTCCACAGGAATTATCTGCTATGATTCTTCAGAAAATGAAGAAAACAGCAGAAGACTATTTGGGACAAACAGTTACAAGAGCGGTGATTACTGTTCCTGCTTACTTTAACGATGCACAAAGACAGGCGACCAAAGAAGCTGGTGAAATTGCAGGTCTTACAGTAGAGCGTATTATTAATGAGCCAACAGCTGCATCTTTGGCCTATGGTTTGGATAAGAAAGATAAAGAACAAAAAATTGTCGTATTTGACTTTGGAGGTGGTACTCATGATGTTTCCATTCTAGAACTAGGGGATGGTGTATTTGAGGTATTGTCTACAGATGGTGATACACACTTGGGAGGTGATGATGTTGACCAAAAGATCATCGATTGGTTGGCAGACGAATTCAACAAGGAAGAAGGAATCGATTTGCGTAAGGATGCTATGGCATTACAACGTTTACGTGAGGCTGCAGAAAAAGCTAAGATAGAATTATCTTCATCTGCCCAAACAGAAATCAACTTGCCCTATGTGACAGCCACTGCTTCAGGACCAAAACACTTGGTGCGTACAATGTCTAGAGCTAAATTTGAGCAGTTGATAGACGATTTGGTTAAAAGAACAATTGCGCCTTGTGAGACTGCCCTTAAAGCGGCCGGTTTATCAAAAAGCGATATCGATGAAATTATTTTGGTAGGTGGTTCTACAAGAATTCCTGCGGTACAGGAAGCAGTAGAAAAGTTCTTCGGAAAAAAACCATCCAAAGGTGTGAACCCTGATGAAGTTGTTGCTGTAGGAGCTGCAATCCAAGGTGGTGTATTGACAGGAGATGTGAAGGATGTACTTTTATTGGATGTGACACCATTGTCTTTAGGAATTGAGACCATGGGAGGTGTAATGACCAAGTTAATTGAGTCTAATACAACAATCCCTACTAAGAAGTCTCAGGTATTCTCAACAGCGGCAGACAATCAGCCTTCTGTAGAAATCCATGTCTTACAAGGAGAAAGACCAATGGCAACGGACAATAAAACTATCGGAAGATTCCATTTGGACGGTATTCCACCAGCACAAAGGGGAACACCTCAAATTGAAGTTACTTTTGATATCGATGCCAATGGTATAATCAAGGTATCAGCGACTGATAAGGCTACCAACAAATCTCAGGATATCCGAATTGAAGCTTCTTCTGGCTTGACCGAAGAAGAAATCAAGAAAATGAAAGCTGAAGCGGAAGCGAATGCCGAGTCGGATAAAAAAGCTAAAGAAACTGCTGATAAGTTGAATGAAGCTGATGGAATGATCTTCCAAACTGAAAAGCAACTGAAAGAATTTGGTGAAAAATTATCCGATGATAAAAAGAAACCAATCGAAGATGCTTTGGAAGAGTTGAAAAAGGCTTACGAAGCTAAAGATTTGGCCATGATCTCTCCTGCTTTGGACAAAATAAATGAGGCTTGGAAAGTAGCTTCTGAAGAAATGTACAAAGCACAGGCAGAAGGACAACAAGCAGACGCCTCACCAAATGGTGAAGCTAGTGCAGACGCTGGAGCCAAAGAAGGCGATAATGTGGAAGATGTTGACTTCGAAGAAGTAAAATAATACATATAGGAAGGTAAATTGATTTCGAGATCAATTCATCTAAAATAAAAAAAGGGGCGAAGCAATTCGCTCCTTTTTTATTTGATCTTCTTTTCTTTTTGATTTGGTATAATATCGACTAATTTTGATCTATGGTAAAAAATTACACATTAACTTTTTTGGGGATTTTCCTTGGCATTTTAACCGTGTTAAATGTCCAAACTTTGTATTCCCAAGAAATCAATATTTTTAAGCATACCGATTTTGACCTTAAGGGCCCAGTGAAATCCTGTTTGGTTATCACCGATTATGGGAAAGAGGAGTTTGAGTTTAATGAAGCAGGCCTGCTTACCAAAGCCATTACCCGCTATAATGATGATGATTATGATATCACCATTTACAGATACGCCAAAGAGGAACTAAAGGAAAAACGATTCGAAAACTATAGGGACGGGGTTTTTGATAGGAATACCTCTATTGCAAATATCTACACCATAGATACCACGGCGAATAAAAAAATAACGGAAAAGATAGTTTCCTACAATAAGGAATTTCTTGATCAGTACGAATATTATTATGATGAGGATGATAAGCTGGTAAAGATTACAAGAACCAGTACTGATGGTATTGATGAAACGTTGGTGGAATATTCTTCAGTAAAAGGAGAACAGATAACTTCGTACTTTTTAAATTCAGTATTACTAAAAACGGTAAAGACAAAGGAAACAAAATCCAACACCAACACCACAAGAAAAATTAAACTGGTCACTGATTTTTTGGATGGAGAGCCCAATACGGCCAAAGAGGAAATCTTCAATACCAAAAACAAACTTATTTCCGAGACTAAAATGGTTTTTGATAAGAAAGCGAATAAATTAGTGCCAAAGGAAATTAAGACATACACCTATAATGAAGCTGGGATGTTAATAGAATTACGAACAAAAATTGGACAAGGGGTTTCCTTGAAAAAGTACGTATATCAATTTGACAATACCAAAAGCGGCAACTGGGTAAAGCAAATAATTACTCCAGATAATACGTATACAACTAGAAAGATCAAATATTTTGAGGCTAATTGACACCGTGATATAAATCCAATTAAAAAGGGCCATGGATTAACATGGCCCTTTTTTTATCACTAAGATGTACGATTATTTTTTGACACAATTATTAAAGTCGTCCAGTGCTTGCTTTTGCATGGTCACCACTTTATCCATATAATATTTCTTGGTGACTTCCAGAGTTTCGCTCCTTAATACTTCCTCGCTGCGTTCTGCACTCCAATTAGCGGTAGTGGAAGAAGCGGAACAATCAAAAATATTCATTAGATCATTGAGTTTAGACCCGTACTCCTTAAAGGTTAACTCTGCAATTCTTTTTAGTTTCAATTGCTCTTCATATTCCAATTCCCTTGCTCGCTGCATTTGAGCAGTTAATCGTTTTTGCTCTGCTATTTTCTCGGCCAATACCCGTTGTTGCTCTACTAATTCTTGTTGTTGTCGTTCCAGTTGCAGTTGTTTTTCTTTTAGGCCATTTCCTTCTAATTGAATGGCTTTGGAAGAAGCATCAGATGCAGTTATATTCTCCAAGTCATAATTTACACTTGGTGCAGAACTAGTACAAATATCAAATGCACTAATTAGGGATTGCAATTCCTCGTAAGCTTTTTGTGCGAAATACCTTCCTTTGTCCCAATCTTCTGGGTCCGCAGATTTTTTTAAATCTACAAGTCCATTTAATATGTAGTCCATGGAATTGTCACAACCACAATTTTCTGCTAGTCCTTTTGTCTTTTCCAAGGCATTTATTGCCCTATCCGCATAATACATTTGATGGTCAAAATTATTGGAGTCCAATGATTTTTTGGTGTGACTTAATGCATATGTAGCTGTGGAGTACGCTTCACCGCAATTTGCAAATAAGGCAGAGTTTAAAAAAAGAAATGAAATCAATAAAAAGCTTAATCTGTTCATAATGTCGGGGGTTGCTCTTAAATATATTTGCCCGCAAGAAGGAAATAATATTTCATTATGGAAAATATTTGTGGTCAACATAGAGCAAAATGTTGTGAACCGATGTAATTGGTCTGATAAAATGGTTACCTCACCGGATCAAAAATGAATTAGGTGGTAGATAGTGTCTTTTGAGTGTTTGCTTAAATAATGAAGTTATAATAATCTTATACATCTGCTTTGAACAAAAAAAAAAGAGCAAGTGCCCTTTTTTTAACTGATGAATAAATTTTTGGTGTTTGCCGATTTACAGAATTTCACCTTCTACCGTACACCTAATATTTTTCCTTTCATTATCTTTTCTGATTTGAATCTTGTATACCTTTTTTACGTGCTCAGAATCTACGTAATAGGAAACCAAATAGGCATCCTTGTGCACTACCCAACCTGGATATTCCCTCGCAATATTGTTGCGAACAGGTGGAGGAAGATTCAAATTGGTAAATCTTTCAAATGAAGAAACTATTTTACCATTTTGGTCGTAAGTTGCAATGATCCGCCCGTTGGTCTGTTCAAAGATAACCTCGTATCCTTCGTGGTTCCCATCATAGATACTAGCCTCAGTAACATCAAATCTTGCGGCTGTATTTTCCAGTTTCTTAACTAACTCTGGAGTATTTTTATCTTGAACCTTTCTTAAATAGGTTGTATTTAAAGGAGTTACGGTTACCCCTATTAATTTTACTTCCTTAAAATCTATGCTCGTAGGAATCTCTTGGGAATAGGCTAGGCTGGTAAGACCTAAATACAATAAACCGAATAATACGTTTCTCATGATGATATTTTTAAAAGATTAAAATTGAAAACTAATTTGTCAATAGAGCTTGACTAATTCTTGTATTATCCTATAGTTCGGGGGGCAGTGGATTTATTTTTAAAACAATCACTAGCCTTTTACTTGTACAAAAATACATACTATGATGCATTTTCTTAAGCTACTTTAGTAGCCCTTCTGCACATTTTAACAGTTTAATTAATGCTTTTTTTGATTTTACTTTTAAGAAAATTATAAAAATAATGGGCGGACAATTGGCCCGCCCATCATAGTATAAAAAGACCCAAAAAAATGATGAAATTAATTCATTTCATCATTATAGTATATTGCCGTCCACATCACACTTAAGGTTCAATTTTTGGTTTTCTTTCCTAAGTTGAATCCTGTATAACTTTTTGACAGTATCTGTTCCCTCATAATAAGAAACTAGGTAAGCATCTTTATGAACTGTCCATCCAGGGTATTCTTTATAAAGACTATTCCTTACAGGAGCAGGAAGCGTTAAATCGGTGAATTTTTCAAAAGAAGTTAGTATCTGGCCATCTTTGTTGTAAGTGGCTATGATTTTACCATTCGTTTGTTCGAAAATTACTTCATAAGCTTCATGGTTACCATCGTAGATATCGGATGTTGTAAGATCGTATCTAGCTGCGGTATTCTCTAATTGAACCACTCTTTCTGGAGTTGTAGGGTCTTGGACTTTGTTTAAATAGTTGGAGTTCATGTTTTTAACTGTAACTCCAGTTAATTTTACTTCCTCTACGTCTGCATCTTTGTCCGCGTTGGCAGGCTTGTCCTGAGCGTAGGCTAGGCTGGTAAGGCCTAAAAGTAATAAACCGATTAAAACATTTTTCATGATGATATTTATTTAAAGGTTAATAAACAAAACTAATTGGCCAATGTAGCTTAGCTAATTATTGTTATAACCGGAAGAGGGGGGAATGGGCTTCGAGTAAAAGAATAGTTAGCCATTCACTATCGCTAAAGTACAGCCTACCTTCAATTTAAAATGCTACCTAAGTAGCAAAACGCGATATAAGATGAAAATCTTTATCAAAAAATGATTAAAACGGTAGATTTAATGGGGTTATACTTTTTTGCCTGCTATTTTTTCTTCAAGAAGCCCCACATTGGTTACAGTAATTTGTTTTCTGCTTACCTCCAATATGCCTTCCTCCTTAAAATTTTGAATATGTCGGTTCACTACCGCTCTTGTCGTACCTATTAAAGCACCTAATTCTGAATGGGAAAGCCCACGAATGGACTGGTAATGTGAAGAAGATTTATCCATGTTATTGTATAATAGACGGGCCAACCGTGTTGGGATGTCCTCTAGTGCTACATTAATAATATATCGTTCCAAAATATTCATCTTTTGAACCGTATAGGATAAAAATGACTTATGAACCAAAGGGTTGTCTTTCATCCATTCTTTCATTTTGGAAACAGGAATACATAATACTTCAGAATCTTCCAAAGCTTCATAATATACTTTGTGTGTGCCGCAGCCCATTAAGGAGAAGATATCAAATACATCGTTGTCTTGTAATAGAAAAAGAGTGAGCAATCGATCGTTTGATGGATCGAAGTGATATACCTTTATTTTTCCCGTGATAAGGATATGAAATGTATACTGGGTGTGACTGGTGTCGAGAATGCAGGTTTTTTTAGGCCAATTTTGGGCGGTAGAAATTTCCAAGAGTTGGTTGAGGGAATTGTGTGTGACATGACTAAAGAGTTCACTCTCTATTAAAGTTTCATAATAATGTCGATATTTCTCTAATCCTATATTCAAGACTCCAACCGTTTTAAATTCAATTTATTAAGGGGGCTTCAATGCATTGCCATAAGCAAATATTGCTTATTACTATTTTTAGGAATTATGCGGGAGGAATAAATTCTATATTATAATACAAGAATTGTTAAATACAATTTACAAAAAAAAACTATGCCAAATGATTAGGATAAAATGATTTAGTCTTTTATTGTTTAATTAATCTACTGGAAATCAATAAAATATAGAATATACACAATATTGTTTAATGAATTAATACCTTAAGTGAACAATGACTATAACAAGGAAAGGGGAATGCCAGAGAAATTCTTTTACTTTCAAAGGGAATTGATAATCTCTTTTTTTACTTCATGTCCTCCTTTAAAATTTATTTCATTTGCCTTACCTTGGAATATACCCTCAATCTTGTTCACTTCTATATTTTTTCTTTCAACGTTTAAATAGGGATCCTTATTTCCAATGATATAGGTGACTTTTGTCTTTTCCGATTGTAAATGTGAGAAATCTTTGTGATTTAATTCCTTTGGCAGGCTTCCGGCATAAAGCACCAAATGGTTACATTTAATTTTTCTTTTTGCTACCCATCTTGCGGCTATTGATACGCCTTGGGAAAACCCCAAAACTATCAATTCACAATGCTCGGGGACTTTTTCATTTTTTAATACAGTATCTATATAGTTAAGGACATTAGTAATGCCTTCCTCTGTTTTATTTTTTGTCAGCCAACTGGCTCCCACATGGGTATAGGAGTCATTAAGGTAATATTTAGATTGGGCCTGTGGGGCTATGATGTAATTTTCATTGGCTGGTAATTCATTAAAATAACGGATGAAGTAGGTGCTGAGGTGTCCCATACCATGAAAGACCATCCAAACTCTCTTTGTATTTTCTGTGAACTCGTTTAAAGTGCTATATGAATTGGTAATAGTATAGGCTACTTGTTTTTCTTTAGATGTCATATGTCAAATTTACAATTTTAACCACTTTTATCAGTTTCATTAAATGATATAATACAAGGGATAATTATCATTTGCATCATAGAATACTTAATTTTACAAAAATCTAGATTATGAACGAATACAAGGAAAAAATACTGCGCATCTGCAATGAGAACTCAAAAAATACCTTGATGGAAACATTACAAATTGAATATGTGGATGTGGGAGAAAATTTCTTGGTCGGGAAAATGCCCGTTACCCCAAAAGTTCACCAACCGGATGGCGTTTTGCACGGAGGCGCAATGGTAGCTTTGGCTGAGAGTGTGGGAAGTGCAGCTTCTTATATATTTCTAAATGCACAGGAGTTTTTTGTAAGGGGTATAGAGATATCGGCCAACCATGTGAAAAGTATTAAAGAAGGGGATGTGTTCGCTAAGGCAGTCCTTATGCACAAAGGTCGGACTACCCAGGTCTGGGACATTAAAATAACAGATAAGGACGATAAATTAATATCACTTTGTAAATTAACTACGCTAGCATTGCCGAAAAAATAATATGTTCCAACAAATCTTACAGCAGATTGAAAAACAGCTTTTGGAAGAAAAGCCTTTTGTTGTTTATAGAAAACCCGGCCAGAAGCTAGTAAAGGGGATCTTTCAATCCGATACCAAAATACATTACTGTTCCGATTTTAAGGAAACCGGTTTTGTCTTTGCTCCTTTTGATGAAAATGATGAAGTAATTCTGATCCCCCTGGAGGAGGTTGTAGAGGCCCCATTTGAATTAAATGTAAAAGGGATACATCAGGATAATATACCCCCAATACACGATTCCCCCTCGGAATTGGATGAGCGTAATTTTCATCTGCAATTGGTTTCTAAAGCTATAAAGGAAATTGAGAAAGGTACTTTTAAAAAAGTAGTGCTCTCCAGACAAATTTTAAGTGCATATCAAGGTACGCCCCTCCAATTGTTTTTGAAGTTGTTGAATACCTATTTAGATGCTTTTTGTTATATGTGGTACCACCCCAAAGTAGGGTTGTGGTTGGGCGCCACTCCCGAGGTCTTGGTAAGTATCCAAAATAAACATATTCAAACCATGTCCTTGGCCGGGACACAACCTTACACCGGAGATCCCAACCCTGAATGGAAAAAGAAGGATATTGAGGAACAATCCATGGTCACCAATTATATCACCGAAGTTTTAAAGAACATGGTGACCCAACTACAAATTTCAGAGACCGAATCGTCACGGGCGGGTAGTTTAATGCATTTGAGAACCAAAATAACTGGGAGGCTAAAGGTGTTTGACGTTAAAAAACTTTTGAAAGTCCTGCATCCCACTCCTGCTGTAGGTGGAATGCCCAAGAATGAGGCCTATTTATTTATTAAGGCCAATGAAAATTATAAAAGGGAATTTTATACGGGATATCTAGGAGAGCTAAATTTTAAGGAAGAAATAGTTAGAGCTTCAAACAACCGAAATATAGAAAACCAAGCGTATAGGGCTATTCACACCAAAACAGATCTTTTTGTCAATTTACGATCCATGCAATTAGTGGATAAGACGGCAATCATTTACATTGGGGGAGGTATAACCATTGATTCAATTCCTGAGCAAGAATGGGAGGAAACAGTAAACAAAAGTGCCACGATGTTAAAAGTAATCCAAAATAGATTGTAAACCTTTTTAAGTATTGGTTTAAGAACTACTTCCGTTGTATTTTTGTTATTCATGAAATACTCAAGCATACCCTCGGCACAGACTGTAGTTTCCCATTGCAAGGCAAATGGCATAAATAATATAGTTATTTCTCCAGGCTCTCGAAATGCGCCATTGACCATCGGTTTTTCTGAAGATCCATCCTTCAATTGTTACAGTGTTGTAGATGAACGTTGCGCAGCTTTTTTTGCCTTGGGCATAGCTCAGCAGTCTAAAAAACCTGTAGCCTTGCTATGTTCTTCAGGAAGTGCATTGTTAAACTATTACCCCGCAATTGCAGAAGCGTATTATAGCGATATTCCTTTGGTTGTCATCACTGCCGATAGACCTCCACATAAAATTGATATTGGTGACGGACAGACCATTAGACAGGAAAATGTTTTTCAAAACCATATTGGTTATTCCGCTAATTTAAAGTTGGACATTAGAAACACAAATGCCATAGGCATAGCTGATAGCGAAGGATCTCCACAAGCATCCATCCAAGAATACAATGAGGAGCAGCTCTTAAAAGCATTTACTATCGTCTTTCAGGATAAAGTACCCGTTCATATCAATGTTCCCTTTGAGGAGCCTTTGTATGGTGTTGTAGAAAAGCCCATGACATCTACAATAGGAGCGGTTATAAAGGAACAAGAAAGCCTGCTAGTTGATGATCTCGATCATTTCACTCAATTGTGGAATACGGCAAAAAGAAAAATGATTTTGGTGGGGGTCCACGATCCAAGCCATGAGGTACAACAACTATTAGATTCGGTGGCAAATGACCCTTCGGTTATTGTTTTCACGGAGACTACCTCCAATCTTCATCATCCTAATTTTTTTGGGAGTATAGATAGTATCATAGCCCCCATTGAAAAATCAAAAAATAAAGAAAAGCTCTTCGAAGAATTGAGACCCGAAATACTACTTACCTTCGGGGGGCTGATAGTGTCCAAAAAAATAAAGGCCTTTTTAAGAAAATTCACACCTGAGCAGCATTGGCATATAGACCCTAAAAAAGCGAACAATACCTTTTTTTGTCTATCATACCATTTTAGGGTGAATCCATTACGGTTTTTTGAAGTGTTCAACCGAGGTCTTGTTGCACCACCCAGCAATTATTTCAGCTTTTGGGAAAGGATTAAAAAAGGTTATCAGGTAAAGCGGCAAGAATACATGGAACAAATTCCATTTAGTGATATGCTTGCTTTTTATCACATTTTCAAGAATATTCCCATAGGGTACCAATTGCAATTGGCCAATAGTTCTACCATTAGATATGCACAGCTCTTTGATTTGGATCCGAGCCTGCATGTCTTTTGTAATCGCGGTACGAGCGGTATAGATGGCAGTACTTCCACGGCCATAGGAGCCTCAATAATACATAAAGACCCTACTCTTTTTATTTCCGGGGATTTAAGTTTTTTCTATGATAGCAATGCACTTTGGAACAATCACATTCGTCCAGATTTTAGAATAATAGTCCTAAACAATGAAGGGGGAGGAATTTTCAGGATTCTTCCTGGACAAGAGGATACTCAGAATTTTGAGACCTACTTTGAAACTGTGCACCAGATGGATGCCTCGCATTTGTGCAAGATGTATCAAATGGAATACCAAATGGCAGAAAACGAGCAGGAATTGGGTGCGGAATTGACATCTTTTTTTGGTAAGTCCGACAAACCCAAACTCTTGGAAATTAAAACCCCGCGAGTATTGAACAATAAAATTTTGCTTAGTTACTTTGATTTTATATCTTAGGAAAGAATTATTAATTAACTAAACCAACATGGATCATTATGAGTAAAAGAGATGAGCTAATAGAAAAGTATGCTTCTGATTTGAAAACAAAAATAGGAGTAACTCCGGATATGGATTTTTTGACCAAGGTCACCATTGGCTGTGGTCCTTCAATTTACAATAGGGATGCATCAACAGTTTCTGGTTCTGACGAAAAAGAGCTTGAAACAGTTAAAAACAACTTTTTGATTAAGAAATTGGGAATGAGCGATAGCCCAAAATTGATGGAAGGCATTAAAAGTGTAATGGAACAATATGGTTCTTCGGAAAGAAATAAATATAGGGCGGTAGTATATTACCTATTGGCCAAACATTTCAAAAAAGAATCGGTCTACAAATAGACTTTCTTTTTACAAAAGCTCCGAGCCGTTCCTTAAAAAGAGCGGCTTTTTTTTACAGCAGTTTTTTTAAACGTATTTTTGCAGGAAAGTAGATACTATTTTATGATTGAATTGGGGAATTACAATACACTGGAAATTTTAAGGGATACCAGCGTTGGGCTTTTTTTAGGAGATGGTGAGGGAACGGAGGTTTTATTGCCCAATAAATACGTTCCTGAAATATATGAGATAGGGGATGAGCTTACTGTATTTTGCTATTTAGATCATGAAGAGCGACCAGTGACCACTAATATTAAACCCTACATCGTTAGAAACACTTTTAATTTGTTGCGCGTTGCTGAGGTGAATAATATTGGAGCCTTCATGGACTGGGGTTTGGAAAAGCATCTTTTGGTGCCATTTAGCGAACAACGAACAAAAATGCAGACCGGACAGTCCTACGTCGTTTACTGCTATTTAGACGATAAAACGCAAAGACTTGTAGCCAGCAACAAACTCGATAAATTCATTGATAACGAGGTTTTAACAGTAAATAATTGGGAGGAAGTAGACCTCATTGTCACTCGACTAACCGATTTAGGCTGGGAAGTGATCATAAATAATAAACACAAAGGACTGGTATATCTCAATGAGATATTCAAAAAACTTTCTGTGGGAGATCAAATGAAGGGTTACGTGAAGGCTATTCGGGAAGACAATAAAATTGATGTTTCCCTTGAACCGATTGGCTACAAAAGCGTGGAGCCGGCAGCCAATCTTATCTATGAGAACCTTACAAAGGCCGGTGGATTTTTGCCCTTTCATGATAAATCACACCCAGAGGATATTAAATATGCCTTTGAATTAAGTAAAAAGAATTTTAAAAAGGGTATAGGCACCTTATACAGGGAGCGAAAAATAGATATAAAAGAGGATGGGATTTATTTGATTTAGGTATCAAATTTTTAGTTTTACACTATTAAATAAATGAAAATCAATTGTATACTTGCTAATTATAGGAGCTATATATTTTTAATTTGACTAAAATCTTCTATTTTTGTTATTTTAGATCAAGTTATTGGTTGAATTTGCTTAAATTTAAGCATACGTACCCCTGAAAACATAAGAAATATATGCCATTCATAGAGGAAAGCGATTTATTGGAATTGCACAAGGATATTGATAAGGCTCAGATCATAAATGAGCGACTTTTAGATCAAATAAAATATAAGAACAAAGAAATTAAAAGAAATAAAATACAGCGCAACGTACTTGCGGGTGTTACAGGTCTTTTTCTTATAGGTGCCTTAGCCATTACTTCTTTCTCGGCCGGTGTAAGTAGTTCTACTTCCTTTGAAAACAGAAATAACCTTTTAGTGTCTATCGATAGCCTTGATGCTATCAAGTACAGAATGGATAACCTGAAGAGAAAAAATGAGGAACTAAGTGAAGTAAAGGAGTTTTATTTGGCTAAAAGTTTCCTGGAAAAGGAAACTATCTATTCAGTACAGATAAAATCCTTTGTAGATAACAATTTAACACTTACCTCTGAAGCCTTGGCCAATACCATGCTCGTAAAAACCAATCCATTTTATTCCTATTCCTTGGGTAATTTTGAATCTTTGGCGGAAGCTAGATCATTTAGGTACCAATTGGTGAAAATGGGATTCTCCGACGCTTTTGTTGCTTCTTATCAAGATGGTAAACGAATAAAAATAGAAGAACCTTATTAATTTTGTCCAAAACTAAGGCGTGGCTGAATGCTGCGAGACTAAGAACCCTTCCACTCTCATTATCCGGTATTATTGTAGGAACTGCTTTGGCAGGTTACTATGATTATATCAACTATTCCATTTTTGTATTGGCGTTGATGACCACTATTGGGTTTCAGGTAACCTCAAATTTCGCCAATGATTATGGTGATGGAGTAAAAGGAACGGATAATCATGAGCGCATAGGCCCCAAAAGAGCATTACAAAGTGGACTGTTGACTAGAGAAGAACTCAAGTATGGGATTGTATTGAGCATTATCATAAACGTATTGCTGGTTCTAGTATTGGTTTTTGTTGCTTTTGGATTCCAAAATTATGAATATATCATTCTATTCCTTGTTTTAGGGACAGCGAGCATTTGGGCCGCAATAAAATATACAGTTGGTACTTCGGCCTATGGTTATAGGGGTTTGGGAGATTTATTTGTATTTCTGTTTTTTGGACTTTTGGGTGTTCTTGGTTGTATGTTCCTGTACACCAAATTTATTACTGTGGATTCCCTATTGCCAGCAATTACCATTGGTTTGTTGAGTGTAGGGGTTCTTAATTTAAATAATTTACGGGACTCCTTATCCGACAAAAAGGCGGGAAAAAACACCTTGGTCGTACAAATGGGATATCAAAATGGTAAGAGTTACCACTATATTTTATTAGTATTGGCCTTCTTCGCTATGGCTGGTTTTATTCTTGTGAATTATGTCAATTTGACAAGCACCATCCCCTTATTGGGGTTTGTACCTATCTTTATTCACATGAGAAAAGTATATGTTACAGAGGATCATGTATTGTTGGATCCTGAACTGAAAAAGTTGGCTCTCAGTACTTTTTTATTGGCAATATTGTTTTATTTTTCTTTTAATATTTTTTCGTAAATTTGATCAGTTAACAATCAAACCACACTCAATTTGGAACAACCAATTAAGATTCTTATAGTAGAGGATAACGTCATCATTGCAGATGACATGCAGTCGATGTTAGAAGAGATTGGCTATGAGATTGTAGACAATGTGATTGTCTATGAGCAAGCAGTGGAAGTATTAAAAAACAACCAAGTAGATCTTGTTCTAATTGATATCATTCTGGCTTCTGATAAAACGGGAATAGATCTCGGTAAACACATCAGGGACAATTATAATATTCCATTTATATTTGTAACCTCCAACTCGGACAGGGCAACAGTAGAAAATGCAAAAACTGTTAAACCAAATGGATATTTGGTAAAACCTTTTGAGCAGCAGGATCTTTACACTTCTATCGAGATTGCACTTTCTAGCTTCAATTATTCCGAAAAAGGGGATAATACCAACAATGAGGATGGGGAAGAAAAATTAATGTCCAATTCTGTCCTTAAAGATTCAATTTTTGTTAAAAAACAACATTTGTATTACAGAATACAATTTGGCGATATACAGTTTATCAAAGCTGACAATGTGTATTTGGAAGTGAATACCGTGGATAAGAAGTTTTTGGTAAGATCCCCATTAAAGGATTACCTGGAAAAGTTGCCCCAGAACAAATTTTATCGGGCACACAAATCATACATTGTGAATGTAGATCATATTGATGCCATCAATTCCAAGGATATTATGATCAACAATACACTAATTCCAATCTCTAAAGAATTTAAGGAATTCATTATTTCCGCTATGAATTCTTAAACTGGGAAACCAATTAATTTAGAAAACCATTCGATGCTAAAGCATTGAATGGTTTTTTTGTTTTCTCAATAATCGAAGTGCTCTATTTGTATTTTTATCTCCAAAAAAAGACCGAATTCTTCGATGAAATGCACCCTAAAATATTAATTGTCTTTTTCACAACAATTCTAGGCGGTTATACAACAAAATTATGGCAGAAAGGAAGGAACCGAATATATTTGAAGTGTAATTGAAAGAGACCCAAATCTTATCATTTTCATATATAGTGTTCCTAAAAGGCTGTGCATCTGATGTACGGCCTTTTTAGTTACTTTTATTTCATCCATTAAAAGCGCTCAAAAGGAAACCTTATAAAAATGACCCTTAATTATGGCAATATTTATTGACAGATTAAGTTTTGAACTCATGAGGATTAAGTTGGGTTAAATAAGATCACCTACTAAAATCTATTGACAACAAAATTTCAAGGTTGACAGTTTATAATGTTATTTTTGACGTATAAATCGTTTATACATACCAAATGGCTTATGTAACTATTCCCAAAGGGATGTTACCTTAGAAACAATTAATATAATTATATTCCCAGGCATATTATGGTTAGGTTGCTTTTCAACATATTTATCATCTTTTTTATATTTCACCTAGGTTCAGGTGTTGTACATGCACAATCCATTGCAAAGGAGGACAGCACCCTAAGGAAATTTAAGATAAAAGATGATGCTTCTGATAAATTCAATTTCTTTTATGATTCCCCAAATAGATACAACGAGAATTCAGCGTATGATTGGTTGGATGCCATTCAATTGGATCTGATTGAGGCGCAAAAGGACAATGATTCCATCAGTATTAGAAAATATAAGATCATGCAGTCCCAAATTTATCACGATCTGGGAGATTATGATAAAAGTGTGGCCATTGCCAACGAGTTGTACAAGCATAAGGTTTCTTTGGATCTTAATACTAAAAAGATTCTTTTGGATCTGATGGATTACAATTATGCCCGTCTGCAGATGTATGATAAGCAATTGGAAATTCGTAAGGAAAAGAAGTCAATAGGGCTAAGTAAAAATGTGGCTACCTACGATATATATGCCAATCTTGGTTTGCCCAGAAAGGCAATGCAGGATTATATCATGGAAGTCATGAAAACCATTAGTGAAGATGATCATTACTCCCTTGCCAAGTATCACAACAACATAGGTAATTATTTGCGTTTGGATAATTCATCTCCCGTGGCATTATCAAAATTCAAGGAAGCCAAAGGACATATTGATATATTCCTTAATGATATTACCAATATTAGAACGGAAAAGGAAATTGTAGAGGCCAATTACCTCAAGGGAATCATTGAGGGTAATATTGGTAGGTGCTACGCCCAATTAAGGCAATATAAAGAAGCAATACCTTGGTTGGAAGGAAGTATAATTACCATTAAAGAATTCAATAAAGGAAAATTCTCTTCAGATGTAGTGGAGAATACGCTAGAACTTGCAGAATGCCATTTACAGTTGGGTAATTATGAAAAGGCCAGGCAGTATCTCAAGACAGATCTAAAACCTAGAAAGATTGAGAATATCTTAAAGAAAAATAGGGCATTGGCTACCTATTATGATAAAATACAAGATTATAGAAATGCCTCTTTTTATTTGAAGAAAAACGTCCGGATCAGGGATTCCATAAATATCTATGAATCGGCACTACGTACCCAACAATTGGCTGCTTTGACAAGCCAGGATTTGGAGAATAGCAGGAATCAAATGGAGGAACAGAAATTGGCTTTGGAAAAATCCCGGCTAGATTTGCAAGCCAAGGATGAACGTATCAGTCTTGTGTTTATCTCTTTGATTTTTACATTATTGGGCTTTGCCGGATTGGTTTATGCATACTTGAAAAGTATAAAGACCCAGCGTTTGATTGCCGAACAGAAATATATTATTGAAGCCTCTTTGGTGGAAAAAGATTCACTCCTTAAAGAAATACACCATAGAGTAAAGAACAACCTTCAAATGGTCTCTAGTTTGTTAAGCCTTCAAACAAAAAATACAAGGAGTAAAGCAGCTATTGAGGCATTGGAAGAAGGGAAGAGTAGGGTGAAGGCAATGGCTTTGATCCACCAAAAGTTGTATCAGAATGATGACTTGTCCGTAATTGAAATGCAGGGATACATTGAAAGCTTAATCAATAGCATCCAATCGGTTTATAAAAAAGGAGGACATAATATTAATATTACTATTGATGCCGAAGGCACAGAGTTAGATATTGATAGGGCCATTCCTTTTGGTTTGATTTTAAATGAATTGGTTTCCAACTCCTTTAAATATGCCTTTCCTACCGACGATGAAAACGGAAAAATTTATATTCATCTTCGCAAAAATGGGGATCAAGGATATTTTGAATATACAGATAATGGGATTGGATTGCCTGAGGATACAGATGAGCGCACTAGTTCTTCCATGGGGATTAGATTAATGAATCGTTTGGTGAACCAATTACAATCTACCTTAAACATCGACAAAACTGCCGATGGTGTTCGTTTTTGGTTCAATTTTAAATAAATTTGATCAAAATCTGTTTTTATGAAAATTACTTTTTTAGGGCACGCAACACTACTTATAGAAACGGGTAATAAAATAATACTTGTAGATCCCTTTATTACAGGGAATGAAAAGGCGAAGGATTTAATTAAGATCGAAAATCTGAAACCAGATTATATTTTAGTAACCCATGCCCATCAAGACCATATTTTAGATGTGGAAGCCATTGCAAAGCTTTCTGGTGCTATTATAGTCAGCAATTATGAGATTGCCATGCACTATCAAGAAAAAGGCTTTAAGGCACACCCTATGAATCATGGGGGGCAATGGAATTTTGATTTCGGAACTTTAAAGTATGTAAATGCCATCCATACCTCCTCCTTTCCTGATGGATCTTACGGGGGGCAACCCGGTGGGTTTATTATCTCTTCTGACCATAAAAATATCTACATTGCCGGGGATACAGCACTTACCATGGATATGAAGTTGATTCCACTAAGCACAAAATTGGATTTGGCCGTACTGCCTATAGGGGATAATTTTACCATGGGAGTTGATGATGCTATTTTGGCGTCCGACTTCGTTGCCTGTAATAAAATATTGGGGTACCACTATGACACTTTTGGATATATCGAAATTGACCATGATTTGGCATTGAAAAAGTTTGCAAATTCTGGTAAAAATTTACACCTATTGGCAATTGGGGAAGACATTAATCTATAGCTATCTTACGTTACTTTTTAATACTACTGAGTGTAATAATTTGGGAATAAGACGCTTAAGGTATACACCCATAACCTCTTTTTTTCCTATGTAGGCCTCAAATTTTTGATGCCTTATCGCTTTGATCATTTTTTTTGCAAAAATTGTGGGGTCCATACCTTTTTCCGTGGCAGTATCATTGCTCAATTGGCTTTCACCACTACCTGTTAAGGCATTGATGGCAACCTTGGTGTTCACGAACCCTGGGCAAATAAGTGTAACCTGTATGCCATCCTTTTCATGTTCCATTCGCAACACGTCAAAAAATCCGTGCAGCGCATGTTTGGCTCCACAGTACCCGGAACGAAAGGGGGAACCGAATTTCCCCATTAAACTGGTAACGGTAACAAAATGCCCGTTTCCTTGTTTAATAAAATAAGGTAATAGGGCCTTAGTTAAAGCGACGGTTCCTAAATAATTAATATCCATCAATTTTTTATAAACGTCCAGTTCAGTTTCAATTATAAGGGAGCGTTGGCTAATTCCTGCATTGTTAATCAGCATATCTATTTGTTTCACCTCTGAGATTACCCGTCGCACATTTTCCTCCATTTTACTATAATCAGCTAAATCAAGCGGAAAGACATGAATTCGATCTGGATAGGTACATTTATTTTTCACCATTAAAAGTTGTTCCCTATTTCTGGCGGAAATTACCAGAAAACAACCCAATTTGGATAATTCATAGGCCAAGGCTTCCCCTATCCCCGACGATGCTCCAGTAATCCAAATTGTTTTATCATCAATCCTTTTCATTTCTTTGTTTTAATGATTCAAAATATAGTTAAATTTGAATCTGTATGATCAAAGCAAGCTACAAAAAATACATACTAGATTTTAAAAGGCCAAGCGGAACTTCTAGGGGGACACTTCATAAAAAGGAGACATGGTTTTTAATCCTAAAAAAGGAAAACGAGCTCGGTATTGGAGAATGCGGATTACTTAGGGGATTAAGTGTGGACGATGTCTCGGAATATGAACAAAAACTGAAATGGACCTGCGATAATATTCATTTGGGAAAGGAAAAACTTTGGAATGAATTGGTAGATTTTCCCAGTATTCAATTTGGTTTGGAACAGGCTTTTATGTCCTTGGAATCTCAGAATCCTTTTGAGCTGTTCCCTTCCCCATTTACTGATGAATCCCATGGTATTGGGATTAATGGTCTGGTATGGATGGGAGATGAGGCGTTTATGCACGAACAGATCCAGGAAAAATTGGCAGCTGGTTTTACCTGCATCAAAATGAAAATTGGGGCTATCGATTTTAATTCTGAAATGTCTCTTTTATCCTCAATACGCAAAAAGTTTGGTAAGGATGAAATTGAATTACGAGTAGATGCCAACGGCGCCTTTAAAATAGAGGAGGCCATGGAGAAATTAAAAATACTCTCACAATACGATCTGCATTCCATTGAACAACCCATAAGACAGGGAAATATTTCAGAAATGATGTTGTTATGTGCCAATACGCCGTTGCCAATTGCTTTGGATGAGGAGTTGATTGGAATTACGGATCCTGAGGACAAAGATGCTATACTAAAAACCATACGTCCTCAATATATAATTTTAAAACCAAGTTTAATTGGTGGTTTTAAGGGTAGTATGGAGTGGATTAATTTAGCAAGAAAATACAATATTGGTTGGTGGGTGACCAGCGCTTTGGAGAGCAATATAGGTTTAAATGCCATAGCACAATGGACGGCAACTTTGCAGAATCATTTGCCCCAGGGATTGGGTACAGGCAGTTTGTATACCAATAACATAGATTCCCCATTAACCATTGATCAGGGAAAATTATATTACAGAAAAGATAAGGTGTGGGATGAACATAAAATAAAACAGATATGTATATAGAACAGGCCTACAAAGGCTTTCATGAAGGTTGGCGATATGTAGTGGGTATTATGATCATATTTTTAGGATGGCAAGTAGTAGGGATGTTACCATTGGTAGGAACTCTTATTGTAAAGTCGATCGGGACGGGGAGTATGCCAGGAGATATCACCGGCATGTCTGCCTTATTGGGGACCAATCTATTTTTATTTTTGATGTTGTTGTCGTTCGCGTTTGGGCTCTTGGCTACCTTGCTCACTGCGAAACTGGTCCACAGACAAAAAATAATTCATCTTACCACGTCCAGGAAGAAGGTGGATTGGAAAAGGATAAGTTTTGCTTTTTTCCTATGGGCCATAATTTCAATTGTCATGGTGGGTGCTGACATAGTATTTTCTCCCGAGGACTATATTTTTAATTTTAAACTGGAACCTTTTTTATATCTTTTAGTCATTGGAGCATTATTAATACCAGTACAGACCAGTTGCGAAGAGTATTTGATGCGAGGGTATTTAATGCAGGGAATTGGTATTATGGTCAAGAATAGATGGCTACCCCTGTTAATCACCTCTCTTATCTTTGGACTTCTACATTTAGGGAATCCCGAAGTGGAGAAACTGGGATATGGGATTATGGTTTATTATATTGGGACAGGATTATTTTTGGGGATATTGACACTAATGGACGAGGGATTGGAATTGTCATTGGGGTTCCACGCTGCCAATAATTTGACAACAGCCCTTTTGGTTACCGCCGATTGGACAGCTTTTCAGACTGATTCCCTTTATAGGGATATTTCACAACCTGAACTGGGCTGGGATGTTTTTATTCCTGTATTGGTAATATATCCAACCCTCCTCTATATTTTTTCAAAAAAATATGGCTGGAAGAACTGGAAAGAAAGATTACTGGGTAACATACATATAGAAAAATCAATCAATTAAAAATTGAAACAATGACAACCAAATATACTGAAGTCCATCCGAAGTTTAAAATCAATGGCATCTCCTGTAATGCAGCGGAATTGAGAGAAATTGGATATTGTTTGATCAAGGAAGGAGAGGCATTTGAAATACCATTTGGAGACTTTCTGTTGGACTGGTTGAATGATAAGCCAACGATTAGTGTTAAAACATCGGGATCTACAGGTAAACCTAAAACAGTTATCCTCCAAAAAGATCACATGATAAATTCAGCTTTGGCTACAGCCGAATTTTTTAATTTGGAAGAGGGAGATACGGTTCTTCATTGTCTGCCAGCAACCTATATAGCTGGTAAAATGATGCTTGTTAGAGCTATTGTACTTGGCCTTCGATTGGACTATGTGGAACCAACATCCACACCTCTTGTAGGTGTATCTAAATCCTATAAGTTTGGGGCAATGGTTCCGTTGCAATTAGAAAATTCATTGGATCAAATAGAACAGATAAATACGTTGATTGTTGGTGGGGCCCCTATTGCGGAACAGTTGAAGGAAAAAACACAGCCTCTGAAGAATGAAATTTATGAGACGTATGGGATGACTGAAACAGTAAGCCACATTGCAATAAGGAACCTTGGTCAAAACAAAAATGATAAAGAGCATGATTTTGTGGTGCTTCCCAATATTGCCATACGGTCCGATGAAAGGGGATGCTTGGTAATAGATGCTCCAATGCTGTCAGAAGACACAATTGTCACCAACGATTTGGTTCAGATAAGCAATGAAAAGGAATTCAAGTGGTTGGGTAGATATGACAACATTATAAATTCTGGAGGGGTTAAATTAATTCCAGAGGAAATTGAAAGTAAACTGGCTTCTTTCATAACTTCTAGATTTTTTGTCAAGGGCATGCCTGATGATGCGCTGGGAGAGAAATTGGTTCTTTTCGTGGAAGGGAACGGAATTGCTCAATCTGTCTTAGAAGAATTAAAGAACAGTGGGGCTCTTGAAAATTTTGAGATTCCAAAGGAAGTGGTGAACATAGCCAAGTTCGCCGAAACAGGGAATGGCAAACTGGACAGGAAGAAAACTTTAAAACTTATAACAACATAATTTCACAATAGTGTATTTTTTCTAATATTAAAACCAACCAATTGCATGAGAACTATTTTTTTATTTCTTTTTTTATTGATTAACGTTTCCGTTACGGCTCAACAAATATTACCTGAGGTAGAACGGGCCAAGGTGGTGGATGAAATTATGGAGGAGCGCTTCAATGTATTATTACCTGCCTTAATGGACAAGACAGGAATAGATATGTGGATTGTTATCTCAAGGGAATATAATGAAGACCCTGTCATTAAAACAATGTTGCCTGCAACTTGGTTAAATGCAAGAAGGAGAACCATTCTGATGTTTTACAGAAACAAGTCCAAGAATAGTATTGAAAAACTTGCTGTTGCACGTTATAATGTCGGAGAGAGTATTACATCTGCTTGGGATAAGGAAAAGGAACCTGATCAATGGAAAAGACTAATGCAATTAATTGAGGAAAGGAATCCGTCCATAATAGGTCTTAATTTTTCCAAGGACCATAATATAGCAGATGGTTTGGACAAGACCGATTATGATGAGTTTATGGCAAATCTTCCACAAAAATACAGGTCTAGCGTGTCCTCGGCAGAAAAACTGGCCGTAGGGTGGATAGAAACAAGGACTGCAAGGGAAATGGTGATTTATAATCAATTGGTAGACATTACCCATGATATTATAGCAGAGGCATTTTCTGAAAAGGTAATTACCCCAGGAGTTACCACCACTACCGAAGTTGAATGGTGGATGAGACAAAAAGTAACGGATTTAGGGTTGGAAACTTGGTTCCATCCTACAGTAGATATTCAAAGGAGCAGCGAGGAATTGGTCTCACACCTATATTCCTTCTCAGGTAGACCAGATGATATGGTGATACTACCGGGAGATTTGCTGCATTGCGATTTTGGAATTACCTATTTGCGTTTGAATACTGACTGTCAGGAACTGGCCTATGTTTTAAAGCCGGAGGAAAAGGCAGCTCCAGCATTTTTGGTCAATGGCCTAAAAGATGGGAATAGGGTACAGGACTTCTTGACAAATAACATGATAGCCGGTAGAACAGGGAATGAAATCTTGGCAAAGTCGCTTTCCGAAGCAAAAGCCGTAGGATTAAGGCCATCAATTTATACACATCCCTTAGGCTTATACGGTCACTCTGCAGGTACTACCATTGGAATGTGGGATTCGCAAGGAGGGGTGATGAAAGATGATGGTGAAAATTATCCCTTGAACCCAAATACGGTTTACGCCATAGAATTAAACACCACCATTACAATTCCAGAATGGAAAAGGGATATCCGTATAATGTTGGAAGAAGCCGGATTTTATGGAGATGATGGCTTTAGGTATGTCAATGGACGACAAACAGAATTGTTGTTGATTCCGAGAATTAAGGAGCACCAAGGAAACTAAAATTGCTGTGATGATATTCAAAAAATTACTGATATGTCTCATCATATTTGTCTGTGCTTCAATTCAAGCACAAAATGAAAAATATGTAATGATAGGATGGGACGCATCCCTTTCTATGGGTGATAGGATTATTGATAATGATCTTAAATTCCTAGAAAATTACTTCAAGGTCAACAAAGAGGTAAAAGTCAACCTCGTTATTTTCAGTAATGCTGTAGTGGAAAATCAAGAAATCCAGATCAAGGACGGTAATTGGAAATCACTACAGGAAAGATTAGAAAATATTGTTTATGATGGTGCTACCAATTATAGCGTACTGGAACAAGTTATCTCCTTACATCATACCGATTTATTGCTCTTCACAGATGGGAACCAGAATATGGTCAGTACAGTTCCAAATTTTGGGGTTAAGACCTTTATTATAAACAGTAACCCTTATAAGGATCAATTTGGACTTAACAAACTGTTGGTGACCAATAGGGCCAGGATATTCGACTATGGCATTTTGGAAGAAAAGAAGGACGTAACAGACTCCCCTAAAGCATCCAATTCTGATACAGCTGAAGCAAGTGAACCAAGATCGCCAGGAATAAATTTGGAGGAGGTTGTTGTGACAGAAAATATAAAGGATAACAAGGAAGGTAGAACAGTGAGGACTGCGTCTGGTGATGCAGACGAAGATAGAGTGGGTGTGGCTGTACAATCCATAGGCGAGGAGGATATTACTCCAATACAAACCAATGTTTCACAATCTGTACAGAATAAATTTTCGGGAGTAGAGGTAAAGCAAAATCAAGATATCAGTCAGGTAAAAATGCGTACCGATAATTCTATGTTATTGAATAATTATGGTCTTATCGTTATAGATGGGGTGCCGCAGCAGCAATCCAATTCCAATGAATCTTCTCCGATGGCGAATTTTGGGTTTTTAAATCCTGATAACATAGCGGATATCACAGTATTAAAGGGGATGGCAGCTACCACACAATACGGCACACTAGGCGCCAATGGGGTCATATTGATCACTACAAAAAGCTCTAAGGTGTCAAAAACAAATGGCGAGAAGCCGGATTTGGCCCGCTTAAAGAATAATATTTATGAAGAGGATACCGATTTGGAAGAATCTACTTTCACCCCTGTTTATAAATCGTTGCTTAAATCCACCTCACCAAAGGAAGCTTACGAAAATTATATTGCCCTACGTAATTTTAATGGTAGTAGTGTTCAATTTTATATGGATGCTTTTAATTATTTTAAACCGGACAACCCAGCACTGGCTATTCGCGTCTTATCCAATGTTGTCGAATTATTCCCTGAGGATATTTCTAAATTAAGAGCAGCTTCTCTTGCCTTATCTTCCGTTGGGGCATTTAAGGAAGTTGTGCACATAAATGATAGAATTATAAGTGTAGACCCCAAAGAGGTACAATCTTATTTGGACATTGCTTTAGCATTAAGGGACCAAGGGAAGTGGCAACCGGCCCTAGATCGATTATTGGCACTGGATAAAGGTGACATAGGCGCTACATTGAACAAAGAGGTGATATCAAAAACCCTTGATCGTGAAATTCGCAATATCCTATTTCTTCATAAGAGCCAATTGAATACGACCACAGTAGATCCTAAATACTTCAATAATTTGAAATACAATGTGCGTTTGGTTTTTGAGTGGAATACCCCGAGGGCGGATTTTGAATTACAATTTGTAAATCCTCAAAACAGATTTTTTAAATGGGACCACAGTACGTTGTCAAATCCAGAAAGAATCGAGGATGAGATATCCAATGGATACAGCAGTGAGGAATTCGAATTTTATGGGGACGTAAAGGGAAAATGGGTTTTCAATGCAACCTTTTTAGGCAGTAGCAGCATCAATAAAAAGGAGAGCTTTACTTTAAAATGCAGCATTTATGAAAATTTTGGGGCACCCGATCAAAATAAAAGAGAGGTTTTGGTCAATTTTACAGAGCCACTCCAAAAATTAAATATTGCCACACTTCAGGTGCAATAGTATAAGCATGGAATGGACATAGGCAATCCAGCTATGTATGGGAAAGAAATTGCAATTGTTCCAATCGTATCGTCAAGATTCCATTTTGAGGTAATAGTCAGTTGAATGTTTTCCCGATCCATAAAAAAGAAAGAAAACACACACTATAAATACTGTTATGGCCAAAATTAGATTGGTGGCATTCATTTCCCCGATAAAATTAATGAGGACTGCACCAATTATTATTGGCAGCTGGGTAAGTACCGCCCATCGGGTATATAACCCAAAAATAATAAGAAGGCCTCCAATGAGATGTGCCGGGGCCACGTAATGAACCGCCAGCATGCTGCCCGCAAACCCTTTTAATGGCGCAATAAGTTCCATGATCATTTGGGTGTTGCCAATAAAATATAAGCCTTTTATGAAAAGAAATAGACCTAATGCAATACGCAATAGATCAAGGGGATAATACGTGTGTTTATTTGCCCATTTGTTGAGTGTTTTAATAGTTCCCATGATTGAAAAGATTAAAATTACTCCTATTAAATTACTGAAAATAAGCGATATAAAAAAATTAAACCTGTAGGACCCCTAAATTAAATTTCTTTTCTATTGGTGCGTGATTAGCGGCCTCAATTCCCAAGGAAATCCAATTTCTGGTTTCCAACGGATCTATTACGGCATCTGTCCATATTCTCGCAGCGGCATAATATGGAGACACTTGGTCATCATAACGGTCCTTGATTTTACCGAAAAGCTCAGCTTCCTTCTTTTCAGTGATGGTTTCCCCCTTCTTTTTTAAGGAGGCTTTTTCTATCTGCAACAGGACTTTGGCAGCAGAATTTCCGCTCATTACGGCCAATTCGGCGCTGGGCCAGGCCACAATGAATCGTGGATCAAAGGCCTTGCCGCACATGGCATAATTTCCGGCCCCATAGCTATTGCCTATCACTATTGTAAATTTGGGCACAACCGAGTTGCTAACGGCATTGACCATTTTTGCACCGTCCTTAATTATTCCGCCATGTTCACTTTTGCTTCCCACCATAAATCCGGTTACATCCTGTAAAAAGACCAAGGGTATCTTCTTCTGATTACAATTGGCTATAAATCGGGTGGCTTTATCCGCAGAGTCAGAATAAATGACCCCCCCAAATTGCATTTCCCCTTTGGTCGTCTTTACTACTTTTCTTTGGTTGGCAACTATACCAACAGCCCACCCATCGATCCGAGCGTAGCCCGTTAATATGGTTCTACCATACCCTTCTTTATACTGTTCAAAATCTGAATCGTCTACCAATCGCTTAATAATTTCCAGCATATCATATTGATCGGAACGTGAAGCGGGTAAAATTCCGTAAATGTCTTCTGGCTTTTCAATAGGTTTTTTAGAGGCTGTTCTATTGTATCCAGCCTTATCAAAATCACCAATTTTACCAACAATATTTTTTATGGTATCCAAGGCGTCCTTATCGTCCTTGGCCTTGTAATCCGTTACCCCGCTAACTTCACAATGCGTGGTAGCTCCTCCCAAGGTTTCATTGTCTATACTTTCTCCTATAGCCGCCTTCACCAAATAACTTCCCGCCAAGAATATACTACCGGTTTTGTCAACGATCAGGGCTTCATCACTCATGATGGGCAAATAAGCCCCTCCGGCAACACAGCTGCCCATTACCGCAGCTATTTGAGTGATGCCCATACTACTCATAACGGCATTATTTCTAAAAATGCGTCCAAAATGTTCTTTATCCGGAAATATTTCATCCTGCATGGGAAGATACACTCCGGCACTGTCCACCAAATAAATGATGGGCAACCTATTTTCAATGGAAATTTCTTGCGCCCTTAGGTTTTTCTTCGCCGTAATAGGGAACCAGGCACCAGCCTTAACTGTCGCATCATTGGCAACTACAATACATTGTTTGCCCTGTATGTATCCTATTTTTATAACAACGCCACCAGAAGGACACCCACCGTGTTCGGCATACATCCCTTCTCCAGCGAAAGCGCCAATTTCTATGGATTTCTTTCCTTTATCCAACAAATAGTCGATACGCTCCCTAGCGGTCAATTTTCCTTGCGAATGCTGTTTTTCTATTCTGCTTTTTCCACCGCCCAAATGTACTTTGGACAAGCGCTGTTTTAAGGATGAGAGAAGTAATTTATTGTGGTCTTCGTTTTTGTTGAAGTTTATGTCCATTCCTGAAAATAGTTTCTTTTTAAGGCATAAAGATAAGGAGTTATATTGATTAACTTTGACAAAACTTAAGTTGAAAATGGAAAACAAAATACGATGGGGCATCTTGGGCCCTGGACGGATAGCCCATAGTTTTACAAAGGATTTACTACTAACCAAGACCTCTGAGTTGGTAGCGGTAGCCTCAAGGAATTTGACCAGAGCTGCCGATTTTGCCAAGGAATACGATGCCAAATATGCCTTTGGCAGTTATGAGGAACTTTTTAATTCTCCAGATGTAGATGTCATCTATATTGCCACCCCACATACACAACATGCCACATTGGCCATTGCTGCCATGGAACACGGAAAACACGTTTTGTGCGAAAAGCCCATGGGCGTAAACAGCGATGAAGTAAAGAAAATGATTGCTGCGGCCCAGAAGAACAATGTATTTTTAATGGAGGCCCTTTGGACCAGGTTCAATCCTACTATCAGAAAAATAAAGGAAATGGTAGACGCTCAGGAAATTGGCGATCTGAGTTACCTCCAGGCAGATTTTGCTTTTTATGCCTTGGACAGGGAGGAAGATGGAAGATTGCTAAACCCTGCTCTAGCCGGGGGCTCCCTTTTGGACATAGGAATTTACCCTATATTTTTGGCCTATTTGCTGCTAGGGAAACCAACTAAAATATTGGCATCCTCTAAATTTCATAAAACCGGTGCAGAAATCCAGACTTCGTTGGTTTTTGAATACGATAAGGCCCATGCGATGCTTTATTCTGGCCTAACCAGCAATTCTGAAATGAAGGCAAAGATTACCGGTACCAAAGGATCTATTTATATACACCCGAGATGGCACGAGACCACTGGATTTTCCATAGAGTGCAATGGAGAAAAGGAGGATATTTTGGAACCTACCTTAGGGAAGGGATACAGCTATGAAATTGAAGAGGTGAATTCCTGTTTGACCTCGGGAAAGTTAGAAAGTGATCTTTGGTCTCATAAGAACAGTTTGGAGTTGATCGAAATTTTGGACCAGATACGGAAACAAACGGGCATTGCCTTTCCTTTTGAATCCTAAAGTTTTTGCGTTTCGTTTATATAATCTTTTAAAAATTACGATATTTGTCGGTACCAAAAAAAACTAATCGAATATGGGAATGAACAAGAATACCGTGCTTGCATGGGCGACCTTTATAATGATTATTGTAGGCCTTTCGTTGATTGCTCTAGGGGCTTTTAGATATAAAGATATTGCAGGATGGGGGTTTGCAGCAGTGGGTATTGGTTTTTTTGCCATTGCTTGGGTATTTAATGCCTTAAAAGGCAGGGTATAACTTAGCCAAATCAACAATTTTAATCATATTATTTTATGTCTGACGATAAGAAAGTCATTTTTTCCATGTCTGGGGTTACCAAAACCTATAAGACAGCCAATACACCTGTATTAAAAAATATTTACCTGAGCTTCTTTTACGGGGCCAAGATTGGAATCTTGGGTCTTAACGGGTCTGGTAAGTCTACTTTGTTGAAAATTATCGCAGGAGTAGATAAAAACTTTCAGGGAGATGTAGTATTCTCTCCAGGTTATAAAGTTGGTTATTTGGAACAAGAACCGCAATTGGATGAATCCAAAACGGTTTTAGAGGTTGTTAAAGAAGGGGTGGCCGATACGGTTGCTATTTTAGATGAATACAATAAGATCAACGATATGTTTGGTCTTCCCGAGGTTTATGAGGATGCAGATAAGATGCAAAAACTTATGGACAAACAGGCAGAACTTCAGGATAAGATAGACGCCTCGGACGCTTGGGAATTGGATACGAAATTGGAAATTGCCATGGACGCTCTGCGTACCCCGGAACCCGATAAGAAAATTGGGGTACTGTCTGGAGGGGAAAGAAGACGAGTGGCACTCTGTAGGTTATTGTTACAAGAACCAGAAATATTGCTGTTGGATGAACCTACCAACCATTTGGATGCAGAATCTGTACATTGGTTGGAGCACCATTTGGCGCAATATAAGGGAACCGTAATTGCAGTAACTCACGATAGATACTTTCTTGATAATGTGGCCGGATGGATCTTGGAATTGGATAGGGGTGAAGGTATTCCTTGGAAAGGGAATTACTCCTCTTGGTTAGAGCAAAAGTCCAAAAGAATGGCCGATGAAAGTAAGGTAGCTTCAAAAAGACAGAAAACGTTGGAGCGTGAGCTGGAATGGGTACGTCAAGGAGCAAAAGGTAGACAGACCAAACAAAAGGCACGTTTAAAAAATTACGATAAATTACTGAGTCAGGATCAAAAACAATTGGATGAGAATTTGGAAATTTATATTCCAAATGGCCCAAGATTGGGAACCAATGTAATCGAGGCTATTGGCGTTAGTAAGGCCTATGGCGATAAATTGCTTTATGAGGACTTGAATTTTAAACTGCCTCAGGCGGGAATAGTAGGGGTAATAGGGCCAAACGGAGCTGGTAAAACTACTATTTTTAAAATGATTATGGGGGAAGAGAAGCCTGATAGCGGAGAGTTTGTGGTAGGAGACACTGCAAAAATCGCCTATGTGGATCAGAAACATTCCAATATCAACCCAGAGAAAACGATTTGGCAAAACTTCAGTGATGAGCAGGAGCTGATCATGATGGGAGGCAGACAAGTGAACTCCAGAGCTTATCTGAGCAGATTTAACTTTTCAGGAAGCGAACAAAACAAAAAGGTAAATATGTTATCTGGAGGGGAACGCAATAGATTACACCTGGCCATGACCTTAAAAGAAGAAGGTAACGTCTTGTTATTGGATGAACCTACCAATGATCTCGATGTAAATACTTTACGAGCCTTGGAAGAAGGTTTGGAAAATTTTGCAGGCTGTGCCGTGGTCATTTCCCACGACAGATGGTTTTTGGATAGGATCTGTACACACATCCTTGCATTTGAAGGTGATTCCCAAGTATATTTCTTTGAAGGGTCGTTCTCAGATTATGAGGAAAACAAGAAAAAACGATTAGGGGGAGATATAATGCCAAAACGTATCAAGTACAAAAAATTGATCCGCTAGGTTGACCATAAATAAGAGTAATAAAAAATCCCGTTGAAGAACGGGATTTTTTTATGCTATTTATTTAGTATGATTCTTTTGGATACCAGTCTAGCTGAACCACATTAATGGCTGGATTTCCTTTTTCTACCAAAGCTTTGAATTTGGTAACATCACTAACATTTGGGTTGCCTCTGTAATGGTAAGGGTACACCTGCTTGGGTTGAAATTCCAATACCGCTTCCGCAGCACTTTCCTCTGTCATTGTGTATGGAAGGTTCATGCAGATAAAAGCGGTATCAATATTTTCCAAGGAGCGCATTTCAGGAATATCTTCCGTATCTCCTGAAAAATAAATACGCTTACCGCCCATGTTAAGGACGTAACCATTACCTCTTCCCTTAGGATGCATTTGAAGAGCTTCTTTTCTTAAGTTGTACATCGGAACAGCTTCAACAGTAATACCATATCGCTCTTTGGAATCCCCGTTGTTCAAGATATCCAATTGTGTGGCAAACTCTTGTGGCATTTTATCGGCCACCTCTTGAGGTACTATGATTTTTGCCTTTTCAGTATTTAGTTCCTGTAGCGTCTCAAGGCTGAAATGATCTCCATGTATATCAGTAATTAGAATTAGATCGGGCTGACTTTGTCCTTCATAAGCCACTGCACCACCAACTGGATCTACATAAATTGTAATGTCTCCCCATTCCAATACGGTACTAGCGTGTTCAATGGGAACAATTTTTAGTTCTTCTTTTTCCGTTTTTGGGGTAGTTACCTCCGTAGTCATAGGTTCAATGGACTTTTCCTTAGGGGCATCCTTGCATGCTGTTAGCATGGAAGAAAAAACTGCAAGCAAAATTATTATAGTTTTCATAATGTAATTGTTTTAGTTAAAGGTATCCTAGAATAGGTTGAAAGTATTAAGATTTAAATCGATAAATCTTTTAACCTCATAAGAAATATCAATTTATTAGTAATTCCATTTTAATATTACTTCGTTCATAGGGGGTATCGGACTCCAGATATATTTCTTGAAAACCGTATTTTTTATAGATATAAATGGCATTTTCCAACTTCGTATTGGAATAGAGAAGTATTTTATTCCAATTATTTGTTCTGGCAAAGGCCACGGCATGGTCCATTAGTGCCTGACCAATCTTTAAACCTTGATATTGTGGATCTACAGCCATTTTGCCTAGTTCGTATATCCTATCATCAATCATAATAAAGGAAAAACATCCAACTATGGTGTCTTGGTACTTAGCAAAAAATATAAAGCCTCCTTTGTTGATAATGGTCTGTTCACAGTTTTCCAAGAGATCGGCATCATGTGATTCAACATAAAAAAATTTCTCCAACCAAGCTATATTAAGCGCTTTAAAGGCAGGTGCATATTTGGGTTCAAAAGATATTATTTCTGTGGACATGCTGGTGAAGTGGATTGAATGATTGTATAAAATTAAGGTTAAGATTTATTTATTGTGTGATATTAAATTTTTTTTCCACAAAAAAATCTAAAAGTACAATTGCGACGTATATAGTCGTATACAAACAATCAGCTTTTAACAAAAAGTCAAATCAACTAAAGGATAATTAATAAATTTATTATGACTGAAACTAAAAACAATAACAGTTTAAAAGTAATCGCTGGATTACTAGGTATCATTTTATTGGGTACAATTATTTACACAGTAAGTCTTTACAAGGATAAGCAAAAGACCACTGAGATTTTACAACAAGAAAAACAATTGGTGGTTGAGGATTTAAATAGTTTGAAGTCGGAATACGACAAAGCTATTATTGAAAGTAACATGACCAACGAAGAATTGGTTATTGCCAGAGACAAAATTGCCAAATACATTGATTCTGTTAAAACAATGAAAGGTGATATTTCTTCTTTGTACAGATTTAGAAATCAAGTTACTGTCCTAAAGAAGGAAAGAGAGCAGTTGATGAAACAAGTAGATTCTCTTACTAGGTCTAACAGCAGATTGGCCATGCAGAGAGATAGTACTTATGTAGAATTGGAAAAACAAACTGTTTTCAACGATTCTTTGGTAGTACAGAACACACAATTGGCTTCAGCTGTTGAAAAGGGATCTGCCCTTAACCTTTCACAATTCTCTGTTGACGCAGTTAAAGAAAGATCTAGTGGTAAATTGGTTTCTACCCAAAGAGCTAGAGGAACAGATAAATTTAAAATTTGTTTCACTATAGCGAACAACGCAATTGCTCAGGCAGGCGACAGAGAGTTCTACATAGAGGTATTGGATCCACAAGGAAACGTATTGGGTGAAAGTTTTTCTAAAACTATTGATAGCGGTGCTTCCGTAACCTATAGCAAAGAAACTAACTTCTACTATGAGAACAAGTCTTTGGATGTTTGTGATTACATCAGCAAACCTTCAGGTGATTTTCAAAAAGGAAATTACATGGTAAATGTTTATGATGGTAAATTAAAATTATTGGGAACTTCTAAGTTCACCTTGAAATAGTAATCACTATTCATAAATAACAAAAAAAGGGGCAATCATTTGATTGCCCCTTTTTAATTCTTTTATTATTGAATTATTTCATCGATCCAACCATATCTTCCGGCTTTACCCAATCATCATAATCCTCAGCTGTAACATAGCCCAGATTGATTGCTTCTTCTTTAAGCGTGGTTCCATTCTTATGTGCTGTATTGGCTATTTCAGCTGCTTTATAGTATCCAATTTTGGTGTTTAAAGCAGTGACCAACATTAAGGAATTGTTCAACAGTTGTTTAATAACGCCATGGTTGGGCTCTATCCCGATTGCACAATTCTCATCAAAACTGACACAGGCATCCCCAAGTAATTCTGCAGATTGAAGAATATTTGCAGCCATCATAGGTTTAAATACGTTTAACTCATAGTGACCTTGGGTACCGCCTACAGTGATGGCAACGTCATTACCCATTACTTGAGCACATACCATCGTAAGCGCCTCACACTGGGTTGGATTCACTTTTCCTGGCATAATAGAACTACCAGGTTCATTGGCAGGGATGATAATTTCCCCAATCCCAGAACGCGGTCCAGAGGCCATCATTCTAATATCATTGGCTATTTTATTCAAGGCCACTGACAATTGTTTTAAGGCACCGTGACTTTCCACAATAGCATCGTGGGCAGCTAAGGCTTCAAATTTGTTTTCGGCGGTGATAAAGGGTAGGCCTGTAAATTTGGCAATATATTCTGCTACCAAAACATCATAGCCTTCAGGGGTATTTAATCCTGTTCCTACGGCCGTACCACCCAATGCCAATTCACTCAAATGTGGTAAAGTATTTTTTAATGCTTTTAGGCCGTGGTCCAATTGGGAAACATAACCAGAAAATTCCTGACCTAAGGTGAGGGGGGTTGCATCCATTAAATGGGTACGACCAATTTTCACCACATTTTTAAATTCTTGTGCTTTTTTATGTAATGTATCTCTAAGTTGCGTTACTCCAGGAATGGTCACTTCAACAATTTTCTTGTAAGCCGCAATATGCATCCCTGTAGGGAAGGTGTCATTGGAAGATTGAGATTTGTTCACGTCATCGTTGGCCTGAATCGTTTTTTCTCCTTCACCTATTTTATTCCCCGCCATTTCATGTGCCCTATTGGCAACAACCTCGTTCACGTTCATATTGCTCTGGGTTCCAGATCCTGTTTGCCAAATCACCAATGGAAATTGATCGTTGTGTTTGCCTTCCAAGATTTCATCACATACGGCAGCGATCATATCCCTTTTTTCTTTGCTAAGAACTCCAAGGTCATGGTTGGCATAGGCTGCAGCTTTCTTAAGATATGCAAAGCCATAGACGATATCCAAGGGCATGGAAGCCGAAGGACCTATTTTAAAATTGTTTCGGGAACGCTCTGTTTGTGCGCCCCAATATTTATCGGATGGGACCTTAACCTCTCCCATAGTGTCTTTTTCAATTCTAAAGCTCATTTTAAAGTGGTTTTGTTTCTTACAAAGGTACTGCTTTGCCAATTTATTTCCATTTTTTTTGAATTTGATTTGTAGTATTCACCTATTTCAAAGTATCTTTGTAAACGTTAAAATTTATCACTCATGTTTGAATTCGACCAGTACTTAGGTTTCTTAGCATTTTTAACGATTCTTACCATTGGATTTTGGTTAATGATATTTCTATTGACCTTTGTTATTCCTTATTGGTTGGGTGGTTCATTGTTGGAATTCTTGAAAGAAAAACGCGACGCCAAAAAAGCGAAACGCAACGAATAAAAAAAGGAGCCACATGGCTCCTTTTTAATTTAATTTGCTGTTTGTCCGAGCTAGTAAATATTTGATGACCCTTTACGCAATGGGCAAGAAACGCTAGGTTGATTGTAATTTGCAATGACAACTTAAATCATTGTATCACCTTTGCCCTTTATCCTTTTTGTTTTGAGAAGGCTGTTTGTAAAATAATACGTAGAATATCTAAGTCAATAAAAAAGGAGGCCTAAAGCCTCCTTTTTTATTGACTTATTTTTATGTTGATTTATTTTGAGCCTCCGCCGTAGTCCCTTTCATCATCGTCATCACCCCCTCTTCTCTGATTGTTTTGCTTTCCTTTAGGTTGGTTAAAACGGTATACAAAAGAAAGGTTAAACTGCCTTTGTCTCCATTGAAATTCGCTATCGGAAGTAAAAAAATCGGTTTCTGTAAAAGATCTTCTTTTTCTGGAGTTCAATAAATCACTCACATTAAAGGCGAGCGTTCCCTTGTCCCCCATGATATCTTTACTAAAGGCCAAGTTCAAAGAGAAGATCCCTTCGTTTTTGGTCTGGGCATTATTACTGGGCCCAGAATAAAAGGCATTGGTTTGCCACTCTAATTTGCCGGGTAAGGTGACCTTAGAACTAAATCGGGTAAACCAGCTTGTATTTTGGGCGCCATAATCCACACCATTGAAAGCTCCCTCGGTTGAAAACTGGAAAAAATTAAAGCTATAATTTAAACGTAACCATTTGGTTGGATTATAAAGTATGCCGGCCTCTGCACCAATCCTTTCATTGGTAGACAGGTTAATAGGTACGGTACGAATAATCCTAATACCATCTTCTGTCAATTCTCCTGTTTCTTCCTGAACTCTTTCAAAAGAGTTGGTCTCTTTCTGATAGTAAATAGACGAAGTAAAGGTTAACTTCTCCCATCTTTTTAAATAACCAAGGTCATAGGCATTGGCAAAAGCAGGGTCTAAATCTGGGTTTCCTTGAAAAATATTTGTCCTACTAGATCGTGATGGAAAAGGATTAATATACCATCCTCTTGGTCTGTTGATTCTGCGATTATATCCTAAGGTAATGTTTTCACGTTCTGCAATTTCGAAAATCAAGTTAAGGGTAGGGAAAAGGCCTAAATAGTTTTTATCAAAATTAAGATCTATATCTTCCCCTATGGATTCCTGTAAGGCCTCTAGATCAAATGATGTCAACTCTCCTTTTAATTGGGTGTTTTCCAATCTTAATCCAGCAAGAAAAGAGAATTTTCCATACTTATTGCCATATTGGGTATATAGCGCATTTACATTTTCTGTATACTTAAAATTATTGTCTTGTCGCAGCACTAATTCCCCAGTATCCAAATCTTCAGTTTCCAATTTAAAAGGATTATCAGTCACTTCAAAATTTCCACGATATCCAGCTTCAAACTGTGCATCTCCCATTGGCAATACATAATCCGCTTGAAATAAAAATTCTTTCTGCTTTTCCTTTTCGTTAATATTTTCGAAGGCTAATAAATCATTATTAGGAAAGGTATTGTTCTCTTGAATCACAGTAAAAATATCTTCTTTGTCAAAGGAATACTGTAAATCTGCAGTTAACTTTTGACCATCGTCGTCCAACCTGTTAATGTAATTAAGGGATATCTGATTGCTTTTATCATCCTCCCTTTCGTCCTCTGTTCTAATTGTTCTACTGGCAATATCGGTTCCTACAAAGCGTCTACTTAAGTTCTCGGTAACATCGGTTCCATCGGAAATTCTAGCGAAATATCCAGCGGTAACAGAAGATTTATCGGTAAGAAAGTATTCCATTCCAATATTGAAATTAAAACTAAGATTTTCCCTTTCAATGTTCCTATCCTCTATGATTCTATCAAAATCACCATTGGCATAAGTGTTGTCAGCGAATCCACCTCCCGGTGGTTGTCTATAACTAAAACCCAACGTATTAAAAATATTGAATTTGTCCGTACGGAGGTTTAGGTTAGAACTAATTTGACTGGCTGTGGGATACCCTATAGTGGTATTTATTGTACCATTAAAACCTAAAGTTTTCTCTTTTTTCAGGATGATATTAAGAATACCGGCGGTACCCTCGGCGTCATATCTCGCGGACGGGCTTGTTATGACCTCTACTTTATCTATAGCATCGGCTGGTATTTGGCGTAAAGCATCTGTGGAACCAAAACCTGCTAAGGCAGAAGGTCTTCCGTTGATAAGTATACGTACATTTTCATTTCCTCTTAAACTAATTCCTCCCTCCACGTCTACACTTACAGAAGGAACATTGTTCAAGGCATCAGTTACAGTAGCCCCACTGGTGGTTATATCCTTACCAATATTATAGATCTTTTTGTCAAGTCTCACCTCTACTGTTGTTTTTTCACCTACAACTTCTACAGCTTCCAGTTGTTCAACATTGATGCCAAGCTTAATGGTGCCAAGATTTTTGGATGCCGTTATATTTTGACTGTCCAAACGGTAGGTATTGTAGGAGATATATTCCACACGAATGTTGTACATACCAGGTTCCGTTTCTACACTGAACTTACCATTTATATCTGTGATTCCACCGGTTACTTTCTCGGGATTATTTACGCTTTGCAATATCAGGGTGGCATATTCCAAAGGTTCATTGTATTCCTTATCCAATACCGTTCCAGATACCGTAACAATATTACTTGTGCCCCTAGATCTTTGTGCAAAGGTTAACGTTGTGGAAAGAACAAGCAATAATGGTAATAATTTTTTCATAGCGTAGTTAGTGGCTTAAGTATTAGTTTTTCTTTTTCTTTTTCTTTTTTCGTTTTGTTTTCCGGATACCATCTTCTTTCATATTTAAATAAGCTTGGTATTTTTCCTCGGGAAGACCTGCTTTTAATTCTGCGTCCTGATTCAAATTGATTTTTTCGTAAGCTTCTCTCATTTTATCAGTTTCCAATTGTAAGATCTGGACCTCAATACGCTGCTGCATATATTTGATCAAAGTGGTACTAACAACGGCCTTTTCAAATTCATTCAATTCTAAAGCCTCAGCAATGGCCGGCATCTGGGTTTCTACCATTTCCTCTGCCGTTAAAGGTTCCACTTTTTCGGGTGTTTGTTGGGTTTGTGGAATATTACTTTGCCTTCTGCCATATCCATTATTACCATAACCATTGCCATAACCGTATTGTGCCTGGATCAGGGTGGTTGAAAAGAGTAAAATTAATGCCGTGAAAATGAATGTGTTCTTGTTGCTCATAGGTTTGATAATTGGTTAGAGGCCAAAAATACAGGAAGGTTTAAGCCGCCTTGGTTAAATGTATGTTAAATAACATTCAACAAAAACGGCTTAGATGAAAATTGAGGTTAAAGTTTGTTAAAGAATAACAACAAAACGTTAAACAAAAATAAAGAAGGGGTTTAGAGCAGTTCGTTTACCTTTTCTGGAGGTCTCCCAATAATGGCTTTTCCGCCGTCAATTACAATAGGTCTTTCTATGAGTTTGGGGTAGGCAATCATAGCATTGATGATATCTTCTTCCGAAAGTAGTTTTCCCCGAAACTTTTCTTTCCAGATTGGTTCATTTTTTCGGACTAAATGCTCTGCATTCAAAGAGAGGCAGTTTAGGACTTCCCTAAGTTCCTCCTTGGTAGGGATGTCCTCCAAATACTTAACAACTTCATACTCCTTGCCAGATTCTTTTAAAAGGTCCAACGCTTCTCTAGATTTTTTACATCTTGGATTATGATAAATTTTGATCATTACTTTATATTTGATTCAACTTTTCTGATATTGATTGAGAATTGTCTTATGGATTTTTAATTTCATACAACCAACTAAAGACTAATCAGATTCCTCTTTTTGCCCCATCATCATGAGAAATGCTTTTAGGAATTGATTGATATGACCATCCATAACGGCATCAACATTTCCTGTTTCTTCTCCGGTCCGTACATCCTTTACCAGTTTATAGGGGTGCATCACGTAATTTCTAATCTGTGAGCCCCATTCAATTTTCATTTTAGATGCTTCAATTTCATTTCGGGCAGCCTGTCTTTTACGCAACTCTATTTCGTACAATTGTGATTTAAGTAGACGCATGGCGTTTTCCCTATTTTCCAATTGGGATCTTGTTTCCGAGTTATGGACCACAATTCCGGTAGGGTGGTGGGTTAAAATTGCTTTGGTCTCTACCTTGTTGACATTTTGCCCCCCAGCACCTCCTGATCTTGCGAAGGCCCAAGAAATGTCGGCCGGATTGATGTCTATTTCAATACTATCATCGGCTAGTGGGTATACATATACAGAGGCAAAGGAAGTGTGCCTTTTAGCATTGCTGTCAAATGGGGAAATACGAACCAATCTATGGACCCCATTTTCTCCTTTTAACCATCCAAAGGCAAAATCGCCCTCAATTTCCAGGGTGACCGTTTTTATTCCGGCAACATCCCCTTCCTGATAATTGACTTCTTTGACTTTGTACCCATTTTTTTCGCACCACATTAAATACATACGCATCAACATAGCTGCCCAATCGCAACTTTCGGTACCCCCGGCACCGGCTGTGATCTGTAAGACGGCACTAAGATCATCTCCTTCATCGGAAAGCATGTTCTTGAATTCGAGATTTTCAATAGCATCGACTATTTTGTCGTAATGCTGTTGTACCTCTTCTTCGGGAATTGCACCTTCTTTTTGGAATTCTATGAGAACCTCCAGATCGGTTAAAAGTGATTTTGCCTCATTGAAATCGTCTACCCATTGTTTTTTGGATTGGATCAATTTCATATGGGCCTGGGCTTTCTGGGGGTTGTCCCAAAAATTAGGTTCCAGTGTTTTTTCTTCTTCGTTTTCTATTTCGACAAGCTTGGCATCTATGTCAAAGATACCTCCTTAACGCACCTAGGCGATCAATGAGACTCTTATAATTGTCCGTAGTTATCATATTCAATAATTTGATCCAAAAATAAGGTTCTTTTTTTTGACTTGTGTGAAAAAAGGCAAGGTTATTTATTGTTGGGACTGCACTTCCACAGAATGCACGGTCTCATTCTTCCCAATGGCATAAACTACTCCCTTCAGAGGAGAGCAATCGTTGTAATCCTTCCCATGGGCAACTTTAATATGGTTGTCATTGACTAGCAGGTTATTGGTAGGATCAAATCCTATCCACCCTGCTTCGGGAATAAAACATTCTGCCCAAGCGTGCATCTGGGAATCCCCGAAATAACCAATTCCTTGGTGAAGATACCCGGAAACGTAGCGGGCAGGAATTCCATTGGCCCTAGCTAGAGCACAAAAAAGGTGGGCAAAATCTTGACATACGCCTTCCTTATTCTTCAGTACCTCCTCCAATTTGGTATCTACATTGGTGACCCCAGTTTTAAAATTGATATAAAGGTACACCCAGTGGTTTAATTGCTGTAGATTTTCAAAGATGCTTTCGGAAGCATCAAATTTAAATATGTTTTCTACTTCTTTTGGTAGTAAGGTATATGGTGTTTTACGCAAATAAGGCTCAAAATCTGCCTTAAAGTCCAAGCTTTTTATTTCCTTGTAATTTTCCGCTATGTTAAAAACGGGAATATGTTCAAACGGATTTAAGCTTTCCTTGGTCAACTTAAAAGAGCCCTTGAAGTTTATATTTTGGAAGCTTTGTAACGGAGATACCCTAATGGTTTGAAAACCAAGACCATTTGTAGAATACTCAAATTTAGCATTGAGGGAGTTTTCGAAATCTACCTCGATCAATTTCTGGGTATCGTTCGTTTCTGGTACAATTAAGAATTGCCAAGCGGCTTTATCCACAGCGTGCTCATAATTGTTTTCTGCCTTATAGGTAACTGTATATTCAAAGGACATCTGATGGTTTTGAGTCGACAAAAGTAAGTCAATGCTTTATGATTCAATAGTTAAAAAATTCATTTTCCGTTTTTTGACTTATTCGCACTAAACTGTTAAGTATATTTTCAATGAAAAGTTGAATATCTTCCTCAATTTCTTCTGCATATTTAAACTCGTATTCCCCTTTGATCTTACTGATTAAAAAAGCGGTAGAATTTTTATCGGGATTCTTTGATTCATCCAGTACCTTGATATGTTTGTGCACCTGGTTGATACTGTTGATAACAGATCGAGGACAATCTGGATTTAAAATCAAAAATTCCAAGGTGCAAATACTGTTGGGAGTTTTTTTATAAAATCGCCTCATCATATCATAAGATTCCACACATTTTAATAGGGTTATCCACTCAAAGCTATCGCTGATGTTGTCACCGTAATTTCCTTTGGCAAGAACCGCATCATTATACTTGGAGTTGATGATTCTAATTACCTGCGTAGCTCTTTCTAAGTTAATGCCCAACATGGTAATTGCGTATACTTCATCGTGTAGCAGCGTGCCCCTAATCTTTCCCCTCATAATAGCGGTCATTTCCGCGATGTTCATTGTAAAATCGTACAGTCCCTTTTTTTTGAAATCTTCTATAGAATAACTGATCACAAAATGATAGAACTTGTTAATGGCCTCATAGAGCTCTGTAGATATCAAATCTCTGGCACTATTTGCATTCTCCCTTGCCAATTTTACATTGTTGATGATAGAATAGGGCTTATCAGGATTTAGTCCAATGTTATATAGGACATCCTCTTCATCCAACGTTACTGTATTATCTTTAATTGGATCACCAACAAAAAACATCATGGACCGCAACACGAACTGTCTGGACTGGGAGAGCTCGTTGGGTGCATCCAATGAGGAAAAATAATTTACGTTTAAATACCTGGCCAAGTGTTCGGCGCGCTCAATATAACGCCCCATCCAGAAAAGATTATTCGCAACTCTAGCTAACATATGTTGTTTTTATTTTTTTAATACCCAAGTGTCTTTGGATCCTCCTCCTTGTGAAGAATTAACGATTAGATTACCTTTTTTAAGCGCAACCCGTGAAAGACCTCCTTTCAGAACAAACTCTTTTTTGTCGCCCAGTAATGTAAATGTTCTAAGATCCACATGTCGTTGTTCAAAAGACTCTGTATCGTCTATATATGTAGGGTGAACGGAAAGGGACATGATGGGTTGGGCGATATACTTTCTAGGATGTTCTTTGATTTGTTCCTGGACTGCCTTTATTTCTTCCTTGGTAAGTTTATTTCCTATGGAAATGCCATATCCACCGGCTTCATCAACAGGCTTCACCACTAATTCATGGATGTGTTCCAATACATATTTTAGTTCATCGGGTCTACTGCAGTGATAGGTGTGCACATTGTTGAGAATTGGCACTTCATCCAAATAATATTTAATGATCTGGGGCATATAGGTATATACTGCCTTATCATCTGCGACTCCAGTTCCAGGAGCATTTGCCAAACAAACATTCCCTTTTAGATATGCCGAGAAAAGACCTGGAACTCCTAAAGAGGAATCAGCCCTAAATTCCAGCGGATCCAGAAATTGGTCATCTACTCTTCGGTATATTACGTCTACTTTTATGGGCCCACGAATGGTTTTCATATATACAAAATCATTCTCTACAAAGAGATCCCTACCTTCTACCAATTCCACACCCATTGCCTTCGCTAGATAGGAATGCTCATAGAAAGCAGAATTGTACATCCCTGGGGTAATCACTACACAATTAGGAATGTCCACGCCTTTAGGTTTTACACTCTCCAGTATTTCCAAGAGATTTTCTGCATAGTTGGTGACAGTATGTGTCTTATAATGATTAAATACTCCAAATAGTGCCCTTTTTAGTGCGGTTCGGTTACAAATGACATAACTTACACCTGAGGGACATCTAATATTGTCCTCCAAAACATAATATTCTCCATCAGAATGTTTGATGATGTCCGTTCCTGATATATGGTTGTAAACGCCTCCAGGAGGATCTACCCCTATCATTTGGTGTAGGTAATTGGCTGAAGAACTTATAAGGTCCAAGGGAACGATACCATCTTTGATAATTTTTTTATCGTGGTAGATATCCCATAAAAATAAATTTAATGCCTTGCTTCTTTGAATGGCCCCGCGTTCTATGATATCCCATTCATCGGGGTCTATTATCCTTGGAAAAAGATCAAAGGGAAATATTTTTTCCTTAGTGTCATGTTCCCCGTAGGTCTGAAATGTTATTCCTTGATTAAAAAAGGAAGACTTGGCCTTATTGTTCAGTTGCACATAATCCAAGATGGAGTGATCCCCATACAGGTCAAACAACTTTTGGTATACATTTTTAGTGTTACCAAGGTTGTCAAATACTTCATCAAACAAATGGGGATTGTTAATATAAGAGGAGAAAATGGGTTTTTTGATATTAGAGCTCATATACTAAATTTTCTATAAGATACTGCATTTTAGTTAATTGAATATTTAAACTTGTTTTATAGATCTCAGAATTATTAATTAGACAAAAAGAAGAGTTTGTTATTGTCAAATTAACGATTTCAATTTAAAATACCAAGAGATAATAATGTTTGAACCATTTTACATAAATTTAGAACTTCAATTTTTAGTACTATGAAATACATCTTTAGCTTTACAGTTGTCTTCTTTATGGCAATCACCGTATTATTTGCCCAATTTTCCGAAAAAAGTAAAAATTTCAAGAAATTTGATGGCCTCTTTACCTTCTACTACGATCAAGGGAATGATAAGGTGTATATGGAGGTAAGCGAATTGAACAAAGAATTTCTTTATGTCTATTCCCTTAGTAGTGGTATAGGGAGCAATGATCTAGGCTTGGATCGCGGCCAATTGGGTAACGAACAGGTGGTATACTTTAAACGGGCAGGCAACAAACTTCTTTTGGTACAGCCCAATCTTAAATATAGGGCCATCACAGAGAATTCCCTGGAGAAAAAATCAATAGAGCAGGCATTTGCCAAATCGGTTTTGTTCGGATTTAAAATAGAAGAGGAAAAAGACGGTCGTTTTATTATTGATATGACCGATTTTTTAATGCAGGATGTTCATGGGGTAGCTTTAAAATTAAAGGAGAAAAAGCAAGGAAATTATAGTCTGGATAAGAGTAAAAGTGCCATAGATCTGGAACGTACCAAAGCATTCCCTGAAAATGTGGAAATGGATATTATTTTAACCTTTACTGGGGTTGCAGAGGAAAAAGCCAAGCTTTTGGAGGGAGTCGCCCCCAATAAAAGTATTGTGACAGTATCCCAGCACCATTCATTTATAGAGCTGCCCGACAATGGCTATAAAAAAAGGGAATTTGATCCAAGAAGTGGGTCCTATCCTTTTTCGTATTACGATTATGCCACGCCAGTTCAAGAACCCATTTTAAAACAGTTTGTTACGCGCCACAGGTTGGAGAAGAAAGATCCTTCAGCTACGATGAGTGAAGCAGTAGAACCCATTATATACTATTTAGATAATGGCACCCCGGAGCCCGTACGCTCTGCTCTATTGGACGGTGGCAAATGGTGGAACCAAGCTTTTGAAGCTATTGGGTATAAAGATGCATTTCAATTGAAAATGCTTCCGGATGATGCCGATCCATTGGACGTTCGTTACAATGTGATCCAATGGGTACATAGGTCAACAAGGGGATGGAGCTACGGAAGTAGCATAACCGATCCAAGAACGGGAGAAATTATGAAGGGTCATGTCAGCCTAGGGAGTTTGCGTATAAGACAGGATTTTCTAATTGCCCAGGCGCTGATGGACAAGCCTTTTGCAGAACGTGATGACAATTACCAAGAACTTTTGGACCTTTCCTTGGCCAGAATAAGGCAATTATCAGCTCATGAAATTGGTCACACCCTTGGTTTTTCACATAATTTTGCGGCAAGTACCAACGATAGAGCTTCGGTAATGGATTATCCGCATCCTCAATTTTCAGTTAAGAATGGGAAAATAGATTTTTCAAAGGCCTATGCCACTGGGATAGGGGAATGGGATAAAGTTACGGTTGCCTATTCCTATTCACAATTAGAGGAAGGAAGTAATGAAAGGGAGGCGCTAAATGCTATATTGACCGATGCACAAAATAAGGGATTACGATATATCTCCGACTCGGATGCAAGACCAGCAGGTGGAGCCCACGCATTAGGGCATTTATGGGATAACGGAAAGGCAGCTAGCGATGAACTTACAGATATGCTAGAAGTGAGAAAAGTGGCCATCTCCAATTTTTCTATGGATAATATCAGAAAGAACGAACCCAATTCCGTGTTAGAGGACGTTTTTGTGCCCTTATATTTTTTCCATAGGTATCAAACTGAGGCCGTAGCAAAGGTCATAGGAGGGTTGGATTATAATTATACGGTTAAAGGTGATGGACAGTTAACAGTTGAAACTGTAGATAAAAAAGTACAGGAAAATGCCCTTAAGAGTATCTTAAAAACACTGGACGCCCAAGAAATTGCTATTCCCAAGGATAAATTGTCCTTATTTCCTCCCAGGGCCATTGGCTATAACAGGACAAGGGAATCATTTAAGGGTAAAACAGGTGTTTCCTTTGATGCAATATCGGCTCCGGAGACCGCAGCGGATATGACATTGAAGCTATTGTTGCATCCCGAACGGGCATCCCGACTTATCCAGCAGAAAAGTTTGGAACCTTCCAATTTGGGGTTAAAAGAGGTGATGGATGACTTGGTAAAGGGCACCATATACTATGACCTTAAGGATCCATATAAAAATGAAGTGCAACAATCCATCAATTTTAGGGTGTTGTTCCATATCATGAATTTAGCGTCCCACGATAAGGTGCACCCACAGGTGAATGCGATTGCAAGCGCTGTTTTGATGGATATCAAATCAAATTTGGTGTCTAAATCCAAAGATGCGATCAGCAGGGAAATAGTCAGGAGAATAGATGATTTCTACAATCATCCAGAGCAGTTCAAAGTTAAACCAAGTCCAGGTATTCCCGATGGATCGCCCATTGGAATGGATTGTATGGAGTATACCAATTAAAACTACAGTGATATTTTGGAAATAAATTTGATAAGTGATACGGTAACAAAACCCACACCGGGAATGTTGGATGCGATGATGTCCGCAAAAGTAGGTGATGACGTTTTTAAGGCAGATCCTTCGGTCAATGCTTTGGAGGAAAAGGTTGCTGCCATGTTTGGAATGGAAGCTGCCCTTTACTTTCCCAGTGGTACCATGACCAACCAGGCAGCCATAAAGTTGCATACACAACCCGCAGAACAATTAATTTGTGATAAATATGCCCATGTCTACAATTATGAAGGTGGAGGTATCAGCTTTAATAGCGGCGTATCATGCAAGCTGGTAGATGGTCATAGGGGAATGATGACAGCAGCACAAGTGGAGGATTCCATTAACCCTCCAGATTTCTACCACAGTCCTTTGACTTCTTTGGTCTGCGTTGAAAATACAACGAATAAAGGTGGAGGGGCATGTTGGGATTTTGAAGAATTAAAGAAAATCAGAAAAGTTTGCGATTCCCATGGGCTTGCCTACCATTTAGATGGTGCCCGATTATGGAATGCATTGATAGCCAAAAATGAAAGCCCTAAACAATACGGGGAACTTTTCGACACTATTAGCGTTTGTCTCAGTAAAGGATTGGGATGTCCTGTAGGCTCTGTTTTGGTGGGTGATGCAGCTCTTATTCAGAAAGCTGTTAGAGTGCGAAAAGTGTTGGGCGGAGGAATGAGACAAGCCGGATTTTTAGCAGCCGCAGGGATTTATGCGCTAGATTATCAGTTAGAGCGTTTGGCGGAAGACCACAAAAAAGCGGATGAAATTGGTGTTTTGCTCAACCAATTAGCGTTTATAAAAAAGGTAGAGCCCATTGAAACCAATATTATCATCTTTGAAATCGATGAAACCTCAATGAGTGCCGAAACTTTTGTGCAAAAACTAAAGGATAAGCACGTGCAGTTAATAGGAATGGGTCAAGGGAAATTACGTGTTGTAACACACTTGGATTATACGGATGATCAACATGAGGAATTTCTAAAGATTCTAAAAAGTTTATAATTCTGGAAACATGGAAATGGTATCGAAATAAGTTTTTAAATTTTTGATACCATTTTCCATTCCGGCTTCAGAACTATAGGGCAGGCTACTGCCAATGAGCTGGCCGTCCTTATTTTTTAATTGAAAAATAAATTTGCCACTGTGGTCAGTCCTTCGTTCAAAAACTTTCCTTTCATTAAGAGAAGCTTGAAGTTCAGTTACAGAATTCTTGATGTCTTCCATGTTTGAAAAATCAATGCTTTCTAAAATAGCATGGCCAGTGGAAGCGGTTACCCTAAATCGGTATACATTTTCATTATATTTCTTAATCTCTATCATCTGCGATTTAGCTTTTATCTAAAAATACTAAACTTTTTGGTTGTGTTGATTTTTTTTACTGTTCTCAGAAAATTTTTCCAATTGTTAAAGGTCATTAAATAATTATGGTATCGCTGAAACGATCTAATGTGGTGTTTGGCAATATTCTTGGAATACTATAAATTACAGGGAACTTTTACCAAGCACACTTTTTCATCCTAATACTCATATTCATTTAGAGTCTCCATTTCTGTTGCCAAAAATTGGAGGCTGTCTTGTATTTCCAAATTTGCCGACCTATAAAAAAGGAACATAGCAGATTTCTTCAGCTGATTTATCTATCCGGTAGGGCCTATATCTATTTGAGAAAAGCATCCATTCCTGGAATATTGGGCATACCTTCTTTTGCAACTGCCCCTAGCTCCGCTTCATTTACTTCTGTAGCCCTTTCTATAGCCTTGTTTAACGTAAGGATAAGATAGTCCTCCAATTGTTCTTTATCTGCCAATAGGCTATCATCAATATGGATAGATTTTATTGTTCTATTGGCCGTAATGGTCACTTTTAGAAGTTCATCTGACGATTTCTCTTCCAATGAAACGTGGTTCAACCTTTCTTTAGTGGCCTTTACTTTTTCTTGGGTTTCTTTTAATTTCCCCATCATTCCCATTAAATCTCCAAACATAATTTCTTTTTTTTCTATTCGATTTCAAAATTACTAAATTGTTCGGACAAACATGATTTTCATGAGACACTTGAAAAAAAAGGAATTAGTTTTTTTATTAAGTCTTAGCTTTGCAGCTTCTTGTCAAAATAATAGAAATGAAATGGTAGATATAAAAGAACCAATAGCAAAGAAAACACCAACGGAACTGGTAAAACACGGTGATGTTAGAATAGACAACTATTATTGGTTGAACGATAGGGAGAATCCTGAGGTTATAGCTTATCTAGAGCAGGAAAATGCCTATTACAATGAACATACCGCCCATACAAAAGAATTTCAAACCACACTTTTTGAGGAAATGAAATCTCGAATAAAAGAGGATGATTCTTCAGTACCATACAAGCAGAATGGATATTGGTACTTTACCAGATATGAAACGGCAAGGGACTATCCCATTTACTCCAGGCGCAAAGGACAAGAGGATGCCCCTGAAGAGATTATATTTGACTGTAATCTTTTAGCTGAAGGACATGATTATTTTAATTTAGGGGGATTGGCCATTAGCACCGATAATACTTTAGCGGCCTTTGGCGTGGACACCTTTTCTAGGAGGCAATATCAATTACAGATAAAAAACCTGAAAACAGGGGAGATTTATATCGATAAAATTGAAAATACAACAGGAGGGGCTGTTTGGGCCAATGATAATAAGACCTTATTTTATGCCAAGAAGGATCCGGTTACCCTTAGATCTGATAAAATATATATGCATGTGCTTGGGACCCCGACAGAAAGTGATGTTTTGGTGTTTCATGAAGAGGACGAAACTTTCAATACCTACGTTTACAAATCCAAATCCAAGAAATATATTATCATAGGTTCATCGAGTACCCTTACTTCTGAATACCGATTTTTGGAGGCCGACGACCCGAATGCAAAATTTAAGGTATTCTCCCCAAGGCAAAGGGGTTTGGAGTATTCCATTGCCCATTATGAAGACTATTTTTACGTAATGACCAATAAAGATGGTGCCACAAATTTCAAATTGATGAAAGTGGACGAGAAGAATACCCTATCCAAATATTGGAAGGAGTTCATTCCCCACAGGGATCATGTACTGCTGGAAGATGTAGATATATTTAAGGACTATTACGTTTTGTCGGAACGTGAAAATGGGCTCAATCATGTAAAGATTACCAGATGGGACAATAGTGAAAGTTACTATTTGCCCTTTGATAACGAAACCTATACGGCCTACGTGAGTACAAATCCAGATTTTGATACGGAAGTGCTACGATACGGGTATAACGCTCTTACTACTCCTAGTTCTATCATTGATTTTAATATGAGGACTAAGGAAAAGGTGGTCAAAAAAGAACAGGAAGTTCTTGGAGGGAAGTTCAATAAGGAGAATTATAGGTCCAAAAGAGTATGGGCCACTGCCCAAGATGGGGTTAAAATTCCTATTTCCATGGTATACCATAAGGATACCAAGTTGGACGGCACTAGTCCATTGTTACAATACGCCTATGCCTCCTATGGGTATACGCTGGACCCCTATTTTTCCACGGTGCGCTTGAGTCTTTTGGACAGGGGCTTTATTTATTGCATTGTCCATGCCAGGGGAGGGGAATACCTCGGCAGAAAATGGTATGAAGATGGTAAATTGCTCAAAAAGAAAAATACGTTTACTGATTTTATCGATGCTTCCAAATTTCTAATAGATAATAAATTTACCACCAAGGATCATCTGTATGCCGAAGGAGGATCTGCAGGTGGCTTGCTTATGGGTGCAATTGCAAATATGGCACCGGAACTATATAACGGCATCATTGCAGCTGTACCCTTTGTGGATGTGGTTACCACTATGCTGGACGAATCCATACCCTTAACTACCGGAGAGTATGATGAATGGGGTAATCCTAACGAAAAGGAATTTTATGACTACATGAAATCGTATTCACCTTATGATAATGTAACCACACATGATTATCCCAATATGTATGTAATTACAGGGTTGCATGATTCCCAAGTGCAATATTGGGAGCCAGCTAAGTGGGTTGCCAAGCTTAGGACGCATAAAACTGATACTAATATTTTATTGTTCAATATTAACATGGATGCGGGTCATGGTGGGGCTTCCGGCAGGTTTGAATCACTAAAAGAGGTGGCCAAGGAATACACCTTTTTATTAGATTTAGAGGGTAAAATCGATTAATTTGAAAAAAATAATTAATTTTGCGGTTGGAACTTTATTAATCTTATAATCAATAGACTAATAGATTCTAACTTAGATGACCTTTATGGAAAATAAGATAAACGCTTACAACAACGTCCTAGAACTCATAGGAAACACCCCTCTAGTCAAACTAAATAAAATTGCATCAGGTCTTACAGGTAACTTCTACGCGAAGGTAGAATCCTTTAATCCTGGTCATTCTTCAAAGGACAGAATTGCTGCCTACATCATTGAAGAAGCTGAAAGAAAGGGTATCCTAACCAAGGACAGTACCATTATTGAGACCACATCAGGAAATACTGGTTTTAGTATCGCCATGGTGAGCATCATTAAAGGGTATGAATGTATTCTTGCCGTTAGCTCTAAATCCTCAAAGGACAAAATAGATATGCTTCGCTCCATGGGAGCCAAGGTGTACGTTTGTCCAGCCCATGTTAGTGCAGATGATCCGAGATCGTATTATGAAGTTGCAAAAAGACTTCACAGTGAGGTAAAAGGTTCTATCTATATCAACCAGTATTTCAATGATCTAAATGCAGAGGCCCATTACCGTAGTACAGGTCCGGAAATTTGGAACCAGACCAACGGGAACATTACCCATTTAGTGGCCTGTAGTGGAACTGGTGGAACTATCTCCGGGACCGCTCGCTTTTTAAAAGAGAAAAATCCAAATATTAAAATTATAGGGGTTGATGCCTTTGGTTCCGTATTAAAAAAATACCATGAAACCAGAGAATTTGATTCAAATGAAATATACCCTTACAGAATTGAAGGTTTAGGTAAAAATTTAATTCCTTCTTCCACAAACTTTGACGTTATAGATGAATTCATCAAGGTAACCGATGAGGAAAGTGCTCATACTGCCAGGGAGATCTCAAGAACTGAAGGGATGTTCGTAGGGTATACCAGCGGAGCAGTAATGCAAGCCGTTAAGCAGTTGGACGAAAATGGGGAATTTGGAAAGGATAGTAATATTGTTGTTATATTTCCAGATCACGGTTCAAGGTACATGAGCAAGGTTTATAGTGACCAATGGATGGAGGACCAAGGATTTTTTGATACGAAACATGAATCCGAACCACAAGAAATACAATACGTAAAATAAGGAGCCTTATGAAGGTAATATCAAAAGCAATGACCACACAAGTCATTGCTTTTTTGTTGATACCTGAAAATAATTTATGAATCCTTGTTAAAAATCTATACTTTTGCCATCTAAACTAAGCAGTCTAAATGAGAGACTTATTTGATAGAATAATTGAGAATAAGGGACCACTAGGTAAGTGGGCTTCCCAAGCAGAGGGATATTTTGTCTTTCCAAAACTAGAAGGACCTATTTCCAATAGAATGAAATTTCAAGGTAAAGAAGTAATTACCTGGAGTATCAATGATTACTTAGGCCTCGCCAATTTACCCGAAATAAAAAAGGTAGATGGAGATGCAGCAGCTGAATACGGTGCTGCCTTCCCCATGGGGGCAAGGATGATGAGTGGTCATACTGATTTTCATGAGCAATTGGAGGCCGAACTGGCCGCATTTGTGAATAAGGAATCGGCCTATCTATTGAACTTTGGTTATCAGGGGATATTGTCCACTATAGATGCCTTGGTATCCAAAGACGATATTATTGTTTATGATGTTGATGCCCACGCCTGTATTATTGATGGGGTGAGGTTGCACATGGGTAAACGTTTTACGTTTAAGCACAATGACATAGATAGTCTTGAGAAGAACTTGGAACGTGCCACAAAAATGGCGGAACAGACTGGGGGAGGTATTTTAGTGATCTCCGAAGGTGTTTTCGGTATGCGTGGGGAACAAGGTAAACTGAAAGAGATTGTAGCCCTTAAGGAAAAATACAATTTCAGATTTTTAGTGGACGATGCCCACGGATTTGGAACTTTGGGTGCAACTGGTGCCGGTGCTGGTGAAGAGCAGGGAATACAGGATGGTATTGATGTGTACTTCGCCACATTTGCTAAATCTATGGCAGGTATTGGAGCCTTCTTGGCTGCAGATAAAGAAATAATTGATTATTTAAAATACAATCTTCGTTCACAGATGTTCGCAAAATCATTGCCAATGATCTACGTGAAGGGAGCTTTGAAACGTTTGGATATGTTGCGTACCATGCCACAGCTTAAGGCTAAGCTTTGGGAAAATGTGGATGCTCTTCAAAACGGTTTAAAAGAAAGAGGTTTTGATATTGGGACCACATCTAGTTGTGTGACGCCAGTTTATCTGAACGGTAGTATTCCTGAGGCTATGGCCCTGGTAAAAGACCTAAGGGAAAATTATGGCATTTTCTGTTCTATAGTAGTGTATCCAGTAATTCCTAAGGGATTAATTCTTTTAAGAATGATTCCAACGGCAACACACACAATGGACGATATCAATGAAACTTTGGAGGCATTTTCAGCTATCCGAGAGCGATTGGAAAATGGAACCTATAAGCGATTATCAGCAGCAGTTGCAGCAGCAATGGGCGAATAGTCGATAACCTTAATTTGAAATATAAAAAATCCCATATTCCTAGAATATGGGATTTTTTATTTGCTATACCTTTACTTTAGGTTTTTCCTGAAAGTTTTACGTCGTTTATAAATTTTTGGATCAAAGTGTTTCCAAAGTTGGCGGATGGCCACATTATCTTCCAATTCAGGTGTCCTATAACAATATTCAATGCCTTTTTCAGAGAATGTCTTATGGTATTCGCTGAAGATAACGGCAGTAACTCCTTTGTTTTGATATTCTGGATGCACACCAATAAGATAAAAAGTAACGTCCTTACTCTTCTTTTTGGCCTTTAGTAAATGATAAATACCAAATGGAAACAGTTTTCCATTGGCTTTCTGTAGGGCCTCTGAGAAGGATGGCATAACAATACCAAAAGCGATTAAGTTATCATCCTTATCCACAACAAACTTGATGTACTCAGGATTAATAAAACTGATATATTTCTTTTTGAAGTATTCTTTTTGAATATCCGTAATAGGGACAAAAGAAGAAAGTTTGGCATAGCTCGCATTGAATAGATCAAACATCTTGTCGGCCATGGGCATTACTTCCTTAGTCTTGGTAAAATTAATTGCCTTTACTCCGTATCTCCTTTTGACCAATTCATTCGCCTTTTCAAAAAATTTAGGGTCGGCATTGGAAAACGGGAATTTGTTTTCAGCATATTCCTTTTCCTTTACAAAACCAAAATGTTCAAAATGAGATACATAATAAGGATGATTGTACCATGTAATCATGGTACCTATATGATCAAAACCTTCGGTCAAAACTCCTACCTTATCCATATTGGAAAACCCAACAGGACCTTCCATATATTCCAACTGATGTTGCTTGCCTATTTCAGCTACCTTGTCCAATAAAGCACCAGAAACTTCAAAATCATCAATGAAATCGAACCATCCAAAGCGCATTTTGCTGACTTTTTGTTGATTGATCTCTATTTTATTGATTATTGCTGCAACCCGTCCAACGATTTGGTCACCTTTATATGCTAAAAAGAACCATGCATCTGCATCTTTGAACACGGGGTTCTTGCTTTTGTCGAAAGATGCTAATTCATCATTTATAATAGGAGGTACCCAATATGGAGAATCTTTATAAAGGGCAAAAGGAAAGGTGACAAACTTCTTTAAATCAGTTTTAGAGATAGCTTCTTTTATCGTGATCATTGTATAAATTTTCTATCGTCAATATTAGTAATATTAATCAATAGAATAAAATACCTCTACAATAATTGCTGTTTATTGATGAACTAGCTAATTTTTGTCTTCATAACTTAGAAGTCAATCTCATCATTCTTCTTATTTTTCTTCTTCTTTTTGGATTTTTTCATACTGCTGGAATTGATCTTTCCATTCTCTCCATCCTTTTGGTCTTCTATGGGCATCAGTTCGTCTTTATGCATGTCCAATCGGTAGGAAAAGCCGATGGTCCCAAATTGTTTGGAAGGGGTATCTTTAAAGTTGGTTGCAATATTGAGATCTGCTTGAAAATTCTCATTGAACAGATAGGCAACGCCCGTTCTTACTATAGCATCTGCGTAGCGATCACTTTTGATTCCTTGGTGTTCAAGAAACACACTCCATTTTGGATTTCCCAATGCATGTGAAACAGAAACGATATAACTCATTTCTGGAAAATCCGTTCCAATTCTGTCATACGCTATATTCGAAATAAGAACGAATCTAGAGGATAATCTACTCTGGGTAGCTAACATGACACGGGGAGAAACTATTGGATCTCCTGAAAAAAAGGGATTTTCTCCCAAAACAAAATTTGCTCCTGCATATACCGAAATGGCCGGAATCAAATTTTTTAATTTAAAACCATGATTGGCCTTCCAACTGTAAAGGTTAGGCTTATTGTTCTCTGGATTTTTAAAGGGATCATAAAGTAAATATTTTAACCCCAATCTATTTCTGGTAAAATCCGTTCTTGTGGCCTCAAGGTCCAATTGGGTGTAAATGATATCTTCTTTAACGTACGAACCTTCGTAGTAAATTTCCAATTGCTCAAAAAACAATCCATATCTCAGGGCAAAATCCCCCCCTAAAAAATCAGATTCCGTGAACATTCTAACATGCTCGTTCTTTTCCATGGTTACGCCTATTTCTGCTTGCAACACATTTTTACCAACTGCATATGCACTCACAGATTGTCCTGGTCTATTGGAATTAATAACATCTGTATACTGGGAATTCATGGATAAGGGTACTAAAAAAAGAAATGTCAGGACTACTATTAGGGGATATCTCATTTCGAAGGGGTTACTTAAAGGCATGTTTTTATTATTATTTTATGACTTTTAAACTATGTATACAACGCTAGAATTGTATTTTTGATATAAATTTTTGAATTAATATGGGTTTGTTAAGAACGGTATTAATCATTCTGTTAGTATATTTTTTTATTAAAATATTGGCTAAATGGTTTGGTCCGAAAATATTACGATACGCTGCAAAAAAAACGGAGCAGCATTTTAAGGAAAAATTTGGTGGATTTCCCAACCAACCTGCACCCAATGAAGAGAAAGAGGGAGAAGTAATCATAGAGAAAAAAAAAGGGACAACCTCTAAATCCTCCAATAAAGTTGGGGAATACATAGATTTTGAGGAAATTGATTAATTAAAACCACAACCACCAAACATGAAAATCGGCATTAAAGCGCTTTTTGTACATTTCTTTGTTCTTGTTCTTTTTATTATTGCTTCTTTAGCATATTTCCACCCAGTATTGCAGGGGAAGAAAATTTTTCAGTCCGATATTGCCCAGTATACTGGAATGGCCAAGGAACAGGCCGATTTCAGAAATGCCAATGGGGAAGAGCCCTATTGGACCAATAGTGCCTTTGGAGGGATGCCCACGTATCAATTGGGAGCCAACTATCCGCACAATTATGTAAAGCAATTGGACCGTCTGATCCGGTTTTTGCCGAGACCTGCCGATTACTTATTCTTATATTTCATTGGTTTCTATATCCTTTTATGTTGCATGAAAGTAGATTATAGGCTTGCAGCCATAGGGGCATTGGCCTTCGGGTTTTCTACTTACCTGATCATTATACTAGGAGTAGGCCACAATGCCAAAGCACATGCTATTGGCTACTTGCCCCTCATTCTAGCGGGAATTGTCCTTACTTTCAGGAAAAAATATATTTGGGGATTCATTCTTACAGCCTTGGCGATGGCCCTTGAAATAAGTGCGAATCACTATCAAATGACCTTTTATTTTATGTTATTGGTACTGGTCGTGGGGATTGCGTATTTAGTTGATGCCATCATAAACAAGACCTTAAAAAATTTCGTTATTTCAGTGGGTATTTTAGTTGGTGCTGTATTCTTAGGGATTCTTGTGAATGCCACTAGTCTAATGGCTACTAAGGAGTACGCTGATTGGAGTACCAGGGGAAAAACAGAACTGACCATTAATCCTGACGGATCTCCAAAGGCAAGTACCAGTGGATTGGATAAGGAGTATATCACCCAATACAGTTATGGTATCGCAGAATCGATGAATTTATTTGTTCCCCGGTTGTTTGGGGGATCAAATAGTGAAAACTTGGGTACGGAATCCAATGCCTATACCTATTTAACAAATCAAGGGCTATCGAGATCCAAAGCCCTAGAATTTACAAGCGGACTACCCTTGTACTGGGGAGACCAACCTATTGTAGCTGCTCCGGCTTATATTGGGGCCATTATATTCTTCCTGTTTATTTTAGGGATTATTTTGGTTCAGGGAAGAGTCAAATGGTGGCTCGTAGGAGGAACCATTATGGCGCTATTACTTTCATGGGGCAAGAACTTTGGTCTGTTGACCGACTTTATGATCGAATATTTTCCTTTATACGATAAATTCAGGGCCGTTTCTTCCATACAGGTGATACTGGAATTATGTGCGCCAATCATGGCAATACTGGCCTTGGTGGAATTATTTAAGCCTTCCCTGGAGAAGTCCAGAAAATTAAATGCGCTAAAGATTTCGGTTTTGGTTGTTTTAGGCTTTGTGATTCTACTTTTCCTTTTAAAGGGCACGTTCGATTTTGTGGGACAAAGTGATGAAACGTACAGGAAATATTTCGGAGATGAAATAATGACCATGATTCAGTTGGACCGCGAATCTGTTTATATCAGTGATCTAATCCGGTCTTTGGTGTATGTTCTTTTGGCTGCAGTAGCAATTTGGCTCTACATCAAGGAGCGAATTAAAGAAAACATATTGACGCTGGCCCTGGGATTTTTATTGTTATTTGATCTGGTAGGGATTGATCTTCGATATGTCAATGAAGACGATTTTGTGCGTGCAAGACAAATGGAGGAGCCTTTTCAGGAGACTGCAATGGATAAGCAGATAGCTGAAGACCCTGGAATCTTTAGGGTATATGACCCGTCTGAAGGTTTAAATGGAGCAAGAACATCCTATTTTCATCAATCTATTGGAGGCTATCATGCCGCCAAACCAGGAGCTTTGCAGGATTTGTTCGATTTTCACGTGTACAAGAACAATATGCGCGTTTTGAACATGCTCAACGTAAAATACGTGGTACAGCAAGATGAGGAGGGTAGCGATTATCCAGCATTGAATCCTTATGCCAACGGAAATGCATGGTTTGTAAAGACCCTGCTTCCCGTGAAAAATGCCAATCAGGAAATTCAAGCTCTGGACAGTCTCGATGTTATAAATGAAGCGGTCATTAATACCAATGACTTTCCAGATATCACGCCCCTTTCCTTTCAAAAGGACTCCACGGCGACAATTAAGCTTACTAATTATAGTCCCAATCACTTGACCTATAGGTCTATAAGTACACAAGAAGCAGTTGCCGTTTTTTCTGAGATGTATTATGCCAATGGATGGATTGCCTACATCGATGGGATTAAAACCCCCCATTTTAAAGTGAACTATATCCTCAGGGCCATGAAGGTACCTGCTGGGAACCATAAAATAGAATTTAAATTTGAACCAGAGGTGATTGAAACCGGTGGAACCATCACCCTGGCAAGCACATTGCTATTAGGTCTTTTTATCCTTGGTGGTATCGGCTTTTCTTTAAGGAATTTCCGTAAAAAGGAAGAATCGTAATGAAAAAGGCCCTCATCATTACTTATTATTGGCCTCCTGCTGGGGGGCCCGGAGTACAGCGATGGTTGAAATTCGTAAAATATCTAAGGGATTTTGAGGTAGAACCGGTAGTATATGTTCCTGAAAATCCTGAATACCCTATAATGGATTTTACTTTTGAGAATGAGATTCCGGAAGGGATAAAAATTTACAAACAGAAAATATTTGAGCCCTATCAATTGGCAAGTATTTTTTCCAAAAAGAAAACCAAAAGTATCAGTTCAGGGATTATCCAGACAAAAGATCAGTCACTTTTAGAGAAAGTACTTTTATGGATCCGTGGAAATCTTTTTATACCGGATGCCAGGAAATTTTGGATTAAGCCATCCGTAAGGTATTTACAGCAGGTAATAGAGGAACAGGGTATTGAAACCATTATTACTACAGGGCCTCCACATAGTGTGCACCTTATTGGAATGAAACTCAAGGCTAATAATAGTATACAATGGATAGCCGATTTTAGGGACCCTTGGACTTCCATTGGTTATCATAAGAAATTAAAACTCACCAAAAGCTCACAAAAGAGGCACCTTCAATTGGAATCTGAAGTGCTCAACCGGGCAGACTCAATAATCGTAACCAGTAACACTACCAAAAAAGAATTTTCTAATATTACGGACCAACCAATAACGGTTATCACAAATGGATTTGATTCCCGTAAGTTTTCGTCCTATAAATTGGATGATGCATTTACCATATCACATATAGGGTCACTGTTATCGGGCAGAAATCCAATAGTATTATGGCAGGCATTAAAGGAACTTACAGAGGAGAATGCTGATTTTAGGAAAAACCTGGTACTTGAATTGATTGGGGTAGTAAGTAAAGATGTTTTAGAATCTATCCAAAGTCACCAATTGGAACCTTACGTCCGCATGGAGGGTTATGTGTCACATGAAAAAGCAATTGAAAGGCAACAGCGGTCACAGGTATTATTATTGGTAGAAATAGATAGCGAAGAAACAAAGGGAATTATTCCAGGAAAATTCTTTGAATATATTGCTGCAGATCGACCTATATTAGGAGTGGGTCCAGAAGGATGGGAAGTAGCCCAAATGATTTCAGAAACCTGTACTGGCAGCGCATTTACTTATATGGAGGCTCAGGCAATCAAAACACAGTTGTTAGAATGGTTCATCGCTTACCAAAAGAAAGAGCTTTACGTTAAGAGTCAGCATATAGAACAATACAGTAGGAGGGAACTTACTGGGAAATTAGCACAGTTGATCTAATGGGGATAATATTTAAGCAATCTTTCAAAAATACCCTGGTAACCTACTTTGGGTTCGGCATTGGTGCTATCAATACCCTGTTTCTCTATACCCGCTTTCTTACGGATGAATATTATGGATTGGTAGGTGTTATTTTATCCACCTCGGCGATATTAATGCCCTTGTTGGCCTTTGGGGTTCCCAATACCTTGGTAAAATATTACAGTGCCTTTGAGGATAAAAAAAGTGCCGATGGTTTCCTTACTTTAATGCTGATCCTTCCTCTCTTTTTAATAATACCTGCAACTGCTATTACATACATTGGCTATACTAAAATAGGAGACTTTTTATCGCAAGAGAACCCTATTGTGAAAGGTTATGTATGGTACATATTTTTGATTGGATTTTCCATGGCCTATTTTGAGGTGTTCTATTCTTGGGCGAGGATTAGGATGAAATCTGTTTTCGGTAATTTCATGAAGGAGGTCTTTGCCAGGATTGGGGTTACCATTTTGTTGTTCTTGGTATATTATGACTTCATTTCAATTGATGTATTTTTAAAGGCAATGGTTGGAATCTATTTATTGCGAACCATTTTAATGAAAATTTATGCCTATCAATTGAGGATGCCCAGGCTTAATTTTTCATTTCCCAAAGGAACACCCAGTATAATCAATTATAGTACTCTTATTATTTTAGGAGGTTCTGCCTCTGTCATTTTGTTGGAAGTGGATCGATTTATGATCAACCAGTTTATACAAATTGAAAATGTCGCCTATTATAGTGTGGCCATATTTATAGCAACAGTGATAGCTGTACCAGCAAGATCCATGCACCAGATAGCCTATCCTTTAACTGCGGAATTATTGAACAAGAAGGATACAATAGGCTTGAAAAAGCTATATGAAAAGAGTTCCTTGACCTTGTTTATAGTTTCGGGATTATTGTTTGTACTGATCATCTTGAACCTTAATGACCTTTATTATTTATTACCGGAAGCCTATAGAGGCGGATTTGTGGTGGTCCTTTTAATTGGTTTGGCTAAAGTATACGACGCGTTAATGGGAAATAACAATGCCATTTTATACAACTCCGATTACTACAGGGCCGTATTGGTCATGGGCGTGCTTTTGGCCATATGTACCATATTATTAAATCTATGGATGATTCCTAAATACGGTATTAATGGAGCTGCATTTGCTACATTTACTGCGATTTTTATATACAACACCATAAAATTGGTCTATGTCAAGATGAAATTTGGTATACAGCCCTTTACAATGGAAACCTTAAAAGTTATGGCGCTGCTATTAGTGGTCATCGTTTTGTTTATCTCCTTGCAATTTGCTTTTCATCCTGTGGTAAATATACTAATGAAAGGTATCCTGATTACCTTATTCTACATTGGCGTACTTTATCGTTTCAGAATATCAGAGGATGTGTTTGGACTGCTTTCCAAGTACCTCAAGAGAAAGGGATAAGGGATAGATAAGTTTATCGAAAATAAAAACCCCCGCATCAATTTAATCGATGCGGGGGTTAAACAACTAACTAACCAACCTAAAAACTATATTTTAAAAATCTCGTGAGCTTCTACCTCTGGCACTTGAAGCACTGCTTCTTCTACCACTGGTAGCTGCCTTGCCCACACGACTTGGAGTGGAGGTCCTGGAAGACACCTTCGTACTTTTGGTATTCCTTGAACCATTAGACTTAGAAGAAACCGATTTTTGGGTTCTTGTTGCCACCGTTCTACCAGAACTTTTTCTTTCTGGTTTTTTATAGGTAGTACTGGTCCTAGTAACTGTTGAACTTCTAGGAGTCCTTGAAACTTCTTTTTTTGTTACCGTTCTGTTTACGGTAGGTCTCGAGGATCTGCTTGTTCCTACGTTTCGGTCCGTACTTCTTTTAGAATCATAGTTGGACCTATCCGTTCTTTTGGAATTCCCATTTCTGGAATTGTCAACATTCCTTCTAGAATCATTGTTGTATCTATCCGATCTGTTAGACTTGTCATTTCTGGAATAGTCTGTACTCCTTTTAGAGTCATAGTTAGATCTATCATTTCTGTTAGACTTACCATTTCTCGCATAGTCTACACTTCTACTTTCACTTCTTTTGATAACATTACCAGAGGTTCTGTATCCATTATTTCTTCTGGAATTATTATCCCTAGCTACAACACGTCTGTCATTTCTATATACATCTGACCTTCTGTAATGGTCTTTTTTGTATTTATGCTCACGACCAAATTTGGCATAGGATCTTCTGTAGTTATTATGGTAAGGTCTATAATAAGTATATCTTACCGGTTCGTAATACCTTCTGTATGGTCTATTGTACACCAGACATAACCCTACTGATGGTCTTGCAAAATAGTTATGAAAGGGTCTGTAAACATAGTATCTATTATACACATTGATGAAGCCTCTGTGGTGACTGTATACTCCATTTCTATTATAGTATACATATAGTCCACCCAATCTATTTACTCTACCTCTATTGTAAGAGACGTCTACATTGCCCACTTGGGTAACCCGACCATAATAATCATAATATATTGGAATGTTCTCTACCTGTATTACTGCACCATAATCGTCATATTGAACATATGGGTTATAGTTGAATCCAGAGTTATACGTAATATTAACGTTTCTAAAGTTTACATTGGCGTTTACTCCAGCTCTATCATCTATATAGAAATCGAATTCTCCATCTGGATATACTGAAAACGTAATGCCATCTTCAACAAAAATAAATGAGTTGTTGTAATTATAAGCATTGCGTAGTGCAACCTTATCTTCTACCGTAACAGCCATGGCAGTGGAAGCACCAAAGATCATCGCTGTAAAAAGGAGTATTAAGTTTTTCATAATATAAGGTTTTAAAGTTCAGAATGTAACTATTTACATTCGTTAACCTTATTTCAAAGAGCGTGCCAAAAAATATCAAATACTATTAAGTAATTGATAATCAACAATATAAAAATATAATAAGACCTAAATCTTTTCCTTTAGATACTTTGCGGTAAATGATTTTTTGTTTTTCGCAACGTCTTCTGGGGTTCCCTGGGCCATTAATTGCCCCCCATTTTCCCCTCCTTCCGGACCTAAATCGATTATATAGTCGGCACATTTGATTAGATCTATATTGTGCTCAATAACGACTATGGAGTGGCCTTTGGAAATTAGTGCATCAAAGGATTTCAATAGTTTTTTAATATCGTGGAAGTGAAGTCCAGTTGTAGGTTCATCAAATATAAAGAGTGCCTTTTCCTTGTTGCTTCCTTTTACTAAAAAAGATGCGAGCTTAATCCGTTGTGCTTCTCCTCCAGATAGGGTAGAAGAGGACTGACCAAGGGTTACATACCCCAAACCTACATCCTGTAAAGGTTTCAGCTTGCCTTTTATTTTGGTTTGCTGGTATTTATTAAAAAATTCAATGGCATCATCAATGGTCATGTTTAGAACATCGTCAATATTGATATCCTCAAATTTTACTTCAAGAATTTCTTTTTTAAACCTCTTTCCATTACATGCATCGCATTCTAGATGAACATCGGCCATAAATTGCATTTCTACCGTAATCTCTCCCTCTCCTTTACATTTTTCACAACGGCCACCATCTACATTAAAAGAGAAATGTTTGGCCTGATATCCTCTTAACTTACTCAGCTTTTGATTGGCAAATAAATTACGAATATCATCATAGGCCTTTATATAGGTTACAGGGTTGGATCTCGAAGATCGCCCAATGGGGTTCTGGTCTACAAACTCAACATGTTTAATAGCGGAAAAGTTCCCTTCAACCTCAGAATACTGACCTGCCTTCTGGCCATAGCCCCCCACCGCCTTTAAAATAATAGGATATAATAAGTTTTTAACCAAAGTACTTTTACCGCTACCGGATACGCCCGTAATAACAGTAAGTACTTCTAATGGGAAGGTTACATCTATATTTTTTAGGTTGTTTTCCCTAGCTCCACTAATATGAATATGATTTTTATATTGTCTTCTTTGCTTGGGAACCTCAATAGCCATGGTTCCATTGAGATATTTGGCGGTTAAAGAAGTTGAGTTTAAAATATCCTGCATTGTACCATGGGCCACTACATGTCCGCCATGGGTACCTGCTTCCGGGCCAATATCTATGACTTCATCTGCGGCTTTCATGATATCTTCATCGTGTTCCACCACAATAACTGTATTCCCAAGATCCCGTAACGATTTTAAAACATCAATTAAGTTCTCGGTATCCTTGGGATGTAGCCCTATACTCGGTTCATCTAGTATATACATGGACCCAACCAGGCTACTCCCTAAGGAAGTTGCTAAATTGATGCGTTGACTTTCCCCACCGGATAAGCTGTTAGATTTTCTGTTTAGGGTCAGATAGGTTAATCCCACCTTGTTCAGAAATCCCAACCTACTCTTAATTTCAACCAAAAGGCGGGATGCTATTTGTTCGTCATGCTTGCTTAAGGAAAACTCATCGAAGAAATTGATAAGTTTGGCAATTGGTAGTTCTACCAGTTCAGAAATTGATTTTCCGGAAACCTTCACATAATCGGTTTCCTTCCTTAATCTATTCCCTTTACAGACATTACATTTTGTTTTGCCCCTGTATCTGGACAGCATAACCCTATTTTGGATTTTATAACTCTTTTCCTCCAAGGTCTGGAAGAACTTATCAATACCTATAAAATGAGAATTTCCGTTCCACACCAATTGCTTTTGTTCCTCACTTAACTGAAACCAAGGTTTGTGGATGGGAAAATCGAATTTATATGCGGCATTCACCAACTGGTCTCTATACCAGCCCATGCTTTCCCCTCGCCAAGGGAAAATTGCATTTTCGTAGACCGATAAGGAGGTGTTTGGGATTACCAAATCCTCGTCTATTCCAATGACATCTCCATAACCCTCACATTTCGCACATGCTCCATAGGGATTGTTAAAACTGAAAAGATGCACGTTGGGTTCAAGGAACTGCATACCGTTCAATTCAAATTTATTACTAAAATGAATTTGTTCACCAGCATCCAGCTCTTCAATTATACAATCTCCCTTTCCTTCAAAAAAGGCAGTATCAATTGCATTCGCCAATCTATTATAAAAGTCTTCATCATCCTTGGTGATGATACGATCTACAACAAGATCAAATTCCCGATCTATTTCAGTAATGGTATCATCTATACGGATTACCTCTCCTTTATATTTAATTCTGGCGTAACCTTGTTTGGAAAATAACTGTAATGATTTAATGGGATCTCTGTCCGCTTTAATCTGGATGGGAGCAAGGAGCAGTAACTTTTTTCCCTCTTCATAGTTTTTAATATGGTCCACCACATTGGCAACCGTATGTTTTTTAACCTCCAAGCCGGAAATTGGAGAAATGGTTTTGCCAATTCGAGCAAAGAGTAATTTTAGATAATCATATATTTCCGTGGTGGTCCCCACGGTGGATCTGGGATTGGTGGAATTAACTTTTTGTTCAATGGCAATTGCAGGCGCTATTCCTTTTATATAGTCTACCTTTGGCTTGTCTAATTTCCCCAAAAATTGTCTTGCGTAGGATGAAAGGGATTCAACATAGCGACGTTGTCCCTCCGCATAAAGGGTATCAAAAGCCAAGCTGGATTTCCCGGAACCGGATAATCCGGTAATAACCACAAGCTTGTTTCGGGGAATTACAACGTCTATATTCTTTAAGTTGTGCAATTTGGCACCCTTTATTATAATATTGTGCTTTGGATTGACATCTAATATCGTGGACATATGCTTATTTAAGGGTGCAAAGATACGATATGTCCAATTTAATAACTACAAACCTTACTTTAACATCACTAATTGGGCAGATCACAACAATGTTTTTTTCTAAGCTCTTCTTTTTTATATATTTGAAGTGTAATTAATAACTATATAGGCCTATACAGAAAAATTACTTTTTAGAATTTACCTAAATAACTAGAAGTCCTTTCCGAAAGGGGAGGCCCCTAATTTTAACCAAAAAAAAGTAATTTGTATGGAACTACAGATTGATGACTCAGTATTAGTAAGGGATTATATTGCCGGAAATGAAAGGGCTTTAGAAATCTTAATCAACAGACACAACCAAAGAATCACCAGCTTCATTTACTCAAAAGTATTGGACAGGGATGTAACAGAGGATATCTTCCAAGATACCTTTATCAAAGTGATCAAAACCTTAAAAAAAGGATCCTATAGTGAAGAAGGGAAATTTTTACCCTGGGTAATGCGCATATCGCACAACCTTATTATAGACCATTTTAGAAAGAACAAAAGAATGCCAAAGTTCGAAGGTAGCGATGACTTTAATATTTTCTCTGTAATTGGTGATGATAAGTTAAATGCTGAAAAGCAAATTATAAAAGACCAGATTGATAGTGATTTACGAATCCTTATCGATGAGCTTCCAGATGATCAGAAAGAAGTACTTCTAATGCGTATCTATAAGGATATGAGTTTTAAGGAGATATCTGAAAACACAGGAGTAAGCATTAACACTGCACTAGGAAGAATGCGCTATGCATTGATCAACATGAGAAAGATCATAAACAAACATAATATCGTTTTAACGAATTAATATGCAATAGGTCGTATAGTACAATATTTCCATTTAAGTGGCGTTATCTTAACATAACTAAGCTATTAAATATGGAAAGAATTTACTCTACAAAACAAAACACGTGCAAATTAGCTAAAGCATGTCCAGAAACTATTCAGTTTTTGATGAATTATTCTAGGTCGTTACAGATCGTGGAATATAAAAGTATGCAGTTCGAAAATAATTTGAACTAACATCAACTAGTTCCGAAATAAAAACAAAAAAAAGACCTATTATTAGGTCTTTTTTTTGTTGGCATAATAGCTATTCAATATAGTTTTTCTCCCAATGGTCTTAGTAATGATATCTTTTTCCAAGTTCCATCCCCTGGCAGGAGAATATTCACGACCATACCATATGATCTGAAGATGTAAATCGTTCCATAATTCTTTTGGAAACAATCTTTTAGCATCTTTTTCGGTCTGTACCACATTTTTTCCATTGGTAAAACCCCAACGATACATTAATCTATGAATATGGGTATCAACAGGAAATGCTGGTATCCCGAAAGCTTGTGCTACTACAACACTTGCCGTTTTGTGACCCACGCCAGGAAATTCTTCCAATAAAGCAATATCCCTTGGAACTTCACCATTGTATTTCTCAATTAAAATTTCGGATAAGCCATGAATTCCCTTAGATTTCATCGGGGAAAGCCCAACCGGACGTATAATATCTCTAATTTCTTCAACACTTAACTTAACCATATCATAAGGGTTATCGGCCCTGGCGAATAATAAGGGCGTAATCTGGTTGACACGGACATCCGTACTTTGTGCGGACATTAGTACAGCAATTAATAGGGTATAGGGATCTTTATGTTCCAGCGGAACAGGAATAGTAGGATATAATTCCTGAAGCGTACGGATAGTGAAGTCTACCTTTTCGGCTTTCGTCATTTTTGTTTAATTTTACAGTAGAAATATCAAACACGAATTTAAATAAAAAAACAATGAACACACTTAAAGAAGGTGATAAAGTACCGGCATTTACTTCAAAAGATCAAGATGGAAATTCTATTTCTTTATCAGACTATGCTGGTAAGAAATTGATCGTATTTTTCTATCCAAGGGCCAACACACCTGGTTGTACGGCAGAAGCCTGTAATCTTAGGGACAATTATGCTGAACTTCAAAAACAGGGGTATGAACTACTCGGGGTCAGTGAGGATACCCAAACCAAACAATTAAATTTTAAGAACAAATACGAATTTCCTTTTCCGCTCTTGGCAGATGAGGATCATACCATTATCAATACATTTGGGGTTTGGGGACCAAAAAAATTCATGGGCAAGGAATATGATGGCATCCATAGGAAAACCTTTATCATTGATGAAAAGGGCATCCTTACCAAGGTTATAGATAAAGTAAAAACCAAAGATCACGCTGCACAAATATTGGAATAACGAACTATCTAAAATAAAAGCGCCCTAATGCAAATTAGGGCGCTTTGTTATTTTTGATCAATTCTATTTGTTTTCCTCGGCCTTTACCAATTTTTTGGTAAACAAATCTTTCTCTTTGATGATTTCTGCAATGCCTTCAGGAAGTTCTGCTTCCCAGCCATCATCCTTGTTAATTATTTTCTTCAATACATCCCTGGAGAAGATGTGTAGTATTTCTGGATCGTAATCGATGATGTCCATTACTTTTCCATTGTATTTAAAGAATTTGTACAATTCTTTCATTCTAGGATGTACCTTAACATTATTACTGGTCATAATCTGACCGGTTTCTTCATCCTTCATTGGATATAGGTACACCTTTAGATCCTTAAAGAAAAGTTTTCCAAATGCTTCCAAAATACCACCACTTAAATGTCTGTAGTATTTTTCATCAAACACTTCCACTAAATTGTTAACGCCCATGGTAAGGCCAATTCTGGATTTAGTATAGTTATTGAAATATTCTACTAGTTTGTAATACTCTCGGAATTTGGAGATCATTACCGTATGTCCAAGTGAACAAAGTAGTTCTGCCCTGTCCATAAAATCCTGTTCATCTATTTCTCCTGAGGCCTTTAGGTTTGAAAGGGTAATTTCAAAAATAACAATGGTATTATTAATATCTACCGTTTGTTCCCGAACAAAAATATCGTACGATTTCTGGAACATATCCAAATTCACTTTGGTCACAGGTCTAAAACTACCCCTTAATGCCAAAATATTTTTCTTGTACAGAATAGCAGCAGGTAATAAGTTGTTGCCATCTGGTCCGAACATTACTGCATCGGTCATATCGTTTTTAATAAGCTGTAGGCTCATTAATCGATTATCGACATTTTTAAAGTTCGGTCCGGAAAAATTGATCATATCAATCTCAATGGTATCCTTATCTATATGATCATATAGATACCTTAATAATTTTCTGGGTTGATCATATTTATAGAATGCCCCATAAATTAGATTTACCCCTAAAATACCCAAAGTTTCCTGTTGTAGTCTGGCTTCATTCTGTCTGAAACGTATGTGCAGAACAATCTCATCCCATTCCTTTTGGTTAGGGTCTAATTGAAAACGAATTCCGATCCAACCATGTCCCTTAAATTTTTTGGCAAAATCTATGGTCGCCACGGTATTGGCATAAGAGAAAAATAGTCGGTCTGGATGTTTCTGACGGCTAATACGCTCTTCAGTCAGTTGCATTTCATATTCCAACATTCTCTTCAACCTGGATTGGGTCACATAGCGGCCATCTGGTTCAATTCCATAGATGGCATCACTGAAATCCTTGTCGTAAGCGCTCATTGCTTTGGCAATAGTTCCAGAAGACCCACCGGCCCTAAAAAAATGTCTTGCTGTTTCTTGGCCTGCACCAATCTCAGCAAATGTTCCGTATATGTCGGGGTTTAAATTTATCCTTAAGGTTTTTGCCTTGATTGAGGGGATATTTTCAAATGCGGTATCTTTATTTAAGACAGAAGCCATTATAGTTTTTTTACGTGCAACAAAGTTAATAAGATTGGGGTATCTATTAAATAAATATGTTATAAATTTGGAATAAATAGGTGATACGTTGAAAATTACTTTTTTAGGCACCGGAACTTCACAAGGAATCCCTGTTATTGGGAGCTCGCACCCTGTTTGTTTAAGTAAAAATCCGAAGGATAAGAGGCTTAGGGTCTCGGTAATGATCTCTTGGGACGAATTTAATTACGTTATTGACTGTGGTCCGGATTTTAGGCAGCAAATGTTGACCCATAAAGTCACTAAAATGGATGGAATTTTATTCACCCATGAGCATGCCGATCACACTGCCGGTATAGATGATATCAGACCTTTTTTTTTTAGGCAGGGAGATATTCCAATTTATGCCCATCAACGGGTAGCAAATTCCTTAAATACTAGATTTGAATATATTTTTGCGGGAGAAAACAGATATCCTGGAGCCCCTGCAGTAGAGGTTAACATTGTGGAAAATAACAAGCCTTTTAAGATTGGAAATACGATGGCCATTCCGGTAGAGGCACACCATAATCGTCTACAGGTATTTGGATATCGGATTTTTGATTTTGTCTATCTAACAGATGTCAAAACCATGGCTGACGAAGAAATAGAAAAAATAAAAGGTGTAAAGGTGCTGGTTGTTAACGCCTTACGTGAAGAACCTCACCATTCCCATCTCAATTTGGAAGAAGCTTTGGCATTTGTGGAGAAAGTAAAACCAGAGAACACCTATTTTACACATATCAGCCATATGTTGGGTTTTCATGAGGAAGTGGAGAAAAGGCTGCCAAAAAATGTACATTTGGCCTATGATAATTTAATTCTAAACCTATAAGAACCTTACACACATATGAAGAGTAAAATATTTTTATACCTATTTATCTTTGCAGCTTTAATTGCCCTTTACCAATTTGTAAGCGCCAATAATATGGTGAAAGATAAAAATGGAAAAATAGAGAATCTGGAAAAGGACAATACCCAAATGCAAGATTCCGTTCAAAAACTGAATCTAAAAGTCTTGGACGTACAGTATTTTACTTTGGACAATAACGATGACGCCTTAGCGTATTATGACCATTTACAATTGGAGCAACCGTCGCGTTATATCGAGGATAAATTATTGGAAACCAATGAATCGAAAGGGGATAATCCTTTAGTTCCCTACGAAGGTATGGAAGGAGATTTTAAGATCAATAAGATTAAAACCTTGAACCATAAATGGATCATCGCAGATTTTTCTGATGGTCAGTATTGGGGCGAAGTATTTATAAAGTATGAGCTTAAAGATGATATGAGTGTAGATTTTACATTATTGGACCATCTGTTATATACCCGTAGTAATTAAATTTTATTACCAAGCCATTTTTTAAAGGAATAAAAGTTTTGTGGGGCAACGCCATGTCCGACAGGGAATTCTTCATATTTGTGCTCCACACCAAGTGATTCTAAGATTTTCGGTGCTTTTTGTGCCCATTCTGGCGGAATTACTTGGTCTACCATGCCATGGGAAGCATAAATTTTTAGATTTTTGTGGTCCTTATTTTTATGATCTTTTGTCAATAAATTTTCATTGATATAACCACTTAGTGCTACAACATTCTTAACTTTCTCAGGATAGGACAGTGCAACGGCATAACTAAGAATTGTACCTTGACTAAAGCCTAGGAGAGTAATTCTTTTATCGTCCAAATGATAGGTAGCGCAGGCCTCATCCATGAATTTTACGATTTTTTCCCGAGCAATTACCGCCTGCTCCTCATCGCTCCATTTTCCATTAATGTCATCAAAATTTATCGCATACCAGGCATTGCCATAAGGAGGTAGGGGATATGGTGCCCGCACAGAAATAATGCATAGTTCCTCTGGAAGTTCATTGGCAAAGGAAAAAAGATCTTCTTCATTGCTCCCGTATCCATGAAACATGAACATTACTGGAGGTTTTCCTGTTTTTAAAGATGATGGTCTTATGATGTGATGAAGGGATAGAGGTGCTGTAGTCATGCTATTGAATGAATGTAAACCATTTTTGAAAATATTCACCAACTAAGGGAACAATCTGTTTTTTACCCGAAATAGCTCCTATGAAACCATATCCCCATAAAATTAAATATGAAATATAAAGTCCGTACCAGGCATATGCATTGAACCACTGACTTAAAAATAGGGCAAATCCGAGAAAAAATAAATGTAAGCCAAAGGCCTGCCGTGTATGGAAACGTGCAAAATCATTTTTCGGCTCCATGTTCATGGTTATTGCTATCAATGCCCCAACCAGGGTAAAGTAAGCTACTATCGCGGTGGTCCTTCCCTTTTCCATATGCTCCATCTAAAATATTATATAATCTGTCCGTTTGCTATAATCCCTAAGGCCTTGCCTTTAAGCTTAGCTCCTAAGAACATACTGTTTTTGGAGGTAGATAAAATGTTTTTGGTGTCAAATGTATATTCCAGTTCAGGATCAAAAATAGTCAAAGAAGCTAGTTCACCTTCTTTTATAACTGGAGTCACCAGACCAAAACGCTCCCTGCCTTTTGTCAATAGGGCAATGGTCAATTCCAGATCCATAATTTTGTTTAGTCCACCAAAGGCACTTTCTAGACCTATACTACCGCTTGCGGCATTGTCAAATTCAACTCTTTTTTGTTCTATATCCATGGGGATATGATCGGAGGTAACGGTATCTATAGTGCCATCTTTAAGTCCTTTTAGCAATGCTTTTACATCACTTTTGGTCCTTAATGGGGGCATGATTTTGTAATGGGTATCAAATTCCACCAAATGTTCATCTGTAAAAAACAAGTTGTGGATCGCTACACTACAGCTTACATCCAATCCTTTCTTTTTCGCTTCTGCAATAAGTCTAACAGAGCCAGCAGTAGAGATAGTTGGTATGTGCAATTTACCCCCTGTATATTCTAGAATGAACAGGTCTCTTGCAATTTGTAATTCTTCTGCCAATGATGGTATTCCCTTTAATCCCAATTTTGTGGAGACTTCACCTTCATTTACAAGGCCTTTCCCTGCTATTTTAAAATCTAAAGGAAAGGACATGACCAGACCATTGAAATTCTGGGCATATTGCAGAGCAATTTTTAGTAAGTTGGAATTTTCTATGGCATGTTTAAAATCATAATAGCCTACCGCTCCAGCATTTTTCATGTCATAAAGTTCTGCCAGATCATTCCCTTCCCCTTTAACGGTTAAACATCCTAAAGGATACATGTTTGTGGCATGACCTTTGGCAGCATTTTTGAGAAAAACAATATCAGAACTTGAGTCGGGAATTGGGTAGGAGGTAGGGTTCAGTACGATATCCGTAAATCCGCTTTTGGCAGCAGTTTGCAGTCCGTTTGTTATGGTCTCACGTTCTTCAAAGCCTGGTTCTCCAAAACTAATACTACTATCAAACCAACCCACGGAAACATGTAAATTAGAATGCTCTATGACCTTGGTCTTGGAAGGAGCTTCTATTTTAACGGCTATTTTATCAATGATACCATTTTTGATAAGGATATCCCGACGTTTTAAATGAAGGTCCTTATTGTTGGTATCGAATATTTTGACGGATTTTAAAAGTATGTTCATTTAAAAATTTTTTGGATAAGAACCTCGACCAACAGAAATAGTAGCGCAAAAATAATAAACCATTTCCAAAGCTCCGTTATGCGATTCTCTTTTTCAAGCGATTCGAACACCGAATTTATGGAGTCTGAGGAGGAAGTTGAGGATAAGTTGTCCAACTCCATAAACCTAAGCTCACTTTCGCTCCTAGGATAATTAAAACTGATATTTCTTATGGTCCTATTTTTTTCTTTGATAGAATATAGTCCATCTTTAGAGGGAACACTACCAAATTTTAAGGTAGTTTTATTGGTGTAGGATTTCTGTTCTGGGATAACCTCGTACCCGTTTTGGGTTAGTTTTATAATCTGATCCTTTCCTAAACTTACTGCCAGGTCCACAGTTATGGTTTTTCCCAATATTTCATATAAATCTGCCATTTTCAGGCTATTTATTCCCATGGTGTACAATGTTGGAACAATTAAGGGAGAGTTTTTGAAATTGGAAATACCTTCGGATAGGGGGGAAGTAAACAAATAGAAACCGTTTAACCCTAGTAAAAATGGAGCCCCATTTTCCAAGGCAAGCATATGTGGTGCATCGGAGGTAACCGTATAAAATTCCGTAACCTTTGGAAATTGAAAGTTCACCACCTTTTTGTCGAACACATTTTCATAAAGTGGGTGGGAAAAATTAATGTTCACTATGTTGTTTTCTCCGATTATTTTCTGGGAAAATGCTGTTTTATAAAAGCCATTTAATAAGGCGTTATAAGAGGCTGTTTCAGAGTTTTCTGATGGTATGACCAGTATGTTACCCCCATTTTCTTTGAATTTTTGCAATACTGCCACCAAGGAGATAGGTATTGCATCCAATTCGTTCAAAATGATGATATTTTGCTTGTCTATAGCACTATAATCCATTTCATTCAATGCTGAGCTGGAATAATTAAATTCGTCATCTGTAAAAATCCTTGACAAGAAATTATCGTCGACCTGATTAATACATAGAACCTTGATTTTTTCTTTCGGCGCCATGTTAAAAAACATCACATTATCATAGCTAAGCCCTGAATCTGAAATTTCCAAGGATCCATTTATTTCCGAATTATAGGGAATGGTGAATGAAACAGTAGCCCTCCTATTGACAAATTGGGCGGAGGTCTTTGCAATTAATTTTTCAGAATTAAACAAAGAGACTGGGGTGTCCGAAAGGTCTGTATTAGTGGATACTAGGACTTCCAATTCTATGTTGTCTGGGGAACTAGAAGATACGTAAATTGAATCTAAGGACACATTCTCCAAGTTCCCGGATTTTAATTGCACAAGATGTCTCTGATAATAATTTGAAGTGTCTATAAACTTTGAAGCCATTCGTTCTTGAAAATCAGATATGACAATCAAATTTTTTACAGAAGGTTTAGCCGCATCAAAATAAGTGGACCCTTTTAGATAGATATCGTTTATCTGTAGTTGGTTCGTAGAATGTTCAAGGCCCAATAATTCGTTTTGGATATCCTTTAGTTTACTATTTCTATAAACTCTATCATTGGTGAATAGCGTAAAGGATTTTTCTCTTGGCAAGGACTTTATTAATTGTTGAATGCCTTTATTTAACAGGGTTTCATTGTCCTCTTTGGCCTGAAGGCTGAAGGAGTTGTCCAAATAAATGACCGTTTCCTTTTCTTGAAGCGCTGATTCATTGGAAAGGAAGGGTTGTGCAAAGGCAATGATCAAAGCGGTTAATAGTAGCAATCTGGTGGTTAAAAGCAGCCACTTTTTCAGGGTACTGCTTTTTCTTGATTGGGATACCACCTTTTGCAATAACCGTACATTGGTAAAGGGTGTTTTTTTAAATCTTCTAAGCTGAAAAAGATGTACAATAATGGGAATGAGTAGGAGTAATAAAGCCCAAAGTAGTTCCGGATGTTTAAACTGCATTCCTAAGTTTAGTTTTCCAAATATAAATAAAAACACCCACTCCCTTGAATCCAAAGAGGCATTAATTTGGCAATTTTAAATTAGGGCTTCACATTACAATTAATATTTTTCAATTAAATGAAGAATGTTGCAAGAGCGTCATAATTCTGCGAATGCTCAACAAAAAAAATAAGAATCCTGTGGGGCGTTCATTTGCAATCCATTGAGATGGTCCCTGATAAAACTCTGTGCCTCGCTATTGGCCACTGTAATTAAGATTTGCGGTTGTTGAAAATGTTTTAATTCGCTAAAATGAAGTAATTCCTTACCATAAATTTCTTTGCCAATTTTTTTTGGATTGTTACAGATCCAATAAAAGTCGACCTTCATCTTCAATAAATTTTGTGCAAGAGCTTTTCCTTTTTTTCCTGCTCCCCACACCACGAGCTGGCGGGACTCTTGATGGTCTAATTTTAGAAAATAATGGAGTTTTATTTCCAAAAAATAATTTTGCGCATAATGCTCGCTAGTTCTTGAAGTTCTATTTTCATAGTCTCTCCAAAGATGTAAGACTTCATCGGAAGGGATACATTTTAATCCATTTTCAAAGAATCTAAAGGCCAAATCATAATCCTCAGGGTAGCGGTTGGGTTGAAAAGAATCGCATTTATCCAAGTCCGACTTATACACCATCCAGCAAGGAGACGGAATTGGGCATTCCTTGTATATCTCATTGAAATTGGTACCTGAATGGGTTAGTCTGTTCAGCCATTTTTCATATTTTAAATATCCGTCGCCGATCCCTCCTTCGCAAAAATATTTTACTTTTCCAATCGCCAGATGGCCTTTACCCTTAAATTTCAAGGCTTGCTGTAAAAGCTGGATCTTTTTTGGTGCCATTATATCATCTGAATCCATTCTGGTAATATAATTTCCTTTACAAAGTGAATACCCCATTCTTAAAGCCTCAATAATGCCAGAGCCTTCATTTTTAAATACATGGATCCGAGGGTCTTCTTTGGCAAATTGCCTCATAATGGATACGCTATCATCCGAGGAATGATCGTCTATGGCAATAACCTCCCAGTTCTTATAGGTTTGTTCCCTAATAGACTCCATGCACTCAGGTAGGAATTTTGACGTATTCTTGAAAGGGATCAATATACTGACCAATGTTTCTTGCATAGGGTACAAGGTATTAAAATAAAGAGATTGGGAAAGTTTGAACCTGCCTGAGAATAAAAAAGTTGGCTGAAGCTCAAAAAAAAATCCAAATCATTGGTTGAATTTCTTCTTTACCATGACTTGGACCTATATTGTATTCAAGGATTATTCCTAAAGTTTTTTCAATTCAAAAAGGTCTTTTCTTCTATCCCTTAAATTCTTTACAGCACCAAATTGATTCAATTCGCGAAGCAATTCCACATCTACATCAACAATCAAGATCATTTCCGTATTTGGTGTGGCCTCAGCTTTAATACCGTTCGCAGGAAACGAAAAGTCGCAAGGTGTAAAGACCATTGATTGTGCATATTGGATATCCATATTGTGTACCTTGGGAAGGTTTCCTACACTCCCTGCAATGGCAACATAGCATTCATTTTCAATCGCCCTTGCCTGAGCACAGTTCCGCACTCTTGAGAAACCATTTTGTGTATCTGTCAAATAAGGAACAAATAAGATATCCATTCCATCATCGGCCAATATTCTGCTAAGCTCAGGAAACTCGGAATCATAGCAGATCAGGATTCCAATTTTACCGCAATCGGTATCGAATGTTTTTAATTGGCTCCCACCTTGTAGGCCCCAAACTTTGGCTTCATCGGGCGTAACATGTAATTTTTCATAGCGTTCCCTTGTACCATCACGCTTACACAAATACCCAACATTATAAAGTCGGCCATCAATTATTTCCGGCATACTTCCAGAAATAATATTGATGTTATAGCTGATAGACAATTTGGTAAACTGTTCTACAATAGCTTCTGTATGTTTGGCCAGCTCCCTGATTGCTGCAGGTTCCGAAAGATGGTTGTTTTCAGCCATCAATGGAGCATTGAAAAACTCCGGGAATAGGGCAAAATCTGATCTATATCCAGAAACCGCATCAACGAAATACTCAACTTGCTGCATCAGTTCCTCTAAATTTTTATAAGGACGCATTTGCCATTGAATTAAGCCTAGTCTGATCAATGTTTTAGTAGTCTCGGCTTTCTTTTGGGGTTTTGTATAGTAAATGTTGTCCCATTTCAATAATACAGCATACTCACCGGAGGCTTCATCACCCTCTTGATACCCTTTTAATAATTTTTCGGGATGGAAATCATTGGCCATTTGAAAATTGAGGACCGGATCATTGATCTCTTTTCTCTTTACCTTGGCTATATAATCCTTAGGTGTTATTTTATCGGCATATTTATGGTAATTTGGGATTCTACCTCCAAAGGCAACTCCTTTTAAATTAAGTCTTTCGCATAATTCCTTTCTGTAATCATAGAGTCTTCTACCCAATCTCATCCCCCTGAATTCTGGTTTTATGAAGACGTCGATACCGTAAAGGACATCTCCATCTGGGCTATGGGTCGAAAACATATAATCCCCCGTAATCTCCTGATAGGTATGCTGGTCATCAAATTTATCATAATCCACAATTATGGAGAGGGCACAACCTACAATCTGATTGTTGATCTTAAGGACCACTTGGCCCTCAGGAAATTTTTTGATCAAGGTATCAATTTGATGTTCCCTCCAGTACGAATTTGGAAAATTGGTATAGGAGGCTATCATTGCATTTTTAAGCTCTTGGTAATCATCTATGCTTAAATATTTAAGCTCAATATTTTCAATTTCTTTCATTTTTAACAACTACTAATTAGAGTTTTAAAGGTATCGATTAATTATGATTTGAAAAAAAATCATTTGGTATCGTTAAGGCCAGTGATTATATGCTAATTCTAAATGTATAGGAACCATATTAATGTACGACAGACCAGGACTCAACTTTTCGCAGGGCACAAAAATTACAGGTCCATTGCCTTTTGAATAGCAGCTTTGGCAAGAGGTCCCATAATTTGATACCCAAAGGCATTTGGATGAATCCCATCGTATGTGTACCTCTCCTGCAAGCCATTATTAGAATCTACCATATTTGAAAAATAGTCTAAATAAACATGGCCGTTGATTTCTGCATATTGCTTTAGCGCTGTATTCAATGCAATAACTTTCATGGAAGGCTCTAGACCTGGGGCCCAAGGAAAATCGGATGCTGGTAATACGGAGGATAAAACTACTTTAATGCCATGTGCTTTTGCCAATTCTACCATTGAAAATATATTGTCAACGATCATTTTCTGGGTGGATGGTCCGGTATTCCCTGCAATATCATTAATACCTGCCAACAGTACTACCACTTTAGGCTTTAAGTCCAGAACATCCTGCCTGAAGCGAAGCAACATTTGTGGGGTTGTCTGGCCGCTGATACCTCTGTTGAAATATCCCTTTTTTTTAAAAAATTCCGGGTTGTGATCGATCCAACCTTCGGTAATGGAATTACCCATAAAAACAATACGGTCCTCTGAAATCACCTCTTTTTCCAAGGCTAAATTGGCATGCTTATACTTATTTAAATTCGCCCAATCTTGGGCAGCTAAAGTTCCGGTCATGAGTATAGTTAGGAGTAGGGTAATAAGGGTAAATTTTGGAAACCACATTTGAGATATGTTTTAGTTCCGGAAACTATTCCAGTTAAGGATATTAAGATACCTTTCTAATTGGGCCTAGGCCCAAATCTACCTTAATTTCATCACCAGAGATAATTTTGGCAATTAACCTGGTTCCAGGGAATTGTTCCAATATCACTTTAATGAATACCGTGATGGGGATTGCTAAAATTAAACCGGGGACTCCCCAGATATATCCCCATAACATGAGCATTACCAAGATAGTTATTATATTGATGGAAAATGATTTGCCCATAAAGATTGGCTCCAAAATAGAGCCAAATAAAACCTGTACTCCGGTGATTGTTAGGATAAAGAAAAGAAGTATGTTCACTGAATCAAGACCAACAAAGGCAAAAATGCTCAATAATACTACAGTGACAAAGGACCCTATCATTTGTACAAAATTGATGAGAAAGGCAAATAGCCCCCAAAATATGGGGAAGTTCACCTCAAAAAAATAACAGGCCAAACCGGTGCCCACACCGGTAAAGAAGCTTACTAAAAACTTGACCTTTATAAATTTTATCAAGTCATTTTCAATTTTCATAAAGGTCCTGACCGAGGCATGTTTCTGTTTGATAATGGTAGAATTCAAAAGTTTTTGAACGTTGATAGATTCCGAAAGCCATAAAACCGCAAAAAACACGGTCATTAGCAGCATGGTAAGGGTACTTCCAAGAAAGCTAAGGGTAGGCACAAAATTTTGCATAATGCTTTCCTTATTCAGAAATTGACCATATATATCCGTGCCTTCGACCAATTCCATACCTGAAGATTTTTCTATATCAACAATAATGACATTTAATTTATCCTCTGCCTGCGTTAAGAAGGATTGCTCGGTAGAAAGTATTTCATTACTGGTGAGCTGTATTAATTCCCCTCCAATTTTAAATATCCCAGCGATGATCAAGACAATGACCAAAATACTGATTGGTTTTGGAATTCTTTTTTTGTTCATACCTCTCATCAATGGTAAAAAGAGCAAGGCAATGAACATAGAGGACACCAGCGGTATAAAAATAAATGATAATATTTTGAGCAAATAAAAAACCAAGGGCACTACTATGACCAGTAATAATATATTTGTTGTCCTTAAATCTTTCATGTTCTAATTTTTATTTAATCCTTACCCCGGCTTCGCGCCCCAAGAAGAATAATGCAATTAATTTTGCAATTGCATTTTTTTGGATTCAATTTGTCTTGTAATGAAATCCCATAATTTTATTCTTTGTTCCAAAGCTTGTTTGGCAACCACAAGACACTCGTCCCATTTAGTTTGGTCCTCACCACATAATTCAGAAACCATTTTCAGGGATAAGGGACCGTGCTCATCTCCATCTATTTCTATATGCCTTTTTAGGTAATAAGAAAGTTTGCTGTAGGATTTGGAGGCATCACCCTTTTCTTCATTCTTTATAATTTCAACAAACATATCAGGGATCAAATCTTCCCTACCAAATGTAAAGGCCGAAGCAATCAAATGTGGCTTATCAGTTGAGATGATTTTAAAAGTGAACTCTATAAATTCCCGAACCCCACTCTCCAAATTAATAATGTCACAGGCCTCTGAAACCTGTTTGTGCTCATTTATCAGCCCAATGAATCGATTAATTTTGACAGTGTCCGCCTTAATTTGATCCATGGCGTCCAAATACATGTCAAAATGACTTTTTGGCTCTCCTAGTTCGTCAATATCGCTTTCCTCCCCATGTACAATTTCGTTGATAAATCTTGCCAATGTTGCGTTAGATCTAGGGGTCCATGGAACGCTCGTACAGGTCAAATTTATTTGTAGTGCCTTGAGCAAGGACATGAAATCCCAAACAGCAAATACATGATGCTGCATGAAAACCCTAATATCATCAACTTCTGATAATTTTGCATACAATTGATGATTTGCCAATTGTTGTCTTAAACCAACGATTTCCCTTTCAATTTTTTCTATTTGTTGCATAAGCCAAATGTCGTAATGCCGTCAAGCTAGAATCCTTTTCATAACCAAAAAAAATTATTTAAAAAGATTTTTTGACAGCTGCAATTTTTTTGGGTAAAGATAAATGACAGGCCCTGTTAAATAAAGGGCTTTAACAAGAATATAAGATTATTAAGGAGGCAATGTTAAGATGACCTAGGTACAGCGTGAACAGAATTATCGGGGAGTTCAAATAGCTCCAAATCAAAATAAGGGACAGCAGCCAAAAGATGGTCAAAAATATCTGCCATGATGTACTCATAGTTTTCCCATCTCCTATCGCTGCTAAAGGCATATACCTCCAAAGGAATACCTTGGGAGGTAGGGGCAAGGTGCCTAGCCATCAGCATCATGTTTTTATTAATGCCCGAGTGACTGGCAACATAACTCTCCACGTATTTTCTAAAAACTCCGATATTGGTCAAATTTCTTCCATTAATTGCCAATTCCTTGTTGATATTATTAGTAGTATTATAGGTTTCTATATCATTTCCCCTTCTTTCCAAATAAGCTGTAAGAAGGCCTATGCCCTTTAGTCTTTCAATATCTTCTTTTGTGAGATACTTGATGCTCTTTTGTTTGATGATCAGCGCCCTTTTAATCCTTCTTCCATCAGAGTTCACCATACTCCTCCAGTTTTTGAAAGAATCTGAAATTAAGGCGTAGGTAGGAATGGTAGTGGTTGTATAATCAAAATTTAGAACCTTTACGGTAGCTAAATTAATTTCGGTAACATCACCGTCTGCCCCATATTTCTCAAAGGTGATCCAATCCCCAATACGGACCATATCATTAATGGAAACTTGGATACTGGCAACGAACCCTAAAATGGTATCCTTAAATATCAGTATAATCACGGCAGAAGCCGCCCCAAGGGTGGTAATGAATTTAATAAACTCAAATCCGGTAATAATGGCCAGAGCAGAGGCTATGCCTATAATCCATGCAAAGATCATAAACACCTGAATATAGCTATCTATGGGCTTGTCCCTGAGGTGGGGCAGGGTCTTAAAATAGCTCTTAAGGGTGTTCAATAAACTACGAACGATCCAGAGGGTCAATATGATGCTAAAAACATGAAGTCCTTTTTCTGCTATACTGTCCGCATACTTAAAATCGATCAGCACAGTGGGCATAAATTCCAGAGCAATGAATAGGGGAACAATATGGGCAACGTTTCTTGGTACTTTGTTGATCACCAAATAATCGTCAAAAGTTGTAGTGGTCTTTTTGGCAAACGCAGTAAAAGCCTGGATTAAGATTTTTCTAATGATAAAATCCAAGATGCTAATAATTAGAAGCATCGCCAAAAGGAGGCCCAACATATTAAAATACTTCGCCGCGGTTTCTGAGAAACCAATCGAAATAAAATAATCGTATAGCACATGGGCTATTTCTGGAAATATAAGTTCTTTTTGAAATATCATAACTCCGGCAAAAGTATCAAATTGATATGGAGAAATGATGTTTAATCGATATGGATTTTAACGCATTATAAGAATTTATGATTAATGTAACATTTCATTTTATTTAAATACGAAAAGGACTCCGATCTAAGTAGTTAGAGCACTTTGTTTACTTTGCTTTCCAAATAAATTACTCCCCTGGCATCTTGTGCAACAACTCCATTCCGGTTGATGACCTGAGAACGAAGCCGAACCAATCTTGACCATTGGAATTCTCTTGAAGATTCAAATATTTTGCGTAATCCTTTTTGGCTTTTAAATGTAGGCCTATAAAGGCGGTAACAAAGTGTTGGTTTATATTATTCATTCGTCGGGAATCCCACGAAGGTTCTGCATAACGATAATATTCATCTATGTGCAGATCCCCTTGTAAAGATTCTACTGGCGGTGGATTGGGCGCAACATTATGTCTGGCATTGGCATAGGTGAGTAAGTACCTATCAGCATTGACACTGCCGCTGAAAATGGCTTTAATTCCCTTTTCATAGCCGGAAATGTCATCCTGATCACCGGCAATAAAAAAAGTGGGGGTTTTTAGGCCCTTGAGACCCTCTAAGTCCCATACACCTCTTTCCATGCCCCAAGGTGCAAAAGCAACAACGGCCTTAATCCTGGGATCCTTGCCGCCTACGAATTCCAGGTCATTGGAAATAAGACTTGTAATAGCAGTATTGCCACCTGTCATGGTCCCGAAAAAAATCTTTAATTGTTCGCTATATCCTGCTCCAGCTACATTTAAAACCCCGTAACCACCCATGGAATATCCAATAATAGCGGTATTGTTCACATCAATTAATCCAGATAGGAAACTACCCGATTTTGGTTCGTTGAATTCGTCAATTTTGTTTAGTGTAAACAAAATATCTTTAGGTCTGTTCAATAATGTGCTTTGAAAACCGCCAGCATCTTTAAACGTAGAATCCTTGTGATCTATGGCTACCACGATATAGCCCTTTGAGGCCAGGTTTTCGGTTAAATAGGTGAGAAGTAACCTAGAGCCCAAATACCCATGGGAAACTATGACCAAAGGAAAAGGTCCATCTTTGGAGAGGGGGGAAGCATCTTTTGCTGCCCTGCCCTTAAAGGTGAAAGGGATCAATGGTCTCTTTTCATCATTTGAGGAACCCATTACCTGATCATATACAACAACTTCGGGGGTATTTCCATCAAGTAATGCTGGATACCATACTTCAATTTTTAACGGTCTATCGTATAAGGGGGCAATTCCCTCTTTAGCATTGAGAATATCTATTTGTTTAGGATTGACGAAATCTAAGGTACGTACCCCAACCTTATATTCACCCCTCACGGCCAATTCTGGCGCGTCGGGAAGTGCATCCCCATAAATAAATTCATCGGTATCCTGACCAAATACAATGGGACCAGCACTTATGAATATACCTGTAAAAAAGATTAAAAGGATGTTGTGTTTATTTGCTAATAGACGTGGTCTCATAAAATTGATTGGTTAAGAATCATTGAAAGAAGTGCCGCCAATAATGCGCCCACTATTGGTCCTAAAACAGGGATCCAGGCATAACCCCAATCATTGCCGTTCTTATTTTTAATGGGCAAGAGGGCATGAACTATTCTAGGCCCTAAGTCCCTTGCCGGATTAATGGCGTACCCAGTAGTGCCACCTAACGAAAGCCCGATCGCCCATACTAGAAATGCCACGGGAATTGCTCCCACTGAGCCCAAGCCTACGACGGTTTCGGAGTCTGTTATTGAAGCTTCAGTGAAATACAAAATTGTAAATATCAATACAAAAGTCCCTATGATCTCACTTATCAGATTCGTTGGATAATGTCTAATTGCCGGAGAGGTACAGAAAACTGCTTTTTTGGCTTCCCCATTTTCGGTAGCGCTAAAGTGATTTCTATAAACGGCCCATACAAGAAAAGAACCTATCATAGCACCAATAAATTGGGCGAGAATAAATAGGGGGACCAACACCCAGTCAAATTTACCCGCTAAAGCCAAACCTATACTTACTGCGGGGTTTAAATGAGCTCCGCTGTAGGGTGCTGAAACAACCACCCCAATGTATACCGCAAGGGCCCAGCCAGTAGTAATTACTATCCAGCCACTATTATTACCAGCTGTTTTCTTCAAGACTACATTGGCAACGACGCCTCCACCCAATAATATGAGTAGGCCTGTGCCAACAATTTCTGCAATAAAAGGTGTCATAATTTAGATGGTTTGTTTAGTGTAATTATTTTGCCCAGAATTGTAAGGCAGAGATGGCCTTGTACCACCCTTTAATGCCTTTATCTATTCCTTCGCGTTCTGTTGTAGGGTTAAAGTGTACATCGGTTTGCCAGATTTCTTGTATTTCCTCTAGACTATCCCAGTATCCAACTGCCAATCCGGCCAAGTAGGCGGCGCCCATAACTGTGGTCTCTATTACTTTGGGCCTTATGGTAGTAGTATTTAAAACATCTGATTGAAACTGCATTAGGGTATTGTTCACTGTTGCCCCGCCATCAACCCGTAATTCTTTAATGGTCAGTTCCGCATCAGCTTCCATAGCTTTTAGTATGTCCATAGTTTGATAGGCTATTGACTCAATGGCTGCTCTAGCAATATGGGCATCTGTAGTTCCTCTAGTAATTCCAAAAATTGTTCCTTGTGCTTTTTGGTTCCAATATGGGGCACCTAGCCCAGCGAAAGCCGGTACAACATATACTCCTTCAGTATCGCTGACAGAACCAGCAAGTTTTTCAACATCGGAGGATGTCTTTATGATCTTTAATCCGTCCCTTAGCCATTGTACTACAGCACCAGCAATAAATACACTTCCTTCAAAGGCGTAGGTAGTTTTTCCATTTATTTTCCAGGCAACAGTTGTCAATAAATTATTCTTGGAAACTATTGGTTTCTCTCCAATATTCATGAGCATAAAACAACCGGTCCCATAGGTGTTTTTTACCATCCCGGATTTGGTGCACATTTGACCAAATAAAGCTGCTTGCTGATCCCCTGCAATTCCCGCAATGGGAATTTTGTTTGCAATGATGGTTCCAGAGGTATGTCCGTACAGCTCACTAGACTGTTTAACTTCAGGAAGCATGCTTTTTGGGATATTAAAAAGTGTTAATAATTCATCATCCCATGACATTGTATTGATATTGAAAATAAGGGTTCTAGAGGCATTGGTGACATCGGTGATATGCTTTTCTCCCAAGGTCATCTTCCATATTAACCACGTATCAATGGTCCCCATAATCAAATCTCCTTCATTGGCCCTTTTACGGGCACCCTCAACGTTATCTAAGATCCATTTTACTTTGGTTGCAGAAAAGTAGGAATCAATGACCAAACCCGTTTTTTTTCTGATAAGATCAGATTTGCCCTGTTCCTTTAATTCATCACAGTATTCGGCGGTTCTTTTGTCTTGCCAAACAATGGCATTGTATACAGGTTCTCCTGTCTTTTTGTCCCAAACAACTACCGTTTCCCTTTGGTTTGTAATCCCTATTGCTGCAATGTTACTTCCATTCAACCCTTTTTTTACTAAGGCTTCCGCCGCTATCCCAGCTTGTGTGGACCAAATTTCCATAGGATCATGTTCTACCCAGCCCGGTTGCGGGAAATATTGGGTAAACTCTTTTTGGGCAGTGGAAACTATGTTTCCTTTTTTATTGAAAATAACGGCTCGGGAACTGGTTGTACCCTGATCTAGGGCAAGAATATATTGGTCCATACACTAAATTTATAAAGATTTATTCAAAATTTATTGGTTAATAATTTAACTTTTTGGTTGGCCTTTTAAGATATAATTTTTTGCTATAGCATTGAATGCTAAGATTTGCGAGGTTTTCCATTCTAAAGACTTTTCAAGTTCTTTTGCCAAAATATCGGCAACCAAAGGGGCTATTTCTATTGCTGCCCTTGCATCAAGAAATAGGGCCCTAACACGTCTGGCCAGTACATCCTCAATAGTTCGGGCCATTTCATTTCTTACGGCCCAAACCACTTCTGCTTTTAGAAAATCTAAATTTGGATGTAGTTTTTCTCCAAGTTCAGGATCTTTTTGTATTAATTTCTTAATTTCTTGGTAATCCGTACCATAGATATATAAGTGATTGTTACGATCCATGATATCAGTTGAACCATGTATGGAAAGAGAAATTGTCTTGCAGGTCTTCTTTTTCAATTTCCCTTTTTCAATTACCTTGTTCAAGGTATCCTGTGCCATTCTTCGATAGGTGGTCCATTTGCCGCCAGTTATCGTAACTAGTCCCGAATTGGAAATAATGATTTTATGACTTCTAGATATTTCCTTTGTTTTTTCAGACTCATCTTGTGGCGCCGCTAAAGGCCTTAATCCCGCGTATACGCTAAGGACATCTTTTCTTTCCACTTTTTTGGTCAAGTATTTATTGGCCGTATTGAGGATAAAGTTGATTTCCTCTTCTAAGGCTATCGGTTCCAGGCTATGACTGTCCAAAACGGTGTCAGTAGTCCCAACCACAACCTTATCATGCCAAGGTACCAGGAAAAGGACTCGTCCATCATCCGTTTTTGGAATCATGATGGCATCATCCCCAGGTAAAAAAGATTTATCCAAAACGAAATGTATCCCCTGACTGGGGCGCACCATATTTTTGGCATATTCATTGTCCATTTGTAATATTTCATCCGTAAATACGCCAGTGGCATTGATGACCACCTTGCCATTTAGGGCATACTCTGTTCCTGACTCCCTATCTATTGCAAGTACACCGTTAACAGTTCCTGTATCATCCTTTCTCAACTTTTGTACTTCAAAATGATTGAGAAGGGTTGCCCCATTTTCAATGGCTGTTTGGGCTATATTAATCGCTAATCTAGAATCATCAAATTGACCATCTTGATATACAACGCCTCCTTTTAAATGTTCGGTTTTTAGGGTTTTTAACCTATTATGAGTTTCGTTTTTATTGATATGGAACGATTTTCCCAAACTTAATTTTCCCGCCAAAAGATCATATATTTTGAGACCCGTGGTATAAAAAATACCATCCCACCACCTGTAATTAGGTATGATAAAGGACTGATTTGATACTAAATGTGCAGCATTTTTTAGCATTAATCCCCTTTCATATAAGGCCTCTTTAACCAAACCTATATCACCTTGAGCCAAATACCGGACCCCACCGTGTACCAATTTAGTGCTTCTACTGGATGTGCCTTTTGCAAAATCTACTTGTTCCAAAAGTACCGTTTTATAGCCCCTCGTAACACTATCCAAAGCTATTCCAAGACCTGTGGCACCACCACCAATAATTATTACATCCCAGTTTTTGGTACTTTTTAGACCTTTAAGAATGGTTTCTCTTCCAAAAATATTCACACGTTTTACTTTTTAATCATTTCAATAGTAACACAAATAATCATGATAAAAAAACATTTCGAAATTTAAACGAAATCAAATGAAGCTTAAATTAATTATATTTGGTCATTTATATAGTCTTCGTAAATTTTAAGTTTCATTCTATTACATATTTGCATTATGAAAAGACATCAAGATATTTTGGAAAGATTACAGGAGAAAAAATATGTGGAAGTATCGGATCTCTGCAAAAGCTTGAATGTTTCTGCGGTAACCATTAGAAAGGATTTAAGAATTTTGGAAGAAAAAGGGCTCTTATTTAGAACCCATGGGGGAGCCTCATTTGATAATCCTTATATAAATGATAGGCCTGTTAATGAGAAGGAAAAGATTTCGGTATCTGAAAAAAATAAAATAGCAGAAGCTGCAGCCCAACTCATTCTGGAAAATGATTCCATAATGATCGCTTCGGGAACTACCGTCCAAGCATTGGCAAGGTGTATTAGGCCCAAAGGAAAATTAACGGTGATCACCTCCTCTTTAAATGTGACCTTAGAGCTTATTAAGTTTAGGGAAGTGGAAGTATTACAATTAGGAGGTTACGTGCGTCATAGTTCATCTTCTGTAGTGGGTAATTATGCGGCTTATATCCTTGATAATATCTCTTGCAGTAAATTGTTTTTAAGTGTTGATGGGATCGACTTGGAGTATGGTTTAAGTACTACTCATTTGGAGGAGGCGCAGTTGAACAAAAGGATGTTGACCGCAGCACAAAAAATAATACTATTGGTTGATTCTTCTAAATTCGGTAAAAAAAGTTTTGCCAAAATTTGTGATTTGGAACAAATAGATGAGATTATAACAGATAGGGGCATCTCACTATCATTAATTGAGAAATTGGAAGAAAAAGGAATAACGGTTACAGTTAGTAATAAGGAGTAGTATTTATTTTTTGAACAATTCCCCTGGCTCTCTGGCATCTTTATCCAATAACCACTTTTTAGCTTCTTTTTGTTCCACGAACATACGCATATACGCTGCTCTGTTTACCGCTACATTTTCGGTGAGTTTATTCATGTGTTCAGGGGGCCATACGACAGCAAGCTTTACCTTAGAACGTAAAACTTCAGCAATTTTTTCTCCTATAAAAAAGCGGTCAATGGTGGATCAATTGGTATCCATTAATTCATCTCCCAGTAACAGTACTTTATAATTTCCGTGTGATTCACATGCTTCTAGTATGACCTCTGGCATTTTAATAAAGTCCTGAAAAATATAGGAACCTGTGATTTTCATCACCATATGGTCAACTTTGTTTTCAAATTTATATGTACATTTTAGCATCCTGATGTGAACTTAATAAGATGTGTCGAAGCTGTTAAAAAAGTGACAGCCCATGAATTTAGGCTGTCACAGAATTATCTAATATTTGGCCGATTTACCTGTAGCGCTAGAATTAATAATAAACTCCCTTATATCGTTATTTGCTTTTTGTAAATCTTCCCTTCTCAAATACATCATATGCCCGCTTCTATATCCCTTAAAGCTAAATCGGTCTTTCATACGCCCGCTAGGATCTATCTGCCACATAGTATACTTGGCATTAAAGTATGTTGTTGCCCCATCGTAATATCCAGATTGGAACATCACCTTTAAATAGGGATTTTGGGCCATAGCCTGTCTCAAATTATCCCTAGTATTATCATCACTGTCATCCCAAGGATTTACAGGGCCGAACATATTATACTTCATGTCCGTTTTGAATTTTAATTCTTCCTGAAGGTAGTAGTTTATGGCAGGGGTAAAGGAATGTAACCAGGAAGTTAGTTCAGAGTTGTAATCTGGGGAATCACCCGCCAACTGCTTATCCATCCCCAAATAACGGGAATCCAATCGACCAATAGTGTAACCACTTTTATCCCTTAAAAGTGCTTTCCAGAAATAACTTGTAGGAATTACTAAATTGTGTTCCAAAATCTCTTTCTCTGTAAGTCCGGAGTAGAAGGCCATTTTTTTAGCCACCTCCATCTTTTCTGTATCAGAAATAAAACCTCCCTTAGACAAGGCAGGAATAAGGGTGTTTAGGGTATAATTTTCGGATTCCGGTAAGATTTCCAGAAGATCTTTCTGCTGCAGGGCAGGGTCCAAAGCTTTTTGATACCATGCCGCTGCTGTAAAATATGGTAAGTTCAAGGCGTCGGATACTGGTCCGCCAACACGTATAACCTTATAATCTGCTGGAGATACCATAATGACCCCATTGAGGTACATCCACTGCCTATTCTGCAATTCCAATGCCAATCCCGCAACCCTGGTTCCACCGTAGCTTTCCCCTATGATGTATTTTGGGGATCGCCATCTGTTATTACGGGTAACAAAGGTGTTCAACCACTCTGCTAGGTATTTAATATCGGCATTGATACCAAAAAATTTAGATCTATCCACTTCCTTTCCGCTCACCGGGATGGTTCGGGAATATCCTGTATTCGCTGGATTTACGTATACAATATCTGCCACATCCAAAATTGAAAAAGGATTTTCTTTTACACCATAAGGTTGAACAGGAAAGCCTTCATCATCAATTTTGAGTATTCGGGGACCTGTGTATGCCAAATGCATCCATACGGAACCTGAACCAGGTCCGCCATTAAAGGAAATGACCAAGGGCCTTTCCTCCCTGTCCTTTATATTGTTTCTTGTGTAGTAGGTGTAGTGTAGGGCTGCTATAGGTTTCCCCATGTCATCCCAAACCGGCTGGGTTCCAGTTTTCGCGGTGTAACTAAAAGTAGCTCCATTCGCGGTCACACTATGTTGGGTGACTATGGTAGTGTCTACGGGCAGGCTTCTATCCTGGGCTTTGGAAAGTAAGACGGTACATGAAATTAGAAGAAAAGCAAGGGTAGTTTTTTTTATCATAGTTTTTGGTGATTAATTAAAGTTTTAAATTTAACTATTAATAAAGGAAAGACGTAAAGCAATACATGGGTTAACTGTTAAAACTATTATAAATTTTAAAGGTTGCATTACGATTTGATTCCAATTTAGATTTTAAACCAGTCTTTTTCAAGTTTTTAGAATTGGCACAAAACGTATTAAAACTTTTCAAAAACGCCTAATCCAAAGAGCGCAAAATCATATTTTACGGGATCCTTTGGATCTAAATGACGCAGGCTACGATCTAATTCGGCAAGGGCTTTGGCATCGTTTTGTTTGCGTTTTAATAACCCCAATTTTCTGGCGACATTACCCGAATGTACATCCAAAGGGCAAGAGAGTATACTAGTGGGAATGTCTTTCCATAGACCAAAATCCACTCCGGTTGTATTGTCCCTGACCATCCAACGCAAATACATATTTATCCGTTTGGCTGCAGAGCCCTTTACCGGATCGGAGATATGTTTAGTGGTGCGTTTTGGATGAGGAATCTCAAAGAAGACTTCCTTAAATTTTGAAATTGTAGGTTGGATTGACTTTTTGTCGATATTGCTGGTGAAAACACCCTCCAGCCCGCTCCTGTATTGATAAATATTCTTAAGACTTTTCACAAAATATGCCAGGTCTACACCATTAAATGTCCTATGTACAAAATTTTGTAGCCTATCCAGATCATTCTCTTGATGGTTTTGTATGAAATCATACGGAGCATGATCCATTAGTTCCATCATTTTATGGGCGTTCGAAATGATACTTTTTCTATTGCCCCAAGCAATGGTGGCTGTAAGAAATCCACTGATCTCCACATCTTCCTTCAGGGTAAATAGATGGGGAATTTGAATGGGATCGCTTTCTAAAAATTCTGGATGGTTGTATTGACTTACTTTGGCATCCAAAAAATTCTTTAGTTCGGTTTTCTTCATTCCATTGGAATATTTAGAATTTTGAGCAACAAAATCGGTCCTATCAGCACCGTATTAAATGTAGCGTGAAATAAGATTGACCACTTGAGACCAAGTTTTACTCGGATATATCCAAGAAAAATTCCAGTAATCAGTTGGGGAGCAATAAGCAAAGGAGTATAATAATATAGCTGGGTGTCTCCTTCGAAATTAAAAATATGGATTATTCCGAATAGTAGGACCGAAGTGTAAAATGAATATTTAAAATAGGGACTGTTCCTAAAATACACTAATGGACCTCTAAACAATACTTCTTCCACAATTGGAGCCATAATACTTACGGCAAGGAAAATTACACCAATAGAATTTTGCGAGAAAAATTTTTCTGTAGAATGCTCTCCCATATCGAATCCCAAAACATTAGAGAGGGTGTAGTTAAATATTACAATGGATAGACCAATTACTAAGTTCCATTTTAATAAAGAGAGAAAAACAGTCTTTTTGTAAGCGCTGGGGGCATTGTGATACTCTCGATATACTGGGTTTTTAAAATATTTCCATACGTTATAGAGCATGTTTATGAAGTAATGAGTCCGTCGACCATGACCAATTTCCTATCTGCCATTTCTGCCAATTCTTCATTGTGGGTTACTATGACAAATGTTTGACCGAATTGTTCTCTCAATGTAAAAAAAAGTTGGTGAAGATTGTCCGCGCTTTCAGAATCTAAATTACCACTTGGCTCATCAGCAAAAATAATGGAAGGATTGTTTACCAAGGCCCTAGCAACGGCCACCCTTTGTTGTTCCCCTCCAGAAAGCTCGCTTGGTTTGTGATGGTACCTATGGGAGAGGCCCAAAAAATCCAACAACTCTTTGGCTCTTTTTTCAGCTTGATCCTTTGGTGTTTTTTTGATGAATGCAGGAATACAAACATTCTCCAATGCAGTGAATTCCGGTAGAAGTTGATGGAACTGAAATATAAAACCGATGTGTTCATTTCTAAACCTGGCCAGGGCCTTATCATTTAAGGAGGTGACATTGATTTGATTGATGAACAATTTACTATCCTTTTTATTGGTCTGGTTATCCAGTGTTCCTAAAATCTGTAATAATGTAGTTTTTCCAGCACCAGAAGCTCCAACAATAGAAACAATTTCACCTTTTTTAATATGTAGATCAACTCCTTTTAGAACCTTGAGTTCACCGTAATATTTTTGGATATTGGAAGCCTGAATCATGAATTATTTTTAGGGGTTGAAAGTAATCATAAAGCCCAACATTACAAAATTAGCCATTGCTTGTTGTTTTTATAAGTAGTGGATTTAAAAGGATAGTTACCGGGAAATGCAACGACTTTAATGTTGTTATATTGGGTAAAGGCAATCGAAAAAGAAAATTATGATGGATTTATCATTTTATTTGAAGAAAAGTATAAATAAATGAATAAATTTGTTCAACGTTTGTCTAAAAATGATAAACATTAAATTTATGATTGAATCAAATTCTGAATTAGCAGTACTCGCCGGGGGATGTTTTTGGTGCACCGAAGCCGTGTTTCAACGGTTACGTGGGGTTAAAGAAGTAATTCCGGGTTATACAGGAGGTACTATAAAAAATCCGGCTTACAGGGAAATTATTTCTGGAAGGACTGGGCATACCGAAAGTATTAAAATAACCTTTGATCCTTCGGAGATACAATTTAAATCTTTGTTGGAGGTATTTTTTGCCACACACGATCCTACGACCTTGAACAGACAGGCGAATGATGTGGGTACCCAATACAGAAGCGAAATTTTCTATCAAAATGAGGATCAGAAAACAATTGCCGAACAGTTTATCAAGGAACTTAACCAAAATAATGTTTTTGGTAGTCCAGTGGTCACAGCAGTTACTGAAGCCAAACCTTTTTATAATGCAGAAGAAGAACACATTAATTATTACAATGATCATAGAATGCAAGGATATTGCCAAGTGATCATAGACCCAAAAATTAGAACTCTAGAAAAATATTACAGCGATAAATTACTTTAATTATATTATTAGATTATGTCACCATACAAAAGTTTAGAAGAGTACAATTTTGAAATAAAAGCAGAAGTTCAGGAAAGATATTCCCGTATTATTGATGAAATAGGGGAAGATATCCACCGTGAAGGCTTGGTTAAAACACCTGAGCGTGCTGCAAAAGCCATGTTGTTTTTAACACAAGGATACAAGCAAGATGCTGAGGAAATACTAAAAGGTGCCATGTTCAAAGAGGATTATGATGATATGGTGATCATTAGGGACATAGAACTTTATTCACTTTGTGAACATCACATGCTTCCATTTTTTGGAAAGGCGCATATTGCCTACATCCCAAACGGACATATTGTCGGGTTGAGTAAAATACCACGTGTCGTAGACGTTTTTGCCAGACGGCTACAGGTCCAAGAGCGACTAACACATGACATCTTGGAGTGTATCAACAATACCTTGAAACCTAAAGGGGTCGCAGTAGTTATAGAAGCTTCTCACATGTGCATGATGATGAGAGGTGTCCAAAAACAGAATTCGGTAACTACTACATCAGGGTTTAGGGGGCAGTTTGAAAAGCAAGAAACACGCAACGAATTTCTAAATTTAATAGGTAGGTAGGCATTTTAATTATTGATCTTTATTTTATTTAAATGGACGGTAATTATTATATTTAAAGATGTCAACGGTTGAAAAAAATAAAATAAGAAACCTTTTTCTTGGTCTTGTATTTGATGCCATAGGAATGGTTTCTTTTTTGATTCCTGGAATAGGGGAGTTCTCAGACATCATTTGGGCTCCCATATCGGGATGGTTGATGACCAGAATGTACAAAGGTAGAATTGGACAAGTTGCTGGAGCAGTTGCCTTTATAGAAGAACTTGTACCAGGTTTGGATTTTATACCATCCTTCACTTTAATGTGGTTTTATTCCTACGTATTAAAACCCTCGAGAAAAGAAAAGGTAATAGAAGCTTAACTTTTAGAGATATCAATAGTAAAGACCCAATCATAAGTGTTCTGAGATTGGGTCTTTTTTTTTGTTTTGTACCATAATAGAAAGATCAATAGCTCAATGACCGACTCAGATTTAAAAAACATGCTAGGGAACTTAGATATCTATCTGCTGGATCAGATTGTAAAAGGTCGGTATCTAAAGGAAGATAAAATATTGGATGCAGGCTGTGGCTCAGGAAGAAATATGTACTGGTTTTATCACAATCAATATAATATTTGGGCATTGGATAGAGAATTGTTAACTATTAGATCGGTAAAAGAAATTTATCCAAATTGTAGTGATCAATTCGTGGTATCTGAACTAGATGGGATGCCCTATACCAATGGTGAATTCAATCATATCATTTGCAATGCGGTGTTGCATTTTGCTAGGAATGAACAACATTTTCTTGGAATGTTGGCTGAAATGTTGAGGGTATTGAAGGTGCATGGATCTTTATTTATTAGAATGGCTTCCAATATTGGAATAGAAGATTTAGTCGAGGCCGAAGGAAATGGTATTTTTTCCATCCCAGATGGTACTCAAAGGTTTTTGTTGACAAGAAAGCTATTGGATAATTTCATGGCCAAATTTAATCTTACCTTTTTGGAACCCATAAAAACAACAAATGTCCATGATGAAAGATGCATGACTACCCTGGTACTCCAAAAGAATTAATGGTGATTAGTGGACTTATATTTTAGGTCCGGTAATATGTATCTTTATTTTATTATTTTTAATACGTAGCTTAAATACAATTGCTAATTGTGGATTTATGAAGAGAAGAAATTTTGTTGGTAAGGTAGCTTTAGGCACCATGTCGGGAATCATTGGAACCGAAATTGTATTTGGATCCTCCTTACCATTGGATTATATGCCATTGGCCCTACAAGACAATGATCCTTATAAAATGTTCGCCAAGGACAAGGAAATGGTGGTATTAAATGACAAACCATGGAATATAGAGGCCAAAGCACATTTTTTGGATGATAGGATTACCCCCAACAAATCGATGTTTATTAGAAATAATGGATTAATTCCTGAAAATATTGATGCACAAAACTGGACACTTACTATTGATGGAGAATCCGTAAAACAAAAAAAGACCTACACCTTAGCAGCGCTTAAATCAAAATTTAAAATATATACGTATCAACTTACCCTGGAATGTGGAGGAAATGGACGTAATGAATTTGATCCGCCGGCCAAAGGCAATCAATGGACGATAGGTGCCATATCCTGTGCCAATTGGACAGGGATTAGGCTAAGGGACTTGCTTGAGGATGTTGGAGTAAAGCAAGATGCCGTATACATAGGATATCACGCCCAAGACCTTCATTTGACTCGTGACCCGAATAAGGAGCCAATTTCTAGGGGAGTACCTATGAAAAAAGCATTGATGGATGAAACAATACTGGCCTTTCAGATGAACGGAAGGGATATTCCCCTTGCCCATGGATATCCGCTGCGTTTGGTGGCAGGAGGTTGGCCCGCATCAGTCTCAGGTAAATGGATCAACAGGATCAGCATTAGGAATAAAGAACATGACGGGGAAAAAATGACGGGCTCTTCTTATAGAGTGCCAAAAAATCCAGTGGCTCCAGGAGAGGAGGTAAAAGATTCGGAAATGGTGATTATAGAATCTATGCCGGTGAAATCATTGATTACCTATCCAAAATCAGGTGCTTTACTGGAGTCGGGAACAACCTTAAAGATTAGGGGACATGCATGGGCGGGAGAACTGGAAGTTTCCAAAGTGATGTATTCTATTGATTTTGGTGCTACATGGAATTCTTGCTCTCTTGAAAAGCCTATTAACCGATTGGCATGGCAACATTTTTCGACGGGAATACAATTTCCCAAAAAGGGATATTACGAGGTATGGGCCAAAGCGATTGACAGTAATGGCATGGCACAACCCATGCTTGTACCTGGATGGAATCCTAAGGGATACCTAAATAATGCCTGCCATAGAATAGCAGTTAAAGTGGTATAGATAAATGGCAAAGTCAGAAAAAAATAAACAAAACTTTAAGTCACCCTATAGACTTCTCATCAGTGGGTTTTTAGTACTTGTTGTGCTACTTGCTGTTGTTTTTTATTTTTATGATGAGGCAGGAATAACCTTATCTGATACTTCCAATGATGATACTGAATATGTAAATATTGAAGAGGATGCGGAGAGAATAGTAAATGGAATACATGTAAGGACAGGGTTTGTAGAATCCGATGGGATGCAGGAGGTAATAAATAATTGCACGAATTGTCATTCCTCTAAATTGGTGACACAAAATAGGATGAGCAAAGAAGGGTGGACAGCCACCATACGATGGATGCAGAAAACCCAAAACTTATGGGACCTTGGTGATAATGAAGGTGTAATAGTAGATTATCTGGCAAAAAACTATGGTCCAGTAAAAAAAGGGAGAAGGGAAGGTTTAAGGGATATAGAGTGGTACCCATTAAAATAGAAAAGATATTGATGTAAGGAATGCATCTATTTTACTACTTAGCATAGTAGTAAAACAAAACGTTTTATTTTGGAAAAATATACAGAAGCTTTTATTAAATCTTTCATAGGAACCTTAGAATGGACATGGAAATCCATTCTTATGGAGGTGCCCTGGTACACTAATTACTTTTGGGGACTTATAGCTATTTCTTTGTTGGTATGGACTTTGGAAATCTTATTCCCATGGCGCAAATACCAGTCTGTTTTTAGAAAAGATTTTTGGATGGATGGTTTCTATATGTTCTTTAACTTTTTCATCTTCGCTATAGTAATCAGTGGTTTTTATAAGCTACTGGGGGTATTCTTTAATGATATTGGAATTTCATCCAAGAGCTTGGCCATATTGGATTTAAGCAAAATTCCAATGGTTTTTCAATTATTGATATTTTTTGTAGTATTGGATTTTGTGCAGTGGTTTACACATATTCTTCTTCATAAATATGCCTTTTTATGGAAATTTCATAAGGTCCATCATTCCGTAAAGGAGATGGGATTTGCGGCACATTTGAGATATCATTGGATGGAAAACGTGTTCTACAAACCGTTAAAGACTTTTGGAGTAATGGTTTTAGGGGGATTTGAGCCAGAACAGGCTTACATTGTCCATTTTCTTGCCATTAGTATCGGGCATTTCAATCATTCAAATATTAAGATTACCTGGGGGCCATTAAAATATGTATTCAACAATCCTGTAATGCATCTTTACCATCATGCATATACTCTCCCTAAGGGTACTTATGGCGTAAATTTTGGTATAAGCCTTAGTCTTTGGGACTATATTTTCAAAACCAGTTATATTCCTGAAGATAGTGGAGACATTGAATTGGGGTTTAAAGGGGATGAAAAGTTTCCTAAGGGTTTTTTAGGGCAAGTGACACATGGTTTTCGCACTTCTAAGAAATAAATAAAAAATATAAATAGGGCTCCTACAAAATATAAATAAATACTGCTTCTATGGGGGTATTTAGTAAGTGTAGATCTTGAATTTTCCGAAAGCACATTCTATTTTACCCTGTAGATGCGAAGGACTTCCGCAAAACCTGCTTATGGCTGTAAAAAGGATACCATAATTTAATTACCTAGGGAATCTTACTATTAACTGTTATCTATAAAGCGGCGTAGATTTATAAAAGATGTTTTTAAATCCGGTTTCTTCACCAACTGAACAAATGCAATTAAAAAATAGGGGCAATGATAAACTATAATTTCACTTGAATAAGAAGCCTAGGCCCAATCTTCCGAGCATTTTCTTTTCGAAATTCCAGAAAAATTTGAACTGACCAAACAACCATCCAAAAAGTACCAACAGAAGTTGATAAATTGGAAAAATGATAAGAATTCTTGTAGTCCAATAAAGGAAGGAGTAAATACCATCTTCAGGAAAAATAGATCTGCTAAACCCAATTGCTTCCAAAAGAGGTCTTGCAATTTTAACTGAGCTAGAACCGGTAATTGCAAATACTAATAAAATGACGATGACTTCGAAGTTGGTATCTATGCCCCAACGTTCTTTTAGTTTCTTCATATCCTTTTTAAATTCTCGCGCAAAGATAAAGCTTTTATATTCTAGGAACAAAAGGCCCCAATCGTTGCTTGTATTTGCGTTGGAAATAGATGAAATAATTATATAACTTATAGTTTACCTCATAACCATAATCCGTATTCGAATCATAATTGATTTGAAGTTCATAAAGGTTGGGGTCAAAACGTTGTGGTTGTAGCACCCTATTGTTCCATTCCCTTACGTAAATATCATTTCTATTTTCCAAAAAGAATTTTGAATAATATTGTCTGGGTTTTGCAATAGATCGCAACCAGAAATTAAAACCAGGTTCAATGATAATTATGTCATATTCTAAGCTGTCATTGGCAATTGTTATGGTATCCCCTTCTTTTTGATTAAAGGCCATTTTTTCTTTATCTGCAAGGTCCACGGCCTGTTTGTTACTGGTACAACTACCAATGGAAAGGGTTATAACAATAAATAATACTATAATTTTAAGGAACGATTTAATTAACATAACCATCGATTTTATAGTATTTAAGGTACAAAAAAACCACCTGAGAGGACGGGTGGTTTTGTTAAAATATTCTTATTTCGAAATCCTATTATTTCCCAAACAGACCTCCCAACATTCCTCCCAAGCCTCCTTTTTTCTTTGTATTGCCCAATACCATGCCGGCAACATCATCAAGGACACTTCCGTCTCCATCAGAATCTAGTAAACTAGTGATCAAACTTTGATTTTGTTGTGGCTGCCCTCCTAACATACTGCCCAAGAGACTACTTAGCCCGTTAGCATCGTCAAGGTTGTTCTGAGATTTTTGTTTACCTAAAAACCCCATTAATATGGGTGCAGCTATTTTTAAAATATCAGCCACTGAGCCTGCATCCAAACCTGATTTTTGACTTAAAGTATTTTCCACTAGTGCCTGCTTGTTCCCTAATAAATGCCCAAGTATTCCTGCGCCATCACTCATAACCGATTGATCTACACCACCATTGAACAACCCTCCAAGATTGTCCAAAATACTTCCATTATGTTTGGAATTTAGGGCACCCAACAAGCCCTCTGCCCCTTGTGGGGTAGATGCATTTTTCTTCATGGCCCCCATCAACAGCGGCATTGCCATGCTAAGTACATCGGCCGTTTTCTCTTCAGAATTACCAGTTTGTCCAGCAATTCCACCAATTAATTGTTTGCCCATTGGGCTATCTAATAACTCTAATAATCCTGACATGTTTTTTTAATTATGTTTATTGGATTCCTAATATACGAAAATGAATAACAACTAACGGATACCACTTATCACCACCATTATTTGGAAGTATCGATGATCAATTTCGCCAATTCCATAGCAATTCTTTCCTGGGCCTCAATAGTACTGCCTCCTATGTGCGGGGTCAGGGAGATTTGAGGGTGCATTAGGATCCTTATCTCAGGATTTGGTTCGGATTCGTAAACGTCCAAGCCTGCAAAAAGTACTTTTCCATTTTCTAAGGCATCAACAAGAGCCACTTCGTCTATAACACCTCCTCGTGCAGTATTTATAATTCCTACGCCATCTTTCATCAATTCAAATTCCTTCTTGCCTATAGCGTAATGTTTTTGGGCTGGAACATGCATGGAAAAGAAATCTGCAGATTTCAAGAGCTCCTCCATAGAATTATTCTTTAAAACAAAGGATACGGACTGTCCATCAAAAAAGGGAACAGTAACAGTGATTTCTTCTCTATGATGGTCATGATACATCACCTTCATACCAATGCCTAGAGCTATTTTTGCTGTAGCCTGACCAATTTTTCCAAAACCAACAATTCCCAGGGTCTTTCCTTTAAGTTCCAAGCCTTTGGAATATGCTTTTTTAAGCATATTGAACTTGCTATCTCCCTCTAACGGCATGTTTCTATTGGAATCATGAACAAATCGTACACCACTGTACAGGTGGGCAAAAACAAGTTCCGCTACAGAAGCTGCGGATGCTTCTGGGGTATTAATCACTTTAATTCCTTTTTTCTTGGCATATTCAACCTCAATATTATCCATGCCAACACCGGCCCTACCTACTATTTTTAAGGAGGGACAGTTGTCTATAACTTCTTTATTTACTTCAGTGGCACTTCTAACCAAAAGAATCTCAATAGCGTTTTTATTGATATAGTTTATTAGCTGTTCTTGTGCAACCTTGGTGGTATTAACTTCAAAACCTGCATTCTGCAATGCCTGTATTCCAGATTGTGATATTCTATCGTTCACCAGTATTTTCATGCTCATCTATCTTGAATAATCTTTTTATTAATTATGCTTTTCTTTCCATTTCACTCATTATATCTACCAATACGCCAACGCTTTCCAAAGTTAGGGCATTGTACATAGATGCGCGGTATCCTCCTACAGACCTGTGTCCGCTTAGACCATTGATGCCGGCTTCTTTCCACATGGCATCAAAAGTAGTTTGAAGTTTTTCATCCGTAAGATTAAACGTGGCGTTCATGGTAGATCTGTCCTCTTTTACGGAATATCCCTTGAAAAGAGGATTTAAGTCTATTTCTGAATATAACAACTGTGCCTTTTTATTGTTTATCTCTTCGATAGCTTGGATACCACCTAAGTTTTTAAGCCATTCCAGGGTTAACATGGAAACATATACAGGAAATACGGCAGGGGTATTGAACATGCTTTCTTTGGAAATATGTACCTGATAATCCATCATAGAGGGAATCTTTCGGCTCACTTTTCCTAATATGGATTCTTTTACCACGACTAAAGTAGTCCCTGCTGGACCCATATTTTTTTGTGCCCCGGCATAGATCAAATCAAATTTAGAAAAGTCGAGCTGTCTCGAAAAAATGTCAGAACTCATATCACAAACAAGTGGGACATTTACATTTGGGAAGTTTTTTATTTGTGTTCCGTAAATTGTATTGTTCGAGGTTAAATGTAAGTAATCTAGGTCATTGGGTACGCCGTACATCTTAGGGATATGGTTGTAGCCTTCAGATTTGGAAGAACCTACCTCAAGTACCTCCCCGAAAAGTTTGGCCTCCTTTATCGCTTTATCACTCCAAGTTCCCGTATTCAAGTATCCTGCTTTTTTCTCCAATAGGTTATAGGCGGTCATTAAAAACTGAAGACTTGCTCCTCCATGTAAAAAGAGGGCTTTATAGCCTTTGTTTTCCAATCCCAACAACTCCAAAGCCAAGGCTTGAGCCTTATCCATAACAGCTACAAAATCCTTACTACGGTGAGATATTTCTATTAGAGACAACCCCGATCCATTAAAATCCTGTATGGCTTCGGCTGATTTAAGTATTACTTCTTGAGGAAGGACACAAGGTCCTGCACTAAAATTATGTTTTTTCATGGGTGGTGAAATGTTTAAGTGGTAAAGTTCATTAATTATGACCAAATTAAATAGGTAAAATCAAGTAATTTTATGCGTTTATCAGAAATTCTACGGTATCAATCCCATCGGCATAGTCCGATAAATTTGGATTCTGCGTTTCTCCAAACGCAATTTCCCCATCTATAATCCCCTTGCCAACAACGCATTGTATTTTTTCCTTTTCTTTTTTAAGTTTTAATTCCAAATCGTTTAGCGAATCGTAGGTCTCGTAAAATACAGTGGCTATGGGGGAAGAATAACTTTCGTCCTCTTTGAGCATTAAAAAACCATTATCCAGTAACTTAAATTCACTCATTAGATAAACAGCCTTGTTGTAATCATAATTGTTGGAATACTTTACTTGATTAATTATTGGGTTAAAGGAAAAGATAGCCTCAAAAAAGACATTGAAATTATAGTTTTTGGGAACAAAAAGCTTGGATACACTTCTGCAACCAAGCCCGTAGTATCTGAAAATATCCTCTCCCAGCGCATTTAATTGTGCTGTGGTTTCATTACCCGTCAGAACGGCCACTGAATTTCTGTTTCTTCTAATAATATTAGGTTTATTTCCAAAATAATGCTCGAAGTATCTTGAAGTGTTATCACTTCCAGTGGCAACCACTACATCAAAACCCTTCATTTGGCCTTCAGTAATGGTAATTTTATTTTCAAGAGTAGGGGCAATGTCGATTAAATATTTTATCACAAAGGGCAGTAGGACATTATCATTGGAGGATAATTTTATCAAGGCTTTGTTCCCTGTTAAAATTGTTACCATAAAATCATGAAAACCGACCAAAGGTATATTGCCGGCCATTATCAGAGCGACAGTCTTTGGTTTATTTTGATCAATATCATAGTGTGACAGCCATTTGACAAGATTTTCTTCAGTCAAAAGTGCTCCCCATTTTTCTAAACAAAAAAGGATATTATCTTTAATGAACCATCCATTTTTATGTCCAGCTAAAGTAATCGTTTCATCGAATTGTATAAACCATTCATTAGCGGATTCTTGATTGTGATCACTTTTATTGGAAAATTCACAAAACTCTCGGAACAAACCACCAAGTTTAACAAATGCTTCTAATCTCAGTTCAAGCTCAGTCATTATATTTGTATAGTGTTTTAATAGGATTTACCTTTGTGCAAAAGTAAGCAATAGAAAAAGAAAAATATGGCAATTATAATAACTGATGAATGTATAAATTGTGGGGCTTGTGAACCGGAATGTCCAAATACCGCAATTTACGAAGGAGCAGATGATTGGAGATATAGTGATGGTACTTCCTTATCCGGGAAGGTGGTATTGCCAAATGGCTCTGAAGTGGATGCCGATGAAGTACAAGAGCCAATAAGTGACGAAATTTATTATATCTCTCCTGACAAGTGCACGGAATGCATGGGCTTCCATGAAGAACCACAATGCGCCGCAGTATGTCCGGTGGATTGTTGCGTTCCAGATGACAGTCATGTGGAAACAGAAGAAGAATTACTGGCAAAGCAGCGTTTTATGCACCCAGAAGGATAATAATTGGTATTATTAATAAAAAAAAGCCCAATCAGACGATTGGGCTTTTTTTATTTGCTTTTTTTAGCAACGTTCACAAAAGTATCAAAGCCTTTAGTGATTGGGTGTAGTGCTTTTTTATGGAGTTTCCTTCCGAAGTACTACAAAAATTGGTATTTTTTACAGTAGATTTAATTATTTAAGTCACTAACCAAGTAAACAAGACCACCACTTCGCCAGAATAAAATTTACCTTATTTGTTTTACGTATTACTGTTATGGTTTTGTATTCGGTATTATAATTCATTAAAGATGGTAGTAGATGCCTTGGATAATTTTGAGATACGTAAGTAACAACAAAAAGCTACCTAAAAATAGGTAGCTTTTTTCAATATACATGATAGTTTTCTAGAATCTGTAGTTCACTGAAAAATTCAACATTGTTCCTAATTGACTAAAATGGTATCCATCATAAGTCATTTGAGAGTAACGTTGGTTGAATGTAATCAGGTTAGACTGATTTTGTACTTGAGCAGCATCTGCTAAAATAGCATCTCCTGCCGCATTCTTAGATTTAAAGCTCCATTCAGGTAATACATCCAGTATATTATTTATATTAAGTGCAAGAGTAAGTTTTTCAGTTGCATTATAATTAATCCCCAAATCGGTTACAATTTTTGGTGTAAACTCTGTAAATATATTACTATCCATTCCTTGTTGCTGGAATGTAGTCTTACCAAAATAAGTGTTGTTTAAAGAGATCCCAAACTTGTTGATGTCATAATTTGCCCCTAAAATCCATTTTGTCACTGGTCTAGAAGTAAAAAACAGAGCCTCTTGGGTATCGTTTACAACTGACTGTCCCGCATTGGCAACTAAAGGAATGTCTTTAACAGCACCATCACGTTCGTTTTGAAGTGTATAGTTCCCAGATAAGTTTAAATCAAGTAACCCTTGGCCTAAGGCAATATTTTGATAGCTCAATACGGCGTCTATCCCTGACGTCTTAGTATCAAGTGCATTCGAAAAGAAACTGACATCACTTAAGTTATTGGATGCTAAAAGAACATCCAAAGGATTATTAGCATCGCCAGTAGCACTTATTTCAGCACCTAATACAATCCGGTCTTCAACAGTAATATTGTAATAATCAAGGGTATAGCTAAATCCACCCGCGATTTTACCACCAAATCCAATTGTGAAATTTTGAGATGTTTCGGCATCCAATTGAGGGATACCCAATAATTTTGCCTGAGTAGATACATTGTTGATTAAACCACCAACTTGGATACCTTGACCCGGAATAAAGCTATACTGGGCTTTTTGAGTAAAGATTTGGTGAAGGGTAGGAGCTCTGAAACCGGAAGAAAGCGAACCTCTTAAAGTAAAGGCATCACTAACTTTATAACGTGAGCTGAACTTGTATACAAAAGCATTACCAAAATCAGAATAGTTCTCAGTACGAATAGTTCCACTTAATAGAAATTCATCAGATACATCATAATCCAAACTAAAGTAACCACCAATATTATAACGGTTAAATTTACCAGAATTTTGAGGGGATGCACCTGCAAAGGAATCCGCACCTCCACCATCATAAGAAGCTAGTTCACCTTCAATAACTTCAAAGGTTTCGGTCCTGAACTCAGCACCAACACCTATACTTACTTTATCAGAAAGTATTCTTGAAATATCTATATTCCCTACATTATGGGAGAAAGCAGTTCCACCCGGATCGAATGACTGCTGACTGTTCTCTCTGTACAATTGAGAACCTTCGGTTACTTCGCCATCATCTATAGATCCGTTACCATTGGTATCAACCCAAGTAGAAGGAGAGTATACAAAATTTCTATTATGTGTATTATTCACTTTGTAAGTCTGTGTATTTCCACCAGTTGTAAAACTAGCATCTATGTTCCAGTCATTGATAGTAGATTTAAAACCAATAGTAGCGTTGTAATCACTTAACAACCCTTCAAAAGTTGGTAAATACCCATCATATCCATTTCTATTATTTGGGTTGTTTCCAGGAAAAAAATCCGCTAAATATGGAAATCCAGTATTTTCATCTAATGTTCTCCAATAAGGCGTTCTGTAATTGGCAAAACTGTTTACTGACTTATAAACATAAGCCGCATTACCATATAATTCAGTATTTTCACTTAAGTCGTAACCAAAGTTTACTGAAAATTTAGCAGCTGCCGTTTCAGGAGAACCATTTATATTGCCGGCATCAGGTCTTCTTGATAAAAATTCTTCCACATCAGATAACGTTAACAATTCGGCTGCATCAGGGTCGAAAAAATCACCAAATTCTCCAGCGGCATCAACTGTACCTGGTCTGTTCGCTATGTTTACCTTTGAAAGGTCCACAGTATAGTTTACAAAACCTTTGTCTTCACCAATGCTAGTCCCATTATTAACGGCAACTCCAAACATTTCACCATCACCTTCAGAGGTAATACCAGTTCTAATTGTTGCTGAACCTACATTTGGGCTATCTTTTAGAATAATGTTCATTACCCCGGCTATGGCATCAGAACCATATTGCGCAGAAGCTCCATCTCTTAGTATTTCAACTCTTTTGATGGCGTCTGTTGGGATTGCTGAGATATCAGCACCCGTTTCACCTCTACCCGGTGAAGTCTGGGTGTATAATAAGGCACTTAAATTTTTCCTTTTTCCGTTGATCAAGATCAATGTTCTACTTGGTCCCATGTTTCTTATTTCATAAGGATCCAATAAGGAGGTCGCATCATTTACCGGAGTTTGTACCGTGTTAAAAGATGGAATCCTGTACTGCAAGGCCTTGTCAAAGGTCATTTGTCCAGTGGAAGTCAATTCCTTGGCTCCAATAACATCTACAGGTAAGGGCGTGTCCGCATTACTTCTAGGTGCTGTACGTGAACCTACTACAATAAATTCTTCCAGTTGCATTCCTTCTGCAAGCGTAACATTGATTGTTGACTGACCTCCAACATTCACTTCCGTAGTTGCAAATCCAACATAACTGAATACCAATGTGGCATTATCTGCCACAGATATTTCATAGTTCCCATCAAAATTGGTTGATGTTCCATTATTAGTACCTTTTTCTACAATGTTCACTCCTGCCAGGGGCAAACCTGCGTCATCTTTTACTGTTCCAGAAACCGAATTCTGCGCAAAAGCAGTAGTAACTGACAGTAAAAGAAATGCTGTAAAAGCATAAAACAATTTCATATAAATTAAAGTTTGAGTTAATATGTTGACGAAAATAGTGAAAATTTTATGAATTAACATTTTTTTATGAATTATTACGTACAGACTAATATTTATGATTGACCAATAATGAGAGAGGTTGATTTTTTAATTCGTCATTAGATAGGGATAATTTTCTACTAAATCATACCCTTACCATTCGGACTAGAAATTCAGACAGTTTCAATTATGATATATCTTTTTCTATTCCTCATGGATATAAAGATGCCTCAACTTTTAAATCATAATTAAGTGAATGGGCCTTTCCCTCATGTTATTGTTTGTAGATTTGATGTTTACATATTTGCTTTTTAGAACTATATTTGCACCCTCAAAAGAATGAAAGAATGAAAGCAGGTATTGTAGGATTACCAAACGTAGGTAAATCAACACTTTTTAATTGTCTATCAAATGCGAAAGCACAAAGCGCCAATTTTCCTTTTTGTACCATAGAACCTAATATAGGGGTAGTAAATGTTCCCGACTCGAGATTGGAGAAATTAGAATCTTTGGTCAATCCGGAGCGCGTATTGCCAGCAACAGTAGAAATAGTTGACATTGCCGGGTTGGTAAAGGGAGCAAGTAAGGGAGAAGGTCTTGGAAACCAATTTTTGGGCAATATCCGTGAAACAGATGCAATTCTTCATGTGCTGAGATGCTTTGATAATGACAATATTGTCCATGTAGATGGATCTATCAACCCTATTCGAGATAAGGAGACTATTGATATGGAATTGCAATTAAAAGATCTTGAAACGGTAGACAAAAAGCTTGAAAAAGTGAAACGTGCTGCCAAAACTGGAAATAAGGAAGCGCAAAAGGAAGAGGCTGTACTTTTGAAAATTAAACAAGGATTAGAAGCGGGAACTTCTATTCGCGCCCTTGAATTTAGCAAAGAAGACAGAAACGAATTTGTAAAGCCATTGCAGTTTATTACAGATAAACCTGTAATGTATGTCTGTAACGTAGATGAAGAGTCGGCCACTACTGGAAATAGCTATGTGGATAAAGTAAAAGAAGCGGTCAAGGACGAGAATGCAGAAGTAATATTTTTGGCAGTGGGAACTGAGGCTGACATTACTGAACTGGAAACGTATGAAGAGCGACAAATGTTCTTGGAAGATCTTGGTCTTAAAGAGCCTGGATCTGCCAAATTAATTCGCGGGGCATATAAATTATTAAATCTTGAAACCTATTTCACGGCAGGTGTCAAAGAGGTAAGGGCATGGACTATTCCAGTAGGAGCTACGGCGCCTCAGGCAGCTGGAGTAATTCACACCGATTTTGAGAAAGGATTTATCCGTGCAGAAGTGATCGCTTATGATGATTTTGTTGCCTTTGGAAGTGAAACCAAGGTTAAAGAGGCGGGCAAAATGAAAGTAGAGGGCAAAGAGTATATTGTAAAAGATGGTGATGTAATGCACTTTCGTTTTAATGTGTAGGTAGCTTACCTGTTTTTTTAGGTAATGTTTGGTTTATGATGGTCCATATATTTGAACCTACAGCGATCTTAAAGCCAATTGGAAGACGATCAATTCTGTAATTAAATAAATAGATCAAAAACTAACCTTTGTTAATGTAGTGTGTTTAAGTTGTCTGCAATTATTGGATACGAGGTAAGATTTTTGAAATAGTCTGCCCATAGCATCGCCAAGGACCTATTTGGAGTAATCACCAGTAATTTAAAAACATAGTTACAATTAGAAATGGCCTCACTTTAAAAGCGAGGCCATTTTGTAATACACGTAAAAAGTTCCAACACATCTAAAAAAATAATGCGTTACGACCAACAAGTATCTCATTATCTGTCATTGGGTAGTAAATCTTTGGAACTAAATTGGGACAAAATCCCCAGATCATTAGATCTATAATAAGTTTTCATCAGAATATACTACAACTGTTATTTAGAAACTATGACATTACCACTGTTGATCTGGAACAGGCGTTGGTTAATGTTTTTAAGGCTCAGTTTAAATACTTTGGTTTCCTTCTTCTGGTATGGGCTGCCATAGTTATAGTAGATATCAACCTTAAAATAGGTAGGGGTAAGGCTTTTGTTGCCTAAATAGTTGATGTTCACCTGCCAATTGCCATTAATGGAACTATCTATCAAAAATTCCTCGGTTGCATATCCCAAGGATTTTTCATCCTTGACTCTTTCAGCATTATCTCGGTTATTATGGTTCCAATTAAAATAGCGCATTTCGGGATTGACAAACTGTAAATTAAACTCAGCTTCACTGTCGGCCCATTCGAATACTAGCCGTGTACCATCGAAATATTCGTCTAGGATAAACTTTTTTTTGTGGTCCTTTGATAGCAGTTCATTGCCTTTGAGTTTAATAAGGTTGTTCAGTTCCCGATCCATAATCTGTGTAAAGATTTTTTGGTCATCGTTAAGAAAGTCTTCCTCCAACAAATATCCATATCGAGAGTATATAGAAGCTGCCTTCTGGTAGGCATCAATTTCCTGATAACTGTTTGCTAGGTCCAAATAAGACTGCGCATAATTAGGTCGCAATTTAAAGACCTCTTTGTAAATGTGGTTGGCCTTTTCATACTCACCTCTAGCTTGGTACATATATGCCAATGATTTTAAGTTGACGGGATTATTTGTAAATAATGACCAATGTTCAGAGATAATATTTTCGGCAAAAGATTGATTCTTAATTTTATTGGCAAAGTAGTCGTAAGCATCCAAAAAATAGAAATAGGAACTTGAATATTTTATTGCATTAGCATTGTATATGGAAATAGCTTCCTTCAGATCTTTTGCAGTATTCAAATCTTGAAGGTATGTTGGCTCATTGATCACATCTTTATTTTCGAGTACATTGTCGAAGTATTTATTGTCATGAACACGAGCCACATCAATAATTTCACCATTTTCATCTTTTGGTTCAAAGCGCGCAGTTTTTGTATTGATCACTATTATACCACCATTACCTAAAGTCCCATATTTCGTAAGACCATTCATAGAAGCTACTATGGCAATACGCTCAATATTCTGGGGATCAATAAAAAATGGGAACTGTTGGGTAATTAATCCGTCGATGTCATAGCCCGCAGGCTTCAGGCCTAAACTCCCCTGAACACGTAACATGATTTTTGTTTCCATAAGATCAGATGAGCGTATTACTTTGATTCCAGGAAACCTACTTCGGATAACCGTTGCCAAATCAAAAGCACCTGGATTAATCTGCTTTTTATCAATTACACGCAATGAAAAACTGGTTGCGTCAGCATCCCAATAACCAAAAGCTGATCTTATTATCTTAGGATTGGTTCTATATTCTATGGCTAATTCATTCTGATTCTTTAAGGATTTTGTTACGGTTACCCCCTCTAAATTCTCTGTTTTTTCGTACATTCTAACATTCAGCACTCTTGTAACATCTTCTACCGTAATTTCCAATGGCAACATACCCATGCGGTTAAATACCAAGATATCTCCTGCCTGGGTAGATATCTCATATTTTCCGTTAGCATCGGATATCGCAGTATTTGTTTTTCCTTCAATTGAAATATTTACATCCCTTAGCTCCCCAAAATCGTCAGAAACGGTACCAAATACTGTTTTTAAGTTTTCTTGTGCAAAGCCGAGACTTGCAAAAAGGCATAAAACGGGGCAAAGGATGAATTTTTTCATGTTTTTGATTTTTAGATGTATAGAGTATACTATACAGGTATAGAATATTTTATACAATAATTATGCCAAACATATACTATAAGATCTTTTTATCGTCATTGTATTATTTTCTCAATTTGGATTAAAATTTGATATCAGCTTCTTTTTCGTTGATCTGGCACTTTGAACTTATAAAACGTAAATTGATCAAGTTAAAAAGAGCTTAATCATTTTTATTTTTATTGCTGCCCTGAGTTAGTCACATCTTTATAAATGCGGTTTTAGTATTAGGCTTGTTTATTGTATTTTTACTATATTCTAATTTAGGTCCTTCAAGTATTTATGATTTTCGATTTCCGTTGCTGAAATCGAAATCCCTTGGAACACAATCTATATCAACAAATGAATACAAGCTATTGTTAATTACTTTAACAAGTAGTGTTTTTATCTTTTTAGAACACTCCCTATATTAGCAACGCGCCTTAAAATACATAATTAATGGAAAATACCCAATATACCGAAGATAATATACGTTCATTGGATTGGAAGGAGCATATTCGTATGCGACCTGGAATGTATATTGGTAAATTGGGAGATGGATCTTCTGCAGATGATGGTATCTATATTCTTCTTAAGGAAGTTTTAGATAACTGTATTGATGAATTTGTAATGGGTGCAGGGAAGACCATAGATATCAGTATAAAGGATAATGTGGTCAGTGTCCGTGATTATGGCCGGGGAATCCCTTTGGGTAAAGTGGTGGATGTAGTTTCCAAAATGAATACAGGTGGTAAGTATGATAGCAAGGCCTTCAAGAAATCTGTAGGATTAAATGGGGTCGGTACAAAAGCAGTCAATGCATTGTCCACTTTTTTCAAAGTAGAATCCTCACGAGAAAACAAATTAAAAACAGCAGAATTCCATCAAGGTAATCTGGTCTCCGAAGATGGTCCTGTGGAATCATCGAAACGAAAAGGAACCAAGGTTTCCTTTATTCCGGACGAGGTTATCTTCAAAAAATACAAATACAGGAATGAGTATGTGGAGCGCATGCTCAAATACTATGTGTATTTAAACCCAGGGCTGACAATCATTTTCAATGGGGAGAAATTCCATTCAGATAATGGTTTAAAAGATTTACTGGAGGACAACAATTCCAAAGATGATATGCTTTATCCTGTAATCCATTTAAAGGGAGAGGATATTGAGGTTGCCCTAACACATAGCAAAACACAATATAGCGAGGAATACCATTCTTTTGTGAATGGTCAGCATACCACACAGGGGGGGACACATCAATCTGCATTTAGGGAAGCCTTGGCAAGGACCATACGTGATTTTTATGGCAAAAATTATGAGGCGTCCGATATTCGAAAATCCATAATTTCCGCCATTGCGATTAAAGTGATGGAGCCTGTATTTGAAAGCCAGACCAAAACAAAGTTAGGTTCTACAGATATGGGAGGCGATTTTCCTACGGTTAGAACGTATATCAATGACTTTGTTGGAAAGCAGTTAGATAATTACCTTCACAAAAATCCGGATACCGCAGAAAAACTGCAGCGCAAGATCATGCAGGCAGAACGCGAACGAAAAGAACTTTCCGGAATTCGGAAGTTGGCAAAGGATCGCGCCAAAAAAGCAAGCTTGCACAACAAGAAACTCAGGGATTGTAGGGTGCACCTTGGGGATATGAAAAACGAAAAACGATTGGAGAGCACCTTGTTTATTACAGAGGGAGATTCTGCATCCGGATCCATTACCAAATCCAGGAACGTTAATACGCAAGCTGTATTTAGCCTTAGGGGAAAGCCATTGAATTCCTATGGCATGTCCAAGAAAATTGTATACGAGAACGAAGAATTCAACTTATTGCAAGCTGCCTTGAATATAGAGGAATCTATGGAGGATCTCAGGTATAACAACGTAGTAATTGCAACGGATGCCGATGTTGATGGAATGCACATCCGCTTGTTGTTGATTACATTTTTCCTTCAATTTTTTCCGGAGCTCATTAAGGAGAATCATCTTTATATATTGCAGACCCCATTGTTTAGGGTGAGAAATAAAAAAGAAACCATCTATTGCTATAGTGAGGAAGAACGAAAAGACGCCATAGAAAAATTATCAGGAAAACCAGAGATCACAAGGTTCAAAGGTCTGGGGGAAATCTCCCCGGACGAATTCCAACACTTCATTGGGGACGACATTCGTTTAGAACCCGTGATGTTGGATAAAGCTTTGTCCATTGAGAGTTTATTGGAATTCTATATGGGCAAAAATACACCCGACCGCCAGAAATTTATCATAGAAAATCTTAAAGTTGAACTTGATCTTGTTAAGGACAACTAATTATAAACCAAATTAATACGAATCTTTCTGAATGGAAGAGAATGAAGAAGTAAATGAGGGAATTAATGAAAGCCTAGATAACACCCAGGACTCCTTGACCAAGGTCACAGGGATGTACAAAGATTGGTTTTTAGATTACGCTTCCTATGTTATTTTAGAACGTGCCGTGCCAGCTATCGAAGACGGATTTAAACCCGTGCAGAGAAGGATTATGCACGCTCTAAAGGAACTTGATGATGGTAGATACAACAAGGTGGCAAACGTTGTTGGGCATACCATGCAGTACCATCCCCACGGAGATGCCAGTATAGCTGATGCCATGGTGCAGATCGGACAAAAGGATCTGCTGATCGATACCCAGGGTAACTGGGGTAATATTTTGACTGGAGATGGGGCAGCGGCATCGAGATATATTGAGGCCAGGCTTTCCAAATTTGGACTGGAAGTTGTTTTTAGTCCAAAAATTACAGAATGGCAGCAATCCTATGACGGCAGGAGGAAAGAGCCTGTAAACCTTCCGGTTAAATTCCCGCTTTTATTGGCCTCGGGTGCCGAAGGAATTGCGGTGGGACTTTCCACAAAAGTACTCCCACACAATTTTATTGAATTGATAGACGCCTCAATCAAACATTTAAAAGGGCAGCGTTTTACCCTCTTTCCGGATTTTCCGACTGCAGGGATTATTGATGTGACCAATTATAACGAAGGACTCAGGGGAGGGAAAATTCGCGTCAGGGCAAAAATTTCACAACTGGACAGGAATACACTGGTTATTAACGAAATTCCATACGGAACCAATACCTCCAGTTTAATAGATTCCATCCTAAAAGCAAATGATAAAGGCAAAATAAAAATTAAAAAAATTGAGGATAACACTGCCGCGGATGTAGAGATTTTGGTGCATTTGCCAAGTGGACTTTCTCCTGATAAGACCATTGACGCCCTTTATGCATTTACCGCCTGTGAATCATCAATTTCACCGTTGGGTTGCATTATAGAAGACAACAAACCTCTTTTTATTGGAGTGGTTGAAATGTTGAAAAGGTCCACTGATAATACGGTAGATCTATTAAAGGCGGAATTGGAAATACAGCTTGCCGAACTTGAGGAGCAGTGGCACTTTACTTCTTTGGAGCGCATTTTTATTGAGAAAAGAATATATAGGGATATCGAAGAGGAGGAGACCTGGGAGGGGGTTATCAAGGCCATTGATAAGGGATTACAGCCTCATGTCGGCCATCTAAAAAGAGCTATAACTGAGGAAGATATTGTCCGACTTACAGAAATTCGGATCAAAAGGATTTCTAAGTTCGACTTGGAAAAGGCCCAACAATTTATTGAAGGTCTGGAAGAGAAAATCGCACTGGTAAAACATCACCTTGAGCATTTGATTGAATATGCCATTGATTATTTCAAAAGTCTAAAGGAAAAATACGGAAAAGGAAGGGAACGTAAATCTGAAATAAGAATTTTTGATGATATAGAAGCTACCAAGGTAGTTATTCGAAATACAAAACTCTATGTGAACAAAGAAGAAGGTTTTGTGGGAACTTCTCTAAAAAGGGACGAATATGTGACCGATTGCAGTGATATTGATGATATCATTTGTTTTACGAAAGATGGCAAAATGATGATCACCAAGGTGGACGCCAAGACTTTTATAGGTAAAAATATTATTCATGTAGCGGTTTTTAAGAAAAAGGATAAGCGTACCATTTATAATATGATCTATAAGGACGGGAAGGGTGGTCCCAGTTATATAAAACGATTTAATGTCACCAGTATCACCAGGGATAAGATTTATGACCTGACCAATGGTAAGGCCAATTCGGAACTATTGTACTTTACCGCCAATCCTAATGGGGAGGCCGAAGTGGTTACTGTATTGTTGAGGCAGGCTGGCAGTATAAAAAAAATAAAATGGGATATCGATTTTGCCGATGTACTTATAAAAGGCAGGGCTTCTAAAGGGAATGTTGTCACGAAATACCCTGTGAAACGTGTGGAATTAAAAGAAAAGGGTGTTTCTACCCTGAAGCCAAGAAAAATCTGGTTCGACGATGTGGTCAGAAGGCTCAATGTAGATGGAAGGGGAGACCTGTTAGGGGAATTTAGGGGAGATGACATGCTTCTTGTTGTAACCCAAAAAGGAATTGCAAAAACTTTGATACCTGATCTTTCCACGCATTTTGATGAAGACATGATTTTATTGGAAAAATGGAATCCTGAAAAGCCATTATCCGCTGTCTATTATGAAGGGGAAAAGGAGAAGTATTATATTAAACGCTTTGTCATAGAAAGTGAAGGCAAAGAGGAATTGTTCATTTCTGAACACCCTAAGTCGGTCTTAGAACTCATTTCCACAGACTGGAGACCTGTTGTAGAAATAGAATTCACCAAACCTAGAGGCAAAGACGCAAAACCTAACCAAACAATTGATTTGGAAAATTTTATAGCTATTAAGGGAATAAAAGCTTTAGGTAATGTGCTAACATCGGAAAAGGTGAAGAGTGTAAACGCATTGGAACCATTACCATTTGAAGAGCCAGAGGAGCAAAAGCCAGAGGATATGGAAGTTGTTGATGAAGAGCCCTTAGATTCTGGAAGTGGTGATACTTCAAACTCCACGAAGCCCAAGGGATCTAACCCAGAAGATGAGGGCCAGACTTTATTATTCTAATCATTGCCATGAAAGATTTTTTTAAAGAATTTAAGAATTTCGCGATCAAGGGCAATATGATCGATATGGCGGTTGGTATCATCATAGGTACCGCCTTTAACAAGGTTGTTGATGCTATAGTGAAAAAGGTGATCATGCCTCCTTTGAACTTATTGACAGGTGGTGTAAATTATTCCGATAGAAAATTAATCCTTAGGGAAAAGCAGGATAATATAGAAGAAGTGGCCATAGCCTACGGCGAACTGATCGAAGTGTTTATTGACTTTATCATTGTGGCCTTCACCATATTTGTGGTCATCAAGTTTATCAATCGCTTTAAATCCAAATCGGAAGATCCAAAAAATAAAGAAGTGGCCACCCCAAAAAATATAGAATTGCTGGCCAATTTGGAGAAATTAATGAAGGAGCAAAATAATCTATTGAGAAGTATAAAAGAAAAATAAAAGCCTGAATTAATTTAATATGTTGATGTTAAAGTATTGAAGAGTAGCGCGAGTTTATTGTTATATTTACAAAAAAAGAAGTTTTTATGGATTTTACCAATCCGTTAGTATACGGAGTCCCCTGTTTTATTGCCTTTATCTTATTGGAATTAACTTACAGCAAAACCCACGGAGATGATGATCTTTACGAGTGGAAAGATTTTGCCGCCAGTGGCTTTATGGGTATTGGTTCTGCTATTATAGCCCCGTTAATTAAAGTAATATCTGCCATTGTAATCTTTGAATTTACCTATGAGCTGTTTAATCCCGTAGATGTTTCTGGAGTACGAACAAACATTTTAGGGTATGAATCATTTGGATATGCGTGGTACATTTGGCTTCTTTGTCAAGTAGCAGATGATTTTACCTATTATTGGTTCCATAGGGCAAACCATGAAATCCGTATTTTATGGGCTGCACACATTGTACACCATTCTTCAGATAATTTTAATTTGGGTACCGCTGTAAGAAACGGCTGGTTCACCATTTTGTACAAGCCTTTATTTTATATGTGGATGCCTGCACTGGGATTCCCTCCAGAAATGGTTGTGGTCTGTTTGGGTATTGAGGCGTTGTGGCAATTTCAGCTGCATTCGGTCTATATCCCGAAAATGGGGTTTTTAGAGAAGATCTTTAATACCCATACCATGCATCAAGTACACCATGCACAAAATGTGGAATATTTGGACAAAAACCATGGAGGCTTTCTTAATATATTTGATAAAATATTTGGTACTTGGAAGGAATTGGATGATGATGTAGATGTTAAATACGGGGTGATTCACGCGCCAGATTCCCATAATCCTATGGTTATCCTTACTCATGAGTTTAAGGACATTTATAAGGACGTAAAGAAATCCAAGAAACTCTCACATGCGCTGATGTATATTTTTGGCCCTCCAGGTTGGAGCCATGATGGCAGCACATTAACTGTAAAGCAACAACAGCGACTTTTTAAGGAACATAAGGATGTTAATCCGGAATTGGCTTATAGTAGGCCAAATTAAGTTATAGAGCATTGTATAAAAAAAAGCCACTGAATATTCAGTGGCTTTTTTTTTGTTTTTGGTACAGTATAAATATTGTTACTGTTTGCTCACAGTTTCGACAACTGCATCATCTTTCTTATGGTTCTTGGAGATCATAAAATGAGGCTATGTAGCACCAAGGGTATAGAGTCTTCTCATGTATTCTTATAACATGGTGATGATGGTTGGGTTCATCAATGTCAAATAAAAAACAAAAGCAGTTTAATTTGTTTTTGTTGCTGTTCCCCTGGATTTCTTTTTGTCTCCAACAATATTGTATTCAAAGGTATAGGTGTCGTCGGTAGTAGAGAGGATCTTCATATGAACCGATTTCTCCTCTGCCATGTTATTTGGATTGAGCTTTTTCACTATGTACTCACAGTCGTTGATCCATCTCACGGAAGAAGTGTCGCTCTTCCCTTGGAAATAGTCTATTTCAATACCGTTTTTACGAATGAAGGTAGTTGTCAATTCTTCCCCGTTCACCAAAGAAGTAAAGCTGAATTCCCCCTCTTTAAACTGGGTGCAGTTGCGCTCCGGCTGGTAACATGACACGAATAAGATAACAGAAAATAGAAAGTAAAATGAATTTTTAACCATACCACAAAGAAAAGAAAATTGCGGTTATCTACCATTGAAACTTTTTACAACTTTTAAAACAAACCCTTTAAAAGAGGAGTACTATTCTTTGTTTCCTAAATAAGATGAAAAACTTCCATCCGCATAAAAAATAACTATTCGTTCTACCGTTTTATTCAAAGGGCTCTTATTGTTTTCTAACCTTGGGGCTGCTGCGGGTAGGAAGGTCTCTTTTGCTTTTGGTTTTTCTGGGGTAGGGAGTTGGGCAGGTTGCTCCTCCTTTTTATTTGAAGGAAAATTGCCTTCTCCATGAAGCAACCAATAAAGATCTACTTCTGGAAAGGCATGTACAATTTTTAATACAAATTCCAAACTCGGTTTATTTCTCCCCGTAAGCAAGTGTGAAATACTGGAACGCTGAACCCCAATTTTATCAGCCATGGCAGAAGCTGAAAGGTCATAATACTGGATCACGAGTTCAAGTCTTTTTAAAAATGCATCTTGGTTTAACATTGTAACATATTTAATACAAAAGTAATCATTTTCGATCCAACTCCAAGCCATCAGATATCTAAATTCGTTACACTTTATTATATTATCACTTTAATAAAATACATTTAAAGTATTGAAATTATGGTATTTAAATAGATACTATTTATTTAGCCTATTTAAAAGGTTTTAGGTGTTTACAAAGAAGAGTCATTGCAACGCTATTCGCTATTCTGCTGTATACAATTGTATTTTTTTAATGTTTACAATTGTAATTGTATTTGATGTTAGTTTTGTAAACAAATAAATGACAGAATTACATGCAACCATTTAATTTGGATTATTCGAGGATAAAGGAAAAGACGGTTACGGGTAGATATGTGACAAATGTAGAGGTGGATAAATTTCTAAACCTATATTCCAAAAAATTTGAAATCGAGGAAATAGGATTTTCTGTACTTCAGAAAAAAATTAAAATGGTCACGATTGGTACAGGCCCTAAAAAAATATTAATGTGGTCCCAGATGCATGGAAATGAATCCACCACTACCAAGGCGGTTTTAGATCTATTGAACTATTTAAAGGAACCCTCAGATCTTGCAAAAACCATTCTCAAGGAATGTACCTTAAAAATTATCCCCATACTAAATCCTGATGGGGCTGCAGCATACACACGTATAAATGCCAATGAGGTCGATTTAAATAGGGATGCCCATGATAGGTCACAACCAGAAAGTAGGGTTTTAAGAGCCGTTTATGATGCTTTTGAGCCCCACTTTTGCTTTAACCTACATGATCAAAGGACCATCTTTAATGTTGGTATGAATCAAAAACCCGCAACCATTTCATTTTTGTCCCCTGCCCATGACGAGGAAAGGAGTATTTCTAAAACAAGGGGAATAAGTATGCAGTTGATTGTAGCCATGAACAGTTTAGTTCAAAATTTGATTCCTGGACAAGTAGGTCGGTATGATGATAGCTTTAATCATAATTGTGTGGGAGATGCATTTCAAATGTTGGGCACACCCACCATACTTTTCGAGGCAGGACATTTTGAGGATGATTATGATAGGGAACATACCAGAATGTATATTTTTTATGCCATGCTGAAAGGGGTAGAGACCATTGCAAAAGCGGAGATAGAACAATATCCCCAGCATTTGTACCTGGAAATTCCTGAAAACAGCAAATTATTTTATGACATATTAATTAAAAATGCGGACCAAATAGTGCAGGAACTTCCGAAAAATTCGGATTTGGGTATACTTTATAAAGAGGTACTGGAATCGAACACCATAAAATTCATTCCGTTTGTTGACAAGACGGGTCATCTTGATGACTATTTTGGACACAAAACATATAATTGTCTTGACGAAAATGATGCAAAAATCGTAAAAGCCAATAAAAAACTATTGAATTGTATAAGCTAAAAATTGAATGAAATCGTTTGAAATCAACAAATCGTTATGATTTTCATAAAAAAAGAGATTATTTTTTACATTTAATTCCTTTATTGTCTATTTTTGCTCAAAATAATTATACCAATGAGTAAAGTTAAATTAGACGAAATAGATCACCAGATTCTGGACATGCTTATAGATAATACCAGAACTCCGTTCACAGATATAGCAAAAAAATTATTGATCTCTGCAGGTACTGTACATGTTAGGGTGAAGAAAATGGAAGAATCAGGTATTATTAAGGGTTCTTCATTGACCTTGGATTACGTTAAATTAGGTTATGCCTTTATTGCGTATGTGGGTATATTTCTGGAAAAAACACATCAAACAAAATTTGTCTTGGAGCGTTTGAGTCAAATTCCTTTTGTAACTGTAGCACACATCACTACTGGGAAATTCAATATTTTCTGTAAAATTAGGGCCAAAGACACGAACCATGCTAAAAATATCATTTTTAAAATTGATGATATTGATGGGATTAGTAGGACTGAAACTATGATTTCATTGGAAGAGAGCATTAATGATAAGAAGCGTTTGATGCACACTATTTTCAACGAGCTATAACGAATTTTAAATTATATTAATCATCCCAATCATTACCTTTGATTGGGATTTTTTATTTTTATACAATGAGAACAACTGATTTAAGCACTACAGATTACAATCCGTATTACCAACCCTATATAAAAGCCTTGGGCGATGTAGAATTAATGGAAGGATTGAGAACGGGCATGGACCAATTTGTCAATCAAGTTTTGAGTATTCCGGAAGAGAAATTAACCTATGCCTATGGTGTTGGAAAATGGACCATTTTAGAGGTATTGGTACATTTGATAGATACTGAACGTGTCTTTCAATATAGGGCATTTCGTTTTTATAGAAATGATAAAACCCCCTTACCCGGTTTTGACCAAGATGAATATGTGCCAGCTTCCAAAGCGAACAATCGCACCAGAGAAAGTATTTTAAAAGAATTTAAGGCCGTTAGGCAATCTACTATTGCACTATTCGAAACCTTTGAAGAAGAGGGTTTAAAAAGAACTGGTATGGCCAGCAGTGCTAAAATGAGTGTTGGCGCAGCTGGATTAATTATTTCTGGACATCAGAAACATCATCAGGCCATTATAGAGAACCGCTATTTGTAATGAGTAATAAAGTACAGATTTTCTTTTCCTTATTAAAAAAAACATTTACCTCTTGGTATAAGGAAGATCCATTCGGTAAAAGCGCCATTATTGCCTATTACACCTTATTTTCACTTCCTTCTTTATTAATGATCGTTGTTACCATTACAGGATATTTTTTTGGTGTGGATGCCGTGAAGGGAAGAATCGTACAAAAGTTAGGGGGATTGATAGGGGAAGGGGTGTCCGAGGCTATAGAGGCGATGATTGCCAATGCTGCCCTCAACCAGAGTAGCACTTTTGGCTTCATTCTTGGAGTTGCCATGCTGCTGTTTGGTGCAACCGCTGTTTTTGTTCAATTAAAAAAGACGATGAACGCTATTTGGCGCGTGAAATCAAAAAAAGAAGGCTATATGAAAACATTGTTGGACAGATTGATTTCCTTTGGAATGGTTTTGGTCTTGGGGTTTTTATTTTTGGTGTCCTTGGTGCTGTCTGTTTTGTTAAATGTTATGAGTGAATATATAGGTCAAATAGCACCCTATATTGCGGCCATATTTGCAGATATAGTGAGCTTTCTACTTTCATTTTGTATTATAACGGGCTTGTTTGGTGCCATTTTTAAATGGTTGCCGGATATTGAAATCCGATGGAAAACTACTTTTTATGGAGCCGGACTCACCACCATCCTATTCCTGTTAGGAGAGTACCTCTTAGGATTTTATTTTACCAAAAGTGATCCAACATCAGTATATGGAGGGTCTTCTTCGGTAGTATTAATCCTGTTATGGGTATATTATACCTGTATCATCATATTCTTTGGCGCAGAATTTACCTATCAATACGCTGCCTACCGTAATGAAAAGGTAGGGCCAAACAAAAGAGCTACCAAAGAAGAATAATAACTATTCTTCAAAATCTTCTTCAAGTCGATCTTCATACTCATACTCAGTTTCTTCGTCTCCGGCAATAACCTGAGGTTTGATAGGTTTGATTTCTAATTCCTTTTCCATTTTATCATCAAATTCAGCAATAAATCGTGCTAAACACTTACTGATCTTTACAAGGTAAAGGGTGTCATTGGTTTTTACTTCTACGGCTTCCACAATTTCACCATGCATGTTCTTAAAGGAAATAATATCACTATCTCCATATCCATGGGGATATTTTTCAATGAGAAGGTTGGCTACTTGATGGTCCAATTTTTTGTAGTCTACGAGTCGGCGTAACATAGTTTGGTTTTTAGGATGGTTTCTTATCCTAAGCTATGTTATTTATTCCTTACGGAATCGAAAGAGTTGTAAAACCACCCTTTTAAGTAGGTGTAGGCCTTAATCTTTGTAGTAATCAAACGCCTTGATATACAATTCATTAGGTATTTTTATATCAATAACAGGGTTTCCGATAGCCTTTAAGAGCACAAAATTGATATTGCCATGAGAATTCTTTTTGTCAAACTTCATTAAACCCAAGATGGCTTGTACATCTTCTTCGGAGAAAGCTACTTTTTTATACCTTTTCAGAAAGGTGGTCTTAATATCTTCCAGTTCCTTTTCCGATAGCCCTGTCAGCTCTTTGGATAAAAATGCCTCCATAACCATTCCTATGGCAATGGCCTCTCCATGTAAAAGAGTTTCATGTGTTGAGCTCTCCAGGAAATAGGATTCAATGGCATGCCCTAGGGTATGACCAAAGTTTAAGATTTTTCGAATATTCTGCTCCGTGGGATCTTGTAGTACAACCTCGTTTTTTATAAGTACGGAATGATAAATGAATTCATCCATTGCATCAAAATTGGAAAGTAATTTTAGTTCTTCCCAATACTTTTTTTCCTTGATAAGGCCGTGCTTCAACATTTCGGCAAACCCACTTTGAAGTTGTCTTTCCTCCAGGGTATTTAAAAATTGGGATACCACCAATACCATTTGTGGCTGGTTGATAACGCCAATCTGATTTTTTAAAGCTCCTAGGTCTATTCCCGTTTTGCCGCCTACAGAGGCATCTACCATAGATAGTAGGGTAGTGGGGACATTAATAAAATGGATGCCCCTTTTAAAACAGGAAGCTATAAATCCGCCCATATCAGTTATAACCCCACCTCCTAAATTGATCATTACACTTTTACGGTCTGCATCCAATTCGGACATGGCTTCCCAAACCTGTGTACAGGTCTCCAGATTCTTATGGATTTCCCCTGCTTCTATTTCAATGATCTCGTAAACATAATCTCCCTCTATCTCTGCCATAAACTGGGGCAAACAAAGATTATGGGTGTTTTCATCTACCAAGATGAAAATCTTGGAATAATCAGCATTTTTTAAATGATTGTTTAGTGCCTTAAAAGCATTTTCGTTGAAATGTACGGCGTAGGAATCACTGGATATCGTTTTCATTCTGAGCTTATTGAAAAAGACAAAATAAAGGCTATTTTTATAGATAAAATAAATATTCTGTACTTATATTTGGCCCATTACGAAATTGACAATAATGGATCAAATTTTTGAAAATACCGCAACGGCCTTTGCTCTAAAAACAGACTCCGAATTGGAGAGAGCTTACTTTTTATTTAAGATGATTGCCAATGAACCATTGGTAAGAATAGGTTCTGCTGTTACGAATTTTGCCATAAAGGCCCATTTGCCTGTGGAAGGATTAATACGAGCTACCGTATTTGACCACTTTTGTGGCGGTGTCAATGAACAGGATTGCTTGCCCCTTATTGAAAAAATGTACGAAAAAGGAGTTTCATCCGTACTGGACTATTCCGTTGAAGGAAAGGACGTGGAAAACCAATTTGATTTTGCCTACGAGAAAATCATGGAAATTCTCAATTTCGTGAAAGAGAAAGAGGGGATACCGTATGCGGTTTTTAAGCCTACCGCTTTTGGTCGTTTTGCCATTTACCAAAAAATAGGGGAAGGAAAAACTTTGACGGAAGCAGAAAACCAAGAATGGCAACGTATCATCAACAGATTTGATAAAGTTTGCAAAAAGGCTTATGATATGGATGTGGCCCTTTTGATTGATGGGGAAGAAAGTTGGATGCAGGATGCGGCGGACAGTCTTGTTGAGGATATGATGGTGAAATACAACAAGGAAAAACCTATCGTCTTCAACACCTTACAAATGTACCGTTGGGATAGGATGGATTATCTAAAGAAACTACACCAAAAGGCCAAAGACGAGAATTTTAAAATTGGGTTTAAGGTGGTTCGTGGAGCCTATATGGAAAAGGAAAACGATAGGGCAGAGGAGAAAGGCTATCCAACACCTATTTGTGAATCCAAAAAAGCCACCGATGAGAATTTTGATGCTGCCATAGAATATATTGTAGAGGATCTGGACGTTATTGCCCTCTTCTCGGGAACCCATAACGAATTGAGCTGTTATAAATTAATGGAGCTTATGGATAAAAAGAACATTGCCCATAACGATCCCAATATTTGGTTTGGCCAATTATATGGTATGAGCGATAATATTTCCTTTAACCTGGCTGCACATGGGTACAATGTAGCCAAATATTTGCCATTTGGACCGGTGAGGGATGTAATGCCCTACCTTATAAGGAGGGCAGAAGAAAATACCTCTGTTTCAGGACAGACGACAAGGGAACTTACCCTTTTGAAAAAGGAGCGTACGCGTAGAAAAATATAATAGTAATAGAACCCGTTCCACTATTAGAACCGGGTAACTCGTTCCACTAGAACCTTTGAAGGGCAATTTTTAACTTCTAAAATTGCCTTTTGCTCTTTTATAGCGCCTTCAATAACATACGTTCTACATGGTACAGCCTTCGCATTGCTTTTTCCAAAATCTATATCTCCCTCCCTAAAAAAAGTTTCGATATCCAAAGTGTCCAGTTTGTTGGACGCTAATAGTTGACTAATATCCTCGGAATAGACAATAGGTTTGGACCTTAGGTCCTTTAATACCCTGCAATTAGGAAAATAACAGAATTCCGTGCCTGTTTCCTCTGTTTTTTTCTTGAAAAAGAATGTTAGAAAAACGATTCCAATAGAAAGACCGACCAAAAAGAAGCCGAGTCGTTTTAAAAATGCCATACACTAAAAAATAAGAAAATTGATATCGCTATAAGAAAGGTCAAACCATTCTCCAACCGATTTGTTGGTCAAAATACCGTGGTACAAATATAGGCCATTTCTTAGTCCTTTATCAAATCTCAAGGAATTTTCAAGTCCGCCATCTTCCCCAATTTTTAACAGATAAGGCGTAAAAATATTGCTGATGGATATAGAAGATGTTTTTGGATATCTGGAAGGGATATTGGGTACCCCATAATGGATCACGCCAAATTTTTCTCGAGTTGGCTTATCGTGTGTCGTTATTTCACTGGTTTCAAAACAACCGCCCATATCAATACTCACATCTATGATGACGGCCCCTTTCTTCATGTGCTCCACCATGGTACTGGTGACTACAATGGGAGATCTGTCTTTTCCACGGGTGGCACCAATGGCCACATCACAGCGTTTTAATGCCTTTAAAAGGTTTTTGGGTTGTATGGTAGAGGTGTAGACTGTTTGTCTTAAATGGGTCTGTATATTTCTGAGCTTGGTAATGGAGTTGTCGAACACCTTTACATTGGCTCCCAAGCCAATGGCGGATCTGGCAGCAAATTCCCCTACGGTACCGGCACCTATAATAACCACTTCAACAGGGGGAACCCCACTGATGTTGCCAAACATGAGGCCATTGCCTTTGTTGGTGGCAGCCATAATTTCTGAAGCTACCAAAACTGAAGAGATACCCGCAATTTCACTTAACGACCGTACGGCCGGGTATTTCCCGTCATCGTCCAAGATGTACTCAAATGCAATAGCAGTGACCCTTTTCTTGGCCAGTTCCTCAAAATATTTTTTGGATTGTGTTTTTATCTGCAGGGCAGAAATAATAGTTGCCTGCGGATTTAATAATTGTATTTCGGAGTGGGTGGGTGGTTCTACCTTTAGGATAAGGGGACAGGAGAATACTTTCTTGGTGTCCCTGGTGATTTCTCCCCCGGCATTGGTGTAATCTATATCTGAATAATTGGCTCCTTCTCCTGCTCCGGATTCTATCAATACCCTATGCCCATGGGCGGTAATGGCATTTACGGCATCTGGGGTTAAACAAATACGTTTTTCCTGAAATTGGTTTTCCTTTGGAATGCCAATATAGAGTTCTCCTTTTTGTCTTAAAACTTCTAAAGTTTCTTCTTGGGGCAGTAATTGTTGTTTGCTAAAAGGTGAAGAAGGTTGGTTCATAAGTTGTAATTGAAGGTGCTAATAGCACATCATCCTCAAATTTACAATTTTTTTGTTTTACGTTCCTCTTTCTCCATTCGTAAACGTTCCCTTTCTTGAAGCATTTTTAATTCCGCATCCATGGCATCCAAATCTATCCCATGAACATGCTTGTCGTAAAGCTTAATCCTGATAAAATAAACAATGGGAGTAATGACCATACATACAGGTAATATCCAAAGGATATTATCGGTATCTATATAGTTATCGTCAGCATAAAAAACTTCAAAAATTTGAAAGGAGTACATACATATTGGAATCAAAATGATATGGTACCACCAGTCTTTAGCAGTAAAAAACCAAATAATCAATAAGTACAAAGGAATAATTTTCATTGTCAAGAACCAGCCATAAACCTCCAAAGTTTGAAATCCGTTCCTCTCAATCGTCATTCCAAGAAAGTTCAAAGATGCATCTGGATCCTTAGGCAAATATTCGTGGGCCTTAAATAAAAAGGGCGCCATTATGATAAGAAATACCATAAAGGATTCTATGAGGAGTTTCTTTTTGGCCTTCTTAGTTTTGGGGGTATTTTGTTCTTTCATTAATCTATAATTCTAATGTATGAACCTATAGAACGAAAAAAAGGGTAATTTATGATTACCCTTTTTAAAAAATTTACAAGTAATAAAATAACAGAAGGTTTATCCGTTACCTGTACCTTGTTGTTTGGTGATAATTGTTTTGTCGATGCCTTGCTCGTACAATGTGTCATCACTAGCTGTATTTGAGGTACAGGAAGCAACTAGTAAAGTGGCAGCGGCGACAACAGCGAAAAAAATCTTTTTTGTGTTCATCGTAAAAAGTTTTTAGTTAATAAAATTTCATCTTCAATACAAATGTAGGAAAAAAATTACAAACATTTTGCATTTCAACGACAAAATAATACATTTTATCGATAAAAAAAATACTTTCATCGATTTTAGTGCCTTTTCACCGAAAAAGTACAATAATATTCTGACTTATCCGATAGGTAATCCTACAAATTGTTTTAACCCTTAGTATGGTATAGAACAACCTCTCTCTCAAAATAGGAACCAAACAGTAAGCCCTTTATATTAATGGTTGCTATAAATGCTAAATAATAATAGAATCTTAAGCCTGTCCTTGCCCTAAAGGAAAGAACGATAGCTAATTAAAAAACCAGCCCTTAGGATCTAAAAAGGAATTAGGGCTTGGCGATCTTAAGTATTTGCAATTGAATCGTGAATTTGGTTCTGAAACTAATGGTTTAGCACAGGATAAAGATCATTTGACCAAAGCAAACAAAATTGGTATTGCTACCATTCTTTTGATCTTACCTGTTTTATTTTATTCCTACAAGTTGGCTTCTAATGATATTGTGGAAGTACAAATTTTTGGAATTTGTTATAATTCAGGGTTTCCTACCTTTCAGACTTTTTTATACTTTGTATGTGTAAAAATGTTTAGTTTCATCTATTTATTTATATGGTTTCTTACTTGTAAACACTTATGGAGATATGGGGTGCTTATCAATTTGTTAATTGTGGTATTTCAGATGTTCTCTATTGTAAATCCAAGCATTTCCCAGGCTGTCGATGAACATGAACTTTATTATTCTTTACCTTTTATTGTACCTATTCTGTTAATGTTGTTCCTTTTGGTAAATGTATTCTCCTATCAAATGCAAATTAGGGAGGCAGACAGGCAATTGGAACATGAGATCACAAGAATAATTGTAAAGCACCAATCTTCTGATATCAATGAAAAGTTTGCTATTCCATTTCAGCAATTGTCCCAAGAAAAAAAAATATTTGCGACCAAAAGAATATGAATAAAGGCTGGCACTTCTTAGGAATAGATTAGTTACAGAGTTGGAAACCCTTCAGCATTAGGCCTTTCAATAAACATTATTTCAATATTCTTTTAAAGAACCTCTGCACTAATTATTATTATAAAATATTATACTAAAATGTAAATTTTAGCGCTTTGTTAATAATCTTTATATTCACTTGAAATTTCAAATATTGAAAGTTGATTATTAGTTTTATATGGCTGAACACAAAAAGGGCAGAAAGAGCTTATGGAATACAAGATGGCTAAGGGAGGTGAGTATACCATTGGCAATTATTTTAGCTTCTGTTTCGCTTTATCTCCATCCTTTATTTAGCAATACTGAAAACACATTTTCTGTATTAAATTTCATATTTGAACATAGTTTTGATACAAATCAAGTCTTTATATGGTTTGCACTTTCCTGTGCAGCTCCTATTATACTGCTTTCTGTTTGGTTCTTTACCTCTTATGAACAATGGCGATATTACATCTTATTTCCAATGTTCTATTTTATTTATGAATTTTGTGCTCGGTCGATTGATGTTAGCATGCTTAAAAGCCTAACAGAAAATATAGTTTTTAAATTTATTTTAACGTTATTGTTTTTAGGTGGTCTTATTATTATTGATAGGATAAAACGAGCAAAACGTTTAAAAAGTGAATCCCCATTTTTAGGTGCTATAACCAAAGAAGATGTTTATGGTCATTCAAAACTATTGTATTTGAAGCTAAGCCAATGGATGTATTCTTTGGAAGTAAAGAAAGAAGAATTATCCAAAGAGCAATTATTCAAGAAGCTTTATCAGACCCGCCAAGTGCTGGATGAGGAAAATGGATTATTTATCTCGGAGCAAGATAGAGGGAGTAGAAATAGGAAAGCTTTTGAATTGGTTAGTAGTATAATTTTAGCTTCAATACCATTTTGGTACATTTTATCTAGATTAATACCCGAGGGGCCAAAATCCTATTCATTTGGCTGGTTTTATGTTCATGATCACGGTTTTCAAAACTTGTCCATATTTATATGGTATATAAGTTTAAAGATTTTTATCTTAATCCCTTTAATGATATGGTTCATCAGTTGTAAAGCATGGTGGCGTTATGCTATTTTAGTGCCTATTATTCTCTATACCTATCAACTTTGGGAAACATTAAAACAGGAGTCAAACATAATAGATCAATTTGAATTGTTTAAGGCGGCGCCAGCTATTTTATTTATTCTTGGCTTGGTGTTGTTTCTGTCCAATCGTATTAAATATCAGTATAAAATTTACGATCTGTACAGTAATATGGTAAAAGAAATAAATGCCTTATTAGTGGAAATTAGTGATCAGAAGGCTAGCTTGGGAGATAAGAAAAAGGAGCTAGATAGTATTAAAGCAGACAATAATCCAGAGAATTTGGAAAAAAAGAGAGCTTCCTTAATTAAAATTAAAGAAGCCATAATAGCTGAATTGAATGCTAAAAATGCGGAGTAAGAATTTTTCTTTTAAATATTGTGCAAATCCATTGAAACTATCCAATAAAAAAACTCCCCTAATTTTTATTAAGGGAGCCTGAGCTGTTGAATTGAATGCGTTAAAAGTAAAATAGGGGGGACTAATCTTTACTTTTTGTCTTTTCAATTTCCTGGGTAACATCCAAAAGAAGTTTTTGTAACTCGTTTTCCTGGCGCTCCCTAATCTTTTGCTCAATTATCTTTTCAATTTCCTGTTGTTTTGTAGCAGGCAATTGATCGAATTCCAAAGACTTGGATTCCGCACCTTTTTTAATCATTTCACCTTCACCCGTCATCAACCAAACTAAATTTAATTGTGGATACGTTCTAATGATTGTTTCAATGACATCACTACCAATTGAGGCATGATTTTTTTTCATCCTTAAAGTATAACCGTTTCCGGCCCCTATGGACAAATCAAACTGTCGGGCACTTAAACCCGCGTATTTGATGAATTGTGTTAACCTATCTATAGTTTTTATCATAATGGAGGATTTTGTTGTAGATATAAATCTATAACGTTATCGAATATACAAACAAATATAACCAAATAATGAGTGGTATAAAATTATTATTGAGATAAAATTCAATTAATTTTGTGGTTTGTAGGACTTTATCTTCATTTCTGGTAGTTTATTCTGTATGAATGGTTCATTTATCAGGATAATTTTTTGTAAACACAAAAATTGAAGAATCAAGAATTTATTCTTTATTTGTAAAGATTTATTACTACAGGCTTCTATGATTCCTACTTTTTAATCCATTTATTGATACCAATTTCATACAAATTAGAGACTATAATTGGACTAAAAATGCAAGTTGCTTATTTGCCAAATGTTATGTTACGAGTTTTGTGATCTACAATTTCTATAAACAGATTTGTACAGTCCTCAGGAATATAAGATGGAACCTTTTCTGGCCATTCTATAAAAACCCATGCACCAGAATATAAATATTCTTCTACACCAAAATCCAAGGCTTCTTCCTCGTTCTCCAATCTATAAAAATCAAAATGGTACCCCAATAATTCATTGGTGGTGGTATGATATTCATTAACGATCCCAAAAGTAGGGCTGTTGGCATTGCCTGCACCTCCCAATTCTTTTACCAAGGCTTTTATTAGGGTGGTTTTACCTGCCCCCATGAGGCCATGAAAGCAAATCACCTTCGATTTGGCCGATGCCACTATTTTTTTTGCCACTTCTGGCAGCTCCTTTTCTGAATACATCATAATCAAATAATCTAAACGGCCTATCTAGGCTCAAGAACTATAAAGGGTATAATGACCTCTTCCAATGAAACACCCCCATGCTGATAGGTGTTTCTGTAATAACTCACATAGTGGTTGTAATTATTGGGATAGGCAAAAAACATATCATTCTTGGCAAAAATAAACGAACTACTCACATTTATAGTGGGAAGATTAACATCCTTTGGATTCCTAATTTCTAAGACATCCTTTTCCTCATAGGTAAGGCTTCTCCCTGTTTTATAGCGTAGGTTAAGACTCGTCTCCTTATCTCCAATGACCTTTGAAGGCTGTTTTACGTTTATGGTACCATGATCCGTGGTAATGATCAATTTAAGCCCCATATTCTGTGCTTGTTGTATAATTTCCAGTAAAGGGGAGTTTTTAAACCAGCTCAGGGTCAAGGAACGATAGGCCTTGTCATTGGATGCCAATTCCTTGATGACCTCCATTTCTGTCCTGGAGTGGGAAAGCATGTCCACAAAATTATAGACGATCACCGTTAAATCATTTTCCTTGTGGGACTTAAAATTTTGAGATAGGTTTTTTCCTTGTTTTAAACTACTAATTTTATGGTAGTCCCATTTGAGGTCTAACCCCAGCCGCTTTAACTGTGTATCTAAAAATTCAGCTTCAAACAAATTTTTCCCTCCTTCATCCGTATCATTTTTCCACCAATTTGGATACTTCTTTTCCATATCCAATGGTGTAAGCCCAGAAAAGATTGCATTTCTGGCATATTGTGTGGCTGTTGGGAGTATGCTGTAATAGGGTGTTTCCTTTTTCTTTTTGTAAAAGGTGTTCAAAGTATCTTCGAAGGCCAGCCATTGGTCATATCTCAAATTGTCTACAACAACCAATAAGGTTTTGTTGTCCTTTAGTTCTGGTTTTACCAATTCTTTGAAAAGGGTATGCGACATTACCGGTGCATCCCCGCCCTGGTACCAATCTTCATAGTTTTTCTCCATGAATTTGCAGAACTGGGCATTGGCCTCTGTCTTCTGGGATTCCAATATTTCGAACATACCAGAATCCTCAATTTCCTCCAAACGAAGTTCCCAATAGATAAGCTTCTTATACAGCTCTGCCCATTCTTCATAGGAGTTCACCATGGATAGGTCCATGGAGATTTTTCGAAATTCTTGTTGATAGTTGGCTGTGGTCTTTTCAGAAACCAGCCTTGAGTGGTCCAAATTCTTTTTTAGTGATAACAGGATCTGGTTGGGATTTACTGGCTTTATTAGGTAGTCCGCTATCTTAGAGCCGATAGCTTCCTCCATAATCAACTCTTCCTCACTTTTTGTAATCATCACCACAGGTAAGGAGCTATTGATGATCTTAATTTCATTTAGTGTTTCCAAGCCCGAGATTCCGGGCATGTTTTCATCCAAAAAGACAATATCTACCTTACTTTTGGCAAGTTCTTCCAAGGCTTCCTGTCCACTTAAACAGGTAATTACTTTGTAATTTTTGCTTTCCAGGAATATAATATGTGGTTTAAGCAGATCTATTTCATCATCTACCCATAGGATTGTAATCTTGTTCATTTAGTGCTTATATTTACTGCCTTAAAGATTCGAGATTTTGATTAAATCTAACAAACTTAAAATTTTTAATGATCCAATTTACGGATTTATTAGCATACCCAATACGCTAATTTTTGACCTGATCGCCGAACCCTATTTTCAGCGATTGCGAAGAATTTCACAAATGGGATTATCCTCCTTGGTGTATCCGGGAGCAACCCATACCCGATTTCATCATGCTTTGGGGTGTATGCATCTCATGCAAAAAGCCATACAAGTACTTCGTTTTAAGAAGGTTGAGATAACTGAGCAAGAAGAGGAAGGCCTTTTGTGCGCCATATTATTACATGATATAGGACACGGTCCATTTTCTCATGCCATGGAACACAGTATAGTGGAAGGGGTTAACCATGAGCGAATTTCCCTTCTTTTCATGGAAAAACTGAATGCGAAGTTTAACGGAAGTTTAACTACGGCTATTCAGATCTTCAATAGGGCCTATCCTAAAAAATTCTTGAATCAATTGGTATCCAGTCAGCTCGATATGGACCGAATGGACTACCTGAAGCGGGACAGTTTTTATACTGGAGTTGCCGAAGGAAATGTGAGTTCAGATCGATTGATTACCATGCTCAATGTGGTGGACGGGGAATTGGTAGTAGAGGAAAAGGGTATTTATTCCGTAGAGAAATTCCTGATGTCCAGACGTTTCATGTATTGGCAGGTTTATCTTCACAAAACCGGCTTGGTCGCGGAGAAGTTGCTGATCAGCGTTCTTAAAAGGGCAAAAGAGTTATTGGAGAAGGGGGAGGAAGTAGAATGCAGTAAACCTCTGTTGTTTTTTATACAGCATAAAATTAATGAGGATAATTTTGATGATCATACGTTGGAGATCTTTGCCAAATTGGACGATGTGGATATCCTATCGGCCATAAAATTATGGGTAGAGCATCCCGACTTTGTACTTTCCGAATTGTGCGATATGATCATCAATAGAAGATTGTTGACCATTAAGATGAAAAACAAGCCAATTGATGATGAAAAGCTACAAAAGCAATTCCAAAAAATAAAAAAATCTTATAATCTTACCGATGAGGAAACTGCGTATTTTGTTTTTAGTGGGAAGATTGGAAACAAGGCCTACGACCAAGATAGGCAGAACATTAATATAGTAAGAAGAAATGGAAGAATCACCGATGTGGCCAAGGCTTCAGACCATTTAAATTTAAAAGCGCTTTCCAAAACAGTGACTAAATATTATATCTGTTATCCCAAAGTTGACGTTTAACTATTTTTCTTACTTTTGTCCTCATGAAATTTACAGCTAGCCAGATTGCGGGTATATTGGAAGGTGAGGTTGAAGGTAACCCTGAAATCACCGTTCATAAGCTGTCCAAAATTGAGGAAGGCGAGGACGGTTCCCTTACCTTTTTGGCTAATCCCAAATATACTCCCTACATTTATTCTACCCAGGCTTCCATTACCATCGTGAACAGGAGCTTTAAACCAGATCATGTTTTAAAGACTACCTTGATCAAGGTAGATGATGCCTATAAGTCTTTTTCCAAATTATTGGAATATTATAATCAGGCCAAAAATGTTAAGACCGGTATTGAGAACCCGGTTTTTCTATCTGATTCAGCATCTTATGGAACTGGATTATACCTAGGAGCTTTCTCCTATGTAGGGGAACATGTGAAAATGGGAAATGAAGTAAAAATCTACCCAAATGTTTACATTGGGGACAATGTTACCATTGGCAATAATGTCACTGTTTTTGCCGGGGCCAAAATTTACTCAGATACCCAAATTGGCAATAAATGTGTCATCCACAGCGGGGTAATATTAGGTGCCGATGGATTTGGGTTTGTACCCAATGGCAATGGAGAATTCAGCAAAGTACCACAGACAGGGAACGTAGTATTGGAAGATGATGTAGATGTTGGTGCTGGAACCACTATAGATAGGGCCACCTTAGGTTCTACCATATTAAGAAAAGGCGTTAAATTGGACAACCAAATCCAAATTGCACATAATGTGGAAATTGGTGAACATACGGTAATAGCCGCACAAACGGGTATCGCTGGATCAACAAAAATAGGCAAGAACTGTTTGATAGGAGGACAAGTGGGCATTGTTGGCCATATTGTCATTGGAGATGGGGTGAAAATCCAAGCACAATCCGGAATAGGTAGAAATATCAAGGATGGTGAGATTTTGCAAGGTTCACCTTCCCTACATTATGGGGATTTCAATAAATCCTATGTACATTTCAAGAATCTACCGAAACTTGTCAATAGATTGGAACAACTAGAAAAAAATAAAACCAGTGAGTAAAACAACTGCTAAACAAAGGACTATAGAGAAGGAGATTACACTGTCCGGTGTTGGATTACATACCGGAGAGAATGTCACAATGAAATTTGTGCCAGCTCCTGAAAACCATGGCTACGCCTTCAAAAGAGTTGATATAGAAGGGGAACCCATCATTGAGGCCGATGCCAATTATGTGGTGAATACCCAGCGCGGTACCAATTTAGAAAAAAATGGGGTCAAGATTCAAACTTCTGAGCACGTGCTAGCTGCTCTGGTAGGTTTGGAAATTGATAATGTCCTCATAGAGCTCAACTCGTCTGAACCGCCCATAATGGATGGTTCCTCCAAGTTTTTTATAGAAGCTTTGGAAAAAGCTGGCATTGTGGAACAAGATGCTGTTAGGAATGAATATGTAGTAAAAGAGGTTATTACCTATAAAGACGAGGCCACTGGAAGTGAAATTACCATCATTCCTTCAGATGAATACCAAGTGACCACCATGGTCGATTTTGGGACCAAAGTATTAGGGACCCAAAATGCAACCTTGGAGCGTTTATCAGATTTTAAAACAGAAATAGCCCTAGCGCGTACTTTTAGTTTTTTACATGAACTGGAAATGTTGTTGGAGCATGGGTTGATTAAAGGAGGTGATCTAAATAACGCCATTGTATATGTAGATAAGGAGATTTCCGAATCTACCATGTTGAAACTACAAAAAGCCTTTAAAAAAGAAAAGCTTTCGGTAAAACCAAATGGCATTCTGGACAACCTTACCCTACACCATCCAAACGAGGCTGCAAGGCATAAGCTATTGGATGTTATAGGTGACCTTGCCTTGGTAGGTACAAGGATACGAGGTAAAGTCATTGCAAATAAACCGGGGCATTTTGTGAATACCCAATTTGCACAAAAATTGTCCAAAATAATAAAAATGGAGAAAAGGAACAGCGTTCCTACCTATGATCTCAACCTGCCACCCTTGATGGATATCCATCAAATTATGGCCATGTTGCCACATAGACCACCATTCTTATTGATCGACAGAATTTTGGAACTGTCCGATAGTCATGTGGTAGGAATGAAGAACGTGACCATGAACGAACCTTTTTTTGTAGGACATTTTCCCGATGCTCCTGTGATGCCTGGAGTTTTACAGGTGGAGGCCATGGCACAGACCGGAGGAATCTTGGTTTTGAGTACTGTTCCCGATCCCGAGAATTATCTGACCTTCTTTATGAAGATCGATAATGTAAAATTTAAACAAAAAGTATTGCCAGGTGACACCCTAACCTTTCACTGTAGCCTAATTACCCCTATAAGGAGAGGAATATGCCATATGCAAGCTTATGCTTATGCAAACGGTAAATTGGTTTGCGAGGCAGAAATGATGGCACAAATAGCAAAAAAGAAATAATATGAACCAACCACTGGCGTATATACATCCAGGGGCAAAAATCGCCAAGAATGTGGTGGTGGAGCCGTTTACTACTATTCATAATAACGTTATTATCGGCGAGGGAACTTGGATAGGATCCAATGTGACCATAATGGAAGGAGCTAGAATAGGAAAAAATTGTAATATTTTTCCAGGAGCCGTAATTTCAGCAACGCCCCAAGACTTAAAGTATAAAGGAGAAGAAACTACCGTAGAGATAGGTGACAATACTACCATTCGGGAATGTGCTACCATAAATAAGGGGACTTCGGACAGAATGAAAACCAAAATAGGCAAGAATTGCCTGATTATGGCATACTGTCACGTAGCCCATGATTGTTTTATTGGGGATAATTGTATCTTCTCGAACAACTCTACTTTGGCCGGACATGTTACCATTGGAGATAATGTGATTTTGGCAGGTCTGGTTGCGGTTCATCAATTTGTATCTATAGGGCACCACGCTTTTGTAACTGGAGGCTCATTGGTAAGAAAAGATGTTCCTCCCTTTGTGAAAGCTGCTAGGGAACCCTTATCTTATGTCGGGATTAATTCAGTAGGACTAAGGCGCAGGGGATTTGAATCTGATAAGATCAGGGAAATCCAGAATATTTATAGAATACTCTACCAGAAAAACTACAATAATTCTCAGGCTGTACAGATCATAGAGGCAGAGATGGAAGCAACTCCGGAAAGAGATGAGATTTTACAGTTTATAAGAGATTCCCAGAGAGGGATAATGAAAGGATATTTTAGTACAAATTAATTTATATGGCATCTACATCAGATATTAGAAAAGGTTTATGCATCAGGTATAACCACGATATTTTTAAAATTATTGAATTTTTACACGTTAAACCGGGAAAAGGTCCTGCTTTTGTACGTACGAAACTAAAAAGTGTCACTACTGGAAAGGTAATTGACAATACCTTTTCTTCAGGACACAAAATTGAAGATGTTCGTGTAGAGACCCGCACCTACCAATTCCTTTATTCGGAAGGGGAAACGTATCACTTTATGAACACCGATGATTACAATCAAATTACACTTCAAGAAAGTTCATTGGATGCTCCAGGATTATTGAAAGAAGGTGAAATGGTGACCATTTTGTTCAACACAGAGGATAGCATGCCCTTGTCTGTTGATATGCCAGCCAGTGTTGTTTTGGAAGTTACCTATACAGAACCAGGTGTAAAGGGGAATACCGCTACCAATGCCACGAAACCGGCCAAAGTAGAGACTGGTGCCAGTGTAAATGTCCCTTTGTTTATCAATGAAGGTGATAAAATAAAAGTGGATACAGAGAAAGGCGCTTATATGGAGCGTGTAAAAGAATAATCTAGTTAATCATATATAGGTGTTGAGCTTTTGGAGGAATACTCTTTTTGTTAAACACCTTTTTTAATATCAAACAATGAAATTTCCCATTCCTTATTCCTTAAAACAGATTGCAGGCATCATCAATACAAAATATGTAGGGGATGATGACTTTCCAATTTTAGGGATGAACGAAATTCATGTGGTGGAAGCAGGAGATATTGTTTTTGTGGATCATCCGAAATATTATGATAAGGCCTTAAATTCCAACGCTACTGTTGTACTCATCAACAAGGAGGTTCCTTGCCCGGAAGGGAAGGCACTTTTAATTTCTGATGACCCATTCCGGGATTTTAATACGTTGACCAACTTTTTTAGGCCATTTGAAAAATCCGCCAGCAATATAGCTCCCACTGCAAAAATTGGGAAACATACAACCATTCAACCCAATGCGTTTATTGGGAACAATGTGGTCATTGGGGACCATTGTGTTATACATTCCAACGTCTCCATTTATGATAATTGTGTTATTGGCGACCACGTTACCATCCATGCCGGTGCCGTGTTAGGGGGAGATGCTTTTTATTATAAAAATCGTCCTACCGGGTACGACAAATTATTGTCCGGAGGTAGGGTAGTAATAGGGGATCACGTAGACATTGGGGCTTTGTGTACCATAGATAAAGGAGTAACAGGGGATACCACCATTAAAAAAGGATCCAAGCTGGACAATCAAGTTCATATAGGCCACGATACTGTGATTGGTGAAAAGTGCCTTATTGCTTCCCAAACGGGAATCGCCGGATGTGTTGTAATCGAGGATGAAGTAATCCTTTGGGGACAAGTGGGTGTTATTAGTGGGATCACCATCGGTAAAAAAGCGGTGATCATGGCCCAATCTGGGGTATCAAAGTCATTGGAGGGAGGTAAGAATTATTTTGGTAGTCCGGCTGAAGAGGCAAGGGAGAAATTGAAGCAATTGGCCTATGTAAAACAAATACCTTTCATCTTGGATAAATTCAAGGAATAAATAAGCAAGCGAATACTTTAGAAATCGTTTTTTAAGACATATTTTTGTAAACCAAAAAATAAACCAAATATAGAATGAGCGTTTTAGTTAATAAGGACTCGAAAATTATTGTACAAGGTTTTACAGGTAGTGAAGGTACTTTTCACGCCGAACAAATGATCGAATACGGAACCAACGTAGTTGGAGGTGTTACTCCAGGTAAAGGAGGTCAGGAGCATTTGGGAAGACCTGTTTTCAACACTGTAGAGGAAGCTGTAGAGAAAGTAGGAGCGGATACAACTATTATCTTTGTGCCACCCGCATTTGCAGCAGATGCCATTATGGAAGCAGCCGAAGCAGGAATAAAAGTTATTATTACTATTACCGAAGGTATTCCTGTAGCTGATATGGTGAAGGTTTACGACTATATAAAAGGTAAAGATTGCAGACTGATAGGTCCTAACTGTCCAGGAGTAATTACCCCAGGGGAGGCAAAAGTAGGTATTATGCCAGGTTTTGTCTTTAAGAAAGGAAATATTGGAATCGTTTCAAAATCAGGAACATTAACATACGAAGCTGCTGACCAGGTAGTGCGTCAAGGATTGGGGATAACTACCGCCATTGGAATTGGTGGAGATCCAATTATTGGTACTACAACAAAAGAAGCTGTTGAATTGTTGATCAACGATCCAGAAACACAGTGTGTGGTTATGATTGGAGAGATTGGTGGTCAATTGGAAGCTGATGCTGCCCATTGGTACAAAGCCAGTGGTAGTAAAAAGCCAATCGTAGGTTTTATCGCAGGTGAAACTGCTCCGGCAGGAAGAACGATGGGCCATGCAGGTGCTATTGTTGGTGGTAGCGATGATACAGCTCAGGCCAAAAAACGTATTATGAGGGAATGTGGAATCCACGTAGTAGATTCTCCAGCAGAAATTGGTTTAAAAGTAAAAGAAGTAGTAGGCTAATAATTAGTCTATAGATATATAGGATTCAGTAAATGAATCTCAAAAAAATCCCTATCATTCTGAATTAAATTCGGGAGGAATAGGGTTTTTTTTTCGCCTTATCTGAAACATAGCCTATATTTGAATATCAACTTAAGTAAACAAAAGAATCACATGAAGCTTCTAGAAGGAAAAAATGTTATTATTACTGGTGCCAGTAGGGGTATAGGTATGGGGATAGCCAAGGTTTTTGCGGATCACGGTGCCAATGTAGCCTTTACCTATAGTTCCAGTGAGGCACCTGCCCTTGAATTGGAAAAAGAATTAACGGCTAAAGGCATTAAGGCTAAAGCATACAAAAGTAATGCCGCCAGTTATGAGGACTCAGAAAAATTGGTTGGCAAAATACTGGAAGATTTTGACAGTATAGATGTCTTGATCAACAATGCTGGTATTACAAAGGATAATTTGCTGATGCGTATGTCCGAAGAAGATTTTGATGCTGTTATAGAGATCAATTTAAAATCGGTTTTCAACATGACCAAGGCTGTACAGCGTACTATGTTGAAGCAGCGCAAAGGTTCTATAATTAATATGAGTAGTGTTGTTGGGGTAAAAGGGAATGCAGGACAGACCAATTATGCGGCCTCTAAAGCAGGGATGATAGGTTTTACCAAATCTGTGGCTTTGGAACTTGGTTCCAGAAACATTCGTTGCAATGCTATTGCACCAGGATTTATAGAAACGGAAATGACAGATAAATTAGATGCCAAAGTAGTTCAGGGTTGGAGAGATGGCATTCCACTTAAGCGCGGTGGTTCTCCTGATGATGTTGCAAATGCTTGCTTGTTCTTTGCTTCAGACCTTTCTGCTTATGTAACAGGACAAGTTTTAAATGTTGATGGTGGAATGTTGACATAACCAGTCATCTAAGGGTATTGATTGTTCATCCTCTGCTTTAAAAAATAAGGAGGTTTCCCTTTTGGCTATCAAATGAATTAATAAATTATATGCAGACATCTTCAGTACTATTAATTTTGCTCGCGGTTTTGTTCGCATTCGGAATAGTACTGGTTCAATATTTTTATAAGACCAAAGGGAGTAGGAAACTTAAAGTTTACCTCTCCCTTTTACGTTTTCTAGCCATCTTCGGCATTCTTTTATTATTTATCAATCCAAAATTCACCAAAACAGAGTACGAGATTGAAAAGTCCAATTTAATACTCCTGGTCGATAATTCTACTTCCTTAAAGGAAATCAGTAAAAGCACCAATATTGATTCCCTGGTTAATAAAATAGTCAAAAACGAAGGTGTTTTGGATATGTTCAACCTTGAAACCTTCAGTTTCGGAAATGACTTGGAAGCTCTGGACAGTTTAACTTTCACTAAAAAAAGTACCAATATTGCCAATGCGTTGAATTCTATCAATACCTTATTTGATACTTACAGTATGGCTGTCATTATGATAAGTGATGGAAACCAAACGGTTGGGGTAGATTATGAGTTCTACGGTTCCCCCAATAAAATTGCAGTGTATCCAGTAGTGGTAGGTGACACCGCAACTTATGATGACATAAGAATCTCCCAGGTCAATGCCAATAAATACGCCTTTTTAAAAAACAAATTTCCCTTGGAAGCCTATATCGCCTATGAAGGCGAGGGCACTATAAATACCGTGGTCCGGATTTTGATTGATGGTAAGGTTGTGGCTACGGAGACGGTCAATTTATCAAAAACAGACAATTCCAAAAGGATAAATAGCCTATTGGAGGCAAAAACGGTCGGAGTTAAGGAAATAAAAATTACGGCAAGTCCTTTAAAGAACGAAAAAAACACCGTTAATAACCAACGCGAAATAGCATTGGAGGTCATAGATGAAAAAACCAATGTGGCTATTATTTCAGATATGCTCCATCCCGATATAGGGGCATTAAAAAAGGCTATTGAGAGTAACGAACAACGTAGGGTAACGATATTTAAACCTGGCACGGACGTGGCTAAATTGGATGATATTGATCTGTTCATCCTTTATCAACCCATAAGTAGCTTTAAGCCCATTTTTGACTTTGTAAGGACCAAAGAGGCACAAATATTCACTATAACGGGTTCAAAAACGGATTGGCGCTTTTTGAATTCTGTGCAAAATAGTTTTGAAAAGAACACCTACAATCAAATTGAAGAAATATTTCCGGTACTAAACCCCAATTTTTCAATTTTCAACAATTCTGAATTTTCCATATCCAATTTTCCACCTTTGGAAAGTGATCTGGGGGAGATTCTGATCACAAAATCCCATGAAACAGTGTTGGACCAGCGCATCAAAGGGGTAGAGGTAGGGGAGCCACTATTGGCTGTTATTACGGATGGTAGCAGAAAGGAAGCGGTCTTGTTTGGGGAGAATATATGGAAATGGAGAATGCAAAGTTTTAGAAACGACCAAGACTTCAATAATTTTGATGAATTGATGGGCAAATTGGTATTTTACCTGGCAACAAATAAAGCCAAGGAGCGGTTAACGCTCGATTATAATACGATATTTTCTGGTGCCGGCGATGCAAAAATAAAAGCGTCATACTTTAATAAGACGTATGTGTTTGACGCTAATGCCTCCTTATCCCTTACCATCAAACGATTATCTGATAAGGCCGTACGCGAAATACCAATGTTATTGAAAAACGGATATTATGAGGCCGATCTGGAAAATTTCACCAGTGGCTCTTATGAGTTTAAGGTAAGTGTGCAAAATGAAAATATAACGAAATCCGGAAGTTTTAAAATTCTGGATTTTGATCTCGAAAACCAATTTTCATCCAGTAATTATCTAAAGATGGGAAGATTGGCGCAAAATACAGGGGGCAGTCTTTATTACCAAGAGATGACAGATAGTCTTATAGCGGAGTTAATTAATGATAAACGTTATTTGCCAACCCAAATAGGCAGTCAAAATGTTGTATCTTTAATCGATTTTAAAATTTTATTGGCCATAATTATAGCTGCACTTTCTGCGGAATGGTTTTTGAGAAAATATAATGGATTAAGTTAAAATTAAATATAGAATATGGACAAATTACCTAAGATTGCATTACCTGCAATATTTATTATTATTTTATTGGTTATTCTAATCACCAAATCGGCTGTTACCATTGGATCTGGTAAGGCAGGCGTTTTATATGAAACTTTTGGGGGAGGTGTTGTTACCGATGAGCCTGCAATGGGCGAAGGTTTTCATATAGTGGCCCCTTGGAACAAAGTCTTCATTTACGAAGTAAGACAACAAGAAGTGTTCGAAAAAATGAATGTGCTATCCTCTAATGGATTGGATATTAAATTAGATGCTTCCGCTTGGTTTGAACCTAAAAGAGAATTCTTGGGAAAATTGCACCAAGAAAAAGGAGAGGAATACATTCAGCGTGTACTATTGCCAACAATAAGATCTGCTGCCAGAAGTGTTGTAGGACGTTATACCCCAGAACAATTATATTCTAGTAAAAGGGACGCCATACAGGCAGAAATTTATGAGGAAACCAAAAAAATTGTTGACGGTCAGTACATACAACTCAATGAGGTACTGGTTCGCGATGTGACCTTACCACCAACTATAAAGGAGGCTATTGAGCGCAAGTTGAAGCAAGAACAAGAATCTTTGGAATATGAATTTAGATTGGTGACCGCTCAAAAAGAGGCTGAAAAAGTAATAATAGAAGCCCAAGGTAAGGCAGAGTCGAACCGTATTTTGAGTGCTTCGTTGAATGATAAAATTCTTCAGGACAAAGGGATAGAAGCGACTATTAAATTAGCGGAATCCCCAAATAGCAAAGTAATTGTTATTGGTTCTGGCGATAGTGGGTTGCCCATAATTTTAGGTAATCAGTAGTATTTTAACATTTTTGAAATAAAATGTGAGCTATTAATTTTTCAAGATTAAAAATTAGTATTATTTTTGCGTCATTATGAAAAAGTACATTGTACACCATCATCATTTCTTTACTTGCAATCAGGCGAGCTAGAAATGTATTGTTGTAACTAAAATATATTCTAACCCGTTTGAGCAATCAAACGGGTTTTGTTTTTAACATCCTGTTTGTTTTGTTCAGATCAAAAAACAAAAATTAAACACATGAAAAAAATTAAAATTGCTATTCAAAAAAGTGGACGCCTAAATGAAGATTCCCTACAGATCTTAAAGGATTGTGGTATCTCCATAGATAATGGGAAAGATCAGCTCAAGGCCTCCTCAAGAAATTTCCCCTTAGAAGTGTTTTATCTTAGAAACGGTGACATCCCACAGTATTTAAGGGATGGAGTAGTGGACATTGCCATTATAGGCGAGAATGTATTAATAGAGAAAGGGCAGGACATAATAGTGGCTGAAAAACTTGGTTTTTCTAAGTGTAAGGTTTCCCTTGCTGTACCAAAATCGGTCAAATACCAATCTGTAAAGGATTTTGAAGGCAAAAGAATTGCTACCTCCTATCCAAATACCGTTGAGAGTTATTTAAAGGAAAAAGGGGTTAAGGCAGAGTTGCACATTATCAGCGGATCGGTTGAAATTGCACCTAATATTGGCCTTGCCGATGCCATTTGTGACATAGTATCCAGCGGGAGTACCCTTTTCAAAAATAATCTCAAGGAAGTTGAGATAATGTTGCACAGTGAGGCTGTTTTGGCAGTTTCTCCAGAGATTTCTAAGGAAAGTACCCTGCTCTTGGAAAAACTACGTTTTAGAATTCAATCGGTTTTAAGAGCCCGTCAATCGAAGTATGTGCTCTTGAATGCCCCAAATGAAAAACTGCAGGAAATCATTGCCCTATTGCCGGGAATGAGGAGTCCAACAGTCTTGCCATTGGCAGAGGAAGGATGGAGCTCCGTGCACACCGTTATCAATAAAGACAAGTTCTGGGAAGTGATCCAGGAATTAAAGGAGGCAGGAGCTGAAGGAATATTAGTTTGTCCAATAGAAAAAATGGTCCTGTAATGAACAAAATATATAATCCGGAAAGAAAGGACTGGGCAGCTCTTTTAAAGAGGCCGACACAAGAGGTTGATCAAATTGAAGATATTGTCAATAAGATTTTCACAGAGGTTAAGACAAATGGTGATCAGGTGTTAAGAAGGTATACCCAACAATTTGATGGGGTCGATCAAGAGGATAACAAAGTCACTGAAATAGAATTGGAAGAAGGGTTATCCTTAGTTTCAGAAGAACTTAAAAAGGCCATCCTTCAGGCAAAAAGCAACATTGAAGTTTTCCATAAGGCCCAAATAACTTCTAAAATAGAGGTGGAAACCACCGAGGGAGTGGCGTGTTGGCAGGAGAAAAGACCAATACAAAAGGTAGGGCTCTATATTCCTGGTGGGACCGCACCTTTGTTTTCAACAATTTTAATGTTGGCGGTTCCTGCTGCCATTGCTGGTTGTGGGGAAGTTGTTTTATGTACGCCTCCCAACAAGGAGGGAAAAATTGATCCAGCGATATTATATACGGCCAGTCTTTGTGGGGTAACCCAAATTTTCAAGGTAGGTGGTATCCAGGCAATTGCCGGAATGACCTTTGGTACGGAAACCATGCCCAAAGTGTATAAGATCTTTGGACCGGGAAACCAATATGTGACCGTTGCCAAGCAAATAGCCACTAAATTTGGAGTGGCCATTGACATGCCTGCAGGACCCAGTGAATTATTGGTCATGGCCGATGATTCCGCGAATGCGGCATTTGTAGCCTCGGACTTATTGAGTCAGGCCGAGCACGGTGTGGACAGTCAGGTTATTCTCGTTTCCACGTCCAAGCAACTAATAGAAGCCGTGGAAAAAGAGGTAGAAGTTCAAATTGAAGCACTCCCCAGAAAGGAGATAGCAGTGCAGGCTATCGCCAATAGTAAGCTGATTTATGTTGACGAAGAGCAGACCGCTATTGACCTTATCAATGAGTATGGACCTGAGCATTACATCCTTTGTGTGGAGAATGAAGCTTTCTTTTTGGATAATACCTTCAATGCAGGATCGGTATTTATTGGCAATTATACCCCGGAAAGTGCTGGGGATTATGCATCAGGTACCAACCATACCTTGCCTACAAATGGGTATGCCAAACAATACAGTGGGGTAAACCTGGATAGTTTTATGAAAAGTATGACCTTCCAAAAGATTTCTGATAAAGGGATACAGGCAATTGGAAGGACCATAGAGGTTATGGCAGAAGCGGAAGGGTTACAGGCGCATAAGAATGCCGTTACCCTTAGACTAAAAAGTTTAAAAAATAATTAATTTATCCGGAACCAGTTCGAAGCACTAAATTTTCGGCAATTGGTCCTTGTGGCGTAGACTATGAAAATAGAATTTAATATAAATAATCTGGTTAGGGAGAACGTAAAGGGACTCAGTCCATACTCCTCTGCGAGGGATGAGTATGTTTCCGATGGATCTCAGATGGTTTTCTTGGATGCCAACGAAAATCCATATGAAAATGGGGTCAACAGATATCCAGATCCCCAACAGCGGGGCCTAAAGGCTGTGTTAGCTTCCCAGAAAGGTGTTGAAGTATCACAGATCCTTCTTGGAAATGGGAGTGATGAAGTGCTGGATTTACTATTTAGGGCCTTTTGTGAGCCAAAGGAGGACAATATTATTTCATTACCTCCAACATATGGGATGTACAAAGTGCTTTCCAACATCAATAACATAGAAAATAGGGAGGTCTTGTTGACAGATGAATTCCAGCCAAACGTGGCAGAGATCCTCAAGGCAAAGGACCAAAGGAGTAAGCTATTATTTGTTTGTTCCCCTAATAACCCTACTGGAAATGGTATCTCAAGTGCCCATATCCATGAATTATTGACTAAATTTAATGGTCTGGTCGTTATTGATGAAGCTTATATAGATTTCTCTAAGGATGCCAGTTGGATTGGCGAATTATCCCAATACCCTAACTTGGTGGTTACCCAAACCCTTTCTAAAGCTTATGGCCTTGCGGGAATCCGACTAGGGATCTGTTACGCGTCGTCAGAAATAATTGCGGTGCTCAATAAGATCAAGCCACCGTATAATGTCAATGAACTGACCCAACAGCGAGCCCTAAAAAGACTTCAGGATATTGATAAGGTACAAGAGGAAGTAACGAATATCCTAAAGGAGAGAAGCGCATTGGAAGCGGTACTGTCAGACATGAGTTTTGTAGATACCATATATCCTACCGATGCTAATTTTATTTTGGCCAAAGTAGATGACGCTACCAAAAGATACAATCAATTATTGGAGGCTGGTATTGTGATCAGAAATAGGACAACACAACCTCTATGTTTAAATACCTTAAGGTTTACGGTAGGGACTGCAGCGGAAAATAAAAAATTAATAGAACAATTAAAGGAATTAGATAACCAATAAAAAAATTCTCAAAGCCCTCTTGTATAAAGTTGGGCCAAAGATCAGGGTCATATGAAAAAAGTATTATTTATAGACAGGGACGGCACTATCATCAAGGAAACAGTTGATGAACAAATAGATGCCTTTGATAAAATGATCTTTTATCCCAAAGCATTTACGTTTTTGGGTAAAATTGCCAAGGAGTTGGATTATGAATTGGTCATGATCACCAACCAAGACGGGTTGGGAACCGATATTTTTCCTGAGGACACCTTTTGGCCAGTGCACAATTTCATCCTAAACTCTTTTGAGAATGAAGGAGTGGTTTTTGACAAGGTGTTCTTGGATAGAACCTTTCCACATGAAAATGCCCCTACTAGAAAACCTGGTACCGGTTTACTGACGGAGTATTTTTCTGATGACTATGATTTGGCAAACTCCTTTGTGATAGGGGATAGATTAACTGATATGGAATTGGCAAAGAACCTAGGAGCCAAAGGAATCTTCATCAATGACAACACCAATTTAGGTACTGGGGAAATCACGGTTAAACATGAGGAACTCAATGATGTGATAGCCTTAGAGAATAACGACTGGGAAAAAATTTATGAGTTCTTAAAATTGAAGGACAGGGTTTTTGAGATCAACAGGAAGACCAATGAAACGGATATCTTTATAAAATTGAATCTGGACGGGACTGGAAAAAGCAGTATAAAGACCGGACTCGACTTTTTTGACCATATGCTGGACCAGTTGGCGCGACACGGTCAAATGGACCTTGATATCAAGGTAAAAGGGGATTTGGAGGTAGATGAACACCACACCATAGAAGATACTGCGATAGCTTTGGGGGAGGTATTCCATAAGGCCTTGGGAAATAAGCTGGGGATAGAAAGATATGGGTTCTGTTTACCGATGGATGATTGTTTGGCCCAAGTTGCCATTGATTTTGGCGGCCGTAACTGGTTGGTATGGGAAACAGAGTTCAGGCGTGAAATGATTGGAAAAATGCCAACTGAAATGTTCTTTCATTTCTTTAAATCTTTTACCGATGGGGCGAAAGCCAATTTGAACATCAAAGCAGAGGGAACCAATGAGCACCATAAAATTGAGGCCATTTTTAAGGCCTTCGCAAAAGCTATAAAAATGGCTGTGAAGCGCGATGTGGAAAAAATGGTTTTGCCTAGCACCAAAGGGGTACTGTAATTTTATAATAATGATCAAGGTTTGTGCAATCCGTTCTAAAAGAGATGGGATGCAACCAAGTATCTAAATCGTTTACCAAAAAAGAATGAAAATAGTTATTATCAACTACGGTGCTGGAAATATTCAGAGTATCAAATTTGCAATAAAGCGCTTGGGCTACGAGGCCGTTCTAAGTGATAATGTGGCAGAAATAAAGGCTGCGGATAAAGTGATCTTCCCGGGAGTGGGAGAGGCCAGCAGCGCCATGAAAAAGCTTCGTGACAGTAAGTTGGACCTTATAATTCCAGACCTAAAACAACCGGTATTGGGAATATGCCTGGGGATGCAGTTGATGTGCCATTCTTCGGAAGAAGGAAATACCCAAGGTTTGGGGATTTTTGATGTAGATGTAAAGAAATTCTCAGATCAGGTAAAGGTGCCACAAATTGGGTGGAACCAAATTACCGATTTAAAAACATCATTATTCAAGGATATACCCGAAATGGAACATATTTACCTCGTACATAGTTATTATGCACCTATTTGTTCTGAAACGATTGCTGTATCCGAATATGATGTACCCTATAGCGCAGCCTTGCAGAAAAATAATTTTTATGGGACGCAATTTCACCCAGAAAAGAGCAGTATGATCGGTGAAGCAATCCTCAAAAATTTTCTAGAAGTTATTTGAAGCATGGAAACGTATATATCTACCAACAAAGAAGACTTGGACATTCCTAAAATTCACCGATATATCAGTGAAGATTCTTATTGGGGAAAGGGAAGATCCCTGGAAGATGTACAGAAAACCATAGATAATTCATTATGCTTTGGTTTGTATTCAGAAACAGATGAACAATTGGGCTTTGCCAGGGTAGTTACTGATTTTGTCGTATTTGCCTATATGATGGATGTAATAATATTTGATAGTAACCAAGGTAAAGGTTTGGGGAATAGGCTAATATCACGAATAATGGAAAGTGATAAGTTAAGAAACATAAAGACCTTTGCGCTGAAGACAAAAGATGCCCATTTGCTCTACGAACGCTTTGGATTTGAAAAAATAGGAGATTCTAAACTTTGGATGACCAAAGACAAAATGGTCCTTTTATAAAAAATAAAATGAGAATAATACCAGCAATAGATATCATAGATGGTAAGTGCGTCCGCCTTTCAAAAGGGGATTATGATACCAAAAAAATATACAATGAACATCCTCTAGAGGTAGCCAAGGAGTTTGAGGCCCATGGTATCGAATATCTGCACTTGGTTGATTTGGATGGTGCAAAATCCAAACACATTGTAAACCATAAGGTCTTGGAGCAGATAGCTTCTAATACCTCCTTAAAAATAGATTTTGGTGGGGGACTTAAAACCGATGAAGATCTGCGTATAGCATTCAACAGCGGTGCCCAACAAATCACCGGCGGTAGCATTGCAGTTAAAGATAGGGACACCTTTATCAATTGGATACAAAAATATGGTGCCGATAAAATCATTCTTGGTGCGGATGCGAAAGACGAAAAGGTGGCTGTTTCCGGATGGTTGGAAGATTCCAAGGAAGAATTAATACCCTTTATCCAAACGTACCTCAAGGAGGGAATTTCCTATGTAATCTGTACAGATATTAGTAAGGACGGCATGTTGGAAGGTCCATCCTTTGATCTTTATTCAAAAATTATTAGAGAAACAGGGCCAAAACTTAAGCTCATAGCCAGTGGGGGAATTTCTACTTTTGATGAGCTGCCCAAACTGGCAGAAATGGGGTGTGAGGGAACAATTATTGGAAAAGCCATTTACGAAGGGCGTATTTCTATGAAGCAATTGGAGGAATTTATTTTAAAAAGCACCTAAAATTAAGCCTGAAAGTTTAGGAAGGCGATAGCTTCTCAACCTTTCAAAAAATATATACTTATGTTGACAAAACGTATTATTCCATGTTTGGATATAAAAAATGGACGCACGGTGAAGGGGATCAATTTCGTGGATCTGCGTGATGCCGGAGACCCAGTGGAACTGGCGGAGATATATGCAAAAACAGGAGCTGATGAATTGGTTTTCCTGGATATCTCGGCTACGGAAGAAAGGCGGAGAACCTTGGCCGATCTTGTTTTAAGGGTAGCGGAGAAAGTAAATATACCATTTACTGTGGGTGGCGGAATTTCTTCGGTAGAAGATGTAGATATCCTATTGCAAAATGGTGCCGATAAAGTTTCCATCAATTCCTCTGCCGTCAAAAACCCACAATTGATCAATGACCTGGTTGCCAAGTTTGGATCACAATGTATTGTGGTTGCTATAGATGCCAAAGAAATAGACGGGGAGTGGATTGTTCATTTGGTAGGGGGTAAAGTACCTACAGAACTTAATCTTTTTAAATGGGCAAAGGAAGTGGAGCAACGTGGTGCAGGCGAAATATTATTTACCTCCATGAACCATGATGGTACCAAAAATGGATTTGCAAATGAAGCCTTGGCCAAATTATCCACAGAACTTAATATTCCAATTATTGCCTCAGGAGGCGCGGGGAATATGCAGCACTTCACAGATACTTTTATAGAAGGAAAGGCAGATGCTGCTTTGGCTGCCAGTGTATTTCATTTTAAAGAAATTGATATTAAGGATTTAAAGGAAGAATTGAAAAGGAACCAGATTCCGGTACGCTTATAATAGAATTAAGAGTTTAGAATATCCCATAAATTATGGCTTTTCTATATTCCAATATTACAATACTCAGGAAATTATGAAAATAGATTTTACTAAAAATTCAGACGGTTTGGTACCGGCTATTATACAGGATGCAAGTACCAAGAATGTTTTAATGCTTGGCTACATGAACGAAGAAGCCTACCAAAAAACGATGGAAACCAAGACGGTAACCTTTTTTAGCCGTACCAAAAACAGACTGTGGACCAAAGGAGAGGAGAGTGGTAATTTCTTAAAACTTACTAATATTCAATTGGATTGTGATCAGGACACCCTCTTAGTCTCTGTAGATCCCATTGGACCTACTTGCCATAAGGGAACTGATACCTGTTGGGGCGATAAAAATGTACAGGCTTTTGGGTTTATTTCTGGCTTGGAAGATATCATCCAAAATAGAAAAGACCAAGCGGAAGGTAAAGCCCCCATTGAAGATGGAGCTAAACCTAGCTATGTCTCTTCTCTTTTTCAAAAAGGGATAAATAAGGTAGCTCAGAAAGTTGGTGAAGAGGCTGTGGAAGTGGTCATTGAGGCCAAAGACAATAATGATGGACTCTTCTTGGACGAAAGTGCCGATCTGTTGTTTCATTACCTGATACTTTTGCAGGCAAAAGGATTTAAATTGAATGACATTGTGGAAGTTTTAAAAGTTAGGCATAACAAATCCTAACCACCACACCACAAAAATTTTAACGAACTCCCCATTGGATTTTTTTAACCAAACCATGGGGGAGTTTTTATTTGCCAATTGGGAATCTAAATCCTGCTCAATTTCTTGATAGGACTGCCACTGTAATCCAGCTGTCGGGTTTTGAGGCCACTCCTTTTTAAAAGGAATATAAAATTGAATATCTTCTCTGATAAAGGATGAAAAATTATCCCTGGTCATCCAGAATCCTGCAATACATTCTGTATTTAAAGGGGCTAGGTCTTGGTTTTCTAGATCTAACGGAATATAGACCTGGCCTTTAAAACAAACCTTGTGATCCAGGTCCTTAACTTCAATATCCCTGTCTTTTAATGTTCGGTCACCCTCTTTGGAATACAATAATGGTATCTGATGGTGTTTGATTTTCTCTTTTTTGGCATAAAAAGTATCCCTTTTATTAGGCCCTATCAATTGGTGGATAAGATTGGGAAAGGTAGGATCCAAAATGTAAAACTTAAAGGTAAGCTCAACGTGTACTAGTTTGTTTTTTTCCAGATCCCTCAGGATAAAATCAATTTCACCCAAACTAATTTTATCCTGTCTAATAGGAATATTATAGGCGTTGACCCTATAACGCGATGAGTGTTGAACAAGTTGATGGAAAACATATTCCATTTGATGTCCCAATCTTATATTTTGGGGTATGTGCTCAACCTGTAAATGCTCCAGATCAACTTTTGGAAAGTCAAATTGCTCTAGGCCATCATAGTTTCCGTGCCATAAGGGTGGAGTTTGTAAAAAGGCGTTAAATTTTGAAAGGTTTTCACTATCCATACGATACTAAAGTAGTGTAAACAGTTAAGTTTTCTTTAAAAAATAATGGGTCTCTTCCAAATGTATTAAATTTATAGAATGGCTATGAACAAAAGAAAAGGGTTTCGTTTTTCCAAGTACGAGGCACCGAACCAAACTCCCTTCGAAAAGCTTTTTGAGATTTTTAAAGAGCTGATCACACATACTTCCGGGGATGTGGATGAGGCGTTGGATTGGTTGCGGGAGCTGGACAAGGAATACGAACTTACAGATGAAAATTACACCATTGATGACTTCATTGAAGACCTCAAAGCAAAAGGGTTTTTAAGAGAAGAATTCAAAGATGGTGGAGGCGATGGTTCTGGGGAAGGCGATGGAGATTTATCCATAACCGCCAAAATGGAGCGTGTAATAAGACAAGCGGCGTTGGACCAGATTTTTGGTAAACTCAAACGCAGCGGTTCGGGCAACCATAAAACCGGTAAATCCGGTAGGGGAGACGAGCATACAGGGGAATTTCGGGAATATAGGTACGGCGACGGACTGGAACATATTTCCATGACCGAGAGCCTTAAGAATGCCCAAATAAACCACGGAATGGACAGCTTTTCCCTAAGCGAGGATGATCTTGTGGTAGAGGATACCCAATACAAGGCCCAAATGAGTACGGTGCTTATGATTGATATCTCCCACAGTATGATTCTTTATGGGGAGGATCGAATTACCCCTGCTAAAAAGGTAGCAATGGCCCTGGCTGAACTAATTACCACCCGATATCCCAAAGACACCTTGGAGATTTTGGTTTTTGGTAATGATGCGTGGCCAATCCCTATAAAGGATCTTCCATATTTGAAAGTGGGTCCCTATCATACCAATACAGTAGCAGGATTGCAGCTGGCCATGGACATGCTCAGAAGAAAACGGAATACCAACAAACAGATATTCATGATTACCGATGGTAAACCTAGTTGTTTGCGCATGCCGGACGGTACTTACTATAAGAACAGTGTTGGCTTGGATGATTATATTGTGGAGAAATGCTACAATATGGCCAGACAGGCTAGAAAATTACATATTCCAATTACCACGTTTATGATTGCCAAAGATCCGTATTTAACGCAGTTTGTGCGTCATTTTTCGGAAGCCAATAATGGCAAGGCCTTCTTCACAGGACTAAAAGGGCTTGGTGAAATGATTTTTGAAGATTACGAGCAAAATAGAAGAAAAAGATTAAAAGGATAATAACGAATAGCTTCCAATAGAGAAGTTTTTAAAAAATTGTATGAAATTGAACTATAAAGAAATAATGACACTTGGAGCCCTAAAAAATGCGGGATACCAATCTAAAAACATCAAAGATGAGCTTAGGGACAACCTAATACTTAAAATTAAAAACAAGGAACAAACCTTTATGGGGGTTTGGGGTTATGAAAATTCGGTGATTCCAGAATTGGAACGGGCCATACTTTCCAGACATAACATTAACCTGTTAGGACTAAGGGGACAGGCTAAAACTAGGCTGGCAAGATTAATGGTCAATCTTTTGGATGAATATATTCCTATTGTAGAAGGATCGGAAATCAATGATGATCCTTTAAAACCAATGTCTAGGTATGCCATGGAACTCATTAAGGAAAAAGGGGATAAAACCCCTATTTCATGGTTGCCGCGAGAAGAGCGTTTTTATGAAAAACTAGCCACCCCAGATGTAACTGTAGCGGATTTAATTGGAGATGTAGACCCTATAAAAGCGGCAAACCTCAAATTATCCTATGCAGATGACAGGGTGATCCATTTTGGGATGATCCCAAGAGCCAACCGATGTATTTTTGTAATCAATGAGCTGCCAGATTTGCAGGCGAGGATACAAGTGTCACTTTTTAACATATTACAGGAAGGGGATATACAGATTAGAGGATTTAAATTGCGATTACCCTTAGATCTACAATTTGTCTTTACTGCCAATCCTGAAGATTACACCAATAGGGGAAGCATTGTTACCCCCTTAAAAGATAGAATTGGATCACAAATTTTGACCCATTACCCCGAGGATATCAAAACCGCGAGGAAAATCACGGAACAGGAAGCTAAATTGGATGAAAGACAGACCAATGCTGTTTTTGTCCCTGATGTGGCCAAAGACCTATTAGAGCAAATAAGTTTTGAAGCCCGTGAAAGTGAATATGTAGATGCAAAAAGTGGGGTAAGTGCCAGAATGAGTATCACAGCCTTTGAGAACCTATTGAGCACCGCAGAGCGACGCGCATTAAAAAATGGTGAAGACAGCACCAGTATCCGTTTAAACGACTTTATGGGGGTAATTCCTTCAATAACTGGAAAAATAGAACTGGTATATGAAGGAGAGCAGGAAGGCGCAGGGGGAGTAGCTGCTATATTAGTGGAAGATGCCATAAAAACCCTGTTCCCTATGTATTTCCCTCAAATTGATAAATTGGAGCGAAAAGATGCCGTTGGACCCTACGATGAATTAATATCATGGTTTTTTGACGGAGATGGATTCGAAATATTGGATGATGCTACCAACAAGGAGTATCAAAAGGAGCTGGACAGTGTTCCGCCATTGAATCAATTGATAAAGGAATATCAACCAGAGGCTTCAAAAGAAGATAGTTACTTTTTAAAGGAATTACTTCTTTGGGGATTGGTGGCCCATAAGAAATTGAGCAAACACAGGTTTACGGAGGGGTATCAATTTAAAGATCTCTACGGAAGCTTTATTAGCGGACTATAATTAAAAAAGCCCTTTCTTTTAGAGAGGGCTTTTTGTTTGATAAAATTATTTCTATTGCCAAGAATCAATATTATCGTTCACATCCATAAATTTATATTCCCCTACCAATACCTTACGGTGCTTAAAGGAAACCAGCGTCATAAAAATCAATAGGGAGTATAAGGTAACGATCAACGATCCAATTGGAATAAACGTTTTTGGGATTATTGAAGCATCATAATCACTATAACTGGAAAGGATATAGAGCGTATCGAAAATTTGAAATACGTAGATGAAAAGGATCACATATAAGAGATATTCCAGGTTCCTCATTTGTGGATCTGGATATTCATTTTCCCGAACTTTGAACCATATTACATAGAGGTAGACAAAATGGACTATGGACAATAGAGGAAAAATATAATTGTCAAATTTAAAAAAGTAGAACTTATTGGTGTAAAGTCCATAAAAGTTAAGAACAATAAGTGTTACCAATGTTACTATTGACAATAGCTTAATCATTCCCCATGGAAGGATGCGTAGTAGTGTATTCATTAAAGTAGGTTTCGAGGTGCTTGGGGAACCTCAGTTGCTTAAAATAAAACGGAGTTCAATTTTATTTATTTCAAACATTTCGATGAAGTGCAGCCATTGTTGGGAACGCCTAAAAAAGTGTTGTGTAATTGGATTTGATCCTTGAAATGAAGTTTTGATTTTGTTGAGAAAAGCCTAAAAAGTGTAGTGAAAGGACAAACATATAATTAGAGGTTAATAGTCTAGTGTCAAATTAGTATTTTTGGAGGGCCAAGGTTTATATTAAACTTACCATTACAGCATCAAAATAGGCCCATGCAGAAGGAACGCTATTATTACTTGATTGAATTACAATTCTTGGGATTCCGATATAGTGGATGGCAGAAGCAGCCGGGCCAGAAGACTATTGAGAGCATGCTCCTCAAAACCTTAAAGTTTATATTGCCTGAAAGAAAATTCAAAATCTTGGGGGCAGGACGTACCGATGCGAAGGTTTCCGCACTACATGCCGCCTTTGAACTATTTTTAGATGATGCTCCGCTGAACGACTTAATGGTATTTAAAGCGCTATTCAATAGAAATTTACCCCCAGATATTAGAATTACATCTATTTTGTCTGTCGATAAGGACTTTAATGTTATTCAACATAGTAAGGAAAAGGAATACGTCTATTTATTTTCATACGGCCAAAAAAACCATCCCTTTAGTGCTCCCTTTATTGCCAACATACAGGATGATCTGGATTTGGGACTGATGACCAAAGCCACCAGTTTGTTTGTGGGGAGCCATGATTTCCGGAACTACACGACAAGGCATCAGGAAAACACCAATTCCAAACGAAGAATAAAAAGCTGTTTAATACAAGAGAACACGATCTTAAAGGCCAATTTTTTCCCCGAAAAAAGCTATGCCCTTCATATAGTATCAGAAGGTTTTATGCGCTATCAGGTACGCATGATCATGGGTGCCTTAATTTTATTGGGAAAGGGGGAGCTCAGCCTAAATGATATAGAAGAATCCCTAAAACCAGATACTGCTTTTCTTTTGTCCTACGTTGCACCAGGTTCTGGTTTATTGTTGAATAGATTGGACTTTCAATAAATATTTTAGATACATATCCCTATCTTTAAATCTTAAAATTCCTAGCATGTCCAAAAAGAAGCCTAACCATAAAGTAACCCAAAGAAAACAGCCAAGAGCGAATAAAAAAATAGGAAAGGCGCCAGGTACGGTAACCTATCTAGGGTTTAGGGAAGGTCAAAAAAGTAAAGTGATCATCATAGATTATGATGACAGTGCATTTCAAGTGCACCAAACGGATGATGTTGAAAAAATTCTAGATTTTAAGAATACTCCCTCTACTTCTTGGATCAATGTAGTAGGATTAAGTGATGAGGCCTACATAGAAACCCTTGGTAAGGCGTTTGAGTTGAACCCTTTGATAATAGAAGATGCGGTAAATACAAGTCAAAGACCAAAAATTGATGAATACGAAGATTACCTTTTTTGTGTCTTAAAAATGATTTATCTGGATGCCAACAATGAATTGGTCAGTGAACATGTCGCCTTTGTTTTAATGGAAAAAACTGTGATTGTATTCCAAGAACTTCAAGAGGATGTTTTTAATGGTCTCAGAGAACGTATCCAAACTAAATCGGGTCGCATAAGGAGTAGGGGGGCAGACTATTTGTTTTTCGCTCTTTTGGACGCCATTATAGATAATTATTTTGTTGTTTTGGAGAACATCAATGCCAAAATAGAGCTATTGGAGGAAGAGGTTTATGATAATCCAAAACCAGAAACGGCCCGTAAGATCCAAGATCTAAAAAAAGAGGTGTTAAGGGTGCGTAGGAGGATTTTTCCTGTCAAAGAACTGATCAATAGGCTTATAGATACTGAAAATCCCTTGATTACAAAGGACACCAAATTATTCTTAAAAGATTTAATGGATCACTGTCTTGAAATCAATGAAAGTCTGCAGATTTATCGGGAAATGTCCATGAGCTTATTGGAAATGTACATGAGTAATGTCAGCAATAAGATGAACGAGGTCATGAAAGTACTTACCATCATGGCATCTATTTTTATTCCATTGACCTTTATTGCTGGAATCTATGGGATGAACTTTTCCTATATGCCAGAATTACAATGGAAATATGGCTATTTCGTGGTTTGGGGAGTTATGTTAACCCTTTTTATAGCTATGTTAATATTCTTTAAAAAGAAGCGCTGGCTTTAACAGACCATTTTGTTAAAACTTCCTAAATACCGTTAAAGGCCGTTAAACGTCTTGACAACACCTTGAATACCCACTATATTCGTGATGTTGGATATAATGAATAAAATTCTTTTTTAGGGCATTCGCCCAATCCGCCAATATTCTATTGGCAAACAAAGACTTCCTGTCCAATTTAAAATCACATTTTTTAATCACAAAATTTATATTGAATATGAACTATTTAAATATTAATGAAGAAAAACTTTTGCCTGTTGTTATTGAACTCAATACACTTTTGGCAGATTACCACATGTACTATCAAAAATTAAGGAACTTCCATTGGAACATCTTGGGAAACAACTTTTTTGACCTCCACGAAAAATTTGAGGAGCTATATACAGATGCTAGAGTAAAGGTAGACGAAATCGCCGAACGTATTTTAACACTGCGATATCACCCTATGAGTAATTACAGCGAATATTTAAAAGCTTCTTCTATTGAAGAAAGTACAATTTCGTTAGCTGATAATGAAATGGTCGAAGAAATTTTAAAAGCACACCGATTATTGCTCATGCAAATGTCAAAAGTGGTTGATAAGGCCAATTCCATAGGGGATGAAGGTACAATAGACATGATTGGGGGCTATATTGGCAACCTTGAAAAAACAAGCTGGATGTTGGATGCTTGGAATAAAAACAAAACCGATAAATTGAAAGATGCCACGGTGAACTAGTCTTAGGCTATATTTTAATTTCATCCATCTAAAGCATTAGTATCAATAATAACCAGGTGTAAATCACTTGGAGAGAATTATAACTTAAAACAAAACATATGAAATCTATAAAAATATTATTAAGTACTCTTATATTATTTTCTGCAGCTACCGTGCTTGCACAGGAAAACAGTGACATGACCTCAGAGACTACGGAAAAAACTTATTCGGTTTACAATGGTGGTGAATTGATAAAAAATTCAGTAAAAATCAATACCATGGTATCTCGCGATGTTATGACCCAAAAGGAAGACAAGAACAAAATTAATCAAGACCGTGTATTCCAAAAAAAGAATGTAATGAAAACGGTAAAGATTGATAATGATAGTGACAATTCTTATGATGAAATTATTAAGTTCAGCTACAGAGCAGACGATAAATCCGATTTTATGTTGGTCACCAATGACGATGAAATCATGGTAGCCATAGACAACGGGGACAATTTAGAGATTGTAAAGAGCGAGAGTATTTACAAGAACAAGCTGAAAAACAATAAAGAGGCCTATGTCATTACCGATGACAAAGGAAATGAAATAAATCTGTTCATTGAAGAATATAAGTCAATGAAATAGAATCATTTAGAATAACCAACTTAAATACTAGTTTTAATGATGTGGCGCTGGACCTTCATATTTATATTGATGGCACTTATTACGGCAATTCTTGGATTTGGAGGATTGGCGGGTGCTGCTCAGGGAATAGCAAAAATACTTTTCATTATCATTATACTGGTTTTTCTACTCACCCTCATAAGAGGGTTGTTCAGGAAATAAAAACAGAGCGTTGTAAAGCGCTCTTTTTTTATTCGAATAAGTCAGAGGATAAATAGCGATCGCCCCTATCACAAATAATGGAAACAATAACTCCCTTTTCTAAGGTTTTGGCTAATTCCAAAGCGGCTACTGTAGCCCCGCCACTGCTCATGCCGGAGAACACTCCTTCTTCCTTGGCCAATCTTTTGGCCATTACTATGGCTGCTTCTTCGGTCACCTCAATAATCTGATCGACCTTACTTCTATCAAAAATTTTGGGTAAATACTCTTCCGGCCATTTTCGTATCCCGGGTATTTTGGCATCGTCCGCAGGTTGCACCCCTACAATCTGTATGTTGGGATTCTTTTCTTTTAAAAAAGTAGAGGTTCCCATAATGGTACCTGTGGTTCCCATGGAGGATACAAAATGTGTTACTTTTCCTTCGGTGTCCCTCCAAATTTCTGGACCTGTACTTTTATAATGTGCCTTCCAGTTATCGTCATTACCAAATTGGTTCAACATGATGTAACCATGGTTGGCCACTTTCTCCTCGGCATAATCACGTGCTCCTTCAATACCAATATCTGCAGGGGTCAAGGTCACTTTTGCTCCATATGCCCTCATGGTCTGAACCCGTTCTTTTGTTGAATTTTCGGGCATGACCAACTCGATGTCCAAACCATAGATGCCTGCTATCATGGCCAATGCAATTCCGGTATTTCCGCTAGTGGCTTCAATTAGTTTAGAGGTTTTGTCAATATCGCCTCTTTCCAGACCACTTTGGATCATATTAAGTGCCGCCCGGTCTTTTACACTGCCTCCGGGATTATGTCCTTCCATTTTAAAAAACAATCGGACATTTGGATTTTGGTTCAACACCCTTGATTCTACCAAAGGGGTATTTCCAATTAGATCTATTACGCTATGACCCATTGGTGATGGTTTTTATTTTAATCTCTGGTTTATGGTACACCGTTGAGTTTGGAGGAATCGATGACGTGATCCATGCGTTACCGCCTACAATACTATTTTCACCAATAACGGTTTTCCCGCCTAAAATAGTGGCATTGGCATAAATGGTCACATTATTTTCTATGGTAGGGTGTCTTTTGGTATTCTGTAGATTTTTGGCAACATATAGCCCACCTAAAGTGACCCCTTGGTAGATTTTAACATTGTTCATGATTATGGCCGTCTCACCTATAACCACCCCAGTTGCATGGTCTATAAAAAAGGAATCCCCAATCTTGGCTCCGGGATTGATATCGACCCCTGTTTGCCTATGGGCATATTCTGTCATTAGGCGGGGAACCATAGGAAACCCTTCTTCATATAATTCATGGGCCAATCGGTAAATGGCGATGGCATAAAAACCAGGATAGGCCATATACACCTCTTCTATGGATAGGGAGGCGGGATCACAGTTCACAATGGCCTCTGCATCCAAATTTAGTTTTTCCAAAATAGTGGGTATTTTGGCCATATAATTGTTCCATACTTTTTTGCAAGGGGTTTCCAAATGCCAACAGGCTAAACTCACCAACTCGTCAAACTCCTTTTCCAAAATGTCTAAATTTTCTTCTACCGGCGTTTCAATATCGAAAAGCATGAAAAAAAGTCGATCTGTGAAACTCTCTACATTATGTTTCAACCGGTATCTTAAATTGGGTTGTTTTTTATGTTGTATTATTTTCTTTATGATTGATTCTTTATCCATATGATGATACAGTAAGTTCAAAATTAACCATTATTTCAAACGATAGCATTGAAAATGTTTAACTTTAAGGTAAAATTATTAAGCCTTTAGGTCGTATGCAGAGCACATTGATTACGAAAGATATCTTCGATTTTTTAAAAGCATTGGAAAAAAATAATAACAGGGAGTGGTTTACAGAGCATAAATCACAGTTTAAGGCATTGGAATCCAAGGTTAAGGATTTTTGCAAAAGTGTATTGCAGGCCTTGGAGGAACACGATGAAATAGAAAAACTAAAAATGTTCCGCATCTATCGCGATGTCCGGTTTTCAAAGGACAAAACACCCTATAAGGGTCATTTTGCATGTTCTTATTCAAGATTGGGGGCGTCATTGCGCGGTGGGTATTATATCCGGTTAAAACCGGGTGAAAGCTTCATAGCAGTAGGTTTTTGGGAGCCAAATAAAGATGATCTACTAAGAATCAGAAAGGAGCTTGAAACGGATTCATCAGATTTTAGAGAAATACTCAATGAACCTACGTTTAAAAAAGTCTGGGGCGACCTGCAAGGGGAGGAGCTAAAAACAGCTCCAAAAGGATTCGATAAGGAAGATCCCAATATAGATCTTATCCGTAAAAAGCAGTTTATTTTTGTAAAGCACTTTTCAGACCAAGAGGTATTTGCTCCTGATTTTAGGAATACCATCAATGAGTCATTTAAGGCTATTAGGCCTTATTTTGATCTTATAAGCGAAATCCTCACCACCAATTTGAACGGAGAGACCCTATTGGGCTAAAACCGCCAATTCAAGCAACTGTATTTGATCTTTGAGTCGTTCTATGGCCATATTCATCATTCTTTTGTTCAAGGCCGAAGAATTTTGGATATAGGTTTCGTATTCCTCAACAGTAAATTGACCTATGATCAGGCCCTTTAAGGAATTTCTGAATTTAATATCCTTTTGAACAGCATTTTCAATGTATTCCATGCGTTTCTGAAGGGTAAGCTCATAGAACCTGTTCTTGTGTTTCCCAATATAATTTTTGAAAACAGCTATGATCAAAAAGTTCTGTAATTTGATTATGGGGCGCAGTGTTTGGTTTTGAAACCGTTCATCGGGGCTCATATCACTTGTAATTCTGGCGGAAGGAATCTCTGGACGAAGGCTCAAGAGATTAGTGGATCTACTATTCATCTCACGGAGTTTTTATAAAGATAGCTATTAGCAAAGCATTTAATTTATTTATACCAATTAGTTTTTAACGGGGTTATGAACAAAAAAAAACCATTGACGCATAAGTCAATGGCTTTTAGGTATTGTTTTAATTTATTTATTTGCTCTCCACAAAATCCTCAAAACTTTTTAATTGCAGGCTTTCATAAGCCTTGGATTTCTTTTTCAGTTTATTAAAGTCTGTTTTCGCAGTAGTGAATCGTTCAGAGATAACTTTTAGGTTGTCCAATTCTGATGCAGTAGGCTTGTCATAATTACTTGCCAATTTGCTGTACAGGTCGGTCATTTTCTCCCTAAGCTGTGGTTCCGCCGATCCAACATAATTGTCCCCGGTTGTAACGACCAAGGTTTTTTTCAGGTCATTCAGTTTGGAATTCAACTTGGTATTCCCATTAGTTTTAGTTTGCTCCATAAGTGCGTCTACTTCATAAACCAGATAGGCCAACTCTTCTGCCATATTGTAAAGCTTCATGATGGTCTCATTTTTGAGTTTGCGATCACTTGGAGAAAGGGGGGACCTTTCGTCATAAACAAGCTCAAAGGTATGTTCAAAGGTATCCTTTCCTTTGTTCATGACAACCTTATAGGTGCCAGCCGGAACTTTAGGTGCTGTAAAGCCGCCAAAACTGAATGTTTTTCCCTTGGCCACTTTAGGTACGTTCCTGGTGTAGCCCCAATTCACTATATTAATTCCTTTGGATTTACCTGGTCCAAGTTCCATGATTTTGTTCCCTTCCATATCCTGTACTTCCATCGACATTTTACCAAAGGTGTGTCTCTTTTTTAAGTAGTACTTAATTTGAACGTCCTTGGTCTTGTTCTGACCCACAAATTGGGTTTCATTACCAAATCCGCTGGAAAACCCTCCTTGCTCATCAATTACGGTTGGCTTGTTCGCGAAAAAATGCACATTTTTATCCATGACCTCAGGGGTAAGATCCCTTAAGGGGGAGATATCGTCAATGATGATGATGCCCCTACCGTGAGTCCCCATTACAAGGTCGCTCGTTTTTTTCTGGAGATCAATGAAATGTACAGCCACTGAAGGCATATTGTTTGTGAATTTATACCAATTGTTTCCGCCATCCATAGTGATGTATAGTCCAAACTCCGTACCCAAAAATAATAGGTCAGGATTTACATAGTCCTCTTGGATGTTTCTAACAAAGCCTTCAACTTCCGGGGTAATGATATTGGTCCACGTTTTACCAAAATCAGTGGTTTTATAGGCATATGGTTTCATATCACCAGTTGTATGACCTTCAAAAACAGCATATGCAGTCCCTTTATCAAAGGAACTTGCTTCTATATGGTAGCACCAGGTATTCTTAGGTAAACCAATAATATTATCTACCGTATTGGTCCAGGTTTTTCCTCCATCTTGGGTAACTTGTACATTTCCGTCGTCCGTACCCACCCAAATGACCTTTTCATCCTTTGGGGATTCTGCAATCGTAAAGATGGTGGTGTGGTTTTCTGCCCCTGAATTATCCTTGGATAATCCGCCTGAATCTTCCTGATTTTGCTTTTTTGGGTCATTGGTGGTAAGGTCTGGGGAGATGATCTGCCACGTATCTCCCATATCCTCCGATTTATGAAGGTATTGGCTCCCCATGTAAAAACGATCAGGTTGGTGCTCGCTAACTGCCATTGGGGCATTCCAATTAAATCTCAATTTTGGAGTTTCCTTTGTAGGCAGTGGCTGAATGGTCTTGGTAAGGTTTTTTTCCACATCATAGCGCCACACATTTTCAGCTCCTTGCATTTCGGAGTAAATGATTTTTTTTGTCGGATGTTTTAAGACCCTAAAACCATCTCCGTAACCAACAGAATTCCAATCCCTGGCTTCCACGCCTCCTGGGGAACTGGATGGACCATACCATGATCCATTGTCCTGTAAGCCTCCGTAGACGTTGTATGGTTCCTCATTATCTACACTAACATGATAAAACTGTGAAAGTGGTAGGTTTTCCACAATTTCCATGGTATTACCACCATTCCAAGAACGGTAAACGCCACCATCCGTACCCACATAAAGGATATCGGAATCTTTGATACCAAATGCAAAATCATGGATATCACTGTGCATATTTCCAAGGTTTTTAAAGGTTTTACCCCCATCTCTGGAAATGGAGCCACTTAAGCCTCCTTTGACCACAACATTTTCATCTTTTGGATCAACTACAATTCTAGAAAAATAAAAAGGTCTAACCGTTATTCCGAAATCATTGTTTAACTGTTTCCACGATTCTCCTGCATCATCACTTCGATACAATCCTTTCTTTTCGTCTTTCTCTGCTTCTATTACCGTGTAAAGGATATTTGGCTTTGAGGGTGCTACTGCTATTCCCAAACGGCCTAAATTCCCTTCAGGAAAACCATTGTGTATTTTATTCCAAGTTGCCCCCCCGTCCACAGACTTATAAAGCGCGCTGTTACTGCCTCCCGACTCAAAGGACCAACCTGTTCGTCTAAATTCCCACATGGAGGCGTAAAGGGTATTAGGATTTGATGTGTCCATGGCTAAATCTGCACATCCCGTCTTGGCATTGACATACAATAGCTTTTCCCAAGTTGCTCCTGCGTCTGTGGACTTATAAACACCCCTTTCCTCACTGTCGCTCCATAAGGCACCCAAAACACCCACATAGATTTCCTTGGAGTTTTTAGGATTAACAATAATACTTGTAATTCGTTCAGAAGCGTCAAAACCAATTTTATCCCAATTGGTTCCTCCATCAACTGATTTATAAAGTCCGTCTCCTACAGAAACGCTATTCCTTGTCCAAGTTTCACCGGTTCCCACATAAATTGTATTGTCCGGATCATTGGGATCCAGGGTAACAGTACCAATGGATTGACAATATTCATCAAAAATAGGATTAAAAGTCGTCCCGGCATCGTTGGATTTCCAAACCCCGCCACCTGCCGTACCCGCATAGATGATGCGACTATTGGTGGGGTGTACTTCCATATCATTTATACGTCCGCTCATAAGAGCAGGACCGATATGCCTTGCGGTCATGTCACCAAAAATTTCTTTACCATTATTGGTTTTTGTTTCCTGGGCAAGTCCAACAAAAGGAAGGAGGATTGCGCCAACTAAAAGTTTATATATTATTTTTTTCATTTGGATTTAGCTTTAAACAAAAAAGACCCTTTAAAAAGAGTCTTTTTATGATGTTATTAGATTATTTGTCCTCTTTTATTTCATCGGGAAAAGCAAAAGCTCCATCTTCTACAGTAGGATTAAGAACAATACTCTCAATGGTCAATGGACTTCCAGGTTGTCCTTTAACGCCCTGTGTCATTGAGAATGGAAAGTATATACCATCCACTTCTTGGTAGTCACTCATGGTTACCTCTGAAGTCATTCCTTTACCTGGGCCAGATTTAACTTCAGACTGCACTGCTATGGGTACAAAATTTTCGGAATCAAAAAAGTAAAAGGAAACATCTTCTTCTTGTTTGCCATCAACCATAATTGGTTCCTTTACCAATTTAATTTTATATGTTTCCGCACCGTCTATGGTTTCCTTCCCCATTAATTCAACGGTATATCCTTTTTCTTTGTAATTAATAAATGAATCAGGAAAATCATTGGAATTTAATTTAAAGTTAGCGGTAGCTTCGGCATCACTTTTTTCCGCCTTCATGGTCATGAAGTTATGACTCCAAAGGGTGTTGCCATCAAATACGCCTTGTTTGATTTCCTTACCTTGAAAATTGATAACGGTCATTTGTCTTCCATCATTCAATTGCAAAATTTCCAGAGGTATCTCCATACCACCTTGACTAACTTTGGCGGTCATCTTTACGCCTTTTATACTCTTCATTTTTTCCAAACCGCCAATATTCTCAAAATAATTGGCTAGTATATCGTCAGCTGTTTGGGCCTGTAGCGGTGCCAAAAAAGAAATAAGCAAGGCAGCTAAACTGATTTTTAATGTCTTCATTTCCATTTAGATTTTAAGTTATAGTCTAATTAGTAGTCATTTGGAAGAATTGTTACACTTTTCAAGGTGAAATTCATAATTTTTTAACAGACTAGTGCTATATTGAATAAAATGATCCTAAGTGTTTAATACGCTACTTGTACCTCTAACTTCATTTTGGAATGAAACCACAATCAAAAAGTACATATACCCATCCATTCAAAAAGTGGCATATCAATCTAAAAACACTCGATGAAGCAAAAGTTGTAAGAAACAAAAATCTAACGCCAGCTACTATGGTCCAATGGGGGTAAAATTAGTTTTTAAGAAGAATCCAGATGTTTATATAGTGCATCTTTCCACTTAGATTAACGTTCTGTTGAGGAACAATCCTAGACTGTTTAATGGAAGCCCAATGATATTGGGATATAATAGAAAATGATAATACCATGGGATCGAGGGGTTTAACAAGAAAAATGTTGTGTATAAAATGATAATTTCAACAGTATGTTTTTGCCAATAACCATTTATCAAAGGCATTAAAATTCCAAATTCACAATTCTGACTCTTAATCCAAATCCATGTTATTTTTTATAGATAAAGTCGACTAATTTTGGATATAAATAATGAGTTATGAGATTTCATACTAGAAAATGGGTAAAACCAGAGGATTTAAATGCGAATGAGACCTTGTTTGGAGGTAGATTGCTTGCATGGATAGATGAGGAAGCTGCCCTTTACAGTATTATTCAGCTAGAAAGCAAGAAGGTTGTCACCAAATACATGTCGGAAATCAATTTTATGAGTACTGCGGTTAAAGGTGATATTATTGAAATAGGGATCGAAGTTGTAAAATTCGGGAAGTCCTCTTTGACACTAAATTGCGAGGTTCGAAATAAGATGACCCGTGAGACCATCGTTACGGTTGACAATATTATAATGGTAAACCTTGGGGTCGACGGAAAGCCGGCATCCCATGGCAAAACCAAGATAGAATATGTAAGAGATAGACTAGCGGCCGAAAATTAATTTTCGGCCCAGTTTTTTGACACTGACTGTACTTCATCCAAAACCCTTAAAAGGTTTCCACCCCAAAGTTTTTCAATCTCCTCTTCAGAATAACCTCTTTTTACGAGCTCCAAGGTCACGTTAAAGGTCTCGGAAGCATCATCCCATCCTTCGATACCACCGCCACCGTCAAAATCGGAGCTTATCCCTACATGATCTATTCCAATCAAATACACCAAATAATCGATATGGTTTATGAAATCAGAAACATTTACTGCTTCGGGAGCATTTTTATCTTTCGAAGACGCTACTTTGGCCTGTTTCAGAACTTTTGGATAATTATCCATGAACGCAGCTCTTTGAGCATCTGTCAGCTCTGAAAATTGGGATCTTTCATACCAGTCAATATCCAAAGAATCAGCAATTTTTACATAAAGTCCCTTCATATATGCAGCTCTGGCTTCATGTTTTTCGGTGTTTAGATAAGAATTGAAGGCTACGGTCTGTACGACCCCTCCATTCTTTTTTAACAGTAATAATTGCTCATCATCCAAATTGCGACTGTGGTCACAAAGCGCCCTAGCCGATGAGTGTGAAGCAATAATAGGAGCTTTGGAAAGCGAAACCATTTGCTCCATTGAAGATTTTGACGGATGGGAGATGTCAATCATTATTCCCAGTCTATTCATCTCAACCACAGCCTTCTTGCCTAATTTACTTAAACCATTATATAGCCATATGCTATCCTTTTCTCCCGTATTGGAATCACAAAATTGGCTATGTCCATTGTGGGAAAGGGATATGTATCTGGCACCGAGGTGATGGTATTTTTCAAAATTTGAGAGATCCTCTCCTATGGGATATGCATTTTCTACACCGATCATGGCTACTTTTTTGCCCGACTTAGAAATGCGCCGTACATCATCAGAAGTCAAAGCCAATTCAATTTTATCTGGAGCGATGTCCTCACAGAGTCGGTGAATGGCTTCAAATTTATCCATGGCATTTTTTGCGGCTTTCTCATATCCTTTGGCATTAAGGGAATCTTGTCCGGTATACACAATTAGCCATGAGACATCCAATCCGCCTTCTGTCATTTTTGGCAAATTTACCTGGGTATCCAAATTTTGGGTGTAATTAATGCTATCCGTGAAATTGCCCACATTTATATCGTTATGGGTGTCAATGGTAATTACCTTTTCATGTATTCTTTGTGCTTTTTCCAAAACAATTTCGGCCATTTCTTTTTTCTGTTCCTTACAGGCTACCAATGATAAAATGCTAATAAATACGACAAACTGCTTCATAATGATTGTTTATATACCTACAAATAAAGCACTTTGACAACACAAAAGGAAGGCTAGATAACATTTAATTGCCCAAAGTGTATAGAATGGTGAAATTTAAACAACCAAAACAATAGCTAGTAATGGGCTTGAGAATTAAGAACTCGATTCATTAAGACCATAACCCAAAACCAATACCCTTTGAAATCTAAAGACCTAACGTATCACTTAACTGACTTAGAAGCAAAACTGAGCAACCTTTCTTTTGAAAAATTGACGACTGAGGAGGCCTCCCAGTTAAAAAAATCTTTCAATTCGTTAAAAAGTAGTCTTGAGGATAAATTTGTTGGAACTATTACTTCCAATTCCTCACAAACGTATGGAGGAGAGGAGGCAGAAATGGATCTAGGCCACAAAAAAGAGGTTTCTACCCAGTCGACTAAAAATCACCTTAACAATACAGGGGAGCATTTGGTTGCGAAAGTTAGCCATGAAATAAGAACACCTCTCAACGGAATCATTGGTTTTACTGATTTATTGCAGGAAAGCAAGCTTTCTGAGGAGCAAAAGCAACATGTATCTGCTATTCAATCAGCCTCATATAATCTCATGGATATCATCAATGAACTTTTGGAATATTCCAAACTTTCAGCGGGACTAGAACATTTTGAATCTGTGAATTTTAATTTTTACAGTTTGGTTAGGGACGTCATGTATCTCTGCAATACCCTTATCATGGATAAAGAGGTGAAATTGGAAGTGGATATGGATACAAAAATTCCAGAAATGTTGGTTGGAGACCCGTCCAAACTTTCCCAAGTACTACTAAATCTCGTTGGAAATGCCATAAAGTTTGTCAATAAAGGAGATATATATCTAAAGATACAAGCCTTAAAGCAAAACAATAAAGACATTCTTCTGGATTTTAAAATTATCGATACTGGCATTGGTATTTCCGAAGAACATCTCGAACATATTTTCGATGCTTTTAGACAAGCGGATCATGATACATTTAAGAAGTACGGTGGTTCTGGATTAGGGCTTAATATTGTTAAACAAATAATAGAGAACTTAAATGGTAATATAAGCGTTACTAGTGCTTTAGGAGTTGGAACAACTTTTAATTTTGAGCTTCCCTTCATCATTGGTGTCAAAATGCCAAAAGAAAAGGACGATCAGCACAAAGCAAACATTAATAATAGAAAAGACCTTGTAAAAGGCATGCAGATTCTTGTATTTGAGGACAACCTTCTCAATCAGAAACTCATCGAAAAAAGATTAAAAAGTTGGGGGTGTTTGGTACATATTACGGACAATGCCCAGTATGGTCTAAATATTCTTGAAAACAATAAGATAGATTTGGTTTTTATGGATCTTAGAATGCCGGTTATGGATGGGTTTGAAGTGACTCGTAGAATCAGGAGTAGTAAGAACGCCTATGTGAGTCAAATCCCGATTATTGCCCTTACGGCCGATTTTTCTATAAAGGACAAGGAACAATGCCAGAATAATGGGATCAATGACTACATCCTGAAGCCATACAGTCCAGATGAGCTATTGTTGAAATTAACCTCGAACAGGGCAGATATGAAGATAATTGACAAGAATGACTCCAAGTTGGCGACCCAACCGAGATTAAGAATGGAGGAGGAAGCGCCTAAAATAAATCTCAAACTCATTTTAGAGGATTGTATGGGCGAAGTGGATCTTTTGGAGGAATTGGTAACCCTTTACAAGCAAAATGCCCTAGAATTTATCGGTAATGTAAAACATCACCTAGCGGTGGAAGATTATGAAAGCATTCAATTTGCGGCACATAAAATGAAATCGGGTCTAGCTATGATGCAGACCTACAGTTTACATGCCATCGTTGTTCAAATACACAAAACGTGTATAACAGATAAGGACCAAAAACACCTCGAATTTTTGTATAACTGTTTTCTGGAAGAGTATCCAGTAGTTATAAATGAAATTGAAATAGAGATGAAAAATTTAAAATAAACCCTCAACCATTCCCCCCAAATGGACAAGAAAAAAATTTTACTGGCAGAAGATGACGAATTACTAGCCTCCTTATTGACATTTCGACTTGAAAAGGCCGGTTATGTAGTGATAAGGGCCAATGATGGAAAGCAAGTGAAGGAGAAACTCCAAGAAAGTATTCCTGATATAATCGTCAGCGATATCATGATGCCCTATTTATCTGGGTTGGAACTAATTGATTTCGTCAGGAACCAGATGGGCCTGTCTTTGCCAATTATTATCATTTCTTCAGCAGGTAATGAGGAGAACGTATTAAGTGCTTTTGAGCTAGGTGCCAACGATTTTATTTCAAAGCCAGTAAGTCCAACAGAATTATTGGTAAGGGTTGCCAGAGAATTAAGAAAAGCCTGATACGTTAATGAACCTTCTCACCAAACATAGCTATGCGCTGTTAAATATTCCAAAGATCCATACGGATCTCTTGTGGGATTTGACGCTCTTGTTTTCCGTGTTGGCAGTGGTTTATTTTGGTGTTATTTTCTTTTTTAGAAACAAATTTAACTCTAAAACCAAACTGATTTCAGACCGTAAGAGACAACTTTCTCCTATGATAAGCGAGTTTCTTTTTTACGACGCTAATAGTGCCAATGACGAAGACCACAAGAATTATATTACCCTCAAGATTGAGATCAGGGATCTTATCAAAGACGAATTCAACCATCAGATATTATCGGATATCCTTATCGACCTACAAAAAGATCTATCGGGAGAAACCTTGGAACGCCTTTACAAGCTGTTTAAGGATTTAGGACTTCATATTAAAGCATTTGATAAGCTCAGAAGCTACCGTTGGCAGGTAGTTTCCCAGGGAATTATGGAGCTTACACGAATGAGCGTTACGGAATCTTACGGATTTGTGGCAAAATTCATCAATGATAAAAGGGGAACAGTACGCAAACAGGCTGAATTGGCAGCGGTGTCCCTAGAAGAAAAAGGTATTTCACATTTTCTGGATACCACCCGTTATCAAATATCGGAATGGCAACAGTTAAAACTAATGGATATCCTTAGACAGAAGGAAAACTTTCAGCCACCTAGATTTAAAAGATGGTTGACCTCCAACAACAAGGCTGTAGTCCTTTTTGCATTACGCCTTTTAAAGCATTATGATCAAAACGATGCAAATGCCCTATTGATTCAATTGGTACGCCACAAAAACAAACAAATCAAAGAAGAAACAATCAGTTGTATCCAAAAATTCGGGGTCGTGGAAGCCTTGGGAACACTTAAAATGGTTTTTTGGAAGAGTAATGTGAACAGCAAGATCTTGATCCTTGATACCATTTCTGAATTGGGTAGCGAAAATGATATTGAATTTTTGCAAAATGTTGAAAATAAGTCGTTTAATTTTGTTGTAAAAAGTAAAGCTTTAAGTGCTATCCTTACTTTGGCTCCTGATTCTAATATGACTTTGGAAGACCTGGAAGACACTTCCGATGCTTCGGAATCAATGACCTCAGAGTCCCCTGTGTCCAAGGATGAGGAAAACACTCCTCTTGAAGAAGATGATCAGAATGGGCCTGTATTGGATTCAATTGAAATGGATATTTCTGAAGATCTGACTCCAGAAGATATTGTATTGGTAGAATCAAATATGGATGTTGAAATTCCAAAAGTTGAAACAGAAAGTGTACCTGATACATCATTGGAAAGCAAAAATTTAGAGGAAGAACATTCAAAAGTATCAGATTTCCATGAACTTGAAACGGATATTCCTGCAGACCTGCCAGCAGAAGATCCAAGAACAGTAGAGCATACGACAGAATTTGAAATTCCAAAAATTGCTTCAGAAAAATCCCCTGAGACATCATTGGAAAACAAAGATTATAAAGAAGAAACCCAAACCAATAACACAGACCAACCCATGAAGGAAGAGAAAAAAGAAAAACCAGTGAAAGAATCCTTCTCCCTAAGCATGGAGGATTTAAAGAATTTAGAAGTGATTTCTGATGAAATACTATATTCATTGGATCTAACATCCCTTGATCAGTTTTTAAAAGACATCCCTGATTTGGAAGATTTTGTTGAATTTGAAAAGGAAGAGCCCATAGTTAAGTCAAAGCCAGATTTTAACGGTCTTCGTTTAAATAAGGATAGGACCGCACCTAATGACCACTTTTATGAGGATATTTTCTCCATAAAGGACGATTGCGATAAAAATATATTGTTGGATACCATCTTTGATGTGGGAGATGAAAGGGAGATTCCAATTTTAAAACAAATTGTAGTAAATGAAGATAGTATAGGAATCAGGGATAAAGCTCTTAAAATATTAAACGGTATTTCGGATCAAAACTATTGGTTTTCTGAAGAAGAGGGAGCTGTCCTAGAAATTGAAAAGATAAGGGACAGATGCATCTTTAAGCCTCTTTTTAAAAATGCAGATATGGAAACCAAATTAGTGTTATTGGATCAAATAGGAGAAATAGGGGATACCAAGGAATATATCTTCTTAAAGACCTTATTGACTACCCAAAATCCGATTCTCAAGAAAAAAATAGAACAGACCATCGTATTATTGGAGGAACAACTAAAGTTTGTTCCAGCTGATATAGAGGAAAAAAGAGGAGAATCTTCACTAAATAAAGAAGATAGCAAAGATAAGCTCCTTAAAGAATCAGATGAACCCGTTAGTCAAATCGGAATCATATCCTTGGATGAAGAAATTCCAATAGAACGAATTGAAAATAATTATTCCGTTGAAAATTTTCAAAATACCAAAGGCAAAATGCCTCTGGATTTTTGTTTTTTATTGGATGACCTTGAGATTAGTCCTTCCAAAGCTTCAGATTTATTGGACGCGGACTTTGATTTGGGTTCGATGAGGGAACAAATAGGACCAAATCAAAAGCATGAAGAATCTAAGAATAATGGGGCTGCGGCAAGTGTTTCCTTTCTGGATCAGATACTTTCCTTACCATCAAAAATAAAGGACCTCTTTAATGGATAGTGGACTTCTAAATATCATCCTGGATTATATAAACATCGTTTTTTTGGTGTTTACAGTGGTGCTATTTATCATGTTCACCTTTATGGGATACCTTTCCACACGTAATTCCCTTCATTACAAACATAAAAATAGTTTTGGGGATCTATCCAAAATAATGGCCTCTCCAATGGCACCCAGTATTACCATTATTGCGCCTGCCTATAACGAGGGACTAACCATTGTTGAGAATATACGGTCCCTACTCTCATTACGGTATGTAAATTACGAGGTAATGGTGGTCAATGACGGGAGTAAGGATGATACTTTGGAAAAAATGATTGTGGCCTATGACCTTGTTAAAATTGATAAAAAAATAGATCCAAATTGGCAATCAAAACCGATTCGTGGAATATATAAATCCAAACAACTTTCTTTCTCCAAACTTACCGTTATCGACAAAGAGAACGGCGGTAAGTCTGATGCCTTAAACACTGGTATGCACCTATCAGAAAACCAATATGTAGGTTGTATAGATGTGGATTGTCTTTTAATGCCCGAATCCCTGCTACATGTGGTAAAATCGTTTTACCAACGCTCACAAAAAAGGGTTATAGCTGTTGGTGGGGTAATTAGAGTTGCCAATTCCTGTAAAATTGCTGGTGGGATGTTAGAGGAAATTCGATTACCCAAAAATTGGCTGGCGAAATTTCAACTACTGGAGTATACCCGCTCCTTTTTGCTAGGCAGAATGGCCTGGGGACGAATAGATAGTCTTTTGATCATATCAGGGGCCTTTGGTTTTTTTGATAGGGAAATTGCATTGGCCGTGGGAGGATACGATACCAAAACAGTAGGGGAGGACATGGAAATTGTCTTTAAAATGCGCAGGTATATGCACGATAGGGACGAACCTTATACCATTGAGTATATCCCAGATCCCCTATGCTGGACAGAGGTGCCAGAGAGTTTGAAGATTTTGGTGAACCAAAGGGACAGATGGTCCAGGGGAAACTTGGAAACCCTACAAAAGCATAAGGATATGTTCTTTAACCCAAAATATGGGAAATTGGGAATGATCAGTTACCCTTATTGGTTTTTTTACGAATGGTTGGCTCCCATTTTAGAATTCTTTGGTTTCTTTTCCATTTTACTATTCTATTATCTTGGGATTCTAAACTGGAGCTTTTTTGTGGCAATTACCTTGTCAATTTATGCCTATTCGATAATGTACTCATTTTACGCCATATTATGGGATGTCTATTCCTATAACCAGTACACCAAAACAAAGGATATATTGACACTAATGCTTTTCGCCATTTTGGAACCAGTAATATTTCATCCCATCGTGGTATTTTCCTCGGTCAGGGGTAATTACAAGAAATTGTTTAACATCAAATCCGGTTGGGGAGTTATAACACGTAAAGGATTTAGTAAGGCTTAAGATTCATGCAGGTAGAAGAAAAAATAACCAAACATGTCACCAGAAAGACCCTAAGGGAATATACCCGATTGGTCATTGCTTTCTTTGGCTGTCTTGTGGTTATTTCCTGTTACCAATTTATCCGTTTATATCTCAGTGGAGTGTTGGATGTGTTTGTAGGCAAGAGCCTTTTATTGCAATTGTTCCACCACCTAGGCTATGCCTCTTTGGTAGGGTTAATACTGGTTTTTGGTTTTAATTTTCTGGAATCACGAAAGCCAAATTTTGGTTTTGTGGTAACCTCTATCATTTTGGTCATAGGATTGTTAACGGAGGTTTTGTTGACAGAATATTATCTTGCCAATTATGAGATCTTAGAGGTAAACATATTAAGTCTTTCATGGGATGGGGTGAACATCTGGAAGATCAGTACCATAGTATTAATGGCCATAATCAGTATGTTGTCCTTATTTTTTCTGTTCTATAAGATTACGGCCAAGGCGCATCGTATCATTAGTAAAATGTATCCCTTGACCATTGTGTTTTTTAGTTTGTTCTTAGCGGCACTCGCTTCCGAAAAGAAGCCTATCAATGAAAATAAAACGCAACATTTAACAGTCAGTCTTGCCGAAGAATGGTTGGATCTGAATAAATATGATGGAAAGGTAGAATTCCCTCTTCTTCAACCCACAAAAATTGATGACCGGTTAGGGGTGTATTTTGACTTTAGAGCAGAGAAACCGAATATCGTTATCCTAATCTTGGATGGCCTAGGATCGGACTTTTTGGGCAAGGACCCCAATTATAAAGGTTTTACCCCTTATCTAGAATCCTTAAAGGACAGTTCACTCTTTTGGTCCAACTATGTGAGCAATGTAGGTCAAAGTTCCGAAGTTTTACCCAGCATCATAGGTTCCTTGCCTTTCGGAAAAAAAGGTTTTACCAATACTAAGATATCTCCCGAACGCAATACCCTTTACAGTATTCTAAAGGCCAATGGTTATTATACATCTTTTAATTATGGAGGAAATAGCAGTATCAATTTTCTGGATAGATTCCTTTATGAAGAACGGGTGGACTATATTTTGGACCGAAAGAATTTTGATGACACCTACGAACTTCAAAAAGAGGATGCAGCCGGAGTTTCTTTAGGATATCCAGATAGGGAGCTTTTCAAGAAATATAACACAGATTTCATAGAATACCCCCGTGCCAGATTTGATGTAATACAAACTTTAAGCACTAAAAATCCGTCACTGATCCCTAATCTTTCCTATTACGAAGATAAAGTAGATAGGATCCTAGAAAAAGTAGCCCTAGGTTCAAAATCACATAAAATTGTTGAAAATAATAAGGAGATTTTCGCAGGCCTTTACTATACGGATCAAAGTATTGAGCTTTTTTTTAAAAACTACAAGAAAAAAAGGACATTCAAAAACACGATCTTCATAATTACAGGAACACATAACCTTTCCGATCTGCCCCATGAGAATAATCTGGATCGTTATAGGGTTCCACTTCTCATCTATAGTCCCTTGCTCAAACATCCCAAACAATTCAATTCCCTCTCCTCCCATGCAGATTTGGCTCCAAGTATCCTTGCCTTGCTGTCAGAAAAATATAAACTGGACCTACCATCGGAAACTGCTTGGTTGGGATCTGGTCTGGTAAACAACAGTATGTACGATAAGGAGAAGAAAATACTATTTCTCAGAGAAAAGAACAATATCAGGGAATATATACAAGGGGATCATTTTATTTCAAGAAATTCAGTATATAAACTAGGTACCGATATGGTGCTAAAGAAAGAGAATGACGAACAAATTGTTCGTAAAACAAGGGATGGGTTTAGAAATACCAAAGCCATCAATAGCTATCTAAACAATAAGAACAAAATTATCCCAACTTATCTGGCACTTTTCAAAAAACCCAAGAATGAGTTTTCCAAACAGGAACAGATATGGGTGAACAGTGTTTTTAGCGGCGCCGATTTTGATAATGCTTATTCAACGGCCAGAGATTTGGCTTTAAATAATGAGCGGGATAGAGCGATGCTGCTCAGTAGGTACATCTTAACTAAAATTCCGGGTCACGCAGATACCGAAATTCTATTGGGCAGGGTAAATGCATGGAATGAAGCATACGGGGAGAGTATTGCAATCCTAAAGGAGGTCATTAGAAAATATCCCACCTATTCTGATGGGTATTCGGCCTTATTAGACGTATATTTCTGGTCCGATAAAAACCAAGAAGCATTATTATTGATCGATCCATTAAGAAAGCATAACATCAAATCTCCAGATGTGATAAAGAAAATGACACGGGCCATGGAAAACATGAAACAGGAGACCCTGGAAAATCCCAATGAAGTATATTTTGATTATACTAAAATTAAAGCTTATCTAGATCAGGTCGCCATCAAATGAATTTAGCCAAACATCATATCCTATTTTTATTTCTGTTAATATCCTTTTTGGGAAATTCACAAGAAACACTTGTAAAAAAGTCGCCAGATGCTTCGTTTTCCAATGCCCAAAATCTTGCATTTAAAGGAGATAGAAGCGAAGCTAGGGATACCTTGAAAAGTATACTGACAGCACATCCAAACTTTCACGACGCCAGGGTTTTATTGGCAAAGACGTTTAGCTGGGACAAACAATATGAAAATGCCAGAAGCGAATTCAATAAAGTGCTTTCTCATGACAAAATGATAAAGGATGCATGGATAGGGGCTATAAACAATGAATTATATGCCGAAAACTACTATTTGGCACTCGGCCTTTCCAACAAAGCCTTAAGATATCTAAAACTGGACCAAGACCTATCTTTATTAAAGGCTAGGGCGATCAATTCTATCGGAGAGGTACATTCTGCTTTAGATTGGTTGAAGGTTCATTTAAAGATGTTTGAAGGGGATACAGCGGCCAAAACATTCTACAGGAAACTAAAAGATCGGGTCAATGTGAACAGTATTGGCATCTCTACAACTGCCGAGGTCTTCGATATCGTATACGATCCAATGGCAGCGGTAAGTGTAGACTATAAAAGAGTTACTAACTTAGGAAGTATTTCGACCAATATCAATTATGGACACAGATTTGGTGTGAATGGTATCCAATACGGGATAGATATCTACCCTAAGGTCACAAAAAACATCTATACCCATTTAACCTATTCCTTTTCCAAAGCGGAGATCTTTCCCAAGAATTTAATAGGAGGGGAGGTTTTCGTAAAGCTACCTAACGCCTTGGAAGCATCTATAGGCGGGAAATATTATGATTTTGAAAATTCTTCCGCAACGGTTTTCACAGGTTCATTTGGGATGTACAAAGGAAACTACTATTATTCATTTAGACCCTATGTTACCCCAGTGCCCAATGCGTCTCCAAGTTTTTCTGGGTCGTTGGATGTACGAAAGTATTTAAAGACGTCTAAAAATTATCTCGGGGGGGTCATCAGTTATGGGTTTCTTCCGGAATTAACCCAATTGAACATCAATAACCAATTGATTTCAGAAACGGTACTATACTTAGAATCCCAACGATTGAATTTGGTCTATCAATTCCCCTCAAAGAATTTGCAGAACCTGTGGAAACTCAAAGCCGGAGCATTAAGACAAGAGCTAGTCTTTGATTCTGAGCGTTTTGTATGGTCGGTTTCAGCAGGAATCAATTACAGATTTATGTTCTAAACAATTGGGTTAGCCCATAAAGGAGCTTGTTTTGACAACAAAAAAAAGCACCTTCACCACAAAATGTTTTTTTGTTTGTAGTAATTAAATAAGTTTACTACATAGATTTAAAGCCCCAAATTTTAAATTAATTAAAACCCAAATTTAATTATGTTATACGACACCTACGGAGAGGAATACTTAATCTTCCTTAAAGATTTAAATGAAATTTTAAGTTTAAACGAATTGGTGGAGCTAGACTATTTATAGGCTAATAACATCATTTTTAAAACCCCAAATTATGGCAAACCAAAATCAAGACAACGCAGCTTATTTGAGCTTTATGCAAGATTTAAACGAAATCTTGGTCAACTTTAATATTAATAAGTTGAATTATTCATAGTGCAATAAGAACCACTAAAAAAAGGAGCACCCCATAAGGTGCTCTTTTTTTATTATACAAATCACAAAGGGCAATTGTTATCCCAAATACGTCTTTAGAATCTTGCTCCTTGAGTTGTGTCTGAGCTTTCTAATGGCCTTTTCCCGTATTTGTCTTACTCTTTCCCTGGTCAGATCAAAAGTCTGTCCTATTTCGGCCAAGGTCATGGAATGTTGGTCTCCAATCCCGTAGTACAGTTTTACAACATCTGCTTCTCTTTGGGAAAGAGTTTCCAAAGCCCTATTAATTTCTGTGTTCAGGGATTGCAGCAATAACTTTTTATCTGGGTTAGGGGATTCTCCCGAACGAAGTACATCATATAAATTGGAATTTTCGCCTTCAATCAGAGGAGCATCCATACTTACGTGCCTCCCGGAGTTTTTCATCGACTGCTTTACTTCGCTTACGGAAAGATCCAATTCCTTGGCTATTTCTTCGGCAGAAGGCGGTCGCTCATGAGCTTGTTCCAAGTAGGAAAAGGCCTTTTTAATCTTGTTTATGGACCCGATCTTATTTAAAGGCAATCGTACAATTCTAGACTGTTCGGCTAAGGCTTGTAAAATAGATTGTCTGATCCACCAAACCGCATAGGAAATAAATTTAAATCCCCTCGTCTCATCAAAACGTTTGGCTGCCTTTACCAGGCCTACATTCCCCTCGTTGATCAAATCTGGTAATTTTAACCCTTGATTTTGATATTGTTTAGCAACGGAAACAACAAATCTTAAATTTGCAGTAGTTAATTTGTTCAAGGCCAATTGATCACCTTCTCTTATTTTCTGGGCCAGCTCCACTTCTTCATTTGCGGTAATCATATCAATCTTACTGATATCTTGCAAGTACTTGTCCAATGATTTTGATTCCCTGTTTGTTACCTGCTTGATGATCTTTAGTTGCCTCATATATGGATTTTTGATTTAGAAAGTTTACAAGGCTATAGGATACATTATTTTTATGGATAATCCAAAAAACATTGTCATTTAATGCCTTTTTTTATGAAAAATTTAAGGTTTTGGTGAAATTTCCCTAAAATATGTTTGGATTATTGTATCAAATACTAATTTTGAGGGAACAATTGTCGGTATTATTGTACTATGAGCAAAAGGGCCCTAAAAAAATACCTTGCAGAACTACGGCAAGAGGAATTAGCAGATCAACTAATGGATCTTTATGAAAGGTTTCCCGTGGTAAAGGAATATTATGATTTTGTCTTTAATCCCAAAGAGGACAAAATGGTGCAGGAAGCAAAGGTGAAAATATCCAATGAATATTTTCCCATAAAACGCAAACGTCCTAAGGCGAGAAGATCCGTCGCTCAGAAATTTATCAAGCACTTTGTAAAATTAGGGGTAGAGCCACAATTGGTTGCCGATGTTATGTTGTACAATTTGGAAATAGCCCAAGCTTTTTCCGCTGACAAAAATGTTCCGGATGCATTTTTTAAAAGTATGCTCAACTCTTTTACAGAAGTAGTCCAGTACATCTCAATAAATGGTCTATTGACAGATTTCAAAGAGCGGATCGTTAAAATATTTGAAACCACACAAATTCAAAAATGGCCCAATGAAGAGGAATTTTCCAGGGCATTGGATATAATAGATTAACATATGGCAATTGTAATTATAAGACAGGACGGAAAAGCTTCCCATTGGAAAGATATCCTGCTGAGCAAATCCAAAAATATTCCCATTTATGAATTTGGGGAAGAACATCCAAGAGAAGATATTACCATGGCGTTGGTTTGGCAGCATCCAAAGGGTTCCTTAAAAGAGTACCCCAACTTAAAATGTGTGGCATCTATGGGAGCAGGAGTTGATTTCATTATGGATGATACTGATATTTTTGAGAAAATTACGATCACCAGAGTGGTAGACCCTATGTTGGCCAGTGACATGTCCGAGTTCGTAATTGCTTGCATCTATTCACATTTAAAAAACCTGTCATTCTATGCACAGCAAAAGCTCCAAAAGAGTTGGAATAGAAAAGAGTACTTAAGAAAGAAAGATGTTACCATTGGTATCATGGGCTTGGGCCAATTGGGGAGAACCCTTGCCAAAGACCTTCAACATATAGGGTTTCAAGTGCAGGGTTGGGCCAATTCCCGTAAAGAGGGGATCCATACCTTTTTGGGCAAAAAGGAGCTTTCACAATTTTTATCCAGTACCTCCATTTTGGTCTGTTTGCTACCATTGACAGAGGATACCAAAAACATTTTGGATAAGGAATTGTTCAAGAATTTACCTAAAGATGCCTATGTTATCAATGTGGCCAGAGGTGGGCACTTAGTGGAAAAAGACCTTCTCAACATGGTTGATAGCGGACATTTATCGGGTGCAAGCCTGGATGTATTTTCCCAAGAGCCATTGCCGCCAGACCATCCATTTTGGGGGCATCCCAATATCCATATTACCCCCCACATTGCTAGTCTTTCTTCTCCAAAATCGATTGTTCCACAAATTTTGGAAAATTATGAAAGAATGGTCAATGGGGAGCAGTTGATGAATGTAGTTTCTGTCTTCAAAGGATACTAAATTTTTATATTTCACCAATTTAAATTTCTTTAAAGGGCAAAAAACTGCTAATTTTGAAAGGTTCCCTTAACATCAAAAAGTTAACACCCAAAAACCATTGAAACCTATTGGAGATTAAAAAAGAACAAGCGGAAAAGACCCTATATGATTATCAACTAGAGGATCTGAACACCATTTTTAAGCAGTTGGAAGAATCTCCCAACGGGTCCAATCTGTTGTACCAATTACCCACTGGAGGAGGCAAGACAGTGGTTTTTTCAGAAATCGCGAAAAGATACATAAGGGAAACACAAAAAAAAGTGGTGGTTTTGACCCACCGTATAGAGCTAAGTTCCCAAACGTCTAAAATGCTGAAGGGTTTTGGAGTAAAAAACAAAATCATCAATAGCGATGTGAAGGAACTTATTGACCAGGATGAGTATATGTGCTTTGTGGCCATGGTGGAGACTTTGAACAATCGACTTCAAGAGGAAAAGGTTGAGATAAAGAACATTGGTCTTGTAATTATTGATGAGGCACATTACAATTCATTTAGAAAACTGTTCAAATACTTTAAGCATTCTACGATCCTTGGGGTAACAGCAACTCCTTTGAGTTCCAATATTAAACTACCCATGAAGGACAATTACCAAAAATTGATCATGGGAGAGTCGATCAGTAATCTGATCGATAAAAAGTTTTTGGCCCGGGCCAATATGTATAACCGGGATGTGAGCCTTAAAACCTTGAAATTAGGTATCCATGGGGACTATACCGTAAAATCTTCCGACGAGCTTTACGGTAATTTAAGTATGCAGAGCAAACTTTTAGAGTCTTACGAAGAGATCGCCAAGGGTACAAAGACATTGATATTCAATAACGGGATCAATACCTCAAAATATGTATATGAGACCTTTAAAAAGGCAGGTTATAAGATACGTCATCTAGACAATAAGAATACCGCCTCTGAGCGGAAGGAGATCTTAAAATGGTTTTCCAATACCCCAGACGCCATATTGACATCGGTCAGTATTTTGACCACTGGATTTGATGAGCCCAGTGTTGAAACCATTATACTTAACAGGGCCACCAAATCCCTGACCCTCTATTTCCAAATGATAGGTAGGGGATCAAGGGTATTGCCTAATAAGGAGGAGTTTACTGTTATTGATCTAGGGAACAATGTGGCTAGGTTTGGTATGTGGGATGCCCCAATGGACTGGAAGGAGATCTTTCATTTCCCAGATTTTTTCCTGGAGAATATTAGAAATGATGAAGATATTGAGCGCGACTTTGTCTATGAGATGCCACAAGAATTAAAAGATAAATTTTCTAATTCTGCCACGCTCGACTTTGATGTAAAAGAAGAATACAAGAAGGTTTTTGCCCAAGGCCTGAAATCCAAGACTGTATTGGAGAGGAGTATAGAACAACACGCCCAAATTTGTGTGGAAAATAGTGAGGATATTTTTGATGCACGGATATTGGCCAAACAGCTAAAGGAGGAGATATCCTATAGGGTACGACTATATTCCTATTGCATCATGAACAATACTAAAAATTATAAAGAGTGGTTGGAGGAAGATTATGAGCGGAAGCTTCGTTCTAGAATCTCCAAGAAATTCGCTTCGAAAATGTAACCCATGACCGCTATTTTGGCCCCAAAAAAAATATTGATCATCGGTTTTGTTTGGCCCGAACCAAATTCTACCGCGGCGGGATCTAGAATGCTTCAATTGGTACATTTTTTCAAAGGCAACAACTATCAGATCACCTTTGCATCAACAGCCCAAGCCTCTGAATTTTCTATGGATTTGGAAGCTCTAGGTGTTTTCCAGAAAAACATACTGTTGAACGACTCTGGATTTGATTTGTTCTTACAGGAATTAAATCCGGATATAGTGCTTTTTGACCGCTTCCTTACTGAAGAGCAATTTGGGTGGCGCGTTGCCAAAAATACTCCCAATGCCATACGGATTCTGGATACTGAAGATTTACATTCCCTAAGGTCCGTTCGCTTGGAAAGCCAAAAGAATAAAACAACCGCCTCAATTACAGATTGGAAACAGGCCGATATCACCAAAAGGGAAATTGCAAGCATCTACAGATGTGATCTTTCCTTTATCATTTCAAGCTATGAAATGGACCTCTTGCTGAAAGAAATAAAAATAGATGAGAAGCTGTTGCTGCAGCTACCATTTATGCTGGGTTCCATAGATGAAAGTGATAAAATGCAGTGGATGCCCTTTGAAGACAGAGAAGATTTTGTTTGTATAGGAAATGGCAAGCATGCCCCCAATCCAGATGCCGTTCGTTGGTTAAAAAATGAAATATGGCCCTTGGTTCGGAAACAATTACCCAATGTAAATCTTAAAATTTATGGGGCCTACCTACCGCAGAGCATCTTGCAAATGCATCAACCCAAAGAAGGGTTTTTGGTTTTAGGCAGGGCAAACGATGCGAAGGAAGTCCTTGGACTAGCTAGGGTAAGTTTGGCACCATTGCGATTTGGAGCTGGAATAAAAGGAAAACTGGTAGATTCCATGATATGTGGAACCCCTAGTGTAACCACTGACGTTGGGGCTGAAGGGATGCATGCCCGTCTTCCTTGGAGCGGTAAGGTCTCCAACGATGCCGAAGCTCTTGCCGAAAATGCCATCACATTGTATACAGACGAAGAGCTTTGGACTAAATGCCAAACCAATGGAGTGGCTATTATCAATCAAGTATATGACAGGATCAAATTGGAAGAGATTCTTTTGAGTCGGATAAATGAAACCCTAAAGAGTCTAAAGGAGCACAGGGCATGTAATTTTATAGGGTCTATGTTGATGCACCATTCAATGGCCAGCACCAAATACATGGCCAAGTGGATAGAGGCTAAAAATCAGTAGCCCTATTCATCCCATATCGCAACTAGAAGCGTTATTTTTGTATTTTGAAAATGTTTATAATCACGAATCATGAATAAGATCAATTGGAAAGTAGTCAAGGAATTTGAAGATATCACCTATAAAAAATGTGATGGAGTGGCACGTATTGCCTTCAACCGTCCCAATGTAAGGAACGCCTTTAGACCTAAAACCACCAAAGAATTGTATGAAGCCTTTTATGATGCACAAGAAGATACCTCCATTGGCGTTGTATTGCTTTCTGCGGAAGGACCTTCAACCAAAGATGGAGTCTATTCCTTTTGCAGTGGAGGTGACCAAAAGGCTAGGGGGCATCAAGGTTATGTTGGGGAAGACGGTATGCATCGCTTAAATATCTTGGAAGTACAACGATTGATCCGTTTTATGCCCAAGGCTGTAATTGCTGTGGTCCCAGGCTGGGCTGTAGGTGGCGGACACAGTCTTCATGTTGTCTGTGATCTTACCCTTGCCAGCAAGGAACACGCTATTTTTAAACAAACCGATGCCGATGTCACCAGTTTTGATGGCGGATATGGGTCCGCATATTTGGCAAAAATGGTGGGACAAAAAAAGGCCAGGGAAATATTCTTTTTGGGAAGAAATTATACCGCCCAGGCTGCCTATGAAATGGGGATGGTCAATGCCGTTATTCCCCATGAGGAACTGGAAGATACCGCATTTGAATGGGCACAGGAAATTCTGGCGAAATCACCAACATCTATCAAAATGTTGAAATTTGCAATGAACCTAACCGATGACGGTATGGTGGGGCAGCAGGTATTTGCGGGAGAGGCTACCCGATTGGCCTATATGACAGAGGAAGCCAAAGAAGGTAGAAATGCATTTCTTGAAAAACGCAAGCCCAATTTTGGCAAGAACAAATGGATTCCATAGGAGATTACATTGAAGATATTAAATTAAAAAAGGACCTTATCTGAGAAGATAAAGCCCTTTTACGAGAACACTATATGAAAATGAAAATTCTTATTCTGTTTTTGTATACTACTAAAGTATATACATTTGAAGCCTACATGAAATTAATGTTGTGAATCGGCTCCATTTTGTGGCAGGAATGCGAAATATGGATATCTATATGAATTCAAAAGCGCTTTTAACCTAGTACAATTAAAAATTTATAGTCCCTAATAGTTATGTCATTTAAAAAAATTCATCCCATCTTAAAAGAAAATATTGTACGTAAGGGTATTACGGCCCCAACGCCTTTTCAAAAAGAGGTGATTTCAAAAGTTAAGGGAGGGAGCAGCCTATTTGCCATAGCCCCTAAAGGAGCTGGAAAAACAACGGCCATGATCATAGCTACGATTCAGAAACTCGGAGCAGCTGCCTTTGAAGATTCTCCAAGGGCATTGATTTATGTGAAAGACAAGCAATCGGCATTGGATCTTGCTGAGAAATTTAAAGGTTATACCTATGGAACTGACTTAAGGGTGTATTGTGCCTACGAGGAACACAATATTGAATTGCAAAGGGAAGAAATTTATTTGGGAACCGATATTGTAATCGCCACGCCCAAAAGATTAAGTCGTATTTTTTATCTCAATGGGATACACCTAGGGCAATTGAAATTGTTTATGGTAGAAGATTCAGAATTTTTGGTAAAGGCAAGTGACTATTCGGACGTAATCCGTATTCCGGAAAGTATCGAAAAATGCCAATACATCATGTTCGGGACCAAATTTGACAATCGTCTGGAAAAAATGCAAGACTCCTTTATGTATAATGCAGAAACCATAATCGCTGAATAAATAGATTCCCATGGAAGAAAAAAATAAATATGTAAGTGTCTTTACCGGCAGTGAGGTAGATGTTATCCTTTTGAAAGGATTGTTGGAGGAAGAGGGAATAGGCGCCTTAGTGAAGAACGAAAATGAATCGGCCCGCGTCTCCGGTTTTGGTGGAGGTTCTTATACGGGAGTTAGACTTTTTATTTTGGAATCCGATAAGGCTAGGGCAACTCCAATTATTGAAGGTTTTATTGAAGACTAAGCTACACCTTGTTATCGCATAAAAAAAGGCTTCATCTTTTTAAGACGAAGCCCTTTTTACGAGAACACTATATGAAAATGAAAATTTTATTACTTATCTACACAACTAAGGTAATTCTCTTCTAGTGTTTTTCGTAATTATTGTTGTGAAGTGGTCCTTACTTGTGGTGGAGACCACTTTTTTAGTTAAAACACTACTATTTCATCATTAATTTAAACCCGATACCGATTAGTCCTTGTCCTTAAATTCATTAAATTTAGATGGATAGACGTGTTAAGAATTAGTCTCTATTAACGTAAAAGACTTTATTCTAAAATTAGAATACTATGGAATTTACACTCAAGACAACCTTAAATGCCCAAGCGAAGGATATTTACAATGCATGGATCAGCAGTGAGGGACACACCAAAATGACTGGTGGTAAAGCCACAGCCTCAAACAAAATAGGAGGCTCTTTTACGGCATGGAATGGCTATATCCAAGGTGAAAATCTTGTTTTAGAACAAGACAAAAGGATTGTGCAATCTTGGAGGACTTCACAATTTGAATCCCACGAAGAAGATTCACAGGTTGAAGTGCTCCTGGTAGAAAAGGGAGATAGTACAGAACTCACACTAATCCATTCTAAGGTTCCCGAGAGTGGGGAGCATTACATCAAGGGGTGGGATGAGCATTATTTTCAACCCATGAAAAAATATTTCACCAAAAATTAAAACCTAAAAACAGAACAATCTTAAACCTGTTTTAATCGTATAAAAAGTAAGTGGCAATGTATTTCAATTTCATTTGAGGCCTACGGGAAATTCCTATTTAAAAAAATGACTATTAACAAATAGTTCTAGCCCGAAAATAAATATATAATTGTAGTTTTGGCCGCCCTATTCCTTACGTTTTTTATGTACGAACTTGTTTACTCCTCCAAAGCCAATAAAAACACAGATAAATATGCCATCCTGGATATTTTGAAAACCGCAGAATCCACCAACAAAAAATTGGCTATTACTGGTTGTTTAGTATTCCATAAAACCACATTTGTACAAATATTGGAAGGGAACAAAAAAGATATTCATAGACTCTTAGCAAAAATTTCCCTTGATGATAGACATAGGGATGTAGTAATATTACATGAAGGGGAGATTAAAAAAAGAAGTTTTGATAGCTGGTCGATGGCATTTCATGATTTAAATGACCAAAATATAAGTCAACAAGACACCCGCACCTTTGAACAGAATTTAATAATGCTTTCTGAATTGGTTGATAGATCGTCAGCTGCCTCTTTCCTTTTTTGGCTAAATGTGAGAAAGCAAGTAATGGGTTGGCTTGTTTAAAAGTTTGTTTATCAATTATTTAGCACGATGTTATTCTATATTCTTGTAAAAATTCCGTAACTTATATTACATTTCAATTGATGTACGTTCTTTTGTTAAAGAAGATAATACTCCGAAAAAAACAATGATGTTCGAACTTGTCTATTGTTCTAAAGCCAAGAAGGATACGGATAGTATCAAAATATTTGAGATTTTGAAAACATCACGTGCCAACAACCAAAAATTTGGGATATCTGGTTGTTTGGTGTTCCACAACGATATTTTTGTTCAAATAATTGAGGGTGATTCAAAAAACATCCATCATCTCTACCAAAATCTAGAGCAAGATGAAAGGCATTATGACTTGAATCTATTATGGGAAGGTCATATTCCCAAAAGAAATTTCAATGATTGGTCCATGGCGTTCCACGACTTGGATGAAGGAGGCATCAACGAGGATGAGATTTTAACTTTTGAGCAGAACCTGTTTCAATTATCTGAAAGTGCCGATAAGACATCACCAGCTTCCTATTTATTTTGGCTCAATGTCCGCAAACAAATTATTGGGTGGCTCGTTTAGGGACAGGTTGACTCGGAAAATTATGTTTTTAATAATACATTGCCTGATCACCAATTGATTCCTATCAACACATTTTCATTCTTCAATGGCGCTAATAATACCAGATAGAAATTCATTCACATTAAATATGGGATCTTCAGCCAAGCCCGTGCGTACGACCACCAATTCCTTAGAAGGAATAATAAAAACATACTGCCCTTCATAGCCATTGGCTGAAAATAAATCTCTAGGGACATCAGGATACTTGCCTCCGGCGTTTAGCCAGAAATGGGCACCGTAGACTCCGTCTGAATTGGCAGTTGGCGTGGTTACATAGGTAACCCAATTCTCAGACCAGAGCTGTTCTCCGTTCCATTGACCATTATTTAGATACAAGAGACCAAATTTGGCCCAATCCCTTGTATTTGCCCACGCATAGGAGGACCCTATAAAATTGTTGTCCATATCTGTCTCAATCACCATGGAACGCATACCTAATTTGTCTATTAAGGAAGTATACGGAAAGTCTAGATACGCCTGTCCTTCCCCTACATAGTTGTGTAACAATCCAGACAGTAGATTTGATGTGCCCGAGGAATAGTTCCAAACGTCCCCTGGTTTTGCGATCGCCTTTTTTAAACGTTGTGGACGGGTCATATCCGACGATAGAAACAACATTTTGGTTACATCCGAAATTTTAGTATAATCCTCTTCCCAAGCTAGCCCACTTTGCATCCTCAACAAATGATTTATCGTAATTTTTTTACGTTCATCCTTATACCATGTTGCAATTGGAGCAGGGTCATTAAGATCCAATTTTCCTTGGTATTCCAATATTCCGTAGAGGGTTGCCAGGATGCTTTTGGTCATGGACCAGCCTAAAATTGGGGTCTCAGGAGAAAACCCATCGGCGTACTGTTCGGCAATGATCTCATTTTTATAAGTCACCAAGACTGTTCTGGTTTTTTTTACCTCAGGCTCTGAAAAGGCGTCATTAATAGCTTCTTGCAATTTTTTATAGTTGACATTACCAAACACCGTATCCTTTTTGCCATTATCTCCATAGGGAAATGGAAGGTTGTTTTCTAAAGTTTGTCGTTTTGGACGTAAATAACTCTTGCTGTAATCATAAGAACCATTTACAAGGACGCTCCCTAATCCTTCCCTATAAATCGCTTTTCTTTCCATTAGACCAAAAACAGAGGAAGTCGCGGACTTAGTCTTCTGATCCACCTCGGTTTCTGCCAATTTGATGAGGGGAACATTATGGTCGTATTTATCGATTGAGGCCGGGGTTCTATCAGCGATAAAAACACTCGACGCCATATTTTTGGCAGCATACCCAGAAATAATATTGAGTTTGGAGTAATTGAAAGCCACTACAATTACTAGAAGGATAATAAGCGCAATGACAATTCTTTTAAAAACTTTCATGGAAAGGATAATTAAGGAATTTTAAAAATAATTCATTAGATGAGAATTATTGTAACTTTAGATGAAATAAATGATCCGCTTTTATGTCAACCCTTGGTTTAATCATCGCTGAAAGAAGTAGGGATATTGGTGATTTTTTGGTAGGAAGACTGATTCCTTTTCGCAAAAAAAGAATGATAGGTCCTTTTGTTTTTATAGACCATATGGGACCAACCCAGTTGGGGCCTACCAAATATATGGACGTGGACCAACATCCGCATATTGGAATTTCCACGCTTACATTTATGCTGGAAGGAGAAATAATGCATGAGGATAGCTTAGGGACACGTCAGCGTATCACTCCAGGCTCCGTAAATTTGATGGTAGCTGGCAAAGGTGTGTCCCACACAGAAAGAACACCAAATGACCTTAGAAATGGAAATTCGTTTACCGCACATGGGTATCAGATTTGGATTGCATTGCCAAAAAACATGGAAGATTGTATTCCGGAATTTCACCATATCGAGGCAACCGAAATACCACATTGGAAAGAGGGGAGCGCTAATTTTAAATTAATAGCTGGGGAGGGATATGGAAGAACCTCACCCGTTCCTGTCCACTCTCCATTGTTCATGATAGAAATCAGGAACACATCGGAATTTGAACTCAATACCAAAGATCATTTAAAGGGGGAAATTGGAATTTGTATTGTTGAAGGAAGCATTGAGGCTTGCGGAGAAGTGGTTGGAAAAGGAAATATACTAGTGTCGAAGGTTGAAGATACCTGCAAGACCTTGATCAAGCCAAATTCCCATCTTCTTCTTTTTGGGGGAGCACCCTTACCCGAAGAACGACATATATATTGGAACTTTGTATCTTCAGAGAAGGAAAAGATAGAGCATGCAAAAAAAGCTTGGGAGAAAAAAATATTTCCCATGATGGAAAATGACAAGAGTTATGTTCCCCTGCCCAACTGATCGTATCATATGCAGAAGTCTACCAGAAAAACATTTTTATTAGCAATAACCTCTATTTCTATAGTCCTAACCCTTCATTTTTCCTCTTGTACCCCTAAAAAAAAGGTCTATGCAGAGGTCTTGGTATGGGACTCCATTAGAGTTACCGCCACCGCCTATAATTCCCTTCCATCACAGACCACCGCACTTCATTCCAATATTACAGCTTGGGGCGACACCTTACGTCCAGGTATGAAATGCATAGCAGTTTCAAGAGACTTGATCAAAATGGGGTTAAAACACAATACCATGGTAAGGATAGACACCTCTTCCCAAATTTATTTGGTGAAAGATAAGATGCATACCCGTTGGCGCAAAAAAATAGACATATATATGGGTGTAGATAGGGCAAAAGCTATTGAATGGGGCAGAAAAAAGGTACAGCTCTATTATGTAGTCAAAAAAGATAGCATTCTAGTTGTGGACTAGACTCCCTAAGTTGTACTTTTAAGGCGCAATTAAATTCCCTTTAAAATTGAAATATCTAATTTTCATTGCTTGCTTTCTGAATTTAGTTTCGTGTTCAGTTTCAAGAGTAATTGTGGACAAACCCGTTATTTTGGATGAAGAACGAATAGCACTCACCAAGGAATACATGTCCGATCGCTATGGATTGGAATCCGATTCAGCTAAAATCACACCTAAAATGATTGTTTTGCACTGGACGGCCATTCCTACCTTCGAGGGGTCTTTTGAAGTGTTTTACAAATCAAAATTACCAAGTTGGAGAGATGAAATACAAACTGCAAGCAGCCTGAATGTTTCTACTCATTTTTTAGTGGATAGGGACGGAACAATATACAGATTGATGCCTGAAACGCTAATGGGAAGACACGTGATTGGTTTAAACCACGTGGCACTTGGTATTGAAAATGTAGGTGGCCTCGATGATAAGAAGCTGACCAGGGCACAAAGACGATCAAACATTTGGCTCGTGAAATATTTAAAATCCAAATACGATATAGAATATCTTATTGGGCATTATGAATACACCAACTTTGTAGGGCATCCTTATTGGTTGGAGGTGGACGACTCCTATAGAACTGAAAAAGAAGATCCTGGTCGTAGGTTTTTAAAACGCGTAAAAAAGGCCACAAAAAAATTAAAATTTAAACCCACACCTCAAAAAACAAACTAGTATGAAAATGAAATTGTTAATTTTTCTATGTCTTTTCCTTATTGCGGCAGATAGTTCGGCCCAGGAAAATGATATTACGGCTGCCTTATATGAAAGTTATGATCAATTCAAGGAGCCTTCCCTAGATAAAAGGAGGATAAAACACAAAGAAATTCAACCCTTGATCAATCGGTTAAAGTCAGACCCAAAATATACGGTGAAAGTGGTGGGGAAATCCATAGAAGGTAGAGACTTGTCCCTGATCAGTATTGGATCTGGTCCAACCAGTGTATTTCTTTGGTCTCAAATGCATGGAGATGAGCCAACGGCCACCCAAGCTATCTTCGATATCATCAACTTTTTAAACGGGGATACTTTCATAGCTGAAAAGGATGCTATTTTGTCCAATATTACCTTACATTTTTTACCGATGCTCAATCCGGATGGGGCAGAGGCCTATACCCGAAGAAACAGGTTGGGCATAGATATCAATAGGGATGCGCTTATGTTGCAATCCCCTGAAGGGAGAACACTTAAAATGGTAAGGGATTCCCTAAATGCCGATTTTGGATTCAACCTCCATGACCAAAGCACATATTACAATGCAGAACAAACCGAAAAACCTGCCACTATATCGTATTTAGCACCTGCATATAATTATGAAAAGGATATTAATGAAGTTAGAGGCAATGCCATGAAAGTAATCGTTTTCATGAACAGTATCATCCAAAAGTATGCCCCTGGACAGGTAGGTCGCTATAATGACGATTTTGAACCCAGGGCATTTGGTGACAATATTCAAAAATGGGGCACAAGTGCCATACTTATAGAATCTGGAGGTTATGCTGGGGATCCGGAAAAACAGGAGATTCGTAAACTGAATTATGTTTCCATTTTATCTGCCATTTATACCATTGCCAAGGAGAACTATAAAAAACTACCTATAGAGGATTACGAGAAAATCCCAGAAAATGACAGAATGTTGTTCGATCTGAAGATAGAAGGACTTACTTATAACCTTCTGGGCCAGGATTACAAATTAGATTTAGGAATTCACCGTTCCGAAGTTGATAATGCAGACCATTCTAACTTCTATTACAATAGCACGGTAGCCGATCAAGGGGACCTTTCTACATTTTATGGGTATGAAACCTTGGATGCCAACGGATATATCATAAAAGGAGGTAAAGTTCATCCTGAAATCTTTAAATCCATGGAATCCCTTAAGGAATCTGAGGTATTGAAATATTTAAAACAAGGATATACCTATTTGAGATTGGAAAGTTTGCCGGCTGGCAAGAAGGATACCAATTTACCTATTCAAATTGTAGGCAAGGACTTTAAGGCTCCTGTGCTTAATCTGCGCGCAGGAATGAACCCTACCTTTGTTTTGGAAAAGGACAATAAGATTGAATTTGCCGTGGTAAACGGATTCCTTATCCGTCTAAATGGTGAAAAAAGCAATTTTAAAAATGCCCTGATCTTAAAGAAATAAATTAATAGCCATATTGTATATTCATATAAGGACCGTATATCAGCAGAATAATTAACATGCAAAACAGGGTAATAACAATGCTTGAAAACAATATTAGTACGGCACTTTTATAGCCTAAGGTCCATTGGCCGATTGGGCTTTCTTGAATAATGTTGTTGATAACATCCATGATTTTAATGTTTTAGATTGTGAAAATTATTTTTTAGGATGTAGGTTGTTCTTTAGTTGTTATGTTATTAAAACAACTGAAGGGCGAAAGACCCTACCTAAGCCACTGTTATCATGAATAAAAAAAGGGAACATCAGATTGATGTTCCCTTTTTTTTATTTTATCAAGTTGGAATGTCTATTCACATCCTCCAGTAAACCCTTTCGCGTTGAATTTGGTTTGTACAGCACCTTGTTGGCTCCCTGATCTCACTTGGATAGCTAAATTGTTTTCCCCACTACCATCTCTCTTAGGTGTACAGTACTCAAAGAGGTAGAAGCTGTTGGCTCTTTCGGAAACCCTTTCGGAAATTTCATTAAAGGTATTTTCCAATTCTGCCTTATTTCCGGCAAAAACGCTGAACGTTTTACCGATTTTTTCAAGGACATCAGTATCTATTTCGGCACCTAATCCTATGGAGTAGAAAGTTATGTTGGCATTGGCTTCGTTTACTTTCTTTAAAGCGGCAGTTTCCGTAAATCTAGAAGCTTGATCCGTCCCATCGGTAAAAATAACCACTGAAGCTGCTCCAATATTATTATTTTGAGTGCTCTTGTTCAAGAGGTCGGTAGCAATATCGGTAGCCTTAATGACCGCGCCGTAAAGATCAGTGGAAGGGTCATTGCTAATATCTTGGGTAATACCATCAATAGAATTTATCAATTCTGATTTTGAAGCCGTCAGAGGATTCAACAAGTGCAATTTGTTCTCCCCATCAAACCAGTATATTGCCATTTTCACAGATTCTATGGCAGGATCTGGCATAACGTTGTTCACAAAACTTGTAGAGGCCGATTTTAATTCTGTTAAACTACTGCTCAATACACTGTTGCTCAGATCCAACACCAATAAGGTATTGTTTTTGAAGATTTGGGAATTCGGTGAAATACGGGCGAAAGATTCGGAGGTAGAAATAGTATTAAAACAAGCGTCATTTCTTCCTTGTTCATAAATTGTAAATTTATCTGCCGTTAATCCGGATACTGGAGCCCCATCACTATCAGAGACTTTGAAGAATATGGAAACTTTACCGGGCAAGGTTGTATATTGGTCTTGGATAGATAGAATTAGTTGATTTTCGCCAAGGTTGAGGCAATCATCCACGGGCTTACCTTCTCCCAGCTCCCCATTATTATTTACATTGAAGTTTACATCATCCTCTGCATTCCCGCAGGAGATGGCTAAAAAAAGGACGCTAAATAAGGCAAGTATTTTAATTGACATTTTCATTTTTAAATTTATATAGGTTCACCAAGCACAACGCTCAAAAGTAATTTAAAGTATATGTGTTGTAAGAATTATTTGTTAAGAAATTAAATCAACTTCATCTGGGAGAAAAATAGCCAAATCCCCATTAACAAAGTGTTAAAATAAAGTGTACCATTTATATTTTTTTTAACTTGATGATTCAATTGGAATTGAGTTGCTTTATTGAGTTTTTCAAGGCGTCTATGATGCATCTGGGCTTGTTGAAAACACCTGAAAATCAAAATTTATAGGACTGATATGACCATATTATTATTTGGGATTACAAAAGATATTATAGGAAGTGCTACCTTGAAGTTGAACACATCAGATGAAAAGGAATTGCAAATCCGAACCGTAGGAGAATTAAAGAATTATCTGGGAGAACATTATCCAAAGTTAAATACGTTATCCTCTTTGGCGGTAGCAGTGAACAGTACCTTTGCTGAAAATGAATCATTGGTGAATGAGAAAGATGAGATAGCTCTGATCCCCCCTGTTAGTGGTGGATAACCTATCTTTGAATAAACGATGATTTTACTAATCCAATAATTACAGCTAAATGTTGATCGACAACCATAATAGAAAGATAAACTACCTACGATTGGCGGTTACGGACCGTTGTAATCTTCGTTGTAATTATTGTATGCCGGCTGAAGGTATAAATTTCGCAAAAAACGATAAACTATTCGCTATTGATGAACTCTATACCCTAAGTAAGATTATGGTAGAACAGGGTATCGACAAAATAAGGATTACCGGAGGAGAACCATTTGTGCGAAAAGATTTGATGGTGCTGTTACGCAAAATGGCCATCTTGGACGGACTTAAGGATATTTCCATTACTACGAATGCCACCTTGATAGGTCCATATATAGATGAACTCAAAGAATTGGGCATCACCAATATTAATGTTAGTATGGATGCTATCCAAAAAGAAACCTTTAATATTATTACCCGCAGAAAGCAATATGAAACTGTCTATCAAAATTTGATCCGACTCATTTCCGAAGGATTTAATGTCCGGATTAATTTTATCGTTTTGGATGGCCAAAATACGCAGGACATATTGCCAATTTTGGAAGCAATGAAAAAGTATGATGTTTCTGTCCGATTTTTAGAGGAAATGCCTTTTAATGGGGGTTCCAAGTCCTTTAATACCATAAAATGGGATTATAAGAATATCTTCAAACATATAGCGGATGCCTATTCCAATATTGAGAAACTGGAATCGCCACGTACTTCAACCTCCATCAATTATAAAATAAGGGGTCACAAAGGAACTTTTGGTCTTATTCCGTCCTTTAGCAGAACTTTTTGCGGCACGTGCAATAGGTTGCGAATTTCTGCAACAGGTGATGTTATTACTTGTCTTTATGGTAAACCAAGTATGAACCTAAGGGAGGTTTTGAGAAATGAAAAGGCGGAGGAAAATATAAAACTTCATATTTTAAAAGCAATTGGCAGTAGGGCAAAAACGGGCTTTGATGCACAAAAAAACCACTCCTCTGTTTTTGATAGTTCCATGACTTCAATAGGAGGATAGAAGAACATAAACAGGGTTAGAAACCCTTAATTATAAATTTAAAGATACTTCTAACATGTCTCAGGAGGTAATATACGGATTAGTTCTTGCTGGAGGGAAAAGTACGAGAATGGGCACCGATAAGGGCTCAATTGTATATCATGAACTTCCCCAAAGGGAACATTTGTACCATTTGTTGGAGAAGGTTTGTGATAAAACATTTCTTAGCGTCCGCTCCGAACAGGTGAACGAACTCCCTAGCGGTGTTAATTTTATATTGGACAACAATGAATTTAGAGGACCTTATAATGGAATTTTAAGTGCCCATAAAAAGTATCCCCATGTCGCTTGGCTGGTATTGGCATGCGACCTGCCGCTTATGGATCTAAAAGGAATTCAACAACTGATCAAGGAAAGAAACTCTAACAAGGTAGCAACTGCTTTTGCAGGAAAAGAGAGCAGGTTGCCTGAACCCTTATGTGCTATTTGGGAAGTTGAAGGGTTAAAACAATCCATAGCACATCTCATTAATGGGACCAGTACCTGCCCGAGAAAATTTTTAATTAATTCGGATGTACAATTAGTTTTTCCAGAAGAGGAACAGATATTATTGAATGCAAACTCCAAGGAGGAATACCAAGAGGCGATTTTAAAACTAACTTAATTTTGGATCCCAATAGATACATACGGCAAACCGCTCTAAAGGAGTTTGGGCCTCAGGCCCAAAAGAAACTCGCAAAATCGCGTGTACTCATTGTTGGAGCTGGAGGTTTAGGGGTACCCGTATTACAATATTTAAACTCCATGGGAGTTGGTACCCTAGGGGTAGTGGAGCAAGATGTGGTCTCTATTTCCAACCTTCACCGTCAAGTTCTATATACCGAAAGAGATATTGGAAAACCTAAATTGGAAGTTGCTTTTAAAAAGCTAAAAGCACAAAATTCGTCTACAAGGCTAAGGGGCTATGATACATTTTTGATGGCTTCCAATGCCTTGGATATCATAAAGGATTATGACATCGTTATAGATGCATCCGATAATTTCCCTACCCGTTATTTAATTAACGATGCTTGTGTTATATTAAAAAAACCTTTTGTTTATGGTGGGTTACAAGGATTTGAAGGTCAGGTGAGCGTATTTAACTATAAAGGAGGACCAACTTATAGATGCCTTTTCCCAAACATGCCCACAATTGATGAAATTCCAAACTGCAATATAAATGGTGTTTTAGGAGTGCTTCCAGGGATAGTTGGGAATCTCCAAGCTTTGGAAACTGTAAAGATGATTACAGGGATAGGTGAGGTGTTAAGAGGTAAACTACTACTATTCAATGCCTTGGACCAAACTATTCAAAAAATAAATTTCAGTCTTCAAGAAGATAGTTTAAATATTACGGAATTGAAATATTCCTATGGTATTGTATCAGCTTCTCCATTTTCAGAGATAACGGTAGATGAACTCAAGGAATTAATAAACTCACAGGGGAGTGTTCAAATTATTGATGTAAGATCCCAAGAGGAATTTGACACATACAAAATTCCTAATTCCGTTCATATTCCTTTAAACGATCTTGGAAAGCGTTATCATGATATTGACTTAAAACAACCTATTTACTTAATTTGTCAATCGGGTAAACGCAGTGCCCAAGCCTTGGAACAATTAAAAAATCAATTTTCTGAAATTTCCCTGTATTCCGTTAGAGGGGGCATAAATACTTATGTGGCCGTATGCTCCTAGAACCCCAAGAATTAATTTTACTCTGTTTAGGTTTTTTTTCGATCGCTCTTTTATATTCCTCCGTTGGTTTTGGTGGTGGCTCTAGTTATTTAGCGATTTTGACCCTAGTTTTTTCCAGTTTCTTTGATATTAGAACCACTGCACTGCTGTGTAATCTTGTGGTAGTAAGCGGAAGTTGTTTTTTGTACTATAAAAGAGGCTTCATGGATTTTAAAAAATTCATTCCTTTTGTGATCACAAGTATCCCCTTGGCATTTTTAGGGGCCTCCTTTAGGTTGAAGGAAAACATATTCTTCATCATCCTTGGTGCCGCTTTGATCATTTCTGCCCTAGCGTTGGTGGTTCAGACCATTACCCTGCCCACAAAAGAAGAAATTAAAAGGAAATATCCTCCTTATTTGACGTATCTACTTGGAGGAGGTATTGGCTTACTGTCAGGCCTCGTTGGGATAGGGGGCGGTATCTTTTTAGCCCCAGTCCTTAACCACATGAGGTGGGAAAAATCTATTAAAATAGCGGCCTTGGCCAGCTTTTTTATTTTGGTCAACTCGGTTTCAGGCATCGCCGGGCTCGTTTCCAATGGCACTTTTCAAATGCCTTTTTGGGAAGGACTCGCCTTATTGGTTTCTGTTTTAATTGGCGGACAATTGGGAATACGAATCAGTTTAAGTAAATTGACAGGCAGAGGAATTAAATTAACTACTGCCATTTTGGTCTTTATGGTCGGTATCAGGGTTTTAATGGTCAATGGACTTCAAATTTCTATTTAAAAATGATCACTTTTCAAGAAGCATACCTAAAAGTAATGGCCAATAAACAAGATTATGGCACCGAAGAGGTAGCCCTACTTAAAACCATGGGCAGGGTATTGGCCGAAGATATTAAAGCAGATCGGGATTTCCCGCCATTTGACAGGGCTACCAAGGATGGAATTGCTATTAACTACGCAGCCATTGAAAATGGAATAAAAGAGTTCAGGATTGAAGCCGTTCTTGCTGCAGGTTCTCCTAGGTATAAGCTTAAAAATAAGAACAATTGCGTGGAGATCATGACAGGTGCCGTAGTTCCTGAAAATGTAGATACCATTGTAATGTATGAGCATATAACCATTAAAAACGGATATGCTATTTTGGATAAAGTACCAAAAAAAGGGCAGGACATCCATCTCCAGGGAAGCGATGAATTACAGGACGCTATCGTCCTGAATAAGCACAAATTGATTAGCGCATCGGAAATAGGTGTTCTGGCAGCCGTTGGAAAAGTCAAGGTTTTAGTCAAGAAACTACCTATAATTACCATTATCAGCACTGGGAATGAACTTGTAGATGTTCAGGAAACCCCTTTGCCCCATCAAATTAGAAAATCCAACACCCATTCCCTTTATGCCGCATTAGCGGATGAAATGATAGTTCCTTCCCAATTACATTTAAATGATGAAAAGGAGGAAATTAAAAAAGAAATAAAAAAGGCCTTATCAGAGAATGATGTACTCCTGTTGAGCGGTGGTGTTTCTAAAGGCAAATTTGACTACATTCCTGATGTATTGGCAGAACTTGGTGTGGAAAAAATATTTCACAGGGTGCTGCAACGTCCTGGAAAGCCTTTCTGGTTCGGAATACAAAAAGAAACGGGAACCCTAATTTTTTCATTCCCCGGAAATCCTGCCTCCACCTTTGCAAATTACCATCTCTATTTTAAAGATTGGTTAAATGGTTCATTAAGCCTGTCGATCCCAAAAATTAATGTAATTTTAGAGGAATCCATTCCTGTTACTGGTAATTTGACCTTATTTTTAAGGGTTAAAATACGAATGGAAAATGGACAGCTCCTTGCTGATCTCGTTAAAGAAAACGGATCTGGAGATTTAACTAGTTTGGCACAATCAGATGGATTTATACGGTTAGATCCTAAAGAAGTTCCTTATAATGTTGGGGAATTGGTACCCTTTTCACCAACAAGAAGAACAATCTCATTATGACACACGAATTCAAAAAAATAATACACCAATACCAGCACGCAAAAGATCGCGGTATCAAGACTGTATTGGCCACCGTGGTGGACTTGGACGGTTCATCCTATCGAAGGCCAGGTGTAAGCATGTTGCTCTTAGAAAACGGTAAAAAAGTAGGAGCGGTAAGTGGTGGCTGTGTTGAAAAAGAAGTGGTCCTGCAGGCCAAGAGTGTTTTTGAAAGTAATATCCCAAAAATGATGACCTATGACGGGCGTTATCGTCTAGGTTGCGAAGGAATTCTTTATATTCTACTTGAACCTTTCTATCCCAATGAACCCTTTTTATCGTCATTCGAAGTCTGCCTTAAAACAAGGAATAGTTTCAAATTGCGCTCCTATTATAAAAAAGCAGAAGTTGAGTTCAAAGGCTTGGGAACAGTCGTTGATTTTGGAGAAGGAAATGAACATCCCGTGCAACATAATTTTGATCTTGAAATTACCCAAAAATCGGAACTACAGATTTTTGAACAAGAAATGGAACCATGTTTTCAACTAATGATTGTTGGTGCTGAGCACGATGCAGTACAACTCTGTTCAATGGCATCCTCTGCCGGGTGGGAAGTGACCATCATAGCCACACCCATGGAGGAAAAGAATATTTTTGATTTTCCGGGAGCATATGCCTTTTTCAACCGTTCTCCGGAAGAAATGGTATTAAGCAGTATTGATGAACAAACAGCGCTGATAGTCATGACCCATAGCTATGCGAAAGATTTAAAATACCTCCTTAAATTAAAGGATTCCAATCCTATATATCTTGGCTTATTGGGGCCTGCAAAAAGAAGGGAACGCTTGCTGAATGATCTATTGGAACACTGTCCGGAAGTGGCACACACTTTTTTTGATAAAATCCATGGGCCGGCGGGACTCAATATTGGTGCGGAAACCCCACAGGAAATAGCTATCGCCATCTTGGCAGAAATACTTTCGGTAACTAGGAACAAGAAACCTATGATGCTCAAGGACAAAGTAGGGGGAATACATAGCTAATGGGCAGTTCAGAATCAAAAATTATTGTTTTAATCCTCGCAGGTGGCAAGGGTTTGCGTATGGGTACCATAAAGCAACTATTGCCTTGGAAAGGCACTACGCTCTTGGAAAACGCCATAGAACAGGCCAAAATGTCCCAAGCATCGGACATTATTGTAGTTTTGGGAGCTCATGCAACAGAAATACGCTCCAAAATAAACGATAAGGACATCCAATTTATAGATAATACAGAATGGGAGTCAGGATTGGGCACTTCCATCAGCTGTGGGGTGAACTACATTCAAAATAACATACCGCACGTAGAGGGGGTTATGGTCCTATTGGCAGACCAACCGCTAATAGATACCCAATATATTGATTACATGCTGGATACTTTTATAAAACAATCCAATGGCATTGTTGCCACAAATTATGGCAATAGGGAAGGGGTACCCGCTATATTTGACAAAAATTATTTTTCTGATCTGAAAATTTTGAACAAAGACTTTGGAGCCAAAGAAATCATCCGAAAGAATAAACATTTGAATATTAGTCTAAACCCAAAGGGAAAGGAATTGGATATAGATACGCCGGAAGATTACAAAACCCTTTTAAAAGAACAATCAAAATAATTGTAAAACCTATGAGAATTTTTATGAGTGATAAAAAAATAATATTGGGCTTCCTGGGCTGTGTTTGCTTCATGTTAAGTGCCCTCCAGGCGCAGGAAATGGATTTTGAGACATACAATCCTACTTCTACACTTGTGGTTCCGGGCAATGAGGTGAAAAAGGCAAAATTCCCATTTATAGACGTCCATAGCCATCAATATCGCATGCCAGATCAAGATCTGTCCGAGCTCATCACGGCCATGGATTCCCTAAACGAAGGTATCATGGTAAATTTAAGTGGTGGATCTGGGGAGAAGCTAGTAGGCTCAATAGCAAATATCAATAAAAACTACCCAAATAGGTTTGTGGTCTTTGCCAATGTAGATTTTGAAGGAGCGAGCGATGCGGAATGGACGCAAAAAGCTGTTGCCCAATTGGAAGAGGATGTTAAAAACGGCGCAAGGGGATTAAAAGTATATAAAAGTCTTGGGCTTCGAAATAAGGATTCGGATGGAAAGCGGTTGGCTATAGACGATAAACGTTTAGATCCAATATGGAGGAAATGTGGAGAACTGGGGATTCCCGTTCTGATCCATGCAGCGGACCCAAAGCCATTTTGGGACAATTTTGATGGAGACAATGAAAGATGGCTTGAACTAAAGACACATCCCCGAAGAAAGCGCACCGATACCGATCCTGCACCATGGGAACAAATAATTGGCGAACAGCATCATGTATTTAAAAAACATCCCAACACTAAGTTTATAGCGGCACATATGGGATGGTATGCCAATGATTTGCAGAAATTAAGCGAATTGATGGATGAAATGCCAAATATGAATGTCGGCATATCAGCCGTTATTGCAGAATTGGGCAGGCAGCCCCAAAATGCCCATAAATTTTTCCTCAAATACCAGGATAGAATACTTTTTGGAAAGGACAGTTGGAAACCTGAAGAATTCCCTACCTATTTTAGAGTCTTGGAAACCAATGATGAATACTTCCCATATTACAAAAAGTACCATGCATTTTGGGCCATGTATGGAATTGGACTCCCAGATGACGTTTTGAAAAAGGTCTACTATAAAAATGCATTGCGACTTATTCCAGGTCTCGATGCCAGTTTATTCCCTGCGGATTAAGGAATCATTTATGAATTGGATTCTTAAAAAATAATAATCTGATGAGTGGTGCTGATTAACTAGTATTTATACAACTATTCTTTGCAAAAAATGTTGACCTTTAATAGAGGGAGCTAAAAAGCTCCCTTTTTTTATGCTTAAATTTCTAGATGTTTTAATCCCCAAAAACAAGTACAACAAAATATTTTTAGAGAATAGTGTGATAATTGAATTGAGTTTGATACTAATAAAGAAAGCACAGTCCCAGAATGGATAAGGAAGAACAATTTACCACGTTGATCAAAAAAAATGAAGGCGTCATCTTTAAGATAACCACCTTATATACCGATCACCGTGATGATCAAAAAGACCTTTATCAAGACATCGTTTATCAGTTGTGGAAATCGTTCGACTCCTTTAAAAACCAAGCCAAAATAAGTACTTGGCTGTATCGCGTAGCACTAAATACTGCTATAACAAGATTAAAAAAAAGAAAAAAGAAACCGGATGAGATTGGCATAGATCAGGTTATTCTTGAGCAAACAGAAAATTATGACCCTCAATTTGAGGAGCGATTGAAATTGGTATATGCACAAATCCAAAATTTAAATGATTTGGAAAAAGGTATTATGCTCTTACTATTGGAGGGAAAACAGTATGATGAGATTTCCTTGATTACAGGGCTGACCCCAACGAATGTCGCTACCCGGATTTCACGAATCAAACAAAAATTAAAATCACAAATTCTAAAAAAACAATAGCATGGACTTAGAAGAAATACAGGAAGTCTGGTCCGAAATGAGTGACCAACTGGAACAACAAAAAAAATTAACCGATAAAATTATATTAGATATGACACAGGATAGATATACACGAAAATTTAGTACAATTTCCAAAATTGAAACCTTCGGAGCCATTATTTGCTTTATCATGGCCTTTTATATGCTTTTCAATTTCGACAAATTGGATATATGGTATTTACAAGTGTGCGGGGCATTTTCCATCGCCTTTTTAATAGGACTCCCTATTTTAACGCTAGGATCTTTAAAGAACATCCAAAAAATAAATATTGCCGAGAAAAACATTAAGGACACCTTGGTCACTTATTCCAAGGCAAAAAATAAGGTATTGGCCATACAACGATTAGGTATATTTCTTTGCTATATTTTTATGATGACCTGTCTGCCGGTTTTCTCCAAATTAATGAAAGATAAAGATCTCTTTCAACAAGGTTCTTTTCCTATCTGGTATGTGGTCATTATGGGGGTGTTTATTGCATTTTTCGCGAGATGGGGGTATGGATGGTACAAAAAAATCACCCAATCCGCAGAGGGTATTCTAAAGGAATTGGAAATAGAATAGGATTTTATGCAGGGCAGATGACCAATTTAAAGATCCTTTTTCTTAATATGTTTGATTAATCCTATCATATCCTCATTATATTCAAGAAAGTATCCAAATATGTATAAAAAATATAGTTTTGTAATGAAATTATTGGATAAAGAACTATTTTCCGCCTCCGAAAAGCATTTTGTTTTATGATTAAAGAAGAGGAAAAAAGACTCAAAGAAAACTATAGTGGTGAAAAAGATTGGTTACAGTGGGGACCATATTTAAGTGAGCGTCAATGGGGTACTGTTCGTGAGGATTATAGTGTTCACGGGGATGCTTGGAATTATTTTCCGCATGACCATTCCAGATTAAGGGTGTATCGATGGGGAGAAGACGGGATAGCAGGTATTTCGGACCGTTATTGCAATCTTTGTTTTGGAGTAGCCCTATGGAACGGGAAGGACAATATCATAAAAGAACGTTTGTTTGGCCTAACAGGACCAGAAGGTAACCATGGGGAGGATGTGAAAGAACTGTATTATTATTTGGATAATACGCCCACCCATTCCTATATGAAACATTTATATAAGTATCCACAAAAGGCTTTTCCCTATAAGGATTTGGTGGCCACAAATCAGATGAGGGGCAAAAAGGAATTGGAATACGAACTCCTGGATACAGGGATCTTTGATAAAAATGAGTATTTTGATGTATTCACAGAATACTCCAAGGCAGATCCTGATGATATTCTAATAAAAATAACCATAGCCAACAGAAGCGTTAAAAAAGCGCCAATATCCGTGCTTCCTACCTTATGGATTCGCAATTTTTGGAGCTTTTATCAAATGCCCAAAAAACCTTTGATCAAAGCCAACGAACAAGGTAAAACCTATGGCTCAGTAGATATTACCCATCCCTATATTGGCGACTATCATTTTTATTTTGAAAAACCGGACAAACTGCTGTTTACAGAAAATGAAACCAATGATGCCAAAATATACAATAAGCCAAATGACCATCCCTTCAAGAAAGATCTTTTTCACGATGCAGTGGTCAGTAATAATTTCAAAATACCGGAGAGCAAAAAAGAAGGCACAAAGTTTTCCCCTTATTATAAATTGGAAATTAAAGGGAAGAGTGAGGTAACTATACGATTGCGCTTGTCCAAGAAGAAAATTGAGTCCAACCCCTTCGATCCATCATTTGAAGCGAATTTTGAAGAAAAGATAACACAGGCAGATGAGTTCTATGGAGATCTAAAGAAAACTGATGATCAGGATTTAAGCAATATTCAACGTCAGGCCTTTGCCGGCATGCTCTGGACCAAGCAATATTACAATTATGATGTAGAACAATGGTTGAGTGGTGATAAATTAACAGGCGAACCACCAAAAGCGCGTTGGAAGGGGCGTAACAGCACCTGGAAAACCATGAGGACCCACGACATTCTTTCCATGCCAGATGCATGGGAATATCCTTGGTTCGCAGCTTGGGACCTTGCATTTCATTGTGTGCCCTTGGCACATCTGGATGCTGAATTTGCAAAAAACCAACTGATGCTCCTGAATAAGGAATGGTATATGGCTCCCAATGGTCAAATTCCTGCATATGAGTGGAATTTTAGTGACGTCAATCCACCGGTACAAGCATGGGCTGCATACCAAGTCTATCAAATCGACAAAAAGAAAACAGGAAAAGGCGATGTTGATTTTCTGAAACGGATGTTCAACAAATTGGCCCTTAACTTTACATGGTGGGTCAACCAACAAGATAAAAATGAACACAATGTCTTTCAAGGCGGATTTTTAGGGCTCGATAATATTGGGGTTTTTGATAGAAGTCATGATATTCCCGGCGGGGGCTATTTGGAACAAGTAGATGGAACGGCTTGGATGGCACTTTTCTGTTTGAATATGTTGGAGATTTCCATTGAAATTTCTTTGGAGGACAAATCTTTTGAGGATATGGCCACAAAGTATTTGGGGCATTTTGTTTTCATCGCTGAGGCCTTGAACAATTTAAACGAGGATACTGTTGGTAACTGGGATAAGGACGAAGGTTTCTTTTATGACCGATTGGTAAAACCAAATGGGGAACATGTTCCCGTTAAGATTAGATCCATTGTTGGCTTGCTCTCACTTGCAGCAGTTTTGGTTATCCCGGAAGATACGTTAGACAAGCTCCCGACCTTTAAGAGAAGCTTGGAGTGGTTCAGGAACTATCGTATGTATAAATCCAAATATCGTGTTATTCAAAGTAGTTCTAAAAAAGGGGTGCTCCTTTCGTTGGTATCCCAGGACCGATTAAAAGTACTTATGAAGGCCCTGTTGGATGAAAAAGAATTCTTGAGTGATTATGGTATCCGTGCATTGTCCAAAATCCATGAACAAAAGACCTATACCCTCACTATAGACGGGATACCTTATTCCATAGATTACGAACCTGCAGAATCTACAGTATCCTTATTTGGGGGGAACAGCAATTGGAGGGGTCCCATATGGTTTCCCATCAATTATATGTTCATTGAATCCCTACTGGAATATCATATTTTTTTCGGAGGGGATATGCTCATGGAATATCCTACGGGAAGTAACAACAACAAAAATTTAAAGGAGTTGGCCGAGGAGTTGGGTAAAAGGCTGGTAGCCATCTTCCAAAAAGATAAAAACGGAAATCGCCCTGTGAATGCATTGCACAAAACGTATTATCAGCATCCAAAATTTGAAGATCTTGTGCTTTTTTACGAATATTTCCATGGGGACAATGGCCGTGGGGTAGGGGCTTCCCACCAAACAGGCTGGACCGGTCTGGTGGCAAATTTGATTTATGAGTTCTATGACAACAATAAACCAAAATAAAATTAATACACTTTACAATTTAAACAAACCAATTATAAAATTTTTTTCTTAAAAAAGGAAGTCCAGGGAGCTATTCCTGGACTTTTTTTTGTTTGCCGGCCCTTATCTTAAAATATCCTATTTTTATAAAAAACTAACTGTATGAAGATTTTAAATTGGGGATCCATTCTAATCCTGTTCTTATTCCTTTCCTGTAAAAATGAGACGCCCAAAGAAACCACGATCGATTTCTATGAAAGCCAATTATTCCAGGATGTACAAATGAACACCGTATTCAAAGATTCGAAAACATTTGTTGACTTAGTACCGGATCGTTCATACCAAGAGTTGATAACTCTTTATGAGCAAGAAAAGAACAACCCAGCTTTTGATCTGAATACTTTTGTAAATAGTCATTTCTCGGATCAGTTCAACAGCAGCACAGCAAAATTTGAAACCGATACCACCAAGAACATGTACCAACATATCAGCAATATTTGGGGCATGCTCACAAGGCCCCCAGATGAGGCAGTGGCACATTCTTCAAGGATACCACTTCCCAAAGAATATGTGGTGCCAGGTGGGCGTTTCAGAGAAATATATTATTGGGACAGTTATTTTACCATAGAGGGACTCTTGGCCGATAATAAAAATGCCCTAGCCACAAATATGGTGGACAACTTTAGCCATCTTATTGACACTTTGGGCTTTATACCCAATGGTACTAGGGATTATTACCTCTCTAGGTCACAACCCCCATTTTATACCTTAATGGTCACCGCCTTGACCAAAGGGGAGGATCAGAAATTTATGGAATACCTGCCATACATTGAGAAGGAATATAATTTTTGGATGGACGGGGAGACTGACTTGAAACCTGGTGAACTATCCAGGCATGTTGTAAAAACTACTGAAGGCACTGTGTTAAACAGATATTGGGATAAGCGGGATAGTCCACGACAGGAATCCTATAAGGAGGATGTACACTTGGCAGCTCAATTCAATACCGAGGCCGAAAAAAAGAGACTATATGCCAATTTAAGGGCCGGGGCAGAATCCGGTTGGGACTTTAGTACCAGATGGTATGGTAAAGCTGGGGATTTCGGATCCATTACTACAACCACAATTGCACCCGTAGACCTTAATTGCCTGTTATACTATATGGAAACCCAATTGGCCCGTGGTTACCAATTAAAAGGAGAATTGGAAGTTGCAGAATCCTTTACAAGTAAGGCCGAACTTAGAAGGAAGGCCATACAAAAGGTGTTTTGGAGCGGGAAGGACTCATTTTTTATGGATTTGGATGTTCCTAAGGCAACAGTCAGAGATCAAATGACATTGGCAGGAGTATTTCCATTGTTCTTCAACCTTGCCACAAAAGAACAGGCCCAAATGGTCATGGAACACCTGATGAATGATTTTTTAAAGGATGGTGGATTACTAACTACTTTGGAAAATAGTGGCCAACAATGGGATGCTCCCAATGGTTGGGCACCATTACAGTGGATTGCGGTAAAGGGGTTATTGAATTACGGTTTTGATAACGAAGCAAAGGAAATCATGACCAGATGGTTAGCACTGAACGAAAAAGTATATGCCAATACAGGCAAAATGATGGAAAAATACAATGTTGAGGATGTTACCCTTTTGTCTGGAGGCGGTGAGTATGACCTCCAAGATGGTTTTGGGTGGACCAACGGAGTTGCCCTTGGATTCAGGCAACTAATGGATGAAATGGAATAAGGGAGTCCAATTTTAGATGTAAGACAAAAAAAAGGCCATCAAACGTGATGGCCTTTTTATTAATTATTTAATTTAATGACGACTTATTCGTTAGAGGCCATTAATGCAAAAAACTTGTCGATGTTTGGTAAGATCACAATACGAGTTCTTCTATTTTTAGCCCTATCCTCTTTAGTATCATTAGATACCAATGGCTGATAGCTACTTCTTCCTGAAGCAATTAATTTTTCAGGAGCAACGTTGAATTCGTTTTGTAATTTTCTTACTACTGAAGTAGCACGCATTACACTCAAATCCCAGTTGTCTGCCAACTTAGGTGTGTTGATGGTTCTGGCATCGGTATGACCTTCTACCATAACTTCAATACTTGGCTCAGAATTGATGATGTTGGCCAATTTTTGCAAAATATCATTCGCTTTGCTACTTACATTATAACTAGCCGTATTGAACAACAATTTATCAGAGATAGAAATCATTACCACAGTCTCATCTATGTCAATGGCGATATCCTCATCCTCGTTCAAGGTATTGGTATCAATCGATTTTTGAAGATTGTAGGACAATGCCAAATTCATGGAATCTTTTAGCGTTTTAGCTTCGCTTAATTTACCGGGAGCTACATTTTTCAATGTCGCACGCATTTGTTTTTTAACATCATTGGAAATAACGGCAACTCCATCAACAGTAACGAATTGGGCATCGTTTTCTTCTGTTAATTCATTGATCTTAGAATTGTAATCTGCAACTCTTGCCTCTATTTTAGCAAATTTAGCTTCAAGTTCTTCCTTTTCTACAGCAGTTTTGGTCAATTGACTTTTTGTTTGGCCATGTTCCTGTTCCAATTGCACATATTTCTTTTTAGAAACACAAGAAGCAAGTAGGACTACTGTTAATAAACTAAGTGAAATTTTTTTCATGATAATTATTTAATGTTCTGCTATTAGATACGGACGTAATGGAGAATTAGATTTTTTAATGTTTATTTTTACACCTTTGAAATGAAGGTGGATCCGAATGTTTTGTCAACTTTAAAATTTAAATATTTACTACAAATAACTTGATGTGAAGTATTTAACCCCTAATAATTGAAGACGTTTTATGAATAAAAAGGATCCATATGCAGCCTTGCGATTTAAGGAATTTAATATTTTTTTGTTGGTTCGTTTTGCAATGGTCTTTGCTTGGTCCATGCAATTTGTGGTAATAGAATGGGAGGTATACAGCATTACAAAAAATCCGTTGTCCCTGGGAATTATTGGTTTGATGGAGGTTATTCCCGCAGTGGGGATGGCCTTGTTGGCGGGTCATATTGTAGATCAATCGGAAAAAAGAAATCTCCTCATAAAATGTCTCCTTGGATTTTCTGTCATAAGTTTTGGGCTGTTTTTACTGACCTGGCCAAGAATAGTGGCCGATTGGTCCACCAACATTATCCTGTATTCTATTTACTTTTTGGTATTCTTGGGCGGCTTTGTAAGAGCCTTTATGGGTCCAACTGTTTTCTCTTTGTTTTCTTTAGTAGTTCCCAAAAAAATATATCCCAATGCTGCAACTTGGAGTAGTTCCGTTTGGCAAATGGCCTCCGTTCTTGGGCCCGCATTGGCCGGATTTTCCATAACATGGATAGGGGTTCACTGGTCTATGTGCCTAATTGTGGGCTTTTCTGCCCTTGCGTTGGTTTTTTTATTTCAAATACCAAAAAAACCAATCTTGAATCCAAAAATAGGGGAGTCCATGATGACCAGCCTAAAGGAAGGGGTATCCTATGTCTTAAAGACCAAAGCTATATTTGGAGCTATCACACTAGATATGATTGCCGTTCTCTTTGGAGGAGCCATTGCCCTATTACCTATTTATGCGCAGGATATCCTAAAAGTTGGGGCAGAGGGATTTGGGGTATTAAGGGCGGCACCCGCTGTGGGAGCCTTTATTATCATGTTCGCATCGGCCTATTTCCCTTTGCATAGAAATGCCGGAATGAAGCTATTGGTTGCCGTCTTCGGATTTGGCATCTGTATTATCATTTTTGGATTGTCCCAAACTTTTTGGATATCGGTCCTAGCACTTTTCTTTAGTGGTGTTACGGATGGAATTTCCATGATCATCAGACAGACCATCCTGCAATTAAAAACACCAGACCACATGCGAGGGCGGGTATCCTCTGTAAATTCGATGTTTGTAGGTTCATCAAATGAGCTAGGAGCTTTTGAGAGTGGACTTACCGCTAAATTGATGGGAACGGTTACCGCGGTGGTCTTTGGAGGAACTATGACCCTGTTAACGGTTCTCGGATTTGGGATTTTCTCTCCTACCTTCAGAAAATTGGATTTAAAAGATGATTTGGATAAACACGAATCTGAAGAATAAAACGTATTTATTAAATATGTTTAATTAAAAATGATGGGTTTTTTAACAAAATCATCGAGATATATGAACCAATTGTCCAAAGAGTTTTATAATTTCAAAATGTAGTGCTATCTTTGTAGCCGTTTCTATGTACAAAAAGAAACAATTTTTGCATTTCTTCGATTAAAACCACTGAATTGGGTATTCGATATATCAATTGCATCGATTGATATTTTCCAAGGATTCTTTTAGTATTTTCTCATGAAAAGTTGTACATTAAAGACAGAATTGAATCATTAACAAATATAAATTAATAGTATAAGCGAATGGCGAGAGCACAGGAAACCTTTAATAAAAAAGAAAAAGAGAAAAAGCGTTTGAAAAAACGTGAGGAAAAAATGAAGAAGAAAGAAGCCCGTAAGGCAAATTCCAAAGGCGGAGACTTTGAGGATATGATTGCTTACGTGGATGAAAACGGACATCTTACAGATACCCCGCCAGATCCATCAAAAAAGGTGAAAGTTGATGCGGAAAGTATCGTAATAGGGATTCCAAAGAAAGAGGATTACGAAGAAGAGGAAGTTGCTGACAAAACTGGTAAGGTATCTTACTTTGATACTTCAAAAGGTTTTGGTTTCATTATAGACAGTGTTTCCCAAGAAAAATATTTCGTCCATGTGAGTGGACTTATCGACGAAGTTCTTGAGAACGATAAAGTTACCTTTGAATTAGAAAAAGGTCTTAAGGGGATGAATGCCGTTCGCGTTAAGAAAATCTAGCTACAAATAACATTGTTATATTTTAGAAAGTACTTGGAAACCCTCCAAGTACTCTACTAAAATATGTCCTTACCTCACTTTTAGCATCAAATAAATATCCTATCGATTAATCGGTATGCGTTAAATTTCCCATAATTAACTTTCATGGGCGTTGAAGTGCATGGGTTTATTTATACTTTCACCCCATAACAAAATTCCCAAATACACACTATGCCAATGCACTCCAAACCAAGGTTGCTCATTTTTGATGTTAATGAAACGCTATTGGATTTAAAACCGATGAAAGTGGCCATTAACAATGCCTTGGCAAATGAACTTGCCTTTGATAACTGGTTTTCCTCTCTTTTGCACTACTCACTGGTCGAATCTATTTCAGGGAAGTACCAAGATTTTGGAAAAGTAGGAGCAGCAACGCTTAAAATGACAGCAGAAAAATTTGAAAAGCAAATCTCTGAGAGCAAAATTAAGGATGTTCTAAGTTTGATAAAAAAATTACCCCCACATCCCGATGTTGTGCAAGGACTTACCATACTTAAAAATAGCGGGGTAAAAATGGTCGCCTTGACCAATGGCACAATGGAGGTTGTGAAAGCCCAAATGGCATTTGCAGAAATTGACCACTTCTTTGATGAACTTTTTAGTGTGGAGAATGTGAAACAGTACAAGCCACATCCTTTAACCTATACCCATGTGGTAAAGGAAATGAAAGCTTCGCCAATTTATTCCATGCTGATTGCCGCCCATGGATGGGACATTGCGGGTGCCCAAAGAGCCGGACTAATGACTGCTTTTGTTTCAAGGCCCGGAAAATTCCCATATCCTTTGGCAGAAGAAGCCGATATTACCGGAAGTAACATTCTATCAATAGCAAAGTCCTTGGTTTAAGATAAAAGCAGTGCCTCTGCACTTTACAGGTACTATTTAACAGCGTCTTTTTACAGCAGTTAAATGCACAAAATATTCCCGTTGTACACCTAAAATTAAGGGTCCAATTGCCTTTTCTAAAAACTTTAGGATAATTTAGGACTTAAGATTTGACTTCAAGCCTATAAAGGCCGTACTTTTGCGGGCTCTAAAGCGTCTACATGTCTACAGTAAAAACCTCCGAAACAGAAGAAAGAAAATCAGGTAAAGATCTTTATAGCTACCAGAAGGGAGCTATAGATAAAATATTCAAATGTTTTGAAGAGGCTCCTGAGGATTACCATTTGTTGTACCAATTGCCCACGGGTGGAGGGAAAACAGTAATCTTCTCTGAAATGGTACGCCAATATCTTAAACATCATAACAAAAGAGTGGCCGTACTGACACATAGAGTGGAATTGTGCAAGCAGACATCCAACATGTTGACCGAATTTGGGGTGAAGAACAAAGTAGTCGACAGCAAGGCCAATTTGGACGATCAGGACGAATATAGCTGTTTTGTAGCCATGGTGGAGACCTTGAACAACAGATTGAATGACGATAAGCTCGATATATCGGATATTGGCTTGGTCATCATTGATGAGGCCCATTACAATTCTTTCACCAAATTGTTCAAATTTTTCGAAAATTCCTTTATTCTGGGAGTTACAGCTACCCCTCTAAGTTCCAATACCAAGCTTCCAATGAATGACAACTACAATGAATTGATTGTAGGGGAAACTATTGAAGCGCTTATAGAGAACGAGTTTTTGGCAAGGGCCGAAACCTATTCCTATAACGTGGGATTAACATCTTTGGAAATTGGTTCCAATGGGGATTATACCGTGAAATCATCGGATGATCTTTATACGGGAACCGATATGTTGGGAAAATTGATGCAGGCCTATGAGGAACGCTCCAAAGGAAAGAAAACCTTGATTTTCAACAACGGTATCAACACCTCTTTATTCGTATATGACACCTTTAGAAGGGCAGGGTATCCCATTATGCACTTGGACAATACTGCCACTAAAAAAGAACGGAAACAAATTCTTAAATGGTTCAAGGAAACACCAGATGCTATTTTAACATCGGTTAGTATTTTGACCACAGGGTTCGATGAGCCAACCGTGGATACCATCATTCTAAACAGAGCTACCAAATCCCTGGCACTTTATTACCAAATGATAGGTCGTGGTTCCCGTATTTTGAGGAATAAAGCAACTTTTACCGTTATTGACCTCGGTAACAACTTCCATCGCTTTGGACCTTGGGGAGCTGATTTGGACTGGCAAAAAATATTTCACTCGCCAAATTATTACTTGGACAACCTTCTTAATGATGAAGACATTGAAGGGAATTTTAGGTATGAAATGCCCGATGAACTCCGTGCGGAATTTGCCAATTCCAAGGAAGTCTATTTTGACATAAAACAAACTTATATCGATTCCATTAATAATGGGGAGTCTTCCAAGGTTGTTCTAGAAAGATCCATTGAGCATCACGCCAAAATCTGTATTGAGAATAGTGAGGATGTATATGATGCCTATGCTTTGGCAAAAATGTTAGGGGATGATATAGATTACAGAATAGAACGCTATACCAAATGTATCAGCCGTAGTACCTTTAATTTTGTGGATTGGCTCAACAATGACTATCGAAAGAAACTAAGAGCCTATCTAAGGGATAATTTTGATACTGTTTTTGAGGAAATTCACGGCAGACCACCAGAAGAGTAATTCTTATTTTAATAACTACTTAGAGCTTGAAGTTCCAAGCCACAAATCTACTTTGTTTGTTGCCCTGTTCCATGGTCACGGTGCTGTATTGGGCTTTCAGCTTTTGTAATTGCTTGTAGATCTTGGGGAGGTGTTCCTTCTTGGAAACAAGGGTTGTAAACCATCCTACCTGATTTTTAAATCCTACGCTCTCCTTAATCATTCTTTTTATAAACAAGGATTCACCACCATTGCACCACAATTCATTGGCCTGTCCCCCAAAATTAAGTGCAAGGTGTTTGATGCCATGAAGATTTTTTAATTTTCGTAAGGTTCCTTTTTCCGCTTCTTCCTTAGAAGTGTGAAAAGGAGGATTGCACATGGTGAAATGATAATATTCCCCCTCTTTAATGATGCCTTGAAAAATATGGGCCTTGTTACTCTGATGCCGTATCTGGATCTTGTTTTCCAATTTGGGTGTTAGGTCAACATTACTTTGTGCTCCTGCAACTGCAGTTTTGTCTATATCCGCACCTACCATTTGCCATCCGTAAATTTGGGCTCCTAGGATAGGGTAGATACAATTGGCCCCAACCCCAATATCGAGGCCCACTATGCTTCCTTTATGAATGGCCGCATCCAACAAATCCGAAATATGATGGATGTAATTTGCCCTACCTGGAATTGGGGGACAGAGATAATTAGCAGGGATGTCCCAATACCCAACCCTGTAATGAAGTATCAAAAGTGCCCTGTTCAAGGCTATCACCGCTTCGTTTACAGAAAAGTCAATAGTCAAATTATCATGTTGGTTTTTATGGACAAAGGGGGCTAGGGCTGGGTAAGCCTTTATTAATGCTTCAAAATTGTAAGGTGAATTATGGATATTGCGTGGATGCAAAACAAAAGGGTATTGGGTGAATGATAAAGATACGCTCATTTGTGCCGTTTATAGAAATAATTAATATTCATGGTCTATTCTTTTAGGTCCACTCTGTGAATTTTGGGTAGGAAATGTATAAATTATAGCTATCGTTACATATTTATTTATTGTAATATTGCAATGAACAAATTCAATTACATGGGACTTACCAAATCGGAAATATTTACCGACCAACAAAATAAAATTGCCACTCTTGCCAAAGCTTTTGGCCATCCAGCAAGAGTAGCCATATTGCAACACCTTTTTAAAACTGATTCTTGTATTTGCGGGGACCTTGTCAACGAAATTGGTTTGGCACAACCAACCATTTCCCAACATTTAAAAGAACTGAAAAACCTTGGTCTCATCAAGGGCAGTATTGAAGGGACCAGTGTATGTTATTGCATAGATCAAAAAGTTTGGGAAGAAATATCATATCTCCTTTCCAACTTTTTAACCCAAGAACCAAAGGCGGCTGAGAGTTGCTGCTAATCTAGTATCCAAATTATAACATTGTATCAAACTTCATGAATAAAGAAAGCATTTTTCCCGAACTGCAGGATCTCATCAAATCCTTAAAGCAGGAGACTATTACCGAAGAACGAAAGGAAGTTCTGCAGCCTTTGATCGATTACATTCAAAATAATGTAGAAAAAAAGAACCCCATCAATTTAAATTTTATTTGTACCCATAACTCCAGACGCAGTCATTTATCCCAGGTATGGGCGCAAACCGCTGCTTTTTATTATGGAGTAGGGAATGTCAATTGTTATTCTGGAGGGACGGAGGCTACCGCCTTATTTCCAATGGCAGCGGCTACATTAGAGGATCATGGGTTTGAAGTATTATCCCTGTCCAAGGAACCAAATCCCATTTACGGGATCAAATATGCTCAAAATGCCCCTCCTATCATAGGTTTCTCCAAGACCTATGATGCTGAATTTAATCCCAAATCGAACTTTGCCGCGGTAATGACCTGTTCCCAGGCAGATGCCGGATGCCCTTTAATAGAAGGAGCAAATAAACGAATCCCAATTACCTATGAAGATCCAAAAGCTTTTGATGGTACTCCCCAACAGGCCGAAAAATATAGGGAACGAAGCCTTCAGATCGCCACCGAATTGACCCACGTATTTTCAAAAATTAAAGCATGAACATGTCCTTAAAAAAGAAAAAACTAAACTTCTTGGATAGTTACCTGACCCTATGGATATTTTTGGCCATGGGCCTTGGAGTTTCTTTAGGTTACTTGGTTCCTACTATACCAAAGTTGATCGAGTCATTTGGAAATGGCTCTACCAACATCCCAATCGCCATTGGACTCATCCTAATGATGTACCCACCTTTGGCCAAGGTAAATTATGCCCTTTTGCCCAAAGTGTTCAGAAATGTAAGGATATTGTCCATTTCCCTTATCTTAAATTGGATCATAGGCCCCATTTTAATGTTCATATTGGCCATTACCTTTCTGCAGGATTATCCGGAATATATGGTGGGACTCATATTGATAGGACTTGCCAGGTGCATTGCTATGGTATTGGTCTGGAACGATCTTGCCGAAGGCAGTAGTGAATACGGGGCCGGACTAGTGGCCTTGAACAGTATTTTTCAGGTATTCGCCTATAGTTTTTACGCATGGCTGTTTATCACCGTTCTGCCACCTTATTTTGGCTTTGAGGGTGCTATAGTGGATATTTCCATTGGCACCATTGCCGAAAGTGTGGCCATTTATTTAGGAATTCCATTTTTGGCGGGAATAGTAAGCAGATTTGTGTTGGTAAGACTCAAGGGGGAGGCCTGGTATACCACCCGATTTATCCCTGCCATTTCACCACTCACCTTAATCGCGCTTTTATTTACTATAGTTGTCATGTTCTCCTTAAAAGGCCAGCTAATTGTAGAGATCCCAATGGATGTTGTGGTCATTGCCGTTCCTTTACTGATCTATTTTGCAATAATGTTCATCATAGGTTTCTATTTCAGTAAGGCAATGGGCGCCAGTTACGATAAGAATGCCGCAATTTCATTTACGGCTGCCGGCAACAATTTTGAATTGGCGATTGCCGTTGCTATTGGCGTGTTCGGAATAAATTCTGGTCAGGCTTTTGCAGGGGTGATCGGACCTTTGGTGGAAGTTCCAGCTTTGATCCTCTTGGTACGTGTGGCCTTTTGGCTGCGCAAGAAATATTACCAACCCTTAAAAACGGTTTGATTGTACCATAAGCTATAGAAAACAGAAATAATTCAATAAGACAAATTCCACTAATACATACCATACCAAGTAGTTAGTAAAGTTTATTGTGATCTATTTTAACTGGCAAAAAGTTTCAATGGAAAGCATTGGGTAGCGAATATTAAATCTTTATATATTTAAGCCTTCTTAAGACAATAGTACATGAATTCAGCTAAGGAATTACTCAATATATTAGAGCTCATAGAAGTTGGTACACATCAATTTGAAGGGGAGAGCAAAACCATAGGCAGCCCAAACGTATTTGGGGGACAGGTTTTGGCACAGGCCCTGAATGCGGCCTACCGAACTATTACCAACAATCGCATTTTACATTCCTTACACTCATATTTTTTGGAGGCAGGGAATTTGGAATTGGCTATCACATATGAGGTTAGTATTATTAGGGATGGGGGTAGTTTTTCTACAAGAAGGGTGACCGCCTTACAAAGGGATAAAATCATATTTATCCTTTCCGCATCATTTCATAAGATCGAAGAGGGGTATGAGCATCAAATTCCTATGAAAACTAACGTGAAACCCCCGGAGGAGTTGTTAAGTTGGGAAGATTTATTAGAACAATATGGTAAATTATTGCCTAAAAATAGAAGGGAATTTCTAGAGATCAAACGGCCAATAGATTTTAAACCAACGGTAATAGCGAATCCAATGGACAGAAAGGATTTACCGCCCTTCAATGACATTTGGTTTAAACTCAAGGGAAACATTAATGGGCTGGAACTGCCCATAAAACAACAGATACTTACCTATATCTCAGATTATAACATCTTGCTGACGGCAATTTTACCAAATGCCAGCAAAGCACACTACGGTAATTTGCAAATGGCCAGTTTGGACCATTCCATGTGGTTCTTCAGGGAATTTGATTTTGATGATTGGATGCTTTTTTCTATTGACTCTCCAAGTTCTGGCAATGCCCGTGGCTTCTCTAGGGGAAATATCTTTTCAAGGGATGGTAAACTTATTGCCTCAGTTGCCCAAGAGGGATTGTTGAGACCATGGAAAAAGCAATAACTATTTAATTTATTGTAAAGGCAGAAAACTTCTTTTTGAACCTGTAGATATATCATGTGGAATATTGGAGCCAGCTATCTAGCGTTCTTGATGGTTCTCATTTTTCTGTAAAGGGTAATATTCAAAAGGGCAAACCAGCCGATAAAGCTAACAAATGTTATTTTTTGAATCGTAGGAAGTACAGTTATAAGAACACCCGATTCATAGACATAATAGTTCAAAAGAAAAATGGCCAAGCAAAAGATTCCTAAAGCAAAAAGCTGTTGATATCCTTCCTTATATAGCGCAACTATGGTTGTGATCATGGCAAGCAACCCAATAAGTCCAGCAATATATATGACCAAATCATGGGAGTTGGATGATAAAAATAAGGTAATGATCATGGCCGAAATACCTGCAACTCTCATCACAACCAGGTGCACCCCTTTCCTTTTGAAAAGTTTGGGTAGGTAATACCACAATACGGTCAAGCAAGAACAAAGAAGAAAAAGTGCAAAACGAGCAAGGTTTTTTGACGGATTTGGAGAGCCGTTAAGGGTAGTACTATCCAGTAAATCACATAAATAATTGTTCAAAAAACTAAAACCCTCCTCTGCAGATGAGTAATGGGAACCTCCAGGATATAAAGAAGCAGCCTTAATAATAAAGAATACAAATAATAGCATCCCCAAAAGTGGTATTAATAGGGCTCTGTGCTTTTCATGTGCTGTATTCCAATTCATTTCATGTTTTTACGTTCTTCCATGGGTACAATACAATAAGGTAGTGCGCTAAAAACAAATATGAAATGACCTATATCAACCCAATTATTGGATAGTTACCTGCTAATTATGGTGTATTTAACTGTTTTCCCTCTCTAGAATAGTGAGGGCCAAACGTATTTTGGAATACTCCAATTCCTCATTAAAATGATCAAAATAAGGTTTTAGTCCTTCTGGAGAATTCAACTCTTTTTTTGCATTTTTCACAGAATGGACTTCTTCTTTGGTCACAAATTGGTACATATCTATGTCCTTGCCCTCACTGTATAATTTGGAAAGGTGCGAAAAAACTGTGGGTGCTTTTAAATCCCTGGCCTCGGCAATTGCCTCAATGGACATCCCTTTCTTATACATTTCATAGGTAACCTTGACCGTATCGGATTTCTTGGGCTTCTTTTTTTTCTCGGCCATAAAGGCATTTATTTCCGAGATGAACTCGTCACCGTAAACTTCCATTTTACGTTGTCCCACACCGCTGATCTGCATAAATTCAGCTTCATTCATGGGTCTTTCGGCCTCTATTTCCTTCAAGGTGGCATCACTAAAAATCAAATATGCCGGAATATTCTCCTCCAACGATATTTTTAAGCGCAGCAGTCGTAACCTTTCAAACAGGGTATCTTTTTTCTTGGACTTTTTGGCCTTTTCTTTCTGTTCTTCCAATTGCACATTTCTATCTAAAGGCTTCGTCATTTGCACTTGCTGCCCATTAAAAAGTACTTCCTTGGAAAAATGGGTAAGCTGTAGCGCATTGTGCTTGTGAAAAGCTATCTCACAATAGCCTTGGTCTATCAATTGTATGATATAATGTTGCCAATCTTTCCAGGAGATATCATTTCCTATCCCGTAGGAGGGAATTTGATCATAGTGTTTGTCCAATGTGGTGGCATTTTTTGCTCCTCTGAGCACATCTATAATTACCCCCATGGGTTCTGATTGCCTTAGTCTGGTAATCACTGATAATGCTTTTTGTGCTATAACGGTTCCATTAAAGAATTGAGGTGGGTTTTTACATATATCACAGTTTCCACAATTCTTCGCCAAGAGTTCCCCAAAATAACTCAGAAGTATTTTTCGCCTACAACTCGTGGCCTCGGAAAATTGTTTCATCCGATCCAATTTAGCAACCTGCAGTTGCTCATTGGTCGTGCCATCTATGAATCTTCGTAATTGTAACACATCCGCATAACTGTGGAACAAGAGTGCTTTTGCCTTGGTGCCATCTCTTCCAGCGCGACCGATCTCTTGGTAGTACCCCTCTAGGTTTTTTGGCATGTTGTAGTGGATCACCCAGCGAACGTTAGATTTATCTATCCCCATTCCAAAAGCAACGGTGGCACAGACAACTTGGATCTTATCAAAAATAAAATCTTCCTGTACTTTTGTGCGTTCTTCAAAATTCAATCCTGCATGATAGGCATGGGCATCTATCCCTTTGCTTTGCAGCCTGTCTTTTAACTGCTCAGTCGATTTACGGCTCAAACAATAGATGATTCCCGATTGATTTGGTCTTTGACCTATAAAATCTATGATCTGGTTTACCCTATCATTCGCCGGTCTTACTTCCAACCCAATATTTTTCCTGTCGAAGGAGGTAATGAATTGCTTGGCATTGGGAATTTGCAGCTGATCAATGATATCTTGTCTTGTGGCCTTATCAGCGGTTGCGGTAAGGGCAATAATGGGGGTGTTGGGCAAGGATCTTTTTAAAAAGGACAATTGTTGGTATGATGGACGAAAATCATGTCCCCAAGAAGAGATACAATGCGCCTCATCTATGGCCACACAACTAATATACGTTTCTTTTAAAATGTTTTCTAAAGCACCTAGACTTTCCGGAGCAACATAAAGCAGCTTAAGCTTTGATGTCATTACTTTTTCTAAGATTTCTTGTTGTTCTTCGGCTGCCTGGCTACTATTAAAATAATCGGCTTCTATGCCATTGGCCCGTAACCCATCCACTTGGTCCTTCATTAGGGCAATTAAAGGGGAAATAACCAAGGTAACACCACTGAGCATCAAGGCAGGCAATTGGAAACATATAGATTTTCCTCCTCCTGTTGGCATGATCACCAAACAATCCTTTTGCTCCAAAACAGTATTGATAATTTCCTCCTGTTGGTTGCGAAAACTATCAAATCCGAAGTATTTTTTTAAAGTGGGAATAAGGGTGCTGGAATCGGTCAAGGTTCTTTTTTAAGAATTCAACTGCAAAATAAAACTAATTCCAATCCTTAGAAAAATAGAATGTGATAGAATACGCTACCTTTGCAAAAAATTTTACCCATGAGTACCTTTGAAAATTTCAATATATCCAAACAACTTCACTATGCCATTGAAGATTTGGGGTTTGATGTTCCGACCCCAATTCAGGAAGGGGCATTTTCTGTTATTCTCTCAGGTAAGGACATGGTTGGTATTGCCCAAACGGGTACAGGGAAGACTTTTGCATACATGCTGCCCTTATTACAGGATCTGAAATTTTCTAAACAGACCAATCCAAGAATCTTGGTGATGGTCCCCACCCGTGAACTGGTGGTACAAGTAGTGGACCAGATAAAAAGTTTTTCAAAATATCTGACGGTAAGAGTCGTAGGCGTCTATGGGGGCGTTAATATGAACACCCAGGCACAAGCAGTTGCCCAAGGTGCCGATATAGTTGTAGCCACCCCAGGCCGATTATATGATTTGGTCCTAAGCAGGGCACTTCAGTTGAAAGACGTTAAAAAATTGGTGATAGATGAAGTAGATGTGATGCTGGATCTTGGTTTCAGGTTTCAATTGATCAATATATTTGAACTATTACCAGAAAGAAGACAAAATATAATGTTCTCAGCAACTATGACGGATGATGTGGATGCCTTAATCAATGACTTTTTTGTCATTCCCGCTAAAATATCAATAGCTGTCAGCGGAACGCCATTGGAGAATATTTCACAACAGGTATATGCTGTTCCAAATTTTTACACCAAAATAAATCTGTTGAACCACCTACTGAGGGATAAACAAGAATTTCATAAGGTACTGGTCTTTGTGTCCAACAAAAGAAGTGCTGATAAGGTTTTTGAATGCTTGGAAGAACGATATGCTGATGAATCTGCCGTGATCCATTCCAACAAAACTCAAAATTACCGCTTGCGATCCATCAACCAGTTTGATGAAGGAAAAAACAGGATCTTGGTGGCGACGGATATAATGGCCCGTGGTTTGGACCTGGACAAAATTTCACATGTCATCAATTTTGATACCCCTAACTATCCCGAAAATTACATGCACCGTATCGGAAGAACAGGTAGGGCAGAGGAATTGGGAAAATCCATTCTATTCTATACCGAAAAGGAGGCTCCATATAAGGAAGTCATAGAAGATTTGATGGACTATAGTATTCCGGAAATGGAAATACCAGAAAAAGTGGCTATTTCAGAGGAGTTGACTCCAGAAGAACGCCCTAAAATCATAGAAGGGAACAATCCGGACGAGCGCTCGGAAGATGCGGGCTCTGGTTTTCATGAAAAAAGTGAGAAAAACAAGAAAACCAATCAGGGAGGATCCTACAAAAGAATTATAGCACAAAAATACAAGAAACCCAAAACTAGGGGGGATAAGAACTACAACAAACGCAACAAACGGAAATAGCAGTCCTTAATTTCTATCGTTTGTCATTCACTTCACCTTATGAGAAGTAGGACATTAATTGTGAGTAATTGTGCATTTCATCGTTTTGTTCCATCTTTTCACACTATTAAAGGATGATTGTCGTTAACTACTTATAAATCAAGTTAAGTATGAAAACAAACATGTTTAAAAGCGGAATATTTTTGCTCTCAGGTATAGCTTTATGTATGGGATATTCCTGTAGTAAGGATGACAGTTCCGAAACTTCGGATCAAGAATTATCACAAACAGAAGTAAAAACAATTTTAGAAGCTGATGATCTATCCGGTATTGCGGATGATATCGTTTCCGAGGCTTACATGAACAATTCAAATTCTGGTAAGTCGGCAAAAGGTACTAACGAATGTTACGTGGCAGTTTATGATGATAATGGGTTTACAATGACGTTCGAAAATTGCAACATCCGTAACCATGAGAATGTAAACGGAACCTTGAATGTAGTTTATACCGGACAAGGAGAAGCTCCTTCCTTTAGGGTTACCTATGATAATTTTTCAGTAGGTGATATTGGATTTAATGGCACCAGAAGTTTTACCATGGAAATGGGAACAGATCAAAACTCCGTGGCATACAATGTTACAAGCGATTTAACAATTACAAAAGCCAATGGTAATGTACTGGAAGTAATAGGCTCTAAAGGCGTTCTTATCACCTTTGGGGAGACTTTGGAAGATATTACCTTTAGCATTACCGGAAAATGGACCGTTAAGGAAGGTAATAATAGCTATAGTCTAGATGTAAAAGAGGCATTGGTTGGAAACCTTTCTTGTGAGTTCTTAACACAGGGTGTTTTGGAAATCAACAAAAATGGATTGGTCGTTTCCATTGATTGGGGCGATGGTGAATGTGACGATATCGCTACTCTGATCTATCCAAATGATGTTGAGGAAGATTTTTCACTCCGTGATTAAATAGAATATATATTAAGTGTATATATAAGATCCCCTGTTGCAACCGACAGGGGATCTTTCTTTTAATAAAGGTCTCGTTGGTCCATACTAACGTGTATTTCATCCAAAAGAACTACTCTACATTAAACCTTTTCCCTGGAGAAGCATCCAAAAATCAAAGAATATTAAAACCACCAAAAAATAGTATCATGAAAAAGTTCAGAATCAGTATTATCGGATTATTGTTATTAAGTTCCACTGCCTCGAAGGCCCAGAATGTCAAAGAAGCTATTCAAGACCACCATCAAATTCGTGTGGATAAAACAACCTTAGCTAGGGATGAAGCCGAACTTAAAGCCTTCGATTCCCATAGTCATGATTTTAAAATGGCCATCAATACAAAAAACATTGGTGCGGCTAAAAAAAATCAAACCATATTATTGGGCAGTATGTCCCGAGAAATAAGTCAGACAGAAGTTAAAATTGCAAGTGCAAAAAAGGAGGTTGTACAGAGCACCAGGGAAATTGGAACCGATAAAAGGGAGAATAGAAGAAATAGAAGACAATATGTGGGATCCAATGATGATCATAGAGATATTGCCAGAGATAGACGCAATACCAGGGATGACATAAGGGACAAAAAAGATGATGTTTTGGATCTTAAAGAATTGGAAGCGAGATTAGGGCATCAGAGAGCCTTGTTCCAGACAATAAAAAACATTTCCTATTCTGATATGAACAAAGTTGTAAAGTTAGAGCTTCATAAAAATATTCTGCAAAAGTTTATGGGCACCATGAAAGCCGATCTTGCCGAGACGAAGGAGGAATTAAGGGAAGATAAACGGGAATTGGGCGAGGATAGAAGGGAAAGGCGCGATGACCGAAGGGAAAGAAGAGAAAAGTATTAATACTACCCTGTAAGCCCATTTAGTAGTGACACTACCGTTACAATGGTCGGACCTAAACGGATATATAATTGGATTGGCTATCTTGTGCATGCGAATAATCTACACTAATCTAAATGAAAATCACCAATAGCAATACTGCCGATATACCCGAAATCTTTAGGCTATATCGGCTTGCTACAGCCTTCCAAAAAACAAAAAAATGCGTTCAATGGCCCGAATTTTCAACAGAACTGGTTTCCAAAGAAATTGCCGAAAGCAGGCAATGGAAACTAATGATCGGCCAAATAGTGGCCTGTGTGTGGGCGGTAACTTTTGAAGATCCCGAAATATGGGAAGAAAAAGATGTAGACAAGGCCATGTACATACACAGAATAGCCACGAATCCCGAATATAGAGGACAGCATTTGGTGGAACATATAGTCACTTGGTCCAAAGGCTATGCCCAAGAAAATAAACTGGATTACATCCGAATGGATACCGTAGGAGAGAACCTTGGATTGATATCCCATTATAAAAAATGTGGGTTCGAATATTTAGGTCTTACCAAGTTAAAGAGCACTGTATCTCTGCCAGCTCATTACGAAAATGCATGCGTAAGCTTGTTTCAAATCAAATTATAATATATCAAGGTTGAGGAAAGTTAATGCCTAAAAAATATAATCAATAGGCCAGAGTTAATAGCTAAAAAGTTTCCCAAACCTTTAAATCTACTGTCCAAATTGGGTAGTTCATCGAAAATTCCCAATAAATCTCTCCAATAAGGGACCATTGAACAACCTTTGTAGCTTATACGTGCGTATATACGAAAGTTAGTTAAACCCAATCTAAAATCTGATATGATGAAAATTAAATTTATTCCACTTTTGTTTTTAAGCCTTTCCCTAGCATTATTAGGATGTAGTAGCGATAGTAATAAAGGCAGTGAATTTGGCAGGCTTTCCATACAACTTACAGATGCCCCCTTTCCCCACGATCTAGTTGCTGAAGCAAATGTGACCATTTTTAAAATTGAAGCCAGGTCCAAAAGTGAAGGTACGGATGAAAACGCTGCACCCTATCTTCTTTTAATGGAGGAAGAAATGGACGTGAATCTTTTAGACCTTACCAATGGCATTACTACAACTCTGGTGGATACCGAAGTTCCTGTTGGATCTTATGACCTATTTAGAGTCTATGTTAAAGGTATTAATATTGTGCTTACAGACGGTACCGTATATGATTTAAAGGTTCCTAGTGGGGCTTCTTCGGGTATTAAAGTCTTTGTAGAACCTAACGTTATTGTTGATGGCGGACTTACGGCAGATCTGCTTTTAGATTTTGATGTGAGCAAGTCGTTTGTGGCCAAAGGAAACAGAAAAGAAGAAGGTGGAATTACAGGTTTTAATTTTAAACCTGTAATTAAGGCGTCAAATTTGTCAACTGCAGGAACATTGACTGGAATGGTTACTACGGATAACGGTGGTGAAATAATTCCATTGGAAGGTGCCCAAGTATCGGTTTTTCCAGAAGGTTCTGATTTCTCTGCGGATGCTTCAATTATATCTACTTTTTCTGATGAAACCGGAATGTATACCATTTTAGGATTAGAGGCCGGGACATATGATGTGGTTGTTGATTTGGAAGTTCAAACTGAAACTGAGCTGGTTGTGTATAAAACCTTTATAGCTGAAGGTGTATCTGTTGTGGCTGCCAATAAAACCACTAAGGATTTTGTACTTGAAGTGATGGAATAACCATTATACAATCAAAATTATAAAGGGAGCAAAATTGATTGCTCCCTTTTTTTATTTTCCAAATTTTTGATTAAGTCCTCTATCTAATTATTTTATTTACAGGATATTTGCAGACACCATATTGGAAACCCAAATACTGAAGGAATAGAACAATGATCAAGAACATTTTTAAGGCCAAGCCAAGTACAGCTATTATAATTGTTCTTGCTTTTTTTTCCATCTATGTTTTTTGGGGAAGTACCTATCTAATGAATAAGGTAGCCGTTTCTGAACTTCCTCCTTTAATGTTGGCTGCTATCCGATTTATTACGGCTGGGACGCTTATTTTCATTATCGCCAGACTATTGGGGCTTCCTCTGACCATCACAAGACCTCAAATAAAAAATTGCATTATTGCAGGATTTTTGTTCTTGACCTATGGCAATGGGGTAATAGTATGGGCTCTAAAATATGTAGATAGTGGTTTTGCAGCTCTTGAAGCATCTACCCAACCCTTGATCATTTTGCTATTGATGCGTTTCTTTCAGGGTAAAAAAATCAGGACTATGTCTGTTTTGGGAATTGTTCTTGGATTTATAGGTATATATCTATTGGTTAGTCAACAGCAGTTAAGTACTCAAGAAGGAAGTACCCTAGGGATCATAATGATTTTTACCTGTATTTTAAGCTGGAGTGTTGGAAGTCTTTTTGTGGCAAAGGCCGATTTACCACCCAATTATTTTATCAATACCGGATACCAAATGCTATTTGGGGGTATTATGTTGGCCTTATCCAGTTTCATAGTTGGAGAAACATGGATCTCTCCCTTGAATTGGAGTGGAAAGGTTCAGGCGTCAATAATTGGTCTAATTTTGTTTGGTAGCATTGCTGCCTTTACTTCCTTCAATTATTTGTTAAAAGTAGTTTCTACCGAAAAAGTGGCAACATCGGCCTACGTAAACCCAATTATCGCAATGCTTTTGGGATGGTACTTTTTACAAGAACAGATTACCTTTCAATCCGTCATAGCGGCAGTAATTCTATTAACGGGTGTTTACTTCATTAACACAAAGAAGAAAGTCTTGATTTTTTCCAGGTTTTCTGGGAGAATGGGGCGCATGTTGGATGATACCTAATGACTTTAATTTGTATTATCGGAAGAAAAAATCATCTTTCATCCAAATCATTTTCATATTTCGAGTATAAGTTTGCCCAAAGAAAAGTAGTTTCTAATTATTTTTTACGAAATTTAGATTGAATTCTATTAAAAACTATTTATACCTTGTATATGAACTATTTAATCATCCTTCTTCAAGTAATCGTAGGCCTTAGTATCCTAAATGTTTGGCTCTTACAAAAAAATAAACCTACAAAGTGGCGTGGTGGAAATGCCAAAACCATTGTGGAAGAGTTTCAGGTATACGGTCTTCCTGTTTGGATGTGTTATGTTGTAGGCGTGCTAAAAGTCGCACTGGCACTTGCCTTGCTCGCAGCAATTTTTTATCCCGAATTAAAGCAACCAGCTGCCCTGGGATTGGCAATATTACTTTCTGGATCTATCCTTATGCATTTAAAGATTAAAGATCCGTTGATGAAATCTTTTCCTGCATTTCTGTTTTTATCAATGTGCTTGATCATTGCTTTTGCGGGATAGGTATTTTCTTTAAGCTATATAAAAATTATTGCCCCATATTGAATTGCCAGATATAGATTGAGCAGCGCATAGAATAAGGCTGGAGAGGATTGTAGCACACTGTCCTTAATCTTGATGCGAACCCATAGCCCTAAAAGCATCAATATAAATAGCCCAATCGTTGATACAAAACACAAAAATGGGCTCATCATAAGTCCCAGGAACAAACCTGTGCTACCCAAAAGTTGTAACGCCCCGGTAAGCCATCTTTGTTGTTTATTGAGTCCATAACGCATGAATTCTAGTTTCATTCTCGGAGAGAAAAAACAACCAATACCAAAAAATAAAAAGGAAAAGGATGAAAAAAAAGTCAATAATGTGAGTCCATCCATACGTTGAAATTAGCTACAGTCTTATGTTAAAATCTAGTTCAAAGATAATTCATTAGAGTCATATCCCCATTTTCTTACCCCTCCAAATCAATTTCCAAGAAATAGGGAAAGCTAATTTCCCGACCAATTCTTTATTTTTACCAAAAAAGTGAAATGGAAAAATCAGAATATGCTATCAATATAGTTGGCTCAGGAATCAGTGGTCTTGTTGCTGCCTTGGTTTTGGAAAAGGAAGGGTATTCAACCACATTATATGAGGCAACTGATAGGGCTGGGGGTCGCATTAAAACAGATATTTACGAGGGATTTCAATTGGATCACGGCTTTCAGGTCCTGTTGGACGCATATCCTATGGCCAAAAAATATTTGGATATGGATTCTCTTGCACTACAGAAATTTCTACCTGGAGCAGTAATCTTCAAAGATGGCAAGAACAAAACACTGGGTGACCCTTTAAGAAATGTATCCCTTCTAATTCCCACACTACTTGCCAATATCGGCACTATATCAGATAAATTTAAAATCCTCAAACTCAATAGTGAATTAAAAGCAATGACAATGGAACAGATATTTGCTTCCAAAGAAACAAGCACCTTAACCTATTTAAAAGACAGGGGTTTTAGCGATGACATCATATCTTCCTTTTTCAAAACTTTTTTTAGTGGCATATTTTTAGAACCTAATCTGGACACCTCTTGTAGGATGTTTCAATTTGTCTATAAAATGTTCGGAGAGGGACTTGCCGTACTGCCCAAAGCTGGTATAGGGGCAATTGCCGGGCAGCTTGCATCCAAGCTTAAGAGAAGTAACATCATGCTCAATACCCCAGTGAAAAGGGTGTTGGAAGGAAAGCTCATCTTGGCAGATGGCAAAGAGCTACCTAGCCATTATACCATATTAGCTACTGATGCTTCCCATTTAACAGGGGATATGAAAATGGAAACTGTTACTTGGAAAAGGTGTGAAACCTTCTATTTTATCTGTCCAAAAAGAATCATACCCCGGCCACTTATTGGATTGATTGCCGATAAAGATGCCCTTATCAACAACCTATTTTTCCATACGAGTTTAGAAATGGCACATCGTGGAGAAGGAGAACTGTTATCAGTGACTTTGGTAAAGGAACACCAATTGAGTGACAAGGATGTGCTGGATAGGGTAGTTCAAGAATTGGAGCGGTATTGCGGTATATCTGAACTATCGTTTTTAAAGCGGTACCAGATTAAAAAGGCCCTGCCACAACTTGCCAATTTGCAATATTCAATGACTCCTCAACAAACCCAATGGTCGTCAGGTATTTATCTGGCAGGAGATCATCATTTATATGGATCATTAAACGCAGCGATGACCACAGGGGAAATGGCGGCCAAGGGAATTTTGGAACACATTAAAAAAGGAAGCTGAAACAATCAATACTTTAGCCACATCCTATTATAGGGCTTTGGTCCATCAACACCTTGCCCTAAATGAATATAATTTTTTATCAAAAAGTTTATTTATCCAAAATTTAATAATGAATAAAAAAGCCATTTATGCCGTAGTCCTATGCGCTCTTATTGCCGGTACCAATGGCCTTCTTATTAAATACATGTCAAGCATGACAACGGGATCCATTGCGTGGTTCCGTGCCATAATACCCATCCTATTTATAGTACCAGTTTTAAGGAAGGAAGGGATGCTCCAATTTAAAGGAAATACTAAAAAAGTATTGTTAGCCTCTGCCATAAATGCCGCTAGAATGTACTTATATTTAATTGCCTTTATCTATACTTCAATTGGTAATGCCGTGGTATTGTTTTACAGTTATCCCATATTTGTAGCAGCAATTGAAACGTTCTTATACAAGGTGAAAATAAGCAAAGCCCACATCCTGTTCTTAATTCTCGCTTTTTCAGGGATTATTATTACATATGCCAACAAACCCTTTAGTTTTGAATCAGATGATTTTATTGGTATGATGGCCGCCATTGGGGCTTCTGTAGGTTATGCGGTTACTGTTGTTATTTTTAAATCGGAAACGGAAAACTATACCAAGGATCAACTTATTTTCTTTCAAAACATAGTTGGCGCATTTTTGTTTCTTCCGTTTGTAATTACCCTCCCAGAGAGCAAAATTGAGCACATGGGCTTAGGGATCTTGTATGGTTTCCTTATCGGTATCGTTGTCTTTAAACTGTTCTTTTTTGGCCTAAAATACCTAACAGCGGCCACGGCAACTTCTCTAATGTATCTGGAAGTTGTAAGTGCAATTTTACTGGGCTATTTTATTTTGGATGAAAAATTAACTTGGAATACCCTCTTTGGTGGATTGTGCATTGTGATTAGTAGCTTTTATATTTCCAGGTTAACAAAAATTGAACCCAAAAACGAACAGCCGCAGTAGTAAATAGACGTTTCTATTAATTTATACCAATAACATTATCCCTGAAACAAATAGCAATCCTAAAATAATTTTTTTAAGGAGCTGTTCATCCATTTTTAAATACGCCTTTTTTCCAAGGACCAAGGCCATAATAAAAAAAGGTAAGACAAATAGAGCGTTGTAAAGTTGATTAACTGTTAATATACCTCCTATGGCCAATACTGGTAACCTAACTACGGTTACCAATCCCAAAATCCCAAACATCGTCGCCCTGAACGTTTTAACGTCAGGGGAAACATTCTTTACAACCATAACGTACAAGGGACCACCTGTAGAGAAAACCCCAGAAAAGAAACCTCCCAAAAACCCATATGTATACTCCATTTTTGATGCTCTCTTAGTCTCCTTTTGCTTTCTTAAGCTTTTTAACACAAATAAAACTATAAAAACACCCAAGGCCTTTTTAAGGAACAAAGGCTGCCCGTAGGATAAAATGACAATACCAATTATTACGCCAACTATAGAGGATAATGCTAATTTTTTAAGAATGTCCTTATCCATGTTTTTCCACTCCCTGTATACAAATACGGGAGTTGAAATAAAATAAAAAATTGAAATATAAGCAATGGCATCCGGCAATGGCATTGCAAGTAAAAGAATGGGCAGGGCAACTAGAGCACCTGCAAAGCCAATAACGGTCTGGATAAAAAATCCCAGAAACGTTCCCAATATTAGAAGTAACAACATGGAATCCATACCCTAAAAATAGTCCAATTTAAAAACTAACAACAATACTTTAAATGAACTAACAGGTATTCTGCCAAAAATAAAATGTATTTTTATACTTATAACACTTTTTTATATGGTAGATCATTTAGATAGTAAAATTATCGAGATTTTAGAGAAAAATTCCCGAACATCTTTTGTGGAGATTGGAAAACAAATAGGGCTTTCTCCTTCATCTATTCGGGAACGAATACAAAAGTTAGAAGAAACTGAAGTTATCTTAGGATATGGTTTAAAAACTAACCCAAAGAAATTGGGTTACGGCCTTGAAGTTTTTATTCTTTTTAAACTTTATAGTGGGAAATTGAAGCTATTTGTTGACCAATTGGATTTGTTTCCCGAGATACAAGAAGGCTTTCGTATTACCGGCGGATTTAATATTTGCATGCGCGTGCTTTTGGAGGACCAAATGCACCTGCAGCGATTTATTGATAGGTTATTGCAATTTGGTGAGCCCACTACACATTTAATCTTATCCGAATTGTAAAACATCTACCACAACATATCTTTTATTAAATACCGAAAATTTAAAACAACTACCTAAAAATCACTACATTGTATAGAAAATAAAGAGTATGCCCATCTATATGGATCGCCATGACGTATCGGAAACCGTGACTGCAGAGCATGTTGCGAAATTGCATATAGAAGATATTAAAATAGAGCACCTTTTTGGATGTAAAGGGCTCACTTATTGGTTTGACGACCAAAGAAAAATGGCATTTTGTTTGATAGAGGCTCCGAACAAGGAAGCTATTGAAAAAATGCACAACCATGCACATGGTGAAATTCCCCATAAAATTATTGAAGTAGAAAGTGCTATTGTTGCATCTTTTTTGGGTCGCATTGAAGATCCCGAAAAGGCGGCCAATGAATTGACACATGTAATTAACGACCCCGCATTTAGGACCATAATGAATGTAGGTCTCAAACCCTTAAATTTAAAGGATAGCTTTAGGGGTATGGGAAACACCCATTTTCAAAAATTATATGATTCCATTATTAAAACCATAGGCTCCAATGATGGCAATATTGTTCGTAATAATTCAGGGGCATTTTTAGTCTCTTTCCAATCTGTATCAAGAGCCATGGAATGTGCCGTTCAAATTCAGGAAAAGTCAAAGAAGTTTAGCAATTCCAATACATTGGTCACTATTGGACTGGATGCAGGGGTTCCAGTGACCGAAAAGGATGGCATTTTTGAGGCTGTAGTTAAGTCGGCCCAACGCATGTCCAATTTCGTAAAGGGAAACATTGTAGTCTCCACCGAAGTTAAGTCGCTCTATGAACAAGAAAATCCTAGCCACGTAATAGATCTCTCAACCATAAGAACCATTAATAATTCTGAGGGACGGTTCTTAAATATTTTAATTGATTACATGGATGAAACCTGGCATAAAACAGATTTACAAGTAGAGACCTTTGGTACCGAATTAGGCTATAGCAAATCACAGTTTTACAGGAAGATGAAAGGGATTACCAATCAATCCCCAAATATATTTCTCAAAGCATTTCGTCTACAGAAGTCCCTACAATTATTAAATAACAGGAAAGGTTCCATTTCTGAAATTGCCTTTGAAACTGGTTTTAATAGTCCGGCTTATTTCTCAAAATGCTTCCAAGCTAATTTTGGAATACTGCCTTCCAAATATCTACAGGAAAATCTAGCATGATCCTCTTACCCGTTATTTGATTACCTGGTTCAAAATTCCTCTTTTTTGAATCAAAATTGGTAGTCACTGTACTTTTATCTCCTTATCTTTAAGTAGTTACTCCACGTACCCCCACAGCCCTCTCCAATTGGGCTCGACTTGGTTTTAATTAATAAAATAGTCCATCATTGTAACCTATTAAAGGTCGCATGAGTGTATAGTTCCCCATCATAATTTTAGTCTAATCAATACAACAACTTAAAATTTTCAATCATGAAAAGCAAGCGCCTATCTTTAAATTTAGCAGCCATGTTGTTGCTCGTATTTACACTTTACAGCGGCACTATTAACGGGCAACAATCCAACGAGATGGCCACAGAAATGTCTTTGGTCCAATCCCACACCAACGCCGACCTGCAATGGGGGCCTTGTCCACCTTTTATGCCAGAAGGTTGTGGAATAGCCGTTTTGCACGGTGATCCAACCAAAAAGAACGTGGATGTTTTCTTTAAGGTCCAAGCAAATTCCGATATACCAAAACATTGGCACAATTCTGCCGAACGGATGATCTTGGTTTCTGGCAAATTGTATGTTACCTATGATGGGGAAAAAGAAGTAGTGATGAACACAGGATCCTACGCCTTTGGTCCCGCCAAAAAGCCACATGTTGCAAGATGTGGGGATGAGGGTCCTTGTGTGCTTTTTATTGCCTTTGAGGAGCCCTTGGATGCCTTTCCAATGGTGGTGAAGGAATAGCGGTATTTAGACGGATAACTTGACATAGTAAGCAAGGTGTAATACTACTAATACATAACATATTTAAAAACAAAAAAATGGCACATGCAGTAGATGACGTAATTCCGTCTAAAATCGAGGATTTTAAAGCCCTGTTAAGGGGAGAAATTGTATTTCCATCAGATGCAAATTACAATGAGACACGAGAAGTGTATAATGCCATGATAGATAAATATCCTGCCATGATTGTCAAGTGCGTGGATGTGGCCGATGTTATATACTCAGTAAATTTTGCAAGAGAAAACGATATTTTATTGGCTATCCGCGGAGGCGGACACAATGGTGGTGGTCTGGGGCTTTGCAATGACGGACTGGTCATGGACCTTTCGGGATTAAAATCAATACGGGTCAATACCAATGACAACACCGTTCTGGTAGGTGGCGGGAATCTCTGGGGGGAAGTAGATCACGCCACCCATCCGTTCGGACTAGCCGTACCCGCTGGTATCATTTCAACAACTGGAGTAGGGGGTCTGACCCTGGGAGGAGGAGTTGGCTATCTATCTCGAAAATTTGGACTGACCATTGACAATCTTTTGGAGGCCGACATGGTTTTGGCTGACGGATCCTTTGTCACCGTAAATTCTGCGGAACACCCAGATTTATTCTGGGCCATTAGAGGGGGAGGAGGCAATTTTGGAATTGTGACTTCCTTTAAATTCCAAGCCCACGTGGTTAAAACTGTCATTGGAGGGCCTACGCTATGGCCTATTGAAAAAACAGAGGAAATAATGGCTTGGTATGATGAATTTATTCATGATGCGCCAGAAGATTTAAATGGCTTCATCGCTACTTTGGTGATTCCAGGACCTCCCTTTCCGGAAGAACTGCATAACAAAAAGTTTTGCGGCATTGTATGGTGCTACACCGGACATCCCAATAAGTTTGATGAACTCTTTAAACCCGTTTTGGCCAAAAATCCGATATTTCAACACGTAGGAGAAATGCCCTATCCATCCATACAAACCTTATTTGATGGCCTTTTTCCACCAAGATTACAATGGTATTGGCGTGCAGATTTCTTCAATAAATTAGGACCTGAAATAAGGGCCGGGCATTTAGAATATGGTTCCAAGATACCAACACCCCTATCACAGATGCATCTTTACCCTTTAAGCGGTGCAGCAAGTAGGATTGGAAAAGAGGATACCCCTTGGGCCTATAGGGATGCCAAATACGCAGGGGTGATCGTAGGGGTAGATCCAGATCCCAAAAACGCAGATAAAATTACACAATGGTGTAAAGATTATTACGAGGCCTTGCATCCGTATGCTTCAGGGGGAGCTTATTCCAATTTTATGATGGATGAAGGCCAGGAACGTATCAAAGCGAGCTATAAACATAATTATGACCGTTTGGTTAAAATCAAAAGAAAGTATGATCCCAGTAATTTGTTTAAGGTCAATCAGAATATAAGACCGTAAACATTATAAAATCAATCAAATAAATAATATTCCCATTAAAAGTGCATTGTAGCGCAAGCCATACAAAGCGCTTTGTTGTTTATTGACTTCAAAAATGATACTTTTAGAGGCTAGAATTATTCCTCCTTATGACCGATGCCATTATAGCCCATGTGGAAAAATACATCTCGCTTTCAAAAGAAGAATCCGAAACATTCCTTTCGCTCTTATCCGTTGTAGAAGTTCCTAAGAGAAAAAGGCTTGTAGAACCTGGGTCTTATATCCAGAATGAGTATTTTGTTATCAAAGGTTGTTTAAAAGGATATTATTTAGACGATAACGGAGACAAGCACATTATTCAATTTGCCATTGAAAATTGGTGGATTGGAGATTTTGATGCATTTTACAACCAAATCCCCTCCAAACTACACGTTGAGGCCATAGAAGATGCTACCTTATTAGCCATTACGTATGATGATCTTCAGCGGTTATTTGAATCCATTCCAAAATTTGAACGTTATTTTAGAATCTTGGTAACCGGGGCTTTTATCTCCCTAAGAGGACGTATTCTATCCACATTACAGAAATCTACCAAAGAACGATATCTGGAATTTTGCAAGACATATCCCAATATAGAACAACGTGTTGCAAATTATGATATAGCTAATTATTTGGGCGTTTCAGCTCAAAGTTTGAGCAGAATTAGGCGAAATTTGGTCATATCTCCCTGATTTCTTAACATAGGTCAAGTTATTTGGGAGGTACAAACCATAACTTTGTAACTCACAAAAAAAACAAGACTTCATGAAAAATATATTATTTGTATTGACCAGTAATGACAAAATGGGTGCAACCGGACACAAAACAGGATTTTGGGTTGAAGAATTTGCGGCCCCTTATTATAGCTTAACTGATAAAGGTTTCAATGTAACCTTGGCATCACCAAAGGGAGGACAGCCTCCAATAGATCCCAACAGTGACACGGAAGATGCTGCCACCGAAGCGACAAAAAGATTCGACAAGGATGAAGCCACCAAGAAAAAATTGGCAAATACCCTTAAGTTGGAAACCATTGACCAAAAGGATTTTGATGCTGTTTTCTATCCTGGAGGCCATGGATTGCTATGGGATTTGGTAGAAAACAAAACTTCCAATGATTTAATTGAATCTTTTCACAGTCACAAAAAACCGGTTGCCTTTGTATGCCACGCTCCCGCTATTCTAAAAAATGTCAAAGGCTCAGATGGGAAGCCTCTAGTCAATGGTAAAAATGTGACAGGGTTTACCAATGGGGAAGAAGAAGCAGTGCAATTAACCGACGTTGTTCCTTTTCTTATAGAAGATATGTTGAAAGAAAAAGGAGGCAACTATTCAAAAGTAGGCGACTGGCAGCCATATGCCCTGGAAGACGGACTGTTAATCACTGGACAGAATCCGGCCTCGTCAGAGAAGGTAGCCGATTTATTAATTAAAAAATTACAATAAGAAATGAGTAAGAACCAAGCATTATTACAAGCATATAGCAAGAACGGTCTAGAATTAAAAAACAGGGTCGTAATGGCTCCAATGACAAGGGGTAGAGCCTTAAATGATGAGAATAGCCCCACAGGGGAATTACATGTGCCCTATTACGCAGAAAGGGCTTCTGCGGGTCTGATCATTACAGAAGGGTCACAAGTATCTGAAGATGCTGTTGGATATATTAACACGCCCGGAATACACACGGAAGTACATGTGGAAGGTTGGAAAAAAGTGACTCAAGCAGTACATGACCAAGGAGGAACAATATATATTCAACTTTGGCACGTAGGAAGAATGTCACATCCAGACTTTCACGGGGGTAATTTACCATTGGCTCCATCTGCAATCAACCCAAACGAAAAATCCTTTACACCAGAAGGATTTAAAGACACCGTCACTCCTAGGGTTATGACCACAGAAGACATAAAAACTACGGTTGAAGATTTTAGAAAAGCAGCTGCCAATGCAGTAAAAGCAGGTTTTGATGGTGTTGAAATACACTCCTCCAATGGATACTTGTTCCATCAGTTCTTCAATGCCACTTCCAACCAAAGGACGGATGAATATGGTGGATCCATTGAAAATAGAGCGCGCTTTTTCTTTGAGGTATTAGATGCCGTGAAGCAAGAAATACCCGAGAACAAAATTGGGGCAAGGTTCAATCCTTCTTTGCACGGATCATTTGGATCTACTATGGACGAGGAGACCATCCCTACATTCGATTATATCATTAAAAAATTGAATGATTACAACTTGGCCTATATCCATCTGTCAGAACCATTTTCGGATGTCACTGATATTCCATATGCCGTTAGCGAAATTGCAAAACATTACCGACCTTTATACAAAGGGACCTTAATGATCAATAATGGCTTTGACCAAGAATCTGGAAATGCCGTCATTGAACGCGGTGATGCAGATTTGGTAGCTTTTGGCAAACCTTATATTTCCAATCCTGACCTTGTGGAACGTTTCGAAAACAACCATCCGTTGGCAGATTGGGACCAAGACACGTTCTACACAGGTGGTGCAGAAGGTTATTTGGACTACAACACAATAGAAGAGTCCCAAGAAGCATAATAAGCAATACTGTTTAACTTAAAAATTTTGATCAATGAAATTCAATAGAAAAGCAAATGCCCAATGGTTGGGAAGTGGAAAAGACGGAAAAGGAAACTTAAGTACAGCTAGTGGAGTATTGGAAAAGACCCAATATTCATTCAGCACTAGATTTGAGGATGGTAAGGGAACCAACCCTGAAGAATTGGTTGGTGCAGCACATGCAGGTTGCTTTGCCATGCAACTAAGCTTTTTGTTGGGAGAGGCTGGTTTTACGCCAGATACCTTAGATGTGGAAGCCACGGTTAGTTTTGAGGACGGAAGTGTCACCACAATAACTTTGGATTTAAAAGGTAAAGTTCCAGGAATTACAACAGATAAATTCCAAGAAGTTGCCCAAAATGCTAAAGAAGTATGTCCAATCTCCAAATTAATGAAAGCGGATATTGTTTTAAATGTGAGCTTGAACAACTAAGCCATATTTTTTAAAATTAAAAAAGGGGAGCAGCTATGCTTCCTTTTTTTATTGGCGATTTACCTAATCATCTAGTTGTCATAATATTTAAACGACAACTATTTTAAGATTGTCTTATTTTCAGAAGAATAAAAAAGTATATTTAAACACAAGATAACGACCCTAAATAAATCAAGTATGTTTTGTCTGGTGTATAAGTCCAAAGCCGTCCCAGATCTAAGTTTTGCTCAAATTGAGATTCTATTGGAAAAGGCGCGGTTATTTAATAGTGCAAATAATATATCTGGTTGTCTTCTCTTTTATGAAGGTGAATTCATTCAATACATGGAAGGAAACCAAATTAAAGTATTGAAACTTTTTGATAAAATATCGTTGGACAATCGGCATACCAATGTGCAACTTTTATCACACGGATTAATTGAAAAACGTGAGTTTAATAATTGGAGTATGGCGTTTAAAAATGTACATGGAAAGAATGACCAGCTTCAATATATAGAACTGTTGGTGGATTCATTTTTGGAAAAGGATACATCTATTAAAGGACCTAATCCTACCTCCAAAGAATTTTGGAAAATTACAAAAGGCCTCTTGGACTACAATAGGGAATTAAAATTTTAGAATAGGACTATGTTATTGAGCAGCTCAAATTAATGCATTTGTCCGTATGGATTACTACCAAACTCCACAATATCTATCGTAAAATGAAGAGCAATTAACGCTCTTTATTTTTGTTTTGCCAGTTTATGTTAAGATTTTGTCAAATCCAAGGGATTTATTAAGTATCATTCGTCTAAACAATATAGAACCCATAAGTTTGTACCGTTTTAAATGATTGAAAATTAGAGATAATAGATTTATGAGTAAAGTAAAAGAAAACGACACGGTAGAAGTACATTACACTGGAAAATTAAGCAACGGTCAAATATTTGATAGTTCTTTGGAAAGAGAACCTATTAAGGTAACCTTAGGTCAAGGCAGTCTTATTCCTGGGTTCGAAAAAGGATTGATCGATATGGAGCCTAATGAAAAGAAAACAGTAACCATTCCTAAGGAAGAAGCTTATGGGGAAATCAATAAAGAGATGTTCCATAAAGTGAGTAAAGCAGATTTGCCTGCAGATATTAAACCTGAAGTTGGAATGGGTTTAATGGCTAAAAATCCTGATGGTTCGGAAAACCAATTGCGCGTTGCAGAAGTTGGGGATGACCATATCATTATAGATGCAAATCACCCGTTGGCTGGACAAGATCTTACTTTTGATTTGGTTCTTGTAGCAATCGCATCCTAATAAAAAAGTAACCTTCTTTTGAAGGCACCTGAATTAATATTTTAAGACCGTCTTATTTAGACGGTCTTTTTTTGTGCTAATCTGATATAAGTTCATTTTCTAAATTAGAAATTTCAGCTTTTTATTTTGGGGAATGACTTACATCATTTTCTAATATTAGGAGTTCGTTATTTTTGCTTCTTCTAAATAGTATTAACATTATTGCGGCATAGAAGCTATTGCAATAGAGACCTTGTTGATATGAATTGCCGAAGTATAATTATTGGAACCTGAAATATCCTTTACTGATGTTTTTGATAAGACATTAACACTCTTTATGATTTATTTCTAGATATTGGTCAATAATTTAGTTAAATTTGTTTAGAATTATTTAAAATATATTAAACAAAAAATACTATGAACAACTTTAAACAACTTCGATCTTTGTCATTCGTGGCGATGATATTTTTACTTTTGGTGGGATGCAGCAATGACGACGATGGCATGGTCATTCCAGATGATAATGGTGGTGTAACTCCCACTGGTAAGTCTATAACCTATGATTTGGGTGCCCAAGCGGTTGAAAACATTTCAGGTACTGCCAAATTTATTGAGAACACGGATAATTCCGTTACTATTGAATTGGATTTACAGAACACGCCTGCTGGAGGGATGCACCCAGCCCATATCCATTTCAACACTGCTGCTGAAGGAGGGGATATAGCCCTAACTTTAGGAACTGTAGATGGAGATACTGGAAAAAGCAGCATAACAACTTCAACTTTAAACGATAATTCACCAATAACATACGATCAATTCCTAACATATGACGGGTATATAAACGTACACTTAAGTAGTGATGATTTAGGAACACTTGTGGCTCAAGGCGATATCGGTCAGAATGACCTAACTGGTGTAAGCAAAGTGTATACATTGAATGAGAAAGCAGTAGCGGGTATAGACGGTTCGGCCACCTTTTTTGAAAGAGTTAATGGAGAGGCCCTAGCGGTTTTGGAAATCAATAATACTCCGGAAAATGGCGTACATCCTGCACATATACATATGAACACTGCTGCAGAGGGTGGACCAATAGTATTTACTTTTATTAGTGTGGATGGAAATACGGGTCAAAGTTTCACCAATGTGGCAGCATTGGATGATGATACAGCTTTTGGATATGAACAAGTATTAGACTATGACGGTTATATCAATGTCCATTTAAGTGCAGATGACTTGGCCACTATAGTTGCACAGGGAGATATAGGTCAAAATGAATTGACCGGACGTTCAAAAACATACGAACTTGAAAGCAAAGATGTTGTAGGGATAAGTGGAACAGCAAATTTTGCTGAAAGACTAAACAATACCACGTTAGTAACCTTAAATTTGGTTGGAACTGAAGCTGGTGGTGTACACCCTGCCCATATTCACGCAAATGACGTAGCCACCACTGGTGAGATCATCGTTGGGTTAAACGCCGTAGATGGGTCTAGTGGAATAAGTCAGACTCAAGTGTCAGCTCTGGTTGGAGGTGCAGCTGTAACCTATGAAGAATTATTGACAATTGATGCCTATATCAATGTGCATTTAAGTGACGAGGACTTGGCCACAATAGTTGCCCAAGGCAATATCGGGCTAAATGCAGAAGAAAATGCAGGGGCTAAAAATTATAATGTGACCAACCAAGGAAGCACCGCCTATGTATTTAATGGTCAAGGACTAACCGATGTAAACAATCCGGCGCTGACCCTAAAAAGAGGTGAGACATATACTTTTACCATTAATGCTCCTGGACACCCATTCTATATTAAAGACGTTAAAGGAACGGGAACTTCCAATGGTTATAGTGCTGGCGTGACGAACAATGGTGCCATCAACGGCACGGTTACGCTGACAATCCCAATGGATGCTCCAGATACACTATATTATAACTGTGAATTCCATTCATTAATGACTGGAGTCATCACTGTTACCGATTAGATTTAATAAAATCGAACAAAAACCCCGATTATCAATTTGGTAATCGGGTTTTTTTTATTGGAATTGGAAATGAATCCCTTTGAATATTAAGATCTGCAAAATCCTTCTAAAATATACTTCTAACGATTCTGTTATATCTACTACCAAAGAGTACCTATCTTTGTACAAATTATTATAATGTCAAAACAATTTTCCGCTTTAGGAATCAATAGTCAACTTCAAAAAAGTCTGGCCGATCTAGAAATAACAGCTCCTACCGATATTCAACAAAAAACAATCCCTGTTTTACTGCAACAAAAGGATGATTTTGTTGGTTTGGCAAAAACAGGAACGGGTAAAACCGCGGCCTTTGGATTGCCCTTACTGCAATTGATTGATGTGGAAAATGCTAGTATACAAGCTGTGATTATTGCCCCAACAAGAGAATTGGGCCAGCAGATCTACAATAATCTAGTGTCATTTGCTACAAATTTACCCGCAGTTTCCATGGCTTCAGTATGTGGAGGAATACCTATTAAACCGCAAATAGAACGTTTGACCAAGGACACCCACATTGTCGTGGCAACTCCTGGAAGGTTGATCGATTTGATCAAACGCAAGGCTATTGATATTTCCAAAGCAAATTATTTGGTGCTTGATGAAGCCGATGAAATGGTCACTTCCCTAAAAGAAGGTTTGGATGAAATTGTCACAGAATTACCAATAAAAAGAAGGACATTTTTGTTTACCGCCACCATGCCAGGGACTATAAAACAGTTGATCCAAAACTATATGTCCAAACATGTGGTACAGGTAAGTTCTGAAATGGAAACAGTGGGACACCAAGGAATTGACCATAGATTTATGATCGTGGAACCCATTGAAAAATTGGACATGCTAATGCATTTTCTCAACTCCAAAGAAGGGGAGAGGGGAATCATATTCTGTAAGACCAAGGCTGCCGTAAATAAATTGGCCAAAAATTTAGCTATCAACAAATTCTCCTCTGGAGCGCTACACGGAAGCTTGTCACAACCTATTCGTGACCGAATAATGGGTCAGTTTAGAGAAGGGCATATCCGTATTCTTGTAGCCACTGATCTTGCCGCAAGAGGTATCGATGTCAAAGAAATTTCCTTTGTCGTGAATTACCACCTGCCGGATGTGTACGAAACCTATGTGCATAGAAGTGGACGTACCGCTAGGGCAGGGGCCGAAGGGCTCTCCCTGACCATATTGCAAAAGGAGGAGGAAGAAGATTTAAAAGAATTTGAGGAAGTCTTGGGAATCTCTTTTAAGCCCTATAAAAAAGCGGATGCCCAAAGTATTGAGGAAAACAATGCACAATTATGGGCCAAGAAAATATTCAAGACCAAACCCAATCATTCTATTTCCTCGGATTTTAAAAACAAGATCCACACCGTATTCCATCATTTGACCAAAGAGGAGCTTATTGATAAGCTTTTGGCCCACCATTTGGGTCAGCATTCAGTGGCAACACCTGCCGAAACAGAAAAACCAAAAAGAAAAAAGAGATAAAAGGCATTAGCAATCAATTCATTTTGATTTGTTTGTAGTTCCTCAAAAAATATACATCATGGCAAACACTATAAAAGAGCGACAGGATATTTTGGAAAAACTGAATATTCATCAGTTGAACCCAATGCAGGAAGAGGCGCTCTCCATCATCGAAACAAATACCAATACCATCATTCTTTCGCCAACGGGAACAGGAAAGACGTTGGCATTCCTGTTGCCCTTAATTGATCAGTTGGATCCAGGGAGTGAGGAAATTCAAGCATTGATACTGGTTCCATCACGTGAATTGGCCATACAGATAGAACAGGTGATCCGAGAAATGGGATCAGGCTACAAGGTCAATGCCGTGTATGGAGGAAGGGCCATGGCCAAAGACAAATTGGAACTAAAACACACCCCGGCCATTCTTATTGGAACCCCAGGCCGGATAGCCGATCATTTTGATAATGAGCGCTTCTCCACAAAGTTTATTAAAACCCTTGTTTTGGACGAATTTGACAAATCCTTGCAGGTTGGCTTTGAGGAGGAGATGAAATACATCATAGGGATGTTGCCCAGCATCAACAGGCGCATCCTTACCTCTGCCACCCTAGGTGTTAAAGTACCTACTTTTGTAAGATTGGACAAACCGATCATTCTCGATTATTTAAAAGAAGAGAACACCAAACTGGCTATCAAAACCGTAGTTTCAGCTTCACAAAACAAACAAAAGACGGTTTTGGAACTCCTAAACCATATAGGAAACCAACCTGGAATCATTTTTTGCAATCTTAGGGAGACCGTCGAAAAATTGAGTACTTTCTTGGAACGAAATAATGTCAGTCATGGTTGTTTCCATGGGGATATGGAACAGAAGGATAGGGAACGTTCCCTGATCAAATTCAGGAATGGCTCCAATCAGATAATCGTGGCAACCGATTTAGCGGCAAGAGGTATTGATATACCCGAAATGAAGTTTATCGTTCATTACGAATTCCCATATAAGAAAGAAGAATTCATCCATAGAAATGGCAGAACTGCCAGAGTAAATGCCAAAGGAACTGCCTATGTAATCAAATGGGTTGATGAGAATCTGCCAGAATTTATTACAAATGCCCCGGTGGTCGATATCTCAAAAAAGGCACCCAAAAAAGCCCAGTACTGGCAAACACTTTTTATTTCGGGTGGTAGAAAAGATAAAATCTCAAAAGGGGATATTGCTGGATTATTTTTTAAACAAGGGAACATCAATAAGGACCAACTGGGAATTATAGAACTAAAGAACGACTGCACTTTTGTTGCAGTACCTGTGACCCTTGCGGAAGATTTGATAAAGAAATTGAATAACACCAAACTAAAGAAAAAGAAGGTAAGGGTAACGGTTCTATAACCATTTTATCCTTATGAAAAGTTTGATACCAAGGAACTCTTTTAAATCCTTATAAAATCGTAACTTGTTGTCCGTTTACGGATGTAAACGGACAACCTTAAATTTAAAAGTTATGTTCAAGTACTTAAAAATATTCGTTTTGATCCTTCTCGGATCAATCACCTTCATAGGCTGTAAATCAGAACCTAAAAAAAATGATTCCGAAAACAAGGAAGCAATGGAGGAAACTTTGCAGGTCAATGTGATCGGCAATGAAGTGAGCTACGCCACAGAGGATACGCAAATGAAGGGTTATATCTCCTATGATGAAAATAAAAAAGGAAAAAGACCTGGTGTGATTGTAGTGCATGAATGGTGGGGACACAATGACTATACCCGAGAACGGGCAGATATGCTTGCAGAACTTGGCTATGTAGCCCTTGCCATCGATATGTATGGGGATGGTAAACAGGCACAACATCCTGAGGATGCAGGGAAATTCTCTGGTATGGTGATGCAAAACATAGATATTGCCAAGGCCCGTTTTGATGCTGCCATGACCGTTTTAAAAGCCGACCCACATGTAAATGCAGATGAAATTGCGGCCATAGGCTATTGTTTTGGAGGAAGTGTTGTCTTAACAATGGCCAATCTAGGAAAAGATCTCAATGCCGTAGCGGCATTCCATAGCGGGGTTCAACTTCCAGTAATGCCAAATGAAGATTTAAAGGCCAAAATATTGGTGTGTAATGGCGCTGCCGATCCCTTTGTTTCTCCGGAATCCGTAACCGCCTATAAGGCAGCCATGGACAGTGTAAATGCTGATTATAAATATATTGCCTATCCTGATGCTCAGCACGCTTTTACCAGCAAGGAAGCAGATTCACTTGGAAAAAAATTCAACCTTCCCTTGGCCTACCAAAAGGAAGCCGATGAAAAATCTTGGGCGGAACTAAAATCTCTATTGTCAGATACGTTCAAGCAATAAGTTTGGAGCTTGATATTAATAAAAAAAGAAGGAGGTCGTGGCCTCCTTCTTTTAGTTTTCTCCTTGCCCTTACTCTGTAGGGTTGATTAAATAGTTAAGGATTAACATCCATAACTATTTAATCAAAAATATGTCATCCTTAGTTTTGGACTTGAAATAAGACTATATTTAGGGCATTCACATAAATGTACCCCAAAATGAAATCATATTCCATTCAAGAAATCAATACCATTTTAAACGGAGAATTAGTAGGTGACACCCCCCAAAGGATAGATGGTTTGGAACAATTAAAAAATGCCAAACCCAACCAGATGACTTTTATTGGCAGTATTAAATACGAGCGATTGTGGGATTCCTCAAAAGCCAGTGCTGCCATCGTAAATGAAAATATACGTATAGAGCCAGGAGAAGGTAGGGCCTTTATCAAGGTAAAAAATGCGGATTTGGCCATGGCCAAATTATTGGAGGAGTTCGATCCAGGTCCACCACAATTTGATATTGATATTCACCCTACCGCTGTCATCCATGAAACTGCCAAGCTTGGCAATGGAGTTAAAATTGGAGCCAATAGTTATGTTGGCAAAAATGTTGTGTTGGCAGATGGGGTAGTCCTATATCCCAACGTATCCATTTTTGATGATACAACTGTGGGCCCTCAAACGGTATTTTGGTCAGGGACCGTTATCCGCGAGCGGACCGAAATTGGTGCCCAGTGTATTTTCCATACCAACGTAAGCATTGGAGCAGATGGCTTTGGCTACCGCCCCAGCGATGATGGTAGGGGATTGGTGAAAATTCCGCAAATAGGAAATGTGATTATTGGCAACCTTGTAGAAATTGGCTCTAATTCCTGTGTAGACCGCGGTAAATTTAGCTCTACCATCATAGGCGATGGCTGTAAAATAGATAATTTGGTTCAGATAGGTCATAATTCTGTCATGGGCCGTTTTTGTATTATGGCCGGCCATAGTGGCTTAGCAGGTTCTGTGACCCTAGGAGATGGTGTAATGATCGGTGGCAGCGCCTCCATTAAGGATCATACCGTGATTGAATCGGGTGCTGTCATTGGTGCTGGTTCCGGTGTTATGAACGATGTTGCCGCCGGCAAGACTGTTTTGGGATATCCTGCCTGTGATTCTAGGGAAATGCTGAAACAATGGGTGGCCTTAAGAAGGCTAGCCAAAAACTAGGTGGTCGTTTTAAGAATTGCAAATAACGTATTGATTTATATATTTACCATTTAAAAGGCCTTAACGCAATCGTTATGGCCTTTTTTTGGTCCCACCTTTATCTAATTAATTTGCTTATAACCAGCTATTTGGCACTAATAGCTGCATTATTTACAACAAATTACTAAATTCACACACCAACAACCCTTAAACAGAGTTGTAATAAAAATGCTATTATACCATACAAACACCTTCTATGAAATATCACATACCTCTACTAATTGTCTTGTTTGTTGTTCTGGGATGTAGTTCAACTCCTAAAAATCAGGCCAATTTTCAAATAATATTAGATAAGGCGGTTAAGAATAAAAGTAATCAACTGTCAGGTGTTTCCATGACGGTAATAGCTCCCAAATTGAATATTTTATGGACAGGGGCGTCTGGTTTTGACAGCAAGCAAAAGACACGTAAACTTTCAGCCAAACAACCCTTTAGGATTGCCAGTGGTACCAAAACATTTGTAGCAGCAGCTGTTTTACGTCTTCAGGAAGAGAAAAAATTGAAATTAGAAGATTCTATTGCCACATATCTCTCCGAAGAACACCTACAACTCCTTAGATCTGATGGTTACGATCCTAAGGCCATCACAATAAAGCATTGTCTACTGCACAGAAGCGGCCTGTTCGATTATGCCGAGGGAAATACCTCCTATATAGATAGTATCATTAAAAATCCAACTAAAAAATGGACACGCACAGAGCAGCTCAAATTTGCAATGGTTGCCGGAGACCCTTTAGGAAATCCGGGTGAAGTATATGGCTATAGCGACACAGGGTATATACTCCTTGGAGAAATTATTGAAAAGGTCACAGGAAAGTCTTTGGCACAGGCACTACGCCAATTATTGGGTTTTGATAGATTGGGGATGAAATCAACGTGGATGGAAGGCCTAGAAGAATCACCAGCTGGAATTCCACAACCTGTGCACCGTTATATCGGCGATTATGATGCCACTACTTTAGATAATTCAATCGATTTATTCGGGGGTGGGGGCATTTCTTCTACAACTAAGGATCTTGCCATCTTTATTGACGCCCTTTTTAATGGGCAAATCTTTAAAAACCCTGAAACTCTAACCATTATGTTAGAGGATCCTGGAACATTGCCCAACGGGGCCGAATCAGAAGATTACCGAATGGGCCTTAGTAAAGAAGGGGTAATGGGTATTTCTGGTTATACACACCGTGGCTTCTGGGGAACGGTATGGGTACACCTGCCTAATCCGAACTATACCATCGTTGTGAACTTCACCAACGAGCCCGAAGGAGCCGGTATTATTACCAAAACGACGGAAAAACTACAAAAATTAGCTAAAACTGATTAAATTAATATTTGGTGACGGCTATTTGTTCTGTCCAATTTGCATCTAAATACATAAGAACCACTACCAGGTATGCCCTGTAGATGGTGGCTTATATAAAATTATTGTTTTCTGACAATCCCACTGAAAATTTAGGTAAATTAGGAGTTGAAAACCATAATATACCACGTCATGTCCACCATTCTTATCCTTTTGGGAATCATAGCATTCATTGTTATTCTATTCATAAGCATTTTCAATAAATTCGCAAAAAATCGAAATCAGGTCAAAGATGCATGGAGTAATATAGATGTGGCATTAAAGCGACGTTATGACCTTATACCCAATCTAGTTGAAACGGTTAAGGGATATGCCAAACATGAAAAATCCACACTTGAAGCCGTTATCAATGCGCGCAACGCTGCAATGGCCGTCCCTACCGGGGATATTAATGGACAAATCAAGGCAGAGAACCAATTGCAACAGAGCTTGAGGAGTATTTTTGCCTTAGGGGAAGCATATCCAGACCTCAAGGCCAATGTAAATTATTTGGATCTTCAGGAAAAGTTGAACCTCATTGAAGAAAACCTCGAAAGAAGCCGTCGCTATTACAATGGATCGGTTCGTGAAAACAACACCTACGGGGAAAGCATTCCCGGTGTCCTGATTGCCGGAATGGCAAAGTACCAACATTTCGATTATTTCGAAACTGAAGAAGCTACAAGGCAAAATGTAAAAGTAGATTTTTCTTAATGAAAAAGATTTTTATCCTCCTTACGCTCTTATTGGTATTCATTGGCGGGTATGCCCAAGATTTCACGGTCACCAATTATTCCGTAGATATAACCATAGAAGAGGATGGTTATTTTGATGTGATTGAAAATTATGACCTCAACTTTGAAATTCCAAAACACGGGATCTATAGAACCATACAGACCCAGTATGACCTGCTCAACTTCGAAGGCAAGAAAGAGGAACGAAAAATAAGGATCAGCCATGTTAAGGTCCCAGATTATAAATTTGATGTCCCCTTTAATTTTGTGCAAAAGTTAAAGGACAATATGATTATAAAAATAGGCGACAAGGATGTCACCATCGTAGGTCCACAACATTATGAGATCCAATACCGTGTCCACAATGCTTTTTTGTTTGAGGATAGCCAAATACGTTTTTATTGGAACATTAAGCCGGATGGTTGGGAGGCCGATTTTGAGCAGATAAGCTTTCGGATCCATGTACCGGAAAATATTCCTCTCAGTAAGGAAAATTGCTTCGTGTATTCCGGGGAACGGGGCACCTCAATTCCCAGTAAAGATTTTAAGCTGTACTATACAAATGAGGGGTTCTCAGGAACGAGCAACGACAGCTTTATTTCCCGTCCAGGAGAAAATGTGACGGTATTGATCAATTTACCCCTTAATTCTATAACCGAAGAAAAGCCCTTATGGCCTTTTTGGAATCAATACGGTTGGGTATTCCTTGTAGGACTACTTATCACGGGCTTCTATGCCTTGTGGCGTAAATTTGGGAGGGATGATAGGGTAGTGACTACCACAAGTTATTATCCCCCGAAAGATATGGATCCTGCCATGGTAGGTTTTCTGATCAATGATCGGGATGATACTTCAGATCTTATTTCCCTAATTCCATATTGGGGTGCAAGAGGGTTGATAAAAATGGAGGAAATTCCTAAAAAGGGCTGGTTTGGAAGTAAGGATACCAAACTTATTAAAATTGGAAATCTCCCAGACGATTCGCCCTCCTATGAAAAAGAAATTTTTACTGGCCTATTTGGACAGGATCAAGGTCTGAATACCTCAGAAATACTGGTGAGCAGTCTAAAAGACACTTTCTATACCACCATGAACAGTGCCAGCAACCAATTAAAAAAAATGGCCCAGCCGTATTACGTAGTCGAATCCAAAAAAGTACAGACCATATTATATTTTGGTTTGGTCGCCAATGCCATAGTTCTTACCGCAATTGCCTTGTTTGTTTGGGGGCCCTTGGCCGCAGTGGCCATTGTGTTGACCTCTGTTCTATTGATTATTCTAAATGGCTATATGATCAAGAAAAATGATATAGGAAATCGGGTGCTATCGGAGTTGAAGGGATTTCGTCAGTTCATAAAAGTGGCGGAGGAGAACAAATTAAAAATGTTATTGCAGGATGATCCCAGCTATTTTGAAAGTACTATGGGATATGCCTTGGCCTTTGGACTGTTTGAAAAATGGGCGAAAAAATTTGATGCTCTCCATATTCCCCCTCCATCCTGGTATTCATCCGCTTCTACCCAAGCATTTACGATGCAGGGTTTTTCCAAATCCTTTTCAAAATCTATGGCTGTAACCCAGTCTACCATGATAAGTTCCCCAAAAAGCAGTGGTTCTTCCGGTGGGGGTTCGTCTGGAGGCGGTTTTGGCGGCGGTGGCGGCGGAAGCTGGTAATTTTCTTTTGATACCAGTAAATATCAAGTCCAGTTGCCCCCATGCTCTGTTGCTGCACAATGCTAAGAATGACCTTGGTTCAGAATAGAGAACACCAGCTCTTTGGTCAAAGGCCTATCTGCTGCCTTGGTCTTAATAACCTCAAAACTACATCTGAAATCACACCCATTCTTATATTCACTGCATCCATAGGCTGATTTACCTTTGATTACAGTTCCTTTTTTACATTTCGGACAACTAAGTGTGTCCGGTATCTTTTTCTCCTGCTTTTTGGCTTCTAGGACCAACTGGAACGTATCATTAAATCGCAGGAGGCCTTCTATAACTTCATCGGTCTCCGGACCTTCTTTCTTAAAACCTTTTAGGTTCACGGTACAACCTTTTAGAAGTAAACGCAGCCATTGCTTTTCCGATATCTTTTTCCCTTGAAAAGTAAAAGGCAATACAAAATCACAACCTTCCTTATAGGCACTACATCCGTATGCTGCCTTTCCCTTCAACAACGTTCCTTGTTTGCATTTGGGACAGGTTTCTGCTGTGATTCCCGACTTTTTGGTGACCACATTAGCAGTTTTGGTAGCTTCTGGGACCACGGTATGGGAAATATTGGCGCGGGTGGTCTCACTTCGAACTTCATAGACCAGGTCATCTACCATTTTTTTCATGTTGGCAATAAACATACCTGCACTAAAAGTCCCTTTTTCTATATCCTTCAATTGCTTTTCCCATTGACCCGTAAGTTCTGCGGATTTTAAGAGGTCGTTCTGGATCGTATCTATCAACTGAATGCCAGTAGGGGTGGGGAGCACCTGTTTTTTATTTCGTATGATGTACTTGCGACGAAACAAAGTCTCAATAATATTGGCTCGGGTAGAAGGACGTCCTATTCCATTCTCCTTCATCAGTTCCCTCATTTCATCATCATCTACCTGTTTCCCGGCCGTTTCCATGGCCCGCAACAACGTTGCCTCTGTAAATTGTTTTGGGGGTTTGGTCTGTTTTTCCAAAAATGAAGGTTCATGTGGTCCTTTTTCGCCCTTTACAAAAGTTGGCAATATTCCGGCTTCCTTGGTTTTAGCCTCTGGATTTTCAAAAACAATCTTCCATCCCTTGGACAATATTTCCTTCCCTGTTGTTTTAAAGGTTATGGTGTCCACTTGTCCAAGTACTGTGGTATTTGCTACCTGGCAATCCTCATAAAAAACGGCAATGAATCTCCTTACAATAGCATCATAAACCTGTTGCTGGTTGTATTGAAGTTTTATTTGTACCCCAGTGGGAATAATCGCGTGGTGATCCGTAACCTTACTATCATTAAAGACTTTGGACGATTTTCTTATTTTTTTGCTTAATATGGACTGGGTAAGTTCTGCATAATGGGTCAATTTTTGAAGAATACCGGGCACTTTAGGATAAACATCGTTGGGCAAAAAAGTGGTATCTACCCTAGGATAGGTAACTACTTTTTGTTCGTATAACTTCTGCACCATCTTTAAGGTCTCATCAGCTGTAAATCCAAATTTGGTATTGCAGTACACTTGTAGTCCAGTTAGATCAAAAAGTTTGGGGGCGTATTCCTTGCCCTTCTTCTTGCTTACGGAAATAATTTCGAAATCTTCTCCCTTAACCTTTTGTGCTATAATTTCGCCATCTTCCATCTTAAGAAAGCGACCTTCTTCATAGCTAAAAAGGGTATCCCTATACAAGGTTTGTAATTCCCAATAGGGCACAGGCTTAAAATCCTCAATTTCCTTAAACCGGTTGACCACCATGGCCAAGGTTGGAGTTTGAACGCGGCCCACAGAGAGCATTTGCTTATAACCCCCGTGTTTTAGGGTATACAAACGGGTAGCATTCATCCCTAAAAGCCAGTCTCCTATGGCCCTTGAAAATCCTGCGTAGTATAAATTATCATAGTTTTGAGAAGGTTTTAAAGCATTAAAACCTTCTTTTATGGCCTCCGTGGTCAGCGATGAAATCCATAGCCGTTTCACCTCTCCCTTGTAATTCGCCTGGTGCATCACCCAACGCTGTATCAGTTCTCCTTCCTGACCTGCATCCCCACAGTTGATAACCACCTCCGCCTGCTCGAATAATTTTTTTACAATCTTAAATTGTTTTTGTATGCCGGAATTTTCCACCACTTTGGTCTGAAATTTTTCGGGTAGCATGGGAAGGTTGTTCAGGTCCCAACTTTTCCAATAAGATTTATAGTCGTTTGGTTCGAACAGGGTACAAAGGTGTCCAAATGTAAAGGTTACGGCATATCCGTTACCTTCAAAATACCCGTCGTGCTTAGTATTTGCTCCAAGAACAGCGGCAATTTCTCTGGCAACACTAGGTTTTTCTGCAATACAAACTTTCACTTATTGGGATTTAAACGCAGGTGCAAAGTAAACATTTTCACGAAAAGGGTGGCTAACTAGTAGACCTTAAAATCTAAACAAAACCAAACATTATCCAATGTTTTATGAAAATTGGAAACAACGGAATTTATGGATTGAAATAGTTATTTAACCTTTATGAGAACGGCTTCTGAACTTGAAAGATCTGAGTTCAGAACAATTTTTTCCGAGGAAGTACCATCTGAAACTTCAATGGAAACGGTATTAGGAGGAATGGTCCCTAGATTATGGGCATATAAAAATAGATCATTGGATTTAGAGGCATTCAATTGGACTTGAAACTGTTTTTTGTCCTTGGTCAAAGAGTATTTGGAAATTATAGGTTCCCCATTGAGATAAACGGAAACGATATCCCCATCTTGTTCTTTATTGTCCCAAAGATCTATGGTTATATTTTTGCTTCTGACCGTCAGTTCCTTGACATAGCTGATCTTTCGTCCAGCGAACTCAGACCTTTTGGTAGTTTCAACTACCTTGTTCCCTGTTGTATTTCTGTCCTTTGTATCATTTTGTATTGAAAATGAAGGGGTCACGTACTTTGCAATCTTGAACTTATCGGATGGAAATAGTTCTATGGCCATGATTTTAAAATTATCACCAGGTTCTATGTTCTTTTCCAATTGGATTCCGCTAATACTTTCCTTATTTTTAAAGATACCCAGCTCCTGTACCATCATATCATCCTTGACCAAGAAAAAACGAATGGACTTACTTGCATCAATATTGGCAGTTACCCATGTTATGTCTATTGGGTTTTGGACAGACAATACTGTATTTTTAGTAGGGTAGGTGACGGTAATGGATGATTTCCATCTTCTGCGTTCATCTATCCGTAACTGGTTTAAGTAATCCAGCTTTTTTTTGAAATTGGTATATGGAGCATATACTGCAATACCTGTACCTGTCTCCCTTAGAATATCATAAAATTCATTTAATTGGATTAAGGCCGTCACCAAAGGAATCTCGTCAAAATAAGTCTTATCCAATTCTTCAATTTTAGCCACGGCCTTTTTGATATTACCACCATTACCGACTGATTTGGCAGCGGAGGTGCTTTTATCCATTATGGTTTTTGCATGATCTAATTTGGCATATCCAAACCTATTGTCCAAAAACTCAATGGCCTCTTCATAATTGATTGAATCTTTTTGTTTCAATTTCTGAGCCAGCTCAAAAGCTCTTTCATATTCCTTAAGACTTTCCGAAATGGTGGCTCTGGCGAGCTTTACACTTGCTTTTTCCTCCGAATTTACGGCATCCCTTAAGACAGCCAAAAAGCGGTCTTTTGAAATAAAATTACCTACATCGGCCGTTCCAATCTGAAAGAAATCGGTTTTAAGGCCTGGCGATTGCAAAAAGATATACTCCGTATCATTAACACCCTCTTCACCATAGGACGTGAAAATGGAATTCATAGTATCATCTTCCCATTGTTCAGAGTTTTTTATAATGATCTGTTTCATCAGCTGAATAGGGTCATTTATGGAGCGAGTCCATTCTTGATCCATATTTTGGCCTTGGACATAAGTTCCCAAAAGGCAAAAACAGATAAAAAGAATCAAATATTTCATTCCTAGAAACAGGTTTGTATCACGTTTGACCAATATACAGTTTTATTACAATAGATATCTATTGACTCATAGTCTACTTTAACAACTACACTAACCAATTCCAAAAATAGCTTGTATTTACCTATTACCATAGTTTGACGGTTTAAATGAACGCCTGGCTCGATAAAACAGCATATATCTGTTCATCCAGCACAAATTCTAAAAGGCCAAGGGAGAGGGTTGTTTTACTAATTAAATGATCGGACACAAAAAAAGTAGTGGATTGTACATTCACTACTTTTTTTGATTTGGAAGCTTTGGATTAAATTAAATTCCCAAAATTTGGTTTTTATTGATCTCAAAATGAGAGTATCTGATTTTCTTGGTATTTCTAAAGATTGTAAATATGCTACTCTTTTTATATTCTATCCGTGATTGATTGATGAAAGGTTTCATGATATTGAATTTAAATTACTTTGTGATTATCTGAAACGCCTTTTTGCGTTCCATATGTTCATTCTAGAGGATTCTGACGTTGATCTTACCTGATGTTTGTTTATAGTTTCCATGTTCTTTGTTATTTGTTGTTATACGTTAGATTGTGATAATAAATTTTAGTGGTATCTCCTTTTAGTGTTCCAAGTTTTGGAGTTGGAGATTCTTACCGTTGACTGTGCGTAATGCTTATTTGATGTTTCCATGATATTGTTTTTAGGTAGTTTATATTAAATTATTATTTCAAATATTAGTGATATCTCCTTTTGGTATTCCAAGTTTTGGAGTTTGAGATTCTTACCGTTGGCTGTGCGTAATGTTTGTTTGAAGTTTCCATGATATTGATTTTTAATTGTTTAAAATATTGATATACCCAGTAGACGAAAGATTTATATGTTTGTTACAGTACTATGTTATAAATAGTACCATTTTAAGCAATATTTAACATTTAGGGCATTTAAAACCGTAATAAATAGGGGTAGGACTTTTGGAAATAATAGGGTCGTGCCATTTATTTTCAATTGATACACCATGGAAAGTGTTTGACAAAAAAGCCGATCACTTCCGCCATTTTACAACTACCTTTGTTTCCATGTTGGCTTCAAAACCCAATTCAACTTAAAACTATGGGGGAACACCTAACTTCAGATAAGAGCACTTTGACCAAAGAGGACATTGCCAATTGTATCTCTGTCTTGGAACTACTGGTTTCTGAGACCGATTACATATTCGATATTGAAAAAGAACAGCGTATAGCATTGATCAAGGCGGCAGGTCAGTTCTCCCGACCCAATAGGGAAGAATTTTCGAGACGAAAGAAGGATGGTAAAAAAGCGGCAAAAAGAAAATTGGAGGCCAAGGACAAAAAAGCAAGAAAAGAGACTGGCATAAGACATGCTAGGGAAGCTGCTATTTTTGTGGCCCCAAAATTATTGCCCATGGCCCATATATCCAAGAAGGAACCTTTGGAGCTGGAAACACCAAGAAAGTGCTACGTCTGTAAAACGGAATTTACCAAATTACACCACTTTTATGACACCATGTGCACCGATTGTGGTGATCTAAACTACGCAAAGCGATTTCAAACAGCGGATGTAAAGGGACAGGTAGCTGTTATTACCGGTTCCCGCTTAAAGATAGGGTACCATATCACCTTGATGCTATTAAGGGGAGGGGCAACAGTGATAGCCACAACGCGGTTTCCTGTAGATTCCGCCCTTCGTTTTTCCAAAGAAGATGATTTTATGGATTGGGGACATCGCCTAAAAATTCACGGCCTAGATCTAAGGCATATCCCTAGTGTTGAGATATTCTGCAATTTTATTTCCCAAAAATATGATCAGTTGGATATACTCATCAATAATGCTGCACAGACTGTAAGGCGACCTGCTGGATTTTATCAGCATCTTATGGTCAATGAAGAGCGAGCTATGAGTTCCCTGCCGTCCTTTGCCCAAGAAATACTGGCAGATCATCAAGGATGTTTACAGGAACTAAAGGCATTGACCTCTTCTGCTTCTTCCAATCAGAATATGCCGGTAACATGGCACGGCCCAGAGCCTGGTATAGGGCTTAGGGCATCGGCAAAGCTATCACAAATTCCTTACAGCTTTGATAATACCTTGGTAGCTGAAGACATTTTTCCAGATGGGGAGTTGGATGCGGATCTGCAACAAGTGGATTTACGAAAGACCAATAGTTGGAGGTTAAGGCTCGGTCAAATCGAGACCACGGAAATGTTGGAGGTGCAACTGGTAAATTCCGTAGCGCCATTTGTACTCTGTAACCGACTGTCCGAACTCATGAAAAAGAATCCAACTGGAAAAAAACACATTATCAATGTTTCTGCCATGGAAGGTAAGTTTCATCGTTTTTTCAAGGAAGATAGACACCCACATACCAATATGGCCAAAGCGGCCCTAAATATGCTCACCCATACCTCCTCGGGCACTTTGGCCAAAGAAGGCATTTTTATGAATGCAGTGGATACAGGGTGGGTAACTGATGAAGATCCGGCAGAATTGGCGAAAAGGAAGAAAGAAGTGGAGGATTTTCAACCCCCATTGGATATTGTGGACGGGGCCGCCAGGGTTTTGGATCCCTTATTTGATGGAATCAATACCGGGAAACATTGGTGTGGAAAATTCCTAAAGGATTACCGACCTATAGATTGGTAAATCAATTTTCTTACCCTGTTTTTAAGAAATTAAAGAGGAATAGGAACTAAAATCAGCCCCCATTTTCTCAGTAACATGGATTATTTTGATACATTTAGGTATTCATCCTTCTAAGCAATTTGGCCTATGTTATCAAATGTACTTTTAGAACGAAAAATATATGCATCGGAAGAGCACCGTATGATGCGCGATATGATCCAAGATTTTATCTCCAATGATATTTTGGATCAGAACGAGCAATGGGAAAAGGATGGAATGGTTAGTCGGACTGTATGGGAACGTGCCGGTTCCTTGGGTCTTCTTTGTATTGATATGCCTACCCAATATGGGGGAAGCGGCCTTGATTTCAGCTATAGCTCCCTTTTTATTGAAGAATTGGCAAAAAAAGGATTCAGTGGCCCTGGATTTTCCCTTCATTCAGACATTGTAGCTCCCTACTTACTAAATCATGGTACCGAAGCCCAAAAGCGGCAATACCTACCTGTTATGGCAAGCGGAAACCTAATTACTGCCATAGGGATGACAGAACCCAATTGTGGGAGCGACCTGAAAGCCATACGCACCACTGCTGTTGACAAAGGTGACCATTACTTGGTCAATGGACAAAAAACCTTTATTACCAATGGCTACCTGAGCGACATGGCCGTGGTAGCGGTAAAAACCTACCCAGGAAAAGAAAAGGAAGGGGTTTCCCTCTTGATTATGGAAAGTAAATGGGATGGCTTTGAAAAAGGAATTCCTTTTAAAAAGATTGGGATGAAAGCCCAGGATACCTGCGAGCTCTTCTTCGATAACGTAAAAGTACCCAAAGAAAACCTCTTAGGGAGGGAAGGGGAAGGATTTAAGATTATGATGCAGGAGTTGGCAAGGGAACGTTTAACGGTAGCGGTAACGGCCATAGGCAATGCAGAGGGTGCCTTAATGGATACCATTGATTATACGTCTACCAGGACCGCTTTTAAAAAGCCAATCGCCGCCTTCCAGAACACCCAATTTAAGTTGGCCGAATGTGCGACAAAACTTCAAGTACACCAAGCATTTATAGATCGTTGCATCCAAATGGTGCCAACACATGAACTAACAGCAGAAAGTGCCTCCATGGCCAAGTATTCGGCCACAGAAATGTGTGGGGTGGTGGTAGATGAATGTCTACAATTATTTGGTGGATATGGATATATGTGGGATTATCCCATCGCTAGAATGTATGCCGATAATAGGGTGGCAAGGATCTATGCAGGCACCAATGAGATCATGAAACTGTTGATAGCCCGTGGCCTGTTCAGAGAATTGTTCCTGCAGATGAAGGAAGACGGCAAAAAAATTAAAAATAGGGATAAGGGAACTAGCCAATCCCAGTAATTAATCTGTCATTTTAGAAAAGCTTATAGTGCATGGAGCAATTTAGGGTTCCTAAATAAAGATCAAAATGATTTTTGGGGTGGTATTTGGTTCAATTTTTTATAACTTACCATTTGAAAATTACCAACCAAAAATAAACCATGAATACACGATTGAACTTCGCTACATTTTGCTTGTTGCTTTATTTTTTTACTTTCAACCTACAGGCCCAAAATGACATACTTGAGAAACTCAATGAAATAGCAATTACTGATCAAAAAGTAATGATGCCCATGCGTGATGGTGTACGCCTGGCAACGGATATATACAGACCTAAAGGTGCAGCCCCAGTTCCCATTATCTTTTCACGGACCCCTTACAATTTCAATTCTTGGGGAGATGGGGAAGAAAGAACAAGGACAGCAGAACGGGCTTACGAGGCAGTAAAAAGGGGGTATGCATATGTAGTACAGAACGAACGTGGCAGGTACTTCTCTGAAGGGGAATGGGATATTTTGGGGGTACCGCTTACCGATGGGTATGATGCCTTTTCTTGGATGAAGGATCAACCATGGTCCAACGGAAAAATTGGCACTTTGGGCTGTAGCTCAACTGCAGAATGGCAAATGGCCGTGGCGGCTTTGGATCACCCATCACATGCAGCAATGGTTCCACAAGGATACGGGGCTGGGGTAGGACGAATAGGTGATTATTATGAACAGGGAAACTGGTATAGGGGAGGAGTAGAACAACTTTTATTCTTTTCATGGTTATATGGTGTTGAACACGATAAATTCAAACCAAGAATTCCTGCCGGAGCCACCCAAGAAGATTTAATCCGCATTTCAAGATTTTATGACCTGGCACCAGAAAATCCATCTGTGGATATGGCCGAAGCCTTGAAACACCTTCCAATCCAAGATATTTTAAAGAATATGAATGGCAAAAAAGAGGTGTTTGACAAAATGGTTCGGCGCACCCCTAACCACGAAGATTGGTATACAGGCGGACTCTATCATGACAAAATGGATTTTGGAGTTCCCAGTTTTTGGTTCGCCTCATGGTATGACGTCTCCATAAGTCCTAATTTGGCCCTTTTCAATCATGTGCGAAAAAATGCCAAAGACCAGGAAATAAGGGACAACCAGTACTTGGTCATAGCACCCACTTTACACTGTGCCTATACAAGGGCCACAGAGAATACGATTGTTGGGGAACGCAGTGTTGGAGATGCCCGCCTGAACTATGAAGAACAGATTTATGCCTGGTTTGATCTTTGGTTAAAAGGGGAACAGAACAATTTTAAAGAAAAAACCCCAAGGGTACAATACTATACCATGGGAAGCAATACTTGGCAATCGGCAAATGAATGGCCGCCGGCTACCACAAAGCTGGAAACGTACTACATCAATAGTAAAGGAAGTGCCAATAGCTTATATGGGGATGGCAAACTAACAACCACCAAGCCAAAACAGGACATGCCCGATTCATTTATTTATGATCCTATGAATCCCGTTACATCATATGGGGGCAACGTATGTTGTACAGGAAATGCAGTGCAAGGTGGAGCCTTTGACCAACAACAAATGGAAACTAGAAACGATATTTTGGTGTACACTACAGATGTTCTTTCAGAAGGGGTAGAAGTATCAGGCTTCATCGAATCCACTTTGTATGTGTCCTCTGATGCCAAGGATACCGATTTTACCATTAAACTAATAGATGTTTATCCAGACGGCACCGCCTATAATTTGGATGAGACCATTCAAAGGGTAAGGTATAGAGAAGGCTATGATAAAGAAGTGTTTATGCAAAAAGGGAAGGTATACAAGGTAGACCTAACACCTATGTCTACCAGTAATTACTTTAAAAAGGGTCATAGGATTCGAATCGAGATATCGAGTAGTAATTTTCCAAGATTTGCCCGTAATTTAAATACTGGGGGAACCAATTATGATGAATCCAAAGGGGTGGTTGCCCGTAATAAGGTGCATCATTCAGATACTTATCCATCTCAGATAAGACTACCGATCAAAAGATAATAATCGGATCGAGGATAAGTTTGGCTAAATCACAATAAACAACTTAAAATCAGTTAATTAGAATCAATTAAGCACATTTAAAACCTTTCCATGCCATCTAGTTTTATTCAGGATCTAGGATTAATATCCATCCTTCTTTTAATTGGTTTTATACTTAGAAATAGAATCACCTTTTTGCAAAAATTATTTATCCCTGTGAGTATTATTACAGGATTATTAGGCCTACTCTTGGGCACTAATGGGTTGGAATTTCTACCGTTTTCGGATCAAATTGGGTCTTATCCGGGAGTAATGATCGCTTTTTTGTTTGGCTGCCTGCCTTTTACCTTCGACATTGAAAAAGATAAATCAAGGGAGTTTAAAAGAAATACTGTTCAAATTGGAGGCGCATCCATTATCATTCTCTTGCTACAATGGGGAATAGGACTCTTTTTTGGGCTTACTTTTTTAAGCTGGTTGTATCCTGGAATCCACACTAGTTTTGGTGCCATCTTGGCCACAGGTTTTTTTGGTGGCCATGGAACTGCGGCAGCAATAGGGGAGTCTTTTGCCTCCAATCTGAACTGGGTAGAAGCACAATCCTTGGCAATGACAAGCGCTACGGTTGGGATATTTTCTGCAACTATGGGAGGGGTAATTATGGTGCAATGGGGCATAAAAAAGAAACATACTTCCTTTATTAAAAATTTTAACGAGTTGCCCAACAGCTATAAAACTGGACTGATAGCTGCAAAGGACCAAAAATCCATTGGGAAGGCCACATTTTCAAACATTGCCATAGATCCCTTATTAATGCATCTTATGTTAGTAGTATTTGTTGGGTTTGCTGGAATTTTTCTCACCAATATTACCAAACCTTTTTTAAGTGGTTATACCATTGCCGCCTTTTCCTTTGCTTTTGTCGTAGGGTTGCTGTTAAAGGCTCTATTATCTAAATTAAAATTAATGCAATACTTCGATCCTAAGCTGATGAGCAGAATTTGCGGGCTATTCGCAGATCTCATTGTGGTATTTGGAATTGCATCCATAAAAACAGCAGTGGTAGTTAAATTTGCCGGTCCTCTGCTGCTCATATTTGTTTTGGGTATAGCACTGGCAGTTTTTCTTTTTCGGTTTATGGGTCCAAAATTATTTATTACCTACTGGTTTGAAAAATCTATTTTTTTATGGGGCATGTCCTTAGGGGTGACTGCCATCGGAATCGCCTTATTACGGATGGTTGACCCTGAATCCAAATCCGAAACACTACCCGTTTTCGCCTTGGGTTATATTGGGGTAACCCCATTTGAGGTTGCCTGTCTCGTATTTTTTCCAATTTTGGCCAGCCAGGGTTTTCAATGGCATTTTACCCTTGCTTGCTTGCTTGCAGGAGTAATCCTTTATATCTTGATTAGGAAATTCAACAGTACCTATAAAGTAACCTAACGTAAATATAGAATAATGACCCCTGGCAATTTATCTTCAAACTGGTACCTTATCAACAATGTGTCGGAACTGGATTCCCCTTCCATAGCCTTATACAAGGATCGTCTGCTATTTAATATTCATAAGATGAAGGCTATGGTAGGCGATGATGTTTCCAGGTTGATGCCCCATGTAAAAACCAATAAAATGCCGAAGGTCATTGCCCTAATGATCTCCAATGGCATAACGAGGTTTAAAGCATCTACCATAGCGGAGGCCGAAATGGCCGCCCAAGAAGGAGCTCATGAGGTTTTAATAGCCCACCAATTGGTCGGCCCCAAAGTAGACCGATTTGTATCGCTTATTGAACATTATCCAAATACTGTATTCTCCACCCTTACAGATAATATAGCTTCTGCCCAAAGGCTAAATGTAGTAGCTCTGAACAATAAGCTTCGTATCGAAATTTTCATTGATATCAACAACGGCATGGACCGCTCCGGGATAGAAATGGGAGCCGGGTTGGATGAACTTTTATTGGAGGTAAATAACCTTAAAAATTTATATTTCAGAGGTTTACACGTTTATGATGGGCATTTAAGGAATAGCGACTTTCAAAAAAGAAAGGAGGAGATAGAGCATGGCCTAAAAAATGTCAATGCACTATATGCCCAATTAAAAAAGAAGGATCCAAATCGCCAGCTTATTTGTGGCGGTACACCTTCTTTTACGGCCCATCTATTGGAAGAAAGCCGTATTTGTAGTCCAGGTACTTGTTTGTTTTGGGATTGGGGATATGGCGACAAATTGGGAGAACAGGAATTTAAATATGCCGCCCTTTTAATCACCCGTGTAATTTCCAAACCTAAAAAGGGCATCATTACATTAGATCTTGGACATAAAGGGATAGCAGCGGAAAATCCTATCCAGAATCGGGTGAGAATTCTGAATCTATCTGATTATGAGCTTCTATCACAAAGTGAAGAACACGGAGTATTTAAGGTAAAGGAATGGGATAAAATAAAGGTTGGTGATGTCTTCTATGGCGTACCGTATCACATTTGCCCTACGATCAATTTATATGACGAGGCAGCGGTTATAGAGAATGGCAATAAGGTGGACACCTGGCAGATCACGGCACGCAAAAGAAAAATCAATATATAACTGATACATTTTCAAAAATCCATGAAAAAACTCATATTTCTTTGCGCTGAAGTTTTAATATTAGTTGGGTGTAATACCCAAACAACTGTTCCGCTTTTTAATGGCCAGAACCAAGAGGGCTGGCATGTGGATGTCCCCGAAATGGACACCCTATCAAATACCATTAATCCCTTTATTGTTCGAGATGGTAACTTAGTGAGTCTAGGTACGCCAAGAGGCCATCTCATCACCGATGCTGACTATAAAGAATACAGATTGGATATTGAGTACCGCTTCACAGGAGAACCGGGGAATTGCGGAATTTTGGTACACGCTTCCACCCCAAGGGCTCTTTACAAGATGTTCCCAAAATCTATTGAGGTACAAATGGAACATGAAAATGCAGGTGACTTTTGGGTAATAGTGGAAGATATTACTGCCGATAATATGGTAGAACGAAGAGGTCCCAAGGAATCATGGGGTATCATCGAAGGTACAAACAGACGTATTGAAAACTTGAAGAACGGTTTGGAAAAACCCTTGGGTGAATGGAATTCCATGGTGATCGAATGTTTTGAAAATAAAATAAAAGTTTGGGTCAACGGTACCTTGGCCAACCATGGGTACAATGCAACGGTGAGCAGTGGACAGATTGCCGTGCAAGCAGAAGGATCGGAGGTAGAGTTCAGGAAATTGGAACTCACCCCAATCACTGAACTTAGTGATGACCTAGAGTAGGTGTTTGGCTTGGAATCCTTCTTATTTTTTTCTATTTTAAAGTAATTACAATTTTGAAAATTTATGAGTAGAGCCTTTGTTAAGGAAGATGACCAAGAAGAAATACCTAGAATTTCCCCAAGAGCACACTTGCCAGCAGGGGAGATCAATTATGTAACCCCAGTGGGATTACAGAAGCTAATGGATGAAAGGGCAGTGCTGTTACATGAGCGCAGTACATTGGACATTGGCGACCCCAATGAAAGAAGAATTGCATTATTGGTTCTGAACGGGAAACTCCAATTGTTAAATGACCGAATAAATAGTGCCAGACCTATTGACCTCGGAAGTCAAGACAAGGAAAGTATAAGGTTTGGAGCACAGATACAATTAAAAGTCCAAGGAACAGGAAAATCACAAACGCTTCAGATCGTAGGCGTAGATGAGGCTGATATCTCTAAGGGTAAAATAGCATTTACTTCACCATTGGCCAAGATCCTGAACCATAAAAAGGTAGGGGAAGAGGCAATCCTAAAATTAGAGAATGGCAATAGAGTCTTCGAAATCCTTAATATAGAATATCCCTAATTAAAAAATCATTCCGTATAGATTAAAATGGAACCTTTATTTCCGCTACAGCACCGGGGATAAGATCTCTTAAAGTTATACTCCCTATTCTTACCCTCACCAATCTCAAAGTAGGGTAACCCACAGCCGCAGTCATTTTACGCACCTGTCGAAACTTACCCTCGGTCAATACAATACTGATCCATGAGGTAGGCCTATGCCTTCCTATTCGCAGTTTATGATCTGGTGGAGGAAGTAGGTGAGGGGTATTGATTTTATGAACCCTGCATGGTTTAGTATTGTACTTTTTACCGCCAAAACCAATTTCTACCCCAGTTTGCAAGTCTGCAATCTCTTTATCGGTGATCTCCCCATCCAATTGGACGTAATATTCTTTCTCTACCCCGGATCGGTTAATGGTATCACTTAATTTACCATCTGTGGTCATTAGCAGCAACCCTTCCGATTTCGCATCCAAACGGCCAATAGGCATAATCCCTTCAGGAAAATTAAAAAGCTCCCCCAAGAATTGCTTACTCCGAACCTCCTTGGGATCATTGGAACCCATCTGACTCAACATGCCAAAAGGTTTGTGTATTTTAAAATGAAGGTGTTTTGTTACTGGCATTATGAAGCAACTGGCTATGGAATTAAATTTGTTTTCAAAGATGCATTATTCTTTAATTTTATTCCATGTAAATCAGTAATTATTACATCTGGGCAGTGTATTCCTTGGCAATGGCCGCAGCTACTCTTGCATTGTTATACACCAACTCAATATTGGCCATTAGACTGGAGCCGCTGGTCAATTCTTTTACCTTTCCCAAAAGGAACGGAGTACTTTCCTTTCCTTTTATTCCTAACTTCTGCTCTTCCAAAAGTGCCTCTTCAATAGCCTTATGCATTACTTCAGATGACAATTCCTTTTCCTTGGGGATGGGATTGGCAATAATGACGCCCCCATTTAAAGTAAGGCTCCATTTTACTTTTAACATGTGAGCAATTTCTTTGGCACTTTCCATTTGGCAAGTTACTTTAAAGCCACTCTTTTGGGTGTGGAATGCCGGTAATTCAGAGGTTTTATAACCGATTATGGGTACCCCATGAGTTTCCAGGTATTCCAAGGTCAAACCAATATCCAAAACGGATTTGATCCCAGCGCAGACTACTGCTACGTTGGTATGGGCCAACTCTTGTAGATCCGCTGAAATGTCGAAGCTTTCAGAAGCCCCTCGGTGAACCCCTCCGATTCCCCCAGTGGCCATGATAGAAATTCCGGCCAATTGGGCAGCAATCATTGTGGACGCCACTGTTGTGGCCCCATCTATGTTTTTTGATAAAAGGAATGGAAGATCCCTACGGCTTGCTTTTGTGATTTTTGAGCCCGATTTGGCTATGTGTACAAGTTCATTTGTGGTTAACCCCACTTTGAGCTTCCCGTTAAGTACGGCAGTAGTTGCAGGAACAACCCCGGTATCTCTCAGGATTTGCTCCACTTGTAAAGCAGTTTCCAAATTTTGTGGATAGGGCATGCCATGCGAGATTATTGTAGATTCCAATGCTACAATGGGCAAGCCTTCATTTATAGCGTTACTTACCTCCGATTGAATGTCAAGGATGTCTGCAATCATTGCATGGTTTTTAAAACCATTTCCTCGCATATTTCAGGATGGACCGCGTTTTTATGTTGAATTGTGATCTGGGCACAGCCAGTTCCAAAATTAACCATGTCATAAAGATCCATTCCCTTCGTTTCTCCATAGATGAGTCCAGCCATAAAGGCATCCCCAGCTCCAATGGTATTGACTGGAACAAGTATATTGTTTTTGTTGATGAAGATTTCATTTTGGTCCCCATAGGCCACGCCATCTTTACCGAGGGTAATGAAAACTTTTTTCACTCCCATCCCCAAAAAATGTTCAATCATCTTTTCATAGTCACTTTCATATTGAACGGTCATATTACTTAGCAATTCCGCCTCCTTGGCATTGCATTTTAATATGTGTAACCTATCTATGACAGATTTTGCTTTTAAGGCCTTTTTTGCAGAAACAGCTTCTAGGGCAAATTTGACATTGGGAAGTCTTTCCGTGACGAGTTCCAAGATAGAAACAGGAAGATTGGTCTCTACAATACAAAATTCATTTTGGGCGATAACGTCCAACTTATCCAAAATAAAACTATCGGGTATGGTATCGTAAATTTCCATGGAGGAAAGGGCCAAAGCCAAATCACGGTAATGGTCCATGATTGCTACATATAGTGGTGTATTACCACCTTTGACCGTTAAACTATGTTCAATAGAGATGCCTAAATCCTCACAGGATCTTTTTAAAGTTTTAGAAAACTCATCGTCAGCAAATACACTTAGAAAATCAACATTTAACCCTAAATGTTTTAGGTTTTCAGCAATATTGCGACCAACCCCTCCTAGTATAGTGTCAATCGAACCAACATTGGAATCCTCATAAATTAATTTTTCCGAAGCTAGACCTATTAAATCAACGTTGGAAGCACCAATTACTGTTACTTTTGGAATATTGGACATCTTTCTGATAATTAGATGAATACCTTCTTAAATTTACGTAATTTTAAGTGAATTAGATAGCTTTCATGGATAAATTTAAAACAGTCTTTAATGGAATAAAGCCCATAATAGGCATGATCCATCTTAAGGCCCTACCAGGCACTCCAAAAAATTCTCTGAATTCTTCCGAAATTATAAAGGCAGCTTTAGAGGAGGCGGATATCTATATAAAGGCAGGGATTGATGCCATCATGATAGAAAACATGAATGATGTTCCCTATCTCAAAGGAAATGTGGGTCATGAGATCAGCTCCCTGATGACCTTAATTGGGCATCTCATAAAACAAAAGACCCAATTACCCGTAGGTATCCAAATTTTGGCCGGGGCCAATATGGAAGCATTGGCTGCTGCCAAAGCAGCTGGACTCGATTTTATTCGCGCAGAGGGTTTTGTATTCGCCCACCTGGCAGATGAGGGGTTTATTGAGGCCCAAGCAGGGGAGTTGCTACGCTATAGAAAAAATATAAATGCTGAAGAAATAGCAATATTTACAGATATAAAAAAGAAACACAGCTCCCATGCTATCACTAATGATGTCCCTTTATTGGACACCGCTAGGGCTGCACAATTTTTCCTGAGTGATGGAATGGTCATTACCGGTAGCCATACTGGGGTTTCGGCTTCGGTTGAAGAATTAAATTCCTTAAAAGATCTCGTATCACCTGTCCTTATCGGCTCCGGTATTACAAAAAACAATGTTGCTGATTTTTGGCCCCTTTGCGATGGGATGATCGTTGGCTCCTATTTCAAAAAAGCGGGGAACTGGGAAAATGAATTGGAATACAAACGTATTTCAGAGTTCATGAAACTCGTTAAAAAATTATAAGTCGTTCTTTAAAGTGTCCTTAAACTTTATAATAACTTTAAAACGCATTGTTTAAAAAAGTCCATAACTTCATTATCCCATTATGGAATTATGAAACCAAATTTTAAGTATGTAGTCATATTGATGGCAGGAATAACCATCGGTTGTGGTACTTCCTCAACAACGGTAAAATCCACTAAACAAAAACTAGAGGAATTGGTCAGAGCCAAATCCTTTCAAATTGAATGTGATTGGGCGGTACCCTTAATGACCAACAGTTTAAATAGTATCTCCAACGCCGGATTTTTACCACTGGGTAGTACGGGCAATCAGATAAATCTTATTGGAAACCCTAATTTTTTAAAAGTGGAGGGCGATACCATCTCTGCGTATCTTCCTTATTTTGGAGAGCGTCAAATGGGTGGAGCCTATTCCAACAGTGATAATGCCATCCAATTTAAAGGCATCCCAAAAAATTATGAAGTAATGGAGGACAGAAAGACAGGAAGCAAGGAAATAAGCTTTAACATAAACAATAAAACAGAATCATTTAGAGTGTTTATCACGCTGTCTCCCAATCTGACCAGCAATATAAACGTGAATAGTTCCGAACGATTTTCAATACGATATAGGGGTGATGTAATGTCCATTCCAAGTGAATAAGGTCATTTACATTACATGAATTATTTGTTATCATTTAACTCAGCAACTTACTTAGGATCAGGCCCAAGCATTTTCTATTATTTTTTATTTTAGTCAATAAGATCAATGCCATACATAATTAGCTCCAACCAACTAAAATAGTCCTTAATTTTAAACCAAAGTTTAACCAACTCCATAAATGAAACAAAACCTTTCTGGTCATCGAAGAGACTTTTTAAAACAGGCAGGTCTGCTATCTTTGGCGACCCTATTGCCCTTTAAAGGCTTTTCCACGTTCCCGATAAATAGATTTAAAATGGGGCTGCAGCTCTTTACCATCCGGGATGCCATGAAAAGGGATCCCATTGGAAGTTTAAAAACAGTTGCAAGCCTGGGTTATGAGGATTTGGAACTCTATGGCTATGATGTGGGGAAAGGATCGTATTATGGCTACAAGGCCTCTGATTTCAAACGTATTTTGGATGATTTGCAGCTAACTGCTTCGAGTGGTCATTATGGCTTTTCTGATTATTTTGAACAACCCTTGGATCAACTCAAGAGGTATACCGACCAATGTATTGAAGGGGCCTTAATCCTCGATAAGCATTATATTACCTGGCCATGGTTGCACCCCGACTATCGTACGTTGGACAATTTTAAAATGCTTTCTGACAAACTAAATAGAATAGGGGAGCAGGTAAATGATGCTGGACTAGGATTTGCCTATCACAATCATGATTTTGAATTTACAGAGCACGGTGGGGAAACAGGGTATGACATTATTCTACGCGAAACAGATCCTACTTTGGTGAAATTACAGATGGACCTTTATTGGGTGATACACTCTTCTAAAATGGATCCAGCTGAACTAATTGCAAATCAACCCGGACGCTATGTCATGTGGCATATAAAGGATATGGATAAGATAACCAGGGACTATACTGAATTGGGCAATGGTTCTATAGACTATATTAAACTCTTATCCACTATACCTAAAAACGATTTGGAATATTATTATTTGGAACAGGGTGGTAATTTTGCCGAAAATTCTATGAAGAGCATTACCGATAGTGCGGCTTACTTTAAGCAACATCTACAAAAATATTTATAGCTGTTTTATATTCTTAATGCCTATTAATTTTTATTAGCCGTTCTAAGGAAAGAAATAACAGCGCTCATCAAGACATTTTGAATGGATAATAAAGACGGGAATTGGAAAGAAGGGATTTGCCTTAATAAATAGAAACCACCTAATTACTTATTATAATATTAACTCCAGTAAAGTATTTAATTTTGAAGAGTCCAATGGCTTGATCAAATATTCCAAAACATAGGGGTTTTTCTTCGCTGTTTCAATATCTTCCATATTATGGGAAGAACTGAGCATTATTATCCTGCATTTTTCTTTTTGTACCTCTGACAATTTTTCAAATGCATCCAAGAATTCAAAGCCATCCATTTGTGGCATCTTTATATCCAAAAAAATAAGTTCAGGAAATTTATCCGTTTTACTGGCCAAATATTCTAAGGCTTCAAGAGGTGAAAGCTTTACCGTTATGTTTTCAGCTATTTTCTCTCTTGTAAGAATTTTTTTATTGATGAAGTTATCGATATAATTATCATCAATTAATAATATTTCATTCACTGTCATGGTTAAACAGAATATTCGTTAGCATTAGGTATTGTAAATTTAAAGGTTGTTCCTTTATGTAATTCTGATTCAATTTGTATGGTACCGTCCAGCCTATCTATAGTTTCTTTGACAATATACATCCCCATTCCTGAACCTGTGGATAATTTTGTTGCACGATAGAACATTTCAAATATCTTATCGATATGCTCTTTTCCAATACCAATACCATTGTCTTCGATAAGGATGTTGGCATTTTTTTCATCAGCCGTTACAGTAATATTTAAAATGTGCTCAGCCTTGTCCTTATCGTAATATTTGATGGCATTCGATACCAGGTTACCCAGTATAATCTCCAGCCTTTTCTTATCTGAATAAAAATCAACTTCTTGGGTGATATTAATAGTGGATTTAGGATTGGAATTGATGTTCATATATTTCAAACTCTCCCAAACAGACGCTATTAATTCTTTAAAATTAATTTTTTCTGCGGATACTTCTGTTCTTGCATTTACGGAATAATCAAAAATACTTCTGATAAATACATCCATTTTATCAATTGTAGTAGACATCAAGGATAAAGGCTCTTTTAATTCTTCGTCTTCAGGTTTTAGGATCATTTCCACAATTTGTATCAATCCTCTTAACGAAGTCAAGGGAGCTCTTAAATCATGGGATGCACTATAAACAAATCGGTCCAATTCTATATTAGCTTTTTGTAACTCCTCATTTTTTCGGGAAAGTTCATCTTTGATCAATTTTTCTTTCGTAACGTCCTGTATCGTCCCTTTTAAAACTAAATCCCTCCCATTTTCACTATTTACGACTTCACAAATCTCATGTATATATTTAAGGCTAGCATCATTAGCTTTTATGTAATAACCAATTTCATAGCCTTCTTCATTTTTAACGGTATTATTTACAAGTTTATTAAATTTATCAAAGTCTTCGGGTTGGCATTTAGACCTATATAGCTCAAATAAGTCCTCCTGGGATTCCTTGTTTATTTCTAAAATATTGTACATTTCATCAGAAAAAAACACTTCTTTGGTTTTCGGGTTAAATTCCCAGTTTCCTATTTTCGCCAATCGCTGTGCCTCTTTTAATTTGGCATTGGAGTCTTCGAGTTTTCTTTCTGTAGTCTTAAGTTGGGTTACGTTGGTATGTGAAATTACCAATTTGTCCGATGCAGTACCAAAAGGCACTACTTGCAAGGTAAACCAACGATCTTCTCCAGGAGAATTGCAAGGGTACTCCATTTTAAAACTGGATTGTTCATTACGTAGAACAGACAATAGGCCTTCTAAAACTTCTTGTGACATGGAATCTCCCCTAGTAATTGCATTCTCACATTCCTTTATATAATTGCTTCCAATAGACGTGCGGGATAAATTTGGTTCTCCATTTTCAAGCGAAAAATTATTCCAGGCTTTATTTACAGCTAAAATTTTACCAGTTTTATCTATTACCGCAATATGGGCACTCAAAGATGATAAAACACCCTCGTTAAAAGCTTCACTTTCCTGCAAAGCTTCTTCTGTTTTCTTTTGTTCTGTAATATCTGAAAAGTAAATTGTTATCCCGTCTTTAGAGGGATACATTCTAATGTAAAACCATTTATTAAGTGGAGCATAATAGTCTTTCAATGATTGTACTTGATTGGTTTTACCAGCTTTTTGAAAAGCAATATAAAATGGTAGCTCTTTAACATCTGGATATACAGTCCAAATATGTTTTCCCAATAAACTGCTCGGCGCCTTTCCCATAATTTCCGCCGCTTGTTTGTTTATATATGTATAAATCCCATTTTTATCGAGCGTGATAATTCCATCCGAAATACTTGTGATTATTTTTTCAAATTGTGCTGTTAAAGCTTGTTCGGCACTCTCCTTTTCAATTTTAAGGTCCAAATATTTTTTTCTGTAAGTGAATATGGAAAAAATATCGCGTTTTTGTTCGGCTATAAAAGAGGTCTTTGCAATCACTTTATCAATATATGTCATATAGATATAAAGGATGATGGAAAACAAAAGTGCTGAAAGAGATTTTCCGATAATATGCCCTATTAGCGAGGGTACATAATTTGAAGTGCCATAAAAAATAGCCGTATTAAAAGCTAGGGCATCAAACATTAAAACGGTCCAGAGAGACAAAAAAACCGTAAAAAAAAACAATGGTCTTTTAATTCTTGAAACTAAGAACTGATAGGTACTGGCCAAGAGAATGAAATCTATCAGTAAAATGACAGTACCAATAATAAAAAATTTATAATCAATGCTGAATAATGAAGCGTCACTTACATCAATAGTATCATCCTGTAATGCTATAAAATAATCTTGGGTAGCAGTAATTTCAAATAAGCCCGTTAAAAAAAAGTTGGAAATAAGAATTCCAAGGATTAGGGTTCTAGCACTAATCACACCTTCATAAATATAGATCAGTAAAACAGCAAATAAGAGTGCGCTGAATAAAATAACAGATCCAGGAAATATCGGATATTCCCCCATAAACTTAAAACTGACTGCATTTTCCAAATTGACTTGAAAATATTGGAAACAACCAAGCAGAATATATAGTGGGGCCAATCCCAATTTATCTCTTAAGTTAAACAAGATTAGAATGCATGCGGCAACCAGAAATACTTCTATGAGAATAGCGGCAATAAGAAACATAAAAACACTTTTAAGAACAATTTAATAAATAAATCTTTTAATAAAAGAAATTAAAACAAATAGTAGATGAACTTTGTATAATTAGCATGAACAGGTAGTCAGGATGCATTTTTCTATTATAATTCTTGGTATTTGAACAGGTAAGAAAATCTAAAATCCAACTCCAATTCTTTCTTGAATAATACTACTAATTTTCAGCGGTAAGATTAATACCAGCTTTAAGGTTTCAAAATTTCTTATGATAATTTCTATTAAGACTATTGGCCGTTTTCTCCTTACCACGATTCCTTTATTTAAAGATTGCAGAAATTATCGTAAATTCAGAACTATAGAAATCATGTTAAAGAATGAAAAATCCTATACTTATTTTTGGAGTGCTGACCTTGTTAATGGCCTGTAATTTGAATACCAAGCAACAGAAAGAAGAAAAACAACTTACAGAAAAGAAGGTTCCTAATGTGGTTACCAGCGATATAGAGGCCGGGATCAAAGCTAATATTGCCAAGAAGGTAGAAGAGGGTGGTGGGTATTTCTTGATCACCACGGAAGATAAAGAATTGCAACTGCAGCTGGTGCGGGTACATACAGAATACCTTTCCAATTTAGGGCCACAACGTCATTTTGCCTGTGTAGATCTGGCAGATGTCAGCGGGGATGTATACGATGTGGATTTTTTCTTGGAAGGCGATCCGGGGAGTATGACAGTTACCGAAACCACCCTTCACAAACTCAATGGGAAGCCCTTTTATACTTGGAAACAGCGGAAGGACAAAACTTGGTATAGAATGCCTATCCAGAGTGCTTCCACAGATTTACTCGGAGTCGTAGAAGGGGAGGACGCTTTCGAATTTCGATACGAGGTTACCTTGCCTGAAATGGCAGCACCGGCTAAAATGTGGCTTCCCCTTCCTCAAACCGATCGCTTTCAAACTGTTGAATTACTATCTATAGCGGCTCCCGTGGCACATAGGATAATCAAAGAAAAGAAATATGGCAATTCTGTTATGTATATGGCATTATCTCCGGAACATAGCGGAAAGAAAGTGGACCTTGTCTATGATGTGAAACGGCTGGAAAAAAATCCCTATATGGATGATACCGACCCATTGCCCTATCTAGATGCCAATATTTTGATGCCCATTGGTGACCGATTTGAAGTTCTGTCAGATTCTATTATTGGGGACAAACGAAAGGAAGGTACCATTATGCAGGCAAGAGCCCTATATGATTATATAATTGACAATATGCGTTATATCAAAGCTGGGAAATACGGAACTGGGGATGCTGTCTATGCTTGCAGTGCCCTAACCGGAAACTGTACCGAATTCCATTCCTTGTTTATTTCCCTGGCCAGGTCCGCAGGAATACCTTCAAGATTTGCCGTGGGGGCCTCTATCCCTTCAGATCGAGATGAAGGGGGTATAGATGGTTATCACTGTTGGGCAGAATTTTATGCCGAGGGGAAATGGTGGCCCGTAGATATAAGCGAAGCAAATAAGTACACTGCCTTGGCCACCTATTATTTTGGGAGGCATCCGGCCAATAGGATTGAATTTACGCAGGGGCGCGATCTTCAACTCGACCCAGGTCCCCATTCTGGGCCCATCAACTTTCTTGCCTATCCGGTTATGGAAATAGACAAGGAGCCGGCATACCCGAAAACATTTTTTTCATTTCGCAGGAAGACGGCACCTCTGACCTCAGATTCTCTTTAATACTATCCTGATACGGAATCTGTAGGGTGTTCTTGGCCTTCAGGGTGTTCCTGGCCTTCGGGATGTTCTCCCCCCTCTTTGGCGGGATGTTCTCCGCCTTCCGGGTGTTCATCTGATTCCGAATGGATTTCCTGCTCTTCCGTTTTTTCCTTTTCCTTTTGTTCGCGACAAGATGTTAGTGAACTGGCAGCTAAAAAACTACATAACAACATTGCGAGGGTGAAGAATTTAAGATCTTTTAAACGAGTCATACGAATGGATATTTGTAAGAATTAAATTATAATACAGTTATAAGTATTTGATAATGTTAAATATAACAATTTTTATATGACCCTTTAGTAGGACATAAAACTTTCTTTTTTAATTGAAAAGAAAGTACGCTAACAATAAATTGGACTAAAAAAAACGAACTGCTTTTCATTGCAGCTACCAAAGATGGATATTTTTGGGCTTTTGCTAAAAAAAACGGTGCCCACTTTGGGAGTATAAGCTTCCTGCACCAGCATTCGCCACGCCAAGTACATATATGGTAAATGGCAAACAATATATGATGATTGCCTGTGGTTGGAGAATAGGGCACGGCAAAGGGAAATAAAATTATCGCCTTTGGAATTGGGGATTGAAAAAAAACTTCATCCCGATATTACGCCTTGTCGGAGTTGTCAGTTCGAGCGCAGTCGAGAACGATGTCCAATTTTCCTCTTTGTTGGTGCCATCAGTTCGAGGGAATTTTTACTGGAAAATCATTTTAAATGAAGGAAATATTGCTGCTCTTTTTCTTGCCTATCTGACTGGTTTTAAAAGTATTTGATCAAATTCAGTATCTTAACACCAACCAACCTTTAAATTCTTTTTAATGTCGCCAACTGAAATATTTTCAATAGTGAACACTATCGCCTTGCCTATGTGGCTCTTGATGATAGTTGTACCCAAGTGGAAACCAACCCGATTTTTAATTGATTATAAAGTAATCCCTCTTTTATTGGCGTTGGTATATGCTTTTTATATTTTTCAAACATTACAGATAGGAGGGTGGATGGATTTTAGTAATCTTGCTTCCGTCATGACCTTGTTTACAGAAGAAAATGCCATTTTGGCCGGATGGGTTCATTATCTGGCATTTGATCTGCTTGTTGGGATGTGGATTTTAGATGAAAATAAAAAATTAGGCATCCACCAATTGCTATTGGCCCCTTGCCTAATAGGCACATTTATGTTCGGTCCTCTGGGTTTTTTACTTTTTATGATCATCAGGGGGATTAAAGTACAACGATCATGAATAACCTAACCAACGTATTCTCTACCGTAAAAAAAGAAAGTCCCATTCTTTATAACATCGTTTTGTTCCATTTTTTCCTTGCCATTTTGTGCTTGGCAGGTCTCGTGATAGATGATAGAACCCTAATGGGAATCAACGTATGGATTAAACCCTTGAAATTTGCAATCTCGGACGGAATTTATATCATGACCGTTGGCTATCTCATCACCCTTTACCCATATCCCAAATTAAAGACCAATATCATCAATAATATTGTTGCTTGGACTTTATTGATAGAAACGCTGATAGTTGTCTTCCAGGCATCTCGGGGGATACAATCACATTACAACAAAGACAGCGTGTTTGATGCCCTTCTATTTATGTCCATGGGAATCCTGATTGGCATAAATGTCTTGGTGATGGCGCTCTTTATTATAGACACCATCCGGTTAAAATTAAAAACCGGCAAACCCATTCAATGGGCCATTTTGTTAGGCTGGTCGGTCGTGTTTTTTGGGAGTTGGGTAGGAGGACAGATGATTGGCCATTTGGCGCATAACGTAGGAGTGGCAGATGGTGGTGCCGGACTGCCATTGTTGAATTGGAGCACGGTGGCCGGAGATCTAAGGATCGCCCATTTCTTTGGTCTGCACGGAATTCAGGTCATTCCCTTATTTGCCTTGTGGGTCTCAAAAACTTGGAATATTACCATTAAAAAGCAGATCCTTGCAGTGACCGTCTTTGGATTGCTGTATGCTTCTTGGATAGGGTATACGTATTATCAGGCATCCCTTGGGATCCCTTTATTGAAATTATAAGTAAATAAGAGGTGTGTACTATCAATCGTAGTCGAGTATAAAATTCACTAAAAATATTTCCCTAGATAATATATATTAGAATTGGTAGATTAGTTTCTAAGGAATTCCAAAAGAATACTTATCTTTAAGAAAATATTCGTGATATTTTGAAGTGTTCCCTATCGTTTTTAATATCCCTCTTTTCTGCCTTGTATTTACATGCCCAAAACAGTCAAGAAGTTGATCATTTATTCAACCCTGCCTATCACGCTATTTCTGATAAAACCTAGAGGACCCATGGCAGTGTCGACATCAATTTTATTGCCTCTACTAAACATTTAAAGAAGGGGAATTTTGATATTTAAATTATAATTGCTTTTTTTTACCAGCATCTTAATAGGGTGCTAATCAAATTTATTGGTGTATGCGCTTTATTTTCATCCTTATTTTCCTATTCTTTTTTTTGAAGATAAGTGGGCAACAAAAAAATCTATACGATTCCATTTCATATTTTAATACCAAAATTAAAAGTTCTAAAAATGGTGAGCGCTTCCAATATAGGGATAGTCTTTATCGCTTGGTTTGGGATAAAACGGAATTTAAATACGACTCTATCGCTAGGAAAACCATTGATTTTGCCATAGCATCAGATTCTTTGACCTATGCTTCTAACCGCATAGTTGATTTAATGTATTACCATCTTTATCTGGTAAATCAACCAGAGCAATCAATCTTGTTGTTTCAAACGTATTCAGTAAAATTAGAAAACCTAAATAATGATCACGCCTGGGGAAAATTATATTTATACACTGGTGATGGTTTTGCTTTAACAAATGATTTGGATAAGGCAATCGACTATTATAAAAAGGCGATAACTTTTGGTACTAAATCCAAAAAAAACAAGCTAGTTGCTTTGGCTAAATTGTACCTTGGTTTTGCTCAATCTGATAAAGGATTATTTGCTGAGTCTTCTATGAGTTTTAGAGACGCTTCACAAATTTACACCAAGCTTAAAGACACCCTTAATCTAATAGGGGTGAAAAATGGATTGTCCATTCTTTATAGTAAAAATGCATTTTATGAAGAGGCCAGAAAAGAACGTTTTGAAGCTATTGAACTAGCTGAAAAGGTTAATTCCACACCCATGTTAGTCAGTCTATATTTTAATGCTGCAGAAGATTTTAAAAGAACGGCAGATCTAATTCAACAAATAGCATATCTAAAAGCTACATCAAAAGTCAATAATCAAACGAATAATGAATTATTGAAGCCCCAAATACTTGCTGCTATAACTGTTGCTTATGCCGAAAGTGATAGTTTAGTCCTCGCTGAGGAGACTTTCAAGGAGGTAGAAGCGATGTATATAAATGATAAGACCCGCCAAAATAAAAGGCATTATTTGAATGCAAAAAAAACATTGTCATTCGTTAGGGGAGATTATACCAATGCACTGATTTTTGGCAAGGAACATCTAGCGTTACAAATCGAAACAAAGAAAACCGAAGACATTATGTTGGGCGAAAAGTTTTTGTCCAAGGTATATGGAGTAATTGGCGAAAAATCCAAAAATAGATTGCATTTATTAAACTATTATGGCATAAAAGATTCTATTGCAAGTGTTCAAAATGTGAAATCTTTAGTCTATTATCAAACCCTTTACGAAACGGAAAAGCGAGACCTTAAAATTGAAAATCAGGCAGCAAATATTGATATATTAAATCTTCAAAACAAAAATAAAAAACAACTATTAATTTTTGGTTCTCTAGGCTTTTTAGGCCTATTTGGTGGGTTTTTATTTTACCGCTCTTTTAGGATTGCTAAAAAAAGAGAACTGGCACAACAAGCATTCTCACAGGAGTTAATTAAAACCCAGGAACAAGAACGTTCACGCGTATCAAAAGACTTGCATGATAGCGTTGGGCAGCAGCTTACCTTCTTGAAAAAGAAAGCGCATAATTTAGAGCAGCAAGAATTATCGGACTTGGCCAATACTGCCTTGGAAGAAGTACGGAGTATATCCAGGGACCTGTATCCGGTTACATTGAAACAAATAGGCCTTACGGCAAGCATAGAGCAACTATTGTTTGATTTAGATGGTGAAACCGATATGTTTTTTTCTGTGGAGTTAGTCGATATCAATACCAGTTTTGATGAAAAGGAGACCCTGAACTTTTATAGGTTCATTCAAGAATCGGTCAATAATGTATTAAAGCATTCGTATGCTAAAACATTAATTGTCAATATTTTAAAACGTGAAAAAACTATAGAAGTGCTCATTAAGGATAATGGTAAAGGATTTGACATAAAAAAAGAGGTCCTGCGAAATAGCCTTGGTTTAAAAACAATGGCAGAGCGTATACGTATTCTAAAGGGCAATTTATCTATTCAAAGTCAAGAAGACCTGGGAACCACTATACTTGTTAATATCCCAATATAAATGACGAATAAGATAACCCTGTTTGTAGCAGATGATCATCCCATGCTTTTAAAGGGATTGGTAGATGAATTGATAGCCTACAATTACAATGTCATCGGTACCGCAACCAATGGCGCCAGTGCCTTAGCCAGCATTATGGAGTTACACCCAACAATTGCTATTTTAGATATGGAAATGCCCATGTTGACAGGTCTTGAGGTTATTCAAAAATATAAAGAACAGCACGCTAACACTAAATTCATTATCCTTACCTCCTATAAAGAAAAAGGCTTTATCCATAAAGCTAGCGTACTTAAGATTATGGGCTACATCATTAAGGATGAACCTTTTAATGAGCTTCATAAATGCATTCAAAGTGTAAGCAGGGGCGTACCTTTTTTCAGTAGGGTGTTTAATGAGGTATTGGAAAACGAGATTACCCCCCAGTTGCAAAAGATTAAATTACTCTCGCCATCAGAACGCACGATAGTGCGTTTGGTAGCACAAGAAAAATCATCCAAGGAAATAGGGGAGCTCCTCAGTATTTCTGGCCGAACGGTAGAAAAACACCGTGCCAACATCAAGGTGAAATTAGCATTGGCACCTCAGCCGGACGCACTCCTCGTTTGGGCCAAAGAATTCAAAGAATTTCTTTTTACTATCTAGTTTATTCATAGGGCCAGGATTTAAAAGGCCACGGGCACAGTGAAATTGAATGTCCCAACGAACCCGAATTGTTCTTCTGGGTCTCGGTTTGTTGCCTATTAGTGGATGTAGTGGCATGCCCCTTGTCTTACTGCTCATTACCTTGGCCTACGTAGCCCTACGTAGTTTATGGGTCCCTTACGTATTTCCAAAGGGTTTATCATTGGATAACTTGCACTTGGTAGTTGCAAGGGCGATTTACCGATAAAAACCAAAAAAAACTTTTTTATGAGAACAATCACAACTATTTTAACCAAAGTAACCCCAAACTGGCAAGTTAGGCCCGTTTTGCTCCTAATACTCTTGTTGAGTCTTCTTTTTATTACAGCATGTAGTAAAGATGAAGCAGGCACAAAAGACCCTATTGCTGAAGATCCTGAAAGCGAACTTACCTTTGCGCAAGTAGTTGCTGTAGGTGGTGAATTTGAGGTTTTCCCTAAATCCAGAACAACAGAATCCGTTGCTACATCGACACCAGTGAATGTGGATTATGAAAGAGTCGAAGAGGGAGGTGAAGAAATCACAGAACGATCCGTTTGTGTTACTAAAACAGTAAGTGCACTAGATGGTAATGGACAGTTTCCGTTATTTAACAGCAATGCAGATGTCATTTTCCCTGGGAATTTATTACAGGGAAAAACCTTATCCGATGCAACACCAAAACCAATCGTTGTTGGACGTGCTGGGGGAACTATTTCATATAATCTTAATAATGGGAATCTAAGTTCTACATTTACTGTAGATGAGGTGAAAAAGAGTACTATTCAAAATGGTATGAATAATATCATTGCAAGTGCTGGAGACGTAGTTCCGGCTAATTTTCAAGTTGATATTGTTCAAATTGAATCTGAAAGCCAAATGGCGCTAGAAATGGGTATTGAAGTAGAAACATTTACCACAAAAGTGGAAGGGAATATGTCATTTAGTACCGAAAAAGAATATAACAGAACCTTAGTGAAAGTAAATCAGTCGTATTATACCATGAGTTTTGATTTACCAACTAGCCTGGATCAAATTTTTGGGGAAAATGTAACACCCGAACAACTTGAAACATATATACAGGCTGATAATCCAGCTACCTTTATTTCTTCAGTTACCTATGGCCGTATATTTTATATGTTGATAGAATCTACATCAAGTCGTGAAGAAATGCAAGCAAGTTTAAAAGTAACCTACGATGCTGCTGCTATAAATGGTTCTGGCTCTTTAGATGTGGAGACTTTTAATTCGCTAAAAGAAGTGAAAATTAAAGCAATTGCCTATGGTGGTGATGCAGAAGGTTCTTTTCAACTTCTCGGAGAAACATCGATAGCTGCTATCGCGAATAAAATTGGAGCAGGTACAGATATTAGAGCGGGCCTACCTTTATCATATGTGGTTAGAAGTGTAGAACGCCCAGATCAGGTAGTAGGCACAAAATTAGCAACTGAGTATGATATTGTAACCTGTGAAGTAAAAGGAATTTTACCCCCAGATGTGTATAGACCATTGGTTGATCTTTTTGAAGATGGAATCGGCGCTGCTTTTCAATTATCTGGTACCAGTATCGTGGTATACAATAAAGCAGGAAATAAATATGCGTACTATGACATTGGTAGTGGTAGTACTCCAATTGTTTGGGATGTAGAGAATGCAGAGGGGTTAATAACTTCAAATTTTATTAGTACTGGAAATGTTGGCGCAGCAATTCGCTGGAGGAGTGATATCATCTATTTATTTAATATGGACGGCACTCAATTTAAAAAATTTAGATACAATCCTTCAAATTTCCCGCTTACTTCTCAAAATAATGGTCCAATTGGTACCATAGAAGAAACTTCTAATGAAGTACCTAGAATTTTTAGTACATCTCAGGAATATGCAGAGGATCTTAGGCTTTTGCCTGGCTCTAGCTTCCCGTTTGCCAATGATGGTATAGACGCTGCAATTCAAACCTTTAATGATGGAAAAGACCTTGCGACACATATTTATTTTGCAAACGATGGAAAGTCGTCTGCCGTTCTTCTAGACGCTACTCCAGTAGAGTTAGAATCTATTTTTGGATATACATGGCAATGGTTTGCTCCTAAATTGACCAGTGACTTTTTGGATGGAAAAAGTTTTAATAGTATAGGTGCAGCAACTAAGGTCGATTTTGGTGGAGATACCCAAGATGAGATTTACTTTAACGGTGAAGGAAGTCAAATGATAATTTACAATGACAATGGTGTTTCAGGGCCATTTTTTATAAACTAGCGCATATTGCGTAAGCAGATTAAAACTAATATGTAAATTTTCGGGGGAACGATATGCATATGGACAAAAGGAGCCCTAGCGCTGAAGCTAAGGTTCCTTTTTTTTTTAAAATAGCGCTCCATTGTCCTCTTTATTAACGTTGGGATCCATACTTCATGAATGGGACAACTATTGGTTTTTGGTCTTTTTCTATGGTGAAACGGGCTGTATTACAGCGCTAAAATATCGGAATGGACCGCATTTGGGTATCCTTGCCATGAATACTCGCTTATTTCACTATCACAAAAACTCTTTCTTTTTTTCTTCTCAAATGCTTCTCAGGATAGGCCACTGCCCCTTTTACGTTCTTCGAAGTTTTATATAAACCTCTAGATAAAGGACAATTCCAACAGGTATCAGGAAGATCGAACCTTAATAAGTTGTGTATTAACTTTATTGGCACGACCTTTGTAGCTCAATACATATTATAAATTTAATACATATTACGATGAGTAAAGGAACAGTAAAATTTTTCAATGAAACTAAAGGTTTTGGATTTATCACTGAAGAAGGAGTTGAAAAAGACCACTTTGTACACATTTCTGGATTAATTGACGAAGTACGCGAAGGCGACGAAGTTGAATTTGATCTTCAAGAAGGTAACAAAGGTTTAAATGCAGTAAACGTAAAAGTTATCTAATACATATACTTCAAGTTTTACAAAAGCCCATCTATTTATTTAGATGGGCTTTTTTTATTTGATGCCGTTCAAAGTATTGGCGGACTTTGAACAGTAGGAGGGAAGGTGTAAGAATTTTTATTACATAATCGCAATTTAGACGCTGACAAAGAATACATAAATTTTACCCTTTTTATTACAATCTTGCCAATATGTAGCACACTGGTTAAGCGGGTTAGGTTTCCATTATCCAACCACAATAATTAAAATAAAACTGCTTAATCCATAATAAGATATGTTACCCTAGTGATATCTAAAAAATAGATATAGGAGGGGAAAATTTGCTTCTCTTTTTATAAAAGGCCATATACCAGAAAAAAGATAATGGTTTAATATTCCTTATATTCAATGTTTTAAATTCCATTTAAAATCGAAGTATATATTATAATGAGAAAGTACAGACAGAGCATAAATTGGATTAAAGAACCTTGCAAGAAGGAAAATAATGTCCCAATGGGTATGACCTTGTTTAATTATTCCTTACTTAAAAAGGGTTTTTACTTTTTTTGTTTAATGATAATGGTTCAGCCCATGTATCAATGCATTGGACAACAAAAGGAAACCGTACCATCTTATGAATTTAAAAAAGGAGATGTAAATGGCATTGGTAAATGGTATCTGGGTAGGGAGATTGCTTATGTCATGGGCTATCAGGGCATGTCTTGGCTTGAACGGCCTGAACGTGAGAAGGAAGAAAATACAACAACATTGCTGCAAAATATGGAGATTCAACCAGGGGACGATATTGCTGATATTGGGGCCGGATCTGGATACCATGTGTTTAAAATGGCTCCAATGGTTGCAAATGGGCAGATCTATGCTGTGGATATCCAAGAAGAAATGCTGGCTGCAATGCAGAAAAAAAAGTCAGAAAAAAATAGCAGCAATGTTTCCCTGGTAAAGGGAAGTGAAAAAAGTGTGCAATTACCAAAAAATTCAGTGGACAAAGTACTACTCGTAGATGTATACCATGAGTTTAGCTATCCTTATGAAATGATGCTATCTATTAAAAAGGCGCTACGGCCAAAGGGTAAAATCTACTTGATTGAGTATAGGGGAGAGGATCCCAATATTCCGATCAAAGAAATACACAAAATGACACAGAAACAAGCCGTCAAAGAAATGAAGGCCTTGGGATTGGAATTGGAAAGTAATATGGCCAACTTGCCGTGGCAGCATTGTATGGTGTTTGTTAAAGAATAATAAGAGAATTGTATGCTATTTGAATACAAAGAATTCCCAATTCCATAAAATCCAATGGAACACCAGGTACACCCCTTAAGAATTTATTTTTTGTTGAAGTAGCAGTATCTTAATTAATTGGTTTTCAACACCTAGTTTTATTCCTTCAAAAAAAATAATAAACAAACTATTTTTTTCTAAAATTTAGTCGATTAATTTCTCAGGAGTTTTCTATATTTCTCTAAACATAAAAAATATAATAATGAAAAACACTTTACAAAAGTCCGGAAGGTTTATCGCTTTCGGTTGCGTTTTAAGTACGCTTCTTTTTATCTCTTGTTCAGAGGAAGTTTTAGAATCTGATGCGCAAATTTTGTCAGAAGATCAAGGCCTTGAGATAGCCTTAAAAGCTGACCCGTTAGAACCTATTATCATTGATGATTTAACTCCTACTGTCTTAAAGACAACTGAAGCAGCTGGTGAAGACCGTGGACGTTTCAATATCACTTTAAGATATGCAGAAACCCCTACGGATAGGCAAAAAGAAGTTTTTGAAGCGGCAGCGGCTCGATGGGAACGAATAATAATAAAAGACGTTTCTTCATTTACTGGTTCCTTACCATCAGCCTTTGAAAATGTTCCTGATATTGAAGGCACCATTGATGACATAGTTATTGAGGTATTACTTCGTCCTATAGACGGCCCAAGAGGTATTCTAGGTAGAGCAGGTCCTAGGTTCATTCGATTAGATAACTTTTTAACGTTAAGTGGTGTTATGGAGTTTGATTCAGATGATTTAGCTTTTCTTGATCAATTAGATCTGTTTGAGGATGTGATTGTACATGAAATGGGGCATGTTTTGGGTATTGGTACACTTTGGAATCTAAATTTTCCACAATTTAACTTTTCGAGAAACCTACTCACTGGGACATTTCAACAACCTTTTTTTGCAGGTGATAACGCCAACGTTTTTTGGAACGCTGAAGGTGGAACTGGTGAACTTCCAATTGAAAATGAATTTGGACCAGGAACACGATTTGGACACTGGAAAGAGTCAACATTGAACAATGAATTAATGACCGGATTTTTAAATTTCGGTGAAAATCCATTGAGTCGTATCACCGCAGCATCTATGAGAGATCTTGGATATGGATCTGCAACGGTAGGCGAATCTTATGCATTACCTAAAGGCACACCTGGCGTGGATATCAATGAGCTTTCAAGAACTGAAGAAAACTCCGGGTTGAACATTGCGGAAATGGAAGTGTTACTTAAACCGATTGGTTTTGTGAGCACCAAAAAGGAATAAATGCAATCCGCCCTTACCTTCATTTAAAGGGTAGTTTTATGTAATAAATTTTATAAAAGGGTCTACAATGGAGCTATTGTTCTATATGTAGGCTCTTTTTCTTTTGGTGTAATTGTGCCGACCGGCTGAAATGGCAAAAATCGTTAGAATAGGTCTCCTAGTTGATTCCGGCATTACCGAAACCTTGAACTCAAATTCGTTTTCCCATTATATGGTATTAAGGCCGATAGGATCGCAGTCTTGGCTCAGGTAATAAAGAAAAAATTGTACTAAAAAGAGAGGTGATACGTTCTAACTAGACTAAAAACCAGAATATGAGCCAGATAAAACCACTTTTTTTATTACTGATGGTGTTGCCATTACTATCTTTTTCACAGGTCGAAATGAAATGGAACAAAGAGGTACCTACAAAAATCTTATGGCAAGAAGTTACTTCGTTGGGCAACCTTATCGTTAGTTCAAGAGAAGAGCTGATTGGTATCGATACCGAAACAGGTGCCATTAGTTGGGGAAAAAGGGCCTTTGGCAATCTTGATAGAGCTGCTTTCGAAGAACTTCCGAATAGTCCGTTTTTTTCAGTAACAACGAGCAATAGCTTACATCTTATAGATCAATTTAGTGGCGACGAAGTCTTTAATTCTAAAAATGCCGGACTTCAAAAGGTTGCCAACTACCATTTATTGTTTAATTCAGATGCGATTCTCGTTTCCGGAACAGATTACAATGGTGAACCCCTTATGGTTTCCGTAAAAATGTCAGATGCTAGTTTGTCCTGGTCGATGAACGAAAAATTTGGCCGTATCGTTGCTGCCAATGAACTCGATAATCAAGAACTTCTTATCGTAACCTTGTTCAACAACTACAAACTCAATGCAGATACCGGAGAGGTCATATGGAAGAAAGCGAACTCCAAGGAAGCAGTACAAATAGATAAAATGGGGAAATTTGGAGCGCTATTGAAGCAGGCTGCGGAAACTGTCTCCATAGATATGGATATACAACTACAGTACTACCAGCCGGAGGGCAGTGATGTCTTCTATTTGGGGTCACAGAAAGAGCGACAAGGCGGAATGACTTCATCCAATAGCCCCATCAACTACAGCAATAACTATAATGCCTATAATATCAATGATGGTAGTCTGATATGGACTAAGGAATTAGAGGTAAATGGGGCACTCAGCCAGATTTATTTTTTAGATAAGGGCATGCTTGTGTTGCCTGATGATGGCAATAGAACGAAAATAAACCTATTCGACTATAAGACCAGTGAGGGCCTGTGGGGAAAAAAGGGCCGTGGAATTGCGATCAAAGGCGGAGTTTATGATTATTTGGATTCCGGTGAAGGTATTTTGCTGGTATCGCGAACTGCCAATAAAGATTTCCTAAATTATTTAGATCCAACAGTAGGGGCCATAACCTTTGAAAAACCTGTCAAGGTTGATGGTACGGTCGTTGGGATTGTGCCACTGGCTAATTCAATCCTATATATTACGACCGAAGAGATGAACATTTTGGACCATCATACGGGAACGCTGATGTGGAAAAAAAGTATTCGGACCAGTCCTAGACTTACCGCTGAGCATCAAGATAAAATCTATGCCTTTGATTACAGTTCCGGACTTATAAAAGTTGTGGATAAAGCTGATGGTCAAGTCAGTGATTTTTCACAAGTGGAACTTCAATTTGACGGGAAGGAATCACCATCGAATCTGGAAATTTTGGAGGATGGAATTTTTATTCACTCCGATCAGAATGTTGCCAAATTTAATTTTGATGGATCTCTGGTCTATCAAGAATATTATGCTGCACCAAAGGAAGCTGGTTGGAAACGTGCTTTGCTATATGCCTCATCGATAAGGGCAGCATATATTGGTGCTACCTCATACTATGTTGCAGGTGCCATGGCCGCAGCCGAAAATGATGTCCGTCAAAAAGACGAAGTTTCGGGAGAAATCGTATCCCAAATAGGCAACGCATACGGAGAATTGGGCAATGCCGCCTCAAGTTATGCCGGTACTGCCTTTAGAAAAGCAAATGCCCGACTAAAAGCCACAAAACAAGCTAGGGATTTTATGTTCATTATGTCAAAACAGGAGAAAGACATTGTATTGTTAAAAGTGAGCAAAACGACGGGTAAAGTAGCGGGCGAAATTAATCTTGGTAAGGACCGTGAGCCCTTATATGCGGTTGACGATATAACCGGACAAGTATATTATCAAACAGGAGACGTTCTACTGACCTCTTATATGGCGCGCTAACAGATAACCCGCAAGAAATAAATCAGCTTTCATTGAACGCAAAGTCATAATGATTTAAAGCAACGCAGGGAAGCAAACTGCCTTCCAGCGTCAAAACCAAGGTTCAACTTATTCTTCTGCGAGTGCTTCTGAAATATTTTATATTGAATGGAATAATAGTGTATAAAGTGCGAACTATTAATTACCTATGGTATATTGAATAGATTCTACAATCTACTCATAAACAGAGGATTGGAATAAAGTGTGTGGCAAAAGTTAGAACTACTTTACTTCAATTGGTTTTAACCGAATACAACCGAAAGCATCCAATACCTTTATAATTAGATAGGTGATATCAATCTCATACCACCTTACGCCAAAATTAGCGTTACTTGCATGTTTGTGATGATTGTTATGATAGCCTTCACCCATCATTAAAAAGTCAAAGCGGAAGAGGTTTTTGCTCGTGTTCTTCATTTTAAAATTTACATAGCCGTAAATATGCCCAAACCAGTTGATGATAACCCCATGTATGGGTGCCATTAAAAAGGTTATCGGCAATAAAAGCCATTGCCACCAAGAGGTTACGAAAAGCGCAAAAAACAACACATACCCCGAAATCCAAAGCAAACGGGAAAACCTAGAACTTGCAAACAGGTCAAATCCTTTCCATTGGGGTACATTTTTGGTAAAACGGGTATCAATTTCAATGCGTTGCGTATTAATATCCTGATAAATTGTCTTTGTTTTCCACATCATGGCGAATAGATTGGCATCATGTGATGGAGAATGCGGATCCTTTTCTGTATCGGTGTAGGCATGATGCATGCGATGCATTACTCCATACCCATACGCACTAAGGTAGCTTGGACCCTGAAAAATCCAAGTCAGAACAAACGTAATACGTTCCATCGTTTTGGACATGGTAAATACCTGATGTGCTGCATAACGGTGTAAAAAGAAAGACTGAAAAAACAGGCCTCCATACCAAAGTACTGCAACGAAAATAACAATCAACATAGCTTTTTTTTACAAAGATAATTTGATGTTACAAGGCAAACAATGAACCCAAATCAATAAATCACCAATTACAACCGTTTTCTGATTCGGCTTAAAGCTTGTGAAGTAACCCCAATATAGGAACTGATGTATTTTAATGGAATTACTTTTAAGAGCTCTGGCCGTTCTTTGAACAAGTTCACATAACGTTCTTCTGCTGTAAGATTCAATAAGTTTTGTTCCCTTTTGGATTTTATCAAAAAGAGACGTTCTGCCGTTAGCCTTCCGATAAGATTTCCTATTTGTGTGGTCTTATAAACCATTTGCAGCTCATCATATGTAATACTCAAAATAGTGGTATCTGTCAGCGCTTGTAATTGATATACCGAAGGGGTTCGGGTTAGAAAGGAGTCATAAGCACTGATAAACTGATCTTTAAAGCTAAAACCAAAGGTGATTTCCTTATCCGGATTTTCTTTGGGAATGTACAAACGCACCACGCCAGATTCTATAAAGGAGATATGGTTTTCTATTTCGTTGACTTTTAGAAAAACCGATTTCTTTGGTATCTCCCGACGGTGCAATTTTGACATAAAGAAATCCCAATCCTGATTAGATATGTCCGCTATTTGGTCTAAGTGTGCTTTTATCTGTTGCAATGGATCTAATGGAAGTTAATGAACTGTAAAGATAAGGATTCAAAGACCAAGACGCACGTTAAATAGTGTTACAAGACCTTTAAGATTGCTTTTGACGACGGAAGTAATACATAGGTCATATTAAGTGCTGTAAAGTATAATTTAAATTCTTCAGTGGCATGCTCGACTATTTTACAAATTAAAGACCTCTCGATAGCGCTCCAGGGGACGCCCATTTATTATCAAGAGGAGGGAGGGCAATGTGTGTGGGATGGAATTTTATATCAAAACGCTGAAAAACTTTAAAAGTTACAGTAATTTTGTGTTCATATGCGTTACATAATTTCAGAAACTTGTTAGAGAAAAGACAACAATTCCCCCAAAAACAATTTACAGAAGCCGATTATTTCATTTATTGTTTGGAAGGGGTTCAGGAAATAGAAACGGACAGGGTAACCCAAGCACAAGAAAACTTGGAACAATTGGCCATGCAATATGGAATAGCAAGTATCTATAAAACGTGCGACACCATCGAAGGACTAGAAGCTAGCTTAAATGCTCTGGTTTTGGATGATCATAATTTTAAAGACTATGAAATAATCTACTTGGTTATGACCGGTGAAGCAAATAGTATTTGTTTAAATGACTACTACTATAGTCTACAGGAAATAGCAGAAATTTTTGAAGGAAGATTAAAAGGAAAGATTTTACATTTTTCAAATGCAAAAGTCCTAGATTTAGACGAAGAGGAAGCACAATATTTTTTGGACATCACTGGCGCAAAAGGTGTTTCCGGCTATGGTAATGAATATAATGGAATAAGTAGCTCAAATCTTGATAAAGCATTCTTTAACTTATTTAAAGAAGATGACAATATGCTAGATGTTGTAGAAGAGTTGCACCAAAGACATTACAATGTCTGCAAATTACTTGATTTTAGATTGTATTATTAAATCCAGACAGAGGAAGGATTGATTTCTATCTGCGGGTTGGTGCGACTATAGGGATGTAGAATTCTTGCTGGTTGCAATAATCAATGATTCCAGTAAAACAGTTTTGAGATACGAGCATAGGAAATTACCCAGTGGCTGATTGCTTTTGACGGCGAGTTTATGCGGCTGTGACGATATAGACCTACAAGATTTTCTTTTACATAATACCTGACGATATAGACCTAAAGGTGCTATATCTGGTATTATGCAAAATAGCGGAGCTATACGAAAATCCTGCTATATGCTGTTTTACGTAATGGACATATTTTGACCTATAATTTATATTATGTAAAATAGAATATTTAAAATGAGGATTAGCCCACAAATCGGATCGGATTGCGATAATCCTCCACTCGCCTCTGTAGCTCGTTAAATTCCAATAACTGTTTGCGAATTCTACCCAATCTTCCTTTTGGTGGTTCCTTTCCATTAGTTATGCCAGCGATAATATCAAGATTGGATTTTCAAAGTTGAAGTAATCTACTCTTTAATACTGCTAAATCCTCAAATCGCTCATATGTCCTTGGTTCGCACCTATAACAGCACAAGATTCTGTTTAACTAAAAGATATCTCTATTATTCCGCTCTAAGCGTAAAACACTGGTGCTTCTGCTAGCAACTCTGCCTTCCGGGTACTCTTTAAACCTTGTTGTTGTCATAATTGTGGGATTTAGGGTTTGTGGGAGAACCTAGAAACTTCCATTAAGTTAGCCATTTTTTCTTTCCCAAAAATATAATATTCAGAAAATCAGACTTTAGCGTTTTGACAACCTAAATTTTATGTTTACCTTAATTAAAAATATTTGCTTTCTTTATTTTACCTCTTTACCTTAATCAAAAATTAGATTTATTATGAATATAAACTTTGAATACGATGGTGTAAAAGCCAGTGAACGTTTGGAAATATTTGCTGGCAAAAAAGTAGACAAGTTATTGGACAAATATGATTTTATAATTCGTGCCGATATTTTCTTTAAAACAGAGAATACTTCTTCCCCTGACACAGGAATGATCTGTGCGATTCGATTGAGTTCTCCGGGTCCCCGCCTTTTTGCAGAGTCGAGCAACGGTAGCTTCGAAGCCTCGATTGCCAAAACCGTGGATGATCTCGAAAGACAATTAAAAAAACGAAAAGATAAGATTAAAGCACATTAATTGCAGGGATATTAGTTCTTGTATCTAATACCATAAAGGATTCACTTCCTTATTCTAGAGAAAACAAATATTTATTTAGAAATGGGTCTGTAAACAACTACAGACCCATTTTTATTTACCTCCTGTTGACCTTCTACGAAACACCTCCTTTTGAGGATCTTTATACTACTTACTTCAACACCAATTTATTTGATTTTTTTGCACCAAAATATTATAGGATGATTAGCTTTGTGATCCTAAAAAATAGCTATGTTGGTCTGGATTGCTTTTATCGCTCTAATTTTGGTATTCCTTGCATTGGATCTTGGTGTTTTCCATAAGGATGAACATGTGATCAAAACCAAGGAAGCCGCCATATGGACCGCAATCTGGGTTACCGTGGCCATGTCCTTTAGCGGCGTGATCTATTGGCTCTTCGATGGCAACCATATAGCCAATCCAACTGACCTGACGCCCAGCAAAGCGGTCATAAAGTATATTACAGGGTACTTGATAGAACTCTCGTTGAGTGTTGATAATGTTTTCGTAATCGCTGTTATATTTTCATCCTTTAGCATACCACCACTGTACCAACACAGGGTTTTATTTTGGGGAATTTTGGGAGCCATTGTTTTTAGGGCTCTTATGATTGTATTTGGTGTGGCCCTGATTACGAAATTCGAATGGATTATTTATGTTTTTGGAGTATTCTTATTGTATACCGCATTTAAAATGCTAAAATCTGACGATGATGATTTTGATCCACGTAAATCCTTTATTTTTAAACAAGTAAAAAAGATATTCCCCATTTCCACCGAAATGCACGGGCATGATTTTTTTATCAGAAAAATGGGAATACGGGCTGCAACCCCTCTTTTTGTAGCGCTTATTGTTATTGAACTTACAGATATCCTCTTTGCGCTGGACAGTATTCCGGCTATTTTGGCCATTACGGCGGACCCCTTTATTGTCTTTAGTTCCAATATCTTGGCGATCCTAGGGCTTAGATCCATGTACTTTTTAATCTCCAGAATGTTGGAGAAGTTCAAGTATATCAACTATAGTTTGGTGGTAATCCTTGCCTTTGTTGGTATAAAAATGCTATTATCCCACTATGTGGAATTCCCAGAATGGCTGTCATTGAGTGTTATAGCCTTGGCCCTTATCGGCGGTGTGGCCGCTTCCATGATGCTAGCTAAAAAAGAAAAGGCCTAATTGGAAAAAAGGCTGCTCCTTTTCTAGCAACTTATTTTGGTACTTAAGAGGCCTTTAGCTTGGCATCTATGATATCCAAAGCATCCTTTACGGTCTTCATCTGGTCCATATCCTCATTTTCCAAAACGATGTCAAAGGCATCTTCCACATCCAGTACTATATCCACCAAATTAGCGGAGTTGATGTTCAATTCATTGATAAAATGACTCTCCGGTGTGATTGCTTCTACCGTCACGTCTTCTGGTAGGTAAATTTTAATGATTCCTTTTAACTGCTCGTATCTCTCTTCCATATATTTTTATAATCGGTAGTTCTTAATCGTTTTTATAAACCTTAAAAATAACACAAGCATTTACATCTCCAAAGCCAAAACTGGCCTTGGCTATAATTTTTGGATTATATGCTATAGTTTCTCTGGGTATTTTGGTAGCATCCACAACCTCCAAGATCTCAGGATGTATATCTTCACAATTGATATTTCCAAAAACCTGTCCTTCCCTAAATTGTAATAAGGCTCCAACACATTCCAAACTGCCAGCCGCCGCCAAACAGTGGCCCATCATTCCTTTAAAAGAATTGATATATGGAAATTCTGTACCAGAGCGCTCCAAGGCAGCACTCCAGTTTTGGATTTCCACCGCATCCTTTCCCGTGGCCGTCAGATGACCGTTAACAACATCGATTTCCCTTTTATTTATTTGGGCGTTTTCGACTGCTTCGACTATGCAGCGTTGCACCGCTTCACTGTTTGGGGCTGTCATGGTACCCTCTCCCCTTTGTCCCCCGCTATTCACAGCTCCTCCCAGCACTTCCCCATAAATTTGTGCTCCACGCTCCAAGGCACTCTCCAAGGATTCCAACACCAAGGCCCCTGCCCCACTGCCCGGTACAAAACCCGCTGCAGAGGCGCTCATAGGCCTACTGGCCTTTTCCGGTTCCTGATTATAGGTATTTGGTAAGATCCGCATGGCGTCAAAGCCGCCCCATACATATGGCCCACTGTCACTACAGCTCCCCGTAAGAATTCTGGTGGCCTTCCCGGCCATAATGCGCTCATAGGCCATTAAAACGCCTTCTGTGCCCGTGGTACATGCAGATGAATTGGTGGTTACCTGGTTGCCACAACCTAAAATACCTCCTAAATAGGCACTTATCCCACTGGCCATGGTCTGCATTACGGAAGTACTTCCCAACCTGCGGGTGTTGCCTTCGTCTATGAGGTGGATCGACTCCCTAAACTTGTCGACCCCCAAGATTCCTGTACCAAAAATGATACCGCTGTCCCAATCCGGAGTTTCTTTGGAAGCCAGGGTCAAACCGGCATCTTTCCAGGCATCCATTCCCGCCATGACCCCGTAAACTATTCCACTGGCATTTAACCCCCGTTGTTGTAGTGTATTAAAGTATTTGTTTAAATGTTCTTCATTAAAATATGGTTTACCAGCAATTTGACAAGAAAACTTAAGATCTTGTAGTTTTTGGTGAAATCGTATCCCACTCTTGCCCTGCTGAAGAGATTTGATAAAATCATGCAACCCTACTCCATTCGGGGCACACACCCCCATACCAGTCACCACTACCCTATTTTTCATGCCTCTTCCATTTTTATCATTCCGGCCATAATTCCTTTGCAGACCAGCTCGCCTTTGCTATTATGCATTCGTACGTCACACTTTAATTTATTGAATCTAAAATAGATTTTTTTGGAGGTCACCACCACTTTTTCATTAGGGAAGACAGGTAGTAAAAACTGCATTTCAGTACTACTCAATCCTATTTTCAATATTGAAGTATCACTTACGTTGAGTAGATGCAACCCCAAACAAACCAATCCTATCTGTGCACAACATTCTGTAAGTATCACCCCTGGGGTTACGGGCCCATCCTTAAAATGGCCCTTATAAAAATAAAGATGCTTTAAGAAGGTGTATTCTCCCACAGCACCGTCATCATCCACTTGGTGAAGCTTATCCACAAATAGGAATTCCGGGCCAAAGGGCAATTGATCCAATATGTTATTAAATTCCATTTATTAGTATTGTTTTCTTAATAAGCTCAAACATTCGTCACCCCATGGTTACCGCAAACTTTCCCCTCCGTCTACCTTCAATACTGTACCCGTGATCCATTTTGCCTCTTCTGTGGTCAAAAGATAAACCACATTGGCAACATCTTCGGGGGTGGTCAACCTACCACTTGGATTGCGCTTTAAGGCATGTTTCTTCAATTTCTCACTCCCAGGTATCATGTTAAAAGAATTGGTCAAGGTCATTCCGGCTTGCACGCAGTTGGCTTTGATACCCATCGGAGCGAATTCCAAGGCCATATTACGGGTTATTGCTTCCAGGGCAGCCTTTGCGGCAGAAACTGCGGCATAATTCTCCCAGGCTTTAGAATTGCCCTCACTGGTAAATGAAATGATCCTGGCATCTTCTGCAAATAGCTTAGCGGCTATCAACGCTTTTGTCCAATCGTACAGACTAATCGCCATGGCATCCATCGTAAGGTGAAAATCTTGGTTGTTCAAGGTATTTTGTACATCAGAATGCATCGGTTTTAAATTGCCCTTCGCAATGCTGTGGACCAAGACTTTTATACGGCCATTTGGCTCCAAATCACCATAGATTTCCTTTATAGTTGCCATTCTACGCTCTGGATTAGTGGCGTCTATATGGTATGATTTCAGCTCAATATTATTTAAAGTAATACTTTTAAATTCTTCTTCAATTATCTGGAAATCAATTCTTCTATCCCTGTGTACTACTAAAATATTAAATCCGTGCCTTGCCAGCTTTTTAGCCGTTGCCAGACCTAAACCGCTACTGCCGCCTAATATCAAGGCCCATTCATTTTTTAGTGTCCCATTCTTACCCATAATCCCCTTATATTTCTATTCTAAAGCACTATTTATTATTACATGAGTACTACAGATTACCATTCCAACAATATTCGTTGGGCCGAAAATCCTGGTCCAAAACTAAGTATCAATCCCTGTTCTCCCTTTGTGATTTCCTTTTCCAAAAAGCGCTCCAGGACATACAATACTGTTGCACTGCTCATATTACCGTACAAGCGCAATACTTCCCTAGTGTCATCTATATTTTTGCCCATGGCCCCAAAGAGATCTTCCACAGTTTGCACTATTTTCTTGCCCCCGGGATGAAAGATCAGGTGGTCAACTTGGGCTATGGATGAGCCATGGCGTGCTAAAAAAGGATGTACGATATAGGGAAAATGAGCTGCGATGGTTTCTGGTACTGCGGGATCCAATATCATTTTTAGCCCATGATTGGTGAGATCAAATCCCATCATATGGGTAGCATCGGTAAAATGATACATCTCCCCTCCTGCTATCTTAGGTCCTTTGGCTTCTTTCTCCGAAGACAAAAGCACACAGGCCGCCCCGTCGCCAAAGATGGCCGCACTGACCATATTGGCCATGGAATAGTCATTCAATTGAAAGGTGGCAGTTGGACTCTCTACTGCCACTAAAGCAGCGCGTTTCCCTGGATTGGAGCGCAAAAAATTATAGGCGTAAATCAAACCAGATACGCCCGCAGCGCAGCCCATCTCGGTAACAGGGAGTCGCACCACATCTTGTCGCAATCCCAAATCATTGATAATATAGGCATCCAATGAGGGAATCATAATGCCCGTGCAACTCACGGTTATGATAAAATCTATACTATCGGTCTGCCAATCCGCGGCTGCCAAAGCCTTCTGCAGCACCCCAGAACCCAGTTTTTTGACTTCCCTGGCATAAATAGCGTTTTTGTCCTCAAAGGAAGTGGTGGTAAACACTTCTTCTGGTGCCATAATACTATAGCGTTTATCCACTGCAGCGCCTTCAAATATTTTGAGCACCTTACGTCTAAACCGATCCTCCTGGCTGCCCAACCACAATTCTACAAGTGGCAAAATATCCTTGGTATCCCTGCTGTAATCTGGTAATTGTTTGGTAACTGTTGCAATCCTAACTTCATTCATTTTATAACTGAGGGTCTATTAGTTCTTATGAGCCATAAATATCTAAAGGCCCATTTGTAATGTACCGAATGGTATACTTTTGGAATCGCTTTTGAAAAATTGATCAACTCGTCTTTCAAAAAGCCACTTTTTATAGATGTTAATCCGTCTAATCTTCCTATATCGGTTTTGATAAAAATAATACTAAACAACTTAAAAAGATAATATGCTGCCTTACTTCTTTGCAAATCATTGATAACGACCCCCAAACTGGCCAGTTTTACAAATTGGTCCAAAAATATGGGGATTTCGGCATTGCTAAAATGATGCATGGTCAGGGTACAAAGCAAAATATCACATTGTAGTGCTTCAGCCTTAATATTGAGTATATCCCGACTTAGAAATTGTATTTCAGGGTATCCAATGGACAGCTCTTGAGCGATTTGGATTCCTTTCTCACTCAAATCGATGCCTACCAAACGTACTTCAATATCTTTATTGCGGTAGAAATCGGCCACTTCCCTTAACATTTGTCCATCTCCACACCCCATGTCTACGATGGTGTACTTTTCCCTAGGTGTTTCCTTGATCAATTGGTCTACCGCCCTAACTGTAATCCTATTCCCATTTAAGAGTCTGTTTACACGTGAAATATCCTCCAAAACTCTCCTAAGAACCTCCTCAGGCACATTGGGATCGTCCATCAATTCCGGGTCCGTATTTCTATGGGTAAAATTAATCATAGGGTAATGGGTTTGCCGTGTGTGCTTCTTATCAATTTTTTCAAGATCCAAGGTGAGTTGCCAACGGCTCCTAAAGCCCATTGGGACAGGTTGGGGTTTAATAACAATGATTGTAACCTTCTTCCCATCCATAATCGATGTTGAAAAGTCTGGTCCCATGTGGTTTGATAAGCGTCTTCCAATTGGCCCCTCCTAAATGAAGTATCACTAAAATATTTGGATATCAACTCAGAAGCCAGCTTAGCGCTATGTATGGCCATAGCCATTCCATTGCCACAAAGGGGATGGATGAGTCCAGCAGAATCCCCGCACATCAGCATATGGTTTTCAATGGCATTTTTTTTGTCAAATGATATTTGTGCAATGCTTAATGGGGATGGGAACAAAGGTTCCCCTTCCCTTAGAAATTCGGCCAGAAAGGGGTTTTTGGACACAACATTGGCATTAAAGCTATCTATATTCTTTTCATTCTTAAAACTATCATAGGTGGTCAGATAACAAAAGTTGATCGCTCCTGTTTCTGTTTTGGAAAGCCCGGCATAACCGCCCCTAAAATTATGGAGGGCCACTAAATTATCGGGGAAATTCGGGAAATTATAATGTACCTTAACGCCCAACCAAGTAGATTTGTGCTGTACAAAATCGCGTTTTAAATGCATATCCAAGGTGCTACGTTTGCCATAGGCTCCCAAAACAATCCGTGAAGTAAAGTGATTCTCCCTTTGGGTTACAATTGAGAAACGATCATTTGCAAAGTGCACCTTATCCACGTTTTCAAAAACAAAATCCACCCCATGGGCCTTTGCCTTTCGAAACAGCAAATCATCAAAGGCATACCTGCTTATTCCTATTCCCCCTAGCGGAAGTTTTGTTGTAATGCTATTCCCGTTGACCAATGAAAATTGCAGGGTATCTATTTGTGCCACCTGATATTCGGTAAACGTAATGTCCAAATATTTTAAATATGGCAACACTTCATTGGAAACATATTCACCACAGACTTTATGATGTGGATACCTCTGCTTTTCAAGCACTAAAACGCTATGACCATTTTTTCCGAGATGCAAGGCAGCCGTCAAACCAGCCAACCCCCCTCCAATGATAATAACATCATATTGTACCATTGATGGAAGATACTATTATAAATAAAAAATCCCGCCATATTGGGCGGGATTTAGTTAAAAAAAAGATGGTATTATTTATCCTTTTGTTTTTTCAATGGCTTCTTGTTTTAATGCCTCATTGGCCACAATAACCATTTCTACCCTACGGTTCTTTGCTCTTCCCTCAGGGGTTGAATTGTCCGATTTAGGCTGATTCTCACCATACCACTTGGCGGTAAGTCTACCTCTATCTATTCCCTGTGAAATAAGGTAATTGGTGACTGACTGTGCACGTTGTTGTGAAAGGCTCATGTTGTACTCATCACTACCTGCACTATCGGTATGTCCTTCTACCAAAATATTGGTGTCTGGATATTCCTTTAAAACACCGGCCAACCTATTTAAAGTCTCGGCTGAAGCTCCTTTTACCGCTGATTTATTAGTGTCAAAATACACACCGGCATCTTCATTGAAGGTCACGTTGATCCCTTCACCTACTCTAGACACTTCTGCCCCTGGAATCTCGGTCTCTATACGTTCCGCCTGCTTGTCCATTCTATTTCCTATATAACCTCCGGCAGCGCCACCTACCACAGCACCGATAATGGCACCTAAAGCAGTATTTCCCTTACCTACGTTATTTCCGATAACACCACCTACCGCAGCGCCACCAGCAGCACCGATCACAGCACCTTTTTGGGTTTTATTGGCATTCTTAACTGTACTACAACTTGCAATAATGGTGAGAGCCATTACAAACATGATACTTCTTGATACTATATTTTTCATTTTAATCGATTTTACTTTTTAGTGTAATTATAAACTACGGTTACAGGCGAACCATTAACGGAAACATCAGATTTCAATGTCATGGCCTGTGGGGTCAAGCTAACGATATCCAAACGGTAGCCAAAACCACCACTGATATCTTTATTTTTAGCATTGATCGACTTGAACTGTAGTTGATTGGGAAGTCCTTCCCTGTTCACTACGGACCATTTGATATAACGATCTCCGCCAGAACAAAGGCTCCCACTAGGTATGGTATAGCGTCCTGTGCTATTGTTATCTCTAAAAAACCACTCACTGTTCTTAAAACAGATATCCTTTGTATCGTTAAAAAGCAAGGAAGAGAAGGTTCCGGTATTATTTTCGTAGGAAATAGTGTTCAAGGACCAGGTCCCGCTCAACATATTTCTTTGGCTCCGAACCTCTTTGGTTACGGAACAGGATGTCATGATTAGTGCTGCAAGAGCAAGCATTAAAATGATTTTTTTATTCATCTTTTAGGGTTTAATTTAACTTATATACGTTGAAATACATCAAAACGGCTTTGCATTATTAATAATGTTCAAATCCTAGCGCAAGATCGTGATTTCAGCGTGCAATATTAGTTCAAAAACATCTATTAATAACGCATTTGCTAATAATCCAGTAACTCTTTGATAGCTAGCGAAAAACGTTCCTTTGGGAGGTAGTTTTGTTCCAATTTTTTGGCAAATGGGATGGGAGTATCCAAACTGGCCACTCTCTTTACCGGTGCATCCAGAAATTCAAAACAGTTTTCCATGACCAAGGCAGAAATATCGCTGGCTACGCCACCAAAAAGACTGTCCTCCTGTAGGATGATCAGTTTTCCCGTTTTTTTGACAGATGCGTATATGGCTTCCATATCCATGGGTTGTAGAGTCCTTAAATCCAAAAGTTCTGCATCTATCTCTGGTTGATTGTCCAAAACTTCCAAGGCCCAATGCACCCCTGCCCCGTAGGTAACTATTGTGATGTCCGATCCATTTCTCAAAATACTGGCCACTCCCATGGGTAAGGTGTAATAATCTTCTGGTACCTCTTGGTACATACTCCTATATAAGGCCTTATGTTCAAAGAAAAGTACCGGATTGGGGTCGTTAATAGCGGTTGCCAACAATCCCTTGGCATCATAGGGAAACGCGGAATAGACCACCTTTAAGCCTGGTGTCTTGGTAAACCATGCCTCGTTGGTCTGGGAATGGAACGGTCCTGCTCCTACTCCAGCCCCGCAGGGCATACGAACCACAATATCTGCATGTTCCCCCCAACGGTAGTGTGATTTTGCCAAGTAGTTTACGATAGGGTTGAAACCAGAACTTACAAAATCGGCGAATTGCATTTCTACCATTACCTTCATCTTATTAATGGATAGGCCCATGGCTGTGGAAACAATAGCAGACTCACAGATGGGAGTGTTTCTTACCCGGTCCTTACCAAATTCCTCCATAAATCCTTCGGTAATTTTAAAAACCCCTCCATAATCGGCTATGTCCTGACCCATGAGCACCAAATTGCCATGCCGTTCCATGGACTGCCTTAGTCCTTGCGAAATGGCATCTATAAGCCGGATGTTGGCAGTCTTATTGTTCGGGTTAACTTCTTGATATTCAAAATGTTTGTACACGTCCTTTAATTCCATGATGGTATCGAGGGTGATTTCCTCTTCATTGTAAGCCATTTGCAGATGGTCCTCTATTTCTTGAAGGATCTTTTCTTTTATCTGGGCTATGGAGCCGTCATTTAACACTCCCTCTGAGACCAGAAATTCTTCATAATTTGAAATCGGGTCTTTTTTCGCCCATTCATCCATCAGTTCCTGAGGGACATACTTGGTCCCACTGGCTTCTTCATGCCCCCTCATCCTAAAGGTCTTGAACTCCAACAGCACCGGCCTTGGGGTACTTCGCATGCTCTGACAAAGGGCATCTACTTTTTCATAGACCTCTAAAATGTTGTTGCCATCTATGATGTGCGACTCAATGCCATAGCCTAGGCCCTTATCTGCCAAATGCTCACATTTATATTGTTCATTGGTCGGGGTAGAAAGTCCATATCCATTGTTTTCTATACAGAATAAAACAGGAAGGTTCCAGACCGAGGCGATATTAAGGGCTTCGTGAAAATCTCCCTCACTGGTGCCTCCTTCGCCCGTAAAAACTGCAGTCACCAATTTTTCTTTTTTTAGGATATTTGCCAACGCTATACCATCTGCAACCCCCAACTGTGGTCCCAAATGGGAGATCATACCTACAATCTTGAATTCTTGGGTCCCAAAATGAAAACTGCGGTCCCTCCCTTTGGTAAATCCACTGTTCTTGCCTTGCCATTGGGAAAACAACCTGTATAAAGGAATATTTCGAGAGGTGAAAACACCTAGGTTTCGGTGCATGGGCAAGACATACTCGTCTTCCTTCAACGCAGATGTCACTCCTACTGAAATAGCTTCCTGCCCAATGCCACTGAACCATTTGGAAACCTTTCCCTGGCGCAGTAAAATCAGCATTTTCTCCTCGATCAACCGAGGTTTCATCATCCTTTCATATAATTTCAACTGGGTGATCTTGCTAATATTCTTGGGTTGATATTTCATAATGATATAACGTTGGCTGCTAATATTGGGTTAAATGTAACGAAAGGAGAGAACAAAATTGAATGTTTTCTTATTCGATAACCTTAATTAATTTAGTAAATTTGAGGTGCAAATTTAATTTTTGGTCATGAGCGGAATTCCAAGTGTAAATCTTCAAGATTTTTTATCTGAAGACAAGAATAGAAATAAAAAATTTATTGAAGAAATCGGCAGCGCCTTTGAGGATATAGGTTTTGTGGCCTTGAGCGGTCATTTTTTGTCCGATGAACTTGTAAAGGATCTTTACAGTGAAGTTCGCAGCTTTTTCAATTTACCCCAAGAGGTAAAAGATTCTTACGAAATTCCTGGAATTGGTGGACAAAGAGGATATACCTCCTTTGGAAAGGAACACGCAAAGGGTAAAAAAGAAGGGGATTTAAAAGAATTCTGGCATTTTGGCCAATATGTAGAGGACAATCCAAAATTGGAGGCCGAATATCCGGACAACGTGATCGTTAAAGAACTTCCCAATTTTAATGTTATTGGAAAGGAAACCTATAAGATGCTCGAAAAAACGGCAAAATATGTACTTAGGGCCCTGGCTTTGCACCTTGAACTTGAGGAAACTTATTTTGATGATTATATAAAAAACGGAAATTCCATCCTTAGGCCTATCCATTACCCGCCCATAACCTCCGAACCAAAAAATGCAATTAGGGCAGCGGCTCATGGAGACATCAATTTGATAACCCTGTTAATGGGGGCACAAGGGAAAGGGCTTCAGGTAATGAACCATCAAGGGGAATGGGTAGATGCCATAGCACAACCCAATGAACTAATGATCAATGTTGGGGATATGCTTTCCAGGCTAACCAATAACAAACTAAAATCTACCATCCACCAAGTGGTTAATCCTCCCAGGGAACTATGGGGAACATCAAGATACTCCATTCCTTATTTCATGCACCCGGTAAGCGATATGCCGCTCAACTGTTTGGAAAATTGTGTGGATGACGAAAATCCCAAGCAATTTGAGGACATTACAGCGGGAGAGTTTTTACATGAAAGATTGATCGAACTTGGATTGATTAAAAAATAAGTATAACAGATGCCTTTCTGGACAAGGAAGGTTTTTTCTATTATTCAATAAATTAAAAGATGGACATTAAAGACCAGCTAAAAAACTTATTCCCAGATCATACTCCTTCTACCGAAGAGGAAACATCCACATCCAACCAAGAGGAAATTTGGATGCAAGAGGCACCCATGATCTGTAAATATGAAAAACGAAAAGGGAAACCAATCACTATTATTGAGGGATATACCGGGGCTGATGAAGATTTTAAAAAATTGGCCAAGGAGTTAAAGACCAAATTGAGTGTTGGTGGCAGCTTTAAGGATGATTCCATTATCATCCAAGGTGATTACCGTGATAAAATTATGGAAATCTTAAAGGAAAAGGGGTTTAAAGTGAAACGTGTGGGCGGTTAAAATCTGTTAATTAGCTTTCAGATTTTTATTTAAAATGTTATCTTTAAAAGAATGTAACAAGTGCATGCTTAACACCTAACTAACATCCAATGAGTACCCAATTGCACATAACTAATGGCGATTTTCTTACCCAACGGTTAAAATCGTTAGATCTTAAGGGTGATATTATCACCTGGAGGGAAATGCTATGTGAAGGAAAGACCTTAACGGCAGTTGGGAGCGAATCATTTTGGAAGGCACGTTTTGAATTCCTTAACAAAGCGTATAAAATATCAAAAACCAGTTTCATAGAGCAAACTTTAAAGGAATACAGGTCCCTTTGCAGTCACAAGCAACAGGACCAGATTATTTTATGGTTTGATTATGATCTTTTTTGTCAAATAAATATGTTGGCGGTCATCAGTTGGCTGAAGACACACCGAAGACATGCTGAGATCTCCTTGGTCTCACCGGTCAGTGTGAAAGAAGGGGAAACACCTAAAAGTCTTTCCGAAATGGAAGATCATGAGCTTTTAAGCATCTATGGACTGCGCAAAACACTTACTCAGGATGATATTGAATATGCAGATTACATTTGGCAATTATACTGTAGCAACAATCCCATACGATTAGAGAATGTAGGTGATTTCCAAAACTATCAATTTGACAATCTCGCCAATGCCATTGCTGCTCATCTAAAAAGATTTCCAAGTATACGCAATGGTCTAAATGAGGTGGAAAACCAAGTACTAAGAGTGGCTTTGGAACATCATCCCGATTCAAAAAAGGAATTATTATCCCTTATCCTTAAAAATCAAGGTTTATATGGTTTTGGTGACACCCAATACGAGCGGGTCCTTACTAAAATAAAACCTTTATTTTCCTCTTTCTCCCCTGTGGTGCTATCCCCTGATGGGTTGGGCATCTTTAAGGGAAAAACCAATTATTATTCCGCGATTAAGGAAAATGATGAGTACCTCGGAGGCGCCTTAAAATATAACTTCCTCTATAATTCGTCTACCGACAGAATTCTAAAATTATAACATGCAACTTAATCCATCTGAATTTATCTTAAATGCAGACAACAGCATTTATCACCTCAATTTACTGCCTGAAGATATCGCACCGACAGTTATTACCGTTGGTGATCCAGATAGGGTTTCAGAAGTTTCGAAACATTTTGACCATATTGAGATCAAAAAAGGCAAGAGGGAATTTCATACCCATACAGGTACCTTAAACGGCAAACGTCTTACGGTGATGTCAACAGGTATTGGGACCGATAATATTGATATCGTCCTCAACGAACTGGATGCTTTGGTAAATATTGATTTCTTCACCAAAAAAATCAAATCAAAGCTAACCTCCCTGGATATCATCAGAATTGGCACCTCCGGGTCCATCCATTCCGATATTCCTATTGATTCTTTCCTAATGAGCGAATATGCTATTGGTTTTGATAGCTTACTTCAATTCTATGATAGCGACCATGTGCAACATCACGATATACAAAAAGCATTTATGGACTATACCCAATGGTACAACCATAAATCGACCCCTTACGTGGTTGCTTACGATAAGGTTCTGGGCGCCAAACTGATGTCCGACGAAATACTATTGGGTTTCACAGCCACCAATGTGGGTTTTTATGGACCCCAGGGAAGGAAGTTGCGATTGGAAACCCAGGACAATGATTTAAATGGCAAACTGGCGGCGTTCAGATTTAACGACCTAAAAATAACCAATTTGGAAATGGAGACCTCAGGGATTTACGGTTTGGCAAAACTCTTGGGACATAGGGCAGTATCCATGAATTGTATTTTGGCAAACAGAAGTACTGGTCAGTTTTCCAATAAACCAGCAGAATCCACAGAAAAATTAATACAGTATACCCTACAAAAGATAACGCAGTAAATGAAGACCGTTAAGATCATAGGAGTTCCAGAACATTTTAACTTTCCATGGCATTTGGCCATAGAAGAAGGTGCTTTTGAAGAACGGGGCATAGACCTGCAATGGTCCGATATTCCCGAAGGCACTGGGAAAATGTGTCAAATGCTACAAGATGGGGAAACAGACCTTGCCATTATCCTTACAGAAGGTATTGTTAAGAGTATAGTAGAGGGAAATCCGGTTAAAATTGTTCAGAAATACATAGAATCGCCCTTACTCTGGGGTATTCATGTTGGTGCTAAAAGCAAGTATACCCAAATTAAAGAATTGGAAAATTCCAAGGTGGCCATTAGTAGATATGGCAGTGGCAGCCACTTAATGGCTTATGTGAATGCCAAGAATAACGGCTGGGATACCAATACATTGGATTTTGAGGTCATAAACAATCTCGATGGGGCGGTTACGGCCTTGATCAATGGTTCTGCAGATTATTTTATGTGGGAACACTTCACCACTAAACCATTGGTGGACAAGGGCACCTTTAGAAGGTTGGGAGATTGCCCTACCCCTTGGCCATGCTTTGTTATTGCTGCAACCGATAACTTCATATCGAAGCAAAAAGGCACTTTGGCCCATATTCTTGAGGTAATTAACCTGTATACAGAAGAATTTAAAAGTATCCCAAGTATCGATAGGAATTTGTCCAATGCCTATGAACAACAACTTGAAGATATCAAAGAATGGCTATCCATAACAGAATGGAGCCAATCGCAAATGGACGACAAAACCTTGTCAGAAGTTCAAGAACAATTAAAGGTATTGGGTTTGATTGAGAAGAAAGTTGCAAAGGAAAATATCCTACACGAATAGAAACAGAAATTCAATAAGCACACTAATGTTGTTTTTCCATAAAATGTCTTTCTATAATTTCCAATAGTTTTTCATCGGAAAGGGGTTTTTGGACAAATTCTTTGATCATTGGATTATTACTGGCCTTGATAATATCTCGTTCATCCTGGCTCATGGTTGTCACCACCACAGTAATGTTGTTTTTGATTTCTTTGGAATAGCGATCCGTATAGGCGTCCAAGAACTCCCATCCGTCCATTACCGGCATCTTAATATCCAATATCAGCAAGCATGGAATAAATGACTCATGTCCATTTAAGCTTATGCTTATTTCATCTAATAAATCCAGGGCATCCTTACCATCTGTAGCAGCATACACATCTACATCCAAAGGCAAATTACGTATAAACACTTTATTGATGAATGTTGCAGCAGGATCATCATCAACAAGTAAAACAGATTTAATAGAAAATTGGGTCACACAGATTTCATTAGAATATACTCTCTAAGTTAACTAATTAGTCGATAATAGAAAAGAATTCATTGAAAATTCGATAAATTACCATACGATAGCTTCTTTTTTAGCATCAGTCAATAGCTCATTACACTTGCTAAAATGGCGATTACCAAACCAATATCCCCTATTGGCACTCAAAGGCGATGGATGTCCTGACATAAGCACGCTATGTTTGGTCGTATCAATTAATTTTATCTTCTTTTTCGCAAACCCGCCCCACAATAAAAAAATGATACCTTCCCGCTCTTTAGATATTTTTTCAATGACCCTATCCGTAAATGTTTCCCATCCCTTCTTTTGATGGCTCCCAGCCTCATTTGCACGGACCGTTAAGGTGGCATTTATTAAAAGCACTCCTTGTTTCGCCCAATTTTCCAAGCTTCCACTTTCGGGGTACGACTTCCCAATATCAGATTCCAATTCCTTGAATATGTTGGTCAAGGAGGGTGGATGGTTCATATCATCCTGTACAGAAAAACACAGGCCATGGGCCTGATTAGGTCCATGATAAGGGTCCTGCCCTATGATAACTACTTTGGTTTCCTGAAATGGACAGTAATCAAAAGCTGCAAAAATATGATCACTTTTTGGATAACACGTATAGGTTTCATATTCGTGTTTTACAAAGAGAACTAAATTTAAAAAATACGACTTGTTAAACTCTTCGTAAAGATGCTCCCTCCAACTAGGATGTATATTGATGTTCATATAAAAAAGGCCTACTTTTGTAAGACCAAATTTAGGGCTTTACAATGCTATGAACAACATTCAACAAAAAACACTACAAGATTTAGAATTTTTTACTGTTTTGGACCAACTATCCCTCCGTTGCAATACAGAATTGGGAAAAGAAAAGGCCTTGACCGTTGTTCCCTTTTACAGTAAAGAGAGTATTTTGAATAGTTTAGGGCAAACCTCTGAATACTTGGCATCTTACACTAATGACAATAGGGTTCCCAATCACGGGTTCGATGCCATACACCAAGAATTGAAACTCCTAAAAATTGAGAACACCAGTCTTGAAATTACCGGTTTCCGAAAAATTGGAAATATCTGTAATACGGTTACCACCCACCTTAAATTTTTTAAAAAATTTAAGGAATATTACCCTTTGTTGTACAAGGCCTCTGACGTAATTGAACTAAATTCCGATATCCCAACCCAGATAGATATGGTCATTGACCGTTTTGGAGAAATAAAGGACAATGCTTCGGACAATTTAAAAACTATCAGACACGAAATTAACTTTGTCAAAGGAAAAATAAATCAAAGTTTCGGTTCCGCTTTAAACACCTATAACGCCTCTGATTTTTTGGATGAAATCCGGGAATCTGTGGTAGAAAACCGAAGGGTTCTCGCTGTTAAGGCCATGTATCGGAAAAAAGTAAAAGGAGCTGTTATGGGTTCCTCTAAGACTGGGAGCATTGTTTATATAGAGCCAGAGGCTACGTTAAAATACAGTAGGGAATTGAACAATCTAGAATTTGATGAAACTGAGGAAATCAAAAAGATCCTAAAATACCTTACAGAGCACATTAGACCCCATGCCCCCTTGTTGCATACATACCAAGAGTTTTTGACAGATATGGATATTACGGCTGCAAAAGCTAAATATGCCATGGACATGAATGCTGTGATGCCAGAAATTAGTTCGGACAAGAAGATGAACCTCAGGGATGCCTACCATCCTTTATTGTATTTGAGCAATAAAAGAAAAAAGGAAAAAACGTATCCACAGACCATAGCCCTTTACCCTGAAAATAGGATCATAGTGATCTCGGGCCCCAACGCCGGGGGGAAAAGTATCACTTTAAAGACTATTGGGTTGCTTCAGGTAATGGTGCAAAGTGGAATGCTTATTCCCGTTCACGAGCGCAGTACCGTATGCCTGTTCGATAAAATATTGACAGATATCGGGGATAATCAATCCATTGAAAACCACCTGAGTACTTATAGCTACCGTTTAAAAAACATGAACAGCTTCTTGCGAAAATGCAATGAAAGCACCCTCTTTTTAATTGATGAGTTTGGGACAGGGAGCGATCCGGAACTTGGTGGGGCTCTGGCAGAAACCTTTTTGGAGGTATTTTACGAACGCGGAGCCTATGGGGTAATTACCACCCATTATTCCAACCTTAAAATGTTGGCCAACGAACTCCCGGAAATGACCAATGCCAACATGTTGTTCAATTCCAGTACCCTGGAGCCCACCTACCAATTAGTTTTGGGACAGGCAGGAAGCTCCTTTACATTTGAAGTGGCACAAAAAAATGGAATTCCCTATAGTCTTATCAATAAAGCAAAGAAAAAAATAGAACGCGGAAAGGTTCGATTTGATGCCACCATAGCCAAGCTCCAAAAAGAAAGGAGCAAAATGGAAAAAACAGGGTCTCAATTAAAGGAAGAAGAATCGAAAGCCAGGGAAGAAGCAAAACGTTTGGAGGACCTCAATTCAAAGATAAAATCCAAGTTGGAAAATTACCAAGAGCTCTATGATCACAACCAACGCATGATCTATTTGGGGAACAAACTCAATGACGCAGCAGGGAAATATTTCCAAGACAAGAAGAAAAGGCCCTTGGTCTCGGAATTGTTACGCATCGTAGAAACCGAAAATAGCAAACGCAAGAAGAAAAGTGTAAAAGAGGTCAAAATAGAAAAGCAGAAGAAGGTAGAAGTAGCCCAGGAATTGGAGCAAAAAATAGTCAAGGTCAGGGAGGACAAAAAGAAAGAGAAGAAAAAAGCTATTGTCCAAGAAAAAAACAAACCAAGACCCATCTTTAAAATTGGAGACAGGGTACGCTTACAGGATGGTAAGGCAGTTGGGAGTATAGACAGTCTTGAAAAAAACAAGGCAGTGGTCAATTATGGTGTTTTTACTACCAACGTAAGTGTAGAGCAATTGGAGCTGGTGCAAGCCAAAAAATAACTTATGGAAGAAAATAAAAAAATTATTCTTTTTGACGGGGTATGCAACCTCTGCAATGGTGCTATACAATTTATCATAAAACGCGATAAAAAAGACAACTTTAGATACGCTCCCCTCCAAAGTGCCATTGGCAGAAAATTTCTTCAAGAGCGCAATATTGATACCTCTGAAATAGATAGTATCATTTTAATAGAGCCTGGTGTGGCCTACTACACCAAGGCAACAGCAGCCCTGAAAATTGGCCAAAATTTCGGAGGTGTATGGACCTTGGTCCAGATTTTTGAATGGATTCCTGAGTCGATCTCCAACTTTGTCTATGACATTATTGCTAAAAACAGGTATAAGTGGTTTGGCAAAAAAGAGGCATGTATGATCCCTACGCCCGAGCTTAAAGCCAAATTTTTGGAGTAACTCACCCAAATAGCGATTTTACGCTACAAAACAGCCCCTTCACTCATTATTGGTTTTTATTAATTGTTGGTTAGACTAGGTTTAATCCATCAACATAAACCAATGATTATGAGAAATTTATTCTTTGCCCTACTTTGTCCGTTTCTAATATTTGGAAGCAATGGTCCTGTTCCTTCCAAAATAAAACATGTGACGGTGTATCTGAGCGGCGCACAAATAACAAGGACCGCAACCTTCAAGGTGCCAATAGGCAGCAGTGAATTTACCTTTACCGGATTATCTACCGGTATTGATGAAAGTAGCATACAGATATCAGGACTACAATCGGTTTCCATTCTTTCCATGGCATACAAGATCAACTATCTTGATAAAAAATTGGACAACCCTGAAATATTCACTTTAGAAAATCTACTTGAAGGTTACAGATCGAATATTTCCCTGCTTCAAAGTAAGATTGCAGGACTGGCAGAGGAAGAATTGGTGATTACCAGCAATAGACAGCTCAATGCTGCCGAAAATAGTTTTGATCTGGAAAAAGTTAAGCAGATTAGCACCTATTACAGGCAAAGAATTACTGCCATAAGGGATACTATATTCAAAATAAATAAACAGCTAGATAGCATCAATGAAGTAGTTACGGCCACTCAAAACCAACTTTCCGAAATAAGAGGTCGGCCCCAGGAATATAAAGGAGAACTAACAATAAAATTTGATGCCGATAGTGATACATATTTAAATCTGAATATCAGCTACGCCGTGGCAGAGGCGGGCTGGGTCCCTACATACGATATTAAATCCAAGCAGTTAAATGCTCCTATCAATTTAACTTACAAGGCACAGGTGTATCAAAACACCGGTAATGATTGGGAAAACGTATCTATTTCCTTATCTACCGGTAATCCAAATCGTCATTCGGTCAAACCATCTTTGGAAACTAAATATTTGAATTTTATAGCCCGAAATACAAGGAATACAGCTTCAAGGGTAACTAAAAGATATCCATACTCCTATAATCCTACGGTGAAGAAAGTAACAGGAATAGTTACGGACGCATCTGGCCAGCCCCTTCCAGGATGCGCCATAGTTATTAAAGGAACCTCTATAGGAACCCAAACCGATTTTGATGGATATTACACCCTGCCCATTAAAAATGGAGAGGAATTGGTGTTTTCCTATATTGGATTCTCATCGGAAAGCGTACCCATCTACTCCTCTGTTATGAATATCAAAATGGAGGAAGATGCACAAAGCTTGGAAGAAGTTGTTGTAGTGGGATATAGTGACGCATCGGCTTCTATAACGGGACGAATATCTGGAACAAGTATTAGGGGTTTATCAACTAAATCAGAGGATACATCACCATTGTTTATTATTGATGGTATCCCTGCAGAGGGTTACATGGTAGGAGATTTGGTCGAAGATGAAATAGCCTCATTAGAAGTTTTAAAAGGAGATCAGGCGACCGCCATTTATGGCAACAAAGCAAGTAATGGAGTGGTAGTCATAACTACGGTCACCAGTAATCCAATGGATGAAATGACCAATTCGAAATTTGCAATCAAAAAGCCTTATAGCCTCAAATCCAATGGTGATATTACTACGGTAGAGATCAATAGTTTTGCTTTGGAGGCCACCTATGAATATTTCGCCGCTCCCCTGATCAATGAAAATGTGTTTCTGGTAGCCAAATTAAAAGAATGGGAAAAGTATCATATGTTACCAGGAGAAGCCAATTTATACTTTGAGGGTTCTTATGCAGGAAAAACGGTTATTGACCCGTATTCCGTAACAAAAGAATTGCATTTATCCCTTGGGGTAGATCCCCAGATTACCGTAACGAGAACAATGAAGAACGACTTTAAAAATAAATCCTTTATCGGTAGCAATAAAATAATTGATAAGGCATATGATCTGGAGGTGAAAAACAGTAAAACCACGACAATTGCATTAAGATTAATGGACAGAATACCCATTTCTCAAAATAAGGAAATAAAAGTGGAAGAGGTTAATACAATCGGGGCAAAGTACGACTCCGTTAAGGGCCTCATAACTTGGAAATTAAATATAGAATCCAATGATACTGCAAAAACACAATTCTCATATCAGCTTAAATATCCCAGATATAAGAGCATTTCACTTTAATGGATAGTACAAATATGGGCGAAATTAATTTTATCTACCCGGATGAAATTCAAATTTCGCCCTAATAAAATGATAACTAGACTATTTTAAATTATTTAAGATAAAATCCAGCGTCGTATTAATATTTTTGTTTTCAGAAAAGGCCACATTTTTATGGGTGATATTATGTGCAAGGCCCTGATCAAACAAATGCTGTATCCCTTGTTCGTATTCCATATTTACTTTTCCGCACAATAAGTTATCCATGGACACTCCTTTTTTATGGCGTTTATATATTTTACGCAAGCCACTTAAATACAAGCGATCTTTGGTAAATCCACCTCCCCTATGGGCTCGCATGGTAATTGTAAAGGCGTCGTTTCTATTCAATTTGTATTGATTGTGAATCATATCAAAGGTATCCGAAAAACTGGAACCCTTTATTAAACTGTCTGATGACAAAACTCTGTAAGACAATTCTTTAAGTCTTTTTAAGGTCAAGGCCCCACTCATATATTCGCTAAAGACGGCAAGCCCTTCCTGTGTTTCCACATTTTTGGGGAAGCCATTGGAAAAAATCTTGAGGGGCTGGTCCATGCCATTAAAGGTCGTTACCAAATGTACCCCTATCTCGTGGTTGGCCAGGGTCAATAGTTTGTTTTTGGAAAATTTGGCGTTTTTTTTGATCACCAAAGATTGGGTACTGTTCCTCACCATAGCATCTGCAGCAAGGCTAGTTGATAATCTAATGTTCAAGGGAAAATTATATTGTTGAACAAACTCCTCAAAATATGTTTTGGCTTCCTCTGCGGTATACACTTTTTCCATTGCACTGGAAACAGGCTCATCTTCAAAATGAAGGATATATCTCGCATTCTGAACGTCCTTTTCTGTAGGGGTACCAAATACCCTTAAGGAATTATAATAGAACTTCTTACCCTCTCCAATGGTCTCGATGCACTGGATCATGTTGGAGTAGTAATAGATTATTTCCTGGTACATCTTCCGAATCTCATCATCTTCAATGCGCTCTAGTCGTTGGGAATAAAACAAGCGATGGAGCTTATAGGGATCAAATTTGATCTTGGGATACTTAAAAACAGGGTCTTCGGTATATTTAGAGGTAAAGAAACGCTGTTTCTCTTTTTCAATATTCAAGGGGTTTAGGTAACTGAGCAGTTCAATCTTTTTTACCAAACGGTCCAAATTGATATCTATCTCAAATAAATCGGCATACACATTTTCAATATCTTCCAAGGCACTATTCTTCATAAGCTACAATTACATCAACATATTTGGTCGCAATTTAGTCATTTGAGACCAATGGACGATCCTTACATCCTTTTCGCTTTCGTATAATCTATTTTACTTACAGATTTGGCGACAATTAAACTTACCATGGCGTCCCCAGTAACATTGATTACGGTTCTACACATATCCAAGGGACGATCCACTGCAAAAATAAGGGCCAATCCAATGGCCAATTTATTGGCAGGAAAACCTATGGATTCCAATACAATAACCAACATCACCATTCCTGCCCCAGGTACGGCAGCAGAACCTATGGAAGCCAATAAGGCGGTTAGCACGATCATCAGTTGATCTGTAAGCTCCAAATGAAACCCAAGGGCCTGTGAAATAAAGACCGCGGCAACCCCTTGATAAAGGCTTGTACCGTCCATGTTCACCGTTGCCCCTACGGGAAGAACAAAACTGGACACTTCCTTATCCACCCCAATTTCATCTTCCACAATTTTCATGTTCACCGGCAAGACCGCAGCACTGCTACTGGTAGAGAATGCCAAAAGCTGAGCAGGACTCATTTTTTTTAGGAACCAAAACGGGTTGATCCTTGTGGTTACAAAGATGAAGGTGCAATAAAAGACAATCATAAATATGAGCCCCAAAACCACTACGCCCGAATATTTTAATAAGGCATACAACAGATCCGGATCTCCAGAGCTGACCACCACATAGGCCAGTAAGGCAAAAACAGCTACCGGTGCCGATATCATTATCAAATCCACCATTTTTAAAACGGTATCATTTAGGGAGTCAAAAAGATTTTTTAAGGGTCTGGCTTTTTCTTCCCCAATAAGCAGCATGGAAATACCCAAAAACACAGTAAAAAATATCACTTGTAGCATGAGTTTATTATTACTCATGGCGGTAAAAATGTTGTCGGGAACCATATCCACCAAAAATTGTAAGGGACCAGAATCTTTTTGCAAGGATGCCTCTTCTATTTTTGCCTGAAGCCCAGTGTTGTTAGAATAGGTAGATGTTAGCCTTTCAATGGTTTCATTGGAAATACCATTCCCAGGTTTAAAAATATTTACCAAGACCAATCCAATGGTAATGGCAATAACAGTGGTCATTATAAAGATGACCATGGTCCGTAGACCAATGTTCCTGAATTTGGATATGTCCTTTAAATCCGAGATTCCTTTTACTAGGGATGCCAATATTAATGGAATGGCAATGAGCTTCAACAAATTAATAAATATGACCCCTAATGGGTTAATCCAGTTTTCAACAAACTCCTTTCCGCCAGAAACTTGGATCATTAAATATCCAAAAAACAACCCCAGCAACATCCCAATTAGGATTTGCCAATGCAAAGCAATCTTTTTCATAATTTCAAATAAGAACGCGCTAATGTATTAGAACTATCAATTGAAATTACAAAGGGATATAAAAATATTTTAGGGCCTAAAAAGGCCCTAAAACTATGAGTTTGAGTAGTAGTAGTAGTAGTAGTAGTAGTAGTATGAAGTCTAAATAACTTTCTTTCCTTTATAGTGGTCGTCCCAATCTTTTACCTTGGGCTCGCCCAGTTTGCCAACAGACTTGGCAACTACCATGGAAACGGTAGCATCACCTGTTACGTTAACTACGGTCCTGCACATATCCAAGGGACGGTCTACTGCAAAAATAAGGGCCAGACCAGCTTCAGGAATTCCTGCTTGCGCTAGAACTATTACCAACATGACCATCCCCGCTCCTGGTACCGCAGCACTCCCAATGGAGGCCAATGTTGCAGTTACGATAATACCCAATTGCGCAGACAAACTAAGATCCATGCCAAAGGCCTGGGCAATAAAAACAGCCGCTACGGCTTGGTACAAACTAGTACCGTCCATATTTATTGTGGCCCCAATAGGTAATACAAAACTGGTGACCTCTTCCTCAACACCCAAATGCTCCTCTACCCGTTCCATAGTTACTGGAAGGGTTGCAGCACTGGAGCTGGTTGAAAATGCCAATAGTTGAGCCGGGGAAATCCCCTTTAAAAAGTATGCTGGAGTTTTTTTTGTGACTATCCAAACAATAAACAGATAAACACATATCATCAAGGTCAGGCCTATCACTACAGACAAGGCGTACCAACCTAAAGCCTTAAATAGGTCTAAACTGGGCGATTCTACGACCAAGGCAGCCAATAAGGCAAATACCCCAAAAGGTGCGGCCAGCATAATTAAATCGATCAATTTGAGAATTACCTCATTGAACCCATCAAAAAATTTCTTAACAGGGGATGCCTGTTCTTCCGGGATCAGAATAAGTCCTACCCCAAAGAGGATGGCAAAGAAAATCACCTGGAGCATATTGCCATTGTCACTGGCAGCTTGAAATATATTATCAGGCACTAAATCTTCCAATGCCCTTAAAGGACCGGCATCTCTTTGTTTGGCGGCCTCTGCTATTTTTGAATCTGCATCTCCTTTGTAATTTTCAACAAGTTCATTTCTGGTTTCTTGTGAGATGGAAGAACCGGGCTTAATAAGATTTACCACCCCTAGTCCAATGGAAACCGCTATAACCGTGGTCATGACATAGATTCCTATGGTCCTACCCCCCATTTTTGATAATTTGGAAATATCCTTTAAATCAGAAACCCCTTTGATCAGGGATCCAAGGATTAACGGAACTGCAATTAATTTTAAGGAGTTGATAAATATATTCCCGAAAGGTTTTATCCAATCCGATACAAATTTAGGCCCCCATTCCAATTGAACCATTAAGTAGGCAAAAACAACACCTAAAAACATTCCAATAAGAATTCGCCAATGCAATTCCAGCTTCCTCATATATTTTAAATTTTGAGGGGGTAAGATACTATTTTGTTAGTAAAAGCCGAAAAAAAGGAAAATTATAATTTGATGGTTCTGTTCAATAAGGCATAATCTGCCAAGACCAAGGCAGTCATTGCTTCTACAATGGGAACCGCCCTTGGAACAACACATGGGTCGTGACGTCCCTTACCTTGGGTCTTTACCATGTTGCCTTCCTTGTCTATGGTCTCGTAGCCTTGAATGACGGTTGCCACTGGCTTAAAGGCAATATTAAAATAAATATCCATACCATTGCTTATACCTCCCTGAATCCCCCCACTATGATTAGTTTTGGTAGTTCCATCCTGGTTGAACTGGTCGTTATGGGCACTACCCTTCATTTTTACGCCTTCAAAACCGCTACCATATTCAAATCCTTTTACGGCATTGATAGAGAGCATTGCCTTGCCCAATTCTGCATGCAGCTTATCAAAGGCAGGTTCTCCCAAGCCAATAGGCACATTCTGCACCACACAGGTAATAATTCCTCCTACCGTATCACCTTCCTTTCTGATCTCCTTAATGTAGTTTTCCATTTTCAAGGCCATTTTAGGATCTGGACATCGTACGTCATTGGACTCGATCAATGAGAAGTCTAAATCCTTATAATCAGTATTCAGGGCTAAATTACCAACCTGGGATACGTAAGCGTTTATTTTTATGTCTTTTAGAAATTGTTTGGCAATGGCACCGGCCACTACCCTACTTGCTGTTTCCCTAGCAGAACTTCTTCCCCCACCTCTATAATCTCTAAATCCGTACTTTTGGTCGTAGACATAATCGGCATGGGAGGGCCTGTATGAATCTTTAATATGGGAATAGTCATGGGATTTCTGATTGGTATTGTGAATGGCAAAACCTATAGGTGTTCCTGTGGTCTTTCCTTCGAAAATCCCTGAAAAGAACTCTACGGAATCAGGTTCCTTTCGTTGGGTCACAATGGCCGACTGTCCAGGTTTACGCCTGTCCAATTCTTTTTGGATGACCTCGAGGTCCAACTGGATACCAGCCGGACATCCATCCAATACACCTCCAATGGCAACACCATGTGATTCACCAAAAGTCATTACTTTAAAAAGGGTTCCGAATGTATTGCCTGCCATGTAGATATCTTTCGTTCAAAGGTAAATCTTAAATCAGAGATACAAAAATCAAGTCCATGCATATTACTGTGCACTTGCCAAATAAAACAAAATAAACCAAACTTTACCCCTTGCTTAACAAGTGGTACTAGTCTACCTTTAGTTTGCCAATGCCCCTTTTAATATGGTTATGGGGTGTAATGCTGTCCTCTTGGTTCCATCATGTATTTGGTGCCTACAACTCGTGCCATTGGCTGCAATGATAACATCCTCGGCAGATTTCCGAACTGCTGGAAAGAGTTTTAGCTCCCCTATTTGCATACTTACCTCGTAGTGCTCCTCTTCATAACCAAAGGATCCGGCCATCCCACAACAGCCAGAACTTATGATGGAAACCGTATAATTTTCAGGCAGGTTTAATATGTCAAAGGTTACCTTTTGATTGGACAATGCTTTTTGATGGCAATGGTTGTGAATTTTTACCGTCCTTGGCTCCTTGGTAAACTGGGCCGAGGTCAAGTTGCCATTCTCTATTTCACTGGCTAGAAATTCCTCAATAAGGTAGGCATTTGCCCCTATGGCATCTACTATTTTGGCATCGGCACCAAACCGCTTGTATTCATCCCTAAAAGTAAGGATGGCGGAAGGCTCCAAACCTATCACGGGAACGGCCCGATCTGCAAAGACCTTTAATTTTTCAATATTGGTCAACGCCAATTTTTTCGCCTCTTTTAAAAATCCTTTGGAAATATAGGTGCGACCACTTTCCCCGAAGAACAATTCTACATCGTACCCCAATAAAACAAGAACCTCAATGGCATCCTTGCCCAATTCTGTATCCAAGTAATTTGTAAATTCATCGATGTATAAAATTACTTTTGATTTTGAAATAGTCGCCTCTTTTTGAGATTTTTGAAGATGTTTATTGAAATCAACACTTGAAACTTTAGGAAGACTTCTTTCTTGTGACACCCCGGCTGTTTTCTTAACTAAAGAACTCAATACCTTAGATCTATATACCGCATTGGTCAGGCCGGCCATCTTACTCCCCAATTTGTTCAATCGGGTATTGTGTGCAAACAATTTACCTCGTAATGGATACCCGTTTGCTTCTTGGTATTGGTATAAAAATTCTGTTTTTAAGGTCGCTATATCCACATTACTCGGACATTCACTGGAGCATGCCTTACAACTGAGACATAGGTCGAAAACATCTTTGAGCTCTTTGCTGTCAAATCGATTACTGGCATTCGGATTGGTCAAAAACTCACGTAATGCATTCGCGCGCCCCCTGGTAGTGTCTTTTTCGTTTTTTGTGGCATGGTAACTGGGGCACATTGCTCCTGCCACTTTATGCGTCTTTCTGCAATCGCCACTCCCATTACATTTTTCTGCGGCCTTAAGTATGCCCTCGCTATCGGAAAAATCCATCAACGTCTTAATCTCAGGCTCTTCCCTATCTATTTCATAGCGAAGAGACTCGTCCATGGGATAGGCATCCACAATTTTTCCGGGATTGAATATTCCTTTTGGGTCAAAGTAGGATTTGACCCTTTTTAACAATTGATAATTGTTCTCACCGATCATTAAAGGAATAAATTCTGCTCTTACGATACCATCTCCGTGTTCTCCGCTAAAAGAACCTTTGTATTTTTTCGTCAATTTGGCCACATCTGTGGTGATTGCCCTGAATAAGGCGACGTCCTCGGACTTCTTCAGGTTCAGAATGGGCCTTAAATGCAATTCCCCGGCACCAGCATGGGCATAATACACAGCATCTTGCTCGTAAGCTTTCATGATTTGGGAGAACTCCCCAATAAAATCCTTAAGATCCTCCAAAGCAACGGCAGTATCTTCAATACAAGCAACTGCCTTACGATCTCCTACCATGTTGCCCAAAAGCCCCAAGCCGGCTTTCCTTAATTCGGCAGCCTTGTTGGTATTGCCCCCTCTTAGGATCGCATTGGAATAACTCAACCCTGACAATTCTACCGTAGCCAATAGCTTAGAGATCTGTGCGTCCAAATCTTCTTCCGTATCAGATCGTAATTCCAACATCAGTACTGCCGCTGGATCCCCTTCAATAAAAAACCTATTGGCCAATTGCGCCCTGTTGTTCTTGGTACAATCGAGAATCACCTTATCCATCATCTCACAGGAATGAAGGTTGTGCTCCATAACTGGCACCACATCCTTCAAACTATCATCCAAGGTGTGATAATGGGTGACCACCATAGCCGATAATTTTGGGGGCAAAACATCCAATTCCAAGGTGATTTCCGTGGTAAACGCCAAGGTACCCTCACTCCCACTTAAAAGCTTACAAAGGTTGATATCTTGCTTGGCATCAGTAAACACATTACTCTTTAAAATTTCATCTACGGCATACCCTGTATTCCTTCTATGGATGGAAGCTTTAGGAAATTCTTCAAATATTTCATTTTGTGTCTCAGTATCACTGAGCTCCTTATATAGGTTGTTATAGATAGATCCTTCCAGATTATCCAAGGTCATTTTATGCTTAAAATCTTCTTTGGATATGGCTTTAAATTCCACATCTGTACCATCGGCCAATATAGTTTTCATAGAAACTATCTTATCCCTGGTAACCCCCTGCTGTATGGATGTAGTTCCGGAAGAATTGTTTCCTACCATCCCACCTATCATACACCTATTGGAAGTAGAGGTGTTTGGGCCGAAGAACAAGCCATAAGGCGCCAAGAAAAGGTTCAATTCGTCCCTAATGACCCCTGGCTCAACAGTCACCTGCCTTTTAGCTTCATCTAAATGGATAATATTTGTGAAATTTTTGGATACATCTACAACAATACCATCACCCACACATTGTCCCGCCAAAGAGGTTCCCGCGGTTCTTGGAATGATTCCTACACTATGCTGATCGGCAAAATGTATAATCTTTCTAATATCCTCAATAGTCTTGGGGAACACAACTGCCAATGGCATTTTACGGTATACGGAAGCATCCGTTGAATACAGCGCAGTAGTTAGGGAATCCCATTGAAGGTCGCCTTCTAAATTGCTTTTCAGTTTTAGGAGTAAATTAATGTCCACTTGGGTTAATTTTAGGTGCTAAATTAAGTTTTTATTAACTTTAGGCCATTAATATTCAGCTATTTTTGACACCTAAATAAACTTAAAACAAAACTTATGAAAATATTTAAAATTTTAACGCTTATCCTATGCTTTACAGGATTCTCCTTGAGCGCACAGTCGATTTCAGAAAATGCCCTTGGACTTCGTTTGGGTGATAGTGATGGTTTTGGTGCGGAAATATCCTACCAAACAGCATTGACTTCCAGTACGAGATTGGAATTTGATCTTGGATGGAGAGACAGTAGAAACTATGATGCCTTTAAATTGGCCGTAGTTCACCAATGGGTTAGACCACTTGATGGTGATTTCAACTGGTACTATGGTGTAGGTGGTGGATTAGGTAGTGTGGATTTTGTTAGAAATGAAGATAGGGATTATAATGATGGTCTTTTTGTTTTTGCTGCTGGTAATATAGGTATCGAATATGATTTCAATATCCCATTGCTTCTTTCATTGGATTTTAGACCTGAAATTGGAGTTGCTGGATATGATGAATTTTCTGATAATTTTGATTTCGATATTGCCCTTGGTATCCGTTACCAATTTTAGTGCCCATTAAAATAAAAATCTACAAGCCCTTAACGTTTATGTAATGTTAAGGGCTTTTTTTATACACGATAATATAATTACCTTTGACCGTCTAAAATAAAAATGATGAAAAAAATAATAGTATCCCTATGCGCTCTTGCAGCCGTAGTTGCTTGCAGTACTAATCCAGAAGGTTTCAGTCTTGATGGAACTGTGAATGGGGAATTGGAAAACGGCACCAAGGTATACCTTAAAACGGCAAATGCCGAAAATCAGCTAGTTGATGTGGATACCACCACTGTTGAAAATGGGAAATTTAAATTTTCAGGGCCGGCCGACCTGCCAGAAATACATTATGTCTATATCGACCAGTTGAGAGGGAATATTCCTTTTATTGTTGAAAAAGGAGAGATAGAACTTACTGTTCAAAAAGATAGTTTGACCGATGCAAAAATAACTGGAACTCCGCAAAACGAGTTTTTCACCGATTTTATTAAAGGTTCAAAAGAATTGTCTAGCAGGGCCATGTCTATTAATGAGGATATGAGAAAAGCCAGTGCCAGTAACGATGAGGGCACTATGGTCTCTCTTAGGGATGAATACTTTGAACTTCAGGAAGAGGCGAAAAATTTTGAATTGGATTACGTAAAGAAAAATCCTAACTCTTTGATTTCAGTTTTGATCATCGATAAGGTATTGAATACAAAATCCATGTCGGATGAAGAAGTAAAAGCATTATACGATGGCCTCTCACCTGAAATGAAAAAAACCAAACCAGGGAAGAGCATAGAGGAAAAATTGAACAATAGCAAAAGCACCTCCATAGGAAGCAAGGCACCAAATTTTTCCGCGCCTACTCCAAATGGGGATTTATTGGCCTTGAATGACGTTAAAGGGAAGGTCACTATTGTTGACTTTTGGGCCGCTTGGTGCAAGCCATGTAGGGCAGAAAATCCTAATGTGGTAAATGTCTACAACAAATACCATGACAAGGGTTTAAACATTCTAGGGGTTTCTTTGGACAGAAGAGCCGAGGATTGGAAAAAAGCCATTGCAGATGACAACCTTACTTGGAACCATGTTTCCAACGTTCAATACTTTGATGAAATTGCCAAATTATACAATGTGGATGCAATCCCGGCAACCTTTATTTTGGACGAAAACGGAGTAATCGTAGCCAAAAATCTTAGGGGACCCGCCTTGGAGCAAAAGATTGCCGAAATGTTGCAGTAGACCCAGAAAGACATATTTTAAAAAAGGCCCTACACATTAATGTGTCGGGCCTTTTCTTGTCTTTAGGTTTATATCCTAATATATTATCGTTTCCTAGAATTTGTTTTGTAAATCCACGAAATTTCCTTTAACCTCGGCCGTGGGATCCATAATAACATCTCCAAATATATTAACAACAGAACCATCAAGGAATTCCATTGTGGCACCCTCTTCAAGAATTAAATTGCCATAAATGGTAAGATTTCCCTCTACCCTAAAGACACCATTCTTTTGGACCAATATTTCTTTTTGCTTTTTATTGCTACCAATGATATAACTACCGTTCATTTCGAACAAAGCACCTTCACTAATCCAAGTGTTGTTTTGAACTGTCCAAGAACCGCATAACAATAAAGAACCATCTATCCCTACACTCTTCAATCGCTTCCCAGCTCCACCAGAATACTCAAGTGCCTCTCCTACCTCACTTCTCAAATTATCATTGCCGATGTAGACCAACAGGTCAACACATCTGTTCAATAAGGTTTCGGAGGGCTTGTTCATTTTAAGAATTTGCAAACCCAATTTTCCTGAGGCAGCAAAAACATAATCGTCCTTTGATGCTACATAATTAATCGACCCGTCCAATCCTATAATGCCAAACTCTTCTGTATTGTCAGTTTTCTTTTCGTTCAAACTTAAACCTGCGCCCCCATTGGCCATTAGTATGACTCCTTCATTGATGGCTACGGCATTGTTTACAATATCAGACATATCAACCCCATCAGGGTTTATTAAAATTGGGATATACTCAATAAGGGATCCAGAGGTTATATTATAAACACCCACTCCTTTAGAACCTTCGGAAACCATGATACGGTCAGTATCAAAGTCGATTGTTTTTTTGGTAGATACCCCAAAATCGCTATTGATCGCTATTTCTTTGAGCAATTGAAAATTCTGGTCAAAAATGCTTAATCCTTTGCTGCCATCCAAAACGGCAATTTGATTGTCCTGAATTGCCAAGGAACGTAAGTCTGGAGAAAGCACACTGATAGATATGGTTAAGGTCAACTTATCATAAGCAGCCAAAACACCATCCATTCCGCTTGTAACATATACATTGGTTGCCGTTGTTTCCACGTCAGTTGCAACAAAACCCTCCTGATAACCAAAAATAATTCCAGTTGCACTAAAAATTCCGTTTACAGCCGGTATTTTAGCCACAAAGGAGTTGGAAAGCGCGGTCAGGTCTCCTTCGGCCTCAATTCCTCCAATGGCATAAACGAAACCACTGTCATATTTTAAGGCATTGATGTCCCTATTGGTGAAATACATCCTAGACGTCACAACTGGATTATTGGGATCGGATATATTAATAATATCTATAGCCCCAGCATAACTAGCATCTACCGTATTATAGGATACATAGGCAAAATTGCCATCAACATTCACATGGGAGGCCGTTAAATTTGTTCCACCTGTAAATGAAGGGGGACTAACCTGTGCAACAAGTGTTAATGGATAATCTCCTGCGACACCAGCGGCATTGCTTTTGGAAAATTTACCCGTGGTTTCATCCTTTTCAAATATGTCCAATACTCCAGAATTGTCAAACACAATACTACTGGTCAACACTTGAAGATTTGTTTCTAATTTAATGGTACTTTCTGGTTCAGAATAAATAGTGGTTTCATCACTACAGGATATGGCCAACAATAAAACTGTTGAAAATAGAAGGGAAATTCTTTTCATTATAAGTAGGTTTAACATTATTTGGGTTCTCAAAGAACGCTAAAATCTACTGTTAAGTATAAAAAATAATGATATTCTCGTTAAACTGTCCTTCTAAAAGGGCGTAAATGCTGACTAATAGGTAGTCTTCCAAATTTATTTAAATGAAATCTTCTTGCCTCCAGGCCTCTTTAAAAGATTGTTTCATATTTTTCCCATCTTCTCCAAGCCGAAAAGAATGACAATGGGAACGGCCATAAGGATAACCATCAGTGTCTGAGACACCAAAAGACTGGGCATGAACAACAAGGTCATCACATATCCACCCATGGCACCCCCAAAATGAGCAGTATGTCCTATATTGCCAAGTCTATTTTTCATCCCATAAATGGAATACAGCAAATAAGCAATACCAATAACATAAGCGGGTAATGGAATTGGTATAAACATAATCCCCAATTGCATTTCCGGTTGCAATAATATGGCGGCATATAAAATTCCTGTAACCGCTCCACTGGCTCCTACAGCACTGTACTGGGGTTCGTTTTTATGGAAAAATTGTGCTAAAAGACTCCCTGCGCCCAAACTTACCACGTAGATAAGAATAAAGATAGGGGCTCCCAACCAGGCTATGACCACGTTGGCGAAAAAATAAAGGGTGAACATATTAAAGAACAAATGGGAGAAATCTACATGTAGAAAACCTGATGTGAACATTCGCTCTTTTTGTCCGGCCTTAATAGCAGAAATATTGAACTTATAGCGTTCAAAAAAACTAAAATCATTAAAACCTTTCAGGGAGACCAGTACATTGATGGCAATAATAACAATGGTGGCAATATGCATATTCATAGGATACCTTGATTTGGATTCAAATATAGCTATATTTGCCCATACTTTTTTTGCATGCAACTACTAGTTTATATCTTGGCCTATCCTTTTTTATGGCTTATTTCCGTACTTCCTTTCAAGGTATTCTACTTGGTGTCAGATTTTGTCTTCTTTTTGGTTTATCATGTATTTGGCTATCGTAAAAAAGTAGTCTACGAAAACTTAAAATTAGTCTTCCCTGAAAAGTCGGATGAAGAATTGAACTCTATAAGGAAGGAATTTTACCGACATATGTGCGATTTGTTCTTGGAGATGGTAAAAACCATGGGACTCTCTAAAGAGGAGGTCAAAAAAAGATATGATGTAGTCAATATGGAAGTTCTTCAAGAATTGGAAAAGAAGAAGAGTATCCTTGTGTTATGCTCCCACTATGCCAACTGGGAATGGAATGTAAGCATGAATAACTATGTTGCTTCGAAAGGATATGCCGTTTACCAAAAGATAGGCAATAAATATTTTGACCGACTCATAAAAAACATACGTTCTAGATGGAACACCACCCCCATTACCCAAAATGAGACCGTAAAAACTGTGGTCAGGAATGAACAGCTTGGTGTAAAAGGTATTTTCGGAATGGTCAGTGATCAATCCCCAATGGTTTCCAAAGCACAGTACTGGAGTGAATTTATGGGTGTAAAAGTACCCATCTTTAACGGGGCTGAAGTTATGGCAAGAAAACTGGATTTGGCCGTTGTCTTTCTAAAAGTATCCAAGGTTAAGAGAGGATATTACCAGGCTGAGTTCATCCCAATCACCAATGCAGGCAAACAAACGGAGAAGAATGAGATTACCGAGAGGTTCTTAAGGGAAACCGAAAAACAAATAAGGGAAAGGCCTGAACATTATTTATGGACACACAGAAGATGGAAACATCGCAATAAAGCCCCTAAGGACATTCAAAAAAAAAAATAGTTTGGTAATATCGAATTGCTTCAATTGATTACCAAACTTTTTAAATTATCTTAAGAATCAAGTTAAATTCCCGCTACCTCCTTAATTTCTGAGATGATTCGATCTGCCAAACCATCTGCTTCAGCCTGACTTTTTGCTTCCGTATAAATCCTGATAATTGGTTCTGTATTGGATTTCCTCAAATGTACCCAATTTTCAGGAAAATCGATCTTTACCCCATCAATGTTGGTGACCTGTTCATCCTTATACTTATCCTCCATGGCTACAAGAAGGGCATCTACATCCAATTCTGGAGTTAACTCTATCTTCTTTTTGCTCATAAAATAACTGGGATAGCTATCCCTCAATTCTTTAACGGTACCTCCTCGTTCTGCCATTAACATTAGAAAGAGGGCCGTGCCCACCAAAGAATCACGACCGTAATGACTTTCTGGGTAAATAATACCACCGTTGCCCTCGCCGCCGATTATTGCGTTGTTGGCCTTCATTTTGGTTACCACATTTACCTCACCAACAGCAGCAGCTTCATAGGTGCCTCCATGTTTCTCGGTAATGTCCCTTAGTGCCCTGGAAGAGGAAAGATTGGATACCGTATTCCCTTTTGTTTTCCCAAGCACGTAATCTGCACAGGCCACCAAGGTATATTCTTCTCCAAACATTTCACCGTCGTTACTTATAAAAGCAAGTCTGTCCACATCAGGATCTACAACTATTCCAAAATCTGCCTTTTCCTTGACCACTAAGGCAGAAATATCTCCCAAATGCTCTTTTAAAGGCTCTGGGTTATGCGGAAAATGACCTGTTGGCTCACAGTACAGTTTTACCACTTCTACACCTAATTCCTTTAAAAGCTGTGGGATGGCGATACCCCCTGTGGAGTTGACCCCATCTACCACCACTTTGAATTTGGCCGCTTTTATTACTTCCTTATCAACCAAAGGCAGGTTCAACACTTCGTCAATATGTATATCAATATAGGCATCGTTTCTGGTAATGGTTCCCAGATCATCCACCTCTGAAAAATTAAAATCCTCCGCTTCGGCAATCTCTAGTATTTTGGCGCCTTGGGCCGCATCTAAAAATTCCCCTTTTTCGTTCAATAACTTAAGGGCGTTCCACTGTTTCGGGTTATGGCTCGCCGTGAGGATAATTCCACCATCGGCCTTTTCCATAGGAACAGCAATTTCTACTGTTGGCGTAGTCGATAAATTAAGATCAATGACATCTATCCCTAATCCAATCAAAGTAGAAACCACAATATTTTGGATCATTTCACCTGATAATCGGGCATCCCTCCCGATAACCACAGTAAGTTTTTCTTTTTTTGAGTACTCTTTTAACCATATCCCGTAAGCTGCCGCGAATTTTACGGCGTCTATTGGGGTTAAATTTGTACCTGGTTTTCCTCCAATGGTACCTCGTATTCCTGATATTGATTTGATTAGTGTCATGTATGCTAGAAAAAGTTTTTACAAATATACACCACTACAGTTTATTAGTATAACGGTTATTTGTAAATTCGGACTTATGACATCAGAAGAAGGTACATGAATTTTTTAGCACATATTTATCTCTCCTTTGGAAATGATGAAATTACCTTGGGAAATTTTATTGCCGACAGTATTCGGGGAAATAGACACAAGCATTTGCCCATTAATGTCCAAAAAGGCATTATGCTTCATCGGGCCATAGACACATTCACGGACGCCCACCCTACCGTTAGAAAAAGCACAAGGCGCTTGCATAAAAACTACAGTCACTATAGCGGTGTTATCGTCGATATTTTTTATGATCATTTTTTGGCCAAGAATTGGGAACAATATTCAGAAACCCCTTTGGATATTTTTGTGGAACAATTTTATGATTTATTGGAAGACAATTATACCATTTTACCAGATGGGGTGAAACATATGATGCCCTATATGATCTCCGATAATTGGATCTATAACTACTCCAATTTGGACGGAATTTCTAAAGTTTTGAGTGGTATGAACCGCAGAACGAAAAATAAGAGCAAGATGAATTTTGCTATCTTGGATCTCGAAACACATTATGTTGATTTTGAAAAGGAATTTTCCATTTTTTTTGAAGAATTAATAAGCTATTCCAAACAAAAATATATCTCTTTATGCGAAAAATAAGTTTCCTACTCGTCCTCTTTCTATTTATCCAATGCAAAACCAATCAACCTGCCGCTCCTACTGGTCTTGTGACCGAAAAAGCAATGGTGGTTTCTGCTCGCGAGGAAGCCTCGGCCATAGGGTCCGAAATTTTAAAACAAGGAGGAAATGCATTTGACGCCATGGTGGCCACTGAATTGGCCTTGGCCGTGGCCTATCCCTATGCCGGAAATATTGGTGGGGGTGGATTTATGGTGTACCGCAAAAGTAATGGGGATATTGGATCATTGGATTACAGGGAAAAGGCGCCATTGACTGCTCATAAAGACATGTATTTGGATTCATTGGGCAACGTAATACCCGATAAAAGCACACTTGGGGCAACCGCTGCAGGGGTTCCGGGAACCGTGGCTGGCGTGATAGAGGTTCATAAAAAATTTGGTTCCTTGTCACTGGAAGCTATATTGGCTCCTGTAATTGCCCTTGCAGAAAGAGGCGTAGTGGTCACAAAAAAGCAGGAAGAACGTCTGGAAGGATATCGAAAGATTATCATAGAGGTCAATTCGGATAGCACCTTGTTTGCCAAGGTCTACAAGGAAGGTGATACCGTTAAATATCCAGCCCTTGCCAGAACCCTAACTAAGATTGCCGCTGAAGGTAGAGACGGATTTTACAAAGGGGAAACGGCCAAAACCCTCGCCGATTTTATCCAGAAAAAGGGTGGTTATGTTACGGAGGAGGATTTAGCTGGCTATGAAGCACAGTGGAGACAACCCATTGTATTTAAGTATAAGGATATAAAAGTCATCTCCATGAGCCCTCCGAGCAGCGGTGGAGTCACCATGAACCAGATTTTCAAAATGATGGAGCCCTATGATGTTGCTAAATTTGGACATAATTCGGTCAAGACCATCCAACTCTTTACAGAAGCCTCCAGAAGGGCTTATGCCGATAGGAATTATTTTTTGGGGGATCCAGATTTCGTCGATATTCCTCTAGATGTGTTGTTAAGTCAAAAATATTTAAAAGAACGAATGGAAACTTTTTCCTTTGACAGAGCCACAAAATCTTCGGATATAGAACGTGGTGAGGTACAAATTGTTGAAAGTGATGAAACCACCCACTATTCCATAGTTGATAGCGCAGGCAATGCTATTTCGGTTACCACGACCATTAATGGCGCTTATGGTTCAAAATTGTATTGTGATGAACTGGGCTTTTTCTTGAACAATGAGATGGACGATTTCAGCTCCAAACCCGGAGTTCCCAATATGTTCGGACTTATCGGCGCTGAAGCCAATAGCATTGCCCCTGGCAAAAGAATGTTGAGCAGTATGACTCCAAGCATTGTGGAAAAGGACGGCAATCTTTATATGGTTGTAGGTACGCCCGGAGGATCTACCATAATCACCGCTGTAGCACAAACCATTCTCAATGTCTATGAATTTAATATGAGCATGCAGGATGCCGTTAATGCTCCACGTTTCCATCATCAATGGCTTCCCGATGTGGTGGTATTTGAGCCAGAAGGTTTCTCTCCAGATCTTAAGGCGTCCTTAACAGCCAAAGGGTATATCATTAATGAAGAACGCAACCCTATTATTGGCAAGGTTGATGCCATTAGGGTATTGCCAGATGGAAGGTTGGAAGGCGGCGCTGATAAACGAGGGGATGATACAGCCGTAGGTTATTAATTATGTTTTAAACAAAATCATTATGTCAAAAAAAATCTTTCTTTTTCTGCTCATCGGCACGTTGTTGGTCAGTTGTGCGAATACAAAACAGGTTGTTGCCGAATCCTATAATACCGACTTCTCTCCGGAACAAATAGAGATGATCATGTCCGGTGAATCAAACGAACCAATGCGGGTCTTCAAGATTAACAATACACAAGATTCCATTCTCTTAAGAACCAAAAGCGAAACCTTGAGGGTTGACCCTAATGACCCCGTTCTAAAAAGATTTGTAGACCGACTTTATAGTACGGTTAGGGATAGCATGTCCTTGGGAGCGGGAATAGCGGCGCCGCAAGTAGGAATTCTTAAAAACATCATTTGGGTACAACGATTTGACAAGGAAAATCTTCCTTTTGAAGTATATTTAAACCCAAAAATAACTTCCTTTTCTACTATGAAACAAGATTGTATGGAAGGCTGCCTTTCTATACCAAATAGACGGGATACTACAAAAACAAGGGCCTATGCCATAATGTTCGAATACGATAAAATGGACAATACCCACGCCACTGAAATGGTTGAAGCTTTTACTGCGGTTATAGTGCAACATGAAGTAGACCATTTGAATGGAATTCTATATCTAGATCATTTAGAAAAAGAGACAAAAGATGTAACTCACCAATAGTTTTATTGATAGAGCGAAAAGTAGTTTTATATATTCAACTATTGATCGTCAGTGGAGTATTACGTACACTTATATTTTAAAAAATGCTAAAAAAAATATTAAAAATAGGCTTTATAGTTCTATCGATTCTCACATTGGTTATTGTGGTTCTCTTTGCCATTTTTAACGAACCGCTCCCTGAAATTATAAAAAATTCTGGAACAGAGGCCGATAAAATGGCCATGGAAATGCAAAGCGCACTACATTACAATGATTTTAAAAATACACAATTCGTAGAATGGTCCTTTCAAAATGGCAATAACACCTATTTTTGGGACAAACTGCGGCAAGTTGTAACTGTAAAATGGGATGACGTAGTGGTAGATTTGGATTTAAAACGACCAAAACAAAGTAAAGCCATTAAAGACAATTTTGAAGTAAAAGGGACTAAAAAGGATAACCTTATTGTAAATGCCAGAAAAAATTTCAACAATGATTCATTTTGGCTCGTTGCACCTTTCAAATTATTTGATTCCGGGACGGAAAGGAAGTTGGTTCAGCTAAAAGATGGATCAAAAGGTCTATTGGTGACCTATACCTCTGGTGGGAATACCCCGGGCGATTCCTATCTTTGGAAAGTGGACAAAACCGGGTTCCCGAAAAGTTATCAGATGTGGGTTTCCATAATCCCTATCGGAGGGCTTGAAGCTACTTGGGAAGGATGGCAGAAAATGGAGAGCGGCGCTTATTTGCCAACCGCACATAAAATAGGGCCCGTAACCCTTTCCATGGGCGATGTAAGAGCATATAATTAATATCATATGGCAAAGAAAGGAACAGAAAAAAACACCAAGAACAAGGCACAACATACCAAACTTATGAATCGAAAGAAAAATAAGCTTCGGGAAGAAAAGGAACAGCGGGCGGCCAGGTTAAAGGAGATTGTTCAAAAATCCAAGGAAGCTAAAAAACCATTGGACCAATAAACAAGTTCGGAAAATATCTGTTCCATTAATTTTTAAAGCTTCCCAATTTCAGAGTTGCATTATCTGGTAAATACATGAGCACTGTTTCTGGCAGACTCGAAGTTTAAGTGCCAAGGGATACTGAAAAGAAAATATTTGAGCCCTGAGGGACTTTTTAAGTGAAGCCAGTACATTTTTGAAGGTAAAAGTTGCTTCTGATACCTATTACAAATGCATCTACAAATAAAAGCTTAATTTTTTACGGAACGTATCTGGCTTTTTAATTCCTCCATCGATTCTTGAAGTTGTCTCAGTAGCCCAGTTTCTGTAGTGGCATCCAAACCAAAAGTGATTTTGCTGTTTACCTGCCATAATTCCTGTATTTGCTGCATATCCACTTCATACGGAGGGTAAGTCTCGTTTAGGGATATTAAAGACATTTTATATCCATTGGGGGACTTCTCCAATTTCTTTACCAAAACGGCATCGTGAAGGACCACCACATACATCTTGTTGGCACTGACATCCTGGATACTTTCTACGGCCTTTGCCAAGACCCACTCCCCCGGACGCAAATTGGGCAACATACTATCGCCTTCTACTTGAAAACCTCTGTACGTTGCATTCCTGAATTCTGGTAAGGGTATATCAAAAGCTGGTAATTTTCTGTACCAGCTGGTATCCTGAATATTTTGCGGATAACCCGCAGCCGCCTTGGCATTTACCAAAACCATGTTTTCATTTTCGTTGGCATCAATGGTCACCACTTTTGGAATGACACTTACATTGGAGGTTGCCAGATATTGATTGGTGGCTTCCCCAAATAGCCACAATGGATTTATTTTAAACTGCTTTAACAATTCAGCCACTACTTTACCGGACAACTTGGTCCTTCCCCGCTCTATATCTGCGGTAGTATTTGAAATTCCCAATAGTTTCGCGAATTCTGATTGGGTATACCCCAAATCCCTTCGAACGTCCGTAAATCTCTTTACCTCAATTGCTAAGTCATTTTCCATTCTCAAATATACACATTTTGGATTATATCCAAAATAATTATGGAATATTTCCATAATTAGGAATATTTCCATATTTTTGGAATGATTACAAGATTAATTTCATGTTAGCAAGAATGTGACATTTATCGAATCTAAATCCTATTCAAATGGAAAATGCTAAAATCTTAATTTACGACGGCAGTTTTAATGGCTTTCTCACCTCCGTGTTTAAAGCTTTTGACCAAAAGTGGAATGTTATGGACATTCAAAAGGACAACGGGAAGCAAAGAGAACTTTTTTCGGACACTGAAACTATAGGCACGGAGATCGACTTGGCAAAAAGGGTCTGGCACGGCATTGAAAAAAAGAGCCATGAGACCATCAAAACTGTTTATTTCGCTTATCAAAGTGAGGCTAAAGGCATTGAATTTATATTGTTCAGATATATCAAACAATTGTTTTTTTCAACAAGCGGAACTCCCTTATCGTTCGCAGAGGAAGATCTACCCAAGATAAGACACTTGGCCAAATTGGTAGGATCTGAAAAAAGACATATGGAAGCATTTGTGGACATGTATCAATCAAAAGATTCAGTTTATTTCGCAGTCATCGCTCCAGATTATGATGTACTCCCTTTAATCTCTAAGCACTATAGATCTAAATACAGAGACCAGCATTGGCTTGTTTACGACAGCAAGAGAGGTTATGGCATCTATTTTGAAGGCTATAAGGTTGAACTAATTACACTTGATCTTGGTGACTACTATAAGAATCCTGATTTCTTCTCCAATATTTCAAAAAACGAGGGTCAAGGTGTTAAGGATATAAGTAATGGATATTTAAAAAACATTGATATACAATCACATATCCTACCGAAACCAACTGCTTCTTTTTCCAATAAAGCGTACCGTCCGTTTTTCAACGAAAGAACAGCTGTTTAGTAAAAAGTAATGGGCTTGTGTACATTTGTGACTACAACAAAATGTAGTGAAAGTAGATACTTCTTTTTACTTTGATTTCTCCCCAATAAAATGATCGCTCTTGTTATTGAACAATACATTAAAGGTGGTTAAACTGCCATAAATCCTTGTAATATATTGTTGTAAGTCCACTTTTTCCTGATCATCTAAATGGCTGCTGGCATTTATTTTTTGCTCCATTACCCTAATCCTATCCCTTACCATTACAATTTTATGAAAGAAGGTATCCAAAGGGATTTCTTTTTCCGATAAATTGCCGTCCCCCGGTCTTAAAACCAAACTTCCACCTTTCCACTTATCTGCAATGGGGGTAACCTGACTGGCATCGCTCCATCTCCTCAAAATGGAAACCAAGGATTGTTCCACTTCAGAAAAACTGATGGTATCCACCTCTTCCTCCACCAGCTCTATCACATCAAACTCTGCATCCAATTCAATAGTTTCCAATCCGTTATCAATAAATGTGACCCAATAGTGTTTGGAGGTAACATTGGTTACCACTCCTTTACCAAATTCCCTATGTTCTATCCTTGATCCAATACCTAAAAGTTGCATACTATTTGTTTTAAAATCAGTCGTGCTAATTTAATTACTAGGTTTTAATTAACAAAAATCATAATAGGCCCTACTTCATTATTAGAGGTCAAAATCGTAGCTTTGCAACTTTGCTATAGAAAATGATAAATTACGAGGAAAATATTGAGGTTAAGGGCGCTAGGGTCCATAACCTTAAAAACATTGATGTTACCATTCCTAGAGAAAAACTTGTTGTGATCACGGGACTTTCCGGTAGTGGTAAATCATCCCTCGCCTTTGATACTATCTATGCCGAAGGACAAAGGCGATATATAGAAACCTTCTCGGCCTATGCCCGTCAATTTTTGGGAGGATTGGAACGGCCGGACGTGGACAAGATAGATGGACTCTCTCCAGTAATTGCCATAGAACAGAAAACCACTTCAAAATCCCCAAGATCAACCGTAGGAACTATCACAGAGGTTTATGATTTTTTACGCCTCTTATTTGCCAGGGCAGGTGATGCATACAGTTATAATACAGGTGAAAAAATGGTGAGCTATAGCGATGAACAGATCAAAGAGCTCATCAAGGAAGATTTCAACGAAAAAAAGATAAATGTTCTTGCCCCTATTATAAAATCCCGAAAAGGACATTATAGGGAGCTTTTTGAGCAGATTGCAAAACAAGGCTTTGTAAAAGTCAGGGTGGATGGGGAAATCAAGGATATCGTAAAGGGAATGAAAGTCGATCGATACAAGACCCATGATATTGAGATTGTAATAGACCGATTAAAAGTTACTGATTCCGCTGATTTGGATAAGCGCCTTTCTGAAAGCATAAACACAGCAATGTACAGTGGTGAAAATGTACTGATGATCCTAGAGGAAGGTCAGGAAGTTCCCCGCTACTTCAGTAGGGATCTGATGTGCCCCACAACAGGTATCTCTTATCCATCCCCAGAACCCAATACTTTTTCATTCAACTCCCCAAAAGGAATGTGTCCCAATTGCAATGGTTTGGGAAATGTACACGAGGTAAACGACAAAAAAATTATTCCCAATCCAAAGCTATCCATTAAAGCCGGGGGAATCGCACCATTAGGGGAATATAAAAAATCATGGGCCTTTAAGCAAATTGAAACCATTGCCCAGCGCTATGAGTTTGAACTTACAGACCCAATAAATACCATCCCAGAGGAAGCCCTGGATATTATCCTGCACGGGGGTGCCGAAAGTTTTGAGGTGGACTCCAAAACGTTGGGTGTTAAAAGACAATATAAAATAGATTATGAAGGTATTTCCAACTTTCTAAAGAACCAATTTGAGGAGGCAGAATCTACCTCTATAAAAAGATGGGCAAAGGAATATATGGACAAAATAAACTGTCCCACCTGCAATGGGTCCCGCTTAAGGATTGAGTCGCTCTATTTTAAAATTGAAGAAAAGAACATTGCGGAGCTTTCCAATCTGGACATCGTAGAGCTTGCTGCCTTTTTTAGCGGTCTTGACAAAAACTTGGTTGGAAACCAAAGGATCATCGCTGAAGAAATTATAAAAGAGATAAAAACAAGACTCCAATTTCTTTTGGATGTTGGGCTAGACTACCTCTCCCTTAACAGAAGTTCCAAGTCCCTTTCCGGAGGGGAAGCCCAACGGATCAGGTTGGCCACCCAAATTGGGTCCCAGCTTGTAGGTGTTCTTTATATTTTGGATGAGCCCAGTATAGGACTTCATCAAAGGGATAATGAACGCTTGATAAAATCCTTGGAAGCCCTCAGGGATCTAGGAAACTCCGTGATCGTGGTGGAGCACGACAGGGATATGATAGAAAGGGCAGACCACGTCATTGATATTGGTCCAAAAGCCGGTAGACATGGAGGAGAAATTATCTCCCAAGGGAAACCGAAGGATTTAAAAAATGAACACACTTTAACAGCAGATTATATTACCGGTGTTAAAAAAATAGCAGTTCCCGAAAGCCGCAGGGAAGGCAACGGAAAGAGTATTGTACTTTCCGGATGTACGGGAAACAATCTTAAAAACGTTACGGCAGAATTTCCCTTGGGGAAAATGATCGGGGTTACCGGAGTGTCGGGAAGTGGTAAATCCACTTTGATCAATGAGACCCTCTACCCTATCCTAAATGCCTATTATTTTAATGGTGTTAAAAAACCAATGCCCTACAAAAAAATAAAGGGCCTAGAGCACATAGATAAAGTCATTGATATCAACCAATCTCCAATTGGAAGAACACCGAGGTCCAATCCTGCAACCTATACAGGGGTATTTAGCGAAATTAGGGCCCTCTTTGCCAAAACCCAAGAAGCAGCCATAAGAGGCTACAAATTGGGACGTTTTAGTTTCAATGTAAAAGGAGGACGATGTGAAACGTGTCAAGGTGGTGGTTTACGGGTAATCGAGATGAATTTTCTGCCCGATGTTTATGTAGAATGTGAGACCTGTAATGGGAAACGCTTCAACAGGGAAACCCTCGAAATAAGGTACAAGGGTAAATCAATAGCAGATGTTTTGGAAATGACTATTAACGAAGCTGTAGACTTTTTTGAAAACATCCCCAAAATTTATAGAAAGGTCAAGACCATTCAAGATGTAGGCCTGGGCTATATTTCATTGGGGCAGCAATCTACCACCCTATCTGGTGGGGAGGCACAACGTATTAAGTTGGCCACAGAACTATCTAAAAGGGATACTGGCAATACCTTCTACATTTTGGATGAGCCTACAACTGGCTTGCACTTCGAGGATATTAGGGTATTGATGAACGTACTGAACAAATTGGTGGATAAGGGAAATACCGTTTTGGTCATCGAACATAACATGGACGTCATCAAAATGGTGGATCATGTGATCGATATAGGTTATGAAGGAGGTCGTGGTGGTGGTAAGCTGGTCGCCAAAGGTACACCAGAAGAAATAGCAAAAGATAAAAAGAGTTACACCTCTAAATTTCTAAGAAAAGAATTAGGTTTGTAGGAAGGCTCCTAGTGTTCTATAAAACAAAGGGCGTCAATTCGCCTATATAAAAAGTAATAAATAAGCATACATGAGAAAAGAACAACACCACAAAGGTTGGAATGAGATAAAGACGAATGATTCTTGGGCTATTTTCAAGATTATGGGTGAATTTGTCAGTGGTTTTGAAAAAATGAGTGCCATTGGACCTTGTGTTTCTATTTTTGGCTCCGCTAGAACAAAAGAAGGTGATCCTTATTATGAATTGGCAACCAGTATAGCCAAAAGTATTTCTGAAGCTGGTTATGGCATTATTACAGGAGGTGGACCAGGTATTATGGAAGCCGGTAACCGAGGAGCACATTTGGCCGGAGGCACCTCTGTAGGTCTTAATATAGACTTGCCTTTTGAACAACATGACAATCCTTATATTGATGTGGATAAAAGCCTCGATTTCGATTATTTCTTTGTCCGAAAAGTGATGTTCGTAAAATATTCCCAAGGTTTTGTGGTAATGCCTGGAGGTTTTGGAACATTGGATGAACTTTTTGAAGCTATTACCCTCATTCAAACCAATAAGATTGAGAAATTCCCAATTATATTGGTAGGTACGGATTTTTGGGAAGGGCTCTTTGATTGGATTAAAACCACTATGCTCAAAAAAGGAAATATTAGTGCCCATGACATGGATCTGATACAACTAGTGGATACAGAAGAGCAAGTAGTGGAAATTATCGATTCCTTCTATAGAGGACGTACCTTAAGCCCCAATTTCTAATACGATATGTCCCCCAAACCTTTTAATTTAAGTGCTATTCTACTGTGCGTTTTTGCCATTATTCTTGGTATGGGCAGCAGTAAAGGTCAACATTTGAATACACTGACCGCCACTTTGGATGGGGCAAAGAAAGATATTTACATAGAACAACAGTTCGTTTACGTCAACGATTCCAATGATTCTTTACCCAATTTGTTCTTTAACGACTGGCCTCAAGCTTACGCCGATAAAAATACGGCCCTGGCCAAAAGATTTGCGGAAGAGTTTAAAAAAGGACTGCACTTGGCCAAATCCCATGAAAGGGGATCCACCAATATCATTAGTGTGGTCGATGATCACTACAGTGGTGTGACTTGGGAGAGAACACGCCAAAAAGATATTATTAAATTTTCATTGAACGAACCACTTGCCCCAAAGGATTCAATCAAAATCTTTATTACCTACAGGGTAAAACTTCCTCCGAATAAATATACCCCCTTCGGTTACGACAATAAAAATAAATACTATTTAAAGGATTGGTATCTAACACCAGCAGTCTATTCCGATGGCAAATGGTCCTTGTATTCGAATAAGAATTTGGAAGATCTCTTTACAGGTATAACCAACACCAATATTACTTTCAATTATTCCAAGAGTTTGTTTTTGGCCAGTAATTTTACCGAAGTCAGCACCACCAACACTGCTTTTTTAAAACAAACATTTTTAGAGGGCATCAATACAAAAAGTGCAGAGATAATCATTACTCCTACCAAAACATTTACCAAGCACATCACGCCAACACTCACGATACTTACAGATTTGGAAGCCCCAAAATACGATCCAATATCCAAAGGCCTATCAATTAATAAAGTCGCCCAATTTATTACGGACAATTTAGGGGAATACCCACATCAACAGCTTTTGGTCAGTAATATCGATAATCAAAAAAATCCACTTTACGGTCTTAATCAGTTACCTTCCTTCGTTACCCCATATGAAGACCAATTCCAGTTTGAAATGGAATTTCTAAAAACAGCCCTAAACAGCTTTTTAAGGGAAACCCTCTTCTTTGATACCAGAAAGGATAGATGGGTCAATGATGCATTGGTCAATTATCTTATGATTAATTATGTGGAAACCTATTACGAAGACCAAAAATTACTTGGCAAATTATCCAACCTCTGGGGTCTGAGAAGTTTTCATCTTGCCAAAATGGACTTTAATGAGCAATATTCTTTCCTACATATGCTCACCGCAAGAAAGAACTTGGACCAGTCTTTGAGAACCGCAAACGATTCCCTAATAAAATTCAATCAAAAAATTGCTAATAGATATAAGGCAGGCCTTGGTTTAGCTTATTTGTCGGAGTATATCGGGCAAGACAAAGTAGCCAAAAGTATTTCGGAATTCTATGAAAACTACAAGCTCAAGCCGGTTAGACCAGAGGATTTTGTAGGTATTCTGGAAGGTTCCACTGAAAAGGATATAAGGTGGTTTGATAAGGAATATGTCTCCTCTAGCAAAAGAATAGATTACAACATCAGTAATGTCTTCAAGACTGATGATTCGTTGGCTATTACCTTAAAAAACAAGGGAGGGACCAATGTACCCATTTCACTTTTCGGGATAAGAAAGGATTCTGTTGTTTCCAAATATTGGTTCTCAGATATTGCAGAAAGTAAAACATTTACAATTCCAAGACAAGGTGAGGATCGCCTAGTGTTGAACTATGACCAAAAAATTCCAGAGTTCAATCAAAGGGATAATTGGAAATCATTAAACGGCTTTTTTTCAAGCAATAAAAAGTTGAAGTTTCAATTTTTTAAGGATACCGAAGACCCATATTACAATCAGATATTTTATGTGCCAGTAATGGGGTTTAATATCTATGACGGACTTACCCCTGGGATGCGTATTCACAACAAAACACTTTTGGAGCGGCCATTTATATTTGATTTTGCGCCTTCATACGCTTTAAAAGAACAGGCCATGGTAGGCTATGGTAAATTTAACTTTAGAAAATACTACCAAGACAAAAATATGTTCGTGGCCAATTATGCCATAGGCGGCTCTTCCTTTCATTTCGCTGAAAATTCAAGATACACTACCATCACCCCTTCGGTCAGTTTTGGTTGGAGACCGGACAACCTAATATCGAATAAAAGGGAATACCTGACATTTAGGTATGTAAATGTATTTAGGATTATTGATGAAAACCAAGATATAAACACCGACCCTGATTACAATGTATTGAATGCCAGGTATATAAATTCCAACAATGGGGTAATCGATTTTGTATCCTGGTTTGTGGACGCGCAACACTCCAGCGATTTTTCAAAGGTGGCCTTCAATCTGGAGTACAGAAAGCTTTTCGAAAACAACCGCCAATTGAACTTACGATTTTTCGCAGGTAAATTTTTAAGGAACCGGACCAATTCTGATTTTTTCAGTTTTGCTTTGGACAGACCTACAGATTATCTTTTTGACTATAACTACTTGGGGCGTTCAGAGGATAGCGGAATCTATAGTCAACAGATCATTATAGCCGAAGGAGGATTTAAATCGAAATTGGAAAATCCCTTTTCCAATGATTGGATAGCCACGACCAATGCAAGTGTTAATCTTTGGCGGTGGATAGAGCTCTATGGAGACGTTGGCTTTATCAAGAACAAAGGTTTCAAGGAGCGCTTCGTTTATGATTCCGGGGTGCGCTTAAACTTGGTGACGGACTATTTTGAGCTTTATTTCCCATTATATTCCAATAATGGTTGGGAGGTATCACAGCCCAATTATGATGAAAAAATCAGGTTTATTGTAACCTTGAGTCCAAAGACCCTTCTAGGGCTTTTCAATAGAAAATGGTTTTAAAATATTGACATATTCTCATCTTATTGTCATTTTTTTTAAATTATTAATAATTAACCAATTTACAATTACGGAATATTTAATAACTTATTAATAAATAAGATGTAACGTAAATTGCAAAAATCACTCTATTTTGATATTTTTGTGCAAAATCATCACCCAATAATGAAAGTAGACTCAAAAACTAGCAATGATATTTCTTTTGAAGATTTCAGGAATCAAATCTTACACGATTATCAAATAGCAGTACTTAGTAGGGAATGCAGTATTCTTGGACGAAGGGAAGTTTTGACCGGAAAAGCCAAGTTTGGAATCTTTGGGGATGGTAAGGAGCTACCCCAGTTGGCCATGGCAAGGTCCTTTGAGGATGGTGATTTTAGAAGTGGATATTATAGAGATCAAACATTTATGATGGCTTTGGATCTTTTAACGCCCAAAGCTTTTTTTCATGGACTATATGCCACTACCGATGTGGAAAAGGAGCCCATGAGCGCAGGTAGACAGATGGGAGGTCATTTTACGACCCATAGCTTACATGCCGATGGTACATGGAAAGACTTAACTGCCCAAAAAAACAGTAGTGCAGACATATCCCCCACCGCAGCTCAAATGCCCAGACTTTTGGGATTGGCGCAAGCTTCAAAAATTTATAGAAACGTCAAAGGGATAGATACCACAAATTTTTCGAAAAAAGGGAATGAAGTAGCTTGGGGCACTATTGGAAATGCCAGTACCAGTGAAGGTCATTTTTTTGAGACCATCAACGCCGCCGGAGTATTACAGGTACCCATGGTGATAAGTATCTGGGACGATAAATATGGGATTTCAGTCCCTGCCAAACACCAGACCACAAAAGAAAATATTTCTGAAATTTTAAAAGGTTTCCAAAGAGACGAGCACAATAAAGGATATGAAATAATAAAAGTCAATGGATGGGACTACACGGCTCTTATACATGCATATGAGAATGCTGCGGACATCGCCAGAGAAGAACACGTACCTGTTCTTATCCATGTAAAAGAACTCACACAACCTCAGGGGCACTCTACTTCTGGATCACATGAAAGATATAAAAGTGAGCAGAGATTGGCATGGGAAGTTGAAAATGACTGCAACAAGCGTTTCAGGGAATGGATCCTAGAAAATAATATCACAACAGAGGATGAGTTATTGGCCATTGAAAAAGCAGCTAAAAAGGAAGTAAGGACTGCCAAAAAAGAAGCATGGAGTGAATTTTTGGACCCTCACAAGAAAGCGAAGAAAACATTGGTCGCCTTATTGGAAAATACTGCAAAAAGCAGCCCCAACAAGACCTTTATCTCAAAAATCATCAATGACCTAATAGCCATTGAGGAACCTTCTAAAAAGGACTTGGCCTCTAAGGGCAGAAAAGCACTTAGATACCTTATTGGGGAAAACTCCGCCCCTAAAAAGGAATTACTGCAATGGATTGAGAATTTCATGCGTGACATGCAGCCCCATTATAGTTCACACCTGTACAGTGAACTGTCCAATAATGCGACTAGAGTTAAAGAAATTAAGCCAACCTATGACGCGCAGCCTGAACATGTTGACGGACGCGTTATTCTTAGGGACAATTTTGATAAGTTGTTCGAAGCCCATCCTGAAGCACTTATATTTGGTGAGGACAGCGGTGCAATTGGAGATGTAAATCAAGGTTTGGAAGGTCTTCAAAAAAAATATGGAGAACTTCGTGTCGCTGATACAGGAATTCGCGAGGCAACAATTATTGGCCAGGGAATTGGACTTGCCCTAAGGGGTTTGAGGCCCATAGCTGAAATACAATATTTGGATTACATACTATACGGGCTGCAATTGCTTAGCGATGATCTTGCAACGCTGCATTACAGAACCGTCGGTAAACAAAAAGCACCGCTGATCGTAAGAACTCGTGGACACCGATTGGAAGGTATTTGGCATTCCGGCTCGCAAATGGGAGCATTGATCCATCTACTGCGAGGTATGTACATTCTAACGCCGAGAAACATGACCAAGGCAGCTGGATTTTACAACACCTTAATGAAAAGTGACGAACCTGGACTAATCATCGAAAGTTTAAATGGATATCGTTTAAAAGAAGCTATTCCAAACAACCTTGGGGAAATTTGTACCCCTATAGGAGTTGTGGAGACGGTTAAAGAAGGGACAGACCTGACCATTGTTTCTTATGGCTCTACACTTAGGATCGTTTTAAAAGTGGCTCAAGAACTTAAAGAAGTGGGGATAGATGTGGAAGTTATAGATGCACAAAGTCTTTTGCCATTTGATATTCATCACGATGTTCTTAAAAGTGTTCAAAAAACAAATCGATTATTGGTGATAGACGAGGATGTTCCCGGAGGATGCTCAGCCTATTTGATTCAGGAAATAGTGGAAAAACAAGGAGCTTACCAATTTTTGGATAGCGCTCCCCAAACCATAACTGCCAAGGCTCATAGACCAGCGTATGCCACTGATGGGGATTATTTCTCGAAACCAAATGCAGAGGATATTTTTGAAAAAATTTACAGTATCATGCATGAATGCAATCCGGCCGATTTTCCAAAATTGAGATAACAGTTACATTATATAATTAGAAAAACCTGCCGACCTTGGCAGGTTTTTTTTTGCGTTACTCAAGATTAAAACTGAGAAACCAGCGCCCTATTAAACCATTACTTTTGATGATTGATGTAACGTTTACAATTAAAAATGGCAATCGTACTTGCGGAAATAAAGAAAATGTTCTTATAATTGCAATTACACAATCAGTCATTTTTTCTGAGAGTTGAAATATTTAAAAATAATTATATACTTTTATACAACTCAAATCTTAAATAATAATGAAAAGTTCCCTAACCACCGATGTAGGATTGTTGCTTTTACGTGTTGTACCATCCACATTGATGATTACCCATGGATACCCGAAATTTCAAAAATTGATAAGTGGAGATTTTGAGTTCGCTGATCCGATCGGGCTTGGTGCAGCTCCCTCCCTATTCTTAACGGTCATTGCTGAATTTATCTGTCCTGTTCTTATGATCATTGGATTTAAAACCAGGTGGGCCGCCTTACCTCCTGCCTTTGCGATGTTCGTGGCAACTTTTATCGTTCATATTTCAGATGCGTTGGGCAGAAAAGAATTGGCCATTATGTACCTTGGCTTCTTTGTGATCATTATGCTATTGGGACCTGGGAGGTATAGTGCCGACGGGAAATAATCAAATAATTTTCACCAAAAGCTCTTTTAAAAGGTCGGCTTGAGACAAGCTGGCCCCACCCACACCTTTACCTTTAAGATCCATTTCACGTAAATAGGATATTACTTGACTTACCTTTTTCATTGGATAATTTCTTGCAGCTGTTTGATATTCTTTCACAAAATATGGGTTGATGCCTAAAGTACTTGCTATATTTTTTGAAGAGTGATCGGACATGCCGTGATATTGGAGCAATTGTGAGAAGAAATTATGCAGTAATGTAACCGTCACCACAAAGGGGTTGTCCTTTGGATTCTGTGCAAAATAATGGATAATACGGGTTGCTTTTAGAATATCCCGCTCCCCTATTGCCTTTTTAAGTTCAAAATTATTAAAATCCTTGCTGATACCTATGTGTTCCTCAATGGCAGCAGGAGAAATTTCAATGTCTTTGGGAATTACCAATTGGAGTTTCTCCAATTCATTGTTTATCTTACTTAGATCGGTACCCAAGTATTCCACTAATAATATGGCTGCCTTTGGAGATATGGAATATCCTTTGCCCTGGAGCACCATTCGTATCCAATCAGAAACCTGATTGTCGTACAGCTTTTTACTTTCAAATAAAACCCCGGATTTTTGTATGCTCTTGTATATTTTTTTGCGCTTGTCCAGCTTTCCATATTTATAACAAAATACCAGGACCGTGGAGGGCTGGGGGTTGTCTGCATAACTCAACAGATTTTCTATGGTACGCGATAGATGTTGGGCTTCCTTCACGATGATCACCTGTTTTTCCGCCATCATTGGATATCGCTTTGCATTGCTGACAATCTCGTCTATGGTCACCTCTTTTCCATACATTACCATCTGGTTGAATCCTCGCTCCTCTTCGGTAAGTACACTTTTTTCGATATACTCGGCAATCTTATCTATATAATAGGACTCCTCCCCCATTAAAAAATAAATGGGTTTTATATTTCCACTTTTAATATCCGAGACTATCTGTTTTACTTCCTTCATCCAAAAAAAATCATCAAATTTGCCCTATGCAACCACTGAACTTTCCGGCATATGACTTTCGCTTCAAAAATAGCGAAAATAAAGTCCAGATATTTGATGTTATACGCAAAAAATTTGTGGCATTACAGCCCGAGGAATGGGTTCGGCAGCATGTGGTACATCACCTTCTCTCTGACAAAAATTACCCAAAAAGTCTGATCAACGTTGAAAAGCAAGTGAAATTGAATTCCATGATCAAAAGATATGATGTGGTGGTATACAATTCTGATGCCTCCATTGAAATATTAGTGGAATGCAAAGCTCCTGAAATAAAGATCACACAAACAGTTTTTGATCAGATTGCCCGCTACAACATGCAGTTGAAGGCCAATTACTTAATGGTTACCAATGGGCAGGACCACTTTTATTGCAAAATGGACCTACAGGAAGAAAAATATACTTTTTTACAGCATATTCCTGATTTTAGCCGTTAATTTGTGGGCTTTGGAAAGTACCAGTATTTGGTTGGCAAGAAATGTATCTGCCATATAACTTAAATAAATGAGGTGCCGCACTAGGATCGGCATGGACATGAATGTCAAGAATAGCAATTGTCATACTTAACTGGAACGGAGAAGCTCTATTGGAACAATTCCTCCCTTCTGTTACTCAATACTCTATAGGGGCGGACATATATGTAGCCGACAATGCATCTACAGATAACTCTATAGCTTTCATCAAAGAACAGTATCCAGATATAAGGATAATCCAAAACGATATAAATGGGGGGTTTGCCAAAGGCTACAATGATGCCCTAAAATTTGTAGATGCGGAAATTCTCTGTTTGCTGAACTCTGATGTCGAAGTTTCCCCGAACTGGCTCCAACCTATTCTAAAGACCTTTGAAGAATTGCCAGATGCTGCAATTCTACAACCAAAGATCCTGGATTACAAAAATAAGGACTATTTTGAATATGCAGGTGCTGCAGGTGGATTTATAGATCAATTGGGATATCCTTTTTGTAGGGGGCGAATCTTTCAGGCCTTGGAAAAAGATGAACATCAATATGATGATCTCAAGGAAATATTCTGGGCTACAGGGGCGTGTATGTTTATTAAAAATAAGGTGTTTCAAGAATTAGGTGGATTTGATGAGGATTATTTTGCCCATCAGGAGGAAGTTGACCTATGTTGGAGGGCAAAAAATAAGGGTTATAAGGTATATTACGTAGGTACTTCACATGTTTACCATCTCGGAGGATCTACATTGAGCAATATGAACCCTAAGAAAACCTATTTAAATTTCAGAAACTCTTTGTTCTCCATCACCAAAAATCTACCGCGAAAAAAGGCCTTTCCAATTATCTTCTTTCGACTATTATTGGACGGAGTGGCCGGGTTGCGCTTTATTTTTCAATTGAAATTCAAGCATTGTTGGGCCATATTAAGGGCTCATCTAAGTTTTTACCGGCAATTTGGCAAAATGTACAAAAAGCGGGAAAAAAGCAACTTTCTTAAGAAATACTACACTACGAGATCCATAGTCTGGTCACATTTCGTATATCAAGTACGAAAATTTAACACTTTAGTAAAAAATTAACTAAATGGCCTATCCAAGCGCTAGGTTTTTATATAATTTTGGCCTAAATAAAGAGAATAAAAAAAATTAATCAGAACTAAAAACAAAGTAACAATTATGAAAAAAATACTAGTAGGATGTTTAGGGGTAGCTTTATTGTTATCTTCATGTGTTTCTCAAAAGAAATACTCCGATTTAGAAGCAAAGCAGAAAGAAACTCAAGACTTATTAAACTCTGCTACCGTTAAATTAAACGGATGTTTAGAGGAAAAAGCTTCTGCAACTTCAAGAATGAAGACTTTGGAAGACCAGAATGCATTCCTTAAAGCAAACAATCAGGATTTGATCAATAACATGGGCAACCTAACTACATTAACTAGCAAAGGTGCCGATAACTTAGAGAAATCTTTGGAAAGCCTGAAAGAAAAAGACCTTACCATTAGAAAATTGAACGATGCTATTACAAGAAGAGATTCTGTAAACTTGGCTTTGGTACAAAGTTTAAAAGGTGTTCTTGGCAACTTGGATGATGAGGATATCGAAATCAGTGTTGAAAAAGGTGTTGTTTTTGTTTCTATTTCTGACAAATTATTGTTCAGCAGTGGTAGCTACAATGTAACTAGCAGAGCTAAAGAAGTTTTGGGCAAAGTTGCTAAAGTAGTAAACAACAAGCCAGATTTCGAATTTATGGTTGAGGGTCATACTGATACTGTGCCTTACAGCAGTGGAGTTCTTTTGGACAACTGGGATCTAAGTGTGAAGAGAGCAACAGCTGTTGTTCGTATACTGCAAAAAGATTTTGGAGTTAACCCAGCTCGTATGACTGCAGCAGGTAGAGGTGAATATGTACCTGTATCTTCTACTGATAAAGCTAAAAACAGAAGAACAAGAATTGTAGTTCTTCCTAAAATTGACCAATTCTACAGTATGATCGAAGAAGGAATGAAAGATCCTAAGATCAACAATTAAGAATTGTTTTTATAATATTAAAAAGCCGCAACTTTTGTTGCGGCTTTTTTTATGCCTTTAATATATCAATAAAATAGTGTTTGCTATTGAAGTTTAGAGAATGTCCAAGCTCCCCTTTCCTTCCCTGATCACTTGGGGTTCACCGTCGGATAAGTCTATAATAGTGGAGGCAACATTATCCCCATAACCACCATCTATAACAATATCTACAAGATTATCCCATTTTTCCAAAATCAGTTCTGGATCTGTGGTATATTCCAAAAGCTCGTCCTCATCTCGTATAGAAGTAGATACAATGGGATTACCCAGTGCCTCGACCAAGGCCTTGGCTATGGAATTATCTGGCACTCTTATACCTACAGTTTTCTTCTTTTTAAATTCCTTGGGAAGATTGTTATTTCCCGGAAGAATGAAAGTATAAGGCCCAGGAAGGGCCCTTTTTAAAATTTTAAATGTTGCAGTATCAATTTGACGCACATAATCTGACAGGTTGCTAAGATCCGCACATATAAAGGAAAAATTGGCTTTGTCCAGCTTAATACCTTTAATTCTTGCTATCTTTTCTAGCGCTCTCGTGTTCGTTATGTCACAACCCAAACCATAGACCGTATCTGTTGGGTAAATGACCAAACCTCCTTTTCTAAGAACATCAACTACTTTCTTGATTTCTTTAGGGTTCGGATTTTCCGGATATATTTTTATAAATTCTGCCATTTTTCCACCTATTTTTTTTAAGACAGGACCTCCAATTTAGCGAAACGGAGCAGAAGTTTCTTAATATCTCCTTTATCAAACTTTATTTCTGCCTTCTTATCGTTGCCTATTCCTTCTATTTTTAAAACAGTCCCTCTCCCAAAACGGGTATGGTTGACCAAAGATCCTTCCCCTAAATTAGGGTCAACCTCATTGGTGTTTCCAACAGGTGTGGCCAATTCTGGCTTTAGTTTACGCAACTTCCTAAGTTGGTTTTCATTTGGTTTATGGCTAGTGGGAGGAGTACCAGCTTGTGGTTTTATTTGTCTTAATTTGCTCTTGTCAACATCTCCAAAAATATCGGAATTGATAAAAGATTTGTAACGGTAATTGTCTGCTGGGGTCAGGTTCTCCACGTATTGTTCATCTATCTCCTCCAAAAACCTACTAGGTTCCGCATCCACAAGTTTCCCCCAGCGATACCTGCTCTGCGTATAGGTCAGGTAGGCTTGTTTCTCAGCCCTTGTTAGAGCAACATAGAACAAACGTCTCTCTTCCTCCAGTTCGCTTCTGGTGTTCATACTCATGGCCGATGGAAAAAGGTCTTCCTCCATCCCAACGATATACACATAAGGAAATTCGAGACCTTTGGCCATATGCACGGTCATCAGCGCTACCCTATCCTCATCTGCAGTATCTTTATCCAAATCTGTTGCTAGGGCAACGTCTTCCATAAATTCCCCCAAGTTCCCAGTGGCATCGGCTACTTCCTTTTGGCCTTCCACGAAATCCTTCATTCCGTTGAGCAATTCCTCAATATTTTCCATTTTGGCGATTCCCTCAGGGGTACCGTCCTTCTTAAACTCCAATAGCAGTCCAGTCTTTTTGGCTACGTGTTCGGCAATGGCAAAAGCATCATAGGTCTCATTGGTGATCTGAAAACTCTTGATCATGGTGACAAAATCCTCTAATTTTCGTCTTGTTCCCGAATTGATCTTAAGATCAATTTTATCGAGGTTTTCCATGACCTCAAAAATAGAACGACCATAATGGTTGGCGGCAACCAGTAACTTGTCCATGGTGCTTTGGCCTATTCCCCTTGCCGGGAAATTAATGACCCGTTTTAATGCTTCTTCGTCCTTGGGATTTAAGACCAGTCTCAAATAAGAAAGTACGTCCTTGATCTCCTTGCGTTGATAAAATGAAAGTCCGCCATAAATCCTGTAAGGTATATCGCGTTTCCGTAACCCGTCCTCTATTGAACGAGATTGGGAATTGGTCCTGTATAGCACAGCAAAACTTCCATTGAGCAGTTGTTCTTGCATCCGGTGTTCAAAAATGGACTCTGCCACAAATCTTCCTTCCTCTGCATCGGTGGTACTTCGGTGCAATTTGATCATTGCACCATCATCATTGGCTGTCCAGACCACCTTTTCCAACTGTTTGGTATTCTTAGCTATGATTGAGTTGGCGGCATTTACAATATTTTTTGTAGAACGGTAATTCTGCTCTAATCGATACATGGCAACATTCTCGTAATCCTTTTGAAAGTTGAGAATGTTATTGATATTGGCGCCACGGAATGAATAGATACTCTGGGCATCATCCCCAACCACACAGATGTTCTGAAAACGGTCCGAAAGTGCCTTAACGATCAAATATTGTGAATGGTTGGTATCCTGGTACTCATCCACCAAGATATATTTAAACCTGTTCTGATACTTCATTAATACCTCTGGAAACCTGGTGAGCAGTTCATTGGTCTTCAATAACAGGTCATCAAAATCCATAGCCCCCGCCTTAAAGCAACGATCCACGTAATTCTTGTAGATTTCCCCGGTCCTTGGACGTTTTGTCATGGCATCGGCCTCAACCAAATCTGGATTGTTGAAATAGGCCTTTACGGTAATTAGACTATTCTTATAGGAAGAAATCCTATTTTGTACTTGTTTGTATTTATAGATATCCTTGTCCAGTCCCATTTCCTTTATAATGGAGGCAATGAGGCGTTGGGAATCTTGTGTATCGTAAATGGTAAAGTTACTAGGGTAGCCCAATTTGTCTGCCTCAAAACGCAGGAGTTTGGCAAAAACGGAATGGAAGGTTCCCATCCATAGATTTTTGGCCTCGGAACTCCCTACAATTTCGGCAATACGTTTCTTCATTTCCCGTGCCGCTTTATTGGTAAAGGTCAAAGCCAAAATATTGAAGGAATCAACCCCTTGATCCATCAAATAAGCAATACGGTATGTCAATACCCTTGTTTTTCCCGAACCGGCTCCAGCAATTACCATTAATGCACCATCCTTGTGCAGAACTGGCGCTTTTTGGGCCTCATTCAGAACTTTTAAATATTTTTCCAATGTATTTTGGTTTAATTCCTAAGGAACTGTGAAATTAACTATAAATAACTTTATCCTAAAATCATACTTTATTTATTATGAACATTAACAGGGTGTCTTCTGATTTTTAAATATATTTAGGCTCTTAACATCGCCCATGAAAAAAATATTGATTTCAACTTTTTGTTTAGTGCTTTTCACTTCATTCAATAACACATTTGCCCAAACCAAAAATGCAGGACCCATCATTGAGGAATTCGGCAAAGTATTCCGAGTGGAAAATCCGGATGTAAAAGTGGATATCGAAAAAGAATTCAAAGTAGTTTTTGATGTGACCGGTAGTTCTGAGGATATGGGCGAACTTAATCTGTCTATCGAAACAGCAGCCCGATTTTTGAATATGCACGCCCAAGCCGGGGTACCTAAAGACCAGTTAAAAGTGGCTTTGGTAGTTCATAGTAAGGCAGGTAAAGACCTCTTGAATAATGCTGCCTATCAATCGAGATATAAAGTTGATAATCCAAATTTATATTTGGTCAAGACACTATTGGATGCCAATGTTCAGGTGATTTTATGCGGTCAATCAGCAGCGTCACGAGGTTTTGAAAGAACAGAACTGATCCCTGGGGTCCAAATCTCACTTTCGGCCATGACGGCCTTGATACAGCTCAATGGGGAAGGCTACACAATTTTAAAATTATAATTAAACACCATATGAAAAACAAAGCATTTTTAGGACTTATCCTATTTGGGGCGATGGCTTCCGCACAAGGGCCTAATTTGGACGCCCAATATAAGTCCGTTGAAAACAAGGTAATAGAATGGAGAAGGGACTTCCACCAACATCCAGAATTATCGAACCGTGAATACAAAACAGCCGAAAAAATAGCTGCCCACCTTAAATCCTTGGGTATAGAAGTACAAACAGGTGTTGCCAAAACTGGGGTGGTAGGTATCCTCAAAGGAAATTTACCAGGAAAAGTAGTGGCACTGAGAGCGGACATCGATGCTCTCCCTGTAGTTGAAAGAAACGACCTCCCCTATAAGTCTACAGTTACCGCCGAGTTCTTGGGAGAAAAGGTTGGGGTAATGCATGCCTGTGGACATGATACGCATACTGCTATTTTAATGGGGGTTGCAGAAGTACTTTCCAAAAACAAGGATCAGATTAGAGGAACTGTAAAGTTCATTTTTCAACCTGCCGAAGAGGGTGCACCCCCGGGAGAGGAAGGCGGCGCTTCTTTGATGATCAAGGAAGGAGTTATGGAAAACCCAAAGGTAGATGCCATATTTGGGTTACATATCAATTCTGCCACTCCTGTTGGAACCATCCGCTATAAATCCGGTGGTACCATGGCAGCGGCACAACGCTTTGTAATCAACGTAAAAGGAAAACAGAGCCATGGATCACAACCATGGTCTGGCGTAGATCCTATAGTTATCAGTGCTAAAATAATAGACGGATTACAAACCATCATAAGCAGGGAAGCCGAGCTCACCAAAGAAGCCGCGGTTATTACGGTTGGTAAAATAAACAGTGGAGTGCGTTTTAATATCATACCGGAAAGTGCGGAAATGATAGGAACCATCCGTACCTTGGATTATGACATGCAGGCATTGATCAACAGACGTATGAAAGAAATGGTTCCTACATTGGCGAAGGCCTATGGAGGGGATGCTACCATAGAAATAACCAACAGTACAGAGATTACCTTTAACGACCCTGACCTGGTAGCACAGATGCTGCCAACGATGGAGAAAGTCGCCGGTGCTGAAAATGTGCTACCCCAAAAGGCGGTTACCGGAGCCGAGGATTTTTCCTATTTCCAAAAAGTAGTCCCTGGGTTTTACTTCTTTTTAGGTGGGATGACCCCCGGAAATAAGGATGCCTTCCCTCATCATACACCCGATTTTAAAATAGATGATAGTGGTCTTCTTTTGGGCGTAAAAACCCTTACTCAAATGAGTTTGGACTACCTAAATGCTGCCGCGAAATAAAATTCTTAAATATTAGATTTAGGCGCTACTTTTGTGGCGCCTAAATTTTTAAATTAAATATCCAAATGAATAAGATTTACATCTCTTTTTTATTTCTTCTTTCGACCACATTTATACTAAGTGCCCAGAATAAGAAGGAGTTACGAGCAGAAATAGAAAGCTTAAAAGCAACCCTGTCCACCACCCAATCTGCCCTATCCGAATCAAGAAAAAATGAAAATGTAAGCTTGGCGCGGGCAGAATCGTTTGAGGCTCAATTGGAGGATCTCCAGAAAACCAACGCCCAATTATTGAAAAATATGAGCACGTTTATGGAGGCTTCTACCCAAAAAACTGATAATATAGGCCGTGCATTGGAATCGCTTAGGGAAAAGGAAGCGAAATTAAAGACCATTAACGAAACGACGAAGGCCAACGATTCTATCGCGTTAATGCTTTTAACCGATTTTAAAAAAACCCTGGGGGAAGAAGCGGCAATAACTGTGGAAAATGGAGCTGTGTCCATCAAGTTGGATAAGGTTCTTTTTTTTGGTTCCAATGCCACTAATGCCAAACTCGCCATAGATGCCACTCCCATGATTAAAAAATTGGCTTCTGTACTTAAGGCCCATAGATCCATGAATATTTCGGTGGAAGGCACTTCAATTTCAGGTGCTGGTTTGGATATGGCAACACGACAGGCAGGAGCACTGGTAGAAGTTTTTACCACTACCTATCAAATTGTACCAGAAAGAATACGTGCAGTAGGTAAAATTGGTTCCTCAGATGCTCTTTTCATAAAGGTCCATCCGAATTTTGACACCTTTTATCTAATGGTCCGCACTGATATGAAGCACAAATAAAAGTTCAAACACTTAAAGTAATACTATAGGCTTAGCAACTGTTTTTGATTCAAAAAGGCTGATTGATATACTAATTTAAATTTTACTCCGTTCTTTAACTGAAACAAAAATTACCCCGATTAATCGGACCAAATAAACCAACTATGACAGGAGACCAAATTTATCAGATGTTTGCCTATTTATTACCCGCAATCGTAACAGGAGCCGTGGCTTTTTATTTTTTCAGATTGCATACCAAGAATGAAGAAGGGCGCAGAAGATATTTGTTGCACAAGGATTCCCAGAAAAACACTTTACCTATACGCCTACAGGCCTATGAGCGTATGGCCTTGTTCTTGGAGCGTATTTCCATACCAAGCCTTGTAGTTAGGGTGAAGCCCCTGTCCACCAATAAGATGGATTATGAAAATTTATTGATCAAGAATATAGAAAATGAATTTGAGCACAACCTGTCCCAACAAATATATCTTTCGGATGAGTGTTGGAGCGTTATAAAAGCCTCTAAGAATGCTACCATAAAAGCTATTAGAAGCGCAGCGATGAGTCAGGCTGATACCTCAGACAAACTAAGGGAGGATATCCTGAACGAGACCATGGACAAGCAATCACCATCGGCAACTGCTTTGGCCTATGTCAAAAAAGAAATAAGCGAACTTTGGTAGATCTTACCTGTCTTTATTAGCATCATAAGCCTTGTTTTGGGCATACTCAAAGCCCTGGAGCCACCACTCCTTCATCAATTTCTTATTGAAGACCAAAGAATTTTCTGTTAGTTTGGTAGGCGTATAATATAGGTTTAGCTCTACGCCATTATGTTTAGCCGACAGGATGCCTTCTGAAATATCGTGAAATTCAATTTGATCCAATACAAATCCATAAATACTCAACATTAGGGAAAACGGGTTTTTGCCAAGTACCTTGTTCCGGTCCATATTTTCTGATTCCAAGATAACGGCATCCACAACCTTGGCACCCCTGCGAATAGCTTCCTGTATGGGCACTACGCAACCCAATCCGCCATCACCATATTCAAATCCGTCTTTTTTCGCAAGGGACATAAAAGGAATGTAATTACAAGATATCCATATCCATTCACAAAACTCCTCATAGGAGAAATCCCTCATAGACTTATATTCCACTCTATTCTTGGAGAGATTGGATACCGTGACCACTACATCTTTGTGTGTCTTTAGGATCTGTCTGTACTCACTAAATGTGAAGTTTCTTTTGATGGTCCTTTTTAAGGCCTTACTTTCCCCAAAGGTTCTTTTTCCTTTTATGAACTGTAGCAAGATGGTAAAAAAGTTGATGGAAACGTATTTTCTATCTCCCTTTTTACGCACTATAAAAGGATTTAGACTAAAAATGGATAGAGAATTTACGTTGGTGTAAATATCGTATAACTTGCCTACATTGTCTGTGGCCAAATGGGGAATTAACAGACCTCCAGTAGAGGTGCCCACAAATACGTCGTACTTCCTCTTTTCGACTTCCATAAGGTATTGGGCCACACCACCAGCAAAAGCGCCCTTACTACCTCCTCCGCTTATTACTAATGCTCTCATTGAGGTTCTATCGGATTAAGTTCTAAATTTTTATGTTTGGCAAAATCATATCCACTTTCCCACCATGCCGTCATCCGTTCTTTGTTGAAAATCAATGAGTTGGTGGTCAACACAGTTGGAGTGTAATAAAAATTGATAATGGCATCGTTGTGTTTGGCTACATATTTCCCGATGCGGATATTTTGATGCTCGATACGATCCAGCATAAATGCAAACATGCTTGTCAATAAAGAAAATACGTTTTTTGAGGGCATGCGGTTTAAATGGGTGATTTCGGTCTGTAAAATAATTGCATCCACAACAGTAGCCCCTCTTTTTATAGCTTCCTCTATGGGAACCATACTTCCAAGACCTCCATCTGCATATTCACAGCCATTCTTTTTCACCAAAGTCATAAAGGGGGTATAATTACAGGAAATCCAAATCCACTCACAAAATTCGTCATAGGTAAAATCCATGATGGATTTATACTCTACCTGATTGAGTGAAAGATTTGATACTGTAATAACAATATCTTTTGGGCCGTTCTGTAGCGCTTCAAACTCCTCGACCGTTAGGGTATTTTTGATCAATGTTAATAGATTATGGCTTTCTCCAAATGTTTTACTGCCCTTGAAAAAGTTCTTCATTACATTGATGTGATCAATACCAATGTTTTCAATGCCATATTTCTTTTTAACAACAAAGGGGCAATTACTAAAAATGTTGTTTTGGTTTACATTGGTGTACACTTCTTTGATTTTTTCAATCTTATGAAGTGCCAGATGGGAAATGAGTAAACTACCGGTAGATGTTCCAATAAAAAGGTCGTAATTGTGTTTCTGTTCTTGCATGAGGTATTGGGCAACTCCGCCCGCAAAGGCTCCTTTACTTCCACCACCTGAAATTACCATTGCCCTCATATTAGGTTGTTTTACTGTTAATATAACGCAATTCTTCTTTGTTTAGTTTTTCCTTAAGAACATTGAGCCGTTTTTTGTAATTCTCATTCTCCAAGAGCTGGTCAAGTAAATCCCTGGAGAACTTTCTAAATTGCCAAGTATGATGGAGGCAGGCATTGACCAAATCCAGCAAATTTTGATCGGACAGTCCCACAGTATCCGATAGGTATTGAAAAGCTCCCTGGCGTACTTCCATGGAATAATTTGATGCGGTATAACCGCTTAATTCGGAGTAGAAAACCGATTTTTTTTCGGGCTGGTAATCTTTAGTGATCATGGCCAAAGTAAGCCACAACAATCGAACATTTTTATTGGGAAGACCAATACATGTTTCAGTTTTATCCAAATACACTCCCCTATCTTCCGGATAATAAATCCATAGTTTATACAGTGCATTCTCTTTGGTCACATAACTTGCATCATCCAAAAGAGTTTCGAAATCCGATTTTAGGCCTTTGGTCACTTTGGGTGTATTGATGGCCAATACTTGTCTAATCCTGCCACTACCTTCATCTAATACTTTGCGCAAAAAGGACTCGGAAAGCGAAGTATAATAATTTTGGAGGATGGCTGTTTTGAGAAAATCTGAATCACTCTGGTCCCAAAATCGAATGATAATAGCCTCATTAGTGCCTTTTGTGGTCGTTAATTCTCTCTGAAGCTCATAAAAAGAGGATATTGAAGGAGAATGCTTTTTTAGACTCTCCATGGCCAGTTCAAAAGGGAAATCGGTATTTTTTATCCAAATCCTCTCAAACTCAGTCAGGTCCAAACTACTGGCAGCCTCCATAGAGGCTATAAATTGTGGAATGGTCACGTTTTGAAATTGATATTTTCGGAGATATTCCCCAATGCCTTTTTTATGGGCTGCATCTCCCAAATGGTCATGCAACTTAAACAAAGCCCAAGCTCCTTTTTCATAGAAAGTAAGGCTGGAAGCTTTGGGGTCATCTAAGGCTTCCCCTTTGCCTGCAATGGACAATTCCTTTAATTGTTGAGCTGTTTCATATAATTTCCAATAGAAATGATCCTCACCAAACACTTCTTTTTCGGAGAGGTACGCGTAATAAGTGGCAAAACCTTCCTGTAGCCAATGATGGGAAGCGTCTTCTTCCGTAACCAGATTCCCAAACCATTGGTGTGCCAATTCGTGGGCATTGATATTCACGTAATTTCTATCAACAAAAGCCATGGAGTCGATCACATAGGCATCGGAAAAAATGGTGGCTCCCGTATTCTCCATCCCCGCATAAAGAAAATCCCTAACTGGAATCTGCTTGTAGTTCTGCCAAGGATAGGGAATCCCGATTTGCGCCTCTAAAAAATCGAAAATTTGTTTAGAATACCTGTACGTAGGTTCAACATTGCTGCTGTCCGAGGGGTAATAGTACATTTCCAAGGGAATTCCAGAGTTGGAACGCTCTGCTTGTTGAGTGTAATTGCCAATAGCAAAAGCTAGTAAATAGCTGCTCATCGGTGCTGTCATATCGTAATTCCACGTTTTTAGACCCCCTGATATTTCAGTATTTTTTAAGTTGCCGTTGGCAATGACCTCATACCTTTTATCAAATGTAAGCTGCAGGTCAAACTCCACCTTCTCGGTCATATCATCAAAACTGGGCAGCCAATGGCTGGTATATTTACCCTGGCCTTGGGTCCAAATCTGCGGATTGGAATCTTTTTGATCCCAACCAATAAAATATACCGCTTGGGAGGGTTTTACCCTGTAATTCAGCAACAACTTGTTTGTACTGTTCTTTCTCAGTTTTTTATATAGGGTGATTTTATTGGCTTCAATAGTGTATTTCACTTTTTTATCATTGAGAAGTACCGTAGAAAACTCCATCGCTTTGGCATCCAAAAAGAAAGAGGAAACCTTTTCATTCGTATTAAAAGTATAACTGACCGATCCTGTAATTTCTTGGGAATTTGGGTCTATGGTGACCGAAACATCCGCGTGGGTGAAGTCTACCTTATCTTGTCGCTGTGCGAAGGAGATCTGGAAGAAGCAAAGAAGAATACTCAAAAAAACTTTCTGCATAAAAGGCTCATTGTCAAAACCTGTACCAAAATAAGAAATTTGGTTTGTTGCAGGTGTATGGAGTAACCACTATTTTAGACGCATGAATTCCAATTCCCTACAAACGCCTATCGTTTACCTGAAAGGAGTAGGCCCCAATAGGGCCGAAACACTCCAATCGGAGCTGGGAATCCATACCTACCAAGATCTCATCAACCTATTTCCGAATAGATATATAGATAAAACCCAATATTATAAAATAAACCAGCTGCAGCGGAACAGTGCCGATGTCCAAGTACTTGGAAAAATTACCCATATAAAGTCGGTGGAGCAGAAGAAGGGAAAACGCCTGGTCGCCACCTTTGTGGATGATACCGGACAAATGGAACTCGTCTGGTTTAGGGGGCAAAAATGGATACGGGAAAATATAAAACTGAATACTCCTTATGTAATCTTTGGTAGGACCAATTTTTACAATGGGACATTCTCCATGCCCCATCCAGAAATGGAACTACAATCCGAGCATGAGAAGGGTATCCAGATCGCCATGCAGCCCATATATCCCTCCACTGAAAAACTCAGCAACAAGGGAATAACGAATAAGGTGATCAATAAGCTGATGCAGCAATTGTTCATAGAGACCAAGGGACATTTCAAGGAAACCTTATCCGAACCGCTGCTGAACCAATTACACCTGCTTCCTAAAAGCAAGGCGATGTTCAACATTCATTTCCCAAAGAGTACGGAACTGTTGGCAAAAGCTCAATTTCGATTAAAATTCGAGGAACTTTTTTACGTGCAACTGCAACTGATCTCTAAAAAACTCCTGCGCAAACAAAAGATTAAAGGTTATAATTTTGACAAGGTTGGAACTATTTTCAATGAATTTTACAAAAACCACCTCCCTTTTGAACTGACCAACGCCCAAAAAAGAGTAATCAAGGAAATTAGAACCGATCTGGGCAGCAATGCCCAAATGAATCGGTTGCTCCAAGGGGATGTTGGCTCAGGGAAGACCATTGTGGCCCTTATGACGATGCTCTTGGCCATTGACAACGGATTTCAAGCGTGTTTAATGGCACCAACAGAAATCTTGGCCAACCAGCACTACAATGGCATAAAAGAACTCTTGAGCGGTGTAGGTATTGAGATAGCCCTCTTGACCGGATCTGTAAAAAAATCGGCACGCCGCGTTATCCATGAAAACTTGGAAAGTGGGAATCTTCATATTCTAATTGGAACCCATGCCTTATTGGAGGATAAGGTACAGTTTAAGAATTTAGGGCTTGCCATTATTGATGAACAGCATCGATTTGGGGTAGCCCAACGATCTAAATTATGGCATAAAAACGAAATGCCTCCCCATATCCTTGTAATGACGGCAACTCCTATTCCCCGTACTTTGGCAATGAGCCTTTATGGGGACCTGGATATTTCTGTCATAGATGAACTCCCCCCTGGAAGGAAACCTATAAAAACGGTACATAGATACGATGCCAACAGATTGAAGGTATTTGCCTTTATTAGGGATGAAATTAAAAAAGGACGACAGATCTATATTGTTTATCCCTTGATCCAGGAATCCGAAGCACTGGATTACAAAGATTTAATGGATGGGTATGCCAGTATTTCGCGGGACTTTCCTCTCCCCGACTATCAAATTTCAATTGTTCATGGCCAACTAAAGCCAGAGGACAAGGATTATGAAATGGAACGGTTTGTCTCGGGTAAAACCCAGATCATGGTAGCTACTACGGTTATTGAGGTAGGGGTAAATGTCCCAAATGCCTCCGTAATGATCATTGAAAGTGCCGAACGCTTTGGATTATCCCAATTACACCAATTGAGAGGAAGGGTTGGACGTGGTGCGGATCAAAGTTTTTGTATCCTAATGACCAGCCATAAATTATCTGCAGAAGCAAAAACCAGATTGGATACCATGGTAAGTACCAATGACGGATTTGAGATTTCGGAGGTGGATCTTAAACTCAGGGGGCCGGGGGATTTAATGGGTACCCAACAAAGTGGTGTCCTTAATTTGAAAATAGCGGACATCATAAAAGACAATGATATTTTAAAAGCTGCCAGATACCACGTATTACAATTATTAAAGGAAGACCCTTCATTGCAAAAAGAGGAAAATCATGTTATTCGGTATACCTATGCCCAATTGATAAAATTCAAGAATATTTGGAATTATATCAGTTAAAGCCCGTTTTTGTACCCATATCACCAATCAATTTCCAAGTGGCGCCAACCTTACTTTCTTAAAGGTCATGTCTAATTATTCAAGGGACATCTTGGCTTTTTTACAATCTAAAAAAGCACAAAATTATGTGTTGAACATCGTATTTCTAACCAAGGGTGTTAGGTGTGATGTTGGTTCAATATGTTAAATTTGAATTGTTTTGGAAGGCATACCATCTATGATTAGGTCCTATGTCCAATATATCCAATGAATAGTTGAAAATTTAGAATAGAAAATGAAAAAGACATTATTTGACAAGGTATGGGATTCCCATGTAGTACGAAAAATTGAAAATGGTCCAGATGTATTGTTCATAGACCGTCATATGATCCATGAAGTTACTAGCCCTGTTGCTTTTTTAGGTCTCAAAAGTAGGGGAATCGGTGTAAAACACCCAGAGCGTACCTTTGCTACAGCAGATCATAATACCCCAACCATTAACCAACACTTGCCTGTTGCCGATCCATTATCGGCCAATCAACTTAGGGCTTTGGAAGAGAACTCCAAAGAACACGGCATTAGCTATTGGGGATTGGGACATGAAAAAAACGGTATTGTTCACGTGGTAGGTCCGGAATATGGAATTACCCAACCTGGTGCCACTATAGTATGTGGGGATTCACATACTTCTACCCATGGGGCTTTTGGTGCCATAGCATTTGGTATCGGAACCTCAGAAGTTGAAATGGTCCTTGCCACCCAGTGCATTATGCAGACCAAGCCCAAAAGCATGCGTATTAATGTAAAAGGAGATCTGAACTTCGGGGTAACACCAAAGGATGTGGCCCTATATATCATCTCTCAATTAACCACTTCAGGTGCAACTGGCTACTTTGTGGAATACGCCGGGGATGTGTTTAAAAACATGAGTATGGAGGGTCGTATGACGGTCTGTAACCTCAGTATAGAAATGGGTGCCCGTGGTGGAATGATCGCTCCTGATGAAAAAACGTTAGACTATGTAAAAGGTCGTGAATTTACCCCCGAAGGTAAAGCATGGGACAAAGCAATGGCGTACTGGAAAACATTGAAAACCGATGAAGGTGCCACTTTTGATAAAGAAGTGACCTTTAATGGTTCCGATATTGAACCAATGATCACCTATGGGACCAATCCAGGAATGGGTATGGGTATTTCCAATGATATTCCAAATGCCGAGGCTGTGGAAGGTGGGGTTGCCACCTATAAGAAGTCCTTGCAGTACATGGCCTTTGGAGAGGGTGATTCCATGATTGGAAAGCCTATAGATTTTGTTTTCTTAGGAAGTTGTACCAATGGAAGGATAGAAGATTTCAGGGCGTTCGCCTCTATTGTTAAAGGAAGAAAAAAAGCATCAAACGTGACTGCCTGGTTGGTGCCTGGTTCACATAAGGTAGAGTCAGCCATTAAGGAAGAAGGTATTTTGGATATCCTGAACGAAGCCGGATTTGAACTTCGTGAACCAGGATGTTCCGCTTGCTTGGCCATGAATGACGATAAAGTCCCTGCCGGAAAATATGCCGTGAGTACTTCCAATAGAAATTTTGAAGGGAGACAAGGGCCAGGTTCCAGAACCTTATTGGCCAGTCCGTTGGTTGCCGCCGCCGCCGCGGTAACAGGAAGGGTAACAGATCCAAGAGAATTAATGGAGAAAGTAGAAACCGTCTAACCTGAACAAAAATTAGGACCACCTCGGTCTACAAAAAATAACAAAAAATGGCATACGATAAATTTGAAATACTAAAAAGCAGCGCGGTTCCACTTCCTATTGAAAATGTGGATACCGATCAAATCATACCTGCCCGATTTTTAAAGGCTACGGAACGTGTTGGCTTTGGGGACAATCTTTTTAGGGATTGGAGATACAATGCAGATGGTTCCCCTAAGGAGGATTTTGTACTCAATCAATCCAAATACAGTGGTAAAATTTTAGTAGGTGGTAAAAACTTTGGCTCTGGTTCTTCCAGGGAACATGCAGCATGGTCCGTTTATGATTATGGATTCCGCTGTGTGGTATCCAGTTTCTTTGCGGATATTTTTAGAAATAACTGTTTGAACGTTGGCGTACTGCCCGTTCAGGTCAGTGCTGAATTTTTGGAAAAAATATATGCTTCCATAGAGGCTGACCCTAAATCCGAATTGGAAATCAATCTAAAGGAGCAGACTATCACCATCCTTGCAACGGGTGAACAAGAATCTTTTGATATCAATGTTTACAAGAAAGATAATATGCTAAACGGATTTGATGATATTGATTATCTCTTGAACATGAAGGAAGAGATAACCGAATTTTCTCAGGACCTGCCATTATAATTTCACAGTAAAATTTAAAATAAATATGCCCAATCAGGAAAAATCATTTTTTTGATTGGGTCTTTAATAAAATAGTTGAGCACCCTTTAAATGAAAAAGAGAAAGATTGAAATAATGGATACCACCTTAAGGGATGGGGAACAGACTTCCGGAGTTTCATTTTCGGTCTCTGAAAAGCTTACGCTGGCCAAACTTTTATTGGAAGAGCTACAGGTAGATCGTATTGAGGTGGCTTCTGCCAGGGTATCTGATGGGGAACTTCAATCCGTTCAACAAATCACCAAATGGGCTTTTGAAAAAGGGTATTTAAACAATGTTGAGGTTTTAACGTTTGTTGATAATGGGGTCTCCTTGAAATGGATGGAAGCCGCAGGTGCCAAGGTACAGAACCTACTGACCAAGGGGTCTTTAAACCATTTGACCCATCAACTCAAAAAGACACCAGAGCGGCATTTTGCGGAAATATCCGAAACCATAGCCAAGGCCAATGAAATGGGTATTGAAACCAATGTATATCTTGAGGATTGGAGCAATGGCATGCGAAATTCCCCTGAGTATGTTTTCCAATTTCTGGAATTTTTATCCAAACAACCAGTAAAAAGGATCATGTTGCCCGATACCTTAGGGGTATTGACCCATTATGAAACCTATAGTTTTATATCACAGATCGTACAAAAATATCCCGAATTACATTTTGACTTTCATGGTCATAATGATTATGACCTTAGCGTTGCCAATGTCATGGAAGCTATTAAAGCAGGCTGTCATGGTTTGCACCTGACCGTCAACGGTATGGGCGAACGTGCAGGAAATGCACCAATGGCAAGTGTCGTGGCCGTGGTGAACGATTTTTTACCTGAAATAGAAATTTCCATCAAAGAACCATCGCTCTTTAAAGTAAGTAAATTGGTTTCGGCCTTCACAGGTTTCGGAATACCTGCCAATAAACCTATCGTAGGGGACAATGTTTTTACACAAACAGCGGGCATACATGCCGATGGGGATAGTAAAAAGAACCTATATTTCAATGATCTGCTCCCAGAACGTTTTGGCAGAAAACGTAAATACGCATTGGGAAAAACATCAGGAAAAGCCAATATTCAAAAGAATTTGCAGGAATTGGGGTTGACCTTAAATGATGAGGAGCTTAAAAAAGTAACCCAACGGATCATTGAGCTCGGAGACAAAAAGGAAAGAGTCACCAAAGAGGATTTGCCATACATTATTTCTGATGTTTTGGATAGCGGGTCCCTACAACAGAAAGTATTTGTAAAATCGTATGTTCTCACCCATTCCAAAGGATTGCAACCATCTACGTCTTTGGCAGTTGAAATTGAAGGAGAATCCTATGAGGAGCACGCCCAGGGAGACGGGCAGTTCGATGCTTTTATGAATGCGCTGAGAAAGGTGTATCGCTCAAAAAAAATTAGTCTTCCCAACTTGATAGATTATGCAGTAAGGATTCCTCCAGGAAGTAATTCCGATGCCCTTTGTGAAACGCTAATCACTTGGGAACACGACAACAAGGAGTTTACGACACGTGGATTGGATTCTGACCAGACCGTATCGGCCATAAAAGCCACAGAAAAAATGTTGAATATCATATAATACATAATGCCCTATGGCAGCCATAAGCGCATTAAAAACTATAAATACAATCAAATGAAATTAAATATCGCTCTTCTAGCAGGAGATGGAATTGGACCAGAGGTAATAGATCAGGCCGTAAAAGTATGTAATGCAGTTGCAGACAAGTTTAACCACGAAATTGATTGGACACCTGCCCTAACGGGAGCCGCCGCTATTGATGCTGTTGGTGAACCCTATCCAGATGAGACCCATGAGATCTGTTTGGCTGCCGATGCGGTACTTTTTGGCGCTATTGGACACCCAAGGTTCGATAACGACCCTTCCGCCAAGGTACGTCCAGAACAAGGATTGCTTAAAATGCGCCAAAAACTGGGATTGTTCGCCAATGTAAGACCCACCTTTACCTTTCCTTCCCTAATCGATAAGTCGCCCTTAAAAAGAGAACGCATCGAAGGCACTGATCTTATATTCTTAAGGGAATTGACCAGTGGGATCTATTTTGGGGAAAGAGGCAGATTGGACAATGGTGACACCGCCTTTGATACCTGTACCTATAAAAGAAATGAGGTTCAACGCCTTGCCAAAAAGGGATTTGAATTGGCGATGACGCGTTCGAAAAAACTATGTTGCGTAGATAAGGCCAATGTATTGGAAACATCACGTTTGTGGAGGGAAACCGTACAAGCGATGGAAAAAGATTACCCAGAAGTGACCGTATCCTATGAATTTGTGGATGCCGTGGCTATGCGCCTAGTACAATGGCCCAACTCCTATGATGTTTTGATCACCGAAAATCTTTTTGGTGATATTCTTACGGATGAAGCCTCCGTTATTTCCGGTTCTATGGGCTTAATGCCCTCAGCTTCCGTGGGCACCAAGGCAAAATTATACGAACCAATACATGGATCCTATCCACAGGCAGCCGGAAAAGATATTGCCAATCCTTTGGCCACTGTATTATCTGCGGCCATGATGTTCGAAGATTTCAAGCTTACCGATGAGGCACAGGCCATACGTGATGCTGTTAACAAATCCTTGGAACAAGGCTACGTGACAGAAGATCTTGCAGATGGTGGCACCTCTTTTAAGACCAGTGAAGTTGGGAATTGGCTAGCCAAAAACATCTAGGACTTTAAGAATATAAACGTAAGACAAAATCAACCCTTACTGTAACTTAAACCAATAAAAAAATCCTCGTCACTATTGAATTAGCAACGAGGATTTTTAGTTTCTAAGTGTCAAACGCTGTTCTAGTTATTAAAGGCAATTCTACGTTTCTCTTCTTTGATTCTTTGTTCCCTTTTGCTCCAAACGATGGCCACTGCAATTAAAATCCCGGAACCGGCCATGGCTGCACCTACAAAACTAGCAGACGTATACCCATACCCCATGGCTATGGGCAGTCCTGCCAAATAAGCTCCAGAAGCGTTACCCATATTAAAGGCACTTTGGTTCATGGAAGAGCCCAACATCTCAGAACCTTTGGAGGCCTTTATAATTGCCATTTGCAAAGGTGTGGCCACACTAAAAGCGATGATCCCAATAAAGAATGTCAATGCCAATATGGCGATTGGATTCTGGGCTACGAACGTATTCACTATCAATACGGTGACCATTAAGGATAAACTAACAATGATAGCCTTCATAGGTGCCAATTTTTCAGTCAGTTTGGCCCCGAGGAAATTCCCCACAACCATCCCAAGACCTGCTATGATCATGGCATAGCCCACCATGCTTTCCGGATAACCCGATACCTTAATGATCAGGGGCGCGATATAACTGTACCACGCAAAAAATCCCCCTGTTCCGATGGTAGTCAGTAATATAAGGATCCATAGCTCCGTTCGTTTAAAAACTTTTACGTCCTTTTTAAAACCTCTGGTTGAGGATTTTGACAACGTTGGCATCCAGAAATATACACTCAACATAGCCAAAACACCAACCAATCCCACTAACAAAAAGGAAACACTCCAATCAAAATGGTGTCCAAAATAGGTTCCAATAGGTACTCCTATCACATTGGCAATCGTAAGTCCGGCGAACATTGTTGCAATAGCCGAAGCAGTTTTTCCTGGTTTGGCAAGTTTTCCCGCTACTACGGCCCCTATCCCGAAAAATGCACCATGTGGTAATCCCGATAAAAATCTAGAAACCAATAACATAGAATAACTCTCTGAAAATGCGGACAATGTGTTAAATACTGTAAACCAAAGCATTAAGACCAGTAACACCTTGTGTGCAGGCCATTTGCCTCCAATACTCGTAAATAGTGGGGCTCCTACCACAACGCCCAACGCATAAGCTGCAATAAAATGACCCGCTTGCGGAATTGTGATATTAAGGGCATTTGCCACATCGGGTAAAATACCCATAATGACAAATTCTGTCATCCCTATACCGAAACCTCCAATTGCCAAGGCAATCAAGGCTTTTTTATTAGATGTCTTTATATTCATAAATAGTATTTCTAAGGTTAAACATTAAGGGTATCCATTTTCATTACTTTTTAAAAAGAATACCCCCAATTCCATATTACAAAATTACAATGGTCCTTTTCGTTCCTCCTATGCTTACTTACCCGATTTATGTCACTAAATACCCATTGATCCTACCCTAAAACGCTAGGAAAAGATCTCATGTACCAGTAAAAAATAGGAAATTGAAGTAATGTGCTACCAAGGACCTATTTCTCTTTAGGTCATGATAAACACATTGGTAATCAAACAAATAGAATGGGAATTAAAAGAACTTGAAATACCTTTGACGAAGGAAACCTGCTTCCCTTACTTTTAAGGTTCGGTTATTCATAGGAAATCAAAAGTTCAGTAGAAGCCTGCTTGGAACTGATTATAAAATGGTCGTTAACAGATTTGACGGGGGAGGGACTTTCCAAAATTTTATACTGTTTATTACCCCTTCTAACAGGAAAAATAATATCTACCGTCCAATCCTCATTCTGCTGTAGGACTTTAAGTGACATCTGACCATTGGATTTTTTGTAGAAGACGGAAATCTTATTGTCGGCTATTATAACATCTTCCAATGAGGCTTCCTCCCACGTTTCGGGCATTTGAAGCTCAATGGTTACCTTTTTTTGTGCCGCATAGGGTTGAATACCAAAAAATTGCTGGACAATCGGGATCGCAAAACCATAAATATTCCATGCTTGGGCGATCATCCCATAATCTGGAGAAACCTCGTACATGCTACCGGGAAGGGCATAGCTAAAGGATCTTGACATTCTTTTTAGATAATGTAAGGCCTTATCGGGATGACCATAATTATTTTCCGCTATGGCCTGTACACCAGTCGGTAATGTCATAACAGCGCCGGTATATGAAAAAACTTTACTCCCTTTGAAGGAACCTTCATCCGATCCGGCAGATTCATCACGATCAATGCCAGTGACAAATACTCCAAAAGGGTTTACGTATTTTTCGGCTGTTTCAAGTGCCGCATTTGCCTTGTGCTGGTCTGCAATTTTCATTTCCATTGGGGTGTTTACCACCCAGTTGTGGTGTAGGACAAATGGTCTAGGTGTATTCGAAGGCTGTTTTAAAATAGATTCCTTGGTTTTCTTAAGTTCTTGAACTGCCCAAGGCTTATTCAATGTATCTGCCCTGATAATAGCATCGTCAATCAACCGCAAGGCCTGTTGGTCCGTCCCTATAAAATCCGCATAGGACTTAAAGGACTCTGACCAAAATTCCTTATTGATTTTATCCTTTAAGATTGATGCCATTTTTCCATAGGATTGTGCTAATGATTCATCCCCAAGCTCCAATGCTATTTTTGATGCGTCTTCAAAAGCTCTTTGGGTATAGACGGCAACATCTATCATTTCACTGTCCATCCCATGTATTTCCATCATCCCAAAACCATCGGGAAACAGATTTTTGTTGGCATCATTCTCTTCCATCAACCATTTCAATCCTTTTTTGATGGTTGGGAAGTATTTTTTTAAAAATTCAATATTCCCATTCCATAAATAGGTTTCCCAAATCAACGAAGTGAACTGTGGTGTTTCATTGATATTGCCCTTGTTGAACACCGCACCATTGGTAGACATTTCATGGATGATCCTACCGTTTCCATTGACCACAGTGGACATGCTGTCCAATAAGCTGATTGTTTTTTCCACTACATCAGTCTGTCCAATGGCCATATTGCCTTTCAGGGCATACTCACTGTCCACCCCAAACCACCAAGGATAATCCGGAATACCTGCGGTTATACCTGTACCTATTTCAGGGACTGTTCTTACCAACCAATCCGAATTGTACTTCAGCCATTCAAAGGTTTGTTGTACATTTTGATCGGGAATTGTCAGTTTGGAATTATTGGCCAATTGCAGGTAACGTTCTTTTTTCTTCGCTAAATCTTCATGGGGATTCCCTTTGATATTCCAGTAGTTCTCAATTGCGGCCTCTTTTGATTTGTAGGATCCGGCCACCGTAAACGTAATTATCCATTCCCCATGGCCCGAAATACTGGCAGGATAGGTCAATGAGGCAGCTTTGCCTTTTCCAGCATAAGCGTAATTTTCTTCCTTATGTTCTACAGATTTTTTATCAGCTCCAAAAACGACGTTCCATGGATTATTTTCATCCTGAGCTATCCAAACGTCCAAATTTGAATCATAGTTTGCCTTATCCAAACCATCGACCATTTGAGTGCGCTCCCCTAACCATGTAGGACTAAGATCAGTGCTCCCTATAAATTTAAGTTTTAGGTCCCGGGGTTCGTTTGAGGTGTTTTTTACCACAAATTGAATACTGATCCCTTCCTTATCATCTGGTACAAATTGCCATCTATCTATTTCTATCCCCTTATTTGGAACCGAATACATATGCTTATTGGCAAAAGGGTAGTTTACGAAGGTATGGGCACTATCCAGAGTGTGGGCGTCATTACCCAAATAAAGATCCACCTGAAAACCATCCATCAATTTTATGGGATGATTCCAGATACCGCCCATTTCCCCTTTGATATGCCATCCAATTTCAGGAAAAGTACCATCTTGATGACCTACCATATAAACTCTGTTGCCAGCAGTTACATAAGGTGAATTTAGGTATACTGACTTACCTTCAATATGTGTAGTATTGGCAAGTATATCAGCAAAACTCGAATCAACATTGCCTTTTTTACAGCCTATAAATAATAGAACCATTAAAAAACAAACCGGTAAAGACCAAAAATTTATACGATACAATACCGTTCTGTTTTCCATAGTGATTTTTTAAAGTATATAGTCCGTACTTATAAAATTTGATAGCTTGGAATCCAATAGTTTTTCGAGGATTTCATTGTTCAGGGCATTGTCCTTGCTGGCCACAAAAGTACGTATGGAGAACGAACGCAGTGCGTCATGTACACTCAGGGTAGCCTGTGCAGAATCTTTACGCCCTGTAAAAGGGTACACATCCGGTCCACGCTGACAGGAGCTGTTCAAATTGACCCTGCACACCAAATTTACCAAGGTATCTATCAGGGGAGCCAAGGCATATACATCCTTCCCGAACAAACTTACCTGTTGCCCATAATTTGAGGCCGCCATGTCATCCAAGGGCTCTTCAATATCCTTAAATGAAAGTATGGGTATCACAGGTCCAAACTGTTCTTCCTGATATACCCTCATATCTTTTGTAACCGGGTACAATACCGCAGGCCAAATATAATTATCGGAATGCTTACCGCCTTTTTTGTTTATTATTTTTGCGCCCTTAGAAAGTGCATCGTCTATCAATTCTTGAATATAGGCTGGTTTTCCAGGTTCCGGTAAGGGGGTTAGCTTTACGCCATTCTCCCACGGATTGCCAAACTTCAGGGCATCTACCCTTTCAGCAAAGCGTTTATTGAACTCTTCCTGTATATCCTCATGCACATAAACCACTTTTAAGGCTGTACAACGCTGTCCATTGAAGGATAATGTTCCTGCTATACATTCATCTATTGTAAGGTCCATATCGGCGTCAGGAAGGATAATAGCCGGATTTTTGGCCTCTAGGCCCAAGACCAATCGCAATCTATTGCTTTTAGGGTGTTGTTCTTGCAGTGCATTGGCAGATTTACTGTTCCCGATCAAGGCAAGTACATCTACTTTTCCCGTTTTCATGATCGGGCTTGCCACTGTTCTTCCCCTACCAAAAATAATATTGACAACCCCTTTTGGAAAACTGGATCTAAAAGCTTCCAATAAGGGAGTAATTAACAAGACCCCGTGTTTTGCTGGTTTAAAAATAGTGGTGTTCCCCATGATAATGGCAGGGATTAATAGGGCGAAGGTTTCGTTCAGCGGATAATTGTAAGGTCCCAGACAAAGAACCACTCCCAATGGACCCCTGCGGATATGGGCATAAACCCCATCGTGCTTTTTAAATTTCGCAGCATCCCTGTCCAACTGCTTATAATCCTCTATGGTGTCGTAAATGTAATCTACGGTACGATCGAACTCCTTTTCAGAATCTGGCAGGGATTTGCCTATTTCCCACATCAGCAATTTCACGACCTCATTTCTTTTCGCCTCCATTTTCTTGACGAACTTCTCCATACACTCAATTCGATCACTGATCCTCATGGTAGGCCATGCACCTTGCCCTTGGTTATAGGCTTTCAACGCACCCCCCAAGGCATCTAGGGCCGATTTTTCGTCCATATCGGGAATACTTCCCAATAAGGTAGGTTTATAGGCCTCCGTTGATGATATGGTGGAGTATACCTCGGTGGAATTTCCTTCCCATTTCTTAAGCTCTCCATCTACCAAATAGGTATTGTGATGGATCACATTGGTAATTTCAAATTCAGCTGGTATATTTGATTTTTTGCTCATAATTGCTAAAATTTTAATAAAAATATCAGGGAATATTGACTCCGCTGCCCAACGAAGTTAAGAAAATACATTTTTAAATTTTACGATACAATCCAATACTTTTTATCGAAACACACCGAAAACGATTGAGGTTGTCCCAATTCACAAAACGGCCATAAATAGTATTTAAATTAAGTATTGAAAGAGGTCCGGTTTGTCATTGAGATACTCTCCAAAAAAATTCTTGTCCTTCATTCGTGAAATAAGGGGCTCCAAATCATCTGGACTTTTCAATTCAATGCCGACAATTGCAGGGGCATTTTCTTTACTGGATTTCTTGGAATACTCAAAATGGGTGATATCATCATCGGGGCCTAATATTTCTGCTACAAATTGTTTTAAAGCACCTGGTCTTTGCGGAAATCTCACAATAAAGTAATGCTTCAATTTTCCATATAATAGAGCCCTCTCCTTAATCTCAGCCGTACGGGTTATATCGTTATTACTACCGCCGACAATACATACCACATTTTTGTCTTTTATATCATCCTTAAAATAGTCCAAGGCTGCAATTGTCAATGCTCCTGCTGGCTCCACTACAATAGCATCCCTATTGTAGAGGTCCAAAATGGTCTGGCAGACTTTTCCCTCCGGGATGGTGATCATGTCGTTGAGATGGTCTTTGCAAATGGCAAAAGTGTAGTCGCCTACGCGTTGTACCGCTGCTCCGTCCACAAATTTATCAATCTCCCTCAACTCTGTATTAACTCCTTTTTCTATGGATGTTTTCATGGAGGGTGCCCCTTCTGGCTCTACTCCAATGATCTTGGTATTCGGGGACAGGGCATTGAAAACCCCAATTAACCCTGATGCCAAACCTCCCCCTCCAATGGCTACAAAAACATAATCGATAGGAAGATTAGTCTGATCCAAAATCTCCAATCCAACAGTACCCTGCCCCTCAATCGTCTTAGGATCATCAAAAGGATGTACAAAGGTCTTCCCTTGTTCTTGACAGGCTTTCTTTGCTGCTTTTGAGGAATCGTCAAATGTATCCCCTACCAAGATGACGGTTACCCATTCTCCACCAAACATTTTTGTCTGTTCCACTTTCTGTTTTGGTGTTACCGAAGGCATATAAACCGTACCATGAATCCCCAAATAATTACAGGCAAAGGCCACACCCTGAGCATGATTTCCCGCACTGGCGCAAACTACTCCTTTGGCCAGCTCTTCTTTTGAGAGTGAGCTTATTTTATTGAAGGCCCCTCTGATTTTGTAAGACCTTACCCTATGAAGATCCTCCCGCTTGAGCAAAATATTTGCTTCAAACTGCTTGGAATACCTGATACTTTGGGTCAAAGGGGTAATATCGGCCACTTGCCTAATCACTTTGGCTGCCCTTTTTATATCCTCAATTTTAGGAAAATATGTAGATACAGTTTTTGTCATAATTTTTAGCTTTCCATAGCCCTTGGATATGGATATAATGAATCGCAGTCGGGTTGTCTTAATATACGTATTAAGTTCCCGACTGCGAAATGGTGTACAACTAATTTTATCTAACTTAAACGATACGTTTCATCGCTGTCATCGAGGCACGTAAACGGTTACCTACCACTTCAACAGGATGGTTTCTCAAAGCCTTGTTCACTGCAATCAATTTTGCATTATCCACTCCATTGCCCTTACCTTCGCCATAATTCTTACCGATTACATCAGTATCAATCTTTGTCATAAAGTCCTTCAACAATGGCTTACAAGCATGGTCGAACAAATAGCAGCCATATTCTGCAGTATCAGAAATTACACGGTTCATTTCAAACAATTTCTTTCTGGCTATGGTATTGGCTATTAGAGGAGTTTCATGCAACGACTCATAATACGCGGACTCCGCTATAATACCTGAAGCCGTCATTGCCTCAAATGCCAATTCTACACCCGCTCTAACCATTGCCACCATCAATACGCCATGGTCATAGAAATCCTGTTCGGTAATTTTATCAGATCCAGCAGGAGTCTTTTCAAAAGCTGTTTCACCCGTTGCAGCCCTCCAAGTATGTAAGTTTTTATCGTCATTGGCCCAATCTTCCATCATGGTTTTGGAAAAATGTCCGCTCATAATATCGTCCATATGCTTATTGAACAAGGGACGCATAATTTCCTTTAGTTCTTCTGAAAGTTCAAAGGCCTTTATTTTTGCCGGGTTGGACAAGCGGTCCATCATATTGGTAATTCCACCATATTTTAAGCCCTCGGTAACAGTTTCCCAACCGTATTGTATCAATTTTGAGGCATACCCTTTATCAATGCCCTTTTCAACCATTTTATCGAAACATAAAATAGATCCCGTTTGCAACAACCCACATAAAATGGTTTGTTCCCCCATTAAATCCGATTTCACCTCTGCCACAAAAGAAGACTCCAAAACTCCTGCCTTATGTCCTCCTGTTGCTACCGCATAAGCTTTAGCCTGAGCCAAGCCTTTGCCCTCTGGATCATTGTTTGGATGCACCGCAATCAAGGTTGGCACTCCAAAGCCTCTTTTATACTCTTCGCGAACTTCCGATCCTGGGCACTTTGGCGCAACCATAATTACAGTAAGGTCCTCACGGATCTGCATCCCTTCTTCCACGATGTTAAAACCATGGGAATAAGATAATGTCGCTCCTTTTTTCATAAGGGGCATTACAGCAGAAACTACGCTGGTATGTTGCTTATCCGGGGTAAGGTTTATCACTACATCGGCAGTAGGCACCAATTCTTCATAGGTCCCAACATTAAAGCCATTTTCTTTGGCATTTTTATACGATTGGCGTTGTTCTTTGATAGCTGCTGCTCTAAGGGTATAGGAAATATCCATTCCTGAGTCCCTCATATTCAAACCTTGGTTGAGGCCTTGGGCCCCGCAACCTACAATTACAATCTTTTTTCCTTTTAAGGCGGATACACCATCTGAAAATTCTGCGGCTTGCATAAACCTACATTTACCCAATTGGGTCAGTTGTTCTCTTAAGGATAGTGTATTAAAATAATTTGCCATTTTCTGAATTCGTTTTTAATCCCGATAAAAATCGGGGAGCTATTTATTGATTATTTATTTGTTGTTTGAAATTCCTCCAATAAGGCAGAAATCTGCATTTCCGCTTTGGATACTGCAATTCTTCCTGAACGGACAAACTGCATGATACCATAAGGTTTTAACTGGCTGTACATTTCGTTTACTTCGGGACGTCTACCTGATTTTGCCACTACAAAAAAGTCCCTGGACACGGTTACGATCTGCGCGTTGTTGTCCTTAATTATGTTTTGTATCTGTCGTTCATCGAACAGTAAATTGGAGGCTATTTTAAATAAGGCCGACTCTTGATAAATAGTTTCCTCATCGGTGTGGTAAAAAGCCCTTATGACTTCGATCTGCTTTTCGATCTGTCCCACAATTTTACGCACCCATTCCTGGGTAGTAAATACCACTATAGTGAATTTTGAAATTCCTTCAATTTCTGATTTTGAGACATTTAACCCCTCAATATTGATGTGTCTTTTTAAAAATATTCCAGATATCCTATTCAACAATCCAACATTGTTTTCTGAATATACCGATATGGTGAACCACTCTTTTTCCATGCTCTATTTCTTAATCCTTCTAATGAAATCCCTACAATAATTTATTCGACCCTTTGCCCTATTTCAGTCTGATATCTGAAACCGAGGCACCTGTTGGAATCATCGGAAATACGTTATCCTCTTGTTCAACTTTAACTTCCAAGAAAAAGGCGTCTTTTGATGCCATCATTTCTGCAACAACGGCGGCTAGATCCTTGCGTTCTGTCACTCTTTTTGCTTTGATATCATATCCTTCAGCAATCTTTACAAAATCTGGATTGGTCATCACAGTTGATGCATATCTCTTTTCAAAAAAGAGTTCCTGCCATTGGCGTACCATGCCCAAATGCTCGTTGTTCAGTACCACAATTTTAACAGGAGTTTTATTTTGAAAAATAGTTCCCAATTCCTGAATGGTCATTTGATATCCGCCATCACCGATAATAGCAACCACTTCCCTGTCCATAGCCCCCATTTTGGCACCAATTGCCGCAGGTAGGGCGAAGCCCATAGTACCAAGGCCTCCGGAGGTAATATTACTTTTCGATTGTTTGAATTTTGCGTACCTACAAGCTATCATTTGATGCTGCCCAACGTCGGATACAATAACGGCCTTATGATTGGAGGCTATATTGATCTGTTCGATGACCTCACCCATGGTCAATCCCTCTTTTGTAGGATGGATATCCTTATTGATGACCGTATCAAATTCTATTTGATATTTATTCTTGAATTCCTGATGCCAAGATTCATGTGAGTTCTTCTTAATCAACGGTAATAATAGCTCTAAGCTTTCTTTTGCATTGCCCAAAACTCCTATATCGGCTTTTACGTTTTTATTTATTTCCGCAGGATCAATTTCGAAGTGAATAACTTTGGCCTGTTTGGCATAGGTTTGTAAATTTCCTGTAACCCTATCATCGAAACGCATTCCTATGGCTACCAAAAGATCACATTCATTAGTAAGTACATTTGGGCCATAATTACCATGCATGCCCACCATTCCTACGTTCAGAGGATGAGCTGTATCCATTGCGGAAAGCCCCAAAATGGTCCAAGCCGCAGGAATACCTGCCTTTTCTACCAATTCCTTCAATTGCTCCTCTGCTTGCCCTAAAATGACCCCTTGACCAAATATGATATACGGTTTTTTTGCCTCATTGATCATTTTAGCTGCAGCCTCTATGTCCTTCATTTTAGGTTTTGGAAACGGATTATAGCTCCTAACCGCTTTACAGGGTTCATAGCTAAAATCCAATTCGTCAAACTGGGCATTTTTTGTGATATCGATAAGTACAGGCCCAGGGCGACCTGATTTAGCTATATAAAAAGCTTTGGCCAGTATTTCCGGGATTTCGGATGCTTCGGTCACCTGATAATTCCATTTGGTCACCGGGGTAGAAATTCCAATGATATCGGTCTCCTGGAAAGCATCGGAACCCAATAAATGTCGTGCAACCTGTCCTGTAATACAGACCATTGGAGTTGAATCTATTTGTGCATCTGCCAAACCTGTGACCAAATTTGTGGCTCCTGGACCTGAGGTGGCCATGGCTACCCCTACTTTCCCAGAAACCCTGGCATATCCTTGCGCAGCATGGGTGGCCCCCTGCTCATGACGGGTGAGAATGTGGGTCAATCTATCCTGAAACTTATATAGTTCATCATAAACGGGCATAATGGCACCTCCAGGGTATCCGTAGATCAAATCCACACCTTCTGCCAACAAACAATGTATTATGGCTTCAGCTCCGCTTATTTTAATGGTAGCCTTCTTCTGCACTGCCGTCTTTTTCTCTTTTACTGTTTCCATAGGCCTTATCCCATCCCTCTTTTCAGCTGAGGGGTCAAGGGCGTTATTAATTAAACACTATTTTCTCAAATCCATTTTACAGAACCCAACATCCCTTTGAATGCCATATACTGCATAATATAGGAGTGATCCTTTTTAAAATTCGTCGGTAACACAACCTTGGGAGGCAGATGAAACCATTTTTGCATATTTGTATAAACTTCCTTTACTCACTTTTAAAGGTGGTTGTTGCCATTTTGCCTTTCTGGCTTGGATTTCATCATCCGATAGGTCTACACTAATACTATTCTTTTCAGCATCAATGGTAACGATATCCCCATCTTCCAAAAGGCCAATAGTTCCTCCATCTTGCGCCTCCGGTGCCACGTGTCCCACAACAAAACCATGGGTACCACCTGAAAATCTACCGTCCGTGATCAAAGCAACATCCTTCCCAAGACCAACGCCCATAATGGCCGCTGTAGGCTTCAACATCTCTGGCATTCCTGGTCCACCTTTTGGTCCCTCGTAACGGATAACCACAACATTTCCTTTTTTCACCTCTCCCTTTCGTATTCCATCATTGGCCAAAAATTCGCCATCATATACTTTGGCCGGGCCAGAAAAATATACTCCTTCTTTCCCAGTTATTTTTGCAACGGATCCTTCTTCTGCAAGGTTGCCGTACAATATTCGGATATGTCCTGTTGCCTTAATTGGGTTATCCAATGGCCTTACCACATCTTGACCATCTGACAGGCTTGGTACTTCCGCGAGATTTTCAGCCACTGTTTTCCCAGTGACGGTTAAGCAATCGCCATGTAGCATCCCATTTTCAAGCATAAACTTCATTACTGCCGGGGTACCACCTACCCTGTGCACATCTTCCATTAAATACTTTCCACTTGGCTTTAGATCGGCCAAAAATGGTGTGGTATCACTAATTTTTTGGAAATCGTCCAACGTAAATTCTATCTCTGCGGCCTTGGCTATTGCCAAAAAGTGTAGTACCGCATTCGTGGATCCCCCAAGAACAGTAACCAAACGGATCGCATTCTCGAAAGACTTCCTTGTGATAATATCACTGGGCTTAATATCCTTTTCCAATAAATTCTGTAAGGCCTTCCCTGAATTGACACAGTCATCCTTCTTCTCTTTTCCGGTTGCCGGATTGGAAGAGTTATAGGGCATGGCCATTCCCAATGCCTCTATGGCAGAGGCCATGGTATTTGCAGTATACATTCCACCACAGGCTCCAGCACCAGGACAGGCATTGTGGATGACACTTTTATAGTCTTCTTCATTCATGGTGCCTGCAACCTTTTCCCCCCAAGCTTCAAAAGCAGAAACGACATCTAATTTTTTTCCATTGAGACAGCCCGATGCGATAGTACCCCCATAAACCAATAGAGAAGGTCTATCAAGCCTTATCATTGCCATTAGTGCTCCTGGCATATTTTTATCACAGCCAACTACGGTTACCAAACCATCATAGTTCATAGCCTGTACTACAGTTTCCATGGAATCTGCAATAATATCTCTTGAAGGCAAAGAATAACGCATCCCATAGGTTCCCATGGAGATACCATCACTTACGCCAATGGTATTGAATATTAAGCCAACAGCACCCCCTGCATTTACACCGTCTTTTACATGTTTGGACAAATCATTTAAATGCATGTTACAAGGATTTCCCTCATATCCTGTACTTCCAATTCCGATAAGTGGTTTCGCCAGGTCGGCATCGGTAAGACCGATGGCGTGTAACATGGCTTGGGCAGCAGGTTGGGTAGGATCTTGTGTTACGTTCTTACTGTATTTGTTGAGCTCCATTAAACTTTATATTGCTATTCTTAAATTCTTTTGTAAATCTTCTATCATTCAAAGATAAATGTTTCATATACCCCAAACTTTTAACAAAGTTCATCGGTTCAAATCCAACTACCCCATAAAGGAGTTAATATCTTGATTATCAAATTGTTAATATAGTAATTCTTATCATATCCAACAATTTCATTATACACTTACTATTGTAGATTATACAAAATAAGGCCATTACATTAGATATGATGTATAAATTGAAACAATACAGCCCTTGCTGTTCTGCTTGGAATTGATTTTTTTGATTAGCTTGTAATGCTATTTTTATCTGTACAAGATAAGGCCCTAAGTTTTATTAAATTTTGATATGAACACTACAATTTCTAAAAACGTACAAGCACAACGTAATTTTTTTCTAACCCAGGAAACCAAAGATCTTACTTTTAGAAGAGAAGCACTGGAAAGACTCCAAAAAGAGATTATAGAACGTGAAGATGCTATTTGCGATGCTATTTATGCTGATTTTAAAAAACCCCATTTTGAAACGCTGGCCACCGAAACGCAATTTGTTTTGGCAGAATTAAAATTGGTATTAAAAAAACTAAATTCTTGGGCACGACCAAAAAGTGTTTCCTCTTCGTGGTTGAACTTCCCTTCCACCGATAAAATATACAAGGAACCCTATGGTTCCGTCCTCATCATTGCTCCTTGGAACTACCCTTTTCAGTTGGCCCTTTTGCCATTGGTAGGAGCTGTGGCCGCAGGGAATACTGTGGTGCTAAAACCGTCCGAAGTAACCCCTAACACCTCAAAAATCATTCAGAATATTATAACTGCTGTTTTTGCAAAAGAACATGTGACGGTCATTGAAGGTGGTGTTGAGGCATCCCAAGATCTTTTAAAAGAAAGGTGGGATTATATCTTTTTTACGGGAAGCACCCGGGTCGGACAAATTGTATATGAAAGCGCGGCCAAACATCTGACTCCCGTTACTTTGGAACTAGGAGGCAAAAACCCTTGTATTGTTGATGAGACAGGTTCATTGGACCTTGCGGCAAAAAGAATTTGCTGGGGAAAGTTTTTAAATGCCGGGCAAACCTGCATAGCCCCGGATTATATTTTGGTCCATAAATCAATTAAAGAGGCGTTTATACAATCTTTAGTCAAAATGATCGAGGCTGCATACGGAAAAAATTTAAAAAACTCTTCAGATTATGCCCGAACGGTAAGCGCTGCCCATTTCAATAATCTAAAGGATATGCTTGTTGGGGAAACTATTCTCTTCGGAGGTGAAACAGATTCGAAGGATAATTACATCTCCATTACTTTGGTTGACGAGCCACACTTGGACAGCAAATTGATGTATGGAGAAATATTTGGGCCCATCCTACCCATTCTCTCCTATGAAACTGAAGATGATATCCATAAGGTGGTAAATAAGTACGGCAAGCCATTGGCTACCTATGTTTTTTCGAACAACAAAACATTTCAAAATAAGATTATCCGAAAATATAGTTTTGGAGGGGGTGCAATAAATGATACGATCATACAAGTGGCCAATAAGAAGTTACCGTTTGGTGGCGTTGGTGGCAGTGGTATAGGGGCCTACCATGGAAAAACCACCTTTGAACTCTTCACACATCACAAACCCATTGTGCATAGGGCAACCTGGTTGGATGTTCCTTTTAGGTACCCCCCTTATTCATTGCCCATCAAATTTGCCAAAAAATTAAAGAATCTGCTGTAGAAGAGCTTTTTTAAGAATTTATGGTTTTGATCAGGTACCTTTGAAAACTTCGAGATATACAAATATTAACGTATAGATCTGTTCAAGGAATTCCACTATTGTTTATAGGATTATATCAGTTGAAAGGATAACTCATCCAAATATCGTTTTTGTGCAAGTATGGAAATAGATTTTTCTGAAAGCTGTAAAATTCGAGGATACCCTCCAGTAGTTTGACCGTCTTTCATCAAAATGATCACTTTTCCGGAAGGGGTCAGCTGTACTGTTCCGGGAAGGGTTGCTGATGTAAGCATTGAGATTCCGTGCCCATCTATGGTTTCGTTTAGCTGATAGGCCATTCGGTTATTTTCTTTGGCAACGGTAAAATCATTCCCAAACAAAGTCTTCTTTTGTTGCTCTGTCAACAACCTGTATTCTGGTCCTTCAAAAACCTCCAATACTGTTTCTTTAAGGAGAGAATGTGTTTTTAATTCTTGTAATTTAGGGGTAAAGTTTTTGCATTCATCGTATGGTAACTGATCATATTCCTTTATACGAGAAGATTTGGTCAAGGGTTTATAGTAGGAACGGCTACCAAGAACAATAGGTGTTTTAAAACCTTCTTTTATTGCCAAATAAGACCTCATTCCATGGTCCAGTTTCCCAAAGGAAACAATATCCCCAGCCTGAATCTTATGAACCTTGAAATTTTTTATGGTTTGGCCATTCAAGCTCATAGGTAATTCTGCCCCCCCAGCAACAATGTAGGTGTCCAACTCAAATTCCAATGTTGGGCCGGTCATGGTAATTTCCAATACTGCCGCCTTTTTATCATTCTCCAACAGCATATTTACAATGGCATAGGAAAAAGAGTCCATGACCCCACTAATGGGCACCCCTTTGTTCCTATAGTTGAACCTGCCAGTATCCTGTACTGTTGTAAAAAAACCAGACTTTATAACCTTAAGCATCCACCTTAGTTTTTTTCAATTTATAAATTCCCACTTCTCCTTGTAATTTTAGCAGGTCATGCTCTCCCTTGGTGATGGAATAAAATTTAATTTTATCCCCAACATTTACAAAACAAGGGTTTTCATTATCCTTATTGAACAAGGGAACGGGACAATTCCCGATAATGTTCCAGCCTCCCGGTGATTCTTGAGGATAAATCCCTGTCTGTTTTCCGGCGAGCCCAACTGATCCTTGTTCCACTTTTAACCTAGGGGTTTCTCTTCTGACAATTTCCAAGGATTGGGGCAATCCTCCCAAATACATAAATCCTGGGAGAAAACCAATGCCATAAACCGTGTAAATATGTTTTGTATGCAAGGAAATGATTTCCTTCGGAGACATGCCCAATTTTTCGGCTACCTCCATCAAATCAACCGCAAAATCCCCTTCATAACAAACTGGTAGTTCCCAAAGGTATTTTTCTATTGCATAGTCCCCTGATTTTTGGGAATACCATTCTTTTAGTTCTTTACTGAAGGTCTTATATTCTATTTTTCCTGCTCGATGAATAAGAGCCAGGGAATTATAGGCTGGGACCATTTCCCATTCCTTTTCATTAAGGTGATTGGTTTTTAAATGGTGAATAAAATCAAGGATATCGTTCAAGATTTGCTCTTCAACTATATTGGGCCACTCAACGAGTACGGCAAAATCCCCAAAAGGGCGAATAGAAATTATATAAGGGCTCACTTTTTTAAATAGATCTGTTGTTTGGGCAATTCTTCTGAAAGATACGTTAATATTTGTAATGCTGATGGGGTATCTCCATGAATACAATAGGTTTCTGCTGTAATATTTTGAGCTATCCCTTCCAAGGTCTTAACCCTTTTATTTTTAACCATTTCCGTAATATGATCCAAGACTTCCTTGGGATCTTGGATAATAGCATTGGGGGAATTTCTTGAAACCAATGTAAGGTCTGGATTATAATTTCGGTCTCCAAATGCCTCCACCATTGTCTTAAAGTCACGCTTTAATGCTTCCTCCTCTAAAACAGATTCAAAGGGCACATATAGGTAAACCCCTTCCTTAAACGGCTCTACGGCTTCAAGGAAAAAAGAAGCCAAAGCTCTGTCCTTGGCGATATCATTATATAAGGCCCCATGCGCTTTTATGTGATGCAAGTGCAACCCTTGGGTTTCCAAAATAGAAACCAAGGCAGTTACTTGTTCTCTAATGGAGCTTTTTAAAGCTTCAATAGGTATGGACATGGATACTCGTCCAAAATTATCTTTGTCGGGATACGAGGGGTGGGCCCCAATTTTCACTTGGTGCTTTTTTGCTAAAACCACTATTTCATTCATGATCTGCTCATTCCCAGCATGACCACCACATGCTATATTACATGAGGTTATAAAAGGAAACAGAGCTTCTTCGTTTCCTATTCCTTCCCCAACGTCACAATTGATATCTATAAATTTCATTTCCATCTAAAAAAGTCCAGCTACCTTCAAAATACTTTTCATTCCCAAAAGTATAACCAATAAAATTATAAAAATAGCAAGTACATTTTGTGCAGTTGAATTTTTGTAGGATCCCATGATGGCTACCTTATTGGCCACCCACACTAAAAAGATGGCTATTACAGGTAATAAAAGTCCATTGGTTACCTGTGCGAATTGTATAATTTCTATCGGGGTAATACCGAAGGTCAATGAAAGGACGCCTAAAATTATTATGGTCATCCACACCAGTTTAAATTTTAGGTCTTTTAAGCCAGCTTTCCATCCAAAACAGCTATTCACCACATAAGCTGCTGCCAAGGGTGCGGTAATTGCCGAAGTAATACCGGCAGCAAACAAGCCTATTCCCATAAAATACCTGGCCCCGTTGCCATACAATGGCTCCAAACCTTTTGCCAAATCCAAAACAGAAGAAATATCGCCTTTGGGAATAGTAGTAGCTGCTATGATAATGGCCATGGATACCATTCCTCCCAAAGTAATTGATATAAAGGTATCCTTTCTGGCTGTTTTCAAATCTTCCTTGGTTTTCCATTTTTCACTGACCAACGAAGCATGCAAAAAAAGATTATACGGGACTACGGTGGTCCCTACCAACGCTATTACGGTAAATATACTATTCTCTGGCATAGTGGGTACAAGCATACCCTGGAAGACCTCAAGAATATTGGGTTTGGTGATGATTGCGGTCAATAAAAAGGAAAGGCTCATCACGATGACCAAGGTGACCAAAACCTTTTCCAACATTTTATAATTTCCCAAATACAGAATTGAAAATGCAATAGCCCCTATGATAAAGGGATAGAAGGTGACGTATTCCCTTCCAAAAATAGCTTCTAACCCTAAGGTGGCCCCACCTATATTCCCTCCTTCGTAAGCGGTGTTTCCAATGACAATGGCCCCCAAGATTATCCCGATAACCAAATTTCGAAATAATGGTATTTGTATTTGTTCTTTAATGACGTCCGCAAGGCCTTTTTGGGTAATAATTCCCAATCTGGCCGACATTTCCTGAAGTACAATGGTGGCTATTACGGAAAGTAACATGGCCCATAACAAGGTAAAACCAAATTGCACCCCTGCCAACGTGCAAGCTGTAACCGTACCCGGACCAATAAATGCTGCGGCAACCAAAACACCTGGACCAATTTTTTTAAACATATTACTTGGTTTTATTTAATGAGTACAGGGCAAAAGTTCCCAACCAATGTGTACCCTCATAATTATCGTCCACTATTTTGGGCAGGGAATAGTTGATATGGGTATTTGCTATATTTTTTAAATGTTCATATTCGGGCAGTGTTTCGGCAATTCCATATAAACACCAAGCCCTGCTAAAATTAAGTCCATCCAAATGCACCAGTTTCCCGTCGGTCCTATCTGCTACTTTACCCGGTTCCAACCAAAAATCAGGGTCTTTTAACTGAGGCATAAAAGTATCCAACCATTTCTTGAAGGCTTCCTTGGCATACACTTTGCGCACCAAATTAATTTCCTCCAGGCAAGGGGAAAGGAAATCGTATCCACTTGGTTCCCACTCCATGGGACAGCCCTTATCATTAGTATAAAAGCGGTCTACAGCATCTTTGATCGATTTCATCAATAACACATCATTGACAGCAACTGCATAGTCCCAAGCGAGGGAAAGTCCAAAAGCTGTATTGGAATGCTCACCTACTCTAATAGGATAAATTAATTTTGGCAAAAAGGATTCATAAGATGCTACAATGAATCTCGTAAGTGGCTCCAGGTTATATTCCAATTCCTTTGCCATGGGATCGTCCCAAGTATGTAATTCTTCCGAAAGTTTCAATACCCAGGCCCAACCATAGGTGCGTTCAAAAGAAATGTTCCCAGTCATCTCAAAATAGGCCATTTCTTGTGCTATGTTTTCTTGCGATAACGATTCCGTTAGTTTTTCACGAATAACCCCTGCCTTTCCAAGGTCTGGAAATTGTTTTAGCAAAGAAACAAGGGACCAATGTCCGTGCACGGACGAATGCCAGTCAAAACACCCAAAGAAAGCGGGATGTAAAGATTTTGGACTTCTCAAATGCGTTGAATCGTTCAAGGTTTGCCCAAGTTTATTCGGGTATTCGACCTCTAAACAAGTCAAAGGCAGTTCTGCCAGCATATTGGCCTCAGATAAAGTTAAAATAGGGCTCTTGGAAATAGGTGATTCCTGAAGTTTAGGCTTAGGATCCTCTTTGCAACTTAAAAATAACGCTATAAAGATTAGGCACAATGTACATTTACACTTCATGGGGGAACATTTATTTTATAGAAAAACTAAATGTACATATAATACCTTGAATCTAAAATTGGGAAATAGGTGCATTTTCTTGAACAGGACATGGTTCTAGAAGAGTTTCACTCTAATATATTGTTTTTCTATATCGTTCACCAGCGTAAAAAACAGTCTTTAAATGACCAATTACAGTGTAGTTCGTCTAAAAGTTTGCAGTTCATCTAAAAGTTGACATTACAAGATAATATTCCTAAAATATTACGGTTATAATAATCCCGAACCTTAATTGACCTACTTTAATGACTTGCTTACAATGTAAAAAAGAACTGAGTTATATAGACCATAAAAATTCCATGGACATCTTAGGAGTTGAACTTTGCGATAAGCACTTTGTTCAGTTAAAAAAGCTCATCCATAAAAACAATACCCCGGTGGAAGCCGTACAATTATATTATGGCCTTAAAAATGCAGGAGTGCATCCCATGTTGGAATGGTGGGATGGTAAAAAATCCGTAGATGTAGCTATATCTAGGGTAAAACTCAATATAGAGATAGATACAGAATATAGTATGATAACCCATGAGCAGGCAATTAATGATTTGGAAGAGGCCATGCATTCATTTAAAAATGGATTTACAACCATACGTATTCCCCATGTTGTCATAAAATATTACTTGAACGAAACGGTGAACAACATCTTGGGTATCATGGAAGGATTAAAGGCCAATATTAAGGCAATATGAGTTAACCGATAAAACCAATAGTGATGGAGAGCGATAAAAAAATTCTGAGTATTCCCTTGAGAGTTTCCATGTGCTTTCTACTAGTGGGATTCATTTTTAAAATGCTACATTGGCAATTGGCTTCTACTATACTTACCGCAGCTTTTGTAAGTATATTGGCACTCTATGCATTGCGATTTTGGAACAAACCAAAAAAAACTTTTCTCGCCTACAATAAATTAATACTCATTTCTTTCTGGTCGATCAATGGACTGATACAGATTTACCACTTGCCTTTCGCTCTTTATACGCAAATCATACTGGTGATTTCCTTGATCCTTTGGGCCATCTTGGAAGGAACTGCTTACTTTTCCAAAGAAAATAAAAGCAACAAATTGAATACAAGTCTTATCATTTGGAACTTGATCATGGTATTTGGTAGCATAGCCATTATGTCTGGAGGGTTCTTTATGCTTTTAGAATGGGACTATGCCCTTGCCCTTTTGACATTGGGGGTGTTTTTAATTACTATTTATATTTTTAAAGATGTTTTTGCACAAGAAATAAGGGATGAGAACTCTTAGTCGCATCCTACATTATTAACGTGACTTTATAATACTCCCTTTCCAATAATCATTTTTTCTTTAATTCTGTCTTAAAAATCATCTTTCGTCCTTACTTTGAATGTTTAAATAGCATAGTTTCTTACTAATTGAATTTTCTAAAAACAATTTGTACCCTTTCCAGCAATTTTGAGTCCCTATACTAATCCTATGTTTCTATTATTTAGAACTTGCTCTTTAACCTGAAGTATGCGAAATTTTATAATTCAACCACTTAACGAATATTTGATCCTTTAAAAGTGTAAGAATATTCTTCATTATTAAAAATCGTTTTCTTTATAAAGCCCTACTTATGAAGAAAAAAACTACTTTTTCATTCTTTCTATATACCTTTTGCATCTTTTGCATTCTATGGTCCATCTATATCAAATGTAACTATTAATCTTTATACCCACTACTTGGTTGGATTTTGTTTGTTCAATAAAAAAGGCACCCTTGGATGGGTGCCTTTTTATAACATATCTATTTTGATATTTACATTTTAATTTTTATCGGCTTTAATTCCTTTCCTTCCTTGTCCACTAGCAACACTTCATCAAACCCCATTTTTTCGAACTGTTCAAATTGGGTTGCAGCATCACCTACCACCAAATATGCCATTTTAGACTCATCCAAATATTTATTCGCCAACTCTTTGTGTTGTTCCAACGTCATTCCTTTTACAATCTGTTCTTCGCCTTCGATATAATTTTTAGGCAAATTATAATTGCTCATTTCCTGTAACATTCCCAATAAGGAATTTTGTGTTTCAAAACGACGGGCGTTGGATTTGATCAGGGCATTTTTAGTGAATTCCAGATCTTCGGCCGTTATTCCATTTTTATATTTGGCAATCTCATTTTTAAAGATCTGAACTGACTCCCCAGTTGTATTGGTCCGCACGCTTGACGAAGCTGTAAATGTTCCCGGCACTTTACCGCCATTGAACCCTGATCTGGCGCCATAGGTGTACCCTTTTTCTTCTCGTAGAATCAGATTTACAGTTCCAGAAAAGGAACCTCCGAGTTTATAGTTCATCACCTCAGCAGGATAGTAATCCTTATCGGTTCTTGGGAGGGCCAGATACCCAATATTAATTACTGACTGCTTTGCATTGGGTATATCCACAAAATAGAGTGACGCCTTGTCTCTCTTGCTAGGCAATGGGAATTCTGGGATATTTACATCTTTGGCTGCCCATTTTGCTTCCAGATCTTTAAGGTTCTCAAGGACTGTTGCCTTATCTATTTTCCCCACCACATTGAATTTACTAATGGATGGTGAAAAGTTTTGGGTATAGAACGCTTTCAAATCGTCTATGGTAATAGCTTGTATGGAAGCCTCGGTACCACTGATTGGGTAACCAAAAATATGTTCATCCCCATATAACAATTTATCGTACACCTTTTCCGCAACTGAATTTGGGTCGGCCTCATTCCTTTTAATACTATTGATGGTCTTTGTTTTAATTCTTGCAAATTCTTCCTGATCCCAACGAGGTTCCATAATTATTTCCTCAATTAGCTTCATTGTTTTCCCAAAATTCCTTGTTAAGGCGTTACCCCTTATAACAATGGACTCTTTGGTGGTGTACATGTAAATGGAGGCTCCCAATAATTCGATTTCCTCCTCTAATTGCTCTGGAGTTTTAGTGGCTGTGCCCTCCATCATAATATCGGTCATCAGATTTGCCACTCCGTTTTTGCTTTTGTCATCCAACAAATGTCCACCCTCTATGACAAGACTAAAGTTTACGGTAGGAATTTCATCCTGTTCAATACCATAAACATCCATCCCATTGCTTAACTCAGCAGTCCAGGTAGTAGGAATGGACAAGGCAGGAGCTGTTCCCTGATTTGGCTCAACGGATCGATTAATCTTTGATGGCGTTTTTACAATTTCTTCTTTGCTGTCTTCAACTACCTTGGTCACATTCTCTTTAATCTCCTCCTCTACTACGGAGGCCTTTATAGAGTTCTCTGCTACCAACTCCATTTTTCCCTTTGGCACAAAACTGGTCATGACAAAAGGTTTGTCTTTGATATAGGTATTGTATACCCGAAGGACATCCTCTTTGGTGACCTTCTTAATGTTTTCTATATCCTGTTCTATGAACCCTGGATCACCGGCAAAAACATTGTATTGAGCCAATTGGAATCCTTTCCCCAAGATGCTGCTGATACCATTGTAAAATTGGGTTTCCAATCCGGCCTTGATACGCTCAATGTCCCTTTCTGAAACTCCTTCTTTTTCAAAAAGTGCAAAGGCTTCAAAAATTCCGGCTTCTACATCTTTCAAGCTCTTGTCATTGTTGGCGGTGATACTAATTTGAAATTCCCCTGCCAGTTCCTGTGCATTATTATAGGCTGTAGTCCTAGATGTTAGATCCTTTTCCTTAACCAAAATTTTATACAGGGGTGCTTTTTTTCCGTTGCCCAGAATTTCTCCCAAGAAATCAAGGGCATAGGCGTCTTCCGTATACTGTTGTGGTGTTGGCCAAACCATGTTAAGCTGAGGTGTTTTCGCAAAATTGTCCTCGTGGTACAATCGCTTGGTTTCTGTTAGCGTTACAGGTTGTGGAGCCATAGGTACAACTTCCTGACGTCTTTTGATTTCTCCAAAATATTTTTCGATCAAAGCTTTTGCTTCTTCAGTTTCAAAATCTCCTGATAATACCAAAGTGGCATTATTGGGACCATAAAAACGGTCATAAAATTCCTTTACGTCCTCAACGGTGGCATTTTGGAGATCTACAAGTTCCCCAATTACTTGCCAATTGTAGGGATGGCCTTCCGGATATAGATTTTTGTCCAGCACCCAGCCTGTATGCCCATATGGATTGTTATCCACTCGCTGTCTTTTTTCATTCTGTACTACTTCCTGCTGATTGTTAAAGGCCGATTCCGTAACAGTATTGATCAAATAACCCATACGGTCGCTTTCCAGCCACATGATCATTTCCATAGCATTTTTTGGAACTACCTCGTAGTAAACGGTACCGTCTTTCCAAGTCCCTCCGTTAAGGGTTCCCCCGGCATCTTGTATTTTTTTGAAGAACTGGTCCTGACCTACATTCTCCGATTCTTGGAACAACATATGCTCAAACAAATGCGCAAATCCCGTACGTCCGGTTTTTTCCCTATTGGAACCAACCCCATATTGGATGGCAAGGGATACTATAGGATCACTTTTATCTTGATGGAGGACTACATCCAAACCATTATCCAATTCGTATTTTTCAAAATCGATGGAAAGTTTTGCTGTTTCTTCAACCTTTTTCTCGGTCTTGCAAGAAGTCAAAACAAAACTCATACTGAGAAATGCCAATAAAATTGATTTTAGCTTCATTTTTGATGTCATAAGGTGATTTTTAATTTAGTTGTTCTTAAATATACAATTGTCGCTTAATAAAATTCCATAATTCACTGTTAAATAGTATTATACATACGCATAGATCAGCATTTTACCCCAGCCATCCTTCCCTATCCAGTGATCTGTACTGTATAGCTTCGCCGATATGATTGCCATCAATTTCCTGGGAATTGTCCAGATCAGCAATGGTTCTGGCCACTTTGAGTATCCTATCATATGCCCTGGCAGAAAGGTTCAGCCTTTCCATGGCATTTTTCAACAAGGATTTTGAGGCATCGTCCAGTTTGCAGTACTGCCGAATATGTTTGGTATTCATCTGTGCATTGTAGTGTACATGTTCCAAACCGTCGAACCTTAAGGTCTGTAATTCCCTTGCCGAAGTAACACGCTTTCTTATTTCAACACTTCCCTCACCTTTACGATCTTCTGACAACTTTTCAAAGGGTACTGGTGTTACTTCTATATGAATATCTATACGGTCCAACAAAGGTCCCGATACCTTGCTCAAATACCGCTGTATTTCGGCCGGAGAAGAAGTTACCGGAGCATCGGGATCATTAAAATAACCACTGGGACTAGGGTTCATACTCGCTACTAACATAAAACTACTGGGATAGGTCACCGTAAACCGTGCTCGGGAAATGGTGACCTCCCTATCCTCTAAGGGTTGGCGCATTACTTCCAAGACCCCACGTTTAAATTCAGGAAGTTCATCCAAAAATAGAACTCCATTATGGGAAAGTGAGATTTCCCCAGGTTGTGGATAGGCGCCCCCTCCTACCAATGCCACATCACTAATGGTATGATGTGGACTCCGAAAGGGACGTTGGTTCATTAATCCCATATTCTTGATCTTTCCCACCACACTGTGAATTTTGGTGGTCTCTAGGGCCTCATGTAGGGTCATTGGAGGCAATATAGAGGGCAAACGCTTGGCCAACATGGTCTTCCCTGCTCCAGGGGGACCAATAAGAATGATGTTATGACCTCCTGCAGCTGCTATTTCCATACAGCGCTTAATGCTTTCCTGCCCTTTTACATCCGAAAAATCAAATTCCGGAAAATCCAAGCTCTTATAAAACTCCTCCCTAGTATCTATAATGGTCTGCTCTAAAGGTGATTCACTGTCAAAAAAAGCAGTGACTTCCTTTATATTATCTATACCATATACTTCCAAATCACTTACAATTGCAGCTTCCCGCGCATTTTCTTTAGGCAGGATAAACCCTTTAAACCCCTCTTCTTTCGCCTTTATGGCTATAGGCAAGGCGCCTTTAATAGGTTGCAGGCTACCATCTAAGGAGAGTTCTCCCATGATGATGTATTTGTCTATGTTTTCTGATTTAATTTGATTGGAAGCGGTTAATATTCCCAAGGCAAGGGTGAGATCATAGGCCGAACCTTCTTTGCGCATATCGGCTGGGGCCATATTAATAGTGATCTTTTTGCCTGGAATTTTATATCCATTGTTCTGTAAGGCTGCGGCAATTCTATAATTACTCTCTTTAATGGCATTATCGGGTAAACCAACCAAATGGTACCCTATGCCCTTGTCAACATTCACCTCAACAACAATAGTGGTGGCCTCCACCCCAAATACTGCGCTTCCATAAACTTTTGACAACATAAAAAATAGACTTGTTTCTCCCTAAAAGTAATTAAAATTTTTAGGTATCTACTATTTTCGATGAATAGAAGTGTAATTTGTAGCTGTTCTTTTTAAAAAAAGTTCTTCAATTGTTACTTTTCTTGCGTTTAGTTGGTTGGAAAATCAGAATGTTTTCAGATGTCTTTTTTATTTCCAGTTCATTCATCATCATTTTACGAAATTCGCCATTGATGTACATCTCTGCCTGGTCTTCATAATGAGGACTGAACGGATTCCCTGATTGTCCGGTGGGAAGGATACTTCTGCTATTTTCGATATCCGAAAAATCCACAATGCGTCTGGTCGACGGTCCTGAATTCACCTTATAAAATCTAGTGTTGTCATAGGGAAACCCCATATTGTTTATTACTTCCCTAGCGCCAATTACTGGGAAAGGTCCCACATTAAAAAAACGCCGCAATGATGCTACCTGTCCTATTGGATGCCCATGTTCCAGCGTATGTACTTTGTCCCATGTCCATTGGGCACTATCTTCACCTAAATCTGCTTTCAAAGATGCAATTGCCTCATCAAATGCCAGCCGTACTATATCCTCTTTTGTTTCTGCCTTGTCTTTGGTAAACGTATTATCCCACCAAACCGATGTTGTTTTGGCAGCAAAAGGTGCTATGGCCCGTTTTATCAAATGAGTGGCCAATAACTGTTGGAACATCTCCTCCCCTAATTCGTCCTCCAGGGTGTTTCTAAGGAAGAAATAGACCCATCTGTTGTAGAGAGTACCCTCTACACTTTTTAAGGGGTAACTGCCATCCCATTGCCCCAATAGCTCCAGAACTTCAATTTTGTCCTGGGATAATTGAGAAAGATCCATTGTTTTGACCAGATCCATTGCAATACTGGCATCCACCGCAGAAGTAACATCCAGCATCATGTTTTGGGTAGCGGCCATATCCCAATCACTCCTTGGTTCCAATAGTTGTACAATACGTTTAGCCCTATTCTCCGGCAAGTAATATCCAGGATATAACATCCCGGCTATGGAGTCTGGTTGGTTATTGGCAGAATACACATAGTGCCAAGGAGGATTTATGGCTTGTGGATTTTCTTTAAAATCCAGATAACGCAAAACCTCATGTTTCCCCGAAGCTCCATCCATGATGAATTTAGTATTGGCCGAATCAGGCAACTGATACAACTTTGCCGTCGCCCACCAAGCAACATTCCCTTGGGCATCCCCATACATAATATTGAGCCCTGGAGCGTGAATATTGGGCAAAGCCGCTTGAAATTCTTTTATGTTTTTAGCATGGCTCAAGCCATTAAAAGCCTCAAGCACCTTATTTTCTTCTTGGGAATATATCCATGACATAGCAATGGGGCGTTCTCCCTTAACCTGTTCCGCTATTCCATTTAAAATAGGTCCGTGCTTGGATTTTTGAAATCTAAACGCAATATCCTTACCATCCTTAACTTTGATCGTTTTACTGAAAACCTGATACTTTTCCCAACCTTCATTAGTTTTGTATAGGGTACTGTCGGAAGGGTGGGTTTTTTCGTAGTAAAAGTCTATGTCATCATTTTCAAACATGGTAATCCCATAGGCCAAGGTTCTGTCATGTCCCAAAATAGGGAATGGAATTCCTGCCATGTGATATCCATATTTCTCATAAGTAGGGGTGCTTAGGTGTGCCTCAAACCAAACGGAAGGTTGTGCAAACCCAATATGGGGGTCATTTGCCAAGATTACCTTACCACTTTTGGTTTTTTCGGGTGCTAAAACCCAACTATTGCTTCCAATAAACTGAGGAAACGGCAAGCCCTTCAACGAATTTTCCAATAAGGATACTAACTTATTTTGAATAGAATCCGACGAATTACCTTTGTGAATTTTTATCCATTCCGTATCACTATTTACCCCTAATCCCAAATCCATCAAATAAGACATTCCTAATTTGTCCTTGATATTGCTCAACAAAGGGTCTGTTTTATGGGCCATGGCAAAACTAAAAGCCATATAACCCACTGTATTATAGATATCTTTTACCTGAAAAGATTTTTTTTGAAGCCCTGTAAGGTAAAATTCTACAGGGGTGGGTCCTTTCTCTATAAACTGGTTTACTCCATCTAAATAGGCCTCTGCCAATTGATTCACTTCAGAATTTTTATCCAAATCGGTAACAGCCTTTGCAGAGGCATCATCTATTCCCAAGGAGAGAAAAAACTTATCTGTCCCCACCATATCTTTTCCAAAGACCTCCGATAAGCCACCTGTCCCAATCCTTCTTAACAATTCCATTTGCCACAACCGATCTTGGGCGTGCACATATCCCAAAGCCCTTATGGCATCCAATTCATTGGAAGCATAAATATGGGGAATCCCATAGGTGTCAAAATAAACCGAGACCGATTCCGAGATTCCTTTTAATTTCTTTTTTCCGTTGTAATCCGGTCTTAGGGTTTGGATAAAGATTATCAAGGCCAAGGCCAATACCCCCAAAACTAATAGGATAATTGCTAAAACTTTTTTTGTTCTATTCACTTCCAATTTTTTACGGAATGAAAGATAACCTTAATTTCAAGAAATAAAAAAGGCCGCACATTGGCAGCCTTATTTATGGAATTGAACATGGTATCCTATTATTCTAAAACGGTGAATTCTACCTGGGAACTATTGAACACCTTATGGGCTTGCTTCTTGAAATCCTCTGGTTTGGCATAAAATATATTTTTCACGAATGTCTGTGGATTGATATCTATATAGGGAAACCAGGTACTCTGAATCTGTATTTGGATCTTGTGTCCTTTTTTAAAGGTATGCATCACATCTTGGAGCTTAATATTTACTGCAGTTTCCTTATTGGGTACAAATGCCTCCGGCTTAGAAAAATCATTTCTATAACGCCCTCTAAGCACTTCGCTTCGAACCATTTGATGGTAGTTGCTCATTTTTAAGTACTCTTGTGTTTCCTCGTAATCGGGATGGTCTGCAGGGTATACATCAATCAACTTCACCACCCAATCTGCATCCGTACCAGTAGTGGCTACTTTCAATTTTGCCAGAATATCTCCTGCCAAGGTCACTGGATTTTCCAACGCATCGGTTTCAAAAACCAGCACATCGGGCCTACGTGCGGCAAAACGCTGGTCATCTGTCATATACTTCCTAGGGGTGAATACCACTTTTATATCCTCTGTATATGGGACGGGTTTTTTGGGATCACTAATGAATTCCTCGGCCGTATTCCCTTTTACCTCATTTTGTCCCAAACTTTGGTTGGGCTGAAGATAATAGGATTCTTTTTTGGTGTTTTTTGGAGGCCAGGCATCAAACTGTTTCCAATCTTTGGTACCGGTATCGAAAACATAGGCTTCTGGAAGTTCACTTTCTAGCTCCCCTTCACCTTTTAAGAAATGGTTGAAAAATTTACTTTCAATGTTTTCCTGAAAGAATTTGGAAATATCATCTCCAAAATAAACATTTCCAATGGCCTGTCTTTTGTTGTTCCTAGCCCAATCACCATGGCTCCATGGACCCATAACGATGGTGTTGTAATTGGAGCTTTGTTTTTCTATGGTGCTATAAGTGGTCAGTGGACCATAAAGATCCTCTGCATCAAACCATCCACCAACAACCATTACGGCAGGCCTTATATCTTCTAAATGCTGAATGATTCCTCTTTTCTGCCAGAACTCATCGTAATCTGGGTGCTCTTTTAGTTGCTGCCAAAACACGTTGTCCTCTTTATAGTATTTATCCAGATTGGAAAGAGGTCCATTATCCAAAAAGAACTGGTACTGATCCTGTGTCCCAATCTCCGGATAGGTATACCATTCTTCTTTGGTTGGTGTATCCTTCATATAACCAAATACAGAAGTAGCCCTCCAATAACTCAACAAATAAGCCCCGTTATGGTGAAAATCATCAAAGTAAAAATCGCCTATGGGTGCTTGAGGGGATACCGCCTTTAATGCCGGGTGGGCATCCAACAAGGAATAAGTAGAATAGAAGCCGGGATAAGAAATGCCCCATATGCCCACATTACCATTATTGTTGTCAACATTTTTTACCAACCATTCAATAGAATCGTAGGTATCTGAAGCCTCATCTGTCTCTCCTTCCTTTTTATTGGGAATATAGGCCCTCATATTATCATAAACGCCCTCACTGTTCCATCTTCCCCTTACGTCCTGATAGACTACAATATTCCCTTCCATCATCATTTTCATGTTGGGACCTATCTGTGTCTTAAATTCATCAGTTCCATAGGGCTTGCAACTATATGGGGTACGTTGAAAAAGGATAGGATATTTTTTGGAGGTGTCTTTGGGAGAATATATGGTGGTATGTAATTTGATTCCATCCCGCATGGTGATGGTCACTTCCTTTTTGTTATAATGCTCCTTGGCCTTATACGTTTCTACCGAGGCCGTTTTGGCGTCCCCCGGCATCTCTTTTTCCAGTACTTTGACATTTCTACAAGAAACGGCCATGAAGATGGCAAATAGAAGGATTAAATGTTTTCTCATTAGTTGATGGCTTTAGTTTGGTTAAAAGGATTTTCTGGCTGTAAGGACCTATAGTTTTTTAAACCGGTTTTCAACCAATTTAAATAGGTTTCCTTGTCTGTATATTGGATGGAAGAGTTAAGAACTTCCAAATCTGGCGTAAGCAATACATAATAGGGCTGGGAGGCCGCATTAAAGTTTAGGGTTTGGAAGGTGCCCCATTTTTCACCTACTGTTTTAATGGTCTTCACCCTACCGGATTCATATTTAAAATCGAACTGCCCATCTTCAGGTAACGGTTTCCGATCGTCTATGTATAGTGAAATCAATACATAATCCTCTTTTAACAATGGATAAATATCAGGTTCGCTCCATACGTTTTCTTCCATTTTACGACAGTTGACACAGGCCCACCCCGTAAAATCCAATAAAATAGGTTTATTGACTTCTTTGGCATAAGCCAATCCCTCATCAAAATCTTTAAAACAATTTATTCCCAAGGGACAATCGCTCTCCTGTTCAAAAACACTATAGAACTCCGGTGGGGGGAAGCCACTCAAAAGTTTTAAGTCGCTCACCTTAGCCAATCCCAAGATTAAATAAAGTGAAAATGCTCCACTTAAAAGGCCCACACCCAATCTGGTTTTGGATAGTTTTTGTTTGGGACCATCATGTGGAAAACGGAACATTCCAAAAAGATAAAAGGTCATCAGCAAAAATAACAAGATCCAAATCCCTAAAAATATTTCCCTTTTAAAAATCCCCCAATTCCCTACCAAATCCGCATTTGACAGGAATTTAAAGGCCAGTGCCAGTTCTAAAAATCCAAGTACCACTTTTACTGTCGTCATCCAACCTCCCGATTTAGGGAGTGAATTCAACCATGCGGGGAACAGGGCAAAAAGAGCAAAGGGCAAGGCCAGAGCCACCCCAAAGCCCAACATTCCAATCGATAAATTCGTAGCCACATCCCCATCGGCCAAGGCCGTACTTCCCAATAACCCGCCAAGGATCGGGCCGGTACAGGAAAAGGATACAATAGCCAATGTAACAGCCATAAAAAAGATGCCAAAACCACCGCCTACTTTAGAGGAGGCAGAATCCATCTTATTGGCCCATGAACTAGGAAGAGTCAATTCATAATACCCAAAAAAGGAGAACGAAAAGAAGATGAAAATCAAAAAGAAAAATAGATTCAACCAGACATTGGTTGCTATGGTATTCAGGATCTGAGAATCCACAGAATCAAACAAATGAAATGGTAAACTGAGAAGGAAATAGATCAGAATAATAAAAAAGCCATATAACAGGGCGTTGGTTATACCTTTAGCCTTGGGTTGTGATTGTTTGGTGAAAAAAGATACTGTCAGTGGGATCATTGGAAAAACACAAGGTGTCAACAAGGCTATAAGACCTCCCAGAAATCCAAGTCCAAATATCATCCAGAGACTGCTTCCCATATCCACGCCATCGGAATCGCCATTTAATATCTTCTTGTTCTTAAGGTCCAGCACTAAGGCCTCACTGAGGGCCATACTTCGTTGATCCACCGTTTTTTCATTCACCACCACGGTCTTACCGCTCAGGGAAATATTAAAAACTTCATCCTTGGGAATACATACTTCTTTACAAATTTGATAGAATAAAGCAACTTCCAATTGGTCTACACTGGGGTCTATCATTTTGATACGCTGTGTGAACAAAGCCTTGTTTTTAAAGAAAACCTCGTCCACTCCAAATATATCACTGTATTCCCTTACGGTTTTTCCCTCCTTGGTCTCCCCTATCAATTCATATAGCTCGCCAGCCTCTCCAAATGTAAATTCACTTGGCTGTGAGCCGCCTTCTGGAGTAAACTGGGAATAAATATGCCACCCCTCCAGGATATCCCCTTTAATGACCAGGTCATACTCTGTATCTGATACCTTCTTCACCTCATAAGTCCAAGCTACTGGATTATCCTCTGTTTGGGCAAAAACCGATGTAAGGGTTAGTAATACTATAATCCCGGTAATAAACTTCTTCATTCCTGTATACTGATTTTTAATATTTTTTTTGTGTTGTCGGTAACCTTAAAACGATCATCCCCTCTTTTTCCCATGATCCAAACTACATTGTCAGCGGAGCACAACAGCCATTGCTTTTCCTTGGAAATCTGGTCCATTTTTATGTCTTTAAAAAATTTGGACACCTTTTTTCTTCCACGCATGCCAAAAGGATAAAAATAGTCGCCTTTTCTCCATTTTCTTACCGTCAGGGGATACTTTAACGTTTCTTTATCTACATAAAGTATGGTATTGCCGGTCTCTTGGATTTTATCGACTATAGCAAAAGATATTTTTAAAGGCTCCTCTAACTCTTTGTCTTCTTCTCTTATGGCGTATTCCGACTCTGGGGAAACGGAGATTTCCTCAAGCAGCAAATACTCCCTATGCTTTAACAGTCTATGGGTCTTGGAACGAACTTCTTTGCCTCCCATTGCTGTCAACAGGGATACTACGTCATTCCATTCCATAAAACCGTACTCATGGAGCAACGCATATAAATATCCCTCTAAAGGGTTTAGTTTCATCAATTCTGAAATTGGAATTTTTATGACCTCGTTGTCCTTCCTAAAAAGCTGTTCTTTTAAGTGGTTGATATGGTCTTGGGAAATTCCTGAGGTCTGCCTCAAAAAATGTTGTGTCTGACTAAAATTAGTTAGGAAAGTGGGATGCAATTCCTTTAGTAGCGGAACAATTTGATGTCTTATTTTATTCCTAAGATATTTGGTTTCCTGGTTGGAAAGATCCTCCCGCCATTCCAGGTTCCTTTCTTCGGCATAGGCCTCTAATTGTACCCTGGAATATTTCAACAAGGGTCTTGAAATACTTGCTGTTTTTTCGGGAATTCCGGTAAGTCCATCTATGCCCGTTCCCCTGGAAAGGTTGATGAGAAAGGTTTCCAGGTTATCATCAGCATGATGGGCGGTAACCAAAGTCGACCAGCCCTTTTGCTCCATTAATCCTTGGAACCAATCATAGCGAAGCTCACGCGCAGCCATTTGAAGGGATACTTTGTTTTTATTCATGTAATCTACTGTATTAAAGTTTATTACATAACACTCCTTGTTTAAATCTTCGGCTAGTTTTTTCACAAAAGCCTCATCTCCATCACTTGCATCTCCCCTTAAGTTAAAATTGCAGTGCGCCAATGCAAAATCCAAGCCAGCACTATGGCATAAGTGGGTAAGAACCACACTATCGAGGCCTCCACTGCAAGCCAATAAAAACTTCCCTTCCCGTAAGTGGGGAAAAGAAATCTTGATATGATTTTTGAATTCCTCTAGCACGCCGTAAATGTACTCAAAGTTGCTGCGCCAACCAATTATTGATGAGCCCCAGCATTTCTTTGCTACAAAGGTCCTTGTGCAGCTCATGGTAGCCCCCTTCCAGGAGTTTTAAGGTAGTGATGCTCGCATTTTCATGAAAGGCCACGGTTCCCTTGTAATCGATAATTTGATCCCCAGTTCCATGCAACAACAACGTATTTACCTTTAACACATTACTGTTTGCGATGGCCCATTCCCCAGCGTCCATCACAGGGAAAGAAAACATGGGACTCACCTTATCATGCACCATCGGATCGTTTTTATAGCGCTCAACCTCTTCTGGTATTCGTGAAATACCTTCGGGATCCAATCCTGAGGGTAGCGTAATAGACGGGTAGATACTGAGCATTGCCTTCCCCAGAACGATTTTCCATTTTGGAGGCTCAAAAGCCAAACGTAGATAGGGACTTGTTGCAATGACGCCCTTAACGCGGTGTTTCCTTCTTAAAACGTAATTCAAGACTAGATTGCCCCCCATACTGTGTCCGTAAAGGAAAAGGGGTTTCGTGGGGTAAAGTGATTCGGCCCGTTCGATGACCAACTCCAAGATATCCAACAAGGTCCGATAATTTGGGCAGTGACCCCGTTTTCCCCCAGATTGTCCGTGACCTATATTATCATAGGCCACCACCGCAAGGCCGGCATTCTCAAGCAGAGGGAATACTTCTGGCGAATACCGCCTGTAGTGCTCTCCAAAACCATGGCATAATACAACTACACCCAAGATCTCTTGGGGTTGGGTACACATCACGGCAATTTTATATTTTTGAAATGGAAGGAAGTATTCTTGGTGCATGGTAATTTTGGCTTGAAGCTAAAAATAAACAAATATTTGGTAAGGTAACCTGCCTATTTGTACTAGCCTTCCAGGACTACCCTCATCGCCTTTGCCTTTAAAAGACATTCCTCATACTCCTTTTCAGGAGAGGCCTTTGCCGTAATAGCACTGCCCACGGAGAAAGAAACATAGTTTTTAGAGGAATTGTAAAGGATACTTCTGATAATCACGTTAAAATCAAAATCCCCTTCCGGTGTAAAATAACCTACAGCCCCACTATAAAGGCCTCGTTTGGTTGCTTCTAATTCTTCTATGATTTTCATGGCCGAAACTTTAGGAGCACCAGTCATACTGCCCATGGGAAAGGTTTCTTTAATAATATCCACCGGATTTTTGTGTGTGTCCACAATTGCAGAGATCGTGGAAATCATTTGATGGACCTGTTCAAAAGAATATACCTTACAGAGCTCCTCAACTACTACGCTCCCTTTTTGGGCACTTTTGGAAAGGTCGTTGCGCACGAGGTCCACAATCATTACATTTTCGGCCCTTTCTTTTGGATCATTTTCCAAAAGGAGCTTCAATTGTTCATCTTCTTTTGGCTCCGAAGACCGTTTTGCAGTTCCCTTAATGGGCTGGGAAATAATTTTAGTTCCCTGTTTTTTAATGTAGCGTTCGGGAGATGCTGATAAGGCGAATACATCTTTAAATTTTAAAAACGTGGCGAATGGGGGCTTGGAAATAGCATTTAGTTTTTGAAAAGTCAATAAGGGATCAATACAGGTGTCCTCTAAATAAAATTCCTGACAAAAATTAGCCTCATAAATATCTCCCCTATGAATACGTGCCAAAAGCTGCCGTACTCTTTCGAAATAATCATCCTTAAAAATTCGCATTTTAATGTGAATAGAGGTATCGGCCGGCGATGCGGTATCTCTTAATAGGGATAGATTGGTGATGGCTTTGAAATCTTCTTCTATTTCATCAGCCACCATATTTAGATAACAAAAATTAACTTGCCCTCCCTGGAACCGTATGATGCGCTTGGGTTGAAAAAAATGCATATCCGCAAAGCCAAGGCCATCAAAATTTGATGAGGAGAGTTGTTCCACATCATTTTTTAGGTCATAGGACAAGTACCCGAAGAGCCAATCCTTGCTGCCATCCTGATATGTTTTAAGTTCCTCAAAAGCATTGTGATGATCGGTAACCATTGACGTAAGCGCATCTACGGCCAAAAGCCCGTCAAAGGAGCTGTATTGTCCTTTATGGTTATTACTATCCAACCATACGACCTCATAGAACTGTTGCGCCCATTTTAATAAGGCTTCCTTAAACTTTGTGAGATCAGCTACTGTAAAATTGACTTCTGTTCGCAAGAATTTGCTATAAGGTTTTTAAAAAATCCGCTAAGGCCTCTTGGTGTTCAACTTTCAACTCCCCATCTAAAATTCCTTTCTCGGGATCAAAATTGTCATTGAAGGAAGGCAAGGAAAAAGTGGTCGCTATTTCGCCTCCAAATCTTGGGAGTGTATCCTTCACGTAGGTCAGAGAGGAAATAGCGCCTCTTTTCCCTGGGGATGTGGACATTAGAAATATTTTCTTTTCTTCCAAAAAGCGTTTGTCTACCCGTGACAACCAATCCATTAAATTTTTAAAATATGCAGAGGGCCCGCTGTTGTGCTCATTGACAGAAATTATCAACCCATCTGCATTTTTAATATCTTTCTGTAAACCAACAACATCCTCTGGATAACCATGGTCATTCTCAGTATCGGCACTGTACATGGGTACCGGAAAAAGGGAAAGATCCATTACTTTAACCTCATTTTGTTGTATTAAACCTGAAGTATATTTCACCAATTTAAAGTTAATTGATGTGGAAGAATTACTCCCTGCAAATGCCAAGATCGTAGCCATGTATTTTTTTATTTACGAAAATACCCTAAAATAGGCAAACGTGCGAGTTTTTTAGCTAATTTTGCACTCGGAAACATCCAAACACCCTGTTTAACAAGTATATAGGGTAATTGATATTCGTGACTTAAATGAAAAACAATAAGTACCGCTTATACTTTGTAGACGCCATGCGCGCTTGGGCCATTCTTATGATGTTACAAGGACATTTTGTAGATGGACTTTTAGACAACGCTTACAGGGACAATTCTAATTTAGCATTTTCCATTTGGCAATATTTTAGGGGAATTACCGCACCTGTTTTCTTTACCGTATCCGGTTTTATTTTCACGTATTTATTGGTGAGGGGAGATCAACAGGGAATGGAGAACCCTAGGGTAAAAAAGGGAATTAAAAGGGGACTTCAATTGTTGTTCATAGGATATCTACTGCGAACCAATATTTTTGGATTGTTGAAGGGGGAGATTTATAGTTCTTTCTATCTTGTGGACGTATTGCATTGTATTGGATTATCCATTTTAGGAATTATCGGGATCTACATATTTTCAAGTACCAAAAAGAAATTTGTGCTTCCATTGATCCTATTTGCCACTACTATCATACTCTTTGTATTGGAGCCGCAGTATAAAATCATGGATCATATATACTTGCCGGAGATGTTGGCGAATTATTTCACCAAAGCAAACGGTTCTGTATTTACTATTTTCCCTTGGTTCGGATATGCCACCTTTGGGGCTTTCCTATCACTCATCTTTACAAGATTTAAAGATTACAAACATCTATACCCAGTAGCGATAACTACAGCATTTATCGCCGGATTAAGTCTTGTATTTTATTCGTCGCCTTTCGTTAATTATTTGGGTCAGACCACCGGGCTTCAATTATTTGCAGATCTATACAAAAACAACTATCTGTTTATCAGGCTAGGAAACGTGCTCGTTGTATTTGGAGTGTTCATGACCCTTAGAAGGTTTATGATGAACAGTACGGTACTGAAAATTGGTTCTAGTACCCTATCGATTTACATATCACACTTCGTTATTTTATATGGGAGTTTAACGGGATTAGGCTTTTATGCCTTCTTACATCATTCCCTATCCCCTTACATTGTGGTTCCAGGAGCACTTATTTTTATGGTTGCCTGTGTTTACACCGCCTTAAAATATGAAGACAACAAGGTTGTCATTAAAACTAAGGCTGGGGAATGGTTACAACAGCTCTCAACCAATGCAGAACCTTGGATAGCCTTCTCTTTTAGATTGATCAAGGATACTCTGTTTAGGGTAAGAGTGACCGTTATCAAGCTATTTAGATTGGCTAAAAATTAAGCATCTCCTATTTACACTGGTTTACTTTCCATTACTTTTACGCTCTAAATAATAATTATGAGTGAGAAGAAAGTTTATGCACCTATAGCCGTAGAATTGGAAAAGGATAAAAAGTATGCCTGGTGTACCTGTAGTCATAGCAGCAATCAACCCTTTTGTGATGGCTCACATAGGGCAAATAACGCAACCCCGTCTTTGGGCTTTGCTGTGGAGGAAGCAAAAACAGCATTTCTCTGTACTTGTAAACAAACCAAGAATCCGCCTTATTGCGACGGATCACATAAGAACTAAAAAAAAATCCCATCAAGTTGCTCGATGGGATTTTTTAATTTGGTCATGTTAGTTTTAAATATGTAGTGCCCGGTCATCAGTAGCAGCCAAGGCAGCTTCTTTGACAGCTTCCGCATAAGTTGGATGTGCATGACTCATTCTAGAAATATCTTCAGCAGAGGCTCTAAATTCCATCGCGGTGACCGCTTCAGCAATTAGATCCGCAACACGAGCACCAATCATATGGACACCCAATACTTCATCTGTTTTTTTATCTGCAAGGATCTTCACAAATCCGTCTATATCCATACTTGCTCTAGCGCGACCTAAAGCCCTCATTGGAAATTGGCCCACTTTAAAGTCGATCCCTGCCTCTTTTAACTCCTCTTCTGTTTTACCTACCGCAGCAACTTCTGGCCAAGTATAGACAACACCGGGAATCAAATTATAATCGATATGTGGTTTTTGTCCGGCCATTATCTCAGCCACCAAAGTTCCTTCTTCTTCAGCCTTATGGGCCAACATAGCTCCTCTGACCACATCTCCAATAGCATATATATTCGAAACATTGGTCTGTAAGTGATCGTTCACGGCTACTCTGCCCCTTTCATCTAATTTTACGCCGGCTGCATCCAAGTTCAATCCGGCAGTATATGGGCTACGGCCTACTGCTACCAAACAATAATCGGCCGTAAAAGTTACTTCTTCTCCTTTTTTGTCGTCTGCCTTTACAATCACTTCGTTACCTTTCCTTTCAACGGATTTCACTTTGTGCGACGTGTTGATCTTCATTTTCTGCTTTTTAAGAACCTTGGTCAGTTCTTTGGAAAGCGCTCCGTCCATTCCTGGGACAATGCGGTCCATAAACTCCACTACGGTCACTTCAGAACCCAATCTTTTATATACTTGTCCCAATTCAAGACCAATTACCCCTCCGCCTATAACAATCATGTGCTTAGGGATCTCCTTTAGTTTTAAAGCCTCTGTAGAAGTGATTACCCTTTCCTTATCTATTTTGATGAATGGTAAGGTGGATGGCTTAGATCCAGTTGCGATAATAATATTCTTTGCCTCTATGGTCTCAGATTTACCATCGTTTTTTTCGATATTGATATGGGTGGCATTCTTAAAGCTCCCCATTCCTTCAAATACATCAATCTTGTTTTTATCCATCAAAAACTGTATCCCTTTGGTGGTTTGGTCTACCACGGATTGTTTTCTAGAAATCATTTTCTCCAAGTTCACTTTTATCTCCCCAGGGATCTCGATCCCATGCTCCTCAAAGTGCTTTACCGCATCTTCATAGTGATGGGATGAATCCAACAGTGCCTTAGAAGGTATACAACCTACATTAAGACAAGTACCTCCTAAAGTGGAGTACTTTTCTATAATTGCTGTTTTCATTCCTAATTGTGCGCAACGTATCGCTGCAACATATCCTCCTGGGCCTGAACCAATAATGGCTACGTCGTATGAACTCATATATATCCTTGATTTTTTAAAACATCACAAAATTAGTATTAATTTCTGGTTTAGAAACCCTGAAGCTTCCAAAGTTCTGTTATTAAGGGACTCTAAATAGGAATTGCTGTGGTATGCTTAACTTCTGTAATAACAAAAGAGCTCTGGGTACTCCCTATATGATTTATAGCCGTTAGCTTGGCCACCATAAAGTCCCTGTAAGCCTCCATATCACTAACGTGAATTTTTAAAATATAGTCGTAATCCCCGCTGATGTGATAACACTCCACCACCTCCTGCAGCCTTAGTACCTCCCTCTCGAACTGGGTTACAAATTCTTTGGTGTGTTGAACCAGTTTCACATGGCAGAGTACCACGAATGATTTGTTCACCATTTTTTTATCCACCAGGGCCACGTACTTTGTAATGCAACCTGTTTTTTCCAATCGCTTTATACGCTCGTAAACAGCTGTAACTGAAAGGTTCAACTGGTTTGCATATTCTTTGGTGGTCTTTTTACTGTCTTGCTGTAAAAGACCCAATAATCTCACATCAATTTCGTCAAATTTCATCCTGATTCTTATTCATGGTTTGGTTCGCTGATCATTAATAATCAAAATTAAAATCTATCAATATCTTTTTATATAGATTTATTTTCCTATAGAACTAATAAATATTGACAACAAAACTAGTATTTCCTATTTTTAAACCATAAAAAACAAACTTATTATGGATTACAAGGCTTCAGACAGTATTCAGGATTTACAATATTTTGGTGAATTTGGTGGGGTTAACCCCTCAATTTCCGACTCATCAACCTACACATTTCTATCGGCCAAGACCATGTTCGATACCTTTGAAGGGAATACCGAAGGTTGCTATCTATATAGCAGGCACTCCACACCGTCCAACCTTTATTTAGGAGAGGCATTGGCCGCATTGGAAGGAACGGAGGCTGCCAATGTTACTGCAAGTGGAATGGGTGCCATTACTGCGGTGATTTTTCAACTTTGTGATACCGATGACCATATTGTTAGCAGTAGGACCATCTATGGTGGCACCTATGCCTTTATGAAGAATTTTCTAAAAAAGTTCAAAATTGGAACTTCTTTTGTAGACATTACCAATTTAGAAGCGGTTGAAGCGGCCATAACCCCAAAAACAAAAATGATCTATTGTGAGGCGGTAAGCAACCCTTTATTGGAGATTGCAGACATCAAAGCCCTTTCCAAACTAGCCAAAAAATATAACCTTCCTCTTGTTGTGGACAATACCTTTTCACCACTTTCAATTGCTCCGGGCAAATTGGGCGCGGACATAATAATACACAGTTTAACCAAGTTCATCAACGGAAGTAGCGATTGTGTTGCCGGGGTTGTATGTGGAACTTCAGATTTTTGCCTAAGCCTAAAAGATGTGAACAACGGCGCGGGAATGCTTTTGGGAAGCACCATGGATAGCTTAAGGGCCTCCTCCATTTTAAAAAATATGAGAACCCTTCATATCCGTATGAAAAAGCACAGTGAAAATGCCCTCTATCTGGCTGAAAACTTTGTCAAGGACGGATTAAGAGTGGTCTATCCAGGTTTGAAAGCACACCCAAGTTATCAGATAATGAAGGATCAGATGACCGAAGAATACGGCTTTGGCGGTATCATGACCTTGGATGTAGGTTCATTGGACAAGGCAAATGCCCTTATGGAATTAATGCAAGCAAAGAATCTAGGTTATTTGGCGGTTAGCCTTGGTTTTTATAAAACCCTTTTCAGTGCTCCTGGATCATCAACCTCTTCCGAGATCCCTATGGAAGAACAAGAAGAAATGGGATTGTCAAATGGACTGATTCGTTTTTCCATTGGTTTGGACAATGATATCCACAGAACATATAAAACCATGAAAAACTGTATGTTAGAATTGGGAATCCTACAAGAGAGAGAATTGAGCAAATAAGCAAAATTTAAAAGACTTGCAGAACAAGTACCAAAATCGTAATATTACGAGGTAACTAACATACCTTTCATGCAGAGTCAAGATATTAATTCATCAAAACCAGAGGACGAAAATATAGTTGAGAATAAAGAATTAAACATTTGGGAAGCCTTGATTCCAGTTTTTGCACTGGTAGGTATGTTGGCTTACAATGTTTTTGTTTTTGGGGACGATGCCCTAAGTGGCTCCAACCAATTTATTCTGCTCATGGGAGCAGCCGTAGCTGCAATTGTTGGTGTTTTCAATAAGGTCTCCTATGACCAAATGTTGGCGGAGGTTGCGGAAAATGTAAAATCGACCACAGGGGCTCTAATCATTCTTTTGATGGTTGGGGCCCTTTCTGGAACCTGGTTGATCAGTGGAATTATACCCTCCATGATCTATTATGGCTTACAGGTATTGAATCCAACCATATTTTTAGCGGCCTGTGTGATTATTTGTGCGGTTATTTCCATTGCCACAGGAAGCTCTTGGACCACATCGGCCACCGTGGGTATTGCATTGATTGGAATAGGTGACACGCTTGGCATTTCATTGGGGATGACTGCGGGAGCTATCCTTTCGGGCGCTTACTTTGGAGACAAAATGTCCCCTTTGAGCGATACGACAAATTTAGCACCTGCAATGGCTGGTGGAGAATTGTTCAGCCACATCAAATACATGTCCATTACCACCGTCCCTACCATTTCTGTTACCTTATTGATTTTTATCATTATGGGGTTTTCCATTGATACCACGGGATCCGCAGACACACAAGCCATATTAAATTCCATAGATAACACCTTCAACATAAATGGATGGTTATTTTTGGTGCCTATTGCGGTGATACTTCTAATATTAAAAAAAACCCCACCTCTTTTGGCCTTATTGATAGGCACCTTATTGGGTGGGGTGTTTGCCTTAATTTTTCAACCCGAAATAGTTATGGGAATAACCGGGGCAACTCAAATGACCTTTGAGACAGGCTATAAAGGGATCATGAATGCCATCACCATCCCTACGAACATTGCTAGCGAGAATGAAGCCCTTAACGAATTATTCTCGTCAAGCGGTATGGCTGGAATGTTGGGTACCATTTGGCTCATCGTTTGTGCCATGGTCTTTGGTGGTATTATGGATGGTATTGGAGCACTTGCCAGAATAAGCAGTGCCCTTTTAGGCCTGGCAAAATCTACCTTTAGCCTCTTCGCAAGTACCGTGGCCAGTTGCCTGGCGCTGAACGTGACCGCATCAGACCAGTATTTGGCCATTGTGGTTCCTGGTAAAATGTTTGCAAAGGCGTATAGGGACAAAGGCCTGGCCCCTGAGAACTTAAGTAGAACCTTGGAAGACTCCGGTACCGTAACCTCTGTGCTGATCCCTTGGAACACTTGTGGAGCTTATCATAGCGGTGTATTGGGCGTTAGTGTCGCTGAATATTTCTTTTATGCGATCTTTAATTGGCTAAGCCCTTTCATGACATTGCTTTTTGCTGCATTAAAGATAAAGATCAAACAATTGGCCACCTCTGAAGAACCCGCATAGTTTTATCTCAAAAAAGAACTTAAAACCTTGAATAAATCACGGTCATAGGATTATTATCTCAAATAACTGATTCTTCCTAAAATCCACAATAGTCAACTTCGCAATGGGAGTGGGTATATTTTGACAATCCCTTAAAATACACTACTCAATAATGACAAGTCGGTAAGATTTTTTGCTTTATCCTATTGGCATTTATATAAATTATTCTTCCATAGTATTTTCCAATTTCAATGTCGCTTAGGCGCAATATTAAACTGTAATTTTGCAGTAAGAATTTAACATTTAAACAAAGAATATATGGCATTTGTAGGGAAAAAATTTCCAAATTTATCGGTAAATGCGATGAATGAATTGGGTGATACGTTTAAGATCAATGTTTTGGAAGAGGCAAAAAACAATAACAAAAAGGTATTGTTGTTTTGGTACCCAAAAGATTTCACATTTGTTTGCCCAACAGAATTGCACGCTTTTCAGGCTGCTTTAGGAGAATTTGAAAAAAGAAACACTTTAGTTATAGGCGCTTCCTGTGATACTGCAGAGGTTCACTTTGCATGGTTGAGCACTTCAAAAGACAACGGAGGGATCGAAGGAGTTACCTATCCTATCTTGGCAGACAGCAATAGAAACTTGGCGTCTACCTTGGGTATCCTAGATATTACCAACGAACAGTATGATGATGAAACTGGGGTTGTAACCGTGGATGGTGACAACGTTACGTACAGAGCTACTTATCTAATTGATGAGGAAGGAACTGTATTTCACGAAGGCATCAACCATATGCCATTGGGAAGAAACGTAAATGAGTACTTGCGTTTGGTAGATGCATACACTCACGTTCAAGAAAAAGGTGAGGTTTGTCCAGCCAACTGGGAAGAAGGCAAAGACGCAATGTCCGCCAACAGAAACGGTGTTGCAAGCTATCTTTCTGCGCACGCGAACTAAGTAAGGTATTTTGAGATTACAAGCATGGAGCAAATGCTCCATGCTTTTTTATCAACTAAAAATTTGCAATAGTTATGATACTAGAATTAGAAAAAGACAATTTACAGGAGATCTTGGATAACAACGCGAACGTTGTGGTTCAATATTCTGCAACTTGGTGTGGCAATTGCCGTATAATGAAGCCCAAATTTAAAAAAGAGGCTTCTACAAATGAAAATATCACATTTGTTATTGCTGATGCCGAGAAATTTCCAGAATCAAGAAAGCTTGCCAACGTTGATAATTTACCAACTTTTGCAGCTTTTGCCGACGGGAAATTAAAAAACCAAGTTCAAACGAATAAGTATGACGTTTTAAAAGAACTGATCAGTGAAGTTACCTATAATTAAACATCTCACAACCTTCATCGAGGAGAACGATGAAGATTTTGTAATAGAGACCATTGAGACTTTAGAAGCGCTCACAGAAGTACCTTCTTTAAAAGACGAAGAACTGGATGTTATTGGAGAACTCATCTCCAATATGTACGGTGCATTGGATGTTGCCAAAGCCATAAAAGAAGGCACACCCAAAAAAGAGGCCTTGAACCAATTTATGCAGCGCGTACTTGGTGCAATAGACAAATAATGGCCAAAACAGAATGGTAAAAGTCCTTCATTAATTTGAAGGACTTTTTTTGTGGCCAAAAGCTCTGATTCATGCATATATTTTATAATTTCACCACAAAATTCAAAACTACTCCAAATGGCAACAGTTACTTTAAAAGGAAATGCTTTCAACACCCTTGGTGAACTTCCTACAATAGGATCATCAGCTCCAAATTTCAATTTAACAAAAACAGATTTATCACCTTCTAGCCTAAACAATTATATAGGAAAGAAAGTGGTTCTTAATATATTCCCGAGTATCGATACCGGAACCTGTGCCCAGTCGGTCAGACAATTCAATAAAGAGGCTTCCGAATTAATTAATACCGTCGTATTATGCGTATCCAAAGACCTGCCATTTGCCCAAGCCCGTTTTTGTGGCGCAGAGGGTATCGACAAAGTTGAAATGCTTTCTGATTTTAGGGAAGGTAGCTTTGGTAGATCCTATGGCTTGGAATTAACCGATGGACCACTACAAAGTTTACATTCTAGAGCAGTTGTCGTGATAGATGAAAAGGGACAAGTTGTATACAATGAATTAGTTCCGGAAATTGTGGATGAGCCAAATTATAAGGCTGCCCTAGAAGCCTTAATGAATGCCTAAAGAATCGTTTCTAAAAAACCGAATTAATGGGGTGCGTTACGCCCTTAGAGGTGCTTTATTGCTGATCCAAACAGAGGCCAGCATCAAGGTGCAGGTCTTTATTGCCATGGTCATGACCGCTGCGGGATTCTATTTTGAAATTTCAAACACGGAATGGATATTACAAATCTTTGCCATTGCTATAGTCCTAGGTGTAGAAGGCCTTAATACTGCTATTGAAAAATTAGCTGATTTTGTACAGCCAGAATTTGACCCTAAAATAGGATTAATAAAGGATATCTCTGCAGGTGCAGTAATGCTGGTGTCGGTTGCAGCAACCATTATAGGACTGATCATTTATTGTCCTAAAATTTTTTAAAACTAATGTAGATTCGGCTTCCGTACTAAATTTGTAATTTAGCCGATAAGAATATAAGATTTAATGGCAAAAAAGGTAAAAAAGTCAAAGCCTACCGCTACTAAAAAAGGACGGTCAATGAAGTTGTCCAAAAAGAATAAAATAATATTGGGAAGCCTTTTGATGCTTTTCAGTATAGCCTTGTTTTTCTCTTTTGTCTCCTTTTATTTTACATGGCAGGCAGACCAAAGCCTCTTGAGCGAATTCTCTGACCGTAACGAGGAAGCGAAGAACCTCCTAAATAAATTTGGGGCCGCCATCAGCCATTTTTTTGTTTATAAAGGTTTTGGCCTGGCCTCAGTGATATTCACTTTTCTATTTTTTATTACCGGATTGCACCTGTTTCTCAGCCTTGACAAAAAAGGGTTGGTACGGAAATGGATCTGGGGTCTTGTCTTCATTATCTGGATTTCAATTACCCTTGGATTCTTTGCAGAAGAAAGACCCTTGTTAGGGGGGATCGTTGGCTATGAAATGAACGATTTCCTTCAAGACTATACGGGAAAGATTGGTGTATTTCTTTTGTTATTGTTCGGACTGACGATTATTCTGGTTCGATTGTTCAATTTTACGCCAGAAGCCATCATCGCTTATTTCAAACAAAAAAGCAATTCTCTCGCGACTGACCTTAAAAGAAATCCTTCTACCGTAACAGATGAAAGCGACATAGGGGACATACTACCTGAGGATGAAGTAGCCCCTCAGATCATTGACACCTACACCCATAAAAAGGATATCCCACCACTGGAATTGGATGATACAGACGATGGCTTCAAAATAGAAGTTGGCAAAAGTGAGGAGGAAGATGATATTGCCATGGAAGTGGAAAAGATCAAAGAAGAAGTGGAAGATACCGATCTTTTATCCAATAAATTGGTGGAGGACTTTGGAGAGTTTGATCCAACCCTGGAATTGGGCAACTACAAATTTCCAACCATAGAATTATTGGACCAACACGGAGTTGGTGGTGGCATAACCATTAACCAGGAAGAGCTGGAGGAAAACAAGAATAAAATTGTGGAGACTCTGCGGAATTATAAGATTGGGATCGCGCAGATCAAAGCAACCATTGGTCCAACGGTGACCTTATATGAAATAGTACCGGAAGCTGGGGTACGTATTTCCAAAATCAAGAACCTAGAAGATGATATTGCCCTCTCCCTAGCAGCATTGGGAATCAGAATCATTGCCCCTATCCCTGGAAAAGGCACCATCGGTATTGAAGTTCCAAATAAAAATGCCACTATCGTATCCATGCGGTCCGTAATAGCATCGCCAAAGTTCCAAAAAGCAGAAATGGAGTTGCCCATTGCCTTTGGTAAAACAATTAGCAACGAAACCTTTGTGGTGGATCTTGCGAAGATGCCCCATTTATTGATGGCGGGTGCTACAGGACAGGGAAAATCGGTAGGGTTGAATGCGGTATTGACTTCCCTACTCTATAAAAAACACCCCGCAGAGGTGAAATTTGTATTGGTAGATCCAAAAAAGGTAGAATTGACCCTTTTCAATAAAATTGAAAGACATTATCTGGCAAAACTACCCGATGTTGATGAAGCAATCATTACGGATAACACAAAGGTCATCAACACCTTGAATTCCCTTTGTATTGAAATGGACGACCGTTACGAGCTACTGAAGCTAGCCATGGTCCGAAATATTAAAGAGTACAACACCAAATTTAAGGCTAGAAAATTAAACCCAAATGATGGCCATAAGTTTCTACCCTATATCGTATTGGTCATAGACGAATTTGCGGATCTTATCATGACCGCCGGTAAGGAAGTAGAGACCCCCATTGCCAGATTGGCACAATTGGCAAGGGCTATTGGAATACATTTAATCATTGCCACGCAGAGACCATCGGTGAATGTAATTACAGGAATCATCAAAGCCAACTTCCCTGCCCGTATTGCCTTTAGAGTAACCTCTAAAATTGATTCAAGGACCATCTTGGATGCCCAGGGTGCCGATCAACTTATTGGTAGAGGGGATATGTTGTATACCCAAGGGAATGATGTTACCCGAATACAGTGTGCCTTTGTAGACACTCCAGAAGTAGCCAAAATAACGGAATATATTGGATCGCAGCGCGCATATCCTGAGGCGCATATCCTACCTGAGTACGTAGGTGGAGATGATTCTGGCACGAGTCTTGATAATGACATATCCGAAAGGGACGCCATGTTCAGAGACGCCGCAGAAGTGATCGTTGTGGCACAGCAAGGTTCTGCATCATTGATACAGCGAAAGCTTAAGCTGGGCTACAACCGTGCAGGCCGTATCATAGATCAGTTGGAGGCAGCAGGAATTGTGGGCTCCTTTGAAGGGAGTAAGGCCAGACAGGTTTTAGTGCCTGATATGTATGCATTGGATCAATTATTAGAAAATGAAAAAAAATAACAACGTGATGAAAAAATTATTTGTATTGGCATTTGTATTGACCTCCACCTTTTCTATGGCACAGAGTGCTTCGAAGGCTAAGTCACTATTGGACGAAGTATACAACAAGGTGCAGAGTTATAAGAATATCCATGTGGAATTTAAGTATGCCCTTCAAAATACAGAAGCCAACATCAATCAGGAAACTAGAGGAGATGTCACCCTTCAGGGCGATAAATACCTGTTCAATTATTTGGGATCACAACAATTGTTCGATGGTAAAAAAGTGTATACCATTGTCCCTGAAAATGAGGAGGTAACCATCGAAAACAAATCTGAGGATGCGAATACCGTTACCCCTTCAAAAATGCTTACTTTTTACAAGTCGGGTCATAATTACGAGTGGGACGTCCTTCAAAACATACAAGGAAGAAAAATTCAGTTTGTAAAATTGACTCCAATTGACACCCATTCGGAAATCAAATCTATTTTGTTGGGAATTGATATTGAGACTAAGCATATTTATAGACTTATTGAAACAGGTAAGAACGGCACAAAGACTACCATTACTGTTAATTCTTTTAAAACTGACCAGCCTTTATCAAAAACCTTATTTACTTTTGATGAAAGTAAGTACAAGAACGAAGGGTACTACATTATAAGAAATTAATAAGTTGAGGATACTAGACCGCTACATCCTATCGAGGTTTGTCTTTAATTTTGTCAGTTCGTTTGTCATTTTGATGTTTATCTTCATATTTCAAACCATTTGGCTCTTTATTGATGATTTGGCCGGTAAAGGACTGGATATTGCCATTATTGGTAAGTTCCTTTTTTACCTCATGCCCAATCTTACGGAAAAAGTACTCCCCCTGACCGTGCTACTTTCCTCCATTCTCACCTTTGGTAGCTTTGCTGAAAATTACGAATTTGCTGCCATGAAGGCCTCGGGAATATCCCTGCAAAGGGCCATGTTGCCCCTCATTGTTTTGGTAGTATTCTTAGGTGGGGTGACCTTTTATTTCGCGAATAATATTATTCCCGCATCCGAACAAAAAATTTATAACCTAAGAAAGAACATTGCCAAGGTAAAACCGGCGGTTGCCATCGCAGAGGGAGTCTTTAGTGATTTTGAAGGTACCGGAATGAATATTAAGGTCGATCAAAAATCTGGTGAGAATGACCGTTTCTTGGAAAATGTCATCATCCATAAGAAATCCAGGACCAATATCAACAATACCGTCATCAAGGCCAAAACTGGGGAACTGGTAAGCAGTGAAGATTCAGATATTTTACAACTGGTACTCAGGGACGGACATTACTATGAAGATATAAAAACAAGGTCCAGTAGCGATAACAGGAAACTCCCTTTTGCCAAATCAAATTTTGAGACCTACACCATGAACATAGACCTTTCCGAACTCAATAATGTGGACATGGAGGAAGAAAGGGATGTGAGCACGGATAAAATGAAAAACATATCCCGACTTACCAAGGATATAGATTCCTTGAGGGAAGACAATATTAAAACCGTCGAGTCCTTTTCTAAGAGCATTGCCAATAGAATGGGAGCATTTATCCCTATTGCCAATCCGATGGATACCACCGCTTATAAAAAGCCCATTGACAGTCTTTTTGTGCCTCTTATGACAGATCAATCCAAGGCACCTGAAATTCAAGAAGTGATCGACCTTTACGAGGAATGGCAACAGGCCCAACTTATAAGTTCCGCCAAAAATTCCACCAATAACATCTTGACCTCTGTGGAGGGCAAAAAACAGGAAATAGAAGTAAAGTATAAAATTTACAACCTACATATCCTTTCGTTACATAAAAAATACGCCCTGGCTCTATCATGTATCATTTTATTCTTTGTGGGGGCACCGTTGGGCGCCATTATTAGAAAAGGTGGACTTGGACTGCCCATGGTTATCGCCATCATCTTGTTCCTAACCTACTATTTTATTGGGGTATTTGCAGGAAATTACGCTAAAGAGGGTAATATTCATCCCATCCTTGGCGCCTGGCTATCTACCTTGATTATGCTGCCGTTGGGCGTATCCTTGACAAGAAGGGCAACGGCGGATAAAGGATTGATGAGTTTTGGAAATATTGCGGATTTTTTCAAACTGTTTTTCAAGAAAATTTTTACTCCCGCCAAAAGTTAGAAATACCCATTATGGAACATAAGACACAGCTAAATACAATTGAAGAAGCTATTGAAGACATTAAAAACGGTAAGGTTATTATCGTGGTCGATGATGAAAATAGGGAAAATGAAGGTGATTTTTTAGCTGCAGCCGAACTGGTCACGCCAGAATTGGTGAATTTCATGGCCACCCATGGGAAAGGTTTGATCTGTGCCCCCCTCACTGAAGGGCGCTGCAAGGAACTTGGACTCCATAGGATGGTGAACAACAATACCGATCCATTGGAAACAGCGTTTACCGTATCCGTGGATTTAAGGGGGAACGGGGTTACCACCGGAATATCCGCCTCGGACCGCGCCAAGACCGTGATCGCCTTGACCCAAAATGAGACAAAACCCCATGACTTGGTTAGACCTGGACATATTTTTCCTTTGGTAGCCAAAGAAGGCGGTGTTTTGAGAAGAACAGGGCATACGGAAGCAGCCATTGATTTTGCGCGTTTGGCCGGATTACAGCCTGCTGGAATCATTGTTGAAATCATGAATGAGGATGGAACCATGGCCCGATTGCCTCAATTATTGAAAGTAGCCAAAAAGTTCGACTTAAAGATTGTATCCATAGAGGCCTTGGTAGCCTATAGAATGGAGCATGACAGTCTAATTGAAAAGAAGGAGGACTTCAATATCACCACCCGATTTGGGGATTTTAGGTTGAGAGCATATAAACAGACTACCAACAACCAAATCCATATAGCACTCACCAAAGGTACCTGGTCCAAGGACGATAAAGTCCTTACCAGGATCAATTCTACCTTGGTGAACAATGATATATTGGGAACTTTGACCAATAATCCTGATAAGAAATTAGAGGATATGTTCAATGCTATCAATGCAGAAGGCAAAGGTGCCTTTGTCTTTATCAATCAGGAGTCGCAATCCCTCAACCTTTTAGGCCGACTTTCCGAGCTGAAAGAACTTCAGAAGAAAGGGATATTAAAAGCGCCTAAAATAGATATGGACGCCAAAGATTTTGGTGTTGGTGCCCAAATATTACATGACCTGAATATTGCCAAGATCAAACTAATGACCAATTCTGCACAGACAAAGCGAGTGGGAATCGTGGGTTATGGTCTTACCATTGAGGAATATGTTGGATACTAAATCTTACTTTTAATAATATTCAATTACAGATTTTCACGAATGGTTTTGGCCATCGTCTCAGCGCGTTGGCGCACTTCCTCTTTGGTCCAGCCCAACTTGATCAGACAAGAAATGGTTCTACCCATCCAATGATCAGATTTAGAGAAATCTGCCTTATCGTAATCAGGAAGTTGGTCGTAAACTTTGGACGGAAGAAAACCAAGTGTTTTTAAGTGCTTTAAATGAGCCCATTTGCGGTGGTAGTGCCAGTTGTTGTCATACCAATAAAAGCAGGCGTCCACCCCGGCCTTAGACAAAGAGGCATGTACCTTTCTGGCCTGGTTTTCCGTAGGAAGAAAGAAATTGATAAAAGAATAATTTTCTACCCCATTTTCAGGTACTGTCCTAAAGGTAATTTCAGGAATAGAGCTTAGCTCCTCCTTAATGATATTATAATTTATCTCCTGTATGCCCAAAAAAGAATCTAGTTTCTTCAACTGTGCTACCCCAACAGCGGCGTGGAGTTCAGAAATACGATAGTTATAGCCCAAAAAAGGATGGTCCTCTGCTCCCCTATCGCTTCCCACGTGGTCATGGCCATGATCGGAATAATGGTCCGCTTTTTTATAATATTTTTCGTCGTTGGTGATAAGGGCACCCCCTTCACCACAGGTGATGGTCTTTACATAATCAAAAGAAAAGCAACCCAAATCCCCATAACTGCCCAAAGGCTTCCCTTCATAAGTGCCTCCAATGGCCTGACAGGCATCTTCCAATAATAACAGGTCGTGTTTGTCACAAAGATCCTTTAAGGCCCTTAAATTGGCCATAGAGCCGCACATATGCACCGGCATGATAACCTTGGTCCTGCTTGTAATTGCTTTTTCCACCGCTTTCGGCTCCAAGGTTAGGGTGTCATCAATATCCACCAAGATAGGAACCGCTCCCAATGCCAAAACGGCCTCAAAACTAGCCACAAAGGTAAAGGTGGGCAAGATCACTTCATCCCCTGCTCCAACCCCGGCACTGGCCATTGCCACCGTTAGAGCCGCCGTACCACTGCTCACCAACTGGGCATGGTTCACCTTCATTCTTGTTGCAAGGGCTTGTTCCAATTCCTTTGCTTTCCAATGGCCATTTCTTTTTCCATCAAAACCGTAACGCATTAAAACCCCGGAATTGAGTACATCATTAACTTCATCTCTTTCCTTATCTCCAAAAAGTTCGAATCCTGGCATAAAAAATAAATCGTAAAAAATTAGTTTAAATAAATTAGGGCACTTGAAAAGACTAAATAATTTTAGGCTTTAGATATATAAATAATGCTGTCCTTTAAAGGGCGTCTTACTTTTTTCATATCCGCAAACATATCGTCTTTGGCCCTGTATCCCACAGGAAGCACAAGCACAGATGAAAGTCCATATTGCTCCAATTCCAATAACTCGTCATAAGCCTCAGGTGAAAAGCCCTCCATGGGACAGGAATCGATTTCTTCAAAAGCGCAGACCGTCAATAAATTGCCCAGGGCCAAATACGCCTGATTGGTTGCCCAATCCTTTACTTCTTTAATATCTTTTTTCGAAAAAGAATTAACCAAAGCGTCTTCAAAAGGGGTAATGATACTTTCACTGGTATTCCTGATATTTTTGACACGGTCAAAATACTTCACAATAAATTCCTTATCTACTACACGTTCTATGCAAATGATAAGCACATGGGATGCTTGGGATACCTGTTGTTGTCCGTACGAACTGGCGACCAACTTTTCCTGTAGTTCCTTGTTCTGAACAACTACCATTCGAATAGGTTGTAACCCGTATGAGGTAGCCGTTAAATTGAACGCTTTTTTTAACCGTTCTAATTTATCGTCTGAAAGTATTTTTTCTGAATCAAACTTTTTTACGGCATAACGCCATTCCAAATTTTTAATACTGTCCTTCATTTTTAATTCTAATTAATGTGCTATACAAAAACTGTAAGTGTTGAAAACTCGTTCTCTATTCCTAACAACACAGGCCTAAATTTTACATGTTTTTACTTGGCAATCGCAATTCACAATACTACCCCTATTTTCTCAAAAACATTTTGAACACTAGGATAAGATCTGATGTGTGACAAATATACGAAGGGATAAAGCTAAGTTTGGCTCTAAGGTCCTTAAATCTTATATAACAAAGGGGTAAATATTTACCCCTGAAAAAATTCAAAAAAATATTTAGGGAATACAAAAAAGGTTTCTATATTTGCACCCGCTAAGATATTCTGGAGAAATGGCAGAGTGGTCGAATGCGGCAGTCTTGAAAACTGTTGAGGGTCACACCTCCGGGGGTTCGAATCCCTCTTTCTCCGCAAAAGGAAACCCGTAACGAAAGTTGTGGGTTTTTTGTTTTCTGTAGCCTATATATTATTATACTATTCCTGAGGCATAGTATCTTATTAGAATAAAATTGTCCAAAAAATTATTCCGTGGTTTTAGACTCCTTCACATCAGGTTTAAAAGCTTTCCAAATCCGCTTGGATACTAAAACGACCAATAAACAAAGAAAGCCTATGACCAAACCGGCAATAAATTCGCCTAGAATAGCCGGAATCCCATGAAGCCAATCGTGTAGAAACTCTAGGTTATGTACAAATATCCCTCCTGCTACCAGTACCAGGGCAATGGTACCGATCACAGATAAGCTTTTAATGACTACTGGTAATGCTGCCACAAGAAATTCCCCAATGGCATGCGTTATACTGCTCTTATTACCATTCAGTGCAATGAATTTAAGACCTAAATCGTCCATGCGAACTATCATGGCAACAATACCGTAAACTCCTACCGTTGCAACCAAAGCTATGATGGAAACCACAAGAATCTGGGTCCCTAAAGGTTCATTGACCACGGTTCCTAAGGCGATAATTACAATTTCAACAGAGAGAATAAAGTCAGTAACGATGGCGGATTTTATTTTTTCCTTTTCCAATTCCAGAATTTCCGCTTTACTCAGTTTTATTTCAGCCAGTGTAACCTTGGATTCTTCGTGAGGTACAAAATACTCATAGATTTTCTCTACGCCTTCATACGCCAAATACAGCCCCCCCAAGACCAAGATGATCGTTACGGCCACGGGAAGAAAGGCACTAAGGAGAAAGGCAAATGGAAGAATAATTAATTTGTTGATCATTGATCCTTTGCTAATGGCCCACAGTACAGGAATCTCACGGGATGAGACAAAACCAGAGGCTTTTTCTGCGTTTACCGCCAAATCATCACCTAAGATACCTGCCGTTTTTTTACCGGCAATTTTACTCATTGCCCCAACATCATCCATTAAACTCGCTATATCATCCAACAATGCAAAAAATCCTGATGCCATATATCTTTACCAATTATAGTTTTATACAAAATTTTATTTCACCTTAATAATCTCCAATTCCATCGTAAGGCTTTGAACACCTTCTAAAATTATGAACAAGTAACTTACTACTCTTTCCAATAACAAGAATAGCCAAATTCCTTAATTGTGCCTAACCCAGAAGCATTTAATCTTAACCTTATTTAATTACCCATAAATCTCTTAAATTTATTTAATCCGTTATAATAAGTTTGAGAAAAGCACCTGTAACATTGCTTTATTGATGATCTTTGGCGTTTCATAAATGAAAAACAAAAATATAAAATATCGATTCTTAAGGCGTTTTGTCAAATTTATATTGGTGCTTTTTTTATTTATTTTCCTTTTGCTCCTGCTGATAAGAAGTCCATGGGGTCAAAATTTAATAGTAAGTAAAGCAACCAAATACATTTCCGATAAGACCAACACCAAAGTTGAAATAGACCGCCTATTCATAACCTTTACGGGAAATGCTTTTTTGGAGGGGGTATACCTCGAGGATAAGAAAGGTGATACCCTCTTTTATTCCAAAACCCTGGAAGCCAACTTGCCACTCTCACCCCTAATCTTCCAAAATGAACTGAATCTAAAATCTCTTGACTGGAATGGCGTAACGGCTAATATTGTAAGAGCTTCAGATACAGAGAAATTCAATTACCAATTTCTTTTGGACGCCCTTATGTCCAGGGACACTGCTGCCCCGCAACCAGCAGCGGCACCTATGAAGGTGAGTCTAGGTACCTTTGATCTATCTGATATTACACTAAACTACAATGATGCTTATTTAGGGTTATATGCCAAATTTAATGTGGGAAACTTAGTATTGCAAGTCGATAAGGCAGACCTTGAGAACATGCGTTACGAGATTGACGAATTGAATTTATCGTACTCCAATATTGGCTACAAACAAACCAAACCTTTTGTTTCTAAGGATGATACAGAAATAACACTGCCTTTTGTGGTGGTCAAGCAACTACAAGTCAATAATGTTCATATAAGTTACAACTCAATTCCCTATGGACTTTTGGCGGATGTACTATTGGGAGAATTTAAACTGGAACTTCCAAAAGCTGATCTTGCGACTAATGAGGTGGATATAGATTTGTTATCCCTTAAAGACTCCGACATTTTCGTACAACTCCAGAAAGATGATCTTGCCTCTGTGGATGCTACCTCTACCCCATCCCAAAATGCTGACTTTTTATGGCCCAAATTTTTAATAAAAGCAGATGAAATCAACCTGGCAAATAATTCGATTCAATACCATGCAAATAACAATGCACCCCAAGAAAGGCCCTTTGATCCCAACCATATTAACCTGACTGAGCTCACATTAAGGGCTAGGGATCTCAATTACCAACCTAAAAATGCCCGACTTACCCTAGAACAATTTTCCTTCATGGAAAAAAGCGGTTTTATGTTACAGCAGCTAGCCATGGAGGCTAGTTTGGATGATACCTCGGCCTCCATTGGGGGTATTGAAATCAAAACCGCCTCCAGCTCCCTCATGGGAAGTTTAAAATTGGAATATCCTTCGCTGAATCAATTCTTCAGTTTTCCAAAGAGCACAAAGGTTGACCTTGAAGTTTCACACCTTAATTTAGCATTGCAAGAAGCCCTTGTTTTTGAACCCAAACTTGCCAAAAATGAATTTTTTATCAAAGGTCAACTACATCCGTTTTCTGGCAATATAAATATCAGCGGCACCTTGGATAATTTGCACATTCCCTCATTGAATTTGAATTGGCACAACACTACCTTGACAGGTCAAGGACACCTATTCCGTGTCACAGAAACCGATTCCCTTTCATTTGATATTGCTCGGTTCAAGGCCACCACTACTAAAGCTGACATACGCTTGTTTGTGCCAGAAGAGAATCTGAATATCTCCCTTCCTGAAACCATTTTAGTATATGGACATGCCAAAGGCAGCCTAAAAAGTATTACCGGGGATGCGCACTTAGAAATACCTGAAGGTAATGCCCAGATCACTGGAAACTATTCGAGTACCGATAGGATCAACTTCAACGGTAATCTTAAGGTAGATAGCCTTCAAGTAGGAAAGTTGCTGAAAAACAAACAACTCGGCACCATGTCATTTAATGTTAAGACATCAGGTAGCGGTAAAACCCTCAATACCCTAAACTCTGAAATTGAATCTAATTTCACGAAATTAGACTTGCTGGATTACGATTTTTCCAACCTGGAACTCTATGGGAAAATCACTGACGGAAAAGGCGACATATCCTTAAATTTTAAGGATTACAACCTTAATTTCACATCCAATACGGCAGTAGTCCTAGACTCTTTAAATTCAAAATTTAGTCTGAACCTCAATGTGATTGGTGCCGATCTACAGGCTCTTGGCCTAACCACAGAGAATATTAGGGCTGGGCTGCTAATGGAAGTTCATTTTCTGGGTAATCCAAAAAATTATGTCCTAGATGCATTCGTAAAGAATGGTATTGCGGTATACGATGGCCAACAATACCATATGGGCGATTTCAAAATCAAATCTAACATCGACACCCTTAAAACAGAGGTTTCGATAAACAGCGATTTTATTAATGGAAGACTGTTGTCCAACGCCACCCCCCAGGGCATAAATTCCTCATTAACACAATATTTAAAATATCATCTTCAAAAAACACCCGCAACTGTAACCAAGGCCGATTCCTTAAAACTTCAAATGGATTTTAAATTGGCCTCACATCCAATCTTGACCGAGGTATTTTTTAAGGAGCTGGAACAATTGGATACCATAAATGCACGTGTCAATTTTGATGCAACCACCAAAGACTTGGTTTCAGAATTACATGTACCCAATGTCAAGTATAACGGTATAACCCTAGATAGTTTAAACTTTGCCATAATCGGAGATGCCAAGAATCTGAATTTTAAAGCAGGTATGGCCAACCTCTTGGCCGATCCAGTGCACGTTGGAAGAACCTATCTTGAAGGGAATTTAAAAAACAAGGAATTGTTACTCGATTTCAATTCCTATAAGGGTAAAGAAAAGGTAGCGCATATCGCTTCAGAAATGACATTGGCCAATGATACTACCCTAATCCATATCAATCCCTCGGGACTCCTATTTAATAGAAAAGAATGGACCATACCAGAAGACAATCGGATATCCCTTGCCACGAAATTTTTGGAGTTCAAGAATATAAAATTAAATAGAAACTCCCAACAGTTCACCGTAGTCAGTTCATTAACAGAAACAAGCGTGGAGCGGCTCAAGCTCACCTTTGAACAATTTAAATTGCAGACTTTTCTTAGCATACTGAATCCTGATCAGGCTTTAGTAGCTGGAGTACTAAATGGAGATTTTAATATTGAAAATCCTTACGGTGCAACAGGCATAGTGGCAGATTTTAACCTAGACCAATTGGAAATTTTGGAGCATCCCATAGGCAATCTTTCTTTAAACGCCAATTCCAAAACAAATGGAAGATATGATTTTAAACTTTCGCTGAGAGATGGTGGTGCAAATCTTGACCTAAAAGGAGATTATGCCGCAGCGAAAACTGGAGCCCTATTAAATCTCGACTTGGATATTAATAGGTTGGACCTTGCGTTCATTGAACAATTTTCGAATGGGGCAATGAAGGATTCCCATGGCACTATTACAGGAAACATTGATATAGCAGGTACAACGGCAACTCCTGAATATAGGGGTACTTTGAGTTTTCACGATACCGATTTTAATGTGGCTACCTTGAATTCAGTATTTAAAATTTCTGATGAAACCCTTAACATTGACAACCAGGGACTTTATTTGAACAATTTTAAGATTTCAGATGCCAATGGAAATAACTTTAAAATGAACGGCACCATTGGCACAGAAGAATTAATGAATCCCACATTTGACCTTAAGCTCAATGCCGAGCAATTTCAGGCCTTGAACTCCACGAAAGAAGACAATGAACTGTTCTACGGAAAAGCAAGTTTCGATTTAGATCTCAGCGTTAAAGGCAATTTAAAACTACCGCAAATACAAGGAAAAATCTTTGTGCGCAAAATAACGGACATCACCTTTGTTGTTCCAAAAGAACAATTGGATGTGCAAGAACGTGAGGGTGTGGTTCTTTTTGTAAATCGCCAAAATCCTGATGCGATCCTTACTAGGAATGAGAATGAAGAAAATGTTGATTTCTTTTCTGGTATAGATGCCAATGTTAATTTAGAAATTGCCGATGATTCAGATTTTCGTATCATCATTGATGAGCGAATGGGCGATAACCTAAAGGTATCGGGAAATGGTTCCTTATACCTTAATATTGAGCCCAACGGGAGAACAAATCTTACTGGAAGGTATGAACTTCAATCAGGTTATTATGAAACTTCTTTATACAACTTGGTGAAACGAAGGTTCGAAATAAGTCCCGGAAGCACCATTACCTGGGAGGGCGATCCTACAGACGCGAAATTAGGGGTAAAGGCGGTCTATAAGGTAGAAACTTCCGCAGCACCACTGATGTCGTCCGTTACTTCTGGAGAGGACATTAGCGTCACAGGTAAATACCGCCAAGTACTGCCCTTCTTGGTGTATCTCAATGTTGATGGGGAATTGTTGGAACCAAAATTATCTTTTGGGCTAGATATGCCCGAAGACGAACAAGGGTCCCTAGGTGGAGCGGTATACGGAAGGGTTCAACAATTGAATCAACAAGAAGCGGAGCTCAACAAACAGGTGTTTTCGTTATTGGCCCTTAATCGTTTTTATCCCAGCTCGGGAAGTGATGGAAGTATTGGTGGCACGGCAGCCATTGCCCAGGACAATGTCAATAAAGTACTATCGGGACAGCTTAATGCTTTTTCTGATAAGATTTTTGGATCCTCTGGATTTGAGGTCGATTTTGATCTTGACAGTTTTACGGACTATCAAGGCGATAGTCCTCAAGATCGAACCCAATTGGATATCAACGCCAAGAAAAAACTGTTTGATGAACGATTGGTGGTAACGGCAGGAAGTGCTATAGATGTGGAAGGAAGTGCCCAACCAGGCCAAGGTGAAACCCCGATTATAGGGAATGTAAGTCTTGAATACTTATTAACCAAGGATGGACGGTATCGCCTAAGGGGGTTTAGAAAAAATCAATATACCAACATCATAGACGGCCAATTGATAGTTACCGGAATAGCTCTTATTTTCAACATGGAGTTCAATAAATTTAGTCAGTTATTCAATCCCCTGAAGGAGACCGGCGACCAGGGTGATAAAGAGAAGGAAGAAAATAAAAAAGAATAGACACTTGAAAACAAACATCCTATATAACTATATTTTACTATTGCTAATAGCAGCAAGTTTATATGCATGCGGTGTTGGTAAATTCATCCCAAATGGGGAGACGTTATATACGGGTGCGAAGATTGATATCAAATCTGAAAAAGAAATAAAAAACACTAAAAAAGTCTCCCATGAACTGCATGCACTTTTGGAACCTGAACCTAATTACCAATTTTTAGGAATAAGACCAGGCCTGTATTTCCATTACAAGGCGCAAAAGGCAAAACCAGGCTTTTTAAACCGTTGGTTCAATAAAAAGTTTGGGGAAGAACCAGTGTATCTTTCCGATGTAAATCTGCAGCGCATTGAGGAACTTATGTTGAACCGTTTGGACAATAGAGGATTCTTTTACAGCAAGGTGTCATCAGAAATAGACAGCACCCAAAAACATGCTGCTATAAAGTTCAAAGCGGAGCTCCAAACGCCCTATACGCTAGAACAATTTAAGTTGGACAAAGATTCATTGCCCATTTATACAGATATATCCTCGGCATTGACCCAAACCCAAATTAGGCCAGGGCAACGCTTTGATCTGGAACTGATGAAATATGAGCGGGAGCGTATAGATCGGCAACTTAAACAAAAGGGATATTACAATTTTAATCCTGATTTTTTAATTTTTGAGGTCGATACCAATCGCTATGAGACCAAAAAGTTTGACCTATTTCTAAGGCTGAAGAAAAACGTACCCAAAAAATCCCTGATCCCCTATACTATTGACTCTATTTCGGTATATCCCAACTTTTCAATTGGAACGGATACCACCGTACCACAACGATCCTCTGTGGTCAACGGGATAGGTTTTTATCAAAAAGAGGAGTTCTTTAAGCCAAAAAAATTAGAGTCCTATATTTTGTTTGGAAAAGGTCAGAATTATAACTCGGAAAATTCACGGTTGACCAGCAATAGGCTATCCTCATTGGGCAATTATAAGTACGTGAACATCAGATTTAATGAAAGGGATCCTTCCGAAACCGATAGCGTAGGATCTTTGTCTGCCGACATTTATCTATCTCCTTTGACCAAAAGATCGGTGCGTGCTGAACTGCAGGCAGTAACCAAATCGAATGGTTTTGCCGGTCCTGGCGTGTCTGTCACCTATAACAACAGAAACCTCTTTAGGGGCGGGGAAACCTTGGGAATAAGCGGGAACTTTGCCTATGAAACACAGCTTTCCGGAGGTAACAATACAGGTCTGAGCAGTATCGCCGGAGGATTGAAGGCCAATTTAATTATACCAACCCTAGTGCCATTTTCACCCAAAAGTTTTAAATACGCTGTTCCCAAAACAAAAATTAGTTTGGGAACCGATATCTTAAAGCGAAGTAAATTATATACACTAACCTCCTTTAATGGCTCGTTCGGGTATACCTGGAATGCGAACAAATACGTATACCACGAGTTAGACCCCATTAACATCAACTATGTAAATCTTTCCAATACCACCGATGAATTCACAGCCATTTTGGATAAGAATCCGTTCTTAAGAGAAAGTTTTGAGCAGCAGTTTATTGCTGGACTTACCTATTCCTTTACCTATAACGAATTGGTAGATTCCAATAAGACCAATCCATTTTTTATCTCAGCAAGTTTTGATATGGCGGGGAATGCCTTAAACCTATTGAGTGGATCAAAGACTACCATATTTGGCTTGGAATATGCGCAGTATGCCAAGGCCGATGTTGATTTTAGATATTATATAAAGTGGGGCAATGAACAAGCCTTGGTTACCCGCCTGTATGGCGGATGGGGTATTCCTTTTGGAAACTCCTCTACCCTGCCCTTTGTAAAACAATTTTTTTCCGGTGGCCCCTATAGTGTTAGGGCGTTTAATATTAGATCCCTCGGGCCTGGCACATTCACCTCTGACGAAAACGGTACAAATTCGTTTTTCGACCAGTCGGGTAATCTAAAATTGGAGGGCAATTTGGAATACAGGTTCCCCATTTGGAATTATCTCAAGGGTGCCCTGTTTGCAGATGCTGGAAACGTCTGGTTGACCAATGAAATTGAAATTTCAGAAGATGAATCCTTAGAGAATAAAGAGTTCAATGAAGAATTGATTGCCAAAGGTAAATTTGGCCCTAATTGGGCCAAGGAATTGGGAATAGGATTGGGATTTGGCCTAAGGGTTGATATCCAAAGTTTTGTGATTAGATTGGATCTTGCGTCTCCTTTACAGGTGCCGTACCTTCCTGAAGGAAAACGTATTAGAACTCCTTTCTTAGGTGGAGGAAGCGAGAACCTGATCTTTAACTTTGCCATAGGATATCCATTTTAAAAAAGAATCATCAAAATATGTAAGGATACCACACCCAATATATCCCTGTTTTTACAACCAAACTTATTGTGTCCGTTATCTGCTTTTTTAGATCAATATGAACTGTTCTTTAGAAATGTTGGATAAAATCCAAGAAAAAAAAGGAAAGAGAAAAGAGGAAATCGATAATATGTAGGAGCAGATTCTATATAAGGGTTGATTTCATGATCACCCCTGCCTAATTGCAGGGATCATTTTTAAGTCAATATTTCCTGTACCATTAGGGACTTTTTCCTTTAATTTTAAAGGTCAGATGCACTGCTAATAAGGCTACCGATAAGGAAATCCCCAATACCGAAACGCCTGTCCATTTAAATTGTTCCCAGGCTAAGGCACCCAAAGTAGTGCCAATTGCACCCCCTATAAAAAACCCCACCATATATATGGTATTGACGCGATTTCGCGCTTCTGGATTATTAGAAAAAATGATGTTTTGATTGGTGATGTGTAATGCTTGTAGACCCAAATCAACTAAGACTACCCCAATGACCAACCCAAAGATGGTATTAGCCGATACTAAAAAAATAACCCAAGATAAGATCAATAAAAGAGATCCAAACAATACAATTTTATAACTACTTATTTTATTGTTCATTTTTCCAAACACCACAGCTGCAAGTGCACCAACAATGCCAATAAGACCGAAAGCACCTGTAACACCGCTACCATATCCAAAAGAATCTTCCATCAAAAAAACCAAAGTGGTCCAGAAGGCACTCAATCCTGCGAAAGCCAAGGCCCCTCGAACGGCAGCCAATCTTAAGGTGCGCTCTGTCTGCAGGTAAAACCATAGGGATTTCATAAGACTGCCATAACTCCCATTATAAGAAGGATCTAGTTTAGGTAGTTTGAATTTGAGCAAACCAAAAAGTGCGACCATCGCAGCAGCTGCGGCATAATACATCACGCGCCACCCATATTGCTCTCCTACCAATCCACTGATCACCCGACTGCCCAAGATTCCAATTAAAAGTCCGCTCATGACTATGCCTATAGCTCGGCCTTGTCCCTCTTTCTCACTAAGCTGAGCTGCCATAGGAACAAATAATTGCGGAATGGCCGAAGTAAACCCAATAAAAAAACTGCTGATGATAAGTACTAAAAGGGAATTGGAAATGGCTGCCGCTATCAGGGAGATGATCATCACAAAAAAATCGAACTGAAGGATCTTTTTATTGGAAATCATATCCCCCAAAGGCACAACAAACAACAATCCAAAAGCATAGCCCAATTGGGTAGTAAGGGCAACATTGCTCACCGCTGATTCCGTAACCCCAAAGTCTTTGGCTATTTGACCGAGCAATGGCTGGTTGTAGTACAAATTGGCAACCACAAGTCCGGCCGAGACACTCATTAAATACAGTACGAAATTGGAGAGCTTTTGATTCATTAAGTAAGTACGTCCGTTAGGGGGAAATATTAAAAGTAACCATTATTTATTCTTGACCATCTGTACAACGCAAAAATAGAGCAGTAGGCAGTTACAGCACAACTAATTTAATACGAAACAAGTGAGCTGCGAGCAATATTTAAATTTTGGCAATACTTTAAGATAATTTGGTTCGATAAGTTCCGAACCAAATGATACATTTGTACCTACAACAGTTATTCTATGGGTATTTGTTCTGAAGAAAAGAGACATTTGATAGAGGAAGTGGGCCTGCATTTAGAAGGAAGCCATAAGCTTACCCCCTTGGCTTCACGAATATACGCCATTATGATTCTTTCATCAGAAGAAGGATTTTCGTTTGAAGAAATAATGTCGATCACCCAAGCCAGCAAAAGCTCTGTTTCCACCAATATTTCCTTATTGGTGCAACTTAATTATGTTGAATTCTACACCAAATCCGGGGACCGTAAACGCTATTTCAGAGGCACCAATAATTATCTAAAACTCACCTTACAAGAGTACCTTCTCAATATTGAAAAGGAATTGCAATTGGTTAAAAAGATTAACAAGTTCAACAAAGAGAATAACCCAACGAAATTTGTGGAAAACGAATCCATGGGTGTTTTCTTCCAAGAATACCTGACCACACAAAAAGAAAATTTGAATAAAACACTCATAAAAATGAGGGCCTTTCAAACCCAACATAAAGGTCTTTAATATTACCAAAACTATGAATAAAATGAAATACATTCACGGTATCATTGCATCGGTTTTTTTATTGATTTCCTGTGGAAACGATGAAAAATCAAATGCCCCCCAGGGTTCAAAACCCTTTCCAGTTGTGGCAATCCCAACCAAAACTGTCACCTCTTTCGATACTTACCCTACCAGCATAGAAGGTATCGTTAATAGTGAGGTACGCGCCAAAAATGCAGGCTACATTACCGATGTTTTAGTAGACGAGGGGGAAAAGGTTAAAAAAGGACAACTACTTTTTAGGTTAGAAACGCAATCCCTTGATCAGGATGCAGCCGCAGCCAAGGCCAATGTAAATGCTGCCCAGGTAGAGGTGGACAAACTACAGCCCTTGGTGGAAAAGAACATTATCAGCAATGTACAATTGGAAACAGCTAAAGCTAAATTACAACAGGCCCAAAGCAGTTACAACAGTATTAACGCCAGTATAAATTACGCCAATATTAAAAGTCCGGTAGACGGATTTGTAGGTTCCATCCGGCTTAGGAAAGGTGCCTTGGTGAGTCCGTCTAATGAAGAACCACTGACCACGGTATCGGATATAAGCAAGGTGTACGCCTACTTTGCCATGAATGAAAAACAATATTTGGATTTTGTTCAAAACGCCGAAGGAAAAGACATGGCTGAAAAAATAAAAAATATGCCAAAGGTCCAATTGTTCTTGGCTAATGGAAGCATATACCAGGAGGAAGGCACTATAGAAACCATCAACTCACAGATCAATACAAATACGGGATCCATTTCCTTTCGTGCTGTTTTCAACAATCCTTCCCGCTTGCTCACCAATGGCAATAGCGGTAAAATCAGAATCCCTAAAGTCTATACAGATGCTATTGTGGTGCCAAAGGAATCAACATATGAACAACAGGGAAGTACCTATGTATACAAGGTAGGAAAAGATAGTACTGCTGTTGCTTCCCTAATCAATATTACTTCCGAGGTAGCTAATTTGTACGTGGTGTCCAATGGAGTTGCCAAAGGGGACCTCATTGTTGCAAAGGGTGTGGACAAACTTAGGGGCGCAACCAAAATAAGTCCCTTGGAAGTTTCATTTGACAGTATCGCCAAACCCATCGCACAAGTATTTAGATAACCTTTTGAAGGCACAACAACTATGTTAAAAGTATTTATAGATCGCCCGGTGCTATCCACCGTTATATCCATTATTATCGTCATATTGGGTGTTTTAGGCCTATCACAATTACCCATTACCCAATATCCAGATATTGCACCTCCAACCGTAACTGTAAATGCCAGTTATCCGGGAGCGAATGCGGAAACCATTCTGGAAAGCGTTATCATTCCTATCGAGGAGCAGATTAACGGTGTGGAAGGAATGACCTACCTAACTTCCACGGCTACCAACACGGGAGCTGCTACCATAACCGTTTTCTTCGATCAGGAAGTGGATCCGGATATTGCGGCCGTAAACGTTCAAAACCGTGTGGCCAGGGCAAATCCTTTGCTCCCTCAAGCGGTTTTGCAGACTGGAGTAACCACCCAAAAGCAACAAACCAGTGCATTGATGTATATGTCCTTTTACAGTAGTAATCCCGACTATAATGAGACGTTTATTCAGAATTACCTTAAAATCAATGTTATTCCTGAACTACAAAGGGTAAATGGTGTGGGTGATGTAAGTGTTTTTGGTGGCAAGGATTATGCGATGCGTATTTGGTTAAAACCAGAAAAACTTGCAGCTTATAAATTAATCCCTTCCGATGTTACTGCTGCCTTGCGGGAACAGAGCCTAGAAGCTGCTGCAGGTGCTTTGGGAGAAAACAGCGGAGAAGCCTTTAGCTACATTATCAAATATGGTGGACGGTTCAAAACTGAAGCCCAATACAGCGTTATTATCATAAAAGCTCTGGGAGATGGGGAATTTTTACGCCTAAAGGATATAGCCGATATTGAATTGGGAGCCCAGTCCTATGCGGGAGGTTCCATAACAGCGGGTAATCCTGCTGTTAACTTGGGTATTTTTCAGACCAAGGGATCCAATGCAAGGGATATTATCTTGGAAATAGAAGATAGGTTAGAAATAGTAAAGCAGGATTTGCCAAAAGGTATAGAGATCTTTGTGCCCTACAACACCAATAACTTTTTAAATTCTTCCATAGAAAAGGTGGTAATGACTCTTGCAGAGGCATTTCTCTTGGTCTTTTTGGTGGTTTTCATCTTCCTACAAGACTTTAGATCTACTTTAATACCCGCAATAGCCGTTCCTGTTTCTATTATAGGAACCTTTTTCTTTTTGAATTTATTTGGGTATTCCATAAATCTACTGACTCTTTTTGCCTTGATACTGGCCATTGGTATCGTAGTAGACGATGCCATTGTAGTGGTGGAAGCAGTCCATGCCAAAATTGATGAAGGAGAAACCGATCCCAAAAAGGCGACGGTAGAAGCAATGCGCGAAATATCTGGCGCCATCATCTCCATTACCTTGGTTATGGCGGCTGTTTTTATTCCAGTAACCTTTGTACAGGGGCCAACTGGTGTCTTCTATGAGCAGTTCGGAATTACGTTGATAGTGGCCATCATTATTTCTGCAGTCAACGCCTTGACGTTGAGTCCGGCTTTATGTGCCCTCTTCCTCAAAGGACATGACGAAAAAGTTAATGGCAAGAAGAAAACATATGTACAAAAATTCTTTGATGGGTTCAATCGTGGGTTTAGTGCCACAGTGAACAAATATGGTAAATCTGTTCATTTTTTATACCGTCATAAATGGATTACCGGTGGTATTCTTGTCCTTGCCTTGGTAGGTATTTGGTGGTCTTCTTCCGTGGTAAAAACAGGGTTTGTCCCTGATGAAGACCGAGGGATAATATTTTTGAATGTAGAACTTCCTGCAGGTTCGTCAATTGACCGTACCCATCAAGTAAATTCGGAACTCTATGACAAATTGAAGCAGATTCCGGGGGTCAAAGAGGGCTCCGTGGTAGAAGGCCGTAGCTTTTTAGGAGGTGCTGGGAGTAATTTTGGCCTTGGATTTATCCGTCTTGATGATTGGGAGGATCGTGAAGAAGATTCGCTCTCCATAGAAAGTATCACTGCCAAAATGTTTGGGGTTGCAGCGCAAATACCAGAGGCCAACATCATCTTTTTTGCTCCACCCAGTATTCCTGGCTTTAGTAGTTCAGCAGGTGTGGAGGTGAATTTATTGGATAGAACTGGCGGTAGTTTTACCGATCTTGATATAGCTAATCAGGATTTTATTGCCAAACTTTCGGAACGTCCCGAAATCCAATATGCCCAATCATCCTTTAATACAGCCTACCCACAATATGAACTGGTATTGAATGCGCCATTGGCCAAAGAATTGGGAGTCCCTATCAGTAGTATATTTTCAACGCTACAAGGGTATATTGGCAGTATTTTTGCCGCAGATTTCTCTCGTTTTGGCAAACAATATCGCGTTTATGTACAATCCCTGCCGGAGGATAGGGCAGATAAAAATGATCTTGATAATTTATACGTCAGAACCGGCAGTGGTGAAATGACTCCAATCACACAGTTTGTTACTTTAAAAAGGGTGTACGGACCACAATCGGTGACCAGGTTCAACCTTTTCAATTCTACTAAAATTACCGCTGCCACCAATCCAGGTTATAGTTCTGGGGATGCCATTAAGGCTGTACAAGAGGTGGCGAAAACATTACCCAGCAATTACACGACGGCTTATTCGGGGCTAACCAGAGAAGAAGTGAATGCGGGCGATCAGACGACTACTATTTTTCTTTTATCCTTGTTATTCGTGTATTTCTTGCTAGCTGCACAATATGAGAGTTACCTGATACCTTTCTCTGTACTATTATCCTTGCCCTTGGGTATTTTTGGTGCTTATTTCACCACCCAAATGGCCGGCTTGCAAAACAACATTTATTTCCAGATTGCGCTGATTATGCTCTTGGGGCTCTTGGCAAAGAATGCCATTCTTATCGTGGAATTCGCATTACAGCGCAGGCGGAACGGAGCTACTATCGTAGAAGCGGCGGTTGAAGGTGCGGAAGCCCGATTGAGACCCATTTTAATGACCTCGTTCGCCTTTATATTTGGCTTGATGCCATTGGTATTGGCCAATGGTGTTGGTGCAGCAGGAAACAGATCTATAGGTACTGGGGCCGTTGGAGGTTTGCTCATAGGTACCATTACAGGAGTATTTGTTATTCCCATTCTCTTTATCCTGTTCCAGTGGCTCCAAGAAAAGATTACTGGAGGGGCACAAGAAACCAAAATACAAGCAAATTCTGAAGAAGCATAATCCTATGAAATCATCACGAATATTAAAATATCTATGTCTCGCCACTGTGCCCTTGCTGCTCGTTTCCTGCTTTGCGGCAAAGGAGTATGTGCGGCCCCAGGAAACGGTAGTCACAGCAGATTATTTCCGAACCGATAATTTGTCAAAGGATAGTTCTTCCTTGGCAACAATTTCCTGGAAGGAATTATTCACGGATCCCGTTTTACAGGCATATATTGAAGAGGGACTGACCAACAACATCGATATCCGTATTGCCATTCAGCAAATATTGATTTCTGAAGCCTATGTAAAACAAGGAAAGTCGGGCTACTACCCTACCCTAAGTGGTACGGCCCAATATTCCCACTTAGAGCTTTCCAATAATAGCCAATTTGGGGCACAGTTTAATAAATTGGACATATATCAGCTTAGTGGAGGTCTTTCCTGGGAAGCCGATATCTGGGGCAAGATACGAAGCAACAAGCGCGCATTTCAAGCCTCTTATCTACAGACTGTGGCCGCACATAAAGCGGTAAAAAGCCGATTGGTGGCCAATATAGCTTCAACTTATTACCAACTGTTGGCGTTGGATGAACAAATACGTATCACCCAAGAGACCATTACTAACAGGGAAAAAGGCTTGGAAACCACCCTGGCTTTAAAAGATGCAGGAAATGTTACCGAAGTTGGTGTAAAACAAACTGAAGCCCAATTATACAGCGCACAAGGCCTTTTGATCGATTTACGAAACAATGCCCGACTTCTGGAAAACAACTTGTCCATCTTGCTAGGAAGTGATTCCAGGGCCATCTTAAGGGGTTCTTTACAAAACCAAACGATAACCACTCCCTTGACTACAGGAGTACCTGCACAATTATTGGCGAACCGTCCGGATGTGATGTCGGCAGAATATAGATTGATCAATGCCTTTGAATTGACCAATGTGGCCAGAAGCAATTTCTATCCTTCGTTGACCTTGTCAGGCAATGGCGGGCTACAGAGTTTGGATTTTGATAAGTTATTCAGTTCAAGTTCACTTTTTGCCACTGTCATTGGTGGTCTTACCCAGCCCATTTTCAATGGACGTAGTATAAGAACACAATACGAGGTGTCGCAAGCACAGCAAGAGCAGGCAAAACTAGCTTTTAAGTTTTCGGTGCTCAATGCTGGAAAAGAAGTTTCAGATGCCCTATATTCCTATAATGCGGCAACAGAAAAGATAACGATAAAGGAAAAAGAATTCAACGCTTATGATTTGGCAACAGGCTATTCGGAGGAATTGTTGGACAATGGACTTGCCAATTATCTTGAAGTGTTGAGAGCTAGGGAAAATGCCCTCAACTCCAGTCTCGATTTGGTAAACTCAAAGAACAATCAGTTACAGGCCGTTGTAGACTTGTACGAAGCTCTTGGTGGTGGGTGGCAATAAGTTATGCCTTTTGTATGGAATTTAAAAAACCCACAACTCGTGTTGTGGGTTTTTACATAAATCATATCTTATCTACAGATCAATATTTCATTCACTATTTGTATTTGGTTACTCGAGCATCTTCCATGACCCCATTCCAATTTAGTCCAAAAGCAAAATCATAGGCATTTCCATTACTGTCAATATAAGGTTTCATGTCCCTAGGCACGTCCTCAAACTGGTCTTCAACAGTTGTCATATCCATGGGCATTTGAAACGGCAATAGTCCAGTAGGCTCTGCCTTGCCAACGATCATATCCATCAATGCCTGGTCTTGTACTCCCATATGAACAAAAATGGAAGAGGCATATTTTTCAATTTCCGAGAAAACCATGGGTTTGGAAATATTCACCACTACAATAACAGGTTTGTCTCCCATTATTTTTCTTGTATCCGTAACCATTTTCATATCAGAGACATTAGAAGCCGTAATGGTTTTACCTTTATAGGAACGGTTTGTGAAGTCCTCTAAGGGACTACTTCCTGCCAAACTGACCTCACGGGCATCGTTTGCTGTATAAGGACCGTACTGAAGACTTATAGGTACATACCCATTTCCTCCCTTGTCCAAATCGGCCCTATCATATCCCACTCCCCCATCAGGATTTTTAATTCCCACCAAGGCAAAATCGGCCTCTTTGGCATTTTCAACTACATCAAAATATTTTTTAACGACTTCCATATTAAATGGATACACTGTTCTTTCGGGGGTTTCCACTCCAAACCAGTTCTTGCTGGCAGCTATATATCTTTGGGGTACATATACTTTTTGTTTCGACTTGAGCGGTAGGGTATTTTTGTTGTTTTTCAGCATCACAATGGAACGAAGTTGCGCACTATAACCTTCTTTCATGTATTCTGCATTCCCAACAATTTGTTCTGTTTCAGCCACATCCAAATAAGGATTTTCAAAGAGTCCGACCCTAAAAATATTCCTTAACAACCTAATTGCAGAACTTTCAAATCGCTTGCGCATGTATTCTTCGCCATGTGCGGCAACACCCATATTATAGGCTTCTATAACTGGACCCATTTCATTATTTCCTCCAAATTGGTCCACTCCTGCCTCGATTGCCTTGAAGTGCCTTTCCGCCACAGACATGGTTTCCACGCCCCAACTCTTTCCCTGAAAAAGGTCTACAGCCTCTACATTACGTGTAATGCCCCAATCTGTACAAACCACACCTTCGTAACCATATCGGCCCCGTAAGAGATCAGTAATCAGGTATGAATTAAAGCCATTACCAACATTATCATTGTTCTTTGGGTCTTGCCCATAAGAAATGGTATAATAGGGCATAATGGCAGATGCCATTTTGGTAGGCCCTTCCAATTTAAAGGCACCTTCCGTAAATGGACGCAAGTGATCTTTTAAATTATTCCCTGGATAAACGGCATAGGCCCCATACCCAAAATGGGCATCGCGACCTCCTTCTTCAGGTCCACCGCCCGGCCAATGTTTTACCATGGCATTTACGCTTTGATATCCCCATCCTTCCCCATTATCGGATGACTGAAATCCATCCACATAAGCTCTTGCCATGTCCGTGGCCAAATCTGGGTCCTCCCCCATGGTGCCATCAAACCTACTCCATCGCGGTTCCGTTCCCAGATCTATTTGAGGCGATAGGGCCGTTGCAATTCCCAATGCCCTATATTCCTTGGAACCTATTTCACCGAATTGTCTCATAAGGGCCGGATCAAAGGTTGCTGCTATCCCCAAAGTACCGGGCCACATAGAAATATCCCCTCCCGCCCCAGCATTGAATTCTGCATAGGAATCACTCCCATGTCTAGGATCTGAACTGTTGTTGATGGGTATACCCAAGCCTATTTTTTCTACCATAGCTTGGGCTTTATTGTTCCAACTTGCCGCTATTGCCGGTGAAGCTACACTTGTGATGAGCACGTGACGAAGATTATCTTCCTCCAAAAACTTTAATTGGGCATCAGATAGGTCACTGGGCTCGGCCCCACTCTCATCAAAAGGCTTTCCTCCATAAGTGGCCGGCCCAAAAAAACTATTCCCGATCGAGGGGATAGATTGGTGTGCGCTATAGAGCATCAATCCCGCAATTTGTTCCAGGGACATCTTTTTAGCAAGATCCTTGGCGCGCTCCTCGGCAGTCAATCTCCAATCCTCGTAAACATCGAGCTTCCCATCCTTATTTAGATCCTTAAAACCATAACCGTCCACCGTCAATAGTTTCAATCCAGAATTTTGGTTATAGCCAAGAGTTTTACCCCCTTCATTTTTGACTAGTGTAAAATTGGCCTTATTCTCCTCAGTGAATTTTGGATTACATCCTACTGCCACTAATCCAAGGGCTAAACCAAATATCACCCCAGTTTTGTTCTTAATATTCATAATTATTAAATTTTTAAGACATGTCATTGCATCCATCCTAAAATCAAGCAATAGGAGGTAGAAAATCATTTATACAAAATGCTAATTAAAACCTATTTTCTTGATCCCTTCATGACTGATTCTTATGGCCTCTAACGGCTTCAATCCGTCGAAGGTCATATCTTGCTCTACCATGTAATATTTCATTCCCGAGAGTTCCTTTTCAGCCAAAATTCTTTCAAAATCAATGGTGCCATTGCCTACGGGAGAAAACCTGCCCTGTTCGTCCATATCCTTTACATGCCAGATAATAAACCTGCCTGGATATTTTTTGAAATACGCGATTGGATCGGCACCTGCCTTGGTCACCCAGAAAAGATCCATTTGGAAATTCAAATACTTAGGGTCGGTATTTTCCAAAAGATAATCAATGGGTACAATGCCATCCTTATCCTTTACAAATTCAAAATCATGGTTATGGTACAATAACTTTAACCCCGCTTCGCTACATTTTTTACCAAGGTTTGTCAATATTTCTGCAAGATTTGATGCACCTCCTGTCATGCCCATGGACCTATCCTCCTGATTATATGTAAAGAGGCCCATTGGAGGTACTGGTATCACAAAGTATTCAAATCCGGCTGCTTTTACATCGGCTATCATACCATCTGCATTCTCCAGGGTCACGGATCCCTGATGCGTACTTATTGGGGTCAGACCAATCTCATTCAATAATTCCTTGAAATCTGCCGGGGACAGATTGTAAAATTTCCCCTCGGCGTATCCGGCCGCCTCAATATTCTTATATCCTGCATCGGCTACTGCCCGAAGGGTAGCCTTGACATCCTTGCCCATATCGTCCCTAACCGTATAAAGCGCCAAGCCCCCAAATTTTTCTTGAGCACCACCAATAAAGCTATTTGCTATAAAAAGGGCAATAATTGATAGAATTCTAACTGTCTTTTTCATGATTTGAATGTTTCTAATTATTAAAATTATTTCTTGTATTTCTGTTTTTTAGATATGAAATTTTAACCAACACCATTTATTTTAAAACCATAGAGATAGGATGCATTATGTGCCCCACCTTCAAATAATTTTTCGTGACGCTCAAGGATATTCGTTCCCAGCATTTTTCGCTGTATTTATTTATTGTCACAAAAAGAGACAATAATATGTTTTAGCCTTACACCGATTCCTTTAAAACTTCTATAAGCATCCATTGACCAATATAATAGAATTATCCATGATCACGATCTGTTGGAAACATACCCTCCTCCAATAATCCTTCCAAATAGCTACCTAACAAGGCAGAATATTTGTGCAACTCATTGTACATCTGTTTATCATGGGGCAATTGGGCCTTTTTAAAAGATTCTTCAAACAGCTCTCTAAATTCAGCTAAGGTCCTTACCGTAGTATATACATCTTCAGTAGTCATATTTTTTTTGGTTTTAAGACAATCTTCTTACGTTACATCACATCTTAATATTTATAAAATTCCTCCCTTACTATTTTAACTATATTAAATGTCCCAGGTTTAAAATACTACAATAATTGGCATTTGGCATACTACCATTACATAATAATCATTTTATGCACAAATGTTCATGTACTAGTAGAAGGTTTTTCTTAGTTATTATAAGGAGCAGGGCTTACAATACTGATAGTGTATTTTTATATGGGCAGAAGCACCAGAAAAGAAAAGATTTTTGAAGAGTCACTTACGTTGATTCAGAAAATGGGATAGAAGGCAACAACAATGCGCGATATCGCTGAAAAACTAAATTTCAATATTTCCCAATGCTGATAAGTATTATTTTTAACTCATTTGATTATAATAATAACCCTAAAAATATCGATGATTACTGTCTATTTGAGGGCGGCTATGCCTCAAAGTCAAATTATCCTAAATTCATGTTAAAACCTCTTTGATGACCCTTCGCCTATGGTGAACTATTGCCTTTATTTTCCTACTTTTCCTTCTTTGAATTTAGAATAATACTTCTAGTATTTTTATTGTTGTTTATGACGCATCATAATAATTTATCCTTCTTGAATGAAGGTGGTGAGATGGGCAGGCTGATCAAGGAAAAGGATTGGACGAATAGCCCTCTAGGACCTATTGAAACATGGCCACAAAGTCTTTGTACGTCCTTGAGTATCATCTTACACACCAACCAACCCATGTTAATATTTTGGGGACAAGAATACCTATGTTTTTTTAACGACGCCCATAAACCCAGTCTGGGACTGGACAATAAATACGTCTCCGTTCTAGGCGAACCTACAGCAGTAACTTTTCCCGAAGCTTGGGATTTTATTAAGCCATTATTCAAGGAGGTATATGAGACACAAAAAGGCCTCTATCTAGAAAATCAGTTGATTCCAATTTTGAGAAATGGTAAAATGGAGGATGCTTATTGGACCGTTAATTATAGTCCTATCATTAGCGCCAATGGTGATACGGAAGGTATATTTGTGACCTCAAATGAAGCTACCTCAGCGATAATGGAAAAAATCATTGCCGAAGAAGTTGATGAACGATTTAGGTCGGCTGTAAAACAAGCTCCTGTTAGTATAGGGGTTTATAAGGGCCCTGATTTTATTGTGGAAATGGTCAATGATGCCTATTTGGCACTGGCAGATATGGAAGAACATGATTTACTGGAAAAACCTTTATATGATTCCATCCCAGAAGCTAGAAAAGGTACAGAAGATATTTTAAAGCATGTTTACGAAACGGGTGAAACTTATAAGGCCACAGAATTTCCGATTACCATTAACAGACATGGCAAAACAAATATTGGATACTTCAATCTAATTTGTCAGGCCCTCCAAAAGGAAAATGGTGAAATTTTTGGTACCATAGGAGTTGCCATAGAGGTCACTGAATTGGTACAGGCAAAACACTCATTGGCGGAGAGTGAAAGAAAGTTTAAGAATTTAGTCATGCAATCGCCCATACCCATAACTGTTTTCAAAGGTAAAAAGCATACTGTAGAACTTGCCAATGATGCTATGATCAATACAATTTGGCACAAAAAAGAAAATGAAGTTTTGGGAAGAGAAATTTTGAATATTTTCCCGGAATTAATCGATCAAAAATTTCTGGCCTTATTGGACAGGACTCTTGAAACCGGAAATCCTTATAAGGAAAAAGAGGCCCTGGCCTATGTTGAGGGAAATGATGGAATGCGCAAACTTTACGTGGATATTGATTATTCTCCCTTAGTTAGTTCCGACAATACTGTAGAAGGTTTGATAGTCACGGTCATAGACGTCACTGAGAAAGTAACAACCCGTAAAAAAATAGAGGAGGCAGAAACTCGTTTGAGACTCGCAACGGAAGCTGCTGAAATGGCGACGTTTGAGTTGGACCTGAACGAAAGAAATATTATATATTCCCCAAAACTAGCAGAGATTTTTGGTCATGATAGATCCGCTACTCTAGCCCATGAGGAATTGAGGGAACAAATACATCCCGATGATATAGATACTATTGTCCTTAAGGCATATGAAAAGGCATTTATTACAGGGGTATATTTTTATGAGGCCCGTTTGATCACTCCTGCCAATGAAATTAAATGGATCAAGACCCATGGGAAAATTTATTACGATGATGAAGGTAATCCTACTAAATTAATAGGGGTACTCAGGGATATCACCGAAGATAAGTTAAGCCAACAGATCCTTTTGGAAAGTGAACAAAAATTTCGATTGTTGGCAGATTCAATGCCACAGCAAATTTGGACTGCAGATGCAGATGGTAACCTAAATTACTTTAACAAAGCAGTTTTCAAATATACGGGCTTAAACAAAGACGAAATCTTGGATTTGGGTTGGTTAGATATCATACATCCGGAAGATAGAGAGGAAAATCATAGCTTATGGATAGAATCCGTAAAAACTGGTAAAGATTTTATTATGGAACATCGGTTTAGACGACACGATGGCTCTTACCATTGGATTTTAAGTAAAGCAAGCCCCCAAAGGGATGAATTAGGAACTATTCAACGTTGGGTCGGAGCAAGTACAGATATCCAAGAACAAAAAATGTTTTCCAAAGAACTAGAGAAAAAAGTAAAGGAGCGTACGCGATTATTGAAAGAGTCCAATGAAAAATTGGAAGATTCCATAGAAGAACTTCAAAAAATGAACGTGGAACTCCAATCCTTTGCCTACGTCTCCAGTCACGACCTCCAGGAGCCCCTTCGTAAAATTCAAACTTTTATTTCCCGAATCCTTGAAAAGGACCGCGATACACTAACTGATTCTGGAAAAAATTATTTCGGACGCATACAGGATTCTGCCAACAGAATGCAGAATCTGATAAAAGACCTCCTTTCCTATTCAAGGACCAACATAACCGGCAATGAATTTAAGAAGGTCAACTTAAATGATATCATAGAAGAAGCCCAGTTAGATCTAAAGGAAAAATTGGATGCAAAGAACGGTAGTATGCATATTGGTGATATGTGCGATGTAACCATTATCCCCTTCCAATTTGTGCAGCTCATGAGCAATCTAATCAGCAATTCCATTAAATTCTCCGTCACTGGGATTCCACCACACATAAAAATCACCAGTAAAGAAGTAATGGGAGAAGATATGGAGGATTTTAATCTAATGCCACAGGTAAGGTATTGCCATATAACCTATTCCGATAATGGGATAGGATTTGAATCTGAATACAAGGATAAAATTTTTGAGGTTTTCCAGAGATTACACGGGAAGAACGAATATGAGGGAACGGGAATAGGATTGGCCATCGTTAAGAAAATTATTATGAACCATGATGGTTTTATCAGCGCCAAAGGAAAACCAAATAGGGGCGTTACCTTTGATATTTTTGTTCCAGTTGAACATTAAAAACTACAAGATATTGAAATTTTCAATTCATGTAATAACTATTACAACCTAACCCCCAAACAAGAATGAATTCCATACATCCAAAAGTAATTAGGCAAATTTTTGTTCTTATCCTGATTGTGCTCATGGGCACTTTGATCTTCAGGGAAATGCTCCCCTATTTATCAGGGGTTTTGGGTGCCATCACCCTATTTTTTATTTTACGGAACTTTATGGGAACGCTCATTAAAAAAGGATGGAACCCAGATTGGGCCGCAGTACTCTTACTTTTCCTATCCTTCTTTTGCATTTTGGTGCCGGTTGCAGGAATTGCTCTAATGCTGGGAAATAAAGTAGGTACAATTACCAATAAACCAGAAGAATTTGTCAAAAAAACCGAAGGCCTTTTAAGCAAATGGGAATCTCAAATTGGATTTGAATTTACCTCAAATATTGATACTTCAGAAATCTCTTCCTGGCTCTCGAATAATTTGTTCAGTTTTGCAGGGGGAACATTCAATATCGTCCTTTCCCTTGGCATCATGTACCTGTTACTCTTTTACATGCTCACGAACAGGAGAATGTTGCGCCAGTCATTATTTGAGTATATCCCCATCAACAATGACAACCTAAAAATAATTAGCACAGAATGTGAGAAGATGGTAAAGAGCAATGCTTTGGGTATTCCTTTGGTAGCTATTGTTCAAGGTGTTGTGGCCCTAATAGGATTCTTTATTTTTCAAATAGAAGATCCCTTTTTCTGGTTCACAATTGTTGCCGTTGGTTCTATTATTCCTTTTGTAGGGACCTTAATTGGGATTTTACCCGTTTTTCTGTTGACCTTGTCCACTGGCACACCGTTCCAAGCCTGGGGTATACTGCTATATGGCATTATCGTAGTAGGATCCTCTGATAATATTGTTAGACTTTATGTTCTACGTAGGTTGGATGATGTACATCCGCTCATCACCCTGATAGGGGTCATCGTGGGAGTGCCGTTATTTGGGTTCATCGGCTTAATTTTTGGACCTTTAATGATCAGTTTATTCCTTGTTGTTCTTAGAATCTACAAAATAGAATACGGACAAACCAAAGAAGATAAAACCCATCTGTAAGGATGTTATAAAACTATAATCCCCTGTAACCTTTACAAAAATGTATTGGCCACAGGGATTTAAATTAGTAATACTATTCTTGTTTTAAACGGCTAGAAACCAAAGCCAAACCCAACCTGGACTATATTTCCTTCCACTGAATTGAAAAACCCTAGATTAAAGGCCAGAAAGCGATAACCACTGATCCATAAACCTCCCCCTTGGGACGTATGCCATTGGTTGGAGGTCTCATTATCCATCCACACCCTGCCGTAATCGAAGCCGCCGTACATTCCTATGGTAATAGGTGCCACTGCTGTTACAATTCTTTTTAAACGCAAGCGCAAATCGGAACTTTGGTAAAAGTATGACTTCCCTGTGAACCTCTCATTCCTAAATCCTCTAAGGCCGTTGTTACCCCCTATGGACGGGGCATGGTAAAAGAAAAAATCTTCTCCAAAGTTCGTCTTATATTCTGCCATGGTACCAAGGACCAAATTACCGGATGGAATTACTTTCTGACTAAACCCAAATTTTATACCAGCGTAGGCAAACGAATTGTTTTTAAGATTAAGATTGGTTTTATACCCTCCTGTCAGCCCCATATAAACGGCCTTGGCAGGAAAGTCGTCCGCATCGTCATGGTCGTACGCAACGGACACTTCTGCCCCGACATAATCCTGTGAGTCAAATACATTGGGATCTACATTAGCAGGGGTGAAAAATCGGTTCTCATTTTCATCCACCTTAAAGGATTCGTAAAGTCCCTTTATTTTAAGGGTTCTGTACGCTATACCGGCATTCAATTCAACTTGCCTCATACGGGCCCTATTGTAATCATTGTCCAACTGACCATCCGGATTAAAGGTTTCATTACCCATCCCGAAATAGTTATTGGAAAACCGATCATTGGTAAAATACCCATCTATCTCGAAGTTCCACTTTGGAATTATATTGGCAAAGATTCCTTGGTAACTCAGTTCCACCCCCTCGAACTTAAAGTAATAGTTGGCTCCGATAGTATGTTTCTGACGAAATGGATTGCCATTGAAACCATTATTGGTATACACATTGGTTGCACCAAGGAAGAGACCATCGTCTGTTCTAAACCCAATATTTGGCAAGAGCATATTTGTGTCCTCCGTAAATTGACGCCAATGGAAGGTATTGGTTTTGTAAGAGTTTGTCAATTGTTTTGATGGCACTTTATCCTCAAATACGGATTCTTCAGATTTCCAATCATAAACCTTTAGTGCTTTCTTGTTACTTATCTTATAGGTATCCTTTCCATATCCGCCCACCAAGCGGATAAATACCCCTCCATCGCCTTCACCTTCTACTATAAATTCATCCTTTTCTCCCAAACCATATATCCACAATTCCTTGGTTTGGGCCCTATCGAAAGTTCGGTCGAACATCACTTCATTTGGTTCATCGCTAAGCAACCTTCTAATTACCACTCTTGTCTTGCCATCTGGCAATCTGGTAACAGTTATTTGATCATCTTTTTCCGTACCATGCAGCGCAACCACCTTATTGAGGTATTGTCCATATTCAGTAGCCATTTTCTTTAAATTGGCCAAACGGCCTATCATACTCTTTTTAATACTATTGGATGTACTATCCTGTACTTCCTTAGGCAATCTTAAAAAGGCGGTATCTATAACCTCTTTGGTCAATTGTTGCTGAATAAATTCTGCTTCCTCTGTCCATACTTCGGCACCGAATTTTGTAACAAAAGCCCTATCCAAGCTATTACCTTGAGCCATAAACCAAGGCACATCGTTCAAATCTGCACCATAAGATTGCCAAAACCTAGCATTGGGAACAAACCATTTAATGATCGGAAAAGCAACCCCGTCAAATTTTGTAAACGCACCATCCCTATCACGGGGAATAGGCAAAAATCGTTTGTCACCTGATTCCAGCTCATACTCTGCCCATCGCCATTGGTCTTGGTGTCGATCCCAATCCCCAATCAACATGTCAAATATGCGCGCTCGAACAAAGCTTCTTTGCTCAACATCATAAGATTCGTCCCTTTTTAATTTTTCCAGAACATCCGTGGTACTTTCAAAATCTGGAATACGTCCAGGTTTTTCCGGATTGACCTGGTTATAGCCCACATAATTTTTATGCATGTCCGAAGGACGTTCCTCTATAAAATAAAGCTCATCCCCATAGGTAGCATTCAAATCTCCCAAACTCTTTTGTTTGGGGACGTAAAACAACTCTGGGCTGGCGTGGTTCACATCCACTTTCCTGGCCATTGGGCTGATGACCAATTGAATGTAAGGATGGGCCGTTGTAAAAAAATCAGAAATCACCTCTTCGGTCAAAGTACCCTTATAGTCCTCTGCCTCATATGCAATACCCTTTACCTTAAACTTTAAAAACTTTAAAGCATTTTTTCTTAAAGATCTCATAGCATATTCTTTTCCGTTCATATCTTCCAAACGCAAAGAAAAAGATTGATGACCACCACCTTCCTGTGTAACTTTGAGCCCCCCATATAAGGTATCAAGTCCAACTACTTTTGCTGTGACCTCCTTCCCAAAATACTCCCTGTAACGATCTCCCCATATAAATTCATAAAACCCAGTTTTTTCCAGATTCTTTTTTTGCTCTCCGTCTAAAACCGAGGCTTGGACATATTTTTTTGTGGTGGCCTCGGGAATATCAATCTTGGGCTTCTCCTCAAATTTGGGCAGAACAGCAAGTGATCTTGAGGATAAATCTTCATCTTTGGTGACAAAGGATACCTTTGAAGAACCATCCTTAAAATATTCCAGCTTGGCAAAGCCCGGTTCCCCATAGGTGTAGCGTCCTTTATAGTCCAAGGAACCCCCAATCGTTATTATTTCATCGTCTGATAATCTAGTAGCTGTTTTTCCTCCTAGGGATCCACTTACAATCTGGTGTATGCCGCCCCCAGTAAGATATTGTAAGCTTTCCTCATGCCCAGAAAGTAAAGTGATCCTATCCGAATCTTGTGCCAGGGCCGAGACCATTATACGCAAGTAATTGTATCTTCTGGAATTGAGTTCTTTATTTGATAACCCCGCCCAATCTTCCATTCTATTAACTACAGTTCCCAAAACAGGAAATGGTTTCAATTGGTCTGAGAACGTTTCTTTGCCAGCAAAAATCCCATTACTGAAGATTGGGTGGTGCATGGCAATTACAATATTTTTACCCTGCCCATCGTTGATCATTCCTTCCAGTTCCTCTACAAACCTTCTGCGGGTAACGATGTCCGTGCATTTCCTATTAATACCCTTCACCCGATCCCAATTGCTTATAAACCAATAGGAATCGATCAGGATCATATCCAATTGATCATTGAGCACAATCCTTTCAAGCGGACAAGCGTTCTCAGGAAAGACATTGAGCCCCTCCCTATCTTTATCTTTAATAAGGTCTTCTACCTTTTCCATTTTGTCAGCATCGAAACTTTTCCACTCAAAGTCCCCCGGCATAATAATGGTCCTTCCTTTGAAATTTTCAGTAATTCCTATTTGTAGCTCTATTCGCTTTTTATCAAACTCCCACTGATCTTCCTTGGGCGAAATGTTGTCCCCTGTAAAAATCATGGTGCTGTTTTCCGGAGCTTTCTCCAACTGATCCTTCAATAGACCAAGAATCTCTTCTTTCTTTCCCTCTTTTAGATTCCCAAGGCCTCCAGCTATGTAAAACGTATGTATTGCCTTTTCTTCCCTGTCACCAACTTTTATGATGTCTAAGCTTTTTTGTTCTCTGAAGGTCGCACAACCAATAAGAAAACAGGTTAGGAAGGCGAAAAGGAAAAAGCGTACCATTTGATTTCGGAATACATATTTCATAAATTAATGTAAAGAATTAGTTGTTTGTATTTCAATTATTGGCAATCTGCATTAGGGCACAAATCTGTAAATGCAAGTATAGGCCAAGACAAAAGCTTGGATTATCTCAAAAGATCTTTTCCTTAACACGAATCAAAATTGCTAAACTAGCCGACATTTTTACACTTGAAAGAATCAATAAATTTAGGTTTAGGATCAACACCTGGAAGAAATCAATTATAAATTTGCCAAGAGTAAATAACATAAAAATTGACTTTACGTCCCTCTCAAAAAAGGGAACTCTGGTCTTTATATTCAATACAACCGCAATAAACCGTTAAGTAGCAAGTAAAAGGAACAGAGTAAATTAGAAAACCCAAAAGAAATTCTAAAATGACTGAGGAAGAACAAGTTCGATTAGAAAATATCGCCGATACAGAACATGAAATATTTGCGCTTTTAAAACAGCGATGGAGTCCAAGAACCTTTCGGGAAGAACATATCTCCGATATAAATTTAAAAAAAATATTTGAAGCTGCTAGATGGGCTGCAAGTAGTAATAATGAACAGCCTTGGCGTTTCATATATGCCAATAAAGGCACAGAGGCTTACGATAAAATTTTTAACTGTTTAAGTGAATTTAATAAGCAATGGGCATCAAATGCTCCTACCCTTCTGCTGACTGCCTTCAAAGAAAAAGATCAGAATAACAATGAAAATTTTCATGCCCTACAAGACTTGGGACTTTGCTTGGGAAATATGACCGTACAAGCTCAATACTTGGGAATTGCACTACATCAAATGGCAGGTTTGGATTGGAAAAAAGCCCAAACAGAGTTCAATGTTCCCAATGGATTTCATGTTAGTTCAGCCGTGGCTTTAGGATATTACGGTGGTGATATGGATAGCTTACCTCCGCATTTACAAGAAGAAGAAACCAAGGAAAGATCTAGAATGCCCCAAGAAAATTTTGCTTTCCATGAAAAATGGGTGTCCTGAAATTAAGCACGCCATTATTTTTTCCTTCAAAGAAAAGGTACGCCCTTTCGTGAAATAGCACTGAACACCATATACTTAATTTAGGATCATTCAGTGTTGTACCCCCTATCCTATAAATACACCTGATGCTATAATTCCAATGACTAGAATTACTAGAAAAACAGTAATTATAATGGACGCTATTTTTGTTTTTGAATTCTTCTGAAGAATAAATTGCTGGGTTTTATTTTCTTCCTCTTTTATAAATTTGGTTTCGGTGTCATTTTCTTTTTCTTGCATATATTTTATTTCTTATAGTATTAAAATTCAAGCCAAGCCTTTTACTTATATTATTCTGTTAATTCCAGCCTATTCTTGATTAAAACATCAAAAGTAAAATGATTTCTAGCTTTACATTAATGCAAATCATTTAAAATTTAATTCTATTAAACGCCTCCCAACTCAAGATGATTGCGTTAATCTTAAATCTAATTGAGCACCTTCCACCCATTTCCCTCAGCTAAATTTGTCCTAAGACAGATCCGAAAATTTATACGGTTGTCCGTTAATAATAGTTGAATACTTATGGATCACATAGAAACCTTATCTGCCTGCCACCACAGATTCAGATTTCTCTTGGAGGAATTGTCTGATGAATCTGGGGGTGTACTCAAGAAAAATAGATTGGTGGAGGAACTTAAAAATGAGATTGAGGTGTATTGTTCTGTAAGCACGTCTTTCTTTTTGGATCCGAGAAACAAAAGGTACGCCGACCAATTGAATATAATGGATTTCAACGGAGAAAGCATAAAGCGTAGTGTTGTGGAGTTGAATTCTTCGGCAAAAGATAAGACAACATGGAGAAATCAGATATTCCGCTTAAAGGAGGAAGTGGAAAACTTATTGTTCCATTATGAAAAAGTAATAGGGTCTAGCCTGAAAATCATTCAAAATTAGCTGCAAAGTTTCCTATAGGAGTAATACTAAAATCAATTAAAAAAAACATCATGAACACTATTCAAGTTATTTCCATTTTTATTTGCGGTTTTGCTCTGGGCCTTATCCTATTTATACTTTTAGAGAAATTGTTTGAGCCTGAAGTTGATTTTGATGAGTTGAATGATCTCTATTTGGTACAGGATAATAAGTCGGAATCCAATAAAACAAGGATTCAAGATTCAAGAATATCTGCTAAGCAAAATTTTATTGGCGATTCCTTAGGATTCAGCAATGGTACCCGCTTCAGGAATGAGAAAGCCTCTACAACTAATTTAAAATCAAAAGTAATTGAACTAAGGAATAGGAATAAAGTTGCCTTCTAATTACATTATTTTATATCAAATACAATCTCATTAGGTACTAAAAACATTAATTGAGGTTTACTTTAAACAATTCATTCATGAGTACATATACAGAGGACGTAGGAACAAAATTAAACACCCTTTTGGAAAAGACTATTGATGATGAGAAAGGATTTTTGAAGGCTGCAGGGAATGCAAAACATCCCGACCTAAAAGCTTTTTTTACCAAAAAATCCAAAGAACGATATGACTTTGGCTACGAATTAAAAGAAGAGCTCAGAAAGTTTGGGCAATCTATTGAAAAAGGTGGAAGCACCGCCGCCACTGTTCAAAGGGCTTGGATGGATATTAAGTCGACCATCTCCTTAGATAATGATGAGGCCATGTTGGAGGAGGCCTTAAAAATCGAAAAAGCTGCATTAAATTCATATGAGGAAGTTTTGGTTGATAAGGACCTGCCCCCCCACTACCTCATTAATTCTTACCAAACAAAAAAACATTATACTTTCCAATTTAGAAACAGTCAAGGTTTTGGCAGATGTAGATTAAATCCAACAGGCGTCCATGGTTATTGAATCAACATAAATAACCCTATTTCTAACTAATGTATTCTCTATGTATTACAAAGTATCAAATACTGCAACACGGAATGATATAGAAAATGAATTTGGCGTTACCCTAAAATATCCAAGACTTCATTTACCCAGTCCTGTTATCAACGGATTGGACGAGGAACTTTTATCGGTTATCACCGAGGATAGTCCGAACCAAGTAAATTTCGCTATTTGGGGTATGTTGCCGAACCATTATACTGGCGATTGGGAAACCTATCAACAAATTGAAAATACACTAAACATCCCTTTAGACAAATTAAGCGACTCTTCTTTGCCGCTTAATGATAATGGCCACAAAAGATGCTTAATTATTGTAACTGGGTACTTTGTTACCCATTTGCACAGGGGCGAATTATATCCTTATTACGTTCATCTTCCAAAAAATAAGCCTTTTCTGCTCGGTGGATTATATACCACGTTAGATGATGGATTTTTAACCACTAGCATCTTGGTCGGGAAAGGAATTAATGGGATCTCCCAAGACATTCATAATCTAAGCCCAAACGCTCCTTTGATTGTTCCCATGGACCAAAAGGCAGATTGGTTAAATCATAATCTCACAAATTCTGACCTGGATTCCTTAATGGAAAAGAACAATAGATCCAACCTTACGGCATTCCCAATTGCCAAAGAATTTTATTATAGGAACATTAACTTCCAGAGCATGTTGGAACCGGTTTTTTATGCAACCCTTCCAGTTCCATATTAGTCGTTCCTCAACAGAACTTTTATGGGATACCCAATATATATAAGGTCAATCGCAACTTAAATTTTGCTTTCATTGTATTGTTGCACCCCCTACCCCTATTCCGGTCTATAAATTTAATCTTCGCTCTAAGTAGTGGGTTAATGAGCTAAAATTTAATCGGATAGGATCAGGACTTACGCTAAGAGTTTTTGATCTTTGGATAAGTGGGAAACATAAATATTTTCCCAATAAAAATAACTAATCACTAAAAACAAATATTATGCTTCGTTGGACAGTAACATTCGTCATTCTTGCTATTATAGCCGCAGTTTTCGGATTTGGAGGTATTGCTGCGGGAGCAGCCAGTATTGCAAAAATCCTATTCTTTATTTTTATTATACTATTTGTGATCTCCTTGATAACAGGTAGGAAAAAAATTTAACCACTTAAATAAATACATATGAAAAAATCAATTTTAATGCTCATTTTCCTTCTAGTTACTTCCATATCATTTACTAGTTGTAGAGAAGACAAGTCGGCAGGTGAAAAAATAGAAGACGGGATAGAAGAAGTCGGTGACGGGATAGAAGAAGGAGCCGAAGAAGTGCAAGACGAAATAGATGACGCCACTGACGATAATTAACACAAAAATATTCCCCCGAGGCCAAAGTTCCACCCAAAACTAGAAAACGGGCAACTCCATGAACAATGAGTTGCCCGATTTTCCATTTTTAAATTATAGATCTTAAAACTTAGTACAGATGACTGAATTTGCAAAAAATGAGAAAAATAATATCGACGAATACCAAAAAAAAGGATACACCCACAGCTATAGGTTCCAAGATGGACAATTAGTTGATGTAAATTCTAAAATTGGTTATCTGCCAGAGGACATTCTAATTGTTGCAGAACATCGGTATGAAGGGATGAGCAATCCATCTGATCTTTCAATTTTATATGTACTAAAGACCAAGGAGGGCAATAAAGGAACCTTTCTAATGGGCTACGGACCAACGGCAAATTTAGAAGCTGCAGATTTCTTTAAGGAAATCCCCAGAAAAAACAACAATACTTAAATTAAATTTTTGACTCACCTTCAATTTCACTTAACATAACCTTTCCCCTTGGCCTATAAAGTATAACTGGGGATTGGACTCAATTTAATAATTGAGAACTTTTACATACTTATAATTTCCTAAACTTAGCATGTAATTGCACCTGGTTTTCTACATCAATAGACTGCATATACTTACCTTTCTTTGTTCGCCACTAACCCATTGAGCAGTGATTAATTGGCTTTGAAAATTCCGCAGAAAGGCAATAATTATGAAAAAAAGAACCATCTTTGCGAATATGTTGAACACCTAGACAGATAGGCTTATTTTTGTAGGCCTGCTCTTAGTTGTGGTAAACATAAGGGATGCCAATGAAATTAAATGTAAAATACAATTTTAACACCATGTGTAAGATAGTTCTACAAGAACAGTTGGCAGAACTATCCATACCATACCGTTTACATGGACTTGGTGAAATTGAATTTGAACGCCCCCTAGATCTTCAGCAAATAAATAATTTATCTACCTCTTTGGCCGCCTACGGCATTGAAATAATTGACGATCAAAAGAGTGCCCTGGTTCAGCGCATTAAGGAAACCATCACCAATATGATCCTACATGACGATGAGGCCAAAAACTTTAAAGTTTCGAGCTATTTGTCAAATAAACTAAATTATTCGTATGTTTATTTGTCCAATGTTTTTTCTGAGGTCACCCATTCATCAATAGAGAATTTTGTGATCTTAAAAAAAATAGATCACGCTAAGAGCTTAATCATTAACAAAGACTATACATTAACGGAAATAGCATACCAACTGAATTATAGTAGTGTAGCACATTTATCTTATCAGTTTAAGAAAACCACCGGTCTTACGCCATCTACATTTCAGAAAATAATTCAAAAACGCAGAACTAACAGTATTCAAAAACCCAATTCATAATTAACCATCCATGAACCTTCAAACCCTTAACGTTGCTTTAGCGGATGATGATGAAGATGACAGATTCTTATTTAAAGAAGCCATCGATGAAATAAAAATCCAAACTAAACTGTCATTGTTCACCAATGGACAGGAACTAATGGATTATTTGAACCTGCCAAATATTATTCTGCCCCAGGTAGTCTTTCTTGATTTGAACATGCCCGTGAAAAATGGGATACAATGTTTAAAGGAAATTAGGGAAAACAGTGCTCTTGATTCCATGTCCATCGCCATCTACTCAACTTCATCTACTGAGAAAGACATTGAGGAAACCTTCGTCTTGGGAGCCAATATATATATCAACAAACCCAATAGTTTTACAAAATTGAAAGATGCCATTGAAAGGGTCCTTCAAATAAATTGGCAATACAATACTTCCAACCTTAATAAGGAAAACTTTTTATTGAGATTGTAAAACAATCTTACCATAATCTGAATTCATTTTTTTATTCCTTTTCATGTCCACGGAATGCCTGTAGGCATTAAATTATCTGAAATTAATTTTACACAATTTAATTGCTATCCTAACTTCCCCCTCTTTCGCAACCTCACCCATTATTTGTTAGTTGACTTATTTGCAGTTGATTATACTACACATAAGTATTTTTTTCGATACTCACTTTCCAAATAGTAGCTCCCGTATTGCCTGATCAACCAATAGAATTATGTAACACAAATAAAAAATTGTGTAAGAGACAAGGCCTTCTTTTTTCGCAATTTTGACATTATCAAATAAATTATAGTCTCTAACACAAAAAATTACCTAATTATGGAAAAGTATCTAGATAATCTTCAACAGTTTGCCAGAGTAGGCCAGGTACGTAAAAAGGAGGTCGGTTCTAAAGGGATGCCAGATAATTTTATTATGGGAATGACAAATCAACATTCCATTAGTGACTCTAATTTGGACAAATAAGGTAGTCTTGCCTGGTACCTAATTTAACCAAAGAGGCAAAAATCTATACAATGGTACATCCTGCATACCTTAACATAGGTAGGGAAATTGAACCGATAAGTCGGGTATAACGTCAACTTTAAAAACTTTATCATGAAAGTCATAAATTTAAAAACAACAAATCTCGGTAATATGTTCCTAAACCTTCAAAATCATTTTGGAGGAGATATCACCCACAACTCTGATGAGGAAATCTTAACGGTGAACAGTGAGAAGGCGGAAGGTTTAATTCGTGGTATCACCTTTAAAGGAAACATATCTTACATTGAATTTGATATTGTCTTTAAAAATGACATCCTTTTGGTGAACAGTACTCTAAATTCAAGCCCAATTTATTTCGCTTACTGTTCCAAAGGACATTTAGTACATAGTTTTGGTGTTGAAGGAAAAAAAACCACGTTGGAGAAATTTCAAACAGGTATTGTAACTACCAATTCTAAAATGAATAATGTATTTCATTTTAATAAGGATATACATTATAAAATTTCTACCATAGTTGTAAGTACGGATGATAAATCCCTTTCTTACCACAAACTAAACGCTACGTTAACGGAAACATTTTTCCCGAAAAAAGAAAACGGCAATTTTCTTTACACAGGTTCATATAATCTAAGGATAGCCGATAAAATTCAACAGCTTTCAGCAATCACACAAAAAGGAATTGTGAGGAGCCTGTTGATTGAAGGAATTGTGCACATGATACTCGCCATGGAAATTCAGCAACATTCTGATGATTTGGAAAATCTTGAAAGCAACCGTGGAACACTTACCAAGAGAGAAATGGAAGATGTACGAGAAATTTCTGAGTTCATAAAGAATTATCCAGAAATACAATATACTTTAAAGTATCTAAGTAATAAGTCAGGTCTTTCTCCAGCTAAACTACAAGAAGGGTTTAAATTAATGCACGAAAGGACTGTGACTGATTTTATCAGAAATGTACGTGTAGAAGCGGCAGAACGCCTGATCAAAACTACAGATTTAAATATTTCTGAGGTGGTATATACAGTGGGACTTACGAGTAGAAGTTATTTTTCAAAGATTTTCAAAGAAAAATACAATTGTAGTCCTAAACAATATCAAGACCACCAAAATACGTTGGCCATAACAGGTTAATTCATCTTCAATCGAAAAAAACCAACCTATCCGGTTGGTTTTTTTTTGCTTGAATCAATGATTAATATGTTTCACAACATCTGAAGGATTTTTTACAAGTAAAAATTGGTTTCCAATGATTACAATGGGCCAGGTAATTAAGGCCGGTTCCCCTTGCAAAATTTTTATCCAATCGTTCTCCTCCAATTTTACATCTTGCTCACCGTAGGTATCCTTAAACTTTGGGTGTTTAGTATCTATAAGATCCGAAAGCTCCACCTCCAAATTATCGGCCAGTTCCGCCCATTGCATGCCTGTAAGATTTTCCTTGGTAATATCAATGGCTCTAATTTCTTTTGAAGAAGCGGTTATATAGGCATGTGTCTGTTTGCCTATTGTACTTTCCGAATTGAAGTAAATTGTCAGCTGTTGATCATCTTTGGCGATTGCTCCCATCTTTGTATTAATTTTATTTTTCATAGATTGTAATTTAGTGAATATTAGTTCATAAATAGTGCTCAATAAATAGTCAGATTGACACAATCAACACCGACAAAATCCCGCATATCCTCACAACATAAAGAATTTATAAGCATATTTTCTTTCTTCTACCCAAAAAATGCCTCTAATGATATTTTCTTTACCCTAAACCATGTACAGCCATAGATATCAGGCTGAAAATCATTAACTTAAAATTTGATAATTAATCCATTAATAAGGTTGCTTAAATTGTTTGTTGACTGTTTTGAGCACCTTTTTCAATTTTAATAATGCGCTATTTACTAATTATTACTTTTATGATCATCTATAATTTGAACGCACAACATAACATTCCCAAGTCGATCGAGAAAGAGGCGACCATTGCCCTCTCCCATTATCCAAAATTGAGCAATACCAAGATCACATTTCAGTTCAAAAAGAATATAAAGAAATCTACCATGCAGGCAAGGCCCACCTTTTGGAGTTTTTTTCGTTCCAAAAAGAACAGGGAGTATGTTATTCTTATCAGTGAATATTTTAAAATTGCCGATAGCCAGTACAGGACCAAGGACATGCCTTCCAATATTTTGATTGGCTGGTTCGGGCATGAACTGGGACATATTATTGATTATAAAAATAGGAGTAATTTAAATTTGTTGGGATTTGGGATCCAATACCTTCTTTCACCCAATTATATTATTGAGGCAGAGCGTGCAGCCGATTGTTTTGCCGTAGCCCATGGGATGGAAGAATATATTTTGGAGACCAAGAATTTTATTCTTAATAACTCAGAAATAACAGAAAACTACAGAAATAGAATAAAAAGATATTATTTGTCCCCAGAGGAGATTATGCTAATGGTGGAACAAAGGGATCTATAAAAACAGGTCTTTATGCAGTACTTATTTTTTGGGCAAAAGCTTCCCATTCCTTAAACTTCTCCTCCCCCATGACCCTTTCCATTTTTACTTGCCCACCCTTTTTCTTGTTCCGGGCATTCCACTCATAAAATACATTTGGCTGTACCACGGTTATCTCTACACCTTCCAAGGCCTTGGATCTGGCCACCTTATAATTTTTGTTGGCTTCCTTTAAATAAGAATCCAAACGGGCTGCAAGGTCTTGGCCTTTAGCCTCGTCCTCTGTGCCCAAATACCAACAATGGTAAAATTCTCCCTCAATTCTTTTGGCACAAAGGGTATATTCAGGAATCTTGATCCCGAACTCATCTTCCAAAATTTTAATGGCATCGTCCATTTTATTTACAGATAGTTGGGACCCCACCGTATTTAAAAAGAATTTGGTCCTTCCCGTAATCTTTATTTCTGCTTTGTCAATATCCGTAAATTCTATGGTGTCCCCAATCACATACCTCCACGTCCCTGAAACGGTACTTATGAGCAATACATACTCTTTGCCATCTTCTACCTCTGAAAGCGTTAAAACAGGTGCATTTGGGGAAAGGGAACCATCTGGATTGATATAATCGGGATGAAAGGGAACAAACTCAAAATAAATACCGTTATCCGTAATCAATTTCATGGAAGTGGTTTCCGGCCGTGCTTGAAAGGCGATAAACCCTTCCGAAGCCAAATACGTATCTATAATGGTAATCTGTTTTCCCATCAGGGCGTTAAAACTTTTCTCGTAGGGACCAAAGGCTACACCCCCTGAAGTATATACTTGAAGATTGGGCCATATTTCGTGAATATGTTTTATATCATGATACGCTATGACCTTCTGTAACATCAGTTCTATCCATGAAGGTATGCCGCTGATTGCTCCTATATCCCATTTATGGGCGTTTTCCGCGATTTTTTGTACACGTTCATCCCAATCCTCCATTTTGGAAATTTCCTGCCCTGGTTTGTAATATCCACGAAACCAAGAAGGAATATTGCTGGCACTTATACCACTGATTTCTCCCTCTAAGCGCTGATTTCTCTCTGTTAGATCTGTAGAACTTCCCAACATCATTATTTCCTTTTCAAAAAAATCAGGGGGAAGATCAAAATTGCTTAGCGCAAATACTTGTTTTATGCCCGCCTGTCTTATGGCATGTACCATGTCATCTGTTACGGGAATGCGTTTGCTCTCTTTTCCTGTGGTCCCGGAACTTAGGGCAAAATAGGTAGGGTTTCCGGGCCAGGTAATATTTTTTTTCTGTTGATGTATTTTATGCCACCAATTATTTTGAATACTATCATAATCAAAGTAGGGTACTCGCTCGGCAAAAGAATGTTCTAAATCCTCAGATTCAAGAAGCTCTTTAAATCCATAAAACTTGCCAAATTCGGTATCTTTCGCCTTTTCCAGGAGCTGACGTAATACCTGTTGTTGTTCTTCAATAGGGTTTGTTTCGAATGTCAGCGCATCCTTTACCTCAATAAATCCTTTGATAATATTTCCAATAATCGCCATATAATCTTTTCTCCAGTTTTAACTAAGCATCACTATTACATCCACATTAGGCAGCTGCAATTTTTTTACATTCTTCCGCACATCTTCTGCAACTTTCTGCACATAGTTTACAGTGCTTGTTTTTATGTTCATCACATTGGGATGCACACCATTCGCACACTTCTGCACATAATTGGCAGTACTGTTTTGCAAAACTACTATCAGCAACCATGAACTTTAAGCAAGATAAACAGGCATCTATACAAAGCATACAACAATAAGGACAGTCATTCATACTTTCTTTACCTGCCATGACCGTAAGACAATTTTGACAATCAATTAGACATTGCTGGCACGCTTTGATACATTCTTCATAGGTTGCATTCATTGTAGTGGAATTTAAGAGTTTCTGTGCATTCTCTCCTATCCAAATATTTCTACAAACCCGATATCTCCTTTTTCTTGGATAGAACTATATCTGCTCCAAGATGTTCATATTCATAATTTTAGTTGATCTCAATCGAAATAAATACTAACACATATGATCATTGTTTATAAGTTGTACCTCTTTCCCTGATCAAAAAAAATGGGCAACCCATTTGGGTGCCCATTGCTTTGCAAATCGGTTCAAGATTCCGATTTACCATATCAGACTAATTCAGCAATCTTTTTTGTTTATCCAATTTCATAACCTTGGAGACCAATTTGAACATTCGTTCCTTTATGTTTCTATAGCTATTGCCATATGCATTCACCTCCAACAATAAATCATTATGCGTTGCTTTATAAGCTTTTTCCATTTTTAACTGATCCACATCATCTACCATAATCTCTAACTGGTTACTATGCAATTGCACTTTTTTCAATAGGCTCACCACTTCTTTTTCGGCCTTTAACAATTCAGCTACCAACTCCCTACTCTTCTCAAAAACTCCTTTATCAGTTAATTGAATGGTATAGGATTTAATCAAATTATTTAGGAACAATTGCTCGTCCTTAATAAACATTAATTCCGAAAACCATTGAATGCTCATGTCATGCATTTCTTCTGGACTCAACCATTCTACATAGTTTATTTTACGTTCTTTTGTGTTCATAATTAGTATTTAAATAATTATAAAGCTTTAAAGGATTCACCATCCGGAAAGCAAAAAGTAAATTATGGAATCAGACGAAATCCTCAAATGATTTAAGTCAGTTGAAGTAGATTTTCAGGGAGTAATCCAACGCAATATGGTACGGCCTAACCTATTTTTTTTTAAATGGATTATCACTTGGGCAAGTTGATCACTAAGAACGGGAGTTCTATATCAAATGTTATTTTTTTAATAACCGGTTCCCCAAAAATTTTCTCCATAAGGCTATGCTCAGAATGGAACATAATCAACATATCTATTTCAAGTTCCTCCAAAAACAACTGTATGGCCTCTGTTTTTGAAGAGAATTTTGGCATCCAGTGAAAGCTGTGATCAATTTCTTCCAAATATTTGGTCAACGTGTTCATATTGGAAGTTTCAAATTTGTCCAGTCTTTCTTTTTCATTGATATGCATAACGCGAATTGTAGCTTCTGAAATTCCAGCAATTTCAATAATTGTGGCCATTTGTTCAGCACTTATGCAATTTTTATAATCCGTTACCAAAGCAAGATTCTTTGGGATTTTGAAATCAATTTCCTTGGGAACGGTTAATACCGGACATGCTAAACCAGCATGAATAACCTTTGTGGTATTGCTTCCCAAAAAAATATCCTTGGCACCTGTAATCCCTTTGTTTCCCATGACCACCAAATCAATTTGAAGGTCCTTTATCAGTTTTTCCACTGTCTTTATAAGATCACCTTTTTTTGAAATAGATTCAAAAGAATGTTTTTCATACCCCGTATCCAATACAATCCTATGCTTGGTCTTTACGAGGCCTTCTTTGGAATCTACCCGAAGTGCATAGGGTAATTCCTTTTCATTGGGCTCCCCACCTTTTTTGGTTAGGACCTTTGTTCTTCCATCATAACAATTAAGAATGTGAAAAGTACAGTGGGTATCTTTTAAAAGTTGTGTGATATAGAACAGTGCATTATAAGCATTATTGGAAAAGTCTGTTGGAACTAAAATATTTTTCATGGGCCTATACTTTTGAATTGTGTGGAAGCACCAAAAATGGGATGGTTACATGAAAACTTATTTTTTTTATAATGGGTTCAATAAACAAGCGTTCCAAAAAAGTATGTTTATTTCGAACCATGGTCAGTAAATTTATCTTTTGATCTGTTTGAAAATTATTAATGGCTGTAATGATTTCTTGATCGGTTACGTCATGGAAACGATGTGGAATATCCCCTAGTAGCTCACCTAATTTAGATTTGTTTTCCAATTGGTCGTTCGTTAATTCGTTTCCAGAGGATACATGTAAAATGTCTATTTTAGAGCCATGGGTCTTAGCTATGTTGGTAAGTTGTTCCAATGGTGTTTTCTTATAGTCGATCTCATAATCTGTTGGAAAAAGTATTTCTTTTGGAGCATCAAAAGAATACTTTGGCGGCACTACCAATACTGGACATTTAGCTTGTTTAATAACATGTACGGTATTTGTTCCCAACAAAATTTCTTTGGCTCCAGTAGCCCCTTGGGTCCCCATTACCACAACATCGATATTTTCATTCTCCACGGTTTCCACAACCTCGTATACCAAAGTGTTGAAGGCGGAATGAATAATAAATGTATGCTTGGGATTGTTAAATTCTTCTAGAATACACTGCTTAACTTCATTTAATTTTTTTTCTGAATTCTCTTGATAGATATCTCCCAAACCTATCTGACCTGGACTAAAAAGCAAATATTCAGATTGGTACACCGCTGGCGTATAGGTGTTCATCAAATAAAAGGTGGTTTCCTCATTTTTGTATAGTTTCAATGCATAACTTATTGCGTTATATGCATTAGCTGAAAAATCGGTTGGGATCAGTACTTTTTTCATGTCAGATTTATTTTGATGTCTTAAAAATACCAGTGTAATACTCTTAAAACCATGATATTTATCAGTTCTATTAAAAGGTGGCCATCACCTAAAATCGGGAAAGGCTTTCGTTATTCGTGAAGAACGAGAAAAGGGGTGCTGATGTGATAACTAATTTGTTCCACTAAAGGCCTGAACAATAAGCGTTGGATGAAATTTTGGTTTTTAGCCACCATCACTATCATGTCGATTGGTTGACTTTCGGTAAGTGATTGAATGGCCTCTTCCAATCTAGTGTCAATAATCTTTTGGAAACTTTGGTCTGAATTTGAAAAATAATCCTTCAAAAAATCTTTGTTCCTATCTTGTTCCTTGGTAAGCTTTTCATCTTCTCTGGATACCATATGAACGATTTTTAAACTTGAATTGTGAAGGGCCATTATCGCTTTTAGATCTTCCAGTACATTAATATCAATCCCTGTATGATAATCCGTGGGAAACATAATCTCTTTTAAGCCATTAAATTTGGCATTTTCTGGTACCGCCAATAATGGACATTTAATTTTTGTGATCACATGCCCAGTATTACTGCCAATGGTGACTTTCTTTAAACCCGTAGCTCCTTTTGTACCCATAACAATCAAGTCGACCTCTGATTTCTCTAACTGTAATTTAATGGCATCCACAAAAAAATCATAAACCGCCAAGCTTTCGAAAATATGGTTTTTATTTGCTGATGCCTTTTCAATTTTTTGTGTCCAAGATTTTAGTTTTTCCCTACTTTTCTCTATAACCGTTTCTTTTAAAAGGTGGTGGGGCATAATAATGGCGTTTTCAGCACCGGTATACACAATTGGATTTATATGGAGCAAAAGAAAATGACATTTCTCTTTCGCGAATAAGGCAAGTCCAAATGTTAATGCATTCCAGGCATTCTCAGAAAAATCCGTGGGAATCAAAATCTTCTTCATGGTCATTTATGTTATTGGTCGTCTTAAAAGTAGACGCAAAAATGCCCGTAAGAAATGATTATTATCATCTTCAGAAGAATGTTACAGTCCTTTTGGTGTAGTAGCCACTATCTCCTTTCCTGCCACACAAGGGCAGCAGGACCAAGAATGGCATCGGAACTCTCTGTTGGGGATAGGTATACCTTGACCTTCCCTTTATAGGCTGCAAATAGATTTTTTTCCAAATTTCTCACCACTGGTCCCAATAATATATCCCCAGCTTTACTCAGTCCACCCGTTAAGATAAATGCTTCCGGATCTAAATGCGCAACTGTATCTGCCAATTTGCTTCCAAGAAGTTCCCCTGTAATTTCAAAGGCCTTTAAAGCAATTACATCTCCCTTAAGTGCCTGCTCGGAAATGATCTCTCCGGTCAATGATTCATAACTAATTCTTCTTAAACTGGATTCCTCATTTAGTTCTGACAATAACTCAAATACCGTTCTTTTAATTCCTGTAACAGAAGCGTAGGTTTCCAAACACCCTTTTAATCCGCAATTACAGCTCCTACCTTTAGGATCAACACTTACATGGCCAAGCTCTCCAGCCATCCCATTGGCGCCGGTTACCAGTTTGCCATCTACCACTATTCCACTCCCAAGTCCTGTACCAAGCGTCAATACAACAAAATGCTTCATATTTTTGGCCATACCATAAACATGTTCCCCTACCGCAGCTGCATTGGCGTCGTTGGCAATGACAACTGGTAATTTGAACAATGAGGAAATAGTTTCTGAAATTGGAATGACATCTCCCCATTTAAAATTTGGTGGATGTTCCATCTGACCTGTAAAACAGTTGGCATTGGGCGCACCAATACCTATTGCAACTATTTTGATCTTATCTTTCATTGTTGCGCAGAGCAAGGCTACCTCTTCTTCCAAGTTAAGTACAAACCCTTGAAAGGAGTGTTTGGATCCAGTACTAAAGACACGTTTGCCCCTGATGGTGCCATCCTTCTCCACTAATCCAATTTTGGTATAGGTACCTCCAATATCCATTGCAAGTACAACCTCTATTTTTTTCGACAATGCTCCCATTTTTATCTCTAAACTTACCAACAGATGAATTATTTCATAATAGAACTAAACTTAAATGATCATAAAATTACTTGACATGACATAAATCATTTTATACCAGATTATAATGAAATAAATTTGAGATTAACCCTAAATCAAGTACTTATGAAAGCGATTGCCCAATTGGATCATCTTAAAAGTGATGAGGATAAAAGAATTATTACCCGGAATCTTAGTAGGATCCTAAATGTGAGGATCTTGGATATAGATTTGGAAAATCAAATCATATTCTTCCTTTACGCAAACCCTTTGACTTTTCAACAGGTAAAACAGGAATTATGGAGAATAGGATACCCTATTAAGTTCTGTAAATATCCTACCGCTCAAAACCCCTATGTTCACCATCATGTAACTGATAATTATGAGGTGGCATAATTCGGTCATCTGTTTATTGGTCATTCTAATTTTGGATAAATAAACAGCGGTATCTCCGACCTAAAAGCTACTCTTTTAATAATAGGCTCACGAGTTAACTTTTCAAAAAAACCATGCTTCCTATTCATCATGGCAACCATCCCGATTGCCCTGTGTTTTGCTATATATTCATTTATGGCATCCGCAACAGAAATGTCGGCATAGCCTTGGGCCATACTGTGTGATAAATCTACAAGTCGATTCTTCAATATTTCCTTGGCCTTTTGTTGTGGCTCATCCAAAGCATCTGTAAGTCCAAAATGGACTACCAAAATTTTAGAGTTCCATAATTTGGCAAGGGTAATTAATGGCTCCAATTCAATTTCACTATACTCATGCCTAAAATCTGTCGAAAATAATATTTCCGTGGGGACACTGAAGGTATACTCCTCTGGTACAGCAATTAATGGACAGAAATCTATGTTTTTAATAACACTAACCGTATTGCTCCCCATAAATATAGATTTTACCCCTGAAGCACCTTTGGTTCCCATAAAAATTTAGTCGATGTCCTTATTGATAACATTTTTACCTATTGCATTCAATAAGCTATCTGTATTGATTATTGTTTCAATAGTATGTTTGGGATTCTTCTTTTTAGCCTCCAAGGAAGCCTTTAAAGATGTTGCGTTACGCTCCGCTTCTTCCATAGTTATTTTCTGCAATCTGGTATCCCGCCCTTTATTGAACGAGCTGCTATATCCAGATGGTCCTATTTGGACAGTATGAAGAATAAAAAAATCACATTCCTCATTTTCAAATAAATAGATAGCATAATTTATGGCATTCAGTGCATTTATTGAAAAGTCAGTGGGCAACAATATCTTTTTCATGGTTTATTTCTTTATTATCAATTTCCTTTCCATCAAATTATGACAGCTCTGGCAAGACCAATAAGGGTACTTTGGAATGAAACCCTACTTTTTTTACCACCGGTTCCTGCGTCATTTTTTCCAAAAAATTATGTTGGTAATGAATCAATACTATCATGTCCGCTTTTATTTCCAAAGAAAACTGCACGATAGTATCCGAAACGGTAGTTTGTATGTTTCTTTCATGGAATTCTACTTTGAGTTCTTTTAGTCGCTCCTTTAAAATTATCTGATTAGATTTTTGTTCTTTGGTAAGTACCACTTGTTGTGCTACATGAAAAACATTTATGGTTGTATTCCATATAGTTCCCAATTCCACTAAGGGCAATAACTCGAATCTATAATAGAATTTAGTAAAATCCGTTGGGAAAACCACTTGGTCCAATTGCTGGAAGTTAAATTCTTCTGGTACGGCTAAAATGGCACAGTTTCTTATCGATTTTATAACGCGTACCGTATTACTTCCCATAAATATTTCCTTGGCTCCCGTTGCACCTTTGGTCCCCATGACTATCAGTTTAAAAGGCCTTTCAAAAAGAAGTTCCTCAATGGCTCCCACAAGATGGTCGGACTTAGATATGGAGTAAAAAATATGATTAGGGTTTTTATGGTTTTTTTTTAGATATTCCATGACGCCAGAAAGTCCGTTTTCCGATTCCAGTGCCAAGGTTTCATATAATTTACCTGCCTTCCGGGAATCTCTGGCGCCCTTTATTTGGGAGGCACTTACTTCATAAACATGAAGAATATAAAAGGAACATTCAACATCCCTATAAAGCTTCAGGACAAAGAAAATAGCATTCCATGCGTTATCTGAAAAGTCGGTGGGGATTAAAATATTTTTCATCTCAACTATTGTTTAATTGACTTGCCGGTATCTCTAAGTACCAGAAACGGCACCTTAATATGAAACCCAATGGCCTCCACATTTTGACGTGTTAATAGACGCTCCCAAAAAAAGTGCTTTCTATTTTGCATGGCCAAAAGATCCAATTGATTGCTTTTTACATATTCCTGGATGGCATCCGCCACATGCGTGCTTTTAATTTGATCAAAAGTATGTGGGGTGTCCCCTAAATATTTTATTAGATTTTTTTTGTTCTCTTCTTGTTTTTCCCAGATTCCCATTTCCTCCAATACATGTAAAACTATAAGTTTGGCCTTGTGCAATTTAACGAGCCGCGTTAGTGGGTCCAATTCCTCTTTCTTATACTCGGTCCAATAATCTGTGGCAAAAACAAATTTTTGAATCTCCTTATATGTACAAGCAGCTGGCACGGCCAATACGGGTATTTTTACCTTCCGCAATACGTGTATGGTATTTGTTCCAATAAATAAATCCTTGGCCCCTGTGGCACCCTGGGTGCCCATTATAATCAAATCTATGTCCTTGCTTGCCACTGCCTCACTGATCTCATCCGTTAAAATATTAAAGGCCGATAAGGTCTCAAAGCTGTGTTTGGGATTGAGGTGTTGTTTTTTTATGTCCTTAAGTGTTTTTTCCAGACCTTTTATTGAGGCCTCCACACCTGCATCAGGTATGGCACTGAATGATGGCCCTCCCAACATATAATCTACCCTGTAAAAAGAAGGGGTGTATGTATGTAATATGTAAAATTTGCATTGCTCATTTTTAAAAAAGGATAAGGCATAGGAAATGGCATTCCATGCATTCTTTGAGAAGTCTGTAGGCAATAGGATACGTTTCATAAGTTTACTTTAGAATTATCTTACCAAATTCTGCATGACCAGAAACGGTACTTTAATGGCCAATCCCAGTTGATCAATGGTAGATTGGTGCAACATGCTTTCCAAAAAAGAATGTCGAGAATTTACCATGACCAATAATTGTATATCATTTATTTCTATATACTTCTTTATAGTATCTGTTCGGTCTTCACTATCCACAATTTCAAACATGAGGGTCAGATCTTGCAGGGATCCTTCCAAAAACATTTTATTGTCCTCCTGCCTACGTGCGAGTTTTTCGAAATTAGATAGGTATAAAAAATGAATCTCCGATCTGTAGGAACAAGCTAAGTCACACAAGAGTTTTAATTCCCGCCTTTTGTAGGGAACCATATAATCGGTTGGAAAGAGTATTTTTTTAGGCTTTACGTATTCAAAATTTGCGGGAATGGCCAATACCGGACATTGCACATATTTTAATACTTGTAAGGTGTGTGATCCAAAAGTGAGTTTCTGATCATCGGTTTCCCCTTTGGTACCCATAACCACAATGTCAATATTCTTATCGTCGACAAAATCATTGGCAGAATCTATAAGGGATCCAAATACGGACAAGGTTTTGTACTGGTGTCTTGGATTTGGTGAAAGGATCTTTAACTCTCCCAGTAATTTATTTAAGGCCCCATCCACCTTTTTCTCAACTTCATCTTTAAAAACACCAAAATCAGCGGTGTCCATATCACTGGATTCACTATAAACCTCATCTGCATAGGCATGCATAAAATACATTTCACAGCGTTGATACTTGAAGAATTTTACGGCATAATTGATGGCGTTCATGGCATTAGACGAAAAGTCGGTGGGTATCAATATTATTTTCATAGTATTTGTTTAAGCCTTTCCTTTAAAAGTACACTGACAAGGAAAGGGAAACAATGACAAATATCAGTTGTCTTTATTTGGGTTTGTTCACTAGGAACATCCATTTCTATTATATCTAAAAAGTGCTATTTCTATTTCAGATAAGTGCCTGATTTACATCATAGTATTTCAGTATCCGTATCCATACTTTAGGGCTAAAAATTAAAATTATGCGTACACAAATCAATCATCCTCTTCTGTATACAGAATTTGAAAACTTATCGGACAAACGTGCTTTACACTCCGTATCGATCTATTTGCCCATGGATAAAAAAGGAAAGGAACAAAATGAGCATCTAGCCCAAGCCAGATTAAAAAGTACCATTAAGCAAGTTCATAAAACACTTGAAACCTACGCTTTAAGCACTCAAGAAATTAAAGAGTACCTACTTCCTTTGGAAAGCCTTTTAACAAATTTGGAAATCTGGAGAAATCCATCAGATGGTTTGGCCATATTTCTGAATAAAGAAGGACTTCACTATTACACTTTTCCTATTGCGTTTGACACAAAGATCCATGTGGCGAACCATTTTTATCTCAGTCCCTTATTGCCGTTATACTCTGACCAAGGGCTCTACTATTTGTTGGAATTAAGTCAGGATTACGTCAAACTATATGAAGCTTCCAAATACGGCCTAAAAGATCTTTACATCGATGATTTTGCACCTGAACAGTTGGAAAAGGCAGTTGGCTTTGATTTTAGGCCAAAATTTGTGCAGTTTAGGAGTGGGCAGGCACCACATGGGGCAGGCATCTTTCATGGACATGGTGATGGTAAGGACGATGAAAAGAAGGAACTCATTACATTTTTTAGGGCATTGGATAAGGGGGTCAACAAGGTGATCAATGGCAAAAACAGCCCATTACTACTTGCTTGCGTAGATTCCTTGTTCCCATTGTACAAAGAGGCCAATTCCTACAATAACCTTTATGAGAAACATATTCCAGGGGATTCCCAATACACGGACAAAAAAGAATTGCACCAAGCTTCATGGGCGTTGATTGCGGACTATTTTGAGACCAAAAGAAAATCCAAGCTAAAACAATTCAATGACCTTTACAATACCACTAAAACATCCTATGTTACTGAGGAAATCATCCCAGCCGCTGTAAACGGCAAAATTGACACCCTTTTCTTAGCAAAGGATATGGACATTTACGGTACGTACAACAAGGACAGTGAACACGTGAATATCAACAGTACAAAAGAGCCTCAGAATGTCTCCTTATCCCATATGGCCGCATTGAAGACACTGAGACAGAAAGGAAACGTGTTTTTAATGGCCCCAGATGAAATGCCGATTAAGGGTGCCCCATTCAATGCATTGTTCAGGTATTGAAATAGAAAAAACGGCCCCAATCTATTCATTAAAAAATTATATGGTTATGAAAAATGTTACAGTATTTGACAATAACGTGGAAGCATACGACAATTGGTATTCCTTATATGAAAAGGCATACTTGTCCGAATTGGAAGCTATAAAGGAACAAATGGCCAAGTTGCCCGAAAACATACGCGGAATAGAAGTTGGTGTCGGAACCGGGAGATTTGCCCAACCCTTAGGCATAAAAGAAGGGATAGAACCCTCCTTGGAAATGGCAAAAAAAGCCATTAAAAAAGGTATTGAGATCATTCCCGGGGTAGCGGAAAAGTTACCCTATGGGGACTTGCAATTCGATTTTGTCCTTTTTGTCACAATATGTCATTTAGAAAACTTTAAAAATGCCGTGGCGGAGTGCTACAGGGTATTAAAACCAAAAGGGTCTATTATTATAGGTTTCCTGGACAAGGAACAAGGCATAGCCCAACAATATGAACTAAAAAGGCAGCGCAGTACCTTTTTTAAACATGCCAAGTATTACACAGTGGATCAGGTTAAAAAAATTTTAAAAGACAAGCGTTTCAAGAATTTGGAATACAACCAAACCCTTTTTGGAGACCTGGAATCAATTACAACCATACAGATGCCCAAACAAGGATATGGGGAAGGTTCCTTCGTGGTCATTAAGGCCGATAAAAAGTGAAATACGAATTTCATCCGCATACCGCGGATATTAGAATGAAGGTGGAGGCCCACACAATTAAGGAAGTATTCGAAGCTGCCCTACTTGGAATGAGTGAAATAATGAAGGAAGGATTTTGTAACCGCCCTTCTAAAGGACCTTTAAAAGTGGATTTAAGAATTACATCCAAAGATCGCACCTGCTTATTAATTGATTTCCTATCTGAGGCATTGTCTGTTTCCTATGACGAAAAAGCGGTTTTCTGTCAGTTAGAGATAAAAAAAATGAAAAGCAACCTTTTAGAAGCCTCTATCTATGGTGCTGCCATTGATAAATTGGACGAGGAAATAAAAGCAGTTACCTATCACGAGGCGAATCTTATTAAGAACCAACAAAATAAATGGGAGACCTTCATAATATTTGACATATGAAAATCGGCAAACAACATCTTAACAAAATTGAGGACTATCTGTGGGAAATCCCTAAATCGTTCCATAAAAATATGTTGGTCCCCGCAAGGGTATTGGCCCATGAACCCATTTTGGACGACATCATAGGGGACAGGTCATTGGTACAATTGGTCAATGTGGCAAGTTTGCCCGGTATTCAGGGAGCTTCTTGGGTAATGCCAGACGTTCATGAAGGTTATGGGTTCCCTATTGGGGGTGTTGCTGCTACTTCACATCCTGACGGTGCCATTTCTCCAGGGGGAATTGGATATGACATCAATTGTGGGGTTCGCTTACTAACCTCAATCATAATGGTAGAGGAGGTGAAGGACAAAATAGAAGCGTTATCCAAGGAAATGTACGCCCAAATTCCTTCGGGAATGGGTAAAGGAGGGTTTCTTCATCTTACCCAAAAAGAGTTGGAAGATGTGTTGTCCCAAGGGGCCAAATGGGCTGTTGACAAAGGCTATGGCAAAACAAAAGATCTCGCATTTATTGAGAACAACGGACGCTTACCGGACGCGGACCCCTCCAAAGTTTCTGAAAGGGCAAAAAGTAGGGGCCTGGACCAGCTTGGCACCATAGGCTCGGGTAACCATTTTGTGGAAGTGGATTTTGTGGATGAAATATATGAACCGGATGTCGCCGAAGCCTTTGGATTAAAAAAAGGACAATTGGTGGTGCTGATCCATACAGGCTCCAGGGGACTTGGACACCAAATAGCCACAGACCATATAAAGATCATGATGACCGCCATGGATAAATATGGCATACAGGTTCCCGATCGCGAGCTCACCTGTGTTCCTTTTAGTTCTCTTGAAGGTCAAAATTACTATAAGGCCATGTGTGCTGCGGCCAATTATGCATGGGCCAACAGGCAGGTAATTACTTGGGAGGCCAGAAAAGCATGGGCCAACATTTTCGGAAAGGACCATGGCCAACTTGAACTCATGTATGATGTGGCCCACAACATGGCCAAACTAGAAACGCACAAGGTAGATGGCAAACCACATCCTTTGATTGTACATAGAAAAGGAGCGACCAGGGCTTTTGGACCAGGGTTCAGCGAGCTACCGGAATCCTATAACCTTTTAGGCCAACCAGTCATTATTCCGGGCAGTATGGGCACAAGTTCCTATATCCTGATAGGCACCTCCAAGAGCCACGACCTTACGTTTGGTTCCTGTTGTCACGGTGCCGGGCGACGCTTGTCCAGAACCGCCTCAAAAAAACAAGTAAATGCACCACAATTGAAGGAACAATTAAAAGAAAGGGGTATCTACGTGCAGGCCGGTTCGTTCAAAGGAATTGCCGAGGAGGCGCCAATAGCATACAAGGACGTCAATCTAGTAGTGGAAACCGTATCTGATGCCGGAATTGCAAAAAAGGTGGCCAAGTTAAGGCCTGTGGCTGTGGTGAAAGGGTAATAAAAGTATCAGGATTTTTTATTTCACGGCCTATTGGGTTCAACAATATCATCCATTTGATTTATTATATTATTATTTGTATTAAACTGATCTATGTCATTATACCTGCCATTTATATCGTATATTTTAGTTGAAAATTAATTAACAACTCAAAGTATCCGACCAAAATTTACCTAAACTATGAACAACAAATTAAAATTCCCCTAACATAGGTCTTTAGTGAACGACAGCATTATTCTCTAATAAAGTACCCCAATTAAGACCTACTGTTGCCATTTTGGGTAAGTATTGGAAATACTTTTAAAATCCAATGCTATGCAATTAAAATGTATCATTATTGACGATTCCACAATGCAACGATTGGCAGTGGCCAAGCTTATTAAAAGCAATCCTCACCTTACCCTTTTAGCTGAATACGCGAATGCAATGGAAGCCAACAAAGGGATTAAAGAACTAGAGATCGATCTAATTTTCTTAGATATCGAAATGCCTATCATCAATGGCTTTGATCTTTTGGAATCCTTAAAGAAAAAGCCTCAGATCATTCTTATCACAGGTAAAATAGAGTACGCTTTTAAAGCCTTTGAGTATGGCGTAACGGACTACTTGCAAAAACCGATCAGCAGTAATCGATTTAATACTTCAGTTGAAAGGGCTATAACCAATTATAAATTAATTCATGGAGATGAAGAGGACAAGGAATTCTTCTTTGTAAAAAGCAATCTCAAAAAGAGAAAGGTATTCATCGATGATATCGAATGGATAGAGGCCCTGGGAGATTATATAAAATTGATCACCAAGCAGGGTAATATAATTGTACTATCAACGATGAAGGCTTTTGAAAATAAGTTGCCCGATGGTAAATTTCTTCGCATACATAAGTCCTATATCGTCAACTTAGAAAAAATTGAACGTTTCAATAGCAAGATGGTAGAAGTTCACGGTAGGGAATTACCGATAAGCAGACATAAAAGACCACGCTTGGAGAAGGTATTAAAGAATTTTTAAACAGCATATGGCCTAGAATTACTTCTAAAAAATTTAAATCCTAAAAGTCATTACCGGTAGGTGGGCATGATTTGCCATTTTTTCCCCCAGGCTGCCAACAAAGAAGTGCGCCCAGCCTTTTCTGCCGTGGGTTGGGATAGCCACAAGATCTGCCTGGATTTTTTTACAATACTCCATAATTCCATGTTCAATGGAATAATCCGTTACGTAAGCGACCTCTATGTTTTCCAGACTTTGGTCCCTCACCTTTGACATAAAGTAGGATATCCTCTTATCCAGCTCCGTCTTGGTGATAAAGTATTCATTGGGTCTATTGACATATACCAAATTAATTTTTGCCTCATATTCTGTAAATAACTTCACGGCATGGATAAAGGCATACAAATTTTCTATTTTGAAATCACAGGCAAAAACAACATTTTCAATCTTAAAGTTGGGCCTTCTTTTTTTAACGACAAGAACGGGGACTGTGGAGGTCCGCACCACTTTTTCAGTATTGGATCCCACAAAAAATTCACTTAAGCCCTTGGATCCATGTGATCCCATAACAATCAGATCAATTTCAATTTCTTTGGCCAGCTCATTGATTTCGCTGAATACCTTATAATTTTGTATAATCTCTGTTATTTTAATCCCCGTTAAATAGTCCTTATCCAGAAATGTGGCAAACCGTTCCTTGGCCATTGACAAGTAATACTTGGCCTCTGCCTTTTCAGCGGCCTCATTGGCCACAAAAACAGATTCTGAAATTCCTAACATATGAAAAACTACTAATTCCGCTTTATGCGTCCTAGTTAGTCTTGCGGCCACCTCTAGGGCATATTCAGAAAAAATAGAAAAATCGATAGGCACCAATATTTTTTTCATGGTAGAATTTAAAATAGTATGGACTTAGTAACTAAAAAACGATTTTTTTTAAGTTCTAGCCTCCATGGATTATGTATTATTTTAGCGGTTTAAAATTTTTTATTTCGCTTTTCATTCGTCTTTTTTAATTGTCGCTCTAAATCGTTTATGGTGGCAACTGCCGCCTTTTCAAAATGCGCCTCATTCGATTTTGCAAATAATCTTGGACCAGGGGCACTCAACTCAATTTCGCAAATTTTACCTTTACCTGAAGGGTTGTTTTCCAATTTAAAATAGACCTTGGCAGCGATCACCCAATTATATCGATCTCCCAACTTGTCTAATTTTTTGGTTACAAATTCTGTTGTTGCCTCGCTGGTCGGCATTTTTACGTACTGCACATCAATGGTCATCTTTGTATTATTAGTTATTTCCTCTGTTTCTATTTAAATCCACATCTAAGATTGAGTATTCATAATGGAAGACTTTTATAATTAGACGACGACCCGTACTTAGCATCTCAACAAGCAACCTTTTATAAAATTAATTTTTGTAGGATTCGGGTACTATGATTAATGTCATATGATGCACAATCAAAAGTAACCTCCTTGTTACACACCTGACAATTATCATTTCATAAATACAATACAAATAATACTTTGGTATTATAAATACGTAAATCATGAAAACTAAAATATCATTGTTGGCAATATTAATTTTGATACCACTGTTCACCTTGGCCCAGGCCTTGAAGGAGATAGATATTATAGCCCCTTTTAGTGAGGGACTAGCAGCCATTAAAAAAGGGGAACAATGGGGATTTATCAACACCAAAGGAGATCTTATCATTGATTTTAGAAATGATCTTGTTTGGGATGGTACTGCAGAACCCTCCACATTTGGAATAATGGGTGTTAAATACCCAAGTTTTAATCAGGGTAGGTGTCTTGTAAAAAAAATAGAAGAAGGAATTCCATATTACGGCTTTATAGATACATCGGGGAAACTGGTGATTGACTATCAATTCTTGAATGTGGCACAATATGACAATGGTTACTTAACTGGAATTATTTTTGAAAAGGTATTAAAGGGTGAGAATGAGTTTAAACTAAAAATCTATGAATTCAAATTCCATGAAGTCTTAATGGATTCTTCTGGAAAAATCATCGAATATTTAGCCAAACCCACCAATATTCAAATGACCTCTAAAAGATATAAAACACCTTGGTTAAGGACCAAATTGTTGAATGATAATTTGATAGCTGTCCGAAATGAGGACAATAGTCTGGAAATAAGAAAATTAACCATGTAAATCCCTTTAAGATCATGAATACCAAAACCAATTGGGAAGAACTTTACGTTTTAGCGGAACACTGGAAATCCGATCTGCTTTTTTATAAGGATGACCTACGTTTTCTTCATCATCTTGTAGACAAATACTTTATATGGATCACCAAAGCAGAGAACTTGATCATGGTAAAGGAAATTAAAGCCGATTTATTAAGCTTAGGGAAATCTTGCAACGATCTTTTGGAGAAAGTAGGTAAGCATATCATTCAAATAGGGTATATAATAGAATCTCCTAAGCGTCAAGATAAGAGGGTGTTGGCACTGGAACACCAACATTTAGAGCAAGAAATTACAGATTTTGTCAAAAAGTTCAGAATGAACAGAAAGGAAGTCTTTACAATTACCGAGTATATCATGGATAGCGAAGCATTTTATTCCATTATGGAACCTCAACAACCTTAAAACTTATGATCATGACCAATTCTATATCCCTTTTAACTAAAATAACCCAGTTAACTTCAAATATTGAAACAAATTACCCAGAATTGTACCGATTTTTAGATGAAAATCCATTAACCATACCTAAGGTAAGCAACCCAACAATAGATCAAGCCTCCCTCCTTGCCTATTTTGATAGTTTAAAACAACTGCTTAAGCATCATTTGGCGACACATAGAACACAAATTAAAATCACCTAAGTCTAAAATTATGGGAGAAATAGCCACTTCAGAACGACAGATTACCCTGTACTACAGTTCCAAATCTACAAGGGCAAAACAGACTTTGGCATATGCTAAGGCTGAAGGGCTGCCAATACATGAAATAGATATTTTAAAAACACCCCTAACTGGAACGCAGATCGCAGAGATTGCGGACCGCTTAAAATTAGAAATTAAAGATTTGGTCAACCAGGACCACCCCATTTACAAGGCACGTTTTAAAGAACATCATGATTTTTCTGAAGACGATTGGATAAAAATGATTCGGCATAATCCGGATATCATGAAACAACCAATTGCCATCCGTGGAAAATTGACCATCTTGGTGGAAACCCCTACTGATATTATTAAAATTTAAGCTTATTTAATTTTTAGCACTCCTTCTTTTTTCTTCCTTGAGCTGTTTCTTTTCCAATTTTTTAAAATAGCCTCTAAATAAAAAGTTGTGCTTAAGGGCTTCCATGTTTTTATCAAACTTTTCTGTTCCCGATTCTATGTTGTTCAGTGTAGCATCCAGTTTTTGGACCAATAAAGTATCTTTGGTCAGATAGTCCAAGGCCCCCTCCCCTTCTTTTACACTTTTGACCAAGACCTGAACCTCCTTGGTTATCTCCTCCATCTTTAAACTAGTGGATTGCAAATTGGCGATAACCTGCCTCATCTGTTTTCCGGATATGGTATCACTAAGCAATATTCCTGCAGTGCTTTCCTTCAAGTCTATTGTATTCACCATTTTGTTTAGCTTGGCAAAGGCTACATTGGCCTGCTCGCTGGTCAACTTTAGATTAATTACAATCTTTTCCAGATTGGAAGCCATTATTGTATCGTTGAGTAAGCGTCCCATGGTACCTTTACCCTTGGTCAGGGATTGTGACACTTTCAATAAATCTGCTGTCAACATAGCGGCATTTTCATTGGTCACATTCAGGGTGCTCAACATATCCTCGGTAGCTATCCTACTGTAAGAGGATATTTCATCGTTATCCTGCACCAAGGGCGCATTATTCTTGCCCGGAATAATATTGATGATCATGCTTCCTACGAGTCCATCTGAGCCTATGGTGGCAATGGCATCCTTCTTTATATATTGCTGCATCTTTTCCTCAATGGCCATACGGACCCTAATTAGGGTATCACTTTCCATTTCAATATCCTTTACCGTACCCACGACTATCCCTGAAAACCTCACATTATTTCCCAAGATCAAGCCGTTTACATTATTAAATTTTGCGCTAATGGAAAAGGTCTTACTAAACATACTTTTATTGTTCCCAATTAAATAAGACGCTACTACCAATAGAATGGTCCCAATAATTACAAACAAACCCAAGCGTATATTATTTCGTGCTGCTGATTTTACCATAATTTAGTTATTTAAAGAAGGCCTTTATCTTTGGGTCATTGGCCTTCAATAGTTCGTTATATTTACCTTCCGCATAATTTATACCATCTACTAACAGGATCATCCGATCTGCAATCACCCTAGCACAATCCACATCATGGGTGATGATGAGGGAGGATGTTTCATATTTCTTTTGGATCCTGAGCATCAATTCAATTATTTCTTTTGAGGTAATGGGGTCCAAACCACTTGTGGGTTCATCATACAAAATAATCTTTGGACGAATGATCAAAGTTCTTGCAAGGGCTATCCTTCTTTTCATCCCACCGGAAAGTTCGCTGGGCATCATTTCCAATGTATGTGCCAATCCCACATTCTCAAGTGCTTCCATAACAATGGCATTTGTGTCCATTGATTTTTCGAACCTCTTTTTATGCCGCCTCAGGGGGAATTCCAGATTCTCTCTAACGGTCATCGAATCGTATAGGGCGCTACCCTGAAACAAAAATCCTATTTCTGCCCTTAGCTTGTCCAACAACAACCTATTCAGTTCTGTTACTTCGTGCCCCATAATATTAATGGAACCACTATCTGCCGTCTCCAGGCCCACCAAACATTTGATCAAAACCGATTTGCCGGAACCGGATTTTCCCATAATAACCAGGTTCTCCCCCTTAAAAAGGTGCATGTTAAATCCGTTGAGTACATGATTGTCCCCAAAACTTTTCCTCAGGTCCCTTATGTCAATTACCTTCTCTTTAGAATCCTTTAAATCTGAACTATTAGTAGTATCCTCCATAGGCATTAGAGTTCATAAAATATATCCGAAATAAAAACGGCAACGAAGTCGATGATAAATATCAACATAGAGGCCATGACCACTGCTGTGTTTGCCGCGACCCCAACGCCAACCGTTCCTTTCTTGCAATTATACCCCTTGTAACAACCTACCAGACCTATGGCCAAACCAAAGAAAAAGGATTTGGTCACCGCAGGTATAAGATCACTGAACCCCAAGGATTCAAATACCTTGTTAAAGTATAGGGCAAAGGAAACCTCCCCCTTAATATTTTCAACCAGAAAGGATCCGTACAGGGCAAATGCATCTCCCAGGATCACCAAAAGGGGGAGCATCAGCATGGTGGCCAATATACGGGTCACCACCAAAAATTTAAATGGATTGGTACCGGAAACCTCCATGGCATCTATCTGTTCCGTAACCCTCATAGAACCGAGTTCCGCCCCCATACCAGATGCTACACGACCTGCACAAATCAGAGCCACGATCACTGGTCCAATTTCCCTTACTATAGAAATACCAACCATGTTGGGCATCCAAGAAACGGCACCGAACTCCTCAAGGGTAGGCCTGGTCTGTAAAGTTAGTACCAACCCAATGATGAATCCGGTAATACTTACCAAAGGCAAAGACCTATTCCCCACATTATAACATTGGTGGAGCAATTCTGAGAATTCATAAGGGGGTTTTAAAAACTCCTTGAAAAATCGACCCAAAAAAAAAGAAAGGTCCCCTATTTGGTCAAAGAACTTTAAAATACCGCCTTGTATTTGAGTGGTCAATTTCATATTGCCGCAACATTGTTTTATGATATTTATAAATATAGCATGGTTCAATTTTGTTAAAAATGACCACGGTCATACCTCCCACCACAGTACTTACCTTAAAAAATCTCAATAATCACTATGAATTCTAATGGTAAATACTTCAATTGAATAATTTGTACAGACCAACAATGTGAACGAATTACAAGAAGTACAGATGATATTTGTCATAAAAAAAGGGAGTCAGGAACCTTAATTTTATAGATATCTTAATGTTATCCATTATGTTGAATTCGCAAAAAATAGGGAACGAGCTGTATCAAAATTTAGGAAAGCTTTTTTATGCAGTTGCCATGGCTGATAAAGCCATTAGACCCATAGAAGTACAAAGACTAAAAGAGGCTATAAATGATAAATGGCTTGATGTAGACGAGGTGGAAGATGAATTTGGGGAAGATGCAGCCTATCAAATTGAAATAGTATTTGATTGGTTACAGGATGAAGAAAGAGACGGTCAATTTTATTTTGATGAGTTCAAAGAATTTTTTGAAGAGCATAAAGATCGTATCCCTCCAAAAATGATCACCCTTATTTGGCAAACGGCAGAAGCCATCGCAGCTTCTTTTGCTGGAAAAAACAAATCGGAATTAATTATCCTGGCCAAGCTTAAATTGTTCTTAAAAAGTATCCAATAATTCATGGGCCTCGAGAATTATATAGACCACACCTTATTAAAACCAACAGCTACGAACCTGGATATCATTAATCTATGCGCAGAGGCCAAAGAATTTCATTTTTTTGGAGTTTGCGTCAATGGCTGCCATGTGCCCTTGGTGAAAAAAGAACTACAGGGATCACCAATAAGCATTGTAGCCGTTATAGGTTTCCCTTTAGGTGCCATGAGTACAGCGGCCAAAATATGTGAAGCCCAGGATTGTATTAGCAATGGAGCTGACGAAATTGATATGGTCTTGAATATTGGATGGCTGAAATCAAAGAAATATGAGTTGGTATTGGAGGAGATCACAGAAATTAAACAAGCTATTGGTTCCGCCTTATTAAAGGTGATCATTGAAACCTGTTACCTGACCGAGGAAGAAAAAATAAAAGCTTGTGAATTGATCATTCAGGGCAAAGCAGATTATGTTAAGACCTCAACCGGATTTGGAACAGATGGGGCTACCTACGGCGATGTTGCCCTATTGAAAAAGAAAGTTGGTGATCGTATAAAAATAAAGGCCTCCGGAGGAATAAAGAATACAGAAATGGCTTTAAAATATATTGATCTAGGTGCCTCCAAAATTGGCACCTCTTCGGGTATAAATATCACTAGAAGCCTTTAATACAAGTTATATGAGCACACACATTGATGCCAAAAAAGGAGAAATTGCAGAAACAGTACTTCTCCCAGGCGATCCCTTACGGGCAAAATGGATTGCAGAAACTTTTTTGGAAAATCCATTCTGTTACAATGAAGTTAGGGGTATGTATGGGTATACAGGAATTTATCAGGGCAAACGGGTATCGGTGCAGGGCAGTGGTATGGGAATTCCTTCAGCTATGATCTATTACCACGAACTGATCAATGATTATGGCGTAAAGAATATGATCCGTGTAGGCTCTGCAGGTTCCTATCAGAAAGATGTAAAAATAAGGGATATTGTACTGGCCATGGCAGCATCCACAACCTCAGGAATAAATAATTCCAGGTTCATCAATGCCGATTATTCCCCAACAGCAAATTTTGAGCTTTTTATGAAAGCAGCAACTTTCGCCAAAGAAAACAATATACCAATTAAGGCTGGAAATGTACTCTCGTCCGATGAATTCTATGAAGATGACCCCAATGCCTATAAACAATGGGCCGAATTTGGAGTACTCTGCGTCGAAATGGAAGCTTCAGGCCTTTATACCGTTGCCGCCAGATACAATGTAAAAGCCTTAGCGATCCTGACCATTTCCGATTCCTTGGTTACAGGAGAAAGAACAACTTCTTTGGAAAGGGAAAGTTCTTTCAGACAAATGGTAGAAATTGCCTTAGGGGTTTTATAATCAACCAAATCTTTGCACCTTTAAAGAAATTAATTTAGAATTTTAAATGATCAAGGAACTTAAAGAAAACTATCAACATATTTTTGAGGAAGCCTTACTGGAAGAAATCAACCAAGTGGGGACCTACAAGGAAATTCCAGAAGGATTTAAACTAATGGAAATAGGCAACTACATTAAATCCATGCCCCTCCTTGTTTCCGGGGTGGTAAAAATACTTCGTGAGGACGACAACGGAGATGAACTTCTACTCTATTTTTTGGAACAAGGAGATACTTGTGCCATGACCTTGACCTGTTGCATGGGGCAGACCAAAAGTGAAATCAGGGCTATTTCAGAAACAGATACCAAGTTGATCATGGTCCCTGTTCATAAAATGGAAGAATGGATGGCCAAGTACCATAGTTGGCGTAAATTTATCTTACAGAGCTATCATGAAAGGCTGAATGATTTGTTCCAGACTGTTGACAGTATAGCTTTTCTAAAAATGGACGAGAGGCTCTTAAAATACCTAAAGGATAAGGCGCGTGTCACCAACGATAACACCATAAATAGCACCCATCAGGAAATTGCCTATGAACTCCATACCTCCAGGGTTGTTATTTCCCGTTTATTAAAAAAACTGGAAAATATGGGGCAGGTAGCACTTTTTAGGAACTATATAAAATTGAAAGAAGGGTAGTTAAGCATACCATGCTATTACCTTTCTTAATCTTGATTAAAAAATTATTCTTTTAAATTAAATATTTCACGCCATGACCATTCATAACTTCGGGGAAAACAATACCATTTTAAATCAATTCATAGCAGAGTTGAGGGATAAGGAAATACAAAAGGATTCCATGAGGTTTAGAAAGAACATAGAACGGATTGGGGAAATATTGGGATACGAAATGAGCAAGACCTTAGTTTATTCCGACAAAACCATCAATACCCCTTTAGGTTCCAAAGTGATGGCCTTACCCGAGAATGATCTAGTTCTTTGTGCTGTTTTAAGGGCCGGCCTACCTTTGCACCAAGGTGTGCAAAATTATTTTGATACCGCTGAAAATGCATTCATCTCCGCCTTTAGAAAACATTTGAACGGGGGTGAAGTATTTGAGGTAGTTGTAAAATATTTGGCTTCGCCCACACTTACAGACAAGACCTTGGTCATTATAGATCCGATGCTTGCCACAGGCAAAACTTTGGAAAATACATACAAGGCCATGCAAGGTCATGGCAAGCCAAAACAAATACACATTGTATCCGTAATTGGCTCCAAAAAAGGGGTTGATTTTGCCAAAAAGACATTTCCTGGAAATACGCATTTATGGATAGCTGCCATTGATGATGAACTAAATGACTATGGTTATATAGTCCCTGGGTTGGGTGATGCAGGTGACCTATCATTTGGGATAAAACTGTAGCCGACCGCTCTAATAAAACTATTATTAAAGGAAAGTCTTAATCCTTATTTAAAAGTAGAATTCCTTTCTCTGATTGTAAGGCCTCCTTAGCGGCTTTATAACCCATCTCATAAATGACATCAGCGTTTTTAAAGTCAAATGTTCCATAATTTATAAGAGTATTGGGACTGATAAGTAAATCACAAGCATCTAATTTCGATAACAGTCCTTCCTTCATTTTAATATGAAGGGCCCTATTTATTACATTGTAAGAATGTTTAAGATCCGCTATCTCCAATTTTTCAAAAGGATTTACATATACCCCGATGATCAAATCGCAGTGTTGTTGAATGGCTTCTATTGGGAAATTGTTCAAAATACCCCCATCTACATAATAGCTGCCGCTGATATTTACCGGTGTAAAAACACCAGGATAAGCTGCCGAGGCCAAAATGGACTTGATCAGCGGACCCTTATGGAATACTTTGGCTGTTCCTTCCAAAATATCCGTACCAGTGATAAACAGGCTTTTTTTAAGACCTTCAAAAGTATCATGCGGAATGTATTTTTTAAAGACCTCGAACAACTTATCGGAATCCACAAAACCAGGTTTTCCAAAAGCATAGGTACTAAACGAAAAAAGATCCACAGTTTTGAAAAATTCCAGTATTTCTTCGCAGGAATGGCCTTCGGCATAAAGTGCTCCTACAACCGCTCCGGCACTTGTGCCAGCTATGTGGGTAGGTTGTATTCCCATCTCTTCTAAAGCCTTGATAGCCCCTATATGTGCAATCCCCCGTACACCGCCACCAGATAATACCAGTCCTATTTTCATAATCAAAACTATTTACGATCTTGTCGTTACTAATTAACTCCTTAGGATAAAAAAGCCTACCAAGCCTGATAGGAAGATAAGCCCATAGCCAAAGAGTATGTACTTTTTTAATAAGGGGCTGCCATTCCATAAGGCCAGGCCTATTTTTACTACGGTATTGGCTAATGTAGCCAAAATAATGGCTATCTGCGCTGATAAAACAGCAAGGGTTTCACCCCCCAACTTAGATACGGATATAGTAATCGCATCAATATCTGTCAAGGCACTTATAGCACTTGAAATATAAATTCCCTTATCCCCATATTCACTGCTGGCGTAACTTACCAAAATTAAAATCCCTGTATATAATGCCCCAAAAAAAAGGGCATCCCTAATATTAAGAGGCTGGCCTAGAGGCAGAGATTCCGTTAAGCGCTCTTTTGATGTTTTTTTATTGTAAAAGAAGAAAGTAACCCCAAGTCCTGTAAACAATAAAACCAATAAAGGGACCGTCAGTCCTTCCAATAAGGCTTTATTAAAAATAAAAACTAGAACGGCGACCCTGACGATCATTATAGTTGCAGCTGCAAATATCCCCATGGCATAGTTACTGGATAGAGAAGGTGCTTCTTTACTTTTCTTTGAAAATGTCCATGTTACCACCGTACTGGAGACCATCCCACCAAATATACCTGTAAATAATATTCCCCTATCGGCCCCTAAAAATTTCATGAGGATATAACCAACAAATCCAATACCAGAGGTCAATACTACTACCCATCCTATTTCTCTGGGATTGATCACATTAAACACCCCATAATCCTTATCGGGTAAAAATGGTAAAATCAACAGACCAATTACGACAAATCTGACAAAGGCATAAATTTCTTCTTGCGTCAACTGGCCAATAATGTTTTTTAATTTAACCTTGAGGGACAAAATGACCACTACAATCACCATAAATGCCAGGCTTTCCGTTAAAAAACCCAATAGGGTGAGCCCACCCAGCAAATAGGTAAAAATAGTAGCAAATTCGGTCGTCCCCCCCGTCTTCCCTTTATTGGCTTCGATCCAATAGGCCAACCCTACCAAAAAAACAACACCTAAGAACCCTATGGCAAATACCCATTCATTCAACACAAAACTCAATAACGCAGCTATAAAACCAAAAAGCGAAACAATGGTAAACGTGCGTACACCAGCGAAAATTTCTTCCTTTTCAGAATGTTTGGAGAACTCCCGTTCCAATCCTAAAACAAAACCAATTCCTGCGGCTACCAACATTCTATACAAAAACTCCATCTCGGTGAGCTTCAGAAGTTCATTTTGCACGATAAAGCCATCCATCATAGGTTCTAAAAGTTAAAATAGAGTTCATATTTAATTATTTACTGCCATTATAAAGACAGCAAAAAGGAAAGGTCTTGCCGATTTGAAAAACCTGTGGCACAAATAATATCATACCATTGCCTATAAAACCAAAGCTATTTTAAAGCGAAGGTCTTTAAAATGATAAAAATCATATCAAATTCTCAGATTTTCTTAAAGTCAGAGGAACAATTGGCCTCTGAATTAAGACATATTATGTAATAAGGGAAACCAATTTAAAGGATTGTTTGGCTATTTCGAGCTCCTCATTAGTGGGCACTACCAAAATTTTTACTGGGGAATCAGATGTATGCAATTCATGGATTCCTGCTTCTCTTTTTTCGTTGGCCCCATCATCCATGAGAATGCCCAAAAAATCCATTCCTGTACATACCCGTTTTCTAAGCTCACTTGAATTTTCACCAACGCCTGCTGTAAATACTATGGCATCCAAGCCGTTCATTGCCGTGGCATATGCCCCTATATATTTTTTGATCCTGTAGGCGTTCATTTCCAGCGCGAGATCAGAAGCAATATCACCTTTTTCTGCGGCTGCTTGAACGTCTCTTAAATCGTTGAAGCCGGTAAGACCTTTCATTCCGCTGTCCTTTAGCAACATACGGTTCACCTCTTTTAGATCATACCCTAGCGTTTCCACTAAATAAAATATTATGGAATGGTCTATGTCGCCACTTCTAGATCCCATAATAAGTCCGTTTGCAGGGGTAAAACCCAAACTGTGATCTACACTTACCCCATCTACCACTGCGGTGATACTACAGCCATTTCCGAGGTGGATACAAATGATTTTTGATTTTGGCTTATTTAGATGGTTAATGGTAGCTCTAGAAACATATTGATGACTTATTCCATGAAAGCCATACACTTGTATTTTATGCTCGTCATATAAATGATTTGGGATGGCATACTTTTTAGCCTTGAATGGTAAGGTTTGATGAAAGGCTGTGTCAAAGACGGCAACTTGTTTTGCTTCTGGAAAAATTTCTTCGGCAAGATCCAATCCTTCCCAATTATGGGGATTGTGCAATGGCGCCAATGCAAAAAGATCTTTTATTTTATCTTTTACAAAGGGGGTCACCATGGTTGGGGCCGAAAATGTGGTACCACCATGGACCACCCGATGGCCTATCACCTGTATTTCATTGGCTTGACCCACGATGCCTTTTTTTGAATCCACCAACAACGCGGCTATATGTTGTAATCCTTGTTTGTGCGTGTTTATTTGCAGGGTTTCCTCAACGTTTACCTTAGCTGTTTTATATTGAAACAAAGCTTCTTTGGATCCTATCCTCTCTACTAACCCCTTGCATAATACTTCCTCTGAAGGCATATCTATCAATTGGTATTTGATAGAAGAGCTTCCGGAATTCAATATCAATATTTTCATATTCTAAATTTCTTATATGCCCTGCGCTTGGATGGCAGTGATCACTACGGTGTTAAAAATATCATTTACGGTACAACCACGGCTCAAATCATTTACAGGCTTGTTCAACCCCTGTAAAACTGGGCCAATGGCCAAGGCTCCTGTTTCTCTTTGTACGGCCTTATACGTATTGTTCCCAGTATTTAAATCAGGAAAAATAAACACACTTGCTTGGCCCGCAACCTCAGAATCGGGTAGTTTGGTCTTACCAACTTTAATGTCCACCGCTGCATCGTACTGTATGGGACCCTCTATTTTTAAATCTGGTTTCATTTTTTTTACCAGCTCTGTAGCCCTCCTTACCTTATCCACATCCTCCCCTATCCCAGAGGCACCGGAAGAATAAGAAAGCATGGCCACTTTTGGTTCTATCCCAAATGCCAAACTTGTCTCCGCAGATAAAATAGTAATCTGGGCCAATTCTTCAGCGGTTGGGTTGGGATTGATGGCGCAATCGCCAAAAACAGTGACCCTATCCTCCAAGCACATAAAAAAGACAGAGGACACCACAGAAATCCCCGGTTTGGTCTTTATAAATTGCAGTGCCGGTCTAATGGTATGTTGGGTGGTGTTCACCGCTCCCGAAACCATTCCGTCCGCATGTCCCTTATAGACCATCATGGTTCCAAAATAAGAAGGATCCTCCATCAGGTCACGGGCCATGGCCAGGTTTAGATTTTTATGTTTTCGCAACTCGTACAACGTTTTGGCATAATCCTCAAAATATGCGGATTCGGTGGGCAAGACAATAGAAATTTTTTCCAGGTCCAATCCCAAATCCATTCTAGCAATTTTATCAATGATTTCCTTCGGATCGCCCAACAAAGTAATATCAACGGTATTGGTATCGACCAATTCCTTTGTGGCCATCAAAATGCGATCATCCATGCCTTCCGGCAATACAATGTGTTTTTTAATGGATTGGGCTCTTTTGACCAGATTGTACTGGAACATCCTAGGGGTGATCCCCGAAGCCTTAAAGGTAATTAACCTTTCTTCCAGGGCATTTACCTCTACATAGTTCTGAAAAGCGTGAATGGATGTCGTGATCTTCTGTAAGTTCTCAGCATACATCCGAGGCCTAATGTCCCCAATTCGATTGGTAATGGAATAGGTCCCCCCTTGCACGGAAATGATGGGAACAATTTCGGAAAGCCCTTCAATCAGCTTAATAATGGATTCTTCGGGTAATAGTCCGCCTGTGAGCACTATTCCTGATATCATGGGGTAATTAGCGGAAAGGTTAGCTTGAAGAGCCCCGAGTATGATATCTGCCCTATCGCCAGGGGTTATCACCAAACTATTACTTTTTAAATGAGTCAAATAATTCCTTAATTGCATGGCCCCAACGCTGAAGTACCCAGCCTGGTTGTTTAAATAAGCTTCCCCAAAAAGTACTTTGCCATCCAATTCTTCCACAATTTCTTTGATCGTGGGATTGGCTAACACCGGATTTAATGGTATTACATTTACCAAAACCTCAGAAGGCAGGTTTGCTATGAGGCCGTCTTTTACGGAATCCAAATAGTCCGGATCCACCTTATTTGCCACTACGGACAATACCTCCACTCCCTTTTCCTTAAAGGAATCATAGGCGATCTGTATGTTCCCAATTAAATCTTCAAGAGTTTTTCCTACGCCGCTAGATAGTAGGATCGTGGGAATACCGAGGTTTTTGGCCATTAATACATTAATATCCCATTCAATGATATTGTCTTCCCCAGAGAAATCGGTACCCTCAACCAACATAAAATCAAACCGGTCCTCAATAGCCTTATATTTTCCAATGATCTTACTGATGATCTCATCCTCTTTCCCCTTATTTTTTTTTTGGATAATCTGACTTCTGGTATAGGCATATGCATCCTCGAATTCTAATTCCAAATCAAAATAAGTAATCATTGTTTTTATATGATTATCCATTTGTCCTGGCAGAAAGTCATCGATGATTGGCCTAAAATAGCCCACTTTTGCAGCCTTGCCCAATAACATTTGCATGAGGCCCAAGGATATGATTGATTTACCACTATTGGGACCAGTAGTGGCTATATAAATTGCTTTACTCATTAGTAATCAACAGTTTGAAGTTATTTAGGTTTTTATTTTCACCAACAGCAGAAAAGATACTAAAATTCTATGCTCCAAGTTTATAGATTTTTAGAAAATTTGGGGTTATTTAAAGGTCTTTTGTTGTGTCAACCACTGGTACAACTTATCTACATCTTCTTTTTGACACAATTGTGTACCCGGTGTCATGGTAGCTGCTGTTCCACATGCCACGCCATATCTAACCATTTCACCAAAAGAATCACCAGATGCCAAGCGCAGTACCATTCCAGCGACCATGCTGTCCCCTGCTCCAATACTGCTGACATGTTGTACGGTTGGGGCTGGGATATGTTCGCTCCCTTTGACTGTCACCAACATGGCACCTTTGGGACCCATGGAAACCACCAGTACGGTACAGTTATGCTCCTTTATAAATTTTAAAGCCAAGGATTCCAGATTCTGTGTGGTAATTCGTGATACACCACAAAGGGAACTGAGTTCCCCTAAATTGGGCTTTAGCAAAAAGACTCCAGTTTTGGCTCCTATTTCCAGGGCTTCACCTGACGTATCTAAAACCATCCTGGCTTTTTTTTCAAGCGCAATTTTGGCCACCCGGGCATAAAAATCAACTGGGATATTTGGTGAGAGACTGCCACTGGCCACTAGGTAATCTCCTTCATTTAAAAGCAAGGGCAAATCTTCCAAAACCTGTTGCCATTCGGTATCCTGCACTTTCGGCCCGGGCATACCAAAGCGAAACTGTTGTTCGTTTGTAGTATCCGTCACTGCTAAATTTTCTCTTGTCCATTCTTCTATTGTCATGATTTTTTGGGCTATCCCTTCCATGGTCAATAGTTCCTTCATATGTTCCCCCGTTGGTCCGCCAGAAAGATAAATAGCCACTGAGGACCCTTCTAATTTTTTAATTGCCCTGGAAACATTAATGCCTCCGCCCCCCGGCTCATATATTGGGACCTTACAGCGCAGCTTTTTAAAGGGCAGCACTCCTGCTACCGAGGTACTTTTGTCCAAGGCGGGGTTCATGGTTAGGGTGAATATCCTTTTCATATGATTCTAAATAGTAAGACGTTGATTTTATAACATAAATGCATCTTTAGGTCAAAAGTATCCCCAACCATCGAAGATATACATGACGGTTGTCATTTCTAAAATATTAGGTTGTCTCTACTTTCACAAAAAAGAAATTAAATGAAAGGAGTACTGCAACTTGGCAAAATTGCCGGAATAAAAATAGAAATACACTGGACATTTTCCTTTTTATTGATATGGGTAGTATTTCTCGACCTCCAACAAGGGGGAAACCTGAATTCGTCACTCTTGAATATACTTATTATACTAATTCTATTTTTATGTGTGGTACTCCACGAATTGGGTCATGCACTTACAGCCAAAAGATTTGGGGTCGGCACAAAAAAAATAACATTATTACCTATCGGAGGAGTAGCTCTTTTAGAAAAAATACCAGAAAAACCTGTACAGGAGCTATTCGTAGCATTGGCAGGCCCAGCCGTAAATGTACTGATTGCCATACTGCTATCGTTCTTTATTCCCTTTGAAAACTATATGAGTATGGATCCTTCTGGGATGGAAGATTTTTTAAACACTTCCGGTTTTCAAAGCCTACTCTTATTTCTATTTTTAGCCAATATTATGTTGGTGTTATTTAATATGATCCCTGCCTTTCCCATGGATGGTGGAAGGGTTTTAAGATCCCTTTTGGCATTTAAATTGGGCCGGGTGAAGGCAACAGAGATTGCCTCCAGCTTGGGGCAGGTATTGGCCGTTTTATTTTTCATGCTCGGGGTTTTCTTCAATCCATTTCTAATATTGATAGCCTTGTTCATTTTTGTAGGGGCCTATGGAGAGAACCAAATGGTAAAAAACCAATCTATTTTGGAAGGCCATATTGTTGAGGAGGCCATGCTTACCAAACTTACCCTGCTTCATCCGCAAGATACTATCCAACAAGCGATAAATGCGGTATTGGCAAGTACAGAAAAGGATTTTGTGGTCATGGATAACAATCAAATTGCAGGAGTATTATATCATAAGGATATTGTTAAAAACGCCAATAAGCCATCTGTATTGATCAAGGATGTTATGCAAAAGGATATTAAAACTGTAGATATAACACAAGCAATTACCTCAGTTTTAGAAAATATAAGGAATGAAAAAAGCACTTTTTATCCCGTCACACATAATAATGAATTGGTTGGAGCCATTGATATGACCAATATCAGCGAATTCATTGTCTTTAAATCCAATCCAAATCAATAACTGTAATGCTACTCAAAAAAGCCATACCCTGTCTCCTGCTTTTAGTCTCTTGTGGTAAAAAACAAGAAATAGTACGTCCTGTGGAAATCAAAATGACAGAATCTGTATATTCATCAGTTACCATACAACCCGATAGTCTCTACCAGGTATATTCGGCCGTTAATGGCATCTTGGATATCAACTTGGTTGAAGAGGGTGATCTGGTAAAAAAAGGGGCGCCCATTTTACAGATTATAAATACATCTCCGAAATTAAATACAGAAAATGCCCGTCTCAATGTGAAATTGGCCCAGGAAAATTATCAGGGCAATTATGCAATTTTGAGGGACATTCAGGACGAAATGAATGCAGCCCGTTTGCGCTACCGGAACGATTCCATAAATTTTTTCAGACAAGAGGCCCTTTGGAAACAAAAGATAGGGTCCAAATTGGAATACGACACCAAAAAATTAAATTTTGAACTTTCAACCAATCAACTACAACTGCTACAGACGAAATACAACCGAACCAAAAATGAGCTGAAGACCCAATTGGAACAAGCTAAGAATAGCTATAGAACTTCCTTGATAAACACGGAGGATTTTACGGTAGAAAGCAAAATTAACGGGAAGGTATATGCCCTGTTCAAAAATCCTGGGGAGCTGGTCAGTACTATGGAACCAATTGCCGCCATAGGTAAGGATGATGATTTTATAATTGAAATGTTGGTGGATGAAGTGGATATTGTAAAAATAGCCTTGGGATTAAGAGCCCTCATCACTCTTGATGCCTACGGATCCGATGTTTTTGAAGCCAAGATCAGTAAAATCTACCCTAGGAAAGAGGAACGTTCCCAAACCTTTAAAATTGAAGCTGAATTTGTATCTCCTCCCAAGGTATTGTATCCAGGACTTTCGGGGGAGGGAAATATTATTGTTGCAGAAAAAGAACATACCCTTACCATCCCCAAAGAGTATCTTATGGAAGGGAACAAGGTAAGGACCTCGGAAGGATCCGTTGTGGTTTCTATTGGCTTACAAAATTTGGAACGGGTGGAAATCTTATCCGGAATAACCAAAGAAACTGAATTACTAAAACCAGAAAAATGACCAATTGGAAAGTCATTTTAGGAATTGCAAAGACACATCTTACCACCAAGATGAAATCTACCATTACCGCTTCACTTGGGGTCACTTTTGGGATAGGCGCTTATATTACCTTGGTAAGTTTTATGACGGGACTAAATAGTATGCTGGACGATCTGATCCTCAATCAAACCCCACATATCCATATTTACAATGAAATAGAACCAAGTGAAAAACAACCCATAGGTCTTTATGAAGATTATGCGAACACTTTTAATGTAGTGCATTCCATCAAGCCCAAGCAGGCCCAAAAAAAAATCCACAATGCCGTGCCCATAATCCAGTATTTAAAAGCGGACAAAAACGTTCTGGGCGCCACCCCACAATTGGGGGCACAAATCTTCTATTTATCAGGGTCTATAGAATTGGGCGGGAAATTGACAGGAATTGATATTATGGAAGAAGTCCGACTATCAAATATTCAGGATTACATCATCCAAGGCACACCCATTGCGTTAAAAAACAATGACAACGGTATTCTTCTGGGAGCTGGATTGGCTAAAAAAATGTCTCTCTCCCCTGGGGATAGGGTGCAGATCAGTACTGTTTCGGGCGATGTCTTTCCGTTAAAAATTGTGGGGTTGTACCAAAGTGGTATCGCCGATCTGGACAACGTACAAAGTTATGCCAACTTAAAAACGGTACAACGCATACTCGGTGAAGCAGAAAACTATATTACCGATATCAATGTAAAACTTAATGACATCTCTAAGGCGGAGTCAATGGCAATTACAATGGAACGCCAATTTAAGGTGAAGGCAACGGACATCAACGAGGCCAATGCACAGTTCGAAACTGGATCAAACATCCGGAACCTCATAACCTATGCGGTTTCCATTACACTATTAATCGTAGCCGGTTTTGGAATCTATAATATTCTCAACATGCTCATTTACGAGAAAATGAAAGATATCGCCATATTAAAAGCGACTGGATTTTCTGGTCGTGACGTTAAACTCATCTTTATGAGCCAGGCCATGATCATTGGTATTCTAGGAGGTGTTAGTGGTCTGATCGTAGGGTATATCCTTTCAAACATAATAGATAAGGTACCCTTTGAAACGGAGGCGTTGCCCACCATTACCACATATCCTGTCAATTTCAATGCTTGGTACTATGTCATAGGTATTGTTTTCGCCTTAATTTCGACATTTATAGCGGGGTATTTGCCCGCAAATAAGGCAAAAAGAATAGACCCGGTACGAATTATTAGAGGATCTTAAAACCCATGTATGGATTTCGTTTTAGAAGCTAAACATATCAACAAACATTTTAAAAAACCAGTGCCTTTTCATGTCTTAAAGGATATTTCATTTCAGATAAAAAATGGAGAGTTCGTTTCCATTATGGGAAAATCTGGTTCTGGGAAATCCACTCTTCTTTATATTCTTTCTACCATGGACACCGATTATGAAGGAGAACTATATTTCAACAATGAACTTATTACGGGTAAAAAGAATGAAGAACTTTCAAGAATTAGAAATAAAAACATAGGTTTCGTTTTCCAGTTCCATTACCTCCTTTCTGAATTTTCGGTCTTGGAAAATGTGATGCTCCCAGCAAAAAAATTGGCAGAAAAATCATTTGGAGAAATAGAGCACAATGCCATGGAAAAACTAAAAATGTTGCATATTGAACATTTGGCCAACAATAAAGCTTCACGGATATCAGGAGGTGAAAAGCAACGTGTGGCCATTGCAAGGGCTTTGATCAACAACCCCACCATATTAATGGGTGATGAACCCACCGGAAACCTGGACAGCCACAATTCTGAAAACGTATTTCAAATTTTAAAGGAATTAAAGGAGAATGAAGGTTTGTCCCTCTTAATTGTTACCCACGATATTGATTTTGCGAAAAGAACGGATCGGATCATAGAAATGGAAGACGGAAGGGTCATTAGACAATAATTATGGGATTTAATTGATTGGTCATTCTTCCCATTTTCTAAGTTTATTTTTAAGCAGGTGGACTTCCGACTGCATCTGCTCTACCCTTTCCAACAGGTGGTGAATGGCCTCCAAACCTTCCAGATTAATACCAAGATCCTGATGTAGCCTCACCATTTTCTCAAGCTTTGGCAGTTCTTCCTGATGGATATAGTGTTCTTGTTCCACGATCTCCACTGTCACCAAATCATACTCACCAAGTGTAAAAACAAAAGACTCCTCTATCTCATGACTACTACAAAAATCCTTTATCGTTATATAGTACGTATTCATCATCTTCGATTACAGGTTATAGGTTTGTTTTTTCAAGTTCCTCAAACAACTCTTTTTGTCTAGGTGTCAAGTATGTTGGTATTTTCACGGAATAGGTAACAAAAAGATCTCCAAACTGCCCATCTTTTTTATACTTGGGGAATCCCTTGCCCTTTAATTTTACCTTGGTGCCGTTTTGGGTATTCGGTTTTACTTTCAATTTGACAACACCAGTTAAAGTGCTTATGGTAATTTCACCCCCTAAAACAGCTTTAATCAAGGGAATTTCCTCTGTTTTGTATAAATTTTCGCCCTCTCTTTTAAAGGCCGTATTATTTACAATTGAAAAAGTAATATAAAGATCTCCATTGGGTCCTCCATTAACTCCAGCCCCCCCATGTCCCGCTATTTTAATCGTCTGGCCATCCTCTACCCCAGCCGGAATAGTGATCCTTATTTTTCTGTTGTTTACCGTAAGGGTCTGCTTATGGGTTGTATAGGCATCCATAAGACCAAGCTGAAGCTCCGCATTAAAATCTTGTCCTCTGAATTTAACCTGCCTTCGCTGTGACCTTTGGCTACGTCCTCCAAACATGGCATTAAAAAAATCCGAGAAATCACCGGCCGTTTCCCCGCCGCCATACCTATAATCTTCAAAACCTTCCCTTCCAAAGGCGGAAGATCGTGACCGCTGCTTCCTTGCCTCTTCAAAAGCTTCTGCATGCTCCCAATCCTTACCGTATTGGTCATACTTCTTACGTTTTTCAGGATCACCAAGCACTTCATTGGCCTCATTGATCTGTTTGAACTTTTTTTCCGCTTCCTTGTCGTTGGGATTAAGATCGGGATGGTATTTACGGGCCATTTTCCTGTAGGCTTTTTTGATCTCTTTCTCAGATGCCCCTTTGGACAGCCCTAAAACCTTATAATAATCTATGAAATCCATATGTGTTAATGTGCCGAAGCTTTTTAAATCTGAACCAATACCCAAATAAATTTCGGGCCTTGCTTCAAATCTATAACCGTAGGACCAAATTAATTATGACAAATGTCAGTTCTGTATTCCTCGAGCAAAAAAGTAGTGAGTCTTGTTGGCCCTCCTGATCATATTACTTGAAATCCGTGGGCGTAGGGATCATCATTATCAATGATAATGTTGTTGTAACCATACACAAAGGCCCAACCTTGAACACTTGGAACAATGGCTGTTTTTCCATTCAGGGCGGTGACCGATTCTACCTTTCCAATGAATTTGGAGCCGATAAAGCTCTCATGAATATATGCTTCTCCCACCTGCAGTTTTCCTTTTGCGAATAACTGCGCCATCCGGGCCGATGTTCCTGTACCACATGGTGATCTATCAATCGCCTTTTCTCCATAAAAAACAGCATTGCGGCCAGAAGAAGTTGGGTCTAAAGGATTCCCAGTCCAGAGTATATGGGAAACATCCCTTATCGTATCATTCTCTGGATGTATAAATCTATCCGGGTATTTTTTATTGATATCGTCCCGTATCACCTGTGAATATCGGATGATATCATTGGCAGTGAAATTATGAATTCCTGAAAAGTTTTTTTGGGGATCCACAATGGCATAATAGTTACCGCCATAGGCTACATCGAAGGTAAGTTCTCCCAATTCCGGACAAGCTACGGTCAAATTTTCAGCGGCCAAATAACTCTTTACATTGATCAATTTTACCCAATCTACTTTTTTGCCTGTTTGTTGATATTCTATTTCCACCAACCCAGCAGGAGCTTCCATTAAAACCTTCCCGGGATTTTTTGGGGTCACGAGCCCTTCCTCTATGGCTATGGTAATGGTGCCAATGGTCCCATGACCGCACATGGGCAGACAACCGGATGTTTCTATGAACAAGATGGCAAAATCATTATTGGGATCATGCGGAGGAAAAAGAATACTTCCACTCATCATATCATGCCCCCTTGGCTCGAACATCAACCCGCGACGAATCCAATCATACTCCTTTAGGAAATGTTGTCTTTTCTCGCTCATGTTGTTCCCAATTAAATTAGGTCCACCCCCGGCAACAACACGTACTGGATTGCCACACGTATGGGCATCAATACAAAAGAAGGTCTTTCTACTCATTGGTTCGCTTCTTTATGTATTCATTTATTCTTTGTTCCAAAATAGACAGGGTAACCGTGCCTTGCCCAAGTACCACCTCATGAAAATCCCTAACATCAAATTTAGAGCCCAAGGTAGTTTCTGCTTTTTTACGAAGCTCCCTAATTTTTAGCTCCCCTATTTTGTAGGACAATGCCTGTCCTGGCCATGAAATATAGCGATCGGTTTCCGTATTTATTTCGTGTAGGGAGAGTGCTGTGTTCGATGACATAAAATCTACCACTTGTTCTCGGGTCCATCCCTTCGCATGAATACCGGTATCGACCACCAACCGGCATGCGCGCCACATTTCATAGGTAAGCTTTCCAAAATGTTCATAGGGGGTTGTATACATTCCCATTTCTTCCGCTAAAAACTCACTGTAAAGGCCCCATCCCTCCCCGAAGGCAGAGAGATATAAGTTCTTTCTGAATTTTGGAATACTATCCCCCAATTCCAAGTTCAAGGCACCTTGAAGGTGATGTCCAGGAACCGCTTCATGGACCGTCAAAGAAGGCAACGTATAAAGGGTTCTACTGGGCAGGTCATAGGTGTTTACCCAATAGTAACCTGGATCGGTGCTATTTTTGGATGTGCCAACATATCGCCCGCCTGTATATTTGGGGGCTATGGCATCGGGTACGGGAGCCACACCATACGGTTTACGAGGTAGGGTTTTAAAAAATCGGGGGAGCTGTGCATCGGCCCTTTTGGCAATATCCCTGGCGATCATCAACAATTCCTTTGGGGTTTTTGCATAGAATTGGGGGTCGGTCCTTAGAAATTGGAAAAAATCCTCAAAGCTTCCTTTAAATTCCAGCTGCTCAATAATCTGTTCCATTTGAGCCTTGATCCTGGCCACTTCACTTAATCCAATTTGGTGAATATCATCCGCTGAGTATATCGTATCGGTTGTATAAAAATTTATTCTGTTTTGATAATACCCCTTCCCATTGGGGGTTTCGGAAACACCTATGGCCTCTCTGGTGTTCGGCAGGTATTCCCGTTCGAAAAACGCTTTTATACGCAAAAATTGGGGAGTTACATTGTTTGTAATCGCCTCTTTTGCTGCTTTTAAGACAGAATCTACTTGTATTTGGGTTAGCTCTTTAGGCAGGCTTTGAAATGGTGAATAATAGTAACTGTCCACATAATTTTGAATAATGTGATCGTTGTAGGTTGATTCATACCCCTCAAAAATGATCTTCGGTTGAGACACTCCCTTTTTTAAGCCTTCCCGTAAATTTATAAGATGCTGCTCGACATAATTGGGTACGGCATTTAACTTTCTAAGATATGCCCTTACCTGTTCATAGCTGTTCAAAGGTCTCACCATATAGGTTAAATTGTTATGAAACCCAGAATCTGATAGCAATGGGTTTAAATACCCTTCATATTTGTAAAAGTCGATTTCATCTTGCAATACAAATGCAAGCAGCTTATAAGATATCTGATCAGTTTCGCTAAGGTCCGCAAATGTAAGCGAAGATAATTCAGAGAGAAGGTTCTTGGCAAAATCTGCCTCGGCCTTATAATAATCCTTGCTAAAGAGCCCCAATGGGTAGTCTTTTTTATTATAACCTTCGTGGTTCTCATAGTTACCTATGATTTGGTGCAGGGAAGTTGTTGCATCAATCATTTTATTTTGTGCAAATCCCTGTTGTAACAAGATAAGACAGACAAGTAAGACTCCAGAATATTTCATAGCACCGTTATATTTTATCGTTGGTATACCTTCCATTGACAAGCCTCAAAAGGTTCAATGGGTTCTTGTTTTGCAATGCCTTGGGCAACAATTCATTTGGCCAATCTTGAAAAGCAACGGGTCTGGACCATCTTTTAATGGCGGAGACCCCAACAGAAGTAAATCTGCTATCCGTTGACGCTGGAAATGGCCCCCCATGTTGCATGGATGGACAAACTTCCACCCCTGTTGGGACTCCATTAAAAATAATTCTTCCCACCCTATTGGTCAAGGCTTCTACTATGTCTTGGTAACTCTCCAACTCCTCCTTATTTCCCAAAATGGTTCCTGTTAACTGGCCTTCCAAGTGCTCCAAAATGTTTTTTAATTCAGTCTTGTCCCTGCATTTTACCACTACAGAAAATGGTCCAAATACCTCTTGATGGAGTGTAGTGTTGGCTAAGAATTGGGCTCCACTTACAGTTACTACTTTTTGTTGGGCATAATTGGGTGGCACCTTATTATCGTAAGAACAAACAACAGTTGTCCCCTCCTGATCTGAGAGTTTTTGCTTGGATTCATTATAGCCCTTGTAAATATTTGGGTGCAACATACAGCTCGGCTCTATCTGCTCCAATTCTTGGCCTAATTGATCCACAAACGAATCAAAGGCATCTCCCTCCAATCCTAAAATCAATCCTGGATTAGTGCAGAACTGTCCGGCTCCCAAGGTAATGGACCCCGCATATTGTTTTGCCCAATAATCCCCTTTCTCTAATAGGGCACTCGGTAAGGCAATTACAGGATTAATACTACCCATTTCTGCGAAGACAGGTATGGGCTCTTTACGTTCTGCTGCCAGTTTATAGAGGGCCATCCCCCCTTTTATACTCCCTGTAAAACCTACGGCCTTTATTCCGGAATGCATGACCAATGCTTGACCTACGGCTATTCCCGAACTGTTTAAATTGGAAAATACCCCATTGGGCATACCCGTCTTCTCGGCGGCTTTCAGAATTGCAGAGGCTACCAATTCCCCAGTTCCTGCATGCATGGGATGGCTCTTAACAATAACTGGACATCCGGCTGCCAAGGCGCTAGCCGTATCACCCCCTGCGGTTGAAAAGGCCAATGGAAAATTACTGGATCCAAAAACAGCTATGGGTCCTAAAGGAAGTAGCATTTTTCTTATATCGGCTTTCGGCAATGGAGCTCGGTCCGGCTGTGCCGTATCAATGCTGGCATCAACCCAGGAGCCCTCTTCCAAAAGAGTCGCAAAGGCCCTTAATTGGCCCATAGTCCTCCCCCGCTCACCAACTGCACGCCCTTCGGGTAATCCAGATTCAGAGATATAAGTATCTATAAGCAATTTTCCCAGGGCTTCAATCTCGTCCGCTATAGCTCTTAAAAAATGAGCTTTTTCTAGGGCCGAAACATTTTTGTACTTCCAAAAGGCACGGGTGGCCAAACGAACCGCTGCATCTATCTCATCATTGGAAACTTCCCTGAATTCACATTTGTTATCGATATTCTTTTGGGGGTTGAAAGTCTTAAAACTCTGTTTTCCTTCAGCGGACAACTTGTTCCCAATATAATTTTTTCCAGTAAGCATATTTTGCCTTGTATTTTTATTTGATTAGCATTTAGTTAGAACTAGAAGTATTTCTGAGCGATTTATAATTTGGTAAAACTGGTCTAGTTCTGATACCTTCCTGAATGATATTCAAGACATGTTCCCTTTCTTCTCCTTGCAAAGGTAGTCTAGGAGCTCGTACCCGCTCCGTTCCTATCCCGGTTGCAACCTCTGCCAATTTTATATTTTGAACCAATTGAGGGTTGATATCCAATTCCAATAATGGTAAAAACCATCTATATATGGTAAGTGCCTCTTTAATTCTGCCCGCTTTTGCCAGCTCAAAGATAGCAACTGTTTCTGCTGGAAAAGCATCTACCAATCCGGCAACCCAGCCATCGGCACCCATCAAAATACTTTCTAAGGCCAAGGTATCCACACCACATAAAATTTTCAGCCTATTCCCAAACCTATTCTTGATTCTGGTGATGTTGGAAATATCACGTGTAGATTCCTTAACCGCCTGTATATTTGGATTTTTAAGTAATTCCTCAAACATGTCCAAGGTAACCTCAATGTTATAGTCCACAGGATTATTGTACACCATAATGGGTAATTCGGTACTATTGGCAACCTCTTTGAAATAGGTCATTGTTTCAAAATCAGTCGCCTTATATCGCATAGGTGGTAACATCATTAAACCACTTGCCCCATAGGCTTGGGCATTTTTGGCAGCAAGGATGGCCCCTTTGGTGGTCTGCTCGGCAATATTGATGATCACTGGAACCCGGTAATTGACCAAACGGACCGTTTCCTCAATCAACATCTTTTTTTCATCATCAGAAAGGGTACTTGCTTCTCCCAAGGTTCCGCCCAGGATGATACCGTTCACACCAGCCTCCAATTGTGCCTTAATATTGATCCCAAAAGAATCTAAGTCCAAGGTGTCATCTCCTTTGAATTTTGTGGTCACTGCGGGCATTACCCCTTCCCATTTTACATTCATGATGTTTTTTAATTATGATTATCACACAAAAATAGATCGATACACCTCTAAAAATTAAAAGGATATTAACCTATACTGAGACTATTTTACCTTGATTGTCTAAATTAGACAAAATATTTATGCTAAATATGCATATTTGCAACTGCTATGAAAGTATATCCTTTTAAAATCCCTAAGCCCATTCATGAGAACCTAGTACTTCAAATTGATGAAGGGCCACACTTTTATGATAAATTACATCAGCATGAAGAAATACAGTTAAGCTTGATCGTTAGAGGGCAGGGCAAATTGATAGTGGCAGACAGTATACATCAATTTAAAGAAGGTGATATATTCGTTATTGGCCGCAATTGTCCTCATTTGTTTCAAAATAACGGTCTCGCTAAAGATTCATGTAAAATGATTTCCCTTTTTTTTACAAGACAGACTTTTGGAGAGGCCTTTTTTAATAATCCGGAACTAGAGGAGATTATACATTTTTTTCCAAATGCCGAATCTGGATTCCAACTTTTGAACAAAAAAACAAAGGTCAGCCAGATAATCTACAAAATAAGCGAAACAGATAAATTTAATAGGTTTCTCCTTTTCTTAAAGCTTTTAAAAAAAATTTGTCAGGCCAAAACAAAGGTACTGACCAAATTTGTTTACCCTAAGACCATATCCTTTAATGAAGGTCAACGTATGAGGACCATCTTTGATTATGTGATTCATAATTTTCAAAGTGAAATTACACTCGATACCATTTCCTCCATTGCACATTTGACCCCAAATGCCTTTTGTAGGTTTTTTAAACAACGGACAAACAAGACCTTTTTTCAATTCCTTATAGAACTGCGCATAGAACATGCTTGTCAACTTCTCTTGAACGAAAGGGACCTTTCTATTATAGAAATTTCAGATGCTTCTGGATTTAATTCAATCTCTAATTTTAATAGAAAATTTAAAGCGCTGAAAGGAAATACTCCTTCGGAATATCAGCAACTCAAGAAATCAAATATTTACAGTTAGGTAACGATCTGCATTCGCCATCTTTTCACTATTTTTGGCTCGGACTAGTTAATTAACAACAGAAAAAACATGAAAAAATTAGTATTTGTAGCAATCGGACTTGCTTTTGCATGCAACACTGCACAAAAGACAGTTTCCGAGGCTACCCCAGTGGCCATCAAAAAGGTAAGCCCAACAACATATGCATTGAGCATTACTGAGGCAGAACTTAAGGAACACCTTTACACCTATGCCTCAGATGAGTTTGAGGGACGGGAAACAGGACAACCCGGACAAAAGAAAGCCGTGGAATACCTAAAGGCCCAATATCAAACAATGGGAATTCCTGCTGCTCAGGCCAATGGTGACTATTTCCAGGCCGTTCCCTTACAAATGAGCAAACTGCCAAAGGGAACTATTTCCATAAATGGAACATCTTATCCAATGGGAGAAGACTTCCTGACCTTTTCAGAGGCAAATGGGAGCTATACTGAAATTGCCTATGCCGGTTACGGTATAGAAGAGGAAAATTATTCAGATTATGAAGGTTTGGATGTAACCGGAAAAATACTCTTGATCAAGGCGGGCGAACCAACCCTTGAAAACGGCAATTATGTACTTTCTGGAACCAAGGAGAAGTCGGTTTGGAGCAACATGTCCGAATCCATTGGCAAAAGAATGGAATTGGCCTTAAAAAAAGGTGCAAAAGGAGTTTTATATTATGATGCTGATAATTTTTCCCGATTCAAAACGAGGTATGACTATATGCTGAAAAATGATTCAGGAAGAATGGGATTAAAGGATTCTAAAGAGGAAGATTTCAGTAGCTTTTTCATCAATGCCAAAATGGCCAAGACCTTATTGCCGAGCATTGAAAAGGATCAGACTGCAAAAGTACTGCCATTGAATGTCACCTTATCCATTGAGAGTGCGAATATAGAATTGAACTCTGAAAACGTGGTCGCTTTCATAAAAGGATCTGAAAAGCCTGAAGAATGCATAATTATCTCTTCCCACTTAGATCATATAGGAATAAGTAAAAATGGGGATATCAATAATGGCGCTGATGATGATGGATCTGGTACCGTAGGATTGTTGGAAATTGCCCAAGCCTTCAAAAAAGCTGCCGATGCTGGTAACGGTCCTAAAAGATCTGTGGTATTTCTTCATGTAACCGGAGAGGAAAAAGGACTTTTAGGTTCCATGTACTATACGGATGTTGAGCCTATCTTTCCTTTGTCACAAACTGTAGCCAATCTGAATATTGATATGATCGGTAGAATTGATCCAAAAAGAGAAGGGGACAGAAATTATATCTATTTAATTGGATCTGACAAATTGAGTACGGAATTACATGAGTTGTCTGAAGAAGTGAACAACAAGTATTCAAAACTGGAGTTGGACTATACATACAATGATGAAAACGATCCGAACCGTTTTTATTATAGGAGTGACCATTACAATTTTGCTAAAAACAATATTCCGATCATTTTTTATTTTAACGGTACCCACGATGATTACCATAGACCTGGTGATACACCGGATAAAATTAATTACGACCTCTTGGAGAATAGGTCCAGGTTAGTTTTCTATACCGCTTGGGAACTTGCCAATCGTGAAAACCGTATCGTTGTGGACAAGGCCATGTAAAAAGATATTAAATTCATTAATAAAGCCCCAATTATTTGTAATTGGGGCTTTATTATTTTCACAGGACCAGAAGTTTACTATATGCTTTTGCTTGATCTTACCGATAGGATTACGTTAGATAGCCAGAAGAAAAACCAACGCACAAAAAAAGCCCCATCAATGAAGATGAGGCTTGTAATTCTGGGTGGAAGACCGGGTTCGAACCGGCGACCCTCGGTACCACAAACCGATGCTCTAACCAGCTGAGCTACAACCACCATTTGTAAGCGGATGCAAATGTAAATTTTTAAAACCTTCTTTCAAAATAAAATATTCCATTTTTTTATTTTTTAATACTCCTATTGAAAGAAAAATACCTGCGCACAAATTAAACTTCTGATTGCCAGCAGATTTATTGGAAGGCTTGTTTGAACTTGAATATTATGTTACGTTACTTGCGAATGTATAGATCACAAGGGACTATTAATACATATAGTGGTTTACCTCATATGCATTTGGTAGGAATTTTCCTTATTTTACAAGGGGTTAAAGAATAACACCCAATACCTTCCGCATTACCAAAAAGAGTACATAACATCGATGAAATACCATTTTTCACGATTAAAACACACAATTTTTGACACTTCACAACATAAATTAGAATTTTGCACGTTAAGATGTTAGTTTTAGCCATAATAACTTAAAGAGTGAAATGTACCTATTAAGACCAACTACGATTCGCAACAAAAAAACACCAAATAGAGCTATCTTATTTATGGTGCTTTTTTTTGGCGCTTTAACAATAGTAGCAGCCCAGAATAAGGTAAAGGACAGTTTAACCAAAGTTCTTCATGAAGTTTATGCCCAGAAGAATTTTTCAACCTCCGATACCACTTATATTAATCTTCTGAACAAATTAAGTGCAGAATTTGCCTATCATACTTCCGATAGTCTAAAAATATTGACTACCCAAGCTTTAAAATACAGTAAGAACTCCAACTACAAAAAAGGCGAAAGTGAAGCTCTTATGAATATGGGGATCTATCATTCCAATATGGGAGAGTCTTCAAGGGCAATTGCCCACTATAAGGAGGCATTGAAAATTGCCAATGACACTGACAATGACCTTATTAAATTGAAAATTATTAACGTTTTAGCCACTGAGTACAATTGGGCAGGAGATTATACCAAGTCGCTTGATCTTTTTCTAGAAGGCACGGAGTTGGCCGAAAAATCAGGTCACGAACGACGATTGTCTATTCTATTGGAAAATCTGGCCAATCTTTATGCTTCCCAAAAAGATTATGAGCAAGCCATTATCTTTTATGAACGGGTGAAAAAATTAAATGAGGACATCGGAAACGATATTAGCAAGGCGCAGACTATGTGTAACATGGCCTCTGTTTATGCTGATATGGGCAAATTTGAATATGCCATGTTTAATGTAAATGCCAGTATTCCAATCTTTGAGAACAATCATATTTTGGATTGGCTAGCCTATTCTTACGAGGTAAAAGGCAAAACCTATCTAAGACAGAAAAATTATAAATGGGCACTACACTGGTACAATCAATGTAATCTATTACACAAGAAAATTAATGACGACCGTGGTAAAATTGACCTTCTCAACGGAATGGCCGAAGCCTATTACGGTATGAATGAAATTGAGCTTTCTGAAAAATACGCTCAGGAATCCTTTGAAATTTCCAATAAGATCAATTTCCCGGAGGGCATACAAAAATGTGCCATGACACTATATAGGATCAACAAAAGCAAAAATAAATATAGCGAAGCCTTAAAGTTCCACGAAATTTACCAACAGGTTTCAGATACCCTCTCCAGGGACGAGAATAAACGAGGTCTGGCGATGCTTAAGACCAAGATAGACCACGAAAAAGAACAAGAAGCATTAATTTTAAAAAATCAGCAGGCCCTAACTAATCAGAAATATGTTGTATATGGTGCCATTGTCATCATTCTTATTTTTATCGTGATTACCCTATTAATACACAGAGGTCAGAAAATTCAGAAAAAACTGAATGTAAAACTCCAAAACCAAAAAGAGGACCTCCTAAAAAGGGAGATAGAGTTAAACGAAATCAATCTGACAAAAGATAAATTATTTTCCATTATAGGTCATGATTTGAGAGGTCCTATAGGTGCTCTTCAAGAACTATTAAGAATGTTGAAGGTCGGAGAAATACAACAATCAGAATTTATGGATTTCATACCAAAATTGCGTGATGATGTGGACCATATCTCCTTTACCTTGAACAATCTACTATCTTGGGGTCAGACACAAATGAAAGGGGCTGTGACCAAACCGACTGCTTTTGGATTGGAAGAACTAGTAACTGACAACATAAACCTATTATCAGAAATAGCTGAAAATAAATCGATAAAAATGATCAATAGGATTTCGGACAACACAATTATCTGGTCCGATGTCAACCAAATAGACATTGTTATAAGGAATCTTATCAGTAATGCCCTGAAATTTACGCCTGAACATGGAATGGTTACTATAGATGCCCAAGAGGGGAAAGATCATTGGGAAATTTCTGTTCGGGACTCTGGTATCGGGATGGACTTGGTCACCCAGGATAAATTGTTCAATGCCAATTCCAACCACACCACTTATGGCACCAACAATGAAAAGGGTACCGGTCTTGGCCTTTCTCTCTGCAAGGAAATGGTTGAAAAAAATAATGGGAAAATTTGGGTAGAAAGTGCTTTAAGAATCGGAACCTGCTTTTTCTTCACCATACCAAAATCCCAGAAGGATTACAAAAATGTAGGCTAGATCAAATCAGATAGATTGGCAATGGCCACATGCCTTTCTGCAGTAAAACCTTCAGCATATTCCGTACCCACCAATCTTCCCAGATCTCTTGCCCTATATTTTACACTTTCTATAAAATTTTTACTACTGATGGGTGTTTCTGGCTCATTGCTCTTTGGATCAAAGAACTGTGAACCATAAGCCAAGATAGCTTCTGTTTTTTTATCTATAAAACCACTTACATCAACCACAAAATCAGGTTCTAAATTTTTCCATTGTATATAATGGTACACTTGCTTTGGCCGCCAAGCATCCTGCCATTCATCACTGCCCTCTAGTTTAGTATCAATTTTTACCAAGCCGCTTAAGAAACAGGCGTCGCTTACCAAGCTACTTCCTTTGGCATGGTCTATATGACGATCATCAATTGCATTGCACAATACAATTTCTGGCCTATATTTTCTCAACATTTGAATAATGCCCATTTGATGCTTTTTATCGTTCATGAAAAAACCATCGGCATATTCCAAATTTTCCCTTACGGTAACTCCAAGTATCTTGGCAGCAGCAGCGGCTTCCTCATCCCGTATCTCAGCAGAACCTCTTGTACCCAACTCCCCTCTTGTTAAATCTATGATCCCAACTTTTTTACCGTTAGCGACTTCCTTCGCGATAGTTGCTCCTGCTCCAAGTTCGGCATCATCTGGATGCGCACCGAATACTAAAATATCTAGTTTCAAAGATTCTAATTTAAATTTATACTTAGTTACTATGCACTGTTCTGCTCTTTGCTTTTACCGTTGCCAATGCTTGTTCTATATCTGCAATAAGGTCCTCTACTTCTTCTATACCTACCGAAAAACGGATCAAACCATCGGCTATTCCTTGTTTTTCACGCTCTTCTGCACTCAAAAGTGAGTGCGAGGTTAACGTAGGAGATAAAACGGTGCTCTCCACCCCTGCCAAACTCATAGAAGATTTAATAAGTCGTAAGGACTTTTGAAACAAGGAGGAGTTCAGGTCCTTGTTCAACTCAAAAGATAACATCCCTCCAAAGCCTTTCATTTGCGCTTTGGCCAATTCATGCCCTGGATGTGACTCCAACCCTGGATAAAAGACGGCCTGTAAATCATGGTGCACATATAGATACTTGGCCATCTCCATGGCATTTTCGTTTTGGGCCCTTACACGAATTCCCATGGTCTTTATGCTACGTTCCAACAGCCACACGGTATAATCACTTAAACTACCACCAAAATTCTTGGCCAATTGAAAAATACGTTCCATATGTTCATGTGAAGAGGCTACGGCCCCAGCCAATATATCGGAATGTCCTCCCATGTATTTGGTGGCACTGTGCAGCACCACATCAATTCCAAAATCGATAGGATTTTGATTCACGGGACTCGCAAAGGTATTGTCGATCATAGATACCAAACCATGTTTTTTGGCGATTTGTGCCACAGCCTCCAAATCTGTAATGGTGAGTAAAGGGTTGGAAGGGGTTTCTATATAGATCACCTTGGTATTCTCCTTAATTTTCGCCTCGAAATCCGCTGGTTCCAAACCTGTAGTAAAAGAATATTCTATACCAAACTTGTGGAATTCCTCTGTCACTAGATTATAGGTGCCTCCGTACAGGGTATTTTGAAGTACAATATGGTCTCCAGCCTTTAAAAAAGCCATTAAAGCCGTACTAATTGCGGCCATACCACTACCAAAGATGATGGCAGCCTCCGCATGTTCCAAAGCTGCAATTTTTTTGGAGAGCGCCACTTGGTTGGGAGTATTAAAATACCTGGGGTAACGTTTAACATCCACATCTTCAAAAGCATAGGATGTACTCATAAAAAGAGGTGAAACAGCTCCTTTGAACTGTTCATCCTGTATTTCCCCGAAATGGGTACAAATGGTATTTAAACCTTTTATATTGTCGGCCATGATGACTACTATTTTAAGCATTAAAAAGGTGTCCGAAAACACCTTTTCTAAAATCTAAAGTTACAAAATGAAAGGTATCCTTCTTTAATTTTTTGAATAATTAACTCGGTATCTCCAAAAACTAATTCCTCCCAATGCAAAGACCGCAGCGACGGTATACCATATAAAGGTTGGCGTAATCACTTGGTCCCCACTGGCGTAACTGTGAAGTCCTACCAAATAGAAATTCACGCCAAAATAAGTCATCATAATGCTGGCAAAAGCAATAACACTTAGGAAGTTAAATGTCCATTTACTTCTTAACCCCGGTACTAGACGCCCATGAATTACAAAGGCATACACCATAATGGAAATTAAGGCCCAAGTTTCTTTTGGGTCCCATCCCCAGTATCTTCCCCAACTTTCATTTGCCCATTGTCCGCCCAAGAAATTACCAATGGTCAACATAATCAAGCCCAAAGTAAGTGCTAGTTCGTTAATGATGGTCAGTTCCTTTAAATTGATCTCCATGCGTTTTTTATTTTTCTTGGTCGTCAAGGTGATCAGGATCAATGAAACTACCCCTAGGATCATCCCTACGGTCAAAGGACCGTAACTTCCAACAATAACAGCCACGTGGATCATTAACCAATAACTATCCAATACGGGCTGAAGATTTGCAATGGAGGGATCCACCCAACTTTGATGGGCGATCCATAAGAGCATAGAGGCCACAAATGCCGTTGAAGCGATGGTCATATCGCTTTTTCGGCCAAAAGCCAGGCCTATACCCATGGTTGCCCACCCAACGTAAAGGATACTTTCATAGGCATCACTCCAAGGAGCATGACCCGAGATATACCAGCGAAAGATTAGTCCGGCCGTATGCCATAAGAACAAAAGAATAATAGAGCCTTTAAAGAAGTAGATCCCCACCCTCCAAATGGAACGGTCCTTGAATATTTGAAAGATCAAAAAGAAGAACATCAATACACCAACCAGGGCGTAATACTTGTATAATTGATTGAATATATCCAATTTGTTATAAAGGACCTCTGCTTTTATCTTGTTTTCGGAGGGTAAAACTTCACTTCCGTGGTTTTGCTGATTTTTCTTAAAAGCAGCCAATAACTTGTCCGCTTCTGAGTAGTCCCCCGACGTATTGGCATTGTCCAAGGACATCAAATAGTAAGGAATTGCATTTTTAACGAAGTTCGCGTAAAGCGAATCCTGTATCTGATATTTACCAGAACGATACTCAATGGTAGAGATCCATTTGTTGTTCTCATCATTCAACAAAGGAAAAATTTTAATGATCTCCCCACTCAAAGCCCTATTCAAAAGCCCCAAGCGCAGATCCACATCCTTAAAATCCTGCTCAAATTTATTAGGAGTATTGGTGGCATAGGCCTTTTCCAAATAGGAGGCCAACTTATACTGACCTTTTGCATCAAAAAAGTCAGTGGCCTTCACATATTTCTCACCTTCAGGTATTCCAATAATCTTACGGATACTATCATTCTGACCTTTTTTATCCAAAGCGATAAACTTCGCATTGTACCAAAGGGATGGGTTCCCCATCATGGACAAAAATACCTGATCAGGGTTCAACCCCTCAAAATTATCCTTGAAGCTTATTTTTCGTAAAAGTTCTGCGGCAAAGGTATTTATGGGCTTCATACGGCCACCATCATCCTGAATGACCAATTCCCCAAATTTTTCGGCATGTGCCAAGGAAACAGCGGTGGACTGTAACATAGAATCCACGTTAACAATCTTTGGCATCTCAGTGTGGTCGTGATCATCGGCCTCTTGTGACATCCCCGGTAATGTAAAAGCCAACAAGACAATCATTGTCATTGCCTTCTTCTTCGCCTTTAATTTTTCTAAAGACCCAGCAAGATCTTTAAAACGTGTCTTCCCGAAAAGCATAATCGCCATTAAACCAATATACAACAGGAAATAGCCAATATAGGTGATCCAAGTACCCCAAACATCATGGTTTACAGACAGGACGGTTCCTTTTTCATCGGGATGAAAACTTGATTGAAAAAAACGATATCCCTTGTGGTCCAAAACATGGTTCATAAAGATATCATAATCAAAAGGGCGATCGTCCTCTACCGTCACCTTACTCATAAAAGAAGCATAGCCCTTTTCTGTGCCAGGATATTTCTCGGCAATAAAATCGTTCAATTTTATATGAAATGGCAGTTCATTGATCTTTGAGCCATAGGAAAGTGAAAAATCCAATCCTCCTACATTAAATTTTTCTGAAAAGTTTGAGGCTCCTTTTCCTCCCAACAACTTTTTTTGTACGGTTTGCCCATTGGAAGTTACATCCAAAATAAGGGCATCTTGGGAATTCTTGGTAATCTCGTTTTCAGATAAGGGCACAATCCCATAAGACCCTTTGATGACGGGCTCTGGTATTACGAACTGCATCCCGGCAGCGTTATAAAGCGATCTTAATTGTAGTGTTTGCAAACTGTCTTTGTACAATTGGCCTTGGAATTGGTCTGCCATCCTCATAAAATTACCTTCAAAGGGAGATTTTATGAGGTACGTACTGTCTGTGGTCATGATATTAATAGCACCATCCGTCTCTTTGTTCAAAGCAAAAAGCACATTGTGGATACTGGTGATCTCTCCACTTTCCAAAAAGTGGTCGTGCCTGTCCCCGTCCCCTGCCTCAACAATTTTTAAATATTGTTTTCCATTTTCATCTGGGATCAGTCCTTCTTCAGCACCCTTAATAAAACCTGCGTATGAAATAGAGAAATCCTGTCCGTTAAAATCAAAATTCCATGGTAGGCTAGACTTCATCGCTTCAGGGGTTACGATCAGGTCGTCTTCAAACCTACGTCTCTGTAACTGTCCGTTAACATCTCCATCTACAAAGGCGGTCAAATAAGTTTTATCTGAATAAAATACATTCTCAGAATTACCTTCCCTGATGGGCATCATACCTTCAAAACTGATATATCTGGTCACAAAAGCACCCACAATAATCAGGATCCATGAGAGGTGAAGCATCAACACTGGCCATTTTTCTTTTCGCAAAAGTTTATAACGGAATATATTGCCTGTAAAGTTGATTACGAAGAATACCATAATAGCTTCGAACCAAGTGGCATTGTAAATCCAAATTCTCGCAGTCTCTGTACTGTACCAACTTTCAACAAAGGTACCAAAAGCCATAGCCGTTGCGAAAAGTATAAAAAGAATGGCCATTAAACGTGTAGAAAAGAAAATCTTTTTGAGCAGTTCTGTCATCGCTAGGATAGAAGTTTTATTTCAGGCGCAAAAATACGGTCTTTTTATGATTTTAGCGGCCAATGCCATATTTAAAAAGTTAAACAAGTTTGTTAATTATTTCCCAAGCCAACACTGCATTAATTTGTATTTTTGGGCATGATTTCAATTGTAATCCTAGGCACCGGTAATGTTGCCAAACATCTATATGATTCCTTTTCAGCAACGAACCAGGTAAAGATTCTTCAAGTGGTTGGCAGATCTGAGGAAAAGCTTTTGGTCTACTCCAAGCAAACAGAAGTCACTCTGGATTATGGAAACATTAAAGAGGCAGATGTATACCTCATCGCAGTAAGTGATGGGGCCGTTAAAGAAGTGTCCCAGAATCTTATCGGTAAGAAGGGCCTTGTAGTACATACTTCTGGAAATTGTGCCTTGGATATGCTATCACCAATCCAAAGAAAAGGCGTGTTTTATCCCTTGCAATCCTTTACGAAAAATAAAAAGGTAGATTTTAAAGAAATTCCTATCTGCCTGGAAGCGGCACAAAAAGAAGATGAAATAATATTGGAACATTTGGCCCATTTGATTTCCGAAAAGGTTTTCAATATTTCCTCTGAACAGCGAAAAATCATCCATTTAGCGGCCGTGTTTGTCAATAATTTCACCAATCACCTCTATCAGATCGGAAACGAGATTTGTAATGATCATAATATTCCTTTCGAACTTTTACATCCACTGATAAAGGAAACGGCCCATAAAATAAGTGTTCTAAATCCTCATGAAGCACAAACTGGTCCGGCCAGAAGAGGAGACCAGGTCACCATCAACAATCACCTAAGACTTCTGGAAAATAAAACCTATAAGGAAATTTATTCCTTACTTAGCAATTCAATAAAAAAAAATTATGAGTAAGAGTTACAAGGAATACCTCAAGGACATCGATACTTTTGTTTTTGATGTAGATGGGGTGTTCACGGATGGTACCGTTACCATCACAACCACAGGCGAAATGCTGCGAAAAATGAGCATAAAGGATGGATTCGCCCTGAAAACGGCCATTCAAAAAGGATACAATGTCTGCATTATTTCTGGAGGTTCCAATGAAGGTGTAAGAAGCCGTTTTAGAGGCCTTGGGGTAACAGATATATATCTGGGAGCTCATTACAAGGAGGAACCATTAAAAGAATATATGGACGTCTATGGCATTAAACCAGAACAGATCCTTTACATGGGCGATGATCTTCCGGATATTCCCGTTATGCAAATGGTTGCCTTGCCCACCTGTCCCCAAGACGCAGTACCAGAGGTAAAAGAGGTTTGTAAATACATCTCACACATCAATGGCGGAAAAGGATGTGTCAGGGATGTCATCGAACAAGTTCTTAAGGTTAGGGGCGACTGGGAAGGAAATTTTAATGCTAGAAACGATTAATAATATATGTTGAAGGAACGGTTAAAAACATTTCAGATCATTTTGGCTTCCGGCTCGCCAAGACGTCAGCAATTTTTTAGGGAACTGGGCCTAGATTTTGAAATTCGCCTAAAGCCGGTGGAAGAAATTTATCCTGACCGATTAAAAGCTGCCGAAATATCAGATTATCTGGCAGTTTTAAAAGCTTCCCCCTTTAAAAGCCAACTCAAAGATCATGAGATATTGATCACCTCGGACACCGTGGTGTGGCACAACGGTTGTTCTTTGGCCAAACCAGGGGATGCAAAGGAGGCCTACAAGATGATCAAAACCTTGTCCGATGATTGGCATGAGGTCATCACTTCTGTTTGTTTTACCACATCTTCATCGCAAAAAACGGAATTTCACAGTACCAAAGTAAAATTTAAACCACTCTCCGACGAAGAGATCCTGTATTATATAGAAAATTACAAACCCTTTGATAAAGCTGGCGGATATGGTATCCAGGAGTGGATAGGGCTTATAGGTATAGAACAAATTGAAGGGTCTTACGCCAATGTTGTCGGACTTCCCACACATATCGTTTACAAAACGTTAATGGATATGGCTAGCTAGGTGATTTTGGGTAATTTTGAAAAAACACTCGAAAATGAAATTACCTTTCAATTTTAAAATATTTGTTTTATTGGCTTTGACAACCCTTTCCTTCAGTTCTTGTAGAAAGGTAACCAATAAAGAAAACACCCAAACATCAGTAAAGGACAACCAAAAAACCCAAGTTCCTAAAAAAGAATTATCTGTGGCCTTTAAAGATTATTGGTATGCAGGTACGGCGGAAATTAGTTCTTATAAACTGGAGCAGGCCAGGTACGGTGAGATTAGGGAAGGGTCAGCAGTATTAATATATGTGACCGAACCTTTTTTAGCTGACAAGCAAGTAAAGGCAGATCAGAGCAATGCAAGCAACATTCCCGTCCTAAAACTAAATACGACCAAAAATTTCCTCACCGGAATTTACCCCTACTCTATCATGACCAGTAGCTTTTTTCCGGTCCATGATAATTCCCATGCCCTTAAAATTTCCAATAGTGTGCAGGAATGGTGTGGGCACGTATACGCACAATTGAACAATAGAGAAAATTTTGAAGTAGTATCGCACTCCTATTTTGAAAGTGAGGCAGATCAAGAGTTTAAATTGACCAAGGACCTTTTGGAGGATGAACTTTGGAACAAAATCCGTATTGATCCGGGGAATTTACCTACGGGTTCAATTCAGATTATACCTTCCATGGAATATACGAGACTACACCATAAAGAATTCAAGGCATATGAGGCTACTGCAAGTCTTACCAATAATGGGGCATTGACCAATTATACCATATCATACCCAGCACTAGAGAGAACTTTGTCCATAAATTTCAGTGCCAAATTCCCATACACCATAGAAAATTGGTCTGAAAGAGCCCCAAGCGGGTTTGGTGACGGGGCTAAGCTGCTTACGACCAGAGCTTCAAAAATTAAAACAATAAATACTCCTTATTGGCAAGAAAATCACAACAGTGACCTACTTTTGCGTGACAGTTTAGGTTTAAGGTAATGGAGGAAATAATTATTGAATATCAAAAAGAATTAATAGGTACTATCGTTTGTATCTTAATTTTGTTGATCTCTAGATTTACAAGCATCAAGGCCATCCGGAAGGTTGGGAAATTAAGGGATATCCATGAAGCCCGTACAAGGCTAATCATAAAATATGTTTCTGTTGGACATACCATTTTATTGATTGGTGTGCTTATTTTTGTGTGGGGGGTAAATGTTAAGGAACTAGGGTTGGTATTTTCTTCAGTTTTTGCAATTTTAGGGGTCGCCCTTTTTGCTAACTGGTCCATCTTGAGCAATATTACAGCCGGAGTTATTTTGTTTTTCTCGTTTCCATTTAAGATAGGAGACAGGATACGGATTTTGGACAAAGAGGTTCCGGATGAAGCGGTAATTATAGATATTAAGGCATTTTATTTTCATATGATCAACGATCATGGGGAACAGCTTACCTACCCCAACAATTTATTATTACAAAAAGGAGTTGTGCTTATTGAAAAGCAGGTCCATTTGGATGAAGATGGAACTGGCATCCTTTAGTCATGTTAAAGAATTTCTAAAAGTTACTGGTTAGTTGTTAATCTTTCTATATTTGAAAGCCAACTAAAAATCAACATCATGCGCCACTTTCTGGTATTTTGTTTAGGGATACTGTTTTCCTCGAATCTGATCCTTGCCCAACTGCCAAAGAAAAGTACAACTTCCGATATCTACCACTCCGTTCAAAAATTGAACTTTTTGGGCACAGCCCTTTATATTGCCGCACATCCCGATGATGAAAATACAAGGCTAATTTCATACCTTTCCAATGAGGTAAAAGCCAGGACCGCTTATTTATCCCTAACACGCGGAGATGGTGGGCAAAATCTTATAGGAACAGAATTAAGGGAACTTCTTGGGGTTCTGAGAACAGAGGAACTATTGGCTGCACGCAGGATTGATGGGGGCGAACAGTTTTTTACAAGAGCCAACGATTTTGGATATTCCAAACACCCGGACGAAACCTTGGAAATATGGAATAAAGAAGCTGTTTTAGGCGATGTTGTTTGGACCATTCGAAATTTAAAACCCGATGTGATCATCAACCGATTTAACCATAGATCACCAGGTTCTACGCACGGACATCATACCTCTTCTGCCATGTTGAGTGTAGAAGCGTTTGACCTTGTAAATGATAAAAACGCCTATCCTTCTCAATTAACCCTTACAGAGACATGGCAACCCAAGCGGTTGTTCTTCAACACCAGTTGGTGGTTTTATGGCAGTGAAGAGAATTTCAAAAATGCGGATAAATCCAATATGCTTTCATTGGATGTGGGGGTTTATTACCCCTTAATGGGGCTTTCCAATAACGAGATTGCATCCATGGCCAGCAGCCAGCACTTATGTCAAGGCTTCGGAAGAATTTCAACCAGAGGTAGTGAAGAAGAATATATAGAACTTCTGAAAGGAGACCTGCCCTCGGACAAGAACAATATTTTTGATGGTATTGACACCTCTTGGTCCAGAGTAAAAGGCGGCAAAGCCATTGGAGAACTTCTATATGAGGTTGAAAACAACTTCAGCTTCAAGGATCCATCTGTTCATTTGCCTAACTTGATGGAGGCCTATAAGCTCCTGCAAAATATTTCAGATGAGCATTGGAGATCAATCAAAACAAAAGAATTAGAAGGAATTATTACCGCAGTAGCGGGATTATATTTAGAGGCTTCCTCTGAGGAGACGGATGCCGTTCCAGGCAGTACCATCACTATTGATATTGAAGTATTGAAAAGGAGTACGGCCAATCTTCAGTTGAACAGTATCAAAATCTCTGGCGCTCCTGTTGCCCTTTCCCCTAATCTGCCTCTAAAAACCAACATAAAAGAGAATTTCAAAATAGATTTTAAAATCCCCGAAAACACGGATTATACCAGTCCCTATTGGCTCACCAAAAAAGGAAGCCTGGGAATGTATGCCGTGGATAATCAAAGACTAATTGGTAAAGCCGAAACCCCAATTCCTTTTACGGTGTCCTTCAATCTGGAAATTGATGGCACACCCATCGCGTTAAACAGTCCTGTGGTTCACCATTATTCAAAACCCGATAAAGGGGAACTTTATGAGCCATTTGAGGTATTACCGCAAATTACGACCCGCATCAATGACAAGGTTATCATATTCTCGGATTCGGAAACCAAAGAATTACCTGTTCATATTAGGGCGGGCAAAGACAATATTGGTGGCAATATTTCCTTGGAGGTTCCTAAAAACTGGAAGGTGACCCCTACAGAGATCAATTTTAATATTGCTCAAAAAGGAGATGAAAGCACCGTTTACTTTAAAGTAACCCCACCTAATAAAGAAAGTGAAGGAGAAATTACCCCCAGGGTTACTGTAAACGAAAAAGTGTATTCCCAAGAGCTGGTGGTCATCAATTATGACCATATACCAAAACAATCTGTGCTCTTACCTGCTTCTGTAAAGGTTGTCCGGTTAAATATTCAGAAAGAGGGTGAAAATATTGGGTATATCATGGGGGCAGGAGATGATGTCCCAAAGAGTTTGGAGCAAATTGGGTATAAGGTCATTCCTATAGACCTCAATAGTATCCAAGAAGGAACATTATCAAAATACGATGCTATTGTAGTTGGAATAAGAGCCTATAACGTTGTGGATGCCTTGAGGTTTAAGCAAAAATATTTGTTGGACTATGTAAAAGATGGCGGAAATTTAATTGTACAATACAACACCTCGGGAAGAAATGGCTTGAATTTTCCCAATCTTGCCCCCTACCCTCTTAACGTTTCCAGAGATCGGGTTACTGATGAAAATTCTCCTGTGAACATTTTGGCAAATGAACATCCCATAGTAAATTTTCCAAATAAAATAGACATAGCTGACTTTGACGGATGGGTACAAGAACGAGGTTTATACTTTCCCAATAAATGGGGCAAGGAATTTACTCCGATACTTTCAATGCAAGATAAAGGGGATTCACCAACCAATGGCAGTTTATTGGTGGCTCCTTATGGAAAAGGCTATTATATTTACACAGGATTGAGTTTCTTTAGGGAATTACCGGAAGGTGTTGCCGGGGCCTATAAACTATTTGCAAATATGCTATCTTTAGGCAAAGAAAATAACAATCCAGAAAATTCGCTTAAAAACTAGCCATGCAAGACAAATTTGATTGGAAGAAAGAATATACCGCTGTAATCATATTAAATGTAATCTACATTCTTATTTTTTACTTCATAATGACACTTAATAAGTAATATGGGAGTATTAGATTGGAGTATACTAGTAGGTACATTATTATTTATTGTAGGCTATGGTGTTTGGAAAACACGGGGAAGCAAAAACGTCAACGACTATGTCTTAGGAGGCAGTGAGGCCAAATGGTGGACCATTGGTCTTTCGGTAATGGCCACTCAAGCAAGCGCCATTACTTTCTTATCCACACCGGGACAGGCGTTCCACGATGGCATGGGATTTGTTCAGTTTTATTTTGGCCTGCCTTTGGCCATGATTATTATCTGTATTGTCTTTATTCCTATTTATCATAGATTAAAAGTATATACTGCCTATGAACTATTGGAAAACCGATTCGATTTAAAAACACGTACCCTTACCGCTTTTCTATTTCTCATACAACGGGGATTATCTGCAGGAATTACCATTTATGCCCCTTCCATTATATTGTCTGCCGTTCTCGGATGGGATTTGTGGACTTTGAATATCATCATAGGAATCCTTGTGATTATCTACACTGTTTCCGGGGGCACTAAAGCTGTTAGCGTTACCCAGAAGCAACAAATGTTCATAATTATGGCCGGAATGTTCGTGGCCTTCTTTTTTATCCTGGGCTATCTTCCCAACGATATTAACTTCAGCAAAGCACTAAAGATTGCCGGAGCCAGCAATAAATTGGATATTCTGAATTTTGACTTTAATACAGATACCAGATATACTTTTTGGAGTGGTATTACTGGTGGATTGTTCTTGGCCTTGGCGTATTTTGGTACAGACCAGAGTCAGGTTCAACGTTATTTGTCAGGTAAATCTGTAAGGGAAAGTCAATTAGGATTAATCTTTAATGGCATCTTGAAAATACCCATGCAATTTTTTATCCTTTTGGTGGGCGTTATGGTCTTCGTTTTCTACCAATTTAATTCCTCTCCATTAAACTTCAATCCGGCTGCAACCAATGCGGTAATGCAATCTCCTTTGGCCAATGACTACAAGATATTGGAGGAAGGGCATTTGGAATTGGAAGTAGAAAAGAAAATGGCGCAAAACAGATATTCTGCGGCCTTGGACCTCAAGGAATATGATGCCACAGAAGAAGCTAAACAGGATATTATTTCCATAAATAAAAAAGAAAGATATAATAGGGACGCGGCCAAAGCTATGATCCAAAAAGCAGATAACAATATTGAGACCAATGATAAGGACTATGTATTTATCCATTTTATCCTCAATTACCTGCCAAAAGGATTGGTTGGACTTTTGCTGGCAGTGATTTTATCTGCAGCCATGTCCTCCACAGCCTCTGAACTAAACGCCTTGGGCACCATAACCGCCTTGGATCTCTACAAGCGCTATAGGATATCGGGCCTTACGGACGAGCACTACGTAAAGATTTCCAAGTTATTTACCCTATTATGGGGTATCGTAGCCATAATCATTGCCTGTGCAGCTAATTTATTTGATAATCTGATTCAATTGGTAAATATCATAGGATCTATATTTTATGGAAATGTCCTAGGGATTTTCTTAATAGCCTTCTTTTTGAAATATATCAAAGGGAATGGGGTATTTGTTGCTGCCATAATCACACAAGTGATCGTGATTATTGGATATAAATACGATTGGATGTCCTACTTATGGCTCAATGCCTTTGGCTGTGGTTTGGTCATAACCCTGGCCTTTATCTTAGAAGGTTTTGATAGATTACTGAAGAATCCTCCCATAAAGCCCGAAGATCTATAATTTCACAAAGAAAATTGCTGAAATTAACTTAATTGGCAATCGCTAATTCTAGTCTCCTACGACGCAGGCTTTGGACAAAATACCGGTTTATTAACTGTATTCCGTACATTTGATTATTGGAATGGAATTAAATAAATCCGAGGATAACCTCTTTTAAAGTAAATTATGCTAATCAATGCCACCCACCAATATAGAGTTGAACAAAAAATACTTGTTGCAGTAGATTGCATCATTTTTGGCTTCGATTCCAAGAATTTAAAACTGCTCCTTTTTAGAAGAAAGGTAGAACCTTTAAGAGGAACATGGTCTTTGATAGGTGCCTTTATAAAAAATGACAGTTCTATACTGGACGGAGCAAAACAAATTTTATTTGAATGTACCGGTTTGGAAGATGTTTATCTAGAGGAACTTAGGACATATGGAAATGTCGATAGAGATCCAGGGGAACGTGTTATATCTATTGCACATTACAGTTTGATCCGATTAAACGACTTTGAATTGGAACATGTGGAAAAGTTTGATGCCAGGTGGTTCAATTTGGATGAAATACCAGAATTGATCCTGGACCATCGCCAAATGGTACAAGATGCCATTGTAAAACTGAAGAATAAAGCCCGTCATCAGCCCATAGGATTCAATCTGCTTCCTGAATATTTTACCATCCCCGAGCTTCAGACACTTTATGAAAGTATTTACCAACGGGAGCTGGACCCAAGAAACTTCAGAAAAAAGATATTATCGCTGGACATACTCAACAAGACTTCAAAAAAAGATAAAACAGGTTCAAAAAAGGGAGCCTTCCTTTACTGTTTCAACAAGGAAAAATTCGATACCCTAATCGCAAAAGGGTATAATTTTGAGATTTATTAACTAAGAGTAGTTGTGCTGTTAATTACGAAGCAAAAAATGAGAGCCGTAATAGGTTAAACATATTAAACAGATCAAGAACCTTTTATAAACTGGCTTCAAATAGGAAAGATCTTATTAATTGCTATTGAAGATGACTCAAAACAAGGTAGTAGCTTATTTTAAAAAACATTATGGCAATGATCCCTATATCATAAAATCTCCGGGACGGGTCAATATTATTGGGGAACATACCGATTACAACCTCGGTTATGTATTACCTGCCTGCATTGAAAAGTCGATTTACTTTACCATTCAAAAGAACAATTCCCAGTACCTCCAAATTGAAGCTTTTTTAAGCGAACCAGAAAAAATAACCCTCCCAATTGATGGTGCTGACGGTAATTTTGAGTCTTTTTGGGGGAAATATTTTGAGGCGATTTTACAAATACTGGTGAAAAAGAACTATCCGATACAAGGTATGGATTGTGTATTTGGGGGAGATATTCCTATAGGATTTGGCCTATCCTCTTCCGCTGCCCTTTGCTGTGGTTTTACTTATGCGGCTTCAGCGGCTTTGGATCTTAAAATTCCTAGAGAAGAAATAGCCCTGATTGCTCAAGCAGCTGAACATAAAATAGGTTTGAACTGTGGATTAATGGACCAATACGCGGTGCTTTTTGGCAAAAAATCCAACGCGCTCTTCTTGGATTGTAAAGATTTGAGTCATTCCTATACCCCAATCAATTTAAATGGATATAGCTGGATTTTGATCAACTCCAATATTAAACATCAATTGGCCGTAGATTCTGAATATAACCTCCGTAGAAGGTCATGTGAAAAAGTAGTTCAAAAACTGAAGGAGTCCCATGAGGAAATCACCTCATTAAGAGGAGTCTCCATGGAAGATTTGAAGGAGATTAAAAATCATGTTTCTAAGACAGATTTCAGAAGGGCAGGTCATGTCATCCAAGAGAATAAACGTGTATTAAAAATGATCGAAGCCCTTAAAGAGGGGGATGCGGCACAAGTGGGGTCCATTCTACTGGCGGGCCATAGGTCTTTATCCACAGAATATGAAGTGAGCACCAAAGAATTAGATTTCTTGGTAGAAATTGGCCAAAAACAGGAGGGAGTACTCGGATCTAGAATGATGGGTGGAGGTTTTGGTGGATGTACCATCAATCTTATCAAAGATGAATTTGAAGAAAGTGCTGTCAAAGGTATAATAGATGCCTATAAGGCCGAAACAGGAATTGACGCCATCTATAACCATTTGGAAATTGGCAATAGTGTTCAATTGTTATCTTCTTAAAAAATAAAATAATGACCGAAAACTTTAACGCTACACCACATAAACGTTACAATATACTTACAGGAGAATGGGTTTTGGTGTCCCCCCACAGGACCAACAGAACTTGGCAGGGCAAAAAAGAGGTTACTTCTGAAAAGGAAAAAATTGCCCACGATCCCAATTGTTATTTATGTGCTAAGAATATAAGGATCAACGGAGAAGTGAATCCTGATTACAAAAATATCTTCGTCCTTGCCAATTATTTATACACCCTTTTATTAGATAGCCACAAAAAAACCCAACAGTAGGACTGTTGGGTTTTTTATAATCTTATAAGGTGTTTGCTTACTTAGCGCCCCACTCTTTTAATGAATCCTTATTCATTTTAATATAATCTGCGTTTCCGGCAGCCTCAGCACCGGCCAAAGATTTCTTAGCAGCTTCTATGGCTCCCTTTTTATCTCCTGCTTTTGCGTAAATTAAAGATTGCTGTCTCAATTGCCAGAATGCGGGTTTAGCGGTCATGGCCATTGCCATATCCATCCAAGCTTTTGCCTTTGCGATATCTTTCCCTTCACTATAATAATATACAGCTGCAGCATAATAATCACCAGCATCTGGACCTGCCATAGTTTTTTCTATGTCCTTCATTACCATTGCATCTGTTGGCACGTCAAATTTAACCCCAACATAGGAAGTTTCCCAAAGGATACCCAAAACAGCAGAATTGCTGGTCAGGTCATCAAATGTCATTGTAAAAGTCTCTATCGGCATTTCCATTTTATTGACCTCAACTGTAGTTTTTGCGGCCACTTTAGATTCATCCCATTCTGCAGGAGTTCCACCACCTTGTGAATCAGTATAGAAAAATACCTCCCAAGAAGAAGCTCCTGGCTTCGTAAAGATTGCATAGGTCCCTGCTTTCAGAGCTTGTCCGTCTACCATTACATCGGTACTAAATGTAATTTTTGTTCGGGCATTAGCTCCCGTGCGCCAAAGCATATCATAAGGTACCAAATCCCCAAAAACAGTCCTACCCCTCATGGATGGCCTTGAATATTCTAAAGTAACATCGGTCAAGCCTACAGTCTGCCATACTTTTGCGGCCGGACTTGGAGCTGGAGTTTCAATTTGTGCCTGTACCGAATAGGTGGCAACAAAAGCTAATACTAATAGTACTATTTTTTTCATTTGATTTACGATTTATACGTTTCTACAAAACTACAAGTAATGTCACAGTAGATTTGTTAAGAATTCCTTAAATAATGGGAATGAAACTTACGATTAATTCATCCAAAAAGGCGCTGAAATTATCCCTTTGTCCGTATAAAATGTAAGGTAGTAAATTGCTGAATGTAAGCTTGCCAGGTTGACGGTGTTTTCCCTGATGTCCTTACCCAAAATATATTTTATACGTCGGCCGTTGGTGTCAAAAATAGCCCTTCCAAAAATTTCGCCTTGAATCTCGTATTCCAGCTCCCTTGCCCCAAAACGCTTAAATATAAGTAGCCCCTGCTTATTTTCTATCGGCAAAGGTTCCTCTATTAATTCATCTGATGTATCAAATGAAAAAAGCCTTGATTCCGAAGTTATCATGGGACTGTTATTGGTGAACTTTTCAGACGAAAGAAGATAGTGGTTCTCATTTATGAAGGTAATTCCTTCTGCCTGCAAGAATCCAAGGTTCAATTCGTTCTTCTCCACGGTTCCTGAAAATATGCTATTTGCTTCTAAATTAATTGCACGTACAATAAAGGGCAATAAAAATTTGGAGTAGCCAATTAAATATAGGACTTGGGTGTCTGGATTAAAACTTGCTCCCGTTACTAAGCCGTTAACTGCATATGCTCCAATATTTGAGGCTGTATAAGTTCCTGGGATTTTAGGAATTCCATAGGCTACAGTTCCGTTGCTCTGCCACTGTTTGGTCAGAATAACGAGTTGATCATTCAAAACAAAAAGGGCTTCTGCATCCCAGTCGCTATTGGTGCTCTGGGTAAAGTCGGTTTGGTCTACATAGGAAAATTCTATTTTTTCCGCCTCAACTGAATCCAATGTATCATAGTCTGTTTTTAGTATCCTGTACACTACCAAATCCCGTCTACTTCCATTGTTGTTTCCAATATCACCAACATAGATATAGGTATCATCTTGGGATATATCTTCCCAATCTATATTTACGGCATTGGAAATAGTGATGGTTCGTGTAATCTGTAAAGAAATGGTATCCAGTTCGAAAAGCTGGGCTGTATTACCGGAATCATTATGAGTGACAATTTTATTATTGTAAAATATTAGTCCAGAAGTCTCAAAAATGGCTTCAGGAAGGAACCCCAATTCCCTGACATTTTCCTGTGCAAGGCCCACAGCCACAAATAAAACCAAGCAAATGTTTAAAATAGTTGTTTTCATAACTCGTACGCTTGTGGAAATGTACAAAATTAGAGGTTCAAATTAAATAAATAAGATGTCCTTACCCAATACATCGATGACCTTAAGACCAGTTGATTCTTTGGATGCACAACCTCCTAATATTTTAATTTTGTTTAACTTTTTTAATTATTATCTAAACAATAATAGACCTATCTTTGGGCAAACCTAAATAATGAAGTTGTACCAATTACGATCAAAACAAGCGTTGCCTATTTCTCAACAAGAGGCATGGGACTTCTTATCCCAGCCCAAAAATCTTAAGACCATCACCCCTGAACACATGGGTTTCCATATACTATCTGGAGATGACAAACCTATGTTCCCGGGGCAGATCATACAATATAAAGTTACTCCATTTCCTGGGTTTACCACCAAATGGGTTTCTGAAATAACACAAGTTGAACATGGTCATTATTTTGTGGATGTCCAATTGTTCGGACCATATGCGCTATGGCACCATAAACATTTTATAAAGGAGATAGAAGGTGGTGTTATTATGGAAGATATAATTGACTATAAGTTACCCTTCGGAATATTTGGACAATTGGCACAACCCATCATTGTAAAAAAGCAATTGAAAGAAATATTTAAATTCAGGGAGGAAAAATTAACCAGTCTTTTCGGCACCATGGAAAATGTGCCAAATGAGTTAACATTTAATTCGTTTTAAGAATCACATTAATAATACAAATATTAAATTTATACAGATGAAAAAAAACATAGTTTTAATAGGAGGTACCCACGGAATTGGTCATGCTATTGTTACGCAGCTAGCTTCCGATAATAATATAATCATAGCCTCTAGGAATAATGAAGGTTTAGAGAGCTTGGATGTAAAACACATTCCTTTCGATGCCACAAAAGATGAATTGGATGCTGGTCAGTTTCCAGATGAGATCCACGGTTTTGTCTTCTGCCCAGGAAGTATCAATTTAAAACCTTTTAAAATGATGGGTCTTGATACCTTCGAGCAAGATATGCATTTGAACTTTTTCAGTCTTGTCAGAGTGCTTAAATCACTTATGCCAAAAATGACCGAAAACGCCAGTATGGTATTCTTCAGTACTGTTGCCGTAACCAGTGGTATGCCCTTCCACACAAGTGTTTCTGCATCTAAAGGCGCCATAGAAGGTTTTGCAAAATCCCTTGCGGCGGAGTATGCACCAAAATTACGTGTAAACGTTGTAGCTCCATCTTTGGTAGATACTCCATTGTCTTCCAGATTATTGAACAACGATAAGAAAAGAGAGGCGATGGCGGAAAGACATCCACTTAAAAGAGTAGGAACTCCTGAGGATATCGCCAATATTGCAGTATTCTTATTGAGCGATGATAGCAGTTGGATGACCGGACAAATCATTGGTGTGGATGGCGGACTCTCCACATTGAACGTTAATTAGAAAGAAAGTTTGTGCATGAATAATAAGGTATCAATTTTTTGGTTTAGGCGAGATTTGCGATTAGATGACAATGTGGGCTTTTTGGCCGCCCTCAAGGGAGACCACCCTGTGATGCCTATTTTCATATTCGATAGTGAAATTTTAGAAAAACTACCTGAGAATGATCCTCGAGTGACCTTCATTCATGAAACTTTGCAACAAATGCGGTCTGAGCTTCAAGATAATCATGGGAGCTCTATCGCCATCTATAATGGAACCCCAGTTGAAGTCTTTAAAAATTTACTTAAAGATCATGAAATTGCAGCTGTATATACCAATCGGGACTATGAGCCCTATGCCAGGGAAAGGGATACGGCTATTGAAAAACTTTTGGAAGCAGAGGATATTCCTTTCCATACATTTAAAGACCAGGTTATTTTTGAAAAAAATGAGGTCGTCAAAGATGATGGGGACCCTTATGTAGTCTATACCCCGTTTAAAAATAAATGGAAAGAGGGTTTTTCGCAAAAAGAGCACCTGAACATTCATTACACAAGCCAGTATCTCAATAACCTTGTACAGCACAGCAGGCTCCCTAACTTATCCCTATCGGATATAGGATTTAAAACATCGGACATTAAGGTTCATGACTACGATGTAACACCTACCTTAATTGCGAACTATGAGGATACCCGTAACTATCCTGCCGTCGAAAATGGCACCTCAAGATTAGGTCCACACTTACGCTTTGGAACAGTTTCCATCCGTAAAATAATGAAAAAGGCCATAGCAGAAAAAAACGAGGTTTTTTGGAGTGAATTGATATGGCGTGAATTTTTTATGCAAATCCTCTGGCATTTTCCACATACGGTCACAGATGCATTTAAATCTAAATACGACCGGATTCCTTGGAGAAACAACGAGGAAGAATTTGAAAAATGGAAAAACGGACAAACCGGATATGCCCTTGTAGATGCTGGGATGAGGGAACTGAACGCAACTGGTTATATGCACAATAGGGTTCGAATGTTGGTGGCCAGTTTTTTGTGCAAACATTTATTAATAGATTGGCGTTGGGGAGAGGCGTATTTTGCTGAAAAATTAATGGATTACGAAATGAGTAGTAATGTGGGGAATTGGCAGTGGGCCGCGGGCAGTGGGGTAGATGCCGCTCCGTATTTTAGAATCTTTAATCCCATGACCCAAATAGACAAGTTCGACAAACAAAAGAAATACATCCTTAAATGGGTACCAGAATTAGAGAAAAGTTCCTATCCCGAGATGATGGTTGATCACAAGGAGGCCAGAGAAAGGTGTTTAAGTACTTATAAGGAGGCACTAGCGTAATGGTTATTGTTTGGTTTAAAAGAGACCTGAGGTTAATGGATCATGAGCCTCTTTCAAATGCCATTGCACAGAACCAAAAAATAGTATTGCTATATAGCTTTGAGCCACTTTGGACCAAAGACCCTCATTATAGTGAAATGCACATGGACTTTATAAAACAAAGTCTATTGGACATGAACAATCAATTGGGGACATTCAATACCCAAATGCTTATAGTTTCCCAAAATATTCCTGAAGTTTTGAGGGCATTGCATGGCAAAGAAAAAATTACCCATATCTTTTCGCATCAAGAATCGGGAATGCAAATGACCTATGAGCGAGATAAACAAGTCACCCAGTGGTGTATTGCACAAAAGGTCCTATGGAAGGAAAGCATTCAAAACGGCGTCCTGAGAGGTCGTAAAAATCGTACAGACTGGCGAAAGAGTTGGGTGAGTTTTATGAACCAAAAAATTGAAAACCCGAGATTGGATCTAGGGGAATTCTACACCACAGAAGAACTCAGATCTATTTTTCATCCACTTTTTCAAATTCCCAAACTTAAACCTGCCACCAATCCATTAATTCAAAAAGGAGGCACTAAACAAGGTGTTAAATATTTGCGTTCCTTTATAGATCAGCGCATAGAGGGGTATAACGTCCATTACTCAAAGCCCTACTCCTCAAGAAAACACAGCAGTAGACTTTCTCCTTATTTGGCATGGGGCAATCTGTCGGTGCGCCAAATTTGTCAATTTGCTGCGAACCATAAAGCGTCTATAAGGGATAAAAGAACATTAAATGCTTTTTTATCCCGCCTACGATGGCAAGCACACTTCATCCAAAAATTTGAGATGGAGGGGCGCATGGAATTTGTGAGTATTAATGCTGGATATCACCAATTGGTAAAACCAATTCGACCAGATTTACAAAAAGCATGGAGAGAAGGGCAAACAGGCGTACCCATGGTAGATGCAGCCATGCGCTGTTTGATACAGACAGGATTTGTCAACTTTCGACTCCGAGCTCTACTAGCGTCATTTTTTACGCACCTCTTGTGGCAACCTTGGCAAGATTGCACGGAACATTTGGCACAACACTTTTTAGATTTTGAGCCCGGAATACATTTCCCTCAGCTAAATATGCAGGCCGGGGAAACAGGAATTAATACGATCAGGATCTATAACCCGGTGAAAAATGGAATAGACCACGACCCGGAGGGAACTTTTATAAAAAAATGGGTACCGGAACTTGCCAACCTTCCAAAGCAATATCTTCATGAGCCCTGGAATATTCCTCCTATGGAACAACAATTTTTAAACTTTGAACTTGGAAAAGACTATCCCAAACCCGTGGTGGATTTACAAAAAGCAAGAAAATATGCCAGCGACTCGCTTTGGGAGTTTAAAAATTCCGTTCAGGTAAAACTGGAAGGAAAAAGAATCCTAAAAAAACACACTTTGCCTGGAAGACCCGTTTGGGATAACCAAGGAGCCATAGAATTCTAACAACTACTCCTACCTTACTATTTTTCAGATTCCATCAATATTGCTATATTTAGGAAAGGATAGTCCTATGTCTGAAAATAAAACAATACCCACCAATGCTTCGGTTACCGAATTTTTAAATACGGTTGATAATGAAACGAGGAGAAAAGATTGTTTTGTAATACTTGAAAAAATGAAAGAGATCACTGGAAAGCCTGCTGTTATGTGGGGAAACAGTATCGTGGGGTTTGGCAGCTATCATTACAAATACGATTCGGGCCGAGAAGGCGATATGCTGATCACTGGCTTTTCACCAAGGAAGCAAAACCTCACCCTTTATATATTGGATGGATTTGATGGGCACCAAGAACTATTGAAGAAACTGGGGCCGCATAAAACAGGAAAATCATGCCTATATATTAAAAAATTATCAGATATTGACATGGATATTCTATCTGAACTGATTTCTACTTCCTTTGCACATTTTGATAAAAAATACAATACATAAATAGACCCAAAACATGAAAAAAATCATCTTTTTAATGGTACTGCTGGCTTCGTCATCGGTATTCTCCCAAAAAATGAACAGCAACAAAAAAGCGATCATAGCCTCTGTGGAACGTCATGAAGATGCTTTGATCAAGATTAGCGATTCTATTTGGGCGTTGGCGGAGACTGCTTTTGAAGAGCATCATTCCTCTAAAATATTAGCTGACTATGCCGAAAAAAATGGCTTTAATGTAGAGCGTGGGGTTGCTGGAATTCCCACTGCCTTTGTGGCCACCTACGGTAGTGGAAGTCCTGTTATTAGTGTCTTGGGGGAGTTTGATGCGCTACCTGGAATATCCCAAAAGGCACAGCCGACAAAAGATCCACTGAACGAAGGCGCAGCCGGACATGGGTGTGGCCACAACTTATTTGGTGCTGCAAGTTTAGGATCAGCCATAGCTGCAAAGGAGTTGATTGAACAAGGAAAACTAAAGGGGACCATTAAATTTATGGGTACGCCCTCAGAAGAAAAGTTCTTTGGGAAAATTTGGATGGTCCGAGAAGGAATATGGGATGGTGTGGATGTAAATATCAGTTGGCATCCCAGTGCAGAGACCAAGGCCGATGTACAAAGTTCTTTGGCCTTGGTAGATTTTAAGGTTGAGTTTTTTGGTCAAGCGGCACATGCCTCCATGGACCCGTGGAACGGCCGTAGTGCCTCCGATGCCTTGGAACTATATACCAATGGTATCAACTATTACAGAGAACATATTAAGCCTACAGTTCGCATCCATTACCATATTCAAGATGGTGGACAGGTAGTTAACGTGGTGCCAGACTACTCAAGGTTATGGGTAAGAGTCCGCGACAGTAAACGAAGTGGGATGATGCCAGTCTATGAAAGGGTTCAAAAAATGGCCGAAGGTGCTGCCATCATGGCAAATGTGGATTATAAAATATCCTTGATATCAGGTATTTATGAAACTTTGGTCAACCGGTCGGGAGGAGAAATTATGCAAAAGAATTTGGAACTTTTGGGACCCATTTCCTACACGGCGGAAGAAACTGCTTTTGGCAAGAAAATCCAGGAAGGGACAGGGAAATCACAAGTTGGGATGGACAGTAATATTTATCCTTTGGAAGAAACAAGAGAAAACCCAGGGGGTGGATCTACCGATGTGGGTGATGTAAGTTGGAATGTGGCCAACATCAATTTGGGGGTGACCACAGCACCTAAGGGCACGCCATGGCACTCATGGGCCGTTGTAGCCTGTGGTGGTATGAGTATTGGTCACAAGGGCATGGCCTATGCTGCCAAAGCCATGGGCATGACCATGGTTGACCTATTTGAGAATCCTAAATTGGTAGAAAAGGTAAAGGCAGAGTATAAGGAGAGAAAAGGCAGTGAGGTCTATGAGGCCATTGTTCCTGCTGGACCACCGCCAATAGGAAAAAACTAATACAACATTAAAGAAATCAGCAACTCGCTTTTTACAGTATAACTTAAAATTATTTGATTATATAACACAAGAAAATATGAGATTCATAGGCCTATTATTGTTCATTGTTTTGATCACTTTTGGTTGTGAAGAAACCAAGGAGGTAAGCCATATGAATCCAGTAAACTGGGAAAAGCGCAAGATAAAACTTAATCCAATGGATAGTCTTTTGCACGGAAGCACATATTTGTCTATCTATTCAGAGATCTATGATAGAAGTGAAAAGGGGACCCATAATTTAACAGCAACAGCCAGCATGCGCAACATCAGTTCCAAAGATTCCATATATATCCTAAGGACCGATTATTATGATACCAAAGGAAAATTGATCAGGACGTATTTTAAAGATCCAATTTTTATAAGGCCTCTGGAGACCATTCATATTGTAATAGACCAAGATGACAAGCATGGTGGAACAGGTGCTAACTTCACCTTTGAATGGGCGGTTAAAAAAAACACCCATGAACCTCTTTTTGAAGCCGTAATGATTTCCACAACAGGGCAACAGGGAATTTCTTTCACTACACATGGGATCAAAAGGTAAGAGGTCTATCAGCTAATTATCTTCTAATATTTGTTACATTAGATACAAATATCCAAGGTGGATAGGGATCATACATTTTATTATCCATTAATAGTTATGAAACACATCCCATCTTTTGGCAGTAGGCTCAGAAAAAATATTGTTATTGTACCCGAATCTATCGAAAAGTGTTCGGGCATACGAGTTTTTGGGCAGCTTTTAAAATCATTTCTTTTCTCTACCGATGTAGCCATAATACGAAATACCAATGCAAACGCCATCATTGCAGTTTATCCCTTTACACCTCAGCCTATGATTGCACATGCTTTGATCTTGGCAGCAGACAAACCTCTTTTTTGCGGGGTTGGAGGAGGCTTGACAACCGGTAGGAGATCTTTGGAACTCGCGATGCAGGCAGAATATCAAGGGGCACTTGGCGTGGTCCTTAACAAACCCACCCCTAATGAATTGATCAAACGGTTAAAGGAGAAAATTGATATCCCAGTGACCATTACCATTGTTTCTGAAAAAGACGACATCAAGGGGAGAATTGATGCCGGAATCGACATATTTAATGTATCAGGTGCGGATAAAACACATGAAATCGTAAAACGGATCAGGGATTATGATGATCAGGTGGCCATCCTGGCCACAGGTGGAAAAGATGATGAAAGTATCTTACGTGTAATAGAGTATGGGGCCAATGCCATTTCCTATACCCCTCCAACCACAGGAGAACTTTTTAAAGAAATTATGGCAAAGTATAGAGAAGATTAAACTAAAGTTAAGCATGACCAAGCCACCCCTTCACCACATCATATTTGGAATTCTATTCTTTTTATTGGTGGCCGTAGATATTTATTTGGCCGGCACTTCCTTTGTTTTTTTCAGGATAATCAGCAAACCCTTGATTTTACTGACCCTAATATTCTATTTTTCACAAAATAGAATCGGTATGGAACGATTGCCGGCAAGATTTACCTTACTGGCTTTGGTGTTTTCACTAATGGGAGATATTTTCCTTCTCTTTGACCAAATATCTGAACTTTACTTTATTTTGGGATTGGGTTCCTTCCTTTTCGCCCATGTTTTTTACGCATTTTGCTTTTACCTGCAGCGCAGCTCAAAAACTAGATTGGACTTTTGGATTATGACCATACTACTAACGGCGTACGGGGTTGCATTATATACCCTTCTTTATACCCGTTTGGTCAACATAAAAATTCCTGTAGCCCTGTATATTCTTGCCATACTAATCATGGTAATTATGGCTTATAGACGAAAAATAAAAGTGTCGGGCAACAGTTTCCTTTTCGTTTTTATAGGAGCACTGAGTTTCATAATTTCAGATAGTCTTTTGGCTATCAATAAATTTTTGATACCCCTTCCCTACTCCAATTTTCTAGTGATGGGTACCTATGCACTGGCCCAATATCTAATTGTCACAGGATTACTAAATGATAAAAATGGGAACAACAATTAAATCCATCCCTACCCAAGCAACCTGGCCGTTACGGCGTGCTGTGATGTGGCCAGATAAACCGTTGGATTATATTAAATTGCCACAAGACCACCTTGGAATGCATTTTGGGTTATTCCGTGATGAGGAATTGGTTACGGTAGCTTCCCTGTTCATTATAGATAATAAGGCACAGTTTCGGAAATTAGCCACCAGAACCTCTGAACAAGGAAAAGGATATGGAAGTCTAATGTTAGAACATTTACTGAAAGTGGCCGATAGTAAAGGGGTTGAAAAAATCTGGTGCAATGCCAGAAAGGAGAAAACAGGTTTCTACCATAAAATGGGGCTCACAGAGACAGCCCAAACATTTTCCAAAGGTAATATCAACTATGTGGTCATGGAGAAAATGCTACCATAACCTTATTTTTAAGTATCTTGTATCCTCAACTTAATTTAAGTTTCCATGAAATATATTCCTGTATTGATCCTATTTCTTTTTGCGATCACCACTAAAGCACAGACCTTTGGTTTTGCCATTGATCATCAGTCCCTAATTGTCAATGATCTAAAGAAAACTGGTGATTTTTATGCCAATGTTCTGCAGTTAAAAGAAATACAGCACCCTACCAATGATCCAGGCTTTCGTTGGTTCCAAGTACAAGGAAATACCCAACTGCACCTGATATTAAAAGATACTGTGGTCATGAAAAAACACAAATCCATGCACCTTTGCCTCTCCACACAAAAGTTGGGAGCATTTATAGAAAACTTAAATAAAAACAATGTTGATTACGAGGATTGGCCGGGGAGCAAGAAAACCATTACACAAAGGGCCGACGGCGTGCAACAAATCTATCTTCGAGATCCTGAAGGCTACTGGATAGAAATTAATGACGCTGTACATTAATAGCGTATCACTTATTAGTATCATATTATAATTTAATCATGAAAGACATCATCAAGAACATATACCCACTGGGCTTCCCATGGCAAACGCAGGATCCTTTTTTATTTTGTGTCTACCACCTGGACCATTATCCAAAAGGTAATGAAGAAATGGGACCTGCCGCATCCCTCGAAGGTCGAAATTTGGGTAATGACTTTACCATAAAAGATGGATGGCGGATGTACCACGGACAGACCATCCCTGGCTTTCCCTATCATCCCCATAGAGGGTTTGAGACCATTACCATTGTCAATAAAGGGTATTGTGACCATTCTGACTCTTTAGGGGCAGCAGGTCGCTTTGGAGAGGGAGACGTACAGTGGATGACGGCAGGAAGAGGAGTGCAACATTCAGAAATGTTCCCGTTGCTCAAAACTGAGGAGGACAACCCCTTGGAGCTTTTCCAAATCTGGCTGAACCTACCCAAGGCAAATAAATTTGTAGAACCCCATTTTGCCATGTTGTGGCATGAAGATATCCCCGTTATAAAAAGCAATGGTAGCACTGTTAAGGTTATGGCAGGGAGCTTCAAAGGCAATAAGGCCCCTAAACCGGCCCCAAATTCTTGGGCTGCCGATCCAGAAAATGAAGTGGCAGTTTGGAATATTTATTTGGATCCCAATACCGAATTTGTTTTACCGGCCACTAGCGGTCCAATACACAGAAGCCTCTATTTTTATGATGGGGACCACTGTACGGTAAGCGATGAAAAAATCACCCCTAACCACGGGATCGATCTGCATTCGGACCAAGAGGTAGTCTTAAGAAGTGGAGCTAAAAAAGCCTCTTTTTTAATGTTACAAGGGAAACCCATAAATGAGCCCGTTGCCAAATATGGGCCTTTTGTGATGAATACAGACCAAGAAATACAACAGGCAATGCAAGAATACCAGTTGACCCAGTTTGGAGGGTGGCCTTGGCCCTATTCCGATAATGTACACGATCGTAACAAAGGGAGGTTTGCCCAATACCCCGATGGCACATTGGTAGAGAAATAAACACAAGTGAAATATTTCATCACATGATTGAAGCTTTACGGCTACTTCTTGATTTAGGTTTGGTTGTTTTGATTTGGATGGTACAACTCGTAGTATATCCAAGTTTTAAATACTATTCCGCTTCTGATCTGGTCCGATGGCACCAAACCTATACCGTCCGTATTACCTATATCGTTATGCCCCTAATGACGGGCCAATTACTGGTAAGCGGATTCCAGGTCTATACTGGCCAATCATTTTATTCGGTCGGAAGTTTTATGTTGGTGCTATCCCTTTGGGCTATTACATTTTCCATATTCGTACCCATACATGGAAAAATAGGATCCAACTCCTTTATCCCAGAAGATTTACATCTGCTGGAAAAAAGAAATTGGATTCGTACTTTTTTATGGAGTTTGATTTTTGTTTGGAGTGTCTTGGAAATATACCTTTCCTTAACTAGACCCTAACAATCTTAGCACCAATGGCTCTAAGACGTTCATCTATATTCTCATAACCCCTATCTATCTGTTCAATATTATGAATGGTAGAGACTCCTTTTGCTGATAAAGCGGCTATCAACAAAGAAATTCCTGCCCTAATATCCGGAGATACCATAGTGGTTGCTTTTAAAGTCGATTTAAAGTCATGGCCTATAATGGTGGCCCTATGTGGATCGCAGAGGATAATTTTAGCGCCCATATCTATTAGTTTATCCACGAAGAACAAACGACTTTCGAACATTTTTTGATGCACCAATATTTCACCTTTGGCCTGCGTTGCCATTACTAGGATAATACTCAATAAATCTGGTGTAAGTCCCGGCCAGGGAGCATCTGCAATGGTTAAAATAGAACCATCTATATAATTCTGTATTTCGTATCCATCCTTGTGTGCGGGAATGTAGATATCATCTCCCTTGCGTTCCAAAGTGATTCCCAGCTTTCTGAAAACCGTCGGAATTTGGCCCAAATTGTCCCAACTTACATTCTTAATGGTAAGTTCACTTTTGGTCATTGCGGCAAGACCTATCCAACTCCCTATCTCAATCATATCCGGAAGCATCGTATGTTCCGTTCCGCCTAATTTTTCAACTCCTTCAATTTTCAACAAATTAGAGCCTACCCCAGTGATCTTCGCACCCATTCTATTGAGCATCTTGCACAATTGTTGTAGGTAAGGTTCACATGCGGCATTGTAAATTGTGGTTTCCCCTTCTGCCAATACGGCTGCCATCAAAATGTTGGCCGTACCCGTAACCGAAGCCTCATCAAGAAGCATATAGATCCCTTTTAATTTCTTGGCCTCTACCCCATAAAAAAGTTCTTCCTTATTATACCTAAATTTAGCGCCTAATTTTATCAACCCTTCAAAATGGGTATCCAAACGACGACGCCCAATTTTATCACCTCCTGGTTTAGGAATATATCCTTTACCAAAACGCGCCAATAAAGGCCCTACCAACATAATGGAACCCCTAAGGCCCCTACCATCCTTTTTGAATTGGTCAGATTGGAGGTAATCCAAGTTCACATCGTCGGCCTTGAAGGTAAATGATCCTTTCCCTTTCTTTTGGATTTTTACTCCCAAGTCCTCCAATAAGGATATCAGTTTATTGACATCAACGATGTCCGGAATGTTGTTTATTGTTACTCTTTCTGGAGTCAGTAGTACGGCACACAAAATTTGTAATGCCTCATTTTTTGCTCCTTGTGGTGTTATTTCACCATGTAGTTGGTGACCACCTTCAATCCTAAATGTTCCCATTTACGTTGAAAATATTAGTATCGCTTTTTACCGCGGTTAGTATTGCTTCTTTGGTTCTTTTTTGGACTGCTGCTCCTAGGGGTTTTGGCAACCCTGTTCTTTAGGAACTGTCCGCTTTCGGTAAGATTCTCGCCTTTTAAGTCGATTTGCCCATCACTCAATTCATACAAATGCTTGAAAATGGCGTTATCGTCTACCACATCTTTGTTCCAATTCAGGTAACATTTCTTCATGTGATTTGCTATGGCGTATTCCAGACCATCCCTCATGTCCCCTTTTTCCCATTCCACGGCAACATCGATCATTCTCTTGATGTTGTTCCCATAAAAACGATATTTTGGAAAATTCTGTGGGTAGGCCAAGGGATCTGGTTTTTTCCGAAGTACCTCCTTACTCGTAATAGGATAAGGAGAGTCTACGTCCAATTTAAAATCGGACATGATGAACAACTGGTCCCATAACTTATGTTGAAAATCGGGAACATCCCTCAAATGGGGTTGTATATTACCCATAACACTAATGATAGCCTGGGCAATTTTGTTGCGTTCCTCTCTGTCCTCAATGGATATGGCATGATCAACCATTTTTTGGAAATGTCTTCCGTACTCGGGAATAATGAGCTGCGAGCGCTCAGTATTATACTCTATGTTTTCTACTAGATTCAAATTAAAAGAATTTGCTTAAAAGTTATTATAAGTGAAGTAAGCTTTACTAGGTCTGCAAATTAACAAAAATATGGTACAAATACTATTATTAAAGTGATATAACCCCCTTAACCTTCCCTACTTCCTTATATTTTTCAATTACTGCATCGGGATTTTTAAGGTGTACGGTAATGGACAAACTGGTGTATTTTCCTTTTTTTGATTGTTTGGATTCAATTACTGCACCAGTATTATCGAAGATTTTGTGGATCTGTACAATCCGTTCCCCTTCTGTTGGAACAATAAATTTATAGAGGTAATTGGTGGGCCAAGAACTGGTTTCCTCCAATTGGATTTTTAGCTTTCTGTAAAATTCGTCAGATTTTTCAGTGTCCATATTTTTCTTTTTACAAATATAAAGTAACCGTTGCAATTTTTTACGCTAGTAGCTATTTCATTAACTTTGCATCATAAAATATTTTTATTGGAGCCAAAAAAGATTGTTATCACAGGCGGACCTAGTACCGGAAAAACATCCATAGTTGAAAAAATTGAATTAATGGGTCTACCATGTATTCATGAAATCTCTAGAAGTATTACCCTGCAAGCCAGAGAACAAGGCATACAACAATTGTTTGTGACGGATCCCCTGTTGTTCAGCAAAAAATTGACTGAAGGAAGAATCAAGCAGTTTTTTGAAGCCTCAAAAATACCTGCCGAATATGTATTTATGGATCGTGGATTACCCGATGTTGTTGCCTACATGGACTGTTTTGACCAAGAATATGACGAAAGTTTCATAGAGGCCTGTGAGACCTACACCTATGACACCGTATTTCTCTTGCCCCCATGGAAGGAAATTTATGCTACGGACGGCGAACGATATGAAAATTATGATGAGGCCTTACGTATTCATGATTGTTTGGAGGCGAGTTATCAAAAATATGGGTATAAAACCATACATGTTCCCAAGGGCACAGTAGCGGAAAGATTATCCTTTATTTTAAATAAAGTAAAAAACTAATTGTGGTTAAAGACCCTCATGAGATTTTAGAAAAATATTGGGGCTTTTCTCAATTCAGGGGATCGCAGGAACAAATTATTGACACCGTAATCCAAGGACGGGATGTACTCGCCCTTCTCCCCACTGGTGGCGGAAAATCATTGTGTTATCAAGTCCCTGCTATGGTCAAAGACGGCCTATGTATAGTGGTGTCTCCTTTAATCGCATTGATCCAAAACCAAGTGGACGCATTGAAGAACAAGGGCATTAAAGCCCTGGCGCTTACCGGTGGTATTTCTTTTAATGAAGTTATAGATCTCCTCGATAATTGCCTCTATGGCAATTACAAGTTCCTATATCTGTCCCCGGAACGGCTACAACAAGAGTTGGTACAGGAACGCATTCAACAAATGAATGTAAATCTTATCGCCATAGATGAAGCCCACTGCATCTCCCAATGGGGCAACGATTTTAGACCTGCTTATCTAAATTGCAATGTTTTAAGGGAGCTATTACCGGAAACTCCTATCATAGCCCTTACGGCAACTGCCACTCCCAAAGTGGCAGAAGATATAACGGAGAACCTTCAATTATCCGCTGCTGCAGTTTATAAAGACTCTTTTTCCAGAGACAATATTTCTTTTCATGTACAGTGGAACGAGGATAAAAAGTTCCAACTAAAAAAACTCTGTCATAGGCTACAAAAAAGTGCTATTGTTTATGTTAGGACAAGAAGGTCCGCCCAAGAGCTTTCCGATTTTCTCAATGCGCATAAATTAGCGACCACTTTTTTTCATGGGGGCAATCCTAAAAAAGAAAAAACAAAGCGACTACAATTATGGCTGGAGAATAAAGTACAGGTAATGGTGGCCACTAATGCTTTTGGCATGGGAATAGACAAGCCCGATGTAGAACTTGTGGTCCACTATCAGATTCCTGACAGTCTGGAGAATTATTTCCAAGAAGCAGGGAGGGCCGGGAGAGATGGCAATCCTGCCAAGGCGGTCATGGTGCTCAACCAGGCTGATGAAAACCAAGTAAAACAGCAATTCTTAAGCGTACTTCCCGATATTGATTTTCTAAAACTGCTCTACAAAAAATTAAATAACTATTTCCAGATTTCATACGGAGAAGGAACTGCCGAAACTTTTCATTTTCATTTCAATAAATTTTGTGACACCTATAAACTAAATACGGCCCTTACTTATAATGGGCTTCGGATACTAGATCAAAATTCTGTGATTTCGCTTTCTGAATCCTTTACCAAAAAAATAACCCTTCAATTTATTGCAACAAAGGGCCAAGTATTTTACTATTTGGAAAACCATAAGGCCATTGCTCCACTGATACAGACCATCCTGAGAACCTATGGGGGCATTTTTGAACATCCTACAAAGATCAATCCTTTATTAATCTCCAAAAAAACAAATATCCCAGAGGAGAAAATCCATCAAACCCTGGAACAATTGAATACGGATGGGATTGTTGACTATAAGGCTCAAAGCAGTGATCTGGAAATTATTTTTCTAGTACCACGGGAAGACGACAGGACCATTAATATCTTCGCTAGAAAAGTAAAGGAGCAGCAACAGGTTAAAATTAATAATATTGAAAGTATATTGGCCTATGTCAATAACAAAAAGGTCTGTAGAAGCACACAATTACTCCACTATTTCGGTGAGGAACGGAAGGCTTGCGGCAATTGTGATGTTTGCCTTAGCAAAAACAAGATCGATACAGATATCCAAAAATTGGTAGCAGGGGATATTTTGAAAATACTGCGCCAAGGCAATCAGACTTCAAAAAACCTGACCTTGGCACTTACTTATAAGGAAGATACCATTTTGATTGTATTGCAGGGCCTACTGGAAGATGGTCATGTTGCCATCACCTCAAAAAACGAATATAAAATAACATAACATGGAAGCATTACGAATCGTATTTATGGGAACGCCCGATTTTGCGGTGGCTATTTTGGACAAGCTCGTCCAAAACTCCTATAATGTAGTAGGGGTGATCACAGCGCCTGATAAGCCGGCCGGACGGGGAAGGAAGCTCAATGAATCTGCAGTAAAACAATATGCCACAGCACATAATCTGCCAGTTTTACAGCCCACCAATTTAAAGGATGAGGCATTCTTATCCGAATTAAAGGGACTGAACGCCAATTTGCAAATCATAGTGGCATTTAGAATGCTGCCTAGAGCGGTATGGGAAATGCCTAAATATGGCACCTTTAACCTGCATGCATCCCTCCTGCCCCATTATAGGGGTGCAGCTCCCATCAATTGGGCGATCATGAACGGGGAGACAGAAACCGGGGTCACTACCTTTTATATAGATGACAAGATTGATACCGGTGAAATAATACTTCAAGAAAAAACTTCTATTGATCCTGATGAAACTGCTGGGGAGCTCCATGATAAATTAATGCACCTGGGAGCTTCGCTGGTTCAAAAAACCGTTGAACTCATAAAGTCCAACCAAGTAAAACCCATTAAGCAACCTCAGACAGGAGACTTAAAATTGGCCTACAAAATACACAAAGAGACTTGCCAAGTTGATTGGTCCCTTTCTATATCCAATATTTTTAACCATATCAGGGGCTTAAGCCCCTATCCTGCTGCCTGGACTACTTTATATAATGGAGATGAAGAACTATTCCTTAAGATCTATGCGGCTACCAAAGAAGAACAGGAACACCAATTGGAAACCGGGCAATTGATATTTGATAAAAAAAACCTAAAAGTTGCGGTTGAAGGTGGATATATTCAACTCAGGGAAATTCAATTACCAGGAAAACGAAAAATGGCTACACATGAAGTCTTAAATGGCCTTAATTTGTTAAAAAACGCTTATGTACGCTAAACCCTTGCTACCAAAGGGCTGATAGAAATGTAGAAAAAACCCTACTTTATCAACAAACGCCCGAAGTTATCAACAAAATAAGGGATTTCCCTTGATTTTACTTGCGTTAACCACAAATCCGTATAAATTTGTTAGAGTACAAAAAATTATTTTAACAACAATTAATTTAATTCAATTATGAACAAAACAGAATTAATCGATGCAATGGCAGCTGACGCTGGCATCACAAAAGCAGCAGCTAAGAAATCTTTAGAGTCTTTTTTAGGAAATGTTGAAGGAGCTCTTAAAAAAGGTGACAGAGTTTCTTTAGTTGGTTTCGGATCTTGGTCTGTATCAAAAAGAGAAGCAAGAGAAGGTAGAAATCCACAAACTGGAAAGACTATCCAAATTGCAGCTAAAAACGTTGTGAAGTTTAAAGCAGGTGCTGAATTAGCAGGTGCAGTAAACTAATTTATATTCCATAAATTTGAAAAAGGCACTCCTAAAATGGAGTGCCTTTTTGTTTTTAAAGGGATTTGTCTTATTTTTAAGTAAAATCAATGTGTAATGGTCAGCATTAAACCAAAAAAAGGGAAGCTTTTAATCGCAGAACCGACACTTACTGGCGATGTTTCTTTTAACAGGTCGGTAGTATTGATTGCCGAACACAATTTAGAAGGCTCCGTTGGCTTTATTCTCAACAAACCTTTGATGTATAGTATTAATGAATTGGTCACCGAGATTAGCGTACCCTTCCAGGTATACAATGGTGGCCCTGTGGAACAGGACAACTTATACTTCATACATAAGGTTCCCCATCTAATTGCAGAAAGTATAGAGATATCTCATGGTATCTTTTGGGGAGGCAACTTCGAAAATATTGTTGATCTTATCAATAAAGGTCATATTACAGAAAAGGATATCCGATTCTTCTTGGGCTATTCTGGCTGGAACTCTTTACAGTTGGATCAAGAGCTCACCTCCAAATCATGGGTAGTTGTGCACAACAAATACAAAAGTGATATCATCCACAAATCGGCCAATACATTTTGGAAAGAAAAAATGATCGAGCTGGGAGGAGATTATGTCCTATGGTCCAATTTTCCGGAAAACCCCAATCTTAACTAACCTAGCCTAGCGGCAGCATTAAGCTTACCCAATAAATCTGAAGCCACTTTGGTTTCAAAATTCTTTTTGCGATACCTGGTAATGGGTTGAATCCCTACTATGGCATTGGTAATAAACAATTCATCGGCCTTTTGAAGTTCAAAAGGGGAAATTGATGCCTCCTCTAAGGTATAGGCTTCCAATTTTCCGACCATTTCTATCAATTTCTTTCTAATAATGCCATTGAGACATCCGTCCTTTTTGGGAGGCGTTTTGATCGTGTTGCCCATTACCAAAAATAGATTGCCATTTAAAGCTTCCACTACTTGTTTTTGGTTGTTTAACAATAAACAATTCTGGTACCCATTTTCCTCTGCATAAATACTTCCAACAACGTTTATGGCCTTGTTATTGGACTTTAAGGTAGAAAGCATGTCCGGGTTCACATAAAAATCTTTGAACAGCTCCACTACATAATCTTGTTGGTGTATCATGTAAAATGGTGAATCTAACTCCCCAGCCTCCATGATATAGGATATTTCATTGGTTTCTGGCAAATAATACCCGCCATTGTTTCTAAATACTGAAAAACGCACTCGGGCAGGAGCATTTTCCAAACCGTTGGATGCAATAGTGTTCAACAGTTGCTCTTCTAAAAATTCCATGGTAAAGTTCATGGGAATCTCCATACGCATAATCCGCATTGAGGCCATAAGGCGAAGGTAATGGTCTTCCCAAAAGAAAATTTTCCCATTGACAACCCTAATGGTTTCAAAGAGTCCATCACCATACCTCAGCCCTCTGTTTTCATGATTGAGGAAAAGTGTGTCTTGAGATAGGATGTCACCATTAAAATTAACCATAAAAAAAGCCTTGAAAATTCAAGGCGCAAAGATATTGTTTTATGGTCTAAAATCTTTAGGAAGAACCTAAAACTTGCTTAAGACTTGAGATTTGGTTTTCCCAAAGCATCTTAGCTTCATCTACCTCATCCTCATCCGCAAAATCTGTAATGAACAAGGATACGTCAGATGTTATTTCATCTACTATAATCCTCATTTCAAAATAAGCATCATCCTCTGCCTCTACCCACGCAAAACGAACAAATTCATCACTTTTTCTCTTTAATAATTTAGCTTCTTCTTCTGACCCATCCCATATGAAAGTAAACAACTCCCCTCTTGAGTTTACATTATCTGCAAACCACTCTGATAAGCCAGATGGGGTGGAAATATATTGATATAATAGGGGTTGAGATGATTGTATCACAAACTCAACTTCGAACTTCACTTTATCACTCATTCTATATAATGTTTTCGTCGGACAATATATATATTTCTACATGATAAAAAAATAATTGCCCAATATTATTTTTTACCATTTGAATTTTGATTGGGAAGAAATTTAACTATATATTTGCACCCGCTTAAAACGGCAATGGCGAGGTAGCTCAGTTGGTTAGAGCGTCGGATTCATAACCCGGAGGTCGGGGGATCGTGCCCCCCTCTCGCTACAAGGTTTAAACCTCAATTACAAAAACGGATTGGTCAACACCAATCCGTTTATTTGTGCACCATTGTTGGAGTTATATTTCTGTACATGTATGTAAGTGAAATTGGTAAAGTATGGCCACTGAGCCCAATCTAATAGAAGTCGGTATACGCTGCAAAAACCTGTACCAACCTTATTGAATATCAGCCTTCTGCATTTCAGATAAATATTTTTATTAAATATATAAGCAATCTTAAAATAACATAATTTCGCCAACTAAAATTTGAAGTTATGTTCATTAAAATATTAAAAGTTAGCTTGATCTGTTTCTTGGTAATCGGATTAACAACGGGATGTAGCTCCACTGTACATGTGTCTGCAAAAAATTCTGCCCCGGGACAGGTTAAAAAAGCAACAGGCAGCAAATCGGCGAAAGCCTATGCCCCTGGTCAGCAGAAGAAAAATAAATATTAGGATACCATATTTCCACGGTGCTATAAGATTGTAACACGGAAAAAGTTGCGAAATAAAAAAGGTGGCCTATACTTAGACCACCTTTTGATTATCATGTAAATACGTTTAGGTTATTAATCCTAAACCCAGTATGCTTTAGGCCAAGTCGAACCGATCAAGGTTCATTACCTTTGTCCATGCGGCCACAAAATCTATAACAAATTTCATTTGGGAGTCCGCACAAGCATAAACCTCAGCTAATGCTCGTAACTCGGAGTTTGATCCAAAAATTAAATCAACACGCGTTCCTGTCCATTTTACGGTACCCGTTTTCCTATCCATTCCCTCAAAAACATCATCATCATCTGATATTGCCTTCCAAGTAGTTCCCATATCCAAAAGATTTACAAAGTAATCATTGGTCAACGAACCTGGAGTATTCGTAAATACCCCATGCTTGGAGTGGTCAAAATTGGCATTCAAAACACGCATCCCTCCAACCAAGACAGTCATTTCTGAAGCGGTCAAGGTCATCAATTGGGCCTTATCCACTAAAAGCTCTTCCGCTTTAAGGGTCAAGCCAGATCTCACATAATTACGGAAACCATCCGCCCGCGGTTCCAAGGCTTCAAATGCTTCTGCATCGGTTTGTTCTGCAGTTGCGTCGGAACGCCCAGCTGAAAAAGGCACTTGGATGTCGTGTCCGGCATCTTTTGCTGCCTTTTCAACCGCGGCAGAACCTGCCAAAACAATTAAATCTGCCAATGAAATCCTTTTGTTTCCTGTTTGGGCGTTATTGAATTTCTCTCGAATTTCCTCTAATGTCTTTAAAACCTTAGCCAATTGTTGAGGATTGTTCACTTTCCAATCCCTTTGTGGTGCCAATCTAACACGGGCTCCATTTGCTCCACCACGTTTATCTGACCCACGAAAGGTCGATGCCGATGCCCAAGCGGTAGAAACCAATTCGGAAACGGATAAACCTGACCCTAGAATAGTTTGTTTTAAATCTTCTGCATCATTTTCATTGATCAATGCATGATCAATAGCAGGAACGGGATCCTGCCATATTAATTCTTCCTGGGGCACTTCTGGACCTAAATAACGCTCTATGGGTCCCATATCGCGGTGGGTCAGTTTAAACCATGCCCTCTTGTAGGCATCGGCAAACTCTTCAGGGTTGTCCAAAAAGTGTCTGGAAATTTTTTCATAAGCAGGGTCCATGCGCAGTGACAGATCTGTCACCAGCATAAAAGGCGCATGTTTCTTTTCTGGATCGTGAGCATCTGGTACGGTTCCAGCACCGGCGTCTCCCACGGGCTTATATTGCCATGCGCCACCCGGACTTTTGGTCAGCTCCCACTCATAACCAAATAAGTTCTCAAAGTAGGTATGGCTCCATTTTGTGGGTGTATTGGTCCAAGCACCTTCCAAACCACTTGTAATAGTATCAGCACCTACTCCGGTTCCAAAGTTATTTTTCCAACCCATGCCCTGCATTTCAATAGAGGCCCCTGCTGGTTCTGGCTCTAACCATTCCGTATCTTTAGCAGCACCGTGGGTTTTTCCAAAGGTGTGCCCTCCTGCAATAAGAGCAACGGTCTCATAATCGTTCATTGCCATACGGCCAAATGTCTCACGTATATAATGCGCTGCCTCAACTGGATCGGGGTTGGCATTATGTCCTTCAGGATTCACATAAATCAGTCCCATATGGGCAGCACCCAAAGGATTTTCCAATTCTCCTTTTTCATTATATCTCTCTTTGTTTCCAAGCCATTCGGTCTCCGAGCCCCAATATATATCTTCTTCGGGTTGCCAAATATCCTCACGCCCACCGGCAAAGCCGAACATAGGCAATCCCATAGATTCATGTGCACAGTTTCCTGCCAAGATCATTAAATCTGCCCAAGAAATTTTCTTTCCATATTTCTGCTTAATTGGCCATAACAAGAGTCTTGCCTTGTCAAGATTTGCATTGTCTGGCCAACTGTTTAAAGGAGCAAAGCGTTGAGATCCTGATCCAGCTCCACCACGGCCGTCCCCAATTCTGTAAGTACCTGCACTATGCCAAGCCATACGAATAAAAAACGGACCATAATGGCCATAATCTGCAGGCCACCAGTCTTGGCTATCTGTCATTAGGTCATACAAGTCTTGTTTAATGGCTTTCAAATCCAAGGATTTAAATTCTTCCGCATAATTAAAATCCTCATCCATGGGATCCACCAAAGTGGAGTGCTGTCTTAAGATGTTTAATTTTAATTGATTGGGCCACCAATCTCTGATATTGGTCCCACCTCCTGCGGCTTGGTTCATTTCCCCGTTTAAAAAAGGGCATCGAGCAGCCTCAGAACTGTTAACGTCGTAAACGTGACCCTTGGAGCTTTTATTTTTATCTTCCATTTTTATGATTTTTTATAATATTTTACTTAGGATTATAAATTTACCAAATAAAATAGTTATCCAAAGGACTATCATCATAGATAATGCCTATGGCTCATTTTCTACCTCTATAAAATCTGGGGTGATAAGAATTGTTTTGAAAAAAGCGGTTATGCCATTTTAATGGTGAATCGTGGCAACGAACGATTGCCTTAGTAACTTACTATTAGATGCATAAAATAGAGCGTTTTTCTATCCGAAAGTGAAGGGTTACAACAACTAAATGTATTGGGAACTAATACATTTCATTTGAAAATTCTTAAGAAATAGGCTAACTTGAGGGAACAATTATTACTAAAAGTCACGAATCAACTCTAAACCTATTATACTTATTATGAATTTAAAATACATACCCTACGGCTTTATACTTGGATTATTAATTGGCATTATTTACAGTGCTGTAACTGGGAACATGGGGTATGGAGTTTCCTTTGGCTCCTTATTTGGATTAATTATTGGTGTGGTGGCGGGTGTTGTTACAGATGAATTAAAAAAGTAAATCTGTTCATAGTTGACTAATTGACCACTCACTTAAATATAAGTGAAGTTTAGGCCATAAGAATTTGTACAGTAGAATCAGTATAATTTATTTTTTACATTCATTTATTCATGGAAACTAAGTTGGAATATGTTTTAACGCATTCACATAAAGCTGAAATGATTTCTTATATGAACTCACATCCGGAGTTTTATGATGAGGCCATTCACCTCGCCATTGCCGATAAACAACCCTATTCATGGAGGGCCGCTTGGCTGTTATGGAGCTGTATTGAGCAAAACGACCCTCGTGTACAAAATCATATTCAGCGTATCTTAGATAATATCAGTAATAAGCCGGACGGTCATCAGCGCGAATTAATAAAAATCCTTCTGGAAATGGATCTTAATGAGGAACAGGAAGGCTATTTGTACGATTTGTGTGTGTCTTTATGGAAACAAACGGAAAAGAAACCTTCAGTACGGTTTACTGCCTTTAAATACATCCGAAAAATTGCCCATAAATACCCTGAACTAAACAACGAATTAGTACTGCTGGCCCAAGAAAAGTATTTGGAATCCCTCTCACCTACTGCAAAAAAGTCTATCTTGAAATTATTAAATTGAACCTGGGTAGTATCATAGAAGAGATAACTTCTAAAAGAATTGTTCATTATGATATTAATAATAGGTAATAGGTAGGGAAGAATATACCCAATAACTAAATAGAATAAAGCTATTAAACAAGGTAGGTCAATTTTGACACCAAAAACAAACATGGAAACAAGGCGCCAAGCATTAAAGGGGTGTCGTATTAGTTTTCTGGAAAGTAAAAAATGTGCGATGTATACATGCTACCTTGAATTTGATAAAAATAAAAACCTACTTTTCATTTAAATAAATTAACTTAAGGGTTTGAAATCAAAGATCTTATGCGTCCTTTTAATTGAAATGAGGAGCTATTGATCTTAAGGAATATAATCATTAGGTAGTCTTCTTCAATAATTAAATGAAGATAGCCAGCTGAAAACATATGTGGTTGAAAGTCCAATTGTATGCTTTTAAGGATTTATGAAGTGGTTAAATCTTAAGTAGAAGGTTAGGAAATGTATGATGTTCTTAGAGTAGACTTCATAAGTCCAGTTCCTAAAAGACGTGCAACTAGTATTTATTGAAACGAACCGTACCAAAAATAAATAAGATGAAAAATGAAGCACCAAAATGGTCTAAAAACGAACTGAAGACCTATATCCTTTTGCTTTGTGCTAAAGCAGATTGGAAAGAAACACCAGAAGAAATTGAATTAATTAAATCAAAAAGCACCAAAGAAATCTTCGATCGTCTTTACAAAGAAATAAGCAACGATAACGAGGATATGAGTCTGGATAAAATTGAAGCTGCCGTGGAAAGGCTTCATTTTTCCACTATGGAACTCCTAGAGATCAAAAAAGAGATACAAGAAGTTTTTAATTCAGACAAAGATTTCTCCTTAAAAGAACAATATATTGATGAAATTCTGGATAACTTAATTTATTGAACCTTTGTTCATTCATTAAAGGTACAAACTACTCTCTGGGTTATAATTAAAAAGTTAAGCTATCAAAAGCTCAGGAAAGGTGTTGATTTAAGTTAAATCCATAATTTTCAATCCCTTTTTTAATTGCATTACCTTATAATCGTAAACTACGATATAACAAAAATAAGGGCATTTCCTACAGAAACATGCCCTATTATCGATTATTTGCTGTAAATTACTTCTCAATAGTAGTTTAGCACGGAAATAAATTACTATTTTTAATTCAACTCCCCCGATAACCTTTAAAAGAATAGGTTTGAAAAATTATAATTCCATTTTAGTTCTTGTTTTATTTCTTGTTTTCCAAATAGGATTCTCTCAAACTACAAGGCAGATTGATAGCCTTAATGTGCTCATCAATTCAAAGGATAATGATACTACCGCTGTAAATCATTTATTGGACATTGCTGCACTGCTATTTATGTCAAACCCAGACTCGGCAATGACCTACTCAAACAAAGCAATAGTATTGGCAGAGAAAATCGATTTTAAGGGTGGGCTTGGCTATGCCTACAAAAACTTGGGATTGGCTCACTATTATAAAGGAGAATATTCCGATGTGCTTATATTTTGGAAAAAATCCTTGGCCATATTTGAGGAAATAGACCATAAGGCAGGTATCAGCAATTTATTGAACAATTTAGGAGCCGTTTATCAAACCAAAGGAGATGATCCGAAAGCCCTTGATTACTTAATAAAATCCTTGAAAATAGGTCAGCAAATTCAGGATTCTTCACGAATTGGAACGGCTTATTTAAACATTGGAACCGTTTATTCCAATCAAAAAAATACGTACCCTGAAGCTTTTGAAGCCTACCTTGAATCTAAGGCCATCTTTAAAGATATTAAATATGAAGAGGGTATTGGAACCGCTTGTATAAATATGGCAGAGTTGTATCTAAAAAACAATGAGCCAAATTTAGCATTATCGGAAATGAACGAAGCCATTGATGCCTTCAAAAAATCTGGTGTAAACCTTTCCATAAGTTACAATTTGATGGGATTAATATATGAGGAATTAGGTGATTTGAACAAAGCGGTCAAATATCAAGTAGATGCCATTCTTTCCGCTAGTGAAACCGATTCTAAAATGGAGAAAACCAAAGCGTATATTGATTTGGGGAACATCCTTATCCAACAAAAAAAATTCGAACAGGCTATCCTTAATTTTGAATCCGGTTTAGAACTTACGGAAATTACGGGGGTCTATAGAGCTAAAAAAGAAGCTTATAAAGGATTGTCCAATGTCTATTCTGGGATGGGAGACTACGAAAAGGCATATGAATATCAAAAGTTATATTCACTAATGGTCGATACCCTTAAGAACGACTCCTATGAAAAATCTATAGGTGATCTCAGATTTCAATTTGATCTGGAAAATAAGGAAAAAGAAATAGCACTTCTAAATAAAAACAACGAACTAAAAGAAATTGAACTTGAGCGTTCGGCAATATCCAAAAAATATTTGTTGGCCCTCTCAGGGTTGTTTTTTGTAATTATTGCAGGTTTCTTCTTTCAATACCGGTATGTTAAAAAATCACATAAACGTTTGGATAAAGAACGAAACAAGACAGAAGCGATATTATTGAATATTTTGCCGAAAGAAACCGCTGAAGAGCTTAAAGCTAATGGATTTATTAAAGCAAAAGAATTTGATTTTGTCACGGTACTTTTTACCGATTTCAAAGCCTTTTCTGTAATTGCAGAGGATATTTCTGCTGAAAAGCTGGTCTTCAGCGTTGATTACTATTTTAAAAATTTTGATACGATCATTGAAAAATACAATCTTGAAAAAATAAAGACCATTGGTGATGCCTACATGTGTGCAGGGGGACTTCCCACAGAAAATGAAACCCACGCTGAAGATGCTTTAAATGCAGCCTTGGATATTCTTGATTTTGTACACAAAACAAAAGAACATCCTCCAGAGGGCATTCATCCATTCGAAATACGCATAGGACTCAATACGGGCCCAGTTGTGGCAGGGGTTGTTGGCACAAAGAAATTTCAATATGACATCTGGGGTAGTACCGTAAATATTGCCGCCAGAATGGAAAGCAATTCTGTGGAAGGAAAAATTAATATCTCAGAAAATACGTTTCAACTTTTGAAAGACAAATATAAATTTAATTATAGGGGAATTATTAAAGTAAAGAATTCTCAAAAACTGAAAATGTATTTTCTCGAAGAAAATAATAAAGAACTAGTAGCACAATCCTAAATTAAATTGACACTACCTTTATTTACAAGACTGAAATATGCATTACATACTAAAGAGTTTGTTGTTTAATTAAATACTTGGCAGAACAATAATTTAATCAATAATTTGTTTAAATTGTACCGACTGCTAGTTATAGGATATAATTATATGGTTCTTAGTAACAAAAAAGCATACCCCGAGATTTGCCTTAAGATTTTAAAAGATCTTGAGGAAAATTTACCAGATCATCTTACTTATCACTCACTGGATCACACCATTGACGTGGCGAACGTATGCAATCACTATATAGAGCGCCTTAAAATAGATGAGGAAATGGCAAAGCTGTTACGAATCGCGGCTATCTCTCACGATTATGGTTATATTGTATCTCCTATCAACCACGAAGAAAGAAGTATAATCGCTATTGAGCCCTATGTTAAAAATGTATTAACCGAGGAAGAAATCAATATTGTCAATGGATTAATCATGGCAACAAAAGTACCTCAGCAGCCAAAGACCTTTTATGAAGAAATCATCGCCGATGCCGATTTAGATTATTTAGGTAGAAAAGATTATGACATCCTGAGCGAAAAGCTATATCAAGAATTTAATCATTTCGATTTTGTGTCCGATCATATTGAATGGCTCAACTTACAAATTAAGTTTTTAGAAAAGCACAAATACCACACCCAATACGCACAAACACATCGTGAAAAGAATAAGGCAAAAAAATTAAAAGAATTAAAGACTACTTTGCTTGCCAAAAATACCTAGTGTTCCTATAAGAATACCTGGGATATGAGCAATATTGCACTTACCAATAGGGGAATAAAACTGTATACCAAATTTTTGACTGATTTATTGACATCGATAAATTTTTTGGAAGCAATTAAAGAATTGACAAATATCTGCTCTCCCAAATGATCGTAAAGCTCCTGTTCATTATCCATCAAATCCATCAATTTTTTTGAATATTCCTGGATAGTACCATATTTCGTGACCACATCGTGGAAAAAAAACATATTGGATTCGAATTTTGTTTCTATTTGGGGCATAAAACATCTAAAACTAAAATAAATAGATCGCGAAACAAAAAAGATGAAAATTAAGAATGTCGCTGAAAGCAGTACATTAAGATTAAAATTACTTTCCATTCCCGTGGCAATCTTAAAAACCACTCCCAACAAAAGACCATAAAAAGATATAATTAGTCCGGCTTTAATTTCAGAAGACCTATTGAGACCATTTATATAGGAAATTCCTTGCCAATACACATTAATTTTGTCTTCGGGTGTTAATTTCTTCATGATCTTTAAAATGAGTTAAATCTAAAAGTACTAAAAATAGTAAGGAGATTAACTTCGCTAGGATCAAATTTATGTCTCTCATTAAAAAATACAAAAGGCTCATACAAAGTTTAACACGTTTAATAAAACAGTTTTTCAATAAAAACATCCATAGAAATTAAGCGATTTTTGCCAAACTTGAACATTCCCTCATTGAAATGTTAATTAAATGTTAATTTATAGGAAGTTATTGACCTGCAATGCCTTAATAAAAGAAACCTTACCTATATTTAAATGTAATTCCCTCACATATTACCCATTTCTACCATTGTAATATTATCGTACGTAACAGATATAGACATTTTATATGTGATGCATGGTTAATCCATTTAATCAACCAATTATGCAACGTATTGAGGGAACCACTACCAAGAACACTGGGAAAAGCACAAGTCAAAGATTTCTACTACCCATTAACATTCTTTTTCTTTTATTAGTAACTACTTTATCGGCACAGGACTACACTACCACTGGTCTATCTGACGATTGGAATGACCCCACCGCTTGGATTTGTTCTGGCGGACCTTGTGCCAATAACCCGGTACCGGATAGAAAAGTTTCCAATAGCACCATTATAATCAATCACAATATTTTCTATAACTCCAACAATCCCATTAGTCTGGAGAATAAAGCTGATTTAATAATCGGGAACAACGCCAAATTATCAACTATTAGTAATTTAAATATTTCTGCAGGTACGTCATTAACTGTTAACCAAGGACAAATTGAGATAGGTCCAGGAGTTTTAAATAATTTAGGATTAATTACACTAACCAATGCCCTACTAATAAAAAACGGAAATATTGTCAATGATGCCCAAATAGTAGTATCCAACTCTTGTGTAGAACTCACCAATGGGAACTTTGTAAACAATAATAACATTTCCGGGAATGGGAGTGTTAAAACACTAAACGGAAATATCAATAATTTTGGTACCTGGGGAATAGATATTATATACTTTTTCAGTCAAAACGGCAATGGCCTTCCTGGATCACCAAGCACTATTGAAGAGGTAACTAAAATCTGTGAGTGCATCTTAACTAATTGTGATATTCTTCCTGGGTATCCCCCTAATTCCAAGGTAAATGAAATCATAGGATCTGCATTAACTTCTTTGGTTTTAAACTATAATGCTAACGAAGCGTACAACGATTTAATTTACACCATCAACCCTAATAATCAGGTATTGATTGAAATTATAATTTTCAATGGAGAATTTAGCCGCGTAAGTGCCTTTTTAAACACCTTTGGAATTGGCACCAATGATTATATTTCTGATGTATATGCACCTGAGGATGACGAGCGAGTTATTACAGTTTTCTTTCCAATTGAAGATTTACAGTCTCTCAATGCCAGATCTGATATTATTAATCAGGTGTACGAAGTGTCACCCCCAATTCCAAACCAGGGATTAATTGACAGCCAGGGAGATGCGGCCCAAAATTCAAATCTTGCCCGACTTGGCTGGAACGTTTCCGGGGTTGATGTTAAGGTTGGCGTTATTTCTGATAGTTACGACAGAAAAAGTGGTATACAACCTACCATAAGTCCTGCTGTACAAACAGATATTGACAATGGCGATCTACCAGGAAATGAAAACCCCGTAGTGGTTGTTCAAGATTTCCCCTATGGTATTGCGAGCGATGAGGGAAGGGCCATGATGCAAATTATACATGATGTGGCCCCAGATGCAGAATTACTCTTTAGAACAGGATTTATTTCTGAAGGCAATATGGCAGCAGGGATTTCTGAACTGGTAAACCTTAATTGCGATATTATAGTTGATGACCTTACCTATATGAGAGGCCCGTTCTATAGGGATGGTATTATAGCAGACGCTATTAATACTGCCACTGCCAGTGGCGTAAGTTACTTTAGTTCTGCTGGTAATTTTGGTTCTAGATCCTATGAATCTACCTTTAATCCATCCCTTTCGAATCCTACACGCCACGATTTTGGCGGAAATAATGTATTACAGAACATTACCTTAGGCGTAGGTCAATATATTATTGCCCTGCAATGGGATGATGATTTTTACTCCCTAGGATCTTCTACAGGGGCACTAAATGACATGGACATATACCTCGCTGGTGATAACGGTACCATCCTCTATGGATTCAATAGAAATAATTTAGGAGCAGATCCTGTGGAAATAATGCCATTTACAGTACTGAATCCAACCACAACTAATATACTGATTGAAAGAGCGGCAGGGAATAGTTCCCCTTTAAAATTTAAATATGTGGTTTTTCGTGCAGGTAATGACGGTAATTTTCAGGCTATTCCCGCAGCGAGCGGATCTACTGTTGTTGGACATGCCAATGCAGAAGGAGCTATTGCTGTGGGAGCGGTACGCTATGACAACACAGAAAGTTTTGGAGGAATTCTTACTGCCCAACAGTCTTCGTCCCTTGGTGGTACAACAACGACAGGCACATTAAGAAATAAACCAGATCTAATGGCACCTACAGGGGGTGATACTTCGGTAAATTTAGGGGCACCGGATTTTGATGGTAATTTATTACCAAATTTCTTTGGTACTTCAGCCTCGGCGCCTCATGCCGCTGGTGTGGCAGCGCTTATTATGGACGCAAAATCTAAATTTGAGGTAGATCCCACAAATTCAGACATCAATTTAAGTGTTAGAAATATTTTACTCAATACTGCGATAGATATGGCAGCTCCTGGTTTTGACTTTAAAACAGGAAACGGATTTGTTTCCGCCGACGGTGCACTAGCTTCCTTTTCTAATCCTTCCCCCAATTTAATTCAGTTTAATCTCGATAATCTAGATTTGGATCTATTTGAGCCTGGAGATGTGTCTTTTGAGCTTATCTTGGAAGGAAACTCCTTCAATGAATCATCTGTGGTTATTTTTAGAGGGGAAGAACTGGAAACCACCTTTGTTAGCCAAACAACATTGAAAGCTACAATTCCTGAATTTCTGGGCAACCCTCCTATCTATGTATTTACAGAGCCGGGACCATTAACAAATGGATCTGATGGTGGAACTTCCGAAACAAAAACGTTTACCGATCCAATCATAACAGATGTAATTGTCCGAGCCAATAATGAACTAAGGAGATATGGGGAAGAGAATCCAACTTTTTCCTTTAGTACCATTGTTGGTGATACAGAATTACCACTTTCTGACGAAGAATTAAACCTTTTATTGCCATCAATAACACTTAATACAGAGGCCACCTCCTCTTCTATCGTAGGTATTTATGCCATAGATGTGACTATTGCGAATATCAATGTTGGCTTATCGGAACTCTATAATTTTATAATAGAGCCGGGAGTATTGAATATCAACCCTATGCCCGTTACCATAAAGCCGCAAGCCATAGATCCGATAACATACGGTGATTCCTTACCTGAGGTTTCATTCGATTATATTTTTGGAGAAAACGGAGAAACAGATGTAACTGTAGATCCTGTGGTCGCCAGCACTTTCTCAGAAAGCCATGCGAACGCCATTTCTTTGGTCAATGGCTTTTCCTTGGTAAATGGGATTTCCCTGGTCAACGAAATATCCCTTGTAAATGGGGAACCAACCTTAAATGGCTTTTCTTTAGTGAACAAAACATTTTTCGTTTCCCAAAGTACCGTAGATCAATCGGAAACTGTTTCTCAAAATGGCTTCTCTTTAGTAAATGGAACTGGGAATGAAAAGGTAATCAACTTTGGGGCCGACCTTTTTTCTGATCAAAAAATAGAATCAGGTGAGTTCTCTACCATTACCAACGGCATTTCCTTGGTTAATGGGTTTTCTTTGGTAAATGGTTTTTCATTGGTAAATGGCTTTTCATTGGTGAACGGAATATCCATGGTAAATGGCATATCCCTGGTAAATGGCTTTTCATTGGTGAACGGGATATCACTGGTCAATGGTTTTGCGCTGGTTAACGGTATTTCATTAGTAAATAGTGAGAGTGCTCCTATCCTAAATGCGTTTGAAAATATTTTAGTGATTCTAAATGGTGACGATGCCCTAAGTGAAATTCCAATTGACATACGCCCCCTTAACGTAATCACTGGGATAGATGCGGGGACACAGTATATTATTCCTGGAGGTATTTTAGATACAAATTTTGAAATTAGATATCAACCAACCCCTCTTGAAATTTTACCTGCAACACTCACTGTTACCTCGCAGGATACAGATATCGTTTATGGCGATGATCCACAGGAAGACCTGACAGGAATTATAGATGGCTTACAAAATACTGATACTGCAGAAGAGGTTTTCCCTGAAGGTTTGATCTATACCGTAGATTGTGAATCTTGTGGAGTCTTGGATAGTCCGTATATCATTAAGGCAACTGCCACCAACACCTCCCCGAATTATGATATATCCTATATAGATAGTGGTTTACTGACGGTGAATAAATTTGAGCTAACGGTTTCGGTAGAAGATGCTACCATCACCTATGGTCAGTTAGAGGACCCTTCTTATACAATTAAATCCAATTTAGAACCATTACCCTATAATGAAACTATTTCTGAAGTCTTAGGCGATTTAAACTTCACCCCATCGGATGCCTGTACCACCAGCAGTACCATAACTGTTAACGACTTTGTGCAACCGGACAATTATAATGTAACCATTGAAAGTGGTAATTTAACCATCAACAAGACGGAACTTCAGATAGAGATTTTATCCACTTTTATTACAGAAGGCAATCCAATACCAACAAACTTTAACATCATGGTGAACGGATTGGTATGTGATGATACTACGCCCATTATTAATAGTTTTATAATCAAAGATAAAAATGGTCTTGTTCAGTCTGGCAACCTAATTGGGGGGGAATATGATGTATATGCAAATGTTTCTGATTTATCTGGATATGAGAACTACAACCTGACCCAAGTTCCAGGCATACTGTATGTAAATCCATCGGTTGGCTGTAATAACAGAATTCAGGCATCAGATATTTGCAAAAGTCCGTACACAATAGCAGGACGTCCAGAAATAACAACACTGTTGCGATTTGAATATACTAACAACCTAAATACCCCAATTTTTATTCCGAATGGGTCAAAAAACATTCTAAAAGGCAAGGCTATTTTCGTAGGGTCCCCTCCAGAAGTATTTCTACCAGGAAAACATACCTTTGAAATTTATACCAATGGTGAAACATTGCAATGGGAAGTGATTACAGCAGGGTGTAAAAGTGCCTCAAAATCCGCTAACGGCTCTAATGCTAACCCTTGTATTTCTAACACCTCCTTAACAGCGAAAATTTCCGATTCCGTGGAGCAAAATACAGTTGAACAATTAGTGGTATACCCCAATCCAGTTACAGATTATGTGAACATTGTAACGGGAATAACTTCTGATCTGATAAAGATAAGTGTATACAACGAAGTAGGGCAAACCATCCTAAAGCAAAATATAGAAGGAAATAACTCACCTGAAATCTACCTTGATGTTTCAAAATTTAAGGCTGGCCTTTTATATATAGGTGTAGAACAAAACGGGGAAAGCACCTTTTATAAAATTATAAAGAAGTAATTGAAAAATATGATAGATACAGACAAAAATCAGTAGTAATAAAACTTATGAATAAAAAAGTTATTACCTTACAGAGGAACTACGAAATAAAAAGGTTTTTTTTAAAACTTTTACTAGTTCCCATAAGCTATAACACCTTTAAAATTTAAAAGATGAAATTCAATTTAGCTGAGAAAATAGCAATAGTTAAAGCCATAGATGAAGTAATTCTTGCAGATGGCTACGCCTCCCAAAGTGAATTGATCTTTCTTTCCCAATTGATGGAAATGCTCAAATTTGACAGCACTTTAATAGAAGAAGCTAGAAAAACTACCGGCAATGAAGGTTTATCGATTATCAAGGCAATGCCAGATGATAAGAAAAAAACACTCATTGTTTTGCTGCAAGAAATGGCGAAAGCAGACGGCAAGGTAGATGATAATGAAATAGAATTAATCCAACAAATAATATCCTATATTGGAGTATTTAGGGACTAAATTTTTGTAAAAACCTAATAATCCTTTCAAAACCAAAACGACCGCTCGAAGATTTGTTTGTTTACCTGGTTGGTTTTTAGAATATTAAAAAACGGATGAATCATAATGAATGCATAAAATCTTCAGCCAATATTTTCCTTAGATAAAAGATCAATTCGTTTGCATTTTCTTGGGTGAATACCATGGGTGGCTTTATTTTTAGCACATTGTGATCAGGGCCATCTGTACTCATCAATATCCCGTGATCTTTCATCCTATTGGCCAAATAATCCGTTTGCTCTGCCAAAGGATTCATGGAAGCATCTACCAACTCCATGCCCAAAAACAATCCTTCCCCCCTAACATCCCCAATTATGGGAAAGTCCGTTGCGAGCTTTTTAAGTTCTGATTTTAGAAATACACCCACTTTTAGGGCATGGGCCTGCAATCTTTCCCTTTTCACCACTTTTATTACTTCAGCCCCTATGGCGCAGGAAACAGGATTCCCTCCAAAAGTGTTGAAAAACTCCATTCCATTGGCAAAATTTTCGGCTACCTCCTTGGTACAGGCAACGGCTGCCAAAGGATGTCCATTGCCCAACGGCTTTCCTATGGTCACAATATCCGGGATTACCCCGTGCAATTGGAAACCCCAAAAGGTTTTTCCCATTCGGCCACAACCCACTTGAACCTCATCGGATATACAGAGTCCGCCTGCAGCCCTGACATTTTTATAGGCCATTTCAAGAAATCCCTCCGGCAGGTCTATTTGTCCCCCACAACTAATAATGGGCTCTATGATAAATCCACCAACACCCCGGCCTTTTATATGGATACTGTCAATTTGCTTTTGTACTTCCCCAGCATAGGCATCCGCTGTACCTTCACCTCTATATTTTCCCCTGAACGCATCTGGCAGTGGAAAAATATGGGTATGTTCCGGGGCTCCTTTTCCTCCTTTGCCATCAAATTTATAGGAACTGATATCGATGCACATATTGGTATTGCCATGGTACCCAACTTCAGAAGCTATGATATCTTTTTCACCGGTAACCGCTTTTACCATCCTAATGGCCAATTCATTGGCCTCACTACCTGAATTCACAAAATGCAGCACACTTAGTTCAGGAGGAATTGTTTCCAAAAGTTCTTTGGCCAGATTATTGATATTTTCATGCAGATAGCGGGTATTGGTATTGATCAGTGCCATCTGTTCCTGCCCTGCCTTTACAACATCCGGATGCTCATGGCCTACATGCGCCACATTGTTCACGGTATCCAAGTATTTTCTTCCAAATTGATCCAGCAAATACTGCCCGGCCCCCCTAACCATTTTAATGGGGGTTTTGTATTGCAAGCTGAGACTCCTGCCCAAATGTTGCTTTCTAAAGGCAACGATCTCCTCATCTGGCGTAGCGTTATTAGCATCCAACACATCTGACTTAAACAACAAATTTGGATCGGGACAAATACTTTTCCAAACGGAGAGTTGATTGTAATACGCTACCCCAGGATAATCAATTTTATAATTGAGCATGGATAACATGACCTGAAAATGCAAATGGGCAGCCCAATTTCCGTTTTCCGGATAACTCCCCAGTTCTCCTATGTTTTCTCCAGCTCCCACTTTATCCCCTACTTTGTGTTTCAGTGCACTGGAAACCGACAAATGGCCATAAAGGCTGTAAAATTGTAGATCACCTTCCTTATGCCTAAGAATTACCAAACCGCCATATTCCTTGTCTCCTGCATCGTTAACTGCGGCTACTACCTCTCCTTTAAAAAGTGCATGTACCGGAGTCAATGCGGGAAGCCAAAAATCGACCCCTAAATGTATCGTCCGACTTTCTCGTCCTTTATTCCCAATTTTATCATAGGCATCAGAAGTGTAAATAGGTCTAGGTTCCAAATAACCCCCTGCCAATATTTTGGATGGAACTTCTTTTTGCAGCCTATTGATCTTGAACTGGAAATAATCCAAATCGTTAAAATCTTTTTGATGCCCTATCCAGGTACTGAAAACACTCAGGTCGAGATGATGTATTTTGCTGGATTTGATGGTTGGAAACAATTTTTCCAAGGAGAATGATTGTTGGCTTGCCCATGTTGAAAATTTCTCCTCATTAGGATGAGCACTAAATCCGCAAACAGCCCTAAAACTATAGTGGGCAAATTCAGCGTCGACCAATTTCCATTTTTGGAGCAGTTCCCATGCAGGTTTTTCACTTACCAGCAGATAATGGTTATCTGGTTCCTTAATTTTATTGATGGCCGATTTGGTTACGGAAATGACCAGCCTCATGGCAATGGCAAGATACAAATGCCCCAATTCTGAAGGAGTTAAAGCAAAGGCACTGTGGTACCCTTTTACAATGGGCAATGCCGCGGCCAACGGGTCATTATGGTGCATGATGGTGTAAGCACATGCAATGGCCAAATCATTAATGATATGGGTATGCACTGCGTCCCCAAAATCTATAGCTGAAATCACTTTGGGACCAATCAGATCCAAAGAAACAATAATATTGTTATCGTTGGCATCATTATGAACCACTGCTTTTCTCAGTTCGGAATAGGTAGGTTGAACTTTTTTAAATTCTTCCTGAAAAGACAAAATAATTTCCCTTTCTTCACCCTTAAACAAATCAATATGGGCTTCTGTCCAAGCAGCTTGTGCCACATCCCAATCCAATGGCCTATGCGCTTCTTCATGGTCAAACCCTTGCAGGGCCTTGGTCAATTTTCCCGCTTGTTCCCCCAGGCTATAGCGAAGTTCGTCTAATTGAGGATTTACAGAGCTCCATACCCTCCCTGGGATCCAAGATAGCAGTCGGACTTTCCTATGTTCCCCATTTTCATCCTTAAATTCAGAGATTGACATCCCGTTGACATCATTGATTACTTTTGGCGATATTAATCCTTGTCCATAATCACGAACATGTTGCAATAGCTTTTGTTGAAAATCCAAATAACCCGCATTCTCATTGGGCCGGGATATTTTTAAAATGTACCCTTCCCCATTGACATCATCAATTTTAAAATTGAAATCGATTTCCCCAGGAAGAGGTTTGGCACCTCCCTTAATATTAAAAAGTTCCAGGCAAATTTGTTCCGCTTGGCGTGCTGATATTTTGATTTTGTTGTATTCCATTTCAATTTCATTCATAAGATTGGTATGTTGAAATATGGCTCAATTTGATTTTCGTGATACAAGATATTCAACAATTTTAAATCAATTCCAAAAAATAGTGCAAAGCAGGGTTTTCATTATCCTTTTTCCAGGCTGCAAAAAGTTCCGTTTTATGGGGTACCTCATCCAATTCTAGAAATTTAATATTATAATTGAATTCATCACGGAGTGAATTGGGGACAATAGCAACCCCCATCCCATATTCTACCAACTTAAATATGGTAGGTCCATGAATGGATTTATGGGAAATTCGGGGACTAAAACCGTAGTCTGCGCAAAGATTCTGTATTTGCTGATAGTACATAGGACTGTTTTCATTGGGAAATAGAATGAAAGATTCTTCTGCTAGCTGTCCCATGTTCTTAAAATTGGACCGATCAATAGGATGATCCACGGGTAATACCAATGAAAAATTTTCACTGTAGACAGACTTTATATGAATGTCTGACGGGACTTTGTTGGAGCGCATAAAGCCAATATCCAATTGTTCTTGTTCTAACCCCTTTAGTTGTTCGGTATTGGTAAACTCTTCCAAATAGAAATTAATTTTGGGATGCGTTTTGCTGAACTCTTTTATAATTGGGGGCAGAAAACCCTGCATTGCAGAACCCACAAAGCCAATTTTCAATTGTCCCATTACCCCATCCAACGATAATTGCCAACGCTCCATGGAGTGATCCACCTGCTGTAAGATCAGATTGGCCTCCTTCAACAATAACTCTCCGGCCCTGTTCAGTGCTACCTTCCGATTGGTCCTATTGAATAAAGGGGTTCCCAGGGTTCGTTCCAACTGTTTTATATGCTGGCTCAAGGCAGACTGTGAGATAAATAATATCTCTGCAGCTTGGGTATAATGCAGTGTATCTGCCAAAACCAAGAAATAGCGTAAGGAGCGTAGCTCTAATTGATTAGTATTACTTATCATTTAGTGTATAATAAGAATTGTTTCAAATTAAAAGTACAATTAAATTTGTACCTATAAAATTAATTATGATGGTTACAAACGATTTTTCTCCATTGGCAAATGTTTTAGATGCCCTGTTCACCCCTTACAAAACCAGGGTGCCCGATGTGGCCAAAGTAAATGCTGCCATGATTTCTAGGGGCATCATTGAAAATGAAAGCCAAATTATAAATGATCATATTGCCTTTAGAACCTTAGGAGTCCCACATTTGGGGATAGCTTCTTTTGAGAAAATATTTCTTCACTACGGTTATGAAAAAAGGGATTACTACTTCTTTGAAGGCAAAAAATTGAATGCCTATTGGTATGCCCCACCATCTGAGGAGTATCCACGTATTTTTATGAGCGAATTAAGGGTTGATGATTTATCTGAAAAAGCGCAACAGATTATTCGTGCATATACAAAACACATTACATCGGACCCTGTTGATGCAATAGATCTAAATGACACACAGGCCGTTGGAGATTTCTTTCATAAAGCACTATGGCAACTACCCTCCATTGAGGACTACAAAGGTTTGGCCGAAGAAAGCGAGTATGCAGCTTGGGTTATCCATAACAGGTATTACCTCAACCATTATACTCTTAGTGTCCATGAATTTACCGAGGAGTTCAATACAATTGAAAAGTTCAATACATTTTTGGAATCAGAAGGGATATCCCTGAACACGGCCGGAGGAAAAATAAAAACCAGTGCTGATGGCTTGTTAAAACAGAGCAGTACCATTGCAAAAATGGTTGAAGCCAAGTTTTCAGGCGGACAAAAAATGGAAATAGCAGGGAGTTATGTTGAATTTGCAGAAAGACTGGTCTTACCTGAATTTCGCAGTTTGGAGCCAACTTCCATCCAACACAAGCACAGGCGCGATGGATTTGAATCTGCCAATGCGGATAAAATTTTTGAAAGCACCTATTCCGAACAGACGGGGAGCATAAAATAACACCACTAACTCAATTAATTTAGATACATAAAGAACTGGGAACCATAATATTTATGGTTCCTTCCATTTAAAGCAATTGGTATTAAAAGAAAAATAATATAAATAATGAACTAAGAACCTTTGAAGCCATAAACTCTTACGAGATTATTTTTCGTGTGCACCGACTGTTTAGTTGAATTTTTGGTATTCAATTCCTTATTTTCTGGTCCTAAATTAAATGAAATCCTTACATTAGAGTACGAATAGATAGTATAACCAACCATTTGTAATATTGATTTAACCTTGTAAGTTCAACTTAGGATCCCTACACGAGAACTAAAAACGATCCTTTTACCACAGGGAACTAAAATCAAGGTAATGGACTGGTTTTCTTATACTTAAAAAACCTAGTGCCATGAATGTAAAAAACAGCTTTTCCGGGTCCTATCTTAAATACCTGCAGATCCTGTTTTTTACGTTTCTTTTTCTTTATTTTGGAAAAGTCCTCTTCATTCCATTATCCTTTGCTCTTTTAATAGCCCTTATACTTTATCCTTTTTGTAGTGCACTTGAAAATAAAAAATGGCCTAGAAGTTTGGCTATTGCACTATCTATGGCCCTCGTATTCTTATTGTTCCTAGGGATTTTATGGCTTTTAATGTGGCAAATGACTTTCTTAAAAAATGATATTCCTTTTCTGGTAGAAAAACTGGAAGAAGGTTTGCAAGAATGGCTAAAAGAAAAATATGATTTAGATTTTAATTTTGAATCCTATTGGTTAGAAAATCTTGCTGCCAACTCAGGAAATGGTTTTGGATCATTTATACAAGGGTTGTTTGAAAATGTAGGCAACTTTTTGTTTGCATTGTTTATGATTCCTGTTTTTACCGTTCTATTTCTCTTTCATCGGGGGCAATTTGTACAAGTTCTGCGCTCCATGATACCCGAACAATATCACTCCAGACTTTATTTTATACTCCGTGAAGTTTCCCATTCTTACTTCAAATATATTATAGGTCTCATCAAGGTGTATGTTATTGTAGGCATCCTCAATAGTATTGGCTTGATGATTCTAGGGGTAGAACATGCACTTTTGTTTGGGATGCTTAGTGCCATTATGACTATTGTACCCTACGTGGGAATTATTATAAGTGCTCTTCTTCCCATTTCAGTGGTGTATATAACTACAGGCTCCTGGCTTTATCCCTTGGGGGTAATTGCTGTTTTTTCCTTCGTCCAATATCTGGAGAGCAGTATTATTTTTCCAAAAGTGGTAGGCGAACAAATGAATGTAAGCACATGGGCCATCTTGGTAGCCCTTATAGGAGGAGGGATTATTTGGGGGGTTTCCGGGATGGTGTTATTTATCCCTTTTGTGGCCATTCTCAAAATAGTAAGTGGTTATATTGAGGAATGGAAGCCACTTAATATATTACTAGGCCGTGGTGAACCAGAGAAACCTAAAAATTGAATGAGCTTATCTTTTGTACCATTTATTTCCTGGTTAATTTCGAAGTGCATCGAAGCGAATAAAAAACAAAAAAAAGCCGTCAAAGCTTAAAGCTGACGGCTTTCTGATGAATATACTAGAAATTTATTATTGTGGCATCACTACAGTATCGATAGCGTGTATTACCCCATTAGAAGCGGCTACATCGGCCATAACTACGGTCGCAGTTCCTCCTTTGGCATCGGTCAACATCACATTACCATCGTTTAAGCTTAAAGTTATCATTCCACCTTGTACTGTGGTTACTTCAAACTTTCCATTATTTTTATTAATGGCATCAATAACGGCAGCAGCCTCAAATTTTCCTGCCACGACGTGGTAAGTCAATACGGCTGTTAAAGTTCCTTTACTTTCTGGCTTCAAAAGTCCTTCTACTGTTCCTGCTGGTAATTTTGCAAATGCATCATTGGTCGGTGCAAAAACCGTAAATGGTCCTTCACTGCTCAAAGTTGCTACCAAATCTGCTGCTTTTACCGCAGCTACCAAGGTTGTAAAGTTTTCGTTCCCAGCAGCAACACCTACAATATTTGGTGTTTCAACTGTTTGTTCAACAACTTCCATTACCTCAGTGGAGGCTTCGTCCATTGCATCTGACGCTTCTTTTTTTGTTTGCCCACAAGAGGTAGTAATTACTCCAACAAGTGCAAAGGCGCTAATAATTTTCATTAGGTTCATAATATCTTATTTTAAAGTTTTTGTAAAGGTAGATGATGAGTAAGGTAAATATTCTTAATTTTTGTTTAAAGTTTTTAAAAAAATCTTAAACATATGGTAAATTATTAGCCAATATTCCAACTCACTGGCAAATTTACATTCCGTTACTTTTAGAGCATGGTACTATCTTTCATTTTGAATGATTGAAAACTATTAGGAGGTGGCGTATTTTTTCAACATCCAATTATTAACTATTTTTAGGCCTATTCATTAGTCTATAGAGTAACTTTATCCACAAATTTGTGCCATGAAGAATACCATTTCCCATAGGGTTGCTGATTTTTTGAAAAATTACCCTCCTTTCAGCCTTCTCCCGCAGTACGAAATTGAAACTCTTTCGGAGCAAATTTCTATTATTTACAAAGAAAAGGACACCCTTATTTTTGCTGAGAATGAAGAGTCACACTCCCATTTCTATGTGGTACATAAGGGGGCTGTTGCCTTGCGCAAAAGTCCTAAAAACGATATTGTGGATATATGCGATGAAGGAGATATTTTTGGACTAAGACCCCTAATAGCTCTCGAAAACTATAAAATGGAGGCAAAAACCCATGAAGAGAGTATTCTTTATGCTATTCCAATATCAATCTTTAAGCCTTATGCACTAGAAAACAAGGAAGTAGGGAACTTTCTAATTGAAAGCTTTGCTTCCAACACCCGAAATCCCTATTCTAAAAGCCACAGGGGTAAGCTTTTTGGTGAGTCAGAAGTAGTGGAAGAAGTAAATACCATTCAAAAACTACATGATCTTCAACCTGTTAAATATTCTAAAAAACTTGTTACATGTTCGCCTAGGACTACAGCAAAGTCCATAGCCGCGACAATGACCAAAAAAAATGTTGGTGCCATGCTGGTGGTGAAGGACTCATTGCCCATAGGGATCATTACAGATAAAGATTTGAGGAATAAAATTGTCACTGGAGAATATCCCATTACTACGGCCGCTTCCAAAATAATGACTTCCCCTGTTATCACCTACCGCAAGAATCTCACCATTACCCAGGCCCAAATGGCCATGATGAAAAGCAATATTAGCCACTTGTGCCTTACAAAGGATGGTACAACCAATACCAAAGCCTGTGGTATTCTTTCCAAGCATGATGTAATGGTTGCCCTAGGTAATAATCCTGCCGTCCTTATAAAGGCAATTAAAAGAGCTAAAAGATTTAAGGAAATTAAGCCCATCAGGGCAAGTATCATGCAGTTACTGCATGGGTATTTGGCACAAAATATTCCGATGACCTTGACTTCTAAAATTATTGCCGAATTGAACGATGCCTGCATCAAGCAAGTCGTAAAGATAGCCCTGTCGAAAATGCAAGATCCGCCACCAGTAAAATTTGCATGGCTGGCAATGGGAAGTCAGGGAAGAAGTGAACAACTGTTGCATACAGATCAGGACAATGCCCTTGTTTTTGAGGATGTGGAAGAGGAATTATTGGAAGAGACGAAGGCCTATTTTTTAAAATTGGCTTCCACAGTAAATAAAGGTCTTAACGTCATTGGATATGATTATTGTCCCGCAGAAATGATGGCCTCTAACCCCAAATGGTGTCAAAGTCTAGAACAATGGAAACAAACCGTTTCCCATTGGATCACCAATCCAGGTAATGATGAAGTGTTGCTGTCCTCTATATTTTTTGACTATAGTTTGGCTTATGGGGATGCCCAAATGGTAGCTGAATTATCTGACTATATCTTTAAAAGCGTAAGCAGTTACCCCATATTTTATGTGCATTTGGCAAGTGGCGCCCTTCAAAACCCATCCCCTACCGGTTTCTTTAGGCAGTTTCTCGTTGAACAGGATGGTGCCCATAAGGATTTCTTTGATATTAAAAGACGTGCATTAATGCCATTGACAGATGCCGCCCGTGTTCTTATCTTATCCCACTCCGTAAAATCTATCAACAATACCGCGGAACGATTTGAAAAATTGGCACAATTGGAACCCAATAATGAAGAGCTATATCTGGCCTGTTCTTATGCTTCCAAAGCCCTATTAAAATTTAGAACCAAGCAGGGCCTACTCCATAATGATTCGGGGAGGTTCATAGCCCTGGAATCCCTTACCAAGGAGGAAAAAATAAAGCTAAAAAGGACCTTCAAGACCATTTCAGAAATTCAGGAACTCATTTCAATCCGTTTCAAAGTAGCCAACATATTAGGATGATAAACCTCTTCAAAAAGCAGAAAAAGGATTACCCAGATTTTTGGGTCACTTACGAAAGGTCTTTCGAGAATAAAATCCCTAATGACCTTAAGTCGGTTCGCTTTGTAGTCCTAGATACAGAAACCACAGGATTTGATTATAACACGGATCGAATTTTATGTATAGGTGCTATTGGACTTAAAAATAACACCATTGCCATTCAAGACAGCCTGGAGGTGTTTGTACATCAAGAACACTATAATATTGAAAGTGCAGAAATACACTGTATCCTAAAAAAAGGAAAGATAGAACGCCTACCTGAAATTGAAGCCTTGCAGCAATTATTGGAGTACCTCGGAAATTCTGTAATCATAGCACACCACACCAAATTTGATGTCACTATGATCAATAGGGCCTTAGAGCGCCATGGATTGCCCAAATTAAAGAACAAGGCTTTAGATACAGCCGTATTGTACAAAAAATCCCTGCTTTTTACGACGTTGCTGGAAAAAAAAGATCATTACACACTGGATGACCTTGCAGATAAGTTCAGTATCTCAAAAGAAGATAGGCATACCGCTATTGGCGACTCCTATATTACCGCCATTGCTTTTCTTAAGATCCTGAACAGGATGAAATATAGAAAGGAGCCTACTTTAAAGGATCTGTTCAAATAAAAAAGCTCCCAGAACAGTATAACTTTTCTAGGAGCCCAAATCTTATAAATTAAACACTACGACTTTAAATAAGCAAGCACATTTTTTTCAATACGGGATTGGATATCCGATATATCTGCCTTAACAAACTTCTCTCCAGTAATATTCTCATAGAGTTCTATATACCTTTCTGATACCGTGGTAATATAATCATCCGACATTACAGGAACTTTTTGTCCTTCCAATCCTTGGAACCCCTCACTTATCAACCATTGTCTCACAAACTCTTTAGAGAGTTGCTTTTGTGGCTCCATCCTATTTTGTCTTTCCTCATAGCCATCGGCATAAAAATAACGAGAGGAATCTGGGGTATGGATCTCATCTATCAATACAATTTTTCCATCTTTGGTCTTGCCAAATTCATATTTGGTGTCTACCAATATCAAACCTCTTTTAGCGGCTATTTCGGTGCCTCTTTGAAAAAGATCTCGGGTGTATTTTTCCAATACAACATAATCATCTTCTGAAACTATGCCCCTTTTTAATATATCCTCTCTGGAAATATCCTCATCATGATCTCCCATTTCAGCTTTTGTAGCCGGGGTAATGATGGGTTCGGGAAACTTATCATTTTCCTTCATGCCTTCTGGCATTGTAACCCCACATAAGATCCTCTTGCCCAATTTGTATTCCCTTGCCGCATGGCCCGACATATATCCGCGAATTACCATTTCTACTTTAAAGGGCTCGCAGGCATGGCCAACGGCAACGTTGGGGTCCGGAGTTGCCAAAAGCCAGTTAGGTACAATATCGGCCGTATCCGCCATCATTTTGGTGGCGATCTGATTGAGAATCTGTCCTTTATAAGGAATACCTTTTGGCATTACCACGTCAAAGGCAGAGAGCCTATCCGTTGCAACCATTACCAAAATATCGTTTTCCAACTGGTATACTTCCCTTACTTTTCCCTTGTAGACACTTTTTTGTCCGGGAAAATTAAAATTTGTGCTTGTAATGGTATTGTTCATCTAATCTTAATTTTGATGCTCTATGTCTTTATATGCATCAATTACCTTCTTAACCAAACGATGACGAATCACGTCTTTATCGTCCAGATATATAATTCCTATTCCTTCTACATTTTTAAGCACCAATAGCGCCTCCTTTAATCCGGATATAATTCTCCTTGGTAAATCTATTTGTCCTGGGTCCCCGGTAATGATGAACTTGGCATTCTTACCCATTCTGGTCAGGAACATCTTCATCTGGGCATGGGTGGTGTTTTGGGCCTCATCCAAGATTACGAAGGCATTGTCCAACGTTCTTCCCCTCATGAACGCCAAGGGCGCTATTTGTATAGTGCCATTTTCTATGAAATGGGCCAGTTTTTCAGGAGGTATCATGTCCCTCAACGCATCATATAGTGGCTGCATATAGGGGTCTAACTTTTCCTTTAAATCACCAGGCAAAAACCCTAAATTCTCTCCGGCCTCTACAGCAGGTCTGGTTAAAATGATTCGCTTTACCTGCTTCTCTTTTAGTGCTTTTACGGCTAAGGCCACCCCGGTATAGGTTTTTCCGGTTCCTGCAGGACCTACGGCGAAGACCATATCGTTTTGTTTGGACGAATCCACCAATTTTTGTTGGTTTAATGTCTGTGCCTTGATCAATCTGCCGCTAACCCCATGCAATAGCACATCAGTACTAATTTGCGAGGTTTCCATTTCTTCCTGTCCGTTGCTGGCAAGGATTCTTTCAATGACGTTCTCATCTAGCTTATTGTACTTTGCAAAATGGGCTGTCATCTTCTCAAACCGCCTATCGAACTCCTCCAAGAGGTCCTCATCCCCATACACTTTTACCTTACTGCCCCTAGCAACAATCTTTAATTTGGGAAAGTATTTCTTAAGTAAATCAATGTTTTCATTCTGCTGTCCAAAAAATTCTCTTGGACTAATTTCCGTAAGTTCAATTATAAGTTCGTTCAAAGAATATGGATTTAAAAGTTCATGACCGTAAAGAAAATTTCCGTTGGCTAATTTTTTGTGTAATTTTGTTTAACAAACTTAAGTAAAAAATCAGTTTGCATTCCTAAAAACATATCAACAGTCCTACATGGCAATCATTACATTAACAACTGATTTTGGACATAAAGATCATTTTACCGGGGCAATTAAGGGCACTATTTACAGTGAACTCGAGAATGCCAGAATTGTTGATATTTCGCACTCTATAAGTCCTTTCAACATACAGGAATGCGCCTATATTCTTAAAAATTCCTATAAAACATTTCCAAAAGGTACCATACATATTGTAGGTATCGATTCCGAAAAAACCCCAGAAAATCAGCATATTGCAGTTTTAGTGGATGGTCATTATTTTATAGTGGCCAACAATGGAGTGCTCGGATTGATCATTTCCGAAGTACTTCCGGACAAAATTGTTGAGATCAGTTTACCGGATACCGGTCAGACCCCATTTCCGGTAATGGATGTCTTTGTAAAGGTGGCTTGCCATATAGCAAGAGGAGGAACTCTGGAAGTTGTTGGTAAATCATTTGACAAATTGAAGGATCTTAAAGAATTTACCCCGACAGTCTCGGATAATTTAAAAACCATTACCGGTCATGTGATCTACATTGACAACTATGGGAACGTAGTGTCCAACATTCAAAAAAGTCTATTTGAGGCCTATCGTAATGGCAGAAAATTTGAATTGAAGGCCAGGAACAAAAAATTGACGGAGATCCATAAAAGATTTAGTGATATCATCAACTTTAACCTGGATAAAAATCAGAGAAAAGGTCCCGGAGATCTTTTGGCGCTCTTCAATTCCTCCGAATATATAGAACTGGCCATCTACAAGAGTGACCTCAATACCGTTGGAGGCGCTTCTACCTTACTGGGACTTGACTACAGGGATACCATTACCATAAACTTTATCTAAATGTTCGTACGAATCGTAAAATTGACCTTTAAAAAAGAAAATATTGCTAGTTTTGAGCAAATTTTTGAAGATTCCAAAAATTTGATAAGAAACGTTGAAGGGTGTACCTTTTTAGAGTTATTGCAGGATAAGGATCAGCCAAATATATTTTTCACTTACAGCTATTGGCAATCGGAAGAAAATTTGGACAATTATAGAAATTCAACGCTATTCAAAAATATTTGGGGCCAGACAAAAGCATTGTTTGCAGAAAGAGCTGAGGCTTGGAGTGTAGATAAGAAAATTACATTAAACTGATTGCAAGGGTATGTTAGCCATTTATAAAAGGGAAGTACAAGCATTTTTTACGTCGCCAATTGGCTATTTGGTCATTGGGTTTTTTTTGGTTTTAACGGGCCTTTTCCTATGGGTCTTTAAAGGGCCTTTCAATATCCTTGAATATGGGTTTGCAGACCTGGATAAATTTTTTCTGCTAGCCCCTTGGGTGTTTCTTTTTCTGATCCCCGCGATTACCATGAGAAGTTTTTCAGAGGAGATTAAATTGGGCACATTGGAACTGCTATTCATCAAACCTATTCCCATTTCACATACGGTGATCGGCAAATTCTTGGGTACCCTTACACTGGCCCTCATTGCCGTTATTCCAACATTCCTATACGTCTTCTGTGTCTCTCAGTTGGGCACAACTGTTGGTAACTTGGATATGGGTATTGTTGTTGGCTCCTATTTTGGCCTACTCTTTTTATTGGCTAGTTACATTTCCATTGGTTTATTTACGTCCACTCTGACCGAAAATCAAATCGTTGCTTTTATCATGGGTATTGTTCTTTGCTTCTTCCTTTTTTATGGATTTGAAAGTATTGCTACAGTGGTATCCGATGGTGAACTATCCTTATTCATCCAAAATTTAGGGATGAAGGCACATTTTACCAACATTTCCAAAGGCGTATTGGATACCAGGGATTTAATTTATTTCTTAAGTATCTGTCTCTTTTTCCTCTACCTAACGGTGGTACAACTAAAAAACCGAAATAGATAATGCAAAAATCTTTTTTATCTATTGGCAAGGCAATTCTAGCATTGGTGGTCATCAATGTAATAGGCCAATATATGTATACCCGTTTTGATCTTACCGAGGACAAAAGGTATACGTTGTCCCAACCAGCCATTTCTTCAGTACAGGATTTTGAAAATCCCGTTATCATTGATGTGCTGTTGGACGGTAACTTACCCCCAGAATTTATAAAACTCAAAGGAGAGACCCAACAACTTTTAGAAGAGTTTGCCTCTAAAAACAAGAACATAAAATTTAACTTTGTCAACCCTCTAGAAGAAGCGGAAGCATCTGAAAACATTATTGCAGAACTGAGAAAATTAGGGCTTACCCCTGCAAATGTAACTATAGAGGAAAATGGCAAAGTATCCCAAGAAATAGTATTTCCATGGGCCATGGTCAACTATAACAATACCACCATAAAGGTTCCCCTCTTAAAAAATAAACTGGGCGCCAGTACGGAAGAACGCGTAAACAATTCGGTTCAGCATTTAGAGTACGCTTTTGCCGATGCCTTTGTAAAACTTAATATAAAGGAAAAGAAAAGGGTAGCCATAATCAAAGGAAACGGGGAATTGGAAGATATCTATATTGCTGATTACCTTACTACGATTAGGGACTACTACAACATTGGTGCCATTACCTTGGATTCCGTTGCCAGCAATCCACAACAGGTTTTGGATCAATTAAAGGGATTTGATCTGGCCATCATTGCCAAACCAACCCAAGCCTTTACCGATGCCGAAAAGTATGTTTTGGATCAATATATTGTCAATGGCGGCAAATCTATTTGGTTGATCGATGAGGTAGCCATTGAACTGGACAGTCTTTTTAATGAGAATGGCAGTGCTTTTGCCCTGGAACGAAATTTGAACCTCAATGATTTTTTCTTTAAGTATGGGGTACGTATCAATCCGGTATTGATCAACGATCTATATTTCACCCAGATCGTCCTCGCATCGGGAGAAGGCAACCAATCAGAATACAACCCGGTTCCCTGGTACTACAACCCCATGGTCTTTTCTAGGAACAACCACCCCATCAACAACAATTTGGAGGCTGTTAGATTCCAGTTTGCCAATAGTATGGATACCTTGCCCAACCCTTATAAAAAGACCATTTTATTTTATAGTTCGCCCTTATCTAAGACCGAAGGTACGCCAAGGGAAATAAATCTAAATACCATTAATACCCCTCCTAAAAAGGAAAGTTACACTAATGGAAACCAGCCTTTGGCAGTTTTGATAGAAGGTGAATTTAAATCGGCCTTTTTAAATAGGGTGAAGCCCATAGCGTTGAAAGGGACCATGGAAAAAGGAGAGGCAAACAAAATGCTTGTCATTGCCGATGGAGATCTAATCAAAAACCAAGTTAAAAATGGGAGACCGTTGGAATTGGGTTATGACAAATGGACAAACAACTATTTTGGAAATAAAGAATTCTTGGTAAACAGTATCAATTACCTTTTAGATGACAATGGACTTATAAACATTAGAAATAAAAAGGTGACAATCCCCTTTTTGGACGAGAAAAAAATTGTGGATGAGAAAAGCAAGTGGCAATATATAAACATTGGGCTTCCCGTAGCTTTGATCTTACTTTTTGGATGGCTTTTCAACGCCTACAGAAGGAAAAAATACGGCGCCTAAGTGTTAATAAGTTTGTTTTCTTTAAAGGCGCATTTAAAATACCTTTGTTTAAAGTATTTTTAAACCCAAAATTCTGGATTGGTAACTGTATTTTGCCCAAAAATGTATATTTTCGGGGGCGTCTTATCAAGATGGAGTTTCGACATTAAAATAATATAACTAATGAAATTTATAGTATCCAGTACTTATTTACTAAAACAATTACAGGTTTTGGGAGGGGTTATCAATAATAGCAATACACTTCCCATATTGGATAATTTTTTGTTCGATCTTGATCAAAACAAACTTACAGTTTCTGCATCCGATTTGGAAACTACCATGAGTTCTGTTTTGAACGTAGACTCTGATAGTGTAGGAACGATTGCGGTTCCTGCAAAACTATTGTTGGAAACCCTAAAAACTTTTCCAGAACAGCCTTTGACCTTTGTTGTTGAAGATAACAATACGGTAGAGATAAGTTCCAATCACGGTAAATATGCCTTGGCCTATGCCGATGGAGCAGAATTCCCCAAAGCGGTGGAACTTTCCAATCCTAGTTCAACTACCATCATTGGTGATATCTTGGCTACTGCCATTAACAAAACCATCTTTGCAGCTGGAAATGATGACCTGCGTCCTGTAATGAGCGGGGTGTTTTTTCAATTCTCTCCAGAAAATCTAACTTTTGTTGCTACAGATGCCCATAAACTGGTAAAGTACCAGCGTGCAGACGTTACCGCTTCCCAAGTGGCTGAATTTATTATGCCTAAAAAACCATTGACCCTTTTGAAGGGAATATTGGCAGGAAGTGAGACTGATGTTACTATTGAATACAATGATAGTAATGCTAAATTTTCCTTTGACCAAACGGAGCTTATCTGTAGGTTGATAGATGGCAAGTATCCCAACTATGATGCAGTGATCCCAAAGGAAAACCCTAATAAATTAAGTATTTCAAGAAATCAGTTTTTGAGCTCTGTAAGAAGGGTTTCCATATTCTCTAACAAGACAACGCACCAAATACGTTTAAAGATTGCAGGTGCCGAATTAAATATATCTGCAGAAGACATAGACTACAGTAACAAAGCTGAAGAGCGTTTGACTTGTTCTTATGTAGGGGATGATATGCAAATAGGTTTCAATTCCCGTTTTCTGGTGGAAATGCTCAACAACCTAACATCTGATGATGTTTCCCTTGAAATGAGCCTTCCAAATCGTGCAGGAATCTTAACACCTGTGGATGGACTGGACGAGGGTGAGCATGTTACCATGTTGGTAATGCCGGTTATGCTAAACAGCTAGTTCCTGAATTTATAGAGTTAAAAAAGCCACATTTTTCAATGTGGCTTTTTTTATTTTAAGATATTAGACTAAACGAATTTAAAACTTAAAGGATAATAAGGTGTTTCCCCGTTATTGGCCCTAACCGCATTGATAATTGGAAAAACGAATCCTATGATCCCTACTGCTAAAAAGCCTAACAGTCCGAGTCCGAAAAGCAATATCAAAGGGATACTGATGAGGATATAAATAAAGAGGCTTATTTGAAAATTGATAATCGCCTTTCCATGTTCATCCATATTCATGACCTTATCTTTTTGGGTAAGCCACAAAACCAAGGGAACAATAAAACCCCCACATCCTGTGACCAAATCCAATAATTGGGTCAAATGGGTGATCACTAAAAGTTGTCTGTTTTCTGCTTGCATGATTTGATTATTTTATGATTGATGTGCTTATAGGACGCACTTTTAGAACAAATGTTACAAGGAGACACATTAATCTGCTTCAAAGACCCTCCTTTACAGCTTTTTTCGAAGCTTTCTTAGTTTCTCCTTATCCTTTTCAATATCCAGTTTTAACTTTTGAATTTTGTCTTTTATATTTTTTATTTCATTGGGCGACAAATCTCCTTTTCTTTCCCCTTTGAATAATTTCTCTTCCAATTTTATGATCTTCTTTTCATCATTGGAAATTGATTTTTCCTGAGAAGCAATAGTACTTTCTTGCTTTTTTAGTTTCTTCCTTTCCTTCTCAGCCTTTTTTTTCTCCTTTTCAGCTTTTTCCATTTCCTTTTGTGCCTTAGCCTCTTTTCTCTCAGCCTGCTCCACTTTCTTTTTAACGGCTGCCAGTTCCTTGGCCTCTTGTTCCATTTTGGCAACACTGTCCAATGGTGTTTTCGTTTCTTGTCCGTACATATTGCCAAAAGATGCAATACAAATGACTAGTAATACAAATAAAAATCTTTTCATGGCGGTTAATAGTAAAAAGTTAGACTATATAGAAGGTACGAATTATTACCCATTACAAATAAGAAAAAAAGGGAATTATTCGATGACAAAAAGCAAGCAGACAATCTGTCCAAGAAGCCGCTTATAGTCCCTATTTTCCGTATTTTTGCCCAAAAGCAAGGGTTATGATTCCAAATGATACCATAATAGCATTAGCAACAGCCTCCGGGGCAGGAGCCATAGCGGTCATACGCGTATCCGGCAAGGATGCAATTGCTATTTCCGCTCCTTTGTTCCGATCTATTAGGGGTAAGGATCTGGCCGTGCAAAAAAGCCATACAGTCCATTTGGGTCATATTATGGATGGGGAACGCACCGTAGATGAAGTTTTGGTGACCATTTTTAAAGGTCCCAATTCTTATACGGGAGAACATGTTATTGAGATCTCTTGCCATGGTTCACCCTATATACAGCAACAGATAATTCAATTATTCCTAAGAAATGGTTGTAGGACAGCCAATGCAGGGGAATTTACCCTTCGTGCTTTTTTGAACGGCAAAATGGATTTGAGTCAGGCCGAAGCGGTTGCCGATCTTATCGCTTCAGACAATGAGGCAAGCCATCAAATAGCCATGCAACAAATGCGGGGAGGTTTTAGCAACGAAATAAAACGACTTAGGGACGAGCTGCTCAATTTTGCTTCGTTGATAGAACTAGAACTCGATTTTGCTGAGGAAGACGTAGAATTTGCAGACAGGAATCAGTTTACAGCATTAGTGGACCGCATCCGTGAAGTCCTAAAAAGGCTCATCGATAGTTTTGCCGTTGGGAATGTTATCAAAAATGGCATTCCAGTCGCCATTGTTGGGGAACCCAACGTTGGCAAGTCAACCTTATTAAATGCTTTATTGAACGAGGAAAGAGCGATTGTCAGTGAGATTGCAGGAACGACCAGGGATACCATTGAAGATGAAATTTCTATTGGCGGCATCGGATTTCGATTTATTGATACGGCCGGTATACGCGAAACTGTAGATGTTGTAGAGAGTATAGGTATAAAAAAGACCTTTGAAAAAATTGAACAGGCACAAGTGGTCATTTATTTGGTAGATGGGATACAAGTAATTGGAGATGGAAACAGATTGGCATTAATAAAGACCGAACTGGAAAAGATCCGCAATAAACACCCCCAAAAACCGCTGCTTTTCATCATCAACAAAGCAGATCAAATTACCGATGCACAGCAATCCAAGATTGCCATGGAATTACCTTCTGCCCTATTCCTTTCAGCCAAGACCGGGGAAGGCATAGAAAAGCTTACAACGGAGCTTCTTAATTTCGTGAATACAGGAGCTTTAAAAAACAACGAGACCATTGTGACCAATACCAGACACTACAATTCCCTTTTAAAAGCTCTCGAAGACATTGAAAGGGTAAAGGAAGGAATCGATATGGGTATTTCAGGAGACCTTATGGCTATTGATATCCGTCAGGCCCTCTTCCATTTTGGCGAAATTACCGGTGAAATTACTTCTGACGATCTATTGGGAAATATTTTTGCCAATTTCTGTATCGGAAAATGATAAAACAGAAATTGAATTCCTTTAACTTACTTGGGATTTCCAAGGCCTATTGTACCTCATTTTATAATGGCTCCCAGAAGTGTGGTAGTGAACTTTATTATTCGTTTTGGATCCTTTAAATAATTGACTCCCTTAATCAAAGTGTAAATCGGGATAACATGAAATAAATAGTGATTCCTTAATACTCTATGAACTGGAATACGTTATAACTAGACATTGATAGAAAAATATCAATATGAGTAGAAATGAAAAACAGAATAAGCGTTTAATCACACCTATGACCTTTTAGTAATTGAAAAAATAATTTTTAGAAATAAAAATTTGATTATTAACATATTGAAATAAAAAGATAATCTAACGAAACACATATTTAATTAATCACCGAAAAGTTAAAAAAGAAAAAACCCATAAAATTTAAGTTTTTTCTTTAATCATTTCATAGAAATAATTCTAAATTTACTGAAACTATTAATTGTGAAGGATCAGTATAGAATGCATTTATTTAGCTTATTGATTTTTATCATTACGTTTAAATCATTTAGTCAGGTTACAGATACAATCCCTAAAAATTCAAGAAAAGCAATGACAATTACTTTTCCGGAGCAAGAAATCTATAAATATGTAAATGACTATTTACCTAAATTTATTTTAACAGGCTTAGATGGAAGTAAAATTGACTCTGAGTTTTTAAAAGGAAAACCAACGGTAATCAATTTATGGTTTACTAATTGTGCGCCTTGTGTAGAAGAAATCCCAGTTCTTAACGAAATAAAGAGTGAGTATAGCGATGTGGTCAATTTTGTTGCAATAACTTTTCAAGAACCAAATGTTGTAAAATCTTTTCTAAAATTAACAGAATTTGATTTTTTCCATCTTGTAAACTCAAAAGCGTACTTAGAAACGTTTGGTTTTTTTGGTTATCCTAAAACAATCATCTTGGACCAAGATCTCAAGGTTATGAAAATTGAAAAAGGGTTCGCAACATACCAAAATACAAAGGTTGAAAATGAAATTGAGTTTAAAAGACGAATATCATCCCATTTGAATGAACTGTTGCTAACTTCTAGAAATTAAGTAGGCCTAAATCATTTTGAGATATTTGCCAGCTTAAATCTATTAAACAAATTTCTTTCGCAAAGAGTAGACATTAACTTGGATGTCTATAAATTGGGCACAAACTTAATTTTAATTATAACAAAATGAAGAAGTTATCTAATGTAGATTTGGAATGAATGAAATTCTACAAAGAAATCAAATGAAAAATATTATTGGAGGTGACTATCCTAATGGATTTGATTTTGGTCCCCTTGAATATGCTTGTGACAGAAAATACTCAGATAAATATAGTGTCTATTTCGAGTGCGTGTTTTGCCTGGGTTGTGCTTAAACAAAGTGATAAAAAACCTATTTAACACTAAAAATATCAACTATTTAAAACAATAATAATGAAATATCTATTGATCATATTATTACTTTTTTTAGGTAATTTAACCCAAGCACAGATTTCTGAAGGAAAAATTACCTACAAAGCAACTTTGGAAGATCATGGTTTTGTGGAGGATAGTGAACTTACAGGATTCCCTAAAGCTATAATCCCTAATAAGCCTTCTTCTTCACCTATAATATTTCACTTGTTTTTTAAAGATAATTCAGCATTATACCAAGCTGAGTATGATTTAGAAACTAAACGAAAATTAGGATTTAAATATAATAAAACTGGTGTGGTAGCAGAACATAATAGGATTTATTATAATAATTTAGAAACCAAGGAAAATTATTATCAAAGCTTCTGGACTAAGGATGTGCTGGTAAACGTAGAAAACCATAAATGGAATATAACCAAGGAAACAAAAAAAATCGGGGATTATATTTGTTATAAGGCAACAACAACTGTACAAGCGGATCAAATAATTACAAATAATTATTTAAAACCCGTAATAGCATGGTTTGCACCAGAGATACCTATTTCTTTCGGGATTCAATCCTTTGACGGATTACCAGGTTTAACCATGGAACTAATTACAGATCAAGAAAAGGGAAAAATCACCTATACGGTGTCTAATATTGAATTAAATCCAAGGGAAGAAATAAAAATAGTCAAGCCTGTTGGCGTAAATTTTATGTCAGAGACAGAATATATGGAGTACATTAACAAATTAAATGCAAATAGGTTTTAGACTTTAAAATTTAAACCTTGTCTTCTTATTTTAAGAATATCCCGAATAACAATAAAATAGGTTACCAAAAAGATTTTCAACCTTATAAAGAGTCTGGAGATATATGAATAAGAAGGATGAAAATAATTAAAACTATCCTTAAGTGAGACTTCTATTTATTAAATAAATAAAATTTTTCATCTTGTTGTCAATTTAAGAAAATTAGATCCTGTTAAGTTTCTTGGTCTTCCCAGGACCTATTTTACCTTATGACGCCATGAAACAGGTTAGAACAGCATGTTCTTAATCCTGTACCGGAAAGTAAACATACTTAAACCCTCCCAATAACAATTATTCCCCTGATGTGGTTTTAACTTTTTATGATATTTCTAAATTTAACTTATAATGTACTCCTCTTCCAGCGCCTTTTAAAATTAAACATTGTTTTTCAACCATATCCTGTAAATCGCGTGTAGCTGTAGCCTTGGATGTTTTAGTTATTGATACATATTTTTTTGCTGTCATTCCTCCCTTGAATCCTTCAATACCATACTCCAGCATTTTTGTAATTACTTTTATTTGCCGTTCATTTGATTGTGGCTTAAACCTATCTAAAAATTTAGCCTTTTCCAAAGTGAACCTTATAATGGTCTTCGCATGTTTTTGAGCATTCAATATAATTTGAGAGAAATAATAGATCCACTCCGTAATTTCCAAGGTGCGTTGAGCCTTTTTAAGAGCATTGTAATAAGCAGTTTTATCCTTTTCTATTGAAGTAGATATACTCAGGATCAAGGGACGCCCTAATGATTCTGAAAGGCATTTTTCAGCAATTGCCCGACCTATACGTCCGTTACCATCTTCAAATGGATGTAATGACTCAAAATACAAATGTGCTATTGCTGTTTTAATTAAACTCTCTTTGATAGTATTGAAATTCATTTTGAAAGAATTGTACCAATTTACAAACTGGTTCATTTCTCCCGGAAGTGTCTCTGAAGGGGGAGCTTCGTAATGAATAATTTCTTTGCCTATACTTCCTGAAATAATAACCATCGGTTCGGTTCCAGTTCTATAGTATCCGCCTTTTATATGTTGAGCATTGGAAAATAGTATCTGGTGCCAGCCTTTAATTAAGTTTTCTGATAGTGCCGTAGCATGATCTTCACGAACTTCTACCATAAGCTCGGCAATACCTTTTGCCTTAATATCTCTAATATTTGTTGGCATGTAATGAATTCCCAAACGTTTTTGTATTGAAGACATGACATCTTGACGACTATGATACTCCCCTTCAATTTCTGAAGTCTTTATTGCCTCACTAATCATAAATTGAAGAATAGTTTCCTGTTGAAATTCCTTAGTCAGGCCATCAATCATACCCTTTACTTGTCCTGTTTCTAAAGCAAATTCAATAACGATGTTATCTATTTTTGAAGCATCGTATGTAAATTTAGGCCAGTTTTTATGTTGCCAGTTATATTCCATGAGCCAATTGTATGCTATTATTGACTCAAATATAATAAAATAATGAGCCGATTACATGCTTTAATCGGCTCAAAGGAGCCTAATCTATTGCATTTAAATGGAAAATTATGTGTTGATTCGAGGTTAAAGAATTGATTAAATAACATTTAATCACAATTTTAATCACAATAAATACCTTTTGGATCAATGCTTACCTACGTAAAGTTCCAATCACCTTTTTTATTAACTCACTTCGCCTTAGTGCCAGTATAATTAATAACCCTTAATCCCGTATCAGAAAATAATTGATTTAAGTCATATTATAAAGCTGATAATTTTGTAAATTCATCACATTCATTCACTTATATTTTCACTATGGCCAATTTTAATCTAAAAATCAACGGAAAAACAGAGCAAATAGATATAGATCCTACCACTCCAATGCTCTGGGTACTAAGAGACCATTTTAATTTAGTCGGCACCAAATACGGTTGTGGCATTGCACAATGTGGTGCCTGCACCATACACCTCGGTGATACAGCCGTACGATCCTGCCAATTGCCAGTGTCAGCAGTAGGAGAACAGCAAATTACTACCATAGAAGGACTCTCCGAAAACGGAGACCATCCCGTACAAAAAGCATGGGTGGAAGAAGATGTATATCAATGTGGCTATTGTCAAGCAGGCCAGATCATGAACGCCAGTGCATTTCTTAAAAAGAATCCGAATCCTACCGAGAAAGAAATTGAGGTTGCTATGAACGGCAATATTTGTCGCTGTGGTACGTACTTACGTATCAAAAAGGCAATCAAAACTGCCGCTAGTTCTGAAAACGCTTAAATATACCAGGTACTCCTAAAAAGAAAAAATCATGACTCACATAAAAACACAATATAATCGTCGTTCATTTATTAAGGTTTCCGCTGCTGCCGGTGGCGGCATGCTCATAGGATTTAGCTGGCTCAACGGATGCAAGCCCAACGCTCCTGAAATTGCAGAAGGTGTGGCTGTTCCAAAAGAATGGTTTGAAATAAATGGTTATATCAAAATAGGTGAAACCGGAATGGTCACCATATATTCTCCAAATCCGGAGATAGGCCAAAACATTAGGACTTCGATGCCTATGATTGTAGCCGAAGAACTGGATGTCCCTTGGGAAAATGTAGTAGTTGAACAAGCACCCCTTAATACAGGATGGTATCAAAATCAATTCGCAGGTGGAAGTCTTTCCATCCGATTGAGCTGGAATGCACTGCGGATGGCTGGAGCCACAGGGAGAAGAATGTTGATGGAAGCGGCGGCCAAGGAATGGGGCTTACAAGCCTCAGATTTAACTGCCAGTGAAGGAATGATAAAAGAAGCCAATGGAGAGCGTTCCATCTCATACGGGGAAATAGCCTCAAAAGCCGTGGGCATCGAAATTCCAGAAGAAGTTGAACTTAAGGCAGTAAATGATTTTAAGCTGATAGGGACAAGTGTCAAGAATGTGGACGGGAATAAAATTGTAACCGGCGAGCCCCTTTTTGGTTTAGATTTCCATCGAGAGGGCATGCAACTCGCCATGATACAACACCCACCCTCATTTGGTATGACAGTTAAAGATTTTAATGAGGCAGAGATAAAAAGTATGCCCGGGGTGACTGATGCTTTTATCATAGATACGACCATTGCGGAACCAGGTGGATTCGACGAAAAAGGTTTCAAGCAATTGATTGCCATTGTGGGAAAATCTACCTGGCAGTTGATGCAAGCCAAAAAAGCATTAAAAGCAAATTGGGAAACCAGTGGCGAATTAGAAAGTTCCGACACCCATTTGAAACGATTGGAGAAAGCGCTTGTTTCGGGAGAGGTAGTGGAAAGCAGAAAAGATGGCAACCCTGAGGCAGCTTTTAAAAAGGCAGCCAAAGTCATAGAAAGGACCTACAGTGCGCCTTTCATAGCACATAACACCTTGGAACCCATGAACTTTTTCGCCAATGTTACTGAAGATGCTGCAGAACTTATTGGTCCAACACAAACTCCCGAAGCTTTAGAAGGCTCGGTTGCCAAATTATTAAACCTGCCCCTTGAGAATATCACCGTAAACATGACACGTATTGGAGGAGGATTTGGTAGAAGGCTTTATGTACACTTTGGTGTTGAAGCGGCCGCTATTTCCAAAAAAATAGGAGGTCCGGTGAAGTTAATATATTCCAGAGAAGATGATATGACCCAGGGTACCTATCGCCCTACCTATAGATCTGTATACAAAGCAGGTCTTGATGAAAATAATAATTTGATCGCTTTTACGGTCAAAGGTGCCGGATTACCTGATGGTCCAGTATTTCCGAATCGTTTTCCTGCAGGTGCCGTTGAGAATTATTCGGCTGAAAAAATTAATGCTGAAACGAATGTCACCACGGGGGCATGGCGCGCACCTAGATCTAATTTTACAGCAGGTGCCGAGCAATCCTTTCTTGATGAAGTAGCCGAAGCTGCAGGCAAAGATCCTATAGATTTCCGTTTAGAATTATTTGAACGGGCAATTAAAGACCCGGTTGGCGAAGAATATGAATATGATGCAGAACGCTATGCCGGAGTATTAAAGCTGGTGAAAGAGAAAGCCAATTGGGGAAAAACCAAACCTGAAATTTATAGGGGCGTAGCGGCTTATTTCTGTCATTCTACCTATGTTGCAGAAGTTTTTGATATGGTAATAAATGACGGGCAACCGACGGTTCAAAAGGTTTGGTGTGCCGTTGATTGCGGCATTGTTGTTAACAGGGACGCTGCAAAAAACATGATCCAAGGTGGTGTAATAGATGGTATTGGACATTCTATGTACAGCCAGCTGACCTTTGAAAATGGGGCGCCAAATCAAATGAATTTTGACAAGTATCAACTGATTCGTCATTCCCAAGCCCCCAAGGAAATTGAGGTATTCTTTGTTGAAAATCAAATAGACCCAACTGGATTAGGAGAACCTGGCCTTCCGCCAGCAATTGGAGCACTGGCAAATGCCCTTTACAAGGTCACTGGTCAGCGTCATTACCATCAGCCATTTATGACAGAAAAACAGGTTGTGGGTTAAGAAGAATATAGCGTCTTTGAATAAATCCTTCAGTTTATATTTAGTTACAAGACCTTTAATAACAATCTTGGAGCCGAATTGCACACACAATTCGGCTTTATTTTATGGATTGCAAAAAGCAGCACCTTAAGATATCTTTGGATTAGGAATAGGATTTGATCAAAAAATGTTTCTTAACCGTCCCAAATAATTCTATATATAAATATAGTTGAAGGTGTTTGGAGTTCAGTTTATTTTTAAACTTAATAGAGGATTTATTAAAATATTCTGTAATACTATATTTCGTGTCCCTACCCATTTCGTTTAACAACTCGTAACTTTTATATCTCAAGTAAGGTGCTAAATTTCGTCCCCTAAAGGAATGGAAGGTCCACATATTAAAGAGATACGCCTCGTTTTCCAAAATCTGTAATTTTCTATGCTTAAAGTTAAAATCGTTCAGCCCAATAAACATATAGGCAGCTATTTCTTTATTATTTTCCAAGCCGATACATATATCACAATTTTTAAAATCTTCATATAGGTCATCCAGAATAAAATTATCAATATCCTTACAGATCAGCGCCAATTCCTCAAGGTTCAAATTTCTAAGTTTATAATCTGCCACATTCCCCTTTATCTGTGGTTCCTCACATTTAAGAACTTCTTCTTCCACCCAATAGTAGGGCATAATATTAATTCCAATTCGTTCCAGACGATTTCTTAACCCATGAAAAAACAGTCCATTTTTAATTACATTCCAAAATCTTCTGGAGGTTGATATTTTCTTGCTTTCTACAATATCCATAATTAAATATGCTATTAAAATTGACGCCCGTATTTCCCATTTCCCGGTTCCAGATTCATTATTTTTCGAAATTCTTCGGGTGTCATTATTTCTCTACCATTTGCCTTCGCAAGGGTATGTATTCTTTTCAGTAAGCCTATATTAGAAGCCAATTGGATTTTCTTTGTATCGAACCAAATATTATCCTCTAGACCAACCCTGACACCTCCCCCAATGGCAATTGCTAGTGAATTCATTTTTAACTGATCTACCCCCAATCCTGCAAGACTCCAGACAGATTCTTCCGGCAAATCATTGATCATCATGCCGGTATGCAATAAATTGGCTTGAGACCCTGCTATATTACCTAGTAGGAGGTTGAAATAATATGGTGGCCCAATCAATTTTTTCTTGATCAAATATTTTGAATAATTGACCATGCCATTATCGAATGCCTCCAATTCCGGAACAATACCTTTCTCCTTCATACGAGCAGCCAAATCTTGAACCATTTTAGGTGAATTTCGGCTTGCTGAATTAGCAAAATTCAAAGAACTTAGGGTCAGACTGCCTAAATCTGGTTTAAGATTGCCTTCCAAATTCAATGGATCTGCCCTCAACTCCAATTCACTAACGTTCCTACCACTCAAAGAAACACATACCACCAACTCAGGGGCATATTTGCGGATACCTTCAATTATTTCTCCATAAACCTCCTTTTTATGAGTTGGCTCCCCAGTTTTGGCGTCCCTAGCGTGCAAATGAACCAAAGTAATACCCAGTTCCGTGGCCTGATGTACATCTTCAATAATCTCTGATACACTTACAGGAACATGCGGAGTCATTTTTTTGTTAGGAATCATACCCGTAGGCGTGAAGTTTATTACTACTTTCTCGTGCATTATTAGGTGTTTAAATAATCTATTAAAATAATGCATTATTCTCATTTTCAATTGATTCGTAATTTTATTCGATGCCTTGCAGCTATATTACGATGAGAGGTGTAACGATAGGCAAATCAAGCTCCTTATGAGATAGTACCCATTCCATAACTATTTATTTTTTTGAGTTTTGGAACCAGATATCCTATAATTCACTCAAACAGCTTAAAAAGCTTTTGAAACAATACAAATGGATATTTCATTGAAAAATCCCCTTCCATTCCCAAATTCAAACCATTTTCATTCAGGTGAGATGACCATTCATCGAATTTTAATACTAAAACTTTTTCTCTTACGTTATGAAATTTACACTTAAACGATTAAATAGCACACTTTATCGATGATTAAAGATTTTGGTTATCTAAAATTCAAAACCAACCGAATTTTTTATTGAGCAAGCGCAAAATTTAATAGGTGTACCCAAACTAAAACCTAACCGACCATGCAATTAAAAGGATTACTTTTCCTACTGCTCCTTGTTGTATTCAATGTATTAACTGTACGGGCACAAGTTACAGTAAGCGCTACCGCAGGAACACCTAATAGCAGTTACACCAATTTAAAATCTGCCTTCGATAAAATTAACGATGGAACACATCAAGAAGATATTATCATTTCAATAACTGGAGACATTATCGAAACTACGACTGCTGTATTGAACGAAAGTGGGTTTGGTAGTGCCAATTATGCAAAAATCACCATCTCCCCTTCTGGAGGAATGGAACGAGTCGTTAGTGGCAATATCGGATCGAATGGACTTGTCTATTTGAACGGGGCAGATAATGTTACCATAGATGGCCTCAATACTTTAGGTAATGCCCTTACCTTTCAAAATGAAAATACTAATGCTCCTACTATAAAACTATCTGGCAACACTACTACTACCGATAACAACACTGTAAAAAATTGCACCATTCTGGGTTCCAATCTTAATGGCTATGGAGGAGTTATTCATTTGCAATGGGCCAATAACAATACGATAGTATCCAATACCGTGGGACCTTACAATAGTAACCGTCCCTCAAACCTTATTTACGCAGGTTATTATTACAAAGGAGACAGTAACTATAATACGATCTCAGATAATAATCTGTTTGATTATGGGAATACAAATTCAACAGTTGCTGCCGCTATTTCTGCAGATCGAGTTACCCATTGGACCATTGAGAACAACCGAATCTATCAAACTGGTACCATCACTTTCAATAATTCCAGTTTTAACAGGTACTATGGCGTTTATATCCGGAATGGTTCTGGCCATTTGGTGAAAAACAATAGAATTGGGTACTCATCAGCCAATGGTACAGGATTTACCAACATCATTTTGGGGACGACAAATTCAAATATTGACATATATCCCATATTTCTAACCTCCGATGGTACTGCAACCTCACTAATAGAAAACAATTCAATATCGGGCTTTAATATTGATGGCGGTTCCAGATATCTTGGTTTTTATCCTATTTTTTATGAAGGAACTTATGGTTCTTCATCCTCTATTTTAAGAAAGGCCTTTATTAGCAACAATCTTGTAGGATCAGAATCTGATCCCAATTCCCTACAATTAACTACAACGGGACAGATTAGATTTAGAGCTATAAACGTAGGAAATCCCAGCAGTTCCCTGAATTATTTATATGACCTTACTGCTAATAATAATTCCATTGGGGGTATCCAAATACCCACAACCACAAGTTCACTAGTATATTTTAACGGAATGGTGACACAGGCCCTTAGTGGAGCAAGTGTTAAATTTGTTGATAATACCATTGGCTTTCCAAACGCTCCCATCCGCATTGGAGACTCACCTACCGCAAATCAATTTTCGTATGATGGAATTTATGTGGCCTATGGGGGTTATGAAAAAGTAGTATTAGACAAGAACACCATCCAACATATTAGTTCTGCCTCCACAGTACATGCTTCCTATGGCATAGAACTCTTTAAATACAATCCTTCCAACGTTTATACCATCACCAATAATACAGTGCGTAATTTGGAATCCCAGGCAGATTTAACAGGAATTAAATCAGTTTACACCCCGTCTGGTAGCGTGTATTCTGGTAATACTATATATAATTTAACCTCTGCCAAGAATTGCTATGGATTGGCGTTGGGAGAAAAAAATTCTATTGTGGAGAATAGTTTTATCTATGGCTTGAGCACCTCCCTTGAAACCGGTTTGGTAGCTGGTATCTACATGAGTTCTTTTTCATCTCCCTTGAACACAATAAAAAACAATATAGTAAGTCTAGGTAAGGATAAAAATGATCAGGACATAGCAAATGTAAGGATATATAGCGCTTATGACCAAACCTATGGCGCCAGCAGTGACTACATTCACAATACATTTGTTGTAACAGGAACCGGTAATTCCGGAGTACAAAATTCTGCTGCTTTTTATAGGGAATCCAACAATTACAATTCCAAAATTCAAAATAATATTCTCGCAAATTACAGATCCAACAATGGAGGAACAGGGAAGCATTACGCTATTAGACTTAGAAATAATTCTGCCCTTACAATAGATAATAACCAATACTTCACTTCCGGAACGGATGGGGTTTTAGGAAGTTTTAATTCATCAGATAAAGCAACTTTAAGTGATTGGCAAAATGCAACCTTTCAAGATGCGAACAGTACATTTAGTGACCCTTCGCTTCAAGTTGAAGACGGAAATGAACCAGCTGATTATTTTCCATCTACTGGGACCATTGGGGTATCTATACCCAATACTAATCTCGACTTTTATGGAACCTCTAGGGAAAATTTCCCATTAGTTGGAGCATTACAAAGCCTTTTGACCTTAAACTCGTCCATTACGGCATCTAACGAATCCATAGAGGCCGATGGTATTAGCACATCCAATATTATAGTTCAAATTATTGATATTCAAGGAAACACCATATCAAGTGGTGGTGAAAATGTAGAAATTACTTCGACATTAGGAACTGTTGGTAATGTAAACGATAATGGGGATGGCACATATAGTGCAACGCTTACCAGCGAAACAGCAATTGGAAATGCCATACTTGGTTTTAGTATTAATGGAAACTTAGCCGTTGCCAAAACTTCTGTTCAATTTGTGCCTGGCAATATTGACTTTACCACTTCGACCATAACTTCAAATATTTCTGAAATTACCGCAAACGGAAATAGCACGGCTACAATTACTGTCCAATTAAGGGATGTAAATAACATCCCTATCCCAACGGGAGGTGAAACTGTGGTCATCACTACCTCTTTGGGAACTTTAAGCAGTGTTACGGACAATGGGGACGGAACTTATTCTGTACTACTTACCAGCACTTCAACACAGGGAACCGCAGTGCTTGGATTTAGTATAAACGGGGATACTGCCGAGCAATCAACACAAGTAGCATTCATTCCTGGGGCAGCAGATACAACAACCTCTTTAATATTTGCGGATCTAAACGAACTAATAGCCAATGGGAGCAGCACAACTAATATTACAGTACAATTAAAGGACATCAATGGCAACCTTATAAATACGGGAGGTCAGAACATTAGCATTACCACATCTTTAGGTACACTGGGAAATATCTCTGATAATGGTGACGGAACCTATACCGCCATACTAACAGCAGCTATCGAGACAGGAACTGCCACTTTAGGATTTAGCCTCAACGGTGAAACTGCACAGCAAACAACTCAGGTAGATTTTATTCCTGGGACAGCTGATACTGAACTGTCCACTATTGCTTCTAATATAAGTGAATTGATTGCAGATGGGAGCAGTATTGCGAACATCACCATACAATTAATGGACAGTAATGGTAACCTTCTTAACACAGGAGGTGAAACAATTGAATTGATCACTTCCTTAGGCACCCTTGGTAATGTCTTGGATAATGGGGATGGTACCTATACGGCAGTATTCACTTCTAGCACCGTTGCAGGAATCGCTACAGTTGGATATAGCATTAATGGGGTTACTGGGGCACAGACAGCAACCATTAATTTAATACCTGGGGTGAGTGACATTATACATTCGTCAATATCATCAGATGTCACGGAACTAATTGCCGATGGCAGCAGTATAGCCACTATTACTATTCAATTAAAAGACAGTAATGAGAACTACATAAATACTGGGGGTGAAACCATTGAGTTGACCTCATCCTTGGGTACACTTCAGAATGTTACTGATAATGGAGACGGAACGTATACCGCAATATTAACGGCCAGTACCAGTACAGGTTCTTCAACGGTGGGGTTTAGCATCAATGGGGATGTTGCCCAACAGACAGTGACAATTCAAATGACCGCAGGGAGTCCAAATACTATGTATTCCTTAATAAGCTCTAACGTTTCCGTACTAGTTGCTAATGGGAGTAGTACGGCAATTATAACCTTACAATTGAAGGACAGTAATGGAAACCTCCTAAATACAGGAGGAGAAACCATTGGATTAACATCATCCTTGGGCAGCCTTGGCAATGTTACCGATAATGGGGATGGTACCTATACCGCTATATTGACTAGTGGCACCTTAACGGGAACTGCCACCGTTGGATTTAGCATCAATGGGAATGTTGCCCAACAGACAGTGACAATTCAAATGACCACAGGGAGTCCAAATACTATGTATTCCTTAATAAGCTCTAACGTTTCTGTACTAGTTGCCAGTGGCAACAGTACGGCAATCATAATCATACAATTGAAGGACAGTAATGGAAACCTCCTAAATACAGGAGGAGAAACCATTAGATTAACATCAACCTTGGGCAGCCTTGGCAATGTTACCGATAATGGGGATGGTACCTATACCGCTATATTGACTAGTGGTACCTTAACGGGAACTGCAACCGTTGGATTCAGCATTAACGGCAATTCCTCTGCTAACTACATTTTCATAGATTTCATCCCGGGACTTGCCAATTCGAGCAGTTCCAATATTAGCTCTGATTTTTATGAATTAGTAGCTGATGGCAACAGTTTTGCAAACATCACGGTACAACTCTTGGACGCCTACGGAAATGCTTTGGACGCGGGAGGAGATAATATAGAAATTACATCAACTTTAGGCGTTTTAAGCAATGTCACCGATAATGGAAACGGAACCTATACCGCGCTATTGACCAGTGAAACCAATATTGGTACCGCTACAGTTAGTTTTATGATCAATGGTGAAATTGGAATGCAGACTTTGAACATTACCATGTATCCCGGAAACGCTGATACTAATTACTCTACCATCACCTCTAATGTTTCGCAACTTATGGCAGATGGAACAAGTAGTGCAATAATTACTGTACAGCTTTTGGATCTTAATGGAAATCCTTTGGAAAATGGTGGTGATACTATACAGATCAATACAACGCTAGGAATTATATCCAACATTACAGACAACGGAAATGGTAGCTATTCTGCCATACTTACCAGTGATCAAAACGCCGGCACTGCCATAGTTGGATTTTCTGTCAATGGACAACAAGCAAATTCAACTATTTCCATTTTGCTATTGGCATTTGATAGTGATGGAGATGGTATCCCTGATGAAACAGATAATTGCATCTCGGTCTTTAATCCTGATCAAGCTGACTTTGACAATGATGGCATAGGTGATCTCTGTGATGGTGACCTGGATGGAGATGGTGTCCCAAATGAATTGGACCAATGCTCCAATTCTCCACTGGGAAGCTTAATTGATGCCGATGGCTGTAAAAAGTTTACCCTTCCTCCCACTAACTTTAACGTTAATGTGATGGCCCCCACCTGTACTTTGCTGAACGAAGGCTCGCTTTCCATTGGGGTTGAGGATATCTCACACACCTATTTGGTCTCTATAAATGGGAAAAATCCAATTACAATGGATCCTAAATTATCCCGTACGATGATGATAGAAGGATTATCTACTGGCCTCTACGAAATTTGTTTTACAGTATTGGATGTAGGGGATTTTCAGCAATGCTATGAAGTAAATATAGAAGAGCGAAGGGAAATTAGTGCTGAGACCACCATAGACAAAGATAGTAGGGAATTGATCATTCGGATGTCTGGATCGGATAAATACCTTGTTATGATCAATGGAGAAATCCATGAGGTCTACTCCAATGAATTCAATACCACACTGCCAACAGGGTTAAATAAAGTACAGGTATTTACAGAATGGGACTGTCAGGGTAAATACTTCAAAGAGATTTTTGTTCCTGAAAGGGTATCGGGCTATCCAAACCCTACCCAGGGTCTTACCAACCTTTATATCCCAGGATTGGACCAAGAGGTCACAGTTTTTGTATTAAGTCCCGATGGAAGTACCTTATTTAAGCAAAAACAGGCTATTGGATCATCACGGTATATTCCCGTAGATTTAAGTTTATTGGCACAGGGTACATACATTCTAAATGTACAGGGAAGTACCATAAGGCAGAACTTTAAGATCATTAAACGATAAAGAGTTTTAAAGAATTATCGACGCCATTTTATAAGACTGAGTAATCAATAAACAAAACACCCTATACCAATTTTATTGGAATAGGGTGTTTTGGGAATAGTTGATTCATATGGAAACCTATTCCAGTCCGGCTTCTGAAACCAAAATCAAAAGCGCCAATTTTATGGATTCAGGTCCAGTTTTGTCATTTACCCACCATTCTCCCAAGGAATGTGCTCCTCCTGCCTTACCACCTCTTCCTAAAGTAACCGCAGGTATTCCCAAAGAAATTGGAATATTGGAATCCGTGGATCCCCTTGTTAAGAAAGGTTCTGTTTTAAAGGCTTTTGTCGCTGCCATAGATCTTTGAATTAGAGGTAATTCCGGAGAAAGTTCTCCAGATGGACGGTCACCTATTTTTTCTATATCCACAGATAATTTTGGCCCTTTATCCACCATTTTATTATAATCCTCCAAAGCCCGATTTGTCTCGGTGATCAATATTTCTTCAATTTCTATAAGTCGGTCTGGACTCACCGACCTCATATCTACTTCCATCCAAGACTCAAAGGGGATGGAATTAATGGAAGTACCACCACCTATTCTGCCAATATTATAACTGGTTTTGGGGCCAGAGGAGGTATATGATCTAGCTGCATCATCAAAATAGGCCACTGCCCTACCCGCAGCATGATGTGGATTGGCCAAACCAAAAGCTCCCCACGAATGTCCTCCAGGTCCTTTAAAAGTAATCTTATAACGATAAGATCCTAAGGCCTGATTATTTATCCTTCCCAATTCCCCGCCATCAATAGCGATCCAAGAATCAATTTTAGGTTCGTTTTTTTTGAATAAGTGTTTTACTCCCCTTAAATCACCCAATCCTTCTTCTCCCACTGTTCCAACCAACAATACATCTGAAGTGGTTTTAATATTGGCACTGTTCATAGCTTTTAAAATGGTTAAGACCATTACCAAACCACGGGTGTCATCCCCTACTCCTGGTGCATAAAGGGTATCCCCAACCATCTTTACCAAGACATCTGTACCTTCAGGGAAAACTGTATCCAAATGGGCATCCAAAGCAATAGTTTTAGTACTGTCCTTTCCTTTTCTCAACGCCAATACATTTCCAACTTCATCAATCCATACCCTATCGGCACCGGCTTCTTTCAACATTTCACTAAACCGTTCCGCACGTTTATGCTCCATAAAAGGAGGCGCAGGAATCTCGGTCAATTCCACCAAGTTTTTATGGGTGTCGGGTTCCAATTCATCAATGTGTAAAAAAGCTTGCTGTATACTTTTCTTTTTGACAAGCTTATCCATTTCCTTTTGGTACTTAGGTTGAACAGTTGTAACAGTTTCTTCTTGGCCAAGTACAAGATTAAAAACGAACAATAGGAATGCTAAGGGTAGTAACTGTTTTTTCATAGGGCATAAATTTAAAGGTAGAAGATACGTAATTCTCTCAATTAAAAGTATCACTTTTATTCGGCTGCATTCAAAACAGCAAGGGCATCATCAATGAATTACCTTATAGAGTATTCTTATGCTTTTTTTCTTCTGCATGACAGACCTCTATTTGCTTTGACTTTTCCATTTCTTGAAATTGTCTATATATAAATTGTTTCTCCTTCAAACTAAATTCTTTGGACTCAAACCAATCATAGGCAGCTATTTTTTCATTCTCGGCTATAGCATTTTGAATTGCTTTCTCAGATGTCAGATGCCAATACGTCCAATAATCCCTATATACAGAATAGCATATATCCTCACTGATCCAAGATGTTTTGGGTTGGTTGGTCAATCGGACACCATTTTCCAGAACTGCCAATGTTTTGGTCAGTCTTACAACCTCCGAAAATGTGTATCGTTGGAAATCATTAAAACCATCCCTGTGAATATTATATACTTTATCCCCTATTTCCAGCTGCTTCATTGAATTTTAAAAAGGTTAAAAATATCATCCATATCTGCATTAAAAAAGCTGAAACCATAGAACTTATAAACAAATAGTATTAAAATAATTATGCTTTCTCCTATGAAATGGTTTTCAATCATTTGGAGTACTTTTACCTTCTAAAATAATTTAAATGAGTTTAGAAAGAGATTTATATAAACGAAGCGATTCTAAGTGCGAACTCTGTTCAAATTCGGAAAACCTTAGTGTATATGAAGTTGCATCACAGAAAAATGGAGGATTGGATGAAAGTATTTTGGTTTGTGGGACCTGTAGGGAACAAATTGAAAATCCGGATGCCATGGATGCCAATCATTGGCGTTGTCTAAACGATAGCATGTGGAGTGAACAAACCCCCGTACAAGTCGTTGCATGGCGCATGCTTTCTAGATTAAGAGGTTTAGGTTGGCCACAGGATCTCTTGGATATGATGTATTTGGAAGAAGAAGTTCTGGAATGGGCCAAAGCAACTGGAGAAGGAGCTCCCTCTGAGGATCAAATCATCCACAGGGACAGTAATGGAGTAATTATCGAAGTCGGGGATAGTGTGGTTCTTATAAAGGATTTGCCTGTAAAAGGCTCCAGTATGGTTGCCAAGAGGGGAACTGCTGTCAGAAGGGTCTCTTTGGACCATGAAAATGCTGAATATATAGAAGGAAAAGTGGACGGACAGCAAATTGTGATCCTCACCAAATACGTGAAAAAATTATAATATGAAATCTTTAATGAAAAAAGGGGCTATTTTAAGTAGCCCCTTTTTTTTATTACTTGATATCTGGTTCATAAACACATAACCACTCCAAATTTTCTTTGTCCTCACTCTGGGCAATGGTTTTAAATCCATTTTTCTCGTAGAACTTTTTCAAGCCTTCATCCTCTATCGTTAGCCAATAACCCTGTTTTAGATCTTGCTTTTTTAAAAGCGAAAGCCATTTTGAGCCAAGTTGTTCATTTCTTCTGTTTTCGGTAACCCATAAAAAACCGATATACCCAAAACCTATATCGAAAAATGGCTGACCTCGTTCAAGTTCGAACTTAGTCATTTCTGGTAGTTTTTCTGTAAAGACAATTCCGCCTGCAATAATTGAATCTTCCTCTACAATTGCATATATGGTTGATGTTTCTTTGACTTTTTCCCAAAGTGTACGTATAATCTCCTGCCAATCCTGTGGAAGGATTTTAAAATAATCATTAGGCCTTTGATTTACTTCTTTAAGTTTCATCGAAATAACGTATTGTTCTTACAGTAGGCCCCAAGACCATAGTTTATCGGAATCTTCCAACCACCGATCACCTATGTCCGTCCTGTAATACACATTGTTTATGATAATATTACTGATTCTATTTTGCATCATTTTCTGGGCATCTCTCATGGTAAGTGCAGTTCCCGTAACCAAAAGAGCGATACCCGTATTTCCGGTGATCAACCATTCCTCATTGATGTTTTTAAGATGCATTGGGTGCACCCCTTCTTTGGAATCTTTCTTAAAGACGATGACCGAATCTTTCGAGAACAGTTCAAAGGTTTTTTTGTCTTCATACGGGAATGGAGGCACTACCAAAAATGCCCCTACTTGAAACCCTTTTTTAACTTGGATCTTAAATTTTTGGCCTGACGCTATTTTATAGAACATTTGACCAATAGGTTCTGTTATTCCAGCTCTTTGTATGAATATCTGTGGATATCCGAAACGAGACGTAAACTCCAAGGGATATATTCCATTTCCATTCACAATACAGTTGATATCTATATGGCCCACGAATTTCTGTTTGACCAATGTCGCTTCGAATTTCCGCAGCGTAGCTTCAAAAATTGGAGAATCCTTGGTCCAAAACATGCTTGACCCCATTTCCCCTGTGGAAACCCCGAGCTCCTTAGGAAATAATTTTTTGTGTTCGAATGTAATATTTATGGGTTCCAAAAATTCCTTACCATTAAAAAAAGCTGATGCCGACACTTCCACTCCTTTTACTTTCTTCTGCAATTGGAAGTTACCAAAATCATCACCCCATGATTTTTCATAAGCCTTTAATACCCTTATCACATCCAATCCTTCATCATCACTTCCTACAAACAACAATTGCTTATATTCCGATGTCTCACCCATGGGCTTGATGACATAGGCATTGGGGTGCGACTTCACATAATCTATGGCTTCCTGGAAGCTGAAAAATTCTTTGAAGGGCAAAACCTTAATTTTATGTCGCTTTAACTCATCCTGTCCAAAATTACGGTCCAATTCTAGCTTGTCCGTATATTCCGTACCTCCTATGACCAATTTACCAGCAGCCCTTAATTCAGAACAAACCTTTCCGTAACCCGTATAATCAAAGATGAAGATATCCGCCCATTCGATATGCTTTTGCCAATCCTTGACTTTTTGTACAAAGCCATACCCTATTTCCCGGGAAGGCTTGTCTTCAATATACATCTTTACCGTATGGCCTTCCATCGAGATGGCATAGGCTATATCCAGTGATTCTCCCCAACGGGATACAACCAAGAACTTCCTTTTTGTATTATCTTCCTTAAGTAGTGTTTGAGATTTTTTTGATTTCAAAGTGTAATATAATTGACTTAAAATTAGTTAGTTGTTTCTACTATAAAAGCAGGTCGCTTTAACCATATTATTTTAGAATGTCAAGATTCATTCCTTCTATTATAGGTTATTATTTGTAGATAATGAAACAAATGTACCATAAAAATGGATTCAAAAATATGAGCTTTTATCTTTATTATATCTCCCTACAAAATCTAAACAGAAACACTATTTTTGCAAAGAAAATTTCAGTTGATGTTTGAATTCTTTAGTAAGAAAAAATTTCTGGTAGATTATTTGGAGAATTTTGTGGACATGCACAACCATATTCTTCCGGGTATAGATGATGGTGCAAAAACAGTTGAAGAATCTATAGAATTAATAAAGTCATTTTCTGAATTTGGGGTACAAAACTTCATTGCAACGCCCCATATTATGGATAACTATTATCCCAACACCACTGAAACCATACATACCTCACTGGAAAAATTAAAAAAAGGTATGTATGCCAATGACCTAAAACATGTTTCGTTTGATGTGGCTGCAGAACATATGATAGACGCCAATTTTGAAACTTTATTGGACAAATCTGAAATGATGCCGTTACGAAAAAATTATCTTCTGGTGGAGATGTCCTATTTACAACCTTCCATAAATTTTGAAGAGGCTATCCAAAAAATTGCGTCTAAACGTTTCTTTCCCATACTTGCCCATCCAGAACGATATAATTTTCTTCAACTTAAATCCTCAAAATTTAAGAAATACAAAAAAAAGGGAATCCTATTCCAGATGAACCTGCTGTCATTAAGTGAATTTTATGGGAAAGATGTGCAAAAGAAAGCCCTTCACCTTTTGGATGAAGGACTTATAGATTTTGTAGCCTCAGACGTGCACAATATGCATCAATTGCAAAGTTTAAAAGAAATTAAACTTACCAATAATCAATTGGAATTAATGCTACCTCTCATTGATAGAACCATCCAATCTTTTTATTAATCATTCTGATAGTATAAAATTACTTTCTAACTACTAGTTTATAATTCATAATTACGGCTGAACCATTCATCAGGCTGACCAAGTAAATCCCGTCTTCAAGACCCGTAACATTAAACTCATAAACACCTTCTCCAATTTTCATTTCACCAGCATCAAATTGGGCAACCAATCTACCACCGATATCACGGATATAAATATCCTTTACTATGAGTAAGGGATCGGAAATCGCGATCTCAGATCTCACTGATGATGGGTTAGGGTAATGTCTTAGTGTGTGTATTTTTTTACTATTGTTTCCTGAATCAAAGGATGTTGTAGCGCCATCTGTACTTCCTTTTGCTGTACTTACAATCGAGAATGTTTGCGTAAGACTGCCAAGATTTGAGCCACTGAGGTTGGAACCACTATATGCCGTTGCTGTCATGGTATAGTTGCCCAATGGGAATGGAACACCGGAATAATTACCGCCACTGTCACCGAACAGAGCATACGGTGCCACGTTCTCAGTTCGGCCATTGTTTACTGGGCCAGATAGCGTAAGTCGGACACTCCCTACTGTTGCCGGATTTGTATTGGCCCGTATACTTAGGGTCTTTCCTTGGGAGGTTGTTTCTACAATCTGTTGGTTGTTGGTTAAATTGAACATATCCACATCCTGACCTGCATCTACAAGGGTAAAACTTAATACACCGTTCTGGCTCGGATTATTCACCTGTATGTTTATATTGTCCGAATCCTGTAGGCCACCAGTATCAGTAACGGTTAGGATCGCATTGTAGTTGCCTGGAGTATTATAAGTATAAGGAGATGGATCTGCAACAGCCGATGTTCCAACACCGTCACCAAAATCCCATGCATAGATCAAATTCAAAGCCTCATCCTCCGGATCATTTGAGGTACTGCCATCAAAATCTACAATCAGCGGGGCGTCACCATTGGTAGGACTTGTCGCAGCAGCTACGGCAGTCGGAGGTAAATTACCCCCTCCTTGATCCGCTATTGAGAAAGGAACAGTCATTGTGCCTAGATTCGTTCCGCTGAGATTGGAACCACTATAGGCCGTAGCACTTGCTGTATAGTCGCCCAAGGGGAAAGGAACCCCTGAATAATTACCTCCGCCATCTCCAAATAGTGCATAAGGTGCAACATTCTCTGTACGGCCGTTGTTCACAGGTCCTGATATAGATAATCGAACACTTCCCACAATTGAAGGGTTAGTATTTGCCCTTATACTAAGGGCCTTGCCTTGCGTAGAAGCGGCATTGATCTGTTGGTTGTTTGTTAAATTTAATATATCCATATCCACATCCGCATCTACCAGCGTCAGGCTCACTATGGCGTTCTGATTGGAGTTATTTACTTGTATGCTTATATTGTCCGAATCTTGTAAGCCTCCAGTGTCCGTAACGGTAAGGATTGCATTGTAGGTGCCTGGTGTATTATAGGTATAGGGAGGTGGATCTGCAATGGCGGAGACTCCTACACCGTCGCCAAAATTCCAGGCATAGATCAAATCCGATGCCGCATCCTCGGAGTCATTGGAACCACTGCCATCAAAATCTACGCTCAACGGGGCATCACCACTGGTCGGACTCGTCGCATCAGCTACAGCTGTCGGGGGAAAATTGCCCCCTCCCTGATCCACAATTGAGAACATCACCGATAATGTACCAAGGTTTGTACCGCTGAGACTGGAGCCACTATAGGCCGTTGCGGTAATGGTATAGTTGCCCAATGGAAATGGCACGCCTAAATAATTGCCACTGCTGTCACCTAACAGTGCATAGGGTGCCACATTCTCGGTACGACCGTTGTTCACAGGGCCAGATAATGTTAAACGGACACTCCCCACCGTTGCGGGGTTCGTATTGGCCCGAATACTTAGGGTCTTACCTTGGGTAGTAGAAACGTTGATCTGTTGGTTGTTTGACAAGGTTTCAGGGATATCCACATCCAGGTCCGCATCTACAAGGGTAAAACTTATTACTCCGTTCTGGTTTGGATCATTTACTTGAATGGTCACATTGTCCGTATCCTGCAAGCCACCACTGTCCGTAACGGTAAGGATCGCATTGTAGGTGCCTGTTGTGTTATAAGTATAGGGAGGCGGATCTGCAAGGGCCGACGTTCCAACACCGTCACCATAATCCCAGTCGTAGCTCAATACCGTTCCGTCCTCCGGATCATTTGAGCCACTGCCATCAAAATCCACGCTCAACGGGGCATCACCACTGGTCGGACTCATGGTGCCGGCTACGGCCGTAGGAGAGGTATTCGTATTAGGATTGACTGAACTATTTAATGAAATTGAAATGGAGGACGATGTACCATAATTTAAGGTAAGTGTTGCAGTTTGCCCTTCAACGTTTCCTGTAAAGGCAACCGTGACGGAATGGGTTGTGTTTGGCTTTATCAAACCATTGGTAAGCCCACCGGAAACAATACTGAATTCATTGGCGTTTGGTCCGGATAGCTGCATTGATTTCACAAACACCCCTACATTTCCGTTGGCAACACCAATGTCAAAATTGGCCGATGACCCCACACCTATTTCCAGAGAGGATGGTGCCGATAAAGTACTGGCAATACTTGGAGCGCCCTGTGGGGCATCCGTGCCAAAGTACTCCATGTTCTTCTGGGTGCCCCCCCCGACTTTATGAGAGCCTGCCAAAATGAAGATGCCATCGCCCGATACTATTGCCTGGGTCCCGTGGCGCTCATGGTTCATGTCCGCCAACCGGGTCCATGTCCCCGTGGACGGGTCGTACTGTTCCGTTACCTTAAGGGCATCTTTGGTCAATGTACCGTAAACCATATCGTCGAATACCTCTCCCCCGATGACCACCAACTTGCCATCGAAAACAGCTGTGGCCGATCCGCCCCTGGGCGTGGGTATGTTCTGCTCCGATGGCAGTGCCCCCCATGTACCGGAGGTAAAGTCGTAAACGTCCACTTCCGGGACCAAGGGCTTGAAAGTGCCCTCGGGCCCACCGGACAATCGTCCCCCGGCGGCATAGAGCTTGTCACCGATAACCGCTGCATGGAAATGGTCCCTTGAATGTGGCGCATCCGCCAATGGGGTCCAGGTACCCGTTGCCGGGTCGTACTCGTCGAACCAGCTCACATAGCCCCCGTTGTGGCCTATGGTGTTGCCCCCCACTATATAGAACCTATCGTTGTGGACCACCAGTCCCGCCGCACCCCGTCTCCTGTTGGCTGGGATATCGGGACCCTTGATCCATAGCCGTGTCGAGGGATCGAAGATCCATATCGATGCGGCCGGTGGCTCGGAAGGGAACCCAAAGCCGTCAAACGCGCCTATCACCCAGATCAGGCCCTGGTACTCGGTGGCCTGGAAATGGTGGAGATTCGCAGGGGCCGAATCCACCAATGGCGTCCATGAATCCGTCTTGTAATCATAAATATCTATGGTCCGGGTGCTTTCCTTGCCCCCCATAAGGTAAAATCTATCTCCGGCCTGTACCAACGAGCACTCATGGCGCTCGGTATACCCCTCGTTTTCGTCCTTGTCGAACCAGCTGGCACCACTGGGGGCACTGTCCAGAACTTCCCATATAAAAACAATACTTTCCGCATCATTGGTTTCATTGTCGCTATCGTCCACAGTAATAGTGACACTGTATGGGCTGCCCAATGCCGCGCCCGTACCTATGGTCCCTCCGATCTGCCCATTGGTGGGTTCAATGAACACCCCTGGGGGAAGTCCCAAGGCCGTATACTCCAAATTGCCGTCACCTCCCACTGCAGTAATCCCCAAGCTTCCATCCAATTGCTCTCCCTCAATACTTAGTTGATCAGTAATGGCATCCAAATATATCGGTGTTTGGGAATCAAATGTATCCAATATTTCGATTCCCCTTATTATTGGGTTTTGAACCACATCGTGCAAAAACTCAATATCTATAGAGCCATCGGTCACGTTCACGATATGGGCGATCACAGTGCCCACCTGATGGCCATAGGTACCGGAAAGATCAAGATTGTTTAATTTAGGGAATATTATACCCTCAATTGAAACGTCAAAGATGCGTTCTCCCGGTTGGGAGGTGCCAGACCAACCATTACCAAAATACAACCGGATTTCATATTTTCCACTTTCCTGAACAGGAAAGGAATAGGCCATATTGGGCGTCCCCGCTAAATTGTCGCTGCGCTCGGTCTGGAATATAGCCAGCGGTGTCGTCCCCTGGTCCACCTCCGCCGTATAGCTCGTTATTGGAAAACTTGATATATTATTGGTGCCCGGTTCCAACAAATAAGGGGATAAATTGCCCGGGGTGTCGACACCCCAATCCATATTGTCGTCTATCGCTGTGATTACACTCCCACCGGAATTTACCCTGTACAGTACCACCGGGGCATCAACAACATTAACGGTAAAGGTCTGTTCCACAAAAAGACCATCATCGTCCGTTGCTCGAACGGTAATGTCCGAAACCGCCGCTATGGAGGGAAAGCCCAAAGTGAGCTTACTCCCATTTATAAAGGCCGTTATCCGAGAATCAGTATTGTTAATAACAGTAAAGACCAGGTTACCCAAACCTCCGTCGTCCCCAAAAAATTCGTTCAAGTTGAACTCATAGTCCCCAGAACCTATATTTCTAGTCATATCGGGAAGTTTCTGTGCGATGAACGGTTGACCGTTCTGGATCCTTAAAAAATCCCATGTGCCTTCCAGTTCCACATCTGGGGCATTGGACGTGCCGATCATGCCCACGGCCAGATCCGTCCCTGCTTGCTGGATGGCCGACAGGACGTTCCCTTGGGCCGTGATCGTCCCCAGTAGGGCCCTTGCCCCCCCATCGAAGGCATATTCCAGAACCACCTCCCCGTTCGAAGGGTCCACCACAAAATAAAATGTAGAACCGTTATTGGGACGGTTTCCCGAAGCAATGGCTAGGGTAATGGGTGGTTGGGACAAATCATCTATCTCCTGTTGGGCCGTAAGTCCCGCTTTGGTGATCACGAACTTTATATAATTTGACTGGGTTCCGTCCCCTATGAATATCCCCAGCTCCCCATTCGGGGCACTGGTATTCCCGTATAACTGTAAGGGATCGTTGAAATTTGTTATGGCACTGGAAACCGTAAAGACCCCCGTATTCTGGTCCACCTGTACCCCGTACTGGAAGCCCTTCTCCTGGGTATTGGATCCTCCCAGGGCCGTCCCGGAGGTCATCTGCATGGTCATCGCCCCGATGGCCCCACCCAAAATATCGTTGGGGTTAGGGCCATTGTCCCTATCGTCCAACCAATCAAGCCAGTTGGGGCCGGAAGCCCCATTGTTCATCAGCCCCGTAAGGCCAAGGCCCTGATAGCCCCCCAGCCCATCCCCGTTGAACAGTTCGTTGTCCACCGGCAGGGCAAAGGCGTCACTGCCCCCATTGTTCGGATCACCAAGTTGGAACGGGTCCATGGCATCCGATATGCCATCGTCGTCATCGTCCATATCGTTAAGGTCCGAGACCAGGGGAGCACCGGCCGATTTGTCAAAATCATTGGGCTGGGAACCCCCGTTACAGGGATCCGTCCCATTGTCCTGCTCGTCCTGGTTGGTATAACCATCACTGTCATAATCCGCACTGGCATCGTAACCAGGATCGCCCGGAACCAGACAGGCCACAATGTCCTGGGGCTCGAGCACCTTAATGGTATTGTCAAAAGGGGCGGCCCATATCGTGCCTGGAAAGGGATCCGAATCACTGTTACAGGTAACCCCCAAAGTGGTGACCCCGCCTATATTGGCAAGTTGCGTGAGCGCTTGAAGGCTCCCATCTGCCTTTAGCTCCACCCTCCACAATATGCCCCCGCTCTTGCCGGCAATGAGGTTCCCCTTCATCGCCCCGTTGAAGTTGGTAGCGGTGTACTCGTCAATGCCATTGGTGTTCGTATCCCATATGGTCACCAGGGAGTCCTCTGGGCCATCTGGATTGTCAATCCCAGGGCCGCGCCAGTCACCTTCCTCCGGATTGGCCACCTGCACCGGTGGCCAGTTTGCAGGCAGTGCCTTGCTCGGATCGTCGGTGAACCCAGGGCCCGGACTGCTCGGGTCATAAATAAGGGTCCTGAACTCCGCTCCTGAGATACCGCTCTGGGAGGGCGTTGTATAGAGGCCCGCCCCAGTGGGGTTGGCCCTTACAGGGTTGGGGTGTCCCCCATAGAAACTTCCAAAACTGTAGTTCTGTATATCGGTGGTCACAAGGCTAAGGTGGTCCTCATTGTTTATGGCCTCCCCTCCCGAGGACGAGCCACTGCCGGGCTCCGATGGGTCATAATCGTTGGTAACCGTGCCAGACATTCCCTCGTTCATAGGGAAACCGCCCCAGCCACCATTGGCGCCATTGTCGGTAACATACACTGCCCCGCCATCGGTCACCACCAGATCGTAGGCATTACGGTACCCGGGAGAGAACACCTGCACAGGCCCGCCAGGGACCACCATGGCCTGGTTGAGGCCATCGTTGCCCCCCCAAGGGTCGTTCACATCTATTCCATTGTAGCCCGGAGCGTCACGATCCGTTATGCCGTTCACATTGGGCCGTGTAGGATCGTCCAGGGTCGGGAGGTCATATATATAACTCCGGCCGTTATCGTTCAGAACGGGCATGCCGTTGAGCATGGTCAGGTCCACCGAAAGAATGGCCGCAGATAGCGCAAATTCGGTCAGGTGTGCAAAATTTTTGGACGGGGCACCTGCATTGGTATGGCCCCCTGAGGCCACGATCAGGTAGTCCCTGCCCCCCACACTTACGAATTCCAGGCCATTGGTGGCATGGTTCTCCTCCGAGCGGGGAAGCCCGCGGACAAGATCGACAACATCCCAAGAAGTGCCGTTCCAGGAAAAACGGGTGATGACGCCCGAGTTCGTGTCCAGTCCAAGATCTCCATTGCCACCACCAGAGCCGCCACCGACACGGACATCGCTGGAAGTGACATAGAGCACGGGATTGGTGGCCGTTCCGGCAACCGTGAGGCCCGTCTTCTCCCTGGTCGTGCCAGAATATAACGAGCCATCGTCGTTATGGTTCTGAATCTGATGGACCTGGGTCAGGACTTCAGTATCCAGCACCACATAATCGCCGGGACCGTTGCGCTGTATCGTGAAGACCTTTATGGAACCCTTGTACTCCACTACATAGAGACGGCCATCGGGACCGAACATCATGGACGTGCCACGGTCTATCCCAACATTCCCATTGAAGTCAAGGGAACCCTGGGTGAAATTTACCTGGGCGTTTGTGTTTGCAATACCAAATATTCCCAAAAAGAAAATTATTGGCAAAAAGAAAAGCGTGATTCTTTGTAGGTAGTTGTTTCCCATAACTTATATTGTTAGAAAAAGTTATTGGGGAACTAAAAGTAATTGGGGAACTAACTATAAATAGGTGTGCATTTATAATGCTGATTAAATATAAAAACAATAGTAAAAATACTAAGAAATTTATATTGTAATTCCGATTAATCGACGTTATTCTTCGATTAAGCACAAAAAAGGAGTATCGAAAAAACACTAATTTTTTTATAAAAAAACAAAAGGGCTAACCAATTAATGTTAGCCACTAAAAAATAATTGAATTATTTAATTGTTCACCATGATTTTCAAGCCTAAGGCCTCTCCTTTTTCTGTCAATAAGGTCACAAAATAAATACCACTTCTTAAACCATACGTTGGAATTTTATAAGTTCCTGCTTCATAAATTGTTTGTGCAATATGACCCCTAATATATCTACCACTGGCATCATGTAAATAAACAATGGTTATAAAATCGTCTATTGGTTCACTTACCATAATTATGTTAGCAATACCATCAACCACAGGATTAAGAGCCGCCATGGCATCAAAATTCCCTACTTCAGTTGGGACATTGTCTATAATTACAATAGTAATTTCAGCTGTATCCATAAACTCTCCATCCGAAACTGTTAATACCACATCGAACTCACCAGCAAATCCATAAGTGTGCGATGGACTGGTTTCATTTGAAGTTGTACCATCTCCAAAATCCCAAGTATAGGAGATTATCCCTATATCATCCGTGGAAGCAGATCCATCGAAAGCAACTTCCAAGGGGGCGCTTCCTTCTAGGGGAGTTGCGGTGGCAACGGCATTTGGTGCCAAATTCGTTTCAGATATGGTTATCGTCATCGTAGCTGTACCTATTAAACCTTCTTCATCGGTTACCGTTAATACTACTTGGTAAGTACCCGCTTGGGTGAACGTATGGCTAAATGCTGAACCATTGGTCCTTATGGAAGACGTTGTTCCATCATCAAAGTCCCACTCATATCGTACTATTCCTTTATCATCTGTAGAATTTTCAGCACTAAAGAGTACGGGCAAAGGTGCGATACCATTAATTGGATTGGCAGTAATTGCAGCCACCGGCGCTTTATTGTTTGGATCGACCGGGTCATTCACCGTGATTTCCAAGGTGGTCGAGCCGGTCAGTCCACCGTCATCGGTAACGGTCAAGGTGACCGCGTACACCCCTGAATCCGTAAATTCGAAACTGGGATCCGCTTCCGTGGAAGTGCTTCCCGCTACATCCCCGAATTCCCATAAATAACTCGCTATCCCCACATCGTCCGTGGAACCGCTCCCTGTGAAGGCTACCGTCAAGGGGGCATCGCCAATGGAAACGTCCGATGATGCCACCGCCACGGGTGCCCCGTTGGGCGTGTTCACCGTGATCTCCAAAGTGGTCGAGTTGGTCAGGCCTCCATCGTCGGCAACGGTCAAGGTGACCGTGTACACCCCTGGATCCGTAAATTCGAAACTGGGATCCGCTTCCGTAGAGGTGCTTCCCGCTACGTCACCGAATTCCCATAAATAACTCGCTATCCCTATATCGTCCTTGGAACCGCTCCCTGTGAAGGCTACCGTCAAGGGGGCATCGCCAATGGAAACGTCCGATGATGCCACCGCCACGGGCGCACCGTTGGGCGTGTTTACCGTGATCTCCAAAGTGGTCAAGTTGGTCAGTCCACCGTCATCGGTAACGGTCAAGGTGACCGTGTACACTCCTACTTCTGTGAATTCAAAACTAGTATCCGCATCCGTGGAGGTACTTCCCACCACGTCACCGAATTCCCATAGATAACCCGCTATCCCTATATCGTCCGAGGAACCGCTCCCTGTGAAGGCTACCGTCAAGGGGGCATCGCCAATGGAAACGTCCGATGATGCCACGGCCACCGGCGCACCGTTGGGCGTGTTCACCGTGATCTCCAAAGTGGTCGAGTTGGTCAGTCCACCGTCATCGACAACGGTCAAGGTGACCGTGTACACCCCTGGATCCGTGAATTCGAAACTTGGATCCGCTTCCGTAGAGGTGCTTCCCGCTACATCCCCGAATTCCCATAAATAACTTGCTATCCCTATATCGTCCGTGGAACCGCTGCCCGTGAAGGCTACCGTCAACGGTGCATCCCCACTGGATACATCCGAGCTGGCCACGGCCACAGGCGCACCGTTGGGCGTGTTCACCGTGATCTCCAAAGTGGTCGAGTTGGTCAGGCCACCGTCATCGGTAACGGTCAAGGTGACCGTGTACACTCCTACTTCTGTGAATTCAAAACTAGTATCCGCATCCGTGGAGGTACTTCCCACCACGTCACCGAATTCCCATAGATAACCCGCTATCCCTATATCGTCCGAGGAACCGCTGCCCGTAAAGGCTACCGTCAACGGTGCATCCCCACTGGATACATCCGAGCTGGCCACGGCCACAGGCGCACCGTTGGGCGTGTTCACCGTGATCTCCAAAGTGGTCGAGTTGGTCAGGCCTCCATCGTCGGCAACGGTCAAGGTGACCGTGTACACCCCTGGATCTGTGAATTCGAAACTTGGATCCGCTTCCGTAGAGGTGCTTCTCGCTACATCCCCGAATTCCCATAAATAACTTGCTATCCCTATATCGTCCGTGGAACCGCTGCCCGTGAAGGCTACTGTCAAGGGTGAATTACCAGAATTTTGGTTTGCACTTGCCACTGCAACTGGAAATTGATTGATAGATTCTGAACTTACTAATGTTATATTTTGTTGATCTGAATTGCTATAATTTAAGGTAAGTGTTGCAGTTTGCCCTTCAACGTTTCCTGTAAAGGCAACCGTGACGGAATGGGTTGTGTTTGGCTTTATCAAACCATTGGTAAGCCCACCGGAAACAATACTGAATTCATTGGCGTTTGGTCCGGATAGCTGCATTGATTTCACAAACACCCCTACATTTCCGTTGGCAACACCAATGTCAAAATTGGCCGATGACCCCACACCTATTTCCAGAGAGGATGGTGCCGATAAAGTACTGGCAATACTTGGAGCGCCCTGTGGGGCATCCGTGCCAAAGTACTCCATGTTCTTCTGGGTGCCCCCCCCGACTTTATGAGAGCCTGCCAAAATGAAGATGCCATCGCCCGATACTATTGCCTGGGTCCCGTGGCGCTCATGGTTCATGTCCGCCAACCGGGTCCATGTCCCCGTGGACGGGTCGTACTGTTCCGTTACCTTAAGGGCATCTTTGGTCAATGTACCGTAAACCATATCGTCGAATACCTCTCCCCCGATGACCACCAACTTGCCATCGAAAACAGCTGTGGCCGATCCGCCCCTGGGCGTGGGTATGTTCTGCTCCGATGGCAGTGCCCCCCATGTACCGGAGGTAAAGTCGTAAACGTCCACTTCCGGGACCAAGGGCTTGAAAGTGCCCTCGGGCCCACCGGACAATCGTCCCCCGGCGGCATAGAGCTTGTCACCGATAACCGCTGCATGGAAATGGTCCCTTGAATGTGGCGCATCCGCCAATGGGGTCCAGGTACCCGTTGCCGGGTCGTACTCGTCGAACCAGCTCACATAGCCCCCGTTGTGGCCTATGGTGTTGCCCCCCACTATATAGAACCTATCGTTGTGGACCACCAGTCCCGCCGCACCCCGTCTCCTGTTGGCTGGGATATCGGGACCCTTGATCCATAGCCGTGTCGAGGGATCGAAGATCCATATCGATGCGGCCGGTGGCTCGGAAGGGAACCCAAAGCCGTCAAACGCGCCTATCACCCAGATCAGGCCCTGGTACTCGGTGGCCTGGAAATGGTGGAGATTCGCAGGGGCCGAATCCACCAATGGCGTCCATGAATCCGTCTTGTAATCATAAATATCTATGGTCCGGGTGCTTTCCTTGCCCCCCATAAGGTAAAATCTATCTCCGGCCTGTACCAACGAGCACTCATGGCGCTCGGTATACCCCTCGTTTTCGTCCTTGTCGAACCAGCTGGCACCACTGGGGGCACTGTCCAGAACTTCCCATATAAAAACAATACTTTCCGCATCATTGGTTTCATTGTCGCTATCGTCCACAGTAATAGTGACACTGTATGGGCTGCCCAATGCCGCGCCCGTACCTATGGTCCCTCCGATCTGCCCATTGGTGGGTTCAATGAACACCCCTGGGGGAAGTCCCAAGGCCGTATACTCCAAATTGCCGTCACCTCCCACTGCAGTAATCCCCAAGCTTCCATCCAATTGCTCTCCCTCAATACTTAGTTGATCAGTAATGGCATCCAAATATATCGGTGTTTGGGAATCAAATGTATCCAATATTTCGATTCCCCTTATTATTGGGTTTTGAACCACATCGTGCAAAAACTCAATATCTATAGAGCCATCGGTCACGTTCACGATATGGGCGATCACAGTGCCCACCTGATGGCCATAGGTACCGGAAAGATCAAGATTGTTTAATTTAGGGAATATTATACCCTCAATTGAAACGTCAAAGATGCGTTCTCCCGGTTGGGAGGTGCCAGACCAACCATTACCAAAATACAACCGGATTTCATATTTTCCACTTTCCTGAACAGGAAAGGAATAGGCCATATTGGGCGTCCCCGCTAAATTGTCGCTGCGCTCGGTCTGGAATATAGCCAGCGGTGTCGTCCCCTGGTCCACCTCCGCCGTATAGCTCGTTATTGGAAAACTTGATATATTATTGGTGCCCGGTTCCAACAAATAAGGGGATAAATTGCCCGGGGTGTCGACACCCCAATCCATATTGTCGTCTATCGCTGTGATTACACTCCCACCGGAATTTACCCTGTACAGTACCACCGGGGCATCAACAACATTAACGGTAAAGGTCTGTTCCACAAAAAGACCATCATCGTCCGTTGCTCGAACGGTAATATCAGATATAGCCAACAAAGATGGATAATCTAATGTAATTATATTTCCATTGATTGATGTAGCTATTTGTGGATCGGAATTGAACTGTACTGAAAAGGTCAAATTATCAATACCCTTGTCATCATCAAAAAAATTACTTAAATCTAAATTTTCGTCCGGTGAAGCAATGTACCTATTTAGATTTGGTAAATTTTGAGTTATAATAGGTTTATTCGTTGCAACTTTCAAATAATCCCATGTCCCTTCCAGTTCCACCCCTGGCGCATTGGAGGTACCTATCATGCCAACGGCAAGGTCGGTGCCCGTTTGCTGTATGGCGTCCAGAACCGGTCCTTGGGCCGTGATCGTCCCCAGTAGGGCCCTTGCCCCCCCATCGAAGGCATATTCCAGAACCACCTCCCCGTTCGAAGGGTCCACCACAAAATAAAATGTAGAACCGTTATTGGGACGGTTTCCCGAAGCAATGGCTAGGGTAATGGGTGGTTGGGACAAATCATCTATCTCCTGTTGGGCCGTAAGTCCCGCTTTGGTGATCACGAACTTTATATAATTTGACTGGGTTCCGTCCCCTATGAATATCCCCAGCTCCCCATTCGGGGCACTGGTATTCCCGTATAACTGTAAGGGATCGTTGAAATTTGTTATGGCACTGGAAACCGTAAAGACCCCCGTATTCTGGTCCACCTGTACCCCGTACTGGAAGCCCTTCTCCTGGGTATTGGATCCTCCCAGGGCCGTCCCGGAGGTCATCTGCATGGTCATCGCCCCGATGGCCCCACCCAAAATATCGTTGGGGTTAGGGCCATTGTCCCTATCGTCCAACCAATCAAGCCAGTTGGGGCCGGAAGCCCCATTGTTCATCAGCCCCGTAAGGCCAAGGCCCTGATAGCCCCCCAGCCCATCCCCGTTGAACAGTTCGTTGTCCACCGGCAGGGCAAAGGCGTCACTGCCCCCATTGTTCGGATCACCAAGTTGGAACGGGTCCATGGCATCCGATATGCCATCGTCGTCATCGTCCATATCGTTAAGGTCCGAGACCAGGGGAGCACCGGCCGATTTGTCAAAATCATTGGGCTGGGAACCCCCGTTACAGGGATCCGTCCCATTGTCCTGCTCGTCCTGGTTGGTATAACCATCACTGTCATAATCCGCACTGGCATCGTAACCAGGATCGCCCGGAACCAGACAGGCCACAATGTCCTGGGGCTCGAGCACCTTAATGGTATTGTCAAAAGGGGCGGCCCATATCGTGCCTGGAAAGGGATCCGAATCACTGTTACAGGTAACCCCCAAAGTGGTGACCCCGCCTATATTGGCAAGTTGCGTGAGCGCTTGAAGGCTCCCATCTGCCTTTAGCTCCACCCTCCACAATATGCCCCCGCTCTTGCCGGCAATGAGGTTCCCCTTCATCGCCCCGTTGAAGTTGGTAGCGGTGTACTCGTCAATGCCATTGGTGTTCGTATCCCATATGGTCACCAGGGAGTCCTCTGGGCCATCTGGATTGTCAATCCCAGGGCCGCGCCAGTCACCTTCCTCCGGATTGGCCACCTGCACCGGTGGCCAGTTTGCAGGCAGTGCCTTGCTCGGATCGTCGGTGAACCCAGGGCCCGGACTGCTCGGGTCATAAATAAGGGTCCTGAACTCCGCTCCTGAGATACCGCTCTGGGAGGGCGTTGTATAGAGGCCCGCCCCAGTGGGGTTGGCCCTTACAGGGTTGGGGTGTCCCCCATAGAAACTTCCAAAACTGTAGTTCTGTATATCGGTGGTCACAAGGCTAAGGTGGTCCTCATTGTTTATGGCCTCCCCTCCCGAGGACGAGCCACTGCCGGGCTCCGATGGGTCATAATCGTTGGTAACCGTGCCAGACATTCCCTCGTTCATAGGGAAACCGCCCCAGCCACCATTGGCGCCATTGTCGGTAACATACACTGCCCCGCCATCGGTCACCACCAGATCGTAGGCATTACGGTACCCGGGAGAGAACACCTGCACAGGCCCGCCAGGGACCACCATGGCCTGGTTGAGGCCATCGTTGCCCCCCCAAGGGTCGTTCACATCTATTCCATTGTAGCCCGGAGCGTCACGATCCGTTATGCCGTTCACATTGGGCCGTGTAGGATCGTCCAGGGTCGGGAGGTCATATATATAACTCCGGCCGTTATCGTTCAGAACGGGCATGCCGTTGAGCATGGTCAGGTCCACCGAAAGAATGGCCGCAGATAGCGCAAATTCGGTCAGGTGTGCAAAATTTTTGGACGGGGCACCTGCATTGGTATGGCCCCCTGAGGCCACGATCAGGTAGTCCCTGCCCCCCACACTTACGAATTCCAGGCCATTGGTGGCATGGTTCTCCTCCGAGCGGGGAAGCCCGCGGACAAGATCGACAACATCCCAAGAAGTGCCGTTCCAGGAAAAACGGGTGATGACGCCCGAGTTCGTGTCCAGTCCAAGATCTCCATTGCCACCACCAGAGCCGCCACCGACACGGACATCGCTGGAAGTGACATAGAGCACGGGATTGGTGGCCGTTCCGGCAACCGTGAGGCCCGTCTTCTCCCTGGTCGTGCCAGAATATAACGAGCCATCGTCGTTATGGTTCTGAATCTGATGGACCTGGGTCAGGACTTCAGTATCCAGCACCACATAATCGCCGGGACCGTTGCGCTGTATCGTGAAGATCTTTATGGAACCCTTGTACTCCACTACATAGAGACGGCCATCGGGACCGAACATCATGGACGTGCCAAGGTCTATCCCAACATTCCCATTGAAGTCAAGGGAACCCTGGGTGAAATTTACCTGGGCGTTCAACTGGCCAACATAAAGACATAACCAAATCAAAAACAGATAACAATAATGTTTTTTTCTAAAGTAAATGTGCCACATTTATCTAATTTTTGGCATTAAAATATTTTTTGGATGAAAAATTTAAGCTTAATTTAAAAGGGGGAAGAAATATTTTTACGATAAATATATTAAACATCAAAAACCTAATTAAGCTACTTAAATAATACTCGTTAAACCCCAATTAATTATCGACTAATGGTTAAATCGATATTAAATAAGTAATTGGAGATATTTATACATTTACTCGGAATGATCCCATCAGTGGTGGAAGTGTAAAAAGGCATTCAGTCTAAAAATCACAAATAATTAATAGAGAATATATTCTATACATATGATTTTTACTGCTAAACTTTCTGGATAATTTTAAAAACCCAAAATATGTAATCTCAGATATATCCTGTAATAAATCTCGAAGAAGAACCTACTTATATTAAAATATCTGTATAATTATCAGAACCAACAAAAATGATAGAACTAAATCCTCAAATTAGTAGAGTAAAAAATATGATTACGTAAAAAATGTAAATTTAAAAATGGTTTGATTTTAACTAAATTTCCACCATTTTTTAACATTCTTCCCATAACCATAACCATACTTACCTGCATACCCTAAATTAGATTCATTAACATCATTGACAATGAAAGACAGTCCTTTCAATTTTCCTTCATTATTTAACTTAATAGGAAATTCAATTACATTGTTTTCTGTAAGATCTGCTCTTGTAACATAAATAGTATGATTGGCGAACTTGGAAATTAATAGTGTATCCGAAACCACCATTAAAGGAGCCGTATCAACAATAACATAGTCATATATTTCTTTAACTTCATTAATTAACTTTTCAAAACGACTACTCATAAGCAGTTCTGTTGGGTTTGGTGGAATTTTTCCAGAATAAATAATATCAAAAGTAGTGGAATGGACCAACATTGAATTTATTATGTCCGAAGTTTTCAAGCTATTATCAAATAAGTATTCCGTTAGTCCTAAATTTCTTGAGGATTTATTTTTACCCATATTATCAACATCTTTGCTAATAAAAAAATTATATAATTTAGGATTTCTGATATCACCCCCTATCAAAAGAACTTTTTTATTAGTATTGGCCAAAATCATGGAAAGGTTAGATGCAAAAAATGTTTTTCCTTCTCCTGAAACACTTGATGTCACATAAATTATATTATTTCTCACTCCATCCTTAGAAGAGTTTAGTATATAATCTAAATTTGTTCTAACTATTCTTAATGACTCCGTTAAAACAGACCTATCCTGAACATTTACAATTTTTTGATGTTTTTTGTTCAACCTTGGTAGTTCTCCAATTACAGGTATATCCAATACTAATTTTTCCAATCCTGATTTATTATGGATTTTAGTGTCTAATAAATTATTAGCATAAATAATACCAATAGGTAACAACAAACTAAATATAAACGAAACTAAATAAATTAGAGGTTTTTTAGGAGATACTGGAAATCTTCCAACTTGATAGGCCTTATCTATTATTTGTGATTTTGGTGCAGAAGCTGCTAATGATATATTAGATTCTTCCCGTTTCTGAAGTAAGTATAAATAAAGTTGTTCGGTTGTTTGCTGCTGCCTGGTAATATCTCTTAAAGCCCTTTCATTTTGGGGAGCAGTATAAATACTGGAATTTATCCTCGCCTGTTGACTACTTAAACTGTTTACCTGTAAGCTTAAATTGTTTGTCATGCTATTTAAACTAGATTTCATAGTTTGTTTTAAACTAGTCAATTGTTGATCTAAATTAACAATAACAGGGTTTTTATCATTTGAACTTTTTAATAGACGATTCCTTTCATTAACCAGTTCATTGTATTTAGAAGTAGTAGCGGCAATTGAACCATCAGAAAGTCCAACATTTGATGGTAATGGTTCAAAACCTTCTTGACCATCCACAAAATCTTTCATTGAAGCCGCAATATTCAATTGTACCGTAGCATTTTGTAGCTCTTGCCTATTAGCAGCACCAACTGTTAAATTTACATTAGTTTGTGCACCAATATCCGCAATCCCCTTTCCAGTTTTAAAATCTTCTGCGGACTGATCAACACCAGTTAGATCCAAAGATATTTCAGCAATTCTATCATTAATAAATTCAGATGTTTTGTCTGCAATTATTTTTTTATCTTCTATCGCATTCTTATTGTAAATTCTAATTAATGTATTAATAATATCCAGAGCCTTTTTCGATATAGCGTCATTTAACGAAATATTAATTATATTAGATTTATCTGTAGACGGTGTAATTATAATTTTTTGTTGATATTCTTCCGCAACAACAAATACTGGTAAAATTTTAATTTTTATTCTTTGACCTTTATATTTATTGATATAAGCCAAGTTTGGAGTTATCAACAAGTCTCCAATTTCCGTAGAAATTTTTTTTCCAAATGTATAAACTTTCACTGGATCAATTTCCTTAGCTGCATATCCAAATGAAATATCTGAATCAATATCCAAGAAAAATTCAAAAGTTGATTGATTAACTATAGTATCTGCAGCGATAAAATTAACATTGATCGGCTTTTCTTTATAAATTTCGGAATCCTTTACGTTTCCTAAATTTATATAAGAAACATTAAGTTTTAATGTTTTTACGACCTCGATAAAATTAGATCGGGAATTGAGTATTTCAATTTCATCAAATATTTCGTCTTTTGGACCAGAAAGCAAGCCTAAATCATCAAAAACTGCTAATTCCGGTGAAGCACTTTTACTATCCAATATCCTAATTTTACCTTCAACCGCATATTCCGGTGTGGAATACCTAATAAAAATAAATGCTAATACAATTGCAAAAGATACTGACAATACAAACCACTTCCAATGTTTGGTATATGTGATGAAATAATCTTTTAAATCATTTGATGAATTTAAAAATTCCCTAGATTTTAATGACATATTATAATTTAATTTGAAATAGAAATTTTTATTAACTTAATTTCTTGTAAGTAAAAAAACTGTAGAAGTTATCAATACAGAAGCAATAGAGATTGCTATAGAGGCCCTATTATCCAAGGAAGATGCAGTAACTGCAGATCGGTTGGGTTCTACGTAGACTACATCATTTTGTGTCAAATAATACACTGGGGAGCTCATGGCCTCTTTTTTTGTCAGGTCTATTCTAGTGTATACCTTTGTGCCATCAAAATCACGGATGACCATCACATTTTTTCGCATACCTTTAATAGTTAAATCAGAAGCCAACCCCAATGCTTCTAAAATGGTAATTCGCTCCCCATTAACAGAATAAGTACCTGGTCTATTTACCTCCCCAAGTATTGTTACTGTGAAATTTCGTAGACGAATATTTATGATAGGATCTTTCAGATAATCAGACAATTTACTTCTTAAAAAAACCCTCACCTCCTCTGGGGAGAGTCCAGCAATTTTTAGTTTCCCGATTACTGGAAAATCAATCTCCCCATTTTGATCCACTAAATAATCAACCTGCTCTGCCCTAATTCCACCTTCCGAGGCTCCTCTAAACAAATTAAACGGAACACTGGCCTCATTATCCAATGTTGATATATAAATACTAACCAAATCATCCACTTTAAATTTTGGACTAAAGTCGTTTTTGTTGACCAAAGTTTCAAAACCACTGGCATTTTGGAAATACACCACTTCCTTTTTGGAGGCACACGATGAAATTATAAAAACAAGAAGTACTAATAAAATAATTGAAAATCTAGAATGGTTTTTCATGGATATAGTGGTGATTAAGCAATAAAAATATATTGAAAAATTAGGACTGCAAAATTTTCTTGGTTCCTTCATCTCCTTTTTTAGCATCTTTTTTTTGGTCCAACTTACAAAGTTCAGAATTGTTGGACACAAATTCAGGAACAATTTCCTTCATCAGCGGCACAGTATTGGCATTAAAGAACATATTGGTGACACATAACTCTTCAATTTTAGATCTAATTTTGGTATAATCCAGCTCCCTTACTTTACCTATCATAATTTTTTTGTGATAGGTTGGGAGGGTGTTTTCACCATTGGCCAATAATTCTTCATATAACTTTTCACCCGGTCTCAATCCTGTTATTTTGATATCGATGTCTTCAGGGTATTTTAAACCGGACAACTTAATCATATTCTTTGCCAGATCAAATATTTTTACCGAATCTCCCATATCAAAAATGAAAATCTCTCCACCACTACCCATGGCAGCAGCCTCTAATACCAATTGAGAAGCTTCCGGAATGGTCATAAAAAACCGTGTCACATCCTTATGGGTCACCGTTAATGGTCCACCCTTTTCGATCTGCTTTTTGAACAACGGAATGACCGAGCCATTAGAGCCAAGAACATTTCCAAATCTGGTTGTAATAAATTTGGTCTTATTTTCCTGTTGCATGCAACTGATGTACATTTCGGCAATACGCTTGGTAGCTCCCATTACATTGGTCGGGTTAACTGCCTTATCAGTTGATACAAAAACAAATTTATCCACATTGTGGTTCATAGATAGATCCACAATATTCTTCGTGCCTGCAACATTTATTTTAATGGCCTCATAAGAATTATATTCCATTAATGGTACGTGTTTATAGGCCGCGGCATGAAACACCATTGTCGGCTTGAATTGCTGGAAGTATTCGTTCATTCTATTTTTATCCCGTATATCGCCAACAATAGGAACGAAATTATGAAATCCGTTCTGCTTTAATTCTTGCTGAAGATCGTAAAGCGCTGATTCTGCCTGATCTATAATAATAAGTGATTTGTACTCATAATGAGCTATTTGTCTGGCTATTTCACTTCCAATGGATCCGGCCCCACCCGTGACCAAGATAACTTGCCCTTTTAACTCATTGGAAACTTTCGACTTTTTAATATCAATTGGCACCCTATTTAATAAATCTTCAATTTGTACTTGTTTGATCTGGGAGACATTCAATTCCCCGTTGATCCAATCCTCCACAGGAGGTACAATTTTTACCTGTACCGATAATTCGACCAAACTCTGGACAAGCTCCCTTAATTTGTTATTGGAAATATTATGTATCGAAAAAATGATTTCAGAAATATCCCTTTTACCTATAAAAAACTCAGTCAGATCTTCTGGCCCATAAACGGTAACCCCATTGATACTTTTTCCAATTTTCTTTACATCTTCATCCACATAACCAACTACTCTAGCCTTACTGTTCGTGGATGTAGTAAGTGCATTATAGGTGAGAATGCCTGATTCACCAGCTCCAAAAATCAATACATTTTTAGTTATCTTAAACTTTTTTACCAAATTGTCATAACTGGTTTTAAAGACATATCGCGATGCAACCAACAAAATAAAACCAATAAGACTATGGATAATGATTATGGACAAGGGAATGGTAAAATCCTCCAAAATACTGAATTGCCTGTTTAAAATCACCATAAATATGGTGAAGATACTTGAGAGACAAATGGCATTAAAAATGTTGTAAACATCCCTAACCCCTGTATGTCTCACAACACCTTTATAAGAACCTATCATCAAAAATGAAATTATGGCAATTAGTGTAACTACCGGAAATTGCATAGCCAACTTTTCGATATCAAACTCGAAGGTCAAATTAAATCGAATAAAATAAGACATAATAAAAGCTACTGATATTAAAAAAACATCAATAGCAAGTACCAACCATTTGGATGCGTATCTATGTGCGTTATTGACCAGGTAATTTTTTATCATTTGGCTAGTTTTTGTATTATCAAATGAACTATACGCTCTAAATCGGAAGTTTCCAAGTTGGATCCACTTGGCAAGCACAATCCTCTTTCAAACAAATCTTCAGAAGTTCCATCACTAAAATGTAGCGCATTTTTAAAAACGGGCTGCAAATGCATGGGCTTCCATAATGGCCTAGATTCTATATCCTCTTCCAACAATGCCAAACGTATCATTTCCCTTATTTCAAAAGAAGGTGTTAAAATACAGGTCAGCCAACGATTGGAATAAAAACCGTTCGGTTCGTCTAAAAATTCAATTTCGCTCATATCTCCCAAACGGGATTTATAAAATTCATGATTTGCTCTTCTAGCCGCTACCCTATTAGGCAACACTTCCATTTGTCCACGACCAATTCCGGCAAGTATATTACTCATCCTATAGTTATAGCCCACATTGGAATGCTGATAATGGGGAGCATCATCCCTGGCTTGAGTCGCCAAAAATACTGCTTTTTTCTTGATTTTCAGACTTTTAGTGGTCATTGCGCCACCTCCAGAAGTCGTGATGATTTTATTGCCATTAAATGAGAGTATACCAATATCCCCAAATGAACTACAATTTCCTCCTTTATACATACTTCCCAATGCCTCAGCACTATCCTCTACAATAGGGATACCGTAGGAGTCTGCAACTTTTCTAATTTCCTCCACCTTATAAGGCATGCCATATAAATGTACAGCGACAATAGCCTTTGGTTTTACACCATTTTTTAATCGAGACTTTATGGCCTCTTCCAGCAATATCGGTGACATATTCCAGGTATCCCTTTCACTATCCACAAAAACAGGATTGGCACCCAAATATTTTATGGGGTTGGCAGATGCTGAAAAAGTAAAACTCTGGCAAATCACCTCGTCTCCATGAGAAACACCAAGTATTTCCAATGCCAAATGAATGGCAGCAGTACCTGAACTTAAGGCCGCAACCTGTATATTATTACCTACAAAATTTTGAATAGCTTCTTCAAATCGATCCACATTAGGACCCAAAGGTGCTACCCAATTGGTATCGAACGCTTCTTGTACATAGCGTTGTTCATTAGTTCCCATGTGAGGGGAAGAAAGCCATATTTTTGTCTGGGTCATCAAAGTCCTTAAATATAATTTAGTAATATTTGGTTCTTCAAAAATAACCATTGGCATCAGGAATGGACCAAAATGCTTCCATAATTCGTTCAAGCATAAAAATAATCGGTCAACGAACGATTAAGCCAAAATACCTTAACCGATAAAATACCTACACCCTTGGGACAATTACCAAAAACCTATAAATACGCCCTTTAACGACAATATGCATTACTAAAGAATTATATTTGCCATCTTTGAACCCTTTTTAGAAAAGTACAAAGCCAAATGAAAAAGACTACAAAAATATGTTGTATAGGAGCCGGATATGTTGGTGGCCCTACCATGTCCGTGATTGCAAACCAATGTCCAGAAATACAGGTTACCGTGGTAGATATCAATCAGGATAGAATTAACCAATGGAATGATGAAGATTTGGATAAGCTGCCGGTATATGAACCAGGCCTAAAAGAGATCATTGCCTCTACCCGAAATAAGAACCTTTTCTTCTCCACTGAAGTGGATAAGGCCATTGAAGAAGCCGATATTATTTTTATATCAGTAAACACACCTACCAAAACCTACGGGAAAGGAAAAGGACAAGCGGCCGATTTAAAATATATCGAGCTTTGTGCTAGAAATATAGCCAAGGTTGCCAAAACTGATAAGATAGTGGTAGAAAAATCTACCCTTCCGGTAAGAACTGCAGGTGCTATTAAGAGTATTTTGGAAAATACCGGAAATGGTGTGAATTTTGAAATCCTTTCCAATCCTGAGTTTCTAGCCGAAGGTACTGCTGTAGACGATTTATTAAATGCAGATAGGGTATTGATAGGTGGAGATGACACCCCCTCTGGCCAAAAAGCCAAAAACACCTTAAGTGCTATTTACGAACACTGGCTCCCAAAGGATCGTATACTTCAGACCAATGTATGGTCTTCAGAGCTTTCCAAACTAGTTGCAAATGCATTTTTGGCGCAAAGGGTATCTTCCATCAATTCTATTTCAGCATTATGTGAACGAACCGATGCCAATGTAGCAGAGGTTTCAAGGGCCATAGGTTATGATAGCAGAATTGGGTCTAAATTCCTTAATTCTTCTGTAGGCTTTGGGGGTTCTTGTTTCCAAAAGGATATTTTGAACCTTGTATATATTGCCAGAAGTTTTGGCCTCCAAGAGGTTGCAGATTATTGGGAACAGGTCATAATTATGAACGATTATCAAAAAAGACGCTTTGCCGAAAATATCATATCTACCCTGTACAATACAGTTTCCGGTAAAAAAATAGTGTTCTATGGTTGGGCATTTAAAAAGGATACCAACGATACCAGAGAATCAGCAGCTATATATGTAGCAGATGCCTTATTGGAAGAAAGAGCAGAGATTATTGTATATGATCCAAAGGTTTCAGAAAAAACTATTTACGCGGATTTGGATTACCTTAACACCAGATCTCCTGAAGAGAACAGAAGGCTATTAAAGGTAGTAAAGGATCCTATCAAGGCTACTGAAGAAGCCCATGCCATCGCTATATTAACTGAATGGGATGAATTTAAAACGTACGACTGGGACAAGATTTATAACAATATGTTGAAACCTGCTTTTGTTTTTGACGGAAGAAGACTTTTGGACTCAGAAACAATGACAGCCAAAGGTTTTGAATATTACAAAATAGGGGAATCGTGAAAATATTAGTTACCGGAGCTGCAGGATTTATTGGTTTTCATGTTGCATTAAACTTAGTGCAAAAAGGACATGAGGTGTTAGGCCTAGACAATATAAATGGGTATTACGACACCAAATTAAAATTTGCTAGATTAAATCTTCTAGGTATTTCTCAAATTGATGCAACGCCATTTAACATTGTTTGTTCAAGTCAATTGCATGGAGGTAATTTTCGTTTTGTTAGAATGGATATTGAAAATCGGGAAAAACTACCAAAATTATTTAGAAAAGAAAAATTTGATATTGTCTGTAATCTAGCTGCGCAGGCAGGGGTGCGTTATAGCTTAGAAAACCCTGAAGTATATGTAGATAGTAATGTGGTTGGTTTTCTAAACATTTTAGAATGTTGCAGACACTTTAAAATTAAACACTTAGTTTATGCCAGTAGTTCGAGTGTTTATGGACTAAATAAAAACATCCCCTTTAAAATAGAGGATTCTGTTGACAAACCTATAAGCCTTTACGCAGCTACCAAAAAGAGCAATGAACTAATGGCACATTCCTACAGTAATCTATTTGGAATACCAACAACAGGGCTTCGATTCTTTACTGTATATGGGCCATGGGGAAGACCTGACATGGCTCTTTTTTTGTTTACAGATGCTATTGCTAAAAACAAGCCAATAAAGGTGTTTAACAATGGACAAATGGCAAGGGATTTTACTTATATAGAGGATATAGTTGAAGGAGTTATCCGGGTTATTGAAGGTGATTTAAATGAAAGAATTACCACAGAAAATTTATATAAATTATACAATATCGGAAATAATAAAGCTGTTAAATTGTTAGATTTCATAAAAGAAATAGAATCTAATCTTAAAAAAACAGCCATAAAAGAGATGCTCCCCATGCAATCCGGAGATGTAGAGAATACATGGGCAAACATTGATGATTTAATTAAAGATTATAATTATTACCCTAAAACATCTGTGAAAATTGGGGTTAAAAATTTTGTATTATGGTTCAAAGAGTATTACAAATTATAAGGCGTTCTCACACAGAATAAAAAAGTAATTGCAAGGAGATAATTATTTTTTATATGAAATAATTGTAAGTATTTAAACTTGGGTATTAATAAAGCAATATTTTTAAATTCAAATACTTACCCATAAAATGTTATCATAATTAACCATATCATATATAAATGAATAAGATATTAATATACAGCCCAGGTGCATATCAACTATATGGTCATTCTTACGACTACACCAAGGGTCTTTCCGAATCGTTTATTGAACTTGGATATGAAGTGTTTGTTTTTGGGATTGAAGGGCCATTAAAATTTAATGATCCTATTAATGAAATTAAAATATCTAAATCAAACAAACCAATCGAGAAGGTCACATTATTTCAAAAAATAAAATGGGGACTTCATAGGCTTAAGGATTCATACGATTTTTTAAAAAAATTCATGAATTTCTATTTCTCTTTTGAGGAAAAACCATTAATCATATTTGAGACATTCGAATATTTTAGTTTGTCTCAAATAATCAAAAAATTCTCGGATAACTATTTTTGTATTTTTCATGATACAAATTTCAATTTCAAACAAACTTCCTTATTAGCTGGATCTTACAAACGTTTAGCGCGAGTTTCATCAAAGAAAATTGTAAAACATTCTAAGAAATCATTTGTTCACGGCCATGAAATGAAGCTTAATTTTATTGAGCAAATGGGAGAAAATTATAAGGATAAAATAATTGATATTCCTTATGGCGCCCCACTACCCTTTAAATTGGAAAAAGATGATATGATTAAATCAAAATCTCAATTGGGGTTAAATATGAATAAAAATTATTTGCTATCATTTGGCACTTTAAGGTCTGACAAGGAGTTTATACCAATAATGGAAGCTTTAGAAAAGAATTCCAGTTGGGAATGGCTGATTGCTGGTCCTGAAGGAGATTACACTTATAACCAAATAAATATATTGGCTAAAAAGTATAATCTAGAAAACAGAATCATTATACATCATAAATTTATTGAGAATAAAGAGCAAAAATTATACTTTACCGCTGCGGATTTGATCATTAATCTATATAAACCGTATATAAGGCACGAAAGTGGAACTGCCCAATTGGCAAGGGCATATAACAAACCTGTAGTTGTCTCCGGACCACCAGATTTAACAGATTATGTTGTTGAAAAAAACATAGGATGGGTTGTAAATGATAGTCATACTTTAAATGATATATTAAAAAAATACGTTGAATTACCTGAAAGAGATATGAAGTTGATCCATTCAAACATAAACGAATTAGCAATTAATAATTCATGGATTACTGTTGCTAAGAAAATTTTGAGTTTTACTTAAAATCTTCTTTAGAACAAAGTTCTGCTATTAAAAATAAAGGAATTTAAACAATATTGAAAAATATGACTAACAAGAAATTACACTTAGATCCTAAATACTGCATTTTAGTTACTGGAGGGGCAGGTTTTATTGGCTCAAACCTGTGCATAACACTTCTTAATAATGGTAATAAGGTACGGTGTCTTGATAATTTTGCAACTGGAAAACTGGATAATATTAATGCATTATTATCAAATCCTAATTTTACGCTTATTGAAGGTGATATCAGAGATATAGAGGTATGTAAAAGTGCTTGTAAGGAAGTGGATTATGTTTTACATCAGGCAGCATTAGGGTCTGTGCCAAGGTCTATAAAAGATCCAATCACTAGTAATGATGTAAATGTATCAGGTTTTCTTAATATGCTCGTTGCCGCAAGAGATTGTTCGGTAAAGCGTTTCATTTATGCCGCCAGCTCATCAACCTATGGCGACTCTGAAAACATGCCCAAAATAGAGGATGTTATTGGCAAACCTTTATCACCTTATGCCATAACAAAATATGTAAATGAACTATATGCCAATATCTTTAGTACAACATATGGTTTAGAAACAATTGGCCTTAGATATTTCAACGTTTTTGGTAGGCACCAAGACCCTAACGGCGCTTACGCAGCAGTGATCCCGAAATTTGTAATGCAATTAATGAACCACGAATCCCCAATAATAAATGGTGATGGTACTTATTCTAGAGATTTCACTTACATTGAGAATGTTGTTCAGATGAATATAAGGGCAATTGCTGCTACAGATAAAAAAGCCACAAACACGGTGTATAACGTTGCTTATGGTGAACGAACAGATTTAAATGAATTAGTTGCACTATTAAAAGAATATTTAAGTGTATTTGATTCCAAAATATCTGAAGTACAAATAAAGTACGGTCCAACAAGACAAGGAGATGTTCCCCATTCCTTAGCCTCAATTGAAAAAGCAAAAACATTATTAGAGTATCACCCTGAGTACGACATAAAAAAAGGTTTAAAAGAAGCCACAACATGGTACTGGCAAAATCTAAAACAATAATTATTATTCAATAAGTATATATGGGCTCAAGAGTTATCTATATACTTATAAAATATCACGAAAAATAAAAACACTTAAATGAACAATATTAAAATAGCCATAATTGGATTAGGGTATGTGGGATTACCATTGGCCCGTTTATTTGCCACTAAATATTCTGTAATTGGATTCGATATTAACGAAAAAAGAATTGGCGAACTACAAAATGGACTTGATAGTACCTTGGAGGTCTCTGATGATGAACTACAAAAGGTAAAAAAAACTGTTCCCGACAATACCATTGGGCTGTATTGCACTAATAATTTAGATGCTATAAACGATTGTAATTATTATATTGTTACAGTACCCACACCCGTAGACAACACCAATAGACCAATTTTGACACCACTTTATAAATCAAGTGAGACTGTTGGTAAAGTGCTAAAAAAAGGTGATATAGTAATATATGAATCTACCGTATATCCTGGGGTAACAGAAGATGAATGTGTTCCTGTATTGGAGAAAATCAGTGGACTTGGATTCAATACCGATTTTTTTGTGGGTTATTCACCAGAACGAATCAATCCTGGTGATAAGGAGCACACCGTTGAAAAAATATTAAAAGTAACTTCGGGATCAACTCCGGAAATTGGTAAGCTAGTAGATACACTATATTCCTCAGTTATCACTGCAGGAACCTATTTGGCCTCTTCCATAAAAGTGGCTGAAGCCGCAAAAGTAATTGAAAATTCACAGCGAGATATTAATATAGCTTTTGTAAATGAATTGGCAAAGATTTTCAACTTAATGGATATTAACACCCATGAAGTTTTAAAAGCCGCAAGTACAAAATGGAACTTTCTTCCATTTTCACCAGGCTTAGTAGGAGGTCACTGTATTGGAGTGGACCCTTATTATTTGGCTCAAAAAGCTCAAGAATTTGGTTATCATCCTGAAATTATTCTTGCCGGTAGAAGGATGAATGATGGGATGGGAAAATATGTCGCTTCAGAAGTTGTAAAACTAATGGTTCAAAGAGATATTAAAGTGAAAGGTTCTAAAATATTGACGTTGGGAATTACATTTAAAGAAAATTGCCCAGATGTAAGAAATACAAAAGCCGTAGATGTTATAAATAATTTAAAGAGCTATGGTGCTGAAGTTACAATTTTCGACCCTTGGGCTTCACCAATTGAAGTAGAACAGGAATATTCCTTGCCTACATTACAAAAACTTCCCTCCGAAAAATACGATGCCATAGTTTTAACTGTTGCCCACAAAGAATTTTTAGATTTAGATCTTAGGTCACTGTTGAAAGAAGAAGGGGTTATATATGATGTAAAAGGAATATTAAAGGGAATAGCAGATAGAAGTCTTTAAATCTTTCTAAGAAAAAAAAACTTTATTAATTACTAATGTTTTAAATGAAGACTAGCACATGTAATGTGCTAGTCTTTTTCTATGAAACCCATAAAAATTTTACCAAAAACATAGTAGTTGTTTTTAATATAATCCATTTATAATTTTAATTGATATATTCTATCATCTTTTTCAATTCTTTGTTTGATGTATACAGGCTTTCTGGTACTGTTTTAAGCAAAAAAATTCATAGTTAATTTCCGTGATTGCAATTAGCGTAGTCTGTGATTTAATTATTTTCATGAATAATCTATTACTCAGAATATATCCCATATTAATTTGCAGAAAACCAAATCGATAATGAATTTGAGGGTATTCTACTCTTTTAACATGATGCATTTGATTTAACTTCTTCAATTGCTACCAATATCTCTTCCCCATTTTCTTTTTCTAAATCACCTTAGGATATACGTTCTTAAAAATATATTAGATTGCATTATTACCTGAAGAACAACAAGTATTTGTGCATTTCATCGAATTTATAGTTAACGAAAAGTTAAAAGCCGCCTTAACATGATCCAATACGTTTTTCAAATCGTAAAACACTCTGTCGGGCAAAAGTTGCCCTATCAATTAAAAAAATACCTTAAATGAAAAAGGTAAAACTATAACCTAAAGAGTGATAAGTATTTACAAAAATTTTAATTCTGTTAAAAAGAAATGTATTTCATCGAAAATAACTATCCTTTTAACGAAAATTTTAAAATATAAAGTAATATTGTTACACCCAAATAGTTTTACTGTTAACCCCTTAATCTAGTTTATGATGATGCATTACCCCACAAAAATCAAATCTTTGATCCTACTTATTTTTGTCGTTTTTTTTCATATATCCTGTGAAAAAGACTCCGATTTATTACTAGAAGCTATATTGGAAGATCCAATTACAACAGAAGATTCATCCTCTGAGAATGATCCAAACTTTGAAACTAAGTCTTTTACCTTTCAAACGGTTGAAGACGCTTATTTACAAGGTTCTAAAGGCATCAACGAATCTATTATGAGATTGGAAGAAAATAACAGAGTTAGTTTTTTAATGTTCGACCTCTCCCCAATTAATGAAGTTAATGGTGAAATAATAGATGTAGATCTTCAATTTACCATTCATAGTGATCAGGGAAATGGAACAATTGATATTTACAAAGGAATTGGAACTTCATGGAAAGAAGAAGATCTTAACCAAGAAGTTGCTCCGAAATATGATGTCCTTTTGGCTTCAGTATCAAAATCCTTTGAATTGGAAACTACTGAGATAATAAAATTAAATAACAAAGAAGTTAAATCTGAAAAAACTTCATTAGTTCTGACCCATCGGCAGGGAAATGATTTTGCAATAGCCTCCAAAGAGAATAGCTCTAAAAAAGGACCTAAGCTAGTTGTAACCTATATGGCTCCTTTGGGTTCTAAAGATATTGAGGTCACTTATGCAGAGGAGACACTACCTGAAGAACCACAAGAAAACCCATTAGATGAGGAGAAGTTGAACCTTAACTCGGATGTTGCTTACTGGAAAGATAAGTTTGATGCAAAATGGACCACTGATAAAATTGATGCCCTCACGAAATCAAAAAGTGGCAATCATTTTCAAGAATATTATTATTTAGGTTATTATATAGACGGCCTTACCTCAATATGGAGGGCAACTGGTGATAATACTTATTTAAATGAGGCTTTGCAATTAATTGAAAATACCATGCAGGATGCTAAACCTATGAGTGGAACTAATACTGGGTATTTAGGTTGGCCTTCGGATTTATCCAAGTATGGATCAACACGCTATCAAGAAGGTACGAGTCTTTGGGAAGCATTTATGTTCCGTCATGTTGCAACACTTTTACGAATAATGTATGAATCCCCTAATTTAAGATCATCTGGTTATCAATCAAGATATGACGCAATTTTAAATTTTACTGAAAAGCATATTTTCGAAAAATGGGCCGATTATGATGGAGGAATTTACAGGAGTAGAACACACATGGCGTCACATTGGGCTAGAATTGGTATGGAATTGTATATCATAACCGGGAATCAAAAATATAATGAAGTTTTTGAAAATATTTCTTTCGGCACGATGCCTAACAGATCATCTAATCTCAGAAACCAAATTCATTACAACCCTAATGTACCAACGGCTTATATTTGGAGTTCAGAATGGGGTAAAAATTATGACTCTGGGACACAAGACACCTCACATGCTGGGGCTATAATAAGCTTTTGGGTAACTGCATATGAAAACAACATGTACTGGAACAAAAATGATATAGACGCTCTAATTTCAACTTTGGATCAGGTTGTTTGGAAAGATTCAGATGGTGTCAACTTCTATAAAATAATAGACGGATCTGGCTCATATGACTATTCTGGAAGGCTTAATGAATGGCTTCCACTTGGGAGGTATAGCGTTAAAATCCAAAATAAAATAAAGGATAAATATATAGGTAGTAATTTGAAATTTTATGGTTCTCAAACTTTGGGAATAGCATCCTTAAATTCAAAATTTCTTACAGATGGATCTGCTGTTTATCCAGAAAATTAATTATATCAAATTAGTTTATAAAAAAAAGGGGGTCATATGACCCCTTTTTTTTATAAACTAAAATTAGATAGACCTCTATTTCTTTATACATCTTTATTTCTTTCCTTAAATGCTATATTTACAATGTAAATAGTTCCGTTTGAAAGACAGCATGAACTTTAAACGTTAAAAGGAAGAAAATGCAATCAAATTTTAAATCGAAGGATAATAACCTTTTTGTTGGTTTATATGTAATTGGCACAATTATTTTTCTAATTGCATTAGGCCCGTATTTAAAAAGACAAAATTTAGTTACTTCCATACTCATCCCATCACTTACACTACTTGCGTTCTTTTATGATATAAAGACTTTTTATAAGAACAACACTGAATTTATACTTTTGTTGCTAATATTTATTTCAAGCCTATTTTCCGTATTCTACTATGTGAATTATGAAGCATTAATAAATGGATTTAATGGTATGCTTGGTGCTGTATTAGCTGCATATATTCCAGTAGCATTAAATAAAAACGGAGACTATAGCAAATATTTTCACATTGGTTATGTAATATCTATACTATTATTGATAGCAATTATGTACTATGAAGGGAATTTTAATTTTTCTAATTTTGCATCTAAAGTAGATTACCGAGATCGCTTTTTGTTGAATGCCAATGCATATTCATACTTTAGTTTTTTTGCCAACTTCTCATTAATATATTTATATCAGAAATATAAATCTACATTATGGATGATTTTATTAATATCACTTCCATTACTTTTTATAATTATTTCTTTTGCAACTCAATCTCGATCTGGTATTTTTATAATAATAATTATAAATTTATGCTATTGGTTTTTTATAAATAAAATAAATCCCAGCAACAAATTAAAAAAAATATTCAGGGGGATTTTAATTTTCTCAATATTCATTTTTATTGGCATTCAGTTTATCAAAATTTATGAAAATTCAAGAATCAAAAATAGAATAGAAGTCACAGGAACTAAGGTTGATTCTAGAGAGGTTTTGATTTATGAAAGTTTGAAAGTATTTGGAAATAATCCCTTTCTTGGAGTTGGGCTAGGACAATTGATTTATCATAATGGTATTGGCCAGTTTTCACACAATTCATATGTTGAAATTTTGGCCGAACAAGGTATCTTTGGAGGAATACTACTGTTATTTCTTTTTGGTATTCCTTTGATAAAATGTTGGCGCTTGATAATGCTAAATCCTAACGACAAGGTTTTAAAAATAAATCTATTATTTTTCATCTGTTTTTACTTGTTCAACAATATCTACCCCTTTTATAAGTTTACTTTTTCTATGATGTATTTTTTTATGATCATTAGTATCCAAAATAAATTGGAAATTCATAAAAGTAAATAATCCCAATTAAAATATTCGATAATTCAATATGTCACTGAAATTAAAAGCAATTAACAGTTTTAGTTGGACTCTATTTGAAATGATATTCAATCAAGGTTCTATATTTTTAGTAGGAATCATATTGGCGCGTATTTTAAGTCCTCAAGATTTTGGAATTATTGGATTAATAACTGCCTTTATAGCCGTAACCAATTCTATTATCGAAGGTGGATTCAGTAGTGCGTTAATACGAAAAATAAATGTAACCAATACTGATTATAATACGGTTTTCTTTACGAATTTACTTGTTTCTACAACTTTATATTTAATCCTATTCTTTTCAGCTGAAGTATTATCCAAATTTTTCGAGACACCTATATTGGCTGAAATTCTTAAATATTCTGGAATTATATTAATAATTAATGCCACTACTTTAGTTCAAACAAGTATATTATCCAGAAATCTCAACTTTAAAACTCAAGCAATTATTTCAATAACAGCTTCTATTAGTTCTGGTCTGATTGCAATATTTATGGCATATAGGGGATATGGGATATGGAGTCTAGTTATACTTTCTATTTTAAGGCCCTTTTTAAATTCAACATTATTATGGCTCAATAATAATTGGCGCCCATCGCTAGAATTTTCGAAAAATAGCTTTAAGGAACTGTTTAATTATGGGTATAAGCTTTTAATGGCAAATTTAATCAATACCATTTATAAGAATATTTATTATGTTCTCATTGGAAAGTTTTTCTCCCCAATTTCATTAGGGTATTATACTCGTGCAGAACAATTTCAATCTCCTGTCTCTGGAAATATTACAGCAGCACTAAGAAGAATCAGTTTTCCCATTCTTTCTTCTTTACAAAATGATAATATTAAATTAAAAACAACATTTACGAGATTTTTAAGATTTAGTATATTTTTAAATTTTACAATTATGCTAGGTATAGCAGCAATCGCCCAACCAATGGTATTATTATTAATTGGAGAGAAATGGTCTTCATCAATAATTTATTTACAATTATTGTGCATCCCTGGTATGTTATATCCCTTGCAAATCTTACATTTAAATCTATTATTGATTAAAGGATATTCTAATTTAAATCTTAAGCTCGAAATTGCTAAAAAAATAATTTTAATACCCCTTATTTATATTACAGTATTAATAAGTATCAAAGCAATGTTGTTTGGTTTAGTCGTCTTTTCTCTCATCGAATATTTTATAAACAGTTTCTATACTAAAAAGTTTCTTGACTATTCAATCAAGGATCAAATGAAGGATATTTTTCCCTTTTTAATTATTTCATTATTAACTGCTTCATCTATGTTTATTGTAACCCTATTTGATTTGAATAATTTTTTTATGTTATTAATTCAATTAGCAGTAGGATCATTTATTTTTATAATCACAAATGAAATAATGAATGTAAATGAGTATATCGAAATAAAAAAAGTAATCTCTAATATTATTAAAAAATCACTATTCAAATAAAAAAATGAATAATAAAAAAAATATAGCCTTTTTATTGACCAGAATTTCTGAAAGAGGAGGAATCTCCAGGGTAGTTTCAATTATAACCAATGTGCTACAAAAAACCGAATTATATAATATACACATTATTAGCTACATAAAAAAAGAAGAATATGGTTATAAATGGAATAATAAGATAATATATCATGACCTATTAGATGAAAGTATTCCAATGAAAAAAGGACTACCTAAGGCTGCTTTTGGCCTTAGAAAAATCATTAACAAAAATAATATTGAAATATTGATCAGCTGCGGGCAGCTTGTTGGTCCTTTAGGAGTAATTAGCACCTTATTTAAAAAAACTAAACATGTATATTGGTCTCATTCAAGTTTTAAAGCTAAAACTGGCAATAAATTTAAGGAGGTAAATGAACAATTTACAGCGATCTTTGCCAATGCAATAGTAAGCTTAACCAAAACAGATTTAAAAAATTACAAACATGGGACCTTCGCTAGTAATATAAAGCAGATATACAATCCAATTGACCCAAGAGCAGTAAACTCACATTTACCCTATAAGTTAAATGCAAAAAAAATTATAAGTGTAGGTCGCTTGACAGATCAAAAAAATTTTGAATTGCTAGTTGATGTGGCCAAAATTGTTCTAGAAAAGCATAAAGATTATGTATGGCATATTTATGGTTCAGGCGAAAATGAACATAAAATTCAAAAAAAAATTGAACAAAATGGATTAATTGATAAGTTAGTTCTTAAAGGACAATCAAATGATTTGTATTCTATTTATAATCAATATTCTTTTATGGTAATGACATCTAAATATGAAGGATTTCCAATGAGCTTAATTGAAGGACTTGCTAACAATTTACCATTAATAAGTTTTGATATCCCTACTGGTCCGAGTGAAATTATCAGAAACAATATTAATGGATTTTTAATCAGACCATTTCGTATTATAGAAATGGCTAACAAAATAGATGAATTAATTATCAATGAAGATAAACGAATCTCATTTTCAAATAATAACAAAGAGTTTATTAATGATTTTAATATTCATTCAATAACAACAAAATGGATTAACTTGTTTAATTCCCTAAAAAATTAAATAAACACAATTTTACGTTTATAACCTCATTTTAATTTGATAAATTAAAAGTAATATTTAATAGTACTAATTACCAATGAATAAATTAAATTGTCTTCATATTTGTAATGATTTTTTGGGAAGTAAAGTCCACCGAAACTTGTATCGTTCTTTAGAGGGATTAAAAATACAACAGACGGTATATTACCCAATAAGATTACTTGGTTCAAATGAATATATATATTCGCTTCCAGATTCAAGCATCAAAATAATTGGATCAAAGCCCATAAAAAAATATCATAAGTATTTATTCCGGGATAAAATTTCTCACTTATATAAGGACCTTAAATTAAAAACTGAACTTGCTAATTTCGATCTTATTTGCGCAACCACACTATTTGTTGATGGTGCGCTGGCATTAAAAATTTATAAGGAATTCAATATTCCATATATAATAGCAGTTAGAGGCACCGATTTAAACGGCTATCTAAAATACCGATTAGATCTCTTCTCCTTAGCTAAGGAGATCTTATACAGTGCTAAAAAGATTATTTTCATTAGTGATTCTTTGGAAATAAATTTTAAGAAACATTATTATATTAAAAACTTAAAAAAACATATCTGGTCAAAATGTGAAGTTATATACAATGGATTGGATTCAATTTGGATTGAAAACCTTAAAAAAAAGAAGTCTATCAATCCTAGCAAAATACTTTATATTGGGAGGTTTGATAAGAATAAAAATGTCTTAAAATTAGTTTATAGTGTTATAGAGTTACAAAAGAAGCTACCTGACTTGCAAATTACACTTGTAGGAAAAAAAGGGGAGGAAGAAAATGAAATTAAAACTCTTTCTTATAAATATCCACACATTGTAAATTTCATTGGTCCCATATATGATAAAACTGAACTTAAGGAAATATTTTGGACCAACCATATTTTTGCAATGCCCTCTTATAGCGAAACTTTTGGTTTGGTTTACATAGAAGCACTTTCACAAGGACTACCAGTAATATATTCAAAAGGTCAAGGGATAGATGGCTTATTTAAAGCAAAAGTTGGAGAAGCGGTTGATCCCCACTCCATTAACAGTATAGGAATTGGATTATTAAAAATTATTAATAATTACAATGAATATCATTTAGAGAAAGTTGATTTTTCTATATTTGATTGGAATAATACTACTAAAAAATATTATACAATTTACAAATCAATAGTTCAAGAATAAGAGCCAAATTACACGTTTAAAATTATTTACAAAAAGCCCATTTAGTCATTTATCCCATGAAAATCTTATATATTCATCAATATTTTACAACTCCTGAACAACCTGGGGGGACTCGATCCTATTGGATTAGCAAAGAGTTAATCAAACATGGGCATGATGTAACCATGTTAACTACAACAAATAAGAAGAGTAAAAAAGTAAATATTGATGGTATACATGTTGTTTATCTGAAAATTCCATATAGTAGTCATATGGGCATATTACATCGCCTTTTGGCTTTCATTAAATTCATGCTTGCCACCACTTTATTTGTTCTAAAAAGCAATAAATTTGATTTAATACTAGCCACTTCAACACCATTAACAGTTGGCTTTCCTGCACTTGTAGGTAAAAAAATAAAAAAAATACCGTACTTTTTTGAGGTAAGGGATTTATGGCCAGAGGTTCCCATACAAATGGGGGCATTCAAAAATAAAATTATCATTAAGTTAACCAAATGGTTTGAAAGATCCATATATCGGAATGCTTACCATATTGTTGCACTATCACCTGGAATGTATGAAGGAGTAATTTCAACTGGCGTAGGTGATGAAAAAGTATCAATGATTCCTAATATGTCCAAAATTGATAAATTTTGGCCACATAAAAAAAATGAGCAACTTATTGAGGAGTTCAAATTAGATCCAAACACCTTTAAGGTGATATATTTTGGTGCAATGGGTATTGCCAATGGGATGAATTATATTTTAGATGCAGCAAAATTATTGTCAAATCGAAAAGATATTGAGTTTTTATTTTTCGGATTTGGATCTATGAAACCTATTCTTGAAAAAAGATGTGTAGATGAAGAAATTTCAAATATTAGATTTTTTAAAGGTGAACCAATGGAACGATTGTCAGAAATTGTCAATTTTTGCGATATTTCCTTAGTGACATTTTCTAATTTACCTATTCTAGCAACTAATTCACCTAACAAACTATTTGATTCATTATCAGCAGGGAAGCCAATAATTGTCAACTCCCCTGGATGGACAAAGGATATGGTAGAAAAATACAATTGCGGAGTTTATGTTAACCCTGAGATTCCTATTGAATTATCCAATCAAATTATTAATTTGAAAAATAATCCTGAATTGTGTGATATAATGGGTGTAAATTCTAGAAAATTAGCAGAAAATACTTTCGATAAATCCATATTATGTGATCAGTATGCAAAATTAATTGCTAGTACATTATAAATTTTATTATCCTATGTGTTGTAAATGTTTAATTTTTAAAAGGTAAAAAAAATAGTAGCATTACTTGATATAAATAAAAGCTTCTATAAAAACTAAATCACCCTAAAAATATAGCATTTAAAGGTTATCCTCCTTTAATTTTGTAATACTGTATACAGTATCATTTTTTATCCTTGAAAATTGCCTTTCAACCATTATTATTTATTTCTATATTAGATACTGGTAACTTTGAGACATGAATTATAAATATATTAAACGATTTTTCGATCTTGTATCCTCAGTAACAGGACTTGTTCTAACATTCCCAATAACAGCTATTATCACATTGTATTTATTATTCTATAACAATGGAAAACCATTTTTTTTACAGCAGAGGCCCGGTAAAAATGGTAAATTGTTTAAGATTATTAAGTTTAAAACCATGAATGACAACATGGATAGTGATGGTAATTTATTGCCATATGAAAAGAGAATTACAAAATTGGGGATTATTATTAGAAAGTATTCCTTAGATGAGTTACCTCAACTAATAAACGTTTTAAAAGGAGATATGAGTTTAATTGGTCCAAGGCCATTATTAACTAAGTATTTACCGCTCTATAACGAATATCAACTTCGGAGACACGATTTAAAACCTGGAATAACTGGTTGGGCACAAGTAAATGGTAGAAATGCTATATCATGGGAACAAAAATTTAACTTAGATATTTATTATGTTACTCATATTAGCTTTTTTTTAGACCTTAAAATACTCCTACTAACCATTAAAAAAGTTCTAATTAAGGAAGGTGTTAACAGTTCAGACAATCTTAACATGGCTGAGTTTATAGGTAACAATTAAGATTAGTTGATTTAAAATTTTAATTGTAAATTATTAGGGGCTTAGTAATTATTTTTTTAAGAAATTTTATAATCTAATAAATGAATAAGAAAACATCTAAACATATCAGGATTTATGGAGCAGGTGGACATTCTAAAGTTGTAAAGGAAGTTTTGCTTCTAAATGGTTTTGAAATTTCTAAAATTTTCGATGATAATATTGAAACCAATGATAGATACAATTCTGAAATCACACATGGAGCAAGACAAAATATGGATCAATTTCCTCATAATGGGCCCCCTATCATTATAGCCATAGGAAATAACCTAATTAGATCAGAAATTGCACAAATGTTAAGTAGTGAGTTTGGGCAAGCATTTCATAGTTCAGCTATTATTGCTAGTAATGCTATTATAGATGAAGGAACCGTGGTTTTTGCCGGAGCCGTAATTCAACCAAATACTAAAATTGGGAAACATGTAATTATAAACACATGTGCTAGTGTTGATCACGATAACATTATTGGCGACTTTGTACATATTTCTCCAAATGTCACTTTATGTGGAAACGTTGAAATCATGGAAGGCACTCAGATCGGATCTGCGGCTGTTGTAATACCTAACGTTAAAGTTGGCAAGTGGTGTGTTATTGGTGCAGGCACTGTGATAATAAGAGATGTTCCTGATTATTGTACTGTTGTTGGTAACCCTGGACGTATAATTAAACGCAGATCGAAAACCTTAAAGAAATAAAAAAATATATTAAAATAAATTTCTGTTTTGTAATAATTTAAATGATTTAAAGTTTTAATTATATCAAACTTTTTGACTATTTTCTATTTGTTAATGGAAAGGCAAAGAACTTAAATGATAAATACTAAATTATATCAGTCTAAAAGACACTCAATGATTGAAATAATAAATAATAAGGAGGATTGGAATTCACTTCTTGATAGTTTGGATTCTTATGATTTATACCACACTTATGATTATCATCATATAACAAAAAATGAAGAAGATGAAGCTATTTTAATAAAGTATTCCGAAAATAATAAAATTATTGCAATTCCATTTTTATTGCGTCGAATTGATGATAGTTACTACTATGATTTAACTTCTGTATATGGCTACCCTGGTCCTATATCTAAAAACATTGATATACATTTTAATAATTCAAATTTTATTACAGAATTTAAAAGATATTTATCCGCTCAGAATATTATTTCCATATTTTCTAGATTAAACCCATTTATTTTTAACCAACATCATTGTATTCAACATTTAGGACAGATTTCCACTCTTAGCAAGGTTGTCAATATAGATCTAACCCTACAGCTTGATGAACAACTAAAGGCCTATCACAAAAGACTAAGAACCCATATAAATAAAGCAAGAAGACTATGCAATATTAAATTGGCAGAAACCAAGGAAGAAGTCCTTGCCTACATAGATTTGTATTATAAGAATATGGAAAGGGTGAATGCCAAAAAGTATTACTTCTTTGAAGAAAAATATTTTTTTGATCTTTTAAATTCAAGTGATTTCAATACCCGATTATTACTGGCTACAGATAGAGAATCCAATACCATTATAGCGGGTGCCATGTTTATAACCACCAACCAGATTGTACAATACCATTTGTCTGGTACGGATGAAGATAAGTTAGATCACTATCCCGTTAAACTTTTGATAGATGAGATGCGGATTATTGCATCCCAAGAAAATAGCACCTTTTTTAACCTTGGAGGTGGCGTAGGCAACAAAGAAGATTCATTATTTCATTTTAAATCGGGATTTTCTAAGGATTTTAAGGATTTTAACCTTTGGAAGGTCATCGTAAATCAAGAAGTTTATGATCAATTGTCTTTGGAAAAAAACATCGATTCTGAAACCAATTATTTTCCATTATACCGATCTATAGATCTAAATTAAACTGTTGTGCGCATTACTTCCAATCCTTTTACTTCGAAGACCTTTTCAAATATATGGCTTAGGCATTTTGGCAAGAACAGTTCGCCTATTGTATTTAAAAGCATAGAAGGAATTTCGTTTGTAAAAAGCTGGTTTCCATTAGTATTTGTTAACACAGGACAGACACATACCAAAGGAGTTTCATATTCTATCCATCAAAATGAACAGGTGGATTTAAAGAATAAAGTGTTGTTGATTTATGATGTTCCTACTTTTTTTGACTTAGACTTTACTACATTAAATGGTTCGTTACAATTACGAAAAATTAAGCAATATCCGGGTTTTTTGATTCATTTGGACAAGTATACCGACCTTGGGCATTATATGTCTTCGAGTTTTAGTAAGAGTTCCAGATATAAACTCAACAAATACAAAAAAAGACTGGAAGAGTCATTTGAAATCTCTTATAAAATGTTCCTTGGGGATATTTCAAAAGAGAAGTATGACAGTGTTTTTGATCATTTTAAAATTTTATTGGAAAAACGATTTTTAGACAAAGGGATTACCAATAACAACCTGGATACGAAAGAATGGAATTTCTATCATGAGGTAGCCTATCCTTTGATCCTTGAAAAGAAAGCGAGCCTTTTTGTTATCTATGAAGGAATTACTCCTATTGGAGTTACCCTTTGTTATTTCTCTGAAACTATTCTTTTTGATGCCATTACCGTATTTGATATTGATTACGAGAAATTTCATCTGGGCTCTGTAACCATAATGAAACTAATAGAGTGGAGTTTGGAGCATAACATAAAAGTCTTTGATTTCTCCAAGGGCTATTTCGATTACAAGAAAAGATGGGCCAATGAAGAATACCATTTCGAATATCACGTTTATCACGATTCTAATTTACTTAAGGCGAAGATTATTTCTTGGTGCATATTTGCGTTTTTCTCCTTAAAGCAAAAGCTGCGCGATAAAAATGTAAACGAAAAACTTCATAAGCTAAGGTTCCTATTAGAAAAGAATAAGGCTGAAGTTCCCACAAAACCAACTTATCAGTTCTCCGAGATACAACAGGAGTTGAACCAGCTGGAATTAGTTGATATTGATTTCAAGAAGCCCCCATATACCTTTTTAACCACATTAGTCTTTGATTTTTTGTACCTTACGAATGAACAACTGAAACACATTAAAGTACAACAGGTTAAAAATGACTATTTACAATATATCATTAAAGGTAAAACAGTCAATCGAAAAGCAACAATCACTTCCATAACACGTTCAAAATAAACTGGCTTTATTAAGTATACTTGTTGGAGAAAAAGCAAGAATCTTCCTCAAGCTATAGAAATGCAAATAAATAAGGTAAAAATAGAAATCTAAAATCAAATTATTCTAATAAATTTTTGTGATGGATTTAAAAGAAAAATTTAAAACTGATTTTTTTATGACCCTCTTTGAAAAAAGAGAAATACCCGATATCTATCAAAAAATAGCATACGCAGATAATGGCAAAACCCTTTATGAGGCTGATGCCGAAGTAAAGCATGGACAAGAAAAGCACCAACTATATATAGTGGCTTTAATCCCTGAATATTTGAATACTTTCCTAAAAAAGGAAAATCAGTATATCCAAAAAACATATTATCAGAACAATCTTGGATATGCCATCCGTATGAAGGATGTGATCAATATAGACAGTTATCTAAAATCCCAATTTAAATCCAACCATAAGATTGTTAAGCGGAGTCTTACCCGACTGGAATCTTGTTTCAACATCAATTATAAAACATTTTTTGGCAGAATCTCCAAGGAGGAATATAATTTTTTAATGTCCACCTTAAAGGAATTCCTGGTTAGAAGGTTTGCCCAGCGCAATGATGAGCATAAGAAATTGAGAGAATGGAACATTATTCTTGATAATACCTTTGATCAAATTAACCGTAAAGAAGCATCATTATTTATAATTTATGATGATAAGAAGCCTATTGATATCTCTTTAAATTATCATATGGATAAGATAGTTTTTAGTGCCATATCCTCCTATGATATCGACTATTATAAATTTGGGGTTGGACACGTAGAAATGATCAAATTGGTAGAATGGTGCCTACTAGACCAATTTGAGTTTCTAGAATTGGGATACGGTGATTTGGAATTTAAACGAAGATGGTGTAACCATATTTATCAATTTAAATATCAAGTCATCTACAATAAAAATGTCTTGTTCACACCCATAATAGCGACATTCCATGTGTACAAATTAACTCTAAAGGAATATTTAAAAGCTAAAAAAGTTAATGTACTTATTAAACGTGTTAAGGACAGTATTTCTATTTCCAGGCTAAAAGAAACCAATAATAGAAATGATTTAATCTATGAAAAAACTCCAATTACCAACATGGAAAGCTTAGGAGATGTTGAAAAGGTAGATTTAGAAAACGTGACCTACCGGTTCCTTAAAGGAGTACTGTACGATTTTTTATATGCTACTGTAGAGCACAAGAGTAATACCTCCATATTCAAGATTACACAAAACCCCAATTCATATTTAATAAAAGGAAAGAACAGCATGCAACAAATTCTAATTAAAAACTGATATTTTTTTATTCAAAATATTACTTCAGAAAATCCTATATATTATCAATTAGAGAATGTAAATACTTTTAGTGATCACTGAATTTAAACACGATGGTATCCAAAATTATAAGTAAAAAGAATTTTTATTTTACATTTTTCGAAAAAAACAAAATTTCAAATGTTTATAAAGAAATTTGGTACTTAAACCATGAAGTGGTAGACCTGTCTGTCTTAAGCCCTGATGGGCCTGAGAATACCACTGAAGTCTTATTGTTAGAATTATTCCCTTCCTATTTTATCCCAAAATTCAACATTAAAGATGGTATTGAGATAAAAAAATTATTTAGAGTAAAAGGTTTCTGCATAAACACCGATAACTTAAAGGATATAGATAGCTATATACAAGCAAATTTTAAGCCTAATTTGAGAACATCTTTAAGAAGAAGAATAAAAGGATTGGAAACCTCCTTTGATGTACGTTATAAACTCTTCTATGGGCAAATTACAGGTGAAGAATATGAATTCTTAATGAACGCCTTGCACACCATGCTCAAAAGAAGGTTCAACCAGCGTAATGATCAAACTATGGCTCTACACCATTGGGATCATTATTATAAGAGTGTTTTCTCATTGATTAACCAAAAGAAGGCTTCTTTATATGTTATATATGACGGAAAAAATCCTATACAAATATCCTTAAGTTACCATTTCGAAAAAATTATATGCCTGGCAATTCCTTCTTACAACATTGATTATGCCAAATTTGGCCTTGGGAACATAGCCGTGCACAAACTATTGGAATGGTGTATCTCCAATGATTATGAAATACTAGATATGGGATTTGGGGCCTTCGACTATAAATTAAAATGGTGCAACCATACCTATGATTTTGAACATCACGTATTTTACAAAAAGAAATCCTTGCTCGCACTCTTAGCGTTACATTTTATTTCATTTAGAACATGGCTCATTAATTATCTTCTGGCCATAGGTTTAAATAAACAATATCATAAAATAAAATCCCTTTTTAGCAAGACAAGTGTAACTGTTGATTTTGAATATGAGATGATTCCAGCCACGGATAGTTTAGAATTTAGCTTAGAAACACCACCTATTGATTTTATAAATGACTCTTCTTTTGCCTTTCTAAAAAAATCTGTTTATGACTTTTTATACACCCAAAAGGAGCATATATCAAAGGTAAAGGTATATGAAATCAAGAAAAATGAATCTTATCTAATAAAAAGCCAGAAGGATACTCAAAAGGTTGTTTTTCAGAAAAATTAGGCTGTACAGCACCTATTAAACAGGACAATATCAATACAGATTGTAAAATAAAGGTTCAAACCAAACATTAATGATTTTAGATTATTTAAAGATGAATTATACTTTCAATTTTATATAACCATCCCATTATAGTCGGCAGTGGATCCCTGGCCATGTATTTTAAAGGGGTATTATTGTAAATAAATTTTAAATTTAGAATATTACTATTTTTACTTTTAATTATCCATTTAAGGCCATCGATACTCAAAAATTTAATATGCCTATAATGTGGAACCTCAAAATCTAGATTTAAGGAAGTTAGACATAATAGTTCAGGAAAATTTATTCCCGCTATCAATGATGCATTTGTTGAACCCCAAAACCTTGTATTAATCTCAATCACCTTAAAATCACCAACTATTTCATCATACCTAAGGTCTATATGTGCTATTCCAGACCAATTCAGAGATTTCATGAGTTTTTCCACTACGGCGTATAATTGATTATTATGAATGAATTCCAGACCTATTGGTGGAGCATATTTTTTATTATTATAGAGCATACCTTTCTGTATAGTATAAGCCAGTATTATCCCGTTTTTACAAAGTACACTACAATCAATATCATATCCTTTTATAAATTCCTGAAAAAGGTAATTCTGGGTGCTCGTAGAATTTTCTTGAAAATAACTATTAAAATCGTTCCTACTCCTAAATTCAACAATACCTTTCCCTCCTCCTTCACCTCCAATTGGTTTCATCAAAAATGGGTAAGTAAATTCATCATGTTCCTTAAATTCCTTTAATTTAAGATATACGGATCTAGGTCCTGGTATTCGATAAGATATCAAGTGATTTACTAGTAATGCCTTATTATTAGCTATATCAAACATATCTAAAGTCGGTAAAATAACCAACTTCGAACTATCTGTAAGTAATTCTTTATATTTTATTAAACTCCTAATCCCATCTTCCCATAATGGTATAATTAAATCAATTTTATGGACTAGTAATTCATTGTTAATATTTGAAATCCATTCTATTTCATTATTAGTTTTTGGGTAAAAAATGAAGCGGGTGACGAATCTCGAATATCGGATTGAATTTTTTTTTTCATTGGACATTAGATATATTTTAATATCTGGGACCATAGATAAACAGTCTTTTACTTGTCTTGCTAAACCAACCCATTCACCATCTGGTATAAGGATAGATAAACTATTTTTATTTTCAGACATTCCCTTTTTCATTAGTAGTAAATATATTTTGCACTCAGATGAAAATGATTCCCTATATTATAAATCATGAAATGGTATTTCAAATTGGAGTTTTAGCTATACTATTTTCACCCCAACTATATCACCCACCAACAATTGGTAGCCATATACACAAAACATAAAAGAAAGAATAACCTCAAAATGTTCCATATTATAGAGGGAAATTACCGGTAACAATAAAGCAAGAACTAAAAATTTCTTGGAAGGAAAATATCGTCTATGTATTCCGAATAAAAAATTATATTTTGAGTTAGAAAAAGCAAAAAATATCAAGAGAATAAAAGATACAACTGCATAAAGTATAGGATGATAGTCCGGGGACACCAAATTGTGAACTGTGGTCTCGCCCTGAAAGTTAATTTCTTTGTAGGGCTGAGGTGTTTCAATACCAAAAATACGCTGTCCCCAACTAATTTCTTCCATCCCAACCACGAAACAAAACAATCCTAACCCAAAAATAAAAAGTCTCGTAGAATGCGTTATACTGTCATATCTTTTTCTAAGCGCCAAAATAAAAAACACCGATGCTATTAAAAAAAATAGGGTTGTCATATATTCAAAAAATCCATCTTCATTAAATAAAAAGGGAAATACACGCTCTACAAAAAATAATCTTGTTATAAGATAGGTAAGGTAAAAGGCAATAAACAGAACCACAAAAAATTTATGGTTCTTAACATAATTAATTATAAACTGTCTGAATTTACTATGGAAAACAAATAAAAAAAAACCAACCCCAAAGATTGAAAGAAGAGCAATTATGTAAAATTTTATTAGCCCCGGGGACTTGAATTGCAGAAAAATTAAATCCATATTTACTATTTTAACATGTATGGTCAAAAATATATGAATTCATTGAAAATGAAACCACAATGCATTTTAATTCCGATCTTTACTTCTCAATTACATAGTTCCCAATGCATAATGCATCTAGTCCATTGGAATAAAAGCATCTCAAAGCATCAAAAGGAGATTCCACCACGGGTTCCCCCTGTACATTAAAACTAGTGTTCAATACTACCGGTACACCTGTCTTTAAACCTAACTTGGTAATGACATCATGATATAAAGGATGAATATTTTTATCAACGGTTTGCAAGCGTGCACTACCATCCACATGGGTAATCGCTGGCAAAATATGTTGCTTCTCTTTTAGTACATTACATACCTTGAGCATAAAAGGATCCTCTACTTGAAGATCAAAATATTCCTTGTAGGATTCCAATGTGGCGGATGGAGCAAAAGGCCTATACGCTTCCCTAAATTTTACCTGTGCATTTATCTTGTCCTTCATCTGTGGAAAGGCTGGGTTCGCCAAAATACTCCTACTGCCCAATGCTCTTGGTCCAATTTCCATGGTCCCTTGGAACCATCCTATTATTTTCCCTTGTTCTAACAATAGTGCTGCTCGCTCCCCAATATCCTCTACATATTCTGCCTTCAATTTGGCTCTATCAATGGCCGCCTTTATTTCCTCATTGGTATAACTGGTACTTAGATATGGATTATCGTGTACATAGTTCCTAGTTTTCTTAAATATGCCATTGTACAAATAATACGCTGCACCAATTGCCGTCCCATTGTCGCCGGCCGCTGGCATTACATAGACATCTTTGAAAGGACTTTCTCTAACAATCCTTCCGTTCATAACGCTGTTTAAAGAAACGCCCCCAGAAATCACCAAATAGTCAGCTTTTGTTTTTGAATGGAGAATAGTACAGATTTCCAATACTCGTTCTTCCAACACCCTTTGGAATGCAGCTGCAACATCCATATGATATTGCAAAAATGGACCATCCGACAATCTTGGTTGCCCAAACGTTTTATAGAATTTATTTGAACATTTCTTTCCTACGATATGTTGATAGTTAAAATAGCTCAAATCAATTCTTACCTGCCCCTCTGGAGTTACCTTAACAATATCCCTTACTTGCTTAATGAAGGTTTCCGGATTCCCCATCGGGGCAAGCCCCATAGTTTTACCCTCATCGTAATTGGGTTTGAAACCACAAAACTCGGTAACGGCCTCATAAAAGGATCCAAAAGAATGTGGGAAAAAGCTTTCACCATATTTTTCAATGGTATTTTCTTTACCATAGCCTATCCAAGTAGTGGCCCATTCTCCAGAACCATCTATACCCAGAAGAGCTGCTTCCTTATAAGGAGAAACAAAAAAAGTACCTGCAACATGTGTAAGATGGTGTTCAATAAAGTGGACTTTAGGTCCCTTGTCTTTGTTCCAATTCCTATTATACCATATCCAGAAACGCCTTTGTTTGGCATATGAATTGACTACATGATGCCCCATAAAGGGCACAAAACTCTTTAGATGTATTAAAACGTAAATTAACTTCTTAAACCAATGTGTGGTTGGCTTTATAGACACTGCTATATGATCAATATCATTGAAAGTTAATCCTGCTAACTTTAAACATCTTTTAACAGCAAGCTCAGGAAACGCCTGTGTATGCTTATCCCTATTTAAACGTTCTTCTTCAATAGCAGCTACAAGTTTTCCATCTTTGACAATACACGCTGTAGAATCGTGGAAATAGTAGTTAAGGCCAAGTATTATCATATATTCAAATCAAAATCGTGGGTTGATACCTTTTTATTTCAAAAGGTGAATTTAATTAATTTTAATGGGAATTTAGTTCAAATTAAAATCGAATTACCAAAAATTCAGACCTTCTATTCAATCTGTGTTTGGCAGCAGAACAAGGCGTATTATCATCACATTCGTTGACCAAATTGGTCTCTCCATAGGCTTTTGGAATCAGTCTTTCAGACGAAAGACCCTGACCCAACAAATAATCTATGGTCGACTTCACCCTTCTTTCCGATAGCCCAAGGTTGTAATTGGCAGGCCCCCTGCTATCCGTATATGAGGCCACTTCCAAAGTTATTGATGGCGTGGCATCCATTAATGTCGCCAATTGGGTCAATGTTGCCTTAGATTCGGTGTTTAATGTACTTGAATTGAAAGCAAAGTAAATCTTACCTAGATTTTTAATATCATTTTCTATTTGTGCCCTTCTTTTGTTTTCAGCCTCTATCCTAGTCTTTTCTGCTGCGGCAAGTCTGGCAGCCTCCTGTTCCTCTGCCATACGTTTGGCCAATTCCTTAGCCCTGTCAGCCGCATCCGTTGAATCTTGAACTCGTTGTTGTTCTTTTTTCATTGCCTCAATTGAAGCCAAATGCTCCATTCCTTTTTTGGACAATGCTTTTTCAACCCCAAAGCGATATACTACCCCAGCGGAATGTTGTACTTGTTTTGTAGACCCTTCTTCTAAACCCCATTTTCCCATGGTATTAAAATTAAGTCCCCAAGTATCACTGAACCAGGTATTAAACCCAAAACCAGCATTACCAGTTGTTCTGCCTATATCCCCTATAGAACTATAACCTGCACCAGCTTGAAGAAATGGATCAAACCAGCCTGTTTCACCAAATAATTTATTTAGATCATAGCTTACCATCCCATCAATGGCATAGTAATCCCTTTCGGCCATATTGATTGCACCATCAATCAGTTTTCCAACCTTATATTTATTGTAGGAACCAACAGCTTTTAGGCCTAATCCGTTACTGAAATTTCTTGCTATACTTACAGAAGAAGGGTAAGGCACTGTGTTCCAGCTATCTTTTATATCCAATAAATTGCCACCATATGGCGAAGATGTATCGTCTACTATATTAATACCTAGCCCTACAACCCATGAACTTTTAACTATACTGTCCTTAGCGGTCAATTCCATACTTTCCTGAGCGGAAACTAGGGTTACAACAAGGGAAAACGCGACAAATAAATTAAAGTGAAAATTTTTCATTACCGTAAAATTTGGGATAATTAATAGGTGAAATTACTGCCTATTGGATGTGGTTCAAATAAAATACTATGAAATGTAATAATACTCGGTGTAGGACTTTTTAAGAATTTTCTTTCAATTAATCATCTCTTTTCTTAAGGCTTATTTTCACTTTAGCTTTAAGTACTTTATGTGGATAAAATGAAGTTTCATTGCTTATTTTCAGGGCATCAAAACTTAATTTGTCTGCTCTTATTGATAAAATTCATATGACTTCCCCTTAATATTGCAACCTATCGCCTATAATTATTTCGTTGTTGCTTTACGTAGATTAAATCCTTGTTCATTTGAAAAATCATATAAATCCTCCGAATTATATTTTGAGTTATTTATTCGCAAAACATATCTAGGACTTTAAACAGTACTGAACCTAAATAGGTGATACTAGGTAAGTTTTAATTTTCTAAATATTCTATAGCCTCTAGTATTGAAATACGCTCCCCGTTTTTATAGGGAACCACAAAAGAGGTTGGATACCCCTTATCAATCGCAAAATTTCTGTAAGTATATGCTTCAGCATAGGTACTAAACTCCCCATGAACGTATCTAAAAAGGGATCCATTTGTTTCTACGGAGAGATTTTCCAACCCTTTAAAGATATCAGAATCCAACGCTACATTTCTCGAAAGAGCCATTACCTGCACTTTAAATGTTAGTCCAGGTTTTGATTTATTTTCATTGGAAGCATCAAATTCGTCTTTTTTAGGCAGTTTATTCTTTTCTACAGCTAAATCTGTAGACTTAATTTCGTCCGAAATTAATGAAGTTTGTACTTCCTCCTTAACAATAGTATCTTTCTCCTTTTTAATTTCTACCATTAATTCTTCTCTGCTTGGCAAATTCCTAGTAGGTGGCTTTCTTTGTTTTCCAAATTTATAAACCAAGCTAGCAGCATGTTGTAGATGAGAGTTTACATCATATCCTTGTATGGGCCATTTCACCGTAGTATTTATATCTAACGCCAAATTATTGGTAAACCATGTTCTGATGCCAATGGAAGCATTATATGTGCCTCTTGGGAAGTTATCGGCACTGGTTATGCCTCCACCTACACCTACATAGGGATTGAACCATCCATTTTTCTTGAGTAGTTTATTTAGATCGTAGCTTATACGCCCATCCAGACCAAAGTATGAAGATTCTTCTGTGTTGATGGTATCATTTATTATTTTACCTACCTTATAGGTATTTATACTGATTATAGCCTCTATCCCTAAGCCATTTTCATAATATTGCCCAATACTAATTCTTGAAGGGTAGGGAACACTGTTCCAGGTATCTTTAACAGACAGAAAATCACTTAGACCATTATTGGAATCATCAACCACATTTAACCCTAAGCCCACGAGCCAATAACTGTAAATAATATCGTCCTTTGATTTTGTTGGGGTATTCTGTCCAAAGAGGTTTTGATTGGCAAAAAAAGCAACCAATAGTAGCAGAAGAAGGGAGGATTTATGAAAATTCAAATCAGAATATATAGGGGTTTTACCTCCCTATAACGTAGATTTTAACATTTTAGTCTAAACTGAGTTATCCTCGAGAAAAAAGAAACTGGTTAAATGAAAGGCACTGGATTACTGTTTTCTAATTGTAACTTTCTTTTCCGAAATGGGCATTTTATATAGGAAAAAAGGAGTGGAAATGGCCGTTTCTAAAGAATCTGAAGGCAGTTTACGCTCTACATTAATTGTTAAATTCTCATCATCCGACTCCAAAATGGTAACGTTCGGTTCGTATGTACCCTGTTGTTCCCCAGCACAGATCAAAATCAACATTTCCTTGGAAAAATCTACCTCAGGAACCGGCAATCCAGGCTTTCTTGTTTTGTTTACCTGCACAAAAAACTTTTGTAGCGCCTTTTGATCTGTTATAATGCTTATCTGTGAACTATCTATATTGGAGTAGCTATCCTCCATTACCAAAATGGGTTTTTCCATTTGAACCTTTTCTTCATTATTTTGATTGCCCTTCTTTTGACTTTTACAGGATAAACAAACCAATAACAAACTAACAAGGAATATTCTCATATCAATAGGAAGTGTTAAAACGGGCCTTATATGCTTTTTCATAGACCGCTTCATATAAAGGCAAGACATTGGCAATATCAAAGGTTTCGGCAACCCTCACTGCATTGGCCTTAAATTTCTCCAATTCATTATCATCCCTAAGTATTCTCAGAGCATTGGCTGCCATTTCATCAATATCACCAATATCGCTAAGGAATCCTGTGATACCGTGTTGGTTCACTTCTGCAATCCCTCCTGCATTACTGGAAATGACCGGTACCTTATTGATCATAGCTTCCAAAGCGGCCAATCCAAAACTTTCAGATTCAGATGGCAGAAGAAATAAATCTGAGAAACAAAGGATTTTATCAATTTGGTTGCTGTTCCCCAAGAATACTACTCTATCCGTAAGACCTAATTTTTCTACCAATAACTCCGCACCTTCCTTTTCTGGCCCTTCCCCCACCATAATCAACTTAGCGGGAATTTCCTTTTGGATCTTATCAAAAATGTGGATGATATCGGGGATTCTTTTTACTTTTCTAAAATTACTGATATGGGTTATGATACGCTCATCATCATTAGCCATTAAGGAACGCTGACAGTCGGTAAACTTGGTGCTGTATTTTCTTTTATCTATAAAATTGGGAATTACCTCAATATCCTGCTTGATATCAAACAAATCCAAGGTATTTTTCTTTAAACTGGCTGATACAGAGGTCACCACATCGGACTTATTGATGCTGAACGTTACCGCGGGCTTGTAAAAGGGATGTTTCCCAACCAGGGTAATATCGGTTCCGTGAAGGGTAGTGATCATGGGCAGGTATATCCCATCTTCCTCCAACATCTTTTTGGCCATATATCCTGCATAGGCATGGGGTATGGCATAATGAACGTGTAAAAGTTCTATCCCGTATAATTTAACGGTATCTACCAATTTACTGGAAAGCGCCAATTCATAAGGCTGATAATGGAACAATGCGTACTCCGGAACATGTACTTCATGAAAATGTATCCTATTGTTCAACAATTCCAAACGAACCGGTTGCTTATAGGTAACAAAATGAATTTCGTGCCCTCTATTGGCAAGGGCAATACCCAATTCTGTGGCCACAACACCACTACCTCCAAACGTTGGGTAACAAACAATCGCTATCTTCATTCTATTATCTTGGCTTTTAACGAAATTGATTCCTCCTTAAAAAGAATCATTTCCTCACATTATCTCCTTATTAAGTCGACATAATATCCATTACATTTCAATTAAGTATTCAATTTATTACCTTTTACAGTAAAAAAATGGAACCAAATTTATAATGAGCTGATATCCTGTCAATATATCCGCTACAAAAACTACCATTTAATTTAGTATGGCATCGTAAATCGCCTTTTGTATCCTGGTACGCAGACTAGATTTAATGAGTAACGTATTGGTGGCCGATGGAAAGGTCCGATTGGATAAAAACACATATACCAATTCTTCATCTGGATCTGCCCAGGTAAAGGTTCCCGTAAAACCACTATGACCAAAACTTTTTCGTGAAATTCCATCAAAAGTGGGGCCTCCGTTTTTTTGTTCGGGCTTATCAAATCCCACCCCCCTGCGCACATTTTGATCACAAAAATAACAGGTGTTGAATTTTTTAACTGTTCTAGCCTCCATAAAACGTTCGCCTCCATAATAGCCGCCCTGTAAGTACATCTGCATTATTTTGGCCACATCATTGGAATTGCTGAACAACCCGGCATGGCCACCTACCCCTCCCTGCATTGCGGCACCCATATCATGAACGTAGCCTTGAACTGTGCCATATCGGTAATAATCATCTTCCTCCGAGGGAACTATAGCCTGCTTTGGAAACCATCCCAGAGGATTGTAACCGGTATGATCTGCTCCTAGCGGTTGATATAAAAAATCGTTGGATATCCTATCCAGGCCTTTTTTATAGACCGATTCTATAAATTTCTTGAAAACGTAATACGAAAGATCGCTATAACGGTAACGGTTGGATTTTAAGCTCTGACGCCCTATCCTATTATAAATGGAATCTTGGTACTTATCCGAAAGAAACAAATCATCCGAGACCTTTGTACGGAATCCAGGCATGGACGTATTCCTATAGAATTCGGGGGAAGGTTTTCGCTCCTTATCCAGAGTATCCAAGTAAAAGGCAATCCACGCCGGTAACCTTCCATAATGCGAAAGTGCCTTCAGTACCGTTACATCCTTTAGATCGGAATCAAAATAAGCAGGGACCAGCTTGTCAAAGGTGTCCACCAGATCTAAATTGCCATCCTCCTCCATTTTCATAAGAATGGGAAGGGTAGCCAGGATTTTGGTGATGGAAGCCAGATCGTATAGATAATCTGTTGTGATCCACTGATCGGAATCATAGGTAGGCTTTCCAAACCCCTTGTTGTAAACTACCTTTCCTCTGCGGGCCACCAATACCTGTGCCCCAGGGTACATTAAAGAGTCTATTCCATTTTGCACCAATTCATCTACCCGCCCCAATTTTGTGCTACTCATCCCCACCCGCTCGGGAAAGCTATACCCCAATCTGGAAATGGCCTTTACAATGATACCAGAGCCAACAGGGAGTTTGGAATGTGCAGAAACTGGTAGAATTCCTTTGGCAGGTATGGCACCAAATAGCAGCTGTGCTGCTCTTTCCTGTGCCAAAACACTATTTTGATAAGCCACCAGAATGGCATCAATGGCATCAATGGAGGGTACATCTAACAAGGAATAAGGCTTGGCAAAGGAAGCCAGAATTAGATTGGAACTTCTCATTTCCCCAATTTCTTGGAGCCATGATAATTCCTTAGCTGAAAACTTATAGGATTTCCATGGACTCTCATCGCTTTTGTGAAACCCAACAATGACCAAATTATATTCCTCTAACTTTCTTTTTAAGATCTTGATGTCATTACCACCAACCTCAGTAACACTGGCGTATTTTTTCAGCTCAGTCAGAAAAACACTTCCATCGGCGTCTCCGAATTTGACGTAGGCGATTTTTTTGTTCTCCAAGTATTTGAACGGCACTAGGTCAAAATCGTTTTTAACCACCGTAAGTGCATTTTCAATGGCTTCCTCATAGACCAAATCGTTTTCCAAAGAATTTAAATCTTGATAAAGGCCATTCATTTTTATAGGCTGGTAGTTATTAAGTCCAACCCTATATTTTGCCTTAAGGATCTTTTTTACAGAGGTAGCCAATCGTTTTTCTGAAATAACACCGTATTCATAGGCCTCAATCAGCTTCTTTTTGGCCGGTTCAACTTCTTTGGGCATCAATAAAATATCATTGCCCGCCAAAAAGGCTGTGAGCTCCACATCCCCTGCCTCTTTGAAATTGGAACGTCCCTTGATATCCGCAACTCCTTTCATGTTAAGGGCATCTGTCAAAATCAAGCCTTTGAACTGCAATTCATCCTTCAGTAAATTGGTGATGATTCGGCTGGAGAGGGATGAAGGATATTCCTTTCTTTTCTCTAAGCTTGGAATACTTAAATGGGCCACCATCACACTGCTGAGACCGTTATTGATCAATTTTTTAAAAGGATACAACTCAATACTGTCCAATCGATCTGCGGTGAACTCTAAGATAGGCAGTGCCTTGTGTGAATCTGTGGCGGTATCTCCATGCCCAGGGAAATGTTTCCCACTAGCCAAAACCCCAGCACTTTCCATGCCTTTCATAAAGGCAATCCCCTTTAGGGCAACATTGTCCCTATCCTCCCCAAAAGATCTATTTCCTATAATGGGATTATTGGGATTGATATTGATGTCTATATCCGGGGCAAAATTGATATGCACCCCCATTCGTTTGGCGTGCAGCCCTATCTGCCGTCCTACCTTGGCCACAACCGAGGTATCTTTAATAGCTCCCAAAGTCATGTTCCATGGAAAGGCGTAAGTAGAGTCCAACCGCATTGCCAACCCCCATTCGGCATCCATTCCAATAAGTAAGGGGATTTTTGAGGCCGCCTGATATTCATTGGTCAATTTTGCCTGCCGAACAGGACCGCCCGTGGAAAATATAACCCCTCCTATCTTATGCTCCTCAATCATTTTTTTAATTTGATCGGTGCCAGATTTAGCTTGGTCTGAAGCAACGCTCATCATAAAAAGTTGTCCCATTTTTTCATCCAAGGTCATGGACTGGTACACATCATTGACCCATTGGGCCTGATCCAGACTATCCTTGGAAACCAGAGGGTCCTGTTGACCTTGGACTGAACTTCCAATGAAAAATGATAAAAAGAGAATGTGGAATACGAATTTTAACCTCATAAAAACATGTATTCTAAGGTACTAACATAAGTAAAAAGATAACAATAAACACGCTGGGGGTCATAAACTTAAGAGACATTTATGACTTCAATTTAGCGACAAGGATTACATAAAGCGACCATGCCAGCTTTCTTCGGCAGGCACCTCCCAATGATTTTCGTATTCCAACTTATTGGTCACTAAATTATTGAACACGATGGTGTTTTTTGAGACCGATTTATTTTTGGCCATTTTTTTAAAATCGATAAGGGTTTTATAGGCAACAAACTCCCCTTGCTTATAGGAAACGTTCATTTTGTCCAATAGATCGATATCGTATTTCTTTTCCAAAGCCTGTATAAACCTCACGGATGCATCAATGGAACAACCAGAGGCCGTTGTATTGGTCTGATCCAAGGCTATTACGATAAACCGGTTATAGCGTATCTCATAGCCAGCTTGCAGTTCGCTTCCATGGGCCGTCCATTCTTTGATAAATTGGTCCAATCCGGCTTTCACTTCTTCCAATTCCTCTGCATTGAAGCTTCTACTGGCTTGATAGATCCATACCCTTGAAGTCTCTGATAATGAATTGAATTCTACTAACATTTGTTCTTTTTTATAAATCCTCGGCAGTGGCAATCAATTCTGCAATATCCATTACCGCCACAGTTCCTTCTTGTTCTTTATTCTTTACCCCATCGGTCATCATTGTATTGCAAAACGGGCATCCGGCCGCAATAATTTCAGGTTTAGTTTCCAGAGCCTGTTCAGTTCTTTCAATGTTGACATCCTTATCTCCTTTTTCCGGTTCCTTGAACATCTGAGCTCCTCCAGCACCGCAACACAAACCTTTTTTCTTGCAGTTCTTCATTTCTACGAGTTCAGCATCGAGCTTTTTGATCAGATCCCTTGGAGCCTCATAAACATTGTTCGCCCTTCCCAAATAGCAAGGGTCATGAAATGTAATGCGCTTTCCTTTGAACTGACCGCCTTCCATGGTGATTCTTCCCTCGTCCAATAACTGCTTCAAAAATTGGGTATGGTGCACAACTTCGTAATCACCACCCAATCCTGGATATTCATTCTTTATTGTATTGAAACAATGGGGACATGCAGTTACGACCTTCTTAATACCATAACCGTTCAATACTTCAATATTGGTCACAGCCTGCATTTGGAACAAAAATTCGTTTCCCGCCCTTTTGGCCGGGTCACCAGTACAGCTTTCCTCGGTACCCAAAACAGCAAAACTCACTTTTGCCTTGTTCAGAATTTTTACGAATGCTTTTGTGATCTTTTTTGCCCTATCATCAAAACTTCCTGCGCATCCCACCCAAAACAATACTTCCGGTTGTTGACCAGCTGCAAACAGTTCGGCCATGGTTGGCACTTTTAGTTCATTACTCATATCTTCAAGCTGTTTTTTTATGATTCTTTTTCCCAGTTAAGCCTATCCATTTGATTGAATGGCCAGGGTGCTCCATTGTTTTCAATATTCCCCATCATATTATTCAAATCCGATGGTGCCGCAGATTGCTCCATGACGAGATATTGTCTCATATCCATAATGATAGATAATGGATCTATACTTACCGGACATGCTTCCACGCAGGCATTGCAGGTGGTACATGCCCATAGTTCTTCATGGGTAATATAATCACCCAATAACTCTTTGCCGTCCATTTTAAACTCCCCCTTATTGGCTTCTATGTTTTTCCCTACTTCTTCCAAACGGTCCCTAGTGTCCATCATGATCTTTCTGGGAGAAAGCTTCTTTCCTGTCTGGTTTGCAGGGCACTCGCTTGTGCACCTTCCGCATTCCGTACAGGTATAAGCATTCAATAATTGCACCCAATTGAGATCCATGACGTCTGAAGCCCCAAATTTTGCTGGAGGCTCCGCCCCCTCTACCGGTGCCGCAAATGGATCGGCTGAGGGATCCATCATCAATTTCACCTCTTTCGTAACAGCTTCCAAATTATCGAACTGCCCTTTTGGCCTTAATTTTCCAAAATAAGTATTCGGGAATGCCAAGAGGATATGTAAGTGTTTCGAATAGTACAGGTAATTAAGGAAGAACAAGATTCCTACAATATGAAGCCACCAGGCACTCCTTTCTACCAGAACCAAGGACGGTATGCTCATACCATCAAAAATAGGTGCCAAAAGCTGACTTATAGGAAAAGAACCCGCTTGGGTATAGTGCTCCGCTCCCAATTGTTGTAATTGGTAATCGGCGCCGTTCATCGTTAGGAACAGGAACATTAAAACTAATTCTATATAAAGAATCAGATTTGCATCATTCTTAGGCCAGCCCTCCATTTCTGGATTAAAAAATCTTTTTATACGGACCACATTTCTTCTCAACCAGAAAACTACAACTGCTACGATAACCAAGAAGGCCAAGATTTCAAAGGAAGCGATCAAAAAATCATAGACTGCTCCCAAAGGCGCAAAAATACGGTGTGTCCCCAAGAGTCCATCTATAATAATTTCGAGGACCTCTATGTTAATGATTATAAAACCAACATAAACAATTACGTGCATTATTCCCGCTATGGGCCTTACTACCATTTTTGTCTGTCCCAAGGCAATTTTGGCCATGTTCTTCCATCGTTGTGGTTTGTTATCACTAACATCCACGTCTTTCCCCAATTTAATGTTACGGGACAACCTTTTTACATTTTTGGTGAAAAATGTTAGTGCACCTACTAGTAGTATTGCAAATAAAATATTGGGAAGGTATTCCATATCCTAATCGTTGCTTTTTTCTGCCGGATCGTTTTCCGGTAATGTATATTCTTTTTGCTTTTTACCAAAAACGGATACGTTCACATATCGTTTAGGATTTAATCTGAAATCTTGTAATAATAGATCTAGCTCCTTAGAAGCATTGGACAAATTGGAATAAAGGGCTTCGTCTTTCATCAATTTACCCAAAGTACCTTCCCCCTTTTCCATTTTGGCCATTAGACCATCCAAATTATTAAGGGTGGACTGAAGACTTTCCATGGTTTCCACAATACCTGAGTTGGCAATGGAGTCCGATAATTTTGAAAAATTGCCTGTTATGTTGCTCAGATCCTCAATAGATCCGTTCAATTTATCTTTATTGCCCACCAGTAATTCATTCATAGTATTTGCACTACCTTGAAAACTGTTGACCAAGGTATTCAATCCACTGATGCTTTCCCGTAGATCCTTTTTGGTCTTGTCATCTAGGATCTCATTGAAATTTATCAATAAGGAGTCTGCATTGGAAACTGCATCCTCTACCTTTAATTGTAAAGGAGTTAATCTTTGTTGCACCAATTCTGTGAGTCCCGGTTTGGTCTCTGTTTGTAATGTATCTCCCGATTTTGCCATTGGGGCATTATCAAAAACAGGTTTTATTTGTATCCCTTTACCTCCTATGATTCCTGTATCATAAAGTTCGGCCTTGCTATTTTTAGAAAATTGGAATTTATTCTCTACGGAAAAAGTGACCAGCAACATGCCAGATTCATCTTTAAACCTGATGTCATTGACTTTTCCTACCGCAAAACCATTGATGGATACCTGAGTGCCAGGTTGGAGTCCGCCCACATGTTTATATACCGCGTAAAATGTTTTGCTATTGTCAAAGATTGGTGAAGATTTTAAATAACTAAAACCCAAAACAAACAACAGGATACCGCCTAAAACGATAATTCCTGTCTTAATTTCCCTAGATATTTTCAAAGAGATCGATTTACTGTTCTTAACAAAATTAGAAATAATTTTTAGAAGAGGTACTATTATTCAGAGACGTATTTCAAAGCTTCGTCCAATGATATCCGCTTTCCATCCTTATATGCCACCACATAAGACGTGGTATACCCTTTAGCATCTGCATTGGACTTCAATAGTTTGGCATCAAAATAAGACTCTGCATTGCCATACATATATCTATAAAGTTTTCCTACAGGCTCTTTCGTTAGTTTGTTCAACCCCTTGAAATTTTCCGAATTTAACAGTATTTCTCTAGAGCTGGCAAAAAGTTGCACCTTGTATATCAGGTTGCTTTTCTTTTTAAACTCTATAGGATCTGTGCCTTCCTCTTTTGAATCTACCAAAGCCACTTCTTGTGGTACATTTTTAGTTTCCTTGCTTCTCATCACCGTTTCCTTAGGTAACTCTTTGGACTTTTCAGGTGTATTAACCACTTGTTTCACCCTTACCATCTCTTCTTTGGGCAAATCTTTTTTAGGCACTTCTATTGGCTTCTTTACCTCTTCCTTGGAAGCAACGGCAACATTGGCCGTTTCCTTTTTAACATACTCCATTGCCGTATTCCCATTAAGGGTATTCTTATAATCCAATATGGCAGCAGCAATGGCGCTCCCCATTTCGGTCTGGCCCTTATTGGAATTTAAATAGGCTCCTTCCGTCTTGTTGGTCAGGAATCCTGTTTCCACCAAAACGCTTGGCATAAAAGTCTGATGGAGAACAATAAAGCCGGCCTGCTTCACTTTTCTATCTACCCGTCTTAATTTATTGGTAAAGTTATCCTGGATCAATTTGGCCAAGGCAATACTCTGATCGAGAAATTCTTCTTGCATTATGGTGAACCCTATAACAGATTCAGGGGAATTTATATCATATCCGGCATATCTGGTCTCATAATCGTCCTCCAAATAGATAGCCGAGTTTTCCTTTTTTGCTATTTCAAAATTCTGCTTGTTGGCATGAAGTCCAAGAACAAAGGTTCCAGCTCCATGGGCATCAGAGTTGTGGGAATCACAATGAACGGAAACAAAAAGATCAGCATCGGCCTTATTGGCGATTTGTCCCCTAACATAAAGATCAACAAAGGTGTCGTCCTTTCTTGTATATATCACTTTAACATTGGGATTCTTCTCCAACCATTTACCCACATTCAAAACGATGTTGAGGGCTATGTTTTTTTCAAGATATCCATTACCCAGGTTACCTGGATCATGACCGCCATGGCCAGCATCCAAAACCACTACAAACGTTTTCTCCTTGGGCGTCTTATCTCCTGGATCACTGAAAGCCGACAATAATAAAGCGAGCCCCAAAAAAGTGATTGCATAAAAAAGCTTGTATCCAATATATTTAACCATAATGCTGTTATACTTGTTTTGAATTTTTATACATTATTTTTTCAATTCCTCCAGAATTAGGTGGTATTTTTGGCCATTCCTGATTCCTTTAACCTTTATTGCACATGCGCATTTAATATGGTTAAATTTATTTCAATCAGGTACAGGGGGAACAAAAAATATATGTAAGTTTGGATTCCAAAAATTAAGCCAAACTATTACAAAAATAGGATTTATAGTCTTGCAATCAAACAAACATCATTTACTTTTATATTTCCTGTTGTTACTGACGGCAACTTCTTTGTTTGCACAAGATATCCCAGTCCCACCAGTGCCCATTAAAGCTGAGCAAGACACCCTTGTAGCATCTCCTATTCCCAAAATTATTAGACAGGATACCGTTGCGGTAGATTCTGTTCAAAAAGATTCTTTACCAAGAAAAGAACCCCTTTTGTTGGATAAAATTAAATACAAGGCCAAAGATTACGCAAAACTCAGTCAGAAAGACAATAAAATATACCTTTACAACGAGGCCGAAATCTATTATCAGGATACCGAGCTAAAAGCTGGTGTCATCATCATGGATTACGAAAAAAATGAAGTATACGCAGGAAGAATCAAAGACTCCACAGGTGCGTATTCCCAGATCCCGTATTTTAAGCAAGGGACCAATGAGGTAAGGCCCGATTCCATCCGCTTCAATTTTGATAGCCAAAAAGCACTGATCTACAATTCCCGATCGGAACAACAGGCCGGATTGGGGACCTTGGGCAGTGATGCAATGAAAGTATATGCCCAGATCACGAAAAAAGAGAACGATTCTGTTTATTTCCTGTATGAAGGAAAACTTACCACCTCCAAGGACACCGTAGATCCGGATTATTACATTAGGGTGAGAAAAGCAAAGTTCGTTCCCAAAAAGAAAATTATTGCCGGATACAGTAACATGTATATTGCCGATGTACCTACCCCCATTGCATTGCCTTTTGCCTATTTTCCACTAACAACAGGTCGAGTTGCCGGACTTTTATTTCCAGCGATCGGTAACGACCCTACCAGGGGCTATTTTTTACAGAATGGAGGGTACTACCTCCCTATTAATGATTATGTGGATCTGAGTGTCACGGGAGACGTATATACCAATGGTAGTTATGGTCTTAGGGGGGAATCCCAATATTTAAAACGTTACAAGTTTAGGGGAAATGTAAATATTAGGTTCGAGAACATCATTAACAGCCAAAAAGGATTTGATGATTACTCCAGATCCACTAATTACAACATTCAATGGTCACATGCCCAGGACACCAAGGCAAGTCCCAATTCCAGGTTCTCAGCGTCGGTAAACTTTGGTAGTAGCCAGTATTTTAGAAACTCACTGAACCAGTTCAATGTTCCCAACACCCAGAACAACAACCTTTCGTCCTCCATATCCTATTCCAAAACGTTTCCCGAATACCCTTCGGTAAATATGAGCTTAACAGCCACCCATAACCAAAACACCAATACAGAATCTGTAAACCTAACCTTACCAACATTGACCACCAGCGTGGAGCGTATTTTTCCATTTGCCAAAAGGGACGGGATAAAGAAAGGAATTATACAGAACATCAACTTTCAGTACAACCTTAGGGCAGAAAACAGAATTGCAACTACCGACTCGCTTTTTTTTACCTCCAAAATGTTCGAAGGTGCAAAGATAGGTGCCCAACATACCATACCCATAAGCACCAACTTCAAAATTGCCAAACACTTTAGCGTAACAGTTGGGGCAAATTACAATGATGTATGGACCCTACAAACCTTTGAAAGAACATATGACGAAGCCGCAAGAAGGGGCATTGTAGTAGACACCATCTCCGGTTTTGACAGATATGGGGAATACAATTTAAGTGCTAGTTTAGGAACTACGCTATATGGAACTTTTAACTTTGGGGAGGACAAAAAAATACAAGCCATTAGGCACACTATGAGACCCTCTATGAGTTATGGATATACCCCTGCCTTCGATCAATATTACCAGGATTACCTTGATGAAACTGGGGACCAAATTCTTAATGCCAATGGTGAAGTCCAACGGTACAGTAGATTTGAACAGACTCTGAACGGCGCCCCAGGACTAAACAAATCCAGCGCCATGAGCTTTAATTTGGCCAACACGTTGGAAGCTAAGGTGCGGGACAAGGATACAACAGCTTTGGAACCCAAAAAAGTTGCCCTGCTCAACAGTTTTAACCTTTCCACGGCCTATAATTTTGAAGCGGATTCCTTAAAACTAAGCCCCTTGAACATCACAGGAGGAACCACCATCCTCAACAACAAAATGTCCATCAACTTTTCTTCTAGCTTGGACCCCTATGCCATAGACAACAATGGGGTACGTATAGACACTTGGAACAAGGATAACGGAGGTAGCCTTTTTAGATTGACCAGGGCAAACGCCAATGTGAGCTATTCTATCAGCAGTACTAGTTTTGGCAAAAACAAAAAGGAGGAAGAGGAAAAACCAACGGATGATTATGTTGCCGCCAGTGGAGGACGGACAGATGACCTTTTTGGTAGATCCGACAGCTTTGGACAGAGAGGAAGCCTAAGGGGCGATGACAATAAAGAACCTGAGGAAACCACTAGTTACGGGAATAAGCTTCCCTGGGACCTGCGGTTGGCCTATACAGTAAATTACAACAACTCCAATAGGCAAAATGAAATCTCCAATAGCTCTTTAATGTTCTCCGGGAATATAGACCTTACCCCCATGTGGACGGTTGGTGTTTCCTCAGGATACGATTTTAAGAACAAAGGCTTTACCATTACCCAGTTGAGATTTGAGCGCGACCTAAAGAGTTTTAGATTGAATTTTGACTGGACCCCATTTGGAACCTTTGAGCGATGGTACTTTTTTATTGGAATAAAGAGCTCCCTGCTTAAGGATCTTAAATGGGAAAACAGAAGTCAGAGACGATAGGGCAATCTAGTATTAACAGCTAACAAAATTAAAGATGAAAAAAGTAATTACCACTACTAATGCCCCGGCACCCATTGGGCCCTACAACCAAGCGATACTAACCGGCAATACGCTTTATATTTCTGGACAAATACCTATGGATCCGGCCACGGGAAAATTAATAGAAGGGGATATTAAAAAAGAAACGGCACAATCCATGGAAAATTTAAAGGCCATTCTTACCGAAGCAGGAATGACCTTTGAAAATGTTGTGAAATCTTCCATCTTTGTAAAAGATATGCATCAATTTGCAGCAATCAACGAGGTTTACGGGGCTTATTTCAGTTCAGAAACCGCACCTGCCCGTGAAACAGTGGAAGTTTCCAATTTACCTAAGTTCGTAAATGTGGAAATCTCCATGATCGCCATTAAATAGTTTCCTTATGGAACTCCATGAGACCCTCAATAGGTCTTTGGCGTATAACCCCTAGGATTAGATCATTTCGATCTAAAACTGTTGCCAGCTCTTCCCTGAGGTAGTAGGCTATACTCCCCACGAAGTTGACAGGAACCTTTGTGGCCAATTCAAACTGCATAATGTAGTTGTTCACAAATTGTTGCAAGCCCTTGTCTATAACCCCACGACAATATGGATGTTCCTTATTCTCTATAATAAAGCGGGCGAACTTAGCCAGATAGGTATTTGGATTAGGCTGTTTGTATAAGTTATCCTTAATCACATCTGCATCCAAATCGTATTCTTTGGCGAATTTTATCCCCAAATCTTGTGGCATTTTATGGAAGTAGTAATCTCTTAGGAGCTTTCTTCCAAAGAAATTTCCACTACCGTCATCCATTAGGATATACCCTAAAGAAGTTACTTTTTGTATCAATTGGTGACCGTCATAATAACTACAGTTAGATCCGGTTCCCAAAATACAAACGATTCCTTGGTGCCCTATTTTGGTAGTCGCATAAATGGCCGCATAGGTGTCTTCCTTTACCTGAATTTTGGCATTGGGAAAGAAATCTTTGAAAATATCCCTTAAAAATATTTTCATTCGCTCTGTGCCACATCCAGCACCGTAAAAGTAAAGTCCAGTTACGCTATCCTTATTCTTTGAAATTTCAAAGTTATTGGCCATACGGTCCTCAATCACCTGCCTGGTCAATACTTCTGGACTCAGGCCGAGTGTTTGGGTTGTAAACAACTGTTCCCCCTTATCATTTAGGGCAATCCAATCAGATTTTGTAGCTCCACTATCAACAATTAATATCATAGGCCCATATTTAAAAAGAAACCTGAAAACGGACTAATGTCCACCTTCAGGAATTCTTTGAATTAAAAATTATTCTTAAAGGCTAGAAACGTACTCTGCCAAGTCTACCAATTTGTGTGAATATCCTGTTTCGTTATCATACCAAGACACTACCTTAACAAATTTTGAGCTCAATTCTATTCCAGCACCTGCATCAAAGATACTTGTACGTGTATCACCGATAAAATCTTGAGAAACTACTGCCTCTTCCGTATAGCCCAAAATTCCTTTTAGTGGCCCTTCGGAAGCTGCCTTCATTACTTTTTTGATCTCTTCGTAAGAAGTTGCCTTTTCCAATTTCACGGTTAAATCAACTACAGATACATCTGCTGTAGGCACTCTAAATGCCATACCAGTTAATTTACCATTCAATTCTGGGATTACCTTTCCTACTGCCTTAGCGGCACCAGTAGAAGATGGTATAATGTTCAATAAAGCACTACGTCCGCCTCTCCAGTCTTTTTTGGAAGGACCATCAACAGTCATTTGTGTAGCTGTTGTAGCGTGAACGGTGGTCATTAACCCTTCTTCAATTCCAAAATTGTCATGCAATACTTTGGCCAAAGGAGCCAAACAGTTGGTTGTACAAGATGCATTGGAAACAATCTTATCCGATGCCTTGGCTGATTTATGGTTAACACCCATTACAAACATTGGTGCATCAGCAGAAGGAGCTGAAATAACTACTTTCTTGGCACCACCATCAATATGGTATTGCGCAGTTTCCAAAGTGGTGAAAATACCAGTACATTCTGCAACCACATCAGCACCAACTTCATCCCACTTTAAGTTTTTAGGGTCTCTTTCTGCAGTAATACGGATGGTTTTACCGTTTACTATAAGATTTCCATCTTTCACTTCAATAGTTCCATCGAATTTTCCGTGAACAGAATCGTACTCCAACAAATATGCAAGATGGTCTACATCCAACAAGTCATTGATCGCTACTATATCCACATTATCTCTTTTCACAGTAGCTCTGAAGACCAATCTTCCAATTCTACCGAAACCGTTAATTCCTATTCTCAAATTTGACATTTCTCTAATTTTAAATTTTTATGTTGTCATTATTTCGGATACTCTCATGAGCTCCAAATCTATCTTAGTATGCCCTTTAATGGCCTTACTTATTGGGGTCATTGTAATTTTATTGTCTTGGATACCTACCATTAGATTGGTCTTTCCCTCCAATAGGGCCTCTACTGCCCTTACTCCCATTCTACTGGCCAGTACCCTATCGAAACAAGAAGGCGAACCCCCTCTTTGCATGTGACCCAGTACAGAAACCCTAACATCGTAGATAGGAAGGTGGGTTTCTACATATTCCTTCAGCTCAAAAACATTTTTTCCTGTCTTATCACCTTCAGCAACCACTACTATACTTGATGATTTGCCTGATGCCTTACTTCTCTTAAGGGATTCCAATAAACGTTCCAATCCCAAGTTTTCCTCAGGGATCAATATTTCCTCTGCACCTGCGCCCACACCTGCATTCAATGCGATATGGCCAACATCCCTACCCATTACCTCAACAAAGAACAATCTGTTGTGGGAACTGGCCGTATCCCTGATTTTATCGATTACCTCTACTACCGTATTTAAAGCCGTATCATATCCCAATGTATAGGTAGTACCAAAAATATCATTATCTATAGTACCTGGAATTCCTATTATTGGAAAGTTAAACTCTTGGTTGAAGATCAAAGCTCCGGTAAAACTACCATCACCTCCAATAACTACTAGAGCATCAATACCTGCTTCCTTTAACTTATCATATGCTTGCTGACGTCCTTCTTTGGTTCTAAATGCCAAAGAACGAGCCGACTTTAGGATAGTACCTCCTTTATTTATAATGTTGTTTACACTACGGGCATCCATGGCTTTAAAATCGCCTTCTATCATCCCCTCATACCCCCTGTAAATACCCATGCATTCAATTTTCATATACGCACAAGTACGCACAACGGATCGAATGGCGGCGTTCATCCCCGGAGAGTCACCACCTGAGGTAAAAACCCCTATTTTCTTTATGTTTGAACCCATTAAAATCTTTAAAAAAGTAAAACTAGGAAACTTATTCCAATAAACTAATTGAAGCAAAGGTTATTTTACGAACTGACTAAACCTCAAACGTTTTCGTTAACAATTTTTAGCCGTTTGGGTAATTAAGCAACAGAAAATCTAGAATTTTAAGGATTTAGTTATCCCCGTTTTTTTCTGTAAATCGGATAATACTATCCTTTTCAATTATAGCTGTAGAATTTGGTTGTAACGCCTTTTGCTTTTTTTTCTTCTTGTCTTTGCCGAATAATCTACCTAACAATTGTTCAAAGGTATTAAAATCTACCTCGTAAGACAAGCCCACTCCTTGCGTATATCCCTGATTATTAGATAAAAACTGCTGAATTTCGTTCTCCCTATTGAATATCTTAAGACTCAGGGTCCCTTCTTCATTCAACAATACCTGCACCTCAACATCACCGGCAACGACGGTTTCACTAACCCCACCAACCGGGACTCCCAACCTACCATTAATCAATACCTTATCACTAATCTGTGTGGAAACCGTAACCCCAATCCTATTCTCTGTTTGTATATCCGCACTCTTGGCAAGCTGTCCTTGCTCATAGGAGAGTCCAAAATCGAACTTGTCACTATTCCCGTCAAATACTTGGTTCAACAAACCGGAGGCGGTCTGTATGAGGTTTCCTGTTACTGCCTGTTGGTTAATTCCTGAGACCTCATTTACAAAGGTGCCCTGTGCCATCAAGAAAAAGGCATTTCGCTCCATCACTGTTGGATCTTGTAGACGGTATTGCAATTCCGATTTTACTACAGAATTTGTTCCGGGGAATTCAATATCAAAATTGATTTCCGGACTCTCCAACCTACCATTTAATCTTACTACAACATCCGTAGGGATTCTTCGGGTATATCCTGGGTCGTCTAGGAGAGGTGCAGGATTGGCATTCAAGGAATAAACAGCCTCTAAATTTAGAGTTGCCGCCAAAGGATCCCTTTCCCAAACCACACTACCTCCGGGCCTCACCTTAAATCTTTTATCGATGACACCCCCAAATTTATGGTTATATTCCCCTGTAACTACTACAAAATCTCCGTACATATTGAACTTACCTAAAGTATTGATCTCGATCAATAAAATCCCTTCCCCCGTTCCTTTAAGAGAGCTCCCTGTTTTTTGGTCCACCACAATCTCCACTTCGGCCTCTGGAGTCACCAAGAGATCGAACTCCAGCTCCAAACCTTCTGTTGTTTTAATGGTGCGTTGGGCCTCAATCGTTTTTTTACTATTTTTTTCTATGAACGTTATGAAAGAAAAATCGCCCACACTGGCCACATCACTCAATGGAATCTTCAAAGAGGTACCTCTAGCAGTGCTCCCATTTACTTTTATCGTCAAAGCCTTGGTAGATCCATATATTTCCCCTGTCCCGTTCAGAAATCCAGTCCCATAGTATAATTCGTCCTCACTGTATGGCTTATCCATGATCATGAACCGATCATTTTTAGTATCCACTTTTAAATCCAGATTCCATTCCTTAAAGGCTTGATGGGTAATCCTACCATCTATATTGGCCTGGGTATTTTGTGATACATCTGTTAATCCTATGTTCTCAAAATAAAAGGTCTGGTCGTAGAGGCGCACTTGGGAATTTTGGTCAAAGGCATAATCCACATTTAAGTACGGGATAGCAATACCCGCATTGTTCAATGAAAGCTGTCCATTGATATCTAAATTATTTAGATCCCCCGTAATTCTGGCATTTCCGGAAATATCTCCCCGTATATGATCAATTACACCTTCACCCAGTGGACTGAAGGGTTCCAAACTAAAGTCATTAAAATTTGCCAAAAGATCTGCCTGCGGAATTTCTGTCCTATTGGATATTTTACCAAACACACTCATCCTATCCACACCTCGATCGGATAATTGGGCATTGACCACAAAATCTGTCAAGTCTTGATTCCCGACAATACCGATGGAAAGATCCCCTTGTCGGATGTCATTTACAGCAAAGTCGCGGATATCCAAGTTGGAAGATGGCAGGTAGATCCCGTCTTTTTGGCGGACATTTAATACCCCATTTACCTCTCCTTTTAGGTTTAAGCTATCTATATTGGGTGTTATTTTATCCAAGGAAACAATCTTAAACTGTAGTTCCAGATCCTTATAGGTAGAATCTGCCAATTGTCCCTTGAGCCTGATCTGTTCATTCTCCTCATTGTTCATTACGATCTCCTCAATCGTAATACTATCCAACTTACTGTTTAAGATGACCTTGTTCTTGTTATTGCCCTCATTATTTAGCACCCAAGTATTGCCCTTAAAACTAAGATCGGACCTTTTTAGTCCAATCACGGACTTCTTTTGATTATTGAAGGTGTGATAAAAGTTTAGGTTATAACTATCATTGTATTCACTACCCCCTTTAAATTCTGTTCTAAAGAACAGGGTATCATTAATAGTGGTATTGATCAGGTTAAAATCTTTTACATCGTAGTATTTTGTTGAGACATCGGCCACAGAAACGAAGGTATTGAAAAGGGGATTTTTGTTATCCACCTTCACATCAATATTATCAAGCAAATTCCCAAAAGCTGTAATGCTCGGTGATTTAAAGGTTAGTTTGAAGTCGCCCTCATCAGCAATAACGCTTCCCTTGATAAAAGTATTTGGACCAAATTCCACTTCGGGAAAAAACACCTCTACAATTTTATTGTAAATTTTAAAATTAAAGGTCAAGCGTTGCCCGTCTGAAATTTGATAGGGTTTATAATTGGTATAAATACTTCCTATGGCATTTTGAACCAGTTTGCCCAGTTCATTTACTTTAAAGTTCCCTCTTAAGTATCCGGTAATAATATCTGGGGAATTAATATCTATGACCCTTACGGTATCTTTTTCGAACGTTGAGGAAATTTTAAAATCATCGAAATAATAGATCTCATTCTTATTTTGATAGCTGGTCTTGGTAAAATTGATGTCCCCTATAAAATTATCCACACTATTACCGGAAACGTCCATGGCAATATTACCTTTAAAAATAGAAACGCTGTCCTTTATAAAGTTCAGCTTCTTAAAATCGGCATAATCCACTGAGGCCACGAAGTTAAAGTTATTGCGCCTCTCCTTTAAATCTGCCAACCCCTTGAACTCAAATTTGAAATTCTCATCTGCAGATACCAAAGACCCGTCAAACAACTGGTCTTTAAGTACCCCTGAAACATTTATATTTTGATAGTTGTAATCATTAAATTCCAAATTGTATACCTCCCCTGTGACCTTAGTATTCAATGTTTCCTGAACAAATCCCTTTCCTTCTACATTAACATCCAAATTAGTTTTACCCAATTTCTCATTATTGACTATCTCACCAAGATCAAAATCGATCAAGGAAACAAATCCCTGGTAGGAAGCATTGTCTATGTCATCTATATCCGTTAGGGTTAGATCTGCATAACTACTGCCAACAAGGGTATTAATGTTCACTTTTGCCTCTATGACCTTTTGGGTGATCCCTGCCGTTCCCCTTATGGTAAATTGGCCCAATTTTTCAAAAACAGAAGGGATGTTATCTCCAAGGATTTTGGGCATCAAAGATCTAAGTTCGTAATAGCTTGTGGACACATTCCTCATTTGCGCGTTGATCACAAAGGGCTCCGATTTGGTAAATAGATTTTTAAAATGAAAATCGCCCCTTACCCCTGTATTATCCGATTGCAAAAAAAGATCGGTCGTATTTAAATCGTTCAATACGCCATTTACGGTAGCACTAAAATAAGCTTCCTTACCGCTACCAAATTCGCTGTACAATAAGTTCACCTCATCAAAGGACACTGTAGACTCTTCAAAATTTGCGGTAATATTTACCTTGTTCAGAAAGTCGGCAAAATCTTCCCTGTTATAGTTGAAGACCAAATTACCTTTGATGTTGGATTTTGATGTTTTTATCTGAAGGGAATCAAACCTCATCTGTTGTTTGGAATATTTGAAGGAAGTCCCCATATTTTCCACTTTTAGCCCTTTTTTACTGGAAAATGTTAATTTCTTGATCTCAGAGGTCACCTCTGGACCCAATATCAGGAAATTGTTGGCATTTATGTTTAGATCTTTAAAATCAAGGACCTCATAGGTTTCCCTGTTCTCATCAATAAGCCTGAATTTACTATTGGATATTTTTACATCCGAAGATGAAAAATAAAATGGGGGCGTTCCTGGATTCCTGGGTTTTTTATCATCCAATTTGTCAATAAAAACCTCTAGGTTACTATTACGCTCCCCTTTATAAGTCTTCAATTTAAAATTGAGCTTTTCGACATTTATATCCCCAAACTCTAATTTTCCATTCACCAGGTTTCTAATATTAAGAATGGAAGTAGAAAGCCTATCGATGTAAAAAAGGGTATCCTTTTGATAGTCCTGCACAAAAACACCCCTTAAGGATGTATCCCAGGATATGAGAGAAAATTTTAATCGGTCTATATTAATATTTGTCCCAAATTCTGTGTTGATGGTATTCGTGGCAAATTTTGCCAATCTCGTTTGAACTATGGGCAAAGACAAGATAGCCGTACCTAGAACTGATATCAGCAAGATCACCAATAATATCCTAAGGAGTATTTTTCTTAATTTTTTGATAGGGCTTTATTGTTTTATCTTTGTTGTTTTCAAATTTTATTCCAAAACTAAGTGGAACATCAAAATATATTTATTCTTGCTATAGAATCTTCCTGTGACGATACTTCAGCGGCCGTTTTACACAACAACAAGAAACTGAGCAATGTTGTTGCAACGCAGCGTATTCATGAGGAATATGGGGGTGTTGTTCCCGAACTTGCCTCCAGGGCCCACCAACAAAATATTCTTCCCGTGGTCCACCAAGCGTTGGCCAAGGCAAATATCGATAAAAAACAGTTATCAGCCATAGCTTTTACACGTGGTCCTGGACTTATGGGATCTTTATTGGTTGGCACCTCATTTGCCAAGTCGCTCGCATTGGGTTTGGACATCCCGTTAATAGAAGTTAATCATATGCAGGCCCATATATTGGCGCACTTCATAGATGAAGAAAATAACCCAAAACCACAGTTCCCTTTTTTAGCACTCACTATCAGTGGTGGACACACCCAAATAGTGTTGGTCAAGGATTATTTTGATCTCGAAATCCTGGGGGAAACCTTGGACGATGCTGTTGGAGAAGCCTTTGATAAGAGTGCCAAAATTTTAGGATTGCCATATCCTGGAGGACCATTGGTGGACAAATATGCCCAAATGGGCAATCCTAAAGCCTTTCCTTTCCCAAAACCAAAAGTCAAGGATCTCAATTTTAGTTTCAGTGGGTTAAAAACCAGTATCCTTTACTTTATACAAAATCAGGTGAAGGAAAACCCAAATTTTATTGAAGAAAACCTTCATGATATCTGTTCGTCCATACAATATACAATCATAGACATTCTGATGAGCAAACTTAAAAAGGCTGCCAAGCAAACTGGAATTAAACAAATCGCAATTGGTGGTGGGGTATCGGCAAATTCAGGAATTCGGGAAGCACTTAAAGATGCGGAAACCAGGTATGGCTGGACTACCTATGTTCCCAAATTTGAATATTGCACGGACAATGCAGCGATGATAGGGATTGTGGGATACTTAAAATATTTGGAAGGCAACTTTAGCGACCAAAGCATTACCGCTAAGGCACGGTACGTAATATAAACACTTCGGTATGGCTTTCAACGAGGACTTGGCAAATAGAATAAGGGAAACCTTAAAATTGTTTCCAGAAGAGTTCACCGAAAAGAAAATGTTCGGCGGCCTTTCCTTTCTATATCAGGGAAAAATGACCGTTGGTGTTATAAAAGACGAACTAATGGTCAGGGTTATAAGTGATAAAATGAATATGATTTTAGAAAATCCACATGCCCGACCCATGGATTTCACTAACCGGCCCATGAAAGAATTTGTATTTGTCATGGAGGAGGCTTTTCAAACTGAAGAAGAGCTTCTTTCCTGGGTAGAATTGGGATTGGAGCACGCTAAAAACAAAATCAATAACTTAAAATAAAAAGCAGCAACCTATGCAACTTTTCTATAATCCAAACCTGAATTTAGAAACCGAACAGTTTACTTTCCCAACAGACGAAAGCAAGCATATTGTTAAGGTATTACGCAAAAAAACAGGCGACATCCTTCAGATTACCAATGGCCATGGAGATTTGTTCCAAGCAGAAATTCTGTTTCCAGATCACAAAAAATGTTCGGCCAAGATTATTGAAAAGAAACATTACGAGCCCAAAGACAACAAATTGCATATGGTAGTGGCCCCAACAAAACTCAATGACCGTTTTGAGTGGTTTTTAGAAAAGGCCACGGAAATAGGTGTTGATGAAATTACCCCTCTGATTTGTGAACATTCAGAAAGAAAGGTAATCAAAAAGGACCGGATGGATAAGGTGATCCAATCAGCCATGAAACAGTCACTTCAGACGTACTTACCAACGTTAAATGAGGCTATGACCTTTAAAGAATTTTTGGCATCCTCCATACAAGGAGATCTTTTTATAGCCCATTGTGAAGAAGATATGAAAATTGAGTTAAAAGAACGGATGAGACCAAAATCACACACCACTATTCTCATAGGTCCTGAAGGGGATTTTTCCACCAATGAAATAGCATTGGCCCTAGAAAAGGGATTCCTCCCCGTTGCCCTTGGACAAACCAGGTTACGCACCGAAACCGCAGCCATTTTTGCCTGTACCACAGTAGCCTTAATAAACTAGTAAAAAAATTCCGCACTTCCAACTATATATAATGGGAAATGCGGAACCACAATAAACACTTACTAACTTATCCAGTAAGATGAACACCGAATAATCTCTTTATACACAGGCCATAATTGACCAGCAGAATACTTTCATTGCCTCTATTGATAATCGCTTATTACCAAATGTAGAATACTACTACCAAATGCTTTTGTCCCCTCAAATTAGTGAATCACAGCCCACTTAAAAAGTATTGGGGCATAATGATTTTTTTGAGCCTCTTTTATTAGTAAATTTGAAGTACCTAAAGATACACAACTCAATGAAAAAACTTGCTTATTCTGCTATAATTTTAACCTTTTTTTTGAGTTTTAACATTGATGCTCAGGAAATTGCAGTTTTAAAATACAACGGTGGCGGAGACTGGTATGCCAATCCTACAGCATTACCAAATCTCATAAGATTTTGCAACGACAAAATAGGGACTCAGATAAACTCCAAAGCACAAACCGTGGAGGTGGGCGATATCAATTTATTTCAATATCCCTTTTTACATATGACCGGACATGGGAATGTATACTTTTCCCAAGAAGAGGCAGAAAACCTCAGAACCTATTTACTTGCTGGCGGGTTTTTACATATTGATGATAATTATGGGATGGAGCCTTATTTAAAAAAAGAGCTTTCTAAAGTATTTCCAGACAAGGAATTGGAGGAATTGGGAAAGGACCACCCTATTTTCCAGGTACACTATAAATTCCCGGATGGCCTGCCTAAAATCCACGAACATGATGGCAAACGACCTCAAGCCCTTGGAATATTCCATGAAGGTCGCCTGGTACTGTTATTTACTTATGAAAGCGACCTCAGTGATGGCTGGGAGGATGAAGCCGTTCACAATGACCCTTCAGAGGTGAGGCTTAAAGCACTACAGATGGGCGCCAATATTATTTCTTACGTATTTAAAAGTTAAAGCTATGACATCAAATACAATCGCCTACGGTATTATAAGGGCAGTTGCCATCATTACAGGAGTCCTATTATTGCTTTATTTTCTTTACACTATCCAATCTGTCATAGCGTATCTCGCGATTGCAGCGGTGGTAGCCCTGATCGGGAGGCCCATTGTTATCTTTCTTAGAAAAAGATTAAAACTACCTAATATCGTGGCCGTTATAATGACTATGTTAATGATGGTATCCATCTTTGCTGGGATAGTTGCTCTTTTTGTTCCGTTAATTACAGAACAGAGTAGAAACTTGTCCCTTTTGGATATTGACAACTTACAAAAAAGTCTCGATTCCCTATACTGGGAAGCTACTGAGTACTTTGGGGCATCACCGAAGGTGGTCAATGAAATGATAGAGGACGCCGATATTGAAAGGACCATTTTAAAAGATTTTAATATGGGATTTATTCCCAATTTCCTCAACTCATTTGTAGATGTTTTGAGCACTGTTAGTATAGGTCTTTTTTCCGTTCTATTTATCTCGTTCTTCTTTTTAAAGGACAGCAAATTATTCCAAAAAGGAATTCTAATTTTTATGCCCAAGGATAAAGAAGGAGGCATGGTCAATTCTATGGACAAAATCAAAAACTTACTGTCCAGATATTTTGTCGGACTCTTGTTACAAATATTTATCCTCTTCGTGATTTACACGGTGGTATTACTTATAGTTGGAATCGAAAATGCAGTCGTCATAGCCTTCCTCTGTGCGCTGTTCAATATCATCCCTTATTTGGGTCCGATCATAGGCGGCAGCATCATGATTATTTTGACCATGACCAGTAATTTGGGAGCTGATTTTAGCGCAGTAATTCTACCAAAAACTGGGTGGGTATTTTTAGGTCTTGTCATCGGTCAACTGGTAGATAATTTCTTTTCGCAGCCTTTCATATTTTCCAGTAGTGTGAAGTCGCACCCCCTAGAAATATTCTTGATCATAATAATTGCCGGACTCCTTTTTGGAGTTGTCGGGATGATCATTGCAGTCCCTGGCTATACTGCAATAAAGGTAATTTTAAAGGAGTTTTTGGCTGATAACAAGATTGTGATGTCCATCACTAAAAACTTATAGTTTTACTTTGAATAAAAATATATTACATACTGGTGTACAAGAATTTATAAATAAAAATAGCAATACTGACATCGTGTCAGTATTGCTAAAAAAAGTAACTTTTGAAGGGGTTGGCACCAAAGAATTGGCGCAACAGATAGAAGCCAAGAAAAAGTGTGAGTCAAAGCTTCCCACTTGGTTTCAAACCAACAATATCTACTACCCTGACAAGTTGAACATTGAACAGACATCGTCCGAAACCACAGCCCAATATAAGGCTAATCTGGTTAATGGAAAATCGATGATAGACCTCACTGGTGGGTACGGTGTGGACGACTATTTTTTTAGTAAAAAATTTGAACAGGTGGTCCATTGTGAAATCAATGTAAACCTTTCCGAAATTGCTGTTTATAATTATAAAATATTTGGGATAAAAAACATTCAATGCATACCTGAAAACGGACTTCATTATTTAGAAGCTTCGACTCAAAAATTTGATTGGATCTATATAGACCCATCTCGAAGAAATGACGCCAAGGGAAAAGTTTTTATGCTTTCCGATTGCCTTCCTGATGTACCAAACAATCTATCCCTTTTATTTGATAAAGCCTCCAATATTTTAATCAAAACCTCTCCCCTTTTAGATTTTACCATTGGCAAAAACGAACTGGATTTTGTAAAAGAAATTCATGTGGTCGCGGTTAAAAACGAGGTCAAAGAATTACTCTGGATTTTGGAAAAAGATTACAACGGAGAGATAACCATTAAGACCATCAATTTTAATACCGAGAGGGATGAGAAATTCCAGTTTGATTGGGTAGATGAAAAAAGGAATATATCCCATTTCGGCCCTCCACAAACCTATCTATACGAACCCAACGCGGCCGTATTAAAATCTGGGGCCTTCAAAACGGTTGGGAATATATACGGACTCAAAAAACTACATGAGCATTCGCATTTATATACATCCGATACCTTGATTGGATTCCCAGGTAGGTCCTTTAGGATCGAAAAAATGATTCCCTACAACAAAAAAGCCATCCAACAACTGGGAATCAGGAAGGCAAATGTTACCACTAGGAACTTTCCAGAAAGTGTTGCGAGTATTCGCAAGAAGCACAAATTAAAAGATGGAGGGGATGTTTATTTGTTCTTCACCACTACCAATGATGGTAACTATTGTGTCCTGCAATGTTCAAAAATCCAAGATACTAATTAGTGCACTCCCATTTAAAATTGGCAATCTTATCGTTGGTGGCCGAAGAAAGGTTGTAATGCCACCATTCTGTACGAATGGACCAAAAGCCATGGGCTTCCATCGTTTCTTTCAAAAGCTTTCTATTTTCCAAAATCTCTTGTGGCAGATCATAATTGTCATGATAGGCCCTTTTACCAAAGAAATCAAAATCGGTTCCCATATCCAATTCCCGCCCTTCCAATGTGGCCAAAGTGATGTCCACGGCACCTCCCTTGTTATGAATAGATCCCTTAACCGGGTTGGCTACATATTGGGGGTTGGGAACTATTTCCCACATTTTGTATTGTACCGAATTTGGTCTGTAACAGTCAAAGAATTTAATTTTATAGCCCTTTTCCATCAATTCGTCATTCGCTTTGAGCAAAGCTTTTGCCGTTTTCACCCTAGTATAGCACTCTGGGCAATCGTAGACCTGGGACTTTAAAAAATTATTGGTTGTAGCATATCGCAAATCATAATAAAAATCCTCACTGTAATCGGCCAATCGAACAAAGGTGGTATCCGCCAACAACTTCAAAGGTGTAGTTTGTTTGATCGGTTCAGATGCCTCTACCGTATCCTTTACCGCAACTTCCTGCTTTGCCTTTATCGTTTCCTCCTTTTTAGGGATGACGTCCTTACAAGCCATTAAAATTAATGGAGCAACCACCCAGACTATCCTATAATACCTTAACTTGCCTATCATATTCAATTATAAAACAACAATTGGCAAAATACACCAATCATTTGAATCACTAAAAAATTTACCCTAAGATATAGAATTATGAAAATGATAAAAACAACCTCGCTTATCCTGTTGGTAAGTTCCTTGTTCATTCAGTGTCAAACCAAAGCCCAAGACAAGTGGATGTTAGGCTTTGAAAAACCTCCACAAAATCCAATCATGCAAGCTGATTCCAGTTTTGTTTTCAATTGTTCCATGGAGGAAAAACTGGTGCAATGGCAGAAAGCCGATGTCTTTAATCCTGCAGCCATAGTAAGAAACGATACTGTTTTTGTGCTTTTCCGTGCAGAGGACAATCCTGATGCTATTTTAGGTGGCAGAACTTCTAGAATTGGTCTAGCTTATAGTACGGACGGTATAGCGTTTACGAAATATCCAGAACCTGTTCTTTATCCTTCCAAAGATGACAATTTAAAATATGAATTTCCCGGTGGATGCGAAGACCCGCGAATAGTAGAAAAGGAGGATGGCACCTATGTAATCCTCTATACCAGCTGGAACAAGGATGTAGCCAGACTTTCCAGTGCCACCTCGAAAGACTTAAAAACCTGGACCAAACACGGCCCTGCCTTTGAGGATGCCCATAATGGTAAATTTCTGAACGTTTGGAGCAAATCTGGATCTATTGTCACAGAACTGAAAGATGGTAGAATTATCGCCAAGAAGGTGAATGGGAAATATCTGATGTATTGGGGAGAACTCTTTGTCAATCTGGCACAATCGGATAACCTGGTCGACTGGGAGCCCATGGTGGATGACCAAGGGGAACTTATAAAAGTCTTTGAACCAACCCTTGGAGAATTCGATAGCCACCTTACCGAACCAGGCCCACCAGCTTTATATACAGAGAATGGTATTTTACTGTTGTACAATGGCAAAAACCTTCAAGGAGAGGGAGCTAGTTCCAAAGTAGCCCCTAGCACCTACTGTGGCGGGCAGGTTTTATTTGACAAGAATGACCCTACCAAAATGTTAGATCGTCTGGAAACACCTTTTATATGTCCCGATCTACCACATGAGACTTCTGGGCAATATGCAGCTGGTACTACTTTTATTGAAGGACTGGTCTATTTTAAAGGAAAGTGGTTCCTCTATTATGGGACAGCAGATTCCATGGTTGGTTTGGCCATAAAAGAGAATTAACCTGGTAGCCAAAGGCGCTTATTATATCTGAATAAACATATAAAAGGGCTTCAATTGAAGCCCTTTTTATTTCATATTACCCCTTAAAGACCTTTGAGGTATTTTAAGCTTTTAGGTATTTGATCTATTACTCGGGAAGATTCGTCTTCTATAAATAAATATGGTAAGCCTAGCTTTTTGGCCTCAGCAACAAGGGCCGCAATAGCTACCTCCCCAGTCCCCAATACCACATTTGTATCAACATTGGCAGATCCGGTATTAGCATTTTGTGTACCTTTTGCCATATCCTTTAAGTGCATTAACACAAATTTCTGAGGATACTTCCTTAGCAACTGCAATGGGTCTTCACCAGCGTGCTGCACCCAATAGACATCCATTTCGAATTTGAAATCAACAGCATTTTTAGCCATATAATCAAACAAAGTTCCAGCTTTATAGGGACGAAATTCGTACCCATGTGGGTGATAGGCCAATTGTAATCCATCCCCATCAGCACCTTTCCGGCCGCATTGAATACAGTTACCGCATTTTTGGTTTCTTCTATCCCAAATTTATTGCCGGAATGAGGGATCCATGCACACATCACATAGGTTGCCCCATAGGTTCTGGCACGTTCTACAACAACTTTTGGGTTATCCCTAAGTTCTTCGAAGGATGCCCCTATACTGACAACCTTAAGATTGTTTTTTTTCAATAGGTCTTTAAAATCATCAACGGGCATTCCATAAGAATCACCCCCTTCCACAGATCTTATGCCCCAATCGCTGATCATTTTCAAGGTTCCGGGCACATCTTTCTTAAATTGCTTTCTAAGACTATAGAGTTGTAATCCGATCTCTTGGGCTGCTAATTGGGAAGAATTGAACAATGCGAAAAACAAGAAAAAAAGCCATGAACTAGAGACGATACACTTTTTCATAATTAAATTGACCGTTAATCTTTATGTCAACAAGTTTCCACTCTCATCCCATTCTGCTATATCTCCCCTTTTACTTTGGTCAACGCATTTCGCCAACCAAGCCTCATCATAGGCAACCCCATGTTGTTCAAGAACATCGGCCGGCACCCCATCCCAAACATTGGGCATATTACCTTTGTAGCCAAGATCCTCTATCCCCATTTTTGAAGTATAATAGCCAGTAAGGCTTAAATTACGCATCAATGAGAAAAACTGGATTTCTAAGGGCTGTTCCGCATCTGGGATAGTAATATCCGGGAATGCTATGGTATCCAGAATTTGTTTTTGTTGTTCTGGAGTAGAAGCGATAAATTCTGTATTGAATTCTGTATTGCATTTATGGTCCAACCACATCAACCCACCTCTAAGTGGGGTTTGGAATGGAGGATAATCCTTGGACATGAATTCAATAAAATCTGGGGCTCCCGCATCAGTGGCACTTCCAAATTTATCATTGGCAGGTAATATCACAGCACAGAGCACTTTAATGGTGTTCATTTCATGCTCATTAAAAAATTGTTCTGCATTCAATTCGTCAATGAGTTCCTTTTCTTCGGGTGTTCGTCCAAAATATTTCTCTGCGGACTGAGCTATTGCCTCTTCTGATTCTCGCTCCGTTCCTGGTTGGCATCCAGTAAAGGCCAAGCCACCGGCCACTGATCCAAGAAAGATTGATTTTATACTTTTTCTCCTATCCATAACTTTAGATATTTTGCTTTTTCAATTGTTCTACAATAAAGTCCGAAGTTCGCCATGATAAGGCTAAAATGGTCCAGGTAGGGTTTTTATCCGCCTGGGAAACAAAGGGACCTCCATCCACTATGAATACATTATCTGCGTCATGCAATTGTTGATACTTGTTCACTACAGATGATTTTGGATCATTCCCCATACGGGTAGTTCCCACTTCGTGGATAATCCTTCCTGGTGTTAACAAGCCATAGTCTTGTTCTTTTGATGGTCTGGACTGTAGAGGCTCAGCACCCATATTATGAAACAACTCTTCAAAGGTCTCATTCATATGCTTGGCTTGTTTTCGCTCAAAATCGGACCATTTATAATGGAATCTTAGTACAGGTATCCCAAACTCATCTACTGTAGTGGGATCAATTTCGCAGTAATTGTCCTTCATAGGTATGGATTCTCCTCGGCCTCCAAAGCCTACTACTGACCCGTAATACTTTTGAACATCTGCTCGAAGACTATTTCCATAGCCCCCTACATTTTGATTAAAAAACCTGTTAAAGTCATTTGGATTGAACCCAAATCCATAGCTTGGCATTCCCATACCGCCCCATACTTCTATATGGTACCCACGGGGGAAGTCGAGCTTTTTATTATCGAGCCACCAAGGAGTGTATACATGCATGCCTCCTACCCCATCCTCATTGTATTTTTTGCGGTTCATGAGTCCCGGAACAAAAGCAGACCTACTGGCGCCAGTGGAATCGTGAAGGTACCTACCAACGGTATCCCCACTATTGCCCAAGCCATTGGGATGCTGCTTGCTCTTCGAATTTAGCAGAACCCTTGCACTACTGCAGGCAGAAGCGGCCAACACCACAATTTTTCCCTTTAACCTGTATTCCTTTCTGTCTTCTTTGTTGATATAGGAAACCCCCGTCGCTTTTCCTTCCTCATTAGTGGTCACTTCCCGGACCATACAATTTACAAACAAGTCAATTTGTCCTCCATTCTTTTGAGCAGGAAAAATCAAACAGGTCCCCGCGGAAAAATCGGCATATACAGAACAACCCCTAGAGCATTGTCCACAATAGAAACAAACCCCTCTATCCTTATTAATTTTTTTGGTGAGCATGGACATCCTAGAAGGAATCACAGGAATGTTTGATTTTTTTGCACCATTGATATAAAACAACTCGTGCAGGCGGGGTTTAGGAGCTGGCAGAAAAAAACCATCAGGCTCGTTAGGAATGTTCTCCTTACTACCAAAAACACCTATCAACTTATCTACCTTATCGTAATAAGGTTTCACATCCTCATATCCTATGGGCCAATCATCCCCTAATCCATCATAACTTTTATGTTTAAAATCCCGTTCTCCAAAGCGCAAGGAAATTCTTCCCCAGTGGTTGGTACGCCCTCCCAGCATCTGGGATCGAAACCAATCGAATTTTGTTCCATTTTTTTGGGTATAAGGTTCTCCCTCTATCTCCCATCCTCCGTAGGCACTATCAAATTCCCCGAAAGGCCTCACAGTATTCGCACCCCTGCGTGGAGATTCATAAGGCCATTTTAATTGGGTCTGTTGCTCGGGAGCCGCAGGATCAAAATAAGGTCCAGCTTCCACCACGGCCACTTTAAGTCCGGCTTCAGACAAGACTTTTGTTGCCATGCCCCCTCCAGCACCCGAGCCTACAATGATAACATCATAAACAGTAGATGATTCAATTATTTGCATGTGTAGAATTTAGTTGGTTGATTGTTTTTATAAGAGCATTAAGTTACTCTTTTTATTAAAACAATCAACCACTCAAAACAAAATCAAATGCATGTAATCTTCACAATTAAGCTAAAAAAAGAGAAGTAGTACTTACATAGAAGTCTAAGACTAAATAGAGACGTTACCTTAATGTAAGTGCAAAAGTAGAGATCATCCCGACTATAAATCATCTTAAAATAATTCAAAGTAAAGATTATGATAAGCTAAAACGTATTGAAATTAGTAGTTATTTCCTCTTTTGCTCAATGAACCAATCATAAAGTTCTGGCGTATTGTAGGCTCTTGTCCAAGAATTGTGGCCTACACCTTTGTATCTTGTAAACTTCACATCATAGCCCATTTCTTTGAGTCTAGCTACCATTTGTACCGATTCTGAGAAGGGAATGGACTTATCCTCTTCTCCGTGAAATACCCAAATGGGCATCTTTTTGTCTATCCAAGCGGCATAGGGAACAGGTGTCATTCCACAGACTACTGCCATGGCTGCAAATTTTTCGGGATACTGCACCGCCAATTGCCATGCTGCTCCACCACCCCTACTTAAACCAGTTAAATATATTCTTTTGGCATCTACATTATTATTGGCAACTACAGTATCCAACAGCTGAACCACCGCTTTTGTATTCCACCATTCCTTCTTATGCGGGTTTTGAGGTGCGAGGATCAAGAATGGAAAATCTTTGCCGTCTGCAATAAGTTTTGGCGGACCACTTGATTTAACGCGACCAATACTATCTCCAGAATCGCCACCCCCATGCAAGAACAGGAGCAACGGAAACTTTTCAGAACTTTCGGCCTCATAACCAGGTGGATAATATAAATAGTATTTGAGGTTTTCTATGGTAATAGTTTGCTGCTCGTCTTCAAGTAACTGAGATTGGGCAGCACAACCTTGTAACAGAAACAGTACCATTAGTAGGGTTAGCAATAAAATGGGGCGTAAACTCATTGATTATTAGTTCTCTAAATTTTCGACAAAAGTATTAAATAGATGCTTTGTTTGTAATTAAAAATCATCGGATCATAAACTATTTTTGGTCCATCGAACAATAGCCTATACTTTACTACAGTATTCTATTTCAATGGATTAAATACAAAATGTATCTTTTACCACAAATAATATTCCTGAAGTTTTCTTGTTTCTCCCGCTCTAATTACATTTTTAACTGCATTGGTATAAATACGTTACATTTGGCCAATTAGTTTATAACATTTGTCAACTGCTTAAAAATAGTTTTGTGCTTCTGAATAAAATTAAAATGAATGGCTTTATCATGGCCTTGTTAATAGCTATTCCTGTTGCCTATCTCTTCCCTAATGGATCTGCTATTCTTCATTTAAATGAGGTTACCGATGTAGGTATCGGACTTATCTTTTTCTTTTATGGATTAAAATTATCGATGAGCACTTTTAGAAGTGGCGTACGCAATTATAAATTGCATCTTCTGATCCACCTGAGCACCTTCGTTTTTTTTCCGCTGTTGGTATTGCCGTTCAAGAGCCTAATGGCTGGAGAAACTGCTCAACTTTTATGGGTTGGCATGTTCTTTTTGGCCGTGTTGCCCTCTACAGTATCCTCCTCTGTGGTAATGGTCTCCATTGCAAAGGGAAATATCCCTGCTGCCATTTTCAATGCCAGTCTATCAGGTCTACTAGGGGTGATTTTAACACCGCTCTGGCTGGGACTGGTCATAGATGATGTACAAGGTGTTTCTGTACTAACCGTTATAACGAAATTGCTTCTGCAAATTGTCCTGCCATTGACCTTGGGAATCTTGCTACATCATAAAATAGGTCACTTTGCGGTCAAGAAAAGTACTTTGATTGGATATTTTGACAAAACGGTCATCATTCTTATCGTTTATTCAAGTTTTTGCCTCTCCTTCAATGCCAACCTATTTTCTGGAATGCAAATTGAAGTTCTTTTACTACTGTATGCTGCTATATTGGCCCTTTTCCTTCTGGTAATGCTAGTGGTGCATCTCATTTCTAAAAAATTGGGGTTTTCACTAGAAGATCGTGTTACAGCTTTGTTCTGCGGATCTAAAAAATCTTTGGTTCATGGATCTGTAATGGCAAAAATTATGTTTGGCCATAGCATCAATGCAAGTATCTATATTTTACCGGTCATGATCTATCATATGTCACAGCTTTTGATCATCGCTTTTATAGCGGAGCGTTATGGAAAGCGGAAAGCTATGTTAAGTACCTAAAAGACCAAACAAGAAAAGCTTCCAGTTTCCTGAAAGCTTTCAATTGCATTTGGTTTCTGCTCATGCCAATCTTATGGTCACTTTTGATAGGCCTTGGATGTACGATCAGTACGATGCCATTTCCAATATAGGCAGACCAGTTTAAAATTAATCTGCCAATTCGAGCTCTACCTTTCTGGCATTCTGTTTTACGTCCTTACTGTTCTCTTTCGTTGAAACCCATTTTAGGTTTTTCTCGTATCGTTTGATGTCATTTTGTTCTGTAGGATCCATAACCATTAGATAGATCCACTCATTGTCCAACAGCGTTTTTAGATTTTCATTTCGAGAAAGGATATCCGTTACCCTTGCAATCGGTGCCTGAATGAGGACTGAAAGCCGTAAAGGTTGATGGTACATTTCATCATCGGATTGTCTTAAGGATTGCAGGGGAAGTCCCATTTTAAGATCTCCTCCATTTCCTTGGACAACTCCAAATTTACCTGTGATGTTGTGCGTAATTTTTGAGCCTCCCCCGAATGTATTATTATCTACCGTGGAAAAATAATAGTGATTGTTGATCCATTGTGTAACGACCATAGGTCCCTGCATGATCCCCTCTAAGGCGTTGCCCGTATCATCCATTTCCCAATTGTAGGAATGAAGGAAGCAACGACTGTCAAGATTTTCATTTTTGGTAAGTGTTCTAGGTCCTACGATAAATCCTGCATTTTTTGCGAGACCCCATTCTGGTCTGGTTTCTCCCCAATTGTTCGCTTTGCGTTGGGCTAATGCTATACTATCACTATCCATGCCCAGTCTATCTTGTGTAGCAGTTCTTTGAGCGCTCATCAAATCGGATTTTACTTTTCCTAATTGCTCTTTATGCGTATCCGGAAGCTCAGAATCAAAAATCACAATTTCATCTGTTGTTGTATTGTGCTCTGCTCCCAAGAAAATAGTCGTTTCCGGAATTTCTATCGAGTGATCTAAAGCTAGCGCTGCTCGTACATTGGGCAGATTGGCCAATTTGGCCAACATTCTGGCATTATGCCTACCAGGACTTGCTGCACAAGCGCCGCAATCAAGGCTGGAACCAAAGGGATTATTGGCAGAATGACTCCCATGACCTACAAAAAGCACAAGTGGGGCAAAGTTTTTCCAACCAGTGAGGTCAAAGGCAGATTTGACAATAGCAACTTTTTCTGCCAATGGAATTCCAAAGTGGTTCTCCCCCTTTAGATTGTTACTATCTATTTTTGGTTCGCAAATGGTCTCATGAGAAGATGAATTGTTCTTTTTGATCCTATAGGAATACCCTGGCATAATTGTCCTCATCAGTAATGACAAGCCATAATAGAATCCTGATCCCTCTACAAAACCAAAGGCCGAAGGAAGCATATTCTTCATTCGCTTCAAAAAATATTCTGCAAACTGTTCAATTTCATTTTTCCTTTCATAAGCCAATTTCTCCTTAGCCTTTGTAGCTTGGGGCATTTCACTAACGGTATAGGCTGAAGAGACTATAGGGGGACAAGACTTACGTGTTAATCCGTCATTTAAATCCTCATAATCCATGGCTATTCCAAAAAATCCGGCATATCCATAAGTTTCATAATTACCTTTAGATTCCACATGTCTTCTAATTAGTTCCGATCTGGTATCAATACAAAAAACCATTTGAGCATCTGGCAAAGATTCTGGCTTTTGACTTGTTGTAGCAATAATAGAATCCTTTTTCAGGGTATGGATAAGTTGATTTTGCCAGGTCCTTTCCCAGGCCTTCAACCAAACATATTGCAGTTTTGCAATGGTCTTATCTGTGCCGTCTTGCTCCTTTTCAGGGAGAATCGGACTGTTAATGTGATGGGCGATCCATAAACGAACGGCCAAATAATCTTCCAAATGAATTGGATAAAACTGCTGCCATTGCGAATTGGAGGTACTCCTATAGTTGATATATCCAGTCCAGCCCGGTAGGGCGGCCAAATGGAAGGTGAAAATATTGAGGTAATCCTTTTCTGGAATATTCTTTAGAATATGCTGTAAGGCCTCAGAGGGGGTCTTCGGTATTTGTTGGATATCTTTTATGGAAACCTCACTATCGTATTTCGCGAGCTTTCGCCAAGCCTTATAAAAACCATCTTCCTTATTTGGCATTTCCCATTCTGCATTACCCTCATCCATAAAGGAGGAGAGCCACTTAGCCATGATCCTATCCAAATCGTGACTACTGTTTTTCTCTTCAGTCCGGTTTTGGGATTCCATTTGCTCTAAATAAAATTCAGGCGACTTTGATAATCCGTTTTCATTTAGGAGGGTAGCTAATTCTTCTTTTCCTATCTCACCCAGTTGGTAAGCTTTGCGATATAAGGACGCCTCAATGAACATATCTGCGTTTAAATTCCCTTTGGCTATGTCCACAGCATCCGCGAAGGGCAACTTCTCATATCCCGACAATGGATTGGAGGTTACAAAAGAATATAAGGGCCATGTTTTTCCAATAACTTTGGATGCTTCATCGATACTTTTGAGAATGTGTTCTTGGTTCATTAGGAATTAGATTTATACATTAATATGGACTTCTTATGGGGTTGGGACAGGTTTAGTAATTTTACATAAAGCCAAGGGAAATCTCGATAAATACCCAGTTTCATAATAAAAAAACCAATCAAGAAAACGGACCCAAAAACAATCTGTATAATGGAAAGAGGCATAGGTACGGCGACCATGGGCATATCTGCCATCACAATGCTTACCCCATTGTAGAACAGAGCATAAACACCAATACCCATTAGAAAAATGACCGGCGGTAAAAATATTTTCTGCACAAGGGATAGACTTTTTTGTTTGACTATGTTATAAGTTGCCTGTCCTGCGGTAATAGCTACAATCAGGGTTAGAAAAATACCACTGTCCAAATTCATTCCTTTTCCCGTTAGTAAAGTAAATAGAAAAGCTCCCAGTATTCCAAATAAGAGTACACCAATGGCTTGCAAAGGACTTATCCTTATCTGTGGTGGTCTTTCCGGTTTAGAATGCGCTATCTCTTCCCCTGAGGATAGAAACAAATAAGCCTTATAAAATCCGTGAAGTATAAGGTGAACGACCGCTGCATTAAAAAAGCCCAGTCCACATTGCATGATCATAAACCCCATTTGAGCTATTGTTGAGCAGGCCAATTTTTGCTTAACATTCACTTGAAGAAGCTTGGTGAATTGTGCTATTATGGCGGTCAGACCACCAATAATTAGAAGTATGTTCAATGTGTTTGAAGCGAATATCAAGGTAGAAAATAAGGCCAATAGGATTCCTGCCCCGTTTACAAAACCAGCATGCATTAATGCCGAAGCAGGCGTTGGTGAAGTCATTGCCGAAAGCAACCAGCGGTGAAAAGGATAGATTGCCGATTGGACTATGGCTGCCAAAATTATACATGTCGCAGCGATAAGGACAATATAAAACGGTATGACTTCCAGTGAGTTCATAAGACCGCTAATCGTATACGAACCACTATAAAAGGCCAACAAAAGGACTCCAGCGCCTAGAAAAAATGTGCCGGTTAAAAAATAGCGCTGTGTGAATCTTGAAGCCTCACGCGCCTCTCCCCAGCCTGTATCAATTCCAATTAATCGGGACATAAAAAATCCCATTAAAAACCAAGTAAGAAGAAGTAATGCAACATGATTTGACATAATGAAAAACATCACCGAAAAAGTAAAACCTAAACATAATAGGTTAAATCTGAAGTGATATTTAAAACCATGTAGATAATTACTTGCATAAGTGGCAACAAGTGCGCTAAAGAAGGTTACCGTTGTCCAGATTAAAATGGTAAAACCATTGATCTTTAACATATCTCCGTAATACCATTCCGCAATATTGGGGAAATAATAAAGCAGGTAAGACAGATTGCCTGCAAACAATAACCAAAGCAAGTATGGGATTATTCTTGAGTGGGAAAAGTAAAGTGATTTATTCTCTGGAGTGTTACTATTTTGTATGGTGTTTTCCTGTAAAGGGTTTTCAAGAATCATTTTTAGCTTTTTAATGATTTTTATAATTATTAAAGACTTTTGTAGTAGTTAAAACAGCTTTAGATGGGCATCTGAATTATAGAGAACCCATTTTAATCGTTTGTCATAGAGGAACAGTTTCCTGATTATCTACAAGGATAATTTCAACAGTACCGTTGATCTCCAATTTCAAACCTTTTTTATGCGCATGCAAGACCAATTGTTCTACAATTTTCTTGTTTTCCCTTAATTTCATAATCCTATTTTCAGAGCTGCCATCAGAATTCTCTTGCTCCTGACGAAGGTTCAAAGCTTTCACCGAATGAAATTTTATTTTGTCATTCAAGAGCGATAAGAGCACATCTGCGGCCTCTGCCGGACTGAATAAGCCCTTTATGAAGGATAGGTTCTGTTTCATCTAGGCAAATTATTATCAATCTGCTTTGAATTATCTTCGATTGATTGATGTAGATCTTCCCTAATTTTTACAAGAAATACAATACTTAAAATGAAGCTACTGATTAAAATGCGATCCAGAAATATGGAATCATTAACATAACAGAATGTTACAAAGAGTGCAAGCACGACCATGCCCGCTATTGATAATAAGGTAGATTTTGATAATTGCATATCGATTAATTTAGATTTTAATTTTTGTACAAGTAAATAGATCTTCAATGTTTCTTTTTGGAGTTCCCAAATTCTGGAACCAAACTAGCCAAGTGCCAGTTAATCAGCGGGAGTAATTTCTAGTGTACCGTTGATCTTTAGGTTTTTCCCTAGAACTTCCATATTGGCAATTATTTCTATGAGATTTTCCTTTTCGCTTTCAAGTTCATTGATGTGACGGTCTAGTTGCTCTGAATTAAACGAGTTGTCTTTTTCCCAACGTTGGAGCCTTTGTAATTTGTGAAAATTAATTTTTTCATTGATCAATGAAACCATTACATCGCTGGCCTCAGATGGTGTAAAAACACCTTTAACCAATTGAATTGTTTGTTTTCCCTTTTGAATCATCTTTAATTCTTTTGTTTCCATATTGTTCTTTTTTATGAGATATGATTAGTTCATAACCTCGTTTCAAAGGCAAAGGTCACACTTTTAATACATTAATTTTTATTTATATTTATTATAAAATACATTAATATTTTTTATGAGTAGTTTTTTTGTTTAAAATGAAGGTGGTCAAAGAAACAGATTCAATTCCCAATTTTGAGATTGCCCCATCTATGGCCTGGAACAAAAAAATACCGCCGTTCGGATACCGTTTTTATAAGAAAATAAGAGGGCGACGGTTCATTGAGAAGGAAAAATACACAGCTTAAAAAAAGCTATTTTTACACTTTTGAAACGCGTGATTTTTTCGCTGACAATTGAATTGAAAACTTAAAGAAAATTCTGTTGGGTGGAGTTTAGTAAGTCCTTTACGGAGTATTCTCCGTAAAGAGATGAGTAAATAACTAAGTGGTCACGAGTAACTTTAGGATTGATGGGCTATCAGGAAAACCCTGATAAAAGTCACCCTCAATTACTATCAATAGTATTAGCAAGATGACTGGCATGTATTCTAATTCTTCATGTTTATTTTTAGCATTACTACAGCCCACTATTACTAAGACTAGGACTTCGATGAGTAATTTATTCCCCATTGTTTAAAATTGAATCTCTAACATGGGCTAACGAAAATGAAGAATCTAACTCTATAATTGAAACAATCCTTTGTATCTATTGGTGTATGGTCTAATATCGGGACAGTTAATAATTATTCCATTAGTACTTCAATTACCTTTTCCACCTACTTAAATGTGATACAGAAATTCATTTATTAAGTAATTAATGGAATTGAAATGATTGGAAAATTCCACATCATAGGTTACATACTAATACAGACTGCGCACCCTTCTAAGATTAGTCGAATCAAAAAGCACTCCCACCTTATTCTCTTATCATTTAATGCTAAACCTTTCCAGAATTAGTGCTTAATTCATGTGAAAAAATCACAAAAATCTACCATATTTTAAAATTTATATAGTGTCTACTTCTCTAAAATACAGCAAGGAAAATGACATAATACTAAAATGAAATTAGCAACTAATTGAATAGCATTATTATCGCTTGAAGCTCAATGAGTATAATAAATAGAAGATTTAAAGTCCCGCCTTTATGCTATCACGAACCTTAATTAGCCTAACAATAATGGGATGATCGCTATCAGCGCTCTCACTTAATCGTTCTATCTCTTTGTTCAGGTCAACTACTAGAGCCTCTCTACTATCCCTCTTTATGCTATCACGAAACTTAATTAGCCTGACAATGATGGGATGATTGCTGTCAGCGCTCTTACTCAATCGCTCTATCTCTTTGTTCAGGTCAGCTACAAGAGCCTCCGTACTATCCCTCTTTATGCTATCACGAACTTTAATTAGTCCGACAGTGTTGGGATGATTGATGTCAGCGCTCTCACTCAATCGCTCTATGTCTTTGTTCTGGTCAACTACAAGAGCCCCTATACCATCCCTCCTTGCTTCAAGGTTAGATGTATCTGAATTGCCTACTCTTTCTCCACAACTTGCGAGGATAACCAAAAAGAAAAATATCAATGTTACTCTCATAATATTTATTTTCATTTATGAATGTACTTATATTAATTAATAAAAGCAAAGAGGAGTAGTAAGGTCATATCCTACTTACGGAAAAGTGGATTTCTAAAGTACCCCACCTTAATAATCCAGAAATCAAAGTGTACTATTCTGAAACTATACACAAAATAGAGCATATATGAGGCGAAATAAAACAAAAAAATCAGCCTGAAACAATGTCCAAGCTGACTTAAGTGACTGATAATCAGTTCGTGATCGCGCCACGATTCGAACGTGGGACCGTCTGCTTAGAAGGCAGATGCTCTATCCAGCTGAGCTACGCGACCATTGTCGGGGTGGCAGGATTCGAACCTGCGGCCTCCTGCTCCCAAAGCAGGCGCGATAACCGGGCTACGCTACACCCCGAAAACCGACAATGTGTTTGTGTCAATAATTCAAATCAAAAAGAAAAAAAGCGGAGAGACAGGGACTCGAACCCTGGCGACAGTTACCCGTCGACAGATTAGCAATCTGCTCCGTTACCACTCCGGCACCTCTCCAATATTCTTTAAGATCGCGCATATAAAAATGCGGTTGCAAATGTACTTTTTCATATCCTAGAACGCAACTATTTTTTGATTTTTTTTATGGGAATATTTTTCGCCCTTAAAATCTATTCGGGGTACTCAACCCTAAGGTGGTAGATATTAATGAGTTTCTGTTTCAATACCTTCTTTATGGTCTCTATTTCTTTGAAGGTAATATTGGCATTTAAAAACTGATTTGCATTCATTTGGCCCGAAATTATCTTATCCACGAACTCATCAATGATCAAGAAAGTAGGATTTTTAAGACTTTTGGATGCAGCTTCTATAGAATCGGCCATCATTAAAATTGCAGTTTCTTTGGAAAAAGGTATGGGCCCCGGATATCTAAAATCATTTTCGTCCGCCCCTTCTTCCAATTCCATCTGTTTTTTATAAAAATAATAGACCAAAGTGGTTCCATGGTGTACCCTTATAAAATCTATCACACGGTCGGGAAGATTATTTTTCCTGGCAATCTCCACTCCCTCTATAACATGGTCTATAATAATCTTCGCACTGTCCAATGGCTGTAGTTCATTATGAGGGTTCACATTGGTGATCTGGTTTTCTGTAAAATAAGTAGGGTTGTTCATTTTCCCAATATCATGGTACAAGGCCCCTACCCTAACCAACATGGCATTCGCCCCAATCTCATTGGCAGCAGCTTCGGCCAAATTAGCGACCTGCAGGGAATGATGGAAAGTGCCGGGAGCTTTATTGGAAAGCTCCTTTAAAAGCTTGGAATTGGTGTCTGACAACTCCAGAAGGGAAACATCGGAGACCAATCCAAAAATTTTCTCATAGATATAGATCAATGGTTGTACAAAAAGTGTAATCATTCCATTCAACAAAAATAACCCAAATACCAACCAATGAATATTCTCCAAATTGCCTTCATGGATAATATGGAAGGCGAAATAGCCAACCATATAGATAAGGGTGATCTCGGTTACGGAAATAAATAGATTGGCCCTCTTATAGAGCTCAGACACCGTTAGAATGGTTACGATACCCGCCATTATCTGAAGAAATATGTATTCGAAGCTATTGGGAACTACAAATCCCAAGATAAGTACCGTAAGGACATGCACAAACAATCCCAAGCGGGCATCAAAAAAGGTCTTTATTATTAATGGAAGTATACACAAAGGAACCACAAACACATAGGTTTCATCGTACTTGACCACTAAGGTGGTCACAAACACCATCAGTAAAATATTAAAGAAAATAAATGTGACCTTGGTATTGTTCTTAAAGGTTATGGGCCTATATTTTTTAAGGAACAACAAGAGCATCAACAAAACCAGAGCTACCAGTACCGTATATCCGAATAGAATAAAATAATAATTATTGGCAGCCCATAATTCTGATTCATACTCCTCTTTCAATGAATTCAGAATCTTAAAATTATCGGCCTCTACAACCTCCCCCTTAACAATAATGAGCTTCCCTTCATCTATATTGCCACGGGTAGTGGAGAGCTCTGAAAATTCATTCTCCAGCTCCTTTTGGGATAGATTTTCATCATAAAAAACGTTGGGCTTTATGATATTGAAAAATAGTTCTTGATATTCGGGAGTATAATTACTAAGTCCTCTTTTGCTTAAATCCCGATCAACGAGGCCCGAAATATCCTGAAGGCGATAAAAGTCGTCAATATTAACCCGACGGGCTTCATTGCCCTGGACCAAATACAGGCTCTTTTTAGTCGTAATTCCATTGGACTTAAGAACCCCGTTTGCGTAGATTTCGTCAAGAATTTCATAACCCACCTTTTTCAAGGAGGTAAATTGACCCATTTTTAACTTATATCCCGCAAAGATGGTATCGAACTTTCTTTCAAAAGCATAATAGACTTCTTTTTCCAAGTCCTCATCAAAGGCATAATAATCAATGAGGTTGTTCTGAATATTCAGCTTTTCCTTGGCGATTTCCTCGTCCGTTTTTTTGATGGAAAAATCAAATGGGGCGTACAAGTTATCGTACTGCCATGGCTTCCCTTTTTGGAATTCATACTTAAACTTGCCCCCCTTGGGGAAAAAGAATACAACCAAAAAAATGGAGACAGCATATAAAACATACTTATATATGAGTGATTGATTTTTATAAAGCCGATCTAAAAATTTCCTCATATATCTTGGTATCTCCACCAAAAATAGAAAAATATATATTTATAAAAGGCTTTTACCAAGAGAACCATGTTCTTTGCACTTTAATTTATTAATTTCGCAATATCATTTATAAAAATAGTCATGAAAGAAGTAGTTATTGTATCTGTTGCCAGAACTCCCATAGGTAGTTTTATGGGGGCCTTATCCAGTATTGCAGCTCCTAAATTAGGCGCCATAGCCATAAAAGGAGCCTTGGATAAAATCAATCTAGACCCAAAACTGGTCGAAGAGGTTTTAATGGGTAATGTAGTGCAGGCAGGTACAGGACAAGCTCCTGCCAGACAAGCAGCTATTTTTGCCGGAATCCCGGACACCGTGCCATGTACTACTATCAATAAGGTATGTGCCTCTGGAATGAAGACCGTAATGCAAGCGGCTCAAAGTATCGCTTTGGGAGATGCTTCCATCATAGTAGCGGGGGGAATGGAAAACATGAGTTCCATACCGCATTATGTGCATATGAGAAATGGACATAAATTTGGACCTGCCACTTTGATTGATGGCATGCAAAAAGACGGTTTGGTAGATGCCTATGATCAAAACGCGATGGGCACATGTGCCGATGCTTGTGCTACTGAATACCAATTTACAAGGGAAGACCAGGATGCCTTTGCTGTACAGTCTTATGAGAGATCGGCAGCGGCGTGGAAGGCTGGGAAGTTTAATGATGAAGTAGTTCCCGTAGAAGTACCACAACGAAGAGGGGAAGCCATTATAGTAAGTGAAGATGAAGAGTACAAAAACGTTCGATTGGATAAGATTCCAACCTTGCGTCCCGCCTTCTCAAAAGACGGTACTGTAACCGCGGCCAATGCCTCTACTATAAATGATGGAGCAGCAGCATTGATTTTAATGAGTGCCGAAAAAGCAAAAGAATTAAATTTAAAGCCACTTGCGACCATAAAAAGTTATGCCGATGCTGCACAAGAACCAAAGTGGTTCACAACAGCGCCATCCAAAGCACTACCAAAAGCCTTGGCCAAGGCAGGCATTTCACAAGACCAAGTAGATTATTTTGAATTCAATGAGGCTTTTGCAGTTGTAGGATTGGCCAATATGAAAATTCTTGGGTTAACAGATGCAAACGTAAATGTAAACGGCGGTGCTGTTTCCTTAGGACATCCACTTGGGTGTTCCGGCGCAAGGATCATCATCACCCTTTTAAGTGTAATGCAACAGAACAATGGTAAGATAGGTGCAGCAGCTATTTGTAATGGTGGTGGTGGTGCTTCTGCAATTGTATTGGAGAAAAAATAATATATTCCTGTAAAGCAAATCTATGCAATACGGTATTTGCCACCTTAGTATTGTTCCTGTAAGAGCAATTGCCGACGATGTCAGTGAGATGGTCACCCAACTTTTGTATGGGGACCATTTTAAGGTTTTGGAACATCGCAAGCATTGGAGTAGGATCCGCATTGCCTTTGATGCTACCGAAGGCTGGGTCAGCAACAGTCAATTCCTGTTTATTTCAGAAGAAGTTTACCAACAGGCCCATACCAATCCGGAAATAAAAAACACCTCGGATCTCGTTTCCTTTGTAAGTACGGATTCTGATATTCTTATCCCTATAGTCCTGGGATCTACAATCCAAAATATAGATTTAGTTTCCCATCATTTTGAGGGAAACTTTATTGGCGGCATCAAAGAAAAGAGCACGTTATTGGATACGGCCCTTCTTTATTTGAACACCCCTTATTTATGGGGCGGTAAAACACCCTTTGGCATTGATGCCTCTGGCCTTACCCAAATGGTCTATAAAATAAATGGGCATCAACTCCTACGCACTGCGGCCCAACAATCCACTCAAGGTGAACCCCTTAGTTTCATAGAAGAAAGCGAAGCAGGAGATCTGGCATTTTTTGACAATAATGATGGGGTAATTGACCACGTTGGTATCATTATGCAAAACAATTATGTGATCCACGCTCAGGGCAAGGTTCGAATAGATCGCATTGACCATACTGGAATTTTTAACACGGAAACCAGAAGCTACACCCATCAACTCCGCGTCATCAAGAAAATAATATAAATAAAAAAGCCTTCGAAAATTCGAAGGCTTTTTTTTATGTGATGAGTTTAGGAATTATTCTCCCAACAACTTCTTCAGTCTCATGAAGTTTTCATTGTCACCCAAAGCGCCGTAGATGTTCTTCAACTGCGTTAAGATCCCTTGGTTATCAGGGTTTAATTTTAATGCATCTTCCAAAACAGTAGCTCCTTCTCTGAACAGGCTATCCTTCTTTTTCTTAAAGACATCATATTTCGCAATATCGGCCTTGGAGTTACCCAATTTATTCATGTCATCAATCATACTGTTTCCTTCATTCACATAGGTTGTGGATAAATTCAACTGTGCATTGACATAACCTGGATTGATCTCCAATGCTCTTTTGTAAGCATCCCTTGCAGCTTCCATATTCCCTTGTTCCATATTGATTACCCCAATGTTGTAAAAAAGATCTGGATTATCAGGTGCAACCTCAGCAGCTTCAGACATCAAAGCCTTAAATTTTTCCTTGTCACCTAATTTGAAATACAAATTAGCTTCGTTCAAAATTAAGTTTACATCAGTTGGATCGTTGGCCCTAGCATCCTTATAAGCTTCCAAAGCTTTATCATCTTGACCCAATTGCGTATAGATCAATGCAATATTTTTTACGATCTCTGAACTCTTAGAAGGAGTTCTTTCGTCTTTTGGATCTTTGTAGGTTCCTGATTTTACCATTAAATCCCTCTGATTCTTGGCCATCTCCTCAACTTCACCGGTTTCAATGTTGACAGCGGAGTATTTCATTTCGCTACCGTTGTAACCAAGATCCTTCAACTCATTATAGTAGGTAAGCGCTTGCTCATAATGCCCGCCGTTTACCGCACTACTGGCTGCGTAATAAAGATAAATAGTATCTTTTTTGCTCAGATTATAGCTCTTGTATAACTTCTCTCCAGCTTCTTTGTATCGCTTCTCTTGATTGTCAGTTACCGCAGAATTTACCAAATCTGCAGTAATGGCAGTTAGTTTTTGTTGGGCCTCAGCAGTATATTTTTGTTTTCCAGTTTTGGCTTCCAATGCAATTAGATCATTGTATCCCTGAATGGCTGCATCAAAAGCAGTTGCATCACCTTTTTGGGCCAAATCTTTATAAATATTACCTCTCAAAAGATAATATTCCGCTTTCATTTTGTCGTCTGCTCCACCTATCATGCCTGATGCACTTTCAATAGCTGCTTTTGCGGCTATAGCGTCACCAGATTTTAAAGCTTTCTCCGCAGTCTTTATCTCATTTTTCTGTGAAAATCCGACCAAAGAATATGATATGGCCGCCAGTATTAAAATTTTAGTTTTCATTTTAAATGTATTAATAGTTATCGTGTGTTTATTTATTATTCTTCTGTTTCGGTTTCATTAGTATCAAGAGCCGTGCCATTCTCAGGTTCTACCTCAATATCGTTAATATCGGCATCAACAACTTCTTCTTCGTCCTTCATGACCTTGGCCACTGCAGCGATAGAATCGTTTCCTTTAATATTGATCAAACGAACTCCTTGGGTAGCTCTTCCCATAACCCTTAGATCTTCCACACTCATACGTATAGCAATCCCAGATTTATTAATGATCATAAGATCGTCAGAATCGGAGACATTCTTAATGGCAACAAGTCCCCCTGTCTTATCGGTAATGGAAATAGTTTTAACACCTTTACCACCCCTATTGGTAATTCTGTAATCATCGATACTGGAACGTTTACCATATCCATTTTCCGAAACTACAAGAATCTCCTCATCAAAATCATGAACAGAAACCATTCCGATCACTTCATCGTTATCATCTGCCAAGGTTATCCCTCGCACTCCAGAGGCATTTCTACCCATAGGTCTGGTTTTGCTTTCTTCAAAACGAATAGCCTTTCCAGATTTAAGTCCTAAGAATATCTGACTGGTACCGGTAGTTAATTTGGCTTCCAACAGCTCATCGCCTTCCCTTATCCCAATAGCATTGATACCATTTTGTCTAGGTCTTGAATATTGCTCCAAAGAGGTTTTCTTTACAATACCTTTTTTGGTGGCCATGATCACATAATGATTGTTCACATACTCCTCATCTTTCAAGTCTTGGGTACAAATAAAGGCTTTAACAGTATCATCTTGTTCTATATTGATCAAGTTCTGAATAGCACGACCTTTGGAAGTCCTACTGCCTTCTGGAATTTCGTAAACCCTCATCCAGAAACATTTTCCTTTTTGGGTGAAGAACAACATATATTGGTGGTTGGTACCAACAAATAGGTACTCTAAGAAATCTTCATTTCTGGTCGAGGATGCTTTTTGACCAACGCCACCCCTATTTTGGGTCTTGTACTCGGAAAGTGAAGTTCTTTTGATGTAGCCGGCATGGGAAATGGTAATAACCACCTGCTCATCAGGGATCATATCCTCCATGCTTAGGTCACCACCAGCAAAATTTATTTCTGAACGTCTAAGATCACCATATCTTTCCTTCATTTCCAGAAGTTCATCTTTAATGATTTGCATTCTGCGTTCTTTTCTGGCCAAGATATCCCTTAAATCCTCTATGGTTGCCAACACCTCTTCATATTCGGAACGCAATTTATCCTGTTCCAGTCCGGTAAGTTGACGAAGGCGCATTTCAACAATGGCTTTTGCCTGTATTTCCGATAATTTAAATCGTTCAATTAAATTATCACGTGCTTCATCAGCATTTGAGGATGCCCTGATAATAGCAATTACTTCATCGATATTATCCGAGGCTATGATAAGACCTTCAAGTATATGGGCCCTGTCTTCCGCTTTTTTAAGATCGAATTCAGTTCTTCTTACAACAACTTCATGACGATGCTCCACAAAGTAGTGGATCATTTCCTTTACATTCAACAATTGCGGTCTTCCTTTGACCAAGGCAATGTTGTTTACACTAAAGGAGGTCTGTAATGAAGTGTATTTATATAAGGTGTTCAATACGATATTGGGTATCGCGTCTCTTTTCAAGATATATACGATACGCATCCCATTTCTATCGGATTCATCACGAATACTTGAAATACCCTCAATCTTTTTATCATTTACAAGGTCGGCCGTCTTCTTGATCATATCAGCCTTGTTGACCTGATATGGAATTTCGGTGACAATGATACATTCTTTGCCCTGTACTTCCTCAATATTCGCCTTGGCGCGCATTACAACCCTGCCACGACCCGTTTTAAAGGCTTCGACAACACCATCATAACCATATATAATTCCCCCTGTTGGAAAATCCGGTGCCTTGATATGTGTAATCAGTTCATCTATCTCTATATCGTTATTGTCGATGTAAGCAACAGTACCATCAATAACCTCGGATAAGTTGTGTGGCGGCATGTTAGTAGCCATACCAACAGCAATACCTGAAGCCCCATTCACCAATAAATTTGGAATTTTAGCAGGTAGCACAGTGGGCTCCTTTAAGGAATCATCAAAGTTTAATTGATGATCTACGGTATCCTTTTCTATGTCAGCCAACATTTCATCGGCTATCTTACGCATACGGGCCTCCGTATAACGCATTGCAGCTGGACTATCACCATCTACAGAACCAAAGTTACCTTGACCATCTACCAACATGTAGCGCAAACTCCATTCCTGAGCCATACGTACCATGGAATCATAAACAGACGTATCCCCGTGAGGGTGATACTTACCCAAAACCTCACCTACAATTCTAGCAGATTTTTTGTGCGCGCTGTTTGATCTTACACCTAATTCGTGCATTCCGTACAAGACCCTTCGATGCACAGGCTTTAGACCATCCCTTACATCAGGTAAGGCACGTGACACAATGACCGACATTGAATAATCAATGTAGGCAGATTTCATTTCATCATCAATGTTGATTGGAATTAACTTTTCCCCTTCCGCCATATTAAAAAATCGTATATACTAAATTGGTTAAAAAATCATGCCAATATACGGAAAATCAAAGCATACAAGGCATATTAAAGATACTTTATCGAATAATTTATTAACAGTTTGCCTAGTTGATTTAGTTGATAATTTGATTGTTAATTTTTTTGTAAATCTTCCTTTTTTTCGTCACTTAGACCAGTAATATAAAAATATGGGTACGGTATTTGCCTTAGATAGTATTAGATTTACTATTTTTAATGAAGAAAGGAATATTTTATGGATGATAATTTTTCGCCAAGGGTAAAAGATGTAATTGCCTATAGTAAAGAGGAAGCGTTAAGGCTTGGTCACGATTTTATTGGTACTGAGCACCTTATGCTTGGTCTGTTGCGCGATGGAAATGGAAAGGCAATAAGCATTTTGGATGCATTGGATGTAGATTTGGACCACTTAAGAAGAAAAGTTGAAATACTAAGTCCTGCCAACCCCAACCCAGGCAACATACAAAAGGACAAAAAGAACTTACATTTGACTAGGCAGGCTGAGCGCGCCTTAAAAACTACGTTTCTGGAAGCTAAATTATTCCAGAGCTCTTCTATTAACACAGCCCATCTTTTGCTTTGCATTTTGAGAAATGAGAATGACCCAACTACAAAGTTGCTTCACAAACTGAAAGTGGATTACGATGGCGTCAAAGAACAATTCAAATCGATGATAACCAGTGATGATGATTATATAGACACCCCAAGAGCAGAATCTTTCCCCAACGACTCCGATGAGAGCAATGAGGGTAAAGAGGGAACATTTGGTGGTTCTTCGAGCTCACAAAAGGGAAGCAAAAAGTCCAAAACTCCAGTCTTGGACAATTTTGGAAGGGACCTGACGCAAATGGCCGAGGAAAATAAATTGGACCCTGTTGTAGGACGTGAAAAAGAAATTGAAAGGGTCTCACAAATATTAAGTAGAAGAAAAAAGAACAATCCGCTATTGATAGGGGAACCTGGTGTTGGTAAGAGTGCCATTGCTGAAGGCCTTGCCTTGCGGATAATCAATAAAAAAGTATCCCGTATCCTTTACAACAAAAGGGTGGTTACCTTGGATCTTGCATCCCTGGTAGCAGGCACAAAATACCGTGGACAGTTCGAGGAACGAATGAAAGCGGTGATGAACGAATTGGAAAAAAATGACGACATCATTTTGTTCATTGATGAAATCCATACCATTGTAGGTGCTGGTGGAGCTACTGGAAGTTTAGATGCTTCCAATATGTTCAAGCCCGCCCTGGCTAGGGGTGAAATTCAATGTATTGGTGCAACCACTTTGGACGAATACCGTCAATACATTGAAAAAGACGGTGCATTGGAACGTCGTTTTCAAAAGGTGATCGTTGAACCTACAACTGTAGAGGAAACCATAGAAATCCTTAAAAACATCAAAGGAAAATACGAGGATCACCACAATGTCATCTATACAGATGAAGCTATCGTTGCCTGTGTGAAATTGACCAACCGTTATATGACGGATAGGTTTTTACCGGATAAGGCCATTGATGCACTCGATGAGGCAGGATCCAGAGTCCACATCATCAACATGGACGTGCCCAAACAAATCTTGGAACTTGAAAAACAGTTGGAAGATGTTCGCGAATTAAAAAATAGTGTTGTTAAGAAACAACGCTATGAAGAGGCTGCGAAACTAAGGGACGATGAAAAAAGATTGGAAAAAGATTTGGCCATAGCCCAAGAAAAATGGGAAGAGGACAGCAAATTACACAGAGAAACTGTTTCTGAGGACAATGTGGCAGATGTAGTGTCCATGATGAGCGGTATCCCGGTGAACAGGATAGCACAAACAGAAAGTAATAAATTGGCAGAGCTGCCCAGCCTAATTAAATCCAACGTCATTGGACAAGATGAAGCTGTGGCGAAGGTTGCCAAAGCCATACAGCGTAATAGGGCCGGGTTAAAAGATCCGGACAAACCTATTGGCTCCTTCATTTTCCTAGGGCAAACCGGAGTAGGTAAAACCCAATTGGCAAAAGTACTGGCCAAAGAATTGTTCGACTCTGAAGATGCGCTGATACGTGTCGACATGAGTGAGTATATGGAAAAATTTGCTATATCCAGATTGGTGGGAGCACCTCCGGGATATGTAGGTTATGAAGAAGGCGGACAATTGACGGAGAAAGTAAGACGTAAGCCTTATTCCGTTATACTACTGGATGAGATAGAAAAAGCTCACCCAGATGTTTTCAATATGCTTTTACAAGTATTGGATGACGGCTTTTTAACAGATAGCTTGGGAAGGAAGATCGACTTCCGAAACACCATCATTATCATGACCTCCAATATTGGGGCCAGACAATTGAAAGATTTTGGCCAAGGTGTCGGTTTTGGTACTGCCGCAATGAAGGCGCAATCTGACTCACATCAAAAAGGGGTTATAGAGAATGCTTTAAAGAAAGCCTTTGCTCCAGAATTTCTTAACAGAATAGATGATGTGGTTGTATTTAATCCTCTTGAAAGGGAAGACATCCACAAAATCATTGATATTGAGCTTCGCAAATTGTTTGCTAGAATCAAAGACATAGGTTATAACCTAAATCTAACCGACAAGGCAAAGGATTATATTGCAGAAAAAGGATTCGATAAACAATACGGTGCACGACCTTTAAAAAGGGCCATACAGAAATATATAGAGGATGCACTCGCTGAAGAAATCGTTAATTCCAAACTGAATGAAGGCGATAGTATCTATATGGACCTCGATGAAAAGAAAGAAGAGCTTACCATTGACATAAAAAAGGCTGAGGAATCTTCCAAAACTTAAAATTTGTAAGAATTTAAACATAAAGGAGTCGAACAAATCGACTCCTTTTTTTATGTCCAAAAATGTAGGACGTAGGAATAAATAGACAACTTTAGTTCCTACAACACACAATAAACGATATTTAAGCTCTTAATCTAATATTTTTCCCAAAACATAAGCCTTCAACTACTTTCGTATTCGAGCAACACTATAAATAATACGAAATGAAAGTCGGACACACCAAGAAGACTATAATCGTAAGGGAATACCAATTAGAAACAGGAGTAGTACAAGTATTTGACAATTATATGGTCGCCATTTTTGAAGAAGGTGTCACCATGACACTTGAAAGGGCCTTTCAAATTATTGGAATTTCTGAGATTCACTTTAGAGATAAGGATTTTGGCTATATCAGCCTCCGAAAAAACTCTTACGCGATAGATCCTACGGTATACAACTACCTTAGAGAAATGGAAAATCTTAAAGCATTTGCCATTGTTTCCATAAAGGAAATTGATATGCATAATTTTAAGATTGAAAAAATGTTCTACAAAAAACCGATGAAGTTTTTTATAGAATTTGACAACGCCCTGGCTTGGGTAAAAAAGCGAGTAGGGACAAAATAGAAGACTAATTATTCTATTTCCTCCTGCGGACCAGACTCTTCTTGGACATTGAAAAGGTCCAAAAAGGCATCTCCTATAAAATCTATGAGTTCAGACGCCGTCAAGGCCTGATAACCACATTGCTCCACAGCAAGATCCCCCGATCTTCCATGTAAATAAATTGCAAAAACAGTAGCTCTCAAGGAATCGTACCCTTGGGCTATCAGTCCTGTGATCATACCTGTAAGCACATCACCGCTACCGGCTGTGGCCATACCTGGATTACCTGTTGTATTGATATACCCTTTGCCGTTATATAAGGTAATGGTATGGGCGCCTTTTATGACCACTATTATGTCGTGCTGCCTAGAAAAGGCTTGCGCTTTTTCTAATTTTTCAAAATCGTCTTGCCAACTGCCGATCAATCGTTCCAATTCTTTTGGATGCGGGGTCAGTACAGATTGGGCCGGTATCATTTTTAGGAAATCTTTATTCTTGGAGATGATATTGAGGGCATCGGCATCTACCACCAAGGGTCTTTTATTGGAACTTAAAAATTCTTGTAATGCCCCAATCGTAATGTCATCCTGACCAATTCCTATACCCAAACCAATTACTGTAGGTGTGAGCTCAAATTGAATATCCGAAACGAATTTTTCATTGGCATCCGTGATCACCATAGCCTCTGGCAGCGCTGTTTGCATGGGAATATATCCGCATGTAGGAATGTAGGCAGTCAACAAACCACTTCCGGTATTTAAACAAGCGTCTGAAGCTAAAATCACGGCGCCTATTTTTCCATAACTGCCCCCAATAATCAATGAGTGACCATATGTGCCTTTATGGGAAAACTTTTCCCTCGGCCTGTACCAAGGCAAAACCTCGTTTTTACCTATCAGTTCATATACATTGTTCACCGAATTCAAATAATCCTCGTCCAACCCAATATCCAACACCTCCCATTGATTACTAAAAATCCCTGTTTGCGGCAAAAAGAATATCAATTTGGGAGCTTGAAAACTCAGTACATGATTGGCCCTAACAATACTGTCTTTATTATTGGGAGCCTTATCGACAAATAATCCAGACGGGATGTCCACCGAAAGAATAAATGCCCTGGAGTTGTTCAAATGTTGTATCACTTTAATGACCCAATCATCTGGAGTTCTATTAAGGCCAATTCCAAAAACGGCGTCTACAATAATATCTTCCTTATCTATTTTGGGCAATTCATCATTTGGGCCTATAAAATTTGGCCAAATCTTTCGTTCCTTTAATCTGTTCAGGTTTAATAGGAAGTCGTGGGAACGTTTCTCACTATATGTTACCACATGAACGCCAATGAGGTAACCGTGTTCTTGTAAATGCCTTGCCACGACCATCCCATCTCCCCCATTGTTTCCTATGCCACAAAACAAATGTATTTTTACCGGTGCCCCCTGAAGCCTTGAATGCAACCAAGTAAATAACTGTGTCCCTGCACGCTCCATTAGCTCATCACTCGTAATCTGCTGATTAACAATTGTGCTTTTATCAGCTTCATATATCTGTTGGGCAGTAAAAATCTTCATTCCCTAATAATATTTAACAAAAGTTGATGATTTGGTAAAAATATTCCCAATCATTTGATTACCTACTCAAAAATACTACATTTGAGACTTTATAAGACCAATGAATCCTTACAAAACGGACATAACACCATCTTTTTCTTTGTATACCAATGGTAATTTTACAGCCATTGCTACAATCACTATCACCCCTTTGGGGTAAACTGCTATATATTCGTCCGTTCCTATCCCTTTTTATTTCATAAATAAGTTTCATTTTAATATAATACCATAATGAAAGTTTTAAAATTCGGTGGTACCTCAGTGGCCAACGCCAAAAATATATCCCAGGTAAAAAATATTGTTGCTTCCAATGGAGACAAAAAGATAGTAGTCGTTGTTTCTGCCCTTGGGGGAATAACGGACCTACTTTTAACCACAGCCAATTTAGCTTCGGATCAAAACAAGGAATACCGTACATATTTAAAGGAGATAGAGGAGCGTCATATACAAACCATAAAGGAGCTCATTCCGGTCCAATCACAAAGCAAGGTACTTAGCAAAGTGAAAAGCGAACTGAATATCCTGGAAACCCTTTTGGAAGGTGCCTTTTTAATTGGCGAAATCACCCCAAAATTATCGGATAAAATAGTAAGCTTTGGAGAATTGTTATCCTCATATATCATCAGTGAATATTTTGCGTCCGAAAAACTGGATGTAGGGTATCAGGATAGTAGGGAACTCATTAAAACCAATGACAATCACGGAAAGGCAGCTGTAAATTTTGAAATGACCAATGCAAACTGCTTAGCATATTTTAAAGATACTCCCCATACAATTACGGTTTGCGCTGGATTTATAGCTTCCTCCGTCAATGGAAATTCCACCACATTGGGCAGAGGAGGATCTGACTTTACAGCAGCTATAATGGCGGGTGCCCTAAGTGCCGAGGTATTGGAAATATGGACCGATGTTAGCGGTATGTACACCGCAAATCCCAAGATTGTAAAACAAGCTATGGCAATACCCCATATCTCTTACGAAGAGGCGATGGAACTTTCCCATTTTGGGGCCAAGGTTCTATACCCTCCAACGATACAACCCGTGTTGTCCAAAGGTATTTCCATTGTTATAAAAAACACATTCGAACCTGAGGCCGCTGGGACTTTGATCACAAAAAACCAAAATGAAAAAGGCAAAACTGTCAGGGGAATCAGTCACGTAGAAAGTATTGCACTTTTGTCACTGGAAGGACCTGGTATGGTTGGGATTCCAGGTATTTCAAAACGATTTTTTGAAGTGCTTTCCAATGCGGGAATCAGTGTGGTCCTTATTACACAAGCTTCCTCAGAACATTCTATATGTGTGGGAATAGCTTCCAGTGATGCAAAAAAAGCTGTGGCAATTGTAAATGAGGCCTTTGAATATGAGATATCACTTGGTAAAATAAAACCAGTTATTTTGGAAGAGGACCTTGCCATCATAGCCCTTGTTGGGGATAATATGAAAAGTCACCAAGGCCTTAGCGGTAAAATGTTCAGCACCCTAGGAAAAAACAATGTGAATATCAGGGTGATTGCCCAAGGCGCCTCCGAAAGAAACATATCTGCCGTTATTAGTAAGGGCGATGTAAAAAAGGCCCTGAATGCACTGCACGAAGAATTCTTCGAAGAGAATATCAAACAATTGAATCTCTTTGTAATGGGCGTTGGGAATGTCGGTGCTAAATTTTTAAATCAGATTCAACAACAAAAAAAATACCTAAAGGAGTATTTAAAGCTCAATATACGGGTTATTGGCATCAGCAATTCAAGGACCATGGCTTTTGATGAAAATGGCATCTCCCTAAAAAATTGGGAGTCAGTTTTGGCCGAAGGCGAGAAAGCGGATAGCAACAAATTTTTTGAAACTGTAAATTTGCTGAACTACCGCAACAGCATCTTTGTTGATAATACGGCAAGTCCTGCTGTATCCGATAGTTATACTACCTACCTTAGAAACAGCATTTCTGTGGTCACCTGCAACAAAATTGCGTGTTCCTCTGATTACAACAAATACCTGGAACTAAAACAAATGGCCCGTAAATACAATGCGCCATTTTTGTTCGAGACAAATGTCGGCGCCGGATTACCCATTATTGACACCCTCAAAAACTTAATTGCCTCTGGTGATAAAGTAAAAAAAATACAAGCCGTACTTTCTGGTAGTTTAAATTTTGTCTTTAACAACTTCAACGATCAAACTACCTTCCATGATGTGGTACTACAGGCTCAAAAAGAAGGGTATACAGAGCCCGATCCAAAGATTGACCTTAGTGGTATTGATGTGATGCGGAAAATATTGATATTGGCCAGGGAAAGTGGGTATCAATTGGACATTGAGGATATCGAAAACCAATCGTTCCTACCAGAAGAAAGTTTGGCCACCTCTAATAATGATGACTTCTTTGCCTCTCTTGTAAAACACGAAGCCTCGTTCCAAAAAATATTTAAAGAGGCCAGTGAAAAGGATTGCAAGCTTAAATATGTGGCCCAATTTGAAAATGGCAAGGCCAGCGTAGGGCTTCAGCATATTCCCAAAGGCCATGATTTTTACAATCTGGAGGGCAGTGATAATATCGTGCTCTTTTTCACGGAACGCTACCCCAACCAACCTATGATCATTAAAGGTGCAGGTGCAGGTGCGGAAGTGACAGCCTCAGGAATATTTGCAGATATAATAAGGATAGGTAACTTTTAACTATGGAGGCTATTAAAGTATTTTGCCCAGCCACTATCGCCAATGTTTCTTGCGGCTTTGATGTCCTGGGATTGGCATTGGATGCTGTAGGCGATGAAATGGTTGTTCGCAAAACCGCGGATAAAGGCATAAAGATCACAAAATTAACTGGGCAGGATTTGCCAATGGAAACCCATCAAAATGTGGCAGGAGTGGCAGGTCTGGCTCTTCTTGCTGAGAGTGAGTACGATGGCGGTTTCGAAATTGAAATCTACAAAAATATAAAGGCCGGCAGTGGAATAGGCAGCAGCGCCGCAAGTTCCACTGGGGCAGTATGGGCAATGAACCAGTTATTGGGGAAGCCCTTTAGCAACTTGGAATTGGTAAAATTCGCTATGGAAGGAGAACGTTTGGCAAGTGGGGTGGCCCACGCCGATAACGTGGCCCCGGCAATTTTTGGTGGATTTACCTTGGTCCGCAGTTATACTCCCTTGGACATTGTTAGGATCAACAGTCCAAGCCAGTTATTTGCCACAGTAATCCATCCACAAATAGAAATAAAAACATCGGATTCAAGAAAAATTCTCAAGACCACTATTTCCCTGGAAGATGGGATTAAGCAATGGGGTAATCTGGGCGGCCTGATTGCTGGACTCTACACAGAAGACTATGACCTTATAGGCAGATCCTTGGAAGATTTTATTGTGGAACCAATCCGTTCTATTTTAATCCCTGGCTTTGATAAGGTCAAGTCCGAATCCCTATTAGCGGGAGCATTAGGTTGTGGCATATCGGGTTCTGGGCCATCCATATTTGCATTAAGCAAGGGAGAGGCCAACGCCAAGGAAGTTGCCAAAGCCATGCGCAATGTGTATCAAAAAATAGCTATTGATTATGACATCCATGTGTCAAAGATCAATACCGAAGGAATAAAAATTGTCAAGTAACCTCACCACATAACTACTAAACCAGCAATTCAATGAACTTCTATAGTCTCAACAAACAAGCCCCGTCTGTTTCCTTTAAAGATGCAGTAGTACAAGGCATAGCCCCGGATCGTGGATTATATTTCCCAGAGAGCATTACCCCCTTAACGGCTTCTTTCTTTGAAAACATAGAAGACTTGTCCAATCACGAGATCGCCTTTTTGGCCATTCGTCAATTCGTCGGAGATGAGATTCCCGAAGCTAAATTAAAAGAGATAATAGCAGATGTACTCGACTTTGATTTTCCGGTAGTGGAATTGGAAGAAAATGTGGCCACTTTGGAATTGTTTCATGGGCCAACCCTTGCTTTTAAAGATGTAGGGGCACGTTTTATGGCCCGATGCCTTGGAGAGTTTTCTGCCAAGGAAAACAATGAAGTAACTGTATTGGTGGCAACATCGGGAGATACAGGAGGTGCCGTAGCGAATGGATTTCTAGGGGTGAAAGGTGTAAAAGTGGTTATCCTCTATCCAAGTGGAAAGGTCAGTGATATCCAAGAAAAACAACTGACCACCTTGGGGAAAAATATTAGTGCATTGGAGGTAGATGGGACTTTTGATGATTGCCAGAGAATGGTAAAGACTGCCTTTCTCGATGAAGAACTTTTGAAAAATATGCAGCTGACTTCTGCCAATTCCATCAATGTGGCGCGATGGCTACCCCAATTATTTTATTTCCTTTTTGCATACAAACAAGCAAAATCCAAAGGAAAGGATATTGTTTTCTCCATTCCCAGCGGGAATTTTGGAAACATTTGTGCAGGTGTCATGGCGCAAAAATTAGGCATGCCCTGCAAACATTTTATTGCTGCCACCAACGTAAATGATATTGTTCCCAGTTTCATGAAAACGGGCAAGTACGAGCCAAAACCTTCCATCGCGACCATTTCCAATGCCATGGATGTTGGGGATCCAAGTAATTTTATTAGGATTCGCCATTTATACAATGATGATTTTGAGACCATTTCAAAAAACATCTCCTCCTATTCCTTTACGGATGAAGAGACAAAAGAAGCCATGTTGGAGATCTATAATGATTGTTCCTATGTGGCAGATCCACACGGCGCAGTTGGGTATTTAGGACTTAAGAAATATCAGCAAAACCATCCGAATACCTATGGCATTTTCTTGGAGACCGCCCATCCTGTAAAGTTCTTGGACATTGTTGAGGAAACCATCAGGGAAAATATTGACCTTCCTGAAAAGATTGCGAAAATTATGGATAAGAAGAAAAAGGCAATCGCCATTTCCACGTATGACGAGCTCAAAAATTATTTGTTGACGAAGTAATCGCTATTCACCTAAAACCTCTCTTAATCCAAGCTTGGTAGCGTAAAGTTATCCAGAACACTGGGCATTGCCATGGTTTTCTCTATGGCCTCTGTGGTTCTTGGAGCCATCCCAGAAAGGTTGATGGGACCATTCTTGGTGATTAAGATATCGTCCTCGATACGGACCGCAATCCCCCACCATTTCTTATCGCAATCGCTGCCTTCAGGAATGTATATTCCAGGTTCTACAGTAATCACTGTATTTTCTTGAAATGGGCCATAGGTTCCCTTATCATGCACATCAAGTCCCAAATAATGGGACGTTCCATGAGGAAAATATGTCTTGACCTCGCTAGGTGATGAAATGATACCAAGATCGATAAGTCCTTTAGTGACCACTTCCTGCGCTGCCTGTCCCGGAGCTTGGAATGGCGCACCTATTACACTGGCCTTTATCCCTGCCTCCTGTGCATTATAAACAATGTCGTAAATTAGTTTCTGTTCTTTTGAGAATTTTCCATTGGCAGGAATTGTCCTGGTCACATCAGCAGTATACCCGTGGTATTCGGCCCCTAGATCCATCAGGACAAGCTCATTGCCCACTTTTTGCTTGTTATTCTCAATGTAATGCAAAATACAGCCGTTATTGCCACCCCCTACAATGGAAGGATAGCCCTCATACTCTGCTCCATATTTTTTGTAGACATACTCATGAATGCCCTGTATTTCGGTTTCACTCATATTGGGATGCATGGCCTTCATAACTTCGATCTGCCCCACTGCAGAAATTTCAACCGCCTTTTTCAACAAAACCATTTCCTCTGCCGTTTTCGTTTCGCGGAGGGTATTCATAATTTCCTCCAAGAGGATAGAATTTAAATTATTGGATTTCAATTCCAATTTCACCTTTTCCTGGATCTCCTTGCGCTTGCCATTATCCTCCGCATTTACATAACCCGTTAATAACTGATCCGATTTTAAGTCCTCCTGGTAATTCAAATACCTTCCCAATGTCTGGGCCACATTGGCACTGTTTTCAATATCTGTGGAGGTAATCATGCTATAGATCTGCTGCTTTGTCGCATTATAATCCGACGGATAATTCGTTTTTATTTTAAACGTCTTTACCAAATCGAACAGATCTGCAGATCCTCTTAAGTCCCTATAATCATTTTTAAAATCGAAGAACAAAACGTTATCAAAACCCTGAAAATTGATATTCGATTTTTCAAATTCACTCCCATTAAATGCTACATCAAAGCCCAATTTATCCTGAACTCCTTCAACCCCCAGTCTCTTCCCATTCCATTGTTCCGCCCTAGGATCTTTTTCTTGCACATAAACCATTTCATTAAAAATTTTGCCATCGGCCGATGTTTGGTCCTCAGAAAAAATCACCAAAACAGAGTTAGGTTCCTTGTACCCCGTTAAATAATAAAAATCCGGATCTTGATGGTAGATATAATCCACATCATTCGCCCTATTGCGTTCAGCATTTGCAAAAAATACAGCTACACTATTGGCAGGCATTAAATCACGTACCTTTTCTCTTCTCTCTTTATGAAAATCTGCAGACAAAAAATCTGTAGGGGTTTCTTGGGCTGCTAAAAAGGTTATAGATAAAAACAGAAATAGGAAAGAAGAAAGTTTCATTTGATTCAATTTTGAAGCCATGAAAATAAATAATTTAATTGGTTTCTTGACCAATTAGAGCTAAAACAAAGCCTTTTTATCCCTGATCTGCCTATTAACAATACTTTAGATAAAACAATAAAGATCTCCTCTCCCCTATCGATTTATTTTCAATAAATTTGCACCACAAAACCAAACGCATGAAAAGTACAGCACTTACTAAAATACATGAATCATTAGGGGCCAAAATGGTACCTTTTGCAGGATATAACATGCCTGTTTCCTATGAAGGTGTCAACATAGAACACGAAACCGTACGCAACGGGGTTGGTGTTTTTGATGTTTCCCATATGGGTGAATTTTTGATCGAAGGCCCAAATGCCCTAGCTCTGATCCAAAAAGTAAGCTCCAATGATGCTTCCAAACTGGAAATCGGGAAAGCACAGTATAGCTGTATGCCCAATGAAACGGGAGGTATTGTAGATGACCTTATTATTTACAAAATAAAGGACGAGCAGTATTTATTGGTGGTTAATGCTTCCAATATTGAGAAGGATTGGGCGCATATCAGCAAATACAATACTTCTATCAATGCCATCATGAAGAATATCTCAGAAGGATATTCTTTGTTGGCCATTCAGGGTCCAAAGGCCATTGAAGCCATGCAATCCCTTACAGATGTGGATTTGGCAAACATTAAATTTTACACCTTTGAGGTAGCTCCTTTTGCAGGCGTGGAACATGTGATTATTTCTGCTACGGGATATACCGGTTCGGGCGGTTTTGAAATTTATTGCAAAAATGAAGATGCCGAACAGGTATGGAAGCGCGTTTTTGAAGCTGGTGAAGCTTTCGGAATTAAGCCCATTGGCCTGGCAGCTAGGGATACTTTGCGATTGGAAATGGGGTATTGCCTTTACGGTAATGATATCAATGACACCACTTCCCCATTGGAAGCAGGATTGGGTTGGATTACCAAGTTCAACAAGGATTTTGTGAATAGCGAGGCTTTGGCCAAGCAGAAGGAAGAAGGTGTAAAACGTAAACTGATCGCATTTGAATTGAACGAAAGGGGAATTCCTAGGCACGATTATGACATCGTAGATGAAAATGGAACCAAAATAGGAATCGTTACTTCTGGTACCATGTCCCCATCTATGGGCAAGGGAATAGGTTTGGGTTATGTCCCTGTTGAATTGTCCACTATAGGAAGTACCATTCACATCCAAATTAGAAAAAATAGTGTCCCTGCCACAGTAGTGAAATTACCTTTTTATAAAGCCTAATGAACGACTTCCAGGAAATATTGGAACATATTGCCCATGATATTAAATTGGTGAAAGACCGGGGCACTGTTGCTTCTTATATTCCTGAATTGGCACATGTAGACAAAAACAAATTTGGCATGCATCTTATTGATGCAAATGGCAACCATTACGGGACCGGGGATTCAGAGGAAGCCTTTTCCATACAGAGTGTCTCCAAAGTACTCTCCCTCTCCCAAGCCTTTGCCATAATGGGTGATAAACTTTGGGAACGCGTGGATGTGGAACCTTCTGGCGACCCCTTTAACCACTTATCGCTATTGGAACTTGAGCATGGAATTCCTAGAAATCCATTAATAAATGCTGGTGCTTTAGTCATTGCTGACGTATTGATTTCTCATTTGGAAAATCCTAAAGCCGACTTTCTAGCCTATGTACGGAAAATGGCCAATGATCAAAATATAGATTTTGATACCCAGGTGGCCAAGTCAGAAAAAAAATCAGGGTATAAAAACTACGCAGCAGCAAATTTATTGAAGTCATATGGCAACATAAAGAATGACGTGGACGATGTGCTCGACTTCTATTTTCACCAGTGTTCCCTGAAAATGTCCTGCAAACAACTCACAGAGGTGTTTTTCATATTTATGAATAGGGGAAAATGCAGAAGAGGGAGCACCTTTTTGAATATCAACCAAGTAAAAAGGGTGAATGCCATAATGTTGACCTGTGGATTTTATGACGAGGCAGGGGAATTTGCTTTTGAAGTGGGACTTCCAGGAAAAAGTGGTGTAGGTGGTGGTATTGTGGCCCTATTACCGAGTCAGTTTTGCATTGCCACATGGTCACCTGGACTAAATGACAAAGGAAATTCTAAGCTGGGGATGATTGCCTTGGAGAAATTTACCACACAAACCGGTTTATCAATCTTTTAAGTATTGGATACTAAAAAAATTCTCATATTAGGTGGAAGTGGATTCCTGGGCAACGCGCTTTACAAGGAACTGTGCCCCTATTTTGACACTTATGGCACGTATTGTTCCGCTAGGAGGTCATTTGAGGACAATCAGAAGTTTTTTAGATACGATATGCAGGAGGACGACATTGTTCCCTTGTTAGAAAAAATAAGACCAAAATTGATCATTTCTGCTTTGCGGGGGGATTTTGCTTCCCAAATTCAGGCCCATCAACATATGATGGAATATATTGAAAAGAACGATTGTCAAATTTATTTTATATCCTCTGCCAACGTATTTGATGCCTATAGTAAATTTCCTTCTTACGAATACGACAAAACCCTATCCCTAAGTGTTTTCGGGAGGCTCAAAATAAAAATTGAAAACATGTTGCTCAGATTGCCCAAGGAAAAAATGGGTATCATCAGGGTTCCCATGGTCTTCGGCAACAGTTCCCCTAGAATAAAGGAACTTAAGACAACTTTGATGAATCATGAGCCCATTGAGGTTTTCCCTAATCTAATCATCAATGTGACCAATTATGACAAACTGACCCAGCAAATACATTATTTGATCAATAGGAATAAGAGTGGCATATACCATTTGGGAAGCACTGATCTGGTACACCATGAAGATTTCATCAAAGACATAGTGAAAAAATTAGGGCTTTTCAACCCTATATTCAAAAGGGTTTTCACCACCAATGAGGACCGTTTTCTAGCTGTGCTGCCCAAATCGAATACGTTGCCGAAAAACTTACAGGTAAGTTACCAAGATATTATAGACCATCATATTTTTAGTTAGGTATCAATACAAAAAAAGTGTCCGCAAATACGAGCACCTCGTACTTGTAATGCCTAACTTAGTAATCCAAAAATTATAGACAAAATGAAAAAACTGACAACAGAGGAAATAAACGAACGATTAGACCAATTGGACGGCTGGGATTATACCGAAAAGGCCATACAGACCACCTTCGAATTTGCCGACTTCAAGGAGACCTTCTCCATTATGACACGAATCGCCTTTGAGTGCGAAGCCCAAAACCACCATCCGGAATGGACCAATGTTTACAAGACCTTAACCATTAGATTAAGTACGCATGACGCGGACGGGGTTACCGAAAAGGATTTCAAGCTTGCGGCTACCATAGAAAATATCATAGAAAGCGAATAAAACTGTGTCTTGCATCACATCTAAAAAATATTAAATTTGCCAAGAGCATAATAATCGATTAAAGAAATGGGAAGAGCTTTTGAGTTTAGAAAGGCGCGTAAAATGAAACGTTGGTCTGCCATGTCCAAGGCATTTACAAGGATAGGCAAGGATATTGTAATGGCAGTCAAAGAAGGTGGTCCGGATCCGGATGCCAACTCCAGGCTAAGAGCGGTCATACAGAATGCCAAAGCCGTAAACATGCCCAAGGACAACGTGGAACGTGCCATAAAAAGAGCAAGTGACAAAAGTCTTGGGGATTATAAAGAAGTATTGTTTGAGGGTTATGCCCCACACGGGATAGCCATATTGGTAGAGACCGCCACAGATAATAATACCAGAACGGTTGCGAATATCAGAAGTTATTTCAATAAATGTAACGGGAGTTTGGGAACATCGGGTTCTGTGGAATTTATGTTCGACCATACCTGCAACTTCCGGATTCCGGCAGAAGGGATAGACCCGGAGGAACTGGAATTGGAAATGATCGACTTTGGGGCGGAAGAGGTATTTGCCGATGAGGATGGTATCCTTATCTATGGCCCGTTCGAAAGCTTTGGTTCCATCCAGAAAGAATTGGAAACAAGGGGGATAGAAATCCTATCCTCAGGTTTTGAGCGTATCCCGCAAATCACTAAAGAGCTCACCGAAGAACAATCAGCCGATGTGGAAAAATTGCTCGAAAAAATTGAAGAGGATGATGACGTGCAGAACGTGTACCATTCCATGAAGGAGTAACATAATCTCGAAGAGATTGAAAAATAAGAAAAGGGCCATTGCGTTTGCAATGGCCCTTTTTCGACTAAACAACCTAAAATAAAACCAAATTTTCTTTACCTATTAAAAGGAGATTAAGCCCCAACTTATACTCTCCTTTCCCTTACCTACGAGAAAACCATAGCTAGGGTTTTAAAAATTTTGACTTTTTCAATCAATACCATGAATAAAGGTTTTTGAATATGACCATCTACCTAAATTGGTGCTTCCTTTACTTCATACCTTTTTAATCAAGTAGAGGTTTCCTATACTGATGTGTGTCATTTAATAATATGAGTAGGTTATATACCTTAAGCATTGTCCACTATGGTTGTCTTACAATCTTACTAAAAAACAAGATATCATGAAAACGCTACGCCACATGTTTTTACTTGGTACTTTATTCTCACTTTTATTTATTTCCTGCTCTAGTTCAGACGAAGACGAATTGACCAAAACGGGACCAGACTTTTCCATAAGTGATTTACAAGGGACATGGAATGCCACCTCCGCCTTCTTTTCCCCTTCAGACCCCAATAGCCAGGCTAACGGAGTGGACATTATAGCAGAAGGAGGCTCACTTTCCATAGTTACCCAATCCAATGGACGGTTTACCATGAATTTCAATGTGCAAGGCTCGGACCCTTTTACGGTTACAGGGGAAATGTTTTTTGAAAACAATGAGTTTTTCGCCATCCGTTTTGATGAAGAACCGAATGATTACGAATATTTTGGAATAGAGTATACTCCCAATAACTTGCAAATAAATGGAGGGCCCGATACGGCCGAATGGGACTTTAATGGAGATGGAAACGATGAACCAGCAAGCGTTACCCTTAATTTTGTAAAGGCTTAATAGCTATACTCTGGCACTTTACCTATCACCCCTTTGTAAAAGTCCTTGTATACCTTAAGATCTTTCTCCAAATCCCCAGAAGGAAAATGGGGTTGGGATACCTTGATCTGTTTCTTGCCAAAATCAAAGGCCACCATCACAATAGGGACATTAGCCTCTTTGGCAATATAATAAAACCCGGTCTTCCATTCCGCTACCTTTTTTCGTGTTCCTTCTGGGGCCAGGGTTAGCCGAAATACATCCCTACTTTCAAAAACTTTGGCGGTAGCCTTAACGGTATCATTACTTTTACTCCGATCGATAGGTGCTCCCCCGGTCCATTTAAAGAACCATCCGAATGGGGAATCAAAAAGACTTTTTTTGCCGATATAGTTGATCTCCTGATTCCAAACCTTACGGATCAACAATCCCAAAAAGAAATCGACCCAACTGGTATGTGGCACTACAATGATCACACATTTATCAACGTCCGGAAAGGTGCCAACCGTTTTCCATCCCAATAGTTTGTAATAAATAAATTTCGCCAGTGCCTGCATGGTGTTCTTAAATTATTTAAAAGCTCAATAGAAACTTTGGAGCACAAGCCCCATAATTAATCTTTAAGGGCTATATTTTTTTATAAATCGATTTTAATTTTTTTGGGGTAATGGTCTTTCGCCACTCTTTACCCACCGCATTTTCCCAAAGAGGCTCCAAGCTCATGGCCACTTGTATCATGGTATCAAATTCGGCATCGCTCAAATTCGCACAGATTCCTTTTGGAAGTTCTATCTGATGTTTCTCCCTCATTTGATCGAAGAGGGCCACACCTTCTGGATAGAATTCCTCCAAATACTGAAAAACAAGACAATTACCAATACCATGTTTTACCCCCAAAAGATATGACAGCCCATAGCTCATTGCATGTGCCACCCCAACCTGAGAATACGCAATACTCATACCGCCATGCCATGAGGCCATCATTAACTTATCTCTAGAATCTTCGTCAGATAATGAATCGAGATACACTTCCTTGCACAACTCCAATGCCTTCTCCCCATAACTCTGGCTGAAAGCATTCAGAAATGTTCCATTGAGCGATTCCACGCAATGGATGAAACAATCCATTCCTGTGTAAAACCATTGCTCCGTGGACACACCCTGAGTTAGGTCTGGATCCAAAATCACTTGGTCAAAGGGTGTAAAATCAGAATTGATACCCAGTTTCTTATCTGGTCCCAACAAAACCGTAGTCCTGGAAACTTCCGCCCCTGTACCACTGATGGTTGGTATTCCTACATGGTAAACAGCTGGTTTTTTAATTAAATCCCATCCCTGATATTCTGAAGCGCTTCCAGGATTGGTCAACATAAGCGCTGTTGCCTTGGCCAGATCCAATAAGGTCCCTCCACCAATTCCAATTATTCCAGAAGGTAACTCCGTATAACTATGTATTAATTGGGATACCAAAGAATCTACCTGATCCGTTTTTGGTTCCTCATTTGCAGAAATGAAAATGATCTGATCATTAAAAAGCAAAGGGATATTATTTATAAGCTCATGCCCTTCAAAAACGTCATCGACCAAAAAAATAAATGGAGCTTCTGAACTCTTTCTTTTCGGCAGCAATATCTCTCCCAATTGTTTAAAACAACCTTGGCCGAAAACCACTCTAGGCACCATGGGAAAATTCCTATATTTCGTCATATTAGGGATGAAATTTTAGTTTTTAGTAGTTGCTGCTTTACCTTCGGGCAGATATTTCAAAATATCTGTCAAGGTATTGAGCGTTATATGTCCGTTGCCTTGCTGCTCCACTGGTACTTCTTCATGGGCCCAGGTGGTATGAAAAGGTACATGGACGGCCTGTGCCCCAATATTGATCAAGGGTAACACATCCGATTTCAGGGAATTTCCAATCATTAAAAATTCGGCAACGGGAATTTCCAAATGGTCCAATAAATGCTGATAGTTAACTTCCTTTTTATCACTCAAAACCTCTACATGATGAAAATATTTGGATAACCCAGATTTTTCTAATTTTCGTTCCTGATCCAGCAGGTCCCCTTTGGTCAAAACTATCAATCTATAGCGATCTTCGAGTTTTTGTAGAACCTCTTCCACACCTGCCAATAATTCCACGGGATGGGACAACATCCTCTTTCCTATTTCAATAATTTCCGTAATCGTTGCTTGTGATATTTTATTATTGGATAATTCCAAAGCGGATTCGATCATGGACAACATAAATCCCTTAATTCCATAACCATATAGGTTCAGGTTTTTTATCTCCATCTTAAAGAGTTCCTGATCTACCTTGTTTTTGGTCTCATACTTTTCCAATAAACTGCAGAATTCCTCTTCAGCCTCTCTGAAATAAGTTTCATTTACCCAAAGGGTATCATCGGCATCAAATCCTATAACCTTTATATTGCTGTAATCTACTTCCATACTTTCTTTGCTCTTTCCAAGTCTTCTGGGGTATCAATTTCTATTCCCGTTACATGTGTTTCTACCATTTTAATCTTTTTCCCATACTCCAGATACCTAATGGCCTCTATCTTTTCAGTGGCCTCCAAGGTCAACATGGGTAAACGTTGAAAATCCATCAAAGCACTTTTCCTAAAAGCATAGATGCCCTTATGTTTGTAATACGGGGCATTCACCTCTTTAGCTCTTGGATATGGGATGGGGGATCTTGAAAAATATAGCGCAAAATTGTTTTGGTCCACAATCACTTTGACGGTATTGGGATTGCTGATTTCTTCCCAATCGGTAATTTTGGTCATTAAGGAAGCTAAATCAATCTCCTTATTGGGGTCATGCTTAAAGACTTCCAGGACACTCGCCAAACTCTCTTTTTCGGTAAAAGGCTCATCACCTTGAACATTTACAATAATATCCACATCCATATCCGCTACGGCCTCTGCGATACGATCACTACCACACTCGTGTTCTTTGAGGCTCATAATAGCCTTGCCTCCAGCTTCTATAATAGTATCGTATATGATGTCACTATCGGTGACAATATAGACCTCGTCAAAAAGCTTCGTATTTACGGCAGCTTCATAGGTCCTAAGAATAACGGGTTTCCCAACCAGATCCTGCATCAATTTACCAGGAAATCTAGACGCAGCATAACGCGCAGGGATCATTGCTATTATTTTCATTTACTCCTCAATTAAAAATTAGATTTTCGGCCTAAGCTTCCTATAAATATTGAATATAAATCCCAAAATCACTATCACTAAAATAACAGCCGCTACGGGGGCCAATAAGGACAAAATGGTAACTACCAAAGCAGTTCCCGTTTCCACCGCGGACACTATGGGGTTTGCCAATCCTCCGGTGGTTGCTGTGGATGCCAATCTGCTGGTTGCCGACGCCCCTTTTATGGCGGTAGCGGTACCTCCTCCTGCAATGATGGCCAAGGTCCATGTGACCAAAGGCTCCAAATCTGCTACCGTGGAGACCATTACAGCAGTTCCTGCTATACCTGCCAACGGAATGGCAAAACTATCTAAAAGATTATCCACCCAAGGTATAAAGTAAGCAAAAATTTCCATGATCGTGGCGACCCCAAAAACTATCAAGGCTGAAAGACTGGACATCCATTCCCAATTGGCATTGAGGTCCCAAGCGCCAAAATACGAGGCGAGGCTCAGGGCAAATAAGGGCAGAAATACCCTAAAGCCCACAGAAGCGGCAAGGCCAACCCCTAAAAAAATGCTTATTATAGTTTCTGCAGTCATAACCGAAATTCTAACACTAAAATTAGACTTTTCTCAATCAACAAAAAAATCGTCCTTAAAGCCTATTAGGTACAATTGACGCTTTGCCCTTGTGACAGCGGTATATAGCCAACGTAAGTATTCCTTATCTATACCGTTGGGAAGATAAGGCTGTTCAACAAATACTGTATCCCATTGACCGCCCTGGGACTTATGACAGGTGATGGCGTAGGAAAACTTTACTTGTAGAGCATTGAAGAATTTGTTGTTCTTTACCGCTAGGAACTTCTTATATTTTGAGGTTTCGTGGGCGTAATCCTTCATCACCTCCTGATACAATCTATTCCCATCCTCGTAAGAAAGAGAAGGGGTCTCAGCTTGTATGGTATCTAAAATCAAGACGGTTTCAAACGGTTTTTGGTTGGGATAATCGACCATTTTTACCTTGACCTCCGCAAACTTAAATGAATAGAGCTCTTTAATGGAGAAAATCTCCAAAACTTCTATGATATCCCCATTTGCAATAAAACCTGCCTCGGATTGGGGTTCCAACCAAAAGTAATTGTTCTTCACCACCATCATAAAATCACCTACAGCAATTTCATTTTCCAGATAAAGGATCCTATTTCTTATGTTTTCATTGTATAGATTGGCCCTTTTATTGGAACGAACAATAATGGCCGTTTCCTCTTTTCCGTTTTGGGAATACGAACTGTCTATAGCCTCTTGGATCTCATTGCCATCAATTAGCCTGACAATATCCTTATATGGATTTACATCAAATTTAAAGTCCTCAAAAAATTCATTTTGTAGTTGCTCCCTTAAATTCGTGGCATTTAGCAAGATTCCGGAATCCTCGGCCTGTCTTACCACTTCATCCATTTCCAACATGATAACCTCCTTGTTATAATTTAAAGCCAGTTGGTTCTCGTCCAATGCCGGACTCAAATTTAAGTGTACAGGAGGCAATTGGGCCGTATCCCCTATCAGGATCAATTTACAGTTATGACCAGAGTAGACATACATTATTAGGTCGTCCAACAAAGAACCGTTTTCAAAGAGCTTGGAATCAGCGGCCGTATCCGGTATCATGGATGCCTCATCCACAATAAAAATGGTATTGCGGTGCTTATTGGGAGAAAGGACAAATTGAACCCCGCCCCCACTTTGCTTTTTGGGAAAATAGATCTTTCTATGAATCGTATAGGACTGGGTGTTGGAATAGTTGGACATTACCTTGGCCGCCCTTCCCGTGGGTGCCATGAGGACGGCTTTCATACTGGTCTGCCATAAATTGGTGACCAAGACCCCAATCATGGTTGTTTTACCGGTACCGGCAAATCCTTTGAGCATAAACACCACCTCCTTTTCTTTGGATAAAACAAAAGCTGCCAGTTTTTCCAGGACCATGTTTTGTTTCAAGGTTGGATCATGGGGGAATTTTTCTCGTAAAATTGTGGTGAAAGATGAGGCTGTGATTGCGTTCATAAGGCATCAAAGATAATCAGGATTTTTAAGGACAAATACTTTTGTGATTAAAAAAAAATTGTAGATTTGTGATAACCACTAAAATTTAATTAACACTTAGAAAATGAAGAGCATAATACAAGTTGTACTTTGGATAGTATGTATCGGTTTAGGATATTTAATTTATCAGTCCGTAAACGGTCCCATAGAATTCAAAAAAGTAAAAGAGCAACGCTTTGCAAAAGTAGTTTCTGTACTTAAGGATATTAGAAATTCACAAGAGGCTTACAAATCTGCCAATGGCAAGTACGCCAATGATTTTAATTCTCTTATCAGTTTTGTTGATACTGGAAAATACATCATCACACAGCAAAGGGATTCTTCTTATATGGAATTCAACAAGACCTATGGTATTGATATGCTTCAAGAAGTAAAAATTGTTGATACCCTAGGGTTCGTTTCTGTAAAGGATTCCTTGTTTAAGAAAGACAATCGTTATAAAACAATGATGAATGTTCCTTATGCCACGCAAGGGGAGAAATTCGAAATGAAGGCAGACATTATTGAAAAAAGCGGTTATAAAGCTCCTGTTTTTGAAGCCAAAGTTAAGAAAAATGTTGTTTTAGGTGACCAGCCTAAAGAACTTTTGGCAAGGGAAAATGCTCATAATAGTGTTGAAGAAGTGAACGGAAGTGAAATTAGAGTTGGTTCCTTAACTGAAGTAAGCACCAATGGTAACTGGCCTCCGATATATGACAGAAAACAAGACAATAAATAATTTAGAGCAATCTAAATCGGATTTTCATAAGTTGTCCATTCAAATTAGTTTGAATGGACTTTCTTTTTGTGTGCTCGACACAGTGGACAACCACATCCTGGCTTCAGAGAATGTAGTGTTCGAGCGGGAAGTGAATCCCTTGGAACTTTTGAAAAAAGTAAAGGAGATTTTTGATAAATATAAGGTAGCTAAGGCGGCTTTTTCAGAGGTTATCGCCATTCATAAAAACCAACTTTTCAGTTTGGTGCCCAAAGCCCTTTTCGATGAAGGAGAATTAGCCAATTACCTTAAGTTCAATGCCAAAATGCTCACAAACGATATTATTGTTTATGATGAGTTGGAGGGCAATGACCTTATGAATGTTTATGTTCCCTTTATGAATGTAAACAATTACATTTATGAGCTTTTCGGGGAGTTTGAATTTAAGCATAGTAGTACCGTAATGGTAGAATCATTATTAAACACCCCAAATCCGGGCAATGATGCTGTTTGCTATGTTCATGTGGGCGATAAGCAATTGGATATCACAGTGGTGTCCAATAAAAAACTCCAATTGCACAACAGCTTCGACTACAATACCAAAGAGGACTTTATCTATTACCTTCTTTTTACCATTGAACAGCTCAAATTGGATCCCAATACTGTAAAATTAAAGCTCTTTGGAGCTATTGATGAGGATGATGAAATCTACGGTATTGCTTATGACTACATAAAAAACATATCAATCTTTATTCCTTCAAACATTGACCATATTACAGGAAATGACAAGGATGATGCTATAGATTTTACAGTACTAAAAACCCTTTAATGCGAATAATATCAGGTAACTATAAAGGTAGAAGAATAATTGCCCCTAAAAAGCTTCCCGTGAGACCAACGACGGACATGGCTAAAGAGGCCTTGTTCAATATCATCAACAATACATATTATTTTAACGAAGTAAGTGTAGTAGACCTTTTTGCCGGAACGGGCAATATTAGTTTTGAATTTGCTTCGAGGGGAACGGAGCAAATCGTCAGCGTAGATGCCGATTTTGGTTGTGTAAAATTCATCAACAAAATAGCCCAGGAACTAGACTTCAATATCTCTACCATAAAAAGTGATGTGTTCAATTATTTGGAAAAGGCCAGCTTTAAATCCAATATTATTTTTGCCGACCCACCGTATGACATGTCCCTGGAAGATTTTTCAAAAATACCGGAATTGGTATTTAATAAAGGTCTGCTATTGGACGATGGTGTTCTGATCATTGAGCATTCCAAATACACCGATTTATCAGGGTTAGAACATTTCACCAACCAAAGAAGGTATGGGGTAAGCGTTTTTAGTTTTTTTGAACAATCCTCTTAATGTATGACACGCATAACCAAGAACCTTTTACTTGAATGTAAAGCTATCGTACAGGAACATATACACCGTACGCCAGTTTTGACCTCTACCCTACTCAATGAACTTTCTGGGGTGGACTTGTTTTTTAAATGTGAAAATTTTCAACGGGCAGGTTCCTTCAAAATGAGGGGAGCCGTCCATGCCATAAGCAAGCTTACCGCAGCACAACAAGCAAAAGGCGTAGTCACCCATTCCTCCGGCAACTTTGCGCAAGCACTGTCTTTAGCGGCAAGATCCATAGGTGTTAAGGCCTACATCGTTATGCCCAACAACGCCCCACAAGTAAAGAAAAATGCCGTGCGCAGTTATGGAGGTGAGGTAATTGAATGTGAGCCAAATTTGGCCGCAAGGGAAAAAGCAGCAGAAGAAATTGTAGAAAAACACGGTGCCACCTTTCTTCATCCTTCAAACAACTTTAATGTTATTCTGGGACAGGGAACCGCCGCAATGGAACTGCTGGAGGACCATCCGGACTTAGATTTTATAATGACTCCTGTAGGTGGCGGTGGCCTAATTGCCGGAACCGCGCTGGCGGCCCATTTTTTTGGGCACCGTTGTAATACGATCGGAGGCGAACCTTTTAATGTAGATGACGCATATCAATCTTTAAAAACTGGTCAAATTGTAAAGAATGAATCTTCAGACACTATTGCCGATGGCCTTAGAACTGAATTGGGGAATATCAATTTTCCCATCATCATGGACTATGTGGAAATGATCATTAGAGTAGAAGAGAAAGAAATTATTGATGCGATGCACCTACTTTGGGAACGTATGAAAATAATAATTGAACCTTCATGTGCTGTACCATTTGCTGCCCTATTGAAGGAAAAAGAGTTCTTTAAGGGAAAGAAGGTGGGAATTGTTTTATCTGGAGGAAATGTAGATCTGGGTAATTTACCATTTTGATCCAATACTAAAAAAAGCAGGTCATAAGCCGGATTCTGTTCATCCTGAGTTATCAGGAACCCCCTATCATTTATCTAGGCCTTTGGTTGCCCAAAAGCTCAAACCGCCTACCCTTCAGCTCGGGCGTGCAGCCCTCAAACACTGATTTACATGACGTTGCACCGCATAGAGTTTACCTGGTTTCACTACAGCATTACCTGTACATCCTTTCTGTTGCACTTGTCCTCACCTCTCGGCGGACGGGCATTACCCGCTATACTGCACTATGGTGTCCGGACTTTCCTCTCCCAATTTACATTGGAAGCGATAGAGCGACCTGCTAAAGGCAAATATACTTCAATTGTTGATAAAAAAGTCTTTAAACTATCCCAAATAAGCCACTTTATACAATGCTATTTTTATATTTGTAACATGCGGTAATCGGCCTTGCCCATACCGCATTAAAGATCATATTTGTGGAACCATTTGTAGTATCTGCCAGAAAATATAGACCCCAAACGTTCAAGGATGTTGTGGGGCAACAGGCTATTACAAACACCCTGCTCAATGCCATAGAGAACAACCATTTGGCCCAGGCCCTTCTTTTTTGTGGCCCAAGAGGTGTGGGAAAGACCACATGTGCCAGAATCTTGGCAAAGAAAATAAATGAAGACGGTACCGAACATACAGATGAAGATTTTGCATTCAATATTTTTGAGCTGGATGCTGCCTCCAACAATTCTGTAGATGATATAAGAAACCTTACGGACCAAGTGAGGATTCCACCCCAGACTGGAAAGTACAAGGTGTACATCATTGATGAGGTACATATGTTATCCCAGGCAGCCTTCAATGCATTTTTGAAGACGCTGGAGGAGCCGCCCAAACATGCCATCTTTATTTTGGCAACCACAGAAAAACATAAGATCATCCCTACTATTTTATCCCGTTGTCAAATTTTTGATTTTAAACGGATCACGGTAAAGGATGCGGCAGCATATTTAAAATATATTGCAGAAAACCAGGAAATAGAAGCGGACGATGACGCCCTGCATATTATTGCCCAAAAGGCAGATGGGGCCATGCGCGATGCTCTTTCCATCTTTGACAGGGTCGTTAGTTTTTCAGGGAAAAAATTGACGAGAAAGGCGGTAACCGAAAATTTGAACGTTCTTGATTACGATACCTACTTTTCGGCCACAGATCTAATCCTCGCTCATAATATCCCTGGTTTATTGATGTTGTTTAACGAAACCTTATCCCAAGGCTTCGACGGACACCATTTTATATCGGGCTTGGCTTCCCATTTTAGAGATCTTATGGTCTGTCAACATGAAGATACCATAGCACTTTTAGAGGTAGGGGACGAAGCCAAAAAGAATTATCTGGAACAATCCAAAAAGGTATCCAGTTCCTTTTTAATGCAAGGTATTGACATTGCAAATGATTGTGATCTCAAGTACAAGTCCAGTAAAAACCAGCGACTTCTCGTAGAGCTGTCCCTTATGAAACTGGCTTCCATCGACTTCGATGGCCAAAAAAAAAAATCTGATCGTTTAGGAATCAGTGACTTTTTAATACCAGCCTCTTTTTTTAAAGGTCAAGCAAATGCAAAACCTACTCCAAAAAGAGAAGAATCGAATGGGGCTGTTGCCACCAACCCTTCACCCAAGGCAACAGACAGACCTCAAGCACAAAAACCGCTAGTAGCCAACGAAGAATCAGCTACAGAAGTTCTTGTAGCAGAACCCCCTATTGAAATTAATAGTCCCTCTGACGAGGCTAATAAAAAGGGAGACACCCCAAAACCAGCCTTAAATATTCCCACAAAAAGGGTGTCAGGCCTCTCCATATCTAGCTTAAAGGCCAAAAAAGAGCATGAGCTGAACAGAAAGGACGAGACCGTTGATGAGCGCCAATTACCCAAAGATGCATTTACCGAAGAGGAGATGAGGGCACATTGGGCAGAATTTGTGGAAATAATCGATAAGGACGGTAGAAAAATCTTGGCTTCCAATCTAAATACGGACATTCCAAAACTTAAGGATCAAACCACCTTATGGATAGAACTTCCAAATGGCACTATGAAAAAAGAGGTGGAGCGGGAACAGTATGACCTAATGGAATACCTTAGGTTAAAACTGAACAACCATTTCATTAGCCTTACCATAACCGTTAATGAGGAAACTGCAAAAAAGTTTGCCTTTACTCCTTTGGAGAAGTACGAGAAATTAAGGGAAAAGAATCCGGTAATCGATATTTTGAGAAAAGAGTTTGATCTGGATTTTTAAGTCTTTTTCTTCGTATGCCTAATCCTCAAGCCATACATAAGCGTTGCTAGAGCATTGATAAGAAGGCCCAAAGATTCTCTAGCATGTTCTATATTGTTTATTTCTCCATCCTCTAGACCTACTCCTTCAAATTGGTCTGGCCAAAAGATAAATACACCAATAAAATACAAGACAAATAATAGCAGTGCAATATTAAATGATAATTTATCCAGGAAAAAAAATAAGGATGCCACAGCTGCACTTCCATAAATAGCATACCACAACAGGGCATCAGGGTCATTCCACTGTACATAGGCTGCCCAGAAGAATAAGATTGTAAAAACTATTGCTATCAATTTAAATACCGTTTTCATAAACTTTACGTATTGGAAACATGTTTGTACAATAAACTATAAACGTCAGTAGCTTTAATAGATTGTTCCAACGGGGCCCTTTTTGAATTGGTTATAAAAATTGGATGGTCGTCTGTGTTTTCTGGAGTTCTTCCATGCGATCCTCTTACCAAAGAGGCTTCCAAGGGAATAACATTCATCAAAGTACGAAAACCAAGTTTCTTTTTTAGTAGTTTCCATAAAATTTTTGGCACCACAAAATGGTCCTTAGGATCCGTGAACATTTCTACAGGATCATAACCAGGTTTTTTATGGATATCCACCATTCTGGCAAAATCTGGCGCCTTGGAATCATCCAACCAGAAGTAGTACGTAAACCATGATCTGGCATCTGCGACCAGGACCAAATCCCCGCTGCGCTCATGATTTAAATGTACCTGTTTAATATCATTGCCCGTTAACACCTTTTCTATTCCAGGTTCAGATTCAAAAATTTTCTTCAAGGTATCTATCTCAGATTTATCCTTGACATAAATATGGGATATCTGATGGTCCGATACGGCAAATGCCTTACTTGCCCCGGCATCCAACAATTCCAAACCACGTTCTTCCCTTATGTTTACATATCCCTTTTTTCTCAAAATTCTATTTGGATGGATGGGCTGATCTACATTGGTGATACCGTATTCTGAAAGCAATATAATATTGGTGTCCTTTTTTTGGTAATGGGCAACCATTTTTTCCACTAGAGCATCCACCTCTTGAAGATCCTTTCCTATTTTATCAAAATCGAGCCCAAACCTTTGAATGTTGTAATCTAAATGTGGAATATAGATCAAGGTTAAAGTGGGATCGTACATTCTATCGGTGGACAGTGCCCCATCTGCAATCCATTGGCTTGATTTTATAGAAGTTTTCGGACCCCAGAAATTAAAGAGCGGAAAGGTGCCCAATTCATTTTGAAGCTTATCCCTAAGATCTGCCGGATAGGAATAAACATCTGGTACCTTACGGCCATCCGCAAGATAATTAGGGCGGGGCGTAATGCTGTAATCCGCATTGGAATACATATTGTACCACCAGAAGTGATTGGCACATGTAAAATCCTGAAATTGCTTCCTTAGGGCTTCCCATATTTTGTCTGACTGTACCAAGCTATTAGACTGCCTCCAAAACTTAACCTCGTGCTCTTCCTTAAAATACCAACCATTACCAACTATACCATGTTCCGAAGGCCATTTACCCGTGAGGTAAGTAGATTGGGCAGCACAGGTTACCGCAGGTAAAACCGGTTCAATAGTAGCACAGGCACCATCATCCATAAAATTTTTGATAAATGGAGTGTGCTCCCCTATCAATCTTTTGGTTAAACCAACAATATTTATAACTACCGTTTTCTTCATGCCATGTGTTCCTTTAACCACTTTAACTCCCTAATAATTGATTGTCCCAGATCCACTTTTAGTGTTTCTGGCAACACATCCCAAGTATAGGTCTCAACTTCTAGATGTTCCGTTACATCATGTTTTTCCAAATAGGACAAGGTACTGAGTATTTGATCCTGGGTAGAATATAGATCATCAAACTTCTCCAAAAAAATAGGGACATGAAAATGGGCCCTAAGCTCTTTATGTGCTTTTCGATTTTTTAATACCATAGGCAGATCATTATAAACCTTAACCTTACCCTCCTTTTTCTCAGTCACCTGATGTAGATAGGTAGGCTCATTAAATCTCGCCAAGGAGTTCCAAATTTGATCTTCCTTCCCCTTTTCAAAAATAATCTTAAGGGCAGAACTCACCTGGATCTTACCAATGGTAATCCCCACCTTTCTCATTTGTTCAAAAGTGAAAGTTGGCTCTTCATATGCCAAGGAATAATGGCAAATATCATAACATAGGGTAATGTGTCTTTTAGTCAATTGTTCAGCTTCCTGTTCATTCAATCCCATTCTGGAAACTATTTCCTTGTTTGCGGTTGGGACCAAATAATTCTCATAAAAATCTACAAATTCTACCGTATTTTCAAGGAGTCCGTCTGGCTCTGGCTCTATATCCAGATGCAAATATTTTCCTGTAGTTTTTTCCAATTCCTGAAGGTACAATAGCACCTCCGTCAAGTGTTTAGAGCCAGTTTTTAGGGCCTGGGCAAGTTGCTCTTTAGAAGCATACCAGTGCTTATAACTTATCGGGGAGGTAGAAATACCCCCCGACATACCACTTGGCAACAAAAAGGCCAACTGTTTGAACAACCTCTTAGTGTAATCTACCCGTTCCCTAGTGGTCCAATCTGGAGCATGAACCTTATCCTTGACTTGGGTCTTGTGAAATTCCCCAAAAGGAAAACCGTTCATTGTAAAAACATAGCAATTATTCTGGGCCAACCAATTTTTAAAATCCTCTAAATTACTTCCCTGGTCAAGCTGAATACTTGCAGCATTGGAAAGTCGCAAGCCTATACCAAAGGGTGAATCTTTGGATAACTCCCCTTTTATCTTTGGAATAAAATCTTTTAGATTACGGAATGTAGACTCCCAATCCTCACCCGGGTGGATGTTGGAACAATAGGTTACGTGAAATTTATCTTGAATCAACATATAGCACTATCAAAATAGTTATAGCAATTGGGATATGGCTTCCTTCATCAGAGGTTCATCAATCTGATGCACATCGTGTTTTTTTCCAATTTCAGAAATCAAGGTGATGGTCAGTTCGCCACCTAAATGTTCCCTGAACTCTTCTATCCCCTTTAACAGTTCCTCAATTTGGTCCTCTTGAATAGGCAATTTTAGATCGAAACCTATATTCAATAGAACATCAAGAATTGATGAAAGGGTTTCTTCCGATATTAACCCTATTAATTTGGCATAGGTAAGATCTATGGCCATACCAATGGCGACGGCCTCCCCATGCCTTATACTATATTGGGTCATATGCTCGAGCTTATGGGCTGCCCAATGTCCAAAATCCAGGGGTCTGGAAGATCCAGCCTCAAAAGGATCTCCACCTTGGGCTATATGTTGCATATGAAGTTCCGCACACTTGTAAATGAGGTGCTCCATACTAGCCATATCCCGATCTCTGAGTTTTTTGGACGTTCTTTCTATTTCCTTATAAAATGCACTGTCTTTGATCAGGGCTACTTTTATGGCTTCTGCTATCCCAGAAATCCAATCCCTTTTCTCCAAGGTCTTCAAAAGGTGGCTATCGTTAATAATAGCATAAGGAGGGGCAAAGGTTCCCAAAAAGTTCTTTTTCCCAAAGTGGTTGATACTGTTTTTAACGCCCACCGCCGAATCGTTCTGTGACAGAACGGTAGAAGGTATCCTCAGCAATTTAACCCCTCTGTGGGCTATGGCAGCAGCGTAACCGACCATATCTATCAAAGCTCCTCCCCCTATGACAACCACAAATGAATGCCTACATATCTTAGCATCATTGATCCCTTGTAAAACTTGATTCAAGGAAGCAACCGAATGCTTTACCTGTTCTCCCCCTGGAATTACAAGTGCATCGCGATATTGAATTTGCGAGGCATATTTTTCACAATATTCTTTAATGTCCTGTAATAAATATTGATGTGATCTTACGACTCCTTCATCTACTATGAATAAAACTTTTACACTACTGCCTTGGCCATAGTTCTTAAAGATGGTATTGAAAAGTGAATTGTCCTTATCAAACAAGTGTTGCGTGAAGTGTAATTGGTACTTATACTCCACTTTGAAGGTCTGTTCGATCGATTTTGGAATACCCATGAATAACTAGATTACGTTACAGAAAAACGATTTGATAAAAATAAGGATAAAGGCAGTAACAGGATAATTAATAATCCTACCCACCATGTTGAATTAGCTGATGCCAATGCGGCATCCATTAGGACCAAGGATAAAACGCCAGATTTAACGGCCTTTTTAATATTCTCAGGAGTATTTATCCTATAGGCCCTCAATAGGGGTCTAAATATGGAAAAGACAAATAATATCAAAAATGGAATGACCAGAACCAATCGATCCACATCCTGTAACATCATTAAAAAAATAGTGGACGCTACCAGCACATACAGAAAGCCTGAAAGAAGGATATTTCGCTTATTATTTCCATGGACCTCTCCCCTACTGATTAGGGTTACCGCAGCTATGTAAATCACAGGCAGCAGTATAAGATACCAATTGGATCCAACCGGTAATCCGAATAGACTCATGCCCAACAATAAATTCAGACCTCGGCAACTTCCCATTACCAAAGGACCAAAAAATGAATGATGTTTGGCCCATGAGTCATATAGAAGTATGGCAGTAGCCAGTACAATGGACACCAATCCTGCTTCTCTATTGCACAGAAAAGACAAAAGAACACCCAGTATTAATAATGTACCACCTAAAATAGCCGCTGTCCGCAAGGGGACCACTGCACTAGGGATAGGACGCTCAGGTCTTTCCAGAGCATCAATTTTATGATCGAAAACATCGTTTAATACGACGCCACCAGCGTACAAAAGTATTGACGCAGTTATAAGCAAAATGAAGTTATAGGGAAACAGCTCCCAACTTTGGGAAAACACCCCTACAATGGCCGCTCCGGTAATGATATCTGCCGCGGCGGTGGGCAGATTTGGAGGTCGCATTAAAATTAGGCACCCCTTGATAAAAGAATATTTTTTAGACAATTTTATCCCCTTCTATTTTTGGTTCCTGCCCTCTTAACACACTATTGTCATTAAATAATTCCCGCTGGTCAATGCCCTTATTCCCCAACCAGTGTTCCTCCTTCATTTTTCCATTTTTACCAAAGGCATCCAAGGCATTTTGATAACAGGTTTTTATCACATCCTCTCTTGAAATACCTTTATTCAACATTAGTGAGGCTGTTTTGGGTACAGCAAGCGGATCGCTCACACCCCAATCTGCAGAACTGTCTACAATGATATTGGTGCTTCCATATTTTCGTACCACCTCAACCATTCGCTCATTACCCATTTTTGTTTTGGGATATATGGTAAATGCTGCAATAAAACCTCTATCGAGCACTTCTTTTACCGTTTCTTCGTTATTGTGGTCTATGATTACATTTGAAGGGTCCAACCCATGTTCTAGGCAAACTTCCATGCTTTTAATAGTTCCTGCTTTTTTATCCCTATGTGGCGTATGCACCTGAACTGTCATATTCAGTTCTCTGGCCAAATCAAGCTGCATCCTAAAATACTTGTCCTCCGCGGGGGTTTGATCATCGTAGCCAATTTCTCCTATGGCAACTACGTTTTCTTTGTGAAAATATAACGGCAACAACTCTATGACCTGTTCAGCCAAAGCTTCATTGTTAGCTTCTTTGGAATTTAAGCCAATGGTACAGTAATGTTTTATACCAAACTGGCTTGCCCTGAAAGGCTCCCACCCTACTAAACTGCTATAATAATCCTGAAAAGAACCCACTTGCGTTCTTGGTTGTCCCAACCAAAATGAAGGTTCTATTATCGCCACTATGCCCGCTGCCGCCATAGCCTCATAATCATCCGTGGTTCTGGACGTCATGTGAATATGGGGATCTATAATCATTAATTTATCTTTCATATCAATTTATTTTACTCCAAGAAATTAAACCTTGATCTAACTTATTTTTTATTTGTGGATATTTTTCCAATAATGCTTTTGCTTTGGGATTTTCAGATATAGAACATGCAAGGGCCGCAGCCATATGATCCTTTTCGTCCTCACTTAAAAATAGTCTATTCATATCCTCAACGAGCGTATCATTGAGAAACCTGCCTACCGGCCTCCAAAAGTAAGGGTCTACTTTTCTGGAAGCAGCCCATCTTTCATGTGCATAGTCAGAGATAATTCGGACCAGATCCTTATTTGCCCTAGCCTCTATATCCGTGATCAAACTAAGATCCCTTTCCATAAAAGCAGCTTTCAAATACATTTGGTTCCATTGCTGATCATTAAAAAACATTGAGGGATATGGATTATTTAATGAGATCGCATCAAATATTGTAGCGATGTTGGTCCTTAAGGCCTCCACCGCAACGTTCCTATAATTACCCGAATTGGGCATTAATACCAAAAATTTTAAAAATGTCTCCAATTCTCCAGTATCCGAAACCTGTATGATATTCTCGACCTTGTTAAAAAAGAAATTTTCATCAGCCTCCAGTACCCGAATCAAAAGATATACCCTACCTATTTGTAAAAGATTTGCGTTTTGGGTCTCTAAATATTGAATTACCTCGTTCTCACCTGAAGGCATCTTGTCCAAAGGGATTGGATTTATTTTAGAAGCCATTAAACTATATGTCAAATAAAGGTCCTTGGAAGACTTTTCTTCAATAATACCGTCTATCTTACCTTCCATCCACTTTAAATGGTCTTTATCCAAATGAAGATGAAGGATCTTGGCCAATTCTTGACTTACATTTTCTATAAACATATGCTAGTACTAATTTCTACGTGTATTTATTCCTTGTATTCCCCATCCTATTTATTATAGAAACTATTCGCCGAAAATAAGATAACTGGAATCAAAAAAGAATAGTATGTTCAAAAGGTTAAATTCTTGCAAAAGAAAAAAATACCTTATAAAAAATCCCCTTTACAAAATTCTATTTAATTTTGCTTTCAAATATAAGAAAATGCTAGGCCTTAAACTACCCACCGACCCTCGATGGGTCAATATTGTAGAAAAAAATATCGATGAAATTTTGACCGATCATGCCTACTGTGAGCAAAAGGCTGCGGCAACAGCTATTTCGTTGATTGTTGGATTTCCTGAGTATACAGATCTTGTTCAGGAAATGGTAGCCCTTACCAGGGAAGAGATGGGACATTTTAGGATGGTCCATGACAGAATTATAGCAAGAGGACAAGTACTGGGAAGGGATAGGAAAGATGAGTATGTATTGGCGCTGATAAAGTTTTTCCCCAAAGGTGGCAGCCGCACCACGCAGCTGGTCCACAGATTATTGTACGCAGCCTTGATTGAAGCAAGAAGCTGTGAGCGTTTTAGGTTGCTCTCTGAACAGCTAAAGGATAAGGAATTAGCGGAATTCTATCATAAACTAATGGTCAGCGAGGCCGGACATTATACCATGTTTCTAAAATTCGCCCGTCAATATGGTGTACGGGAAAAGGTAGACCAAAAATGGCAGGATCTTTTGACTTACGAAGCAGAATTAATGAACAATTTGGGGACAAAGGAATCTATTCACGGGTAACGAATTCCACCAAACAATTACCAAACTAAATTGATTCCTTTATGGTTCGGAATGGTATATTGTTTTGATGATACCATCAGACAGTCCTATTTTTGGTACGTATATTTTCTTGGCCCCACACCACTTGGCCGCTGACAAATAAATTCGTGTAGCGGGAATAATAACGTCGGCCCTATCTGGGTTCAACCCAAGTTCTGATATCCTATCATCGTAACTCATATTTTCCAAAAAGTGGTATTGGGAATTGAGCCAGATATACGATAAAGGTTCCCCTTCTTTTCTACCTGACATTTTGTGGAGTTTGTTGATGTTACCGCCAGAACCAATAATGGTAATTTTGCTATGTCCCTGGATATTTTCCTTGATCCACAGTTCAATTTTTTTCCAAATTCCCTCACCTACCAAATTGTTAAGAATCCGAACGGTCCCAATTTTAAAGGATTTTGAGACTTTTATTTTGCCATCTGTAAAGAGGGTAAACTCCGTACTACCTCCTCCAACGTCTATATAAAGGTAAGATTGATCGTTTTGGATCAACTGCTTCAAATCTGTAGAGGCTATGATTGCCGCCTCCTTTTTACCGTCTATAACTTCTATCTTTACTCCAGATTCCTGATAGATACGATCTACTATTTCATGTCCGTTATTGGCTTCCCTAATTGCAGAAGTAGCACATGCCATGTATTTCTCAACGCCATGGACATCCATGATCAATTTAAACGCTTTCATAGCATTTAACATACGCTCCTCATTGTGTTCCGATATTTCCCCTACGGTAAAAGAATCCTCCCCTAAACGAACAGGCACCCTAATCAGGGAACTCTTTCTAAACTGGGTCTTTTTACCCTTCTCTTCTATAACGTTGTGAATCAACAGACGTATTGCGTTGGAACCTATGTCAATTGCTGCAAACTTTCTTATTTTCAAAATACCTTGGCTTAAGCGTTTAATTTTTTAAGGTAATAGTCATAAATCGCAAACTGGGAACGCACCTTGACTTTGTTATTTTTCCTATAGGCATTATCCTGATTGGCACTGAAGACTCTCGCCTTGACATTATCCATCCAAGAAATCTCAAAAGTATCCAATAGCTCCTGTTTTAATTCAGGATCATAAATTGGACATCCTACCTCCACCCGGTAATCTAGATTTCTTGTCATCCAATCTGCTGAGGATATATACACTTTAGGGTCTCCATTATTAGAAAATATGAATACCCTTGGATGTTCCAAAAATTTATCCACAACACTAATGGCTTCAATATTTTCACTCAACCCTTTTACTCCTGGCACGAGGCAACAGATTCCTCTTATTATCAATTGAATCTTCACCCCGGCCTTGCTGGCCTCATATAATTTATCCACCATCTTATAAGAGGTGAAACTGTTCATTTTGATCTTTATATACGCCTCCTTACCCGCTTTGGCATTCTCAATCTCCTTATCTATCAGTTTCTTGAACACATTTTTGGTGTAGTGCGGCGAAACAATGAGATGTTTGTATTTATTGATCTTATATGTGGTTTCGAAGAAATCAAAAACCATATTCAGCTCTTTTAATATAGGATCATGAGCGGTAAAAAGTGTATAATCTGTATAGATCCTTGCCGTAGCTTCGTTAAAGTTACCCGTACTGATAAATCCGTAACGTTTATTCACTCCGTCTTCCTCCCGTTCTATAAGACATATTTTGCTGTGTACCTTTAATCCTGGAACCCCAAAGATGAGCTTTACCCCTTCTGCCTGTAATTGTTCTGCATATTGGATATTTGCCTGCTCATCAAATCTGGCCTGAAGTTCTATTTGTACCGTAACCTGTTTGCCATTTTTTACAGCATTGATCAGGGAGGCTGTGACCTGTGAATTGTCTGCCAAACGATATACTGTAATTTTTATGCTTTTCACTTTAGGGTCCAAGGCTGCTTCCCTTAAAAACCTAATAACGTAGGAAAAGGTATGGTATGGAGTGTATTGCAGGTAATCCTTTTTTGCAATAAGATTGAACAAACTCCCCTCCATTGAAAAATCCTTTATGGGCAGCGGCTTAATTTTTTCATACATCAGATCTTCACGTCCCAAACTGGGAAAGCCCATATAATCCCTTCTATTGTGATATCGTCCCCCGGGAATAACGCTATCCGTATCCTCAATGTTCATTTTATCCTTTAAAAATTCCAAGGTGTCCCTTCCTATATTTTTGTCATAGACAAAACGGACAGGATCACTGATCTTTCTGTGCTCTACGCTGGATGAAATTTTCTCAATAAAACTCTTGCTCAAATCATTGTCTATATCAAGTTCCGCATCACGGGTAATCTTGATCATGTGGGCAGTGATAGACTCATAATTGAACATATTAAAGATATTGCCCAAGGAGTATCGAATCAGATCATCCAACATGATGATATAACTCTTATCCTCTTGGCTCGGAATGACAACAAAACGGTCTATACCTTTTGGGATTTCTATAAGGGCATAACGTTTTTCCTTTTTCCCGTCCTCCGTTGGATGCTTTTCGTCTTTTTTCAAGATTATTTTAACGGCAAGATAGGCTGCTGTATCCTTTAGCGTTGGAAATTCGGCAAGATCATTGAGGATAATGGTCATTAATACCGGACTCACTTTTTGAGCAAAGTAACTCCTGATAAATTCGGCCTGACTGTCTTTTATCTCCTTTTCATTGATCAAAAAGATATTTTTGGTCTCCAATTCCTTTTCAATGTCACCAAGTATCTTTAAACTTTTGGTCTGCTGCCTAATTACGATTTCCGTGATTTCCTCCAATAGGTCTTTTGCAATTTCTCCCCCTAGAACACTCTTCCCAGATCTCCCGGCTTCGACAATTCTTTTAACCGTGGCATATCGTACTTTAAAAAATTCATCTAAATTATTAGAGAAAATTCCAACAAATCTCAGCCTCTCTATCAAAGGGACGTTCTTGTCTGCACTTTCCTGTAATACGCGTTCGTTAAATTGCAACCAGCTTATTTCCCGGTTGATATATTGGTATTTGGATTTGATCATTTTTTAAGTTGTTTTGGGAAAATAGTCTGTTCAGTAGTTCCTTTTGCAATATCCTCCCAGCGATCTACACTAAAATTTAGTTGCACCATGCCTGTAGTGGGCACATTGTCTATGGCTTTACTTCCCAAGCTATTGGCCACATTGGTGAATGCGTAATTATGTCCAAAAATAAGGACGGTTTCATATTGGTTATCCAGGTTTTTTACAAAATGGAACACATCCTCCCCAGAGAAATCGTACAATTCCTTTGTGATCCGAAGTTTGTGTAAAGGAAAATCCAGTTTGCGCAATACAATCATACAGGTATGCAAAGCTCTATTAGCCGGACTAGAGAATGCGGCGTCAATGCTAATATTCTTTGATTTTAAGGCCGAACCAACAAGATGGCCATCCTTAATTCCCCTTTCCTTTAATGGCCTATCCTGATCATCAACTTGATATTCCCAAGACGATTTTCCATGACGCACTAAGATCAATGTTTTCATAAGGTATGATTTTAAGGTGCCAAACGCTCTATTTTCCAATTGTAATCTTCTTGCAAGGAGTATCTTACCCTATCATGTAATCTGTTGGGTCTTCCCTGCCAAAATTCTATGGATACAGGTTTTACCATATACCCACCCCAGAAATCCGGTCTTTGTATCTCTTTGCCCTGGAATTCTTTTTCCAAGGCTTTCAATTTATCCTCTAGTACCGATCTAGAAGGTATAACGCTACTTTGATCCGAAACAATTGCCCCTAGTTTACTTCCTTCAGGCCTAGATTCAAAATAACCATCGGATAGATTTTCTGCTAACTTCTCGGCTTTTCCCTTAATAATGATCTGTCGTTCCATATTGGGCCAAAAAAATGAAAGGCATACATTGGGATTGTTCGCAATTGCCTTTCCCTTTTCACTAGTATAGTTCGTATAGAAAATAAATCCTTCAAACGTATACTTTTTAAGCAGCACCACCCTGCTTTTTGGAAAACCATCCAAACCAATAGTTGATATCGTCATGGCATTAGGCTCATCAATCCCTTCCGAAGCCTCCACTTCATAAAACCACTTTTGGAATAATTCTATGGGATTGTCAGAAATTCCGCCTTCTTCCAAGGCACTCTTTTCATAGCTCTTTCTATAATTGCCTAAATCTTTCTGCATTTAACACTAGATTATTTCGTTACCAGCCTCTTAGTGACAAAAATGAGGAAAAGAACGCAATTCACGAAAAGTCTAAACGCTTTTTATCAATTTTTTGGCTAAGGATAACAAAAAGGACTAAGTTGGCCTTTTGGTCCATTAAATTGAACGTTTGCTTAAAACAACAAGGCTAATGAAAATCAAATGACTTTCCATCATCTGCCAATTCAACACGCTCAAAAACCTCCATTGCCTCTTCTTTAAAAAGCTCAATAGAAGCATATCGCGTAGAGTAATGGCCCAAAATAAGGACCCCCACATTTGCTGCCTTGGCAATACTGGCGGCTTCCTTGGCGGTAGCATGCTTGGTCTTAGGGGCCATATGCTGCTCAGATTCCAAAAAAGTAGATTCATGGTACAACACGTCCACCTCATTGATTTGCGGCACCATATCCGGCATATATGCCGTGTCGCTACAAAAGGCATAACTCTTGGGTTTGGGTGGTTCAAAGGTGAGTTCACGGTTGGGAACAATAATGCCGTTATCCAAAACAATATCCTTTCCACTTTTAATATTTTGGTAGTAACACGTATCGATACTGTACTTTTTTACCACTTCTATATTTAATTTTCGGTCCGCAGGTTTCTCCCGAAATAGAAATCCATTGGTATACACCCTATGGTCCAACGGAATGGTATCTACCGTAACTTTCTCATCTTCAAAAACAAGTTCAGGTAGCTTGGTCGTAAGTTCATGAAATATCAAGGGATAATTTGTCCAAGAATCTCCCAATTTCAAGAGCAGGGTCACAGCCTCTTTTATCCCTTTAGGACCATAAATATGTAATGCCGTCTTTCGACCTAATAATCGGAAGGTAGATATTAATCCTGGAAGTCCAAAAAAATGATCCCCATGTAAATGGGAAATAAATATATGCTGGATGCGGGAAAACTTTATTTTATGTTTTCTTAGCTGTACTTGCGTCCCCTCTCCACAATCAATCAAAAATAAATGGTTTTTAATTTCCAGGACTTGAGCCGTTGGGTTGGTAAAAGTTCTGGGCGTGGCGGCATAACAACCTAAGATGTGTAATTTCATGTAGTTTTTAAGTTAAGGCACTAACTGAGGAGAACAATCCTTTTAGACATTGGCCTATGTTCATTAGGAAGTATATCTACTCTTCTTCCAAATCCAAATCGCGCTCAATCTCCTCCATCTCAATGACATCCCTGGCCTCTTGTATGGTTGGCACTACAATGATATGATCTGGCACTTCTTCATAAGTTACCTTGTCTGTAACCAGAATAAAAGATTTCTTTAATTTTCTATGGGCCACTGAAAGCTCATGGAACTCCAAAACATCATTCGCCGTAAGCTTGGAGAATGAAAATAGGTTCACGATAATATGATCGTTCTTAATTTTTGGATACCCTGATTTTAAATTTTCCAAAAATACCTTTAAGGAAGTATTTTCCTGTAAAACAATGGTCGTAGTGTCTTCTCTGTTGAAAATCATAGGATCTTATTTTATTTTTGAAGCCAATAAATATATGACTGCCATGCGAATAGCTACCCCATTTTCCACCTGGTTAAGAATGATGGACTGATTGGAGTCGGCAACATCGCTTGTTATCTCCACGCCCCTGTTGATAGGGCCTGGGTGCATGATTACTATTTCCTTATCCAAACTATCCAACAAGACTTTGTTCACCCCAAATTGTTGGGTGTATTCCCTAGTGGTCGGAAAATAACTTATATCCATACGTTCGTTCTGAATGCGCAACATATTGGCAACATCACACCAATTAAGCGCCTTTCTTAAGTTGGTCTCTACTGTTACCCCTAAGGATTCGATATGCTTTGGCATCAATGTTTTTGGGCCACAGACCTTCACGTTTGCCCCTTGAAGTTTAAGGGCAAAGATATTTGACAAAGCTACCCGCGAATGTAGAATATCTCCCACAATAACCACATTCTTGCCTGCCACGCTTCCCAATTTTTCTCGGATAGAATAAGAGTCCAATAGGGCTTGGGTAGGATGCTCATGTGCTCCGTCACCAGCATTTACTATAGAAGCTTTTACATGTTTGGAAAGAAATATTCCTGCCCCCGGATTTGGATGGCGCATGACCACCATATCCACTTTCATGGAAAGGATGTTATTTACTGTATCTATAAGGGTCTCTCCTTTTTTTACGGAGGATTGGGCTGCGGAAAAGTTAACTACATCTGCTGACAGACGTTTCTCTGCTAGTTCAAAAGAAAGCCTGGTTCTGGTACTGTTCTCAAAAAATATGTTGGCGATAGTGATGTCTCGAAGAGACGGCACCTTTTTAATGGAACGATTAATTACTTCCTTAAAATGATCGGCAGTTTCAAAAATGAGCTGAATATCTTTTTCATTTAGATACTTAATCCCTAGCAAGTGCTTTACACTTAATTCGCTCATATGCTTTAATTTCTATTTATTCTACTGCGCCTTTTAACCCTTAATAAGTTACTTCAGCGCTATTTCTATATTATTTATTAATTAAATAAATGGTGTCTTCCCCATCATTTTCCTTCCACATTACCTTTACTTTTTCCTCATTAATGGCATCTACCTGTCTGCCCCTATAATTGGGCTGAATGGGCAAATGACGACTGAACCTTCTATCGATCAAGGTCAGCAATTCTATTTCCAAAGGCCTGCCAAAAGACTGAATGGCGGTTAAGGCTGCACGGATACTTCGCCCGGTATACAAGACATCATCTATCAATACCACCTTTTTATCATCAACAAGAAAGTCCATCTTTGTTTCATTGGCCTCTAATGGTTTGTTGCCTCTTCTAAAATCATCCCTATAGAAGGTGATGTCCAAGAACCCAAGTTCTATCTTTTTAATACCATATTCCTCCTTTAGGATTTTGGCCAATCGTTCCGCCAAAAAAGTTCCTCTGGGCTGAAGACCGATGAGTACCGTATTGCTAAAATCCAAATGATTCTCTAATAGTTGGCAAGCCAATCGGTGAAGGATAATGTGTATTTCTTTAGAGGAAAGTAGTACTTTTTGACTCATACGTTAGGAGACCGATTCTATTGAAAAACAAAAATAGGGATTTCCTTCCAATATACGAGGGGTAAATTAAAGCGTGGTTCATCTCTTTTAAAAAATGGAAACAAAAAAAGCCCGGACAAATTGTCCGGGCTTTTCAATTATGAATAAACAGATGCTTACTTTTTCTTGGCAGCAGCGTCCATTTTATCTTTCAACGCTTGTAACGCTTCGTTGGCATCACCTAAGGTTGGTTTAGCTTCGTCTGCATTTGCAGCAGCTTTTCTAACTGCAGCTTTTACATTACGTTGCTCTTCTTCCCTAAAGATTGCTGTATGGCTAGCGACAACTCTTTTGAATTCTTTATTGAACTCAATAATTTTGAAATCTGCCTCTTCACCTTTTACAAGTTTCTTACCATCTTCTTTTTCCAAGTGACGTGTCGGTACAAATGCAACGATGTCCTCATTGAAGTTTACGGTAGCTCCTTTGTCAACGATCTCTGCGATGGCACCTTTATGAACGGTATCCAATGCAAATTCAGTTTCGTATTTGTCCCATGGGTTAACAGTAGTCTGTTTGTGGCCCAAGCTCAATTTACGTCCTTCAACATCCAATTCCAATACTTCCACTTCCAATGTGTCACCAACGGTAACAAATTCTGATGGATGCTTGATTTTCTTAGTCCAAGAAAGATCTGAAATATAGATCAAACCATCGATACCTTCTTCCATTTCAACAAATACGCCGAAGTTTGTGAAGTTACGAACGATTCCTTTGTGCTTGGAACCTACTGGATATTTAGTAGTAATATCGGTCCATGGATCTGGAGTCAATTGCTTGATTCCAAGAGACATTTTTCTGTCTTCTCTATCCAAAGTCAATACCACTGCTTCTACTTCGTCTCCAACATTTACGAAATCCTGTGCAGATCTCAAATGTGTAGACCATGACATTTCAGAAACGTGAATAAGTCCTTCAACTCCTTCAGCTACTTCAATAAATGCACCGTAATCAGCAATAACTACTACTTTACCTTTTACTTTATCACCAACTTTGATCTCTTCGCTCAAGGCATCCCAAGGATGTTTCTCCAATTGCTTCAATCCTAATTGGATTCTAGATTTGTTGTCATCGAAATCCAAGATAACCACGTTCAATTTCTGGTCAAGTTCAACAACCTCGTTCGGGTGGTTGATTCTGCTCCATGAAAGATCAGTGATATGGATAAGACCATCAACACCTCCAAGGTCAATAAAGACACCATAAGAAGTGATGTTCTTAACAACACCTTCCAATACTTGTCCTTTTTCCAATTGACCGATAATCTCTTTTTTCTGTTCTTCGATATCCGCTTCGATCAACGCTTTGTGGGATACTACTACGTTTTTGAACTCATGGTTGATTTTCACAACTTTGAACTCCATAGTTTTTCCTACGTACTGATCGTAGTCACGGATAGGCTTCACATCTATTTGAGAACCTGGCAAGAAAGCTTCGATGCCGAAAACATCAACGATCATACCACCTTTAGTTCTACATTTAACAAAACCATTAACGATTTCTTCTTTGTCGTGGGCTGCATTAACTCTGTCCCAAGCCATGATAGTTCTGGCTTTTCTGTGAGATAATACCAACTGTCCACTCTTATCCTCACGGATATCTATCAACACCTCAACTTTGTCTCCAACCTTAAGATCTGGGTTGTAACGAAATTCGTTAAGAGAGATAACACCTTCAGATTTTGCATTGATGTCAATAATAGCTTCACGATCTGTAAGGTAAACTACAGTTCCTTCAACTACTTCCTCATCTGCAGTATCCACAAAGTTTTTAGCTACCAATGTTTCAAATTCCTGTAATTTGGAATCATCAACACGCTCAATACCTTGTTCATACTTTTCCCAATTGAAGTTTTCCAAAAACTCTTTTGGATCCTGTACTTGGGTCTCTACTTTTGTTTCTTTAGCGTCTTGCGTAGTTTCATCTACTTGCGCTGTTGTTTTTTCTTCAGCCATTTGCTGATAATTAATTTGTATTCCGCAGCCATCCAAGAGCTAAACAATTACTGCAGAAGATGTTATATATAAATTTTTTTTTATTACCTTTTCCTCTCGACTCTCTGTAAAAAAGGTGTGCAAAAATACAACTAAATAATGGTTTTACAAACTTATTTATAGAAGGTTGCTCCGGAAAGAACTATTTGAAGGAAATATTCTCAAAATCCTTGAAAATCCGTACCTTAAACAGCATAATATTAACATTTAAAAAAATTGAACATGAGCACTAAAGACAAATACCAAGGTGTCTTAACCCTTGGGGAAAAACTGGGCATAAAAGATGGAGATGTATCGGAAGAAGGTGGCGTCCTTAAAATAAAAGGCAAGGCCAATACCCCTTACGAAAAAGACCTTCTTTGGGATAAGATCAAGGAATTGGGTGGGGAAAATCCATCTGATATAAAAGCAAATATTACGGTTGCAGATGATTCCGTCTACCATAGACATGTTGTTAAGAGCGGTGAATCTTTAAGTAAAATTGCCAAGCACTATTATGGTGATCCCGTGAAATACAAGAAGATATTTGAAGCGAATACCAATATTCTAAAAAATCCGGACATGATACATCCCGATCAAGTTTTAGTTATTCCCAACAAATAAACATGAAAAAAGTAAAAAGGGCCGTAATTCGGCCCTTTTTTATTGTTGCGCTATTACGCGCAGTGAATGATTGTATATCCTATCAAACTGCTCCTCCATACCCATATCGCTATTATCAAATTCAATGGCATCCTCGGCCCTCCTCAATGGGGAGAACTCCCTGTGTGAATCCACATAATCCCTATTTTGAATATTTTTCAACACCTCCTTATAAGTTACCTTATCTCCCTTGTCCAGTAATTCCTTATATCTCCTGTATGCCCTTGTTTCAGGGGAAGCTGTCATGAAAATTTTTAGTTCGGCATCTGGGAACACCACGGTACCAATATCTCTCCCGTCCATCACAATTCCTTTCTCCTTACCCATTTCTTTCTGCATATCCACCAACTTATGCCTCACCTCCTCGATGGTGGCTACCCTGCTCACTTGGTTGGAAACTTCTATGCTCCTAATTTCCTTTTCTACATTTTCGCCATTGAGGAACATTTCCGCAAAACCTAGTTGCTCGTTAAAAACAAACTTAAGCTTCGCCTGTGGCAATAATTTTATCAAAGCATTAATATTTTCATTTTCCACCCCAACAAATTTATTGCGCATGGCAAAAAGGGTTATGGCCCGGTACATGGCTCCTGTATCTACATATATATAACCCAAAGCCTTGGCAAGCTGTTTGGCTAGTGTACTTTTTCCGGTTGAAGAAAAGCCGTCAATGGCTATGGTTATTTTTTGCATTGGTCAAAAATACTTAGAATTCAATAATTTATTTAACATTCTACATGAAAAAAGGACAATGGTTCCAGTTTTCCTAGAACCATTGTCCTTTTTATCTAATACTAAGGCCTTGATTTAAAGACTTTTCGCATTCTTGACCTTTTCATCCGTTATGGCCAAATTAATTACTTCGCTCATATCTGTTACATAATGGAATTCCAGACCTTTTAAATACTCCGCTTTTATTTCCAAAATGTCTTTTCTATTGTCCTCACATAAGATGATTTCTTTAATCTTGGCTCGTTTAGCAGCTAAAATCTTTTCTTTGATACCACCAACCGGAAGTACTTTGCCCCTTAAGGTGATCTCCCCTGTCATCGCCAGACTCTTTTTTACCTTTTTCTGGGTAAATAAAGATACCAAAGAGGTCAGCATGGTAACACCAGCACTGGGACCATCTTTTGGGGTGGCCCCTTCAGGCACGTGGATATGAACATTGTACTTATCGAACACTTCAGAGTCTATTCCAAAACTATCGGCGTTGGACTTGATATATTCCATGGCAATCGTAGCGGACTCTTTCATGACCTTACCTAGGTTCCCTGTAATGTTCAAGGTCCCTTTACCTTTGGATAAAATGGATTCTATAAACAAGATATCTCCGCCTACACTCGTCCATGCCAACCCTGTGACTACTCCGGCCACATCATTGCTTTCGTATTTGTCCCTTTCCATTCTGGCAGGTCCCAATACCTTTTCTATGTCTTCATTGGTCACTTTTAAATTGTACTCCTCCTCCATGGCGATGGACTTGGCAGCGTGACGTACCATTTTGGCAACTTGCTTCTCCAAGGCACGTACCCCAGATTCCCGGGTATAACCTTCCACTATTTTTTCCAATTGTGGCTTGGCAATCTTTAAATGTTTATCTGTAAGTCCGTGCTCCTTCAACTGCTTTGGCAAAAGATGCCTTTTTGCAATCTCTACTTTCTCCTCAATGGTGTATCCCGTTACATTGATAATTTCCATACGATCCAATAAAGCCGGTTGTATGCTCGATAAATTATTTGCCGTTGCAATGAACATCACCTTAGAAAGGTCATACCCCATTTCCAAAAAGTTGTCATGAAAATCATTGTTCTGTTCAGGATCCAATACTTCCAACATGGCAGAAGATGGATCACCTTGGTGACTGTTCGACAATTTATCTATCTCGTCCAAAATGAACACGGGATTGGATTTACCAGCTTTCTTTAGACTTTGGATGATTCGTCCGGGCATAGCACCAATATAGGTTTTCCTATGGCCTCGTATTTCTGCCTCATCTCGCAGTCCTCCAAGGGACATACGAACATATTCCCTTCCAATTGCCTTGGCAATAGACTTGCCCAAAGAGGTTTTACCTACACCAGGAGGGCCGTACAAACATAAAATTGGAGATTTCATATCGTTCCTCAGCTTTAAAACGGCCAAATACTCGATAATCCTTCTTTTGACGTCTTCCAAACCGTAATGGTCCCTGTCCAAGATTTTTTGAGCTCTTTTTAAATCGAATTTATCTTTTGAAAATTCATTCCAGGGCAACTCCAAGAAAAGCTCCAAATAATTTCTTTGTATAGAATATTCGGCTACCTGTGGATTCATTCGTTGCATCTTGGCCAACTCCTTGGTGAAGTGTTCAGATACCTTTTTACTCCATTTTTTTTCTTTTGCCTTTTGGGCCATCTCATCTACTTCCTCTTCATATGAAATACCTCCCAATTCCTCCTGGATGGTCTTCATTTGTTGATGAAGGAAATACTCCTTTTGTTGTTGGTCCAAATCACTGCGCACCTTACTCTGAATGTCATTCTTCAGCTCCAATTTTTGGAGTTCCACATTCATATACTTTAAGGTAGCCAATGCCCTATCCTGCAAATTTGGGATTTCCAATAATTCTTGCTTTTCCTTTACACCAAGATTTAAATTGGAGGACACAAAGTTGATCAAAAATGAATTACTCTGGATATTCTTTATAGCAAAGGAAGCCTCACTTGGAATATTTGGATTATCCTTGATGATCTTTAGTGCCAATTCTTTAATAGATTCTATGATGGCAAGAAATTCCTGACTATCCCCTGCAGGTGGCCTCTCCTCCTTGGTTTCTCTGACCGTGGCTGTCATGTATGGCTTCTCTGTGAGCACTTCTGCAATTTCGAAACGTTTTTTCCCTTGAATAATGACCGTTGTATTCCCATCGGGCATTTGCAGCACTCTTAAAATTCGCGCTACAGTTCCTAAAGTATTAATATCATTGATTCCAGGGTTCTCTGTTTCCTCATCCTTTTGGGAAACAACACCAATTACTTTTGAACCATTATTGGCATCTTTAATAAGGCTAATAGACTTATCCCTTCCTGCGGTGATCGGAATAACAACCCCTGGGAACAAAACGGTATTGCGCAAAGGCAATATTGGCAAAGTTTCCGGCAAGACCTCATTATTGATCTCCTCTTCATCTTCGGGTGTCATTAAAGGTATTAACTCTGAATCCTCATCAATTCCTTGCAGTGACATACTGTCAATATTTAAAAATTTAGATTTACTCATATCGTTATTTCGGTCATTCTGTCATTTTATAACAGAAATCTAATTTTAAATTATAATTCATTGGTCTGTAAAACCCTACAAACCTTAACAAATTTGCGTTTTCAGAACCTTATTCATCCATCTAAAAACAATTGTTATGCCAACAACTGGTTAATTTTTTAAAAAAACTGTAACAATCCTTAAATTGAATCATCTATTAGACAAACGATTCGCTTTTTGAGCCATAAAGAAGAACATATTAACGATCTGTTGCAATTGTGTAGGGAAGGCAACCCTGGTGCGCAAATGGAAGTATACAATCGCTATTATAAAGCAATGTACAATACTTCCCTGCGGATAGTAAAGGATAGTGCCGAAGCAGAGGACATTATGCAGGAATCGTTTTTGAGTGCTTTTACCAAATTGCACACGTTTAAAGGCGAGGTAACCTTTGGATCTTGGTTAAAGAGAATAGTGGTCAACAACAGTATCCATCACTATCGCAAGCAACAGAAAAAGAACGAAGTAGCGCTGGAAAATATATTGTACAAGGTCAAAGATGATGATGGTATTGATGCAGATCATGGAGTCACTGAATTGATGGCTCAAAAAGTGATGCAGACCATGAATCTATTGCAGGACAATTACAGAATTGCTTTGACCTTATTTTTAATAGAAGGATATGATTATGAAGAGATAAGTGAAATCATGAAAATAAGTTATGCGAATTGCAGAACTATTATCTCTAGGGCAAAAGCGAGTCTTAGAAAAAAATTAACCCCCGTAATACAATAACAATGGATAATTTAGAAACCATATTCAACAATTTAAAAGGCTCTTTCGACAAAGAAGAACCCGCCATTGGCCATGAGGCCAGGTTTTTAAAGAAACTAAACAAACGTAGTGAGAGGTCTAGAAGAAGCTGGGGCCAAGGTATATGGAAACCACTACTTATGGCTGCTTCCATAGCCCTGCTTATAGCTATTGGTTTTGGATATTTTATAGAAAAACCTACTACTGACCAACAAATAGCAAAAATTTCCCCAGAGGCCTCCAAAACTGAATTTTATTTTGCCAATCTTATCAATGAGCAGACCAAACTCTTACAAAGTGAAAGCTCACCAGAGACCAAACAAATGGTGGAAGATGCCATGTTCCAATTAAAAAAATTGGAAAAAGATTATAAAAAAATGGAGCAGGATCTTCTGAATGGTGGTAACAGTAAGTTCATATTAAGCGCTATGGTCACCAATTTCCAAACTAGAATAAGCCTATTGCAAGAGGTCCTTCAACAGATCGAACAGATTAAAGTCATTAATGAAAAAGAAAAAACACATACTCTAATTTAAAAAAAAGTAAAATGAAAAAGTTCATCCCAATTACCTGTATTATCTTGTTTTTAGCACTCCCTATTTTTTCCCATGCCCATGTGGATCCGTTAAAAGGAAAATACACCAAAGAAAAAACAATCAAAAAAGAATTTAAGGTCAGTGCCAATGCCCTTATGTCCATAGACAACAGCTATGGCAACCTCAACATCACTTCATGGAACGAAAACAGGATCATGATAGAAGTTCGGATCAAGACAAATGGCAACAACGAAGATAAGGTTCAAAAAAAATTGGACCAAATCTCCGTAAATTTTGACGCTGGCGAGGATATGGTTTCCGCCAAAACAATATTCAACCAAAACAACAACAATTGGAACTGGAACTGGGGTGGTGGGAATAACGTGAACATGCAGATCGATTATTTTATAAAAGTCCCAGTAAAGAATAATGTTCATCTCAATAATGACTACGGTAGCATTATTTTGGACAGGATAGATGGCCATGCAAAGATCAATTGTGATTATGGTAGATTGGAGATTGGGGAATTGAGAGGTAGAAACAATGAGCTTAATTTTGACTACACCTCCAAAAGTAGCATTGGCTATATCAACAGTGGCAAAATATCAGCAGACTATTCTGGGTTTACGATAGAGAAAGCAGGGGATCTTGTCATTAAAGCAGATTATACCAATTCTACCATTACAAAAATGGACAATCTTCAGTACTCAAGTGATTATGGCTCCATAGATATAGGTGAAGCAAATAATGTGCAGGGAAAAGGAGACTACATCAATGTAAAATTAGGGGTTATCCACGGAAATCTAGACATCTCCGCAGACTATGGCTCCCTTAGAATCAAGGAATTGGCAGCGGACGCTGGCAATGTGGCGATCAATTCGGATTATATGGGTATCAATATCGGATACAATCCCCAATATTATTTTGATTTTGAGATCACCGCCGAATATGCCGGTGTCAGTGGTAAAGATAATTTTGAGATCAATATCAGTACAGAAAAGTCGAACCAAAAATATTACAAAGGTTATTACGGCAAGAGCAACAGCGGAAATAAGGTTTCCGTAAATAGCGATTATGGAAGCATATCCTTCAATAAAAATTAATTGAAACCCATTATGACCATGAAAAAAATTCTAATACTAGGTGTATCCATGTTGTGCATGACCTTCACCTATGCCCAATGGGGCAAGAAAATTAAAGGAAATGGCAATATCATTACAGAAAACAGGAATACAGGACCCTATGACGCCATCTTTATATCCGGATCTTTCGATGTAGAACTGGTGGATGGAAAAGAAGGGAAACTTATTCTAAAAGGGGAAGAAAACCTATTGGAATATATAACTACAGAAATAAAGGATGGTAAATTGGTGGTCAAGGTCGAAAAAGGAATCTATTTAAGTCCGTCTTCCTGGAAGCAGGGAATTTTCATTACCATCCCAGTGGAAAGAGTTGATGCTGTAACGTTATCAGGCTCCGGCGATATTGTGGGGAAGAAAACCATTGCCACCGATAATTTCAAAACTGATATTTCGGGATCTGGAGATATTTCTCTTTCGGTCTCAGCGAAGACTGTAAAAGCCACAATTTCAGGATCAGGGGATATTACCCTAACCGGGGAAACAGAAGATTTCGAGGTCAGGGTTTCTGGTTCAGGAGACGTAAATGCCTATGATCTTTCTGCCAAGAATGTAACGGCTAATGTCTCCGGTTCTGCAGATATTGAAGTTACCGCCACAGAGATGATACAGGCAAGGGTTTCCGGTTCAGGGGATATTTCGTATCGTGGCAATCCAAAAAAGATAGATACAAAAACTTCAGGATCCGGTGATATCACCAAAGGTTAAACAAATTTATGATTAGCACATAAAAAGTCCTTTTTAAGGGCTTTTTTTTTATTTTTTTGGCACTCTGGTCAAAAGAAAAGCCCCAATAATGAAGAATAGGCCTAGAAAAATGGTGGCATTTCTCATGCTCCCTGTAAGCTGTGCGATAAAGCCATACATAAAGGTTCCTATGACAATACCTATCTTTTCTGAAACATCATAAAAGCTAAAAAACGAGGTGGTATCCTTCGTTTGAGGAATAAATTTGGAATACGTAGATCTGGATAGGGCCTGTATTCCGCCCATAACTATCCCAACGCACCCCGCAGCAATATAAAAATCCATTGGGGTGATCACAAAATAGGCATAGATACATATGGCTATCCACAAAATATTGACCACAATCAGGGTTTTAATGTTCCCAAAAGCCTTGGAAGCTTTTGCTGTTAGTGTTGCTCCTAAAATAGCAACGATCTGTATCACCAGAATGCTGATGATTAGCCCCATGGTACGTTCATTATCTGAACCCCAGCTTATTTCTTCTTCCCCAAAATAAGTAGCGATGAGCATTACCGTCTGTACGGCCATACTGTAAACAAAAAAAGCGCCTAGATACCTTTTTAACCGAACCTCCTTGCCCAGTTGTTTCCAGACACTTTTCAATTCCTTGAAACCATTTAGGAGTACTTGTTCTTTTGGACCCTCTCTTTTATTGCCCTTAGGTAAATGGTAAAAAGTATATTGACTAAAAACCATCCACCATATTCCAACAGATAAGAAAGAATACTTCATCGCTTTTATCTCTGCAATTTCCCCGCCATCCGAGGTAATACCAAAGAATTCGGGCTTCATGACCATGGCCAAATTAAACAGCAGTAATATAACACTCCCTATGTACCCCAAGGAAAATCCCTTGGCACTGATGCGATCCTGTTGTTCTGGAAATGCAATATCAGGCAGGTAGGAGTTGTTAAAGGCAAAGCTGACCCAAAAACCTACCAAACCAAAGAAATAACAAAGCAATCCCAGGTAAATATTTTCCAAAGAGAACCAATAAAGGCCCATACAAGAAATACCTCCCAAATAGCAGAAAAATTTAAGAAATAACTTTTTGTTGCCCAGATAATCTGCCACTCCTGACAAGAGCGGGGTGATGATGGCTATGAATAAAAACGCTGCCGAGGTCACATAACTGATCAACGGACCCCTTGCTATTTCCCCTCCAAATAAAACGACCTTTTCTATATTGGCGCTGCGGAACAAGGCCCCGTAAAAAATGGGAAATATAGCGGAGGCTATGACCAGGCTATAGACTGAATTTGCCCAATCATAAAAAGCCCAAGCATTCAATAATTTCTTACTCCCCTTAACCAAAGTGATACTTCCCATGCACAAAAAATAAAGCTGCCCTTTGTAGGACAGCTTATCTGTTATATTTTATATTATTTTAATAATCCCTTCATATTCTTTACTGAAAAGAGGTGACTCCAAATTTTCTAGCTTCCGCTTCAGCTTCCGGTGCCCAAACGGTCAAGTTGTTGATCCTTGTATCGTTGGAAGGGTGTGTACTTAAAAATTCCGGTGGCCCTTGTCCCCCACTATTGGCTTTCATTCTTTTCCAAAGTTCCGCTGCCTCCTTAGGATCATACCCAGCAATGGCCATAATCTGAAGACCAATCTTATCGGCTTCGGTTTCGTGGCTTCTACTAAAAGGAAGCATTCCACCCACTGTAGTACCTATCCCATAGGCCTGATTAAAAACAGCAAGCGTACTTTCGTCTTTTATGGCAACATTACCGGCTACTGCCCCTAATTGCTGTAGCGTTCCGGCACTCATTCGCTGAGCCCCATGATCTGCCAGGGCGTGGGCAACTTCATGACCCATAACTACGGCAATACCTGTCTCTCCTTGACAAATAGGCAATATCCCTGTGTAAAAAACAATCTTACCTCCGGGCATACACCAAGCATTTACTGTCTCATCTTTGACAAGATTGTACTCCCATTTATAATCTTTTAAATATCCGGGATACCCATTGGCAGTTAACCAACGCTCTGAAGCAGCAGCAATCCGTTGCCCCACCTTAGAGATCATTTTGGCATCTGCTGTTCCGGTCTCCACCTTATTAGCCTCCAAAAATTGGTCATACTGCGCGAAAGCAGTAGGAAAAACTTGACTATTTGGATAAAAATTCAACGTTCGTTGACCCGTAAAGGGATTCGTTTTACACGCCGAGGCAATTAACAAAAGGGCTGCTACCCATAGTATCTTCTTCATGATATTAGTTCTTTTTAGAAAAATGAAAGTACAAAAATATTAAATCCCCGTTAACTCTAATACATTAAATTCTTTGCTCAATTCAATCGAGTTGCTTCCATTTAATTTAACATCTTCAAATGATACAGTTTCGTTGTCCACTTGAATGCTTTTTATTTGAAATGGCAAACCGTGAAACTTCAATTTTATGGTTTCATAAGATGTTATAAATGTTCCATCCTTAAATTGTTGGATAATCAACTGATCATCTTTTCCCCTTAATTTAAAGTTCCTGACACTGTACCTTCCCTTTTTGTAATCAAAACCATCCTGCCCATCTTCATAAACTGTAGAATCTTCTATTCCTTTTTTAAAATAAACATCCAAGACCAGTTCTTTAATTGCCAGTTCACCAACGTATTGTTGCACAGGGTACTTTGGTATTAAAGCACCTTCTTTTATAAACAGTGGGACTTTATCTATATCGGCCACCACCCATTTTTCCTTACCACCCAATACCATTTCATCCGTCCAAAAATTATACCATTTTCCCTTAGGGATGTACATCCTTCTCCCTTGGGCATTTGGCTCTTGCACGGGACAGACCAAGATCTGCTCACCAAAAATAAACTCATCCGTTCTAAAATGAGTTTGGTGATCCTCTTGATCAAAATAAACCAATGACTGTATCATGGGAGTACCTTCTTTACAATACTTCCAGTACATGGTATATAAATAGGGTAATAGTTGATACCTCAATTCAATAAATTTCCTTACGATGTCTGTAACCTCATTATCGAAAGACCATGGCTCTTGGTCTCCATGATCCCCGCTGGAATGCACCCTGCAAAAGGGATGAAAAACCCCCATTTGAATCCATCGTGCAAAGAGCTCCCCATTGGGTTGTTCCGCAAAGCCACCGATATCGGACCCAACAAAGGACATCCCGCTCATGCACATTCGTTGTACCTGTACATTGGCAATCCATAAATGTTCCCAAGTTGCCACATTATCACCTGTCCAAGTAGATGTATAGCGTTGTGCCCCTGAAAAAGCAGATCTTGTGATTACAAATGGCCTTTTGGGATAGGTGAATTTTTTTACTCCTTCATAGGTTGCCCTGGCCATTTGGGTTCCATAGACATTATGAGCCTTCCTATGGCTACACGGGTTACCGTCATAGTCATGGCGCACATCCAATGGAAAGGTCTTGGTGGGCACTTCCATAACTGCTGGTTCGTTCATGTCGTTCCACACCCCTTTAATGCCTATGTCCGCAATTAATTCTTTATAGAGTCCTGCCCACCATTCGCGAACGTCCGGATTTGTGAAATCTGGAAAATTACATTCGCCTGGCCATACCTTACCACGCATATAGGGGCCATCCCCTCTTTTGCAGAAATAGTCATTTTCCATTCCCTCTTGGTACACCCAGTAATCCTTGTCCACTTTTATTCCTGGATCTATTATTGCCACGGTCTTAAAGCCAATATCATTTAATTCCTTTACCATTTTTTTAGGCTCGGGGAAATAATTTTTGTTCCAGGTAAAACATCGGAAACCCTCCATGTAATCGATATCCAAATAAATGGCATCACAAGGGATTTTAAGGTCCCTGAATTTAGTAGCGATCTCCATAACCCTACTTTCCGGAAAGTAGCTCCACTTGGATTGATGAAACCCCAGAACCCATAATGGTGGCAATTCTGGTTTTCCAGTGAGATCTGTGTAAGCTTTGACTACATTAGTGATTTTTGGTCCATAGAAAAAGTAATAGTTCATTTCCCCTCCGTCAGCCCAAAAACTTGTTATATTCCTTCTTTCGTGTGCAAAATCGAAGGTGGTACCAAAAGAATTATCAAAAAAGACACCATAGGCCTTATTATTGTGCAATCCCACATAAAAAGGAATGGCCTTATATAACGGATCTTGATCTTTGGCAAAGGCATACTGGTCCATCGCCCAATTTGTAACTCTTTTTCCCTTTAGATTGGAATGTGTTGCCTTGTCGCCCAGACCATAAAAACTCTCCGAAGACTGGGTTATTTTACTCATTTTAACGGTATTACCACCGTACTCGTAATTCTCCTCCCAGTGAAATCCAAGTTCATCTTCATTAATGATATTGCCTTCCAGATCGGAAATCTGTGTTCTTAACGTCTGCTTATCTACCAATATTTTTAATTTGGCCGTGCTTATCAAATATTCCGTCGGTGTTTCCTCCATTTCCAACTCGTTGTACCCCGTACTGGCATCTTCGCTGATGGCATAAGAAAAATCGGGTTCAAAAATATTTTCTGTGGCATATCTAAAGCGCAAAGCACTGTCCCTTAGGACGGTTATTTCCAAAATAACGCCATTATCGGTCGTGAAATACAACTTATCCGCTTCCCTTTTAAAATCTATTATATGGTTAGGGTATAAATTCCCTTTATACTCAAGTTCAGTATTAGTAATCATAACTATTTGGTTTAAACATCACAAAAAATACATTAACGACGAATACTAAAGTGATAGTATTTCCTAAATGAACTTTTAGTGGCACATAAATTATTTGATTTATTTATTTAAGTATTACTACACCCAAAGGTGGAATATCCAATTCCATGGATTTTTTATTCCCGTGCCAAGGGATACTTTCCACTTTGAGCTCCTTATTGTTAGTACTTCCGCTTCCGCCGTACTTCTCATCATCAGTATTAAAAATTTCTTTCAGTCTTCCTGCTTTTTGTATCCCTACTCGGTAATTAAGCCTTAAAATGGGGGTGAAATTACAGGCTATGATGAGATCATCTTTTTTATTGACCCCTTTTCGGATAAAGGTAAGCACTGAATTTTCATGATCGCCATAATCTATCCATTGAAAGCCTTCATCCGTAAATTGTTTTTCGTATAAAGCGGGATGATTGCGATATAAGGTATTCAAGTCTTTCACCAATTTCTGGATTCCTGAATGAACATCATATTGAAGTAAATGCCAATCCAAACTAGCTTGAAAATTCCATTCGGACGACTGACCAAATTCGGCCCCCATAAACAGGAGTTTAGCACCGGGATGGGTAAACATATACCCATATAACAGTCGTAAATTTGCAAAGCGTTGCCATTCATCACCTGGCATACGGTACAACAAGGATTGTTTACCATACACTACCTCATCGTGAGAAAAGGGAAGCATGAAATTTTCGGTAAACGTATAGGTCATGCTAAAGGTGATGTCATTTTGATGATGCCTTCTATGGATAGGGTCATTTTTAAAATATTCCAAGGTGTCGTTCATCCAACCCATCATCCATTTCATACCAAAACCCAGCCCTCCAATGCTTACCGGGCGTGATACCATTGAAAATGAGGTAGATTCCTCTGCTATCATCTGTACCCCATTAAAATTCAGGTAAACAGCCTCATTGAGCTCCCTTACAAATGAAATGGCTTCCAGATTTTCATTGTTTCCATATATATTTGGTTCCCACTCCCCTTCTTCCCTGGAATAATCTAGGTAAAGCATGGAAGCTACGGCATCTACACGCAAGGCATCTGCATGAAACTGGTCTAACCAGAACAGGGCATTGCTAATTAAAAAAGCACGGACTTCATTCCTTCCATAGTTAAAGATGAGACTTTTCCAATCTGGATGATATCCCCTTCTTTTATCGGGGTGTTCAAAAAGATGCGAACCATCGAACATCCCTAATCCGTGTGCATCCTCAGGAAAATGGGACGGTACCCAATCCAGGATTACCCCAATACCATTTTGGTGCAGCTTATCCACCAAAAGTTTAAAGTCTTCTGGGCTTCCAAATCTTGAAGTAGGTGCAAAATAACCCGTTAACTGATATCCCCACGATGGATCATAGGGATATTCCATAATGGGCATAAATTCCACATGGGTAAAATTCATCTCCTTCACGTAGTTGACCAAATCATCGGCCAACTCCTTATAGGTCATAAACGAATTATCACTTTTGCGTTTCCAGGATCCCAAATGCACTTCATAAACAGAATGCGGACAATCCAAACCATTTTTGGCTTCCCTATTTTCCATCCAATCCTCATCTTTCCATGTATAGTTCCCTTCCCAAACAACCGAAGCGGTCCTAGGGGGATGTTCACAGGATCTGGCAAAAGGATCTGCCTTTTCAGTAACTATTCCATCATTGTTGGAATGAATCTTATACTTATATAGTGTGCCCTTACCAGTCCCTGGAATAAAACCTTCCCAAATACCACTGCCGTCCCAACGAACATTCAACTTATGGTCCTGTTGCCAATAATTAAAATCCCCGACAACATAAACAGCATTGGCAGAAGGAGCCCAAACAGCAAAATAAGTACCCTCTACCCCATCGACCTTCATGGGATGGGATCCTAATTTCTCATAAAGTCGGTAATGTTTTCCTGATCTGAATAAATGTATGTCGAAATTAGAAAATAGACTATGAGATAGTACGCCTGGCATGGTTTGGTTATTTATTGCAATATAAAACAAGTTTGCTCATTTCCCTTGAGGGACTATAATTTACAACAACTTTTATATTTTTATTACGTTTATCAAAAAGTGGAACGCTTTTTGAAACCTTGGATAAATGAATACAAAAGTAGGATACGTACTTGATAAATATAAATACTTAAAACCGTAAATTATGAAAAAATTCAGTTTAGCATTAGGAACATTTTTGGCCCTTTTTATTATGGCATGTGAAGGTCCGGCAGGACCCCCAGGATTTGATGGCTTAGACGGCCTGGATGGCCTTGACGGTGTAAACGTAGTTGGACAGGTCCTGGAAATTCAGGGCGATTTTACTGCAAATAACGAGTACTCTATATTTTATGAATTTCCCCAAACCGTGGAAGTTTTTGAATCAGATATTGTATTGGTCTTCATATTATGGGACCAAACAGAGGATAGTAATGGTGAAGCTGTAGATATTTGGAGACTACTGCCTCAAACCAGGATATTGAACCAAGGGATTCTACAATACAATTATGACCATACCTTTTTAGATGTAAGTATTTTCTTGGAGTCCGATTTTGACTTGGGCACCTTGGCCCCTGGTGATACGGACAATCAGGTCTTTAGAATTGCAATTATGCCTGCTGATTTTGCCAGTGGCAAATTGGACAGATCCAATATAGCATCCGTGATGCAAACCTTAGGAGTAACAGAAAAAGATATCCAAAGAATCATAGTGGACTAAACGCCGTGATAATATTTCAATACAAACCCCAATTCCCGTGAGGAATTGGGGTTTTTTGCTTCCAAAAAAAACCAACTTAATAAAACCTTAACGCATTTATTGCCGTAGGTACTTTAAATTTGAAAGGACGGAAGAATTTTTCCGTCTAAAACAGAAATTAAAAAAATTGTATAATGATCAAGAATATCGTTCTTATTTTCTGTATTGTCCTAACAGGGTGTAAAGGAAATTCACAAGAAAAAAAGCAAGCTACGAATAGCGGTACTGAAAATTTCAGCATTGTAAAATCCCAGGAAGAATGGAAAAAGGAGCTTACGGATATGCAGTACTATGTGCTCAGGGAGGCCGGCACCGAAAGAGCTTTTACCAGTGATCTTCTAAAGGAAAAAAGAGAAGGAACTTATGTATGTGCCGCATGTGGCACCCCATTGTTTAAATCAGAGCATAAATTTGATTCCGGAACCGGCTGGCCTAGTTTTGACAGAGCCATAGAAGGTAATGTTGCCTATGACGTGGATTATAAAATTGGCTATAAACGCACCGAAGAGCACTGTGCTGTGTGCGGGGGTCATTTAGGTCATGTATTTGAAGACGGCCCAAGAGAAACAACTGGCGAAAGACACTGTATCAATGGTACTGCTATGAAATTTGTTCCAGCCAAGTAATTGATGGTTCATGGCATGGAAGAAAATTCTTGTCGAACAAGCTTCATTTATGGCCATTAAGAAACTTTTAAATGAATTTATTACGATCCTAAATTAGTAAGGCATGGATAAAAAATATAGCGTAGAGAAATCGGAAGCAGAGTGGAAATCCCAATTGACGGATGAGGAATATAGAATCTTGCGAAAAAAAGGAACGGAATACCCACACACCGGAAAGTTCAACATCCATTCCGAGGATGGGTCCTACCATTGCAGAGCATGCGATGCTAAACTCTTTGAAAGTCAGCATAAATTTGATAGTGGTTGTGGTTGGCCATCTTTTGACCAAGCTGTTGAGGGAGCTATTGAATACATCCGCGACAATACCCACGGAATGATCAGGACCGAGACGGTCTGTGCCAATTGTGGTGGTCATTTGGGACACGTTTTTAACGATGGCCCTCAGGAGACGACGGGTCAACGCTACTGTATCAATTCTGTAAGTATCGATTTTGATCCCGAAAAATAATTGTCCGAATATCAAAACCATTGGGAACATTAGGTTGCCATAATATATATCAAAAAACCGCTCTTTCTATTCAAGGAAAGAGCGGTTTTTTTATCTGGCCCCTATTCTCCCATTAGGACAAAAAGATTGGAATTACCGTGATAAATTAGCACATGGAGTAGAATAGGTTAAATGGTCCACTTATTTTTAAAACCCTGCTATGGGGTTTAGGTTTGGTTTTGTAACTTTGGCACTTCAAAAAAATAGACACTTTAATACATATATATAAATGAGCAATTTCGATGTTATTGTTTTAGGTAGTGGTCCAGGTGGTTATGTAACAGCCATTAGAGCTTCACAATTAGGGTTCAAAACCGCTGTAATTGAAAAAGAAAATCTAGGTGGTGTTTGTTTAAACTGGGGCTGTATCCCAACTAAAGCGTTGTTAAAATCTGCTCAGGTTTTTGAATATTTGAAGCATGCTGGAGATTATGGACTTACCGTTGACGGATTCGATAAAGATTTCGATGCAGTCGTTAAACGAAGTCGTAACGTTGCCGATGGGATGAGCAAAGGGGTTCAATTCCTTATGAAGAAAAACAAAATCGAGGTCATCGATGGATTTGGTAAATTGATGCCTGGAAAAAAGGTAAGGGTTACAGATGCCGATGGGAAGGAAACCGAATACAGCGCCAATAACATTATTATCGCCACTGGAGCGCGTAGTAGAGAGTTGCCTAGTTTGCCACAGGATGGTAAGAAAATCATAGGATACAGAAAAGCCATGACCTTGGAAAAGCAACCTAAGAAAATGGTTGTCGTAGGGAGTGGAGCTATAGGAATAGAATTTGCATACTTCTACAATTCAATGGGCACAGAAGTCACCGTTGTGGAATTTTTACCGAATGTTGTTCCTGTAGAAGATGAGGACATCTCTAAACAATTAGAGCGCACCTTCAAAAAATCTGGTATAAAAATCATGACCTCTTCTGAAGTGACCAAGGTAGATACTTCCGGAGAAGGTGTTAAAGTGACCGTAAAGACAAGTAAAGGAGAAGAAATAATAGAGGCGGATATCGTTCTTTCTGCTGTTGGTATCAAATCCAATATCGAAAACATTGGTTTGGAAGAGGTAGGAATTGCCGTTGACCGTGATAAGATTCTAGTAAACGATTACTATCAGACAAATATCCCTGGATATTACGCCATAGGGGATGTTACCCCTGGGCAGGCTTTGGCCCACGTTGCCTCAGCTGAAGGAATACTTTGTGTGGAAAAACTTGCAGGCATGCATGTAGAGCCATTGGATTATGGCAATATCCCCGGATGTACCTATTGTACCCCGGAAATTGCATCAGTTGGACTTACAGAAAAACAGGCCAAGGAAAAAGGGTACGAACTTAAGGTTGGTAAATTCCCATTCTCTGCGAGCGGTAAGGCTAAAGCATCCGGGACCCCAGACGGATTTGTAAAAGTAATTTTTGATGCCAAGTACGGCGAATGGTTAGGTTGCCATATGATTGGTGCCGGAGTTACCGATATGATTGCAGAGGCTGTAGTGGCCCGCAAATTGGAAACTACTGGTCATGAGATCTTAAAAGCAGTTCATCCACACCCAACGATGAGTGAAGCGGTTATGGAAGCTGTTGCTGATGCTTATGGCGAAGTAATTCACCTATAATAAATTTTATAAAAGGATTACAAAGGTCTTGGATTACAAGGCCATTTGTAATCCTTTTATCTTTTTAAAATACGAGAAGGGAATGCTGAAAATTTTTAGATTGATTGCCATTTTGGAAGGAGTATCTTTCCTTCTGTTATTTGGATTGGGAATGCCATTAAAGTATAAAGGCGGAATTCCAGAACCCAATATATATATTGGCTATGCCCATGGATTTCTATTTATTGGATACGTAGTCCTTGCCCTTTTATTGACCATAGAGAAGAAATGGGGCCTTAAAAAGTTCATCATCCTTTTCTCTGCCTCCTTACTCCCATTTGGGACATTTTATATAGACAAGAAATATTTAAAACCTTCAGCTTAGGTAACTCTGAATGGCCAGATCATAACTTTGTAGACCAAAGCCAAGGATAACCCCTTTGGCCACTGGTGAGATATAGGATATGTGCCTAAATTCTTCCCGTGCAAACGTATTACTGATATGCACCTCAACCACTGGAGTTTTGATGCCCTTAATTGCATCCCCTATCCCGATGGAAGTATGGGTATAGGCACCAGCATTTAAAATAATACCATCATAGCCATCAAATCCACAATCGTGTAATTTATTGATGATCTCGCCTTCTATGTTGGTTTGAAAATACTCTAATTGCACTTCTTTATATTTGAACTGCAATTCCGTAAAAAAATCTTCAAAAGTAGCACTGCCGTAGATTTCTGGCTCCCTTTTTCCCAAAAGGTTGAGATTTGGTCCGTTGATGATAATAATTTTCATGCGTTAAAACTTTAAATTATTCTAATAGTGTGAACGTATTTTACTTAAACGCTCAAATTAAAATGTTGGAATATAATTAATACTACAGAAAGGTTTTGTAAACATATCAAATAGTTGGGCATAAAAAAAGCGGAAACATGGCTATTTCCGCTTTAAATAATTTACTTTATTAATCTTTATAAAGAAAAAAGAACGCCTAAATTGATTGTTGAAAATGTGAAGTCAGCATCTTTAACACTTATACCAGAATAAGATAATGTTAGTTGTGCCATTTCCGAAATATCATAACCTACTATAGGTCTATAGTAGAACCCTCCATCGTTGCCGTCGTTAATTCCTAAGGCATAACCCAAATCAGCACCAATAGAGAAATCTTCTGTAGCTTTAAAACGAGCTGCAGCTGCGATTGGAATAAACTGCGCTGGGTCTCCAAAATCCTTAAACTCACTTTTCAAAAAAGCGTTTGAAAATCCCGTAGTAATTCCTGCGTCAAAACTCTCCGAAACCTCAAACATGTATACCAGATCAAGGCTTAAACCAAAGGAATAGACATCTGCTGCATCACCTACCGGTAATTGTGCGTTTACCCCTATCTTAAAACCATCTTGAGCCTGTACACCAAAACCGATCAGTGCAAATACAGCAACTAACAATAATTTTTTCATAATTTATGTTTTTAGATTATAATCTAAATATACTAATATTTTCTAAACCGCTTTTATTTAGATTTAAAATTAAAACCCTGATTGGTTCCTTGGAATTTAGGTAACTACAACTTTATCCTGGCTATTAAGGAAATCAAAGCATAGTTGTATCTTTAACCTATGAATTGGCGACAAGGGCTCAAAGATTATCAAGATTACCTCAAAATAGAGCGGGGACTTTCCAAGAACTCCATCCATAATTACTCCTTGGATGTTGAAAAACTAATCCTTTTCCTCAATACCAATAGCATCCAAGAAAATCCTATTGCGATTGGTAGGGAAACTGTACAACAGTTTATTTATGAAATAGCCAAAGTCGTCAACCCCCGATCCCAGGCTAGAATCATATCTGGTTTAAAGAGTTTTTTTAATTTTTTGATTTTTGAGGATTACCGAAGTGATAATCCAATGGATTTAATAGAGTCACCCAAAGTGGGTCGCAAGCTCCCTGATACCCTATCAGAAGATGAGATCAATAATCTTATTGCGGCCATAGATCTTTCCAAAGAGGAGGGTGAACGCAATAGGGCCATGTTGGAAACCCTTTACGGCTGTGGGTTACGGGTATCCGAATTGGTAAACCTACAGATTTCCGATCTTTATTTTGAGGAGGACTTTATAAAGGTTACTGGTAAGGGAGACAAGCAACGTTTTGTTCCCATAAGTAAGATCAATAAAAAATACATCAATATCTACAAGAATGAAAAAAGGGTCCATCTAAAAATTCAAAAAGGCCATGAAGATATCCTTTTTCTCAACCGAAGGGGCAAGCAACTGACAAGGGCCATGGTATTTACCATCATTAAACAATTGGCAGCAAAAATAGAACTGAACAAAATTATTAGCCCCCACACCTTTCGGCATTCCTTTGCATCCCATTTATTGGGTAACGGTGCCGACCTAAGGGCCATCCAGCAGATGTTGGGACATGAGAGCATTACCACAACAGAAATCTATTTGCATTTGGACAGGACCGAGCTTTCCAAGGTCCTCAACGAATTCCATCCTAGGAAATAGCCAGTAAACTACTCTTCCCGCTATTTAAGAATTATTCCTACTCATCCTTAAACTTCGTGTAATCCTTGTTGTAGGGTCTTATGATAAGTCGGGCTTCCCGATCAAAACGAATATAATTGTACACCCAATTCACGAAAACCACTACTCTATTTCTAAATCCTATCAAAAAGAAAAGATGTACAAACATCCAAACGTACCAAGCGAATATACCTTGGAACTTGTGATTTTTGAGATCAACTACGGCCTTGTTCCTCCCTACAGTAGCCATACTGCCCTTATCTTTATAAATGAAGGGTGTCAGAGGTTGGTTCTCCAAAAGCTTAATTAGATTATTTCCAAGATTTGCCCCTTGCTGCATAGCAGGTTGGGCCATCATAGGATGACCGATTGGAAATTCCGGGGTTACCATACAGGCAATATCACCTATGGCAAAAACATCTTCAACACCTTCAACCTGATTGAACTGATTTACTTTTAACCGGTTTCCGGGAACGGTCAATTCCCTGGCATCCATTCCCTTGATCAAAGCTCCTTTTACACCCGCCGCCCAAACAAGGGTGGCCGTTTCAAATACAACATCCGTCATGGTGGTCGCCAGTTTTCCATCATAATTGGTAATTCGGGTCTCCTTCCATACCTGTACTCCCAAACCTTCCAAAAATTCCTCCGCCTTTTCCGAGGCCTTCTCACTCATTTCCTTTAAAATCCGTGGACCTGACTGCACCAAATGAATCTGTGCCCTGCGGGTATCCAAATCTGGATAATCCTTGGGAAGAATTCCTTTTTTTATTTCAGCAAGGGCACCAGCGAGTTCCACCCCTGTTGGTCCCCCACCTACGATCACAAAATTCATGAGGGCATCCCGTTCATGAATATCATCGGTCAATAATGCTTGTTCAAAATTCTCCAGAATCAGACTCCTAAGGTTCAGGGATTGGATGATGGACTTCATGGCCATACTGTGTTTTTCCAATTCCACATTCCCATAAAAATTAGTTTCCGAACCGGTGGCCATTACCAAATAGTCGTATTTAAGACTTCCTATGTTGGTGACAATATTTTTTTCTGCAGTATCAATTTCCTTTACTTCGGCAAGCCTAAAAATAAAATTGGGATACTTTTGCAATATCTTACGAATTGGATATGCAATGGAGTCAGGCTCCAATCCCCCTGTGGATACCTGATAGAGCAAGGGTTGAAAAGTGTGGTAGTTATGTTTGTCCAACAAGACTACTTGAACCTCTTTATTGCTCAATTTTCTAGCCAAGGATACTCCAGCAAAACCTCCGCCAATGATTACTATGCGTGGATAACTGGTCCTTGAAATGTTCATATCACAATTCATAGGCCTAAAATAAACATTCAAACGTTTCCCGCCCTATTCCATCTGTAGTTTTTATTATATTTATGCCAACCGTGAACAAACCTTTCCTATTATGAGAAAATTAATTTACAGCTTGGTATTGACAAGCCTTATTTCTTTCATGGGCCACGCCCAGAAAACCACCCAGGACATTTTAAAGAACTTGGACAAGAAAAGCGAAACCTATGGCACCATTGCCCAAAATATCTGGGAATTTGCAGAAATGGGCTATTTAGAGGAACAAAGTTCTGCTTTATTGCAAAAGACATTGAGCGATGAGGGCTTCTCCATTAAAACGGGGGTCGCAGGAATACCTACCGCTTTCATCGCAGAGTATGGCAATGGTGGGCCGATCATAGCCATCCTTGGTGAATTTGATGCCTTGCCCGGTCTATCCCAACAGGCGGTACCAGAAAAACTATCAGCGGACAAAGCAGCCGGACATGCATGTGGACATCATTTGTTCGGTACGGCCTCCACAGCGGCCGCTATTGCAGTGAAAGAGTGGATGCTAGCCAACAATGTAAAAGGGACCATTAGATTTTACGGTTGCCCTGCAGAAGAAGGCGGCTCCGGAAAAGTGTATATGGTAAGGGAAGGCTTATTTAACGATGTGGATGTAGCCTTGCATTGGCACCCTGGTTCAGAAAATGAAGCAAATGCCGGAGCCGCCCTGGCCAACAAATCGGCAAAATTCAGATTCCATGGAATTTCTGCCCATGCTGCCGGAGCTCCTGAAAAAGGTCGTTCCGCCTTAGATGGGGTGGAGGCAATGGATATGATGGTGAATATGATGAGGGAGCATATCCCATCTGAAGCACGTATCCATTATGTGATTACCCAAGGAGGAAAAGCTCCCAATGTGGTACCCGATTTTGCGGAAGTGTACTATTATGCCAGACATGGTCAAAGGGATGTTGTTATTGATATATTTGATAGAATCGTAAAAGCTGCGGAAGGTGCAGCCTTAGGTACGGGAACCACTATGGATTATGAGATGATTGGAGGAACACATGAGCTATTGCCCAACCTGACCCTCCAGAAATTGATGTACGATAACCTGGTGAAGGTTGGCGGTGTAAATTATTCTGCGGAGGAAAAAGAGTTTGCGGATAAAATTGCCGTAAGCCTCGGATATGACAAAGCGAACCTGGACCTAGCCAAAAATATTGAACCTTACAAAACCGAAGCCAAAGCCTATGGTTCCACAGATGTTGGCGATGTAAGCTTTACCGTGCCAACGGTAGGACTGGGCACTGCAACCTGGGTTCCGGGAACCCCTGCCCACAGCTGGCAAGCAGTTGCGGCGGGCGGAACAACAATCGGCAAAAAAGGAATGATGGTAGCCGCAAAAACGTTGACGCTAACGGCCATTGATATTCTAAAAAGCAAGGACATTATAATGAAGGCCAAACAAGAACTTATGGAAAGACGGGGAAAGGACTTTACATATATTCCGTTACTAGGCGATAGGGCCCCTGCCTTGGACTACAGAAAGTAAAAGGCAACAACCGAACACAAACCGATGATATTTTTATTGTCGGTTTTTTTATTTTGTCCTGTAACAAAATATGATTTCTTCATACCAATAGACAACCGACCATAAGAAAGTGACCAAGGACCAGGAACATCAATTTGTAAGTGAACTAGAGAACAATCAGAACATTGTTCATAAGGTATGCTCATTGTATACCAATGACCGTGATTCCCACAAAGATCTTTTCCAGGAAATAACCATCCAATTATGGAAAGCTTACCCAAAATTTAGGGGTGAGTCCAAATTTAGTACCTGGATGTACCGGGTAGCTTTGAACACGGCCATTACGCTCTATCGCAAATCGAAAAAAAGCATAAAAACACAAGATTATGAATCGGTCATTTTTAAAATAAAAGCCGATGAATATGATGAAACACAGGAACAACAATTAAAATTGATGTACAATGCCGTTAAAGAGTTGGGAGATATAGATAAAGCATTGGTCTTTCTATACTTGGAAGATAAAAATTATACTGAAATAGCCGAAACCTTAGGTATTTCAGAAGTAAATGCGAGGGTGAAGATGAACAGGGTAAAAAATAAATTAAGAACCATACTTAATCCTTAAATGATGATGGATGAACTGGAGCTATTAAAAAAGGACTGGCAAAAAAAGGAAGGGAACCTTCCAAAAGTATCCTATGCGGATATCTATAAGATGATATGGAAAAAATCCTCTTCTGTTGTAAAATGGATTTTTTATATCAGTATTCTGGAATTTGTATTCTGGACTGCCATAAATATTGTATTTACCGATGGGGAATCATGGGAGATGATCAAATCATGGCATATCTATGAATTTACGATATTCCTGATGGTGATGAACTATATTGTCCTACTTTATTTCATTTATAAGTTCTATGTAAATTACAGGAAGATTTCTTTTACAGATTCATCAAAAGACCTCATGAAGGCCATCCTAACGGTCAAAAGAACGGTTACCCAATATGTCTGGTTCAATTTGATTATGTTTTCCATCTCCTTGATCTCCGGGATTTATGGAAGTCTCAGATATGGCCCAGATAGCGATAAGATCATTAATGCGGCATCTGAAGCTGGCAATGAAATTATTTTCTGGACGATTATCGTTGGAGTCTGTATTTTTGCTGTAGCTATTTTATTAGGAGTGATATGGCTTTTTTACAAGGTACTTTATGGTCTACTTTTAAATAGACTTCGAAAAAATTATAACGAGCTTAAAGAGTTGGAAGTCTAGGGCTTCCACTTCCGTTGTTTGTTCTCCTCTTCGTAGGCTAACAGATCTGCTTTGGATATCACCTTAAGGAAAGATGGATGCTGTTCAATGGCATATTCCAATTTTTCAATGATGGATTCAAAGGATTCATTTTCATAATCAATTTCCAACGGCTCTTTGATCACAATGGATTGAAGAATTCCCTTTTTCTTTACGCGCAATCCCTTTTTATCAAAAGAACGTCTAAAACCATCTATTACTACTGGAACAACTATGGGCCTGTATTTTTTAATAATATGCGCGGTACCCTTGCGCAACGGTTTCCATGGCGTTGTGGTCCCTTGTGGAAAGGTAATGACCCACCCATCGTTTAAGGCCACCCCAATATTGGAAATATCGCTCATTTTCACCTGCCTGTTCACATCTTTACCTTCTGCCCTCCATGTACGTTCTATACTAATGGAACCAGCGTAGGCAAAAATTTTAGTAAGCAGGCTTTTCTTCATTGTTTCTGCCGCCGCAATGTAGTACATGTTTAATTTTGGCTGCCATATATATCCAAGGTTCTTAATAGTGTTCTCCCTACCGCTCAAACTTGCATTGAAAACATGGAACATAGCCACCACATCCGCAAAATAAGTTTGATGATTGCTCACAAAAAGCACATTGCGCTCTGGAAGGCTTCTTATAATCTCAGAACCCTCAATTTCCAACTTGTTAAATTTCTTGTACCTCTGGTGCGTAATAACCGCCATGATGCGTATTAGCCATTTCTTTAAAAATAAAATATGTCCGAAAGGGTTTCTTTTAAAAAGGGTCATAGTCAGTGGTTAGAAATTCAAAATTACAAAATAAGGCATTATAGTACCTGTTTAAATAGCTCTTTAACTTCACTCAACATCATGGCCGTTGCTCCCCATACCGTGTAACCGTTTAATTTAAAGGCAGGTACGTCAATATTCTGTGCATAGGAGGTGGTCAGTTTTTGATAAATGATAGTCCTATCATCCATAAATTCATCTAAAGAAACTTCCACCAAAGCTTCTACTTCGCTTTCTTGAATTTTAAAAGGTGTGACTTCAGGGTACAATCCAACATAAGGATGCACAACAAAATTACTTGGAGGGATATACAGTTCCGTCAATGAACGAATGACCTGTACTTTCGTCGGAGCCACTCCCACTTCTTCATAGGTCTCCCTTAGGGCCGTGTGCAAAAGATCCTTATCCTCTTTCTCCACCTTGCCTCCAGGAAAGCCAATTTGATTGGAATGGACACCTTTATACGATTTCCTTAAAATTAGCAGTAAATTGGTACTAGAACTTTGATTGGGGTAAAAAAGAGCCATTACCGCCGCTTTTTTGGCATTTTTTCTTTTTAATTCTATAGATTGCAAGGTATTGATCCGCTCCAACGGTGCCATTTTATAATGGGATTCCGTTCCCGGTAGTGGGAGATTTTTTATTTTTGAGATACGTTGAGAAAAATCATTAAAATCCATGACACTTAAAACATTCACATTCTATACAATAGTACCATTATTTCTTTTGTCTTCTTGCAAAGATACGACCAATGCAAAAAAAGTACCAGTACAACCTCAAAAAACCGTTGTTACCGATACCGTTGCCGAAAGAGAAAAAGTTGAAGAGGAGGAAGAGAAATTTGTTCTTACTGAGGAGAATGCCATAGAGTTCTTTTTTAACTACAACAAAACACTTAAAGAAGATACCGTTAAATTGTCCACTAATTTTGGCGACATCACCATTGAACTATTCGATGACGTGCCCTACCATAAAGCAAACTTCATTTACCTGACCAAAAAAGGATATTTTAAAGACACTTTCTTTCATAGGATCGTCAAAAATTTTATCATCCAAGGGGGCAATGCCGATAATATTGAAACTGGCAGGAAAAGGGGCCAAATTGGAAGATACTTATTGCCTCCCGATACTAGAAAAGGACACAAACATCACCGTGGAACGGTATCCATGCCGAGTAGTGAAATTGATAATCCGCATATGTTGGCGTCCCCATTCGAATTTTTTATTGTTGTCACCAAACCAGGTTCTTACCACTTGGACGGGGATTATACCCCTTTTGGAAAAGTTATAGAAGGAATGGATGTCGTGGATAAAATAAACAGTCAACCAGTAGGTCAAGGAGATTGGCCCCTACAAAACATTTATATCCTAAATGCCGAAGTTGTTAAGTAGCCTTATAGATACTTGGTAGCGCGATCTTAAAACGTACAGCTATTAATCGGATCCCGATCACTATGATAATACCTGCCATATAAGCATAGGCATCGTCGAAAGGGAGTCGCCTTAACAAAAAATATCCTACTCCCCCAAAAATACAGGCCGTGGCATAAATTTCCCTTCTAAAGATTACCGGTATCTCATTACAAAGAATATCTCTGATCACCCCGCCAAAACAAGCGGTAATAGTTCCCAATCCAATACACATAATAGAGGACAACCCAACAGAAATCCCTCTTTCTATACCCACCATGGTATAAAGGCCTATCCCAATGGTATCGAATAAAAAAAGTGATTTTCGAATATATTTTAAGCGTGCCCTAAAGACAATGGCAAAGACAACTGTACCAAAAATAGTGTAGAGGTACACCGGATCCCTCAACCATAAAACTGGATTATTCCCAATTAAAAGGTCTCTAAGGGTACCTCCTCCTACAGAAGTTACAAAGGCAATGATGAAAACCCCAAATAGATCCAACTTCTTATCAATGGCCACCAATACGCCAGAAATAGCGAAGGCGATGGTACCTAAAATATCTATGATGAAATAAAACATGGATTAACGCCTGATTTTCTGGTATATAGTTCGTTTGATTGTTTTGTGGGCCATACAATAAATGGGTTTAAACCACTTCGATGACAAAATAAAGCAAAATGCTCGGCATTATATAAATAGCGGGCGATTAACTTTCTTTAAATTCCAATTTAGAATTAATAGCCATTGGTTACATTGTTTTATGAGCTGATAAAACCAATACATTGTGTTATCTTAGAAAAGTAGCTTTCAAGAATTCATAGCATTCATTTTTACAAGCGATAATAACTCTAAAAGAATGGCGAGATGTATAGAAAGGTAGAAGAGTCACAAACCTTATTGATAAACACCCAAGCAAAGGCCTTGGAGGCCCAAAATAAGGAAATCATCAAATTTGGTTTTGGTCAGTCCCCTTTTCTCCCACCCCCCAATGTAATCAATGCCCTAAAAGAATCCGCACATCGAAAAGAATATTCCTCTGTACAGGGGGATTTGAATCTAAGAAAATTGATGTCTGCCTTCCACTTGGCACATAATGGCTTAAAGGTTGATCATGATAACATATTGGTGGCTCCAGGATCAAAAATATTACTTTATACCATAATGCTTGCCTTTGAAAAGGCCGATGTTCTTATTCCTGTGCCCTCTTGGGTGTCCTATGCCCCTCAAGCTATATTGGCGGGACATCATTTGATTAAAGTGAACACTTCCTTTGAAGAACGATGGCGAATACATCCCAGTACTATTGAAGAGGCCATTAAAAATAAGAAACATAAAGCCACCATATTGATCTTAAATTACCCTGGGAATCCAGATGGCTTGACCTATTCCCCTTCTGAATTACAAGAATTAGCGGTAGTAGCTAGAGCTCATGAAATCTTGGTTATTTCAGATGAAATATATGGCCTTCTAACCTTTAATCATCCCCATGAATCTTTTGCCAACTATTATCCCGAAAGAACCATCACCACTACAGGTTTATCTAAATGGTGCGGTGCAGGTGGCTGGAGATTGGGCGCTGCATTTTTATACGATGGGATTGAAAAAGAATTTAAACAGGCCTTGATAGGCATAGGTTCGGAAACCTATTCCTGTGCTCCCACACCTTTACAAATGGCTGCCAAAGAAGCATACAAAAGCTATAAAGACACAGAAGATTATTTACACAAACAAACAGATATACTTCAAAAAATTGGTTTGTATTGCGCCGAAAAATTAAATGCCGTACATATTGGTGTTCATACCCCACAAGGAGGGTTTTATATCTTCTTGGATTTTTCAATGCACAGGGAGGCATTGTCTAAAAAAGGGATCTCCTCATCAAATAAACTCTGTGAAGTTCTTCTTACAGAAACTGGAGTCATGATTTTACCAGGTACTGCCTTTGGTTTTAGTAATGATTATTTGGGCGCCAGATTGGCATTTGTAGATTTTGATCTGCCAAATAAAAAAGAGGAATTTATGTTAACTACGGATTGTCCAAGAGTTATTAAAGGAATTAATTTGATTGTCAACTGGTTCGCTACCTTAAAAATTTTATCCTAACTTTATTAGGAAGCAACAAATTCACATTTTAATTAATCAATAAATTATCATGAACAACACCAACAATAATCTAAGCACCTTTAGCACCCTATATCTGGTCAAAGGAATCTTGACCTTATGTTTTTCTTTATTTTTTATCCTATATGGATGCATAGGATTTATTATTGGGAACTCAGAAGAATGGTCTCATGAAACAGATTCATTTCCCTTCAATCCCGGACTGATCTTTATTGTCATAGGAGGCATAGGATTTATTATTTCCATTGTTATTGGAATTTTAACCCTAATGGCGTCGAAATATTTAAAGGATGCTAAGAACTACAATTTTATCTTTGTGCTGGCTGTTCTCAATTGCCTGACCGGTATTTTAGGGATCCTATTGGGAATATTCACCATAATTGAATTGACCAAGCCTGAAGTAAAACAATTATTTTATAAAGAGTGATCTCGATTTAAACTACTTATAAAATTGACTTACTATTCAAAGTGCCGTCTATCATAGAAAGATTAGATTGACTAACTTAGTATCCTAAAAAATATACAGATGCTTGGCTTAAAATTGGAGACCGACCCACGTTGGGTGGATATAGTAGAATCGAATATTGAAGAGATATTGACGGATCATGCTTGGTGCGAGCAAAAAGCTGCCACCAATGCCATAACCATCATCATTCAAAACCCAGAACATACAGATTTGGTCACCGATCTATTGACCTTGGCACAAGAGGAATTGCAACATTTTGAAATGGTTCATGAAATCATCAAGAAAAGGGGATACACCTTAGGCCGAGAGCGCAAGGACAGTTATGTGAACGAGCTCTTTAAATTTATGATCAAAGGGGGAACACACCAACAAAGTCTGGTGGATAGACTATTATTCTCCGCTATGATTGAAGCCCGTAGCTGTGAACGTTTCAAGCTCTTGTCCAAAAAAATAAAAGACCCGGAATTAGCTAAATTCTATCATGATCTCATGATTAGTGAAGCTGGCCATTACACGACATTTATCGGTTTTGCAAGACAATACGGAGAAGGACTGGATGTAAATAAGCGTTGGGCGGAACTGATCAAATTTGAAGGGGAGGTAATAAAAAATTACGGCAAATCTGAAACTATTCACGGGTAGTACTTTGTACTCTCTTTCCATAAAAGCAAGTCATCGGTTAAATGAAGTGCCAACCATGTTCGTACCAGAAGTATAATCTCCAATGTTCCCTATTCAGTATATATCTTGTTCTCCTGTTCTGCCACACGAATAAAGGTAGTGCGCTTTGTCAACTCTTTGAGACGTTGTGCACCCACATAGGTACAAGTGCTTCTTAAGCCTCCTAAAATATCCTGTAGGGTGTGCTCCACCTTACCTTTATAAGGTACTTCTACAGTCTTTCCTTCGCTGGCCCTATAATCTGCCACACCGCCAACATGTTTATCCATAGCTGTTGTGGAACTCATCCCATAAAATTGTTTGTATGGATGACCATGGCGCTCAATCAATTCGCCACCGCTTTCATCATGTCCCGCCAACATCCCCCCAAGCATCACAAAATCCGCTCCGGCACCAAAAGCCTTGGCAACATCACCAGGACTCGTACAACCGCCATCACTTATAATTTGGCCACCAAGACCATGGGCAGCATCTGCACATTCTATGATCGCAGATAACTGCGGGTAACCCACGCCGGTCTTAACTCTCGTGGTACATACAGATCCTGGGCCTATGCCAACTTTTATGATATCCGCCCCTGCGAGCAATAACTCCTCCACCATTTCCCCTGTTACTACATTTCCTGCTATAATGACCTTATCAGGATATTGGGTCCTTGACTGTTTTACAAAATTCACAAAATGTTCTGAGTACCCATTGGCCACATCTATACAGATAAATTTTAATGTAGGATTATCTTTGAAAATGGTCGCCAAACGTTTTGTATCGCTGGGACCTGTACCAGTACTTACCGCAATGTAATTTACAATATCAGCTGGTGCATTTTTCAAGAACTGATTCCATTGAGACAGACTATAATGTTTATGAATGGCTGTAAATAATTTATGACCCGATAGGGCCAATGCCATTTCAAAAGTCCCTACGGTATCCATATTCGCAGCTATTATTGGAATACCTGACCAACTGAAATCGCTGTGGAGAAATTTAAAGTCACGCTCCAGTTGCACCTGTGCCCTACTTTTTAGATTAGATCGCTTAGGACGGATCAGCACATCTTTAAATCCAAGTTTGATATCTTGTTCAATTCTCATCTATCGAAAGAATTTGGTTACTTTTAAAAGTACGATTTCCACCCTAAAGACAAAGCACAAATTTTAATATTTCAATTTAAAAAAGAAATAACGTCGCTAACGTAAGACACCGTTTTGTACAACTAGGAGTTTTATTTTTTCTATCTTACTACTCATTAAAATCTCTATAAATGTCGTTCAAATACGTTGCCCTTATTTTGGTCCTAATATTTCAGGCCAGCTTTGCTCAGCAAAAATCAATTCCTACCGAAAAAACACTGACCGTTAATCAGGATAGATTGGAAGCCAGTATATATGAATTGGCAAAATTTGGACTGAAGGCCAATGGAGAAACCAGTAGGGTGGCGTTCACTGATGCTGATATTGCTTCGCGAACATATCTAATCAATCTAATGAAAAAGGCCGGACTAGAGGTACATATTGACTTTGCTGGAAATATTATTGGTCGCCGCGAAGGCACGGACGGCTCTAAAAAAGTTATTGCTTTCGGTTCCCATACAGATACCGTTCCCGATGGAGGAAATTATGACGGATGTGTAGGCTCAATGGCTGCTTTGGAAGTTGCCTTGACTCTTTATGAGAATAATATGGCTACCATTCATCCATTGGAGGTTATCATTTTCTCCAATGAAGAAGGTGGTCTGTTAGGCAGTCGCGCCCTTGCGGGTGCATTAACTCCAGAAGCACTAATGGTCAAGAACAGCTCAGGATACACCCAAGGAGAAGGGGCAAACCGACTCGGTGGTGATGTCTCCAAAATTGAGGAGGCTGCAAGGAAAAAAGGAGAATTGGCTGCTTTTTTGGAATTACATATAGAACAAGGTGGCATTTTAGATAAAGAAAATATTGACATTGGTATCGTTGAAGGGATTGTGGGCATCAAATGGTGGGATGTAGCAATCACTGGGTTCGCCAACCATGCAGGAACAACGCCAATGAACATGAGGAAGGATGCTTTATTGGCCGCTTCAAAATTTATCATTGCTGTCAATGAAGTCACCAATAGTTTTGAAGGGAAACAAGTTGGTACAGTTGGTAGAATCGCTGCAGAGCCAGGAGCACCCAATGTGATACCCGGGAAGGTACTTTTAAGCTTGGAAATACGGGACCTTTCTTCCGATAAAATTGCTCAGGTTTTTAGTGGAATACAGCAAAGGGCTAAGGCGATTGCGGAAGAATCGGGTACAACCATTGAATTTCATCCAATCGATGCCAATGCAAAACCTGCTTTAACGGATAAGACCATACAAGAAGCTATAGCTACCTCAGCCAAGAATTTAGGACTTACACAAAAACAGATGCAAAGTGGAGCTGGTCATGATGCACAGGATATGGCGCTGATAGCTCCGTCAGGGATGATCTTCGTACCCAGTAAAGATGGAATTAGCCACTCACCCAGGGAGTTTACATCCGCTGAAGACATGGCAAATGGTGCCAATGTTCTTTTAAATACCATTTTAAAATTGGATAGGGAACTGGAATAACTGTAGATAAAAGGAAGTAGTCTCTGGATTTTAAAAACCTATAAATGGGCTACAGCTGTCTTTGCTTCTTTAAACTCAGCAACCATGTCAGCGACAATTTCTGCGGCAGGCTTAATATCATGGATAATTGCCGAAACCTGGCCAATTTCCAACTCACCTTCTTCCATATCCCCTTCAAACATGCCCCTCTTGGCCCTTGCCCTTCCCAATAGTTGTTTTAACTCTTCTACAGAGGGCGATTTAGCATAAAGGTTTTGAATGTCCTGAAAGAATTTATTTTTGATCAACCGCACAGGTGCCAACTCTTTTAAGGTCAAAATGGTATCCCCTTCACCTGCCTCCACCACTTTTTGCTTAAAAAGCTCATGGGATGACGCTTCGTAACTTGCTACAAATCGGCTACCTACCTGTACCCCATCGGCACCGAGGATCATTACCGCCAACATTGCCCTACCTGTGGCTATTCCTCCTGCCGCTATCAAAGGGATGGTAATTTTTTCCTTAACGGCCGGTATCAAGGTCAAGGTTGTTGTTTCATCCCTGCCATTGTGCCCCCCTGCTTCGAAACCTTCCGCAACTATGGCATCAACGCCAGCCTCCTGGGCCTTAACAGCAAACTTTACACTGCTAACGACATGTACTACGGTAATGCCCTTTTCTTTTAGATAAGAGGTCCAAGTTTTAGGGTTCCCGGCGGAAGTAAAAACAATCTTGACTCCCAGTTCAACCACAATGGACATCAATTGATCTATGTCCGGATAAAGCATGGGGATGTTTACAGCAAAAGGTTTCTTGGTCGCCCTTTGACATTTTTGAATGTGTTCCCGCAATACTTCAGGGTACATAGAGCCCGCTCCGATGATTCCTAAACCTCCTGCATTGGACACAGTTGAGGCCAATCGCCAGCCACTGGCCCATATCATTCCTGCTTGTATGATGGGGTATTGTATCTTAAAAAGTTCCGTAATCCTATTCTCCATTATTTTTTGATCAACTTGTATTCCTTACTGATACCTTCCATTTCCAATTGAACAATGTACATCGCCTGACTCAATTGCTCTACGGATATTTTGTTATCAGTTTCGGTAATTTGCTTTTCCAAGATACGTTTTCCATAAATATCGTACAACCTAAGGATTGCCGTGGTACTTCCCTGAGGCAATTGTATCTGAACATTGGTTTCCATTGGATTGGGAAATAGGATATAATCCAGGGTTTGCTCCCCTTCATTTTCTACTCCATTTTGACCTTCTACCCCGTTCAATGTCATTGCCAATTCAAAATTTGGGATACCATAGCCCATTTGGGTATTTGGATTCTGATACATGGAAGAACTTTCGCGTACCAACTGCATTATTTCCAGATTGGTTTTATCGGGCAAAGCGCCCCAAAACGAGGCAATGGCACCTGCCATGATCGGGGATGAAAAAGACGTTCCATTATTCCGTACAACAGCATTATTTTCATCTACCACGGCCGCATTTCTTCCCATGGCCATACCGTCTGGTTTTACCGCTCCCTGGGCATTTGAACCACGAGAACTAAAACTTACATAATTGCCATCCTTATCAACAGCACCAACTGAATAGACGTTGGCATCGGCGGGAGCCGTAACAACCCCCCAAGAGGAGCTTCCGGAATTTCCTGCAGAATTCACAACCAACATTCCTTTTTCAGTGGCAATGTTTGCCCCTTGGGAAATAAAAGCGGTATTGCCATCCATCTCTGCAGGGGTATAATTATAATTAGGGTTATCAAACGTGCTATATCCCAAAGAAGTATTTATCAGGTCTATTCCCAAACTATCTGCTCTTTCAGCAGCCTCTACCCAATAACTTTCTTCTACAGGAGTCTCCGTAGCCCCATCCTCAGTTCTAAACAGCATATAACTCGCATCTGGAGCTGTCCCCACAAGCTGGTTCTCTACATATCCCCCCATATCTGATAAGACCCTTGTCCCGTGGCTATCGCCATCTGGAGCGTAAATATTGGTAGTGCGACCTACAAAATCATAGCCTCCCAATAAATCATTATTGGAACGTAATCGGGAAAATGCGGCAAGCCGATCTACATTTGGGAACCCCCCATCCATCACAGCGATCCATAAGCCTTCCCCATTATAATTAGATTGGTGCAGGGCTTCAACCTTTAACTGTGAAATCTGCGCTTCGCTTTGTCCGTAGACAAAATTAGCTTTCTGGGTTAAAAACTTATTTTCATGGTTATCGGGCTTACTTTTATCCTTGGGGTATTTTCCGGCTTTTGCATTGAGACCTCTATCGGCGTAAAAAATGCGATCCACAAAATCCAAACTGGAAAGTGACGCAATATCATTAATACTTCCAACGACATGGACACAATTAAACCATTTAGATTTTGCTTTCACGGCAATTCCGGATTGCCCTTTCACCTGGGCAAGATAACTTTCATTGACCGGGACATCCCTTTCATCTACCGGAATGTTAAACTTGTTCTTTCTTGCCAAAGCACGGGAAGTAAGAATAGTTTCTGGATTGGCCAAGGCTTCAACTACTCCAACCTTATCCTTGAAATAAACCCAGGCATGTTCCTGAGCTCGTGCTCCAAAAAGGCTGAAAAAGAAAAAAAGGATAAGGAAGTTTTTTACCATATTACGAGATCACTCCTGATCCTATTAGTTCATCTTCCAGATACCAGGCCACGAATTGACCTTCGGTTATGGCCGATTGTTTCTCTTCAAAATCTACATACATACCTCCCTCAGTTTGATACAAGGTGGCCTTTTGCAACGGTTGCCTGTAACGTATTCTTGCCATTACATCCATTGTCTCATCTACTTTTAAAGCCAAATCTTTACGCACCCAATGCAATTCCTCGTTACCTACAAAAAGGGTTCGTCTGTACAATCCCGGATGGCTTTTTCCCTGTCCCGTGTAAATAATATTGTCTTCTACATCGGTTTCAATGACGAATAAAGGTTCTTTTGTTCCTCCCACATCCAGGCCTTTACGTTGACCTTTGGTGAAATAGTGCGCACCCTGGTGCTCTCCCACTACCCTCCCATCTTCTAGCTGGTAATTTGGTTTGATGGCATAATAGGCCAATTCTTCTTTTTTGGAACCAAACGTTGGCACATCTGTTTGATAATGGGCCAAAGACGAAGGCACTTCTACGATCACCCCTTTTTTGGGTTTCAGTTTCTGCTGTAAAAAATCAGGAAGCCTCACTTTACCAATAAAACAAAGTCCTTGGGAATCTTTTTTATCTGCCGTGATCAAATCGTTGTCCGCTGCAATCTTACGGACTTCAGGCTTGGTTAGCTCCCCAATTGGGAAGAGCGTTTTGGCCAACTGTTCTTGAGATAATTGACAAAGAAAATAGGACTGGTCCTTATTCCCGTCTACTCCCGCCAAAAGTTGATAGGTTTCAGTACCGTCTGGATTACTGATGGTCCCTTTCCTACAATAATGTCCAGTAGCTACATAATCTGCCCCCAATTGAAGCGCGATTTTCATAAAGACATCGAACTTGATTTCCCTATTGCATAGAACATCTGGGTTGGGGGTTCTTCCCTTTTCATATTCGTGGAACATATAATCCACTATCCGCTCCTTATATTGCTCACTTAAATCTACCGTCTGAAAAGGAATTCCCAATTTTTCGGCTACAATAAGCGCATCGTTACTATCCTCCAACCATGGACACTCATCAGAAATGGTCACTGAATCATCATGCCAGTTTTTCATAAACAAGCCAATCACCTCATAACCTTGCTCTTTTAACAAGTATGCGGTTACACTGGAATCCACTCCCCCAGAAAGTCCTACTACAACTTTTTTCATCTTCTTCAAATCAATATGCAAAAATACAAAATTCGTAGATGTCATAATCTCTTTTGGCAATCCCTATTAAAGGTTAATGCAAAAAAAATGTGCCATCCAACAGAAATTCCAAATCCCTTTGTCGCTTTAAGTGGCTCTAAATAACAGATTTATATTTTGTTAAACTTTTTCTAAATAAACATAAACAAAAATGAATTTTCCCTAAGTTTGAATTCGTTTAATAGATTTTCTATTTTATTAAACAATTATAGTGAGCCTAATTAAGAAAACGTGCCTTACCACATAAGGCATGATTAAAGAAACTTGATTACTATTAAAATTAATTTTTAACATAATCCTTAAAACCTAAAACATTAAGAGACGATTTTTTAAATTAAATGCCCTGGCTTTCATGGCTTTATTTTCATTATTCCTACTATCCTGTAACGACGATGATGATAATGTAATGGAAGAAGAGATGTCCAATGACCTGAACATTGTAGGAACCGCTCAAGCAACCGCAGATCTAAGTCTTTTGGTTGATGCATTGATACAAGCAGATGCAGATTTGGTAGCCACCTTAAGTTCCGATGGTCCGTTTACTGTATTTGCTCCCACTAACGATGCCTTTGCCGCCCTATTGAACGACTTAGGGGATGACTACAACAGCTTGGCCGATTTTGACACTGCTGAAGAAAAAGAACTCTTGGCAAAAGTGTTGACCTATCATGTTGTAGCCGGAACAGCAGCCTTTTCTGGAGATCTCTCCGATGGGATGATGATTACTACTGTTCAGGGCGAAGATGTAACCGTTAATTTAAATGGTGGTGTTTTTATTGGTGACGCAACAGAAACCGATGCCCAAGTGGTAACGGCGGACGTGGCAACATCCAACGGAGTGGTGCATGTAATTGATAAAGTTTTATTGCCGCAAGAAGTTCTGGATGCCCTTAACGCCCCAACCCAAAACATAGTTGAAACAGCTCAAGCCACAGCAGCCCTTAGCCTATTGGTAGATGCACTTATTCAAGCCGATGCTGACTTGGTAGCCACCTTAAGTGGAGACGGACCATTTACTGTATTCGCACCTACCAACGATGCTTTTGCTGCGCTATTAGAAGCTCTAGGAAATGATTACAACAGCTTGGAAGATTTTGATACAGCAGACGAAAAAGCCTTGTTGGCCAAGGTTTTGACCTACCATGTTGTTGCTGGAACCGCCGCATTATCCACTGACTTAACACAGGATATGAGAATAGAAACCTTTCAGGGTGAAAACGTATCTGTTGATTTAAATGGAGGGGTTTTCATCGGAGATGCCACAGATACAGCAGCCGAAGTGGTTATTCCTGATGTAGTAACCACAAATGGTGTGGTACATGTAATTGACAAAGTTCTATTACCACAAGAAGTATTGAACGCCCTTAATCCTCCTACACTAAACATTGTTGAAACCGCACAAGCCACTGCAGCCCTTAGTCTATTGGTAGATGCACTCGTACAGGCCGACGCAGACCTAGTAGCCACCTTGAGTTCTGAGGGTCCTTTTACTGTATTTGCACCAACAAATACTGCTTTTGAGGCACTTTTAAATACTTTAGGGTATACCAATTTAAGCGAATTTGATACTCCTGAGGAAAAAGCTTTACTAGCAAAAGTGTTGACATACCACGTTGTTTCCGGTACCGCTGCGTATGCCACCAACCTCACTGATGGAATGATGATTGGAACCGTACAGGGAGAAGATGTAACTGTAAGTCTTACTGGTGGTGTTTTTATAGGAGATGCCACAGATACTGATGCACAAGTTGTGATTGCCAATGTGGCAACAACAAATGGAGCGGTACATGTCATTGATAAGGTGCTATTGCCACAAGAAGTATTGGATGCTCTATAAAATAATTAATACCTACTGTCACCCCAATTAATTCTGGTCTGATTTTGCTATGGACTAGTACCCTTATTAGAATCTAAAATTAAACCACACTGTTCATCAGTGTGGTTTTTTTTTGTCCTAACAACCCATATAATTTTGGTCGACAACAAGGAGGAATCTTTTAACATACAAATATGGACCGTTTACAACTATATTTTTTAAAACGTGTTTCTATCCCCCATATTTACAATCCCAAATCTTTCCAAACTAAACCTATTTAATGCAAAAAGCTCCCTTTAAAAGGGAGCTTTTTTTTTCTTGTAACTATATAGATTATTTGTTTTTCTTCTGGGCTTCTGCCTGCTCCATCATCTCGCGCATTTTTTTCTGGAACTTGCCTTCTTTCTTAGGCTTTTTCTTGTTCTCTTGTATCTGGGCGTGGATTTTATCTTCATTGATAATAAACTTCTTGATGGCCAGCATGATGAAAATGGTAATTAAGTTGGAAACAAAGTAGTACAAACTCAATCCACTAGCATAGCTATTAAAGAAGAATAACATCATCAAAGGCGATAAGTACATGATAAATTTCATGTTTGGCATACCCGGTTGCGATGGCATATTCTGCCCTGTGGTCATCATCATATAAAAGAAGATGGCAACAGACGCCAGTATTGGGAATAAACTCACATGATCCCCATAAAACGGAATATTAAACGGCAATTGTGCTATGGTATCATAGGACGAAAGGTCATCTGCCCATAAGAACGATTTTTGACGCAGCGCAAAAGAGGTTGGGAAGAACATAAAAAGCGCGTAAAATATGGGCAGCTGCACTACTGCCGGCAAACAACCGCTCATAGGACTTACCCCGGCCTTACCATACAACTTCATGGTCTCTTGCTGCTTTTTCATGGCATTGTCCTTGAACTTCTCATTTAATTCGGTTATCTCTGGCTTCAATACCTTCATCTTGGCCTGAGACAGGTAAGATTTATAGGTCACCGGTGACATTAACAGTCGGACCAAAATAGTCATGACCACAATTGCAATACCAAAGGGCAGGAACGAACTTAAGAAGGTATATGTTGGTGTAAATATGTACCTGTTGATCCATCCAAAGATCCCCCATCCAAAAGGAATGGAATCTTCCAGACCTAGCTCCTTATATTGTGACAATACCTTTACGTCCGTAGGACCATAATACCAGTCCATGGTATAAGAAAGTTCTCCTCCTTCTAATTTCAATGGTGCCACAGTGCTGTATTCCTTGGTGTATCCAGCAGTTTTGCTTTCCTCTTCAACCAAATTAACAGAAGTTAATTGAGCTGTTTCAAATGGTGTTTGGGTAGCCAGAATGGAACTGAAAAAATGCTGCCTGTACGATAGCCATTTAATATCCGTATCCTCCGATTCTTCATCATCACTACTTTCAGATAGCTTACTGATCTTTCCATCTTCATGATTATAGGTCAGTCTTGTATATCGGTTTTCGTATTGAATACTTTTAGAGTGACGGATTCCCTTTAGTTTCCATTCCAAATTAATAGCTCCACTCGGATTGATTATGCCATTAAGTCCTTGGGATCTCACTATAAAATCGACCAAATAATCATTTGGCTTCATTTCATAGCGGTACTCCAAAAATTGGGAAGGAGATACTTTTGCCTTCATGGAGAGCACCTGCACGTCACCATCATTGGTCAAAGTGGGTTCAAAATATAGATCTTTGGTATTAAGAGATCTATTCTCATTGGTTTTGAACATGATATCAAAAGATGAATTCCCATCTTTTACCAAATACACCGGAATGGAATCATAGGTAACAAATGTTTTCATTTTTGCTTCCACGATCTGTCCTCCTTTGTTGCTCACTTTTAAAACAACCAGATCATTTTCCAAAACTGTTGTAGCCTCAGATGGGGCATTAAAACCAAAAGCTCCCACGGCATTCTTATAGCCTGCAACAGAAGTGGAGTCCTGCAGATTCATGCTGGGTTCAGCAACTGGAGTTTCGACTGCAGTTTTCGCAGCCTTATTTTGGGCCTCTACCTGCTCTTGCTTTGCCTTTTGTGCCTCTAGCTCCTCGGGAGTAGGCTGATTCTGGTAAAACATGAATATGAGGATACCGAATATCAGTACAAAGCCAATTATAGATTTTACATCAAATTTTTTTTCTTCCATCTAAGTTTCATTTACAAACCCTCAAAGAGGTATCACCGTGCAGGTCCGTTTAATTTTTAATACGCAAATATATGTCCAATTGTGAATTTAATGCCTGTGCGACATTAGGTTACTTTAATTTATGATCCAACGCTGCTTTAACAAACCCCACAAACAAAGGGTGAGGATTGGCAACGGTACTTTTGTATTCTGGATGGTATTGTACTCCAATGAACCACGGATGTGTCGGCAATTCCACGATTTCGACAAGACCTGTTTTTTTATTTACACCTGAGGCCACCAAACCGGCCTTTTCCATGGTCTCCTTGTACTGGTTGTTAAACTCGTAACGATGACGGTGTCTTTCCGAAATGGTTTTTTCCCCGCCATAGACCTTTTGCACCAAACTACCATCTTTTAAATCGCAGTCCCACGCTCCTAAACGCATGGTGCCCCCTTTATTGGTAATGGTCTTTTGTTCTTCCATTAAACTTATGACCGGGTTAGGCGTATCCGCGTCCATTTCAGTAGAATTTGCATCGGCTAGGCCAAGCGCATTTCTACCGAATTCTATTACGGCCATTTGCATTCCCAAGCATATCCCCAAAAATGGTATATTTTGCTCTCTGGCGTATTTTACAGCCTTTACTTTTCCTTCTATTCCTCTTTCACCAAAACCTGGAGCTACTAAAATTCCGTCTAAATCCTTCATTTTATTCACCAAATTGCGATCGGTGATATGCTCGGAATGGATCCATTTTATTTTGACCCGCACTTCATTAACTGCTCCGGCATGAATAAAGGCTTCGAGGATGGATTTATAGGAATCCTGTAATTCTACATATTTTCCGATCAACCCAATATTGACCTCATCTTTTGGATGTTTATGCTTGTCCAAAAACTCATTCCAATTGGTCAAATCCGGGACAACATCATCAGGTAATCCTAATTTACGAAGGGTTACCGTGTCCAACCCCTCTTCCTGCATGAGGATGGGCACATCATATATGGTAGAGGCATCAATAGACTGAATGACGGCATCTCTTTTAACGTTGCAAAAAAGAGCAATTTTATCCTTGATATCGTCCGAAATTTCATGCTCGGTTCTACATACCAATATATCCGCTTTGATCCCACTCTCCATTAAGGTCTTTACCGAGTGTTGTGTAGGCTTGGTCTTTAGCTCGCCTGCGGCAGAAAGGTAAGGCACCAAGGTTAGATGTATAACAATGCCATTGGTATCGCCCAATTCCCATAATAACTGACGGACCGCCTCAATGTAGGGTAAAGATTCTATATCCCCTACGGTTCCCCCTATCTCGGTTATCACAATATCATATTCACCACTTTTACCAAGGATCTGAACGCGTTCCTTTATTTCATTGGTAATATGAGGAACTACTTGTACCGTCTTTCCTAAAAATTCGCCTCTTCTTTCCTTGTCAATGACACTTTGGTATATTCTTCCCGTGGTAACGTTATTGGCCTGGGAAGTCCTAACATTTAAGAAACGTTCGTAATGTCCCAAATCCAAATCCGTTTCCGCACCGTCATCCGTTACATAACATTCACCATGTTCGTATGGATTTAAAGTTCCGGGATCCACATTGATATAAGGATCTAATTTTTGAATAGTTGTTTTGTAACCGCGGGCCTGAAGTAATTTAGCCAATGAAGCTGCAATAATCCCTTTTCCAAGGGAAGAAGTAACCCCACCGGTTACAAAAATATATTTAGTCTGTGACATGAAGCGTTAGGTTCTTTTCTTAACGCAGGCAAAAGTACAAATTGCAGTCCGATAACACTGTTAATCTCTAGGAAAATCTTTTTGAATTTTCCGAATTAACCCTTCTAGGCCGTTTATTTTGATTTCCAACATGGCTTTCAACAAATTTCCAAGTTTACCATCGGGAAATCCCTTTTGATTAAACCATACCAAATAAGGCTCGGGAAGGTCCACCAAATAGCGGTCCTTAAATTTTCCAAACGGCATTTTATAATGAGCCAGTTCTATCAACTGCCTTTTATCAGGATATATGTTCATTTATTTGGAACTAAAAACTTATCTTCATACATGTACTAAATACATTTATTATGAAAAGGCGCACTTTTATTGGTACTTCAGCTGTTGCTACTGTTGGAGTTTTGGCTTATCAAACCACAAATGCCCAAGAAACAAAGCAAGATATGGGATTTAAACTAAAAAACAACATTAACCATAGCGTGTGCCACTGGTGTTTCGCCGACATCCCCTTGGAAGACTTCTTGATAAGGTTAAATGAGTTGAATATTAAAGCTATCGACTTAATGGGGCCCAAGGAATGGCCCTTGTTAAAAAAATACAATATTCACTCGGCCATGTGCAATGGGGCTGAAATTAGTTTGACCGAAGGCTTCAACGATCCAAAATATCATGGGACGCTGATAGACAACTACACCAAAATGATACCCTTGGTGGCAGCGGCAGGATATACCAATTTAATTTGTTTTAGCGGTAACCGAAGGGGAATGGACGATGAAACCGGCTTACGAAACTGTGTGACCGCCTTAAAAAAATTAATGCCTTTGGCAGAAAAACATGGGGTAGTACTACAAATGGAACTCTTCAACCAAAGAAACCATCCCGATTATATGGGCGACACCTCTGCCTGGGGCATTGAATTGTGCAAGCAAATAGGATCTGAAAACTTTAAGCTCCTTTTCGATATTTACCATATGCAGATACAAGAAGGGGACATTATCCAGTCTATCAAGGATAATCACCCCTATTTTGGCCACTACCACACGGCTGGGGTACCCGGAAGACATGAAATTAACGAAACCCAGGAACTTTACTACCCAGCTATTATGAAGGCAATTATGGATACTGGTTATAAAGGATATGTGGCACAAGAATTTATTCCAGCCAGTAAAGACAAAATCCAAGCCTTGAAACAGGGATTCCTGATCTGTGACGTTTAAAAGGCAGTCCCAATATTTGGGGTTACCAATGCTGAATCCTTAAGGTCGCGAACCCTAATTTTTAAAGTATAGTCCATATTTTGGACCCACCCGGCCCTATCCCTACTCGGCCTCTACGATCATCATTTTATTGTAGGACATAATATAGGCCGACTGGTTGTAGTAGCCAGATGATGCGTCCTTTAAATAGTTGAACTTATTTGCTGAATAGGAAGTCTCCCCAATTTTTTTACCAGCTTCGAACAAGTCGTTTTTGTAGGCCAACTTCAACAGAATATCAAATGTGATATCAAACCCTCGAGTAGCGTATCGATCGGGCTCAATCCCATATTTTCTTCTATACATTTTCACAAAGGAATTGGCCCCGATCTCCTTTTCAATTGACGGAAAGGTAAATCCAAGATTTGAAAGATGTGAATTGGAAATAACATCGTTTTCAAAGGCTTTGTTCCTGTTGGTCGTAAACATTTTAATCTTTACGGTATCCTTGATCGTAGAATTCAAGACAGAGCTCACATGATAGATGGTATTGGCATTATCAGACTCCAGGAACACCCAATTTTGTTTCGCTGAAACTACCTGTTTCACCTTTTCAATATCCAATGAAATATTGTCCTTTAGGTTAAGAGTTTTAGCCTGAGGAAATTTCTCCAAAAGCAGACTTTGGGTTTTCTTATTGTTGTCATCAGCAATGATAACAATGTTTTCTTCCTTCCTGTGATCGTTCACATAGGCTATCATTTTATTCCTTAACACCTCTTCTGTAGGAAGGGTAAAATAAACATTGCGCAAACTTATATCACTTTCCGCAGCTATAGGGGCAATTACAGGAACATTGTACTGTCCAGCGGCCAAAGCCACCTCTTTTAGGGACTTAGCATCCAAGGGTCCTATTATGGCACTTACATCGTTTAATTTTTCACGTAACATAATACCCTTCACCCTGTCCACATTCAATTGAGTGTCAAAGGTTTTCACATTGACAGAAACCCCCAATTTTTTTATGGAATCCAGAGCCACCATGGCTCCAGTATACATTCCAATACTGTACTTACTATCATTCCTATTGGCCATTGTCTGTTTGGCCAATTCTTTATCCGTAACATCTATTTTATCCGTTCTAAAAGGAAGCAAGAAAAGTAAATTGGGCCTATTTGTGGTTTGGATACTATCTATCAGACTAAACTTATCAAGCACCAAGGAGTTTTTGATCTCTAGATCTTGCGCCTTTGCTTTTGGAATTTTAAGAATCATCCCTGCTTTTAAGCCATCACTGAGTTCTGGATTTAAAGCCAAAAGTTCAGAATAGGTGACATTTAGCTTTCTGGTTAGTCTAAATTCAGTTTCTTGAGGCTTCACCTCGTAGAAAACATATTTATCTGTATTTACGACCTCTTTGGGGGCCATATCCTTTTTGGGCAAGCGTATGATCATCCCTTCTTGTAGTCCACGAACTTTCACCTCAGGATTTAACGCTTTGATTTCTTCTTCTGTTACACCGAATTGTTTTTCAAGATTGTAAAATGTCTGTTTTGGCGTGATAACATAGGAATTATACAATTGGATTTTCTGATTATCTACTGTACTCCCTTTAATTTTTGGCAATTTTAATTCCTGCCCTTCCATCAGGTAGTTATTGGTCTTGGAAAGTTCAGGGTTCAGTTCCAGAAGTTCATCTATTGTAATCCCATACGAGTTTGCTATGCTCCACCTGGTTTCTTTAGGCTTTACCGTGTACATTTCAAAATCCTCCTCACTTTTGGCAACGTCCTCAGGATTAACGCGTCTGAACTTAGGGATCCTAAGGTTCATCCCTTTCTTAAGATTTCCAGCATACAATTCTTTGTTGTAACGCTTAATATCTTCAACGGTGATATTGAACCTCTTGGCAATGCCGTATAGAGTATCTCTACGCCTTGCCCTATAACTGGTAAAGCCAATGGGATTTTCTTGGACCACTTTATCCTCCTTAACAACTGCAGTTACCTTGCTTTTTACCACAGGAACATTAGGGTCAGCAGATTTGGATGCCATCGGAATTACCAATACGGTATTAGCTACCAGAGGCTTCCCTTGAACAATTTCCTTGTTGTACTTTAAGATGTTGAATGGGGTAACTCTGTATTGTTTTGCAATACTCTCCAATGTTTCACCCTTCTTTACCGCATGTGTTGCAAATTGCTGTGCATTCATGTGTAAACATAAAAACAGCATAAAGAAGCCTGTAATAAGTATTTTAAAACGTGTACTGTTCATTCCTATTCCCATTCTATGGTTGCGGGTGGTTTAGAGCTTATATCATATACTACTCTATTTACCCCCCTTACCTTATTAATAATATCATTAGACGTTTTCTGCAAGAACTCATAAGGTAAATTAACCCAATCTGCCGTCATTCCATCTGTACTCTCCACAGCTCTTAAAGCTACACATTTTTCGTAAGTCCTTTCATCGCCCATTACCCCTACACTATTTACGGGCAAAAGCATTGCTCCGGCCTGCCACACCTTGTCATAAAGTCCCCATTCTTTTAACCCATTGATAAAAATAGCATCAACTTCTTGTAAAATAGCTACTTTTTCTGGGGTAATATCCCCTAGGATTCTTATTGCCAATCCAGGGCCAGGGAAGGGATGCCTTCCCAATAAAGCCTTATCAATACCCATACTGGCACCCACTCTACGAACCTCATCCTTGAACAACATTCGCAATGGCTCCACTACATTTAATTTCATAAAATCGGGCAGACCACCTACGTTATGATGACTTTTAATGGTTGCTGAAGGACCTCCAGTTGCCGAAACCGATTCTATAACATCAGGATAAATGGTTCCTTGTGCCAACCATTTGGCATCTTCAACCAAATGTGATTCATCATCAAAAACCTCAATAAAGACCCTTCCGATCGCTTTCCTTTTTTTCTCTGGATCACTCTCTCCAGCCAATGCATCCAAAAAGCGTGCCGAAGCATCTACTCCCTTAACATTAAGCCCCATATCTTTATACTGGTGCAACACATCCTCGAATTCGTTTTTTCTCAAAAGCCCATTGTTCACAAAGATGCAATGCAAATGCTTTCCAATGGCCTTGTGCAATAAAATGGCCGCCACAGTAGAATCTACTCCTCCTGAAAGTCCCAATATCACTTTATCCTGACCTATTTTACTTTTCAGTTCCGTTACAGTTGTTTCTACAAAAGCGTCAGGTGTCCAAGTCTGTGCAACCCCAGCAATATGAACCAGAAAATTCTCTAATAGCTGCTTGCCATCTGTTGTATGGTACACCTCAGGATGAAACTGTATGGCATAGGACTCCTCTCCATTAAACTTATAAGCCGCATTTTCCACATCGTGCGTACTTGCCAATCTCGTCGTATTCTCGGGCAGTTCCTTAATGGTATCAGCATGGCTCATCCAAACTTGACTTCCCTTGGAAATTTTGTCAAAAAACGGTTCGTTTTCCTTTACATAGGACAATTTGGCCCTACCGTACTCTCTTGTGTTTGATCCTTCTACGCTCCCACCATTAAAATGGGCCAAATATTGTGCCCCATAACACACACCCAAAAGTGGCTTTTTGCCTCTGATTTGAGATAAGTCCGGATGGGGAGCATCTTCTGCCCTAACAGAAAAAGGAGAACCAGATAGGATTACCGCTTTGTATTCTGAAAGATCTTCAGGTAAATGGTTGTAAGGTTTAATTTCGCAGAAAATATTCAGTTCCCTAACCCTTCTTGCGATGAGTTGTGTGTACTGAGAACCAAAATCTAAAATGAGGACGTTATTTTGCATGGGCAAAAATAGTATTAAATTGAAAAACGGAAAGTTTAGAGGGCAATAATTTTTTAGGAATTTTCGACATTAGGCCTATTTCATAGAATCTAAAATGGCCCTTATATCAGATTCAGTGGTATCTGGGTTTATAAAACAGAAGCGGGCAACGGTTTCATAAACCCCTTGATGCTTCCATTTTGTTGGGGTGACCAATGCAAATCCGTCCCTATGGTTTTTGTAGGTCCAATTTCTGTAATCATCTGGTGACCAATCCTTTCTTCTGAACAGTACACATGAAAGACTTGGCTCCCTTACCAGTTCTACTATCGGGCTGTCTTGGATAATCCTTCCTGCGAGGTTTGCGAGTTCTATGCCTTGTTGAACGGCCCATTCATACTTATCGGTTCCGTGCATGGCCAAGGAAAACCATAAGGGTAGCCCCCTTACCCTTCGTGTCAATTGGATCTGGTAATCAGAAGGATTAAACCCATGTGCTCCTTCATCCTTGAAAATATCCAAATAGGACCCTTCCTGGGAATGTGCCTCTTTTGCCAATTCTGGGTTTTTATAAAGTATCGCCCCACAGTCGTATGGCGAGAACAGCCATTTATGTGGATCTATGGTAATGCTGTTGGCACGTTCTATCCCCTTAAAAAGTGGTCTGGCCAATTTAGAGGCCAAGGCTCCGCCGCCATAAGCAGCATCCACATGAAACCAAATATTTTCCTGCTCACAAATTGTGGCAATCCCATCGAGGTCATCAATGATGCCTGCATTGGTAGTACCCCCCGTGGCAACAATGGCGAAAAGTCTTTTTCTTTGGTGGGGCGTTAGCTCCTTTAAAGCGTCGGACAACATTTCTGCCGACATACTGTCTTCGGTTTCTACCAAAACAACATCGGCATCTATCACCTTAGCCATGGACTTAATGGAGGAATGTGCCCCGCTGGAGGTAATTATAAGGGCCTTTTCATTGAGATTGTCCTTGTTCTTTCTCCAGTTCTCACGTGCCGTTACCATGGCAGACAAATTAGCTGCCGTACCGCCACTTGTAAATACTCCAAAGGCCGGTTCTGGAAGCCCGGCTAGGGATACCAACCATTTCATGGCCTCGTTTTCACAGAAAATACCTCCTGCCCCTTCCATCCAATAGGCCCCGTGGATACTGGAAGCCGATGTGACCAAATCAAACATAATAGCAGCTCTTGTCGGGGATGCCGGCACAAAGGCCAAATGTCTGGGGTGATCAATAGGGACTGTTGCCTTTATTAAAACATCTTTGAAAAGATCAAAGGCTTTCTCTCCACCTATGCCAGCTGAAGTAATGGTTTCCCCCACCAAACTTCTCAATTCCTCTTCTTTTTTAGGTTGCCCCAATTCTGGTGCGGTTTTAGTTATTCTATTGATGACATATTTCATGACATCCAGGGTCATTTCCACCAGTTGTATATCTATATTGTGCATTTGGCCAAGGTCTTTTGGCAAAGGTAATGTTTTGAGTTACTTTTTAAGTGGAAGGCAACTCTGATTTACTACAAATCCAAACAAAAAAAAGCCCGGAAACCACCCCGAGCTTTTAAATCGATCCCAATCTTCATTGGGAAAACTAACCTAACTACTATTATTTGAAACTTATGCTTTATGCACTGTCTATACACTAAACAACTTATAAACAAAATACCCTACCCTGTTCTTTTATTTTTTATCTTTATTAGTGAAAATAAGGGCACATGGAATCAACGTTTTTTAGAGAGCTACAAGAGGAAATTCAAAAAGGAGCAACCGAAAAAGGGCATCCTTTCCGGTACTGTACCCTAGCTACGGTAGGACTGGATAATGTAGCCCGGCTACGAACTATTGTCCTTCGCCAGGCCACGGATGATCTGATCCTCACTTTTTTCACCGATAAGCGTTCAAAAAAAATCACCCATATAAAAGAAAATAAAAAAGTAAGCTTACTGTTCTATCACCCGGAAAAACTATTGCAATTACGCATTGAGGGTTTAGCCATAGTGAACAATGACACTGCTAGTAAAAAATTACTCTGGGATGCTGTTCCTGAAGAATCTAAAAGAGATTACACTACCTCAGAGGCACCAGGAAAGGAAATCAAAAATCCTGATATTGTGGAATATTTAAATGATGAGCATCATTTCTGTGTGGTGGAGATCCATCCTTTTAAAATAGAATATTTAAAACTAAAAAGACCTAATCATATTAGGGTTAGATACTCCAAAGAAGAATCCGATTGGGAAGGGCAATTTTTAGTCCCTTAAAATTCAATGCTAGATAATTGGCCCTTACCCCCTTTGAACAATTAATCCATCGTCAGTACGGCAAACTCGGCGGACAGTGGTTTTAATGAACTCATAAGAACAGGAATCAGTACTTCGCCGTATTCCAAATAAAGTTCCGAAAAATTCAAATTGCGTTCTTGTAGGGATTTATTGGGAAACAACTCATTCTGTATTTCCGTCATACGCACTACATGATCTTTCAACTTTCGTTTCTGGGCCTTTAACAGCCTCTTTTCCAAATTGTCAAGACCTTTGAGCTGTTTTACCTCTTGAGCCTTCACTGCCCCAAAAAAGGACTTGTCCGTTTGTGCTGCCAAGTTGTAAAGTCCCTGGAACTGCTCTAGCAAATGTTGTCTTTGTGGTGAAAAGTCTATATCAATATTAGATATGGTCCTTATCTTTTTATTGATAAAACTACTTTGCTTTAAAAACAGATCGGCGATATCCAAATTGAGCTTTGTTAATTTGTCATCCTGTTTTTGCGTTATGATCAAGGCTGAGTTCCTCAATAGCAAGATTGGAAAAGTTACACCCATTTCTTCAAAGGAGGATTTCAATTCCAACCAATATGCCAGCTCCCCACCTCCCCCTATATAACATAGATTAGGTAAAATAATTTCTTGGTACAAGGGTCTGGAAATCACGTTGGGAGAAAAACGCTCTGGATAACTTTTTAGTTCTTCCAACAGCTCCTTTTCGGTAAAACTTAAAACAGTATCATTAATGTAGTAAGATCCGTCCTTTTCAATGATGCGCTCCCTAAGTCCATCTTTTAAATAAAAATAATTGATTTCCCTCGGGTTTACCTGAATACCGTAATTCTCCTCTAACTGCGCTAACCTGTGTGCGGTATTGTGGACAGCTTTGTAGGATACATTTTCAAGGATGTCCTTTTTAGCGTAGGGCACCAATAATTTTTTGAGTTCCCTATCATCGCCATCTACAATGACCAACCCATAATCTCCGAAAAGTTCATTGGCCAAAAATCGTGTGGCATCGGTAAGGTTATCGTGTTCCAAATAAGAGCTCTTGAATAAAGCCTTTAACTCTTCTGCATTTTGACCTATTCCAATTTCCATGGATAGCATATCATAAACATCATCCAGACCATCCGTTTTTAGGTGGCCTACGGCACCAGATGCCTTCTTGTTCCACTGCAATTTTTTACCCTTGAAATTAAAGTAATTGATCTCGTCAAAATCATGATCTTCGGTGGCCATCCAATAAACAGGTACAAAATTGTAATTGGGATATGCCTCCTTTAATTGCTGTGTTAAGTTAATGGTTGAAATAATTTTATATAAAAAGTACAGCGGTCCGGTAAATAGATTTAATTGATGTCCGGTTACTACAGTGAAGGTAGAATTGTCCTTCAACAATTCTATATGAAGCTCGGTTGATCTCGAAATAGTCGTACTGGCATACTGCTCTTTTATCGCACTATGAAGCACTTCCCTATTTTCCAACGGAAAATTGGCCTGTTTCTCCAATAATTGGTCCTTAAAATTATCTAGGTTTGGAAATCTATTATAAAAAGGCTGCAGACTTTCTTTTTGGTCCAAGTAATCACATATCAGATTGGAAAAATAACCTGTTTTTTTAAAAGGTATACAGTCGCTTTTCATATAGGCAGCTTAAAATCTGGGTAAAGTTAAAATTATTGAAATTTTGAGTTCCTAAAAATACGTTAAGTTGTTTACAAATTGTACAGTTATTGTTAGATTTGGAAAATAACCAAGCACAGTTCCCAATATGAAGCACTTATTACTATTTGCCTGTTTTTTATATTCACTAACAAACATATCCCAAGAAATAAAATCCCCATCGGAATTTTTAGGATACGAATTGGGAACTCAATTTACCCGTCATCATGAAGTAGTGGATTATTACGAATATCTGGCAGAAGCAGCGGCTGATCGTGTACAGCTTACCACGTATGGCAAAACAAATGAGCGCAGGCCTCTTATACTGGCCTATGTGTCCTCCGCTACTAATATTAAAAACATCGAGAGCATCAGGGAAGACCATCTAAAAAGCACCACAGGTACAGGAAATTCTTCAAAAGCAATTGTTTGGTTGAGTTATAACGTGCACGGGAATGAAAGTGTAAGTACCGAAGCCTCCATGCAGACCATTTACGAACTTTTGACCAATAAAGCGGACTATTTGGAAAATACGGTAGTGATCATAGATCCCTGTATCAATCCCGATGGCCGTGACCGCTATGTCAATTGGTATAATGAAAATAAAAATACACCCAACAATGTTGACCCCAATAGCAAGGAGCACCGCGAAGGTTGGCTAAGTGGCAGAGCCAACCACTATATGTTCGACCTAAACCGGGATTGGGCATGGCTAACACAAGTAGAAAGTCAACAGCGTTTAAAAATGTACAACCAGTGGCTGCCGCATGTTCATGTAGACTTCCATGAACAAGGTGTGAACAACCCATATTATTTTGCGCCCGCAGCAGAACCCTTCCATGAAGTGATCACAGATTTCCAAAGGGATTTTCAGGTCACCATTGGCAAGAACCATGCGAAATATTTTGACGCGAAAGGTTGGTTCTACTTTACAAAGGAAGTTTTTGACCTTTTATATCCCAGTTACGGAGACACGTATCCCATGTACAATGGTTCCATTGGAATGACCTACGAACAAGGGGGCAGTGGGCGTGCAGGTTTGGGAATAATCACTGGTATTGGAGACACCCTTACCCTTAAGGACAGAATTGATCACCACTTTACCACTGGGATTTCTACGGTTGAGGTGGCTGCAGGCAACTCCAAAAAATTAAATGATGAATTCAGGAAATTTTATCAGCCAAAGAATTACAAGTATAAGAGCTATGTCCTTAATGGGGACGCAGATAAAATAAGGGCACTTACCACACTTCTAGACCAACATCAAATTGTATACGGTTCAGGCAACGGCTCTTCTGTCAAAGGGTTTGATTATGCCTCGGGAAAATCAGGAAGTTCAAAAACATCATCCAACAGTTTGGTCATCTCCACCAATCAAACAAAAGGAACTTTGGTAAAAGTGTTATTTGAGCCCAATGCAAAATTAAGTGATTCCTTGACCTATGACATTACCGCCTGGTCACTACCCTATGCCTATGGATTGGACGCAATTGCTTCCGAAAGTTTAGTGGGGAACAGTTCATATGCCACGGAAAAAAATACGGATACGCCTCTTGATCCCCAGGCATATGCCTATATCACCGATTGGAACAGTATGGACGACGCACGTTTTCTGGCAGAACTTTTAAAAGAAGGAGTACGCGTACGATACACGGACAAGCCCTTTACCCTAAGTGGTAAAAAATACGATAGGGGAAGCTTGATCATCACCAATGCGGACAATAAGAATAAGAAGGATTTCCTTCAACTTTTAGAGGCATCAGCGAGAAATAATAATAAGTCCTTGACTGCTACCACTACAGGGTTTGTAGATGGAGGAAAGGATTTTGGATCTTCGTCAGTACAGATGGTCTCCGATACAAAAATAGCAGTTCTCTCAGGGGAACCCACAAGCACCTTGCAGTTTGGGGAGATTTGGCACTTTTTTGAGCAACAATTAAAGTATCCTGTGTCTATTTTGGATAGTGACTATTGGAAACAAGTGGATCTTTCAAAATACGATGTATTGGTACTGCCCAATGGTTGGTATGGAAGTTCGTTTAATGATGGTCAGCTACAACGTTTAAAAGACTGGGTCAAAAGTGGAGGTAAGCTTATCGCTATGGGAGGAGCTATCAAAGGCATTGATGGAGAAAATGGCTTTGGGATAAAAGCAAGGGAAAGTAAAAAAGACACTACTCTATCTTTGGAGTCCTATGATGTTTCTGAAAGAGAAAGTATTAAAAACGCAATTACAGGTGCTATTTTCAAAACCAATGTAGACACAACACATCCCTTGGCATATGGCTATAAAGACACGTATTTTTCCTTAAAATTAGGGGATGATGCTTATGAATACTTGGATAAGGGAACCGTGGTTCATCTAGATAAAGCTACTATGCCCGTTGCCGGATTTGCAGGAAGTGAGGCACAGAAAAAAATTGGGAAAACCTTAATTTTTGGAGTGGAGAATTATGGTCGAGGTCAAGTTGTATATATGGTAGACAACCCTTTGTTCCGAGGGTTTTGGGAGAATGGCAAACTCTTTTTTGTAAATGCCTTATTTATGGTGAACTAATACCGACCCAAACCCCTTTAAATTCTCTATAAATATACATGTCCAATCCTACTAAAAGACAAAAACAAGCTCGAATATTAAGGATCTTCAGGAAAGTGCATCGTACGATGGGCGCTTTGCTATTTTCCTTTTTCTTTATAATTTCCATATCTGGCATCTTGTTGGGATGGAAAAAAAATAGCGGTGGCTATATCTTAGCCGAGACCCAAAAAGGAGTTTCTTCCAATTTGGCAGATTGGCAACCAATGGATATGCTACACCAAAAGGCATTAAAAATTTATAGGGATTCCATTTCTGCGACTCCAAATGTAGAGGTAGACCGAATGGAAATCAGAACGGATAAGGGCATAGTCAAATTTACCTTTGTAGATGATTTTTGGGGTGTTCAACTGGATGGCACCACGGGAAAACTACTGCTAATAGAAAAACGACGTGGGGACTATATAGAAAAATTGCATGATGGCTCCCTGCTCGACTATTATTTTGGGACCCAAAATGGGCAATTTAAACTAGCTTATACCTCAATAATGGGCGTGGCCCTTTTTATTTTTACCACTACCGGTTTTTGGTTGTGGTACGGTCCTAAGCGTATGCGGAAGAATTAACAGAATTGTTAGTATTTTTTTCTACCTATTTTTAAAAGGTAGTCGCGACATTTCAAAAAACCAAAAAACAACAGATACTATGGTCTATATATGTATAGAAATCGACTGAAAAAATAGTAAATTTGGTCAATTTTCGTTAACTTAGAGTATGTATGTTACTCCTTCCCAAAGGAGTACTGCTCATAAAAAATTGCTCTCATGTTAAGAAATATCTTTATTTTTCAAAAAAAATACCTCATAACGGCAATACTGGTATTGTCCTTTATTGGAATCCACGATAATTCCTATGCCTCTGTTTATTTCCAAGATGAGCAACAGGAGATGAATTACAATTCCTACAGTGGAGAAATCTTGGATAGCGACTCTAAAAAACCTTTGGTCTTTGCTACACTTAGCTTGGAGGGGACCAATATCAGCACCGTTACTAACACAGAGGGTACATTCTCACTAAAAATTCCCAAAAGCACCGTACAAGGCAATATCAGCATCTCTTTCTTAGGTTATAAGACCAAATTAGTTTCATTGACTGAGCTTCGACCCGAAAATAATGAAATTCTCTTGGACATTGCCAGTATTGAACTATCGGAGGTTAACCTAACCGTACCCAAAAGTGCGGAAGGACTGGTACGTGAAACTTTGGCTAAAAAAGGAGAGAACTATTTTAATGAACCCACCATCATGACTGCTTTTTACAGGGAGACCATAAAGAAGAGAAGAAAAAATGTATCCCTTTCAGAAGCGGTGGTCACCATTTACAAAGCGCCATACAATACACCCAAAAGAGATGCAATACAACTGTACAAAGCTCGCAAGAGCACGGATTACAGCAAATTGGATACCGTTGCCCTTAAACTGGAAGGTGGGCCTTTCAATACGTTGTATGTGGATATCATGAAATATCCGGAGTATATATTTACTGATGAGGATATTTCCAAATATTCTTTTAGTTTCGATCAGTCCACCAGGGTAAATGACCGACTGATCTTTGTGGTCAATTTTGAACAGCACAATTATATTGATGAACCATTGTACAAAGGGAAACTGTACATAGATTCTGAAAACAAAATACTCACAAGTGCCATTTATTCCTTAAATATTACCGACCCGGACAAGGCCTCAAAACTATTTGTACGCAAAAAGCCCGCCAATGCCAAAGTATGGCCAACAGATGTCGCTTACAGGGTAGATTATAGAGAAAAAGATGGAAGGTGGTATTACGGCTATAGCAACGTATTGCTGGAATTTAAAATTAATTGGGACGACCGTTTTTTCAATTCTGTATATAGCATGACCGCAGAAATGGCCGTAACCGATTGGGAAGTAAATACAGAAAAGGCCAATTTAAAAGCAAGGGAAAAAATGAAGTCCCGTATCATCTTAAGTGATGAGGCCAGTGGCTTTTCCGATCCGGATTTTTGGGGGGAGTACAATATCATAGAACCTGAAAAATCGATCGAATCTGCTATTAAGAAAATACAGAGACAATTAAAAAGATCTAGGTCAAGAGGAGACCTCTCTTCAGCTTTTTAATAGCGTATTCAAGAGGTTGGGTAAATTACCTAAGCTTCAATTGAATGTCAGTATAAAAATAAAAAAGCCGCTGTTCCGAAGAAGAGTGGCTTTTTAATTCCTAATTACTTATAATTCACTTTCAAAATTTGTCAAGGTAGTGGTTATAATGGATACACATTCCAATAACTGTTCCTTGGTCATAACCAAAGGTGGTGCAAAACGGATGATGTTACCATGTGTTGGTTTTGCCAAAAGTCCGTTTTCTTTTAGGGCCATACAAATGTCCCATGCGGTTGAACTGTCTTCTGTATCATTGATCAGAATAGCATTCAATAGACCTTTACCCCTAACAGCATTTACCAAAGAGCAATTTGGAATGAATTTGTTCAATTCTTCACGGAACAACTCACCAAGATCAAAAGCATTTTGCGCGAGATTCTCATCTTTTATAACTTCCAATGCGGCCATCCCAACTGCAGCCGCTACTGGGTTACCTCCGAAGGTACTTCCATGGTTGCCAGGTCTAATAACTCCCATTATATTATCATTTGCCAATACTCCAGAGACGGGGTAGGCTCCTCCAGAAAGAGCTTTTCCCAAAATTAGAATATCTGGTTTTACTTCTGGTGTTCCACTGCAGTGCTTATCAGCGCAAGTACAGTTACCACAAGTCGCCAATAACCTTCCCGTTCTGGCTATTCCAGTCTGAACTTCATCAGCAATAAAAAGTACATTGTGTTCCTCGCACAAGGCCTTTGCTTTGGCTAAATATCCCTCAGAAGGGACAAAAACCCCGGCTTCACCCTGAATTGGTTCCACGAGGAATCCTGCAATATTTTTATTGGTTTTCAAGACCGTTTCCAAGGCCTGTAAATTATCGTACTCTATTTTGATGAATCCTTTAGTGTATGGTCCAAAATGTTTTCTTGCCACTTCATCATTGGAAAAAGAGATGATTGTTGTGGTACGCCCGTGAAAATTGTTCTCACAAACAACTATTTCAGCTTCATTTTCAGGAATCCCTTTTTTCTCATAAGCCCATTTTCTACAGATCTTCAGCGCAGTTTCTACAGCCTCGGCACCTGTGTTCATAGGCAACAGTTTATCGAATCCGAAGGTTTCCGATGCGTATTTCTCAAACTTCCCGAGCATATCATTATAAAATGCCCTTGATGTTAATGTTAATGTTTGCGCCTGTTTTACCATGGCTCCAACAATTTTCGGATGGCAATGCCCTTGGTTTACTGCGGAATAGGCAGAGAGGAAATCGTAATATTTCTTACCCTCAACATCCCACACATAAACACCTTCACCCCTACTTAATACAACAGGTAATGGATGGTAATTATGTGCTCCGTACTCATTCTCCATTGCTATGGCGTCCTCAGAAGTTAATCGTTCTAAAACTGACATGATTTCTACTTTTTAAATAAAACTTATATGATTCCTGCTTAAGGAGAGAAATCATCCTATGAAGTGGCTGCAAATTACAAATAATTATGGGGATTATAAAGTATATTAACGCTTTGTTATACCCCAAACCCCTTAATTTATTGGGCGTATTTGTCCAACACCCTTTTTAATGCAAATAGATTAATGCCCAGGGGAAAATTTGCCTTCCCTTTTAAATTCCAATAAAAATATTCCTAAAAAATACATATTTATTCGTGTATCTGTGATTTAAAGGAAATTCAAAAATCAATAGGTTAAATTCTAGCCTTACTAATACCACTAAGAATACAAATACCCCTAAAACTTTAGATAGATTTTAGGTCCGTGGTCCCCATAGTTTTGTAAAAAGATTTTACTTTTGCCACATGCGCAAAAAGAACAAAAGACAGATCTTCGAAAATGTACAGGTAATAGATGCAGGGGCGAAGGGAAAAACAATAGGCAAGGCACCAGACGGACGGGTAATATTTCTAACCAACACAGTTCCAGGTGATGTAGTTGATGTACAGACCACCAAAAAAAGAAAAGCTTATTTTGAAGGTACCGCTATAAAATTCCACACCTTATCCGATAAGAGAACAAAACCTGAATGCCAACACTTTGGAGTTTGCGGGGGCTGCAAATGGCAAGATATGGCCTATGAGCACCAATTATTTTACAAACAAAAGGAAGTAGAAAATAACTTAATACGGATTGGGCATTTAGAATTGCCGACAATTACCCCAATCCTAGGTTCCGAAAAACAATATTTTTACCGGAACAAAATGGAATTCTCTTTCTCGGATAGCCGATGGCTCACGTATGATGAAATTAATTCAAAAGACGAAATAGAGGACAGAAATGCACTTGGCTTCCATATACCAGGAATGTGGGACAAAATTTTGGACATCAAAAAATGTCACTTACAGGCTGACCCGTCCAACGCCATACGCTTGGCAGTCAAAGATTTTGCGAATAAACACGGGCTTCCTTTTTTTAATCCCAGAAATCAAGAAGGATTATTGCGAACGCTAATGATCAGAACCTCCTCTAATGGGGAAATCATGGTATTGGTGCAATTCTTTGAAGATAACCAGGAACAACGGACACTTTTGATGGATTTTATGAAGGAAACCTTCCCTGAAATCACTTCATTGTTATATGTGATCAACCAAAAGCAAAACGATACGATCTACGATCAAAAGATTGAATGTTATGCAGGACGTGATCATATCTTTGAAGAAATGGAAGGGTTAAAGTTTAAGATAAACGCGAAATCCTTTTATCAAACCAATTCGGATCAGGCGTACGAACTTTATAAAATAACCAGGGAGTTTGCAGGACTTACAGGAGATGAACTGGTTTATGATCTGTACACCGGTACGGGGACTATTGCCCAATTCGTGGCAAAGCAAGCCAAGAAAGTAGTAGGGATAGAGGCAGTTCCTGTGGCCATTGAAGATGCAAAAGCCAATGCAAAACTAAACAATATAGAAAATGTTGCCTTTTTTGCAGGTGATATGAAAAACATCTTCAACGCCGGATTTATTGCCGCCAACGGCAAACCAGATGTAATAATCACGGATCCCCCAAGGGATGGCATGCATAAGGATGTGGTGCAACAAATTTTGAATATTGCCCCAAAAAAGGTGGTTTATGTAAGTTGTAACAGTGCCACACAGGCGAGGGATCTGGAATTGATGAAAGACCTTTACAAAATCACCAAATTACAACCTGTAGATATGTTTCCGCAAACACACCATGTGGAAAATGTTGTACTTTTGGAAAAAAGAACCTAACCACTGGTTGTAGAACTATTCAATTTTGTTCATGAAAAAAATACTGGCCATTGGCGCTATTCTAATGATAATCATTTCTTTTTCCGCCTGTGAGAAAGATGATATTTGTGTAGATGGGGATACTCCCCTCTTGGTTGTAGGTTTTTACGATATCAACGATACTGCAACGGTCAAAAGAGTGACAAAATTGAGGGTGGCCGGTATCGATCAAGAGTTTACCGTCAATACCGTGCCAGACAGAACCGACCTGGATCTAGTAGAACTACCTTTACGGATCAATAGTCCAACCACCTCATTCGTATTCATATCAAATTCAGCCTCCAATAGCTCCAATGAGGAAACTGGAAATGCAGATGTTGTTACCTTTAATTATGAAACCAAAGAAGTTTTCGTATCACGTGCCTGTGGTTTTATAGCGAATTACGCCAGCCTAAATGGAACGCTAACTTCAGATACAGATAACTGGATAAAAGAAATAGAAGTTGTCCAAACCACTATTAACGATCAAGCTACAGCCCATGTTAAGATATTTCATTAGTGTTTTCTTCCTTTTGGGCTTTATTGCAGGGCACTCTCAGAGTAAATCCATTGACCTACAACCAAAGGACACCGTAGTTAAAAAGGAGTCCTATGGCCTTCGTGTAGGGGCTGACCTCAGTAAATTGGCACTGTCTTTTTTCAATGATGATTATACGGGACTGGAACTCGTGGGCGATTACAGATTGACCCAAAAACTATTCCTTGCAGCAGAACTAGGTAATGAAGACCGAACCAAGCAGGAAGATCTATATAATTTCACTTCTTCTGGTAGTTATATAAAAGCAGGGGTAGATTACAATACCTACCAGAACTGGTATGGGATGGACAATACAATCTTTTTGGGTGGCAGGTATGCTGTAAGCACTTTCAGCCAAACTTTGAACGATTACTCCGTTTTTGACAGTAATAGATATTGGAACGCAGACGGTTTTGCCGATGGCCAATCACCCGGTCGAGAATTCAGTGGCTTAAATGCATCATGGTTAGAACTAGTATTTGGAACAAAAGTGGAGTTATTTGCCAATATCTACTTGGGGGCAAGCGTACGTTTGGACTTTTTGGTCACCCAAAAACAATCCGACGAATTTCCAACCCTGTGGATACCTGGATTTAATAAGGTTACCGATGGCAGTAACTTTGGTGCCAGTTACAACTATTCCATATCCTATTTTATCCCGCTTTACAAAAAGGCAAAAAAGGCGACAAAGAAAGAAGTTGAAAAATAGATCAAATTTCCTTTAGCCCTTTTATAAACACCCATTTCATAAACAGTTTTTCTCCTTCTTTAGTCCTGGAAACAGCAAATTTCGGCGACAGGACAGAAGCCAATACAGCTGCAACTATTGCCAAAAAAATACTGTCGCTCGACAACAGAAACCACATGATGGTCCTGATAATTACAAAAAGGACAGCAAACCCAATAAAATTGAAAAGAAAGGCCTTAAACTTTGGTTTCATATACTAGGAAGGTTGATTGAATTTGGCTTTTTTACTTCCTTCATACATGACATACTTCACCAACTTTGATTCCAAATGGCTGTTGAAAACCTTTATTTTTCTTGATGGCCTCAATCCTACAAACTTTAATGCCTCCAAATTGGAAGTAATGAACCAGGCGTCTGTTCCTGGATATTTTTGTTTTAGCGTATCTCCTATGGAAGCATAGAAACTTTCCATTTCAATATCCAATCGCTCTCCATATGGAGGGTTGAATACCATATGTAAGTGTTTTTCTGTAAACTTATCCGTCTCAAAAAAGTTCATTCTATCAATGGTAATGTACTCCGATAAGTTGGCATTCTTAACGTTATCCTTTGCCTTGGCCACAGCCGAAGGTGCCTTATCATACCCAACGATTTTAAAATGGAACTCCCTTGTCTTATTTAGACTGACATCCACTATCTTTTCAAAAAGCTCTTCGTCAAAATCTGACCATTTTTCAAAGGCAAATTCCTTTCTATTGATATTTGCCGGAATGTTACAGGCAATCATGGCGGCTTCCGTTAAAAAAGTACCACTCCCACACATAGGATCCAGAAAATCACATTGTCCGTCCCAGCCACTTAAAAGCAGCAAGCCCGCGGCCAAAACTTCATTTATCGGAGCTATATTGGTGGCCGTACGATATCCTCTTTGGTGTAGGGATCTTCCTGAGGTATCCATGGAAACGTTACAATGTTCTTTTTGTATATGAATATTTAAACGAACATCCGGGAATTTTATATCCACATCTGGCCTACGACCATCCGTATCTCGAAATTTATCCACAATAGCATCCTTAACTTTTTGTGAAACGTAAAGGGAGTGTGTAAAATTCTCTGAATTGATTGTAGTGTCAATGGCAAAAGTAGTGTCCGCCGAAAGGTATTCACTCCAATCCATTCGATATATTTTCTTATAAAGGTCGTTCTCGTCAACTACTGAAAAAGAATGCACCGGCTTCACAATTTTTATTGCGGTCCTTAGACAAAGGTTGGCTTTGTACATAAAACCTTTATCGCCTTCAAAAGAAACGCTTCTAACTCCTTCCTCTACATTTGCTGCGCCAAGATTGCGCAATTCCTTTGCTAATATCTCCTCAAAACCAAATAAGGTTTTGGCTACCATTTTAAAATTATTGTCCATACTTACTTTAAAGAATACCGCAAAAATACATTAATTTTACCCCAATTACACTGTACAATTAAATAGTACCGAGCATTAACCAATTTTACATGATCTATTTATTACCCATTCTAGCGGTATTATTAAGTTTTGCCTTTGTTCTAATGGTAAAACCAAAAAACAAGGAAGCCTTCAAATTAGTTTTGGCATTTAGCGGGGCCTTTCTTTTAGCCCTTACGGTTTTTGAATTGTTTCCAGAAGTCTACGAAAATTCCGACCCAAAAACAATTGGCCTCTGTGTGATGCTCGGAATTCTATTTCAAATATTTCTGGAGTTTTTCTCCAAGGGTGCAGAACACGGACATGTTCATTTGGACACGGAAAAAACAAACTTTCCATGGCTATTATTCATTAGTCTTTCCCTTCATTCCCTATTGGAAGGAATCCCCATTGAGAAACACCAAACAATACTTTATGGCATCCTGGTACACAAAGTTCCCATTGCCATTATTCTCAGTATATTTTTTATCAATTCGAAGATCAAACTGCGCAATGCGGTATTTTTTATAGTGTTGTTTGCCATAATGACCCCATTGGGAAGTCTATTGGCGGCCAATTTGCCGATCATAGAACAGTACTATGCGCCAATTACAGCTGTGGTTATTGGGGTGTTTCTCCATATCTCTACCGTCATCCTCTTTGAAAGCTCGGAGGGGCATAAGTTTAATTTACGAAAATTAGTGGTGATCATCTTTGGGATCGCCATAGCCTATCTCTTATAAATGTTCAGCAAGGAAGCATCACGAAAATTGCGGGAGGACTTTTGGATATCCTTTGGAAAATCCTTTCCTAGAAAATGGATCCTGTACAATACAACAGTTAAAGATTTCTCCTTTAAATTCCATTTTGATACCAAAACCGCCATGGTTTCGTTGGATTTGGATCACCATGATTTAGAAAAACGAATTGAACTTTGGGAAAAACTACTTTCCTTAAAATCCATTCTGATTGAAGAATTTCTACCAGGAGCTATTTTCAATGATTCCTATGTCTTGGAAAATCAAAAAGAAATATCAAGAATCTATATGGTTCTAGAGGGAGTATCTATCCACAACAAGGATAGTTGGCAAGAGACCATGGTCTTTTTGAATGAACATATGCTACAATTTGAAGCCTTTTTTGAAGAGTACAAAGACATTCTAATTAGTTAGATTACATCTATATAAATAAATAGCCAATGGCTTATGGCACCACCCAAAACAAAAAAGTGCCATATT